>NZ_LMGM01000001.1:2072046-2072498 GCF_001427915.1 Phycicoccus sp. Root563 | reverse complement strand
CGGGACCGGGGTTGCGGAGTACCGGCTGGTGCTGGACAGCGAGGGCAGGGCGGTGCTGGAGGCGGCGTTGGGGCCGTTGTCGGCACCCAGGCCGGTGGACGGTGAGCGGGACCTGCGGAGCTGTGACCGGCGTCGGGGTGAGGCGTTGGTGGCGTTGGTGCGCCGGGCTGTGGCAGCGGGTGAGGGGGTGGGTCCGAACGCGAAGACCCAGCTGGTGGTGACGATGGACTGGGCTGCTCTGGCCAGTGGTGTGCGTGGGGCGGGGGTGACGGTCGGTGGTCCGGACGCCGAGGTGTTGGTCGCCCCGGAGACGGTGCGCCGGTTGGCGTGTGAGGCGTCGGTGTTGCCGGTGGTGTTGGGGTCGGGCGGTGAGGTGGTGGACCAGGGCCGGGTGGTGCGGTTGTTCACCACGGCTCAGGTGCGCCGGCTGTGGTTGCGTGACGGGGGTTGCA
>NZ_LMGM01000001.1:2049501-2072027 GCF_001427915.1 Phycicoccus sp. Root563 | reverse complement strand
CATCTGGTGCACTGGGCCGATTTCGGTCGTTCGGACCTGGGTAATGCGGCGTTGCTGTGCGGGCGGCACCACACGATCGTGCACTCCCGACGCCTGGCCGGACAGGTCGTGCGCGACCCCGGCGGCAGTACCAGCGGCGGACGTGCCGGCAGCGGAGGTGCCAGCAGCGGCGGTGGTGGTGGGGGTGAACGGGTGCAGTGGGACCTGACGTTGGGCAGCTATGACCAGCTCCTGGCCCGACGGGCTGCGCAGGAACCAGCGTGACCCCGCCCCGCATCCCGCCAGGGACGGTGGGGCGGTCGCCGTGCCCTTGCGGTGCCTGCGGTCCCGTAGGAGGGTCAGGTGCCATGGCCACCACACCCGCGACCGCGGCATACCGATCGGCACGTGACCAGCTCGTCAGCCTCTCCGGGCAGCACGAGCGGGCCCTGGCAGAGTTCCGCTGGCCGGACGTGGGTGAGACGTTCAACTGGGCGGTCGAGTGGTTCGACGCGGTGGCGCGAGGGAACGAGCGGCTGGCCCTGTGGGTCGTCGAGGAGGATGGTTCCGAGCAGCGGATCACCTACGACGAGATGGCGACCCGCTCGGACCAGGTGGCGGTGTGGTTGTCCGGGCTCGGGGTCTCCAAGGGCGACCACGTGCTCCTCATGCTCGGCAACCAGGTCGAGCTCTGGGAGACGATGCTGGCCGTCGCCAAGCTGGGTGCCGTCATCATGCCGACCACCGCGGCGCTCGGGCCGGCCGACCTGCGTGACCGCGTCGACCGTGGCGGGGCGCGGGTGGTGGTCGCCAACCTCGCCGACACCGCGAAGTTCGAGGAGGTGCCCGGGGACTACCTGCGTGTCGCCGTGGGTGGTGGCGACGGCTGGCACGACTACGCGGACTCCCATGCCGCGCAAGGACATCCGTTCGAGACAGTCACGGCTGCGACCGATCCGCTGCTCGTCTACTTCACGTCCGGGACGACCAGCAAGCCCAAGCTCGTCGAGCACACGCAGGTCTCCTACCCCGTCGGCCACCTGTCGACCATGTACTGGATCGGCGGCCGTCGCGGCGACGTGCACCTCGCGATCAGCTCGCCGGGCTGGGCCAAGCACGCCTGGTCGTGCTTCTTCGCCCCCTGGATCGCCGAGGCGACGATCTTCGTCTACAACTACGCGCGGTTCGACGCGGCGTCGCTGCTCGACCAGATCCGCCGGGCCGGGGTGACGACGTTCTGTGCGCCGCCGACGGTGTGGCGCATGCTGATCCAGGCCGACCTCGGTGGCGGGAGCGGGGCGCTGCGCGAGCTGCTGGCCGCCGGGGAGCCGCTCAACCCCGAGGTCATCAGCCAGGTCGAGAAGGCATGGGGCCTGACCATCCGGGACGGGTACGGACAGACGGAGACGACCCTGCAGATCGGCAACATCGCGGGGGAACCCCTCAAGCCGGGTTCGATGGGCCGGCCGATGCCCGGGGTGCCGGTGGCGCTCGTCGATCCCCTGACGGGGGTGGAGGGCGAGGAGGGCGAGATCGTCCTCGACCTGTCCAAGCACCCCGTCAACCTCATGACCGGCTACCTCGGCGACGCGCAACGCCAGGCCGACGCGATGGCTGACGGCTGGTACCACACCGGCGACGTCGCCTCCCGGGACGCGGACGGCTACATCACCTACATCGGCCGCACCGACGACGTCTTCAAGGCCAGCGACTACAAGATCTCCCCCTTCGAACTGGAGAGCGTCCTCATCGAACACCCTGCCGTGGCGGAGGCGGCAGTGGTGCCCGCCCCCGACCCCACGCGGCTCGCCGTCCCCAAGGCGTATGTCGCGCTGGCGGCCGGGTGGGAGCCGGACGCCGAGACGGCCAAGGCGATCCTCGGCTACGCGCGTGAGCACCTCGCGCCATACCTGCGGGTTCGCCGGGTGGAGTTCTTCGAGCTGCCCAAGACCATCTCGGGCAAGATCCGCCGCGTGGAGCTGCGCGACCGGGAGCAGCGCGCGTTCGACGGTGGACGGTCGCTGTCCGAGGAGTTCCGGGACGACCAGTTCCCCGAGCTCAAGGGCTGAGCCGCCCACCGACGATGGACGTGCCGCGCGGGGACGGGTCGCCGGTCGATCGCCGGACCATCACGGACTGGTGAGGGGCGCTCCCTGCGCCACGTCGGACCCACGGTCGCCATCGTCCGAACCGCCGGAGCCGCTGCCCGAACCGCTGCGTCCGGAGCCGTCGTCCGACGAGGTGTCGTTCCCTTCGCCCGAGTCGTCATCACCCCCGTGGGTGCTGGTCCCGGTGCTCTCGTCGGTGTCGTCACCGTGCGATGCGGAGCTCGCGTCGTCGTCGGGCGACTCCGAGGTCCGGGGGACCGAGGAGGCCTGGTCGTCGTCCCCATCACCGTGCTCGCCGTCCCGGCCCTGCTCGTGCTGGCTCTCGTCGCCGTGGCGACCTGTGGTGGCCGCTGCTGCACCGTGGGAGCTCGCGTCGCGAGGAGTCGTCGCGGAGTCGCCTGCATGGTCGTCGGCGTGGTCGTCGGTGGGCTTGTCGGCACCGACGCCGGCAAGGCCACCGGTGGCCTCGGGCATCGGGGGGACGACCGGGAGCCTGCTCGGCGTCGTGCCGGCAGGGTGCGGGCTCCCGGGGTGCACGACCACGGCGGGGGGCAGGGTGGGTGACGCCGGGGCCCGTTCGGCCCGGAAGCCACCGATCGCCGCGGCCGCGGTGGCCGTCACCAACAGGATGCCGGCGACTGCTGTCGTCCCCGTGGCGAGGTGACGAGCATGCCCCTGACGGCGACGGCCGAGCTCGTCAGCGGGCCGCGGCACCGCGGATCCTCCGCCGGATGCGCCGGATGCGCCGGACGCGCCGGACGCCCCGGACGTCAGCAGGACGGCGAGCTCGCCGACGGGCTCGGGGGCGGGGTCCTGGCCAAGGACCCGCAGCGCGTCGAGGGCAGCATCCAGTGCTGCGTCGCCCGAGGGCAGGTCCCCGCAGAGGATGCCCTCGGCGGTGCGCTCGTCGAGGGAGTCGTCACCGGGCTGGGATGGGAGTGTCATGTCGTCAGGTGTCATCGTCGATCCGTTCCCGGGGTTACGCCCAGGTCGTGTGCGGTGGCTCGCAGGGCCAGCAGGCCGCGGCGCTGGAGCTGTTTGACCGATCCCACGGAACGGCCGAGGGTCGTGGCCGTCTCCTCGAGACTGAGGCCGGCGACGACGCGCAACAGCACGACGTCGCGTTGTCCCTGGTTGAGGCCCTCCACGAGGGCCAGTGCCTGCTGCGTGCCCAGGGTGCGCACCGCAACGGTCTCTGCCGAGTCGCTGGTCCGCTGGTCCGTCTCGGGCTCGTACGGCACGCTGCCCGGCTGCCGTTGCCGGGTCCTCAGCTCGTCGACGACACGGGCGTGAGCCAGGGAGAACGTGAAGGTCCGCAGCCCGGCCGCACCACCGGTGAGGTCGGGCAGCCGGTGGAACAGGGTGAGGAAGACGTCCTGCGTCAGGCCTTCGGGATCGCTGGACCCGTGCGACCGCAGGTACCCCGAAACCCGGGGCGCCAGCGCCTCGTAGATCGAGCGCAGCGCCCCGGGTTCGCCGTCTGTCGCCGCGGCGACCAGCTCGTCGGTGACGGGATGCACGGGTTCAGGGTCCCAGCGTCCGACCCGCCGTGTGCAGTCCCGGGATAAGTGGTCCCCGGTCAGTCGTCACCGCCGTGGTCGCCGCCGTCGCCGCCGTCGCCGCCGTGGTCGCCGCCGTGGTCGCCGCCGTGGTCACCGTGGTCACCGTCGTCACCCTGGTCGTCTCCCTCGTCGTCGTGCGTGGTGGTCGTGGAGCTGGCCGTGGGTGTCGTGGTGTGGGTGGCATCGTGGCCGTGGTCGTCACCTTGGTCCTCGCCCTGGTCCTCGCCCTGGTCGTCGGCGTCGTCGCGGTTGTCGTCGCCGTTGTCGTCACCGGTCTCGGTGGCCGTGGCGGTGTGCGAGTGGCCGCTGTGCGAGTGGTCACCGTGCGTGGCCTCCGAGGTCGCAGACGTCTCGGTCGGCTCGGAGGTCTCGGTCTCGGTCGGCTCGGTCGTCTCGGACTCCGTGGGCTCGGAGGTCTCGGACGTCTCGGTCTCGGTGGGCTCGGTCGTCTCGGACTCCGTGGGCTCTGCCGTGTCGTCGGAGGACGTGGTGACGGACACCGCCGGTCGGGCGTGCGAGACGGGACTGGTGGCGGCCTGGGCGGCGCTGAAGCCGATGGCGCCGAGGACGGCGGCGGCTGCGCCGGCACCGAGGACCTTGCGCCTGATGGGAAGCGTGCGGGCCATGTCAGGTTCCTTGCTGCTCGGGGGGACTGGTTCCTTCCACCGTGGTGATCGACCGTCGTGGACCCGGGGTTACGCCAGATGACGTAGTTGACCAAGTCTTTAACCGACCCGACGCGGGTGGATGCGACCACGCGCTGGTCCGGAAGGACCTGTTGCCGCGAAAGCCGGCGCCAAGGCGACAATCGGCGCGTACTGTCCCCACCAATTCACCTGGGGGAAAAACATGCGCAACACCTGGACGATCAAGACAGGTCTGGCCGTCATGGTCATCGCGATGACGGCTGCATGCGGCGGGGCCGACACGGTCGAGCTGTCGGCCGACGCTCAACCGCTCGCCGCCCAGGCTGCGACGCCGTCGACACGTTCCTCGGCCACGGCCGACCCTGCCGCGGCAGCCAAGGCCGTCGCGGCCGCCAAGGCCAAGGCGCTGGCCACCGCCAAGGCCAAGGCCGAGTCGGCTGCCAAGGCCAAGGCTGCCGCGGCGGCGAAGGCGAAGGCGACAGCGGTCGCGCAGGCAAAGGCGAGAGCGCTTGCTGCGGCGAAGTCCAAGGCCGAGGCCGCGGCGAAGGCCAAGGCGAAGGAGGTGGCTGCGGCGCAAGCCAGAGCGGCCGCCGATGCTGCCGCGGCGGCAAGTGCTGCGCAGGCCGACGTCTACTACGCCAACTGCGACGCGGTTCGGGCCGCCGGTGCAGACCCCATCTCGGTGGGCGACCCCGGCTACTCCCGCAAGCTCGACCGCGACGGTGACGGTGTGGGCTGCGAGAACTGACCTCCCGTCGCAGGGCGGCGTGGTCGGGAGAGTCGCACACTCGTCATACCGGCACAAAGCACAACGGATCGGGCGCGAATTCGCTTGCGGGTGAATGGGATTGGCCATGATCGTTTGCTGTGGGGCCCTATCGGTGCGCTGGGGGCGCCGCTACCGTGAGTTCTGGTGGCCGGTGGGGTCACCGGGTGGTGCAGCAGGCCGGGGAACCTATGCGGACGTACCCATACGCATTTCACGTCGCCCTCGACGGCAACGGGCTGAACGGGCTCGAGGGCCGGGCCGGCGTCTGCCTCTTCCACTACGACCCCGTCACGGGCGACCACGCCTACAAGGTCACGTACTTCGCCGGTGCCTCTGGCGGGCACGCACCCAACGTGGACCCGACCCGTCGGATCGGCTTCCTGGGCAACACCGGTCAGCACCTGTTGTTCTACGACCTCGCGACGCTCGAGGAGGCCGACCGCGTCTCCACCCTGCGGTTCGAGGTTCCCGACACGACGATCAAGGGAAGCACCCACCTGGTCTGGCTCGACGACACCCAGTTCGTCACGTCGATCGGTGAGCACCTGTGGAAGTTCGACGTCAACCGGCTCACCAAGGCCGAGCAGCTCGCGCCGCACAGCCTGAAGATCCCGCACGCCATGAAGCGCACGGCATCCGGCCGGTACATCGTCTACGGGGGGATGGACCACCCCACGCGCGGCGAGGCGCGAGAGGTGGGCATCCTCGACACCGTCACCGGTGACGTCAGGCGGATCGAGCTGCCGACGACCTGCTGGCACGTCGTGTGCCATCCCGTCCTCGACGTCTTCTACGCGATCTCCTTCAGGGTCAACCCTGCTGACCGCTCGGACTGGGAGCACTGGGGCATGGCCTGGCTGCGCCAGTACGCATTCGAGATCGACGCGGAGGAGGGGCGGGTCGTGCGGCACTGGGCTGCCGACCGTGACCTGCCGGCCCACATCAACTCGGACGTGACGATCTCGGACTCCGAGCTCATCTTCTGCACCGGTGGCAGCCACACGGTGGTGTTCGTCGACCTGCTGACCCTCAGTCAGCACCGCCTCATCGACGAGCACCCCGGTGCGCTGGAGAGCCTGGCGCTCACGAGGCAGTCGGCCAGCTCGATGGCCGAGTCCTTCATGCGGGGCAACGTGTTCGGCAACGCCCACCTGTATGCCGAGTCGCTGCGGGTGAGTCGCGGCGCCCTGGTGGACGGCATCTACGCCTGCCAGCTCTCGGCCGACCAGACGCTGCTGTTCACGGCCAACCGTGGTCAGAACCACATCACCGTCTACGACTACCCGTCCCTCGAGGTGCGGGACCGGATCGTCATGCCCGAGCTGCAGGAGTTCGACCCGGGGCTCGCGCCGTGGGGTGACCCCCGGCTGGGGTTCCACCACTCCTACCTCGTCAGTCCCGAGACCTCCAGCCCGGCAGGAGCACCCTGATGGCCGACTACACGATCGACACCACCGTCTTCGGCGGGAACACCTTCACCTCCGACGTGACGGCGGACGTGAACTCGACCCTGGCCGGTCTCGACGACATGAAGCTGACCCTGGCCGGCGGGACGACGAACACCAACAACGGCGAGAACACCGTGCACACGGACTCGGCGATCACCCTGGCACCGGTCACGACGACGTCGACGGTGAACACGACCTCGCGGCTCGACTCGGCGTCGAGCGTGGACACCACCGCCTCGGTCGACCTCAAGCCGGTGGCCGTCGACACCTGCGTCCGGCTCGAGCTCGGCCCCCCGCCGGCGACCGAGGTGTGCGTGCCGTACGACCAGCAGTGGAGCTGGTCGGTCCTCGGCCTCGAGCTGTTCGCGATCACCGTGCGCGGCAGCACGACGGCCCACATCCGGCCCGAGCACCGCGGACCCGTCGTCATCGACCTCTGAGCCAGGACGCCACCGTGCCGACCACCCGCCGCAAGACCGCTGCCCCGAAGCCGGGCGCTGCGCGCGCCGCCCGCGCCGCCCCGAAACCGGACGCCGCCCGCGCCGCCCGCGCTGCCACGACGGCCACGGCGGCCACGGCAGCTGCGACCGTGGAGGACGGCATCGTCCTGACCGGGCCCCCCGGGCAGCTGCGGGCCACCGTGTCGGTCGAGAACGCGGTGGACCAGCGTCTCGCCATCCGTGGGCTCGCGCTCCACCGGGAGGGGCATGACCCCGTCGTGGGTTCCGCGGCCGCGGTCATCGCGCCCGGGGCCACGGCCGAGGTGCCGTTGTCGGTGCGGCTCGACCCGGGCACCCCGCCGGGGGACCACCGGGCAGAGGTGGAGGTCGGCGGCCTGCGCCGGCAGGTCGTCCTTCGGGTCGAACCCACCGTGGCACTGAGGGTGAGCCCTCGCCGGGTCCTGGCGACCGAGGGCACGCAGGAGCTGACCCTCACCGTCGGCAACGACGGCAACGTCGAGGTGCCGCTCGCGGCGCTGCAACGTGCGCGAACCGACGACGGTGGACCCGATCCCGGCCCTGACATCGACCTCGCCCTCCTCGAGCCGGTCGTGGTCCAGCCGGGCACGACGGTGCGGGTCGCCGCGCACGTCATCGTGCCCAAGGGGCTCGACCCCACTCGTCGGCACACCGCCCGCGTCCCCGTCGGCACTGCCGACCTCGACGTCGTCGTCCTTCCCCGCACTGCATCGGAGAGACCGTCATGAGCACCACCGCACCCGAGTACCTCGCCACCCTGCGCGACGGCGTCACCGAGGCCGTGCAGCAGTGGGTCGACCAGTCGACGACCGCCTGGGACCAGTGGGCGCGGGCCTGGGCGCCCGCGGGGGGTATGGCGCCCTGGCTCACCCCCGCCCCCGCGGCACCACCCGGTCCGCACCGGGGCCGGCACCACGACCACGGAGGTCGGTGCACCGAGGGCTGCGGCTGCGGCGAGCACGGGCACGGGGGAGCGGGCCGCGGTCGCCCCCACGGCTGCGGCTGCGGTGAGCACGGTGAGGGGTCCCGGGGCTGCGGCTGTGGTGAGCGCGCAGAAGGCGGCCGGGGCCGCCGTCACTCTCATGGCCGTGGTTGTGGCTGCGGTTGTGACGAACACCGCGAGGGGTCCCAGGGCTGCGGCTGCGACGACCCGTGCCGCTGCTGCGTGCCGGACGCCGACGTCATCGTCCACGCCCGGATCGGGGAGATGCGGGTCGTGCCGTTCCACCTGCGCAATCCGTGGCGGCGTGAGCGCCCCGTGTCCCTCGAGGTCGGCCCGTGGCACTCCTGCGACGGCGAGGACCTCGCCATCCGGGCGGTGCTTGAGGAGGAGTCGATCGTGCTGGCCGGGTGCGAGGACCGGGTCGTCCGCCTCCTCGTGGCCGTCCGGCCGGGGGCCAAGGACGACCCCGGCACGAAGGACGACGGCACGAAGACCGACGCAGGCACCCAGGACCCTGCCGCGCCGACCAGTGCCACGAACGCCGACGAGGCGCTCAAGGCGCGGCAGGCGAGGCTCGACGCCCTGCGCAACAGCGGACAGGGCCGCGACATCGGTGACGTGCAGGGATGTGCCACGGCGTACGCCGACGTGCGGTTCGAAGGCTGCGCGCGCCCCCAGCGGGTGGCCGTGGTCGTCCTTCCAGCGGCCTGCGACGCGGTCGACGTGGGCTGTGACTGTGGATGCTGCTGCCAGGAGAGGTGGACCCATGAGTGAACGAACCGGTGGGGGTGACGAGACCCTGGCCCGCATCACGGAGCTGGCGCGGGCGGCCCTGCAGGCCCAGTCGTCGTTGGCCAGGCAGTCGATCGACCTCGGTCGGGCGACCCTGTCCGGCGAGGTCGACCGGACGGCGACCGGCCGGGCGTACGTCGACGCCGTCACGAGGGAGAGCGCCCGGTACTGGCGGGAGGTCGGAGCCCTCGGACTCGACTACGCCGGTGAGCTGCTGGCCCTGGGCAGTCGGGCGGCGGGACGGGTGATCAGCGAGTCGACGACGGCCGGCGCGGGGTCGCGCGGGAGCCGCGCCCGGCCGGGCCAACGGACCGCCCCGCCCCCGACCGCCACCGCGACCGGTGCGGCCGACGGGACCGGCGGGACCGGCGGGACCGGCGATGGTGCCCCTGCGGTCGTGCCCGTCCTCCTGCGTGCCGCCTCCGGGCAGGTGGCGCAGGCCTCGGTGACGGTCGTGAACCGCCATCCCCGACCACGGCGGATCGAGCTCGCCGCCAGCGAGCTGCGCGATTCCACCGGCACCGTGGTGGCGCTGGAGCTGCGCGTCGACCCGGAGCGCGTGACCATCGGTGCGGGCGAGGAGCACCACGTCCGCGTGGAGGCCGACCTCGACCCGGACCTGGTCCGTCCCGGACAGCGCTACACCGGCACGATCGAGGTCAGCGGCGGCGACGAGGCCACGCTGGAGGTGACCGTCGAGGTCGCGGACTGACGGCGTCGGCCTCGACGAGGGGTGCCGGGACGAGCTCGCGGGCGGCCCGCACCTCCGGGTGCAGGCGCAGCCCCTCCCTCGCCCACCGCGGCAGGTCGGGACCCACCGCCAACCACGCCAGGGACGAGGCCACGGCGGCGCGGGCCGGCCGCGCGGCATACCCGAGGTCGGTGGCCTTCGCGCTGGAGTACCAGTAGAACCGGCCGACCGTGGTGGCCTCGTCGCGGGTCGACAGCGGCGAGGCCCCGGTGAGCGACGCCCACCACTCGCTCGCAGCCGCCACCGCCCAGGCGTTCGGTGCATCGAGCTCGGCGAAGGGTCCCGGCAGGCCAGCGAGGTCGGACACCAACGTGTGCAGCGTGCGCCACGTGACGTCCTCGCCACCGAGCAGGTAGCGCTCGCCGGGGGTGCCGCGCTCGAGCAGCGCGACGTGCCCGGCCCCCACGTCCCGCACGTCGACCACGTTGCAGCCCCCGGGGAAGGTGCTCCGCGTGGGGTCGAGCAGGTAGCGCAGCACGATGGCGTTGCTCGGGGCGAGCCGCGCGAACGGACCCCCGAGGACCACCGTCGGCAACGCGAGCACGACGGGTATGCCGTGTGCGGACGAGGCCTCGAGCGTCACCTCCTCCTGGGCGACCTTGCTGGCGTAGTAGGCGGGGGCGGGTTCGTCACCGAGGACGTCGTGCTCGGTGCGCGAACGGGCGGCGCCGGACGACCCACGGGTCACCGAGGAGGAGGTGACGACCGCTCTTCGCACCCCTGCCCGGGCCGCAGCGGCAAGGACGGACCGGGTGCCGTCGCCGTTGACCCGGCTGACCTCCTGTGCCCGGGCTGCACCGAACGCGTAGACGGCGGCGCAGTGGACGAGCCCGTCGCACCCCTCCAGCGCAGCGACCAGCGCCCCCTGGTCGGTGAGGTCCGCGGTCCTGCGGGGGACCGGGAGTCCTCCCACCAGCAGGGGTGCTCCCGGGTCGCCCGAACCCGGCCGGGTCACGGCCACCACGTCGTGCCCCGCGGCCCGTGCGGCCTCGACGACGCGGCCGCCGACGAGCCCGGTGGCCCCGGTGACCGCCACCCTCACCGGGAGCCCCGGACGTGGTGGAAGCCGTGCAGGTCGACGTCCGCGCTGTCGGGCCGGGCGGCCTCGGGTGCCCGGTCGTCCACCCAGGAGCGGGCAGCGCCGAGCAGCAGCTCCAGGGAGCGCGTGAGGAGGGGGTCGGTCGGTGACGTGGGAGGCCTGCCGATGCGGAACTCACGTCCCTCGAAACAGGCCTCCAGGTTGTCGAACGTGGTCGTGAAGAAGCGTCGGTAGGCCTCCTCGAGCAACGGCTCACGGAGCTCGGGCAGGGCCGCCAGGTCGATCCCGGCCCACGACGGTGGCAGGCTGAACAGCTGACGCCCACGCACCCGGACCAGCGTGCCGCGGGCGCTCCGGGAAAAGGTCAGGGAGCCGTCGTCGAAGACAGCAGAACCGTTGGGGCTGTGGAGAGTTCGCCAGGTGAGGCGGTGCTCCTCGGGGCCGCGCTCGACGAGCTCGACCTTGCAGACGTCGATGGGCTCCCCACCCCACAGGGCGAGGTAGTTGGGCTGCGGGAGGTAGAGGTTGCGCTCGGCCTGGCGGGTGGTGCCGGGCGCACCACCGGGCACCGTGACCCTCCTCCCGCCGAGGTAGTCGGCCATCAGGCTGATCCCGGCCGCCACGTCGACGCGGGCGACGAACGCGTCGAAGTCCGCCGGCAGGTCACGCGTGGTCTCGAAGACCGTCGCACCGTCGACCACTCGCCAGCGCAGGGCCTCGTCGCCACCCGCTGGAGGCGTCATGGCTCCGACGAGGGCGTCGAACTCGGCGAAGAACTCGGGCAGCCCGTCGTAGGCACTGCCGTCGAGCGACCCGGGGTCGAACCCCAGGGGCACCACGCGTCGGGGCACCGCCGACTTGTCCAGCCCCGTCTGCCAGGCGCGGACCCCGTGGGCGGTCGCAGCGACCGCGTCGACCACCCCGGACAGGGCGAACGCCCCGACCCCGTCGGCGGCCGCCTCGACCAGCGGGGTGAGCACGGCGCGGACCACCGCCAGCACCGGGTCGGCGGGGGCGGCCCCGGGGTCCGGGCCGCCGATCGAGGCCGACAGGACCCGCTCGAGCTCCGGGTCGGCCGCCAGGCGGACCGCTGCCGCCCGAGCGGCCGGGTGCGGGCCGTGCGTGCCGGCGAACGGGACGACCGCCCCGCGGACCCCGGAACGGGTCGAGGGGCCACCGCGGCCGTCCCCGAACCCGTGGACCCGGCCGTCCCCGGGTCCTGTCCCGCGCCGGGCCAACGCGCCCGCGAACAACCGCGAGCTGCTGCGGTCCTGTCCCAGCAGCCCCGCGACCGCTCCGTCCACGGCCAGGACGTCGGTCCCCACGACGAGGGCGCCGGTGTCGAGCAGCCGGGGCAGGCGCCCGCCGTCCGGACCCACGGCGGCCTCGAGGGCGTCGACGACCACGAGCTGGGGCGGCACGAGGTCGAGCAGGTCGGCGACGACGTCGGCAGGAGCGGCCCCGGCCACCTCCTCGCCGGCACGCAGGAGCGGGTCGAGGGCGGCGGCATACCCGTCGAGCAGGTCGGTCACGGCGCGACCGAGGAGCACCCGGGTGCCGGCCCCGGCCCAGACGGTGGAGACCGCGCACCCGTGCAGGACGCTCGCAGGAGGCGCGAGGGTGTGGTCCCCGTCGATGGCCAGGTCCACCACGTCGTAGGGGTGTCCGCGCGGGGTGCGTCCTCCCAGGCCGGCCAGCCGGGCCAGCTCGACGACGGAGTCGTGGCCGCGGTCGCGGTCGTGGGCGCGCAGCCGGAAGCCGATGGTGACGTCACCGGCGCCGCGCTCGACGAGGAGGTCGACCAGCTCGTGGACCACGGCGGACGCCACCGGGGTCGGCTGTGAGAGGCGGGTCAGCACCACGGCGTGACCGCCCACGGCGGGGGCGACCTGCGCCACGGCGGCGGCCAGGGACGCCAGCCCGCCACCCGCGACCACCGTGCCGGCCACAGGGTTCCCGCTCGGCACACGTGCTGGTGCCACCCGACCATGAAAGCAGCGGACCCTCGCCAGCGGTAGGGGCCGGTGCGATAGTGGGCACATGGCCGACGACATCGACATCCAGCACCACATCAAGGGACTCATCGACGAGGAGCACGGACTCCGGTCGAAGCTCGGGTCCGGCGAGATCAGCGTCGAGGAGGAGAACCAGCGACTGCGCTCCATCGAGGTCGAGCTCGACCAGTGCTGGGACCTGCTGCGGCAGCGCCGGGCCAAGCGGGAGTTCGGCGAGGACCCCGCGGCCGCGCAGGTGCGTGACCCCAAGGTCGTGGAGAGCTACCGCGGCTGAGGCGCACCCCGGGAGCGCGGCGGCGTGGCGCTCACGAGGGTGCAGGGACCCGGCGTAGCCTCGAACGACAGGGCAGGACCCGACGAGAGGGGCACGCCGATGCGCACCATCCAGCAGCTGCACCCGACCCACCACACGTCACGGTGGTGGGTGAGCCACACCGCTGTCGCCGTCGCGGGGGCCACCGTGGTCCTCTACGCCGCCGCCGTGCTCCTGGTGATGCTCGGCCTGTACGTCCTGTAGGTCTCCAGGCCCCTACGTCCTGCAGGCCTCGCGCGGGAGCGCCGGCTCAGTGGCCGCGGTCGATCCACTCCTGCAGGTGCGGTGCCTCGGCGCCGATCACGGTCGAGTCACCGTGCCCGGTGAGGACGACCGTCTCGTCGGGCAGGGTCAGGACCTTGTCGCGGATCGACTCGATGATCGTCCCGAAGTCGCTCCAGGAGCGTCCCGTCGCGCCCGGTCCACCGTTGAACAGGGTGTCGCCGGTGAACAGGACCCCGAGCGCGGGCGCGTAGAGGCAGCACGAGCCGGGGGTGTGGCCCGGCGTGTGGATGACGTGCAGGTCCACGTCGCCGACCGTGACGACCTGGCCGTCGGCCAGCTCGTGGTCGGGGGTGACGGGATACAGCTCGTCCCAGAGCATCCGGTCCGCAGGATGCAGGTATGCCGGGGCGCGGGTGCCGTCGCAGACCTCGCCGACCGCGTTGATGTGGTCGTTGTGGGCGTGGGTCGAGATGACCCCGATGACGCGGCGCTCGCGGTCGATCGACTTCACGATGGCGCGGCCGTCGTGGGCGGCGTCGATGATGACGCACTCCTTGTAGTCACCCAGCACCCAGACGTTGTTGTCCACGTCCCAGCTGCCGCCGTCGAGCTCGAACTGGCCCGAGGTCACCAGCCGGTCGACCCGCACGCCGCCCGGGGAGGGGGCGATCGACGGCATACCGGAGTCACTCACAGGACCACGACCGAGCGGAGGACCTCGCCGCGCTCCATCTTGTGGAACGCGCCCTCGATGTCGCCGAGCCCGATCCGCTCCGACACGAAGGCGTCGAGGTCGAACCGGCCCTGGCGGTAGAGGTCGACGAGCATGGGGAAGTCGCGCGAGGGCAGGCAGTCGCCGTACCAGCTGGACTTGAGGGCACCACCGCGACCGAAGATCTCGATCATCGGCAGGGTGACCTCCTTGTCGGGGGTCGGGACCCCGACGAGGACCACGGTGCCGGCGAGGTCGCGGGCGTAGAACGCCTGCTCGTAGGTCTCGGGACGGCCGACGGCCTCCACGACGACATCGGCACCGAAGCCGCCGGTGAGCTCGCGGATGCGCTCGACGACGTCCTCGTCCTTGCCGTTGACCGTGTGGGTCGCGCCGAAGGCCCTGGCGCCCTCGAGCTTCCGGTCGTCGACGTCCACGGCGATGATCGTCGTCGCGCCGGCCACGGCGGAACCCGCGATCGCAGCGTTGCCGACCCCGCCGCAGCCGATGACGGCCACCGAGTCGCCTCGGCCGACGCCACCGGTGTTGACGGCCGCGCCGAAGCCGGCCATGACCCCGCAGCCCAGCAGGCCCACGGCGGCGGCGTCCGCCTCGGCGTCGACCTTGGTGCACTGGCCGGCGGCGACGAGGGTCTTCTCGATGAAGGCGCCGATCCCGAGCGCTGGGGAGAGCTCGGTGCCGTCCTCGAGCGTCATCTTCTGCTTGGCGTTGTGGGTGTTGAAGCAGTACCAGGGCTTGCCCTTGGCGCAGGCGCGGCACTGTCCGCAGACCGCGCGCCAGTTGAGGATGACGAAGTCACCGGGCGCGACGTCGGTGACGCCCTCGCCGACGGCCTCGACCACCCCGGCAGCCTCGTGCCCGAGCAGGAACGGGAACTCGTCGTTGATGCCACCCTCGCGGTAGTGCAGGTCGGTGTGGCACACCCCGCACGACTGGATCTGGACGACCGCCTCGCCGGGGCCGGGGTCTGGCACGACGATGTCGACGAGCTCGACGTCGGCACCCTTGCTGCGGGCGATGACGCCCTTGACGGTCTGTGGCATGGGACGACCCTATGCGCGGTGGGAGAGGCCTGCCACAGCCGGGCTCGTCGCCGACCAGCGGTCGGAACCTCCTCGTCCGATCGGCTGGTACTGGTCGTCCCACGGCCCAAACAACGCTGAACCGCCGCATTCGGCGCCTATCATCGGCACGCGCGACCCGTGCCCGGGTCGCGGTCGCCCCGTAACCGCCGAGTTGGAAGGAGAGTGGTCCCGTGCTCCTGCACGCGGCGTTCTTCCCTCCCCGTGAAGCGGTCGAACAGCTCGTCGACCTCGTCCGCTCCGTCCCGGGACGGCCCGAGGAGTTCGCGCCCGTCTCGGTCGACGACATGCACGTGCACGTCACGAGCTTCGGCAACCTCGCCCGCGCCGACGCGGCCCGGCTCGTCGCCCAGCTCACCGAGGCCGCCAAGGAGTGGGCCCCGCCCCCTCGGCTGCAGATGGCGGGGTGCCTCGCGCTCACGGCGCCCGGCGACCTCTCGGTGGCCACCCCGCTGGTCGGCGACGTCGACCGCCTCGTCAGCATCGCGCGGTCCATCCCCGACGTCGTCCAGGCCCTCGGCCTGCACGTCGACCGGCGCCGGTTCCGACCGCAGCTCCCCGTCGGCCACGTCACCCCGGACACCTCGCTGCCCTACCTCGAGCGGCTCGTGGCCGCCCTCGAGGGCTACATCGGTCCCCGGTGGGTGCTGCCCGACCTCGTCCTGCTCAAGCCGAGCTGGGCGTACGACGGCGCCGACTCGAGCGCCGACATCCACGAGCTCATCCCCATCCCGGCCGAGCCCCAACCCGAGATCCAACCCGAGACCCAACCCGAGACCCAGACCCGGACCGAGGCCCCGTGAGCCCCCGCGATTTGCCCCCGACCCTGCGCCATGTCGCGCAGTCGGCCACGGGTGCGCGCCCCCGCCGGAACGAGGGCATCGCCTTCGGTGTGCTCGTCGCCGGTTCCCTGGCCGCGACCCTGCTCCCCTCACCCCGGCTGAACACCGAGGCCGTCGTCGCCCTGGCCCTGCTCGTCTGCGGGCTCGCCCTCGGGGCGTTGTCGGTATGGCGCCGCCAGCGTTCGTGGGTCGACGCCACGGCCCCCTTGGCGGTGATGGTGTCCGTGATCCTCCTGCGGGACGCCCTCGGCGGTGCCGTCTCCGGTGTCGGGCCGCTGATCGCGGTGCCGATCGTGTGGCTGGCCCTGTTCGGGACCCTGGGCGACCTCGCAGTGGCGGCGTTCCTGTCGGTGCTCGCCTTCATCGGCCCGTCGCTCGCGACCAACCTCATCGCAGCCCCGGGGGAGACCGTCCCGCTCGAGTGGCGCCCGGCCGTCCTGTGGTCGGCCGTGGCGCTGCTCGCCGCGCCGGTCATCCAGGGCGTCATCAGGGGCTTGACGGCCCAGAACCGCGCCGAGCGCGAGGCTGCGGCCCAGCTGCGCGCCATCATGGGTGGCGCCACCCTGACCAGCATCATCAGCGTCGACGTCCACGGGGTCATCACCAACTTCAACGTCGGCGCCGAGGACATGCTCAAGTACGACGCCTCCGAGGCGGTGGGCCGCAAGGTGCACGAGCTCATCCACGACGCCGACGAGATCGTCCAGGCGGCCGGCCAGCTCGGGGTCGTGGCGGGTGTCGCCGTCTTCGCCACCCTGGCCGAGAACCACATGCCGAGCCGCGAGTGGACCTACGTCCGCAAGGACGGCCGTCGCATCTCGGTCCGACTGGCCGTGACCGAGCTGCGGTCGGAGGAGGGCGAGGTCATCGGCTACCTCGGTGTCGCCGTCGACACCACCGCGGCGGTCGAGATGCGTCGTGAGCTCAAGGAGGCGCAGGCCCTCTGGCGCCTGTCGATGGACCACCTCCCCGACACCGCGGTGCTCGTGCTCGACCGGACGCTCGAGGTCTCGCTGTCCACCGGCGGTGGTGCGCGTCGTCAGGGACTGGCCACGGCGGCCGGCCGTGACGTGTCCGAGGCGTTCACGCCGAAGAGCTTCGCGAAGCTCGCGCCGCTCATCGAGGGCGCGCTGCGGGGACGTGACGGCGTCGTCGAGCTGGTCGCGCCCGAGTCCGGGGCGGAGCACGAGATCTGGGTGAGCCCGTTGCCGGGCGCGACGACCACGTCGGGGGCCGTGCTGATCATGGCGCGCGACGTCAGCCGTGACCGCGAGCGCGAGCGACTGCTGCGCGCCAGCCACGACCGCATCCAGCGCCTGTTCGTCGACGCACCCCACGGCATCGCGGTGCTCGGCCGGGACGGCTTCGTCCGCCAGGTCAACCCGTCGTTGTGCCTGCTGCTCGGTCGCACCGAGGCCCAGCTCGTGGGCACGCCCCTGGCCGCCCTCGGTGATGCCGAGGACGACCGCATACCGACGCTCCTCGCCTGCACCACCCGTGAGGCGGGCGCACGCACCGACTGGACGGTGAACACCCCACTCGGGGGTGAGGTGCACCTCAACCTCTCCAGCACGGTCCTCGCCGGTGGTGGGTCGCCCGAGGAGGACGAGCTCCTCGTCAACGTCGCCGACGTCTCCGAGCGGCACACCTACGAGCAGCAGCTCGCCCACCTCGCCGACCACGACCCGTTGACCGGGCTGGCGAACCGTCGTCGCTTCGCCGTCGAGCTGGACCGGCACCTCGACTTCTGCCGTCGCTACGGGCCGCGGGGCGCGCTGCTGCTCATCGACCTCGACCACTTCAAGGAGGTCAACGACACCCTCGGCCACGCCGCCGGTGACGTCCTCCTCACCTCGCTGGCCGAGGTGCTCCGCCAGAGCGTCCGCAGCACCGACATCGTCGCGCGCCTCGGTGGGGACGAGTTCGCGGTCCTGCTCCTGGAGACCGACCAGGCGGGGACCGAGCTCGTCGCCGAGCACCTGGTGACCGCGGTCCGGGCCCACAGCACGGCGCTCGGTGCAGCGGCCGACGCCGTCACCGCCAGCGTGGGGGCTGTGGTCATCGGAGCCCAGGAGACGGGACCCGAGGGGGCCGAGGAGCTCCTGACGAACGCGGACTCCCTGATGTACCAGGCGAAGCAGAGCGGTCGCGACGGCTGGGCCGTGCTGGCTGCCGGTGGCACGGTCGGCCCGAGCGCCACGTCCACCCTGGGCTGGACGCAGCGCATCGAGACCGCGATCGCCAACGACGAGTTCAGCCTGCACCTCCAGCCGATCTGGGACATCGGCCGTGGCCGGGTCACCGGCGGCGAGGTGCTCCTGCGCTTCGGTGAGGGGCCGGACGCACTGCCGCCCGGCGAGTACCTCCAGCAGGCCGAGAAGTCCGGCCTCGTCCGGGCCATCGACCGGTGGGTCCTCGAGCGCGCGATCCCGCTGCTCCAGCGCTTCCAGGCGGTCGACCCCGACTTCGAGCTCTCGGTCAACCTCTCCGGTTGCTCGGTGGGTGACAGCCAGATCGAAGAGGTCGTGCAGGCCGCCCTGCTCCGCTCGGGGGCGAACGGCAACGGACTGGTCCTCGAGATCACCGAGACGGCGATCGTGCCCGACCTCGCCGCGGCCAGGGTGTTCGCCGAACGCCTGGGGCAGGAGGGCTGCCGGTTCGCGCTCGACGACTTCGGTGCCGGGTTCGGCTCGTTCAGCTACCTCAAGCACCTGCCCTTCGCCTACGTGAAGATCGACGGCGAGTTCGTCGCCCGGTGCGACGTCGACCCGACCGACCGCGCCATCGTGTCGTCGATGGTGCGCGTCGCCCACGACCTGGGCAAGCGCACGGTCGCGGAGTACGTCAGTGGCGCGGCCGTGCTCGACGTCCTCGCGCTCGAGGGCGTCGACCTGGCCCAGGGCCACTACATGGGTCGCCCCATCCCGGCCGAGGACTTCCTGGCCCGGTTCGCCGCCGACGGGTTCGTCGCAGCGGACGGGGTTGAGCGTGCAGCCTCCACGGCCGTCGCCGTGGCCGGCGGCCACCTGTCCGCCTCCTGACCGTCACGCCGCCCCCGGCCGGGGAACGGTCCACATGGGGAACGGCCCGCAGGCGGTCGAACGGCCCTCAGCCCGGCGGAACACCGCCCACGCACAGGTATGGCGCCCACGCGAGGTGCGCGGGCGCCATACCTGGGCGTGGGCGGTGATCGTCAGAACCAGCCGAGGCCCTCGGCGATGAGAATGAGGCCGAACACGAGGAACGCCACCGAGGCGCCGATCTTGATGACGCGCTCGGGGAGCTTCTTGCCGAGGACCGCACCCACGCCGATGGCGAGCGCATCCGCGGCGACCATGCCGACGGTGCTGCCGATCCACGTCCCGAGCCACCCCTCCTGGGTGGCGAGGGTGATGGTGGCGAGCATGGTCTTGTCGCCGAGCTCGGCGAGGAAGAAGGCGATGCCGACGGCGACGATCGCCTTGCCGGTGCTGCGACGGGCCTTGTCGGCCTCGTCCTCGGTCAGCTCGTCGCCGCGCAGGGTCCAGGCCGCGAAGGCGATGAAGGCGACGCCGGCGACGATCGAGATGATCCACTGCTTGTCGGCGAAGGAGTTGCCGACGACGGCACCGATCCCGACCGAGGCGAGGTGGACGATCGCGGTGGCGACCGTGATGCCGATGAGCACCTGGCGCACGGTGTAGCGCGTGGCGAAGGTCATCGCCATGAGCTGGCTCTTGTCGCCGAGCTCGGCCACGAAGATGACTGCTGCGCTCAACAGGAAGGCGTACATGGGGTTCGTGTCTCCTAGCCGCCAGGCCGAGGAGAACGTGTCCGTGACGTCCCTTCGACCAGGCACGTCCGAAAAATGGGTTCGTGTACTGGTCGAAAGTCTCGTCCGCCACCGGTCAGATCCGGTGGCCCACCGCACCGGACCCGGGGGTCAGTGTGTCGACGCGGCGATTGGGGACTACTCCCTTTCGAGCGCCCACGATACCCGGCGTCGCGGCCGGCCCACGAATTCGTCCCAGAGCCGTCCCACGTCCCGGACCGCCGTGGGCCGCAACCTCTGCTAGGTGACGTTGCTGCCGTAGCCACAGGGCGCACCCTGTGGCTACGGCAGCAACCTGTGGCAGGTGGGTGTGGCGGCTCGTCAGTCGGCCCGGGCGAGGACCATCGCCTGGCCCTCGCGTTCGCGACCGGTCGAAGGGTTCCTGCGTCGTCGTGGGCACGGCGCATGACGGCACGTCCGGCTCGGGCGCCGGGGTGCATGGCGCAGCCGGGTGTGCCGACAATGCAGGTGTGCCGCCCGGTCCCGACGACGTGGAGGGCGGCGCCACGCCCCGTGGTCCGGCGAGCTGGTCGGACAGGTTCGGCTCGACCCCGGGCCCCGAGTCCCCCTTCCACACGCCTCCGCCCAGCACGACGGTGCTGCGCGTGGCCATGGCGACCCAGCTGGTCCTGCTGGTCATCGTCGCCGGCGTTCCCGTCGCGGCCCTCCTGAGCCACCACGGCGTCGTGGGACGGGTCGGCTACTGCGCTGTGGGGGTCGTCCTCGTCGGATGGCGCTGGTTCATGTTCCGGAACGCCTGGCGGGCCCTCGCCCGTCGCCGGTCGCAGACCCGCCTCACCGCAGCCCCTTGATCGCTCGCCAGCCCCCGGCGCGGTTGTTCGCGATGACCTGACGCAGGAACTCGAGCAGCGCAGGCTCGTCGATCGCGTCCCCCTCGCGGAAGCCGATCGTGCGTGCCGTCGAGTTCTGGTGCCCGGCCGTGACCAACCCGTGGGGGTCGTCGACGATCGCGCCGTCGTAGACGAACAGGTTGACGTGGTCCCGGGCAGCCAGGAGGGCGCACACGTTCCCCTCGAGCACGAAGTACGGCTGCACCGTGCGCTTGATCGTCTCGGTGAGCTCAGGGTCGGCCGCGTGGGCCAGGTCGCGCAGCCGTCGGCAGAGCACCTGCTGCCACGACGGCAGGGCATCGATGTAGGCGTCCACGCGGGGGTCCTTCTCGTACGCGGAAGAGTTCATGCGAGGTGGACCGCGGTCGGTAAGCAGACTCATCGCCGGCCCTGCGACATGGGTCGTGCGGACATGGCTGAGGCCACCAACCAGGTTGTGGTTGGTGGCCTCTGACCATGGTCGATCTGGTCGGGGTGACAGGATTTGAACCTGCGGCCTCTTCGTCCCGAACGAAGCGCGCTACCAAGCTGCGCCACACCCCGTGGCTGTCGCTCCCGAGCAGATCTGACGTGGTCAGGGACTGGTTTCGGCAGCGACAAGGAAGAATAGCCCACGGCCTGCCGCGCCTCCCAATCGGCCCAGCCGACAGTCGTCCGACCGGCGCCGGACCAGCGCGTGGCTAGCGGGGGACGAGGGTCAACAGGGTCGCCTCGGGGCGGCAGGCGAAGCGCACCGGCGCGTACGGCGACGTGCCCAGCCCGGCCGACACGTGGAGCCAGGCGGCATCGGCCGGAGCCTGCCTCGAGGGCGCCGACCCGGCACCGGGCCACCACCGCGACAGCCCCTTGGCGCGGTTGGTGGGCAGGTCGCAGTTGGTGACCAGCGCGCCATACAGGGGGACGGCCAGCTGGCCGCCGTGGGTGTGGCCGGCGAGCAGGAGCCGTGCCCCGTCCGCGGCCATCGGGTCGAGCACCCGTTGGTACGGCGCGTGCGTGACCCCCACGGTCAGGGCGGCGGTGGGGGAGGCGGGACCGGCGACGTCGGCGTAGCGGTCGCGTCGGATGTGGGCGTCGTCGGTGCCGACGAGCTCGACAGGGGAACCGGCCACCGACAGCACCGTCCGGGCGTTGTCGAGGTCGGTCCAGCCGCCGCCGACCATGCCTGCCCGGAGGTCCTCCACCGGCAGGGTGATGCGGCTGGCGGGGGCGTGCGCGTGGCGGCGGGTGAGGTAGCGGGCAGGGTTCTTCGGCACGGGCGCGTAGTAGTCGTTGGACCCGAGGACGAACACCCCGGGGAACTCGAACAGCGGCGCCATCGCCCTCAGCGCCTCGGGCACGGCGTCGTGCGCCGCGAGGTTGTCACCGGTGTTGACCACGAGGTCGGGAGCCAGGGCCGCGAGGCTGCGGACCCACTCCACCTTGTGCTGCTGGCGCGGCACCAGGTGCAGGTCGGAGACCTGCAGGACGCGCAGGGGCTGGGCCCCGGGGGCCAGCACCGGCACGGTGAACCGGCGCAGTGCGAACCAGTTCCGCTCCACGAGGCTCGCCCACCCGAGTCCGGCCACCCCGAGGGCAGCCACCCCGCCCACCGTCCGCAGATACGTGTTCATCGCGCCCCATCCTCGCAAACAACCCGCAGACAACACGGTTGGGGACCGCACCCACCGCCTGCGACACTGGCCCCATGACCGACCAGAGCCTCAAGGCCACCGTCCAGAGCGACCTCACCTCCGCCATGCGCGCGCGGGACCAGGTGCGCTCCGGCACGCTGCGCATGGCCCTCACCGCCATGACGAACGAGGAGGTCTCGGGCACCGAGGCCCGTGAGCTGACCGACGACGAGGTGCTCAAGGTCCTGGCCAAGGAGGCCAAGAAGCGCAAGGAGGCCTCGACCGCCTACACCGACGCGGGCCGCCCCGAGCTGGCCGCCAAGGAGGACGCCGAGCTCGCCATCCTCGAGGCCTACCTGCCCGCCCAGCTGTCCGACGAGGAGCTCGCGGCCATCGTCGCCGCCGCCATCGCGGACACCGGCGCCACCGGTATGCAGCAGATGGGCCAGGTGATGAAGGCGGCGGGCGCCGTCGTCGCCGGCCGCGCCGACGGAGGCCGGGTGGCCTCGGTCGTGAAGGCGTCCCTC
>NZ_LMGM01000001.1:2049385-2049485 GCF_001427915.1 Phycicoccus sp. Root563 | reverse complement strand
GCGGGTCGCTGACCCCGTACCGGCGGTGACCAGCCGCCATGTGCAGCAAGGCTTCTCACGACGAAGGCCCCCACCGGCGAACCGGTGGGGGCCTTCGTCG
>NZ_LMGM01000001.1:1800207-2049377 GCF_001427915.1 Phycicoccus sp. Root563 | reverse complement strand
TCACGACGCCGAGGTCACGGCTTCTTCGGCTTCGGCGGCTTGGTGGGCTCGCTCTTCGTGGGCGTCGGGTTGGGCTTCGGGGTGTTGCTTGCCCTCGGCGTAGGAGCCTGGGGCACGTACCCGGTCGAGAGGTAGAGACCGATCGTGTCGCCGCGCAGCGCCGTGCCGTTCGGGGACGTGTAGACGACCCGGCCCTGGCCGTAGCCGCTGTTCGTGCTGCCTGCGACCTGCACCTTGAACCCGGCGTCCGTGAGGCGCGCGGTGGCCTCGTCGACGGTCAGGCCACCGACGAACGGGACGGCGACCTTGTCACCGTTCTGGATCTTGTCGCTCGGGGTGTCGAAGTCGCGGATGGGCATGCCCTCCGACGCGCCCTTCATGATGGCCTGCCACACCGGTGCCGAGATGGTGCCACCGAAGACCTCGCCGTAGTAGGTGCCGGCCAGGCTGACGTTCTTCATGCGGAACTGCGTGTAGGGCGTGCCGACCCAGACCGCGGTCGCGAGCTGGGGCGTGTAGCCGACGAACCACGACTGGTAGTGGTTGTCCGTGGTGCCGGTCTTGCCGGCGGCCGGGCGGGAGCCGAGGCTCGCGCCGGTACCGGTGCCGTTCTTGATGACGCCGGTGAGGAGCTCGGTGGCGCCCTTGGCGACGTCGGGGTCGATGACCTGCTTGCACGGCGTCGGGTTGAGCTTGATGGCCTTCTTGTCGTTCGTCGTGATCGACAGGATGGGGTTGGGCTTGCAGTACTTGCCGTTGGCGGCCAGGGTCGCGTAGCTCGCAGCCAGGGTCAGCGGGGTCGCCGTGCCGGCGCCGAGAGTGACGGCGGCCGGGCTGCACAGGATGGGCTCGCCGTACCCGTTGTGCAGGCCCATCGTCGTCATCATGTTGCGGACGTTCGGGGTGCCGAGCTTGAGGACCAACGACGCGAACGCGGTGTTGACCGACTTGGCGGTGGCGGTCTTCAGCGGGATCGGCTTGCCGCCGATCGCCTCGTCGTTGCGCACCTCCCAGTTGCCCTGGTCACCGCACTTGCCCTGCTCCTGCGGGGAGTAGACCGCCGGCTGCTTCGTGGTGGCGAACTTCGACGGGATGGTGCCGTTGACCGACTGGCCGCGCTTGAGCGCCTCGACGATCGCGTACATCTTGGCGGTCGACCCGAACTGGAAGCCGTTCTCGCCGCCGTACTCACGGTCGACGTTCCAGTTGAGGCCGGTGAGGCCCTTGGTCTCGCTGCCCTTGCCGGTCGTGTACGTGGTGTTCTGCACCATCGCGACGACCTTGCCGGTGCCCGGCTGGACGATCGCCGCGGCGGCGCCGATGTGCTCGTCGTTGCCGACGGGGACCCGCTTGGTGAGCTGCTTGCGGGCCAGCTCCTGGGTCGTCGGGTTGAGCGTCGTCTGGATCGTCAGGCCGCCCTGCGTGATGTTCTTGATCCGCTCGGGGACCGTCTTGCCCAGCTCCGGCATGGTCTTGAGGTAGGCCATGACGTAGTTGCAGAAGTACGGCTCACGCGAGGCCGCGCAGTTGCTCAGGGGGTCCTTGCGCTTGAGCATCTTCTTGACCGGGATGGCCTTGGCGTTCTTCCAGGCCTTGTCGCCGATGATCCCGAGGTCGTGCATGCGGTCGAGCACGACGTCGCGCCTGGCCTGCGCGCGCTCGGGGTTGTTGATCGGGTCCGTGCGGCTGGGGTTCTGCACCAGGCCGGCCAGGAGCGCGGCCTGCGGGATGTTGAGGTCCTTGGCGGAGATGCTGAAGTAGTGCTGTGCGGCAGCCTCGACGCCGTAGGCCAGGTCGCCGTAGTAGGCGAGGTTCATGTAGCCCTGGAGGATCTGGTCCTTGGTCATCTCCTTCTCGAGGGTGACCGCGTACTTGATCTCCTGGATCTTGCGGGCGGCGCTGACGCGGACGGCGGCCTTCGCGGCCTCCTCGTCGTTGTTGCGCAGCGCGTTCTCCTGCAGCGTGAGCTTGACGTACTGCTGGGTCAGGGTGGAGGCGCCCTGGGTGTCGCCGCCCTGCGCGTTGGAGACCATCGCGCGGGCGATGCCGCGCGGGTCGACCCCGCCGTGCTCGTAGAAGCGGCTGTCCTCGATCGCGATCTGCGCCTTCTGCATGATCGGCGCGACGTCCTTGAGGTTGACGATGATCCGGTTCTCCTCCTGGGGGGTCGCGAGGACCTTGCCCTGGGCGTCGACGATCTTCGACTGCTGCGACAGGGCGGAGGCGGTGAACTCGCCCGGCAGGTCGTCGAAGGCGGTCACCCCCGAGGTCGCCGCCGTGCCCGTCGCCCCCACCGCGGGGATCAACAGTCCAGCCGCCAGCAGGCCCATGACCATCGCCGTGGCGACGAAGGCTCCGAGCAAACTGAGGACATTACCGAGGTTGGTGGCGCGACCGTGCATGGGCACAGGGTAACCGGCTCATCTGGATGGACCCGGGTTCGCGCGGCGGGGAGTCGCTGACCTGCGGGAATGCCCTCGCGGAGCGGACGCTACGAGGTGGTTCGGAATGACTAGTCCCTTTGGCCCTCGCAGAACTACACGAATGGGCCATGTCGTTGCAGTCCCCACCTTCCTATCGTTTCTCAAACATTGGAACAGTCATGAGGCGCAACCGCAGCCGCCTTGTTCTGCAGCATCTGGAGGCACTGAGATGACGATCGCACCAGCGCGACCCACCCGATCGGGTGCGGCGGATACTGGATGGGTCGAGGACTGGGCGCCCTTGGGCTCCTGCTCCACCGCCGACCCCGACGCCCTCTTCGTCCAGGGAGCCGCCCAGCAGACCGCCAAGGTCGTCTGCCAGCGGTGCCCGGTCATCGCCGAGTGCCTCGCCGACGCCCTCGACAACCGCACCGAGTTCGGTGTCTGGGGAGGGATGACGGAGCGCGAGCGCCGCGCCCTGCTCAAGCGCCGCCCCAACATCACCTCCTGGGCGAACCTGTTCGCCGCGGCCCGTGGCCAGTCCCGGGACGAGGAGAGCGCCTGACCCCGTCCGCACAGCACGACCCCGCACGACCGAGCCCGAGCCGGCGCCTTCCCCCCGAGGCGGCCGGCTCGTCGGCGTTCCAGGGTGGGCTCAGCCCCCGGTGAGGGAGGCCGCCACCGCGCGCAGCCCGGTGAGGTCGTGGATGTCCTGGGCCGCGGCCGGCACCTCCACGAGGGGTATGCCGGGGTGCCCGGCGGTGAACCGGCTCACCTGCCGCTCCTGCCGCTCGGCGGTCTCGGCGAGGGCGGCGTGCAGGCGCAGCAGTCCCTCGGTCTCGGCGCTGGTCGCGCTGCGGTCCGGGCCCTCCGCGTCGGCGAGCTGGTCGGCGGCGGCCAGGGCCCGTGAGGCGCGCAGCGACGGTGCGGCCACCCGCTGGATGCGGTTGACGACGAGTCCGGCGAGCGGCATGTGCTCCTCGTCGAGGCGCCCGGCGAAGTACGACGCCTCCCGCAGCGCGTCGCGTTCGGGGGCGGCCACGACGACGAACGCCGTCTCGGAGTTCTTGAGCAGCGCGTAGGTCTGGTCCGCGCGCTCGCGGAACCCGCCGAACATGGTGTCGAGCGCCGCCACGAAGGTCTGCACGTCCTGGAGGAGCTGCCCGCCGAGCAGCTTGGACATCGTGCTCGTCACCATCGTCACGCCGACGCTGAACACCTTGAAGCCGGCTCGCCCCCCGGCCTTGGCCGGGGCGGTCATCAGCCGGATGAACCGGCCGTCGAGGAAGGACCCCAGGCGCTTGGGCGCGTCGAGGAAGTCCAGCGCCGAGCGCGACGGCGGGGTGTCGACGACGACGAGGTCCCACCGCCCGGTGCGGTCGGCCTCGGCCCGCAGCTGGCCGAGCTTCTCCATCGCCATGTACTCCTGCGTCCCCGCGAACGAGCTCGACACGGCTTGGTAGAACGGGTTCGCGAGGATCTGGGCGGCCTTCTCCGGGGTGGCGTGCTGCTCGACCACCTCGTCGAAGGTGCGCTTCATGTCGAGCATCATCGCGTCCAGGGAGCCGCCCCCGGCGCCGGCGCCCTCGACGGGGCGCGGGGTGTTGTCGAGCTCGGTCAGCCCGAGCGACTGGGCCAGGCGCCGGGCCGGGTCGATGGTGAGGACGACGACCCTGCGACCGTGCTCGGCGGCCCACAGGCCCATGGCCGCCGCCGTCGTGGTCTTGCCGACGCCGCCGGCGCCGCAGCAGACGACGATGCGGGTGGCCGGGTCGGTGAGCAGCGCGGCGACGTCGAGGGCGTGCCCGGTGGTGGTGCGGGCGGCCATCAGATCATCCCCTGCTCGGCGACGGCGTCGGCGAGGACGGAGATGCCGCCGCCCTCGGTGCCCTCGGGCAGGAGCGGCAGGCGGACCGTGAGGCGCCCCTGCTCGGCGAGGATCGCGTCCTGCTCGCGTTCGAGGGCCACCCGGTCCGCGTGCTGGCCGGCGTCGACGAGCAGGCCGGCAACGACACCGGCGGTCGCCTTGACGCCCACGGACGCGAGGTCCGCGGCGACACCCTCGGCGAGCTTGGCCGTGCGGCCGCCCCGCACCGACCGCAGGGCCTTGTCGGACAGGAGCGGGTCGCGCAGCTGGTTGACGACGATCGCCCCGAGGGGCAGGTCGGCCGCCCGCAGGTCCCTGAGGGCGTCGACGGTCTCCTGGACCGGCATCTCCTCGAGCAGCGTCACCACGTGGACCGCGGTCGTGTGGCTGCGCATCATCCGGGTGATCGAGTCGGCCTGGCTGTGGATCGGCCCCACCTTGGCCACGTCGGCCACCTCGGCGTTGACGTTGAGGAACCGCACCACGCGCCCGGTCGGTGGGGCGTCGAGCACGACCGCGTCGTACGCGAGGGCACCCGAGCGCCCGGCCCGGCGCCCGGCGGCCTCGTAGACCTTGCCGATGAGCAGGACGTCGCGCAGGCCTGGCGCGATGGTGGTCGCGAAGTCGACCGCCCCGAACTTGTCGAGCAGGCCCATGGCCCGGCCCACCTTGTAGAACTTCTGGAGGTACTCGCCCAGCGACTGCTTGGCGTCGACGGAGATCGCCCAGACCTCACCGCCGCTGCGGTCGTGGACGACCCGCGTCTCGGTGTGGCCGAGCGGCGGGACGTCGAACGTCTGCGAGATGCCCTGCCGCTCCTCGACCTCGACCAGTAGGACGCGCTTGCCCTGCCGCGACAGCCCGAGGGCCAGGGCGGCTGCGACGGTCGTCTTGCCGGTGCCGCCCTTGCCCGTCACCACGTGCAGGCGGACCTTGGACAGGTCGGGCAGGGCGCGCTCTGGCATGCGCCCAGACTAGGAGGCGAGCAGGTCCACCGCCGCGGCGACCTCGGCGAACGCCGGGTGCTCCGGGTCGATCAGCCCGTAGTGGCCCCCGCCGGCCACGGGGGTGAGGCGCACCGACGGGCCGCGGTGCGCCGCGGCATACCGCTCGCTCAGCTCGAAGGGCACCACGTCGTCGTCCCGCGCGTGCACGAGCACGACGGGGACGGACGGCGGCAGGACCGCCGGGTCGGCGGCGGCATACGCCTGCGGCACCTCCTCGGGGGAGCCCCCGAGGAACGCCGGTATGGCGTCGCCACCCACCTGCGTCGCCGCTCCGTGCGCGAGGTCCACGACGCCGGCGAGGCTCACGGCCCCGCGCAGCCCGTGCGCCCACGGCTGGGCGGCGGCCCACGTGACGAGCTGACCCCCCGCGGAGTGGCCGACGAGCACGGGCGGGTGGGCGAGGTCGGGGTCGCGGCGGATGGCGGTGAGGGCTGCAGCGACGTCCTGTGCGGTGCCGGGCCAGCCACCACCGGGCATGCCGGGCCTGCGGTACTCGACCACGGCGACGGGGTAACCCGCGTCGGCGAAGGCCTGGGCCTGGCGGCTGGCGTGGCCCCGGTCGTACTCCGCCCGCCAGAAGCCGCCGTGCACGACGACGACGGTCAGCGAGCGCGTGAGGCGCTTCGGGAGGCGCACGTCGTAGACCTGCGCGTCGTCGTCGCCGTAGGACGTCGTGCGGGTCGGTGGGGCCGCCCGCTCGTCGAGGACCTCGATGGGGCTCCGGTCCGCAGCAGTGGCCATGCACCCATCCTGCCAGCGGTGGCTAGGCTGCGGACCATGCAGAAATGGGAGTACGCGACCGTGCCGCTGATCGTGCACGCGACCAAGCAGATCCTCGACCAGTGGGGTGAGGACGGCTGGGAGCTCGTCCAGGTCCTCACCGGTCCCGACGGCAACGGACTGGTCGCCTACCTGAAGCGGGAGAAAGCCTGACATGAGCAGAGTCGAAGACCGTCTGGCCGAGCTCGGCCTGACCGTGCCCGAGGTCGCCAAGCCGGTGGCTGCCTACGTCCCCGCGATCCAGGACGGACGCCGGATCTACACCTCCGGGCAGCTGCCCATGGTGTCCGGAGCCCTGGCCGAGACCGGCAAGGTCGGCGTGGGCGAGGGCCTGGTGTCCCCGGAGCGGGCCGCCGAGCTCGCGCAGATCTGCGCGCTCAACGCCATCGCCGCCGTCAAGGGCCTCGTCGGCGACCTCGACAAGGTGACCCAGGTGGTCAAGCTCGTCGGGTTCGTGGCGTCCGACCCCTCGTTCACCGGCCAGCCCGGGGTCATCAACGGGGCCAGCGAGCTCATGGGCAAGGCCTTCGGGGACGCCGGCATCCACGCCCGGTCCGCCGTCGGTGTGGCCGTGCTGCCGCTCGACGCCCCCGTCGAGGTCGAGATCGTCGTCGCCCTCGCGGACGACTGAGCAGCCGAGACCCGAGGTACTGACGCGGTGCTCCGCGACTTCCCGATCAGCGAGTCACCGTCCCTGCGCGCGCGCATCGACGAGTGGCTCGCTGATCCGGACCCCTCGTCCTCCCCGACGCCACGGCTCGCGGCGACCGTGATGTTCGTCCGTGATGCGGCGGCCGGCGTGGAGGTGTTCATGCTCCGACGGGTCGCGACGATGGCGTTCGCCCCACGGATGATGGTGTTCCCCGGTGGTGGCGTCGACAGCCGCGACGCCGAGGAGTCGCTGCCGTGGGCGGGCCCCTCGCCCGCCGAGTGGGCCTCCCGCCTGCGCGTGGACGAGAGCCGTGCCCGGGAGCTCGTCGCCGCCGCCGTGCGCGAGGTGTTCGAGGAGTGCGGGGTCCTGCTCGCGGGCCCGACGCCCGACTCCATCGTCGAGGACGTCGCGAGCGAGCACTGGCGTGAGCAGCGCCGCCGCCTGCTCGACCGCGAGGCGTCGCTGTCCCAGGTCCTGCAGGAGCACGGCCTCCTGCTGCGCTCGGACCTGCTCGGCTACCGCGCCCACTGGGTGACCCCGGTGTTCGAGGCCCGCCGCTACGACACGCGCTTCTTCACCGCCGCCGTCCCTTCCGGCCACCGTGCCGACGACCAGACCACCGAGGCGGACCTCGCGGCCTGGGTGCGCCCCGCCGAGCTGCTGCAGGCGTGGGAGAGCGGCGAGGCGCTGATGCTTCCACCCACCGTCGTGGCCGTCGAGGAGGTGGCCGCCGCCGCGTCCGCGGCCGAGTTCATCGCCGAGCAGCCCGTCATCGAGACCGTCCAGCCCGAGCTCGTCGACACCGGTTCCGGCCTGGTGATGCGGGCCGACCTCCCGCGATGAGTGCGGTCGCGCCTGCCCCCTCGGCGGCGCCAGGGGAGTGGCGCGGAGGCCAGGTGACCGACCGGGCGCTGTGCGTCCTGTGCCCCAACCCCAGCCCGATGACCCTCGACGGCACCAACACCTGGGTGCTGCTCGAACCCGGCTCCAGCGAGGCCCTCGTCATCGACCCCGGCCCGCTGCACGAGCCCCACCTGCAGGCCGTGGTCGCGGCGGTCGCCGACCGCGGCGCCCGCGTGGCCCAGACGATCCTCACCCACGGCCACGCCGACCACGCCGAGGGTGCCGGGCGCTTCGCCGAGCTCACCGGCGCCCCCACCCGCGTGGTTGGCCGCGGCCACGACGACCTCGGCGACGGCGCCGTCGTCTCGGCCGGCGGGCTCGAGCTGCGGGTCGTGGCAACCCCCGGGCACACCTCCGACTCCCTGTCGTTCGCGCTCCCCGCCGACCACGCCCTCCTCACCGGCGACACGGTCCTGGGCCGCGGCACCACGGTGGTCGCGCACCCCGACGGTGAGCTGGCGGCATACCTCTCGTCGTTGGAGCGGATCGCGGCGCTCACCGGGGATGGCGCCGTGACCTCGATCCTGCCCGGTCACGGACCGGTCGTGCCCGACGCCTCGGCCATGGTCGCCTTCTACCGGCAGCACCGGGCCGAACGGCTCGAACAGGTGCGGCAGGCGCTCGCGGACGGTGCCGCGCAGGCGGCCGACCCGGTCCGGGCCGTGGTCGAGACGGTGTATGCCGACGTTCCCCGCGAGGTCTGGCCGGCGGCGGCCCAGAGCGTGGCAGCGCAGCTGGAGTACCTGGGCGCTCGTTGAGCGGCGCGCCCACAACCCGCGGTCGAGGTATTCCGGTACCGGGATCCGGTCGTCGAACACCTCGAACCGCCGAAGCAGGGGTGAGTGCTCGACGCTCACAGCACGGTGCGCCCTCCCGGCACAAGGGGAGTGCTCCCTATGGACCTTCGGCAAGGGGCTCCCTAGCCTCGGGCTTCCACACCAAGGGGGAGAAAACATGATCAAACGCACGCAGAGGAACCGGCTGGCAGCAGGCGTCGTCCTGGCCACGTTCGCCACGGCGACCGTGGCGGCCACGACCACGCTGGCTGGCAACGCGGCAGGGGCCGGTACCGCGGCACGGGCCGGGGACCAGCAAGCGGCGGCAGCGAAGGGCTGGAAGCCCGCCTGGCACTCGGAGTTCGGGTCGCCCAGGTCGCAGTGGCCGACCGCGTGGAGGAAGGTCGAGGACGCACCCCTCTCCGCCTGGGGCACCAAGGACAGGGTGGTCGTCTCGCCGGGGAAGTCCCAGGCGCGCAACCTGGCCAAGAACGTGGATCTTGCCAACGGGAAGCTGGTCATCACGACGCGTCGCCTGTGTGCCAAAGTGGCTCCGACGTCAGAGACGGACTTCTCGTGGCTGGCGGACAGCAAGCCTTCGGTCAAGGCGTGCAGCGGCGCGCGCAAGGTGCCGGTCTACACCTCCGGCCGACTGCAGATGGAGGCGGCGGCCTACCAGGCTTCCGGCGCCGCGGTGCGGATGGACTTCAGGGCCACCCTGCCGTCCGACCCGGCGACCGGGACGCGGCAGGCGTTGTGGGCCAACAACGCCCAGCCCTACTGCTCCTACGACGGGAAGACTGTCACGGTCACGAACCTCGGGGAGGTGGACGCCGTGGAGTGGTACGGCAACAAGCCCGGCGCTTCGTACTCGACGACGCACATGTCGTGCGCCACGAACGGGGCGCATCCCGGCCGCACCTTGCGCCGCGAGCACCAGGACCCGGTGAAGGCGGGGTCGACCCACACGTGGACGGTGATCAAGCGGGGGAACACGGCCACGTACCTGCTCGACGGCAAGGCGGTGGAGGAGAAGGAGGCCAAGGCCATCGACAGCTGCCGCAAGGCACCCTTCACCGTGCCGGACACCGCCAGCTGCGCGACGATCATGCGGTCCCCGTGGATGACGATCCTCCAGGGAGAGGTCTTCGCCGGGAAGTACAAGGCGGCCAACCGCCAGAGCGGCCCCAACGACAAGGCGGCATTCCCGGTCCAGAAGCTCAAGGTCGACTGGGTACGCGTCTACACCGGCTGACCCTCGGCGCTCGTTGGTTCGATGTGGACACGGCGGGAGATCCGGGCGTGTCCACATCGAACCCGTGGGCGCGGGCCGAGCGGGCGGGCGCGAGGTGGGTACGGGCTAGCGGGCGCGGCGCTTGAGGCGCTCGACGTCCATGATGAGCACGGCCCGGGCCTCGAGCCGGAGCCAGCCACGGGTCGCGAAGTCGGCCAGGGCCTTGTTGACCGTCTCGCGGGAGGCGCCGACCAGCTGGGCGAGCTCCTCCTGGGTGAGGTCGTGGGCGACGAGGATGCCCTCCTCGACCGGACGGCCGAACCGGGCCGAGAGGTCGAGCAGCGCCTTGGCGACGCGGCCGGGGACGTCGGTGAAGACGAGGTCGGCAAGGTTCTCGTTGGTGCGGCGCAGGCGCTGGGCCAGCGCGGCGAGCAGGACCTTGGCGACGGCGGGGCGGCCGTTGAGCAGGCCGTTGAGGTCCTCGTTGCCGATGCCGAGCAGCTGGGTCTCGGCGACCGCGGTGGCAGTCATCGTGCGCGGGCCGGGGTCGAACAGGCTGAGCTCACCGAACATCTCGCCCGGGCCGAGGATGGCGACGAGGTTCTCGCGCCCGTCGCTGCTGCGTCGACCGAGCTTCACCTTGCCCTCACGGATGACGTAGAGACGGTCGCCCTGGTCGCCCTCGGAGAAGAGCACGTCGCCGCGCTCGAGGCGCGTCTGCGTCATCGACTGCATCAGCGTCGAGGACGCCTCCTCGTCGAGGGCAGCGAACAGCGGGGCTCTTCTCACCACATCGTGATCCACGGGCGACAGTGTGCCACGTCGTCGTCAGGCCCGACCCGTAGGCTGAACGGGTGTCCGAGACCGCCCGCAAGCCTGCCCGTACGCCTGCCCGCAAGCCTGCCTCCACACCGCTCCGGGAGGAGTCGCCGGTCGCGCTCACCCGGCGGGCCCGGCGGATGTACCGCGAGCTCCACGAGCACTATCCGTACGCCCACTGCGAGCTCGACTTCGAGAACCCGCTGCAGCTCCTCGTCGCCACGGTGCTGTCGGCCCAGACGACCGACGTCATGGTCAACAAGGTGACGCCGCAGCTCTTCGCGCGCTACCCCGACGCGGCGGCGCTGGCCGGCGCCGACCGGGAGGAGATGGAGGCGCTGCTCAGGCCGACCGGCTTCTTCCGCGCCAAGACCAACTCGGTGATGAAGCTCGGGGCCGAGCTCGTCGAACGCTTCGACGGGGAGGTCCCGCCCCGGATGAAGGACCTCGTGACCCTGCCGGGCGTCGGCCGCAAGACCGCCAACGTCGTGCTGGGGAACGCGTTCGGCATCCCCGGGATCACGGTCGACACCCACTTCGGACGGCTCGTTCGCCGGTTCGGCTGGACCGACGAGGAGGACCCGGTCAAGGTCGAGTCGGCCGTGGGTGCGCTGATCCCGCGCAAGGAGTGGACGATGCTCTCCCACGTCCTGATCTTCCACGGCCGGCGCACCTGCCATGCGAAGAAGCCAGCCTGCGGCGCCTGCCCGATCGCGCGCCTCTGCCCCTCCTACGGAGTGGGCGAGACCGACCCGGCCAAGGCCGCGAAGCTGCTCAAGTTCGAGCTCGCCCCCGGTGCCGACAACCCGTATGCCGCGCCGGTCGCCGACGTCGTGGAAGCCGGCCGGGCGTGAGCGAGGGTCCCCCCGCGCACGCCCGTCCCGCGTGGATCGACCGTGCCCACCAGGGCATCTCGAGCGCCGACAGCGGCTTCTTCGATCGGTTCGCCCCGCCCCCAGCGGGTGGCCGCCGCTCCAGCGTCCTCATCCTCTTCGGGCCGAACCCGGCCGGTGGCGAGGACGTCGTCCTCACCGAGCGTGCCCACACCCTGCGCACCCAGCCCGGTGACATCTCCTTCCCCGGCGGCAAGCGCGAGCCGCACGACGCCTCCGACGCGGCGGCCGCCCTGCGGGAGGCGCAGGAGGAGGTCGGGATCGACCCGGACACGGTCGACGTGGTCGCCGAGCTGCCCGAGATCTACCTCAGCCCCCGCAGGTTCGTCGTCACCCCCGTGCTGGCGTGGTGGCGCGAGCCGGGGCACGTGGACGGCATCGACCCCGGGGAGGTGCACCGGGCGGTGCGGGCGCCGCTGGCCGACCTGCTCGACCCCTCGGCCCGCTTCACCGTGACCCACCCCAGCGGGTACGTCGGGCCGGGGTTCGAGTTCGACGGGCTGTTCGTCTGGGGGTTCACCGCGGGCTTGTTGTCGGCCGTGCTCGATTTCGGCGGGCTGACCCTCCCGTGGGACCGTAGTGTCGAGCGGCCGCTCCCCGAGCGCTACCAGCCCGGTGGACGGCGTGACGCCCTGACCCAGACCGCGACGGAAGGCCGAGCCTGATGTTCCTCGGACTCTCCGTCCTGGACCTGCTCCTCATCGTGCTGCTGCTCAGCTACGCCGTGACCGGGTACCGGCAGGGCCTGGTGGTCAGCGTCCTGTCGCTCGCAGGGTTCCTCAGCGGTGGGGCGATCGCCATGTGGCTGCTGCCCATCGCCATCGGTTCGTGGAACGACCTGCAGAGCTCGCCGCTGCTGCGGTCCGTCGTGCTCATCGCCGGGGTGTTCATCCTCGCCTCGGCCGGCCAGGCCCTCGCCGTGACCGTGGGTGGCAGCCTCCGCTCGAAGCTCAAGGTCAAGCCCGCCCAGCGGTTCGACTCCGCGCTCGGCGCGGTCGCCGTCGTGGTCTCGGCGTCGGTCCTCGTGTGGTTCATCGCCGGTGCGCTGCGCGGTGGCGCCCCAGCCCCGATCGCCAAGGCCATCGGCGAGTCCAAGGTCCTGAGCACGATCGACTCCGTGGTGCCGCCAGGCACCTCTCGCCTGTTCGCCGGCTTCCGCGAGGTGCTCGACCGTGAGGGCTTCCCGCGCGTCTTCGACGGCCTCGAGGCCGAGCGCATCGCCCCGGTCGACCCGCCCGACGACGCCGTGGCCCAGTCGCAGGGCGTGCGCGCCGCGGCCTCGTCGATCATCAAGATCACCGGCGTCGCCACCTCCTGCAACCGCGGCCAGGAGGGCAGTGGCTGGGTGGTCGCACCCGAGCGGGTCGTGACCAACGCCCACGTGGTCGCCGGTATGGAGCGCGCGACCCTGCGCATCCACGGCACCGGCCGCTCCTACACCGGGCAGGTCGTGGTGTTCGACGCCCGCCGCGACCTCGCGGTGCTCGCGGTGCCCGGACTGCCCGCCGACCCGTTGCAGCAGGGCCCCGACCTGGCCCGCGGCGACAGCGGGGTCGTCGCCGGGTTCCCCCTGGACGGTCCCTACCAGCTCGACGCCGCCCGCGTCCGTGAGGTCGTCGACGCCCGTGGCTCCGACATCTACGGACGTCCCGGCACCAGCCGCGAGGTCTACTCCCTCTTCGCCAAGGTCCGGCCCGGCAACTCCGGCGGCCCGCTGCTGTCGACCGACGGCAAGGTCGTCGGTGTCATCTTCGCGAAGTCGCTCGACGACGACAGCACCGGTTACGCCCTGACGATGGACGAGGCCAGGCCGGTCCTCGACGCGGCCGCGAGCGCCTCGAGCCCGGTGGGCACCGGCGCCTGCGTCGCCGGTTGAGGTTCGCTCAGGCGGGGAGGCCGTCGAGCCAGCGGACGAGGTGGTCGCTCACCACGTCCGGCGCCTCCTCGGGGAGGAAGTGCCCCGCGCCCGGCACCAGGGCGCGCTCGTAGGGGCCCGTGCAGTACGCCTGGGAGCCGCCGGCGGTCGCCCGGAGCACGGCGCCGTCGCGCTCACCGTGCAGCTGCAGCACCGGCACCGTGATCGGCTTCTTCATGGTCGCGGCGAACCGCCAGCCGTCGGGACGGGCCTGGCTGCGCACCAGCCAGCGGTAGTACTCGGCGGCGGAGTGGGCGACGAACGGCAGGGCCATCGCGTCGGCGTAGACCTTGGCCTCCTCCGGCGAGGGCCAGATGCCCTCCGGCGAGGCCCACTCGCGCAGCAGCCGCTGCACGTAACCGCCGTGCACCGTCATCTGCCTTTCGGGGACGAACGGACGCTGCAGCCCGCCGAGGTAGGCGTTGGCCCTGGCCTGGCGGGGACTGCTGAAGGACGCCTTCCGGAAGACGAGGGGGTGCGGCATCGACAGCGACGCGACCGCTCGCGTCACCGTGGGCTGCAGCACGGGCATGCTCCACGCGATCCAGCCGCCCCAGCCGTGGCCGACGACCGCCGCCCGTGACGCCCCGAGGGACCTCAGGACGCTGGCGACGTCCGTGGCCGAGGTCCGGGTGTCGTACCCGCGCGGGGGCTTGTCCGACGCGCCATACCCGCGCAGGTCCATCGCGCACGCGCGGTAGCCGGCGTCGGCGAGCGCCTGCATCTGGTGCCGCCACGCCCACCAGAACTGCGGGAAGCCGTGCAGGAGCAGCACGACCGGTCCCTCGCCCTGCTCGGCGACGTGGAAACGCGCACCGTTGGCCGCGACGAAGCGGTGCTCCCACGGCCCGTCGATCAGGGCCATCGAGGCATCGGGAGTCATGCGGGGAGTATGCCGTGCGGCCGGGTCCTCAGTCGCTGGACTTGAGGGCCTGGACCGTCTCCTGGGCGTTCTTGATGGTGCGCTCGGGCTTGCCGTTGATGTTGGCGATGTTCCGCTTGCCGACCAGCGCCAGCACGGCGGCGACGGCGAAGAGCAGCCCGGTGGTGATGAGGTAGCCGGCCCACTCGGGCAGCCAGATGTCGAGCACGGCCACGATCGTGTGGAACAGGAAGATCAGGCCCAGCAGGCCGACGAAGGCCGCCGCCCCGAACATCGCGGCGCTCTTGCCCGCGGTCTTGGCCTCGGTGGTGATCTCCGCCTTCGCGAGGGCGATCTCGCTGCGGACGATCGTGGACAGGTCGTGGGTGGCGTCGGCCACCAGCTGTCCGAGCGTGCGCTCGGGGCTTCCCTGGGTGGACTGGGTGGCCATAGGTGCCCTCACCTCTGCTTCCGTGGCTGCCGGGGTTCCGGCGTCCCAACCCTAACCGCGTGGGCGGCCCGTCACATCCGCGCCCGCGTCCCTGCCCTGGAACGCGTCGGGGATGCCGTCGCCGTCGTCGTCCCGGGACTCCAGCTCCTCGAGCCGCCGGTACACCCGGTTGCGGGTCCTCAGCACGCCGGTCGCGAGCACGGCCGCGAGGAGCGACCCGGCGAGGACCCCGAGCTTGACGTGCTCGTCGCGGGGGCTGCCGGCGCCGAAGGCGAGCTCGCCCACGAGCAGCGACACGGTGAAGCCGATGCCGGCGAGCAGGGACAGGCCGACGACGTCCCACCAGGCGAGGTCGTCGTCGAGCTCGGCCCGCGTGAAGCGGGCGAACGCCCACGTCCCGCCGAAGACACCGACGAGCTTGCCCAGCACCAGCCCCAGCACCACGGCGAGCGCGGCCTCGTCGGCGAGCGTGTCGCCGAACCCGCCCCCGACCACCCGGACCCCGGCGGCGAAGAACGCGAACACCGGGACGGCGACCCCGGCCGACAGGGGCCGCAGCCGGTGCTCGAACCGCTGGGCCACGTCGACGTCCGCGTCCAGGGTGCTGAGCCGGGGCACCGAGGCACGCGGTCGCACCGGCACGACCAGGCCGAGCAGGACGCCGGCGACGGTGGCGTGGATCCCCGAGGCGTGCACCAGGCCCCACGTGGCGAGCGCGAGCGGCAGGAGCAGCCACCACCGGGCGATCCGACGCTGCGTCAGCCACGCGAACCCGGCCAGCGGCAGCAGGGCGAGGCCGAGCAGCGCGAGGTCGAGGCTTTCGGTGTAGAAGATGGCGATGATCGTGATGGCGACGAGGTCGTCGACCACGGCAAGGGTCAGCAGGAAGCTGCGCAGGGCCGAGGGCAGGTGCGTCCCGATGACCGCGAGGACGGCCAGGGCGAACGCGATGTCGGTGGCCGTCGGGATCGCCCAGCCGCGGAGGGCGTCGCCGTCGGCGCCCAGGAAGGTGACGGTCACCGCATACACGACTGCGGGGAGGGCGACGCCGCACAGCGCGGCGGCGACGGGCAGGGCCGCCTTCGCGGGGGTGCGCAGCTCGCCGACGAGGAACTCGCGCTTGAGCTCGAGCCCGGCGACGAAGAAGAAGATCGCGAGCAGGCCGTCGGCCGCCCACTGGCCGAGGGTGAGGTCGAGGTGCAGCACGTGCGGGCCGACCGTGAGGTCACGCAACGACGAGTAGGCCTCGAACCACGGGGAGTTCGCCCAGACGAGAGAGGCCACGGCGGCGGCGAGCAGGAGGGCGCCGCCGACGGTCTCGGTGCGCAGCGCGCCGGCGACGTGCTGCGCCTCGTGCCACGTGGTGCGGGCGAAGAGTCGGGGACGCAGGGGGTTCAGGCTCACGAAGGGCCTTTCGGGGTCGTCGGCAACGTCAAGACGCTGCCCACGAGCGCGGCAGCGACGCCGACCAGACTTCCCGGCTCACCACGTCAAGGGTATCGGGAGTGGCCGGCAGGGGCTGCGGCGTTCAGCTCGCGGACCGGGCGCCTGCGACCAGCTCGGCGAGCATCGCGCCGAGCGCCGCCTGCGCCGCGTCGTCCGCCCCGACCTCGCCCTCCTGGGTGAGGGTCTGCCCGAAGGAGAGCCCCGGTCCGTCGACGACCGTCATCTTCACGCGTTCGAGCGTCTGGCGCAGCGCCGACTTCGCGTACGACGCACCGTGCCAGCCGTACCCGACCAGACCGACGGGCAGCCCCTCCCACTCGGCGTAGAGGTAGTCGATCGCGTTCTTGAGGGCCGCGTTGTAGCCGCGGTTGTACTCCGGCATGACGAGGACCAGGGCATCGGTCGCCGACATGGCCGCGGACCAGCGGCGGGTGTGGTCGTGCGTGTAGTTGCCGTCGGCGGGCTGCCCCGGCTCGTCGAGGAACGGCAGGGCGATCTCACGCAGGTCGTGGACCGTCACCTCGACCGGGCGCCCGTCCGGTGCGGTGAGGCCGTCGAGCGCCTCGACCACCCAGGCGGCGACGTGGTGCCCGATGCGGGTCGGACGGGTGCTGGCGATGACGACGGACACGCGGACGGGAGCCATGCCGGAAGCCTAGGGCCGGCCCTCCCGGCTCCCCCTCCTCGTTCGCCCCTCCTTCTCTTCCGCGCTTTGGGTGCCTGGACGGTCGGGAATCCGACCGTCCAGGCACCCGAAGCGGCAAGAGAGAGCCGGGGTCGGGGTTGCCTCAACCGCGCAGACGCTGCACCCAGTCGGTGGGCCAGGGCGCGCTCGTCGGCCGCCCGGGCCCGGTGCGGTCGAGGTGGACCGTGACGTAGCGCCCCTTGGCCGCCCGGACCCGTTCGGCGCCCTCGAAGGCCTCGCCCCAGACCTCGAACGAGAACGTCATCGACGACGTGCCGAGCTCGGTGACCGCCACCGTCGTCGTCACCTCCTGCCCGAAGAACAGCGGGGCCTCGAAGTCGGCCTCGAACCGGACTCGAGGGGCGACCGGGAAGTAGCCGTCCAGGCCGCGCTCGCGCACCAGCGCGGCCTCGGTGGCCTCGACCAGCCTGGTGACCGTGCTGTTGTGGTAGATCCCGGCGGCGTCGGTGTCGATCCACTCGATGCGGGCTCGCTGCGTCGCGCTGGCGATGGGTTCCGTCACGCCGACACGGTCTCAGGCGCAGGCGTCCCCGTCGTGGACGGGCGCCAGCGCAGGTGGACGTCCTGTGCCTCGCCGTCACGCAGGAGGGCCAGCCGCGGCGGGACCTTGTCGGTGCGCGAGGTCGGGGGACGGCGACGACCGGCGACCCACTGCACCGGCCACTGCGCCCCCGGGCCGGTGTGCTCCTGCTCGGCGGCGGCGTGCAGCGTCCACATCGGGTCGTAGAGGTGGGTGCGGCCCAGGGCGCAGAGGTCGGCGCGCCCCGCGAGCAGGATCGAGTTGACGTCGTCGTGCGACGAGATCGCGCCCACCGCGATGACCGCGACCCCCGCCGGCCGGGCGACCTCGTGGCGGATCCGGTCGGCGAACGGCGTCTGGTACGACCGGCCGAACGCCGGCTTCTCGTCCTTGCTCACCTGGCCCGAGGACACGTCGATCGCGGCCGCGCCGTGCTCGATGAAGGCCCGGGCGATCTCGACGGCGTCGTGCTCGGTGTTGCCGTCCGGCATCCAGTCCGTGGCGGAGATGCGGACGGTGACCGGCACGCCGTCCGGCACGGCTCCGTGCACGGCGTCGAACACCTCGAGGGGGAAGCGGAGCCGGTTCTCCAGCGAGCCGCCGTACTCGTCGGTGCGGACGTTGGAGATCGGTGACAGGAAGGACGACAGCAGGTAGCCGTGCGCGGCGTGCACCTCGACGAGGTCGAACCCCGCCTCGATGCCACGACGGGCGGCGTCGCGGAAGTCGTCGACGACGCTGTTCATGTCGGCGCGGGTCATCTCGCGGGGGACGTGGCAGCCCTCGCCGTAGGGGAGCGCCGAGGGCCCGACGACCTCCCAGTTGTCCTCGGCGAGCGGCTCGTCCATGCCCTCCCACATGAGCCTGGTCGAACCCTTGCGCCCCGAGTGGCCCAGCTGCAGCCCGATCCGGCCGGTGCTGTGGCCGTGCACGAAGCTCGTCACGCGCGCCCAGGCGTCGCGCTGCTCGTCGTTCCACAGACCGGGGCACCCCGGTGTGATCCGGCCCTCGGGCGAGACGCAGACCATCTCCGACATGACGAGGCCGGCGCCGCCGAGGGCCTTGGAGCCCAGGTGCACGAGGTGGAACTCGCCGGGCACGCCGTCGACGGCGGAGTACATGTCCATCGGGGACAGCACGATCCGGTTCTTGAGCTCCAGCGCGCCGATCCGCGTGGGCTGGAACATCGCGGGCGCCGACTCGTCGACCTCGCCGGCGACCGGGCCGCCAGGGCCGTGGGTCGCACCTGCGCCCGCACCCACCTGCCGCGCGAACGCGCCCTGGATGCGTGCGGCGAACTCGGTGTCGCGGTCCTTGAGGTTCTCGAAGGTGATCCGGCGCGAGCGGGTCAGCAGGTTGAAGACGAACTCGTCGGGGTCCTGGTCCGCGTACATGCCGATGTTCTCGAACCACTCGAGGCTGGCCTGCGCCGCACGCTGGGTCGACTCGACGACCGGCTTGCGCTCCTCCTGGTATGCCGCGAGAGCCGCCCCGACCGTGGGGTGCTCGTGCAGGCAGGCGGCGAGCGCCAGGGCGTCCTCCATGGCGAGCTTGGTGCCCGACCCGATGGAGAAGTGGGCCGTGTGTGCCGCGTCGCCGAGCAGGACGACGTTGCCGTCGTGCCACCGCTCGTTGCGGACCGTCGTGAAGCTCAGCCACTTGGAGTTGTTCGTCAGGATGTGGTGACCACCGAGGTCGTCGGCGAAGAGCTCGGCGACCCGCTCCACGGCATACTCGTCGGACACCCCGGGAGGGAACACCTCGCCCTCGGTGCGGTCGAGGCCGGCCCGGCGCCAGACGTCCTCGTGCATCTCGACGATGAACGTCGAACCCTTGTCGGAGTACGGGTAGCCGTGGATCTGCATGGTCCCGAACTCGGTGTTCCGGACGATGAACTGGAAGGCCTCGAAGACCAGGTCGGTGCCGAACCAGATGTACTTGTTGTGGCGGCGGTCGAGGCTGGGGCCGAACACTTCGGCATACCGGGTCCGCACGGCCGAGTTGAGGCCGTCGGAGGCGACGACGAGGTCGTACTCCGCGCGCAGCTCGTCCGTGTCGGGGGCGTCGGTCCGGTAGTGGACCTCCACACCGAGCTCGGCCACCCGGGCCTGGAGGATGCGCAGCAGCTCCTTGCGGCTCATCGCCGCGAACCCCTGGCCGCCGATGGTCGACGAACGCCCGTCGATGGCGACGTCGATGTCGGTCCACCGGGCGAACTGCTGCTCCATCGCGCCGTAGATCACGGTGTCGGCGCTCTCGATCCCGCCGAGCGTCTCGTCGGAGAACACCACCCCGAACCCGAAGGTGTCGTCGGGGGCGTTGCGCTCCCAGACGGTCACCTCGTGCCCGGCGTCGAGCTGCTTCATCAGCGCGGCGAGGTACAGGCCTCCCGGCCCCCCGCCCACGATCGCGATCCTCATGAGGTCTCCTGCTCGGTGCGGACGGTCAGGTCGCGCAGCTTGAAGTGCTGGAGCTTGCCGCTGGTGTTGCGCGGCAGCTGGTCGACGAAGCGCACGCGGCGCGGGTACTTGTAGGGGGCCAGCGTCGCCTTGACGTGGTCCTGGATCTCGCGGGCCTTGGCGTCGTCGCCGACGACGCCCTCGCGCAGGACGACGAACGCGCTCACGACCGATCCGCGTTCGGCGTCGGGTTCTCCCACGACGCCGGCCTCGACCACGTCGGGGTGTCCGTCGATCGCGGCCTCCACCTCGGGTGCGCCGATGTTGTAGCCCGAGGACACGATCATGCTGTCGGTGCGGGCACGGTAGAAGAAGTAGCCGTCCTCATCCTGCACGAAGGTGTCGCCGGTGACGTTCCAGCCGTCGACGACGTACCCGAGCTGCCGGTCGTCGTCGAGGTAGCGGCAGCCCACCGGCCCGATGACGGCGAGCCGGCCCTCGGTGCCGGGGGCGACGGGTCGGTCGTCGGGTCCGAGGATGGTGGCGCGGTAGCCGGGGACCGGCTTGCCCGTGCTGCCGGGGCGGATGTCGTCGCCGGCCGCGGAGATGAAGATGTGCAGCATCTCGGTGGCACCGATGCCGTCGACGATCGCCAGCCCGAGCTCGGAGCGGATCTGCTCCCAGACCTCCTGCGGGATGTGCTCGCCGGCGCTGACCGCCGTCCGCAGCCCGGCCAGCCTGGGCAGGTGGCCGGCCTTGATGATCTGCTTGTATGCCGTGGGGGCCGTGGCGAGGACGGTCACCCCGTGCTCCTGCACCAGCTCCGCGAGCTGGGCAGGCGTCGCCTGCTCGGTGACCAGCGCGCAGGCACCGGCCCGCAGCGTGAACACGACGAGCATGCCGAGGCCGAAGGTGAAGGCGAAGGGTGCGGTGCATGCGACGACGTCGTCCTCGGTGAGGCGCAGGACGTGCCGGCCGAAGGTGTTGTCGATCGAGAGCACGTCGCGGTGGAAGTGCGTGGTGATCTTGGGGACACCGGTGCTGCCCGAGGTCGGCCCGAACAGTGCGACGTCATCGGCTGCGGTGTCGACGGCGGTGAACTCCCCGGACTTCGCAGTCACGCGTCGGGTGAGGTCCTCGTCGGTGTCGCCCCCGAAGGGGACCACGACCAGCTCGGGGGCGACCGTTTCACGAACCGTCTCGACGTCCTCGGTGAACCGGTGGTCGACGAGCGCGATGCCGGGCCGGGTCTTCTCGACGATCGGGCCGAGCTCGCGGGCCCGCAGCGCCGCCATCGTGGTGACGACCACCCCACCGGCCTTGAGGACGCCCAGCCACGCAGCCACCGTCCACGGGTTGTTGGGCGAGCGAAGGAGCACCCGGTTGCCGGGCACCAGCCCGAGGTCGTCGGTCAGGACCGCGGCGACCTGGTTGACCGTGCGCTGCAGCTCGCCGTAGCTCCAGACCGTCCCGTCCGGTGCCCGCAGGGCAGGGCGGTCGGCGCCGAGCCGGGCGACGGTGGCGTCGAGCAGCTCCACGGCGGCGTTGACCCGCTCGGGGTACTGCAGGTCCGGTGTCGTGAACTCCAGCACCGGCCACTGGTCCGCGGGCGGGAGGTGGTCACGCGCGAAGGTGTCGGTGTACCCGCTCGGCGAGAGGGCGGCGGGGGCGGGGGTGCTCGGAGTGGGCGACATCAGTGACCTCCCGGGGTGGCGCGGATCATGCCTTCCTGGACGACGGTCGCGAGGTGCTCGCCGTCGGGGGTGAAGAAGCGGCCGAGGCCGACACCGCGACCGGAGTCGGCGGCCACCGCCTCCTGCGCGTAGAGCAGCCAGCCGTCGAGCACGCCGGGCTCGGGTGCGCGGTGGAACCACATGGCGTGGTCGAGGCTCGCCGTCACGAGACCCGGCTGCGCCCACGGGAGGCCGAGGACCCGCAGCACCGGCTCGAGGATCGTGTAGTCGCACACGTAGGCGAGGGCGGCGAGGTCGCGCTGGGCGTCGGTGAGCCCCTCGACCGGACGCAACGCGTCGAACGGCTTGACCCACAACGCCTGGTGGGGCGTGCTGCCCCCGTCCACCTCGAGGTAGACCGGCCCCGGCACGTGCCGCATGTCGAAGCTGCGGCCGCCCGACCAGTACGCCCTGGCCTCCTCCGTCATCGTCGAGTCCCCTCCCGGCGCCCGGTCCGCGAGGTATGCCGCGGTGCTGGGCAGCGTGTCCGGTGCGGGGACGCCGGGGGCCGGCTGCGCGGCATACGAACCTCCGGGCTCGCCGGCGGCGAAGCTGGCGAGGCAGGTGTAGGCGGCCTTGCCGTTCTGGAAGGCGCGGACCTGGCGGGTGGCGTAACCGCGCCCGTCGCGCAGCACCTCGACCTCGTAGGTGACCGGTGCGCCGATGTCGACCGGGCGCATGAAGTACGAGTGCATCGAGTGCATGGTCTTGCCGTCGGTCACGGTCAGCATCGCCGCGGCCGCCGCCTGGGCGACCATGTCGCCGCCGTACGCCTTGGGCCACGGGCACGGCTGCGTCGTCGCGGCGAAGGCGACGTCGAAGTGCTGCGCGGCGACAGGAACCAGCTCCAGCGCGCGAGTGAGGATCTCGGACGTCGGGGCGGGGTCTGGCTCGGAGCCCACGGGGCCTGCGGTCGTCACGGGCGGTCCACCCAGTGGCGCAGGTCGGTGTCGGCGACCTGGTCGAGGTTGACGACGATGTTCTCCGGGGTGCGGGTCGTCATCCAGGTCAGCGGGTTGTTGCGGTCGAGGTTGCACTCGACGTGCGGCATGAACGGCGGCACGAACACCCAGTCGCCCTCGGCCATGTCGAGGTAGTCCTCGAAGCGCTCGCCGAAGTAGATGCGGGCCCGGCCGGACAGGACGTAGCCGCCGGTCTCCGCCTCGCCGTGGTGGTGCGGCACCGAGCGGTAGCCGGCCTCGTTGCTCACCTTGCCGAACCACAGCCGCTGGGCCGGGGTGTGCTGGATGCTCACGCCGGAGATGCGGCTGGCGCCCCCGGACTGACCGGTGTCGCCGACCTCGCTGCCGCCGCGGGTGACCACGGGAACGACCAGGCCCGACTCGTTGGCGTACACCGAGTTGTCTCCCATGAGCTGGTACTTGCTGAAGTCGGGTTCCACGGTGGTCTCCTTCGTCGGGCGGTACGGCGGTCGGGTGGTGCGGCAGTCGGGCGGTACGGCGGTCGGGTGCGTCGGGGTCAGGCGGTGTGAGCGGGGAGTCGGATGACGTTGCACAACAAGCCGATCCGCTCGATCTCGGTCTCGAGGACGTCGCCGTCCGCCAGGAACCGCTTCGGGTCCCGGGCCACGCCGACGCCACCGGGGGTCCCGGTGAGGACGAGGTCGCCGGGACGCAGGGTGGTGAACGTCGAGATGTAGGCGAGCAGGTCGGCGGAGTCGAAGACGAGCGTCGCGGTGCTGGCGCGCTGGACCTCCTCACCGTTGACCCGGCACGTGATCGTGAGCCCTGCCACGGGGTCGACCTCGTCAGGGGTCACGACGACCGGACCCGTCGGGGTCGAGTCGTCCCACGCCTTGCCCTGGAACCACTGGAGGGTGCGGTACTGCCAGTCGCGCACGGACACGTCGTTGGCGACGGTCCAGCCGGCGATCGCCGCGGTGGTTGCCGCACGGTCCGCGTGGCGGATCGTCGCGCCGACGACCACGGCCAGCTCGGCCTCCCAGTCGACGTCCGTGCCGGCCAGCAGGGACACGTCGTCGGTCGGCCCGACGAGGCTGTCGGCGTACTTCACGAACAGGGTGGGGTGGCTCGGCAGCTCGCGGCCGGTCTCGCGGATGTGCTCGCCGTAGTTGAGCCCGCAGCAGATGACCTTGGCCGGCCGAGGGAGGGGAGCGACGGGCTCGGCACCCTCGAGCAGGTCGCCGAGCGGTGTCCCGGGACCGAGGGTGCCGCCGGCCGCGAGGAAGGCGGACAGGTCCGCGGTCGGTGAGCCCACGGCATACGCGTCGCCGTCCTCGGGGCGCGACGCCGGGGCGACCAGCGCGCGCCAGCCCTCGGTGGTGAGGGCGGCGGCACGGGTGCCGCCGTCGTGGGCGACGGTGCCGAACTTCATATAGCGAGATTTTCACGATCGTCGCCAAACGTCAATAGGTGGGCTACCCTCGGACCGGCACCCCGGACGCCGCCCTGTACGCCGCGCCGGGGTGGCCGACGACCACCCGCGACCCTGGAGGTTCGATGTCCGTCCACCCCTTGTCCCCGGTCCCCGTGAACCCGGCCTCGCTGCCGACGCCGAGCGGGTACTCCCACGGCACGCTGTCCGGCAACACGCTCCACCTCGGCGGGCAGACGGCGCTCGACGCGGACATGAAGATCGTCCCCGGGGGGATCGTCGAGCAGTTCCGCCAGGCGTTCTCGAACGTCCTGACGACGCTCGCCGAGGCCGGCGGCGTCCCGGAGGACCTCGTGAGCATCACGATCTACCTCACCGACATCCCCGACTACCAGGCCCACGGCCGGGAGATCGGCCGAGCCTGGCGCGAGCTGGCCGGACCGGTCTACCCCGCGATGGCGGGCATCGGCACCACGGCGCTCTGGCAGCCGGAGGCCCTGATCGAGATCGTCGGCGTCGCGGTCATCCCGGACGAGCGGCTCCGGCCTGCGCGGTGACGAAGTCGTGGGCCGGCCCGGCGAGCATCCCGTGCAGCGCGAAGAACGTCTGCGCAGCGGTCGTGCCCGACCACGAGGCCGGCAGCAGGTCGGTCGGCAGGCCCGGGTCGAGGTAGGGCAGGCGGCGCCACGAGGTGAGCGCGCGGACGTAGTCGGAGAACGCCTCGCCGCCCGGCGGAACCCGGTGCTGCGCCTCCCAGTGCCGTCGCGCCGGCTCGTGGGCCTCGAGGAAGTCGGTGTACAGCTGCTCGAGCGCCTCGAGGTCCCACCATCGCGCGATCTTGGTGGCCGGGTCGCCGAACGCGAGGTACTCCGCTCGGAACAGGTCGACGTAGGGGTCGAGGCCGTCGCCGAGCAGCACCTCGCGGGCGTCGTCGGCGAGCCGGCCGGGGGCGATCCACACTCCGGAGGACACGGTGCCGAACCCCAGCCAGGACAGCCGCGCCCGCAGCGCGTGCCGCTTCTGCCGCTCGGACTCGGGCACGGAGAAGACGACGACGACCCAGTCGCGCGTGTGCGCCTCGCGCTCGGCGAAGATGCGGCGGTCGCCCACCTCGAGGAGCTGGCGGGCGTACTCCGACAAGGCGTACCCGGCCGCGCCACCCCGGCGCTCGGCCTCGACGATCCCTCGCCGCTTGAGCCGGGACAGGGCCGAGCGCACGGCCTGCTCGTCGACCCCGGCTGCCGCCATGAGCCGGATCAGGGCGCTGACGCTGATCCAGCCGCCGAACTCGCGGACGTACAGACCGAGCACGGTGACGATGAGCGCACGCGGCGGGAGGGGGCCGCGTTCCGCACCCCCGTCGAGCTCGGTCGTCGTCACGAGGGGAATCTATCCGGCCGGGGCAGGGTGGGGTGCGTGCCGCCCCGGCGCGGAGGCAGCCGGTGGACGGTCCTTGTCGTCACAACGGGGCACGCCCTAGTCTTCCGTAGGACAAAAAGATAAATCCGTATCGTGGAAGATCGAGGTCGAGCCATGTCTGCACCGAGTCCGGGCTACTCCATCACCGTGCGCGCCGAGGCGCCTGCGGCCATCGACACGACCGGGACGCTGGCGGCTGCCGTCGCCGCCGCGGGCGGCGCGCTCACCGCGCTCGACGTCGTGGAGTCCCGGGGGCAGAGCCTCGTGGTCGACGTGACCTGCAACGCCTCGGACGCCGACCACGCCGACCGCATCACCGAGCAGATCGCGGCGGTGCCGGGCGTGACCGTGCGCAAGGTCAGCGACCGCACCTTCCTGCTCCACCTCGGCGGCAAGCTCGAGGTCAACCCCAAGGTGCCGCTTAAGCACCGCGACGACCTCTCGCGGGCCTACACGCCGGGCGTCGCCCGGGTCTGCCTCGCCATCGCGGCGAACCCCGAGGACGCCCGCCGGCTGACCATCAAGCGCAACACCGTGGCCGTGGTGACCGACGGTTCGGCGGTCCTCGGGCTCGGCAACATCGGACCCGCAGCAGCCCTGCCGGTCATGGAGGGCAAGGCGGCGCTGTTCAAGCAGTTCGCCGGCGTGGACGCCTGGCCGGTGTGCCTCGACACGCAGGACACCGAGGAGATCATCATGATCGTCAAGGCGATCGCCCCGGTCTACGGGGGCGTGAACCTCGAGGACATCTCGGCGCCGCGCTGCTTCGAGATCGAGCGCCGGCTGCGCGACGAGCTCGACATCCCCGTCTTCCACGACGACCAGCACGGCACCGCCATCGTCGTGATGGCTGCCCTCACCAATGCGCTACGCGTCGTCGGCAAGTCGCTCACGGACGTCCGCATCGTCGTCTCCGGCGTGGGTGCGGCCGGTCACGCGATCATCCGGCTGCTGCACGCGCAAGGGGCCGAAGACATCGTCGGCTGCGACCGGAACGGTGCGCTGGACGCGTCCAGCGGGCACCGCGACGAGTTCCGCGGCTGGATCGCCGACAACACGAACCCCCGCGGTGTCGAGGGCCCGCTCAAGCAGGTGCTCGCCGGTGCCGACGTCTTCATCGGGGTCTCGGCCCCCGACCTCCTCGACGAGGACGACATCGCCACCATGAACGACGGCGCGATCGTGTTCGCCCTGTCCAACCCCGACCCCGAGGTGGACCCGGTCGCCGCGAGCCGGCACGCCGCGGTCGTCGCGACCGGTCGCTCCGACTACGCCAACCAGATCAACAACGTGCTCGCCTTCCCGGGGTTCTTCCGGGGCCTGCTCGACGCGGGCGTCAGCGACATCACCGACGCGATGATGATCGCCGCGGCCACGGCGATCGCCGACTGCGTCCACGCCGACGAGCTCAACGCGAGCTACATCGTCCCGAGCGTCTTCGACCCCGACGTGGCCCCCGCCGTGGCCGCGGCGGTGCGGCACGCGGCAGGGGCGCACGAGCGCCATACCGAACGCTCCTCCTCCCTGGCAGCGGGCCGGACCGCTGACCGCACCACCTCCGACGAGACCAGCTCTCCCGACACGCACGAGGACCCCGCCCGATGACCTTCGACGTCGCCCACCTCTCCGCCGAGCTCGACGCGCACCTGGCCGATGCCGACGACGCGCTCGCGTCCGGCTTCCCCGGGGAGCGCGCCAGCCGCCAGCCCGTCCACACCGTCTACGTCCCGGCCGACCGCTACGACGCCGGGCTCGTGAGCCGTTGGGGCAGTGAGGCGCTCGCCACCCTGGACGAGCACGGCGGTGACGACGCCGCGTATGCCGCCGTGCTGGGTCTGCCTGCCGGCCTGGCCGGCGAGGTGGTGCCCCGGGTCCGGGCCAAGCTGGCGAGCGAGCCGATCGAGGACCTGCGGGTCGACTTCGAGGACGGGTACGGCAACCGGTCGGACGAGCAGGAGGACGCGGCGGTCGACGCCGCGGCGTCGGCGCTCCGCTCGTCGCTCGCCGCCGGAGGTGCCGCACCGTTCCACGGCATCCGGTTCAAGAGCTTCGAGGCGCCCACGCGGGCCAGGGGGGTGCGGACGCTGGCGAGGTTCGTCGAGGCGGTGGCCGTCGACGGGCACCTGCCCGACGGGTTCGTCGTGACCCTGCCCAAGGTCACCTCGGTCGACCAGGTCGAGGCGATGGTCGTCGCCTGCTGCCGCCTCGAAGCAGGGTTGGGGCTGGAGTCCGGGGCGATCGGCTTCGAGATCCAGGTCGAGACCCCCCAGTCCATCCTCGGTCCCGACGGCACCGCGCTCGTCGCCCGGATGGTGCACGCCTCGGCCGGCCGCTGCACCGGACTGCACTACGGCACCTACGACTACAGCGCCTCCTGCGGCATCGCAGCGGCGTACCAGTCGATGGAGCACCCGGCGGCCGACCACGCCAAGGCGGTGATGCAGGTGGCCGCAGCCGGGACCGGCGTGCGTCTCTCCGACGGGTCGACGAACATCCTGCCCGTCGGCGACCGGGACCGCGTGCACGCGGGGTGGGCGCTGCACGCCCGGCTCGTGCGGCGGTCGCTGGAGCGGGGTTACTACCAGGGCTGGGACCTGCACCCCGCCCAGCTCCCGAGCCGGTATGCCGCGACGTACGCCTTCTACCGCGAGGGTCTCCCTGCTGCCGCCGAGCGGCTGCGCAACTACGTGGGACAGGTCGACTCGGGGGTCATGGACGAGCCGGCCACCGCGCGGGCCCTGGCCGACTTCGTGGTGCGCGGGCTGGACTGCGGCGCCGTCGACGACGCCGAGGTGCTGGAGCTGACCGGCATCGACCGCGCCCGGATGGACGTCCTGGCCCGCCGCGCGAGGTAGCCGCCGCCCGCGCGACCGATGGGCGGAGACGAAGACGGACGGAGACCGGGACGGACCGGAGCCGTGGTCGGGATCGGGCCGGGACTGGCCGGGCTGGACCGGGGTCGAGACCGGGACGGGATCACGAACGGACCGCGGGTAGGTTGACCGCATGCGCGTCCGGGTGGAGTTCACGACCGAGCCGTTCCACGGTGAGGACGACCAGCTGCCGGCCCACGTCACCGTGTCGGCCGAGGCGCTGCGCGGGGCCGGCCTGACGCCCGACCTCGGGCCCCTCGGCACCTCCGTGGAGGGCGAGGCAGGGCTCGTCGTCGATGCCGTCGGCGCGGCCCTCAAGGAGGCGCTGTCGCACGGCGCGACGCGCGTCACCCTCACGGTGAGCGACCTCGACGCCGCGGTCGCACCGCCGGCCACCGGGGTCGCCACCGACCTGTCGGACGGCCTGGCCCGCCTCATCGCGGAGGTCGAGGCCCAGCTCGGCGGCAGCCTCTCCGGGCTGCCGCGGGCGCAGAAGCAGCACGCGGTGCGGTTGCTCGAGGAGCGCGGGGCGTTCGAGATGCGGCGGTCGGCCGAGACGGTCGCGGAGGCGCTCGGGCTGACCCGCTTCACCGTCTACAACTATCTCAACCGGATCCGCGAGACCGACGCCACCGGCGCCTGAACCCGCCGGCCCCCGCCGAGCCACTGACGCACGGGCTCGGCTGGTGGACGTGCTCTGGCGCCGCGAGGAAATTCTCAACAAACTGTTGACGTTGGCGTGGCGCCGTCCTACAGTTCCACTATTCGCAACATTGTTTCCGCATCGTGGAAGCATCATCGGACGCCCACCCTGCGCCCGCGGCAGGACCGGCCACCACCCGCCGGTCACCGCTTGCACCTCCAGGCCCGCCGACCACCGGCCCGCCTGGCCCGTCACCGGCACCGCAGCCCCGGCAAGGAGCACCATGAGCTTCGTCCTCGGACCCAACCAGTACGGCAAGGCGGAGAACCGCGTCGTCCGCGTCTACCGCGACACCGCCCGCCACGAGATCCGTGACCTCAACGTCTCGACCGCCCTGCGCGGCGACTTCCGCGACGCGCACGAGACCGGCGACCAGGCCAACGTCCTGCCGACCGACACCCAGAAGAACACGGCGTTCGCCTTCGCCAAGGAGCACGGCGTCACCTCCCCGGAGGACTACGCCCTCACTCTCGGCGACCGCTTCCTCGCCGTGACGCCGGCCGCCGACGCGAGCCGGGTCGAGGTCGAGGAGTACGCCTGGGACCGGATCGACGTCGGTGGCGCCGGGCACGACCACGCCTTCGTCAAGCGGGGCGGGGAGGTGCGCACCACGGTGGTGACGCGCCAGCGCGTACCGGACGGGACCGGGGCCGGCACGAAGGCGTGGGTGGTCTCCGGGGTCAAGGACCTCGTCGTCCTCAAGTCGACCGGCTCGGAGTTCAAGGGCTTCCTCAAGGACGAGTACACGACGCTGCAGGAGACCGACGACCGCATCCTCGCGACCTCTCTCGTCGCCCGCTGGCGCTACGAGGACGACGCCGTCGCCGGGGGCACCGACTGGAACAAGTCCTTCGACGACATCCGCCAGGTGATGCTCGAGACGTTCGCGACGACCTACAGCCGGGCGCTCCAGGAGAGCCTCTACGCCATGGGTTCCGCGGTGCTGGCCGCTCACCCCGAGGTCGCCGAGATCAAGTTCTCCGCCCCGAACAAGCACCACTTCCTCGTCGACCTGTCCCCGTTCGGGCTCGACAACCCCGGCGAGGTCTTCATCGCCGCGGACCGTCCCTACGGCCTCATCGAGGCCACCGTGCAACGCGAGGACGGCAGCGACCCGGGCGACGCCTGGCTCACCGTCCCCGGCTTCTGCTGACCGGCCGGAACAGGAGGCCACCGTGTCAACGACGACACGTCCCGAGGACGAGCGGCTGGGGCTCGGCCCCACCTACGCCTACGGCGTCCAGCACATCCTCACGATGTACGGCGGCGTCATCGCCCCACCGCTGATCGTCGGGGGAGCGGCCGGGCTGTCAGGCCCCGAGATCGCCCTGCTCGTCTCGGCCGCGCTGTTCGTCAGCGGGCTCGCGACCATCCTGCAGAGCGTCGGCATCCCGTTCTTCGGCTCGCAGCTGCCCCTCGTGCAGGGGATCTCGTTCGCGAGCGTCTCGACCATGACCGCGGTGGCGACCGGTGACGGCGGGCTGCCGGCGGTCTTCGGCTCGATCATCGTGGCCGGGCTCGTGGGGCTGGCGATCAGCCCGTTCTTCAGCCAGGTCGTGCGCTTCTTCCCACCGGTGGTCAACGGCACCATCATCACCGTCATCGGGCTGTCGCTCTTCCCCGTCGCGGTCCGCTGGGCCATGGGCGGCAACGACAAGGCCGCCGACTGGGGCTCGATGGGCAACATCGGCCTGGCTGCCTTCACGCTCCTCGTCATCCTGCTGCTCTCGCGCCTCGTGCAGGGACCCGTGAGCCGGCTGTCGATCCTGCTCGGGATCGTCGTGGGCACGGTGTTCGCGCTGCTCCTCGGCCGCGCCGACTTCTCCGGGGTCGGCACCGGGAGCTGGGTCGCCTTCCCGACGCCCTTCCACTTCGGTGCGCCCGTGTTCCAGGTCGGCGCGATCATCTCGATGACCATCGTCATCCTCGTGATCATGACCGAGACCACCGCCGACATCCTCGCGGTCGGCGAGATCGTCGGCACCCAGACCAGCCCGCGCCGGGTGGGGGACGGCCTGCGCGCCGACATGCTCGCCACCGCGATCGCCCCGGTCTTCAACAGCTTCCCTGCCAGCGCGTTCGCGCAGAACGTCGGCGTGGTCGCCATCACCGGGGTCCGCAGTCGTTGGGTGGTCACCGCCGGCGGTTCGGTCCTGGTCGCCCTGGGCCTGTTGCCGGTCCTCGGTCGCGTCGTGGCGGCCGTCCCCCAGCCCGTCCTCGGCGGTGCGGGCATCATCCTGTTCGGGTCGGTCGCCGCGAGCGGCATCCGCACCCTGTCCAAGGTCGACTACGACGGCAACCTCAACATCGTCCTGGTCGCCACGGCCCTCGGCTTCGGCATCATCCCCATCGCGGTCCCGTCGTTCTACGACCGGTTCCCCGAGTGGTTCGCCACGATCTTCCACTCCGGCATCAGCGCGGCCAGCCTCGTCGCGGTGCTGCTCAACCTGTTCTTCAACGTCATGCGCGGCGGGGTCGGCCGATCGCCCTCCGTCGTGTCCGGCGCACCGCCCGTCATGGTCACCAAGGACCAGGCCCGAGCGCTGCGAGGGCGGTGACCCCGCCTCCGCACGCGCCATACCGACGACGTGCGTCACGCCAGCGGCACCCCGGTGCCGTCCACACTCTCTCCGCACACCTCCCGCTCTGCTCCTCCCGCGAACAGAAAGGTGCCTGTCATGAGCACAGCCACCGCTGAACCCCAGTCGTCCCAACGTTCCTCACGCCACCCGGTCGACGAGGTGCTGCCCGTCCCGAAGCTCGCGATCTACGGTTTCCAGCACGTCCTGGCGTTCTACGCAGGCGCGGTCATCGTGCCGATCCTGCTCGCGAACTCGATCGGCCTCAGCACCGCCGAGCTCATCCACCTCATCAACGCCGACCTGTTCACCTGCGGGATCGCCTCGATCATCCAGTCGGTGGGGTTCTGGAAGGTGGGGGTGCGCCTGCCGCTGCTGCAGGGCGTGACGTTCACCGCGGTCTCGCCGATGATCGCCATCGGCCTCGCCGCCGGCGGTGGGACCGACGGGCTGCTCGTCATCTACGGCGCCGTCATCGTCGCGGGGCTGTTCACGTTCCTCATCGCGCCGTACTTCAGCCGGCTCATCCGGTTCTTCCCACCGGTCGTGACCGGCTCGGTGATCACGATCATCGGCCTCGCGCTCCTGCCGGTCGCCGCAGCCGACGCCGCAGGTGGCGCCGGTCCGACGCTCGACCCGAGCAGCGGCCGCAACCTCGCCTACGCGCTCGGCACCCTGGCGCTGATCGTCGCGATCCAGCGGATCTTCAAGGGGTTCATGGCCACCGTCGCCGTCCTCATCGGACTGGTCGCCGGGACGCTCATCGCCTGGCTGCTCGGTGACGCCCACTTCGACAGCGTCTCCGGATCGGGCTGGATCGGGTTCACGACACCGTTCCACTTCGGGTGGCCCCGGTTCTCCGTCGCCGCGATCATCTCGATGGTCGTCGTCATGCTCATCACCGCGGTCGAGACGACCGGTGACGTGTTCGCGACCGGCGAGATCGTCGAGAAGCGGATCGGGCGCGAGGACATCGCCCGCGCCCTGCGCGCCGACGGCCTGGCCACGACCATCGGTGGTGTCTTCAACTCCTTCCCCTACACCTGCTTCGCGGAGAACGTCGGCCTCGTGCGGCTCACCCGCGTCAAGAGCCGGTACGTCGTGGCGACCGCCGGCCTGATCATGATCGTCATCGGGCTGATCCCGAAGGCTGGTGCGATCGTCGCCGGCATCCCGCACCCGGTCCTCGGCGGTGCCGCCCTGGCGATGTTCGCGACGGTGGCGGTCGTCGGCTTCCAGACGCTGTCCCGAGTCGACTTCCACGACCACCGCAACGTCGTCATCGTCGCGACGAGCGTCGGCCTGGCGATGTACGTCACCGCGCAGCCCGATGTCGCCAAGGCGGTCCCCAGCTGGGCCCAGATCATCCTCGGCTCCGGCATCACCCTCGGGTCGATCACCGCCATCGTGCTGAACTTCCTGTTCCACCACGTGGGCTCGAGCCGGGGGCCGGCCGTCGCGGGCGCCCCGGGGCGCCTGGTCCGCCTCGCGCAGGTCAACGAGATGGGCCGTGAGCAGTTCGTCGACACCTTCGGAGGGCTCTTCCAGGGTCCCCGGTGGGCGGTCGAGCGTGCCTACGAGTCAAGGCCGTTCGCCGACACGACCGACCTGCGCCGAGCCTTCCAGGAGGCGCTCTACACCGCCGGTGAGGACGAGCAGCGCCTGCTCATCGACTCCTACCCCGACCTCGGTGCCGAGAGCGTCGCGGACGGACGGGAGGGGGAGGACTCGCTGCACGACCAGGCCTTCCTCGGCCTCACCCGCCTCGACGAGAAGTCCTACGGCGAGCTGTCCGAGCTCACCTCGCAGTACCGCGAGCGGTTCGGCTTCCCTCTGGTCACCTGTGTGCGCGACCGGGACTCCTTCGACCAGGTGCTGCGTTCCGGCTGGCAGCGGCTGGAGAACTCGCCCGCGCAGGAGCACGCCGCGGCGCTGGTCGAGGCTGCGAAGATCGCGGGGTACCGCTTCGACGACCTCGTCGCCGACGCCAACCCCATCCACTCCGCCCGCACCCGATTCGTGGAGAGCCAGTGAGCCAGTCCGTGAGCGTCGAGGACTTCAACGCGCTACCGCCCGACGAGGCGGGGGAGCGGCTGGCCGCGTGCCTGCCGGTGCCCCGCTGGGTGGACACCGTCCGGGACGGCCGCCCGTATGCCGCGTGGCCGGCCCTCGAGGAGACCGCTGCCGCCGCGGCGGCCCACCTCGACGACGGCGAGCTCGAGGCGGCCCTGGCCGGTCACCCCCGGATCGGGGAACGGGCGTCGAGCCCGGACCACCAGGCGGCGTTCAGCGCCAAGGAGCAGTCGGGTGTGGACCCTGCCGACGCGGAGGTGGCGCGCGAGCTCGCCGCCGGCAACGCGGCATACGAGGAGCGTTTCGACCGGGTGTTCCTCATCCGGGCGGCAGGGCGTTCAGCCCCCGAGATCCTCGCCGAGCTCCGGCGCCGCCTCGGGAACGACGACGACACCGAACGCGCCGAGACCGTGACCCAGCTGCGCGAGATCGCGCTGCTCCGACTGCGACAGGTGGTCTCCTGATGGGCACCCTCTCCACGCACGTGCTCGACACCAGCCTGGGCCGGCCCGCCGCCGGGATCGGGGTGGTCCTCGAGAGCGTCGACGGCACGGCCATCGGTGACGGCGTGACCGACGGGGACGGCCGGGTCGGCACCATCGGTCCGGAGCGCCTGGCTGCGGGCGACTACCGGCTGCGGTTCGCGTCGGGGGCGTACTTCGCCGCGCGTGACACCGAGGCGTTCTACCCCGAGGTGGTCGTGGTCTTCACCATCGCCGAGGAGGCCCAGCACTACCACGTGCCGGTGCTGCTCAACCCGTTCGGCTACTCCACCTACCGGGGCAGCTGAGCCGTAACCACGTCGGCGCGGATATATCTGCGCCGCGTGCTGGGACAGGGCGTCGGGACTGTTGACCCGCCGTCCCGCTTTCTCCTAACCTCTCACTAATCGGAAAAATAATTCCACGATACGAAAGTCAGAAGGACGTCATGACCGACCACGGACTGCGTTACCTCGTGAACTGCTCGATCCTCTTCGGCGAGCTGCCGCTCCTCGAGCGCCCCGCCGCGGCCAGGGCGGCAGGGTTCGACGCCGTCGAGTTCTGGTGGCCGTGGCCGGACCAGCCCGTCCCCTCCGACCGCGACGTCGACGCCTTCGTCACCGCGGTGCAGGAGGCAGGGGTCCAGCTCGTCGGCCTCAACTTCTTCGCCGGTGACCTGGCCGGCCCGGACTGCGGTGTGCTGTCGATCCCCGACCGGGCGCAGCAGTTCCGCGACAACGTGGACGTGACCGTCGGCATCGGTGAGCGCCTCGGCGCCTCGGCGTTCAACGCGCTCTTCGGCAACCGGGTCGACGGTGCCTCGGCGCAGGCGCAGGACGAGCTGGGGCGCGAGTCGATCGCCGCCGCGGCCAAGGCCGCCTCCGCCATCGGCGCCACCGTCCTCGTCGAGGCGGTCAGTGGCCCCAAGCCCTATCCGCTGCGCACCGCGACCGACGCGGTCTCGGTGGTCCGGGACGTGCGCGCGACCGGCGCGGACAACGTGGCGTTCCTCCTCGACCTCTACCACCTGGCCGCGAACGGCGACGACCTCGACGCCGCCATCCGTGACCACGTCGACGTCACCGCGCACGTCCAGATCGCCGACGCCCCCGGCCGTGGCGAACCCGGCACGGGCGACCTCGACCTCCAGCGCCACCTCGGTGACCTCGCCACCCGCGGGTATGCCGGGTGGGTCGGCCTCGAGTACAAGCCCACCACCGCGACCACCCCGGAGAGCTTCGCCTGGCTGCCGCGCGAACGCCGCGCCGCCACGGCCACCGCCTGACCCCCCGCCTTCCCCCGCCCTTCCCCCGCCCTTCCCCGCCCTTCCCCGGATTGGGTGCCTGAACGGTCGGAAACCCGACCACCTGAGCACCCAAAGCGGGTCAGAAACGACCAGCAAGGAGAACGACATGACCAGCATCGCCTTCATCGGACTCGGCATCATGGGCAGCCCGATGGCCGTCCACCTGCAGGAGGCCGGCCACGACGTCGTGGGCTACAACCTGCACCCCGACAAGACCCAGCCGCTCGTCGACGCCGGTGGCCGCGCCGCCGCCTCGATCGCCGAGGCGGTCGAGGACGTCGACGTGGTGGCCGTGATGGTCCCCGACAGCCCCGACGTGCAGGACGTCCTCGTCGGCGAGGGTGGCGTCTTCGACCACGCGAAGTCGGGAACGCTCGTCATCGACTTCTCGTCGATCCGTCCCGACGTGACCGCCGAGCTCGCGAAGGCGGCCAGGGACAGAGGGTTCCGGTTGCTGGATGCCCCGGTCTCCGGCGGTGAGGCCGGCGCGAAGAACGCCGCCCTGTCGATCATGGTCGGTGGCGACGGTGCCGACTTCGAGGAGGCCAAGCCGCTGTTCGACGTCGTCGGCAAGACCATCGTCCACGTCGGGGGCAACGGCGCGGGGCAGACGGTCAAGGCAGCGAACCAGCTCATCGTCGCGGCCAACATCCAGGCCCTGGCCGAGGCCGTGACCTTCCTCGACGCCTATGACGTCGACCTCGAGGCAGCCCTCGACGTCCTCGGCGGCGGACTGGCCGGGTCGAAGGTGCTCGACCAGAAGCGGGCCAACATGGCCAAGCACGACTTCACCCCGGGGTTCCGGATCGATCTGCACCACAAGGACATGGGCATCGTCACCTCGGCTGCGCGCGAGGCCGGGGTCGTCGTACCCCTCGGCTCGCTCGTCGCCCAGCTCATGGCCTCCGCCAGAGCCAACGGCGACGGTGGCCTCGACCACTCCGCGCTGCTGCGTGGCGTCGAGCGGCTCTCGGGCCGCCTCGCCGGCTGACCCAAGACCTCACCCCAGACCCGCGCCACCCGTTCGAGGTGTTCCCCCACCGGATCCCGGTAGCCGAACACCTCGACCGGGCGGCACCACCATTTCGCACAGACACTGGAGCACCACCATGGCACGCATGACTGCGGCCCAAGCGGCCGTCGAGATCCTCAAGCTGGAGGGGGTGACCAACGTCTTCGGCCTGCCCGGAGCGGCGATCAACCCGTTCTACAAGGCGATGGAGACCAATGGCGGCCTCCACCACACGCTCGCCCGGCACGTCGAGGGCGCCTCGCACATGGCCGAGGGCTACACCCGTGCGAAGGCCGGCAACATCGGTGTCTGCATCGGCACCAGCGGTCCGGCCGGCACCGACATGATCACCGGCCTCTACTCCGCGAGCGCCGACTCGATCCCGATCCTGTGCATCACCGGTCAGGCGCCGGTCTCCAAGCTGCACAAGGAGGACTTCCAGGCGGTCGACATCTCGTCCATCGCCAAGCCGCTCACCAAGATGGCTGTCACCGTCCTCGAGGCGGCCCAGGTGCCGGGGACGTTCCAGCAGGCGTTCCACCTCATGCGATCGGGCCGCCCCGGCCCCGTCCTCATCGACCTGCCGATCGACGTCCAGATGACCGAGATCGAGTTCGACGTCGAGACCTACGCACCACTGCCCGTCTACAAGCCGGCCGCGACCCGGGCCCAGGTGAGCAAGGCCCTCGACCTGCTCGAGGCGAGCACGAAACCGCTCATCGTGTCCGGTGGTGGGGTCATCAACGCCGACGCCGCCGAGCTGCTCGTCGAGCTCGCCGAGCTGACCGGCGTGCCCGTCGTCCCGACGCTGATGGGCTGGGGCACCATTCCCGACGACCACGAGCTCAACGCCGGCATGGTCGGTCTCCAGACCAGCCACCGGTACGGCAACGCCACGATGCTCGAGGCGGACTTCGTCCTCGGCATCGGCAACCGCTGGGCCAATCGCCACACCGGCGACCTCGAGACCTACACGAAGGGGCGCACGTTCGTCCACGTCGACATCGAGCCGACCCAGGTCGGGCGCGTCTTCGCGCCGGACTACAGCATCGTCAGCGACGCCAAGGCTGCTCTCGCGCTGTTCGTGGAGGTGGCACGGGAGCGTCGCGACGCCAACCTGCTGTCCGACCGCACCGAGTGGGCCGAGTCCTGCCGCCAGCGCAAGCGCTCGCTGTGGCGCAAGACGAACTTCGACGTCACGCCGATCAAGCCGCAGCGCGTCTACCAGGAGATGAACCGAGCCTTCGGCCGCGACGTCCGCTACGTCTCGACGATCGGCCTCTCGCAGATCCAGGCGGCCCAGCTGCTGCACGTCTACAAGGACCGGCACTGGATCAACGCCGGCCAGGCCGGACCGCTCGGCTGGACGGTCCCCGCTGCCCTGGGTGTCGCGACGGCGGTCCCCGACGAGACCGTGGTCGCCCTGTCCGGTGACTACGACTTCCAGTTCATGATCGAGGAGCTGGCGGTCGGGGCACAGTTCAACATCCCGTACATCCACGTCCTGGTGAACAACGCCTACCTCGGCCTCATCCGGCAGGCGCAGCGCGGGTTCGAGATGGACTACTGCGTGCAGCTGTCCTTCGACAACGTCAACGCCCCGGAGCTGAACGGCTACGGCGTCGACCACGTGAAGGTCGTCGAGGGACTGGGCTGCAAGGCGATCCGCGTCTTCGAGCCCGAGGAGATCGCCCCGGCGCTGGAGAAGGCCAAGGCGATGGCGCAGGAGTACCGCGTCCCCGTCGTCGTCGAGGTCATCCTCGAGCGCGTCACCAACGTCTCGATGGGCCAGAGCATCGCGAACGTCACCGAGTTCGAGGAGCTCGCCGACGGGGGAGCCGATGCCCCGACCGCCGTCTTCGCCCACCTGGACTGAGGCCTTCCCGTGACCGTCCCCACCTCGGCGCCGCGCGTCGTGATCGCCCCCGACAAGTTCAAGGGCACCCTCACCGCAGCCGCGGTGGCCACCAACGTGGCCGCCGGGCTCCGGTCGGTGCTCCCGGACGTCGAGGTCGTGATGGTGCCCGTCGCCGACGGCGGGGACGGCACGTTGGCCGCGGCCGAGGCCGCCGGGTTCGAGCGGGTCACGGTGCCCGCGCACGGTCCGACCGGTGAGGACCGCAAGGCCTCGTATGGCGCCCGCGGCAGCGAGGCGGTCGTCGAGCTCGCGGAGGTGTGCGGGTTGGACCTGCTCGCCGAGCGAGGCCTGGCGCCCCTCACGGCGACGAGCCGGGGGACGGGCGACCTCATCAGCGCGGCGCTGGACGACGGCGCCCGCAGGGTGGTGGTCGGCATCGGGGGCAGTGCCAGCACCGACGGTGGGCTGGGGCTGCTGCAGGCGTTGGGTGCCAGGGTGACCGGTGCCGACGGGCGTGAGGTCGGGCCCGGTGGCCTCGGCCTCGAGGATGCCGTCGCCCTCGACCTGTCCGGCCTGCACCCCGGTCTGGCCGGTGCAGAGGTCGTCGTCGCCTGCGACGTCGACAACCCCCTCACCGGGTCGCACGGGGCGGCGGCGGTCTACGGCCCGCAGAAGGGCGCCTCGCCCGACGACGTCGAACGCCTCGACGCCGCCCTCACCCGCTGGGCCGACCTCGTCGCCGCGACGACGGGGGCCGACCACCGGGACGATCCCGGTGCGGGGGCGGCGGGGGGTGTGGGGTTCGGGCTGGTCGCCGTCGCAGGGGCGACGACGCGACCGGGCGCCGACCTCGTCTTCGAGCTCGCCGGGTTCCACGACGCGCTCGTCGCCGCGACGCTCGTCATCACCGGTGAGGGAGCCATGGACCGGCAGACGTTGCACGGCAAGGCTCCTGCGGCCGTCGCCGCGGCGGCACGGGAGGCGGGCGTGCCCGTGGTCGCCGTGGCCGGGAAGGTCCTGCTCACCGAGGGCGACCTGCGCGCGGCCGGGATCGGCGCGGCATACGCGCTCGTCGAGGAGGGCTCCGAGCAGGAGGCCTTCGACGCTCCCGGTCCGCTCCTCGAACGGCTCGGGGCCCGGATCGCCCGCGAGCACCTCGGTGGTGCCCGATGAGGTTCGCGCGGGTGGGGGCGGCCGGCGCAGAGCGCCCCGTGGTGGTGTCCGCCGACGGCGGCCTGCTGGACCTGGGTGCTGCCTGGGGCGACGTCGACGGGGCCCTGGGTGACCTGGCCGCGGTGGGCTCCGCCCTCGAGGGTGGGCACCTCCCGTCGGTGGGTGGGGACGACGAGCTGCGGTTCGGGTCGCCGATCCCGCGACCGGGCAAGGTGGTCGGGATCGGGCTCAACTACGCCGACCACGCCGCCGAGGCCGGTGCGGCCCTGCCGACCGAGCCCGTGGTCTTCCTCAAGGCGACGACGTCGGTCTGCGGTCCGACCGACGACATCCGGATGCTGCCCGGGTCGTCGAGCACCGACTACGAGGTGGAGCTCGGCGTCGTCCTCGGCGCGACGCTGCGCGACGAGGCCGACCCGGCGCGCGCGCTGGAGGCCGTCGCCGGGTACGTCCTGGCCCACGACGTCTCCGACCGCGCGATGCAGCTCGAGCGCGGGGGGACCTGGACCAAGGGCAAGTCGGCCGACACGTTCTGCCCGGTGGGTCCGTGGCTGGTCACCCCCGACGAGGTCGGCGACCCGGCCGCCCTGCGGCTGCGGCTGTCGGTGAACGGTGAACCGCGCCAGGACGGGACGACGGGCGACATGGTGTTCGGCGTGGGGGAGCTGCTCGCCTACGTGAGCCGCCTGATGACCCTCGAGCCGGGTGACCTCGTCATCACCGGGACCCCCGCCGGGGTCGCCATGGGTCAGGTCGAGCCCAGGCCCTACCTGCGCCACGGCGACGTGGTGGAGCTCGACGGAGGGGTGCTGGGTCGGCAGCGCAGCCGGGTCGTCGACCCCTCGGCGAACCCGACCCCCGACCACGCCGGGGTGACAGGATGACCGACGTGGCTGCGGGCGCGAACGACAGCAACGGCGCGGACGAGAGGCGAGGTGCGGCAGTGGGTGCAGACGTGGTCCTGCGGGCCAGGCGGGCAGTGGTGGGTGGTCGCGAGACCCCGGTCAGCGTGCACGTGGCCGGCGACAGGGTCGTCGCCGTGGAGGCGTACGACGCGCCCGTCCCCGAGGGCGCCCGGGTCGTCGACCTCGCCGACGACGAGGTGCTGCTGCCGGGCCTCGTGGACTCGCACGTCCACGTGAACGAGCCGGGTCGCACCGAGTGGGAGGGTTTCGCCAGCGCCACCCGGGCGGCAGCCGCCGGCGGGGTGACGACCATCATCGACATGCCGCTCAACAGCATCCCGCCGACGGTGAATGTCGCTGCGCTGGAGGAGAAGCAGGCCGTCGCCCGGGACCAGGCGTACGTCGACGTCGGCTTCTGGGGTGGCGCGATCCCCGGGAACGTGGCGGACCTGCGGCCCCTGCACTACGCCGGGGTCTTCGGTTTCAAGTGCTTCCTGCTGCACTCGGGTGTCGACGAGTTCCCCCACCTCGAGCCGGACGAGCTCGAGGCGGCGATGCGCGAGACTGGGTCGTTCGACGCGCTGATGATCGTGCACGCCGAGGACTCCCACGCGATCGACCACGCAGCGGCCCCGGACGGCGAGGAGTACGACCGGTTCCTGCACTCGCGCCCGCGGGGCGCCGAGAACCTCGCCATCGCCCAGGTCATCGAGCTGGCCCGCTGGACCGGTGCCCGGGCGCACATCCTGCACCTGTCGAGCTCCGACGCGCTGCCCATGATCCGGTCAGCCCGCGCCGACGGGGTCCGGCTGACCGTCGAGACCTGCCCGCACTACCTGTCCTTCACGGCGGAGGAGATCCCGGACGGGGCGACGGAGTTCAAGTGCTGCCCGCCGATCCGTGAGGCGGCCAACCGCGAGCTCCTCTGGGACGGGCTGGTCGAAGGTGCCATCGACCTCGTCGTCACCGACCACTCACCGTGCACCGAGGACCTCAAGCGGTTCGACACGGGTGACTTCGGCCAGGCCTGGGGCGGCATCGCGGGCCTCCAGGTCGGGCTGTCGGCCACGTGGACCGGGGCACGCGAGCGTGGCCTGTCGCTCGCCGACGTCGTCCAGTGGATGGCGACCGGTCCCGCCGACCAGACCGGGCTCACCGACCGCGGACGCATCGAGCCCGGCGCGATGGCGAACTTCGCCGTCTTCGCGCCCGACGAGGCCTTCACCGTCGAGATCGGCCACCTGCACCACAAGAACCCCGTGTCGGCGTACGCCGGCCGCACGCTCACCGGAGTCGTCCGCCAGACCTGGCTGCACGGCACACCGGTCGACCTCGGAGCCGACCCGCGCGGGCGGCTCCTGACGAGAGGACAGTCATGACCACCCCCCGTACCACGACACCGAAGTACTACGCCCCCGCCGGTGGGCTGCCGCCGCAGACGCAGCTCACCACCGACCGGGCCACCTTCACCGAGGCGTATGCCGTGCTGCCGCGCGGGACGATGACCGACATCGTCACCAGCAACCTGCCCTTCTGGGACGACACGCGGCTGTGGGTGATCGCTCGGCCCCTGTCGGGGTTCGCCGAGACGTTCTCGCAGTACATCGTCGAGGTCTCGCCGGGAGGCGGCTCCGACCGGCCCGAGCTCGACCCCGGCGCCGAGGGCGTGGTCTTCGTCGTCGCGGGTGGCGTGCGGATCACCATCGAAGGGGTCTCGCACGACCTCGGTCCCGGTGGGTACGCGTACCTCCCCGCCGGCTGCGAGTGGACGCTGCGCGCCGACTCGAAGGAGACGGCGAAGTTCCACTGGATCCGCAAGGCGTACGAGCGGGTGGATGGCATCGACGTGCCGGAGCCGTTCGTCACCAACGAGACCGATGTCGAGGGCGGCGAGATGCCCGGCACCGACGGCGTGTGGACGACCCAGCGGTTCGTCGACCCCCAGGACGTGCGCCACGACATGCACGTCAACATCGTCAACTTCGAGCCCGGCGGGGCGATCCCGTTCCCCGAGACCCACGTCATGGAGCACGGCCTCTACGTCCTCGAGGGCAAGGCCGTCTACCTGCTCAACAACGACTGGGTCGAGGTGCAGGAGGGCGACTTCATGTGGCTGCGCGCCTTCTGCCCCCAGGCCTGCTACGCCGGTGGCCCCGGTCGGTTCCGCTACCTGCTCTACAAGGACGTCAACCGGCACGCGAAGCTCAGCCGCCAGTTCGTGTAGGTGGACGGACTCGGGTGGGCATGATGGTCGGGTGACCGGGCGAGGAGGGGCAGCGTGAACCAGCCACGACGGCAGTCGGGCATCGTCAGCCTGCTCGTCCGCGAGGGCAGCTATGCCACCGGTCCGCAGGTGCTCTCGGAGCTGCGCCGGGTCATCGCGTCCGGCGCGGTCCCACCCGGCAGCCCCATCCCGCTCGACGACGTAGCAGCGTTCTTCGGGGTGTCACTCATCCCGGTCCGGGAGGCTCTCAAGACCCTCCTCGGTGAGGGCCTGCTCGAGCACCAACCCCGCCTCGGCTACACCGTCACCGCCCTCTCCGCGGCCGAGCTCGACGAGCTCTACGTCGTGCGGGGCGCGCTCGAGGCAGCTGCTCTGGACGCTGCTGCGCTGCAGTCGACCCCGGCCGACCACACCCGCGCCGCCGCGATCCACGGGCAGCTCGTGCAGGCGGTGGCGGACGGTGACGCCGCCGGCTTCCAGCGGGCGAGCCGTGAGTTCCACGAGGCGCTGCTCGCGCCCTGCCGCATGCCGCGGCTGCTGCACATGCTCGACATCGCCTGGAACCTCACCGAGCCGGTCCAGACGATGATGCGCGTCACCGAGGACGAGCGCGAGGAGATGCGCGTCGACCACCAGGCGATGCTCGATGCGTTCGTGGCCCGCGACGCGGCCGGCCTGCGCGAGGCGAGCCACGAGCACCACGACCGGCTGACCGCCTGCATCTCCCGCCTCGGCGACCAGGGCTGAGCGGCGCGCTCACCGGCGCGCCGACCCGCGCCGACCGGCGCAAGGCCCGTGTGGATATACGCAGATATACGGTTCAAGGCCTTCTTCCACCCCGGTTCCGTCCCTAGCGTTCTCCGCAGGATCCGCGGCCGACGCGGTGGACAAAGGAGTCCGGATGAGCACCACTGAGAAGCCCTTCGAGACCGAGGCGGCAGCCGCTGCAGCCGGTTTCGCGACCCACCACGGCGAGCACGACCACGGCGCCGGCGCCGGCCTGATCAAGCCGTCGTACGACGAGCGCCTGACCAACGAGGACCTCGCGCCGCTCAAGGAGCAGACGTGGTCCTGGTACAACATCTTCGCGTTCTGGATGTCCGACGTGCACAGCGTCGGCGGGTACATCACCGCCGGCAGCCTCTTCGCCCTCGGCCTGACCAGCTGGCAGGTGTTCGTGTGCCTCATCGTCGGCATCACCATCGTCCTGTTCTTCTGCAACCTCGTGGCCAAGCCGAGCCAGCGCACGGGCGTCCCGTACCCCGTGATCTGCCGCTCGGTCTTCGGGGTCCTGGGCGCCAACATCCCGGCCATCATCCGCGGCCTGATCGCGGTGGCCTGGTACGGCATCCAGACCTACCTCGCGTCGGCCTCGTTGGACATCCTGCTGGTCCGCATGTGGCCCGGGCTCGCGCCGTACGCCGAGGTGGACCAGCACGGGTTCCTCGGGCTCTCCACCCTCGGCTACGCGACGTTCGCCCTCCTCTGGGTGGCCCAGGCGGCGGTCTTCTGGACCGGCATGAACACCATCCGCAAGTTCATCGACTTCGCCGGCCCGGCCGTCTACGTCGTCATGATCGCGCTCTGCGTCTACCTGCTGTCCAAGGCCGGCTGGAACGTCAACCTCAACCTCTCGGACCACGAGCTCTCCGGAGGCAAGGTCTTCACGACCATGCTCGCCGCGACCGCGCTGGTGGTCTCGTACTTCTCCGGGCCGATGCTCAACTTCGGTGACTTCTCGCGGTACGGCCGGTCGTTCGAAGCCGTGAAGAAGGGCAACTTCTGGGGCCTGCCGGTCAACTTCGTCTTCTTCTCGCTGCTGACCGTCCTCACCGCCGCGGCGACCCTGCCGGTCTACGGCAAGCTCATCACCGACCCCGTGGAGACGGTGGGACACATCGACAACACCTTCGCCCTCGTCCTGGCGGCGCTGACCTTCACCACGGCCACGATCGGCATCAACATCGTCGCCAACTTCGTCTCCCCCGCGTTCGACTTCTCCAACGTCAGCCCTCAGAAGATCAGCTGGCGCATGGGCGGCATGATCGCCGCCGTCGGCTCGGTCCTCCTCACCCCGTGGAACCTCTACAACAGCCCCGAGACGATCCACTACACGCTGGACACCCTGGGTGCCTTCATCGGTCCGCTCTTCGGGGTCCTCATCGCCCACTACTACGTCGTGCACAAGCAGCAGGTCTGCATCGACGACCTGTTCACCCTCGACGAGTCCGGGGCCTACCACTACACGAAGGGCTACAACCCGTCGGCGATCTGGGCCACCGCCATCGCCGCGGTGTGCGCGATGCTCGCGGTGTTCGTGCCCGGCATCAACCGGTTCGACGACTACAGCTGGTTCATCGGCTGCGGAATCGGCTTCGCCGCCTACGCCCTCATCGCCCCCCGCATGGGGATCGGCGCCGAGCAGCTGGCGGCCAAGTGCGTCGGCAAGACCGTCTCGGAGTGACCGCCGTGGGTGCCAACGACACCGTCCGACTCACCGTTATCAACCCCAACACGACGGTCGCGATGACCTCGCTCATCGAGTCGGAGGCCAGGCGCGTGGCGGGACCCGGGACCGTCGTGACGGGACGGACCCCGGCGATGGGGCCGGCGTCGATCGAGAGCCACTACGACGAGGCGCTCAGCGTCCCGGGAGTGCTCGAGATCATCCGCGAGGACACGCAGGCGGACGCGTTCGTGCTCGCCTGCTTCGGGGACCCCGGCCTGGACGCTGCGCGGGAGGCCGCGTCCAGGCCGGTGATCGGCATCGCCGAGGCGGCGATGAAGACCGCGTCGCTGCTCGGCCGGTCGTTCAGCGTCGTCACGACGATGAACCGGACGGTCGGCCGCGCGTGGGACCTCACCCGAACCTATGGTCTCGAGCGGCAGTGCGCCGGGGTGCACGCCTGCGACATCCCCGTCCTCGAGCTGGAGGAGGACCAGGACCACACGTATGCCGTGATCCTGGCCTTCGCGAAGACCGCCCTGGCCCAGGACGGCAGCGACGCCATCGTGCTCGGGTGCGCGGGGATGGCCGGCCTCCCCGAGCTGCTCACGCAACAGCTCGGGGTGCCGGTCGTCGACGGCGTCGCCGCCGGGACGTTGCTCGCGGAGTCGCTGGTGCGACAGGGACTTCGGCCCGCGACCCACGGTGAGCTCGCCCCGCCGCCGCCCAAGGCCTTCACCGGCGCCCTGTCCGCCTTCGGCCGCCAGGGCTGAGGCCGCGGCATCGGTCCAGTCCTTGAAACAGCAGGCCGCAAACCCTTGATTCAACAGTTTGTAGAGGATTACCGTCGTCGCAGCACAACGCGGCCGTTGTTCTGCATGGATAACCGGCGGACCCGCTCGTCACGCAACCATGCACCCGGTCGATCTCGCCCGGGTGGATGATGGACCCCAACGGCGGGGGACGGGAGCTGCGGGTATGGCGTCACGGCACGAGGTCACGGTCAACGGGGCGGCGCGCCCCCTCACCGGGGTCGACCCGGCGACGAACGCGTTGGACTTCCTGCGGGCCCAGGGCCTGACGGGGGCCAAGGAAGGGTGCGCCGAGGGGGAGTGCGGCGCCTGCTCGGTGATGATTGCCCGACCCGACGGGGACGACGCCTCCCGGTGGACCGCCGTCAACGCCTGTCTCATCCCTGCGGCGGCACTCGACGGCCAGGAGGTCGTCACCGCCGAGGGCCTCGGCACCCCCGACGACCTCCACCCGGTGCAGCGCGAGATGGCCGTCCGGGGTGGGTCGCAGTGCGGCTACTGCACGCCCGGGTTCATCTGCAGCATGGCAGCCGAGTTCTACCGCGGAGACCGCTGCCCGGCGCCCGGTGGACCCTCCGACGACGCGGTGTCGTCCAACGGGTCGGCCCACGCCGCGCACGGCACCGACCCCGAGCACGGCGAGAACGGGTTCGACCTGCATGCCCTGTCCGGCAACCTGTGTCGTTGCACCGGCTACCGGCCCATCCGTGACGCCGCCTACGCGCTCGAGCAGCCCGCCGACGGGGACCCGCTCGCCGAGCGCTCGAGCCGTCCGGCTCCCGTCGCCGCCCACACCCGCCTCGAGGGCTCGAGCGGCGTCTTCGAGCGACCCGCCGACCTGCCGCAGGCGCTCGCCCTGCTCGCCGACCACCCGGGCGCCGTCCTCGTCGCCGGTTCGACCGACTGGGGCGTCGAGGTCAACATCCGAGGTGTCCGCGCGCCGTACGCCATCGGCATCGACCGACTCCCCGAGCTGCGCAGCTTCCACGTGGGGGACCACTCGGTCGAGATCGGCGCAGCCCTGACGCTGAGCGAGGTCGAGCGTGGGCTGGAGGGCCGGATCCCGTTGCTGGACCAGCTGTTCCCCCAGTTCGCCTCACGCCTGATCCGCAACGGCGCCACCATCGGCGGCAACCTCGGCACCGGCTCGCCGATCGGCGACAGCCCACCGGCGCTGCTCGCCCTCGAGGCCACCGTGGTGCTGGCGTCCGTCGACGGGGACCGCGAGGTGCCCCTGTCGGACTACTTCACCGGGTACCGCCAGACCGTCAAGCGCGACGACGAGCTCATCCGCGCAGTGCGGATCCCCCTGCCCGTCAGCGGGATCGCCGCGTTCCACAAGATCGCCAAGCGCCGGTTCGACGACATCTCCAGCGTCGCTGTCGGCTTCGCCATCGACGTGCAGGAGGGTGTCGTCGCCAAGGCGCGCATCGGCCTCGGCGGTGTGGCGGCGACCCCTGTGCGGGCGCTCGCCACCGAGGCCGCGCTCGAGGGGCGCGCCTGGACCATCGACGTCGTCCGCGAGGCGGCGGACGTGATGGCCCGCGAGGGCACGCCGATGGACGACCACCGGGCCAGCGCTCCATACCGCTCCGCGATGCTCGGCACCGCCCTCCTCAAGCTGCATGCCCAGACCGCGACCCCGCAGGAGGTGGGAGCATGAGCGCACTCTCCGAGCGCCCGGCGAACCCCGTTGTCGGACAAGAGATCCCGCACGAGGCGGCCGCTCTGCACGTGACCGGTCTGGCCCTCTACACCGACGACCTCGTCCAGCGCACGCACGCTGTCCTGCACGCCCACCCGGTGCAGGCTCCGCACGCCCACGCCCGGGTGACCGGCTTGCGCACGGCCCCGGCCCTCGACGTGCCCGGAGTGGTCCGGGTCCTCACCGCGGACGACGTCCCCGGGGTCAACGACGCCGGCGTGAAGCACGACGAGCCGCTGTTCCCGTCCGAGGTGATGTTCCACGGCCACGCGGTGTGCTGGGTCCTCGGCGAGACGCTCGAGGCCGCGCGCCTCGGGTCCCTGGCCGTCGAGGTCGACTACGAGCCGCTGCCCTCGATCGTCAGCGTCCGTGAGGCCATCGAGGCCGACAGCTTCCAGGGGGCGCGGCCCAAGGTGGAGCGCGGTGACATCGACGCCGGGTTCGACGGCGCGGCCCACGTGTTCAGCGGGGAGTTCGAGTTCGCCGGCCAGGAGCACTTCTACCTCGAGACGCACGCCTCGCTCGCCCTGGTGGACGAGAACGGCCAGGTCTTCATCCAGAGCAGCACCCAGCACCCGACCGAGACGCAGGACATCGTGGCCCACGTCCTCGGCGTGCCGAGCAACGAGGTCACGGTGCAGTGCCTGCGCATGGGGGGCGGCTTCGGGGGCAAGGAGATGCAACCCCACGGGTATGCCGCCATCGCCGCCCTGGGGGCGCGGCTCACCGGTCGCCCGGTGCGGCTGCGCCTCACGCGCACCCAGGACATGACGATGTCCGGCAAGCGGCACGGGTTCCACGCGCAGTGGCGGGTGGCGTTCGACGAGTCCGGGCTGATCCGGGCGCTCGACGCGACCCTCACGTCCGACGGCGGGTGGAGCCTCGACCTGTCCGAGCCCGTCCTGGCGCGCGCGCTGTGCCACATCGACAACGCCTACTGGATCCCCAACATCCGCGTGAACGGCCGGATCGCCAAGTCCCACAAGACCTCCCAGACCGCGTTCCGAGGATTTGGTGGACCGCAGGGGATGCTCGTCATCGAGGACATCCTCGGCCGGTGTGCTCCGTTGCTGGGCATAGACCCCATCGACCTGCGGAGCCGCAACTTCTACGCAGACGGCCAGAGCACGCCGTACGGGCAGCCGGTCCGGCACCCCGAGCGGACCGGCACCTGCTGGGACCAGGTCCTCACGACCGGTGACATCCGGGCCCGCCAGGCGAAGATCGAGGAGTTCAACGCGACCCACGAGCACACCAAGCGTGGGCTGGCCATGACGCCGGTGAAGTTCGGGATCTCCTTCAACTTCACCGCCTTCAACCAGGCGGGCGCCCTCGTCCACGTCTACAAGGACGGCTCGGTGCTCATCACGCACGGCGGCACCGAGATGGGGCAGGGTCTGCACACCAAGATGCTCCAGGTCGCGGCCACGACCCTCGGGGTGCCCCTGTCGACCGTGCGCCTCGCACCGACCCGCACCGACAAGGTGCCCAACACCTCGGCCACCGCGGCCAGCTCCGGTGCCGACCTCAACGGTGGGGCGGTGAAGAACGCCTGCGAGCAGGTGCTCGAACGGCTGCGTGAGGTCGCGGGTCGCAGGCTCGGGGTGCACCCGGCCGACGTCAGGTTCGTCGACGGGCAGGTGACCACGGTCGGTGGCAGCGAGTCGGTGCCGTGGGCCGACCTGGTCAACCAGGCGTACTTCCAGCGGGTCCAGCTGTGGGCGGCGGGCTTCTACCGCACCGAGGGACTGCACTGGGACTCCTCGATCATGCACGGGTCACCGTTCAAGTACTTCTCGTACGGCGTCGCGGCCACCGAGGTCGAGGTCGACGGGTTCACCGGCGCCTACCGCACGCGCCGGGTGGACATCGTCCACGACGTCGGCGACAGCCTCTCGCCGCTGGTCGACATCGGTCAGGTCGAGGGCGCGTTCGTCCAGGGCGCCGGCTGGCTGACCCTGGAGGACCTGCGCTGGGACGAGAGCGACCGGCCGTCCCGCGGTCGGCTGGCGACCCAGGCGGCCAGCACCTACAAGCTGCCGAGCTTCTCCGAGATGCCCGAGGTCTTCAACGTGGCGCTGCTCCAGCGGGCCCACGAGGACGGCGCCGTCTACGGTTCCAAGGCGGTCGGCGAGCCGCCGCTCATGCTCGCGTTCTCCGTCCGGGAGGCGTTGCGCCAGGCTGCCGCGGCGTTCGGGCCGGCGGGCACCAGCGTCGACCTTGCCTCGCCGGCGACCCCCGAGGCCGTGTGGTGGGCGCTGGAGCAGGCCCGTCGCAGCGGTGGTGGACGCGACGAGCACGGCCACGTCGAGGAAGGCGCTCCCGGCGTGGTCCCCGACCAGCCGGCGACCAAGCCGCTGCGCCCGCACTCCGAGCTCGCGGCGCAGTCCGCCTCCGGTGGAGCCTGAGATGCACTGGCTGGCAGCGGTCGAACGGCTCCGGCGCGAGCGTCGCGCCGGCGTCCTGGTCACCCTCGTCTCCGTCCGCGGCCACTCGCCGCGGGAGGCGGGAGCCAAGATGGTCGTCTCCGTCGACGACGCCTGGGACAGCATCGGCGGGGGCAACCTCGAGGCCACTGCCGTGGCCCGGGCACGGACCATGGTCGCCGAGGGCGTGCTCGTCCCCGAGCAGCTGTCGTTGTCGCTCAACGACAAGGCGCGTGCCGAGCACGGTCAGCAGTGCTGCGGCGGGGAGGTCGTCATCCTGCTCGAGCCGCTGGCCGTGGCCCCCTCGGTGGCGATCTTCGGGATGGGCCACGTCGGCCTCGAGCTGGCCCGCATCCTCGCGCGGCACGACCTCGAGCTGCACCTCGTCGACTCGCGCGCCGACCACGTCTCACCACGGAGGCTGGCGCCGCTCGACGACGCCGTCGCGCGGGTGCACGCCCACCACGCACCGGTGCCCGAGCTGGTGCTAGGCCAGGTGCCGCACGGCACGCACGTCCTCGTCATGACGCATGACCACGCCGAGGACGCGGCCCTGTGCGACTCCGCGCTGCGCTGCAGCCACCTCGCGTCGATCGGGCTCATCGGCTCGTCGGCGAAGTGGTCCCGCTTCCGCAAGCGCCTTGCGGCGGAGGGACATTCGGCCGAAACCCTCAGTCGTATCACCACGCCGATCGGCCTGCCCGAGCTCACCGGCAAGGATCCCGCGACCATCGCCGTGAGCGTCGCTGCCGACCTCGTGCGGGTGTTCGAGGCCGAACGGTCCTCGGCCCGTGTCGACGACCGCCAGCAGGTCACGACGTGACCCTCTACCGCGCCCGCATCGTCGACACCCCGTCCGACCCCTTCGCCGGTGGCGCCCTGCGTGCAGAGGAGGACGGCGGCCTCGTCGTCGACGAGTCGGGGCTCATCGTCGCGCGCGGTTCCTTCGCCGAGGTGCGCGCCGAGCACCCGGACGAGGTGGTCATCGAGCTGCCCGGGGGCATGCTCCTGCCGGGCCTGGTCGACACCCACGTGCACTACCCGCAGGTGCGGGTCATCGGCGGTCTGGGCATGCCGCTGCTCGACTGGCTCGACCAGTGCGCCCTCCCCGAGGAGGCACGCCTCGCCGACGTCGCCTACGCCAAGGGTGTCGCGCGCGACTTCGTCACCGGTCTGGTCGATGCCGGCACCACGACGGCGCTCGTGTTCGGCTCCCACTTCGCCACCGCCGTCGACTCGATGTTCGCCGCCGCCGACGTGGCCGGGTTGCGGGTCACCACCGGGCTCGTCGTCTCGGACCGCAGCCTGCGGCCCGAGCTGCTGTCCACCCCCGACCGGGCCTACGACGAGGCGCGCGGGCTCGCCGAGCGCTGGCACGGCCACGGTCGCCTCCGGTATGCCGTGACGCCCCGCTTCTCGTTCTCCGCCAGCGACGCGATGCTCGAGTCGTGCGCGGCGACGTTCAAGGAGGTGCAGGGCTCGTGGTTCACCTCCCACGTCAACGAGAACCTCTTCGAGGTCGCCGAGGTGAGGCGGCTCTTCGGTGGGACGAACTACGTCCACACCTACGCCAACCACGGCCTGGTCGACCGCAACTCGGTGCTGGCCCACAACGTGCACCCGGTCGACGAGGAGCTGGCCCTGCTCGCCAGCCAGGACGCCTCCGTGTCGCACTGCCCGACGAGCAACTCCGCGCTGGGAAGCGGGTTGTTCCCGCTGCAGCGGCACCTCGACCACGGGGTCCGGGTGGCGTTGGGGTCGGACGTCGGTGCAGGAACAGGCTTCTCGCTGCTGAAGGAGGGGCTGCAGGCCTACTTCATGCAGCAGCTGCTCGGCGCCGACGGCGTGGCGCTCACGTCGGCCCACCTGCTGTGGCTGGCGACGTCGGCCGGTGCCGACGCGCTCGGCCTGGCCGACGAGGTCGGTGACCTGTCGGTGGGCAAGCAGTTCGACGCGGTGTGGGTGCTGCCGCAGGCGGGCAACCCGCTCGACGTCGGGCTCGGCAACGCGAACTCGACCGTGGACGCCCTGGCCAAGGTGTTCGCGCTGGGCACGACGAGCGACATCGAGGGCGTCTGGGTCGGTGGCGACCAGATCGCCGCCGGGCGGTTCCGCCGTCCCGCGACCCGCTGACGACGACGCCCGCCCCGGGTCCGACCGGGGCGGGCGTCGTGGGCGAAGCGGTGGAGGTCAGGCCTTCTCGAGCCGGAGCACCTCGGTGTAGGCGGGGAGGGTGAGGAAGTCGGGGAAGTCGGGGTCGAGCGCGCACTCGACGAACAGCCGGCGAGCGGCCTCCCACTCGCCGTCGGCGAAGGCGTCCGTGCCGACGGACTCCTCCAACGCTGCATACTCCTCCTCGACCAGGCGGTCGACGAGCTCGCGGGTGACCTTCTCCCCGGAGGTGAGGGTGACCTCGTTGTGGATCCACTGCCAGATCTGCGAACGCGAGATCTCGGCGGTGGCGGCGTCCTCCATGAGGTTGTGGATGCCGACCGCGCCGTTGCCCCGCAGCCACGACTGGAGGTAGGCGATGCCCACGGTGATGTTGCCGCGCAGGCCCTCCTCGGTGCGGTCACCGGGCGTCTTGCCCGCTGCGAGCAGGTCGTCGGCGGAGACCGAGACGTCGTCGCGCTGCTTGCCGAGCTGGTTGGGCCGGTCGCCGAGGACCTCGGTGAAGACCTCCTTGCAGAGGTCGACCATGCCCGGGTGCGCGACCCACGAGCCGTCGAACCCCGCGCCGGCCTCGCGCTCCTTGTCGGCGCGGACCTTGGCGAACGCCTGGTCGTTGACCTCGGGGTCCTTGCTCGGGATGAACGCAGCCATGCCGCCGATCGCGAATGCTCCGCGCCGGTGGCAGGTCTTCACGAGCAGCTCGCTGTAGGCCTTCATCATCGGCGCGGTCATCGTCACGGCGTTGCGGTCGGGGAGCGTGAACTCGGGACCGGAGTCGCGGAAGTACTTGATGATGGAGAACAGGTAGTCCCAGCGCCCCGCGTTGAGGCCGGCGGCGTGGTCGCGCAGCTCGTAGAGGATCTCGTCCATCTCGAACGCGGCCGGGATGGTCTCGATGAGGACGGTTGCCCGGATCGAGCCGTGGGGGACGCCGACGTGCTCCTGGGCGAAGGTGAAGACGTCGTTCCAGAGGCGGGCCTCGCGGTGCGACTCCATCTTCGGCAGGTAGAAGTACGGGCCGCTGCCACGCTCGAGGAGCTCCTTGGCGTTGTGGAAGAAGTACAGGCCGAAGTCGACGAGCGCTCCGACCAGCGGCCTGCCGTCCAGCTGCAGGTGCTCCTCGTCGAGGTGCCAGCCGCGGGGACGCGGCACGATCACCGGCGTGGAGCTCGGGTCCTCGAGCGAGTAGTCCTTGCCCTGCGGCGAGGTGAACGCGATCGTGCCGCGGACGGCGTCTCGCAGGTTGACCTGGCCGCCGATGACGTTGGCCCAGTGCGGGGTGTTCGCGTCCTCGAGGTCGGCCAGCCACACCTTGGCGCCGGAGTTGAGGGCGTTGATCGCCATCTTGCGCTCGGTCGGACCAGTGATCTCGACACGGCGGTCGCGGAAGTCGGCCGGCGCTTGCGCCACGGTCCAGTCGCCCTCGCGCACCTCCCGGGTCTCGTCGAGGAAGTCGAGCCGGCCGGTCTTCGAGACCTCCTCGCGGCGAGCCCTGCGGGCGGCGAGGAGCTCGTCGCGGGTGCCGCCGAAGCGGGTCTGCAGCTCGGCGAGAAAGTCGAGGGCCTCGGGGGTCAGGACCTCGTCGCTGCGCTCGACCGGGCCTCCGGTCACGGTGATGGCGGACATCGGTGGCTCATCCTCACTGTCGGGGTCGGTGCACTACGATACTTCCATGATACGAAATCTTCTTCTCATTCGCCTCGTGGGGAGAGATATATGAGCACCGACGAGACCGCGATCGAGCCGGTCACGGCGGCGCCCAAGACCGGTGGGGTGCAGTCCCTCGAGCGGGCCTTCGCCATCCTCGAGACGATGGCCGACGCCGGTGGGGTGATCAGCCTCTCCCAGCTCGCGAACGACGCCGACCTGCCGCTGCCGACGATCCACCGCCTCGTGCGCACGCTGGTCGACCTCGGCTACGTGCGCCAGGAGGCCTCCCGCCAGTACTCGCTCGGACCGCGCCTGATCCGCCTCGGCGAGACCACCTCGCGCATGCTCGGCCGCTGGGCCCGCCCCCACATGGAGCGGCTCGCCCACGAGCTCGGGGAGTCGGTCAACCTCGCGATGCTCGACGGCGACCAGGTGGTCTACGTCGGCCAGGTGATGGCCTCCCGCAACTCGATGCGCATGTTCACCGAGGTGGGCCGTCGGGTCCTGCCGCACTCCACCGGGGTCGGCAAGGCGATCATGGCCGACCTCGACCCGGCCGACGTCCGCGCCCTCTTGGAGCGCACCGGGATGCCGGCCCGGACCGAGCACACGATCACCACCCCGGAGGAGTTCCTCGCCGAGCTCGAACGCACCCGCCGTCGAGGTCACGCCCTCGACGAGGGGGAGCAGGAGGTCGGCGTCCGCTGCGTCGCGGTGGCCGTCCCCGACGCGCCGCAGCTCCTGGCCCTGTCGGTCTCCGGACCCGTGACGCGGGTGACCGACGAGTTCGTCGCGCGGGCGACGGGTCCGCTGCACCGTGCCGCCGAGGCCATCTCGCGGGAGATGCGCGGCGCCCGGTAGGGGTCACCGGGTGTCCGCACGGCAGCATCGGGCGAACGGTTGTCCCTGATGGGGTGAACAGTGGTCCCAACGGCCGTTTCCGGTCCGTGGTGGCCGTTTCCTTCGGCACGCTGGTGCCATGGCCTACGGCTCCGAGTTCGGACCCATCGCCCTCGCCCACCGCGGAGGCGCCGGCCTCGCGCCCGAGAACACCCTGGCCGCGTTCGGTCGGGCTGCCGCCCTCGGCTTCCGCTACCTCGAGACCGACGTCAAGCTCACGTCCGACGGCCACCTCGTCTGCTTCCACGACAACACCCTCGACCGCGTCACGGACGGCCGCGGCCCTGTCGCCCGGCACACCCTCGCGCGGTTGCGCGGCATACGGGTGGAGGGCACTGAGCCGATCCCGACCCTGACCGAGGCCTTGGAGGCGTTCCCCGACGCCCGGTTCACCGTCGACCTCAAGGACCGCGGGGCCATTGGTCCCCTCGTGAAGGTCTTGCAGCACAAGGACTTCCGGGAGCGCGTCTGTGTGGCGGGCGCGTGGGACAGCTGGCTAGCGACCGTGCGGGCCGAGGCACCCGGGGTGCGCAGCGCCCTCGGCTGGCGTTCGCTCGCCGCCCTGGTCACGTCGTCGCGGACGGGGGTGCGGCCATCGCGGCGCCTGGCGACCGCGGAGTTCGCCCACGTGCCCCTGCGCCTGGGCCGCGTGCCGGTGTTCGTCGAGCGACTGGTCGAGGGTGCGCACCGCATCGGTGTGCGGGTGGTCGTCTGGACCATCGACGACCCGGTCGCGATGCGCCGGGTCCTCGACGCCGGGGTGGACGGCATCATCAGCGACCGGCCCGACCTGCTGCGCGAGGTCCTGGTCTCCCGCGGCCAGTGGACTCCCATGCCGGGCGCGCCCACGTTCCCGGAGGCCCTGAGCGCCTGACCACGCCGGGGCGGGGTCAGGCGCTCAGGACTCGTCGGACAGGGTCAGGCGGTCCGCTGGAGCGCCTTGACCTCGTCGCGCGCCGCCACGATCGCGGCGTGCTGCTGCTGGACGACGGTGCGGAACCCGTCGCTGAGGTCGTCCTCCGCCAGCGCCTTCTCGTACTCCGACACCGCGTGGTCCTCACCGGTGACGGCCGCGCCGAGGACACCTGAGGCGTCGTCGCCGGTCAGGGCGTCCTTGAGGGACAGCCAGCCGCGGTGCAGCGTGGCGGCCACCGAGCCGCTCTCGTCGACGTCGTCACCGTAGTCGTGGCCCATGGACACGATGTCGCGCGCGAAGGCGGCGCGCTGCTCGGCCAGGCGCTCGAGCGTCGACGCGGCCTCCGGGCTGTCGCTGTCACGCAGCTTCTCGGCGGCGGACGTGAAGCCGTTGCGGCCGTCCTTGAGGGTCTCCACGAGGTCCTTGGCGACCTTCTCGTCAGCTGACATGGCTGTGCTCCTTCTGTCGGTGATGGCGTTCTCCGGTCACCTACCCGCTTCCGCAGCGTCCAAACCCCGCCACGGACACAGGCGTGCCGCGGACGCGAGGTGCGTCCGTGGCATACCTGCGCGGGGTGGTGTGGTGGAGGTCAGTCCTCCGACGAACCCGACATGCCCTGCTTGATGAGGTTCATGACCGACGAGTCGGCCAGGGTCGTGACATCGCCGACCTCGCGGTTCTCGGCGACGTCGCGCAGCAGGCGGCGCATGATCTTGCCCGAGCGGGTCTTGGGGAGCTCGGCGACCACCATGATCTGGCGGGGTTTGGCGATCGGACCGATCTCCTTGGCCACGTGGTTGCGCAGCTCCTGGACGGTCTCGTCACCGTTGTCGACGAACCCACCGCGCAATATGACGAACGCGCACACCGCCTGGCCCGTGGTCTCGTCCGTCGCACCGACGACCGCGGCCTCGGCGACCGACGGGTGCGACACGAGGGCCGACTCGATCTCGGCGGTGGAGAGGCGGTGGCCGGACACGTTCATGACGTCGTCGACGCGGCCCAGGAGCCAGATGTTCCCCTTCTCGTCGTACTTGGCCCCGTCGCCGGCGAAGTAGTACTTCTCGCCGAACCGCGACCAGTACGTCTCCTTGTAGCGCTCGGGGTCGCCCCAGATGCCGCGGAGCATGCCGGGCCACGGCTTGGTGAGCACGAGGTAGCCGACGGCCTCGGGGTCGTGCAGCGGCTGGCCCTCGTCGTCGAGGATCTCGGCGCTGATGCCGGGGATCGGGCGCTGCGCCGAGCCGGGCTCGAGCGTGGTGACGCCCGGCAGCGGGCTGATCATGATGCCGCCGGTCTCGGTCTGCCACCACGTGTCGACGATCGGGGCCTTGTCGCTGCCGATGTGCTTGCGGTACCAGAGCCACGCCTCGGGGTTGATCGGCTCGCCGACCGACCCGAGCACGCGCAGCGACGACAGGTCGAACTTCGCCGGGATGTCGTCGCCCCACTTCATGAACGTCCGGATCGCCGTCGGCGCGGTGTAGAGGATCGAGACCTTGTACTTCTCGACGATCTCCCACCACCGGCCCTGGTGCGGCGTGTCCGGGGTGCCCTCGTAGATGACCTGCGTCGCGCCGTTCGCGAGCGGGCCGTAGACGATGTAGCTGTGGCCGGTGACCCAGCCGATGTCGGCGGTGCACCAGTAGACGTCGGTCTCGGGGTGCACGTCGTGGACGACGGAGTTCGTGTAGGCCGCCTGCGTGAGGTAGCCGCCCGTGGTGTGGAAGATGCCCTTGGGCTTCCCGGTGGTGCCGGACGTGTAGAGGATGAAGAGCGGGTGCTCGCTGTCGTGGGCGACGGCCTCGTGCTCGTCGCTCGCACTGTCGACGACGTCGTGCCACCAGACGTCGCGCTGGTCGTCCCACTCGACCTCGCCCTCGGTGCGCTTGACGACGAGGACCTTCTCCACGGTGCTGTCACCCGTGACGGCGGCGTCGACGGCAGGCTTCAGCGCTGCCGGCTTCCCCCGGCGGAACTGGCCGTCGGCGGTGATGACGACCTTGGCCTCGGCGTCAGCGATGCGGGTGCGCAGGGCGTCGGCCGAGAACCCGCCGAACACCACCGAGTGCGGCGCGCCGATGCGGGCGCAGGCCAGCATCGCGACGACGGCCTCGGGGATCATCGGCAGGTAGATCGCGACGCGGTCGCCCTTGGCCACCCCGAGGGACTCGAGTGCGTTCGCGGCCTTCGCGACGTCCTTCTGCAGGTCGGCGTACGTGATGGTGCGGGTGTCGCCACCCTCGCCCTCGAAGTGGATGGCGACGCGGTCACCGTTGCCCGCCTCCACGTGGCGGTCGACGCAGTTGTGGGCGACGTTGAGCTCACCGCCGACGAACCACTGGGCGAAGGGTGCACCGCTCCAGTCCAGGGTCTGGTCGAAGTCCTTGGCCCAGCTGATGCGCTGGCGGGCCTGGGCGGCCCAGAAGCCCTCGTGGTCGGACTCGGCCTGGTCGAAGAGCTCCTTGGTGCCGTTGGCCTGGGCCGCGAACTCGGGGGAGGGGGACAGGTCCCGCTCCGGCGACTGGCTCGTGGTGGTGCTCGTGGTGCCGGTCTCGGACACGGGTTCCTCCTGGAAGGGCTGAAGACGGCGTTGGCTTGCTACCCCCAGCCAACCCGCCCGACCCCTGCCACTGCAAGGGGAACGGTCGGCGTGGTCGTCCGGCGGCCCACTGGGCCAGCCGAGCGGCTAGCCTCGTCGCCGTGACCACCACGACCCAGGCGTCGGCGCCGTCCTTCCCCGACGAGCCCGGCCGCGGATCCCGTCGTGGCGCAGCACGGCTCCGCCACCTCTGGGCGCCCCTGTCGTTCGTCCTCGGCGCGCTGCTCTGGTGGCCGGTCGGCTTCCTCGGACTCGAGACGTGGCTGCACCTGCCACTCGACGTGTTCAAGGGCGACGTGCTCTTCCTCGGCGCAACGGCCGCCGCGGCGTCGGTGTCGCTCGTGGTGCGTTCGCCCTGGCCGCGGTTCGCCATCGTGCTGGTGTTCAGCGCCCTCGGCTGGGCCCTGGACGGACCGCACACGGACACCTATCCCCACGAACGCCTCGTCCTCGTCGCGCTGCTGGGCGGCGGTGCGCTGCTCGGCATCCTGCTCGGTGCGCGCGGGGCGAAGGGAGCGCTCGCCGCCGCGACGGTGCTGGCGGTGGTTGCCGGCCTGTCGCCGACGACCTGGCCCCGCGGCCTGGCGCTGGCCCTGGCGCTCGCGCTTCCGTTCGCGGTGGCGACCTGGCAGCGGGTCGCGCCGACGGTGCTCAGCCTGCTGCGGCTGGTGGTGACCTGGCTGGTGTTCGCCCTGCTCGCCAAGGCGCTGTCGTACGGCTGGGAGACGGTGCGTCCCGGCACCGGGGGCGTCCCCGTCAAGGAGGAGGCGCGCACCGTCGCCGACACCGCGTGGCTCTTCGTGCGGACCCAGTGGTGGCACCACTCGCAGGCCCTCCTCACCTCGTCGACCAAGTGGTACGTCCTCGCGGCGGTCCTGGCCGTCCTGGTCGTGCTGGTGCGCGCCGGTCGCGCGGCCCTGGCGCGCCGGTCGGCCACGGCGCCCGACAAGGCCAGGGCCTGACCGACCGGCGCGCGGGCGCCATACCTCCCGCGGGCGGCACACTCCCGCCGACCTGACCGGTCGCACGGGAGGTGTGCCGCGCAGTCGCCTACCAGCGGTGGGCGACGTCGATGACGAGGCGGCTGGTGGTGCCGTCGTTGACGGTGAAGGCGCGGAACGGCAGCCGTGCCCGCACACCGAGGCCCATCGAGGTGTACCCCTCGAAGGTGCCGGCCCAGGCGACCTGTCGGAACGTCGTGTACCCGGTGACGTCGACGACCTCCTTGGGGTTCTTCGGCGCGTAGGACGTCGTGCCGTTCGGGTTGTACGCCGGGGCGTTGACGACGACGACCAGCTTGGCCCCGCCGCGCAGCGGCACGAGCTTCCCCTGGCCCTCGGTGAACACGTTGCTGACGTACTTCACCGTGTAGCCCGACGGCCTCCCCTTGAGGTCGACGACGAGCCGGTCGTAGCACGAGTGTCGGCCCGACCGGACCCCGGTGACCGGGCCGATGGCCATGGTGCTGTTGGTCTTCGCGAGCGAGCCCCACGTGATGCCGCAGTACGGCGCGGCGGTGGTGGCGGTGGTCGCGCTCGTCGGCGAGGCGAGCGCGGCAGTGACGGGGATGGCCCCGAGGGCGGCGGCGACGACGAGTGACCGGATGGCCAGGCGGGTCGTGCGGTTCGTGCGGGTGGTCTTCATGGTGTCCCCCTTTCGGACACCCCAACGACGCGGGCCACGGCGTGCAGGTTGACCGCTCGCGGGCCACTGACCGTGTCGTCCACATAAGTCCGGTCGGTCCCGGCAGCACGGTGCCGCGCCCCCTGCTCGGGGACGCGGCACCGTGGTTCGCGCAGACCGGGTATGGCGCGTGGCTCCGCGCGGTCGTCGGGCCGCCCTAGTGGGTGGTCGCCTTCTCGGCACCGTGGCCGGTCAGGGACCGGACCTCCATCTCGGCGTACTTGGCGGCGTTGAACTCCTTGCTCGTCACGGTGCCGAGCCAGCCCAGGACGAAGGCCAGCGGGATCGAGACGATGCCCGGGTTGTCGAGCGGGAACCAGTGGAAGTCGGTGTCCTGCAACATCGACAGCGACTTGCCCGTCGCCTGGTCGACCGGCTTGCCAGAGACCACGGGGCTGAAGATGATCAGCGTCAGCGCGGTGATGAGGCCGCCGTAGATCGACCACAGGGCGCCACGGGTGTTGAACCGCTTCCAGAACAGCGAGTAGAGGATCGTGGGCAGGTTCGCGGACGCCGCGATGGCGAACGCGAGGGCCACGAGGAACGCGATGTTCTGGCCGTTGGCCAGGATCCCGCCGAGGATGGCGAAGATGCCAATGACGACCGCGGTGATGCGGGCGACCCTGACCTCCTCCTCCGCCGAGGCGGTGCCCTCCTTGATGACGGAGTTGTAGATGTCGTGCGACAGGCTGGCGCTGGCGGTGATGGTCAGTCCCGCGACGACCGCGAGGATCGTGGCGAACGCCACCGCCGAGATGATGCCGAGCAGCAGCTCCCCGCCCAGCTCGTAGGCGAGCAGCGGCGCAGCCGAGTTGGCCTTGCCCGGTGCGGCGGCGATGACCTTCGGGCCGACGAGGGCGGCGGCGCCGTACCCGAGCACGAGGGTGAACAGGTAGAAGATGCCGATGAGCCAGATGGCCCACTCGACCGACTTCCGGGCCTCCTTGGACGAGGGCACCGTGTAGAAGCGCATCAGCACGTGCGGCAGGCCGGCCGTGCCGAGCACCAGGGCCAGCGACAGCGAGATGAAGTCGATCTTGGTCAGGCCGCTCTTGCCGTACTGCAGGCCCGGGTCGAGGACCTTCTTGCCGCCGGACGCCTGGACGGCGTCGCCGAGCAGGCTGCTGAGGTTGAGCCCGAACTTGCCGAGCACCCACAGGAACATCACACCGGCGCCGATGATGAGCAGCACGGCCTTGATGATCTGCACCCACGTCGTGCCCTTCATGCCGCCGATGAGGACGTAGGAGATCATCAGCACGCCGACGACGGCGATCACCAGCGACTGGCCCGCCTTGTCGTCGATGCCGAGCAGGAGCGCGACGAGTCCGCCGGCACCGGCCATCTGGGCGAGCAGGTAGAAGAAGCAGACCGCGAGCGTGGAGATCGCCGCGGCCATGCGCACCGGGCGCTGCTTGAGCCGGAACGACAGGACGTCGGCCATCGTGTACTTGCCGGCGTTGCGCAACAGCTCGGCGACCAGGAGCAGGGCGACGAGCCAGGCGACGAGGAAGCCGATGGAGTAGAGGAAGCCGTCGTACCCGTTGAGGGCGATGGCCCCGGCGATGCCGAGGAACGATGCGGCCGAGAGGTAGTCGCCCGCGATGGCGATGCCGTTCTGGCGGCCGGTGAAGGCGCGGCCACCGGCGTAGAAGTCGGCCGCGCTGCGGTTGTTCTTCGACGCCCGGATGACGATGCCCAGGGTGATGAGGACGAAGATCCCGAAGATCGTGATGTTCAGGGTGGGGCTGCCGACGTTGGTGGCCATGGGGACCAGGCCGGGGGCGGCGTGCACGACGGTGGCGCTCATCGGTGGTCCTCCCCGATGGTCTTGGCGAGGGCGGCGGCGCGCGGGTCGAACTCCCGGTCGGCCCAGCGCACGTAGATGATCGTGATGACGAAGGTGGACACGAACTGCCCGAGCCCGAGGATCAGGCCGATGTTGACGTTGCCGAACACCTTGGTGCTCATGAACGCCGGGGCGTAGGTCGAGAGCAGGACGTACAGGAAGTACCACGCGAGGAAGAGCGCGGTCATGGGGAAGACGAACTTGCGGAACCGGCTCCGCAGCTCGTCGAACTCCGGCGACCCTTGCAGGTCGACGTAGGGGTCGTGATCCGTGCGAGCGTCGTTGCTCACGGGACACCTCCAGTGGCTGGCGTGGCGCGGCCGGCGGGAACCGGTCGCAGGGCGCCGCGGTGTGCGGTTGGCGCCACTGTGACGTGGGCAACAGCAGGTCGGCAGGGGTGCCGGGCGGTGGCGCGCCGTACGGGGTCTGTGGTCGCCGGGTGGCCACGACCCCTGCGGTGAGCGGTCGGTGTGCTGCGACCAGCGGCAGGCTCGGCGTTCAGTCGCGGTCGAGGACGAGGTCCTCCGGGGTGTGCAGGCGGACCATGGTGCGTGCGGTGTGCAGCGGGATCCGGCCCGGCGTCGCCAGCGACACCACGACGGCGGTGGCGAACGCGAGCGGGATGCTCCAGGCCGCCGGCTGCCCGAGCAGGGCGCCGGGCCACCCGGGGATGGGTCCGGCCAGGACGGTCGCCGCCACGGCGCTCGCGGCGAGACCGCCGCCGACCACGAGCCCGGCGGCGGCTCCGACGGTGCTCAGGCCACGCCACCAGGACCCGAGGACCAGCAGCGGGCAGAACGTCGAGGCCGCGACGGCGAAGGCCAGGCTGACCATCGTCGCGAGGCCCACCGGCTCGATCAGCCGCGACGCGGCATACGGGACGACCACGCCCAGGACCGTCGCGATCCGGAAGCCCTGGACGACCGTGAAGTCGCCGCCGGTCACCCGGCCCAGCCGTCGGCGCAGGAGGTCCTGGTCGATGACCCCGGCGACCGACATCGTCAGGCCGGACGCGGTCGACAGGAACGCCGCGAACGCCCCACCGGCGAGGACCGCCGACAGGACCTCGCCGAGGTGGTCGGGCAGCATCGCCCCGGGCAGCTGGAGGACCAGCGTGTCGGCGGCGACACCCACCGGGAGCTCCGGGAGGTAGACCCGGCCGAGCACGCCGTACAGCGGGGGGAAGAGGTAGAACGCGCCGAGCAGGGCGACGACGGTGAGGGTGGTCCGGCGGGCCCCCCGGCCGTCGGGGTTGGTGTAGAAGCGCACGAGCACGTGCGGCAGGCCCATGGTCCCCAGCGCCAGCGCGAGCAGGAGGCTGTAGGTCGCGTACACGGGATGACCCTGTCCGGCGAGGCCACCCAGCGGTTCGACCCAGCCGGAGTCGCGGGCGCTCGCCGGACCGGGTGCGCCGTCGTGGAACCACACCGCGAGCAGCACGAACGCCGGTGCGGCGATCGCCGTGAGCTTGATCCAGTACTGCACGGCCTGCACCAGGGTGATCGAGCGCATGCCACCGGCGGCGACGTTCGCCACGACGACGACGGCGACGACGAGGCCACCCACCCAGCTCGGCGCTCCGGTCACGCTCGTCAGGGCCAGCCCCGCGCCCTGGAGCTGTGGCAGCAGGTAGAGCCATCCGATGCCCACGACGAGCACCGAGCAGAGGCGGCGGATCGTCGTGCTCTCGAGCCGCGCCTCGGCGAAGTCGGGCAGCGTGTAGGCGCCGGACCGTCGCAGCGGGGCGGCGACGAGGACGAGGAGCACGACGTAGCCCACGGTGTAGCCGACCGGGAACCACAGCATGTCGAGGCCGTTGGTGTAGACGAGCCCGGCGATCCCGAGAAAGCTTGCGGCAGAGAGGTACTCGCCACCGATCGCGCTGGCGTTGCGGTAGGGGGTGACCGTGCGGCCGGCGACGTAGAAGTCGCTCGTCGTGCGGGAGAGCTTGAGGCCGAACGCACCGATCGCCAGCGTCACGAGGCAGATGAGTCCGATGGCAGCCAGGCCGTAGGCGGTGTTCACGGTTCCCGCCGGGCGACGACGGCGGAGAACTCCGCCTCGATGCGTTCGCTCTGGCGCACGTAGTAGCGCGCGACCACGAGCGCCACCGGGTAGACCACCACCGCGAGGATCAGCCAGGGCAACGGGACCCGACCGATCTCCAGGCTGCGCGTCGCGGGGACGAGCAGGAAGAGCAGGGGCAGCCCGCCCAGGCCCACCGCACCGAACGCCAGCACCATCGCGGCGAGCCTCAGCTGGGCCGACATGAGGCCCGACATGTAGACCTCACCGAGGTTGCTCTGCTCGTCGATCTCCCGGGTGAGCGGCCGGGCGCCGTGGCGCGTGGTGGCGTCGCGGCGGGTGCTGGTCACCCGGACCCGTGGCGGGGCCGGGGGTGGAGGTCCCGCCGGTTCGCTCACGACGTCACTCGGCGGGGCGGTTGGGGCGCAGGAGGCGGTCACGCAGCTCCCGCGTGTGGCGCCGGCTCACCTGGAGCTCGACCTCGTCGAGCACGACGCTGCACCGACCGTGCTCCATCCGCACCTCCTTGACGTGCCTCAGGGAGACGAGCGTGCTGCGATGGATCCGCACGAATCCCGCTGCGGCCCAACGTTCCTCGAGAGTGCTGAGGGGGATCCGGACGAGGTGGGACCCGGCCGGGGTGTGGAGGCGGGCGTAGTCGCCCTGCGCCTGCGCGTACCGGATCTGGCTGCGCGTGATGAACCTCGTGACACCCGCCAGCTCCACCGGGATGGTCTCGTCCTGGTCGCCGACCGGGGGCGGGGCGGGGTCGGAGCCCGTCGGCTCCACCGAGGCGACCACCCGGCGCACGGCCTCCGCGAGGCGGTCGCGGCGCACCGGCTTCATGACGTAGTCCACCGCGTCGACCGCGAAGGCGTCCACGGCGTGCTGGTCGTGGGCGGTGACGAACACGACCTGCGGGCGCTGGGTGAACCGGGCGATCACGCGGGCGAGGTCCATGCCGTCGAGCCCGGGCATCGAGATGTCCGAGAACACCACGTCGATGTCGCCGGTCTCGAGCGCCCGCAACGCCTCCGCACCACTGCCGGCCGTCCGCACCTCGGCGATCCGGTCGTCCTGCCGCAACAGCCAGCTGAGCTCCTCCAGCGCCGGGACCTCGTCGTCGACGACCAGGGCCCGCAGGGCGTGCGGCGACGTGCCCGCGGCGCCGGCACTGGCGTCCTGCGGGCTGAGCAGCTCCGGGTCGCCGGAGGGGGCGCCAGCCATGGGGGGACTCTACGTGGTGGGGTGCACGCCCGGCGCGTACTTGGGCACCCGGAACGACACCTTGGTCCCCGCCCCGGGGGCCGTCTCGACGACGAGGCCGAAGTCGTCGCCATACACCTGGCGCAGTCGGGCGTCGACGTTGCCGAGCCCGACGTTGTCGCCGTCCGCCCGGCCGTCGAGCACCGCCCTGATGACCTGCGGGTCCGAACCCACACCATCGTCCTCGATGGTGATGCCGGCCTCGGCCCCCTCGTCCGTGGCGACGATCCGCACGTGGCCGCCGCCCTCCTTGGTGGCCAGGCCGTGCCGGACGGCGTTCTCCACCAACGGCTGGATCGCCAGGTAGGGAACGGTCACGGGGAGCACCTCCGGCGCGATGAGCAACGAGATGGTGAGCCGGTCCCCGAACCGCGCCTGCTCGAGGACGAGGTACCGCTCGACGTTGCGCAGCTCCTCGGCGAGGGTCGTGAAGGCCCCGCCCCGGCGCAGGGCGTACCGCGTGAAGTCGGCGAACTCGAGCAGCAGCTCGCGGGCGCGCTCGGGGTCGGTCCGCACGAACGACGCGATGGCAGCCAGGGAGTTGTAGATGAAGTGCGGGCTGATCTGCGCCCGCAGGGCCCGCAGCTCAGCCTCCATGGTGCGGGTCCGCTGGTGCCCGAGCTCGGCGAGCTCGGCCTGGGTCGCCATCCAGCCGGCCACCTCCTCGGTCGCCCGGGCGAGCCCCGCCGACGCGTTCGGTCCGTATGCCGCGATGGCAGCCACCACCCGGTCGGCGCTCACGACGGGGGCGATCACCGCACCCCGCACCGGGCAGTCGGGGTCGGAGCAGCTCACCTGCCCGGCGCCGAGGACGATGGTGTGCCCGCTGCGCAGCACTTCGGTGGCGTGCTCCAGCGCGTGCGGCGCGTGGTGGTCGGCGACGCCGTCCCACGCGAGCAGCGAGGCCGCGTCGGTGACGGCGATCGCCGGAGCGCCCAGGAGCTGGCGCAGGTGCTTGGCGGCGCGACCGACCCCCTCGGGAGTCAGGCCGTCCTGCAGGTGCCGCGCCGCCAACGACGCGGTGTGCAGGGTCGCGTGGGTGGCGTGGTCGACGTCGGACACGAAGCCACGCGAGCCGCTGCGGCCGTGGCGGACCAACCGGACGAGCGCGTAGACGAGCACCATCGCGCCGGCGACCACGATGGCGGTGGGGAGGTGGAAGCTGCCCGACACATGCGCACTCTAGGGCGATCGGGCCTCCAAGGACGGGCGCCCTAGGCTGGCGCCGTGCCTGATGCCGTCGCCTCGCTCCGTGCCCTCGCCGAGCTCCCGGGGGTGCCCGAGCGGATCTCCGCCGCCCGAGAGGCGTGCGAACGACTGCGGTGGCACGAGGCCCTGCGTCGCAGGATCCCCGAGGCGTCCGCCGAGTCCCGGGTCCGCGGCGCGCAGGCGAGTGCTGCGCTGGAGGGTGCGACCGTCCCCCTCGAGCTCGTGCGGGACGTCATGCGCGGCGCGGCTGCCTGGCCGCTCGAGCCGGACCCGGTCGAGCGGGTCGCACGGGGGGTCGTGCAGGCCACGGCCGAGAGCGAGCACGTCCGCTCGCTGGTGGCGACGGCCCCGCTGCAGGCCCTGGCCCGGCTGCACGTGGCCGCGGCCTCGGGGTTGGTCGAGGACGCCCAGCTCGGACGCCCGCGCCTGCACGGGGAGGACTGCGAGGAGCTGGTCGACCTCGGTCCCGCGCCGTCGGCCGCTGCGCTGCGCGCCCGGCTGGACGGTGTGGTGGGCCTGCTGGCAGCGGGGGCGAAGGGTGCGCAGGTGCCGGCGCTCGTGGTGGCTGCCGTCGTGCACGCCGAGGTGGCGACGATGCGTCCGTTCGTGCGCGGGAACGGCGTCGTCGCGCGGGCGCTGGAGCGCGCCGTCGTGCAGGCGCTCGGGCTCGACCCGACCGGCGTCGCGGTCACGGAGGCCGGCCACGCGGCCCAGGGCGGGCCGGCCTACCTCGGTGCGCTCGCGGCATACGGGACGGGCACGCGGGAAGGTGTGGGGCTGTGGCTGGAGCACTGCGCCGCCGCCCTCGTCGCCGGCGCCGAGCAGGGGGAGCAGGTCTGCGACGCGGTCCGGGCCGGACGCCTGAGCTGACCCGGAAGCGTTGCGGTCGCAGCGGATTCAGGCACCCGTCCTGACATGGAGCCGGTGGACGGTCACGATCGGGGGCGACACGCCGGGCGCCGGGGGACACGTCCCTGGTGAGCCAAAAGTCAAGGGTTCCCATCGCGTCCGGACCGCGGTACACATGGAGTTGACGTCGACGCACGAGAGTCCGACGACCACCGTGACCCCATCGGGCACCCACGCGCGGGCAGTCCACTGGTGGACCGATCGTGACGGGCTTGTCCCGGTGCGACAACTACAGGAAGCACGCCTGGTAACCCGAGGCGGATCACGGTCGATGGCACCCCGTTCGCGCGGGGTGCCATCCTCGTGTGGCGGGTGTGACGCCCGGGCCGGGCGTGGCGGATGTGACCGTTTGGGCTCGGTTGTTCGCGGACGTCTCCGCCTGGCCCGGCGCCCGAGACGACCCCCGCTCGAACGAGTTGCGGTTGAACGGTTAATGGTCCACGATGTTCCTGTTCGCTCCCCCTCGGGGTAGAGCGGACCGGCGTACCTGCTCCTCCCCCCCGGAGCATGGTGCGTCGACGGCCCCGGTTGTCCCCCCGACCGGGGCCGTCCCCTTTCTCCGGCCGGTTCCGTCCACAGGTCCGTATGCCGCCCGCGGCCGTCCACAGGCCCGTCGCCGCCCGCTTCCGGGCCGGTCCGTGACCCCTGCAGGCTCGTCGCATGGAGCATCGCGTGCTGGGTGTCGTCGGAGCGTCGGGCGGGCTGGGGGCCTCGACCCTCGCTGTCGCCCTGGGGGTGCGTGCGGCCGCCTCGGTGGGGGCGACCGTGTGCGTCGACGGCTCGTTCGAGCGCGGCGGCCTGGACGTCACTGCCTGCATCGAGCACGAACCCGGGCTGCGTTGGCCCGACCTGTCCGACGTCCGGGGCGAGGTCGACGGCGCGGACCTGCTGAGGTCCCTGCCTGCAGACGGTGTGGCGCGCGTGCTGGCCGCCCGCGGGTCGCCGGTGCCTGACGACGTGGTCGGTGCCTGTCTGGGGGCGCTGTCCTCGATCTGCGCGCTGACGGTCCTCGATCTCGGCGGATCCCTGCGGTGGGTCGCGGAGTGCACCGACGTCCTGCTGGTCTGTGGCCCCACTGCCCGGCACCTCGCCGATGCTGCGGCGGTGGCGGCGGAGGTCGGCCGCCTCGGCGTCCCAGTGCGGCTGGTCCTGCGGGCGGGTCGGCGGGAGCCGGTGACGGGGGAGCAGGTCGCCCAGCACCTCGACCTGCCGCACGCCGGCACCCTGGTCGACGACAGCCAGGTCGTCGCCGACGCCGAACGCGCACGCGCACCGGGCACCCGCAGGAACGGGGCGTTCGTCACCGCCGTGGACCGACTGCTGGCCGAGCTGGAGGTCTGCGCCGGCCGCGGCGTCGACGCCGACCGGGTCAGCGCGTGAGCGGCCCGCCCCGCCCGGGCCGCGGCGCACACGTCGGGGTGTCGACGTGAACGGGGCCGAGCACATCGCCGGACGGATCCGGCGCGGGGAGTCGCCGGACGTCGCGGCGGTCGGTCGGGTGGCGACCGCGGACGCGGTGCGGCTGGGGTCCCGTGGTGCCGAGGAGGCCCGAGCCGCGCTCGCGGCGGAGGTGTTGGGGTTCGGCCCGCTGGAGGGCCTGGTCGCCGACCGGTCGGTCACCGACGTCCTCGTCAACGGCGACGGATCCGTGTGGGTCGACCGCGGTGCCGGCGTCGAGGCGGCAGGGGTCGACCTCGCCGACGCCGCGGCCGCGCGGCGCCTCGGTGTGCGCCTGGCCGCCCTGGCGGGGCGGCGTCTGGACGAGAGCCAGCCGTGGGTGGACGGCCTGCTGCCGGGTGGGGTCCGGTTGCACGCCATCCTCCCGCCGCTGGTGGAGGGCGGGGTCCACGTCAGCCTCCGCATCCCGCGTGCGCGGGCCGACGGGTTGGCCTCGTTGCGGTCCACGAGGATGTTCGACGCCTCGGTGGAGGAGCTGCTGCGCGCACTGGTCACCCGTCGGCGGTCCTTCGTCGTGACCGGTGGCACCGGCTCCGGGAAGACCACGCTGCTCGCCGCCATGCTCGCCGAGGTGCCGGTCGACGAGCGGCTGGTCGTGGTGGAGGACGTCCGCGAGCTCGCCATCGCCCACCCCCACGTGGTGCTGCTCCAGGGCCGTGGGGCCAACGTGGAGGGGCACGGTCACGTCGGCCTGGTCGACCTCGTCCGCCAGGCGCTGCGCATGCGGCCGGACCGGCTCGTCGTGGGAGAGGCCCGCGGACCGGAGGTGCGCGAGATGCTCGCGGCCCTCAACACCGGGCACGACGGCGGCTGCTGCACGGTCCACGCCAACTCCCCGGGCGACGTGCCGACCCGGTTCGACGCGCTCGGGGCGCTCGCGGGGATGCCGCGGGAAGCGGTGCAGCGCCAGCTCGCCAGCGCGGTGCAGGCGGTCGTGCACGTCGAACGGACCCGCACCGGCAGGAGGGTGGCGTCCCTGTCGGTGCTGCGGCGCGAGGGCGACGAGGTGGTCTGCGAGCTGGCCCTCGATGCCGTGACGGGGCGGCGGGGTCCGGCCTGGTCGGCGTTGGTGGAGCACGGGGTCCGGCCCGTGGCGCGGGCATGATGGCGGGTTCCGTGGACGCGATGACGGGCTGGTCCGCCGAAGGGGTCCTGCACGTCACGCTCGGACTCGTCGTGGCTGCGGTGCTGGCCTGGCCCGGACGACGGGTCGGGTCGGGGCGGCGGGTGTGGCCGGGTCGGCGGGTCGGGCGGGACGCCGTCGGCCCGTCATGTGGTGACGAGTGGCCCCCGCGCCCACGTCGCCCCCACCCGCGCCGGGTGGTGGTCGCGGCGGAGGGTCGGCTGGCCGACCTGCTGGGCCTGGTCGCCGCGCCGCTGCGCGCAGGAGTCCCGGCGACCACCAGCCTGGAGGCCGGCGCGGCTGCGGTCGCCGACGACCGGGTGCTCGGGCCGCTTCTCCAGGAGCTCGTCAGCGTCGGCGCCTCCGGCGAACCGGTCTCGAGCACCTGGCGCCACCACGCCGCCCTGCTCGACAGCGAGGCCCTGCGGTTCGTCGGTCAGGCATGGGCGCTCAGCGAGCGCACGGGCGCGCCGCTGGCCGACGCCCTCACCGCCAGCGAGCAGGTGCTGCGAGCCCGGGTGCGCTCGCGCGAGCGCCTCGCCAGTGCCGCAGCCGGCCCCCGGGCCTCGATGACGGTGCTGGCACTGCTGCCGCTCAGCGGTCCTGTGGTCGGCCTCGCCTGCGGGATCAGCCCCCGTGACCTGTACCTCTCGACCACCTGGTCGACGGCCAGCCTCGTCGCAGGTGTGGTGTTCGCGGGGTTCGGCTGGTGGTGGAGCCGGTCCATCCTCGCCCGGGCGGCATGAGCTGGGCGCTCGCGCTCGCCGCCGGCGTGGCCGTCCTGGTCTGGCCGGGGCGCCTGCGGCCGGCGGTTCGGCGCGCGGCGTCGACCCCGGGCCGGAGGGTGCCGCGCGTCCGGCGCCGGTCCCGGGACGCGTCTCCTGCGCCTCCGGTCGACGAGGTGGCCGATGCGCTGGTCCTCGTCGCCCTGGCCCTGCGTGCCGGCCTCGACCTCACGCGGGCGCTCGAGGAGGTCGCCACAGGGGCGGGGGCGCTGGTGTCCAAGGACCTGTCCGCGGTCGTCGCCGCAGTGCGCTGGGGGCGCCCCGTGGACGAGGCCTGGTCGTACGCCAGCCCGGTCTGGCGGCCGGCTGCCCTCGCCTGGTCCGTGGCCGAGGCCACCGGTGCCGCTCCGGCAGCCCTGGTCGCCGACGCCGCCGCACGGCTGCGAGACGGTCGGGAGCGTGACCGTGAGCGACGAGCGGCGCGAGCCGGGGTGCTGCTCGTGCTGCCCCTCGGGCTGGGCTTCCTCCCCGCGTTCGCCTGCACGGCGGTGCTCCCCGTCGTCATCGCCCTGGCCGTGGGCGTCCTCGACACCGCGGGCCGATGAGGGCCGTCGGTCCACAGCACCGGGACGTCGGGGACACCGTCCACAGGAAGGGACGACGACGGTGGTGGGTCGTCCTCCAGATGGCTGGACTGGTGCCGAAGACGGCACGCAGCCGTCACCGACACAAGGAGTGCAGCGTGAGATGCAAACTGGCACAGCGGTTCCCGAGGGTTCGTCTCGCAGGGGAGGCCGGCATGACGACCGCGGAGTATGCCGTGGGGACGCTGGCCGCCTGCGCGTTCGCGGCCGTGCTCCTGGCCGTGGTCCGCTCGGGAGGCGTGAAGTCGGCGTTGGCCTCGGTGATCACGGCGGCCCTCGGCATGGCGAGCTGAGGCGGGAGAGGGGGATGGCGACCGTCGAGCTGGCGGTCGCACTCCCCGCCCTCGTGCTGGTCCTGGTCCTGGCGCTGTCGGCTCTGACCACCGTGCTGGACCAGGTCCGGTGCGTCGACGCGGCTCGCGCGACTGCCCGGGCGATGGCGAGGGGTGACGCGACCGGAGCGGCGGTGGAGCAGGGTCGGCGGCTGGCTCCGCCGCTCGCAGGGTTCGTCGTGTCCGGGTCGGCCGGTGCGGTGGAGGTCACCGTTCGTGCTCCGGCAGCGCCGGCGCTGCACTGGCTGGGTGCGCGGGCCTCGCCGGTGGCGCGCGCCGTGGCGGCGAGGGAGGACGCGCCGGCCGCCGGAGCGCCCGGCGGTGGGTCGCCGTGAACGCCCGGGAGAGGCGTGTGGTCCAGCGGCCGGGGCCGCTCGGGATCCTGAGGCGTGGCGCCCCCGGCGGGCGTGGGCGCTACCGGCGGGGGGAGCGAGGGAGCGGCACCGTCCTTGCCCTCGCAGCGATCGGGGTGGTGCTCATCGTGCTGGTCGGAGGACTCGCCCTCGCCAGCGCCGTGGTGGCGACCCATCGTGCTCGTGCTGCTGTCGACCTCGCCGCCCTGGCGGCCGCCACGGCCGTCCAGGGAGGGGCCACGACTGCGCAGGCCTGCGCCCGCGCGGCCGCCGTCACCGTCGCCAACGATGCTCGGCCGAGCGCGTGCTCCGTCTCGGTGGACGGTTCGGCACGGGTCGTGGTCACCGCCCCGGTGGGCCTGGTCCTCCCGGGCTTCGGAGCGCCCCGGGCACGAGCGACGGCGCGGGCTGGGCCCGCGCCGTCGGAGTGAGTCGTGGCCTCGCTGGGTGATCTCCCGGGAGGCCCCCTGGGTCTCGCCTGCGCGTCGCCCGGGGTCTACTCGCCGCGGTGGGCGGCCCGGCCGACGGGGTCAGCCGTGGTTCTGCGGGTCCCGGCCCATGATGCGGTCGGCCATGGTGCGGTGCGCGGGGCGGTTCTCGGCGGAGGCGTCGGTGCCGTCGCCGACCTCGGCGTCGTCGGCATTGCCGTCAGCGGCCGCCGCGTCACGGTTCGAGTGGCTGTCAGCGCTGTCACCGGGGGTGTAGAGGCGCTCGTCGGCCGAACCGTCCCCGAGCCCGGAGCCGGAGGCGGCGACATCGTCGTGGCGCTGGTCGGCGGTGCCACCGGCCACGGGGACCTCGGTGCCCTCGCGCCCGTGGTCGTGGTCGTGCGCCTGGTCGTGCCCGTGGTCCGCGTGGTCACCGTGCGAGGCCGCAGCGACGCCAGCGGCCGGGACGGCAGCGGCAGCAGCAGCCTGTCGAGCGCTGAACTCGCGCTCCAGGCGCTCGCGCTCGTCGGCGCGGGCGCGGTCCTCGATCTCGCGCTCGCGGGTGCGGAACTCCTCGTCGCGGGCGCGGTCCCGCTCGGCCAGGGTCGACTCCAGCTCGGCGTCCTTGGCGCGGTCCCGCTCGGCGAGGGCGCTCTGGTGGGTCTCCTCGGCGCGCTTGCGCTCGTCGGACCGGATCGACTCCTCGAGCTCGGCCTGGCGCTGCGCCTCCTTGGCCTCACGACCGGGTCGACGCCTGCGCTTCATGCTGCCTCGCACCATGCCGAGGCCGAACCACACGAGCAGCATGATCGCCGCACCTGCGATCAACAGCTGCAACGGCGTCAGCTCGAACTTGAAGATGCCGGTCTCGAGCGTCGAGGTGGCGGTCACGGGCAGGGCGCCGAGGACCAGGAGGATCGCGGCGACGACGGCCACCACGACCAGGATCAGTCCGAGCACGATCACGGGGGACCTCCGAAAAATCTGCGGCGCGCGGTGCGCCATTCGCTTCGACCCTAGCCCGTGGCCTGCGGTTTTGCCCGTTTCGCGGCCGTCGCTCCGGCGTGGTACCCAGGCGTCGGCCGGGGCCGGGACGCAGGCGGTTCAGGCGGGTTCGGGAGCGTGGCGCAGGACGGCCTCGAGCAGCCGGACCGCCCCCGCCTTGTCCAGGGGTTCGTTGCCGTTGCCGCACTTGGGGGACTGGACGCACCCCGGGCACCCGCTCTCGCAGCGGCAGGAGCGCACGGCCTCGAGCGTGGCCGACAGCCACATCTCGAAGACGCCGAACGCCCGCTGGGCGAAGCCTGCGCCGCCCGGGTGCCCGTCGTAGACCATGATCGTCGGCAGTCCGGTGTCCGGGTGCAGGGCCGTCGAGACGCCGCCGATGTCCCAGCGGTCGGAGGTCGCCACCAGCGGCATCATGCCGATGGCCGCGTGCTCCGCGGCGTGGGCGGCCCCCGGGATGTCGACCTCGGCCACGCCGGCGGCCTCCAGCCAGTCGACGGGCATGGTCCACCACACCGCCTTGGTGGCCAGGGTCCGCTGCGGGAGCGTGAGCGGATGGGTGCCGATGACCTCACCCCCGGGGAGCCGTCGCAGGAAGCTCGTCACCTGGTGGTGCACGCGCACGTTCCCGAACGCGACGTCGATCGGTCCCCACGAGAACTCGTCCGAGGCGCCCACGACGTCGAACGCGCTCACCGACTGCGCGAACGTGCTCCACCCCGGGTCGCCACGGACCGCCGTCGCCGTCCCCGCCTCGAGGTCGAGCTCGGTGACGACGTAGGTGCTGCCCTGGTGCACGTGCACCGCGCCGGTGTGGACCTGGGAGTGCGCCGAGGCCTCGTCGATGGTGCCGAGGACCCGACCTGTGCGGCGCTCGACGATCCCGACGACCTCCCCGCTGCCCCGGAGCGAGACGTGGTCGCTGGCGCGGTCCGACCTGGCCCAGAACCACCCCGTGGGCCGACGCCGCAGGATCCCGCGGGCCACGAGGGCGTCCACCAGGCGCCGCGCATCCGGTCCGAACATCTCCAGGTCCGCCTCGCGCAACGGCAGCTCCGCCGCCGCGGCCGCGAGGTGGGGGGCGAGCACGTGCGGGTTGTCGGGGTCGAGCACCGTGCTCTCCACCGGCTGCCCGAACACGACCTCGGGGTGGTTGACGACGTAGGTGTCGAGCGGGTCGTCCGCGGCCACGAACACCGCCAGCGAACGCGTGCCGGCCCGCCCGGCCCGGCCAGCCTGCTGCCACAGCGAGGCCCGCGTCCCCGGCCAGCCGGCGAGCAGGACGGCGTCCAGCCCGCTGATGTCGACGCCGAGCTCGAGGGCGTTGGTGGCGGCCAGGCCGAGGATGTCGCCGTGGCGCAGGGCGCGTTCGAGCTCGCGCCGCTCCTCGGGGAGATAACCGCCCCGGTATGCCGCGACGGCGGCTGCCAGCCGCGGCTGTCCCTCCAGCGTGCGCCGGGCGCTCGAGGCCAGGGCCTCGACCCCGGCCCGGGACCGGGCGAACGCCACGGTCTGCACCTTGGCGGCGACGAGCTGGGCCAGCAGGTCGGCGGCCTCGGACGTGGCGCTGCGGCGGGCCGGGGTCTCACCGGAGGTGTCCGTGAGCTCGGCGGCGGAGAAGGACTGCCCGAAGAACTCGTCCTGCGGTCCCGACGGGACCTCGTCCGCGGGGCGGCCACCGGACCAGCCGAGGTCCGTCGGCGCCGTGGCGCCGAACCCCTCGTCGAGCGGCCCGGGCTCCCACAGCGCGAACGTCATCGCCTCGCGCGGGGACCCGTCGGTCGTCACGGCCGTCACCGGGAGGCCGACCAGCCTGCTGGCGTGGTCGCCGGGGTCACGCACGGTCGCGGACGCGAGGACGAAGGTGGGGGAGGCGCCATACCGGGCACAGACACGACGCAGGCGGCGGAGCAGGGCGGCGAGGTGGGAGCCGAACACCCCTCGGTAGACGTGGCACTCGTCGATGACGACGTAGCGCAGTCGTCGCAGGAACGGTGCCCAGCGCTCGTGCAGCGGCAGGAGGGAGTGGTGGACGAGGTCGGGGTTGGTGAGCACGAGGTGGGCGTGGTCGCGGATCCAGCGGCGCTCCTCGCTGGGGGTGTCACCGTCGTACGTCGCGGCCCGCACGCCGGGCACCGCCATGGCCTGCACCCGGGACAGCTGGTCGGCGGCCAGGGCCTTGGTGGGGGAGAGGTAGAGGGCGGTGGCGCCCCGACCTGTGGGTGCAGCAGACCCCTCGACCAGGGCCGTGAGCACCGGCAGGAGGTACCCCAGGCTCTTGCCCGAGGCGGTGCCGGTCGCCATGACGACGTGCGACCCGGAGTGGGCGAGGTCGGCCGCCTCCCGCTGGTGCGACCACAGGGAGGTGACCCCGGCCCCGGCGCACGCGGCATACACGGACGGGTCCACCCACTGCGGCCACTCCGCCAGCGACGCGGGGCGGGCCGGCACCTCGTGGACGTGCCGCAGGCGGTCGGCGCGGGGGCTGGAGGCCAGGGCGGCGAGCGTCGCCTCGGGGTCGAAGGCGAGGCGCGCGCCGGGTGCGGTACCAAGGGGTGTGGACATTGCCGCTACCGTAATCCCGAGGGCAGACGGCCGAGCCGCGCGCCCGAGGGTGAAGAACTGGCGTAGTCGAGGGAAAGGGTGACTGTGGACCTGTCGGTCTCGAGCAGCGAGCAGGGTGCCGTGACGATCGTCCACGTGGCGGGCGAGATCGACGTGTACACCGCTCCGTTGCTCCGTGAGGTGCTCGACAAGCAGGTCGCCGCCGGCCGCACGACGCTGGTGGTCGACCTCGAGAACGTCACCTTCATGGACTCCACCGGGCTGGGCGTCCTCGTCGGCCGTCTCAAGCTCGTCCGCGGCCAGAGCGGCAGCCTGCGCATCGTCAGCGCCCAGGACCGCATCCTCAAGGTCTTCAAGATCACCGGGCTCGACAAGGTGTTCCACATCTACCCGTCGGTCGACGAGGCCACCGCGGCCTCCAACGCCTGACCGGAGCCTCCTCCCGCCCCACCTGCGTGACCTCCTGCGTCACGAATTCACTGTGACGCTGCTCACCGGCCGTCACATTCGGTGTGACGTGCATTACTCTCGCCAGCATCGTCCCCCGTGGTGGTGCGTCATCACGTCGTGCCCGGGGACGAGCCCGCAGTGTTCCCCATCGAGGAGGATGGAATGTCGCGCCTTGCGCCTGCCGCCGCTGCTGACCTGCAGCTGGACGGCACCAATCTCACCCTGGTCATAGCCGTGCTCGCCATCTCGGTGATCGCGCTGGTCATGGGTGTCTTCTTCCGCCAGCAGGTGCTGGCGGCCGACCCCGGCACCGAGAAGATGCAGGAAATCGGCGCCGCCGTCGAGGAAGGTGCGCAGGCGTTCCTCGCCCGCCAGTTCAAGACGCTGTCCGTGTTCGTCGGCCTCGTCTTCTTCCTCCTGCTCCTGCTCCCTGCCGACACCGCCGGCGTCCGCTGGGGGCGTTCCGCCTTCTTCATCGTCGGCGCGCTGTTCTCCGCGGCGATCGGCTACTTCGGCATGAGCCTGGCCGTGAAGGCCAACGTCCGCGTCGCGTCCGCCGCCCGCGGTGGCGACCGTGACTCCGGCATGCGGATCGCCTTCCGCACCGGTGGCACGGTCGGTATGGCGACGGTGGGCCTGGGCCTGCTCGGTGCCTCCGTGGTCGTCCTGCTCTACAAGGGCGACGCCCCCAAGGTGCTCGAAGGCTTCGGCTTCGGTGCCGCCCTGCTCGCCATGTTCATGCGTGTCGGCGGTGGCATCTTCACCAAGGCTGCCGACGTGGGTGCCGACCTGGTCGGCAAGGTCGAGGCCGGCATCCCCGAGGACGACCCCCGCAACGCCGCGACGATCGCCGACAACGTCGGTGACAACGTGGGTGACTGCGCGGGCATGGCCGCGGACCTGTTCGAGTCCTACGCCGTCATGCTCGTCGCCGCCCTCATCCTCGGGTCGGCCGCCTTCGGCAGCTACGGCCTCGTCTTCCCGCTGATCGTGCCGGCCATCGGCGCGATCACCGCCCTGATCGGCGTCTTCATCACGCGCGTCAAGCCCGGTGAGAACGCCCTCTCGGCCATCAACCGCGGCTTCTACATCTCGGCCGCCATCGCTGCCGTGCTCTCCGGTGTCGCCGCCTTCATCTACCTGCCCGACAGCTACGCCGGGCTCGGTTCGTCGAACGCCGGGATCAGCGCCCTCTCGGGCAACCCGCGCTACGCCGCGATCCTGGCCGTGCTCATCGGCATCGTCCTCGCGGCCGTCATCCTCTGGCTGACGGGGTACTTCACCGGCACCGACAAGCGGCCCACCAAGGACGTCGCCCGCACCTCGCTCACCGGTGCGGCCACGGTCGTCCTGTCGGGCATCGGGGTCGGCCTCGAGTCGGCCGTCTACACGGCCGTCATCATCGGTGGCGCCGTCTACGCGGCCTTCCTGCTCGGTGGCGGCTCGGTCATCCTGTCGCTGTTCTTCATCGCGCTGGCAGGCTGCGGCCTGCTCACCACGGTCGGCGTCATCGTCGCCATGGACACCTTCGGCCCGGTCTCCGACAACGCCCAGGGCATCGCCGAGATGTCCGGCGACGTCGACGGTGAGGGCGCGCAGATCCTCACCGACCTCGACGCGGTGGGCAACACCACGAAGGCGATCACCAAGGGCATCGCGATCGCCACGGCCGTGCTGGCCGCGACCGCCCTGTTCGGCTCCTACTCCGACGCGTGGCAGGCGAAGTTCGAGCCGATCTTCACCGCGTTGCAGCAGAAGACGCAGAGCGACCTCATCGCCAAGGTCCAGGGCGGCTCGCTCACCCAGGAGGCCGCGCAGGCGCAGTTCACGCAGATCCTGCAGAAGGCCAACGCGCCGTTCGACCTGCAGATCGTGACGCCGAGCGTCCTCGTCGGACTCCTCATCGGTGCCGCGACGGTCTTCCTGTTCTCGGGCCTGGCCATCAACGCCGTCACCCGCGCCGCCGGCGCCATCGTGTTCGAGGTGCGTCGCCAGTTCCGCGAGCACCCGGGGATCATGGACTACACGGAGAAGCCGGAGTACGGCAAGGTCGTCGACATCTGCACCCGCGACTCGTTGCGTGAGCTCGCGACCCCCGGCCTGCTGGCCGCACTCATGCCCGTTGCCGTCGGGTTCGGCCTCGGCATCGGGCCGCTCGCCGGCTTCCTGGCCGGCGCGATCGGCACCGGCTGCCTCATGGCGGTGTTCCTCGCCAACTCCGGTGGTGCGTGGGACAACGCGAAGAAGATCGTCGAGGACGGTGCGCACGGCGGCAAGGGCAGCGACGCCCACGCGGCCACGGTCATCGGTGACACCGTCGGCGACCCGTTCAAGGACACCGCCGGCCCGTCGATCAACCCGCTGATCAAGGTGATGAACCTCGTCTCGGTGCTCATCGCCCCGGCGATCGTCACGCTGTCCATCGGGGACGACAAGAACTCGCCGATCCGCTACGGCATCGCCGCGGTCGCCCTGCTCATCGTCGTCATCGCGGTCGCCGTGTCCAAGGCGCGCGACCTCGCCATCGGCGGCGACGAGGACGGCGAGAAGGCCGAGCGGATGGACGCCTCGGCGCCCAGCTCCGGTGAGGCCACCACCGCTCCCGGTGAGGCGGTCGACGACGCGACCGGTCACATCGAGGAGCCGGCGAACCGCTAGCCCGCACCACGTCGCCCGAACGGCCGGTCCCACCACCACGGTGGGGCCGGCCGTTCGCCGTCCACCCGGTATGGCGCCCGCGTAGATTCCGCCCATGGCCCCTCCCGCCGAAGTCACCGTCGCCACCGTCACCGAGCAGGACCTCGAGGACCTCGTGCCGTCGATGCTGTCCTACGCCCGCTTCTACCGCGAGGACCCGTCGGTGGACGACCTGGAGGCCATGGCCCGGGCCTTCCTCGCCGGCGGCGGGGGCACGCAGCTGATCGCTCGTGACGCGCAGGGGCACGCGGCAGGCCACGCGACCGTCCTGTGGAGCTGGGACACCACGCTGGGCCTGCCGCTCGCCGTGATGGAGGACCTGTTCGTCCACGCTGAGTCCCGCTCGCACGGCGCCGGGCGGGCCCTGCTCGAGGCCTGCCGCGGCCTGGCCGCGGACCGCGGGTGCCGCTGGCTCCAGTGGCAGACCGCTCCTGACAACGCCAGGGCGCAGCGGCTCTACGACAGCCTCGGCGGCGACCGGTCCGAGTGGTTCACCTACCGCCTCCCCACCGGGGTGCCTTCGGCCTAGGCTTGCCGCATGCAGAGTCCACTGTTCGAGCAGGCGAACCTCGAGGTCCAGGCGCAGCAGCGCTTCGCCCTCCAGAACCCGCAGATGCTGCGCGTCCACCTCGGCGGCGACGTGCTCGCCGTCAAGGGCGCCATGGTGTCCTACCAGGGCAGCATCCGCTTCGACCACGAGAAGGCCGGCAGCGTCGGCAAGCTGTTCAAGAAGGTCGTCACGGGCGAGGACGTCTCGCTGATGCGGGTCTCCGGCGAGGGGGACGTGTTCTTCGCGTCCGAGGCCGGGTTCGTCTTCCTCGTCGAGCTGACCGGCGACGGCATCAGCCTCAACGCCCGGAACCTGCTCGCGTTCGACTCGAGCATCGAGTGGGACATCAAGCGGGTCCAGGGCGCCGGGATGCTCAGTGGTGGGCTCTTCAACACGACCCTGCACGGCACCGGCACTGCAGCGATCCACACGGTCGGTCAGCCGGTCGTCCTCGACTGCGGTACCCAGCCGACCTACGTCGACGTCCAGGCCTGCGTCGGCTGGTCGGCGAACCTCGTGCCGCAGGTCGTCTCGAGCATGAACGTGCGCTCGATGCTCCGTGGTGGCTCCGGCGAGGCCTTCCAGTACGCGTTCCACGGCCCCGGCTTCGTCATCGTGCAGCCGAGCGAGTGGACGCCGCCGCCGGCCCAGGGTGGAGGCAGCGGGGGAGGGTTCAACCTCGGCGGCCTGCTCGACGGCTGATGGCCTCGACCCCGCCACCCACGGCCACCGACCCCGCACTCGTCGCCGCGCTGCGCACCGACCTGGCCGCCGCGACATACACGGTCGAAGGGGTGTCCGACCTCCTCGGCCCGCTCGCCGGGGCAGCCCTCGCCCGTGAGCAGGTGCTGCCCGCGCAGCGGGTCACCGCCGATGCGGGCACGCCGCTCGCCACCCTCGTGCGGCTGTTCGGGCTCGGCGACGCGGTCGACACCGACGACGTCGCCGCGGCGCTCCCGACGCTGGGCCTGCAGGGGGCCCAGTCCCTGGGCCTGGTGCGCGAGCAGGGCCCCGGCGTCGTCGCGACGTGCGACCTGCGCCCCTACGGCGACGAGGACCACGCCTGGTGGGTGGCCTCCGACCTCGCCGAGATCGCGACGCGCGAGCCGTTGCACGAGGACCACGTGCTCGGCATCGGCGGTGCCTCGACGACCCTGGCGTCCTGGACCCCGCGTCCCGTGGTCGGTCGGGCGCTCGACATCGGCACCGGGTGCGGCGTCCAGGCCCTCCACCTCGGGGCCCACGCCGGACACGTGACCGTGACCGACCTGTCCGAGCGTGCCCTCGACTACGCCCGCTTCAATGCTGCCCTCAACGACGTCAGCTGGGAGGTCGTGGGCGGTTCGATGCTGGATCCCGTTGCGGGTCGGCAGTTCGAGCTCATCGTCAGCAACCCGCCGTTCGTCATCACGCCCCGAACCCCGGACGTCCCGCTCTTCGAGTACCGCGACGGGGGTGCCTCGGGGGATGCCATCGTCGCGGGGCTCGTGCGCTCCATCGGTGACCACCTGGTCCCCGGCGGCATCGCCCAGTTCCTCGGCAACTGGGAGGTCGTCGGCGACACCGACTGGCGTGACCGGGTGCGCGGCTGGGTCGAGGGCACCGGGCTCGACGCCTGGATCGTCCAGCGTGACGTGCAGGACCCCGCCGAGTACGCCGAGACCTGGGCGCGCGACGGCGGCCACCACAGCGCCACGGTCGAGTTCGCGACGATGTATGCCGCGTGGCTGGACGACTTCGCGTCCCGCGACGTGACGGCCGTGGGGTTCGGGGTCGTCACGCTGCAGCGACCGCTCGGCGACCGGGACCCGTTCGTGCACCTGGACGAGGTCGGAGGGCCCGTCGCCCAACCGATGGGGCCCCACGTCCTGGCGGGCATCCGCGCCCGCACCTGGTTGGCCGAGCACGGTGACGACGAGCTGCTCTCCGTCGCCTGGACGGCAGCCGCCGACGTCACCGAGGAGCGGCACTCGCGCCCGGGTGACCCGGACCCCAGCGTCATCCTCCTGCGGCAGGGTGGCGGACTGCGACGCTCCGTCCGCCTCGACACCGCGGGGGCGGCGCTGCTCAGCGTCTGCGACGGCACGCTGCCCGCCCGCGCCGCGATCGCCGCCATCGCCCAGCTGCTCGAGGTCGACGAGGACGTCCTGCGGCCCGACCTCGTCGCCCTGCTCCGGGAGCTGGTGGCCGACGGTCTGCTGACGTGAGGTCGGGTCCCCACGTCATCGTGCTCAACGGCGGGTCGAGCTCGGGGAAGTCCGCGCTCTCCGCCGCCCTGGTCGACCTGTTGCCCGGCACCTGGCTGCGCCTGTCCGTCGACACGCTGATCGACGCCTTGCCGCCCGGCTTCGACCGGGTCGAGGGCGGCCTGGTGCTGCGTCCGGACGGCACGGTCGGGACCGGACCGGAGTGGCGGCACGTGGAGCACGCGTGGATGGGTGGGGTCGCGACCATCGCCCGCGAGGTCCCGGTCGTCGTCGAGGACGGGTTCCTGTCCGGACCGGCCGCCCAGGACCGTTGGCGCGGTGCGCTCGAGGGGCTGGACGTGCTCTGGGTCGGGGTCCGGTGCGACCCCGAGGTGGCCGAGGCGAGGGAGCAGGCGCGCGGCGACCGGGTCGTCGGGATGGCGCGGGCGCAGGCGCTCGCAGTCCACGAGGGGATCGACTACGACCTCGAGGTCGACACGGCGCGGTCGTCGCCCCGGGACGCGGCCGCTTCGGTGGCCGAGCAGGTCCGGGGCGCCCCGACGAAGTGAGCGCCCGCCCCGGTCGCGCACCTCATCTCCTCCATTTCCGCAGGTCAGGAAAGGTGTTGTGAGTGAGTGCTCACTCACTTACTCTGATCGGGTGACTCCCCGAGCCCCCGCCATGGCCCCCGACGAGCGCCGCGCCGCGATCATCGCGTCGACGGTGCCGCTGCTGCGCGACAAGGGCCGGACCGTCAGCACCCGGGAGATCGCCAAGGCGGCGGGGGTGGCGGAGGGCACGATCTTCCGGGTCTTCGAGTCGAAGGACGAGCTCGTCGACGCCTGCGTCCACGACGCGTTCCAGACCGAGTCGCTGGTCCTGCGGCTGCTCGAGATCGACGACACCCTCCCCCTGCGCGAGCGCCTGGCGGCCGCGGTGGCGACGATGCAGGACTACCTGCGCGGGATCTTCTCCCTCATGACCGTCCTGCAGGCCGGCGGCAAGCCGATGCGCCCGCCCCACAAGGGCCAGGACCCCCGGCGAGAGCGGGCCAACACCGCTGTCGACGACGCGTTCGTCGCGCTGATCGGGGCGGACACGGACCAGCTGCGCCTGCCGGCGCGCGAGCTCGTCAACTACCTGCGGATGCTGACGCTCTCGAGCGTGCACCCGATGCTCCACCACCAGGGCTCCTCACCGCAGGAGCTCGTCGACGTCATCCTCGAGGGCGCCCTGCGGCGTCCCGAGGGAGGGGGGAACTGATGCTCGTCCGGATCGTCCGCGACTACCTGCGGCCCTACCAGGGGCTGGTCACCGTGCTCGTCGGGCTGCAGCTCGTCGGCACCATCGCCTCGCTGTACCTGCCCAGCCTCAACGGCCGCATCATCGACGAGGGGGTGGCCCAGGGCGACACCGGGTTCATCCTGCGCACGGGTGGCTGGATGCTGGCCGTGTCGCTGGCCCAGATCGCCGCGACCGTGTGGGCGACCTACCTCGGCGCGCGTTCCGCCGCGGGCCTCGGCCGTGACCTGCGCGCCCAAGTCTTCGCCCGGGTCGGTGACTTCTCCGCCCAGGAGGTCTCGCGCTTCGGCGCGCCCACCCTCATCTCCCGCACCACCAACGACGTCACCCAGGTGCAGCAGGTCGTCTTCATGGGCGCGGCGATGATGGTCTCGGCGCCCATCATGATGGTCGGCGGCGTCATCATGGCCCTGCGCGAGGACGTCGGTCTCTCGTGGCTGCTGGCCGTGTCCGTCCCGCTGCTGGCGCTGTCGGTCGCCCTCGTGATCCGCCGCATGATCCCGCAGTTCCGGACCATGCAGGAGTCGGTCGACTGGGTGAACCGGGTGCTGCGCGAGCAGATCACGGGCATCCGCGTGGTGCGAGCCTTCGTCCGCGAGGACCACGAGCGGGCCCGGTTCGCCGAGGCCAACACGCAGTACACCGGCACGGCCCTGGCGGTCGGGCGGCTCATGGCCATGGTCTTCCCCATCGTCATGCTGATCTTCAACGCCTCGACGGTGGCGGTGCTGTGGTTCGGCTCGCACCGCGTGGCCAGCGGGCAGATGCAGATCGGCGAGATGACCGCCTTCATGAGCTACCTCATGCAGATCCTCATGTCGGTGATGATGGCGACCTTCATGTCGATGATGATCCCCCGTGCCACCGTGTCGGCCGGGCGCATCGCCGAGGTGCTGGACACCGACTCGACCGTGGTGCCCCCCGCCGACCCCGTCACCATCCCACGGGTCGGTGCCGGCATCGAGCTGCACGACGTGACCTTCGCCTACCCCGGCGCCGATGTCCCGGTCCTGCAAGGGGTTTCACTCAGGGCCGAGCCGGGCAGGACGACCGCGATCATCGGCAGCACCGGTGCGGGCAAGTCCACGCTGCTGTCGCTGGTCCCGCGCCTGTACGACGTCACGGGTGGTCAGGTCCTCATCGGGGGCGTCGACGTCCGGGACGCTGCGCTCGAGGACGTGTGGGCGCGGATCGGGCTGGTCCCGCAGAAGCCCTACCTCTTCACCGGCACCGTCGCGAGCAACCTGAGGTACGGCGACGCCGACGCGACCGACGACGAGCTCTGGGAGGCGCTGCGCATCGCCCAGGCGGAGGACTTCGTCCGCGCCATGCCGCAGGGGCTGGACTCGCCCATCGTGCAGGGTGGCACCAACGTCTCCGGTGGCCAGCGTCAACGGCTCGCGATCGCGCGTGCCCTCGTGGCCAAGCCGGAGATCTTCCTCTTCGACGACAGCTTCTCGGCCCTGGACCTGTCCACGGACGCCAGGCTGCGGTCGGCGCTCAAGCCGGTCACGCGGCACGCCGCCGTCGTCGTGGTGGCCCAACGGGTGTCGACCATCGTCGACGCCGACCACATCGTCGTCCTCGACGACGGGCTCGTCGTCGGGGCGGGGACCCACGACGACCTGCTCGTGACGTGCCCGACGTACGTCGAGATCGTCGAGTCCCAGCAGAGCGCGGAGGCAGCAGCATGAGCGAAGGTGTGAAGACCGCCGAGGAGAAGGCGGCAGAGGCCCGTCGCGGGCCGGGTGCGCGAGCCGGCCAGCGGCACGGACCCATGATGGGTGCCGGTGTGCCGGCGGAGAAGTCGCAGAACTTCGTCCCCTCCGCGAAGCGCCTCCTCGGCCTGCTCCAGCCCGAGCGCACGCCCCTGTATGCCGTGCTGGCGCTCGCCGTCGCGAGCGTGGGCCTGTCGGCCATCGGCCCGAAGATCCTCGGCCGCGCGACCGACCACATCTTCGCGGGGGTGGTGGGCGCACGGTTCCCGGTCGGGACCGACAAGGCGCAGCTCGTCGAGGCGCTCCGCGCCCGGGGCGAGGGCAAGCTCGCCGACCTCGTCGGCGGGATGCCGTACCTCGTCCCGGGACAGGGCATCGACTTCGGCGCGGTGGGTGACGTGCTGCTCCTGGTGCTGGGCATCTACCTCGTCGCCAGCCTGCTCTCCTGGGCACAGGGCTGGCTGCTCACCGGGGCGGTGAACCGCACGATCTTCGGTCTGCGCCGCGACGTCGAGGACAAGCTCAACCGGCTTCCGTTGCAGTACTTCGACGGCCAGCCGCGAGGTGAGCTGCTCAGCCGGGTCACCAACGACATCGACAACGTCGCCCAGAGCCTGCAGCAGACGCTCAGCCAGCTGCTGACGTCCCTGCTCACCGTCGTCGCGATGATAGCGATGATGCTCTACATCTCGCCGCTGCTCGCACTGATCGCCCTCGTCACGATCCCCGTGTCGATGGCGGTCACCGCCGCCATCGGCAAGCGCTCGCAGAAGCACTTCGTGCAGCAGTGGAAGAGCACCGGTGAGCTCAACTCGGTCGTCGAGGAGTCCTTCACCGGCCACGAGCTGGTCAAGGTGTTCGGTCGCCAGGACGAGGTGCGGTCGTCGTTCCGCGCCAAGAACGACGACCTGTATGCCGCGGGGTTCGGTGCGCAGTTCGTCAGCGGCATCATCATGCCGACGATGATGTTCATCGGGAACCTCAACTACGTCGTCATCGCCGTGGTCGGCGGGCTGCGGGTCGCGAGCGGCTCGATGACCCTCGGTGACGTGCAGGCCTTCATCCAGTACTCGCGCCAGTTCACCCAGCCCCTCACCCAGGTCGCCTCCATGGCCAACCTCCTGCAGTCCGGGGTGGCCTCGGCCGAGCGCGTCTTCGAGGTGCTCGACGCCACCGAGCAGCGGCCCGACGCGGTCGGCGCGACGGTCCTGGACGAGCCGCGCGGTCGGGTGGAGTTCGAGGACGTCTCGTTCTCCTACGACCCGGCGAACCCGCTCATCGAGCACCTCGACCTCGTCGTCGAGCCCGGCCAGACGGTCGCGATCGTCGGGCCCACCGGTGCGGGCAAGACCACGCTGGTCAACCTCGTGATGCGGTTCTACGAGCTGGATGCCGGGCGCATCACGCTCGACGGCGTCGACATCACGGCCCTGACGCGGCACAACCTGCGCAGCGAGATCGGCATGGTGCTGCAGGACACGTGGCTCTTCGGCGGCACGATCCGCGACAACATCGCCTACGGCAAGCCCGGGTCCTCCGAGGAGGAGGTTCTGGCTGCCGCGAAGGCCACCTACGTCGACCGGTTCGTGCACTCCCTGCCCGACGGGTACGACACCGTCCTGGACGCCGAGGGCGGCAACATCAGCGCCGGGGAGAAGCAGCTGCTGACGATCGCACGGGCGTTCCTGTCCGACCCGGCCCTGCTCATCCTCGACGAGGCGACGAGCTCGGTCGACACCCGCACCGAGCTGCTGGTGCAGCAGGCGATGTCAGCGCTGCGGCACGACCGCACGAGCTTCGTCATCGCCCACCGGCTGTCGACGATCCGCGACGCCGACGTCATCCTCGTGATGCGTGACGGCCAGATCGTCGAGCAGGGTTCGCACGCCGAGCTGCTCGCTCGCGACGGCGCCTACGCCGAGCTGTACGCCGCGCAGTTCAGCGGCGCGGCCGTCGACGTGGACTCCGGGGACGCCCCCGCCCCCGAGCTGACGCCGGCGCGTGGCTGAGGTCGAGCTCGCTGCGGACTGCTCGCGGTGCTTCGGGTTGTGTTGCGTCGTACCGTCCTTCGCGGCGTCGGCCGACTTCGCCATCGACAAGCCTGCCGCGACGCCCTGCCCCAACCTGGCCCAGGACTTCCGGTGCGGCATCCACACCGAGCTGCGCCCGCGCGGCTTCGCCGGCTGCACGGCATACGACTGCTTCGGAGCCGGCCAGCGGGTCTCGCAGGTGACGTTCGGCGGAGTGGACTGGCGCACGTCACCCGGGACCGCCGCGCAGATGTATGCGGTGTTCCCGGTGGTGCGCGAGCTGCACGAGCTCCGGCGCCACCTCGGTGAGGCGGCGCGGCTGGTGGCCGGCACCGACCTCGCCGTCGAGGTGTCCGCCCTGGACGCCGAGGTCGAGGCGCACGCCGCCGGAACACCGGTCGCCCTGCAGGAGGTCGATCTGGCCCGCGTCGGCGCAGCGGTCGGGGCCCTGCTGGCCACGGTGAGCCTGGCCTCGCGGTCAGGTGGTGGTGGCCCGGGCCCCGACCTGTCGCGCGCCGACCTGGTGGGCAGCGACCAGAGGATGCGCGACCTGCGGCGAGCCAGCCTGCGTGGTGCCCTCCTGCTGGGTGCCGACCTTCGCGGGGTCGACCTCGGACGGACGGACCTGCTGGGGGCGGACCTGCGCGGTGCGCGGCTGGACGGGGCGGACCTGTCCGGCTCGCTCTTCGTCACCGGCCCGCAGGTGGCTTCTGCACGCGGGGACGGAGCGACCCGTCTGCCCTGCGAGCTGGCACGGCCTGATCACTGGACCTGACGCCCGGGGTGCCAGGAGCAGCGCAGGCCGTGCTCCTGGCACCCCGGGGGACCGGCAGGAGGTCAGCCCCGGTGGGCCCGCAGCGGGGTGATCCAGTAGGGAGCGGTGTCCGGGTTCGCGACACCGAAGCGGGCGTTGACCGCCCACAGGGTGCCGCCGACGAGGACCGCGGTGGACGGGACGTCGAGGCTGGCGTCGGTGAGGGTGCGCTGGTACCTCGCCGACCATCCGTGGCGACTCTGCTCGAGTCGCACGACCGACACCTCGGCCTGACCGGTGCCCCTGACGTTGTAGAGGGTCCGCCCCGACAGCTCGAGGCCGTCCCCGCCGGTGATGGCAGGGCCGCCGCGGACCGGGATCGACGTCGTCACGCCGGTGCGCGGGTCGACCCGCCAGAGCCCGCCGACCCGGCTGTTGTTGAGGACCGCCGAACCATCCGACAGCTGGCGGATGCCGTTGGCGTTGTTGGCCACCCCGTCGCCGGCGGGCCAGGCACCACGCAGTGGGAGGAAGGCCGCTGCGGCCCCGGTCGGCTGCGCGTGTCGTCCGAGGGCGATGACCGTGAGCCGGTCGACCCTGGAGTCGGTGACCCAGACCGCGTCGCGGGTCACGACCAGGTCGTTGAGGAAGACGCCGCCGGGGACGACGGTGTCCGAGGCGACCCGACCCGTACGACTGTCGACGGCCCAGACGTGTGCGACGCTGCCGACGTTGCCGGCTGCCCAGACCAGCCCGGTGCGGTCGTCGCGGTCGAGGCCACGGATCTGGCGGCCCTCCGCTCCGGGGAGCAGCACGCGGCTCGTCCGGCGGCTCAGGTCGCCGGTGACGATGCGGCCGTCGGCGAGCGACCCGACGTAGTAGGTGTCGCCCGGACCCGCGGTGATGCCTTCCGGGCGCAGGCCGTCGGGGAGGGGGACGAGGGACGTCCTGGCGGCGCCGGCGGGTGCGGCCGCGGCGACGAGGAGTCCGAGGACGGCCGCGAGGGCCGTGAGCAGGGGTGCCGGTGACCTGAGCCATCCGGCGCGTGGGTGCACGGTGTGTTCCATCAATCCATGATGCGTGGGTTGTCCCGAAGCTGCACCGCGACGTCGTGGTCGGCGCCATGCCAAGGAGCAGCGGCGGGGAGGAGCGCGGGGCCCGGATGCCCTTTCGCCCCACAACGCCTAGGTTTGATCCGCTGGTTTGTCGTCACCTAGGAGCCGCTGATGTCTCACCTCTCCCTCGCGGTGCCCGCCGCGACCACCTTGATCGACGCGAACTGGTTGGACTACCTGCTCGTCGTCATCTACTTCGGGTTCGTCCTGGGCATCGGGTTCATGGCCCGGCGGTCGGTCTCCGACTCCATCGACTTCTTCCTGTCGGGACGCTCGCTGCCCGCGTGGGTCACCGGCCTCGCCTTCATCTCGGCCAACCTCGGTGCCGTCGAGATCATGGGCATGTCGGCCAACGGCGCCGAGATCGGCCTGCCGACGGTCCACTACTTCTGGGTCGGCGCCATCCCCGCGATGTTGTTCCTCGGCGTCGTGATGATGCCGTTCTACTACGGCTCCAAGGTGCGCTCGGTCCCCGAGTTCATGTTCCGCCGGTTCGGCACCGGCGCCCACCTGGTCAACGCGATCAGCTTCGCGGTGGCCCAGCTGCTCATCGCCGGCGTCAACCTCTACCTGCTCGGCTCGATCGTCCACGCGCTGCTCGGCTGGCCCCTCTGGGTCGCGCTGATCGTCGCCGCCGCGATCGTGCTGTCCTACATCACCCTCGGCGGGCTCTCGGCCGCGATCTACAACGAGGTCCTGCAGTTCTTCGTCATCGTGGCCTCGCTGCTGCCGCTGACCCTGATCGGCCTGCACCGCGTGGGTGGGTACGGCGGCCTCAAGGACAAGATCGCCGCGTTCGCGGAGTCTGCTCCCGCTGCCGCGAAGGTCGCTCCCGCGGCCCAGCAGCTCGAGTCCTGGCCCGGTCAGGCGCTCTCGGGGTTCAGCTCGTCGTTCCTGTCGGTCATCGGCATCGTGTTCGGCCTCGGGTTCGTCCTGTCGTTCGGCTACTGGACGACGAACTTCGTCGAGGTGCAGCGCGCCATGGCCTCCAAGTCGATCTCCGCGGCGCGCAAGACGCCGATCATCGGCGCCTTCCCGAAGATGTTCGTCCCGTTCATCGTCATCCTCCCCGGCATGGTCTCGGCCGTCCTGGTCAAGGAGATGATCGACCTCAAGGGTGGCGGTACCCCCGCGGGTGGCGCGTCCGGCGAGGGCGTGAAGTACAACGACGCCCTGCTGCTGCTCATGCGTGACGTCCTCCCGAACGGCCTGCTGGGCCTGGCGATCGCGGGTCTGCTGGCCGCGTTCATGGCCGGCATGGCCGCGAACATCTCCGCGTTCAACACCGTCTTCAGCTACGACCTGTGGCAGCGTTACATCCGCAAGGACCACAGCGACGACTACTATCTGCGCATCGGCCGCCTCGCGACCGTCGCGGCGACCGTCATCGCGATCTTCACCGCGACGATCGCGTCGAGCTTCAGCAACGTCATGGACTACCTCCAGACGCTGTTCGGGTTCTTCAACGCACCGTTGTTCGCGACCTTCATCCTCGGCATGTTCTGGAAGCGGATGACGGCCACGGCCGGCTGGGTCGGTCTCTCGAGCGGCACCATCTCTGCGGTGGTCGTGGCGTTCCTCTCCGAGGACGCGTTCGGCTCCGCCAGCCTCGGCGTGCTGGGGCTGTCGGGGCAGGGCGCCAGCTTCGTGGCCGCCTCGACCGCGTTCGTCGTCGACATCGTCGTCAGCGTGCTCGTCACGATGGTGACGGAGCCGAAGCCGGCCTCGGAGCTCAAGGGCCTCGTCTACTCCGAGACGCCCAAGGAGGACCTCCGTGATCCCGAGGAGGCCAGCCAGCCGTGGTACCAGCGCACGATGCCACTCGCCGGCATCGCGCTGCTCATGGTCCTCGTCCTCAACTTCGCCTTCTAGGAGACGCTGCCATGTCCGACAACACGACCTCGACGAAGCCGGCCAAGAAGACCGCCGGCGCGTTCGACATCCGCAACATCATCGGCAGCCTCCTCGGCCTCTACGGCGTGATCCTGCTGCTCGCAGGGCTGTTCGCCGACAAGGCCCTGGACAAGACCGGAGGCGTCAACGCCAACCTCTGGACGGGCATCGTCCTGATCGTCGTCTCGGCCCTGTTCCTCGGCTGGGCCCGGGTCAAGCCGATCGTCGTCCCCGACGAGGTCGAGAAGGTCGGCGACGACCCGACGCGACCGGCTCCCCGGCGCCGCTCCGGCGGTCACTGACCCGCACCTCCCGTCACCGAGGGGTATGCCGCGTGGTCACCACGCGGCGTACCCCTTTGTCGTCCCTCGCCCGGGTCAGCCCCAGGACCGCCGCGGCGGCGAGGGCGAGGAGGCCTCCCACGACCCACATCAGGTGAGGTGAGGAGCTGAAGAGCGCGCCGGCCAGGGGTGGCGCGACGACCGTGCCGCCGATCGAAGCGGCGCCGTAGAGGCTCTGGTAGCGGCCGTGCATGCCCTCGGGGGCCCGGTCCGCGGCGTGCGCCGTGGCGGTCGGCTTGTAGAGCATCTCCCCGGCCGTGACGACGACGACGGCCGCGAGCACGGTCACGACGGCGGGGGAGGGGGCGACGACCAGCCAGCCGACGCCGACGAGGACGAAGCCGGCGACGATGAGCGGCTCGGGTCGTCGGGCCCGCAGGCGATGGGCCAGCCACGGCTCGAGGAACACGATCAGGGCGCAGTTGAGCGAGATGGTGCTGCCGTACACCCAGGGCGCCGCGCCGAGCGCCTCGAGCTGCCACGGGACGGCCGAGTACGCGAACCGGTAGGCCGTGTCGGCGGCCACGACGGTGAGCAGCAGCAGGACGAATCGCGGGTCGGCCCGGAGCGCGTCGAGGACGCGGCGTGGGGCGCCGTCGGCGACCGTGGCCCGGGCGGAGGCGGGGACCACGAGGAGGACCACGGCGAGCATCAGCAGGCTGGCCACCGCGTCGATCACGAAGACCGCGCCGAAGTGGTGCACGGCGAGCAGGCCGCCCAGCGGGGGTCCGAGGACGGTGCCGGCGTTGTTGACCGACCGCATCCAGGCGCTGGCCTGGCGGCGGTCCTGCGCCGGGAGCGCGCTGGTGACCAGCGCGAAGGAGACCGGGCGCCCGATGCCACCGAGGGCGCCCATGACGAACAGGACCGCGGCGAGGCCGGTGGTCGGCGTGAGCGGGACGGCGACACAGCCGAGGGCGGAGGCGAGCGACGCGACGGCGAGCGTCGGGCGCAGGCCCCACCGGTCGCCGATCGACCCGCCGGCGAGGTTGCCGGCGATCGTGCCCACGCCCCATACGGCGGCGATCGAGCCGGCGGCCACCTCGTCGAGCCCGCGGTCGGAGACGAGGTAGAGCGGGACGAACACCCAGGCCATCGAGCCGAGCGCGTTGACGAACCGGCCGACGAGCAGCCACCTCACCCAGACCGGAAGCTCGCGCACGTCGGCATCCTGTCAGGTGGTCACCACATGGCGTCGAGCTCGGTGCCTCCGAGGGCCGGGGGGTCGTAGCTGGGCTGGTAGAGCACCATCGTCCCGGCTCCGGGGACCACGAGCTGGACGGTCCGCCCCCATCCCTGATCGACGACATCGCCCTCGAAGCGGGCGCCGCGCCCCTCGAGCTCGGTCATGGTGGCCTCGAGGTCGTCGCACATCAACGACAGGTCGAACCTCTGGTCGGTGCCACCCGAGCGCCCTTCGTGCTCCCACGAGGAGGGGTGGACGCCGAGCTCGCTCGGGCCGGTTCGGAAGATGAGCCAGCCGCCGCCGGTGTCGGCGCCGGGCAGCTGGAGGACGTCACGGAAGAAGGCGCGCGCGGCCGCGGGGTCCTCGGCGTAGACCAGGGTGTGCAGGGCAGTGATCATGGGACGACGGTAGAGGCCCGGCGGCGCTCGAGCCCCTCGAGCAGGACATCGAGCCCGAACTCGAACTCGGACTGGTCGTCGCACCACCCGAGGGTGGAGGCCGGGTCGTCGTGGGCGACCTCCGCCAGCATGCCGACGAGGTGGGGCACGTGCTCTGCCATCGCCTCGAGCATCTCCTCGGACGCGTCGTCGGCGGCCGCGCCGGGGTCGAAGAGCTCCTGCGAGAAGCCGACGACCCGGCTGCCGAGCGCGTGCAGCGAGTGGTGTGCCAGGTCGTTGCTGAACCCGCCCGCGCGTAGCACCCCCACGACGCCGTCGTAGTAGCGGACGAGGTCGAGGTTCATCGCCGTCCGGGTCTGCAGCACCCCGGGTGCCCAGCGGTGCCGCAGCATCACCTCCCGGGCAGCCAGCGCCCTCGCGCGCAGCGCCCCGCGCCAGTCCGTCGCGGGGTCCGGCGCGTCGAGCGAGGACGTCCCGGCGATGAGCTGGGCGGCCACCAGCTCCACCATCGCGTCGAGCATGGCGTCCTTGTTGGCGACGTGGTTGTACAGGGACATCGCCTCGACGCCCAGCTCCTGACCGATGCGTCGCATCGAGACGGCCCCGATCCCCTCGGCGTCCGCGACGGCGACGGCGGCCTCCCCGATCCGCCCACGACTGAGGGGGCGGGTTGCTGCGGCGGTCCGGGCGGTGTCGGTCACCAGCCAAGGGTAGCCCGCAACCGTTGACAGACTTACGGCGTAGGTCTAACTTACAGCGTACATATTTACACCGTAAGTTGGACTTGAGGCACCGGGAGAGGGCCATGACCGACATCGACAGCAGCATCTCGCTGGACCATCGTCCGGCCGGCGGGGACGAGGGAGCCGGCACGACGCCGACGACCATGCGAGCCGCCGTCCACGAGCGCTACGGCCGACCCGAGGACGTCGTGGCGGTGCGCACCGTGCCGGTCCCCGCGGTCGGCCCGACCGATGTGCTCGTCCGTGTGGCGGCGGCCTCGGTCAACGCCCTGGACTGGCACTACGTCACCGGCCTGCCGATGTTCGCGCGACCGACGCTGGGGCTGCGCCGGCCCAAGCGGCAGGTCCCCGGTGCGGATGTCGCGGGGGTGGTGGAGGCGGTCGGCGCAGACGTCACCCGGCTCCGACCGGGGGACCGGGTCTTCGGCGAGGTGTCCGGCGGGGCCTATGCAGAGTACGTGGTCGCGCCGACCGACTGGCTCGTGCCGGTACCGGCCGGGGTCCAGCTAGAGCAGGCAGCCACCATCGGGGTCGCGGCGGAGACGGCGCTCCAGGGGCTGCGCGACTGGGGCGGCCTGCAGCCCGGACAGCGGGTGCTGGTCAACGGCGCCTCGGGGGGTGTCGGCAACTTCGCCGTCCAGCTGGCCAAGGCCCTCGGCGCCTCCCACGTGACGGCGGTCTGCAGCACCCACAACCTCGAGGCGGCGCGACGGGCGGGCGCCGACCGGGTCGTCGACTACACCTGCGAGGACCTGCGGGCGGTGGGGGACACCTTCGACCTCTTCTTCGACAACGCCGGCAGGCTGAGCCTGCGCGACAGCCGCCGGCTGGTCGCGGACGGTGGAACGTACGCCATGGTGACCTCGCCCAAGTCCACGTGGCTGCACCCCCTGCCGCGCATGCTGAGCGTCCCGTTCGTCTTCGCGTTCGGCGGTCGCACGGCGCCCGCGTTCAAGGTCGCGTCCCGCAGCCGTTCCGACCTCGAGCTCCTGATCGACCTGGTGGCGCAGGGAAAGGTGAAGCCGGAGATGGATCGGCGCTGGTCGCTGGACGACGCCGCGGAGGCCCTGCGCGTGCAGGGCGAGTTCCACGCTCGCGGCAAGTCAGTCGTCATCCCCTGACCCCAGTTCGGACCCGTCCCGCCCGCCGACCCCCGACCCCCGACCGACCCCTTCCGCGCTTTGGGTGCCCAGACGGTCGGGATTCCGACCACCTGGGCACCCAAACTCGGGCAGCGGGCGGCGTCCACAGGGCTTCCGCTGCCGCCGGGGGGTCCACAGGAGTGGACGCGGACGTCGTGAGCTCGCCGGGACGTCGACCACCCTGCCGTCATGGGTGGGGAGCGGCTGTGGGAACGGCGACGGAGTGTCCAGCTGGCCGCAAGCGACAGGGACGGCGTCATCTCTCGAGCGGACCTGCGCGACCTCGGAGTCGACCGCCACGCGGTTGCGCGTGAGGTGGCGGCCGGTCGGTGGCGGCTGCACGGTCGCGCCACGGTGGCCGTGCACACGGGGAGCCTCTCGCGCACTGCCTGGTGGTGGCGTGCCGTCTGGGAGGTGGGTCACGGCGCGGCGCTGGATGGGATCTCGGCGCTGCACGCAGCCGGACTGGAGAACTTCACGTCCGACGAGGTGCACGTGGCCGTCCCCCACCCGGCGGTGCCGCGACCCGTCGACGGGGTGGTCCTGCACCGCATACGCGACCTGGACCTGGATCGGGACGCGGTCGGGGCGGGTCTGCCGCGGGTCCGATCCGAGGTCGCGACGATTCGCGCCGCGCAGTGGGCGGTCAGTGACCGGCAGGCCGCGCTCATCGTCTGCATGGCGGTGCAGCAGAGGCTCGTCCGAGCCGAGCAGCTGTGCCCCGTTCGGCACCCCGGCGCGCACTACGGCCGGACCCGGTTCGTGCGACGCCTCGTGCGCGACGTGGCTGACGGAGCGCAGTCCCTGGGCGAGCTCGACTTCGCGCGGCTGTGCCGCGAGCGGGGGTTGCCCGTGCCCAGTCGACAGGTGGTCCGTCGTGGCCCTCGGGGTCGCCTCTACCTCGACGTGGCCTGGGAGGATCACGGCGTGGTCGTGGAGATCGACGGGGCGCAGCACCGGCAGGGGCTGGCCGTCACGTTGGACAACCTCCGTCGCAACTCGCTCACCCTCGGCGACGACATCGTGCTGACGATCGACCTGATCGGGCTGCGCCTGGAGGAGGACCTCTTCATGGCGCAGGTCGGGCAGGCGCTCCGTCGAGCCGCCTGACCGGCTGCCTCTCTCTTTCTTCCGCGCTTTGGGTGCCCAGATGGTCGGATTTCCGACCGTCTGGGCACCCAAAGCCAGGCCGGGGCGGCGTCGGGGCGGCGTCGGGGCCGGGGCCGGGGCCGGGGTGGGGCGGGCTTGGAGGGTGGGGCTACGCGAACTGCCAGGAACGCTTGCTCAGGCCGAACCAGAACCCGTCGATGACGCTCTGGTTCTCCAGCGACCCGGACTCGTATGCCGCGCCGAGACTCACGTAGAGGGGGGCCCAGTGCTCGGTGCGCGGGTGGGCCTCGAGGGCAGCGGGGGCCTTGTGGACGAAGTCGAGGATGCCGTCGACATCTTGGCGCTCGAGCGCCTCGGCGGCCCAGTGGTCGAACTCGCTCGAGGCGGCCGGGGGAGTGCCGTCAGGGCCGGCCGACGGGTTGAACCAGCGCAGGTTGTGGGTGGTGAACCCCGAACCCACGATCAGCGTGCCCTCGTCGCGCAGCGGGGCGAGCTTGCGACCGATCTCGAACAGGGCCCTGGGGTCCAGTGTCGGCATCGACATCTGCAGGACGGGGATGTCCGCCTCGGGGTACATCTCGACGAGCGGCACGTAGGCGCCGTGGTCCAGGCCGCGCGACTCGTCCCGGTGGACCGGGGTCTCGGACGACTGCACGAGCTTGGTGATGCTGTCCGCGAGCTCGGGCGCACCCGGGGCGGCATACGTGACGTCGTAGTACTTCTGGGGAAAGCCCCAGAAGTCGTACACGAGGGGGACGTCGCCGGAGGTCGCGCTGAGGGCGAGCGGGGCCTCCTCCCAGTGCGCCGACACCATGAGGATGTTGGTGGGCTTGCCGAAGCGGCCGGACCAGTCGGACAGCTGGCGGGTCCAGCGGGGGTCGTCCGCCAGCGGCGGCGCGCCGTGGCTGAGGTACAGCACGGGCTGCCGCTCGGGCAGGGAGGACTCGGTCATGACATCAGTGTACATCTACTTGAACTTTCAACCAAGTGCTCGAGGCAGACCGCTCAGGACCAGCACCAGGCACGTCCGCGAGACCGGACGAGGCAGATTTGACGGGACCGGCTACCGTCTTTCGCGTTGCCATGTCCACGCTGCGACGAATCCGCAGCACATGGGAGCAGGAACCGAGGAAGAGAACGTGGCTGAAGGGCGCAAGCTCGTCATCGTCGAGTCGCCGGCCAAGGCGAAGACGATCGGCGGATACCTGGGCAAGGACTGGGACGTCGAGGCGTCCGTCGGTCACATCCGCGACATCCCGACCCCGTCGGAGATGCCCGCAGACATCAAGAAGGGCCCGTTCGGCCGGTTCGGCGTCGACGTGGACAACGGCTTCGAGGCCTACTACGTCGTCGACAACGACAAGAAGAAGAAGGTCGCCGAGCTCAAGCGCCTGCTCAAGAACGCCGACGAGCTCTACCTGGCCACTGATGAGGACCGCGAGGGCGAGGCGATCGCCTGGCACCTGCTCGAGGTGCTCAAGCCCAAGGTCCCGGTCAAGCGCATGGTGTTCCACGAGATCACCAAGGAGGCCATCCAGCGCGCCTCCACCAACACCCGTGACCTCGACGTCGCGCTCGTCGACGCCCAGGAGACCCGCCGCATCCTCGACCGCCTGTACGGCTACGAGGTCAGCCCGGTCCTGTGGCGCAAGGTCAAGGCGGGACTGTCCGCCGGCCGTGTGCAGTCCGTCGCCACCCGCATCGTCGTGGAGCGCGAGCGCGAGCGGATGGCGTTCGTCCGTGCGTCCTACTGGGACGTCGAGGGCGACTTCACGCCCGACGGCGCGTCGAACCAGTTCACGGCGCGGCTCAGCTCCGTCGACGGCAACCGCGTCGCCATGGGCCGTGACTTCAACGACGACGGCACCCTGAAGGGCAAGTCGGTCGTCCACCTCGACCAGGCCACCGCGACCTCGATCGCGACCCAGGTGCTCACCTGCCAGGTGGCCGTGACCAGCGTCCAGGAGAAGCCGTACACCCGGCGTCCCAGCGCTCCGTTCACGACCAGCACCCTGCAGCAGGAGGCCTCCCGCAAGCTGCGCCTCTCCTCGAAGAACGCCATGCGCGTCGCGCAGCGCCTCTACGAGAACGGCTACATCACCTACATGCGTACCGACAGCACCACGCTGTCGGAGGCCGCCCTCACCGCCGCGCGCCAGCAGGCCCGGGACCTGTATGGCGCCGAGTACGTCCCCCAGTCGCCTCGCCTCTACGAGAAGAAGGTCAAGAACGCGCAGGAGGCCCACGAGGCCATCCGTCCTGCCGGGGACCGCTTCCGGACGCCGGCGCAGGTGGCCGGCGAGCTGCGCGGTGACGAGTTCGCGCTCTACGAGCTGATCTGGAAGCGCACCGTCGCCTCGCAGATGGCCGACGCGCGTGGCTCGACCGCGACCGTGAAGCTCGGCGGCACGCTCGAGGACGGCCGGGTCGTGGAGTTCAGCGCCTCCGGAACGGTCATCACGTTCCGCGGCTTCCTCGCGGCATACGAGGAGGGTCGCGACGAGGAGCGCGCGTCCAAGGCCGCCGAGGCCGAGGAGGAGCGCCGCCTCCCCAAGCTGAGCGAGGGCGTGTCCCTCACCGTCGTCCGGGCCGAACCGGACGGCCACGAGACCACGCCGCCGCCGCGCTACACCGAGGCGACGCTCGTGAAAGCCATGGAGGAGAAGGGAATCGGTCGTCCGTCGACCTACGCCTCCACCGTCGGCACGATCCAGGACCGTGGCTACGTCAACACGCGTGGCTCGGCCCTGATCCCGACCTGGCTCGCGTTCGCCGTGACGCGGCTGCTCGAGGAGCACTTCACCGAGCTCGTCGACTACGACTTCACCGCCTCGATGGAGGAGGACCTCGACCGCATCGCGGGTGGCGACGCCCAGCGCGCGGAGTGGCTCAAGCGGTTCTACTTCGGTGAGGGTGATGGGGCGCTCGTCGGCTCCGAGCCTGGTCTGCCCGACGCGGGCAACGCGCACCTCGGCCTCAAGCAGCTCGTCGAGGACCTCGGTGACATCGACGCCCGCGCGATCTCGACGATCGACATCGGCGAGGGGATCGTCGTGCGCGTCGGCCGCTACGGCCCGTACGTCGAGGAGACCGTCCCGCGCGGTGTCGACCTGTCGACCGGTGAGATGACCGACGACGCCGACACCACGCCGCGTCGCGCCACCATCAACGACGACATCGCCCCCGACGAGATGACCCCGGCCAGGGCGCGTGAGCTGCTCGAGCAGTCCGCCGACGACGGCAAGGTCCTGGGCCAGGACCCGGAGAACGGTCGCGACATCGTGGCCAAGGCCGGGCGCTACGGGCCGTACGTCACCGAGGTCCTCGACGAGGAGACTGCGGCGCTCAAGGGCAAGAACAAGGTCAAGCCGCGCACCGCGTCGTTGTTCAAGGACATGGACCTCGCGACCATGGACCTCGAGACCGCGCTCAAGCTGCTCAGCCTGCCCCGCGTCGTCGGCACCTCCACGGAGGAGGACGGCAGCGTCGTCGAGATCACGGCGCAGAACGGTCGCTACGGTCCCTACCTCAAGAAGGGCACCGACTCCCGGTCCCTGGTCACCGAGCAGCAGCTCTTCGACATCACGCTCGAGGAGGCGCTGGCGATCTACGCCCAGCCCAAGCAGCGTGGTCGGGCCGCCACGGCTCCCCTCAAGGAACTCGGCAACGACCCGGTCTCCGGTCGCCCGATGGTGGTCAAGGACGGCCGGTTCGGTCCGTACGTCACGGACGGCGAGACCAACTCGACCCTGCGCAAGGGCGACGAGCCCGAGTCGATCACGCCCGAGCGTGGTGCCGAGCTGTTGGCCGAGAAGCGCGCGAAGGGTCCGACGACCCGCAAGCGCGCGGCCAAGAAGGCCCCGGCCAAGAAGGCTGCGAAGAAGACGACCGCCAAGAAGACCACCACGAAGAAGGCCGCCGCCAAGAAGGCCTGAGGAACGTTGCCGGTTCGCGCAAGTTCCGCCGCTCCCGGCCCGCGACGCGCCCTACCCGTCTAGGCTCCCGCCAGCATCAGCTGGAAGTTGGGGAGCAGAGGGTATGGCGCGTCGTCGCGTTCGGGGAATTGTTGCTGTCGTCGGTGGGGTCGTGGCGACCCTCGTGGCGGGTCTGCTGACCGCCACACCAGCCAGTGCTGCGGCCGGACCGGTCATCACGTCCATCTCGGTGAGCACCAACGCCGTCAAGGCGCCAGGCGAGGTGGTGCTGTCCTACACCGCGACCACCACCGCCCCCGTGGACGAGGCTCTGGCCGGGTACAAGGACCCAGCCGGCCGGCTCTACTCGGTCAACCTGTCGAAGGGAACGTCAGGCTCGGGGACCCGGAAGGTGCCGGACGGGGTGCAGAACGGGACGTGGACGTTGCAGTACGTCTTCCTCACGTACTCCCCGAACGACTTCACGTACGCCTGCAACCCGTCGTACGCCAGCACTAACGCCAAGTGCACCGAGACCCGGGACCTGTCGCCGTACGACGTCGTGGTGTCGGGGTCCACCGAGGACTTCGAAGCGCCGGTGCTGACGTCCATCTGGGTGTCGCCCACGAAGGTCGAGCCAGGGACCCCCGTCACCATGCGCTTCGCCGCCCACGACCTGCACCCCGTCGTGAAGGCCACCTTCACCTGGGTCCACGGCGCGCAGGACGAGCACTTCTCTCTGACGTCGACGGATCCGGCGGAGCTCGCGGCAGGTGCGTTCACCCGCACTGTGCCCCACCTGCAGTCCAACGGCGGCTACGTGCTGTCGTCGGTCGTCCTGGAAGACCCCAACGGTTTCGCCTCCCGGTACGCAGCAGACGGAACGATCGGGTACACGGCACCAGCCGGGATCTTCTTCCCCCAGCCGACGCGACCCCGCGGGACCCACAGCATCCCGTTCTCGGCATCAGGTCTCACCGTCGCAAACTCCTACTACGACGGACCCGGCCCGGTCCTCGCGAGGCTGGCGGTGACGTCCTCTGCCGTGTCCGGTGGAACAGCGACCGCCACCTACTCCACGACGCTGACCTCCTCCACGCTCCGGTCGATCTCGGCGCTGTACCTCCTGGACGGCGATCCGGGTGTTGCCACCAGCCTGTGGTCCGAGGACGGCCGGGCCGCGGGGAGCGTGACTCGCGGCCTCCCCCAGCGCGTGGGCACCTACCGGTTGCAGCGCGTGGTGCTGCTGGACGCAGCGATGCGAAGGACGGAGTACACCCGCGATGGTCGGGTGCTCGACGAGCGGGGGAAGACCATCGGCGAGCACGCGCTGGACCTCGCGGCCGAGCACATCGTCGCGAAGCCCAGCAAGCTCGACGTCTCGGGACGGAGTCGTCCGCAGTCGATCGAGCTGGGGGTCTCGACCATGCCCGACGAGGCGCAGGACCTCACGTCCTACCGGGTGGTGGTCAACCCGGGTGGTCGGGTCGTCACCGTGCCGGTGACGGGGGAGTACAGCAAGGTGGTCGTCCCCAGCCTGCGCAACGGCACGACCTACACCCTGGCAGTCACGCCTCAGAGCAAGATCGGTCCCGGTCCCACGACGACGGTGTCATTGACGCCGATGATCTCCGGGAACGTCTGGGGAGCCGGGGACGTGAACATCGACCGGCGCGACGACCTCTTCGCGCGACTGCCGGCAGGACAGGTGCGGCTCTACCGTGGCGCCGGGTTCCCGAAGTTCAAGGCCGCAACCACCGTCACGGACCTCCCTTCGAGCCGCAACTTCCCGTCGGGCCGGATCTACGGGTACACGGCGTTCCTCACGATCAACCAGGACGGTGGCCTCGAGGGAAACATGGTCGACCGGGACGGGAAGTCGCTCGGGTCGACGATCAGCGGGACCGGCTGGGGGAGCATGCGCTCCATCGACGGCACTGCCGACTTCTCCGGAGACGGTCTGCCCGACATCGTGGCGGTGACGTCGACCGGTGCGATGCGGCTCTACAAGGGCAACGGCCAGGGGAGGTTCGCCGCGGGGACCCAGATCGGGACCGGCTGGGGCTCGATGGTCCGGGTGTTCGTGCCCGGGGACGTGACCGGTGACCGCAAGGCCGATGTCATGGCGGTCGACGCGACCGGCGTCCTGTGGATCTACCGCGGCAACGGCCGGGGCGGCTTCCTGGGTCGGGTCAAGGTGGGTCCGGGCTGGGGCGGGATGGGTGCGCTGTTCTCTGCGCGCGACGCGAACGGCGACAGCCGTGGCGACCTCGGGGCGATCACGATGAACGGTGAGCTGCGGTTCTACAAGGGTCGCGGCAACGGCACCTTCACCGGCGCGACCGTCGCCGGCACCGGCTGGGGGTCCTTCCTCTAGACCCAGCCGGGCGACCCGGCCCACGAAGCGACCCCGCCCACGAAACTGCGCTCTGCCCATGGAACTTCGTGGGCAGAGCGCACTTTCATGGGCTGGGTGGCAAGCCACCCGCCGACGGTGGCGGCTACGGTGAGGCACCATGCCGCTCGAGACCACGACCGTTGCCGCCCTGGACCGCAGGCTCGCCGAGGAGCAGTCGACCTGCCGCCTCCCCTCCATCGCTGCCGGCCTGGTCCGCGGTGGGGAGCTGGTCTGGTCCGGTGCCGTCGGCACGGTCGACGGTCGCAAGGACGGTGAACCGGCCACCGACGACACGCAGTACCGCATCGGCTCGATCACCAAGACCTTCGTCGGCGTCGAGGTGCTGCGCCTGCGGGACGAGGGTGCCCTGGACCTGTCCGACCGGATCGACGCCCACCTGCCCGAGACCTCCGACAGCGAATTCGGGCACGTCTCGGTGGCCCAGCTGCTCTCGCACAGCTCCGGCCTGCAGGCGGAGACCAACGGCCCGTGGTGGGAGCGCACCGAGGGCGGCGACTGGGCAGCCCTGCTCGCCAGCCGCCCGGGCCTGCGGTTTCGCCCCGGCGCCCGCTTCCACTACTCCAACACCGGGTACGCCGTCCTCGGCGAGCTCGTCGGCCGGCTGAGGGGAGTGCCGTGGGACGAGGCGGTCCGCGCCGGCCTCCTCCACCCCCTCGGTATGGCGCGGACCTCCCTTCGCCCGCAGGCCCCCAGCGCCCCGGGCTGGGCCGTGCACCCGCTGGCCGACCTCGTCCACGTGGAGCCCGAGCACGACGCCGGGGCGCTGGCGCCGGCCGGCCAGCTGTGGTCCACGGTGTCGGACCTGGCGCGCTGGGCGGCCTTTCTGGGTGGGCGGACCGAGGGGCTGCTCTCGGCTGCGACGTTGGCGGAGATGTGCCTGCCGATCGTCGTCAACGACAACCCCGGCCAGGCGTGGACCGCGGCGCACGGACTCGGGTGGCAGGTGTGGAACCTCGAGGGCCGCAGGTTCGGTGGCCATGGCGGCTCGATGCCGGGGTTCCTCGCCGGGCTGCGGGTCGACCTCGAGACCGGTGACGGCGTCGTGGTGTTCGCCAACGCGACCTCCGGGATGGGCACGATCACCGTCGACCTGATGACCCTGCTCGCGAAGCGCGAACCCCTCCCGCCGACCCCGTGGACCGCCGACGCCGAGCAGGTGGGCGGACTGGAGCTGGTGGGGGACTGGTACTGGGGGACGACGGCATACTCGCTGCGCCTGGCCGCAGACGGTGGACTGGTCCTGGGCGAACCCGGGCTGAAGCGTGGCTCGCGGTTCAAGCGCACCGAGACCGGCTGGGTCGGGCTCGACAGCTACCACGAGGGGGAGCCGCTGGTGGCGCACCGTGGCCCCGACGGGCACGTCAGCCACCTCGACCTCGCCTCGTTCCGGTTCAGCCGCACGCCGTACGACCCGACCGCGCAGATCCCCGGGGACGTCCACCCCGACCGCTGGCACTGACCGCGTCCTGAGCACGGGAGCGCCTCGCGAGGCTCTCTCGCGCCTTGATCAGGTATGTGGGGCCCGGACATGTTCTCTGGCGGCTCTGTGTCGAGGGCGGCCATGTCCGGGGTCACTGGGCGCCCCTAGTGTTCTGCAGAACCGCGACGGTCCCCCTGCCGTCGCACCAGCCGCACGAGGAGGTGCCGGTGCCCACCGAGGCCAGCCCGAAGGCATCAGGCTCAGCAGGTCGAGCAGCATCAGCCCTGCTCGAGACCCGCGACCTGACCAAGGAGTTCCGCGGATTCCGCGCCGTCTCCGACGTGAGCCTGCGGGTCGTCGAGGGCACCGTGCACGCCCTGGTCGGCCCCAACGGCGCCGGCAAGACCACGCTGTTCAACCTCCTGACCGGCTTCCTCACGCCGACGTCGGGCGAGGTCCTCCTCGCGGGCCGCGACGTGACCGGTATGCAGCCGGAGCAGATCGCGCACCTCGGCATCGCCCGCTCGTTCCAGATCACCAGCCTGTTCGACCAGATGAGCGTCGTCGACCACGTCGAGCTCGCCCTCGCCTCGCCCACCGGGCTCGGCTACCGGTTCTGGCGGTCGAGCTCGGCGATGAAGCAGTTCCGCCCGCGAGCGATGGAGCTCCTCGACGAGGTGGGCCTCACCGACCGTTCCGGCGCTGCTGCCGGTTCGCTGGCCTACGGGCAGAAGCGCGCCCTCGAGCTCGCGCTCGCCCTGGCGCTCGACCCCAAGCTGCTGCTGCTCGACGAACCCACCGCAGGCATGGGCCTCGAGGACGTCGACCGGACCATCGCCCTGGTCAAGAAGGTCGCGGCCGGCCGCACCGTCGTGTTCGTCGACCACAACATGCACGTCGTCGGTTCCCTGGCCGACACCGTCACCGTGCTGCAGTCCGGGCAGGTGCTCGCCGAGGGCACCTACGAAGAGGTCCGGAACGACGACAAGGTCATCACCGCATACCTCGGACAGGCCGGAGACCAGCATGTCTGACCAGACCCTGGAGATCGCGGGACTGTCCGCCTGGTACGGCGAGGCCAAGGTCCTCACGGACGTGGACCTGCGGGTCGAACCCGGTGAGGTCGTCACCCTCGTCGGCCGCAACGGCGCCGGCAAGACCACGCTGCTGCGCTCGGTCATGGGACTGCACCGCCAGGTCGAGGGCACCGTCACCTGGGGCGGCGACGACCTCGGCAAGGCCAGCGCCGACAAGCGCGCCCGCGCCGGCATCGGCTGGGTGCCGGACGACCGCGGCATCTACGCCACCCTCACCGTCGCCGAGAACCTCCTGCTCCCGCCGGTCACGAGCAAAGCCGATGCCTGGAGCCTGGACCAGGTCTACGAGCAGTTCCCGGTCCTGCACGAGCGCCGGGACTTCCCCGGCACCAAGCTCAGCGGCGGCGAGCAGCAGATGCTGGCCATCGCCCGGGTGCTGCGGATGGGGTCCACGCTCCTCCTGCTCGACGAGCCCAGCGAAGGCCTCGCCCCGGTGATCGTGCAGCGGATCGGCGAGATCATCCGCCAGATCAAGTCCCAGGGCGTCTCCGTCCTGCTCGTCGAGCAGAACGTGAAGTTCGCCTCCACGGTCGCCGACCGCCACTACCTGCTCGCCCAGGGCCGGGTCGTGGAGTCCCTGGACAACGACAGCTTCCAGTCCCGCACCACCGAGCTCCTCGAGTACCTCGGCATGTAGCCGCGGTGCATCACGCACCACAACCAACGCACCACCGAACCACCCCAGGAGGGGACATGAAGCGCAGCAAGTCCTTGGCCCTCGCGGCCACCGCTGTCACGGGCAGCCTCGTGCTCGCCGCCTGTGGCGCAGGCGGTCCCGCCGCCAGCGGCGGCAAGATCAGCGACGACAAGGTCGTCCTCGGTCTGCTCAACGACCAGTCGGGGGTCTACAAGGACCTGTCCGGCCCCAACTCCAAGGTCGCCATCGAGATGGCCGTCGCGGACTACAAGGCCAAGTACGGCGACAAGGCGGTGGCCAAGAACATCGAGATCGTCCAGGCCGACCACCAGAACAAGCCCGACATCGCCAACACCAAGGCGCAGGAGATGTACGACCGCCAGAAGGCCGACATCATCCTCGACGTCCCCACCTCCTCGGCCGCGCTCGCCGTCGCCACGCAGGCCAAGGCCAAGAAGAAGCTGTTCATCGACATCGGTGCAGGCACCACCGCGCTGACCGGCAAGTCGTGCAACAAGTACACGTTCCACTGGGCCTACGACACCTACATGCTCGCCCAGGGCACCGGTGCCACGGCCGTGCAGAACGGTGGCAAGAACTGGTCCATCGTCTACCCCGACTACGCCTTCGGCCAGGACATGACCAAGTCCTTCACCAGCGCCGTCACCAAGGCCGGCGGCACGGTGCAGCAGTCCATCGCGACGCCGTTCCCCAACGACAACTTCTCGACCTTCATCACCAAGGCCGAGTCGAGCAAGCCCAACGTCATCGGGATCATGGCCGCCGGTGGCGACCTCATCAACTTCGTCAAGCAGTTCAACCAGGCCGGCCTGCAGGGCAAGACCCAGCTCGCCGTCGGCCTGATGTTCATCACCGACATCCACAGCCTGGGTGTCGACCAGTTCCAGGGCACGCAGTTCACCGACGCCTGGTACTGGAACTTCGACGACCAGAACCGCGCCTGGGCCGACAAGTTCAAGGCCAAGACGCAGACGCGTCCGTCCTTCGCCCACGCCGGCAACTACTCCGCGGCCCTGCAGTACCTCGAGGCCGTGCAGCGCGCGGGTACGGACAACTCCGACGCCGTGGTGAAGGAGCTCGAGGGAAAGAAGCTCAACGACGTCTTCCTGCGCAACGGTGAGGTCCGCGCCGCCGACCACCGCGTCCTGCACGACGCCTACCTGGTCAAGGTCAAGAGCAAGGACCAGGTCAAGGAGGAGTGGGACTACGAGGAGGTCGTCTCCACGATCCCCGCGGCCGAGGCCTTCAACCCGACCGTGAGCACCGACTGCACGATGTGACGGCCCGGACCCGGTGGGCGACCCCCACCCACCGGGTCCGCACCCTCCCCGCACCCTTCCCGCCACCGCCGCACCGACGAACCGGAAGAGCCATGACCGCATTCATCCAGTACACCCTCCAGGGCCTGGCCCTCGGCGGGTTCTACGCCCTGGCCGCCCTGGGCCTGGCGGTGATCTTCGGCGTGCTCGGCGTGGTCAACTTCAGCCACGGCGCCTGCTACATGCTCGGCGCCGTCGGCGCCGCCCTGCTGCTCGACGCGACCGGCCTCGGTTTCTGGGCCGCCCTGCCGATCATCACGGTGGCGATGTTCCTGTTCGGCGTGCTGCTGGAACGGCTCTTCGTCCAGTGGCTGCTGCGCCTGGACCCCCTCTACAACTTCCTGCTCACCTTCGGCATCACCTTGTTCCTCGTCGACTTCGTCAAGCGCCGGTATGGCGTCTCGTCGCTGCCGTACGAGCTGCCCGCCGGCCTGCAGGGCCGGGTGAACGTCGGCAGCGTCTCGCTGTCGAGCTACCAGATCTTCGTGGCGGTCTTCTCGGTCGCCCTGTGCCTGGCGGTGTGGCTGCTGCTCACCAAGACGCGGGTGGGCATGATCGTGCGGGCCTCGACCGAGGACGCCGAACGCTCGCGGGCGCTGGGCATCAACGTCGGCCGCTGGGTCACCCCCGTGTTCGGCTTCGGCATCGCCCTGGCCGGCCTCGCCGGTGTGCTGCGGGCGCCCACGGGTTCGGTCAACGCCGACATGGGCAGCTTCTTCATCATCATCCTGTTCGCCGTGGTCGTCATCGGCGGACTCGGGTCCATCCTCGGCGCAGTGGTGGCGGGCTTCCTCGTCGGACTCGTCGAGGCCTACGGCCAGGGCTACGCCGGGTCGTTCAGCCAGGTCCTCATCTTCGTCCTCATGGCCGTGGTGATCCTGGTCCGGCCCTCGGGCCTGTTCGGTCGCGAGGAGGCCGCATCATGAGCTCCCAGCTGGTGTCCAAGGTCGACGTCGACCTCCCCGACGCCCCGTCCATCACGGCGCAGCGCCCCTACCTGCGGTGGGTGGGCCTGGCCGTCGGCCTCCTCGTCGTCCTGGCGCTGCCGTTCTTCATCTACCCGCCGGTCGCGATGGACATCGCCGCCTGGGCGCTGTTCGCGATCTCGGTCGACCTGCTGCTCGGCTACACCGGCCTGCTGTCCTTCGGGCACGCCGCCTTCTGGGGCACGTCGGCATACACGACCGGCCTCATCGCGATCCACGCCGGCCTGCCGTTCCCGGTCGCGGTGCTGGGCGGCGCGGTCTGCGCCATGATCCTGGCGGTGCCGACCGGGTACCTCGCGGTCCGGCGCACCGGCATCTACTTCGCCATGGTGACCTTGGCGTTCGCGCAGATGGTCTACTTCATCGCCAACCAGTGGCGCAGCGTCACCGGCGGCGAGAACGGCCTGCAGGGCGTGCCCAAGAACCTCGGTCCGCTGACCGACCTGATCAACCAGGACCCGTTCTACTTCTACTACGCGGCCCTCCCGCTGATCCTCATCGGCGTCGTCATCGCCTGGCGCACGGTCAACAGCCCGTTCGGCCGGGTCCTGGTCGCCATCCGCGACAACCCGGCCCGCGCCCGCGCCCTGGGTTACGACGTCGAGCGCTACAAGATCATGGTGTTCGTCATCTCGGCGGGCCTGGCCGGCCTGGCCGGTGGGGTGTTCTCCGCCAGCCACGGGTTCGCGTCGCTGCAGGAGCTCATCTGGACGACGTCGGGCAAGGTCGTGCTGATCACCGTCCTCGGCGGCATCGGCACCCTCTGGGGCGGTCCTGTCGGCGCCGCGCTCGTGGTGCTCCTCGAGGACCGGCTCGCCTCCTCGGGGTTCAACGGCATCGGCATCATCACCGGCGCGATCTTCGTGATCATCGTCCTGGCCTTCCGGCACGGCATCTGGGGCACCGCCCGCAACGGCATCGGTTCCTGGCTGCGGTCGCGGCGCCGGGCCCGCGAGGACGCCTGAGTCACGGAACGGCCTTGACCCTCACGCGGCGTGAGGGGTCACAGTGGTCGTCATGACCGAAGGCACGCAGCTGACCATGCTCACGGTGGGGCAGGTGGCCGAGCAGTTCGACCTCACGGTGCGGACCCTGCACCACTACGACGAGATCGGGCTGCTCACGCCCACCGACCGTTCGCGGGCGGGCTACCGGCTCTACACCCCCGACGACCTCACGCGCTTGCAGCACGTGGTGGTCTACCGGCGGCTCGGGTTCACCCTCGAGGAGGTCGCCCTCCTCCTGGACCACCCGGAGAGCGCGGAGCAGCACCTGCGTCGCCAACGCGCAGCGGTCATGTCCCGGCTCGACGAGATGCGCGATCTCGTCGTGGCCATCGACCGAGCACTGGAGCGAGAGATGAACAACCAGCCAGCCAGCACCGAGGACATGAAGGAGCTCTTCGGCGACGGCTTCCACGACAGCCAGACCGAGGCCGAGCAGCGGTGGGGCGACACCGACGCCTGGAAGCAGTCCCAGCAGCGGACCAAGGGGTACACCAAGGCCGACTGGGCGCAGGTCAAGGTCGAGAGCGACGCCCTGCACCAGGGTTTCACCGACGCCATGGACGCAGGGGAGCCCCCGACGAGCGTCGCGGCCATGGACGCGGCCGAGGCGCACCGGCGGCACATCGACGAGCGGTTCTACGACTGCTCGCCCCAGTTCCACCGCAACCTGGCCGACCTGTACACCAGCGACCCGCGGTTCACGGCGACGTACGACGAGATCCGCCCGGGCATGGCGCTCTACGTGCGGGACGCGATCTACGCCAACGCCGACCGCCAGGAGGCCTGACCTCCCTCGCCCGACGACCCACCGGTATGGAGCCGGCTCCCCCTCGAGGGAGCCGGCTCCTCCGCGTGGGGTGGCCGGTCGGAGAAGGGCGCGTGGGTACTACGACCATCGCCCAATACCGCGTGAACCGACCTGAACCGCACAGTGGTCGCACGGTCACAGGTGGTGACCACCTCACGGAAGGACAGAGCGATGAACACCTCCACGAAGAGCGCAGCGGTGGTCCTCGGCGTCGCGCTGGTCGCCACCGTCGGCGCCCAGCCCGCCAGTGCCAAGGGCCTGGACGTCCGCGCCAGTGGCACCTGCTCCAAGGGCAGCGTCTGGAAGCTCAAGGCCAAGGCCGACGACGGCCGTATCCAGACCGAGCTGGAGGTCGACTCCAACCGGGTCGGCCAGGCCTGGTCGGTGCGGCTCTCGGACAACGGCGTGCTGCTCTGGTCGGGGAAGCGCACGACTGTGGCCCCGAGCGGCTCGTTCACCCTGGGCCGCCTCGTCGCGAACCGTGCGGGCACCGACCGCATCAGGGCCACCGCCACCACGACGTCGACCGGCGAGACCTGCTCCGCCGTCGTCGTCTTCCCCGGATAGGCCCCCTGCACCTCCATCACCCGTCACACTGGTCCCGGAAGGATCTGTCATGAAGCGCACCACCATCACCCTCGCCGCCCTCGTCGTGGCCCTCTTGCCCGCCGCCGCAGGGCTCTGGGGCAACGCCTCCTTCTCCCAGGCGGTCCCCGTGCGGGTCCCGGCCAGCGGCCAGGTCGCCACCGGGACGGCCACGTCGCCCACCGGGACCTCGACCACGGCCGACGACCACGGCGGCGACACCCCCCGTGACCAGCGCACCGAACCCGGTGACGACCGCGACCACAGCGCCACCTCGACGGGCTCCTCCACGTCCTCCGGCCACTCCGGCCGCGGGCACTCGGGTTCGGCCACGCCGAGCGGCACCTCCACCACGGCCGACGACCACGGTGGCCGCACCCCGCGCGACCAGCGGACCGAACCCGGTGACGACCGCGGGTCGGCGACGTCAGGCAGCGCGACGTCCGGCGGCTCTGGTTCGGGGTCTGGTTCGGGGTCTGGTTCGAGCGGATCGGGCTCGAGTGGTTCCGGCTCGGGCGGCCACGGTGGTTCCGACGACAAGGGCGCCGACGACCACGGCGGCCACGGAAGCGACGACTGAGTGACCAGCACCCCCAGCAGCCCGGCCGTCTCGGAGCACCCCTCTCCCGAGACGGCTGCGGCTGTGTCCGCAGCCCCCGCCGACGAAGCCGTCGCCGTGCCCACCGACGAGGCCGTCGCCGTGCCCTGGGTGACGGTGTCGCGGCCCGTCGTCGAGGCCGAGGTGGACCCACCGGTGCGGCCCAGGCGGGTGCTGCTGCAGCTCATCGCGGGCCTGGTCGCGGTGCTCGTGGTCGTGGGGGTGCTGGGTTCCCTTGCGTCGCAACGGCTCGCCGAGCGCGAAGCCGTCAACGACGCCGCGAACACCGCGGACGTCCTCGCCGATGCCGTGATCGCCCCGTCGCTCAGCGACGCGCTCGTCGCGGGCGACCCGACCGCGCTGGCCGAGTTCGACACCCTCGTGCGCGACCGTATCCTCGGTCCGGCGATCATCCGCGTGAAGCTGTGGGCGCCCGACGGCCGGGTCGTCTACGCCGACGAGCCCCAGCTGGTCGGTCGCACCTTCGCCCTCAGCGAGGACCAGCGCATCGCCCTGTCGGACCCGCAGACCAAGGCCGAGGTCTCCAACCTCACCGGCTCCGAGAACCAGTTCGAGACCGGGGGCAAGGCGCTGGAGGTCTACCGTCCGGTGTGGTTGCCCGACGGGCGCCAGCTGCTCTTCGAGACGTACTCGCCGTACGAGCCGGTCCAGCAGCGGTCCTCCCAGCTGTGGCGCGGCTTCTCCGGGGTGACGCTGAGCAGCCTGCTGCTCCTGGTCGTGCTCATGGCGCCGATCCTCTGGCGCCTCCTGCGCCGCCTGTCCGAGGCCCAGCGGCAGCGCGAACGCCTGCTCGAGCGCACCGTCGACGCCTCCGACGCCGAACGCCGCCGGATCGCGGGGACCCTGCACGACGGTCCGGTCCAGGACCTGGTCGCGACGTCGTTCGTCGCGGCAGGGGCGGCGGCGCGCGCGCAGATCGCGGGTGACGACCGGACGGCTGCCGAGCTGCACGAGCTGGCGGGCTCGGTCCGGGGCAACATCCGGGTCCTGCGCTCGCTGCTCGTCGACATCTACCCGCCGAGCCTGGCCGGGGCAGGACTGGGTACGGCGCTCGCGGACCTCGCGGAGTCCGCGACCAACCGGGGGCTCACCGTCCACCTCGACACCGAGGGGGAGGCGGACCTCGGGCTGGACGAGAGTGAGGAGCGACTCGTGTACGGAGTGGCCCAGGAGTGCCTGCGGAACGCGGCCAAGCACGCCGCACCGTGCACGGTCAGCGTCCGGCTGGCTCGCGAGGAGGGTGACCGGGACGAGGTCGTCCTCGACATCGTGGACGACGGACCAGGGTTCGACACGGTGCTGCTGCGCGAACCCGCCGACGGGCACTTCGGCCTGCGAGTGCTGGCCGACCTCGCCAGCGACGGGGGTGCGACCCTCCAGGTGGCCTCGGCTCCCGGGGCCGGCACGCACTGGCGGCTGGCCCTGGTTCCCGGGGGTGCCGCGTGATCAGGGTCCTGGTCGTCGACGACCACGCCATGGTCCGCAGCGGCCTCACGGCCCTGCTCGAGGCCAGCGGCGACATCACCGTCGTGGGCCAGGCGCCGGACGGCCGGGTCGCGGTGACCCAGGCCGGCACGCACCAGCCCGACGTGGTCCTCATGGACCTGTCGATGCCGGTCATGGACGGTGCCGAGGCCACCCGCGAGGTGCTCGCCGTCGCCCCGGACGCCAAGGTCGTGGTGCTGACGTCCTTCTCCGACAAGGACCGCGTCAACGCCGCCCTGCGTTCGGGTGCCGTCGGCTACCAGCTCAAGGACGGCGAACCCGCCGAGCTGCTCGCGGCCGTCCGCGCCGCCGCGGCCGGGCACGCCCCGCTCGACCCCAGGGTGGCGCGGGTGCTCCTGCCGACGCCGGGGGAGCAGTCCGGTGACGGCCTGAGCCCGCGGGAGCGCGAGGTGCTGCGGCTCGTCGCACAGGGCCTGGCCAACAAGCAGATCGGTCGCGCGCTGGGCATCAGCGAACGCACCGTGAAGGCGCACCTCGGTCGGGTGTTCCGTGAGATCGGGGTGGTGGACCGGACCAGCGCGGCCCTGTGGGCGCGCGACCACCTCCCCGACGCCGCCCTCTGACCAGCAGCGTCCTGACCCCGCGCCGTCCTGCGGGTCCGTCGTCCCCTCCGGGTCCACCCCGACGCGCTCCTCGCCCGGCCGCTCTGGGTCAACCCCGACGCGCTCCGCGCCCGGCCGCGACGGGTCCGTCGTGACTGCGCGCTGTCCGGATCGTGGAAAAAGTCATGACTCGTCCCTGTGCAGTGGACTGTATACAGGATACGATCCGACGGATCCGGCCCACACCCCCTGGGAGCGTCCATGACCATCCGCACCGTCCTGCGCCGCACGTCCGAACCCCGTCCACACGGCCCCACGGCTCGAGCGACCCATGCCTGGGGTCGTCCACTCGCCCTCGCCGTGGCGCTGTCCCTCGCCGCCGCGGGCTGCAGCGCCGTCCAGCCCGCGTCCGACTCCGGCTCGTCCGGTGGTTCGGCAGCCACCGGCAAGGACTCGTTCGGCGAGCCGGCGGCTGCCGACCAGGTCAAGGACGGCGGCGACCTCGTCATGGCGCTGTCCGCCGAGCCGGACCAGCTCGACCCGGCCCTGTCACGCAGCCTCTACTCGCGCTACGTGTTCCATGCCATGTGCCAGAAGCTCTACGACGTCGACCAGGACGCGAAGGTCGTGCCGCAGCTGGCGACCGCGCTCCCGACGACGAGCGCAGACGGCAAGACGGTCACCATCCCCGTGCGGGACGACATCGTGTTCGCCGACGGGACGAAGTTCGACGCGCAGGCCGTCAAGGCGACCCTCGACCGCAACCTCACGATCGAGGGGTCCGGACGCAAGAGCGAGCTGGGACCGATCACCGACGTCGAGGCCAAGGACTCCAAGACCGTCGTCGTGAGCCTGTCCAAGCCGTTCGCGCCGCTGACCGCCGCGCTGACCGACCGAGCCGGGATGATCGTCAGCCCCAAGGCCGCCAAGGCCCTCGGTGACAAGTTCGCCACGGCTCCGGTCTGCGTCGGTCCGTTCAAGTTCGCCAAGCGCGTCCCGCAGAACTCGATCGAGCTCGTGAAGGACCCGAAGTTCTACGACGCCGACAAGGTGCACCTCGACAAGGTGACCTACCGGATCATCACCGACGCCAGCATCCGTGCGGCCAACCTGCGCTCCGGCGACGTGCAGATCGCGGACTCCCTCTCGGCCCAGGACGTCCCGGCCCTGCAGAAGGAGAAGGACCTCCAGGTGCTGCAGTCGCAGTCCCTCGGCTACCAGGGCGTGACGTTCAACATCGCCAACTCCGACGGCATCGGGTCGCCGCTCAAGCAGGTCGACCGGCCCGAGGCCAAGGACCCCCGGATCCGCCAGGCGTTCGAGCTGGCCGTCGACCGGGCCGGGCTCGTCAAGGTGATCTTCAACGACCTCAACACCGTCGCCTGCTCCCCGATCGCCCCCCAGAGCGAGTTCTCCACCGAGGCCGCGCAGGCGTGCACCCCGCACGACCCGGCCAAGGCGAAGGCGCTGCTGAAGGAGGCCGGCATCACCACGCCGTTCCCCATCGAGATGATCACCTCCAACAACCCCGACAGCCTGCGCCTGGCCCAGGCGCTGCAGTCGATGGTCAAGGAGGGTGGCTTCGACCTGCAGATCAAGCCGGTCGAGTACGCCTCACTGCTCGACCAGCAGGACCGCGGCGAGTTCTCGCTGCTCCAGCTCGGCTGGTCGGGACGCATCGACCCTGACGCCAACATCACCAACTTCGTCGGCACCGGTGGCAGCCAGAACGTCGCCGGCTACAGCAACGCGACCGTGGACGGGCTGCTCGACCAGGCGCGTGAGACGAACGACGTCGAGAAGCGCAAGGGCCTGTACGACCAGGTCGTGGCGAAGCTCCACGAGGACGACCCGCTCATCTACCTGTACCGCCAGCGCAACCTCACCGGTGTGTCCACGTCGGTCAAGGGCGTCCAGGTCTTCCCGGACGGCGTCGTCCGGCTCGGGTTCGCCGGGATGGCCAAGTAGACGCTGTGCGCAGCTACCTCCTCAACCGGGCCTGGCAGTCGCTGGTGACCTTGGTGCTGGCCACCGTCGTCGTCTTCCTCGGCGTCCGGGCCCTCCCCGGGGACCCGGCCCTCGCCCTCGCGGGTGAGGACCGGACCCCGGAGGCCCTGGCCGCCCTCCGCGAGCGCTACGGCCTCGACCAGCCCCTGCCGCTGCAGTTCTGGCACTTCGTCACCAATGCGCTGCAGGGCGACCTCGGCACCTCGGTGCGCACCGGCCAGAGCGTCAACGACATGTTGCGGACCGCGCTGCCCGTCACCCTCGAGCTGTCCCTGCTCGCCATCGCGATCGCCGTCGTCCTCGGCGTCGGGGCCGGAGTCGTGGCAGCGGTATGGCGCGGCGGGCCGGCGGAGTGGGTGGCCAACGCCTTCGCACTGCTCGGACTGTCCGTCCCGCACTTCTGGCTCGGCCTCGTCGCGATCCTCTACCTGTCGGTGGCGACCGGACTGTTCCCCGCCTCAGGGTTCGTGCCGCTGGGGGAGGACCCCGTGGACAACCTGCACCACATCATCCTCCCGGCGCTCATCCTCGGTACCGGCCTGTCCGCCGTGATCATGCGGCAGACCCGGTCCTCGATGCTCGACTCACTCGCGACCGACTACGTGCGGACGGCTGAGGCCAAGGGGCTGCGGCCGAGCGTGGTCGTGCGCCGGCACGCCCTGCGCAACAGCCTGATCGTCGTGGTGACGATCGTGGGCCTGCAGCTCGGGGGACTCATCTCGGGCGCCGTCGTCACCGAGCAGATCTTCGGGCTGCCCGGCTTCGGGAAGATGACCATCGACGCCGTGTTCCAGCGGGACTACCCCGTGATCCAGGCCGTCGTCCTCGTGACGGCGACCGCCTACATCGTCATCAACTTCGCGGTCGACCTGCTCTACTCGGTCATCGACCCGCGGGTCCGCGTCACCGGAGAGGCCTCATGAGCGTCGACACCGCCCTGCCGCCCGCGTCCTCACCGGCGGCCCCCGACCCGGCCGGGTCGAAGGACCGCGAGTCCTCGCAGCGCTCCCGGGTGCTGCGCCGGCTGCGTCGCAACCCCCTCGCGGTGGTGAGCTTCGTCGTCCTGGCCGTCGCGGTGGTGGTCGCCGTCCTCGCGCCGTGGATCGCGCCATACGCCCCCGAGCAGACCGACTTCGCCAACACGCTCGCCCCTCCCGGCACGGCAGGGCACGTGCTGGGCACCGACGACCTCGGCCGGGACGTGCTCTCACGGATCATCCTGGGCAGCCGTGCCTCGCTCGAGGTCGCCGCGCTCGCCGTCTTCACCGCGTTGGTGATCGGGGTGCCGCTCGGCCTCTCCGCGGGGTACTTCCGTGCCGCCGACGCCGTCATCTCCAGGCTCACCGACCTGCTGCTGGCGTTCCCCTTCCTCATCCTCGCGGTCGGGTTCGCCGCCATCCGAGGCGCCAGCCTGGGCAACGCCGCCGTGGCCATCGGGATCGCTCAGATCCCGGGCGTCATCCGCGTCGTGCGCTCGGATGCGTTGCGGCTCAAGGGACTCGACTTCGTCGCCGCTGCCGTGGTCGACGGCGCGAGCGACCTCTGGGTGCTGCGTCGCCACATCCTCCCGAACGCGACCTCCGTCGTGCTGGTCCAGGCGACCGTCGCCATCCCGGCGGCGATCCTCGGTGAGGCGGTCCTGTCCTTCCTCGGGCTCGGCATCCAGCCGCCCGACCCCAGCCTCGGCACGATGCTCGCGAACGCCCAGCAGTTCGCCGCCCGCGCACCGTGGGCCGCGGTGCTTCCCGGGATCGCGATCATGGTGCTGGCTCTGGCGTTCAACGTGTTCGGCGACAGCCTGCGCGACGCACTCGACCCGAAGGCGAGCCGCCGATGACCGCCACCGCCACGTCGACCGAAGCCGGGACGACGACCGCGCCCGTCCTCGAGGTGTCCGGCCTGGGGGTGCGGTTCGCCACCGAGGCGGGGACCGTGTGCGCCGTGGACGGGGTCGACCTGACCCTGGCCCAGGGCGAGATCGTCGGCATCGTCGGGGAGTCCGGCTGCGGCAAGTCCGTGACCGCGATGAGCCTGGCCGGCCTCCTGCCGCGCAGCGCCACCATCGACGGCTCGGTCCGGCTCCTCGGCCGCGAGCTCGTGGGTGCCCGACCGGCGGTCCTGCGGGCGGCGCGCGGACGCGACATCGCCTACATCTTCCAGGAGCCGATGTCCTCGCTGAACCCGGTCCTCACGGTCGGCCGGCAGATCACGGAGGTCCTGCAGGTCCACGAGAAGCTCTCGCGCACCGATGCCCTCGAGCGGGCCGTCGAGCTGCTCGGCGTCGTCGGCATCCCCTCCGCGCGCGAGCGGGTGAAGCAGTACCCCCACCAGCTGTCTGGGGGCATGCGCCAGCGCGTGATGATCGCCATGGCCGTCGCCTGCCAGCCGAAGGTGCTCGTGGCCGACGAACCGACGACCGCACTCGACGTGACGGTGCAGGCCGGCATCCTCGACGTGCTCCGTGGCCTGCGGGACCGGTTCGGGACGAGCATCCTCGTCATCACCCACGACCTCGGCGTCATCGCCGACGTGGCCGACCGTGTGGTCGTCATGTATGCCGGGCGGGTCGTCGAGCGCGCCGGCGTGGACGAGCTCTTCGCCCGTCCCCAGCACCACTACACGTCGGGCCTGCTGTCCGCGTCGCCCACGCCCGGCCGGCACGCCGGAACGCACCGGCTGCAGGAGATCCCCGGCCTGGTGCCGGTGCTGTCCGAGCAGCCGGACGCCTGCACCTTCGCCGACCGCTGCCCGGCGGCGACCGACCGGTGCCGCGCGTCGGCTCCGCCGCTCGAGCCCGCGGGGGCGACCGCCGGTGCGGACCGGCACGAGCACGTGGTGGCCTGCTGGCACCCGCGGGGCGACGCGCCCCGCCCGAGCACGGAGGATCCCCGATGAGCACCGTCCCGACGCACGACGTCCCCCAGCCGGAGGTGCCACCGGCGTTCGAGGGGCAGCCAGTGGTGCTCGAGCTCGAGGACCTCGCGATGCACTACGGCGCGGTGCGCGCCGTCGACGGTGTGACGATGCAGATCCGGCGCGGCCAGGTCACCGCGCTGGTCGGCGAGAGCGGTTCGGGGAAGTCGACGGTCGGGCGTTGCATCGTGCGCCTCGTCGAGCCCACGAGCGGGTCGGTCCGCCTCGCCGGTACCGACGTCACCCACCTGTCCCGTTCCCGGATGCGCCAGCACCGTCGCGACGTGTCCATCGTCTTCCAGGACCCGGCGGGGTCGCTCGACCCCCGGATGCTCGTGGGCGACGTCATCGCCGAACCCCTGAGGCTGCAGGGGGGCCGGCTCAGTCGCCAGGAGAGGGCCGAGAAGGTCGCCGACGGCCTGGGCAGGGTGGGGCTGCGGCCCGAGGTGGCCCGGCGCTACCCGCACGAGCTCTCCGGCGGCCAGCGCCAGCGGGTCAGCATCGCGCGGGCACTGATGTCCGAGCCCACGCTCCTCGTCGCCGACGAGCCGACGAGCGCGCTCGACGTCTCGGTGCAGGCCTCGGTGCTCAACCTGCTCGCCGACCTCCAGAGGGACATCGGGTTCGCGTGCCTGTTCATCACGCACGACCTGTCGGCCGTGGAGTACCTCGCCGACGACATCGCCGTGATGTACCTCGGGCAGCTCGTCGAGCAGGGCACCCGCGAGGAGATCTTCGCCCACCCTCGCCACCCGTACACGCAGGCCCTCCTTGCGGCAGCCCCCGTCGCGGACCCCGCGAAGCAGCGGGCACGTACACCGGTGCTGCTCGGGGACGACCTCCCCTCGGCGATGGACCCGCCCTCGGGGTGCCGGTTCCACACCCGGTGCCCGGTCGCCGTCGCCAGGTGTGCCGACGAGGTGCCTCCCCTGCGGCAGGTGGGGGGCAGCACGGTGGCCTGCCACCTCGTCGGCGACGATGGCTCCGGGCCCGACATCCGCAGGACCGAGACCGCCACGACGACAGGACCTCCCGCATGACCTTCACGACCCGGCCGACCCTCGAGGGCACCTTCGGCATGGTCTCGTCCACGCACTGGATCGCCTCGCAGGCGGCGATGCGCGAGCTCGAGCTCGGCGGCAACGCCTTCGACGCCGCGGTCAGCGCCGGCTTCGTCCTGCACGTCGTGGAGCCGCACCTCAACGGTCCCGGCGGCGACATGCCGGCGATCATCGCCACCGCGGACGACCCGACCCCACGGGTGCTGTGTGGCCAGGGCCCGGCCCCCGCCGGGGCGACGATCGAGCACTACCGCTCCGAGGGCCTGGACCTCGTGCCGGGCTCGGGTCCGTTGGCGGCGGCGATCCCCGGCGCGGTCGACGCCTGGCTGCTCCTGCTGCGTGACCACGGGACGCGCGCCCTGCAGGACGTGCTGGCCCCGGCGATCGGGTACGCCCGGCACGGCCACCCCCTGCTGGGCCGGGTGAGCGCCACGGTCGAGACGGTGCAGGAGCTGTTCGAGACGGACTGGCACACCTCCGCCGACCTCTGGCTCCGGGACGGCAAGGCGCCCGCACCCGGCGCACTCTTCACGAACCCCGCCTGGGCGGACACCCTCGACCGTCTCGTCGCCGAGGGCCGGGCGGCAGGCTCGACGCGCGAGGCCCAGATCGACGGAGCCCGGCGGGCGTGGAGCCAGGGCTTCGTGGCGGAGGCGGTGGACGCCTTCTCCCGCAAGCCCTTCCGCGACTCCAGCGGTGAAGCGCACGGGGGGCTCGTCACCGGTGCCGACCTGGCCGGGTTCAGCGCGACCTGGGAGGCTCCGGCCACCCTCGACTGGCGCGGTCACACCATCGCCAAGACCGGCGCCTGGGGCCAGGGCCCCGCGCTCCTGCAGACCCTGCGCACCCTCGACGCGCTGGGCGACGACACGCTCCTCGACCCCTCGAGCGCCGCAGGGATCCACGCGGCCGCCGAGTCGCTCAAGCTCGCCTTCGCCGACCGTGAGGCGTGGTACGGCGACGTCGACGTCCCACTGGAATCCCTTCTGTCCGAGGATTATGCGGCGCGACGCGCCTCTCTCGTGGGCGACCGGGCCTCCCTCGAGGTGCGACCCGGGAGCGCGGACGGGCGCGAACCCAGGCTCGCGGCATACGTCACGGGGGCTGGTGCGCCACAGGCCGCTGGTGATGCGACGACGGGGGAGCCGACGGTCGCGCCGTCGGGGGCGACGCGGGGCGACACCTGCCACGTGGACGTCGTGGACCGTTGGGGCAACATGATCTCGGCGACACCGAGCGGGGGCTGGCTGCAGAGCTCGCCGACGATCCCCGAGCTGGGGTTCTGCCTCGGCAGCCGGATGCAGATGTTCTGGCTGGAGGAGGGCCTCGCATCCTCGCTCGCGCCGGGGCGACGCCCGCGCACCACCCTCACTCCCACGCTGGTGCTGCGAGACGGGTTGCCCTACATGGCTTGTGGCTCACCCGGTGGTGACCAGCAGGACCAGTGGCAGCTGGTCTTCCTGCTGCGCCACCTCGTCGGCGGGCAGCAGCTGCAGGAGGCCATCGACGCACCCTCGTGGCACACGACGAGCTTTCCCGGGTCCTTCTACCCGCGGCAGAGCGAACCCGGTGTCCTGGTGGCCGAGGACCGGCTAGGGCCGGACGTGCTCTCGGGACTGGAGGCCCGCGGGCACACGGTGCGGGTGTCCGACCCGTGGAGCCTGGGTCGCCTGTGCGCCGTCACGCGCGACGCGGGGACCGGGGTGCTGCGCGCCGGGGCGAACCCGCGAGGGATGCAGGGCTATGCCGTGGGCCGCTGACCACGACGCGACCGTCGGTCAGCCGACGGACTCGTCGACGTTGTCGAGCGCGGCCCGGGCCGCAGCCGCCACGTGGGCGTGTGCCGCAGCCTCCGCCTCGTCGGGGTCACGGGCCTCGATCGCGTCGACGAGCCTGATGTGCTCCTGCCACGAGTGCGGCGCCCGGTGGGCGGCGCCGATGCGGAAGATCCAGTGCACGTGCAGGTACAGGGCGGCAGAGATCGAGGCGAGCCAACGGTTCCCGCTGATGTCGATGACCCGCAGGTGCAGGTCGCTGTTGAGCTGTGCGACTCGGGACAGGTCGTCCTCCTCGGTCGCGACCCGGGCGGAGTCGAGCAGCCTGCGCAGGTCGGCGACGTCGGGCGGGGTGGCCCGTTCCGCGGCCATGCGGGCGGCGACGGTCTCGAGGCTCGAGCGCACGGCGAAGAGGTCGGCGACGGTCGAGGCGTCGGGGGTGGCCACGACCGCACCGCGGCGGGGCATCATCACGACCAGGCCGTCGGCCTCGACGATGCGCAGGGCCTCCCGCACGGGGTTGCGGGAGACACCGAAGTCGGCGGCGAGGCGCTCCTCCGTGAGCCGCTCGCCCGGCGGGTAGTCGCCGTCCACGATCCGTCGACGCAGCTCGGCGAGGACCTGCTCGCGCAGGGCCAGGTGCTGGCTGCCGATGGTGTGCCCTAAGCCGCTGGTCATGGCGTCCTCCCCCTCGCTCGTCGTCCGGTGCGCCCTCCACCCCGACCGTATACGAAAGACAATCTATGCCACTGCCCACGCTGACCCTCGCAGCCCAGCCCGAGACGCTGGCCGCCGTCCCGCCACTCACGTGGGTGCTGGCGGTGAGCCCCGTCGTGCTGCTGCTCGCCCTGGTCCTCTGGGGGAGGTTCTCGACGATCGTCAACGCGTCGGTCACCGTCGCCTACAGCATTGCGGTCGCCGTGCTCGCCTTCGGAGCCGGCGGGCTGACCGTCGCCGTCGGACTCGGCAAGGGGGCGTGGGTCGGGCTGTGGATCCTCTACGTCATCTGGCCGGCGCTGCTCATGCACCACCTCGCCACCCACGTGGGCATGAAGGCCCTCGGCCAGGCCCTGTCGACCATGCTGCCGCGACGCACGGAGAACGTCCTGCTCCTCGCGTGGGTGCTCCCGTCGTTCATCCAGGGGGTGTCGGGGTTCGGGACGCCGATCGCGGTCGCGGCGCCGCTGCTCGTCGCACTCGGGATCGGCAAGGCCCGGGCCGTGGCCCTGCCCCTTATCGGCTACCACTGGGCGGTGGGGTTCGGCTCGATGGGTTCGTCCTTCTACATGGGGGCCCTCACCGCCCACCTCGACAGCCCCGGCCGGGCTGCGTATGCCGCGTCGGCGGCAGTGCTCCTCGGCGTCAACTGCCTGCTCTCCGGTGTGCTCGTCGCCCTGATGGACGGCGGGCTGGGGGGCCTGCGGGAGGGTTGGCGGCTGCTGGCCACCGCCGGCCCGGTGATGGCCCTCGTCCAGGCCGGGGCCGCCCGACTCGAGCCCGGGATCGCCGCCCTGTGCGCCGGTGCCTCGGGTGTTGCCGTGGTGTTCGTGCTGCGCCGGTTCTCCGCGCGCGACCGGGAAGCCACGCCCTCGGACCCGGGTGACGCGCAGATGCGCTCGCGGGCGCGAGCCGCGGCCGTGCCCTACGCCCTGCTCGGGATCGTGGCGCTCGCGGTCTTCCTGCCGCCCGCCCTGCGGTCGTGGGCCAAGGGACACCTGTTGATCGGACCGTCGTTCCCGCAGACGAGCACCCACCAGGGGACCGTCAACGACGCCGTGTCGGTCTACAACCCCATCGCCCTCCTGGGCCACCCGGGCACGTTCCTGCTCGTCGCGTCGGCGGGCAGCGTCGCGGTCTGGGCCGCACGAGGGATCTGGGCGCGGGGCGCGTGGGGGCCCGTGTGGCGGGGCGCCCTGAAGCAGGCCTGGAAGTCCTCGCCGTCCGTCGTCCTGCTCGCTTCGGTGGCCGGCGTGCTCGTGGACAGCGGCATGGTCCGCACCGTCGCCCAGGGTGCCGCGGTGGCCACGGGGAGCGCGTACCCCGCCATCGCGCCGCTCGTCGGTGCCCTGGGTTCGTTCATCACCGGCTCGACGACGAGCTCCAACGCGCTGTTCTCCTCGTTGCAAGCCGACGTCGCCCACCTCATCGGCGAACCTCCGGCCGATCTGCTCGCAGGCCAGCTGGCCGGTGGCAACATCGGCAACTCCTTGGCGCCGGTGGTCATCCTCCTCGGCTTGAGCGCCGTCGGTGCCTCCCGTCGCGCGGGCGAGGTCCTGCGCATGACCCTCGCCCCTGCCGCCGTCCTGCTCGCCTCGGCCATCGCGGGGACCTGCCTGCTCGTCGCCGTCCACCACTGAGCCCCTCGCACCGCACGGGACCAGCCGGCACCCGCTGTCCGCCGGACGGCCTAGGCTCACTGCGTGACCGACGGACTCTTCATCGCCTTCGAGGGTGGCGACGGCGCGGGCAAGTCCACGCAGGTGGCCCTGCTCCGTGACGCCCTCCAGGCTGCGGGCAGGACGGTCACCGTGACCCGCCAGCCCGGTGGCACCGACCTCGGGCACCAGATCCGCGACCTGGTGCTGCACGGCGCCCACGTGGCCCCCCGGGCCGAGGCCCTGCTCTTCGCCGCCGACAAGGCGCATCACGTCGACCAGCTGATCCGCCCCGCCCTCGACCGGGGCGAGGTCGTGCTGACCGACCGCTACACCGACTCCTCGGTGGCCTACCAGGGCGCCGGTCGCGACCTCGGCGCGCAGGAGATCCACGACCTCAACATGTGGGCCGTCGACGAGCTCGTCCCCGACCTCACCGTCATCGTCGACGTGTCCGCGCAGGAGGGGCGCCGTCGGCGGGGCGAGGTCCACGACCGGCTCGAGGCGGAGGCGGACGCGTTCCACGAGGCCATCCGTGCGCACTTCCTGGCCATGGCGGAGGGCAACCCCCAGCGCTACCTCGTCGTCGACGGCACCCTGCCTCCCGACGAGATCCACGCGGCGGTCCTCGCACGGCTGAGGTCGCTGGTGGTGCTGCCGTGACCGTCTGGCGCGACGTCATCGGGCAGGACTCCGCCGTCGCGACGCTCCAGCGAGCCGTCGCCGAGCCCGGGTCGATGACGCACGCGTGGCTGCTCACCGGACCACCCGGATCGGGACGCTCGGTGGCCGCGCGGGCGTTCGCCGGTGCGCTCGAGTGCCCGCTGAACGGCTGCGGCGAGTGCCGTGAGTGCCGCACCGCGGTCGACGGCACGCACGCCGACGTGGACCTCGTCGCCACGGAGGGCCTGTCGATCAAGGTCGAGCAGGCGCGCGAGCTCGCCGCCATGTCTGCCCTGCGCCCGTCCGTCGGGCCCTGGCGCGTCATCATCGTCGAGGACGCCGACCGCCTCACCGAACGCGCCGCCGATGCCCTGCTCAAGGCGATCGAGGAGCCCGTCGCACGCACGGTCTGGATCCTGTGCGCGCCCTCGCTCGAGGACGTCGTCATCACGATCCGTTCGCGCTCGCGCCACGTGCGGCTGCGCACCCCTCCCGTCGAGGCGGTCGCCGAGCTGCTCCACCGCCGCGACGGCATCGAGATGCCGATGGCCCTGTATGCCGCGCGAGCGGCCCAGAGCCACGTGGGCCTCGCACGCCGGCTGGCCCGTGACGAGGGTGCCCGCATCCGGCGCCGGGACGTCGTCGCCCTCGCGGGCAGGATCCACGGTGTCGGCGACGCGGTGGGCGCGGCCGCCGACCTCGTCTCCATCGCGGACGAGGAGTCCTCGGCCGCGGCCAGTGAGCGGGACGTCGCCGAGAAGAAGAGGCTGATGGAGATGCTGGGAGCCGACCCGTCGGCGCGCACCCAGCCGCCCCACATCCGCAGCCAGCTCTCGTCGCTGGAGAAGGAGCAGAAGGCGCGGGCCACCCGCCACTCGCGCGACGTGCTCGACCGGTCCCTGGTCGACCTGTTGTCGGTGTACCGGGACGCCCTCGTGGTGCACAGCGGTGCCGGTCTCGGGCTGGTCAACCAGGACAGCATCCGCGAGGTGCAGGCGCTCGCGCGGTCGATGACGCCCGAGCAGCTGCTCGGGGCCATGGATGCCATCGGCACCGCCCGCGAGCGCATCGGGCTCAACGTCGCACCGCTGCTGGCCCTCGAGGCGATGGCGATCACGCTGCGCGTACCCCGCTGAGGCGCGCACGCGCCATACGCGTCCGGGGCGGCGTCTCCCAGCACGGCGGGATACCGTGCCGCCCATGACTTCTCGCACACGGATGCTCGTGGCGGCGACCGCGATCGTGACCGTCAGCCTCTCCGGGTGCTCCCTGCTCGGTGGGGGCGACTCCGGCGCAACGCCCTCGACCTCCTCGACCGCGGCGGCCAGGCCCCCGGCCGGGTCCGAGGCGCTCGCGTCGTACTACGGGCAGAAGCTGGACTGGCAGAAGTGCCGGATCTCCGAGTGCGCGAAGCTCGAGGTCCCGCTCGACTACGCCAAGCCGGACGGCGACCGGATCGAGATCTCGGTGCTGCGCATGAAGGCCACCAAGCCCAGGGACCGCATCGGGTCGCTCGTGGTCAACCCGGGCGGCCCCGGAGGGTCGGGCGTGGACTACGCGCAGGCTGCGGACTTCATCGTGGGGAAGCCGGTGCGTCAGCGCTTCGACGTCGTGGGCTTCGACCCCCGCGGCGTGCAGCGGTCGCAGCCGATCGATTGCCTCCCGGACACCCAGATGGACGCGTTCCTCGGGCAGGACCCGACCCCGGACGACGCCGCCGAGGCCGCCGCGTTCGCCGCCTCGGGCAAGGAGTTCGCGCAGGGGTGCGTGCAGCGGACCGGGGCGCTCATCAGCCACGTCTCGACCGTCGACGCCGCCAAGGACATGGACATCCTGCGGTCGGCCCTCGGGGACGAGAAGCTCAACTACCTGGGCAAGTCCTACGGCACCTTCCTCGGCGCCACGTATGCCGGGCTGTTCCCGAAGCTCGTCGGTCGGTTCGTCCTCGACGGGGTCCTCCCGCCGGACATCAGCGCCGCAGAGGTGGCCAAGGGCCAGGCCGAGGGGTTCGAGCGGGCCACTCGCGCGTATGCCGCCAACTGCGTGGACGAGGGCGACTGCCCCCTCGGTGGCTCCGTCGACGAGGTCATGTCCGGGATGCGTGCGCTGCTGACCCGGCTGGACCAGCAGCCGGTGCCCATGCAGGACGGCACCCTCAAGCAGCTCACCGAGGGGTGGGCCGCCACCGGCATCGCGCAGGCCATGTACGACCAGGGTTCGTGGGGGACCCTCACGGACGCCCTGGCCCAGGTCGTGCGCAAGGACGACGGCACGGAGCTGATGAAGCTCGCCGACCAGTACGCGCAGCGCAACCAGAACGGCGTCTACGCCGGCAACCTGCTCGAGGCGTTCTACGCGATCTCCTGCCTGGACAACCCCGACAGCCCCGACCCGGCGGTGTACGCCCAGCGGGCCGCGGACAACGCGAAGGTCGCCCCGACCTGGGGGCCGTTCCTCGCGTGGGGGTCGCTGGTCTGCGGGCAGTGGCCGGTGAAGTCGACAGAGGGCCAGACCGGCCCGCACAAGATCAGCGCGGAGGGCAGCGGCCCCATCGTCGTGGTCGGCACGACCCGCGACCCCGCGACGCCGTACGAGTGGTCGGTGCGGCTGCGTGACCAGCTCTCCAACGCCGCACTGCTGACCTTCGACGGCGACGGGCACACGGCCTACACCCGCTCCAACAGCTGCGTCGACGACGCGATCAACGACTACTACACCGACGGCAAGGTGCCCAAGGACGGGACCAGGTGCTGACCTGACGGGTGTCGTCGGGCCCGGTTCGGAGATTCCGCGGCTCATCCGTATACTCATCGTCCGTGCCTTCGGGCACCTGCCGCCTTAGCTCAGTCGGCCAGAGCGATTCACTCGTAATGAATAGGTCATCGGTTCGATTCCGATAGGCGGCTCCACAGCACCACCCCAGGAAAGCCCCCACGACTCCGGTCGCGGGGGCCTTTCCCTTGCCCGTCCGTCTGGGACGTGCGTCGACAGGTCGAGCGATGGCGCCGCCGGGCGGTGGTGGCTCAGCGGTGCTCGTCGACGCTGCGCGAGTCGGTCAGGGTGAGGGCACCCCAGCCGGCCACGAGGCCGACGACCACGGACAGGGCGCCGTACGCGATCCGCCGACCGTGGAAGAAGGAGGCGACGAGCTGCGGGCTCCACGCGCCGGCGCCGGAGCGTGCGGTCGCCGTCAGAGCGACTCGCGAAGCAGCTGGCCGGCCCGCTCCAGCTCGGTCTCGAGCCGGTCGAGCAGGGTGGCGGCGGCCGCTAGGCCGCCCGTCTCGACCTGTCGGGCGAGCTCGGCGACCCTGACGGCCCCGATGCTCGCCGCGGACCCGGTCAGCTCGTGCGCTGCGTGCCGCAGTCCCTGCGCGTCGTCGGCGGCGACCATCGCCCGCATCGTCGCCACGAGGACCGGCGAGGCCGTCGTGAAGGCCTCGGTCAGGGCTGCGAGGAGGTCCTGCCCGGTGGTGGCGCCGAGGTCGCGCAGCGTCGCGAGCCTCGCGCTGTCCAGCGGCTCCTGCCCGGGCGAGGGGTCCGGAGCCCGAGCCGCGCCGGTCGGACCCGGCCCTGCGCCGATGGCGTCGGCCGGGCGCGCCCACGCACCCAGGACCTCCCTCAGGGTGGACTCGTCGACCGGCTTGGAGACGTAGGCGTCCATGCCGACGGCCAGGCAGCGCTCGCGGTCCTCGGTGGTCGCGCTGGCCGTCATCGCGATGATCGGCAGCCGCTCTCCGCCGACCTCCCGTCGGCGGACCTCTGCGGTCGCGGAGTACCCGTCCATCACGGGCATGTGGCAGTCCATCAGCACGGCGGCATACCGTTGCCCCGCAATGGCTTCCAGCGCCTCGGCGCCGTTCTCGACGACGTCCACGTCGTACCCGATCCGGGTCACGAGGCCCCGTGCCACGAGCTGGTTGACCGTGTTGTCCTCGACGACCAGGACCCGACCGGGGGAGGGGCGGTGGGCGGGACGGTCGACGGCGTCCACGTCCGTCGCCGGCCCGGCGTTCTTCGTCGGGCGGCGCACGCTCGCTGCGGGTGCGCCGGCCACCAGGCGGACCAGGCGGTCGAACAGGTCGCTGCTGCGCACCGGCTTGCTCAACGCGTCGCGCACCCCGACCCGCGCCAGCTCGGCACGGTCGATCTCGCCCGTGGAGGACAGCATGATCATGAGGGTGTCGCGCAGGGAGGGGTCGGCGCTGATCCGTCGGGCGAGCTCGATGCCGTCGAGATCGGGCATGCACATGTCCAGCACCGTGATCGCGTACGGGTCGCCGGCAGCGCGCGCGGCGCGCATCAGGTCGATGACGGAGCCCGGGTGGTCGGTGCTGTCGGGCCGCAACCCCCACTGGGTGAGCTGGGACCCCAGGACCAGCCGGTTCGTGGCGTTGTCGTCGACGACCAGGGCGCGCAGCCCGAGGAGCAGGTCGCTGGCCGGGACGGGAGGAGGTGTCGTCGCGGAGACCGGCAGGGGGAGCTCGAACCAGAAGGTGCTCCCGACGCCCACGTCGCTGTCGACCCCGATGCTGCCGCCCATCGCCTCGACGAGGGTGCGCGAGATCGCCAGGCCGAGGCCGCTGCCGCCGTACCGGCGGGTGGTCGAGGCATCGGCCTGTCGGAACGAGTCGAACATCGCGGGTCGGACGTCCTCGGGGATGCCGATCCCGGTGTCGGACACCTCGAAGCGCACCCGTCCGTCGCCCGGGTCGACCATCCGGGCGCTGATCACGACCTCGCCCTTGTCGGTGAACTTCACGGCGTTGGAGGCCAGGTTGAGCAGGACCTGTTGCAGCCGTCCCTCGTCACCGACCAGGCGTGGCGGCACCTCGGCAGCGCAGTAGGCGATGACCTCCAGCTCCGGCGTGGTCGTCATCGGTGCCACGAGGGCCGCCACGGACTCGACCAGGGACCGTGGGTCGAGGTCCACGGCCTCGAGGTCCACCTTGCCGGCCTCGAGCTTGGAGAAGTCGAGGATGTCGTTGATGACGCGCAGCAGCGACTCCCCGGCGCTCTGCAGCCCCCCGACGTACTGCTGCTGCGTCTCGTCGAGGTCGGTGTGGTGCAGCAGGGTGGTCAGGCCGATCACGCCGTTCATCGGCGTCCTGATCTCGTGGCTCATCGTGGCCAGGAACTCCGACTTCAGCCGGGACGCCTCCAGGGCCTGCTTGCGCGCGGCCTCGAGCTCGATGGTGCGCAGGTGCACCCGGTGCTCGAGCTCCGAGCGGTTGGCCTCGAGCTCCTCGGCGAGCATGTTGATCCCCACGATGACCGCATCGAGGTCCTCGTCGTCCGTGCGGGGCCCGCGCGCGTCCAGGTCGCCGGCAGCCAGCCTCGTGAGCAGCTCGATGACGGCGTCGATGGGGGAGCCGCCTGGGCCCTCCTGGCCCTCCGTGTCCGTCGTGGCGCCCCCGTCGCTCATGGCTGCGCTTCTAGCCAGGTGACGGCGTCGGCCTCGGACGTGAACATCTTCACGGGGATGGAGCCACGCTTCAGGCCCAGGAAGAAGTTGGCCAGCATGCGGGTGGAGGCCGAGCCCGCCACGAGGGCCACGGCCCGGTAGTTGGGGTTGCGGTCCATGAAGAACTCACGGGCCGGCCGGTCGATCGAGGCGACCTCGCGCAGGTCGACCAGCGAGCGGACCTTGTCCTGCCCGAGGGCCTTGATCTCCGCGTCGACGGCGCGGGCCTCCTCGATGCCGCACACCGCACCGGGGAGCCAGTCGGTCCGGGCGATCCCCGTCGCCTCGTCCCACGTGATCTCGTAGCACTTCTCCTCCGCGGCCATCCCGCTCCCCCTCTGCAGCAGTCCACGATCTGCGGTCAAGGTACCCCAGCGGGCCGGCGAGGACCCCTGGGATCAGTCCCGAGCGGTGCCGCCCACCGTGTCCAGGTCGCGCACGGCATACCGGTGGTGCTCCCACTCCTCCTCGAGGATGGTGTGCAGGCACGCCAGGGTGCTCTCGCTGTGCTCCGGAGCCCAGGGGTGGCGCCGCGCCACCGCGAGGTCCTCGGTGGTGGCGGCGGCGAGGAAGTCCCGCACCATGGCGACGCGCCCGGCGCGCACCTCCAGCACCTCGTCGAACGACGGTTCCGTGCGGGAGAAGAACGAGGCGTCGTAGCCGTCGAGCTCGTACTCCGCATGGGGCTGGCCGATGGGGTGGTACGGCTGCTCGCGTCCCAGGACGGCGCGCCCGAGCCACGTGTCGGTCGCCATCACCAGGTGTCGCAACGTCTGCGCGAAGGACCACTCGCCGTCCACCTGGACGTCGACCGTCCCCGGGGGCATCGTGCCGACCCGGTCGAGCGTCGTGGCCCAGGCCGCCTCGACCGCGGCCCACGCCCCCCGGAGGCCGTCAGGGTCCGTCGCCCTCCGCAGCGAACGCCCGGGAAAGCGGCGGTCCAGCTCCGCGTCCACGTATGGCGCCACGTCGACTCCGTTGACCCACAACGAGTTCCCGCCCTCGAGGAGCCAGGGCGCATCGATGTCGGCGCCGGTGACGTGCACCGCGCGCATGACGACGCCGGACAGGTCGCTGCGGACGAAGCGGGCCCCGCTCAGGTCGGCATCGACGAACACCTGCACCTGCGGCTGGTCGGGTGGGCTCATCGGTTCACCGTGGTGGCAGGGCCGCGCCTCGTCAAGACCGTGGGCCAGGACCGCTCGTCAGGACCGCTCGGCGAGGAGGGCGTGGATCAGGTCGTGCAGGGGAGCGGCGAGGTCCGCGGCGTCGGCCGAGGCGAGGGGCTCGAGCCCGGCGGAGCGCAGCAGCAGGATGAGGACCTGGTTGGGCCGGCCGCCTGTTCCTGCTTGCGACCGTCCTGATGATGATGGTGTTCGGTCCCGTCGCCGGGGTCATCGACCGCCGGTATGGCCCGAAGGTGCCGAGGACGATCGGTACCGCGCTCGCCGCCCTCGCCCTGCCGTCCGGCCGTGCGCGCCGCGAGGTCCCTGCGGCGACCTGACCCGCCACCCGGGAGCCCGGGACCACCCGGCCCTCGAGGGCAGTTCGGTGCCGTGGACGCCCGCCGGGGCGGCCGCGGCACCGAACTACACTCGCCGCTGTGTCGTGGTCGCTCTGGTTCACCCTGCTCGGGGCCGCGGTCCTCATCTCCCTGACGCCGGGTGCGGGGGCGATCAACACCATGGCCAACTCGATCGGCTCGGGGTGGGCCCGCTCCATCTGGGGCATCATCGGCCAGCAGCTCGCCCTCCTCGTGCACATCGCCGTGGTGGCGGCCGGGGTGGGCGTCCTCGTGGCCGAGTCCCCGTTGCTGTTCAACGTCATCCGGTATGCCGGTGCGGCCTACCTGGTGTTCCTCGGCGTCCGTCAGCTGCGTGCCCAGCCGACCGCGCAGGACGTCGAGGCGTCGGTGCCGCCGGCCTCCCGCGGGGCGATGCTCCGCCAAGGGGTGCTCGTCAACCTGACCAACCCCAAGGCCGTGGTCTTCTTCCTCGCGTTCACGCCGCAGTTCATCCGTCCGGAACGGCCCCTCGTGCCGCAGTACGTCGTGCTCGCCGCGACGGTCGTGGTCGTCGACGTCCTCGTCATGTGGTTCGTGTTCGCGTTCGCCGCGCGGTGGCTGCGTCGGCTCACCCGCAGCCGCGACGGCCAGCGTCGCCTCAACCGCGTGTTCGGTGGGCTCTTCGTCGGGGTCGGCCTGCTGCTGGCCGCCGTGCACTGACGGCACCGGCCACGGCGTCCGCGAGGATGGGGCCCATGCTGCAGGACCACTGGCCCCTCTACGCCCTGACCACCCGGACCACTGTCGCCGCTGGCGACGCAGTCGTCGAGCTGCGACTGCCTCGGGAGGAGGAGGTCGCCGAGCTGGCCGACCTCGCCGGCCGTGGAGTCCACCGACCCGGCGAGCGACCGTTCCTCACGCCCTGGACCGAGGGCAGCGCCGGTGAGCGGGCCGACGCCGTCCTGCGCGGTCACTGGGAGCGGCTCGCCTCATGGACGCCGCAGTCGTGGCGCCTCGGGATGGCGGTCCTCCTCGACGGACGCCCGGTGGGCATGGTCACGTTGAGGGCCGACGACTTCCGCGTCGTCCGGGACGTGAGCACCTCGTCCTGGCTCGGGCTCGCGCACCAGGGCAGGGGCGTCGGGACGGCGGCGCGCGCCAGCCTCCTCGCCGTGGCCTTCGATCACCTGGGGGCGGAGTCCGCCCTGACCGAGGTCTTCCGTGACAACCACGCGTCGCAAGGGGTTTCGCGACGCCTCGGCTACGAGCCGGACGGCATCTCGCGCGATGCCCGCGGCGACGAGGTGCTCGTCTCCGACCGGCTCCGTCTCACCAGGACCCGGTGGTCCGCCCGGTCACGACCGGTGGTGGAGGTCACGGGGATGGACGGCTGCCGCGGGATGTTCGGGGTCTGACAGGGGAAGTGCACGACGGAGCCCGGCCACCGTGATGGTGACCGGGCTCCACCCCTCGGGTGGTGAGGGTCAGACGGTACGGAACGCCGTGGTGCTCGCCGTGCCGTTGCTCTGGGTTCCGTTGCTCTCCGTGCCCGAACCGGTCGAGCCGCCCGGGGCGCCGGGGCCGTCGCCGTCGGGACCGTGACCGTGGCCACCGCCGGGACCGCCGGGACCGCCGGTGCGGGCGGTGATGGTCTTGAGGTCCTTGCTCACCTCGAGCATGACCTGGGCGCCGGCCCTGGTGCCGAACACGTCGTACGAGCCGTCCTCGTCCTTGCGGACGGAGGTGACGGTCACGGCGGAGTCCTTGGCCTTGACCGCGGCGGTGACCTTGGAGAGCTCGGTGCCGGTGACCGCGGTGTGCGCGCCACCACCGGGCCCTCCACCGTGGTTGCCACGACCGCCGGGACCGCCGGGACCGCCGGTGCGGGCGGTGATGGTCTTGAGGTCCTTGCTCACGTCGAACATGACCTGGGCACCGGCCTTCGTGCCGAACACGTCGTACGAGCCGTCCTCGTCCTTCTGGACGGAGGTGACGGTGACGGCGGAGTCCGTGGCCTTGACCGCGGCGGTGACCTTGGAGAGCTCCGTGCCGGTGACCGCGGTGTGCGTTCCGCCGCCGGGTCCACGGCCCTGGCCGGACTGCTGCCCGTAGCCGAAGGCGTAGCCCGTGACGGCGGACGGGGACGTGCTGGTGGAGGCGTTGGCCAACGAGGCGACGGTGACGACGATCCCCGTCGCGGCGACCAGGCCGGCGGCTGCGGTGATGATGGTCTTGCTGGGCACTGTCGTGCTCCCCTCGGGTGCGGTGCCCGGCCGGGTGGCGAGGCTGTCACCACACCGTCGGCCCCCCACCTGTGGTGAGCCTGTGGTCGAACTGGCGCGACCCTAGGAGTCGGCGACCCGCCGCACAGGCGGGGTGTGGCGCATGGTCGCCCGTGCGCCATACCCGACCGGGTGGGTGCTAGCCGCGGTCCTGGGCGGAGTCGGCGCGGGGGAGCAGCACCGTGAATCTGGTGCCCTTGCCGAGCTCGGAGTCCACCGAGATCGTGCCGTTGTGCCGAGCCACGATGCGCTGGACGATGCTCAGCCCGAGCCCTGTGCCCGGGACCTCGAGGGCGTCGGGGTTGGTGCTGCGGAAGAACTCCGTGAACAGCGACTGCAGGTCGGTGCGCGAGATACCCAGGCCCTCGTCCGCGACGACCATCTCGACCTTGTCGCCGAGGGGACGCAGGGACACCGTGACCTCACCACCGTCGGTCGTGTACTTCACGGCGTTGCTCACGAGGTTCTCGACGAGGCGGGCGAGCTCGTCGGTGCTGCCCAGCGCGGTCGGTGGGTGCTCCGGCGCGATGACCTTGATCGTGACGTCCTGCTGCGCCGCCCGCGGGAGGAACATGTCGGCGGCATCGCGGACGAGCTCGGAGATGTCGACGTGGTTGCGCACGAGCGGCCGGTCGGGGTCGCTCACCTTGGACAGCGTGAGCAGGTCGTCGACCAGGCCCTGGAGGCGGTGGGTGTTGCGGGCCATCACCTTCAGCGACCACGTGGCGTCCCCGGTCGGGTTCTCCTTGAGGAGCTCGACGTGGCCGACGATCGACGCCAGCGGGTTCTTGAGCTCGTGGTGCACCGTGGAGAAGAGCGTCGTCTTGGCCCGGTCGGCACGGCGCAGCTCGGCGATCATCCGGCGCTCGAGCTCGAACAGTCGGGCGTTGACGATCGAGCGGCCCACGTCACGGCCGATCTCGAGCGCGGCGACCCGCTCGGCGTCGCTCCACGGCGGGGCGTCCGGGGACCGCGTCAGCACCATGTGGCCCAGGCACTCGGTGCCGGCACCGATCGGTGCGAGGAGCAGGGAGCCGGCGCCGGTGTTGGCGAGGTAGGCCAAGAGCTCGTCGAGGTCCTCGTCCGACAGCGCGCCGGCGGGTTGGACGGCTCCGTTGCTCACGACTCCGGAGACCTGCTCGGCCCAGGCCCGCTCGGCGAGCGTCCTGGCGACCTCGACCATCTTCGCCGGCGTCCGGGTGGTGCCCTGCGCGGAGTAGGCCGCGACGCTGTCGGTCTTGGCGGCGTCCTTGGTCGCGAACGCCCGGACCCACAGGCCGAGGCAGTCCAGCCCGGTGCGGATGGGGTCGACGATGGCCTCGACGACCTTGGAGGGCTCGAGGATGCCCTGCGAGATGCGGGCGACGCTCTGCACCGTGGCAGCGAGGCGCACCTGCTCGGCGAGGGTCTGGCGCTGGCGGAAGGAGTTGATGGCGATGCCGGCCTGGTTGGCGAAGACCTCGAGCACACCCTGCTGGACCTGTGTCGGGCGCTTGGCCGACAGCGGCAGGTCGACGGAGATCATGCCGAGCATCTCGCCGGTCGGGTCGTAGAACGGTGCGAGCAGGGTGTCCTCGGGATCCCAGGCGTCCGGGTCGCCGATGACCTGCTCGTCCCACTCGGGCGCGACCCAACCGGGGCGCGCGTTGCTCGGGAGGTTGGCTGCCGGGATGAACCGCAGCGAACCCCAGTGCTCGGCAACAGCGAACTCCCCGTCGAGGCTCTCGCGCGGTGTGCGCCGACCGACGAGCTGTGCCGTGGCGTCCGGGTGGCCCCCCACCGCGACGATCTGCAGGTCGCCGTTCGAGCGCACGAGGCTGATCGCCGCGACCTGGAAGCCCACGACATCGGCGGCACCGGCGACCACGAGGTCGAGCAGCTCCTGCAGGCTCTCCAGACCACTGGCCTGGTTCATCAGCTGAGAGAGCCGGCGCAGCGCCTGCACCTCGGCTGATGAAACGGTCGATTCCATATCGATTCCCATTGTGTACCTCGCCCCCTGACGATGACGGGGAAAACGTACCCATAGCGCAAAGGCGCTACGGGCAAAACACCGATCAAGACACCTCTGGGACTAGGACCGTTCCGACGTTCGTGCCTTTTTTCGTGGACAGGTTGAGACGAGTCGGATCTCGTGCTTCGCTCTGGCGTCGGTCGCATGGTGCGGGCCTCGGGGGAGGCCGTGCCACCACCGTCCCGCATGTGGACCCCGGCAGCCCTGGGGAGTGGTCGGGACGACCGCTCCCGTGGTCGTCCGAGCGGCTCTAGTCCGTTCGGCCAGACGTGCAGCATCCGAACGTCCCAAGTCGGCTTCCAACCCCGTGTCGTGGCTGTACTCCCGGCCATATGTTGCCGTTCGCCCGAGTTTTCGTTGATGAGGAAAGGTGGCTCAGTGTCCAGACTGCAGTCGGTAGCTGGCCGTGTCCCGCAAGGCTGGTCCTTCGGGCACTGGCCCCTGCGCCGAAAGCTTGCGGCGGCCGTTGCCCTGCCCGTGATCCTGGCCTTCGTGTTCGGTGGCCTGCGCGTCCAGAGCGACGTCAACTCGGCACAGCAGCTCTCGCGGGCGGCCGACACCGTCCTCGTGATCCGCCCCGTCGTCGACTACAACCTGGCCGTGCAGCGCCTCGCCGCCGCGGGCAGCGTCGGTGGCAGCGGGGTCATCTCCGCCATCACGCGCTACGAGTCGGCTGCGGCCGACCTGCGCATCGCGCTGAAGACCCCGGGCATCCCCGAGACGGTCAAGCGCAACGCGCAGAGCGCCCTCTCGCTCGGCCAGGCCGTCCGCAACGCCAAGACCCAGAACGGGTTCTCCGACGTCGTCATCGACCGGTCCGGCAACATCGCGACCCTGCTGTCGACCGCCGTGTCCGACCTGGGGCTCTCCGACGACTCGGCCTCGGCCAAGATCGTCGTCGGCCTTCAGGACACCATCGCCGCCCAGCGCGCGATGACGGGCCAGCAGCTCAACCTCTCCAACGCCGACGACGGCGCTGCCTCGCTGCGCGCCATCGGCCAGGTCGGCGCCGAGACGGCCGCCCTCACGCGTCTGCAGTCGGAGGCCGTCGGCGACACCAGCCAGATCCGTCAGCTGCTCAACGAGAACGGCCGCCGCGGGTACACCCTCCAGCAGGAGGCACCCGAGAAGCAGCAGATCGCCGACCTGGGCACCGTGATCGAGTCCAGCAACGCCGGGTACACCAAGCTCCTCGACACCCAGCTCGTCGCGCTCGAGGCCAACCTGCGTGACCGTGCCGCCACCTTCCGCGACACCGCCATCCTCAACGCCGCGCTCGTCGCCGTCGCCCTGCTGGCCGCCCTGGTGATCGTGCTCGCGCTGCTGCGCTCGCTGCTCGTCCCGATCCGTGCGGTCCGTCAGGGCGCCCTCGACGTCGCCCAGAAGCGCCTCCCCGAGGCCGTTGCCGCGATGCGTGACGGCACCGAACCGCCGGCCTTCGTCGCGATCCCGGTCCACACCCGTGAGGAGATGGGCCAGCTGGCCCGCGCGGTGGACGACCTCCACAGCCAGGCGCTCACCCTCGCCGGGGACCAGGCCCGCCTGCGTGTCCAGGTCGGGCACATGTTCGAGACGCTCTCCCGTCGAAGCACCTCGCTCATCGACCAGCAGCTGTCCCTCATCGAGCGCCTCGAGAGCGACGAGGAGGACCCCAAGCGGCTCCAGAGCCTCTTCCGCCTCGACCACCTCGCCGCCCGCATGCGCCGCAACAGCGACTCGCTGCTCGTGCTCGCCGGCACCTCGACGCGACGCGGCTTCTCGGGTGCCGTCTCCGTCTCCGACGCCGTGCGTGCCGCGGTGTCCGAGGTCGAGAACTACGAGCGCATCGACATCGGTGACACCTCGAACGACCAGGTCCTCGGCGCCGTCGGCTCCGACCTCATCCACCTGGTCGCTGAGGTCGTCGACAACGCCCTGGCCTACTCGCCGCCCACCACCCGCGTGGACATCCGTGGTGCCCGCACCCCGGAGGGTGGCCTCCTCGTCGAGGTCAGCGACAAGGGCCTCGGTATGCCGCCCAAGGAGCTCGCCGCGCTCAACGACCGGCTGGCCCACGGTGGCGACATCACGCCGGACACCGCACGCCGCATGGGTCTGTTCGTGGTGGGCAGCCTGGCCAAGCGGCACGGCATCGCCGTCCGCCTGCGCCGCAACGGCGACGAGAAGCCCGGCATCACCGTCTCGGTCCACCTGCCTGCCGGCCTCCTGGCCGACACCGCGGGCCGAGCCGACCGCCCCGCTCGCCCGACCCTGGCCGCTGCTCCGGCAGCTGCCCCCGTGGCTCCGACCGCGCCTGCCGTCCCCGCCGTCGGTGGGACCACGAAGGCCGGCCTCCCCACCCGCGTCAAGGGCGCCAGCGGGGCCCCCAGCCCGGTCACGGACGCGGCCAAGAAGGTCCTGCCGACCCGCACCCCCGGTGCGCACGGCCCGACCACCGCGGACGCCATCACGGCCGTCCCGATCAAGCCCGTCATCGAGGGTGCTGCCGCGCCCGACGCCAAGGCCGGCGCCAACGGCCACGGCACCAACGGCGACAAGCCCGCGGTGAACGGGACGAACGGCCACGCCACCAACGGCACCCAGACCGACGCCCAGGCCGCCGAGGCCAAGGCTGCGGACGACGCCAAGGCCGCTGAGGCTGCCAAGGTCGCCGAGGCTGCCAAGGTCGCCGAGGCCAAGGCCGCCGACGACGCGAAGATCGCTGAGGCTGCGAAGGCCGCCGAGGCCAAGGCCGCCGACGACGCCAAGGCCGCCGAGGCTGCCAAGGTCGCCGCCGAGGCGAAGGCTGCGGACGACGCCAGGGCTGCGGAGGACGCCAAGGCCGCCGAGGCTGCCAAGGTCGCCGCCGAGGCGAAGGCTGCGGAGGAGGCGAAGGCCGCTGAGGCTGCCAAGGTCACCGAGGCCCCGCGTTCGGCCGCCGGCCTCCCGGTCCGCAAGCCGCGCGCCACCGGCATCACCGAGTACCGCGAGTTCGCCGACGCGCCGTCCGAGCCTGCTGCCGAGGCAGCCGACAAGGGTGGCGACAAGGGCAAGAGCGGTCGCCGCACGAGCTGGTTCGGGGGTCGCAAGGCCGCCGAGGCTGCTCGCCTCGAGGCCGAGGCAGCCGCCGAGCCGCACCGGATGCCCTCCAACCTCTCGGCGTGGCTCGAGCACCGCAACGCGGTGACCGAGGCGCGTGCGAAGGCGGAGAACGGTGAGGGCGAGGTCGCTGAGCAGGCGACCGAGGCCGCGCCGCAGACCACCGAGCTGACCGTCCCGGACGCCTGGGTGGCCGAGGCCGAGCAGGCGCCGGTCGACCGTGCAGCCGAGCCGGTTGCCGCTCCGGAGCCCACCGAGCCGGTGCTGCCGACGCGGGTCCCCGGTGCGAGCGGTTCGACCACGCCGGTCGTGGCCGACCCGGAGCCCACCACCGGTCGTCCGGCGCTGCGCGCCCACAACACCTCGTTCTTCGGCGCCCGCAAGGCTCGCGCCGTCGAGGCTCCCGAGGCCGGCGTCGTCGAGGCACCCGTCGCGGAGCACCAGGTCGAGGCCGCTCCGGCCGAGGCCACGGTCGAGGCTCCGGTCGAGGCTCCGGTCGACCAGCCGGTCGCCGAGGTGACCGACACCGCATACACCAAGGACACCCAGGTCGACCAGGTCGAGGAGCAGATTGACGTGCAGGCTGACCCCCAGGCCGCGCCCAGCCCGGCAGCCGAGAACACGCCGATCTTCCGCTCCATGATGTCGGGGTGGTTGGCCACGGACGCCGCGGCAGCCACGCCGGAGGCGGCCTGGACCGGGACCGAGGGCGACCAGGAGCTGTTCTCGGCCGAGGCCGAGCAGGCTCCCCGCCAGGAGTCGTCCGCCGGTCTGCCCATGCGGCGCCCCGGCACCACCATGAACTCCGGCGCAGCCGACTCGCCGGCCGAGGAGCCCGTCGCCCCCGCGACGTCGCGCCGAGACCCCGAGGCGATTCGCCGCAGCCTGAACCGCCACAAGAACGGTGTGAGCACCGCACGCACCGAGGCACAAGACGGAACCCACCGAGAGGAAGCCGATGTTCACCACTGACGCCATGGCCCAGCCCAAGGGCGAGTACGACTGGCTCGTGGCCAAGTTCGCGACCGAGACCCCTGGCGTGTCCCACGCCATCCTGGTCTCTGCCGACGGACTGCCCATGGCCTCCAGCGAGCAGCTGCCCGAGGACCGCGCCGAGCAGATGGCGGCGGTGGCCTCCGGTATGGCGAGCCTCGCCTCCGGTGCGGCTCGGCTCTTCCAGGGTGGCACGGTCCTTCAGTCCGTGATCGAGATGGAGCTCGGCTTCCTGCTGCTCATGAGCGTCGGCGACGGTTCGCACCTCGCCGCCCTCACGAGCACGGAGTCGGACATCGGTCAGGTTGGCTACGAGATGGCGGTGCTGGTTGACCGCGTCGGCAAGATGATCGACGCGGCTGCCCGGGCGCCGATGTCGGGGTAAGCGCCATGGCGCCTGACGCACGCGAGGAGCAGTCCGGACCGAGGTTGGTCCGGCCCTACGCGCTGACGTCCGGACGCACCGAGTCCGTGGTGGACCTGCCCATCGAAGCCACGCTCGAGGTGCTCCCGTCCGGACGCAACGCGACCTGGCCCGAGGGACACATGTCGGGTCGCATCATCGAGCTCTGCGCCACCTCGCAGTCGGTGGCCGAGATCTCCGCCAAGCTGCACGTCCCTCTCGGGGTCGCGCGAGTGCTCATCGGGGACCTGATCTCCGCGGGGCACCTGAAGACCCGCAAGACCATCTCCGAAAACACGACGACCGACGAACGACGTGAACTCATCGAAAGGACACTCAGTGGACTACGCGCCCTCTAACCGCAACAGCGCATCGACCAAGATCGTCGTGGCTGGCGGGTTCGGCGTCGGCAAGACCACCTTCGTTGGTGCCGTCTCCGAGATCGACCCGCTGCGCACGGAGGCCCTGGTCACGCAGGAGTCCGCCGGCCAGGATGACATCTCCAAGGTGCAGCAGAAGCACACCACCACGGTGGCGATGGACTTCGGCCGCATCACCCTCGCCCAGAACCTCGTCCTCTACCTGTTCGGCACGCCCGGCCAGCGACGCTTCTGGTTCATGTGGGACGACCTGGTCATCGGTGCCATCGGTGCCGTGGTCCTGGTCGACACCCGCCGGCTCGACGACAGCTTCGCCGCCGTCGACTACTTCGAGGCCAAGGGGCTGCCCTTCATCGTCGCGCTGAACCAGTTCGACGGCTCGGGCGAGTTCGGTCCGGACGAGATCCGTGAGGCCCTTGCCATCTCGGACCACATCCCCGTCATCGAGGTGGACGCCCGTGACCGGGAGTCCGCCAAGCACGCCCTCGTGCGGGTCACGGAGTTCGCCCTCACCCAGCTCAGCCGGGTGCCCGCCACGACCTGACGCCGCGAACCAGGGCACCAGGCCGAAACAGGCCGACACCGCCCGACAACAGGAGCCCGACGACCCGCAGGGGTCGGCGGGCTCCTGTCGTCTGGTGGCATCATGCGCGGCATGACCAGTTCCGCGAGCACCCCGACCACCGCTGCGTACGGCTCCTGGACCTCTCCCGTGAGCGCAGCGAGCCTCGCGGGCGACCGGGTCGCGCTGGACCAGCCCTCGATCGACACCGGACACGTCCACTGGCTCGAGGGGCGCGGCAGCGAGGGTGGCAGGGTGGTGCTGGTCCGCGACGGTGTCGACCTCACCCCGCCGCCGTTCAACGTGCGGTCACGGGTCCACGAGTACGGAGGCGGCGCCTACACCGTCGCTGGCGACCTGGTCGCGTTCGTCGACTTCGCCGACCAGCGGGTGCGGGTCCTCACGGTCGGCGCCGGCGAGGAGCCGCGCGCCATCACGCCGGAGAGCGACAGCCGGCTGCGCTATGCCGACCTGCGACTCGACGAAGGTCGGCGACACCTGTACTGCGTGCGCGAGGACCACCGAGGTGACGGTGAGGCCGTCGCCGCGATCGTCCGCCTCGAGGTCGACGGTGACAACGCCGACGGCGGGACGGTGCTCGTGCAGGGCGCGGACTTCCTCTCGGCGCCGCGCCTCAGCCCGGACGGCGGCCGGCTCGCCTGGCTGCAGTGGAACCACCCCAACATGCCCTGGGACTCCACCGAGCTGTGGGTCGCCGATGTCACCGACTCGGGGACCACGGGAGCGAAGCGCGTGACCGGGGGCCAGGACGTCGCGGTCACCGAACCGCGCTGGTCGCAGGACGGCGACCTGCTCCACCTCAGCGACGAGTCCGGCTGGTCCAACCTCGCGGCGGCCCGGACCGACGGCACCGTCGTCGCGCTGACCGCGGCCGAGGTCGAGCTGGGGTGGCCGCAGTGGGTCTTCGACCGCCCCTCCTTCGGCACCACCGACGACGGCACCATCGTCTGCAGCTGGTTCGACGAGGGGAACGGCCACCTCGGGACCGTCGTCGACGGCGTGGTCACCGCCCTCGACCTCGAGGGCGTGGCCTTCGACCACGTCCGGGTCGAGGGGCGCACCGTGGTGGCCCTGGTCGACCGGAGCGATCGCTCGCGCGCGGTGGTCACCGTCGACCTCGACCGGGGCGTGGTCGAGGTGGTCCGCGAGGAGTCGGCGTTCGAGCTGCCGGCCGGGATGCTGTCCACGCCGGAGCTGGTCTCCTGGACCAACTCGGCCGGCCTGACGGTCCATGGCGCGTTCCACCCACCGGCCAGTGCAGGGTTCCGGGCCCCGGACGGTGAGCTGCCGCCCCTCGTCGTCCGGCTGCACGGTGGCCCGACCTCCATGACGGTCCCCGCCTTCAGCCTCGACACCGCCTACTGGACCAGCCGTGGCCTGGCCGTCCTCGACGTCAACTACGGCGGGAGCACCGGCTTCGGTCGCGCCTACCGTGAGCGGCTCCTGGGGCAGTGGGGCGTCGTCGACGTGGACGACTGCGCGACCGGGGCGTGGGCCATGGCGGAGCAGGGTCGGGTCGACGGGGACCGGCTGGCCATCCGCGGTGGCAGCGCCGGCGGCTTCACCACGCTCGCCGCCCTGACCGGCACCGACGTCTTCGCCGTGGGCGCGAGCTACTTCGGGGTCGGCGACCTCGAGGCCCTCGCGCGGGACACCCACAAGTTCGAGTCCCGCTACCTCGACAGGATGGTCGCGCCCTATCCCGAGGGCCGTGACGTCTACCGCGAACGCTCGCCGTTGCACCACCTGGAGTCGCTCAGCGCGCCGATGATCCTGTTGCAGGGACTCGATGACCGCGTCGTCCCGCCCAACCAGGCCACGGAGATGGCCCAGGCCGTCCGTGCCAAGGGACTGCCCGTCGCCCACCTCGAGTTCGCCGGGGAGGGGCACGGGTTCCGCAAGGCGGAGACCATCGTCCGGGCCCGGGAGGCCGAGGCCTACTTCTACGCGCGCATCTTCGGCTACGAGCTGGCCGACGACGTCGAGCCGGTGGAGATCGACAACGGGTGAGCCGCGCCCTGGCGGGTGGCCAGGACCGCGGCGACCCGCTCGAGGTCGTCCGGGCCCTCGAGGTCCGGCAGGGCGAGGAACACCGTCGCCACCCCGAGGTCCGCGAGCTCGCGGAACCGGCGCGCGTGCGTCGCAGCCTCACCGGCGTGGTGCCTGCGGGCGAACGACGCGGCTGCGGTCCGACCGCGCAACCGCTCGACCCGCCGCCACGTGTCGTCCCGGTCGCGGCCGAGGACGGGGACGTCGAGGACGGTGATCGCGACCTCCGCCGGGTCGCGGCCCACCTCGTCGCAGTGCCGGCGGAGCACGGAGACCTTGTGCCGCAACGTCTCCAGGTCGCTCGGAAGGTTGCAGGCATCGCCAAGACGCGCCGCGATGCGCAGGGTGCGCACCTCCCCGGAGCCACCCACGATGACCTGTGGTCGCCCCACCGGCCGCGGGTATGCCGTCGTCTCGGGCAACGTCACCCGCTCGCCTGTGTAGGGCTTGGTGCCGGTGCCCCAGAGCGCCCGCATCGTCTCGATCGACGACTCGAGGAGGTCCAGCCGCTCGCCCGCAGAGGGGAAGGGCAGCCCGAACCCACGGTGCTCTCGCTCCCACCAGCCGGCTCCGACACCGACGAAGGCGCGTCCGCCGGACAGCACGTCCAGGGTGGCGACGGCCTTCGCGGTGATCCCGGCGGGGCGGAAGGTGACGGGGGAGACGAGGGTTCCCAGACGGAGTTCGGTGTCGAGACCGGCGAGCAGCCCGAGGGTCACCCAGGGCTCGGGGATGGGCTCCCACGCGCGGTCGACCTGCGGGATCTGGATGAGGTGGTCCATCAGGGCGATGCCTCCGCAGCCGGCCTCCGCCGCCGCGAGCGCCACCGACCGCAGCCATCCGGCCGGCTCGCTGCCCCACGGGAAGCGCGAGACCTGGAGGATGACCTCCGGCAGCCCGTCGTCGGACGCCGCCACCGCGGGTGGCCGCCCGGTCTGCGCCAGGGGAGCGGGGGTCGCGCGATCCCCGTCCTCGTCGGAGACCACCAGGACGCCGTCCCAGCCTTCTTCGGCCAGCGCCACCCGGGCACCCGGCACGGCGGCGAGCTGCTGGGCGAGGACCCGGCTCGGGACGGGCAGGTCGCGCTGGGAGTTGCGCCGGCGGCATACGGGTGCCGGGGTCTCGAAAAGCACTGCGACACAGGGGATTCCCGCGGACCTCCCCAGGGAGAGGTACTGCGCACGGCGCGCCGGGTCGAGGCCCAGCGTGTCCACGACGACGGTGAGTCGGCGTCCGGACCTCGCGGCAACCACCTGGTCGAGCAGCGAGAACGCGTCCTCGGAGGCGTCCAGGTCGTGCTCACCGCTGCCGACGACCGCCCGCAGGGCGTCGGAGGACACGACCTCGGCGGCACGGAAGTGCCGCGCGGCCCAGGTGGACTTCCCACTGCCACTGGGACCGACGAGCACGACCAGCGACGGGTCGGGCAGCGGGAGCGAGGGGCCGCTCAGCTCTCGGCCCTCGGTGCGTGGCTGACGAGGCCGACGAGGTTGTCCTCGCTGTCGCGCACGAACGCCATCCACTCGTCGGTGCCGGCCGGGCCTAGGGTGTCGTCGGTGTGGCTGAAGATGACGTGGGGTTCCGACTCGACCGTCACACCGGCGCTGCGCAGCTCGCCGACACGGACGCGGACGTCGTCCACGCGCAGGTACAGCAGCGCGCTGGGCGCGCCACGGTCGAGCAGCAGGCGGGTGCCGTCGCCCAGGGCGAAGAACAGCAGCCCCGGCGGGTCGAACCTGGCCAGCGGCGGTGCCCCGAGCAGGAGCTCGTAGAAGGCCGACGCGCGGTCGAGGTCTTCGGCGTGCTGCGCCACCTGGACCAGACCCATGACGACCACCTCCTGCTCGTAGGCTAGCGCCGCCCGAACCGGCCGCAGGCCGGGTCGCCCGACCCCAGGACCGTCACGCATGAGCAGCCGTGCCCCCCAGCCGACCCTCGTCGAGCTCGCCGAGGCGGACCGCCACCGACCGCGATTCCACTTCGTCTCGCCGGCCGGCTGGCTCAACGACCCCAACGGCCTGACCCAGTGGGACGGGACCTACCACCTCTTCTACCAGTACAACCCGACGTCAGCGCTGCACAGCCGGATCCACTGGGGCCATGCGACGAGCACCGACCTCGTCACCTGGGCCGACCAGCCGATCGCCCTGGTGCCGGGCGACGAGGGTCCCGACCGGGACGGGTGCTGGTCAGGGGTGCTCGTCGACGACGACGGCACTCCCACGGTCGTCTACTCCGGTCGCCACGACGAGCGCGAGCTTCCCTGCGTCGCAACGGGTTCGGCCGACCTGAACACGTGGGTCAAGGACCCCGGCAACCCGGTGATCGCCGACTACCCCGACGGGCTCGACCTGACGGCCTACCGCGACCACTGCGTCTGGCGCGAGGACGGTCGGTGGCGCCACCTCGTCGGTTCCGGGATCGCGGGACAGGGCGGTACCGCCCTGCTCTACGAGTCCACCGACCTGCGGCACTGGGACTACGTCGGCCCCCTCCTCACCGGGGACGCGTCCACGGGCACCGTCGACGCCGGCGACTGGACGGGCACGATGTGGGAGTGCGTCGACCTGTTCCGCCCGCCGGCGGCGAGCGAGGGGGACGGGGCACGGAAGCCGGATCCCGTTGACGTGCTGGTGTTCTCGGCCTGGGACGCAGGGGTGACCCACTACCCCCTCTACTGGAGCGGGCGCTATCGCGGCGACACGTTCGAGCCGGACCGGCTGCACCGCCTCGACCTCGGGGGGCGGTACTTCTACGCCCCCCAGAGCTTCAGGGACGAGAGCGGCCGGCGGGTGCTGTTCGGCTGGCTGCAGGAGGGCCGCGACGACGAGGCGATGGTCGCCCACGGCTGGTCCGGCGTCATGTCGCTGCCTCGCGTCGTCACCCTCGGTCCGGACGGCGCCCTCGCCCAGGCGCCGGCGCCGGAGGTGGCCACCCTGCGCACCGACGAGCAGCGGCGCGCCGCCCAGGAGCTCGGCCCGGTGCCGCTCGGCCTGGGGGAGGGGGACCAGCGCGACCTGGAGCTCGTCATGGTCCTGGAACCCGGGGCGAGCGCCGTCCTCGTGCTGGCCTCGACCGGGGACGGCGAAGAGGCCACCGTGCTGCGCGTCAGGCGCGACGTCGGCCCGGGGCCCGGTGGGACGGTCGCGCTGGACCGGTCCCGCTCCAGCCTCGACGACTCCGTGGACCGCACGCCCCGCTCGGGTGAGGTGCCGATCGGCGCCGACGGACGGGTGGACCTCCGGGTGCTGGTCGACCACTCGGCCCTGGAGGTGTTCGTCAACGGTCGTGCCCTGACGGCCCGGGTCTACCCGACCCGTGAGGACGCGACCCGCGCGACGGTGGCCGCCGAGACGGGTGCCGTGGAGCTGCTGGCCGCCACGAGCTGGGCCATGCGCGACACGTGGGACGGCCCGCGGCCCCTCTACCCCTGAGGCGTCGGGCGCACCCGGTCCAGGACGGCGGCAGCCACGTCATCGGGGTGCGTCTCCGGCAGCCAGTGGCCGGCCTCGAGCTCGACGAACCGGTAGTCGGCCCCCACCCACAGCGCGGTGCGCTCCGCGGCGGCGCGTCCGAGCGCCGGGTCGCGACGGCCCCAGAGGTAGGTCGTCGGCACCTGGATCGGCCCGGGCGCCGGGCGGGAGGGACGTCGGCGGGCAAGGGCCGACGGGCGGGGGCGCAGCGCCCGGTACCAGGCCAGACCGCCACGCGCGGCGCCCGGCTCACGGAAGCGGGCGACATACCTCGTGACGTGCTCGGCGGGGAGGCCGCTGCGCCGGAGCACGTCGGGGAGGCGGCGGCGCAGCACCGCCTCGGGGAGGAGGGGGAGCTGGAAGGCGAGCATGTACCAGCTCTTGCGCGCCTGGCCGCCGTGGCGCAGGGCCGAGGCCATCGCGCGGTGGTGGGGGGTCGAGACGACGGTGAGACCGGTCAGCCGCTCCGGGTGCCGCTCCGCGAACGCCCACGCGACCGCCCCTCCCCAGTCGTGCCCGACGAGGTGCACGCGGTCGGCGCCGCTGGCGTCGACGAGGGCGAGGACGTCCGCGACCAGCTGCGACATCCGGTATGCCGCCACGGCACGGGGGCGGGCCCCGGGCGAGTAGCCGCGCTGGTCGGGTGCCAGGACGCGCAGTTCCGCCGTGGCGAGCCGGTCGGCCACCGCGTGCCACGCGGACCGGTCCTGCGGCCAGCCGTGCAGCAGCACGACGACCTCTCCGTCGGACGGACCGGTGTCGGTGACGTCGAAGACGAGGCCGTCCCTGCGCAGCTGTTCCACGCGGCGAACCTACGCTTCCACGGCGGCGCTCGTCCGGCCGGTGGTCCGGCGCGAGGCCGGGACGGGGGCTGCGCGAGAATGAGGCACGTGACCAGCCGCCCCGCCTCGTTCGAGCTCGGTGGTCGCCGGGCCTGGGTCGTCTACGGCGCCTCGGTCTCGATCTACGTGCTGGCCGTCTTCCATCGCAGCTCGCTCGGCGTCGCCGGGCTGATCGCCACCGAGCGGTTCCACATCGCCGCGACCCAGCTGTCGGTGTTCACGATGGTGCAGCTGCTCGTCTACGCCGCGATGCAGATCCCGGTGGGTGCCCTGCTCGACCGGTTCGGGTCCAAGCGGCTGCTGCTGTCCGGCGTCACGCTGATGACGTTGGCGCAGCTGGGGTTCGCGTTCGCCGACTCGTTCGCCGCCGGTCTCGTGGCCCGGGTGTTCGTCGGGGTCGGCGACGCCATGATCTTCATCCCGTTGCTGCGGATCGTCGCGCTGTGGTTCCCGCCCCTGCGCATCCCGATGGTCACCCAGCTCACCGGGCTGCTGGGCCAGGTGGGCGCCCTGGTCGCTGCCACGCCCCTGGTCCACGCACTCCACGCCTACGGGTGGACGCCGTCCTACGCGACCGCCGGACTCGTCGGGGTCGTCCTCGGCCTGCTGGTCCTTGTCGTCGTCCGTGACTCCCCGAACCCCGACCACGAGCTCGACGAGATCAAGGTGAGGGCCATCGCCAGGGCCGTGCGCGCCGCCTGGCGCACCCCGGGCACCCGGCTCGGGCTCTGGTCGCACTTCTCCGCGCAGTTCGGTGCCACGGTCTTCGCCCTCCTCTGGGGCTACCCGTTCCTCGTCGCCGGTCAGGGCCTCTCGCCGTCGACCGCAGGCACCCTGCTCATGCTCATGACCATCACCACGGTCGTGACCAGCCCGATCATCGGCGGCTTCGTCACGAGGTACCCGTTCTCGCGGTCGACCCTGATCCTCGCCATCGTGGCCGCGATCATGACGGTGTGGGCGGTCGTGCTCCTGTGGCCGGGCCGCGCACCCCTGCCCGTGCTGGTGGTCCTCGTCGTCGTCACCGCCGTCGGGGGCCCCGGCTCCATGGTCGGCTTCGACCTGGCCAGGACGTTCAACCCGCCCACCCGGCTCGGTAGCGCGACCGGCATCGTCAACGTCGGGGGGTTCCTCGCGTCGTTGTCCACGGTGACGCTCATCGGGATCGTCCTCGACCGGGTCGCCCCGGGAGGTCCCAGCACCTACGACGTCGACTCGTTCCGGGCCGCGATGTCCGTGCAGTACCTCGTCTGGGGACTCGGGGTGGCCCAGATCCTGCGCTACCGGCGCAAGGTCCGCCGGGAGCTCAAGGCGAACGACCCGGCGGCCTACGACGCGCTGCGCGCCGGGGAACCCCTCACCCCCTGACGGCTCCGGGCAGGTCCGATTTGCGGAGGTATGGGGGTCGGGAGAACAGCCGATTCCCGGCTCCCGGACGACGTGATCCACCGCCGGGAGGGCCTCTCACCTGCACAAACGCCGATTTCGTGACCGATTCGTGACCAAAATTGGACACCTGATCGAAGCGGCCCGCCTGCCTGCTGAAAAACATGGGTGTAACTCGTCGCCCGACGGGCAGATCTGCGGCCGGCAGGGCCCTGGAGACGTGGTAGCGGTGTGACTCGAGGGGTTCGAGTGAAATCCAGCCCTAGTCTGCTCCGGCTGCCACTTTCCCCGGCACCACCAGCCCCACCCGCACCACCCCTGAACCATCCCCGGTCCACCCCGGTCCACCCCGGTCCACCCCGGACCACCCCGGTCCGTCCCGCGTCCCCGTCCGAGAGGCATCCCCCCGTGCCAGGTACCTTCGTCGCTCGCCGCGCGCTGCGCGCAGGCTCGGCGCTGTCCCTCGTCGGTCTGCTGACCCTCGCGACGACGCTGTCGGCCACGGCCGACCCCAACCCCGTGTACCCGTCCAAGGCGCAGGTCGACCGCGCCAAGGCCGCGGTGACCGGCACGGCCGGCCAGATCTCCACCCTCGACGCGCAGTACGCCTCCGCCAGCGCCCAGCTCAGCCAGGTCCAGGACTCGGCTGCTGCGGCCGCCGAGGAGTTCAACGGCGCCCGCGTCGCACTGGAGCAGCGGGCTGCCGAGTCCGCCGCGGCGCAGAAGCGTGCCGCCGCCGCACAGAAGATCGCCGACTCGGCCAGTCTCGAGGTGCGTCGCTACGCGGCCAACGTCTACCAGCAGGGCGGCAGCTTCGGGGAGCTCGAGGCCTACCTCGACAGCAAGGGTCCGCAGGAGCTGATCGACAAGGCCTCCGCACTCGAGGCCGTCGGTGACGCGCGGACCCGGTCGCTGCAGCGCGCCGACGCCACCTCGATCGTCGCGAGCACGATGCGCCGTCAGGCCGCCGAGGCGCAGGCCGCCCAGGCGAAGGCGGCCCAGGCCGCCGAGGCAGCCCGCAACGCGGCCCAGGCCCGCGCCGACGAGGCCCAGGCCGCAGCGGCCCGGATCCAGCAGCAGCAGGCCACGCTGGTGACGCAGCTCGCGTCGCTGCGCAAGACGTCGGTCGACCTCGAGCGCCAGCGCCAGGACGGCCTGGCTGCCGCCGCGGTGGCCCGTGCCGCCGCCGCCGAGGCGGCCAAGCAGGCCCAGCTCGCGCAGGAGCGCGCCCGGACCGCCCGTGACGCCGCGGCCAAGAGGGCGGCCCAGCAGGCCGCCGCCCGCGCCGAGGCCGAGGCCGCCCGTCAGCGCGCCGCCGCCATCGCTGCGGAGAAGGCGGCCAAGGCTGCGAAGAACAACCGCCCCCAGCCGTCCCGTCCGAAGCCGCCGGCACCCAAGCCGGCCGACCCGACCCCTGCCCCGCCGCCCCCGAGCAGCGGTGGCGTGTCCGCGGTCATCGCCTACGCCCAGGCCCAGCTCGGCAAGCCCTACCAGTGGGGTGCCACGGGGCCGGACTCCTTCGACTGCTCCGGTCTGACGATGCGCGCCTGGCAGCAGGCCGGGGTCAACCTCTCCCACTACACCGGCGCCCAGTGGAGCGAGACCTCGCGCGTCGCCATCAGCGACCTGCGACCCGGCGACCTGGTCTTCTACGGCAGCTCGGGCGAGACCAGCCACCACATGGGCCTGTACGTCGGCGACGGCCAGATGATCGAGGCGCCGCACACCGGTGCGAACGTCCGCTACGCCTCCATCTACCGCAGCGACCTGCTCCCGTACGGCGGCCGTCCCTGACGACGAAGTGGCCCCGGCTGTCAGCCGGGGCCACTCCAGGGACTGACTTCAGGCCGCGGTGACCGTCGCGTCGGTGACGAGGGCTCCACCGGTCCGGACCGCCTTGGGCTTGCTGCTCCAGTTGCCGCCCATGCCCAGGACGGTCGAAACGTAGGCCTGACCGCCTGACACCGCGACGACCGGGACCGACTCGGCCGTCGCCGTCGCGCGGTTGGTCCAGGTGTTGGTGAAGACGGCGGTGCCGCCCTGGACCATGATCAGGCCGGTGTCCGACTGGTCGGTGAAGTCCGACGGGCGCGCCATGCCGAAGTTCAGCTTGGTGTTCGTGAACGAGGCACCGCCGCCCTTGACCACGATGAGGGCGCCCATGGCGGGGTCGTTGGCGTTCTGGCCCTCGATCACGCAGTCGGAGAAGTCGAGACCACCCTGCTGGGATGCCGGCCCCTCGACGAGGATGGCACGCGAGCCCCCGCGGGCGGTCAGGTAGAGGTTCCGCACGCTCGTCTTCGAGACGTTCGAGAAGCGCATGAGGTACTTGCCGCCGTTGGCTCCGGCCCACCCGTAGTTCATCGAGGAGGGGCAGAACCAGTTGTCGGAGCCGCCCAACGAGAACTGGGTGTCCTGCACGCCGACGAGCGTCCAGTCACCTGCCCAGGTGTTGAGGGTTGCGGCGAACGGGTCGGCCGGGGTGCCCAGGACGTGCTTGAACCCGAGGAAGGTGAGGGTGTCGAGCCGGGTGGCGTAGGACGTTCCTGCGCTGTAGGGGTGGTGGTAGAACTGCGTCACCCCGTTGGAGGACTTGAAGCAGATCCCCGAGACCGTGACGTCGTAGGTGGTCGCGGTCCCCACGAGCCAGGAGCTGGCGCCGTTGCCGCAGTTGAGGGTGACGGTGCACTGCGGGAGCGCCCCGCTTATACCGCTGATCTCGGGGTTCTGCCACCCGGTGTTGGGCCCCAGGATCCGCAGGCCGCTGAAGGTCGTGCGGGTCTGGCTGAAGGTGTGGTTCCTCGCCGCGAGCCGGATGGGCAGGCGCGGGCTCGATGCCTTGGCGGCGGCCAGGGCGGCGGTCAGCTTCTGGTCGTCGGTGCCCGTGTAGGAGTCGAGGAGGATCTCGTCGCCGGTCGGGGCAGCCTGGGCGGACGAGCCCCCTGTGAGGGTGAGTCCGGTCGTGACGAGGGCGCCGGCGCCCAGCCCCTTCAGGACGGTTCTGCGAGTGGACATGGTTGTCTCCTTCGTGCCGCGAGGGCGTCGTGGCAGGGATCGGCGTGCCAGGGGCACCGGGGGTCGTCATCCGGACGTGCTGGTCCGTGATGGAGAAGGTGAGCGGTCCCGGCGAGGGGGAGGTTTCGGGACCGCTCACCGCGTTGCCCGGTTGGCCCTGCCCAGGCCCAGGCAACTGGGTTTGCGGCTTCGTCCGAGATCGCTCCCCGACTAGGCCACAACCCTCGGATGCCTGTAGGCGCGGGCCTGGAGATCCGGGCCCCGTCTGCAGCTGCACGCGCTACTTGGTCTCGTTCGCGCCACGTGCAGTTCATCCATGACCATGGAAGCCCGTCCGCGCCCCTTGTCCCTAGCCGCGCCGCGTCGTGCCCATAGCCGGATCGCGCAGTGTGGAGGTCGCGCCGCGATCGGCGCGTGGAGTAGCCGACACTGGACCCTCGATGCGTGCCTGCGACACAGATCTGTTGTGCGCCAAGGTGATTCGCGACCGACCACCGAAGAAGACCGAACCCCCGTGGCGACAGGACGTCGCCCGGGGGCTCAGGTGTGTGATGTGCGCGCCACAGCGCGCGGGTGCTACTCGGTCGGGGCCTTGGCCTCGGACATCGGCTCGGCACTCACGTCGGGCATGCGCCAGCGGGCGGTGGTCATGCCGGCGGCCCTGGCGCGCTCGATGGCTTCGCGGACGACCTTCTCGGCCTCCTCGCGACCGGCCCAGTGGGCGCCCTCGACGGACTTGCCGGGCTCGAGGTCCTTGTAGGTCTCGAAGAAGTGCTGGATCTCGAGGCGGTCGAAGCTGCTCACCTGCTCGAGCTCGGTGATGTGGGCCTGACGCGGGTCGCCGGCGGGCACGCAGAGGATCTTGTCGTCGCCGCCGGCCTCGTCGCGCATGTGGAACATGCCGATGGGGCGGACGCGCACGAGGCAACCGGGGAAGGTGGGCTCCTCGAGGAGCACCAGGGCGTCGAGCGGGTCGCTGTCCTCGCCGAGGCTGTCCTCGACGTAGCCGTAGTCCGCGGGGTAGCGGGTGGAGGTGAACAGGAGGCGGTCCAGACGGATGCGTCCGGTCTCGTGGTCGACCTCGTACTTGTTGCGATGCCCCTGGGGGATCTCGATGGTGACGTCGAACTCCACGACGCTGGTCCCTTCCGTTTGGTGCGCGCGCCTATGACCTAGGCTCGCGGACAAGTGTTCCGTATGACGCAAGTCCAGCGCTGAGGGGGTCGAGTGCGTCGCGTCCTCGCCGCCGTGGTGGCGCTGCTGGTGCTCGTCCTCGGGTATGGCGCGCTGGACGTCTACGACGTCGTCCCCGGGATCCTCACCCGGGATGCTGCCCACTCTCCCACGGCCGGCTCGCCCCCGGCGACGCCTACGGGGTCCGGCGCGACGGGCACGACCACCACGGGGAGCGCGCCCCGTGGCGGCGCGACGGCCTCGCCCACCACGGTGCCCACGGTCGACTCGGCCGCGCAGCCGCTGCAGCCGGCCTCAGCAGGGGCCCCGATCCCCGACCCGGCGGCCCTCGCGGCCGCCCTGAGGTCGGAGGCGTCCGACCCGGCGCTGGGACCGGTGCCGGGGTACCTGGTCCGGGACGCCTTCACCGGACAGGTGCTGCTGCAGAGGTCGCCCGACGTCGCCCGCACCCCCGCCTCGACGCTCAAGCTCCTGACCGCCCTGGCCGTCGGCACGACGCTCGACCCGCACGCGACCCTCCCCACGAAGGTGGTGCAGGGCGCCTCTGCCGACGCCATCGTGCTCGTCGCGGGCGGCGACACGATGCTCGCAAAGGGCAAGGGGAACGTGTCGGCGGTCGAGGGCCGGGCCGGGCTCGGCGACCTGGCCGCCCAGGTCGCGACCGCGCTCCAGGCGTCGGGCACGTCGACGGTCACCCTGCGCCTCGACACCAGCTACGCGCGGGGTGCCCGGTGGGCGCCGACGTGGCTGCAGGCCGACGTCCGGGCCGGCTACACCGGCGGGGTCTCCATGCTCGGTCTCGCGGGCCAGCGCGCCATACCGTTCCGACCGGCGCCGCGGGACCCGGAGGCGGCGACCGCGTCGGCGTTCGTGGCCGCGCTCAGGACCCAGGGCATCACCGCGAAGCTGGCCCCGGAGAGGACCTGGACCACCCCGGTCACCGCCGGCGCCACCGTCCTCGGCACGGTCGAGTCGGCGCCCATCGGTGACGTCCTCGCCCTCGCCCTCGACGACAGCGACAACGCGCTGACCGAGGGCCTGGCCCGCCAGGCCGCCGTCAAGGCCGGGGGCCGGCCCACGTTCGCGGCTGCGGTCGCCTTCGTGAAGAAGACGGTGTCGGCCAAGGGGGTCGACCTCTCCGGTGCCGTCATCAAGGACACCAGCGGCCTGTCGTCCGGACAGAAGGTGTCCCCGCGGATGCTCTCGGACGTGCTCCAGCTGGGAGCCGACGGTTCGGTCCCGGCGATGCAGGACACCATCGCGCGGCTGCCCGTCGCCGGGCTCACGGGCACCCTCGCCCACCGCTTCACCACGACCACCACCCACCCCGCCGCGGGGATAGCCCGGGCCAAGACCGGCACCCTCACGGGGACGAGCACCATGGCCGGCACGGTCATCGACGCCGACGGCCGGGTGCTGTCCTACGTCGTCCAGGCCGACCGTGTCCCGGCCGGCGTCGGAACGCTGGCGGCCCGGGCGGCGTTGGACCGCTTCGTGGCGGCGCTCGCGACCTGCGGGTGCCGCTGACCTACCGTGAGGGGATGACCGTGCCGCTGCAGTCGAGCACCCGCTACGTCGACTGGGAGTTCGCCAAGGCGACCGGCTCCCGGCTCGTCCCCGCCGGGCCCACCGTGACCGCCCGAGAAGCCGCCGACGTCGTGGCCGAGGTCCGTGAGGCCGCCCGGCGGGCGAAGCAACCGGTCGCCGACACGGCACGGATGCACGCGCCCGGTGACGCCCCGGAGGCGGTGGTCGTCGACCGACCGACCTGGATCGCGCTCAACGCCGACTCGATGTCCGCCCTGATGGACCCGGTCTTCGGCGCCCTCATCGACAAGCAGAAGAAGGTTCCCGGCGACCTGGCCAAGGCCATCGGTGGTCGGGTGACCGGTGCCGAGACCGGCGCCCTGCTCGCGTTCATGGCGGGCAAGGTGCTCGGCCAGTACGACCTGGCTCCCGGCGGCACCCCCCAGCTCATGCTCGTCGCGCCCAACATCGTCCAGGTCGAGCGCGAGCTCGGTGTCGACCCCGCCGACTTCCGGCTCTGGGTCTGCATGCACGAGGAGACCCACCGGGTGCAGTTCACCGCCGTGCCCTGGCTCCGCGACCACCTCGTCGACCGCGTCCGCGCGCTCGCCACGGACCTCGTACCCGACCCCGAGTCGCTCCAGGAGACCCTCCAGCGGGTCAGCCGGCAGCTGCCGGACGCCCTCAGGGCCGGGGGCGCGGGCATCACCGACATCATCGCGACGCCCGAGCAGCGAGCCCGGCTCGCCGAGGTCACGGCGGTCATGTCCCTGCTCGAGGGCCACGCCGACGTCGTCATGGACGAGGTGGGCCCGCAGGTCATCCCGTCCGTCGGGCAGATCCGCACCCAGTTCGACCAGCGTCGCAAGGGCGTCGGCGGGCTCGACCGCATCCTGCGGCGCCTGCTGGGCCTGGAGGCGAAGATGCGCCAGTACCGCGACGGCGCCGTCTTCGTCCGCGAGGTCACCGCCGCGGTCGGCACCGACGGCTTCAACCGGGTGTGGGAGTCCCCGGAGACGCTGCCGCGGGCCGCCGAGATCGAGACGCCGTCCGCGTGGGTCGCGCGCGTCCACGGGTGAACGTCCCCCGCGACGTCGACCCGGGACGCCCGTGACCGGCCCGCACCCCTCGACCGCCGCGGTCCGGCTGGCCGTGCGCCAGGCGCTCGCGGAGTGCGCTCCCGGCGACCTCGTCCTGGTGGCGTGCAGCGGGGGAGCCGACTCCCTGGCCCTGGCCGCGGCCGTCGCCTTCGAGGCGCCCAGGCTCGCCGTCCGCGCCGGCGCCTGCATCGTCGACCACGGGCTGGCCCCCGACTCCGCTGCCGTGGCACGACGGGTGGTTTCCCAGTGCGAGGCACTCGGACTCGCGCCGGTCGGGTCGGTCGTCGTCGAGGTCGGTGCGGGGCGTGACGGGCTCGAGTCCGCGGCGAGGGACGCGCGCTACGGCGCGCTCGACGAGGCTGCGACCCGCCGCGGCGCGCGGTTCGTGCTGCTGGGCCACACCCGTGACGACCAGGCCGAGCAGGTGCTCCTCGGTCTGACCCGCGGCTCCGGTGCCCGCTCCCTGGCCGGTATGCCGCGGGCCCGGGACCGCTACCGCCGTCCCCTCCTGACCGTGTCGAGGACGCAGACCCGGGAGTCGTGCACCGCCGAGGGCCTCTCGTGGTGGGACGACCCCATGAACGACGACCCCGCCTTCACCCGGGTCCGGGCCCGCCGCGCCCTGGTCGACCTCGAGCGCGACCTCGGGCCGGGTGTCGCCGCTGCCCTCGCCCGCACCGCCGACCAGCTGCGCGAGGACGCCGACCTGCTCGACGACCTCGCCGACGACGCCGTTGCCGGCCTGGTCCCCTCCGCCCCTGCCGTGGTCCGGGGTGGACACGCCGGGGAGCCCCGGCGGGTCCACGTCGAGGTGACCGCGCTGGTCGCCCTCCCACGAGCCGTCCGGACCCGGGTGTGGCGCCGCCTCGCCATCGCGGCGGGCGCGCCGGCCGGGCAGCTGAGCACGCGGCATACCGATGCGTGCGACGCGCTCGTCACGGACTGGCACGGGCAGGGGCCGGTGAGCCTCCCCGGTCCGCTGGTGGCGACCCGGGCCGGTGGGCGGGTATCCATCGGTCCGCCGCCTCCGGTTGAATAGCCCCGCACCCGACCCCGTCGCCCAGGTGCCCCCGGGCGCCGACCGTCAGACCACCGAGAAACCTGGAGAAGAGCCGTGGACGCTGCCCACATGGGAGCCGATCTGGAGAAGGTCCTCATCACCGAGGAGGAGATCCACGCCCGCCTCGCCGAGCTCGCCACGGAGGTCTGGGCCGAGTACGAGGGCAAGGACCTGCTGCTCGTCGGCGTGCTCAAGGGCGCCGTCATGGTCATGGCCGACCTCTCGCGCGCCCTGCCCGGCACCGCGCCCGTCGACTGGATGGCCGTCTCGTCGTACGGGTCGGGGACCAAGTCCTCCGGCGTGGTGCGGATCCTCAAGGACCTCGACACCGACATCACCGGCAAGCACGTGCTCATCGTCGAGGACATCGTCGACTCGGGCCTGACCCTGTCGTGGATCAAGTCCAACCTCGAGTCCCGCTCGCCGGCCTCGGTCGAGATCTGCACCCTGCTGCGCAAGCCGGACGCCGCGAAGGTCCACATCGACGTCAAGTGGGTCGGCTTCGACATCGCCAACGAGTTCGTCGTGGGGTACGGGCTCGACTACGCGGAGCAGTACCGCAACCTGCGCGTCGTGGGCACCCTGGCGCCGCACGTCTACGCCTAGGGCGGAACCCGTCCGTCCGTGCCTCGGGACGCGCCTGCGGCACGGGACGCGACCGGAACACTAGGTCTGCCCGGGTCGTTGTCCAGCACGAACCACGGCAGCACCTCCGTAGTACCGTCGTGGTAGAGCCGCACCCAGTTCCGGGCCGTGGCACAACAGCGTGATCGAGCAGGAGGCACGGGGCGGCCAGCCCCGCTACACACATGGATTTCAAGCGCATCCTTCGGGCCCCGTTGTTCTGGGTCGTCGCGGTCATCGCGATCACGCTGATGGTCATCTCCTTCGGCGACGCCGGTGGCTACACGCGGATCGACACGTCCGCGGCCCAGAAGCTCATCACCGAGGACAAGGTCCAGAAGGTCACGATCACGAACAACGAGATCGTCGACATCGACCTCAAGAGTGGTCAGACCTACTCCGACGGCAAGAACGTCAAGGACGCGACCAAGGTCCGCACGGAGTACGTCGAGGCGGCCGGTCCCAGCTTCGTCAAGCTCGTGGACGACAACCTGCCCCCCGGCGGCTTCAACCAGGACAACAAGGGCACCAACCCCTTCCTGGCCCTGCTCGGCTCGATCTTCCCGATCATCATCCTGCTCGGCCTGTTCTGGTTCCTCATGACCCAGATGCAGGGCGGTGGCTCCCGCGTCATGCAGTTCGGCAAGTCCAAGGCGAAGCTCGCGTCCAAGGACACCCCGAAGGTCACCTTCGCCGACGTGGCCGGTGCGGACGAGGCCGTCGAGGAGCTCCACGAGATCAAGGAGTTCCTGGCCGAGCCGTCGAAGTTCCTCGCCGTCGGCGCCAAGATCCCCAAGGGCGTCCTGCTCTACGGCCCTCCCGGTACCGGCAAGACCCTGCTCGCGCGCGCCGTCGCCGGTGAGGCCGGCGTCCCGTTCTACTCGATCTCGGGCTCGGACTTCGTCGAGATGTTCGTCGGTGTCGGTGCCTCCCGCGTCCGCGACCTGTTCGAGCAGGCCAAGGCGAACGCCCCGGCCATCGTGTTCGTCGACGAGATCGACGCCGTCGGTCGCCACCGTGGCGCAGGCCTCGGCGGCGGGCACGACGAGCGCGAGCAGACGCTCAACCAGCTCCTCGTCGAGATGGACGGCTTCGACGTCAAGACCAACGTCATCCTCATCGCCGCGACCAACCGCCCCGACATCCTCGACCCCGCGCTGCTGCGCCCGGGCCGGTTCGACCGCCAGATCGCGGTCGAGGCACCCGACATGATCGGTCGCCACCGCATCCTCGAGGTCCACTCGCAGGGCAAGCCGATGGCGACCGGCGTCGACCTCCTCGCCGTCGCCCGCCGCACCCCCGGCTTCACCGGCGCCGACCTCGCGAACGTGCTCAACGAGGCCGCCCTGCTCACCGCGCGCAGCGACGGCAAGCTCATCGACGACGCCGCCCTCGACGAGGCCATCGACCGCGTCATCGCGGGCCCGCAGAAGCGCACCCGGATCATGTCCGCCAAGGAGCGCAAGATCACGGCCTACCACGAGGGTGGCCACGCCCTGGTCGCCGCGGCGATGAACCACCTCGACCCGGTGACCAAGGTGACGATCCTGCCCCGCGGTCGGGCCCTCGGCTACACGATGGTGATGCCGACCGACGACAAGTACTCCACGACCCGCAACGAGATCCTCGACCAGCTGTCGTACGCCATGGGTGGCCGCGTCGCCGAGGAGGTCGTCTTCCACGACCCCACGACCGGCGCGTCCAACGACATCGAGAAGGCCACCGGCATGGCCCGCAAGATGGTCACCGAGTACGGCATGAGCGAGCGCATCGGCGCGATCAAGCTGGGCCAGAGCCAGGGCGAGGTATTCCTCGGCCGCGACATGGGACACCAGCGCGACTACTCCGAGGAGATCGCGAGCATCGTCGACACCGAGGTGCGCAAGCTCATCGACGCGGCGCACGACGAGGCGTGGCACGTCATCAACGACAACCGCGACATCCTCGACCGGCTCGTGCTCGACCTGCTCGAGCACGAGACGCTCAACGCCAAGGAGCTCGCGGCGATCTTCGAGCCGATCCGCAAGCGCCCGCAGCGCCCGACCTGGCTGTCGAGCGAGACGCGCTTCCTGTCCGACCAGCCGCCGGTGCTCACCCCCGCCGAGATGGCCGCACAGAACGGCAGCGCGCACGCGCTGCAGGCCGCCGGCACCGACCGTCGCACGGCCGAGGCGATCGACAAGGCTGCGGAGGCCGGTGCGGTCAAGGCACCCGAGGAGCACCCGCCGACGCAGACCATCGAGCTCCCCGAGGGTGGCCAGGTCAACCCGAATGACCACTGAGGGGCGCTCGAGCGTGGACCAGCCCCGGGCCGAAGCAGCCGTCCGCGAGCTGCTGCTCGCGATCGGTGAGGACCCTGACCGGGACGGTCTGAAGGAGACCCCGGCACGCGTGGCCCGGGCCTACGGCGAGTTCTTCGCCGGGCTCGGGCTCGAAGCCGGAGAGGTGCTGTCGAAGACCTTCGAGATCGACCACGAAGAGATGATCCTCGTGCGCGACATCGAGGTCTACAGCATGTGCGAGCACCACCTGGTGCCGTTCCACGGGGTCGCCCACGTCGGCTACATCCCGGCCAAGGACGGTCGGGTCACCGGGCTGTCGAAGCTGGCCCGGCTGGTCGAGATGTTCGCCCGTCGCCCCCAGGTGCAGGAGCGCCTGACCACGCAGGTGGCCGATGCGCTCGTCGAGCACGTCGGGGCGCAGGGGGTCATCGTGGTCGTCGAGTGCGAGCACCTCTGCATGTCGATGCGCGGCATCCGCAAGCCGGGGTCGCGGACGATCACGTCCGCCGTGCGCGGGCAGCTGCGCGACCCGGCGACCCGCGCCGAGGCGATGGCCCTCCTCCTCGGGGGCAAGCGGTGACCGGACGCGAACCCTCGCGCTCCACGCTCTCGACCCTCTCCACCAAGATCCCGTCGAGGCTGCCGGCGGTCCTGACCGGCCGCACGGTCCCCCGGATCCTGGGCAACCTCACCTACCTCGTCGGGGTGATCGACCTCGCGACGGGGTTGCGGCACGCGTGGCGCCACCGGCTCCAGGACCTCACCGAGGTGCTCCCCGGCGCCCTGTCGGACGCCGCGGCTGCCGCGACCGTCGTCTCGGGCATCTTCCTGCTCGTCCTCGGGCACTCGCTCAAGCGGCGCAAGCGTCGGGCCTGGCGTGCCGCGGTCGTGCTGCTGGCCCTGTCGATCGCGCTGCACGGCCTCAAGACCGAGCCCGTCGCCGCCCTGGTGGCCGTCGTCGGGCTGGTCCTGCTCTGGGTCCACCGCGACGAGTTCGAGGCCCTCGGCGACCCCGGCACGAGGTGGCGCGCCGTGCGCGCGTTCGGTGTGCTCCTGAGCATCTCCGTGGTCGCGGGGACGCTGGTCCTGTGGCTCAACCGGCACGAGCTCGCCGGCGGGTTCCCCGGCCTCGGCGAGCTCGCCCGCGAGCTCCTGTACGGCTTCGTCGGCGCCGACGGCCCGGTGCACTTCCTGCGTGACCGCACGGCCGACGTGGTGGGCGCGCTGCTGCTCGGACTCGGGCTGATGACCATGCTCACGCCCGTCTACCTCGCCCTGCGCCCGCCCGAGCCGCGCCCCGAGCTCACGGACGACGACGAGGCACGCCTGCGTGTCCTCATGGCTCGCCACGGTGACTCGCTGGCCTACTTCAACACCCGGCGCGACAAGAGCGTGGTGTGGTCCGAGTCCGGCAAGGCGGCCATCGCCTACCGGGTCGTGTCGGGCGTGATGCTCGCGAGCGGTGACCCGGTCGGTGACCCCGAGGCCTGGCCGGGAGCCATCGCCGCGTTCGTCGCCAAGGCCCGCGACCACGCGTGGACGCCGGCAGTGCTCGGCTGCTCGGAGCGGGCCGGCACCACCTGGGTGCGTGAGACCGGCATGTCCGCGATCGAGCTCGGTGACGAGGCGGTCGTGGACACGACGACGTTCAGCCTCGAGGGTCGGCCGATGCGCAACGTGCGCCAGATGGTCGGCCGGATCGCCCGGGCCGGGTACTCCGTCGAGATCACCCGCGTGCGCGACATCCAGCCCGGCCTGCGCGAGCTGGCCATGGCCGACGCCGCGGCCTGGCGCTCCACCGACACCGAGCGCGGGTTCTCCATGGCCCTCGGGCGGTTGCTCGACGAGTCCGACCCCGACTGCGTGTTCGTGGCGGCGCGGCAGGACGGGGTCGTCCGGGCGTTCCTGCAGTTCGTGCCCTGGGGTTCCGACGGCATGTCCCTCGACGTGATGCGGCGTGACAGCTCCGCCGAGGGTGGCGTCAACGAGCTGATGATCGTCGAGGCGCTCAAGGCGGCTCCCGGCCTCGGGGTGCACCGGGTCTCCCTCAACTTCGCCGCCTTCCGCTCGGCGCTGGAGCGCGGTGAGAAGCTCGGTGCGGGTCCGGTCCTTCGGGCCTGGCGCTCGCTGCTGCTGTTCGCGTCGCGCTGGCTGCAGATCGAGAGCCTCTACCGCTTCAACGCCAAGTTCCAGCCGGACTGGCAACCGCGGTTCCTCCTGTATCCCGCCGGGTCGGACCTCCCGCGCGTCGGCCTCGCGGCGCTCGAGGCCGAGGCCTTCCTCACCTGGCCGAAGCTCGGCCGGATCGGTGGGCGGCTGTGAGCCCCTCCTGGCCGCTCCGTCGGGCGGACGGGCTCCCGGTGGTCATGGGCGTCGTCAACGTCACGCCGGACTCGTTCAGCGACGGTGGTGAGTGGTTCGAGCCGTCCGCGGCGATCGCCCACGGTCGCGAGCTGCTCGCCCAGGGTGCGGACGTCCTCGACGTGGGCGGCGAGTCGACCCGCCCCGGGGCGCAGCGCCCCTCGGTCGAGGAGGAGCTGCGCCGGGTGCTGCCGGTGATCGAGGCCCTCGCCGGCGAGGGCGCCGTGCTGTCGGTCGACACGATGCGCGCGGCGGTGGCCGCCCAGGCACTGCGAGCCGGAGCGGCCATCGTCAACGACGTCAGCGGCGGCCTGGCCGACGAGGAGATGGCCGCGGTCGTCGCGCAGTCGGGTGCCCCGTTCGTCGTCATGCACTGGCGTGGCCACAGCGCCGCCATGCAGTCGCGCGCGGTCTACGACGACGTCGTCGCGGACGTCTGTGCCGAGCTGACGGCCCGGGCGCGGGACCTGACGGCGGCCGGGATCGAGGCCGACCACCTCGTGCTCGACCCGGGGTTCGGGTTCGCCAAGCTCGCCCACCACAACTGGACCCTCCTGCGGCACCTCGACCGCGTCGTCGACCTCGGCCACCCCGTCCTCGTCGGCACCTCCCGCAAGACCTTCCTCGGACGCCTCGGCGTGCCCGACGGCGAACCCCCGCGCCCGCCGGCGCAGCGGGACGCGGCGACGGCGGCCACCTCCGTCCACGCCGCGCGGCTCGGGGCGTGGGGAGTCCGCGTGCACCACGTGCCCACGACCCTGGACGCCCTGCTCGCGACCGCGGCCATCGACCGCGCCCCCGACGCGGGCATCGACCGCGCCCCCGGCGCGGGCATCCCGACCGCGGCCACCAGCACCACCGACGGAGGGTGACACCATGCCCGACCAGATCGTCCTGAAGGGCATCTCCGCCCACGGGCACCACGGCGTCCTCGACTTCGAGAAGCGCGACGGCCAGACCTTCGTCGTCGACGTCACCATGCAGGTCGACCTCGGCCCGGCCGGCTCGAGCGACGACCTGGCCGACACGGTCAACTACGCCGAGGTCGCCGGTGACGTCGTCGCCCTGATCCAGGGCGAGCCGCTCGACCTCATCGAGGCGCTCGCGGCCCGGATCGCCGACAAGGTGCTCACGCGCCCCCTCGTCGAGGCCGTCGAGGTCGTCGTGCACAAGCCGCAGGCACCCGTGGGCCACCCGTTCACCGACGTGCAGGTGCGCGTCTCGCGGGAGCGGCAGGCGCTCGTGGTCATCGCGCTGGGCTCCAACGTCGGCAGCTCGGTCGAGACCCTGCACGACGCGACCGTGGAGCTCTACGGCCTCATCGACATCACCGAGGTCTCGCCCGTGGTGGAGACCGACCCGGTCGGCGGACCCGACCAGCCGGTCTACCTCAACGCCGTCGTGACCGGCACGACCCACCTCGCGCCCTCGTCGCTGCTCGCCGGGCTGCACGAGATCGAGCTGTCGCACGGCCGCACGCGCGAGGTCCGCTGGGGTCCGCGCACCCTCGACCTCGACCTCGTCCAGTACGGCGACCCGGTCTTCGACACCGACGTCGTCATGGACACCACGAGCCTGACCCTGCCCCACCCGCGAGCCCACGAACGTGCGTTCGTCCTCGTCCCGTGGCTGCAGGTCGAGCCGGAAGCCGTTCTGCGAGTCGACGGTTCGGTCCGCCGCGTCGCTGACCTCGTCGCGGGACTCGACACGTCGGGCGTGCGTCCCGGCCCGGACGTGGACCTGCTGGAGGGGCCGTGGTGAACGAGGGCCTCGGCCTGCGCTGGCCCCAGCTCGTCGCCACGGCCGTCGTCGTCGGCGCCGTGTCGTGGATCGGGTGGCGCATCTACCTCGGCACCGGGGCGCTCCTCGGACCGGCGTCGTGGATCTCCTCGGTGCTGCTCGTCGTCATGGCCGTGCTCGTCATCGGTGCCGGTCTCCCGGTGCGCCGGTTCCTGCGCGGCGAGGCGACCAAGCCGCTCAGCCCGATCCGTGCCGCCCGCACCCTGGTCCTCGCGCAGGCCGCCGCCCTCACGGGGTCCGGCGTGGTCGGCTGGTATGCCGCGCAGGTGGCCCACGCGCTCGCCGAGATCTCCCTGCCCGGCTACCGCGAGCTGCTCTGGCGCCTCGTGGCGCTCTGTCTGTCGGCAGCCGTGCTGGCGGTCGCCGGCATGGTGACCCAGCGGATGTGCCGCGTGGACCCGCCCGACCGCGGCGAGGACGACGCCTGAGCGGCTACTTGTCGACGTCGCCGACGACGAAGAACATCGAGCCCAGAATCGCCACCATGTCGGCGATGAGGTTGCCGGGGAGGACCTCGGCCAGCACGGCGACGTTGTTGAAGGATGCCGACCGCAGCTTGAGCCGCCACGGCGTCTTCTCGCCACGGGACACGAGGTAGTAGCCGTTGAAGCCGAGCGGGTTCTCGGTCGCGGTGTAGAGGTCGCCCTCGGGGACCTTGAGCACCTTGGGCAGCTTGACGTTGACCGGGCCGCGCGGCAGCGAGCCGAGCCGGTCGAGACAGGCCTCGGCGAGATCGAGGCTGACGTGGACCTGTTCCAGCAGCACCTCGAGGCGGGCCAGGCAGTCGCCGGCCGACCTCGTCACGACGCGTCCGGGGCCGCCGTCGGCGAACAGCTCGGCGTACGCCAGGTACGGCTCGTCACGGCGCAGGTCCATGTCGACCCCTGACGCGCGCGCGATCGGGCCCGAGACGCCATACGCGGCAATGGTCTCCGGCGTGAGCACCCCCACGCCCTTCGTGCGGGCCTCGAGGATCTCGTTGCCGACGATGAGCGACTCGAGGTCGGGCACCCGTGCGCGGACCGCAGCGACCGCGTGCGCGACGCGGCCGAGCCACCCGGCGGGCAGGTCCTCCTTGAGGCCGCCGACGCGGTTGAACATGTAGTGCATCCGGCCGCCCGACGCCTCCTCCATCACGGCCTGGAGCTCCTCGCGCTCACGGAACGCGTAGAAGATCGGCGTGATCGCCCCGAGCTCGAGGGGGTAGGAGCCGAGGAACATCAGGTGGTTGAGCACCCGGTTCAGCTCGGCCAGCAGGGTGCGCGCCCACACGGCCCGCTCCGGCACCTCCATGCCGAGCATCCGCTCGACCCCGAGCACCACGCCGAGCTCGGAGGAGAACGCCGAGAGCCAGTCGTGCCGGTTCGCCAGCACCACGATCTGGCGGTAGTCACGCACCTCGAACAGCTTCTCGGCCCCGCGGTGCATGTAGCCGACGATGGGTTCGGCCGAGACGATCCGCTCGCCGTCGACCACGATCCGCAGCCGCAGCACCCCGTGCGTGGCCGGGTGCTGGGGCCCGATGTTGAGGACCATGTCGGCGGACGCGAGGCCGCCTGCGCCGAGGCCGACGGTGAGCTCGCGGCCTCCCGTGGTGGTCATGCCGGTCAGTCTGCCGTATGCCGCGGTGCGGGCCCGGCGCAAGGGCGGTTCAGCCCGGGCAGCCGGCGATGTTGTCGGCGGTGGTCAGCCGGCCGCGGTCGTCGAGGCCGACGACGACGGTGTCCTCCCGGTCGCCGAGGCCGGCGAGCTCCTGGATCGTCGCCGACCGGGTCTGCAGCGGCTGGTCGGCCGCGACGCAGTGGTGGTAGAGGATCCGGGCGTTCGCGGCGAGCGGGATCGTGAACGTGATCGTGTCGTTCTGGTTCGTGTAGGGGGGCTTGCCCTTGAACCACCGCTCGGGCACGCCGCTCCGGGCGAGCTTCGCGTCGTCCAGCTTCTTCCACGTGTAGCGGTCGAGCTCGATCACCGTCGCGCCGGCGACCTTGGCCACCTTGGTGATGCGCCCGTAGTCGAAGGCGCGGCCCTGCACGTCGCTGGTCGGCGCCGCAGGTCGGGAGGGGCTGCTCGAGCTCGACGAGGAACCGCTGGCGGTCACGGTCGGGGTGACCGTGACGGTCACCGGGCTTCCGGGCGTGCCGCCGCCGCAGCCCGACAGGGCAAGGGCGGCAAGGGCGGTGGAGCAGGCCGCGTGGCGGGCGTTCGGGCGCAGGGGGAGTCGCTGGTGCTTCATGGGGACAGGGGGGTCCTTTCGACGGTCAGCAACGAACCAGTGTGCCCGCGTGGGCAGCACCTGACAAAACCCATGGCCCTGCGGCAGGCTGCTCAGGTGCCCCCCGAGAGCCCCGCCACCGCGTCCCGGACCGCCCCTGACGGCGTCGACGCCTCCGACCTGCTCGACCTCACCGATCCGGCGGTCGTCGCCGACCCGTACCCCCACCTGGCGGCTCTGCGCGCCGCCTCGCCGCTGGCCTGGCACAGCGGCATGGGCGTCTGGCTCGCGACCGGTCACGCCGAGGCGGGCGCGGTGCTGCGGGACCGTCGGCTCGGGCGCGTCTTCGGCCCGCGGACACCCGACGCCGACTGGGACACGTTCAACTGGCTGCACGCCGACTCCATCCTCGACAGCGAACCCCCCAAGCACACCCGGCTGCGCCGCCTGGTCGCCGGCGCGTTCGGGCGCGGCCACGTGCAGCGCCTCGCCCCGCGGATCGAGGAGCTGGCGGCCGGGCTGCTCGCGGACCTGCCCGACGGCGGGTTCGACGTGCTCGAGGGGTATGCCGAGCCGTTGCCAGTCCTCGTCATCGCCGAGCTGCTCGGGGTGCCGGAGTCCGAGCGCGAGCACCTGCGCCCGTGGAGCCAGGCCATCGTCAAGATGTACGAGGTCGACCGGACCCCCGAGCACGAGGCGCAGGCGAGGGCGGCGAGCGCCGAGTTCGCGGCCTACGTGGAGGACCTCGCGGCCCACCGGGCGAAGGCGCCGGGGGAGGACCTCCTGAGCGACCTCGTCCAGGCCCGTGACGGGAGCGACCGGTTGTCGGCCCACGAGCTCGTCGCGACGGCTGTCCTGCTGCTGAACGCCGGTCACGAGGCGAGCGTCAACGGGTTCGGCAACGGCCTGCACTCGTGGCTGACGGCGCCGGACCGCCCGCAGGTCGACGTCACCGACGATGCGGCCCGCGCGCGACTGGTGGAGGAGTTCCTGCGCCACGACAGCCCGTTGCACCTGTTCGAGCGCACCGCCAAGGAGCCGGCCGACGTCGGCGGGGTCCACCTCGAACCCGGTGACAAGGTGGCTGCGCTGCTGGGTGCGGCGAACCGCGATCCCCAGGTCTTCGCCGACCCCGACCGGTTCGACCCGACCCGCGACCCGAACCCGCACCTGGCCTTCGGCGCCGGCATCCACTTCTGCATCGGGGCGCCGCTGGCGCGGCTGGAGCTGGAGATCTCGTTGCGGACGCTGCTCGCACGGTTCCCCGACCTGGAGGTGGTCGACGTCGAGCGCCGGCCGACGTTCGTGCTGCGCGGGTTCGAGCGGTTGGTGGTCAGCCCACGCGCTTGACGGCCCACAGGAAGTCGCCGAAGCCCCCGGGCGCGGTGAGGGCCGCGGACGCCGTCGAGCGCTCGAGGGCGCTCAGGTAGGCCTGCGGGTCCTCGGCGGCGAGGGCGAAGGGCGGGTTGGTCCCGTCGACGCCGAGCCCCCGCAGGGCGGTGCGCTGGTCGAGCAGCTCGTCGTGGTCGAGGGTGTCCATCGCGACGTGGGCGGTGAGGTCGCAGGTCCCGTCCGGGACCGGGTCCACCGCCCGCCCCTGCCGGTATGCCGCGAGCGTGCCCTGCAGCGGCCGTGACCCACCGCGGTGCCCGTAGTCCACCGCCACCGCCAGGCCGCTGTGGATACGGTCGAGCAGGGCGGTCCACGCCTCGTCACGGCTGAGCCCCACCTCGACGCGGTCGCCGGGTGCCTCGGTGGGCCAGTGGGCCGTGGCCCAGGCCAGCTCGGCGCCGTCGAGGGGTTGCCCGAGCGTCTCGGTCCCGGTGCCGGGTTCGACCTCCAGGGTGCGGAGCACCCCCTCGGCGTCGACCTCGCCGACGGTGCACGGGACGACGTCGAGCCACTCGTGGGCGAGGACGAGGGCGCCGGAGAGCTGGTGCAGGGCGGCGGGGAGGTCACGCCCACCGGGGGAGCTGACCCACTCGACCGGTGCCGACAGCGAGGCGGGTCGCTCGACCACGTCGACGCCGGTGAGGCGCAGGGTGGGGTCCGCGACGTGGAGCTGCTCCAGCAGCTCGCCACGCCCGGCGCCGACGTCGACCACGTGGGTCAGACCCTGCTCACGGGCGAGGAGGGCCAAGGCCCCTGCGAGGACGGCGCCGGCCGTGCCGTGGGTGGCCGTCGTGAAGTGACCGCGCGGCCCCCGCTCGTCACGGTAGAACCCCCGCGGTCCGTACAGCGCGTCCTGCCACGCGTCGCGCCACTGCACCCCTGCCATTCGGCACACGCTATCGAGGTCGGGGCGAGCCGCGGGTCCGTCAGAAGGACGGTCTGTCACCCGTCCCGTCCGGCTCCGCCGAGGGCCTTCACCCGTGGGGACCCCACGAACCGTCCACCCTGCCACCGCCCCACCACCACCCGGTCGCGCGGGCGCCGCATGGGGTGGGGCTCGGCGGGGGTAGCGTGCTCGCGTGAGTTCGGCCGACGAGCGTCCAGCACGGCTGGCCGTCGGCGTGGTCGGGACCGGCCGCGTCGGCGCCGTCCTCGGTGCTGCGCTGCGCCGGGCCGGGCACAGGGTCGTGGCGGCCTCGGGCGTGAGCGAGGCCTCCCGCAACCGCGCGCAGGAGCTGCTCCCCGGCATACCGGTCCTCCCGGTGGAGGACGTGGTGGCGCGGGCCGAGCTCGTCCTGATCGCGGTGCCCGACGACGCGCTGGCCGATCTCGTGGCCGGGCTGGCGAGCACCCGCACCTGGCAGGCGGGTCAGCTCGTCGTGCACACGTCGGGGCGGCACGGGCTCGAGGTGTTCGAGCCCGCGCTCGGCCAGCACGTCCTCGGGCTGGCGCTGCACCCCGCGATGACGTTCACGGGCACCGCCCTCGACCTCGACCGGCTGGTGGACTGCTGCTTCGGGGTGAGCGCCCCCGAACCCCTGCGAGCCGTCGCCGAGGCCCTCGTCCTCGAGATCGGGTCCGAACCCGTCTGGGTCGAGCAGGAGATGCGTCCGCTCTACCACGCAGCCCTGGCGCACGGCGCGAACCACCTCGTCACCCTCATCGCCCAGTCCCTGCAGGCGCTCGCTGCGGCCGGCGTGGAGACGCCCTCGAGGGTCCTCGGGCCCCTCGTCGCGGCGGCCCTCGACAACTCACTGCGCGCGGGTGACGCTGCCCTCACCGGACCGGTCGCGCGCGGCGATGCCGGTACCGTTGCCGAGCACCTGCGACAGCTGCAGGGGCTCACCCCCGACATCCGGCCGACGTACGTGGCGCTGGCGCGGGCCACGGCGGAGCGGGCCCTGGCCAGCGGACGGTTGCGACCGCAGGCCGCCGAGCCACTGCTGGACATCCTCGCGAGCGATCAGGAGCAATGAGTGAGTGACCCCCGTCCCGTCGGCGCCGTCGACGGCCCCGTCGTCGCCCGCACCCGCGCGGAGCTGCGGACCGCCCGCGCGCGCCTCACCGGTGGCGACGTCGCCGTCGTGATGACCATGGGAGCCCTGCACGAGGGGCACGCGACGCTCATCGAGACGGCCCGCCGCAAGGCCGCCCACGTCGTCGTCACGATCTTCCTCAACCCGCTGCAGTTCGGGCCGCGCGAGGACCTGTCCCGCTACCCGCGCACCTTCGACTCCGACATGGAGATCTGCCGCAAGGCCGGCGTCGACGTGGTCTTCGCCCCGACCCCGGACGTGATCTACCAGGACGGCGACCCGGGCGTCCGCATCTCCGCCGGTCCGCTCGGCAACGTCCTCGAGGGCCAGGCCCGACCCGGTCACTTCGACGGGATGCTCACGGTCGTCGCGAAGCTGTTCCACCTCACCGGTGCCGACAGCGCCTACTTCGGCCAGAAGGACGCCCAGCAGCTCCTCCTCATCCGCCGTATGGTGCGCGACCTCGACTTCCCGGTCGACGTGGTCTCCGTGCCGACCGTCCGCGAGTCCGACGGCCTGGCGATGAGCAGCCGCAACACCTACCTCACCGACTCCGACCGCGAGGTCGCGCTGTGCCTGTCCCGGGCCCTGGAGGCCGGGGCTGCCGCCGCGGCCGAGGGCCCGTCGGCGATCCGGCGAGCAGCCCGGTCGGTGCTCGTGCGCGAACCCCTGGCCCTCGTGGACTACCTCGTCCTCGTCCACCCCTACACGCTCGAGGACGTGCCCGAGTGGTACCGCGGTGAGGCGCTGCTCGCGGTCGCCGGACGCGTCGGCACGACCCGGCTGATCGACAACCTGCCGGTGCTCGTGGGACCCGGTGGGCGGGCCCTCGAGGTGTTCTCCGACGTCGACACCGCGACGCCCGCCGTCCCTGCGACGCCGTCCGTGACGGGTCGCCCGGATGGCGACTGAGCTGACGGTCCCGCGCTGGCTCGTGGCGGGGGAGCCCGGCTGGACCGCCTCGGCCGACGTCGTCGTCGTCGGCTCGGGCATCGCCGGCCTCACCACGGCCCTGCGGCTGCGCCAGCGGGTCGACCGCGTGCTGCTCGTGACCAAGACGGTGCTGAACGAGGGGTCGACCCAGTGGGCCCAGGGCGGCATCGCCGCGGCCCTCGACCCCGCCGACTCCCCGGAGGAGCACCTGCACGACACCCTCGTCGCGGGCTGCGGCGTCTGCGACGTCCCGGCCGTGACCGCCCTCGTCAACGAGGGACCTGAGCGGGTGCGAGAGCTCGTGGCGCTCGGCGCCGAGTTCGACCTCGACGACGAGGGCGAGCTCAAGCTGACCCGCGAGGGCGGCCACCACCGCGACCGCATCGCCCACGCCGGCGGCGACGCCACCGGCAAGGAGATCTCCCGGGCCCTCATCGCGGCCCTGCACGCGGTGCAGGACGACCCGGGCATCGAGGTCATCGAGCACGCCCTCGTGGTCGACCTCCTCCAGGACGCGCGGGACCGAGTCTGCGGAGTCACCCTGCACGTCATCGGCGAGGGCCAGATGGACGGCGTCGGGGCAGCCCTGGCGCGCGCGGTCGTCCTCGCGACCGGCGGCCTCGGGCAGGTCTACTCCGCCACGACCAACCCCTCCGTCGCCACGGGCGACGGGCTGGGAGCGGCCCTGCGCGCCGGAGCCGTCCTGGCGGACGTCGAGTTCGTGCAGTTCCACCCGACCGTGCTCTGGCTCGGCGAGGGGTCCAGCGGTCAGCAGCCGCTGATCTCCGAGGCGGTGCGCGGAGAGGGTGCGTTCCTCGTGGACCGGGACGGCGTGCGGTTCATGCAGGGTCGGCACCCGCTGGCCGACCTCGCACCACGCGACGTCGTCTCGCGCGCGATCGTCGACCGGATGCACCAGACCGGCGACAACCACGTCTTCCTCGACGCCCGCCACCTCGGTCGTGAGTTCCTCGAGGCGCGGTTCCCGTCGATCGTGGCCCGCTGTCGCGAGCTCGGGTTCGATCCCGTGACCGACCTCCTCCCGGTGGCTCCCGCCCAGCACTACGCCAGTGGCGGCGTGCGCACAGACCTCGTCGGACGCACCTCCCTCGACGGCCTCTACGCCTGTGGCGAGGTCTCCTGCACCGGTGTCCACGGCGCCAACCGGCTCGCCTCCAACTCGCTGCTCGAGGGCCTGGTCTTCGCCCACCGCATCGCCGACGACATCAGCGCCCGGCTCGCCGAGGGCCAGCTGCCGCAGGTGGACCCGGTCCGCCCGACCGCCGACACGGCACTGCTCGACGCCTCGGCCCGGGTGCAGGTCCAGGCCACCATGACGACGGGGTCCGGCGCGGTCCGTTCGGCTGACTCGCTGGCCGCTGCGGCCGCCGCGCTCGTGGAGCTCGCCGCCGCCGCGACCTCGGGCGAACCCGGCCCGCTGTCGTGGGAGACGACCAACCTCCTGCACGTCGGACAGGTGCTGACCCTCGCAGCGGCCCTGCGCGAGGAGACCCGCGGGGGCCACGTCCGCTCGGACTTCCCCGAGCAGGTCGACCCGTCGTGGCGCGGTCACACCCAGCTCGTCCGTGGCGTCGACGGTGCCGTCACGACGACGTTCGTCCCCGTCCCCGAACAGGACCTGGCATGACCGACCTGCAGTTCCCGCAGACCGACGCCCTCGAGGTGGTCCGCGTCGCGCTCGACGAGGACCTCGGCGGCCCCGACGGGGTCGACGTCACCACGTCGGCGACGATCCCCCCGGACCAGGTGAGCACCGCCCACGTGGTGGCGCGCGCGGCGGGGGTGCTCGGCGGCATACCGGTCGTCCCGCTGGTCTTCGACGAGGTCGCGCGACGCCTCGGGGCCGCGCCGGTCCACGTCGAGGTCCTGCGCGCCGACGGTGACCGGCTCGTCCGCGGCGACGTCGTCGCGACGGTCGAGGGCTCCACGCAGGTCGTCCTCGTCGGCGAACGCACCATGCTCAACATCGTCTGCCGGCTGTCCGGCATCGCCACGCACACGCGCCAGTGGGCCCAGGAGCTCGAGGGCACCGGGGCGACCGTCCTCGACACCCGCAAGACCACGCCCGGGCTGCGCGCGCTCGAGAAGTACGCCGTGCGAGCCGGCGGCGGCACCAACAAGCGGATGGGCCTGCACGACGTGGCCATGATCAAGGACAACCACAAGCTGGCGGCCGGTTCCCTCGCCAGGGCGTATGCCGCGGTGCGGGCCCGCTACCCCGACGTGCCGGTCCAGGTGGAGGTCACCACCACGGCCGAGGCGCTCGAGTCGGTGGGGGTCGGGGCACGGTTCCTGCTGTGCGACAACATGTCGGTCGACCTGCTGCGCGAGACGGTCGAGGCAGTGCGCGCGACCGGCGAGGACGTCGAGCTCGAGGCGACCGGCGGCCTGACGCTCGACGTGGCGCGCGCGTACGCCTTGACCGGGGTCGACTACCTCAGCGTCGGTGGGCTCACCCACTCCTCGCCGATCCTCGACCTCGCCCTCGACCTCGTCTGACCCAGGCCGTCGTCGTCGCCGGTCCCGCCCGGCGGTGCCCCGTTACCCGTGCCGCGTTGCCCGTGCCCCCGTGCCTGTGCCCCGTTGCCCGCGCGAAGCGGGTGTCGTTCGGTGAACCGGCACTTATTTCCCATGGTTTCCCCGAAGGACACCCGCTTTGCGGGGAAGCGGGGCGGACGCCGGGCGGGGTGCAGGGACCGGGTATGGCGCTGGGTACCCTTTGCTGGTGAGTGAAACCCCCAGCGCCACCACCGCCAACCCCACCGACGCCGCCGCTCCCGAGGCCGACCTGCCCGAGCAGATGCAGGTCCGTCGGGACAAGCGCGACCGGCTGCTGGCGCAGGGCAAGCAGGCCTTCCCGGTCACGGTGCCGCGGACCCACTCGCTCGGCGAGGTGCGCGACCAGTGGGGCCACCTCGAGACCGGTGAGGAGACCCAGGACGTCGTCGGGGTCGCCGGCCGGGTGATCTTCGTCCGCAACACCGGCAAGCTGGCGTTCGCCACCCTCCAGGAAGGGATCGGGACTCGTCTGCAGGTCATGCTCAGCCTCGCCGAGGTCGGCGAGGAGGCGCTCGCGGAGTGGAAGTCGACCGTCGACCTCGGTGACCACGTGTTCGTCGAGGGGCGCGTCATCAGCAGCCGCCGCGGCGAGCTGTCGGTCATGGCGACCAGCTGGGAGATGGCGTCCAAGGCGCTGCGCCCGCTGCCGGTGCTGCACAAGGACCTGTCCGAGGAGGCGCGGGTGCGTCAGCGGTACGCCGACCTCATCGTGCGGCAGGAGGCTCGCGACATGGTCCGCACCAAGGCGCAGGTGCTCTCCTCGATCCGCCACGTGCTGGAGGGCCAGGGGTACCTCGAGGTCGAGACGCCGATCATCCAGCTCGTCCACGGCGGCGCCGCTGCCCGTCCGTTCAAGACCCACATGAACGCGTTCGACCAGGAGATGACCCTGCGGATCGCGTTGGAGCTCAACCTGAAGAAGGCCGTCGTCGGCGGGGTGGACCGCGTCTACGAGATGGGCCGCATCTTCCGCAACGAGGGCGTCGACGCCACGCACAGCCCCGAGTTCACGATGCTCGAGGCCTACCAGGCGTACGGCGACCAGACGACGATCGCGGCGCTGATGCGCGACATCTTCGTCGGGGTCGCCGACTCCCTGGGCTCCCGGCAGGTCGAGACCGCGGCCGGCACCATCGACCTCGACGGTGAGTGGCGCTGGCTGCCCGTCTACCAGGGAGTGTCCGAGGCGGTCGGCGAGACCGTCACCCTCGACACCGACGTGGAGACCCTGCGCGGGTATGCCGCGAAGCACGACGTCGCGATCGACCCGGCCTGGGACAAGGACAAGGTGTTCCTCGAGCTGCTCGGCGAGCTGGTCGAGCCCGGCCTGCTGCAGCCCACGTTCCTGTGCGACTACCCGGCGGTGGCGCAGCCGCTGGCGCGCCCGCACCGCAGCGAGCCCGGGCTGATCGAGGCCTGGGACCTCATCATCGGTGGCGTCGAGCGCGGCACCGGGTTCTCCGAGCTCGTCGACCCCGTCGTGCAGCGCGAGGTGCTCACGGCCCAGTCCATCAAGGCGGCCGGTGGCGACCCGGAGGCCATGCAGCTCGACGAGGACTTCCTGCGTGCCCTCGAGTACGGCGCCCCGCCCATGGGTGGCCTCGGGTTCGGTGTCGACCGGCTGGTCATGCTCTTCACCGACGCGAACATCCGCGAGACCATTCTCTTTCCCCACCTGAAGCCCGAGGTCTCCCGATGAACATCTGGCCCTACGTCGCGGCACTCATTCCGTCCGCAGGGGTCGGATTCCTCTTCTACCTCGTCATCAAGAACATGATCGAGGGGGACAGAAAGGAACGTCTCGCGCATTCCCAGTGGGAGAAGGCGCACGCGGAGAATGCCGACAATTCAGCTCCCGCGACAGATGTCGACAATTCTCGCTGAGGGTCGTCTTTTGCCTTGAGCGGGAATAGCGAATACTTTCAGGTGGAAACCCCTGCACCGAACCCCGAGAGGAATTCGCCATGGCACAACGCGTCAACATCGTTCTCGAGGACGACCTCGACGGAAGCCCCGCCGACGAGACGGTGACCTTCGCCCTCGACGGCGTCACGTACGAGATCGACCTCACCGCCGCGAACGCCACCGCCCTGCGCGAAGCGCTTGCCCCCTACGTCGGGCACGGCCGTCGCTCCGCGGGCCGTCGCACGACCAGCCCCCGCACCGCAGCCCGTCCCGCTGGTGCCAAGCGCGACCTCGGGGACGTTCGCGAATGGGCCCGCAAGAATGGCCACAAGGTCAGCGAGCGCGGGCGCATCTCGGCCGAGGTCCAGGCCGCCTACGACAAGGCGCACTGAATCCTGGTCCAGTGACCGGGCCGTTTGCGTGGTCCTTTTCCAGCGGGTGGCATTTCCGGGGTCGGCCCGGAAATTCCACCCGCTGGCCTCGTGACCTGCAGCGATGCCGTGGATGAATCCCTGAGCGCCCTCGTGCGCGTCGTCCAGCCGCACCTGTTGTGGCAGGTCGTCGCGGCCGACGACAATTCCCCCGACCTTCCCCTCGTGTGGTCGCACCTGGCCTCGGCGGGACCGGGTGATCCCACGGCGCGGTGGCGGGCGGCGTTCTCCGCGGCGACCGAGCGCTACTACCGCAGCCCTCCGCCGCCCGCGATGCCGGCCGCCTTCGTCCTCCAGTGGTGCCTCGAGCTGCCGGCCGCGCTCACGGCCACGGCCGCCCTGTTCGGCCCGTGGTCCCTGGACCCCCGCACCATCGGGCTGAGCTTCGCTGTCGAGCCGTCGGCGGCCTACCCGACGACCCTCCAGGTCCGCTCCGCCGGTGCGCTCGTCGCGGACCCGGGGCAGCGGCTCGAGTCCGCCAGGGCCGCCTACCTCGATGCGGGGCGTGAGCTCGCCGCGAACTTCCGCCCGGGGGTCAACCTCGGCCGCCACCAGCGCCTCGCCATGGTCGAGGACCTCTGGGAGATGTCCGTGGCGAGGGTGCGTCGCCGGCCTCCGGTGGAGCGCGACTCGTGCTGCTACCTGTATGCCGTGCCCGGCACCCACGAGTGCGCCGGCTGCCCGAGGCTCCGCCGCCGCTGACCGGGCCGTCCTGCGCGTGGCGCGGTTCGTGCGACCGCCCGCCGGCCTGGCGGTGGTGGTGCTCGTCCTGGGCGCGCTGATGCTCGCCCTCGCCTGACCCCCGGCGAGACCGGTCAAGCTCGTCGGCCGTCAGAGGAGGTCGGCCACGAGGTCGCCGTCGGCATCGAGCCGGTCGAGGACCTCGTCGAACATCAGCTGCTCGAGCTTCTTCCCGGCCGCCCCGGCCTCGACCTCGTCCCACGTGCGAGGCGCCGCGACGGTGGGGGTCTCCTTGCCTCGCAACGAGTACGGGCAGATCGTCGTCTTGGCGGCGACGTTCTGGCTCCAGTCGAGGAAGATCTTCCCGGGGCGCAGCGACTTGGTCATCTTCCAGACGACCAGGTCGGGGTGCTTCTTCGTCAGCTCCTGGGCGAGCTGCTGGGCGAGGTCGCGGGTCTGGTCGGACGAGAGGTCGCCCGGCAGGCCGGCATACAGCTGCATCCCCTTGCTCCCGCTGGTGACGGGGAACAGCTCCAGGCCGAGCTCGGAGAGCCGGTCGCGCACCATCACGGCGACCTGCGCGCACTCGCGCAGGCCGGCACCCGTGCCCGGGTCGAGGTCGATGACCAGCCGGTCGGGGTGCAGGCGGTTCCCGTCCTCGTCGATCCTCCACTGCGGCACGTGCAGCTCGATGGAGTTGAGGTTGACCAGGTAGGTGAGCTGGGCCAGGTCCTCGACGAGGGGATAGGTCACGTCGTCGATCCGCACCCGGGGCAGCCACGAGGGAGCGCCCGACGGGAGGTTCTTCTCGAAGAAGCTCTGGTCGCCGGTGCCGTGCGGCCAGCGCACGCGGGTCAGCGGCCGTGACGCGAGGTGGGGAAGCAGGACGTCGGCGACCTGCGCGTAGTAGTTGAGCACCTCGCCCTTGGTCGTCTCGGTGGAGGGGAACAGCAGCTTGTCGAGGCTGGTCAGCTTGAGCTTGCGGCCCTCCACGACGACGGAGGTCGACTCAGACATCACCGGCCTCCTCGTCGGCCCCGGCAACCTCGGAGAGCAGGTCCTCCGGGGTCAGGTCGGTCCGGACCCCGAGGTAGGCCGGCTGTCGCAGCCGACCGTCCCTGGTCACCTCCAGCGTCCGGGCCTCGACGACGACCCGCGGCTCGACCCAGAACGCGCCGTCGGCATCGATCCGGGGCACCTGCGTGACGAACGGCGACGTCTCGCGCGCCAGCGGCGCCAGCACCTCGGCCAGCTGGCGCTGGGCCCTGCCGGCGATCCCCGAACCCATCCGCCCGGCATACCTCCATCCCTGGGGGGAGGGCACGCCCAGCAGGACCGCGCCGAGGCGGTCGGTCGTGCCGACCTCCGGGCGCCACCCGCCGACCACGGCCGAGACGGTGAGCTTGTGGGGTGACTTGAGCCAATCGGTGGACCGCCGACCCGGCAGGTATGGCGCGGAGAGCCGCTTGCTCACGACCCCCTCGAGCCCCTGCTCCAGGGTCGCGGAGAACAGCTCCTCGCCGTCGTCGTAGACGGGCGGCACCTGCCAGTGCCGGCCGGCGAGGTCGAGCCGCTCCAGCAGGTCCCGGCGGGCCGACAGCGGCTGCGAGGTGAGGTCCGAGCCGTACAGGCGCAACAGGTCGAACACCATGAGGGTCACCGGCCGCACCGCGGCCAGGCGTTCGGCCTTGCGCCGGTCACGCACGTGCATGCGCTCGGCGAGGGCGCCGAACGACGGGCGGCCGCCGTCGAGGGCCACCACCTCCCCGTCGAGGAGCATGTCGTCGTACGCCTCGGCGAGCGGGGCGAGCTCGGGGTAGCTGGCCGTGACGTCGTTGCCGGTGCGCGACGTCAGGGTGAGGTGACCGTCCCGGATGTCGGCGAGCACCCGCATGCCGTCCCACTTGACCTCGTGGACCCAGCCGTCGCCGTGGGGGATCGCGGTGGCCGGGCTGGCCAGCATGGGGCGCATGGGGCCATCCTGACGCATAGGCTTTGCCGTGGAAGGCAACCGGGGACAAGGAGCGTGTGGCATGCGAGCGATCTGGAAGGGCGCCGTGTCGTTCGGCCTGGTCAACGTGCCGATCCGGCTGTACTCGGCGACGGAGAACCACGACGTCCAGTTCCGCCAGGTGCACCGCGAGGACGGCGGTCGCATCAAGTACCAGCGGATCTGCAGCATCGACGGCGAGATCGTGTCCTACGACGACATCGCCAAGGGGTACGAGACCGAGGACGGCGACATGGTCGTGCTCACCGACGAGGACTTCAAGGACCTGCCGTCCAAGAGCTCCAAGGAGATCGCGGTCGAGAAGTTCGTGCCCGCCGACCAGATCGACCCGATGCTCCTGGACAAGTGCTACTACCTCGAGCCGGACAAGGCCTCGACCAAGCCGTACGTCCTGCTGCGCGACGCCCTGGAGAAGGAGAACCGCATGGCGGTCGTCTCCGTCTCCATCCGCACGCGGATGACGATGGCGGTGCTGCGCGTGCGCGACGGCGTGATCGTCATGCAGACCATGCTGTGGCCCGACGAGATCCGCAAGCCGGACTTCGCCCACCTGGACGACGACGGGAAGGCGACCAAGCAGGAGCTGGCCATGGCCGACCTGCTCATCGAGCAGCTCGCCGGCGACTACGTGCCCGACGACTACGAGGACGACTACGCCACCGCCCTGCAGTCGCTGGTCAAGGCGAAGGTCGAGGGTGGCGAGGTCCAGGTCGCCGAGGAGTCCAAGGACGAGTCGGGGGAGGTCGTCGACCTGCTGGCCGCGCTCAAGCGCTCGGTCGACAAGGCCAAGGCGGCGCGCGGCGAGTCGACGTCCGACGACGCGCCCGCGACGAAGAAGGCGGCGTCGAAGTCCGCGTCGAAGTCCACCGCGGCGAAGTCCACGACGAAGAAGGCCGCCGCCAAGAAGACCGCGAAGAAGGCCAGCTGACGTGCCCACCTCCACCACGGCAGAGATGCCCACGCAGGACGACTGCGACATCGTCAAGGACTGCGAGCTGGCCCTGCTGCGTGGGGCGGTGCGGGGTGACCGGACCTCGGCGACCTTGTTGCTGCACAGGGACTTCCACGAGTTCGGTGCCTCGGGTGTGGTGTGGGACCGCGAGTCGGTCCTCGACATGATGGAGGCCGAGGCAGCCGAGGGCCCGGTGGACATCAAGGCCGTCGACCTAGTGACCACCGGGCTCGGCCCGGGCGTCGTCCTCGTCACCTACGACTCGGTCACCCCGACCCGTCGCGCCCACCGCAGCTCGGTCTGGCTGCGGGAGGCCGGCCGGTGGCAGGTGCGCCACCACCAGGGCACCGTCGTCGCCGACTGACGACGGCGCCCCGGCGGGCTAGGCGTTCTCCTTGCGGAAGGTGGACGTCCCCCACGCCACTGCCAGCACGAAGAGGACTGCTGCCCACACGGTGCCCCAGATCATCGGCGACGAGGCGAAGTCGCCGGAGAAGGCCGTGCGGACCGCGTCGACGACCCACCGGAACGGCATCCAGGCCGAGATGTCGAGCAGCCACTTCGGGCCGATCGTCATCGGCAGGAGGATGCCGGACAGCAGCAGGACGGGCATCATCACCATGTTGATGACGGGGGCCATGACGTCCTCGCTCTTGGTCGTCAGCGCCAGGGCGTTGGAGGCGGCGGCGCAGGCGCCACCGACCAGCAGGGTGAGCAGGATGCCGAAGACGATCCCGCCGGCGGACCCGCGCATCCCCATGGCGTAGCCGAGCGCCACGAGGATCAGGGCCTGCACGAAGAGCTGGAGGATGTCGCGGATGAGGCGCCCGACCAGCAGGGCCGTCCGGCTCGCCGGGGTGACCCGCTCGGCTTCGATGACCCCTTCGCGCCACTCGCCGATGAGGCTGAAGCCGGCGAAGAAGGCCCCGAAGATGCCCAGCTGCACGAGCATCCCGGGCACGAAGAACGTGTAGGCGTTCGTCGCGCCGAACTGCTTGATGAGCGGCTTGAGCAGCGGCCCGAAGAGCAGCAGGTAGAGGATCGGCTGGAGGAGCCCGATGATCACCCACGCAGGGTTGCGCAGGTTCATCCGCAGCTGTCGCCGGAACACGATGTAGGACTCGCGCCAGAACCGCATGTCAGTTCTCCTTCGTCGTGGCGCCGGGTGCTCCGGCGGGACTGGTGTCGGCGGCGTCGCGCAGCGACCGTCCGGTCAGGGTGAGGAACACGTCGTCCAGGGTCGGGCGGTGCACCTCGATGGACTCCAGCGAGATGTCGGCGTCGTGCAGGTCGCGCAGCAGGCCGGGGACGGCCTTGCCGGCGCGCTGGACCCGTCCGCGGACGTGGTTGCCCTCGATCTCGACGCCCTGCAGCCCGTGCCGGGGTGCCTCGGCGATGGAGTCGAGGCGTTGGGCCGCCGCGGTGACCAGTTCGGCGTCGGAGACCTCGAGGTCGACCAGGTCACCGGCCACCTGGGCCTTGAGGTTGTCGGAGGTGTCGGCCGCCACGATCCTGCCGTGGTCGATGATGATGATCCGGTCGCTCAGGGCGTCGGCCTCGTCGAGGTAGTGCGTGGTGAGGAACACCGTGGCCCCTCGGCGGCGACGCAGGTCGGCGATGTGCTCCCAGAGGTTGGCCCGCGCCTGGGGGTCCAGGCCCGTGGTGGGCTCGTCGAGGAAGACGAGCGTGGGCTCGTGGATCAGGCCCATGACGATGTCGAGCCGCCGTCGCTGCCCGCCGGACATGTTCTTGGGCATCCGGGTCCACAGGCCGTCGAGGTCGAGCTGGGTGAACAGCTCCTTGCCCCGCCGCTCGGCCTCGGCGCCCCTCATCCCGTAGAGCATCCCGTGGTCGACGACCTCGTCGCCCGCGCGTGCGCCGCTGAAGGCGCCGCCTGCCTGCGAGACGTAGCCGATGCTGCGGCGCACCTGTTCGGAGTCCTTGACGACGTCGTACCCCGCGACCGTCGCCGTGCCCTCGGTCGGGCGCAGCAGCGTGGTCAGCATGCGCAGCGTCGTGGTCTTGCCGGCGCCGTTCGGACCGAGGAAGCCGACGACCTCCCCCTCCGCGACGTCGAGGTCGACGCCGTCGACGGCGCGCACCTCGGTCTTCTTCTTGCCCTCCCGTGTCTGGAAGGTCTGCACGAGCCCCCGTGCGTGGATCATCTGCCGCTCCCTTGATCTGTCGGCCGCGTGGGTCGGTGGTCCCGCGCGACCTGACCAGTGTTCAACATTGAATAGTGCCCGTCAACAGCGCTGCCCGCCCGGATCGCAGGACGACCCGACCGCATGCGCCGCAACGTAGACCCCGGCACCGACAGGAACTCATCGCTGACGGGTGGGCAGAGAGGGTGGAGGCCTACTCGGCCAGCATCGCCCGGTAGCGCTCGCGGTCGGCCTGCATCTGCCAGCCGGGGTCGTCAGCGGCGGGCTGCCACCCCATCGGCTCCCCGGCATACGCGAAGTCGCCGGCCCGCACCCTCCGGACGGTCTCGTCCAACCAGTCGTGCTGCGTGGCCGCGAGGCGGCTCCAGAGGTCCACCAGGGCGACGACGTGCGGTGGCAGGGAGTCGTCCGCTGCGGCCTGCGCGGCGTCGGCGGCCATCTTCTCGCGCATCGCGCCCAGGGTCGCGAGCCGCTTCTCGAGGTGGCCCAGGACGACTGGGCGGGGGACGAGCACGCTCATGCTCAGCGCGGTCTGGAGGCCGATCGAGTCGTAGGCGTCGACCGTCTCCAGGGCCTCCCCGAAGAGGCGGTCCAGCTCGGCGCGACCGGCCGGCGACACCGTGTAGACGGCGACGGTGCGCCCGCCGTCGACGAGGTCGTGGCGGACGAGGTGCTGCTGCTTGGTCAGGGTGGTGAGGGCGGAGTAGATGGAGCCGGGGTTGATGTGCGCCCACTGCTCGACGTCCCACGACAGCAGCTCGCGGCGGATCTGGTAGCCGTTGACCGGCTCGAAGAGGGCGACGGCGCCGAGCACCAGAAGCCGGGTCTGGGTGGCTGCCATGCCCGCAGTGTAGGAGTGCCGCATGATGGCTCCATGCCCGAAGGCCACACCCTGTACCGCCTCGCCCGAGACCTCGACGCCGCATACAGGGGAACGCAGCCCGAGGCGAGCAGCCCGCAGGGCAAGTTCGCCGCCGGTGCCGCCCTGCTGTCGGGCCGCACCTTCGTCCACGCGACCTCGTGGGGCAAGCACCTGTTCGTCGAGTTCGACGGTGACGCCTGGTTGCACGTCCACCTCGGGCTGATCGGGACGTTCACGATCGACGAGCACGCCTACATCGGGGAGGTGCCGGTGGTCGGCCAGGTGCGCCTGCGCCTCGCGAACGACGCGCACGTCGCCGACCTGCGCGGCCCCAACCTGTGTGCCGTGATCACGCCGGAGCAGGTCGAGTCGGTCACGGCCCGGCTCGGGCCGGACCCGTTGCGACCCGAGCCCGACCCGGAGCTGGCCTGGCGCAAGATCTCGCGCAGCGCCCGGTCGGTGGCCGAGCTGCTCATGGACCAGTCGGTGCTGGCCGGGGTCGGCAACGTATACCGCAGCGAGGTCCTCTTCCGGCAGCGCATCGACCCCTTCCGGCCCGGGAAGGAGCTGCGCCGCTCGAGCTGGGACGCCATCTGGCTCGACCTGGTCGACCTGCTGCCGCTGGGGGTGGCGACGGGGAAGATCGTCACGGTCGCGGAACAGGTCGAGCAGGTGCGCGCCGAGGTGGCAGCCGGCCGGGTCGACCCGCTCCAGACCCGGACCTCCTACGTGTACAAGCGGCAGGGTGAGCCGTGCCTGGTGTGCGGGTCGCGCATCCGGACCCGTGAGGTGGCGGGCCGCAACCTGTTCTGGTGCGGTCGCTGCCAGCGCCGCCGCTGACCCTGCTCCGCGTCAGTCGAGGGCGTCGCAGACGTTCTCGGCGCTGCCGTGCCGGCCGAGGGTGAAGCTGCGCGTCCCGTCGGCGGCGAAGGTCACCCGGGTTCCCTTGCCCGACAGCACGAACAGCCCGGTCGCCGGGGTGCTCCCGGCAGGCAGCGTCGCCCCGAACGGCCCCTTGAGCGACGTGAGCGACGCGGGCGACCCGTCCGGGTTGTAGGCGAACACCGCCGTGGCGCTGAGGTCCCGGACGACCGATGCCCCGGTCGACAGGTTCGTGTAGCGCTCGACGAGGGTGCCGCGGAACAGCTGCTCCCTGGGCGTGCCGTCGGGGTATGTCGCCGTGGTGCGGTACTCCTCGTCGTCCTCGACGACGGAGATCCGCACGTCGAACGCGCACGTCGAGCGAGCTGCCGTGACGGTCACGTCGCTGGACCGGTATGGGGTCCAAGGACTTGCGGCCCCGCCCGCGGCAGCCGGGGTGCTCCCGGACCCGAGGACGGCGGTGGTCGCCAGCAGGGCGGCGGGGGTTGCGGCGAGTCGTCGCATGATCGTCTCCTAACCAGATAACATGCTTTGAATGGTTAGCAGTCAAGCGGTGACCTCCGCCGAGGTCAAGGGCGGCCACTGGTTCGTGGTGGACGGACTCGCCCTGCCCCGGGCCGTCGGCGGACACCCCGGGCTCGACTTCGTCAACACGCTGGCCGGGTGGGCGGAGGCCGAGCCCAGCGACTACCTGAAGACCTACGACCACCTCGCCGTCTGGGCGTCGGTGTCAGGGCTCCTCGAGGCGGACGCGGCTGCGGCGCTGCGTCGTCGGGCGGCCAGCCGGAAGGCCGAGGGCGACGCGATCCTCAAGGACGCCAAGCGATTTCGCGCCGACCTGCGCGCACTGGTCCTCGACCCGGCGGACAGTCGTGCTCTGCGCCGTGTCAACGGCGTGGTCAGCAGGGCCGCCACCCGGGCCGAGCTGGTTCCCGGCCCGGGACCGGCACCACGGTGGTCCGTCGGGGGCGGGCTCGAGCGCCCCCTCTTGGCGGTCGCGTGGACCGCGTCGGAGCTCCTGACCCAGGAGGACCTGTCAGCCGTCGGCGCCTGCCCGGGGGACGGTTGTGGATGGGTCTTCCTCGACCCGAGGGGTCGTCGGCGGTGGTGCAGCATGCAGTGGTGCGGCAACCGCTCCAAGGTCCGCGCCCACGCCGAACGCCACCGCGCCTGAGCCCCCACTCGGCCTGCCCGGCGCGCGAACCACCCGTAATCGCCGGAAAGCCGCCAGATGTGGGTGTTCAGGACCCCATCACAGGAGTACAAGGGACACACGGCGTCATTGGGGAGGCACCATGCAGGGCACACGAGTCCGTGGTCGGGTGGCGGTGACAGGGCTGCTGGCCGTCACCGTCGCGGCGTGTTCTGGGGCGCCGGTCGACCCGGGGCCAGCCACCTCGGCAGGATCCACGACCACGACAGCGCCGACCACCACGACGGTGCCAACCACCACCACACCGGTGTCCACGCCCACGTCCACGACCAGCGCCGAGAGTGCCGGCCCCGTCGACTGGGCGAAGCTCGTCGCCGATGCCCGGCCCGGCGTGGTCCGGCTCGAGGTCGCCTCGTGCGATGCGCGGTGGATGGGGACCGGCTTCGTGGTCGGGCCGCACCAGATCATGACGGCGGCCCACGTGGCGATCGACGCGCAGACCGTCAGCGTGCAGGGCGACGGCTTCAACACGACCGCCGACGTGGTGGGCCTGGACCGCGGTTCGGACTCAGCCCTCCTCTGGTCGCCCGAGGACCTCCAGCATCCGCTGAAGCTCGCACCGGTCGCGCCGCAGCTGGCCGCCCCGGTCGCGTTGCTGGGATTTCCGCAGGCCGTGAGCGACCTGCGCGTCACGCAAGGGATCGTCAGCGGGCTGCAGGCGTCAGCCGACTACTCCGACGTCGACATCCACCTGGCCGGACTCATCGCCACCGATGCCGCGATCAACGGCGGCAACAGTGGCGGTCCGGCGCTGGGCCGTGACGGGTCTGTCATCGGCCTCGTCACCGGCAAGCAGGTCTGGAACGTCGAGGACGATCCCGTTGAGGGCACCGGGTTCCTGGTGCCCGCGGCGCAGCTCGCCCCCCACCTGCGCGAATGGCGTGACCTGACGCCCCCGGACGGTGGACGCGGATGTGACGGTGACAACCAGGCCCCCGAGGCGCAGGGCTCCATCCTCGAGGTCGAGGTGGTGCCCGACTCCGCCGAGGCCGGGGATGTCGCGCGCTCCCTCGTGCTGCACGGCGAGAGCATCAACCACGGCGACTACGAGATTGCCTGGGGGCTGTTCACCCCCCGCCTGAAGCGTGACCTCGGAAGCCTGAGCACCTGGGAGTCCGGGCTGGGGTCGTCGTACTGGACCAACCTGACCGTGGGATCGGTCGAGGTCTCCGGTGACGAAGCCGTCGTCGAAGCAGCCCTGCGGACCGAGCAGGATGCCAAGGACGGGTACCGCGGCCAGACCTGCTCGATCTACTCGCTCACCTACTCGATGAAAAGGGACGGAGCGGCCTGGCTGATCGACCACGCGAAGAATGCCCAGGGTTCCCCACGCGCCTGCCCCTGACGTCGGTCAGCTGGGGTTGGACCGCCAGCGGCTGCCGAGCCACAGACCGCCGAGCAGCAGCACCGCGGCCATCGCCGCGAACGCGACGCTCACGTCGACCGACTGCTCCTGGGTGACCACGTGCTTGGGCAGGTCCGCCAGCACCCCCTGGAGCTGGTCCGCGTCGCTGGCGGTGAAGTACTCGCCGCCCGTCGTCGAGGCCACGGCGCGCAGGGCGTCCTCGTCGACGACGAGGAAGTTGCGCCCTCCGGGACCGATGCCGCTCAGCCCCTGTCCGGGCCCGTCGTACAGCCCGCCACCGAGCTGTTCGCGGGTGCAGACCATCTGCGTGGGCTCGGTCGTGCCGAACCCGATGGGGTAGACGCGCACCCCGCGGGCGGCGGCCTGGGCCGCTGCCTCCTCGGGGGTGACCCCGCGGGTGTTCGCCCCGTCGGTGAGCAGCACGACGATCTCGGGCGCGGTCTGCGCCGCCTTCGGGGTGGGGGTCGTCGGGTTGCCGGGGGTCCCGGGCTGTCCGGGCAGCCCGCCCGGAACCCCCGGCACCTGGCCGCCCGCGCTGGTGTCTGCGGGGGCGACCTGGGGGTTGATCTCGGCGATGGCGTCGATGGACTTCAGGATGGCGGCGCCGATGGTGGTGCCGCGTCCGGTGGTGAGGCCGTCGACGGCCTTCGTGAGCTGGTCGTGGTCGGTCGTCGGTGCGACCGCGACCTGCGCGAACCCCGAGAACACCACGAGCCCGATCCGGGTGCGGTCGTCCTGCTTGTCGATGAAGGAGCGCACCGCGTCCTGGGCTGCCGCCAGCCGGTTGGGGGTGACGTCGGTGGCGCACATCGACCCTGACACGTCCACGGCGAGGATCACCGCGGAGGAGGAGATGGGCACCTCGGCGCGCACCTGCGGCCGGGCGGCGGCCGTGCCGAGGGCCGCGAGCGCGGCGAGGACGAGGGCGATGGGCACGTGCCGACGCCACATCCGCTGCCTGGGCAGCGCCGCGCGGATCAGCGCGACGCTCGAGAAGGCGACCGCCTGCCGACGACGCCGGCGCAGCTGCCACAGGTAGAGGCCGACGAGCAGCGGCACGGTCACGAGCGCGACGAGTGCGTAGGGGATCGCGAACGACATCTAGACCACCCGTCCTGAACGGAGCACCGACACGGCCGCGCCGAGCAGCAGCAGGATCGCCGCCGCCGTGGCGAACCACGACGTCACCTCGCGCTCCTGGGTGCGCGCGGTCCACGCCAGGTCGATGGAGCTGTAGACCTTCGAGAGGGAGGCGGCGTCGGCGGCGGCGTAGTAGGCGCCGTCCGTGGTCTCGGAGATCTTGCGCAGCGATGCCTCGTCCAGCGCCGTGGAGATCTGGAACCCGTCCACCTGCAGGACCGTGCCCCGGGTGCTGCCCACGCCGATCGTGTAGATCTTCACGCCGGCGCTCGAGGCGAGGTCGGCGATCTCGAGGGGGTCGGGATCGGTGGTGTTCTCGCCGTCCGAGAGCAGCACGATGGCCGCGGAGCCGTAGTAGCCGATGTCGGCGTCGTCCCCGGCTCCGGGCGTGGCCCCCACCTCGATCGGCTTGCCTGCGATGGCGCTGAGCGAGGACACGATGCCCCGGCCCACCGCGGTGGCGCCCTGCGGCGTGAGGCGGTCGATCGCCGCGAGCACCTCGGTGCGGTCCTCGGTCGGCTGCTGGGAGACCAGGGCGCTGTCGCCGAAGGCGACCACCCCGATGCGGATCGTCGACGGCTGGCGCTCGACGAACTTCCGCGCGGCGGCCTTGGCGGCGTCGAGCCGGGTGGGGGAGATGTCCTTGGCCGCCATGCTGGTCGAGATGTCGAAGGCCAGCATGACCGTCCCCTCCCGCCGGGGCTCGGCCACGGTGGCGGTGGGCCGGGCCAGCGAGACCAGCAGGACCGTGAGCGCTGCCAGCATGAGGGCCGGGGCCAGGTGCCGCCGGCGGTCGCGGCGCCGCGCCGGGGGACCGGCTGCGCCCCATACCTGTCCCGGCCCGGCTGCGCCGGCCTCGGTCGGTATGCCGCCCACGGGCACCAGCCCCATCGCGGCCAGCTCGTCGCGCCGTGCGTCCTGACGGCGCTGCTGCGCCCGGTAGGCGACCACGAGCGCGGGCACCGCGAACAGGCCCAGCAGCATCCACGGCCAGGTGAAGCTCATCGGCCCTGGCTCCTGCGCAGGGCGGAGATCCGGGCCAGGGCCCGGACCAGGTCGTCGTCGGTGGCGACGGTGTGGATCAGGGTGCCGGCCTTTCGGGCGGCGGCCTGGAGGGACTCCTGGCGTTCTGCGGCCAGGACCCCCAGGCGCTCGCGGAAGACCGGGTCGTCGGTGTCGACGAAGATCTGCTCTCCCGTCTCGGAGTCCTCGACGTAGACCATCCCCACCGCCGGCAGCTCGGACTCGCGCGGGTCGACGACCTGGATGGCGACGACGTCGTGCCCTCGGGCCAGCAGCGACAGGTGCTTCTCCCACCCCGGCTGGGTGATGAAGTCGGAGACGATGACCAGCAGCGAACGTCGACGCGCCAGGCCGAGGGCGGCGCGCAGCAGCACCGACAGGTCGGTGGTCCCGGGGGTGGCCGGTTCCTCGGTGTGGGACCGGCCCCAGCGGCGGCCGGTGCGACCGGTGCGTGAGACGGGGGCAGCCGGCGGTGGGCGCAGCAGGGCCTGGGCGATCCGCAGGACCTGGTTGCGTCCCTGGCCGGGAGGGATGGTCTCGATGGTGCCGTCGAACAGGGCCGCGCCGATCCGGTTGCCGCCGCGGGACAGGACGTGGGCCAGGGTGGTGGCGACCTCGGCCAGCACGAGCGACTTCTGCCGGTCGACGGGGCCGAACCCCATGGACGCGGTGCGGTCGAGCAGCAGCCAGCAGGTGACCTCGCGGTCCTCGATGTACTCGCGCACGTACGGGGTGTCCATCCGCGCGGTGACGTTCCAGTCGATGTGGCGCAGGTCGTCGCCGGGGGCGTACTCCCGAAGATCGGTGAAGTCGACACCGGACCCGCGGAACAGCGTGCGGTAGTCGCCCTGCAACCGGCCGTCGAGCCGGCGGATGACGCGCCACTCCAACCGCCGCAGCAGTCGCTCGGCGGTGAGCGGGGAGGCCGTGCCCCCCGGCTCGGTCAGCGTGGCCCGGCGGTCCACGGTGCCTCGGTCTGCTGGGGGCGGCGGTCCCGGAGCGGGACGTCGGGCATGGAGACGGCGCGCAGGATGGGCTCGAGCAGGTCGTCCGGTCCGATGCCCTCGGCCAGGGCCTCGTAGGACAGGACGAGGCGGTGCCGCATCACGTCGAACGCGAGGTCGCGCACGTCCTGGGGTCGGGCGAAGTCGCGACCACGCAGGAACGACAACGCCTTGCCCGCGAGGACGAGGTTGATGGATGCGCGCGGGCTGGCCCCGAACGACAGGTACCTGGCCAGCTCGGGCAGCCCGACCGACGCCGGGTTGCGGGTCGCGCCGACGAGCCGCACCGCGTACTCGATGACCGCGGGGTCGACGTAGACCGCGTCTGCCTGCTGCTGGTACTCCACGAGCCGCTCCGGGTCCAGGACCCGCTGGGTCGGTTCGAGCCGCGTGGTCATCCGCTCGACGACGACGAACTCCTCCGAGGGCGTGGGGTACCCGATGACCGTCTTGAGCATGAACCGGTCGACCTGCGCCTCCGGCAACGCGTAGGTGCCCTCGGACTCGATGGGGTTCTGGGTCGCCATGACCAGGAAGGGGTTCGGGGCCTTGAAGGTCTCGCGGCCGATCGTCACCTGGCGTTCCTGCATCACCTCGAGCAGCGCGCTCTGGACCTTCGCCGGCGCGCGGTTGATCTCGTCGGCGAGGACGAGGTTGGCGAAGACCGGTCCGAGGGAGACCTGGAACTCGCCCTCCTTCTGGTTGTAGATCCGCGTGCCGATGACGTCGGCCGGCACGAGGTCGGGGGTGAACTGGATCCGCTGGAACTCCCCACCGATCGCCTCCGCCAGCGTCTTGACCGCCATCGTCTTGGCCAGCCCGGGGACGCCCTCGACGAGGAGGTGTCCACGCGCGAGGAGGGCGACGAGCATCCGCTCCACCAGCAGGTCCTGCCCGACGATGGTCTTCTTCACCTCGTAGAGCGCCTGCTCCAGCGGGTGCTGCGGGCGACCGGGCTGCGGGCGGTGCGGGTCCATGGGCTCTCCTGGGTTCACTGCGGCGGGCTGCCGGCGACGCCGCCGGCCGTGGCGATGGGAACGGCGAATCCGATGCCCACGAAGAAGTTCTGCTCGGACGGGTTGGCCAGCCCGGTGACGATGCCGATGACCTGTCCGTCGCGGTTGAGCAGCGGGCCACCGGAGTTGCCCGGGTTCACCGCGGCGTCGAACTGGATCAACCCCTTGAGGGTCTGTCCGGAGCCGACGCTGATCGAGCGGTCCAGCGCCGACACGAGGCCGCCGCTCAGGGACTGGGTGAGGCCGAGGGGGTGGCCGAGGGGGAAGACCTCGTCGCCGACCTGCGCACCCCCGCCCAGGACGGCGGGGACCACGACCTGGGGCAGCGTGTCCGGCGTCAGGACGGCGGTGTCGCTGGCCGCTTCCTGCTCCTTGATCGAGGCGCTGGCCCGGGTGCCGTCGGTGAACTGAACGCGGATGGTGTCCGCACCGTCGACGACGTGCAGGGCGGTGAGGATGGTGCCCTCGGCGCTGACCACCACCCCTGCTCCCGTGCCGTTCTGGGATCCCTTGGCACCCACACCCGTGGTGGTGATGGTGACCAGCGAGGGCAGGGCGGCCCGGTAGGCCGTCGCCGCGTCGGTGGGGGCCTTGCGGGCGTTCTCCTGCGCGTCGGCGATGCCCTTCTCGACCTGCTTCTGGACGTCTGCCTGCGTCAGGGGAGGGACGTCCGGTCCGCGGGTGAGGGCGAAGCCCGTGCCGGCGGCCACGACCACGGCCAGCACCGCGGCGAGGACGATCCAGCGGCGGGCCGGACGGGACCGGCCGGCAGGCGGAGCCACGTCGCTCACCGGTCCCGAGGGGGTGTCGACGACCAGCGGCGACTGCACCCGGTCCACCTTGGCGAGCGTACGTCCGATCCCCGGTGGGCGACACCGGCATCCGGCATTCACGGGAAACTCTCAGGTTCGGGGGCCGTGGGCCGCGGCACGCCACTGCGCGGGTGGCAGTGCGAGGATCGCTGCCATGGACAACGTCGTCTCGTCGGTGGAGGAGCTGCGCGCCCAGCAGCTGGAACGGCTGCGCTGGAGCCTGCGTCACGCCTATGACCACGTCCCGCACTACCGCGGGGCCTTCGACGCCGCCGGGGTGCACCCCGACGACGTCCACGAGCTCGCCGACCTCTCCCGCTTCCCGTTCACGGCCAAGGCCGACCTGCGCGACAACTACCCCTTCGGCATGTTCGCGGTGCCGCGGGAGCAGGTCTCGCGCATCCACGCCTCGAGCGGCACGACGGGCAAGCCCACCGTCGTCGGCTACACCCGCGAGGACATCGACACCTGGGCCGAGGTGATGGCCCGCTCGATCGAGGCCGCCGGCGGCCGTCCGGGCGACATGGTCCACATCGCCTACGGCTACGGCCTGTTCACCGGTGGCATCGGTGCGCACTACGGCGCCGAGCGGCTCGGCTGCACCGTCGTGCCGGTCAGCGGCGGCATGACCGAGCGCCAGGTCCAGCTCATCCAGGACTTCCGGCCCCGCATCATCATGGTCACGCCCTCCTACTTCCTCGCGATCCTCGACGAGATGGAGGCCCAGGGCATCGACCCGAAGGACACCTCGCTGGAGATCGGCATCTTCGGCGCCGAACCCTGGACGGAGCAGATGCGCGAGGAGGTCCAGCGCCGCAGCAACCTCCGGGCGGTCGACATCTACGGGCTGTCCGAGGTCATGGGCCCGGGCGTCTCGCAGGAGTCGGGGCAGACGCAGGACGGGCTGCACGTCTGGGAGGACCACTTCTACCCCGAGGTCGTCGACCCGATCACGGGCGAGGTGCTCCCGGACGGCGAGGAGGGTGAGCTCGTCTTCACGTCGTTGACCAAGCAGGCGATGCCGGTGGTCCGCTACCGCACCCGCGACCTCACCACCCTCCTGCCCGGCACGGCCTATCCGCAGTTCCGCAGGATGGCCAAGATCACCGGGCGCAGCGACGACATGATGATCGTCCGCGGGGTCAACGTCTTCCCGTCGCAGATCGAGGAGCACCTGCTCGCCATCGAGGGGCTGACCCCCCACTACCTGTGCGTGCTCACCAGGCCCGGACGCATGGACGAGCTGACCGTCCAGGTGGAGTCGGCGCACCCGACCGACGAGGCCGCCCGCGCGGCGATGGCCTCCGCACTGCGTTCGCGCGTGAAGGACCACGTCGGCGTGACGATCGCCGTCGAGGTGCTCGCGCCCCACGCGCTCGAGCGCTCCCTGGGCAAGGCCAAGCGGATCAGCGACCGTCGCGACCTGCGCTGAGCCGACCCGTTCGCCCTGAGCGGACACCTCTGGTGGCGTGGTTGTAACGGTGTAATCATCATTACATGACTACCAAGACCACAGCAGAAGCATGGCTTGCCGGTCGGCTCCCCGCCGACTGGTTCACCGGGCCCGTCGAGGTCACCCGTGACCGCGACGAGCTCGTCATCGTCGGCACCCTGGCCGAGCCCGCCCTCGAGACGGACGCCGACGACACCACCGCCCGCGAGATCGCCGCGCGCGGCCGCATCACCTCCTTCCGGGAGGACACCCGCGAACGCCGCATCGAGATCGCCCGCGAGCTCGAGCACCTCTCCGGCCGCAAGGTCTCCTGGGGCGTTCGGGTCGGCGACACCGAGGCGATGTTCACCCACCTCGCGGCTCCGGTGATGACGCGGCTGCGCCAGCCGGAGCGCCGGGTCCTCGACACGCTCGTCGAGGCCGGCGTCGCCAAGTCGCGCTCCGAGGCCCTCGCCTGGTGCGTCCGCCTGGTCGGGGAGAAGTCCGACAGCTGGCTCGCCGAGCTGCGGACCGCGATGGAGCACGTGGACGAGGTCCGGAAGAAGGGTCCGGGGGCCTGATCACCCACCACCCGGGAGGTATGGCGCGGGGCCGGCCGCGCGCCATACCCAGCCCGGAAGGGCCCGAGGGGGCCTCGACCACGCCCGGAGTCCGTCCGCCCACGGCGAACATGAGCCGACCCGGCTCAGGGTGGGGAACAGGCGGCCACGCACGGGCGTTCCCCGAACAAGCACCACGAGCAGGCTGGAACCGTCCCGATCAGGTATCGGTCGGCGGAAGGCGCGCGCGGGGCGCGTGTCGCACGGATAGCATCGAGGATGACTCGATAGGCAGGAGCAGAAGAGATGTTTGAACGGTTCACCGACCGGGCCCGTCGGGTTGTGGTGCTCGCGCAGGAAGAGGCGCGCATGCTCAACCACAACTACATCGGCACGGAGCACATCCTGCTCGGCCTCATCCACGAGGGTGAAGGCGTCGCCTCCAAGGCTCTGGAGAGCCTCGGTATCTCGTTGGAGTCGGTCCGCGAGCAGGTCCAGGAGATCATCGGCCAGGGCCAGCAGGCCCCGAGTGGACACATCCCCTTCACGCCGCGGGCGAAGAAGGTCCTCGAGCTCAGCCTCCGCGAGGCGCTGCAGCTCGGCCACAACTACATCGGCACCGAGCACATCCTGCTCGGGCTCATCCGCGAGGGTGAGGGCGTTGCCGCGCAGGTCCTCGTCAAGCTCGGGGCCGACCTCAACCGGGTGCGCCAGCAGGTCATCCAGCTGATCTCGGGCTACCAGGGCAAGGAGGGCCAGGCCACCGGCGTCGGTGGCGGCGTCCAGCAGGAGGGCACCCCCGCAGGGTCGCTCGTGCTCGACCAGTTCGGCCGCAACCTGACGATGGCTGCCCGGGAGGGCAAGCTCGACCCGGTCATCGGGCGCGAGAAGGAGATCGAGCGGGTCATGCAGGTGCTGTCCCGCCGCACCAAGAACAACCCGGTGCTCATCGGTGAGCCCGGCGTCGGCAAGACCGCCGTCGTCGAGGGCCTCGCCCAGGACATCGTCAAGGGCGAGGTGCCCGAGACCCTCAAGGACAAGCAGCTCTACACCCTCGACCTCGGCGCGCTCGTGGCCGGCAGCCGCTACCGCGGTGACTTCGAGGAGCGGCTGAAGAAGGTCCTCAAGGAGATCCGCACCCGCGGCGACATCATCCTGTTCATCGACGAGATCCACACCTTGGTGGGTGCGGGTGCCGCCGAGGGCGCGATCGACGCCGCCAGCATCCTCAAGCCGATGCTGGCCCGTGGCGAGCTCCAGACCATCGGGGCCACGACGCTCGACGAGTACCGCAAGCACATCGAGAAGGACTCGGCGCTCGAGCGTCGTTTCCAGCCGATCCAGGTCGCCGAGCCCACGCTCAGCCACGCGATCGAGATCCTCAAGGGCCTGCGCGACCGCTACGAGGCGCACCACCGCGTGTCCATCACGGACGCTGCGCTGGTCTCCGCGGCCAACCTCGCCGACCGCTACATCAACGACCGGTTCCTCCCGGACAAGGCGATCGACCTCATCGACGAGGCGGGCGCGCGGTTGCGCATCCGCCGGATGACCGCACCGCCGGACCTGCGCGAGTTCGACGACAAGATCGCCGCCGTGCGCCTGGAGAAGGAGTCGGCCATCGACGGCCAGGACTTCGAGAAGGCCGCCAGCCTGCGCGACGACGAGAAGAAGCTGCTCGCCCAGAAGGCCGAGCGCGAGTCGCAGTGGAAGTCCGGCGACATGGACGTCGTGGCCGAGGTCGACGAGGAGCTCATCGCCGAGGTCCTGGCTGCCAGCACCGGCATCCCGGTCTTCAAGCTCACCGAGGAGGAGTCCTCGCGACTGCTCCACATGGAGGACGAGCTGCACAAGCGCGTGGTCGGCATGGACGACGCCATCAAGGCGATGTCCCAGGCGATCCGGCGCACCCGCGCCGGTCTGAAGGACCCGCGTCGTCCCGGTGGCTCGTTCATCTTCGCCGGTCCGACCGGTGTCGGTAAGACCGAGCTGGCCAAGACGCTCGCCGAGTTCCTCTTCGGCGACGAGGACAGCCTGATCCAGCTCGACATGTCGGAGTTCTCCGAGAAGCACACCGTGTCGCGGCTGTTCGGTTCGCCTCCCGGCTACGTCGGCTACGAAGAGGGTGGGCAGCTCACCGAGAAGGTGCGCCGCAAGCCGTTCTCCGTGGTGCTGTTCGACGAGGTCGAGAAGGCCCACCCGGACATCTTCAACTCGCTGCTGCAGGTGCTCGAGGACGGCCGCCTCACCGACTCCCAGGGTCGGATGGTCGACTTCAAGAACACCGTCATCATCATGACGACCAACCTCGGCACGCGGGACATCTCGAAGGGTTCGCTGGGCTTCTCGGCGGGCGCGGAGACCCGCAGCGACTACGACCGGATGAAGAACAAGGTCACGGACGAGCTCAAGCAGCACTTCCGCCCCGAGTTCCTCAACCGCGTCGACGACATCATCGTCTTCCCCCAGCTCACGCAGGACGAGATCGTGCAGATCGTCGACCTCGAGATCGCCAAGCTGGACAAGCGCCTCAAGGACAAGGACATGGGCATCGAGCTCACGACCGAGGCCAAGAACGCGCTGGCGAAGAAGGGCTACGACCCCGTGCTCGGTGCGCGACCGCTGCGTCGCACCATCCAGCGCGAGATCGAGGACGTGCTGTCCGAGAAGATCCTCTACGGCGAGCTCAAGGCCGGCGAGCTGGTGCTCGTCAACGCCGAGGGCGAGGGCAAGGCGGCGACGTTCACCTTCGTCGGCACCCCGCACCCCAGCGGCATCGAGCTCCCGATCGTCGAGACCGTGGGCGACTCCTCGGAGTGACCACCGGTATGGCGCGCGGGTGACCTCGCGCCATACCCACCGCCAGAGGGCGGCACCCCCACGGGTGCCGCCCTCTCGTGCTGCCGGGTCCGGTCGGGTCAGGTGAGGCGGTCGAGCATCTCGCGCATGTAGCCGATCTGGACGGACTGGGTCACGTGGATCTCGTCGCCCAGCTGGGTGACCACGTCGTCGGTGCCGTCGCGGTGCTGCTGGACCACCATGGCGAGGGCGCCCTCGTGGTGCGCGGTCATGAGCCGCAGCCAGAGCGTGTCCGCCTCCGGGCCGCTCGCGTCGGCGAGCTGCGCGAGCTGGGCAGGGGTGGCCATGCCGGGCATGCCGCGGTGGTGCGAGGAGGCCGCGCCGGCCTCGGGATTGGCCGCCTGCGGGGGAACGGTCTGGTCCCTGTCCTCCAGCCACTTGGCCATCGCGTCGATCTCCGGGCGCTGCTCGTCGGCGATGCGCGCCGCGAGGGACTTCACCTGCATGTCGGCGAGGCGGTCCCTGACGAGGGAGACCATGACGATCGCCTGGGCGTGGTGGACGATCATGTCCTGCATGAAGCGGACGTCCGCCTCGAGGGGCTCGCCCCTGGTCGTGGGGAGGGCTGCCGACCCCGTGAGGGAGGCGTTGGGCTCGCCGGGGGATCCCGGCTGGAGCACCGGGGCGGTGGGGGACGTCGCGGTCGTGGTCGGCGGGGCCGGGTCCGGGGAGCACCCGGACACGAGCAGCGCCAACCCGACGGACAGCCCTGCGACGACACGGATGCCGGGCGTCCGGGCACGGCGAAGAGCCTCGTGGTGCTCGTTCCTCATCGCCTCACCCTAACCGGAATTTTTTACCGGAAGCAGGGCAAAGCACCCTTGAGATGCGCACCCGAACCCGGGCAGGGTGGACGGATCGTCATGATTCCGACGCTGAAGGGGCGCCGGAACGGACGCCTCTACGGCAGGAGCCTGCGAGATGAGAATGCGTCACACGGTGCTGGCCACCGCTGCCGCGCTCGCCCTCACGATCCCAGCGACTGCGGCCTACGCCGCGGACGGGGTCGGCAAGTCCGGCACCCAGCTGGGACCGGACGAGATCGGGCGCAGCGCCAACGTCGAACACCTGATCAACCTCCCGAGCAGCGGCCCCCTCGCGGGCGCGACCGGGACCGACATCGCCTTCCAGGACGACATGGCGTTCGTCGGCAACTACAACGGGTTCGTCATCTACGACGTGAAGAAGCCCGAGAAGCCCCGCATGGTCGCCCAGGTGAGCTGCCCGGGTTCCCAGAACGACGTCACGGTCTCGGGCAACCTGCTCTACCTGTCCACCGACTCCTCACGATCGGACGACTCGTGCACCTCGGTGCCGCAGTCCGCGACGATCAAGGAGTCGTGGGAGGGCATGAAGATCTTCGACATCTCGGACGTGCGCAACCCGAGGTACATCAAGTCGGTCGAGACGGCGTGCGGTTCGCACACGCACTCGCTCATCCCCGGCAAGAAGACCGACTACCTCTACGTCTCGAGCTACTCGCCCAGCGAGACCTTCCCGGACTGCAAGCCGCCGCACGACTCGATCTCGATCATCGCGGTGCCGAAGAAGGCGCCGACGAAGGCCGCGGTCGTGGCCGAGCCCAACCTGTTCCCCGACGGCGGCTACACCAACACCTCCGGTTGCCACGACATCACCGTCAACCCGGCCCGGGGCATCGCGGCCGGTGCCTGCATGGGTGACGGCATCATCATGGACATCACGAACCCGGTGGCGCCCAAGGTCATCGACCGCGTCAGGGACACGACGAACTTCGCCTTCTGGCACTCGGCGACGTTCAACAACGACGCCACCAAGGTCGTCTTCACCGACGAGCTCGGCGGCGGCGGTGCGGCCACCTGCAACGCGGCCATCGGCCCGAACCGTGGCGCGAACGGCATCTACGACCTGGGCAAGGACCGCACGCTGACGTTCCGCTCGTACTACAAGATCCCGCGGCACCAGTTCGACTCCGAGAACTGCGTGGCCCACAACGGCTCGCTCATCCCGGTCAAGGGCCGCGACGTCATGGTGCAGTCCTGGTACATGGGCGGCACGAGCTTCTGGGACTTCACCGACAGCTCGAACCCCAGGGAGATCGGGTACTTCGAGCGGGGCCCGGCCGGCCCGGCCGGTGGTGGGGGCGGCACGTGGTCCTCCTACTACTACAACGGCCACGTCTACTCCTCCGACCTCGGCAAGGGGTTCGACGTCCTGCGCATCACGGACAAGTCCCTGGGCAAGGCGGCCAAGGTCAAGATGGACCAGCTCAACGTCCAGACCCAGCCGATCTACAAGGTCAAGTAGCCCGGCCGCACGACCCCGCCGGCGCGCGCCCGGCGGACCGGGTGGCCCGGACCCCGACGGGTCCGGGCCACCTCACTGTGCGCTCGCACCCGTCATACCGGTGCGCGGCGGTGGGGGACGCGCGGGGGGTGAGTGGTGCACACCGGGTATGGCGCCGCGACGTACCCTGTTGCGCGTGGTTCCTCCCCTCGTGCGTGACTCCCTGCCCGGTCTCTCCCTCTTCCGTCGTCCCGTGCCCCGTCGCTCCCTGCTGCTCGGCCTGCTCGGCGCACCGTTGACGCTCGCGGCGTGCACGAAGGACGAGAAGAAGGCGGCAGCCCCCTCGTCGTCCTCGACCGCCGCAGCTCCACCGGCGCCCGCCAAGCCCGCCGCGACCGGCAAGGGTCTGCCGGCGGACCTGCTCGCCGTGATGACCAAGGTCTACCTCGGCGGAACGGTGCCTGCGTCCGGGGCGGTGGCCACGGCGCTGTCCAAGCGCAAGCCGGGCACCAAGGGCGTGATCGTGATCGGGTCGACCGGGAACTGGAAGGGCGTAGCGGTCGCGTCGGTCGTGCGGGGCAAGGACGTCACCCTGCTCGTGAAGGACAAGACCTGGAAGGTCGTCGGCGGCTGGTGGCCGTCGCTGGGAGTGGCGCGCCCGCCGTTCGCGACGATGCGGGTGCTGGCCATCGGGTCGGACGCCCGGACGCCGCAGCCGGTCGAGAAGTGCCGTGGCGACGCCCTGCACATCATCGGTGTCGATGCCAAGGGCGTCGGCGGCATCGTCGGCATCCCCCGCGACTCGTGGGTGCCGCTCGCCGGCGGGGGCAACGCCAAGATCAACGCGGCCCTGGTGTTCGGCGGGGTCAAGGGCCAGGTCGCCGCGGTGTCCAAGGCCTCCGGGGTGCAGATCGACGGTTACGTCATCGCCGGCTTCAAGGGCTTCAAGGACATGGTCCGGGCGATCGGCGGCATCTACTACGTGGCCGACAAGGCGCTCAAGAGCGTCGACAACATGCAGATCACCAAGAAGGGCGCGAACCTGCTGGACGCCCAGCGGGCCCTCGCCTTTGCCCGCGAGCGCAAGCACCTGCCCAACGGCGACTTCGGACGCTCGGCCCACCAGGGCGAGCTGATCAAGGCCGGTGCGGTGATGGCCCGGAAGATGGGCCCTGCGCGGCTCGCCTCGCTGCTCGGCCGGATCGCACCGCACCTGGCCACCGACCTCTCGCCGGCCGAGGTGCTGAACCTCTCGGCCAGCGTGTTCGTGTCCGACCCGGCCTCGATCCGCAACACCGTCGTCCCGGGTGCGATCGGCACCCGTGAGCGCCAGTCGGTGGTCCTGCTGGGCTCGGCCGCCCAGAGCACGTTCAAGGACATGCGGAACGGTCGCCTTGGCGCCTGAGCCCGGCCCGCGCACGACGGGCGCCGGCCCGACCGGTGGGTTGGTCGTACGCAGGGCCCGGACCAACGACATCCGTGCCATCCGCGACCTCGTGCGCCCGCACGCCGAGTCGCGGGTGCTGGTCTCCAAGGACGCCGTCACCTACTACGAGGCCGTCCAGCAGTTCCGGGTCGCCGAGGTCGGGGACGGGTCCCCGCTGCTGGGCTGCGGTGCCCTGCACGTGATGTGGGAGGACCTGGCCGAGATCCGCACCCTGGCCGTGAGCCCGGCCGCCAAGGGCCGGGGCGTCGGGTCGCAGCTGCTGGAGGCGCTGATGGCCGATGCCCGCGAGCTCGGGGTGCAGCGGCTGTTCTGCCTCACCTTCGAGGTCGACTTCTTCACCCGGCACGGGTTCGAGACGATCGAGGGGCAGGCCGTCGAGCCCGAGGTGTACGCCGAGCTGGTGCGCTCCTACGACGAGGGTGTCGCGGAGTTCCTCGACCTCGAACGGGTCAAGCCCAACACCCTGGGCAACACCCGCATGCTCCTCACCCTCTGACCGCCCGGGGGCCGAGCGGGGTCAGACTGCCGGGGCGGGGTGGGCCAGGTGCCGTCGGGTCATCCTGATGCGGATCGAGGCGGCGAGCACCAGCACGAGCAGGCCGGCGATCACGCCGAAGCCGAGCTGGGGGATCAAGGGCAGCCCGATGCCGATGCCGCCGCCGACGACCCAGGCGATCTGGAGCACCGTCTCCGACCAGGCGAAGACCCGCGTGCGCACGCTCTCGTCGATGTCGCGCTGGACGACGGCGTCGCTGCTCAGCTTGATGAGCTGGGCGGCGAGTCCGGCGACGAGGCCCAGCACGAGCAGCGTGACCAGCGAGTAGAAGACGGCCGCCACGAGGGCGGCGAGCACGTCGGCGATCAGGGCCACGGCGATGATCACGTCCGGGCGCAACCTGCGCAGGGCGTTGCCGATGACGGTGCCGAGGGCGTTGCCGGCGCCGGCCGCCCCCACCACCAGACCCAGCACGAGGGTGCCGCTGTGCCCCGGGATCGGGTGCTCGCGCATGAGGAACGCCATGAACAGCGTGAGGAATCCGGTCAACAGCCGGGCCCCGACGGCGCTGGTGAGGGCCACGAGGACGGTGGTGGGCAGTGCGGCCACCCGCGCACGCAGCCGCCGGAGCACGCCGGTGCGGCCCGCGTCACGACGAGGTATGGCGACCGGCTCGGTGTCCTCGATGTCCAGCTCGCCGGTGCTCGAGTCGACCCGCGCCGGGAGCCTGATGGCGAGCACCGTGCCCACGACGTAGATGAGGAACGCCAGCCGCAGCGACCACTCGGGGCCGACCTTGGCAGCCGCGCCGGCGAGACCGCCGCCGACGGCCATGCCGGCGACCCCGGCCAGGGCGTTGCGGGAGTTGGCGTTGACGAGGCTGAACCCCGCAGGGAGCAGGCGGGGTACCGCGGAGGCGCGGGTGACGCCGTACGCCTTGGACGCGACGAGGCATCCCAGGGCCGCAGGGAAGAGCCACGGCGAGTCGTTGGCGACCGCCCCCGCGAGCACCCAGCAGAGGAAGGCGCGCAGGGCCAGGGTGGTCCCGATCGCCCAGCGCCGGCCGTGCCGGAACCGGTCCAGCAACGGGCCGATGAACGGTGCGAGCAGGGCGAACGGCGCCATCGTCAGCGCGAGGAACTGCGCGACCTGCCCCCGGGCCTCGTCGGTCGGGATCGCGAAGATCGTGCCCGCGAGGCTGACGGTGAGGGCGGCGTCGCCCGCGAGGTTGACGAAGTGCAGCTCGATGATCCGGGCCAGGCCGGTCTCCCCGGCACCGGAGGAGCTCGTGTAGGCCCTGGCCCTGCGGGCTCCCGCCCGACCGCCCCGGCCGGCCAGACGCGCCCCCGCCACGGTCCCTCGTCCGATGGCCCGTCCGGTGGCAGAGGCGCCGTGCCGCAGCGCCTTCGCCGCCCTCCGGTTGCGCGGCCGGTCCCCGGTGCCGGGCGCGGCCCGTCCCTGGTCGGAACCCACCGGAGGCGTGGTCATCTCAGCTCCCGAGCGCGCCGGGCAGCCGGAAGAAGTCTCGGGCGAGGGGCTCGACCAACCCGTCGGCGACGAGCGAGTCGAGGCACCGCTCACGCTGGACGACGTTGTCGGACACGCCCTCGAGGACCGACCTCGGCACCGGTCCGGGGCTCTCCCGCAGGCGCCGCAGCAGGGCTCCCCGCATCTGGCGGTCGGTGCCGGCCCAGGCCTGGCCCCGTCGTGGTGGCCCCTCGTGGGCGGGACGGCCCAGCGACTGCCACCGGCACAGGTCGAGGACCGGGCACTCGCCGCAGCGGGGTGCCCTGGCCGTGCAGACCAGCGCTCCCAGCTCCATCACCGCGACGCTCCAGGTCCGGGCGCGGTCGGAGTCCTCGGGGACCAGGCTCGTGGCCAGGGTGTGCTCGGCCCGCGTCGGTGAGGCCGCGGCATACTCGTCGCCGGTGACCGCGCGGGCGATCACCCGGCGCACGTTGGTGTCGACCACGACGGTGCGCTCGCCGAACGCGAAGGTGGCCACGGCTGCGGCCGTGTAGGCGCCGACCCCGGGCAGGGTGGACAGCTCGGACTCGCTCATCGGCACCTTGCCGCCGTGCCGTTCGGTCATGGCGACCGCTGCAGAGTGCAGGCGCAGCGCGCGACGCGGGTACCCGAGGCGGCCCCACGCGCGGACCGCCTCCCCGGGGGCCTCGGCCGCCAGGTCGGCCGGCTCCGGCCAGCGCTGCATCCACTCGGTCCAGACGGGAAGGACGCGCGCCACCGGGGTCTGCTGCAGCATGACCTCGGAGACGAAGATGCCCCACGCCGACGCGTCGCCGTGCCGCCACGGCAGGTCGCGCTGGGCACCGGCGTACCACTCGAGGACGCGCTCGTGGAGTCGCTCGGGGGCGACGGCCTGCGCGAGCGCCCCGCGGGTAGCCGCCGCGGTCGGCCGCGGGTGGGACCCGGTCACACGTAGCGTTCGAGGATGCTGGACTCGGCGAGGCGCGACAGGCCCTCACGGACGGCGCGGGCGCGGCCCTCGCCGACCCCCTCGACGTCCATGAGCTCCTCGAGGTTGGCGGCCAGCAGCTTCTGCAGGCTCCCGAAGTGGTCGACGAGGCGGTCGACGATCGCCCCGGGCAGGCGCGGGACCTTGCTCAGCAGGCGGTACCCGCACGGGCTCACCGCGGAGTCGAGCGCATCGCCGCCGATCGCGAACCCGACGGCCTTGGCCCCGGCCGACAGGTCGAGCAGCTCGGTCGAGGTGAGCTCCTCGAGCGCCGCCATGGCCTGATCGAGGGTGAGGCCGCCGCGGCTGACGGGGAGGTAGTCGCGGATGACGAGCTCGCGGTCGTTGCCGAGGCCGCCGGTGAGCTCCTCGAGCTGGAGGGTGAGGAGCCGGCCGTCCACACCGAGCTCGACGACGTACCCCGAGATCTCGTCGCGGATCCGTCGCACCATCTCGAGGCGCTGCAGGACGCTGGCGACGTCGCGGACGGTGACGAGGTCCTCGATCTCGAGCGCGGACAGCGTGCCGGTGACCTCGTCGAGGCGGGACTTGTAGCGCTCGAGGGTCTGCAGGGCCTGGTTGGCCCGCGACAGGATCGCGAGGGAGTCCTCGAGCACGTGGCGGCGGCCGTCGACGTACAGCGCGACGATGCGCATCGACTGGCTCACCGAGACCACGGGGTACCCGGTCTGCTTGGCCACGCGCTCGGCGGTGCGGTGCCGGGTGCCGGACTCGCTGGTCTCGATCGAGGGATCGGGCACGAGCTGGGTCGCGGCCCGCAGGATGCGGGACACCTCGCGGTCGACGACGATGGCGCCGTCCATCTTGGCCAGCTCGCGCAGGCGGGTCGCCGAGAACTCGACGTCGAGCGGGAACCCGCCCGTCGCGAGGCTCTCGACGGTGCGGTCGTAGCCGAGGACGATCAGGGCGCCGGTGCGGCCGCGCAGGATGCGCTCGAGGCCGTCACGGAGTTCGGTGCCCGGCGCCACTGCGGCGAGGGTCGCGCGGAGCGCGTCGTCCTCGCGAAGATCCACTTCTCAAGCCCCTTGGTATGCCGCCGGTCAGGTGTGCCGCGAGTCTAACCGTGCGAGGCCTGCAGAGCGGCGTGCACCGCGCTGCGGATGTCGGCGCACTCCACGACGTCCATCCCCGACGGCATGGGCCCGTTGCCCAGGACACCGGCCGGGACGTACGCCGTCCGGAAACCCAACCGGGCCGCCTCGGCCAGTCGGCGCGGGATGCCGGCGACCGCCCGGAGCTCGCCGGCGAGCCCCAGCTCGCCGAACGCGATGGAGTTCTCCTTGAGCGGGCGCTCCATCACCGAGCTCGCCACGGCGAGGGCGATGGCGAGGTCGGAGGCCGGCTCGGTCAGCCGGACCCCGCCCACGGTCGACAGGTAGACGTCGGAGCTGCCGATCGGCGCTCCGGCACGCTTGGCGAGCACGGCGATGATCATGGCCACCCGGGCCGAGTCGAGGCCGCTCGTGGCCCGGCGCGGCGTCGGGATCTCGCTCTTGGCGACGAGCGCCTGGACCTCGGTCATCAGCGGCCGGCGGCCCTCGAGGGTCACGGTGACGCAGGTGCCGGGCACCGTGAGGGTGCCCCGCGAGAGGAACAGCGCGCTGGGGTCGGGGAGCCCGACGATGCCGACGTCGGAGAGCTCGAAGCAGCCGACCTCGTCGGTGGGGCCGTAGCGGTTCTTCACGGCCCGCACGAGCCGCAGCTGGGAGTGGCGGTCGCCCTCGAACTGCACGACCACGTCGACGAGGTGCTCGAGCACCCGCGGTCCGGCGATCGAGCCGTCCTTGGTGACGTGGCCGACGAGCAGCGTGGCGATGCCGCGGGACTTGGCGACCTGGATGACGGACGCGGCGACCTCACGGACCTGGCTGACGTTGCCCGCCGAACCCTCGACCTCGCCGCTGGAGATGGTCTGCACCGAGTCGATGACGACGAGGTCGGGCTTGATGGCCTCGATCTGGCCCAGCACCGTCGCGAGATCGGTCTCCGAGGCGAGGTAGAGCGTCTTGGCCATCGCCTCGATGCGCTCCGCGCGCATGCGGACCTGGGCTGCGGACTCCTCCCCGCTGACGTAGAGGACGGTGCGGCCCTCGCCGGAGCGAGCGGCCCGGGCGGCGACGTCGAGCAGCAGGGTCGACTTGCCGATGCCGGGCTCCCCGGCCACCAGCACCACGGCCCCGGGGACGAGCCCGCCACCGAGCACCCGGTCGAACTCACCGACCCCGGTCGGATGGGCCTCGGCGCGGCGGACGTCGACCTCGCCGATCGGCAGGGCGGGACGCTCGACCCGGGCCGCGGCCGTCGTCCGGACGGTGACGGCACCGACCTCGCCGACGGTGCCCCAGGACTGGCACTCGCCGCAGCGACCGACCCACTTGGGCGCGGTCCAGCCGCACTCCGAGCAGCGGTAGCCGCTCGACTTCGTCGATGCCTTGGTTGCCATGGGCGACAACCTACGTGGCCGCCCCGACAGCGCTCAGAAGCGGCGCCACCAGAGGTTCACGGCGTAGTCGACCCCGGTGCCCTCGTGCTCGGCGAGGATCCCCTCGGCCGCGGTCTCGGGGAACTCGATCCCGACCACCGCCTCGAGGTCGGCCCGGCTGTCGAAGTCCCAGCGGATGGTCAGGCGCTCGCGGGACCAGCCCTGCCGGCCCCAGAAACGCTCGACGGCCAGGGCGTCGTAGCCCGGGTAGGCCCGCGAGAACCAGTGGCCGAACGTCGAGCGGGTGGCGTCGTTGTCCACGACGAACGCCGTCCCTCCCGGTCGCAGCACGCGCTCGAGCTCGGCCAGCCCGGGCTCGCAGCCGGCGCCGAAGAAGTACGCCCAGCGCGCGTGCGCCACGTCCATGCTGTCGTCGGCCAGGGGCAGCGACTGGGCGACGCCCTCCTCGACCCGCACCCGCGGCATACCGGCGGTGCGGTCCCTCGCCACGTCGACCAGGGGAGGGTGGGGCTCGACGCCGACCACGCTCGCGCACCCCAGGCGCACGAAGCGGGGCAGGTGGAAACCGGTCCCGCAGCCCACGTCGACGAGGTCGGTCCCCTCGAACGGGTGCAGCGCCGCCATGGCGGCCTCGATGAGGCCGTCGCGGTCGACGCCGAGGTTCTCGACCTCGTAGACGTCGGGGGAGTCCCAGATGTTCGGGCTGCGGGTCGGCTCGTGCGGCGTCCCGCCCGTGGTCGGCTCGGTCACCGGCGCTTGCGGCCCTCCTGGGCAGCCAGCGTCGCCGGGTGCACGAGCAGGGGAAGCATCTTGCGGGAGTAGGCGTTCCGCGCAGCCTTGACGCTGGCCAAGTGGGCCTCGCAGCGGATCTCGAGCTCGGCGTAGGCCTCCTCGCCCATGAGCTCGACGAGCTCGCCCCTGTTGCTGCGGAACACCGGCTCGCGGCCGACATGGGCCTCGGGGTTGCTCGAGCAGTACCAGTCGAGGTCGTGGCCGCCGGGGCCCCAGCCGCGACGGTCGTACTCGGTGATGCTGACCTCCTGCCACGACGAGCCGTCCGGCATCTCGACCTTGCGGTAGGTGCGGCGGATCGGCAGCTGCCAGCACACGTCCGGCTTGACCGTGTGCGGCTCCTTGCCGTGGAGCACCGCGTGCTGGTGCAGGGCGCAGCCGGCGCCCGCCGGGAAGCCGGGGCGGTTGAGGAAGATGCAGGCGCCGTCGACCACCTTGGTCTTGGTGGCGTCGTCCTCGGGCTCGGTCCAGGCCGAGACCTTGGTCGAGCCGGGGTGCAGCTGCCACTCGTCCTCGCCGAGCTCCTTGACGACCTTCTTGACCCGCTGGAGGTCGTCGTCGTCGGTGAAGTGGGCGCCGAGCGTGCAGCACCCGTCGTCGGGGCGGTCGGCGTAGATGCCCTGGCAGCCGCTGCCGAAGATGCAGGTCCAGCTCGACGTGAGCCAGGTCAGGTCGCAGCGGAACCGCTGACCGGAGTCGGTGGGGTCCGCGAACTCCACCCAGATGCGCGCCGTGTCCAGCGGGGTCTCAACCACGGGGGCAACCCTACGTGGCGTGGTGGCCTCCGGCGGGGACGGTCCGGCGCTGGACCACCCGTCGAGCGCGCCGGGAGCGTGCCGCCGAGACGGCGAGGAGGACCAGCAGCACCGCTGCGAGCACCCATCCCGGTCGTAGCAGCTCGCTGCCGAGGTCGGCCCAGGCGAGTGGTCGGTCGGGCCAGGGCTCCCGGCCGATCCCGCTGCGGCTGGCCCACTCCAGGCCGAGGGGGACCAGGAGACAGGTCGGCGCGGCGAGCAGGAGGATCCCCCACCGGCTGCCCCAGCGCACGGCCAGCACGCACAGGAGGGCGAGTGGCACCGCGGCCGTCGCCAGGGCCAGGCCCGACTGGATCTGTTCGTCGCGGGTGGGCTGCTCACCGAAGAAGGGGGCCGAGTTGATCGCCGCGACGAGCAGGACCCAGGCGATGAAGCACCACCCGAGCAGGACGGCGGCCGCGGTGACGGGCCAGGTGCGGCGGGAGGGGTGGGGAGGGTCGGGCTGGGAGGGGTGGGGGAGATCGGGCTGGGAGGGGGCCGGCGGCATACCGGGCAGTGTGTCCCGGCCACGGACGGCGACGCATGGGTGCGGGTACTCACCACTAGCGTGGGCGCATGCGCCTCGGAGTGGTCGACGTCGGATCCAACACGGTGCACCTCCTCGTCGTCGACGCGCACCGCGGGGCGCAGCCGCTGCCCGCGACGTCGCACAAGATCGAGCTGAGGCTCTCGGAGCACGTCACCGACGACGGCCACATCGACGAGTCCGGTGAGCGCGCGCTGTCGGGCTTCATCGGGGAGTGCCTCACCGTCGCGGAGGACCAGGGCGTCGAGGAGGTCCTGGCGTTCGTCACGAGCGCCGTCCGTGAGGCGCCCAACGGGGAGGACGTGCTGGCCCGGGTGCGCACGGAGCGTGGGGTCGACCTGCAGGTGCTCTCCGGGGAGGAAGAGGCGCGGCTGACCTTCCTCGCGGCGCGACGCTGGTTCGGCTGGTCGAGCGGCACCCTGCTCGTCGTCGACATCGGCGGTGGCTCGCTCGAGCTCGCTGCGGGCATGGACGAGGACCCCGACGTTGCCGTGAGCCTGCCGCTCGGTGCGGGCCGGCTGACCCGCGACCTCCTGCCCGGGGACCCGCCCGACGCCGACGTCATCCGTGAGGCGAGGCGCGCCATCCGTGTCCGCCTCGCGGGCGACATCCGCCCGCTCACCAAGGCCGGGGTGCCGGACCGCGCCGTGGGCACGTCCAAGACCCTGCGCTCGCTCGCCCGGATCACCGGTGCCGCGCCGAGCAGCGAGGGCCCGTATGCCGCCCGCCACCTCGAGCGCGCCGCTCTCGCCGACCTCGTCCGGACCCTGGCGGGGAAGACCGCCGCGCAGCGGGCCGGGCTCCCCGGCGTCTCGGCGGGGAGGGCCCGCCAGCTGCTCGCCGGCGCGCTGGTCGCCGAGGCCGCGATGGACCTGCTCGACCTCGAGCGCCTGGACATCTGTCCGTGGGCGCTGCGCGAGGGCATCATCCTCAACCGGCTCGACAGCATGCGCTGACGCGGGTGACCCGTGGCCGGGGCGTCTCGCGGCTGCGTCGGTAGGCTCGGTGACATGTCCTCGGCGGTCAGGGTTCCCGGTGCCACGGTGGCGCTCTCGACCGCCTCGGTCTACCCCGAGAACTGCGCAGCCGCCTTCGCGCTGGCCGCCCGACTCGGGTACGACGCCGTCGAGGTGATGGTGTGGACCGACCCGGTGACGCAGGAGGCGGGGGCGCTGCGGGCGCTCAGCGAGCTCCACGGCCTCCCGGTGGTGTCCGTGCACGCCCCGACGCTGCTGCTGACGCAGCGGGTGTGGGGTCCGGAGCCGTGGACCAAGGTCGACAAGTCGATCGAGCTCGCCCAGGAGCTCGGTGCCTCGACGGTGGTGCTGCACCCGCCGTTCCGGTGGCAGAAGGAGTACGCCCGCGACTTCGTCGAGGGGGTCGCGTTGCGCGAGCACGAGACAGGCATCCGGCTCGCCGTCGAGAACATGTTCCCGTGGCGGGCCCGGCAGCGGGAGTTCGAGGCGTACCTGCCGCACTGGGACCCGGTCTCCCAGGCGTACGACAACGTCACGCTCGACCTGTCGCACACGGCGACCGCGGGCTCCGACGCGATGGAGATGGCCCGGGTGCTCGGCCCGCGCCTGACCCACGTGCACCTCGCCGACGGGCTGGGCTCGCTCAAGGACGAGCACCTCGTGCCGGGGCGTGGCCTGCAGCCGTGCGCCGAGTTCCTCGAGATGCTCGCCGCCCGTTCCTACTCCGGCTCGGTCGTCGTCGAGGTCGGCACGAGGAAGCTGCTGCCGGAGGAGCGCGAGCTCGACCTCGCCGAGGCGCTCGCGTTCGCGCGGCTCCACCTCGCGACGGCCTCGGTCGCAGGGGCGTCGTGAGCCCTCGCGGCCGGCGTCCGGGCGCCTCCGACACCAAGGCGTCCATCCTCGCCGCCGCGCGGGCGGACTTCGCCGAGCAGGGGTATGACGCCACCTCCGTCCGCGGTGTCGCCCGCCGGGCCGAGGTCGACCCCGCCCTGGTGCACCACTACTTCGGCGGCAAGGCGGCGTTGTTCGCCGCCGTCATGGACATCCCCGCCGACCCGGCCGTCCTCATCGCCGCCATCGTGCACGGCCCGCGCGAGCGGGTCGGGGAGAACCTGGTCCGCACCTTCCTCCGCGTCTGGGACGGCGAGGAGGGCAAGGAGCGCTTCCAGGCCCTGATCAGGTCGGCGCTGACGCACCACGAGGCGACCGTGATGCTGCGGGAGTTCCTGACCCGCGAGGTGTTCGGCCGGGTGCTGCGCGAGCTGGCCCCGCAGGGGGAGCCGCCGCACGAGCTGGAGCTGCGGGCCGGGCTGGCGGCCTCGCAGATGGTCGGGCTCGCCGTGATGCGCTACATCGTGGAGTTCCCCGCCGTCGCCGACGCGTCGCACGACGAGCTCGCTGCCCAGCTCGGCCCCACCATCCAGCGGTACCTCGCCCCACTGGACTGAAGTGTCGGCGCTACGTCACTGATCGCACTGCGCGATCAGTGACGTAGCCCCGGGGCACCTGCCGCCGAACCTGTCGCCGCAGCTGTTGCCGCACCGTCGTGGCACCCGTCCGCGCACCCATCCGGCGCACCCATCCGTCGCACCCACCGGGCGCGCCTGCCGGCGCACCTTCGGGGCGCGCGCCCCCTTGTCGGGCGCCCGAACCGGGAGTACATTTCATCGCATGATGAATAACGCCGTGGAGATCGACGGGCTCCGGGTCGTCCGAGGAGGGCGCACGGTGATCCCGGGGCTGTCGGTGCGTGTCCCCGTCGGTCAGGTGGTGGGCCTGCTCGGCCCGAGCGGGAGCGGGAAGTCCACCCTCATCCGCGCGGTCGTCGGGGTCCAGGTCGTGGCAGCCGGGTCGGTCCGTGTCCTCGGCGAGCCCGCCGGGTCGCCGACCCTGCGCCACCGGATCGGCTACGTCACCCAGAGCCCCAGCGTCTACGACGACCTCACGGTCCGGGCGAACGTCCGCTACTTCGCCTCGATCCTGGGGGCCCCGCGCACGTCGGTCGACGAGGCCATCGCCGCCGTCGACCTCGGCAGCCACGCCGACTCGCCCGTGGGTCGGCTGTCCGGCGGCCAGCGGTCCCGGGCCTCCCTGGCCTGTGCCCTCGTCGGCGACCCGGAGCTGCTCGTCCTCGACGAGCCGACCGTCGGTCTCGACCCGGTCCTGCGACGCGACCTGTGGGACCTGTTCGGCCGCCTTGCGGCACAAGGCCGTTCGCTGCTCGTCTCGAGCCACGTGATGGACGAGGCCGCGCGGTGCGACCGGCTCCTGCTGCTGCGTGAGGGCGAGGTCCTCGCCGACGCGACGCTGCCCGACCTGCTCCAACGCACCGGTGCCACCGATGCGGAGGGCGCCTTCCTGGCCCTCATCGACCGAGCCGAGGAGGCTGCCCGATGAACGTGCACCGCACCGTCGTCACCGCCGGCCGGGTGCTGGCCCAGCTGCGGGCCGACCACCGCACCATCGCCCTGATGCTCGTCGTGCCCTGCGTGCTCATCGGGCTGCTGGCGTGGATCTTCCAGGACACCCCCGTGTTCGACGCCCTGGGCGCGCCACTGCTCGGGGTGTTCCCCTTCGTCGTGATGTTCATCGTGACGAGCGTGGCCACCCTGCGCGAACGCACCTCGGGCACCCTCGAGCGACTGCTCACCACCCCGATGGGCAAGGGTGACTTCATGCTGGGGTACGCCCTCGCCTTCGGGGTGATGGCGGTCCTGCAGGCCCTGGTGGCAACGGGTTTCGCGGTCTGGGTGTGCGGCCTCGACGTCGCCGGCCCGGTGTGGCAGCTCGTCGTGGTGGCCGTCCTCGACGCCCTGCTCGGCTCGGCCCTCGGCCTGCTCGCCAGCGGGTTCGCCCGCACCGAGTTCCAGGCCGTGCAGTTCATGCCGGCGTTCGTGCTGCCACAGTTCCTGCTGTGCGGGCTGCTCGTGGCCCGCGACCGCCTGCCCGACGTCCTGCACGTGGTGTCCGACGTGCTGCCCCTCTCGTATGCCGTGGACGCCATGAAGGTCGTCACCACCAGTGCCAGCCCCGGCCAGGACGTGACGGCCGACGCGACGGTGATCGTCGGCTGGGTGGTCGCGTCCCTGGTGCTCGGCAGCCTCACCCTGCGGCGACGCACGGCCTAGGACCTTCCCGACGCCCTACGACGATCGCAGGAGTTGCGACCCGTGGGGCGTGGCTAGCGTGATCGACGTGCAGTGGGTTCCGGCGGCCCCGCCGTCCCGACCTTCGCCGTCAGCGTCGCAGCAGGGGGCCACGATGGGATCCACCCGATCGCCCCGCGCGCGGCCCACCCTGGTCCTCACCACGGTCGTGACCACCATCCTGGCTGCGGTCCTTGCTGCGGTCGCCCTCTGCCTCGCGCCCCTGCCGGCCGTCGCAGCGCCGGCGCCGGTGGTCCCGACCCCCGCTGACACCGTGACGGCCGACGCCCTGCCCACGGTGCAGGTCGACGGCGTCGTCTGGTCGCAGGTCATCGTCGGCAACACGGTGTACGTCGGGGGGTCCTTCCTCAATGCCCGACCGGCGGGGGCCCCACCCGGCACGAACCTCACCCGCCGGACCCACCTGCTCGCCTACGACCTCACCACCGGTCGGCTGGTCCCGGGTTTCGTCACGACCCTCAACGCCCAGGTGCTCTCGCTGGCGGCGTCGACCGACGGCCGTCGCATCTACCTCGTGGGGGACTTCACCACGGTGAACGGACAGGCTCGCCGCAGGGTGGCTGCCGTCGATGCGGTCACCGGGGCCCTGGTGACGGCGTTCAAGCCCGTGGGGGTCAACTCGCAGGCCCGCGCGGTGGCCGTGACGGCCGACACCGTCTACGTGGGTGGTGGCTTCGCCGGCCTCGGCAACGGGTTGCTCCGCAGCAACCTGGCGGCCTTCCGCGCCTCGGACGGCGCGACCAGGGCCTGGAACCCGGGTGCCGACTACACGGTCTGGGCCCTCGCGGTCTCGCAGGACCAGCAGTGGGTCATCGCGGGTGGCTCGTTCCAGAACGTCGGTGGGCAGGCGGCATACGGGCTGGCCAAGATCGGCGCGGGCAACGGGACGCTCGACCTCACCTGGCGCCCCGCGGTGCGCAACGCGGGCGTGGACGCGGGCATCAGCAGCCTCCGGGTGCAGGGGGCCTTCGTCTACGGCACCACGTGGCACTTCGGTCCCGGTGGCAACCTCGAGGGCACGTTCAAGGTCCCGGTGACCACGTCCACCCTCGAGTGGGTGACCGACTGCCACGGCGACAACTACTCCGCCTACATGGCCCACGGGATCGTCTACACCACGAGCCACACGCACTACTGCGGCACGCAGGGCGGCGGGATGCCGCAGGACAGCCCGACGCGTTTCCAGCGTGCGATGGCCTGGACCGACACGGCGCAGGGCGACATCCTCACCGACGCCCTCGGCTATGCGGACTGGCGCGGCAAGGCACGGACGCCGTCGATCGTCAGCTGGACGCCGAGCATGACCAGCGGGACCGTCACCGGCCAGTTCCAGGCGGGCTGGAGCGTCGTCGGGAACGACGACTACATCCTGTACGGCGGTGAGTTCCCGAAGGTCAACGGCGTCGGCCAGCAGGGGCTGGTGCGCTTCGCCCGCAAGCCGATCGCGCCCGCGAAGCAGGGACCGCTGTTCGCCACCGGGGTGTTCACGCCGCGGCTGGTTCCCACTTCGTCGTCCGCCGTGCGGGTCAGCTGGGCGGCCGGGTACGACCGTGACGACCTCTTCCTCACCTACCGCGTGGTCAGGGGCGGCGCCTACGGCAGCCCGCGGTACACCACCACGGCACCGTCGAACTGGTGGAACCTCCCGGCGCTCGGGTTCGTGGACACCGGGCTGACCCCGGGAGCGACGTACACGTACCAGCTGGTCGCGAACGACGACGACGGCAACACCGTCTACGGCGCCACCACCACGGTGACGATCCCCCTGGCCGTGCCACCGAGCACTCCGTACGCCCAGGCCGTCCGCGCGGCCGGTGCGCGGCTGTACTGGCCGATGGACGAGCCGGCCGGACTGCAGGTCACCGACCGCGCAGCCGGCACCACGACCTCGACGGGGGTGGGCGTCACCGACGGGCTGGCGGACACCGACAGCACCGGCGCCAGCGGGATCGGGTGGGGGCGTCCCGGGGCTATCGACGGGAGCGCGGCCGTCCAGCTCACGGACAGTGCCTACAGCCGCATCCACGCGCTGGGGACGGAGACGGCCCCGGACACGTTCAGCGTCCAGGCCTGGGTGCTCACCTCGACCACCCGGGGCGGCCGGATCCTCGGCTTCGGGGACCTGCAGTACGCCAACTCCCACCACGCGGACCGCCAGCTGTGGATGGACAACGCGGGACGCATCAACTTCGGCGTCCGCGCCCAGGACGGCACGACCAGGGTGGTCACGAGCACCGGTCCCTACAACGACACCCGGTGGCACCAGCTGACCGCGACGATGAGCCCCGCCGGGATGCGGCTGTACGCCGACGGGGTGCTCGTGGGCCAGCGTGCCGACACCACGTCGGGCGAGGCCTACCTCGGCTACTGGCGGGTGGGCAGCGACCTGCTCACCGCGGCACGCGGGAGCATCGCCTGGCCGAACCTGCCGACGTCGCGGAACTTCGTCGGGGGCGTCGACGAGTTCGCGGTCTACCCGAGCGCCCTCACCCAGGCGCAGGTGCAGGCGCAGTACGCCCTGCGCGGCACCGGCACCCGGTAGCTGCCGCGGGGGACTGCTACCACTGGCGGTCGGGGTCCTACGACGATCGCTCGATCCGGTGCCCGGCGTCCGTGGCTAGCGTGGTCGTGTCCGACAGCGCACGACGCGTCTCGCAGGGGAGGCCCGACGCGACCTGGCGTCCGCACACCGGATCCGAGGTTCCCTCATGGTGCCGACCCGCAGGCTCACCGCCTCCCTGGCCGCCCTCGGGCTGGCGCTCGGGCTCCTCGTCGCGGCAGGGACACCCGCCGGCGCGGCCCCCGCCCCGGTCGTCCCCGCGCCGGCGAGCTCGGTCACGGCCGACGCACTGCCGACCGTGCAGGTCGACGGTGTCGTCTGGTCCCAGGTCATCATCGGCAACACCGTCTACGCCGGCGGCTCGTTCGCCAACGCCAGACCACCCGGCGCGGCGCCCGGCACCAACCTCGTCCCCCGCAGCAACCTCCTGGCCTACGACCTCACCACCGGCCAGCTGGTGACGGGTTTCGCCCCGGCCCTCAACGCCCAGGTGCTGTCCGTCGCCGCGGCCCCCGACGGCAGCCGCCTCTACGTCGTCGGCGACTTCACCGCCGTCAACGGGCAGGCCCGTCGACGGGTCGCAGCGCTCGACCCCGCCACCGGTGCGCTCGTGACGGCGTTCAACCCCACCGGCGTGAACTCCCAGGCGCGGTCCGTGGCGGTGACCGCCGACACCGTCTACGTCGGCGGCGGTTTCGCGGGGCTCGGCAACGGTCAGCTGCGCAACAACCTGGCCGCCTTCCGCGTCTCCGACGGCGCGGTGCTGCCCTGGGACCCCGGTGCCGACTACACGGTCTGGGCGGTCACGGTCTCCGAGGACGGGCAGTGGGTCTTCGCGGGTGGCTCGTTCCAGAACGTCGGTGGGCAGGCGGCATACGGGCTGGCCAAGATCGGGGCCGTCAACGGCGTCCTCGACCCGACCTGGCACCCGGCCGTCCGGAACGCCGGGGTGGACGCCGGGGTGAGCAGCCTCCGGGTGCAGGGGTCGTTCGTCTACGGCACGACGTGGGCCTTCGGTCCGGGCGGCAACCTCGAGGGCACGTTCAAGGTCCCGGTGACCACGTCCACCCTGGAATGGGTGACCGACTGCCACGGCGACAACTACTCGGTGTTCACGGCCAACGGCATCGTCTACACCGCCGAGCACTCGCACTACTGCGGCACCCAGGGCGGCGGGATGCCGCAGTACGAGCAGTGGCGCTTCCTGCACGCCATGGCGTGGACGGACACGGCACAGGGCGACATCCTCACCGACGCCCTGGGGTACCCCGAGTGGCGGGGCAAGGCGCGGACTCCGTCCATCGTGACCTGGCTCCCGGACATGACCATGGGGACCTACACGGGCCAGTTCCAGGCGGGGTGGAACGTCACGGGCAACGCGGACTACGTCCTGTACGGCGGCGAGTTCCCGACCGTCAACGGCGTCGGCCAGCAGGGGCTGGTGCGCTTCGCCCGCAAGCCGATCGCCCCCGCGAAGCAGGGCCCGCTCTTCGCCACCGGGGTATTCACGCCGCGGCTGGTTCCCACGTCGTCATCCACCCTGCGGGTCAGCTGGACGGCCGGCTACGACCGTGACGACCTGGCCCTCGCCTACCGGGTCATCCGCAACGGTGCGTTCGGCGCCCCGCGGTACACGACGTCGAGCAGCTCGAACTGGTGGAACACCCCCGCGCTCGGGTTCGTGGACACCGGGCTGACGCCGGGAGCGACCTACACGTACCAGCTGGTCGCGAACGACGACGACGGCAACACCGTCTACGGCGCCAGCGTGGGCGTGACCATGCCGACGACCTCGCCGACGAGCACGGCCTACGCGCAGGCGGTCCGGGCCGCGGGTGCGCGCCTCTACTGGCCGATGAACGAGACCTCCGGACTCCAGGTCAGCGACCGGGCAGCGGGCACCACGGCCAGCCCCGGCGTCGGCGTCACCGACGGCCGGGGCAACACCGGGATCAACTGGAACCAGCCGGGAGCCATCGTCGGTGACACCGCCGCCCAGCTCACCGACAACGACTGGAGCCGGGTCTACGCACTCGGCACAGAGACGGCCCCGGACACCTTCACGATCCAGGCCTGGGTGCGCACCACGAGCACCCGCGGCGGACGCATCTTCGGTTTCGGCGACCAGCAGTTCGGCGACTCCGACCACCGCGACCGCCAGCTCTGGATGGACAACGCCGGACGGGTCAACTTCGGCGTCCGCGCCCAGGACAACTCGACACGGGTCGTCACGAGCGCGGCCGCCTACAACAACAACCAGTGGCACATGCTCTCCGCGACGATGGGGGCGGCCGGCATGCGGCTCTACGTCGACGGTGCCCTCGTCGGCCAGCGTGCCGACACCACCGCGGGGGAGGCCTACCTCGGCTACTGGCGGGTGGGCGGCGACTGGTTCACCATGGCCGGCGCCACGCCCCCGTGGCCGAACGTCCCCACCTCGCGCAACTTCGTCGGCAACGTCGACGAGTTCGCGGTGTACCCGACGGCCCTGACCCAGGCGCAGGTGCAGGCGCAGTACGCCCTGCGCAACGGCGGTGGCGGCGGCAACCAGCCCCCCACCGCGTCCTTCACCTCCGGTGCGACCGGCCTGACCGCCACCTTCGACGGCTCCGGCTCGAGCGACCCCGACGGCTCGGTCACGAGCTGGGTGTGGACCTTCGGCGACGGTGCCACCGCCACCGGCGTGACTCCCAGCCGGACGTATGCCGCGCCCGGCACCTACACGGTCACCCTCACCGTCACCGACGACGCCGGGGCGACGGGGACGACCAGCAGCCAGGTCGTCGTGGCCGACCCCGCCGTCATCGCCGCTGACGACTTCGAGCGCACCGTGACCGGCGGCTGGGGCTCGGCGGCCACGGGCGGTGCCTGGACGCTGACGACGGCCGCGACCAACTTCTCGGTCTCGGGTGGCAGCGCCACGATGCAGCTCGCCGCGGGCAGCGGGCCCTCGGCCTACCTGGGTTCCACCTCGGCGGTCGGCGCCGACGTGCGGACGGCGATGCGGTTCGACAAGGCGACCACCGGCGGTGGCGTCTTCACCTCCGTCGTGGCGCGGCGGGCAGGCACCTCCGACTACCGGCTCAAGGTGCGGGTCACCGCGACCGACACCACGGCATACCTCGCGCGCACGGTGGGGGGAGTGGAGACGGTCCTCGCGACGGCGCCGCTGACGGGGCTCGTCGTGGCGGCCGGCGACAGCCTCGACCTGCGGCTGGTCGCCTCCGGCACGAACCCGACGACCCTGACCGGGAAGGTGTGGCGGTCCGGGACCGCCGAGCCGGCGGCCTGGACGGTCTCCTCCACGGACGCCACGGCCTCCCTCCAGTCGCCCGGCGCGGTCGGCGTCTACGCCTACCTGTCCGGTTCCGCCACGAACGGTCCCATCACCCTCGGGCTGCCCTCGTTCGTCGCCACCGCGCCCTGACGTTAGCCTTGTGGGCGGCCTCCGGGCCCCCACATCGTCGTCGGAAGGACCCCTGTGGACGCCAGTGACCTGCTGCGCAACTCCCTGCTCCAGCTCTCCAAGAGCGGAACGGTCCGCCAGACCATCGAGAAGGCGCCGGTCAGCCGCAGCGTCGTCCGGCGGTTCGTCCCCGGTGACGCCACTGCGGACGCCGTGGCCGCCGTCGCGGAGCTGCGGGCCACCAACCGGCTCGCGACGATCGACTACCTGGGCGAGGACACGACCGACCTCACGCAGGCGATCCGCACGCGTGACCACTACCTCGAGCTGCTCAAGGCGCTCGCCGACGCGGACCTCTCCCAGCACGGGATGGGCGAGGTGAGCCTCAAGCTCTCCGCGCTCGGCCAGTACCTTCCGGGCGACGGCCACAAGATCGCCCTCGACCACGCGCGCGAGATCTGCCAGGCGGCCGCGAACGCCGGCACCACCGTGACCCTCGACATGGAGGACCACACGACCACCGACGCCACGCTGGAGTCCCTGCGCGAGCTGCGCCAGGACTTCCCGTGGGTGGGCGCCGTCATCCAGTCGTACCTCAAGCGCAGCGAGGGTGACTGCCGCGACCTCGCGCACGAGGGGAGCCGGGTCCGGCTCTGCAAGGGCGCCTACAAGGAGCCCGAGTCGGTCGCGCACCAGTCGTCGGCCGACGTGGACCAGAACTACGTGCGCTGCCTGAAGATCCTCATGGCGGGCGACGGCTACCCCATGGTGGCCAGCCACGACCCACGGCTCATCGAGATCGCGGGCGCGCTCGCGGCCCACCACCACCGCGACGCCGACTCCTTCGAGTACCAGATGCTCTACGGGATCCGCCCCGAGGAGCAGAAGCGCATCGCCGACCGCGGCAACCAGATGCGCGTCTACATCCCCTACGGCGAGGAGTGGTACGGCTACCTCATGCGCCGCATGGCCGAGCGTCCCGCCAACACCATGTTCTTCCTGCGCGGTCTCGCCTCGAAGAACTGACGCGCCCGAGCGCCTGCGCGGCTGACAGACTGCCCCCATGGGAACTGTCGCGATCCTCGGTGCCGGCACGATGGGGGAGACGCTGCTCTCCGGGTTGATCAGGTCCGGCCGACCGGCCGGGGACCTCGTGGTCACCGCGCGACGCCCCGGGCGGGCCGAGGAGCTCGCCGCGCAGTACGGCGTGCGCGCGCTGTCCAACACCGAGGCCGCGGAGGCCGCCGACACCATCGTCCTCGTGGTGAAGCCGCAGGACATGGGCCAGCTCGTCGAGGAGATCAGCGACCACGTCTCGGCGGGCAACCTCGTCGTGAGCCTCGCCGCCGGCATCCCCACGGCCTGGCTGGAGAGCCGGCTCCCCGCGGGGGTGGCCGTGGTCCGCGTCATGCCCAACACCCCGGCGCTGGTCGACCAGGGCATGGCCGCGGTGAGCCCGGGGCGCAGCGCCGACGCCGTCCACCTCGAGGAGGCGGCCGAGCTGCTGCGCTCCTGCGGGCGGGTGGTCCAGGTCGCCGAGAAGCACCAGGACGCGGTCACCGCCATCAGCGGCTCCGGCCCCGCCTACATCTTCTACGTGGTCGAGGCGATGATCGAGGCCGGCGTGGTGCTGGGCCTGCCGCGGCCGACGGCCACGGAGCTGGTCGTCCAGACGTTGTTCGGCGCCGCGACGATGATGCGCGAGACCGGCCAGCACCCGACGGTGCTGCGCGAGCAGGTCACCTCCCCGGGCGGCACGACGGCGGCAGCCCTGCGCCAGCTGGACGACCACAAGGTGCGCGCCGCGTTCATCACGGCGATGGAGGCGGCCGCGAACCGTTCGCACGAGCTCGCCTCCGGGCATGAGTGACCTGACCATCCGCAAGGTGCTCCCTGAGCACTGGCAGGTGCACCGCGCGGTGCGCTTCGCCATGCTCCTGGACCAACCTCGTGCCTACGGGAGCACCTTCGCCCGCGAGATCGCCTTCGACGACCAGGTCTGGCACGACCGGGTCAGAGAAGGCGCTGCCTGGCTGGCTCTCCACGGCGACCTGCCGGTGGGGACCGTGACGCTGTGGTCGGTGCCGGACCGTCCTGCCGACGAGGCCTGCCTCGTGGCGATGTGGGTCGCGGCGCACGCCCGAGGGACGGGGGTCGCGGACGGCCTCGTCGAGGCGCTAGTCGCGCACGCGACCGGGCTGGGGCTGCGCCGGGTCACCCTCGACGTCGCCGACGAGAACCCCCGGGCCGCTGCCTTCTACGCGCGGGTCGGGTTCGTCCGCACGGGACGGACCGGCGAGCTGCCGCACTACCCGGGGGTGGGCGAGTTCGAGATGGAGCACCTTCTCAGGGGGCGCACAGACGCCTCACGGTGAACTCTGGGTGACCTCGCCCCACCAACCGCTCCCGTCGTGCGAGAGTGTCCGCATGAGCGAGATCTCCGTGCGCCGGCTGGGCGAGGACGAGTGGGAGCAGTACAAGACTGCTCGCCTCAGTGCTCTCGAGGAGTCCCCGGAGGCCTTCGCGGCCTCCCTGGACGAGGAACGCGGCTACGACGAGGACTTCTGGCGCACCCGGTTGCGCCGCTCGCAGCGGCTGCTGGCCGAGGTCGAGGGCCAGACGGTCGGGGTCGTCAGCGTGGGGCAGGCCCAGGAGGGCAACGACCGCGTGGCCGAGCTCTTCGGGCTGTGGGTCACCCCCGCGGCCCGGGGGACCGGGGTCGCCACCCAGCTGGTCCAGGCCGGCGCCGACGAGGCGCGCGCGCAGGGACGCAGCCACCTCGCCTACTGGGTCGGTTCGGACAACGGCCGCGCGGTCGCCTTCGCCAGCGGCGCCGGGTTCCGCCCGACGGACAGCCGCCGTCCCATGCGGGTCCAGCAGGGTGAGGACGAGGAGGACGAGGTCGCCATGGTGCTGCCGCTCGGCGAGGACCGCGGGACCCCCTCGCTCTGACGCAGGTGGCGCACCGTGGTGCGTCGGCGCCTTCCCTGACCGTCAGGGGCGGGAGGCCAGCCGGTCCAGCAGGTCCGTCGGACCACTGACGATGAGCGTGTCGTGCGCGGTGACCTTGGTCTCCGGCACGGCATACGTGAAGTCCTGCTCGGGTGCCTTGACGCCCACGACCGTGACGCCGTACTTGCTGCGGATCTGGCTCTGCGCCAACGTGAAGCCGATGGCCTCCTGCGGCGGCTTCATCTTGACGATGGCGAAGCCGTCGTCGAACTCGATGTAGTCCATCAGCTTGCCGTTGAGCAGGTGCGCGACGCGGCGGCCGCTCTCGGCCTCGGGCGAGATGACGTGGTGCACACCGATCCGCTCGAGGATCCGCGCGTGCTCGGGGCTCAGCGACTTGGCCCAGATGGTGGGGATCCCCGCGTCCACGAGGTTCATCGCGCAGAGCACCGAGGCCTCGACCGAGGAACCGATGCCCACCACCGCGAGCTTGAAGCTGCGCGCCTTGAGGTGCGCCATGGACTGCGGCTGGCTGGCGTCGGCCTGGACGATCTTGGTCACCTTGCCGAGGAACGTCTCGGCCAGCTCGTGGTCCCGCTCGACGGCGACGACGTGGTGCCCGAGCCGCTGCAGCTCGACGGCGACCGAGCCGCCGAAGCGCCCGAGCCCGATGACGAGGACGTCGTCCTCGTACAGCTTCTTACCCACCTGAGCAGCCCTCCGTGGCGTCGTCGACGTGAGCAGGCCACGCTACCGCGTCCCTGCTGGTGGGACCGTGCTGTCCACCGGAGGCTACGCACGGGTAGCGTTCCCGCATGCCCTCACAGGTGCGGGTGGTCTGGGACCCCGGCTTCACCGCCTACGACTTCGGGCCGGGTCATCCGATGAGCCCGGTCCGTCTCGACCTGACCGCGCGGCTCTGCGACGCGCTGGGGGTCTTCGACGGGGACGGGGTCGAGGTCTTCAGCCCCGAGGTCCCGGGCGACGAGGTCCTCGAGACCGTCCACGACGTCGACTACATTGCCGCGGTGCGGGCCGCCTCGCTCGACCCCGCGGTCGCCGACCCGGCCTTCGGCCTGGGCACGGAGGACGACCCCGCCTTCGCCGGCATGCACGAGGCAAGCGCGCGGGTCGCCGAGGGCACCAGGGCCGTGTGCGCCGACGTGTGGGAGGGCCGCGCCGAGCACGGGGTCAACTTCTGCGGCGGCATGCACCACGCCATGCCGGGGAGCGCCGCCGGCTTCTGCATCTACAACGACATCGCCGTCGGCATCCAGTGGCTGCTCGACCACGGCGCCGAGCGCGTCGCCTACGTGGACGTCGACGTCCACCACGGTGACGGCGTGGAGCGGGCCTTCTGGGACGACCCGCGCGTCCTCACCATCTCCCTGCACGAGTCCGGGCGGGCGCTGTTCCCCGGCACCGGCTTCGCCGGCGACATCGGTGGGCCAGCGGCGCAGGGCGATGCCGTCAACATCGCCCTCCCTCCCGGCACCGGCGACTCCGCTTGGCTGCGTGCCCTGCACTCGACGGCGCTGCCGCTGGTGCGGGCCTTCAAGCCCGACGTCCTCGTGACCCAGCACGGGTGCGACACCCACGCGCAGGACCCGCTGGCCCACCTCTCCCTGTCGGTCGACGCCCAGCGGGCGGCCGCCGACGCCCTGCACCGGTTGTCGCACGAGGTCTGCCGGGGGCGCTGGGTCGCCCTCGGCGGTGGCGGCTACGAGATCGTCGACGTCGTCCCGCGGTCGTGGACCCACCTCACGGCGATCGCGGCGCACCGGCCTGTGCCGCTCACCGAAGCCGTCCCGGAGGGCTGGCTCGACCACGTGCGCACCCTGCTCGGGCGTGAGGGCCCACGCCGGATGGGCGACCTCGACCCCGCCGAGGGGCCGATCTGGCACCAGCCCTGGGACATGGGCTACAACCCGCACAGCGAGGTGGACCGGGCGGTGATGGCCACCCGCCAGGCCGTCTTCCCCCTCCACGGCCTCGATGTCTGGTTCGACTGAGGGCGGTCCGTTCGGGCGATCTGTTCCATCCGTACGGCGTGTCGACTGGACAGTGGGGATTTAGTTTTCACATTGACTTCCCCATGAGTCACATCAGCCCCTACAGTTCCCCTTGCACGAGCGTAGAGGTCCGCCGGAGGGGAAGCCGGCGATGCGCGCGTGTAGAAGATCGAGGTTCACATGTCCAACGAGCGACAGCTCGCCGAGGTGCGGTTCCTGACCGTCGCCGAGGTGGCCTCGATCATGCGCGTGTCGAAGATGACGGTGTACCGCATGGTGCACGCAGGTGAGCTTCCCGCCATCCGCGTCGGTCGGTCCTTCCGGGTCCCGGAGGATGCCGTGCACAAGTACCTGCGCACTTCGTACGTCGACACCGCCTGATCGGTCGGCTGCAGCAGACAGCGAGGGCGGACCGGGACGAGGAGTCCCGGTCCGCCCTCGCTGTGCGTCGCGGCCGCCTGGTCGCCGCCCCGCAGGGACGCCCGGTCAGCGGTTGTCGACCGCGGTGACCGCCACCTTGACGTTCGCGCCGGTGTAGAGCTGCGTCACCAGGTAGACCGAGCCGGGTGGGATGACCGCCGACTCGTCGCCGGCCGCGGTCGCGACCGACCCGGTGGGCTGGCAGGAGCTGTCGAGGAAGTACAGGTCGAGGTCGTGCCCGACCGTGGCGTCCGCGTCGCTCGTGCCCTTGACCGACACCGAGTGCAGCCCGTCGGAGAACCCGGCCGGGAACTTGCTCACCCAGCCGTCCACCCCCTGGCTGGCCGGCGGGAACGTGCAGGCGGTGTTCATCTCCGTGCCCGTGACCCCGAAGACGTTCTGCAGCCCGGTGGCGTCACCCGCGGCGGGGTTCGGCGCGGTGATGGTGCCGGAGTCCGTGAAGGGCTTGTCAGGGGTGACCGAGCCGTTCTGGACGACCGCCCCGGACCCGAACACCTCGATGTCGGCGACCTGCGCCTGGGTGGCGGTGTTGCCCTGCACCGAGTCGACGAAGAACCGCACGTACCCCGCCTTCACCGGCGTCGACAACGCGAACGTCGTGAAGTTGAGGTCGGGCGCCGTGGGCCGCGGCGCGGCATACGCGAAGGCACCGGTGCGGGCCGTCGTCCAGGTGACCCCGTCGGTCGAGGTCTGCACGGTGAAGCCCTTGAGGGCGCTGAACCGCGAGGCGTTGGTGGCCTTGAACGCGCTGACGCGCACGCTGCTCACCGTGGCGGGAGCCGCGAGCTTCACGGTCACCCGCTGGTCCGGTCCCTGGTTGTACGGCGTCGTGCCCGCCTTGGTCGCCCAGACCGACGCCGCGGTGTCGTCGAAGGCGAACTTCGCCGGTGCACCGTCGTCCTGGCTGGACGCGCTCACCACCGTGGCACCCGCCGAGGTGGAGGCGAGGTTGGGGGCCAGCTTGATGGTGCGGGCCGCGTTCCTGCCCGCAGCGACGGCGAACCCGTCGATCGTCTGCACGCCGAACCCGGGGGCCTGGAGGGTCAGCGGGTAGGTGCCGGCGACGGCCTTGACGGAGAAGCCGCCGGTGGAGCCGGTCCGGCCGAGCGGGCTCACCCGCGCCTCGAAGCGACCGAGGATGACCTTGGCGTTCGGGACGGCCTTGCCGGTCGTGGCGTTGAGGACGGTCAGGGCGACCGTGCCGTTGGGCGCCGCGGCCGGGTGGTCGAAGCCGGGGGTCGGGTCGGTGTCGTCGCCCGTGATGCTCCTGGCCGAGGCGCCGGCGCCACGCTTGGCGAAGACCGACCAGATGAGGTCGGTGTTGGCGCCGTGGAAGCGGTCGAGGTCGGCGGACAGGATGCCGTCGCGGGCGTCGAGGAAGGACGGGTCCGGTGCGGTCAGCGGCATGCCGTCGGTCACGAGCCGGGCCGCCACGTCCGCGCCCTTGGCCGCGCCGTAGCGGGCCACGAGGGCCTTGCGCAGGTCCCACAGCGTGGCCGTCCAGATCTCACCGTCGGCGTGCACCTCGGGCCCGGTGAGGTCGTAGCCGATGTCGCCGAACGTGGTGGGGTTCTGGTCGTAGTTCCAGTTGCGGATGCCGCGGGTCGCGTTGCCGGTCACGTAGTCGCCCACGATCGGCTTGCTGAGCAGGCCGGCGTTGAACCCGTGGTTGAGCGCGTACCAGTCGGACCAGCCCTCACCCATCGACCCGGCCTGCTGCGAACCGAGCGCACTGCCACCCGCGACGTACCGCGTCGACAGGCCGTGGGTGTACTCGTGCTGGATGACGCTCATGTCGAACGAGCCGTCGCGGTAGGGCCCCTCGAACGCGTCGTCGATCGGCTCCCAGAGGAACATCCCGCTCCACGGCGGGATGCCGTCGTCGAGCGTGAGCATGTAGGCGTTGTCCCGACCGGTGTAGGTGGGGCTGCCACCGGAGGCGGCGCCGGCCTGGACGAGGCCGCGGATCGCGTCGCCGCCCATGCCCCCGTTGCTGCCGTTGTCGAGCTGGAAGTTGCCCGCGGACTCGGTGAAGCCGAGCGCGTAATACTCGTCGTGGATCCGGTTGTGCTGGAAGAACAAGTTGGTCGCGGCGGGGTTGAGGTCCTGGGCGTACGACGGGGGGGTCGTCTGGCCCTTGGTCGCCGCCCACTGGTTCGTGTAGGTGTAGCTGAAGTTGCCCGTCGGAGCGACCGGCCGGGGCGCATTGTCAACAGGCGCAAGGAAGTTCGACCAGTTGGCGTAGGTGTCGGCGTTGTTGCCGTACGTCGTCACACCGGTGCCGACGAGTCCTGTCGGGTCCACCCAGCCCTTGGGGGACTGGGCCGTCGGCCCGAACGACTGCTGTCGGGGCGTGCCGCCCTTCGCGGCCCCCGGGTGGTTGTCGTACACCGTGCCCTGGGGGTCCTCCGCGTGCTGGACGACGCTGGTGCGGTAGAGGATCCGACCCGTGGTGCCGTCGACGACGACCTCCCAGGCCTGCGTCGTGCTCTTGAGGAAGTACACCTTGTATGCCGCGACGGGGCCGGCCTTGGTGCCGAACGTGACCTTCTTGACGTACGACGGGCCGCCGAACGGTCCCCGGGCGAAAGTGGTGTACCCGGCCTGCCTGCCGTCCGCCTTCGGCGTGAAGGCGGTCCCGGGTGCGAGGACGCCGGCGGTCCGCAGCAGGGCGCCGGTCTCACCCAGCACCCAGCCGCCCGTGAGGGTCGCGCCGGGGGTGGGGTCACCGGCATACGAGAGGACCCGACCGTCCTGGGTGACCGCGATGTTGAGCCGACCGCCCCGGGCGGCGGCCACCCCGGCGGTGGTCTGCACGAGGTCCACGACGTGCGTCCCCGTGCCGGGGAGCGTGTGGTCGCGCACGACCGCGAGGCCGTCGACCTGGCCGGCGGTGAGCCCGAACGCCGCAGCGTTGGACCGCACCCAGCCGCGGGCCACGGCGACGGCGGACCCGGTGGCGGGCGCCGTCAGCGGCTGCGACCCGCGCAGGGACCGCAGGGTCCCGAAGCGTTCGTCCCAGGTCGCACGCGCACCGGCGCCGCTGCGGGCGAGCAGCGCGCTCAACGCGTTCTTCGCGGCGGTGGTCGGGACGACGGGACGGGCCACGGCCCGGGTGTCGAGCGTCCTGGCGAGCGCGTCGACGGTGTCGCCGAGTGCCGGCAGCGCCGGCGAGCCGACGGCGTCGGGGACGGCGGCGGGGGCGCCCGCCGCGGAGGAGAGGGGGAGGGCGGTGGCGGCCGCGGTCAGCAGGCACACCCCCATGGCGATCGAGTGCGTGCGGGACGTCTTCACGGGATCTCCTGCGGACGGGCGGGTCCTCTGTGACCCGGTCGCCCTGTCAACGAGGCCCCTGACGTGGGGTTACTCGGCCTGCGTGGCGGACTGCCGTCGTGGTCGCGTCGGATCCCCGCCACGGGTCGCGCAGAGGGCGAGTTTGGGTGGGACGTGTCGGGCCGCTAGAGTGGCCACCACTGTTCGGCGTGGTGCGTTGGTTCGTTGCCCCGTCCGGCAACACACCACGACCGCAAGGACACTCATGGGCTCTGTCATCAAGAAGCGCCGCAAGCGGATGGCGAAGAAGAAGCACCGCAAGCTGCTTCGCAAGACCCGCCACCAGCGTCGCAACAAGAAGTGATCAAAGGCCTCCGCAGCGCGGGGGCCTTTGCTCTGCCCGGACGCGCAGTCTGGTCCGCGGCCGGGGGGCCGGGTGGTCCGCGGGCCCACGCCCCCCGCGGCGCCCCGAGTGTGATGAGCGCCGCGTCCACGACGAGGACGCACCCCTCGACGGACGGGCCCGGCTGGATAGGGTGGCATCGGCTGCGAGGAGTGGGACGGCTCGTGACCGCACCAGTTCGTGACTGCGAGATCCAGGGGAGGTGGCCATGGCTGATGTCGTCCTCGTGACCGGCGTCTCCCGCTACCTCGGCGGCCAGTTCGCCCGGCAGCTCACCCAGGACCCGTCGGTCTCCCGGGTCATCGGCGTCGACGTCATCCCGCCCCCGCACGACATCGGTCGGGCGGAGTTCGTGCGGGCCGACATCCGCAACCCGATGATCGGCAAGATCATCGCGCAGTCCGAGGTCGACACCGTCGTCCACATGAACGTCATCGCGACGCCCACGCACGCCGGCGGACGGACCTCCCAGAAGGAGATCAACGTCATCGGCACCATGCAGCTGCTCGCTGCGTGCCAGAAGGCGCCGAGCATCCGCCGGCTCGTCGTGAAGTCGTCCGCAGCCGTCTACGGTTCGAGCCCCCGTGACCCCGCGATGTTCACCGAGGACATGGGCCCGAAGGCGTTGCCCCGGGCCGGTTTCGGCAAGGACTCGGTCGAGGTCGAGGGGTACGTGCGCGGGTTCTCGCGGCGCCGGCCCGACGTCGAGATCTCCATGCTGCGGTTCGCCAACATCATCGGCCCTGGCATCCGCACCTCCCTGACCGACTACTTCGCCCTGCCCGTCGTGCCGGTGCCGTTCGGGTATGACGCGCGCCTGCAGTTCGTCCACGAGCGTGACGCCGTCGGCGCCCTGCTGCTGGCCACGACCGGCCCGGCCGCCGGCATCACGAACATCTCGGGCGACGGCATCATCACCGTCACGCAGGCGGCAGGCATGGCGGGGCGGCCCGTGCTCCCCGTGCCGATGCCGGCTGCCGGGGTGTTCGGCCTCCTGGTCAAGCGCTCGGGCCTGGCCGACTTCAGCAGCGACCAGATCCAGTTCCTCGCCTACGGTCGAGGTCTGGACACCCGCCGGATGCGCGAGGTGTTGGGGTTCGAACCCGCGTTCACCACCCGTGAGGCCTTTGCCGACTACGTCCGCGGCATCGGCTCGGCCCTGCCCGGCGGGGCGGCCCTGGGGGCGGCCGTGTCCGGTGTGGCCGGTTCTGCCGCGACGGCGATCGGTCACGTGTGGGCGGCAGGGAGGAACGACTGATGGCGACCAGCGAGCCCACGAAGAAGGCCACCGCGGCGACGCGGACCACGGCCGCGAAGCGGTCGGCGGCGACCACGAGGTCCGCCGCGAAGACGGCGGCCGGGAAGTCCGCGGCCAGGAAGTCCACGACCACGAAGTCCGCGGCCGCCAAGAGGTCGTCGGCGTCCACGAGGTCCGCCGCGAAGACGGCGGCGCCCCGCCGGGGTGCCCTGGCCGCCGGGGCGGCTCGTGCCTCGGGCGAGCGCGCGCGCCGCCGCAGCACCCCCCTGATCCAGGCGCCCGCTGCAACGACCCGCACCACCGCCCCCGAGACGGCGGTGACACCCGCACCCGCACCCGCGACCGCGAGCGAGCCGACGGCTCCCGCCAGGGCCACCGCGACCGCGTCGAGCGCGGGCAAGCACCGGCCGCGTCCGGTCGCCAAGGCCGTCCCGAGCCGCAAGGCGGTGGCGCGGTCCGGGGCCCGCACCGGACGACCGGTCAGGGCGCGGACCGCCAAGAAGTCGGCAGCGTCCAGCGCGACCCGCCCGACCCGGGTGCTCAAGGCCGTGCCCGACGAGGTCGTGCTGCCCCCGGAGCTCGTCGTGCCGACCCCCGACCGCACCTCCCGCAGCATCGCGCCCGGGGTGGAGGAGCTGCTCACGGCCGGCATCGCCGCGATCCGGGTCGCGGCGGAGGCCGCCGGGGTCTCGCCCGATGACGTCGAGCGGCACCTCGCCGCGATGCTGTCCTACCTGCGCCGGCGGATCACCGGCGACTACGCGGTGGACGAGTTCGGTTTCGACGAGGACTTCACCCGCCACTTCTACCTGCCCGTGCTGCGCCCGCTCTACCGGTCGTGGTTCCGGGTCGAGGTGCGCGGCATCGAGAACATCCCGGCGACCGGTGGCGGCCTCGTGGTCGCGAACCACTCGGGCACCATCGCGATGGACTCACTGATGACGCAGGTCGCCGTCCACGACGAGCACCCGGCCCACCGCCACCTGCGCATGCTCGGCGCCGACCTGGTGTTCCAGACGCCCGTCGTCGGGCAGGTCGCCAGGAAGTCGGGGTCGACCCTCGCGGCGAACCCCGACGCGGAGCGGCTGCTGTCCAACGGCGAGCTGTGCGGCGTCTGGCCCGAAGGCTTCAAGGGGGTCGGCAAGCCGTTCAGCGAGCGCTACAAGCTGCAGCGCTTCGGCCGTGGCGGGTTCGTCTCGGCGGCGCTGCGCACCGGTGCGCCGATCATCCCGTGCTCCATCGTCGGGGCCGAGGAGATCTACCCGATCATCGGCAACATGAAGGCCGTGGCCCGGCTCTTCGGCGCCCCCTACGCGCCGATCACGCCGACGTGGCCGCTGCTGGGTCCGCTGGGGCTGATCCCGCTGCCGAGCAAGTGGATCATCGAGTTCGGGCGCCCGGTGGAGACCGCCGACCTCGGACCGGGTGCGGCCGACGACCCCATGCTCGTCTTCGACCTCACCGACCAGGTGCGCGAGACGATCCAGCAGACGCTGTACTCGCTGCTCATGCAGCGCCGCTCGGTCTTCTTCTGACCGAGCGCCCTCGGGAGGGCGCCTGCACTGCGTGCGGGAGAAGCAGCGTGGCGGTGGCCCGCAGCGCTCGCTGCGCAGCCGCGCCCAGGGGGTCAGGGGAGCTTGATCGTCGACCCGGGGAGCGTCACCGGGCCGAGCGTCGACCCGGGGAGCGTCGCGGTCACGCCGCCGGTCCCGACCGTGGCCGAGGGGAGCGGGACCGTCACCGTCGCGGACGGCAGGGGGAGGGTCGCGCTGATCGTGGGCAGGGTCGCGGTCGCGCCACGGGTCGACAGGGTGGCCCCGACGCCGCCGCCACCGATGGTTGCCCCGCCCGTGCCCGCGGTCGCGCTGGGAGCCGGCCCGTTGCCGCCGACGCCACCTGCGCCACCTGCGCCGCCGGTGACCGGGGCGTCGGGGACGGTGATGCCGCCGCCACCGGCGGTCGCCGGGGAGCTCGACGAACCCGAGCGGACCGGGCCGGACGTGGAGCTCGCGGTGCTGGTGACGTTCGGCAGGGACGACGGCTGGAGGCTGGTCCGCAGCACCTCACCACAGTGCCCGCCGCAGGCGGCGATGCGCCTGGCGGTGGCCACCTGGGAGTCCCGCAGCAGCGCCTCGAGCCGGTCGAGCGACGCGCGGGAGCCGAGCGGGACCTCGTCGCGGAGCGCGTCGACCTGCGGCAGCGCCCGGTCGGTGAAGTCGCGCTGGGCGAGCAGCGCCTGCGGGTTGCCGGTGGCGGCGTAGTCGCGGTCGAGGGCCCGCTGGCCGGCCTGCACCGCGTCGGCGGCGGCGGACAGGGCGGTGTTGATGTCGCCGACGTCGGGGTCGGTGCGAGCAGCCAGGTCCCGGCTGTCGGAGATGTGCTCCTGGGCCTGTCCGAGGTACGTCGTCCCGCGCTGGAAGTCGCTGGTCGCCAGTCGGACGGCCACCCCGTCGAGCCAGCCCTTCACCGGGTACAGGGACTCGCCGGGCACGGCCGAGCGCGATGCGACGCCGACGATGCCACCGACCAGGAGGGCGGAGGCCGCGGCGCCGACCAGAGCCCGCGGCAGCCCGCGACCGACGACGACCACGACGGGGGCGGTGCGGGCGGCGGCCCTTCGCGCCGTCGCGGCGCGGGCCGCGGCCGGCGTGGGGGCGGGCAGGGACCGCGCCTCGACCATGAGGCGCTCGCGCAGGGCGGCGACGAACTCGGCGTCGGGCCCGGGAGCGACGGCGCCGACCGACAGCAGCTGGTGGCTGGTCTCGAGGAGGGCGCGAACGCGCGGGTCGTCGGGGTGCTCTCCCTCGAGCGCACGCTGGAAACGATCTGCCGAACGGTTCAGGACTGCCATGCCGACACCTCCCTCCCCAGCTCGGTCGCGGTCTTACGTGCTGAGAACGACGCGGAGGGGCGGAAGTTACGCAGGAAACCCGTGCGAACCGGGCGGACCGCACGGGGCCGGCCCCGGGCGTCATCGACCGCTCAGAGCGCGACATCGGCGAGCTCCCGGTGCAGCGAACGGACGGCCCGCAGCTGGAGCTGCTTGACCGCCCCCTCGGACTTCCCGAGGACCTTGGCGGTCTCTGCGAGGGTGAGCCCCTGGAGGAAGCGCAGCACGACGCACTCGGCCTGCTCCGGCTTGAGGTTCTTGACGGCGGTGAGCAGGCGCTCGTCACGGAGCCGGTCGAGCACCTCCTGGTCGGGGGCGTCCACGCGCCGGTCGGCGTCGAGCATGTCGGCCGTGGTCACCTCCATGCGGAAGCGGGCCGACTTGGCGTTGTCGGTGATGAGGTTGCGGGCGATGGTGATGAACCAGGCCGCGATGTCACGGCCCTGCCAGGAGAAGGAGTCCATCCTGCGCAGGGCCCGCAGGAACGTCTCCGAGGTGATGTCCTCGGCGAGCTGCTGGCCCCCGACGCGGACGTAGACGTAGCGGTAGACCACGTCCACGTAGCGCTCGTAGAGCATCCCGAACGCCTCGGCATCGCCGCGCTGGGCCAGCTCGACGAGGGCGCTGATCCGCTCGAAGTCCTGGGGCGCCTCGCCCGGACCGAACCCGGCGCGCGCCGCCGGACCGGAGTCCTCCCCGCGGCCACCACCCGAGCCGTCGAGGGTCTCGCCACCGGCGACGCTGAGGGCGACCCGGAGCTGGTCGAGGAACCGCTGCGTCGCCGGTCCCATGCCGTGTCCGTCCAGTCCGACCCCTGCCGCGGCCGGGACGAGGCCGCCGAACGGGTCCGTGCCCAGGGCAGCGCGCAGCCCCGCGAACGGGTCCGCGGCACGGCGACGTGGGCGCATCCAGATAGGGGGAACCTCCTGACCGGACAGTTTTGCCGAAATCACGGCGTTTGTCAGGAGACCTCCACCACACCCGGACGCACCCGGAGCCCGTCGCAGGGCAACTCACGTACCGACGGGTAACCCTCGCGTCGATCGGAACCCCGGCACGCGGCATACGCTGGTCACATGCCCGACCACGCAGAGACCGATGGGGCCGTCGCGCCGCGGATCCGACTCCTCGGCAAGCCCGGCTGCCACCTGTGCGACGACGCCCGGGCCGTGGTCGCCAGGGTCGCCGCAGACCTGGGGGTGGGGTGGCGCGAGGACTCGGTGCTGGACGACCCGGCCCTGATGGAGCAGTACGGCGAGCAGATCCCGGTGACGTTCGTCGACGGGCGTCAGCACGACTACTGGCGGGTCGACGAGACCCGGCTCCGCGCCGCCCTGCAGTCCTGAGCGAGGGTGCCGTGAGGGGCCGTGGTGACGTGGCTCACGCGGCGCGTGAGACGGCTGCTTGTGACTTTGTGCATCGGTTCACAAAGGCGTAATCTCGGTTCGCAGCCCGCGTCAGCCAGGTGCGGACCTTGCATGAACTGAAGGAGCCGGAGAAGACGTTGTCTGCCGACCCGAGCGCTCGTCGGGGCATACCCGACGCCACGGTGGCACGGTTGCCGGAGTACCTGCGCGCCCTGACGGGGTTCGCCGAACGCGGCATCACGTCCGTGTCCTCCGAGGAGCTCGCGGCTGCCGCGGGGGTCCGCAGCGCCAAGCTGCGCAAGGACCTGTCGCACCTGGGTTCCTATGGCGTCCGCGGGGTCGGCTACGAGGTGGACCACCTCGCCTACCAGATCTCCCGCGAGCTCGGACTCACCCAGGACTGGCCCGTGGCCATCGTGGGGATGGGCAACCTTGGGCACGCGCTCGCGGCCTACAGCGGGTTCGCCACGCGGGGGTTCCGCGTCGTCGCCCTGCTCGACCAGGACACCGTCCTGCACGAGCAGGAGATCGCCGGCCTGCCGGTGCAGCCGATGGAGGCCCTCCCGTCACTGGTCACCGACCAGGGCCTGGCCATCGGGGTCATCGCGACCCCGGCCGCGTCGGCCCAGTCCGTGTGTGACCAGCTCGTCGCCGCCGGGGTCCGCTCGATCCTCAACTTCGCACCGTGCGTGCTCGTCGTGCCCGAGGGCGTCGACGTCCGCAAGGTCGACCTCTCGACCGAGCTGCAGATCCTCGCCTTCCACGAGCAGCGCAAGTCGCTGGCCGCCCAGGGGGCCCTCGACGCCGTGGCCGAGGCGGTGTCGCGATGAGCCTGGTCATCCTGGGCCTGTCCCACCACACCGCGCCGCTGAGCCTCCTCGAGTCGATGTCCCTCGACGCCGACGGGCGCTCCGCCCTCGCGGCCAACCTCTTCGCCCGCGACAACCTCTCCGAGGTCACCGTGGTGTCCACGTGCAACCGCACCGAGGTGTATGCCGAGTCGCTCACCTTCCACGGCGCCGTCACGGACCTCACCGACGCCCTCACCGAGGTGACCGGGGTGTCGCGCGACGAGCTGCGCGAACACCTCTACGTCCACTACGAGGACCGGGCCATCGCCCACGCCTTCACGGTCGCCTGCGGCCTGGACTCGATGGCGGTCGGCGAGGCGCAGATCCTCGGCCAGATGCGCACGTCGCTGCGCGAGGCCCAGCGCGCCGGGCACGCCGGGCCGTCCCTGAACACCCTCTTCCAGCAGGCGCTGCGGGTGGGCAAGCGGGCACACACCGAGACCGGGATCGACTCGGTCAGCGTCTCGCTCGTCGAGGCCGGGCTGGCCCGCGCCGAGCGCGAGCTGGGTTCGCTCGGGGGCCTCGACGTGCTCGTCGTCGGCGCGGGCGGCATGAGCTCGCTCGCGGCGACCACGGTGGCCCGGCGCGGCGTGCGTTCCCTCACCATCGTCAACCGCACGCTGTCCAAGGCCACGCGGCTGGCCGAGCGCACCGGGGCGAAGGCGCGTCCCCTGGACGAGCTCCACCGCGCCCTCGCCGGCGCCGACGTGGTCATCTCCTGCACCGGCTCCACCGGGGTCGTCGTCGACCTCGCCGGTGCCGCCGACGCCCAGGTGCTGCGTGCCGGTCGTCCCCAGGCGTACGTCGACCTGGCCCTGCCGCACGACGTCGCCCCCGAGGTCGACTCCCTCAACGGTGTGACCCTGGCCGGGCTCGCCTCCCTCGGTGCCGACCTGTCCGGCGGCGAGACCTCGAGCGAGGTGCAACAGGTGGCCGACCTCGTGATCGGCGAGGTCGCGGCGTACCTCACCTCCCGTGCGGCGGAGACCGTGGCCCCGACGGTGGCCGCCCTGCGCTCGCACGCCGCCGACGTCGTCGCCGGTGAGCTCTCGCGCCTCGACCAGCGACTGCCCGACCTCGACGACACCGAGCGGGCCGAGGTCCAGCTCGCGGTGCACCGCATCGTCGAGAAGCTGCTGCACACCCCCACCGTCCGCGTGAAGGAGCTCGCCGTGGGCGGTCACGGCGACGGGTACGCCCAGGCCCTGCGCGAGCTGTTCGACCTGCGCCCCGGCGAGGCCGCCACGATGTCCGTGCCGCCCGAGCGGGGAGGTATGCCGTGAGCTCCACGACCGCATACGCGACCGGCTCCCAGCCGGCCACCCGCCCGCTCACCCTGCGTCTCGGCACCCGGCGCAGCGCGCTCGCGACGACGCAGTCGTCGTGGGTCGCCGACCGGTTGCGCGCCCTGGGCCACACGGTCGACCTCGTCACCATCGTCACCGAGGGCGACACCTCGACCGCGTCGCTCTCGACGCTGGGCGGGACGGGCGTCTTCGCCGCGGCGCTGCGCCGCGCCCTGCTGGCCGGCGAGGTCGACTTCGCCGTCCACTCGCTCAAGGACCTGCCCACCGCCCCCGAGCCGGGCCTGACCATCGCCGCCGTCCCGGTCCGCGAGGACCCGCGCGACGTCCTCGTCGCCTCGGAGGGCCGCACCCTCGGCGAGCTGGGGGAAGGTGCCGTCGTCGGCACCGGCTCCCCGCGCCGGGTCGCGCAGCTGGCCGCCCTCGGGATGGGCCTGTCCTTCAAGGACATCCGCGGCAACGTCGACACCCGCATCGCGATGGTGCACGACGGTGCCCTCGACGCCGTGGTGCTCGCGCGCGCCGGCCTGGCCCGGCTGGGCCGGTTGGACGAGGTGACCGAGTCGATCGACCCGCTGCAGATGCTGCCCGCGCCCGGTCAGGGCGCGCTGGCGGTCGAGTGCCGCGAGGACGACGGCGCCACGCGCTCGGCCCTGGCCGTCCTGGACCACGCCGACACCCGCGCCTGCGTGACCGCCGAGCGGGCCGTGCTGGCCCGGCTCGAGGCGGGGTGCTCCGCCCCGATCGGCGCGCTCGCCGAGGTCGTCGAGGGTGAGGACGGCCTCGAGCTGTCGCTGCGCGCGTTCGTCGGCGCGGTCGACGGCTCGGTCGACCTCCGTCGCTCCGTCGTCGGCCCCGTCGACGAGGCCGCCGCGCTCGGACACCGCCTCGCCGAGGTCCTCCTCGAGGACGGTGCCGACGTGCTGCGCGGGCCCGAGGAACGACCACCGGCTGACACCGGGGGCCCGGACCCGACGGGCGACCGCCCGTCCGGCCCCGGCCAGCCCCCCGACCCACCCGGGGCGAACGGAGCTACTCCGCTCGCCGCCCCCGACCGCCGCCCAGAAAACGACAGCACGGAGCGTGCCACGTGAGCCCCACGCGCACCCAGCCCACCACCAAGCCCACCCGCCAGCCGGGTCGTGTCGCCTTCGTCGGCGCCGGCCCGGGTGACGCCGGTCTGATGACCGTCCGCTCGATCGAGTTCCTCGCCAAGGCCGACGTCGTCGTCATCGACCAGGTCGCCCGCGAGGACGTCGTCGCCCGTCACTGCCGTGCGGACGTCGAGGTCGTCGACGCCGGTCACGGCGACCACGGCCAGCCGCTGACGCACGCGATGCGTGCCAAGCTCGTCGTCAAGGCGGCCAAGGCCGCCCACGGCGGGCTCGTCGTCCGCCTCATGGACGGCGACCCGGCCACCTTCAACGGCCTCGCCGAGGAGGCGCTGGCCTGCCAGAAGGCCGGCATCGGCTTCGACGTCGTCCCCGGTGTCAGCGCCGTCTCCGCGGTCCCGGCCTACGCCGGCATCCCGCTCACCTCGAGCAGCTCGCCGGCCGTGCACGTGATCGCGGCGAACGACCGGAGCGTCGACTGGTCCGCCTCGGCGACCGAGTCGGTCACCGTGGTGCTGCTCGGCGCGCCCGACGACCTCACCGGCGCACTGGCCAAGCTGCTGGCCGCCGGCCGGTCCGAGTCGTGCCCCGTCGCCCTGACCGAGCGCGGCACGACGATCCGCCAGTCGACCCGGGTCACCACGCTCGGTGAGGTCGCCAAGGTCATGAAGACCGTGGAGTTCCCGGCCCTGGCCGTCGTCGGCTCAACCGTCGCGCTGCGCGAGCAGCTGTCGTGGTTCGAGACCAAGCCGCTGTTCGGCTGGAACGTCCTGGTCCCGCGGACCAAGGAGCAGTCCGGCTCGACCATCTCCCGCCTCGAGTCCTACGGCGCCACCGCCGAGGTCGTCCCGACGATCAGCGTCGAGCCGCCCCGCACGCCCCAGCAGATGGAGCGCGCGGTCAAGGGCCTGGTCACCGGTCGCTACGAGTGGATCGGCTTCACCTCGGTCAACGCCGTCAAGGCCGTCCGCGAGAAGTTCGAGGAGTTCGGGCTCGACGCCCGCGCCTTCGCCGGGCTCAAGGTCGCGGCCGTCGGCGGGGTCACCGCCGAGGCGCTGCGCGAGTGGGGCATCGTCGCCGACATGGTGCCGTCGGGGGAGAAGTCCGCCAACGGCCTGCTCGCCGACTGGCCCCCCTTCGACGAGGTGCTCGACCCGATCAACCGGGTCTTCCTGCCCCGCGCCGACATCGCCACCGACACCCTCGTCGCCGGACTGGTCGAGATGGGTTGGGAGGTCGACGACGTCACGGCCTACCGCACCGTCCGTGCCGCTCCGCCCGCCGCGGAGATCCGTGAGGCCATCAAGGGCGGCCAGTTCGACGCCGCCGTCTTCACGTCGTCCTCGACGGTGCGCAACCTCGTCGGCATCGCCGGCAAGCCGCACCCGTCAACCGTCATCGCCTGCATCGGGCCGGCGACCGCCAAGGCGGCGGAGGAGCACGGCCTGCGGGTCGACGTCCTCGCCCCCGAGGCGTCCTCCGACTCCCTCGTCGACGCGCTGGCCGACTACGGGCTGGGCCTGGCTGCTGCTGCGGCCGAGGCCGGTGAGGACGTGGTGCGACCGAGCGCCAAGAAGGCCTCGTCGCGTCGTCGGGCGAAGTGACCGACGTGACTGACGCGCGTCTGCCTGCGGGACCGGTCCTCCGGCCCCGCAGGCTGCGGCAGTCCCCGGCCGTGCGCCGGCTGGTCGCCGAGACCCGCCTGCACCCGGCCGAGCTGGTGCTGCCGGTGTTCGTCCGCGAGGGGATCACCGAGCCGGTCGCGATCTCGGCCATGCCCGGGGTCGTCCAGCACACCGTCGAGTCCCTGGTCGCCGAGGCGCACCGCGCCGTCGAGGCGGGTCTCGGTGGCCTGATGCTGTTCGGGGTGCCGGAGCACAAGGACGCCACCGGCTCCGGTGCGGACGACCCGGAGGGCATCCTCAACATCGCCCTGCGTGCCGTCGCCGACGCGGTCGGTGACCGGCTCGTCGTCATGGCCGACCTGTGCCTCGACGAGTTCACCGACCACGGCCACTGCGGTGTCCTCACCGCGGACGGGCGCGTGGACAACGATGCGACCCTCGAGCGGTATGCCGCGATGGGCCTCGCGCAGGCCCGCGCCGGCGCAGCCGTGCTCGGCCTCTCCGGGATGATGGACGGCCAGGTGGCGTTCGTCCGCGACGCGCTCGATGCGGAGGGCTTCACCGACACGGTCATCCTGGCCTACTCGGCGAAGTACACCTCCGGGTTGTACGGGCCGTTCCGCGAGGCCGTGCAGTCCTCGCTCCAGGGCGACCGCGCGACCTACCAGCAGGACCCCGCGAACGCCACGGAGTCGTTGCGCGAGCTCGAGCTCGACATCGCCGAGGGCGCCGACATCGTCATGGTCAAGCCGGCCGGGCCGCACCTCGACATCGTCGCCGCGGCGGCTGCCATGTCACCGGTTCCCGTTGCGGCATACCAGATCTCGGGCGAGTACAGCCAGATCGTGGCTGCCGCCGAGAACGGCTGGATCGACCGTGAGCGGGTGATGATGGAGTCGCTCATCGGCATCCGTCGCGCCGGCGCGCAGATCATCCTGACCTACTTCGCGTTCGACGCCGCCGCCCTGCTCCGAGACTGACCCGCAGCGGCCNGAAGCGGTGGCGACGTCAGGGCGTCGCCACCGCTTCAAACTCGCGGGGTGGGGGAGGCGGGGCGGAGGCCGGGGGAGGTCGCGCGTGGGTGAGCGGTCAGCGGGTGAAGACCGCGTCGACGGCGGGGATCCGCGCGCGGTAGCCGCGCAGGAGCTCGCGGGCGACGGTCACCGAGTCGACCAGCGGGTGCAGGGCGAACGCCTCCACGGCCTGGCGCTCGTCGCCGGTGGCCGACGCGGAGATGGTGAGGCGCTCCACCCCCTTGACCTGCAGCACCAGCCCGAGCTGGTGCGGTGTCAGGGGGCTGACCGGCAGCGGCCGCGGCCCGTCGGAGTCGACCGTGCACGGCACCTCGACCACCGCGTCCTCGGGCACCCCGGGGACGGCTCCGCGGTTGCGGACGTTGAGGATCAGCGAGGCGGGCTCACCGCGGGAGATCGCCGCCATGATCGCGAGGGCGACGCCTTCGTAGCCACCCCCCTGGACGTCGTGCTCGTCCCGCTCCTCGCCCTCGTCCCTGGCCTCCTTCATGTAGGTGGCGTTGCGCTCCATGCGGACGCGGTCCCACTCGCCGAGGGCGTCGGGGGGTGAGGCGGCCATCGACGCGTAGAAGCCACGCTGCTGGTCCAGGAGGTACTCGCCGCGGGTCTGGTCCGCGGCCCGGATCGAGGCCACCGCGTCACGGTTGAAGTAGTAGTAGTAGAGGTACTCGTTCGGTATGGCGCCCAGGGTGCGGATCCAGTCGAGGCCGAAGAGCTGACCCTCCTCCATCGAGCCGAGCAGCCGGTCGTCGGCGAGGAGCCGGGGCAGGACGTCCTCGCCACCGGAGTGCACGCCGCGCAGCCAGCCGAGGTGGTTGAGCCCTACGTAGTCGACGCTCGTCGTGAGCGGGTCGAGCCCGAGGGTCGCGGCCGCCCGCCGGCCGAGGCCGATGGGGGAGTCGCAGATGCCGACGACCCGGTCCCCGAGGACCTGCTGCATCGCCTCGGTGATCATGCCGGCGGGGTTGGTGAAGTTGATGACCCAGGCGTCCGGGGCGACCGCGCGAACGCGTTCGGCGACGTGCCGCGCGACCGGGAGGGTGCGCAGCCCGAACGACAGCCCGCCGGGCCCGGTCGTCTCCTGCCCGAGCAGGCCGAGCTCGAGGGCGACGCGCTCGTCCTGGGTGCGCCCCTCGAGCCCGCCGACGCGGATGGCCGAGAAGACGAAGTCGGCGCCCTCCAGGGCCTCGTCGAGATCGGTCGTCGTAAGCACCGACGGCGGGTCCTCGTGTGCGGCGCCCATCTGGGTCAGGACGCGGCCGATCGCCTCGAGCCGTGACTCGTCGACGTCGTGCAGGCGGACCTCGTCGACCCGCTGCTCGTGGTGGTCGGTGAGCAGGGCCCCGTAGACCAACGGCGTCCGGAACCCCCCGCCACCCAGGATCGCGAGCCTCATACGACGTGGACCTCCGTGCCTGCCGCGCGAGCGGCGTCGAGGGTGGGGCCGTGGGCCCCGGTGGTGGTGATGACGGCATCGAACTCGTCGAGTCCGCAGACCCGCAGCGCTCCGGTGCCGGGGAACTTGTGGCGGTCGACGAGCAGCACCGACCGCTGCGAGGTCGCGAGCAGGGTCCGCTTGACCGGCACCTCGACGAGGGTGGTGTCGAGCACCGTGCCGTCGGTGGCGACCCCGCTCGCACCGAGGAAGGCGCAGGTGGCCCGCACCTGGCGCAGGGCATCCTCGGTGAGGGTGCCGACGAGCGAGTGGTAGGTCCGGCGGACGATCCCGCCGAGCAGGACCAGCTCGACCGCAGGGTCGTCGCGCAGCACGTCGAGCACCGCGAGGCTGGCGGTCACGACGGTGACGGGGCGGCCGCGCAGCTCGCGGGCCAGCATCATCGTCGTCGTGCCGATGTCCAGGATCACGCAGTCGCCGTCGGCGACCATCGCCGCGGCCCGGACCGCCACGGCCCGCTTGTCGTCGGCGTCGCTCGCGGCCACCTCGGCGAACCCGCGCACCGCGTCGGCGTCGGTCTCCGGCGAGTCGCCGGTCCCGACCCCGGCGCCCCGGCCGTCCGTCGTGTCGAGCACCGCCCCGCCGTGGACCCGGCGCAGCGCACCCGCCGTCTCGAGCTCGATGAGGTCGCGGCGGACCGTGGCCAGGCTGACGTCGCAGAGCGCGGCCAGCTCCTCGGTGGAGGCAAGGCCGTGGGAGTGCAGCCGCTCGACGATCGAGCGTTGCCGGGTGACCCGCATGGAGGCAACATAACAATCACTTCCGCGCAGCGATATGCACAACGCTGAAGAATTGTGATCGTTCTTGCTTGTCTAGGCCGGACCAACAGGGCATTCTGGCCAGCAGGCCCACCGACGAACAGGAGCCCGCAGGTGCCCGACCAGGTGCCCCACCCGCCGTCCGACGCGCCCCCCGTGTCCGACGACACGGCGGCCGCGCACGAGGAGCAGGTCTACGACCCCCTCGCTGCCCTGCGCACCCCCGGGACCCCCGAGCTCGACGTCCTCATCTGGGGCACGGTCTTCCTCGACATCATCTTCACCGGGCTCGACGCCCTCCCCGAGGACGGCCAGGAGGTGTGGGCCGACGGTATGGGGTCGTGCCCCGGCGGGATCGCCAACCTCGCCGTCGCCGCGCGTCGCCTCGGCCTGCGCACCTCCCTGGCCGCCGCCTTCGGCGACGACGCCTACGGGGACTTCTGCTGGGAGACCCTGGCCGACAACGAGCACGTCGACCTGAGCCGGTCGCAGCGCTTCGAGGGCTGGCACTCGCCGGTCACCGTCTCCATGGCGGTCAACCGCGACCGCGGGATGGTCAGCCACGGGCACGCCCCGCCCCTCGGCCCCGCCGAGCTCATCGGGACACCGCCGCCCACCCGGGCCGTCATGGTCGAGCTGTCCGAGCAGCGTCCGCTCATCGCCGCGTCCGAGCCCACCTGGGTGCAGCAGGCGCAGTCGGCCGGCTCGCTCGTCTTCGCCGACGTGGGCTGGGACCCCACCGGGCGCTGGTCGGGCGAGGTCCTCGACCAGCTCGCGGTCTGCCACGGCTTCCTGCCCAACGCCGGCGAGGCGATGGCCTACACCCGGACCAGCACCCCGCACGAGGCGCTCTACGCCCTCGCCGACCACGTGCCGCTTGCTGTCGTCACGAACGGCGAGTCCGGCGCGCTCGCGATCGACTCGGCCACCGGCGAGGAGGCCGTCGTCCCGGCCCTGCGCGTCCCGGCGATGGACCCGACCGGGGCAGGCGACGTGTTCGGCGCCTCGATCGTCCTGGGCACCCTCGCGGGCTGGCCGCTGCAGCAACGCTTGGCGTTCGCCGCTCTCTGCTCCTCGTTGTCGGTGCAGCAGTTCGGCGGCAGCCTGGCCGCCCCCGGCTGGGGTGACATCGCGGACTGGTGGACCCAGCGACGGGCGTCGGGCGACGCCAGCTCCTACCACCAGTCGCTGCTGCGCCGGTACGGCTTCCTCGACGACCTCGTCCCCACCATCCCGCTCGGCGCAGGTCGCCGCGCCACCGCCACGATCGCCCGCCACGTCGACGTCGAGGGCTACCCGTGAGCCGCCCGACCCCCGCACCGCACACCTCCAGCACCGCCGGCCCTGCGCCATACCCATCAAGGAGAACGCCCATGAGGAACCGCCCTACGATCCTGCTGGCCACCGCCGGCCTCGTCGGTGCCGCCGCGCTCGCCGCCTGCACGCCGGGCTCCAACGCCGACACCTCGGGCACCACCCCCACGGGCCAGGTCTCGACCGACGCCTCGAAGCTCGGTGACGTGACCCTGACCGTCTGGGACCAGGAGGTCCGCGGCGGCCAGGCGGCGCAGATCGAAGAGCTCAACAAGGAGTTCCAGGCGAAGTACCCGAACATCAAGCTCAAGCGGGTCACGCGCTCCTTCGACGACCTCAAGACCACGCTCAAGCTGGCGCTGTCGGGCAACACCCCGCCCGACGTCTTCGAGGCCAACAACGGTCGCCCGGACATGGGGTCGTTCGTCCAGGCCGGCCAGCTGCTGGCGCTCGACAAGTACTCCACCGCCTACGGGTGGGACAAGCGCTACCCGGAGTCGGTGCGCAAGTACTCGTCGTACACCCAGGACGGCAAGACCTTCGGCTCGGGCAACCTGTACGGACTCCCGCAGGTCGGCGAGGTCGTCGGCATCTACGCCAACACCGACATCCTCAAGAAGGCCGGCGTCAACGAGGTCCCCACGACGTGGTCCGACTTCGAGTCGAGCCTCGGCGCCATCAAGTCGGCCGGCGAGCAGCCGCTCGTCCTCGGCAACCTCGACAAGTGGCCGGCCATCCACGTCTTCGGCACGGTCCAGGCCCAGAACGCCGAGCCGGACGCGATCCGCACCCTCGGCTTCGGCCAGAAGGGTGGCACGTGGAAGACCCCGGAGAACGCGAAGGCGGCGCAGACGCTCGTCGACTGGGTCGACAAGGGCTACTTCGCCAAGGACGTCAACGGCCTGGGCTACGACCCGGCGTGGCAGGCGTTCTCCAAGGGCAAGGGCGCCTACCTCATCGCGGGCACCTGGCTGCAGGCCGACCTCGGCAAGGCCATGGGCGACAAGGTGACCTTCACCCTCCCGCCGGCTGCCTCGGGCACCCCGGTCGCGACCGGTGGCACGGGCCTGCCCTGGGCGGTCTCCAGCAAGTCCAAGCACCCTGACGCCGCAGCGGCCTACATCGACTTCATCACGAGCAAGGACGCCATGGGCGTGCTCGCGAAGAACGACAACCTGCCCATCGCCGACACCGCCGACCAGACCGCCGGCGACGCGCTCGGCAAGGACGTGTTCGCGGCCTTCGGCACCGCGGTGAAGGACGACTCGCTCGTGCCCTACCTCGACTACGCGACGCCGACGATGGCCGACACCCTCGGCGCCTCGTTGCAGGACCTGCTCGCGAAGAAGGCGACGCCGGACAAGTTCCTCGACACCGTCGAGAAGGACTACAGCGGGTTCGTCTCCTCGAACGGCTGAGGGTGGCCACCCCCTCCGGTCCGCCGGGTGAGCCGCGCAGGATCGCGTGGCTCTACCTGCTGCCCGCCTTCCTCGTCTACGCCGCGTTCCTGCTCTACCCCCTCGGGCGCGCGGTCCAGATCTCGTTCTACGACTGGAACGGCAACACCCTGGCCACGTGGGCGGGGCTGTCCAACTACGCGGCCGTCGTCACCGACCCGGCCCTGCGGGCGTCGTTCGGGCACGCGCTGGTCCTCATGCTGTTCTACGCGGTGCTGCCCACCGTCATCGGCCTCGGTCTCGCGGCGATCCTCAACCGCGCCAAGGTCCGTGGGCTCGCCTTCTTCCGCACGGTGGTCTTCCTGCCGCAGGTCGTGGCGATGGTCGTCATCGCCGTGGCCTGGCGCCGGATGTACGCCCCCGACGGCACGGTCAACGACCTGCTGGGTGCCATCGGCCTGGACTCCCTGACCCGCGGCTGGCTCGGCGACTACACCGCGGCCCTGCCCGCGGTCGGGTTCATCGGCACGTGGTTCGAGATCGGCCTCGTGACGGTCCTGCTCCTCGCCGGTATGGGGCGCATCCCCGGCGAGCTGTACGAGGCCGCGCGCCTCGACGGCGCCGGCCCGTTCCGCGAGTTCTTCGCCGTGACGCTGCCGTCGGTGCGTGGTGAGATCTCGGTCGCGTTGACGCTGACCGTGATCGCGGCCCTGCGGACGTTCGACCTCGTCTACGTCACCACCCGCGGTGGGCCGGGGACGAGCACGTCTGTGCCGTCCTTCGAGGTCTACAACCGGGCGTTCCAGCAGGGTCGGGTCGGCTCCGCCGCCGCCATCGCCGTCGTGCTGACGCTGATCATCTTCGCGATCTCGTTCGGCATCACCCGCATCGCCGAGAGGGACGACCGGTGAGGGTCTCGCGCGCCGAACGCACCGGCAACTACGTCATCCTCATCGCCTTCGCGGTCTTCGCGCTGACGCCGATCCTGACGGTCCTGGGTGCCGCCCTCGGCCCCGACGACGCCGCCGGGGGCGTGACGTCCGGGGGAGTGCTCGGACTGCACCCGGGCAACTTCGGGCAGGCCTGGGACATCGGCCACTTCGGCAGCTACCTGCGCACCAGCCTGCTCGTCTCCACGACCGTCGTGGTCGTCAGCCTCGTGCTGTCGATCCTGGCCGGGTATGCGTTGGGCACCATGCGTTTTCGCGGCGCGACGGTGGTGTTCTACCTCTTCCTGCTGGGCATCATGATGCCCAGCGAGGCCGTCCTCGTCCCCCTGTACTACGACCTGCGGGCACTCGGTCTGACCGACACCGTCTGGGCCGTCGTGCTGCCACAGGTGGCGCAGTCGGTGGCCTTCGGGACGTTCTGGATGCGGGCCTACTTCCGCAGCTCGAGCCGGGCCCTGGTCGAGGCCGCGCGCCTCGACGGCGCCTCCACGTGGCGGATCCTGTGGCAGGTGCTCGTCCCGCTGGCGCGGCCCGCCGTCGTCACCCTCACGGTGCTGGTCTTCATGTGGACCTGGAACGAGTTCCTCATCCCGCTGGTCATGGTCACCTCGGAGAACCTGCGCACCGCCCCGCTCGGGCTCGCGTTCTTCCAGGGCCAGTACACGCAGGGCTTCACGCTCCTCGCGGCGGGCGCGTGCATCGTCGCGACCCCGGTCGTCCTGCTCTACGTCTTCCTCCAGCGCCACTTCATCGCCGGGATGCTCGAGGGGGCAGTCCGGGAGTAACAGACCGCAACCCGACCCAGGAGGTCAACGATGATCGCAGGGAATCGCCCACTGGCCAGAGCGGCAGCGGCGTCAGCCGCAGCCCTCGCCGCCGCAGCAGCACTCGGACTCGCAGGATCCGGTCCGGCGCAGGCGTCGCCGCACGACCGCGGCGGACCCAGGCCACCGGACCGCACCACCTCGGCCGGGTCACCGGTCGACCTGGGGGCGCTGTTCATCGGGGCCCACCCCGACGACGAGGCGGGACAGCTCTCGGCGTACGGCGAGTGGAAGGAGAAGTACGGCCTGCGGACGGGCGTCATCACCGTCACCCGCGGCGAGGGCGGCGGCAACGCGGTCGGCCCGGAGGAGGGCCCGGCCCTCGGTCTCCTGCGCGAGAAGGAGGAGCGCGCGGCGGTCGGCAAGGCCGGCATCACCGACGTCTTCAACCTCGACAAGGTCGACTTCTACTACACGGTCTCGGCCCCGCTGACCCAGCAGATCTGGGACCACGAGCAGACGCTGGGCAAGGTCGTGCGCATCATCCGCCAGACCCGTCCCGAGATCCTGTCGACGATGAACCCGGCCCCGTCGCCGGGCAACCACGGCAACCACCAGGAGGCGGGGCGCCTGGCCATCGAGGCCTTCACCGCAGCGGCCGACCCCACGCGCTTCCCGGAGCAGCTCAGCAAGGAGGGGCTGAAGACCTGGGCGCCCTTGCGCCTGCTGGTCCGTGGCTCTGCCGCGACCGCCCCGAACGGTGCCGCCTGCGCCACCGGGTTCACCCTCAAGGACACGACGCAGAACGTGTACGGCGTGTGGTCCGGTGAGCGCGCGAAGTCGGGGAAGACGTGGGCCGCCATCGAACGTGACGCCCAACGGCTCTACGCCTCGCAGGGCTGGGCGACCTTCCCCGACGTGTCGAGCGACCCGAACGCCCTGGGCTGCGACTACTTCCAGCAGGTCGACTCCCGCGTGCCGTTCCCCGCGCCCGGCTCCGCAGCCGCGGGTCGGCCGTCCGCGTCCCTCGACGGGGCGGTGACGCACGCCGCGGGCACGGTGCCGCTGGGAACGCGGATGCGGGTGGCCACGACGAGGTTCGGCGTCCTCGCCGGAGCGCCGTTCACGGCGACGGTCGAGGTGACCGCTCCGGCCAAGGGCCTGCACGACGCCCGGCTGGTGCCGTCCGTGCCGTCCGGCTGGACGGTCGCCGGGAGCGGGGCGATCGGCACGCTCAAGGCCGGTCGCACGGTGACGAAGACCTTCACGGTGACCCCGGCAGCCGGTGCCGCCGTGGGAGACCGCGCCCGCGTTGCCGCGACGCTGCGCTCCGACGAGGGCAGCGGCTACTCCGACCGCCCGGTGCAGGTGGTTGCTCCGGTCGCAGGCACCCAGCAGCTGCTCCCGCAGGTCGCCGACTTCGAGAGGTGGACCGGTGCTGCTGCCGGACAGCCGCAGCTGAGCGGCACGGTGAGCCCGGTGCTCACCCTCGCCTCCGGTGGTTCGCGCCAGGTGCGCGTCGACCTGCGAAACAACTCCGCGTCGGCCCAGTCCGGCACGGTGGCGCTCGCCCTCCCGGCCGGGTTCACGGCGTCGCCGGGCACGGCGGCATACGGGCCGGTCGCGGCGGGAGGGACAGGTTCGGTGACGTTCACGGTCACCAACTCCGATCCCTCGCTGAAGACCTCGAACCAGGGCGGCACCCCGGCTGCGCCTGCGGGTGACTACGCCTACACGATCCGGACGACGTCGTCGGCCGGGTCGAGCACGGCGTCCGCCGCGCTCGAGCTGGTGCCACGGACGACGATCGCGCAGGCGCCGACCGCGCCGTCGGTCGACGGCGTCGACACGGCAGGGGAGTACCCCGGTGCCGCGATCGACATCTCCCGGCTCTGGGAGGGGACGGCCTGCGACTCGGCGGCCGACTGCTCGGCGACGGCGAAGCTGGCGTGGCGCGACGACACCCTCTACGTGCTGGTCGACGTCACCGACGACACCCTCGGCACGAAGCTCGACGCCGCCGACTGCAAGCGGCACTGGCGCACCGACTCCGTCGAGCTGGCCATCGACCCGAGGGGCACGTCGGAGAACACCTCGACGACGTTCAAGGCGGCGATCCTCCCGGTGACCGCGGAGGGTGGTCCCTGCTACGAGCGGGACGCCGACAACCACCAGGGTCCTGGTGCCCAGACGGCACCGGGCATGAAGGTGGCCTCGAAGGTCCGGTCCGGCGGGTACACCGTCGAGACCTCGATCCCGATGTCGCTGCTGCCGGGAGCGGTCGACCCGGAGCACCTGGGGCTCAACCTGTTCGTCTACGACTCGGACACGCAGGACCTGACGGGCCAGACGCGGATCGGCTGGTCGACGTGGGGCGGGGTGCAGGGTGACCCCTACCGCTGGGGCCAGGCGACGGTTGCGGGCTACACGCCGCCGGCCGGTCGTCCGACCACGGCACCCGAGCCGGTCATCCCGCTCAGTGCGCTGTCCTCGCTCGACTCCCCGCAGAGCCTGCGTCAGGCGGTGGCCATCGACGTCCCACTGGCCGGGGGAGCGGCGAGCACGCGGGCGGCCAGTGGCTGGGTCGACAAGGCACGGCTGCGGGGCGACACCGCCCTGGTGCGGATGAGGGCGAACTCCGCCGGGTCGGCGCACGTCCACGTGGTCGACTCGTCCGGGACCGTCGGCAGCCGCACGGTGCAGGTGGCGGCAGGCAGGCACGAGTACGGCGTCGTGCTGGACCGGGCGCCCGAGGGCTCGGTGACGGTGTACGTCGGGTGGCAGGACGCCGCCGGCGGCACCCTGGCCTCCAAGGCGGCCGTCCGTTGAGGTGAGGCCGGCCGGCGGTCAGGACCGCCGGTGGGTGCGCGGAAGGGGCCGGTTCCTCGCGGAACCGGCCCCTTCTCGTGCGTCAGGTGTGCGTGTCGGGCTCAGGCAGCCTTGACGAGCTGGATGTCCAGGTTGATCTTGATCTTCTCGGAGACGAGGACGCCGCCACCCTCGAGGGCGACGTTCCACTCGAGGCCGAAGTCCTTGCGGTTGATCTCGGTGGTGGCCTCGAAGCCGGCCTTCTGGTTGCCCCACGGGTCGGTGGCCAGGCCGTTGAACTCGAGGTCGAACTCGACGGGCTTGGTGACGCCCTTGATGGTCAGGTCGCCCTTGAGGGTGTCGTCGCTGACCTCGGTGGAGGTGAAGGTCATGGTCGGGTTGTTCTCGACGTCGAAGAAGTCGCCGGACTTGATGTGGGCGTCGCGGTCGGCGGAGCCGGTGTCGACGGAGGCGAGCTGGACGGTCGCGTTGATCGTGGAGGCGGTGACGTCCTCGGGGACCGTCGCGGTCGCCTCGAACTCGTTGAACTTGCCGCGGACCTTGGTGACCATGAGGTGGCGGGCGGTGAAGCCGAGCTCGCTGTGCGAGGCGTCGACGTTCCAGGTTCCGGCGGAAAGGTCCTTGATGCTGGCCATGGGGTGTATCTCCTGTGTTGAGGGGGTCTCCGCGGGACTTTCCCGCGGGGTCACTGTGTTGAACATAGCAGAACTGATTTATATTTCAACGATACCGAAGAGATGGAATACTTGACCACCATGAGCACCGCAGTGACCGCGCCACCGCGCTGGCTGACCCCTGAGCAGCAGGAGGCCTGGCGCGCCTACCTGCGTGGCAGCCGCCTCCTCGAGGCCGCCCTCGACCGTGACCTGCAGTCCCACGGCGTCCAGCTGTCCGAGTACGAGATCATCTCGATGCTGTCCGAGTCGCCGGGGCGCCGCCTGCGGATGTCCGGCCTGGCCGACCTCGTCGTGCAGTCCCGCAGCCGCCTCACGCACACCGCTGCTCGGCTCGAGAAGCGTGGCTGGGTGCGCCGTGAGTCCTGTCTGGAGGACCGCCGCGGTGTCGAGCTCGTGCTCACCGAGCGTGGGCTCGCGGCCGTCGAGGAGATGGCGCAGGTCCACATCGAGAGCGTGCGCCGCAACATCGTCGACACCATGACGCCCGAGCAGTTCGCCACGCTCGGGGTGGCCATGGCTGCGATGCGCGACGCGATCCTGGCCGGCGGGCTGCCGTCCTGCAGCGAGGTCTGACCCACCCACCCTCCTCCCCGGGTGTGACCCTGCGCACGCCCCCAGCCACACCCGTCCGTCCGTCCTCAGGAACGGCTGTGACAATGGGTGGCATGACGGCACACCCCTTCGACGCCCCGGCTTCGCAGGCCCTCCTCGAACGCGCGCTCGCGGTCACCCCCGGTGGCGTGAACTCCCCGGTCCGGGCCTTCCGCGCCGTCGGCGGAACGCCCCGGTTCATGGCCTCCGGCTCCGGCCCGTACCTCACCGACGTGGACGGTCGCGAGTACGTCGACCTGGTCTGCTCGTGGGGTCCGATGATCCTCGGCCACGGTCACCCGGCCGTCGTCGACGCCGTCAGCACCGCTGTCTCGCAAGGGTTCTCGTTCGGCACCCCCAGCGAGAACGAGGTCGCGCTGGGCGAGGAGATCGTCGCCCGGGTCGAGCCCGTCGAGCAGGTCCGCCTGGTCTCCAGCGGCACCGAGGCGACGATGAGCGCCATCCGTCTCGCCCGGGGCTACACGGGCCGCTCCCTCGTCGTGAAGTTCGCCGGCTGCTACCACGGCCACGTCGACTCCCTCCTCGCCCAAGCGGGCTCGGGTGTCGCGACGTTCGCCCTCCCGGACTCCGCGGGGGTGCCCAAGGAGATGGCGGCCGAGACGATCGTCCTGCCGTTCAACGACCTGGCGGCGGTCGAGGAGGCGTTCGCCGCCCGTGGCTCCGAGATCGCCGCGGTCATCACCGAGGCCTCCCCCGGCAACATGGGAGTCGTCCCGCCCGCACCCGGCTTCACCGACGGGCTGCGCCGGATCACCGCCGCGCACGGCGCCCTGCTCATCTCCGACGAGGTGATGACGGGCTTCCGCTGCTCGGCTGCCGGCTGGTACGGGCTCGAGGGCCCGTATGCCGCCGGGGCGCCGGACCTGTTCACGTTCGGCAAGGTCATGGGAGGCGGCTTCCCCGCGGCAGCCTTCGGCGGCCGGGCCGACGTGATGGCCCTCCTCGCACCGGTCGGCCCGGTCTACCAGGCCGGGACGCTGTCGGGGAACCCCGTCGCCACCGCGGCCGGACGCGCGACGCTGCAGCAGTGCACCCCCGAGCTCTACACCCGGCTCGACGAGGTCGCCGACGCGATCACCGGCGCCCTCGACACCGAGCTCGGCAGGGCCGGCGTGCCGCACACGATCCAGCGCGCCGGGAGCATGTTCAGCGTCTTCTTCCGGGACGGCGCCGTGACGAACTACGACCAGGCCCGGGCCCAGCACGTGCCGGCGTTCGCGGCGTTCTTCCACTCGATGCTCAGCCAGGGCGTGTACCTGCCGCCGAGCGCGTTCGAGTCGTGGTTCGTCAGCGGCGCGCACGACGACGCCGCGGTGGATCGCATCGTCTCGGCGCTGCCCGCTGCGGCGTCGGCGGCCGCCGAGTCGTTTGCGACAATCGACTCATGAGCCCTGCCCCCCGCACCGTGGTGCACCTGCTGCGCCACGGCGAGGTGCACAACCCCGACGGCGTGCTCTACGGGCGGCTCGACGGCTACCACCTGTCCGAGCTCGGCCGGGAGATGGCACAGGCCGCCGCCCGCCACCTCGAGGACCACGACATCACCCACGTCGTCGCCTCGTCGCTGACCCGGGCCCAGGAGACGGCCACGCCGATCGCGACGTCGCACGACCTGCCCATCACCACGGACGACCGCGTCATCGAGGCGGGCAACTCCTTCGAGGGGGAGCACGTCGCCGGGATGCGGGCCTCGGCCTTCGCCCACCCGCGCTACTGGGGGCGGTTGACCAACCCCTTCAAGCCGTCGTGGGGCGAGCCCTACGCCGAGATCGCGACCCGCATGGTCGAGGCGATCGCGGACGCCCGCGAGCAGGCCCGCGGTCACGAGGCGGTGCTGGTGTCCCACCAGCTGCCGATCTGGACCGCCCGCAACCAGCTCGCGGGGCGCCACCTCTGGCACGACCCCCGCAAGCGGGAGTGCCGCCTCGCCTCCCTGACCACGCTCACCTACGTCGGCGACGAGCTCGAGGCCATCGCGTACTGCGAGCCCGCTGCCGCCCTGCTCGTCCGCTCCCACGGGGGAACCGGATGAGCCACCGCACCTCCCGTATGGCGCGCGCCTCGGCGACGCTCGCCATACCGGTCCTCGCACTGTCGCTCGCGGCGTGCTCGCAGGACCCGAACTCCATCGCGGCCCAGGCCAAGTCGGGCAACCGTCAGGGCTACATCTCCGGCGACGGCACGGTCGAGGCCATCCCCGTCGCCCAGCGCAACAAGCCCGTCGTGCTGTCCGGGAAGACGCTGGACGACCAGTCGTGGTCGGTGGCCGCCCAGGCAGGCAAGGTCGTCGTGCTCAACGTCTGGGCCTCCTGGTGCCCGCCGTGCGAGAAGGAGGCGCCCGAGCTCAAGGACGCCGCCGAGAAGGTCGCGGCTGCGAGCAAGCCGGTGGTGTTCATGGGGATCAACACCCGGGACAACCCCGACTCGGGCAGGGCGACCGCCAAGCGCCAGGGCATCCCGTACCCGTCCCTGGACGACCAGGACGGCCGGATGATCCTCGCGCTGCAGGGGAAGGCCCCGACGCCGCCGGTCACGCTCGTCCTCGACCCCACCGGCCGCATTGCGGCCCGGGTCGTCGGTGAGGTGACGTCCTCGACGCTCACCGGGCTCGTCGACGACGTGCTGGCCGAGAAGTAGGTCGACCACCCTTGACTGCTGATGTCGCGGACACGGTGACCTCCGGCGCCCTCCCGGTCGCCGTCGTCGTCGCCCTGCTCGCCGGGATGGTGTCGTTCGCCTCACCCTGCGTGCTGCCGCTCGTGCCCGGATTCCTGGGGTACGT
>NZ_LMGM01000001.1:1790912-1800188 GCF_001427915.1 Phycicoccus sp. Root563 | reverse complement strand
CTGTTCGTGCTCGGATTCACGGTCGTCTTCATGGCGACGACGGTGTTCCTCGCGAGCCTCGGTGCCACCTTCGTCGAGCACCGTCAGCTGCTCATGCGCGGAGGGGGCGTCCTCGTCATCCTCATGGCGCTGGTCTTCCTCGGTGTGGGGACCCGCGCAGGGTCGCAGCGCGAGCTGAAGATCCACCGCCGTCCGGCCTCGGGACTTGCGGGCGCGCCCCTGCTCGGGGCGGTCTTCGGTCTCGGCTGGGCGCCCTGCACGGGCCCCACGCTGGGGGCGGTGGTCGCCCTGGCCACCATCACCGGCGACCAGTCGGCGGTGACGCGCGGCACCATCCTCGCGCTGGCCTACAGCCTCGGTCTGGGCCTGCCCTTCCTCCTCATCGCCGCGGGGTTCGAGCGGTTCGGGCGGGTCTCGGCCTTCCTGCGCCGCCACCAGCGCGGCATCCAGCTGTTCGGCGGCGCCCTGCTGCTGGTCATCGGGGTCCTCCTCGTGACCGGTGTCTGGGAGTCCTGGACCCGATACCTGCAGACCTCGCTGGTCAGCGGATTCCAGACGGTGATCTGACGTGGCCGACACCATCACCCAGCCGAGGCTGGGCCTCGTGGGCTGGCTGCGCTGGATGTGGCGCCAGCTCACGAGCATGCGCACCGCCCTCTTCCTCCTGCTGCTCCTCGCGATCGGCGCCCTGCCGGGCTCGATCTGGCCGCAGCGCAGCATCGACTCGGCGCGCACCGCCGACTACATCGCCAACCACCCCAAGGCCGGGCCGTGGCTCGACCGGTTCGGGTTCTTCGAGGTGTACGCCTCGCCGTGGTTCGCGGCGATCTACCTGCTGCTGTTCGTCTCCCTCGTCGGCTGCGTGCTGCCCCGCAGCAAGGTGCACTGGACCGCGATGCGCTCCCGGCCGCCGCGGGCGCCGGCGCGGCCCGAGCGGCTGCCGTCGTCGGGTCGGGCCGAGCTGGAGGCCACCTCCGAGGAGGTGCTCGACGCGGCTCGTGAGGTGCTGCGCGGCAAGCGGTTCCGCACCGACTCGCACGACGAGACCTCGGTGAGCGCGGAGAAGGGCTACCTCAAGGAGACCGGAAACCTGGTCTTCCACCTGTCGCTGATCTTCGTCATCATCGGCGTCGCCGTGGGCCACCTGTGGGGCTGGAAGGGCGACGTGATCGTCCCCGTGGGCAAGACCTTCTCGAACACGCTGCTGCAGTACGACACGTTCGCCCCCGGGCCCTGGGTCGACCCGCAGAAGCTGTCCCCGTTCAGCCTCAAGGTCGACAAGCTCGACGCCACCTTCGAGGAGAACGTCACCGGGCGCGGCCAGTTCGGCCAGCCGCGCGACTTCACCGCACACGTCACGACCGAGGCCGTGCCCGGCGCCACGCCCAAGCAGTCGACGATCAAGGTCAACCACCCGCTCGAGATGACCGACGCCGGGGTCTTCCTGCTGGGCAACGGCTACGCCCCGGTCGTCACCGTGCGCGACAAGGACGGCAACAAGACCTACAGCGGACCGGTGCCGTTCCTCGCGCAGGACAACAACTACACGTCGGTCGGGGCCATCAAGGTGCCCGGTGCCGGGCCCAAGCAGCTCGGCTTCTCGGGCCTGTTCCTGCCGACCGCCATCATCGACAAGGACAAGGGTCCGACCTCGATCTTCCCCGACGCCAAGAAGCCGGCGCTCGCACTGACGCTCTTCGAGGGAACCCTCTTCCCGGGTGGTCGGCCGCAGTCGGTGTACGTCCTCGACACCGCCGAGATGACCCAGGTGAAGACCGACAAGNCGATCACCTTCGACAGCGTGGACCGGTTCGCCGGGCTGTCAATCCGGCACGACCCCGGCAAGTTCATCACCCTGGCCGCGGCGCTCCTCGCGCTCGCCGGCCTGATCTCCTCGCTGGTGGTGCGGCGACGTCGGGTCTTCGTGCGGGTTTCCCCTGCACCGGAGGCGGGACGTACCGTGGTCACCGTCGGCGGGCTCGCCAAGGGCGACGACGACGGGCTCCAGGAGGTGGTCGAGGACATCCTCGCCACCGTGCAACGACGATTGGGCAGCGCATGACGAACGAGACCCTGGCGGGCTACGCCAACGTCAGCCTCTACTCGGCGATGGCGGTCTTCACGATCGCCATGCTGTGCTACGCCGTCTACCTCGCCGGTCTGCTCCCGGCCCGCGACCGCGCGGGCGACCGGGCGCCGGAGGTCGCGGTCGACCGCGAGCTCGTCTCCGCCGGTGCCCCCTCGGAGACGGCGGGCACGCCTGTGTCCGGGACCCCGCGCCCCGGGCGCCCCGACGAGTCGGACGTCCCCTCGCGGGCCCGTGCGGCGGCCGGCATCGGTGCGACGACGACCTGGCTGGGCGGGATGCTGCTCGTCGTGTCGATCGCCCTGCGCGGCCTGTCGGTCGACCGGTGGCCGCTGGGCAACATGTTCGAGTTCGCCGTGATGGGGTCGATGTTCACCTCGATCGCCTTCTCGGTCTGGGCGACCAAGCGGGACCTGCGCTGGCTGGGACTGTTCATCACCGGCCCGATCCTGCTCGTCCTCGGCATGGCCGTCCGGGTCTGGTACACCGAGGCCGCCGAGCTGCTCCCGTCGCTGCAGAGCTACTGGCTCGTCATCCACGTGACCGTCGCCGTGCTGGCCAGCGCCATCTTCACCCTCGGCGCCGCCGCGTCGGCCGTCTACCTCGTCAAGGACGCGTTCGCCCGTTCCGGCCGCAGCAGCTTCCTCGACCGGTTCCCCGACGCGCCGTCGCTCGAGCGCACGGCCTACGGCCTGCACATCGTCGCGTTCCCCCTGTGGACCTTCACCCTCATCGCCGGGGCCATCTGGGCCCGCCAGGCGTGGGCGTCCTACTGGAACTGGGACCCCAAGGAGGTCTGGACCTTCGTGATCTGGGTCGTCTACGCGGCATACCTGCACTCGCGGGCGACCAGCGGGATCAGCCGGCAGACGGCGACGTACATCGCCCTGGCCGGCTACGCCTGCATCATCGTGAACTTCGCCGTCGTCAACGTGTTCTTCGTCGGCCAGCACTCCTACTCAGGCCTGTAAAGGAACCACCCGAACCATGCTGCGGTACTCCGTCCTGCGACTGCTCGTCTTCTTCGGGGTCCTGTCGTTGCTCTGGCTGCTCGGCCTGCGCGACAAGGACCAGCAGTGGATGCTGCTCGTGCTCAGCGCCCTGATCTCCATGGTGCTGTCGTACTTCGTGCTCGCGCGGTTCCGCGAGGAGAGCACCCGGCAGCTGGCCGAGCGCGTGCAGCGCCGCACCGAGGCAAAGCAGGCCGCCGCGGCGGCGGGCGTGGGCACGGTCCACGGGCGCGACGAGTCCGCCGAGGACGCCGAGGACGAGGGCGGCCCGGTCCAGTACCGCTGACCCGCTAGCCGGGGGTCGCGGCCGAGGGTTCGGGCAGCGACGGCCCGTCGGTGGGGTAGACGCCGACGGCGAAGCCGTAGACGGTGTCGCCGGACCGCGGGAGCTCGTCGAACTCCCGCACGAGGGCGGCCATCCGCTCCCAGAACTCGCCGACCCGGTCCTCCGGAAGCCGGGCGTGGCGGATGAAGCCCCAGAGCTTCCCGTCCCGGAACGCGGCCGCAGACTCCTGCGCGGCGACCTCGAAGTCGTTGAAGTCGCCCGGCAGGTCGGGCTCGCCGGCGCCCCGCTCGACGGCGACGTGGAACATCCGGGCGGTGCGGCCGTAGAAGCGCTCCTCGACGGCGCGGACGCGACGGGTGCGCACGACGCGGACCAGACCCGCGTCGGCCAGGACCTTCACGTGGTGGGCGATCGTGCTCTTGGGGCGGCCCACCGCGGTCGCCAGCTCGGTGACCGTGGCGGCCCGCTCGTGCAGCAGGCCGAGGACCGAGGTGCGCAGGGGGTTGCTGATCGCCCGGACCTGGGCCGGGGTGGTCAGCGCGAGCCGGTCGGCGAGCTCGTAGTCGGGAGGGGTGTTGTCAGCCATGGCCCGATCAGACTACTCTCACAGAACGTTCCATACTGTTGGATCGTTGGAGGAGGAAGTCATGGTCGAGGTCGTCGTGTTCCACCACGTGCAGGGGCTCACGCCGGGGGTGAGGGCGTTCGCGGACGAGCTGCGGCAGGCCGGGCACACCGTGCACACGCCGGACCTGTTCGACGGCCGCACGTTCACGACGATCGACGAGGGCATGGCGCACGCGCGCTCCGTCGGGTTCGACACCCTCCTCGATCGTGGAGTGGCCGCCGTCGAGGACCTGCCGGCGGACCTGGTCTACGCCGGGTTCTCGCTCGGCGTGATGCCGGCCCAGAAGCTCGCCCAGACCCGGGCAGGGGCGCGTGGCGCGCTGCTGCTGCACGGATGCATCCCCGTCTCCGAGTTCGGGGAGCGCTGGCCCGACGGCGTGCCCGTGCAGGTGCACGGCATGGACGCGGACCCCTTCTTCGCCGAGGAGGGTGGCGACCTCGACGCGGCCCGCGCGCTCGCCGCGTCGACCGACCAGGCAGAGGTCTTCCTCTACCCGGGGGAGGAGCACCTCTTCACCGACTCCTCGCTGCCCGCGTATGACGCGCAGGCTGCGGACCTGCTCACGCAGCGGGCGCTGCAGTTCCTCGACCGCGTGGGGCGCACCGCGGACGAGGTGTAGGCCCGCGGCCGGCGCCCTGGCCGAAAGCTCGCTGGACGGGCGGGTTCGGTGGCGCATCCTGACCCGCGACACGGCGGATTCCCGCTGCTAGTGTCCCAGCACCTCCATCAAAGGGGGTGGGGGCAAGGGGAACACGGGGACAGGGGACACGTATGTTCAGCACGCTCAAGCGGGTCGGGGTCGTCGCAGCACTGGTCGGGGGATCGGTTCTCGCGCCGACCCAGGCCTACGCCGCGGACGGGTGCGGCACCGACTACTACAAGCACAGTGACGGCTACCTCACGGCGGACCAGCACTGGACGCAGTCCGGGCGCAGCGCCTGGATCTACCACTCGGGCAGGGTGCGCTGGTGCACCCAGAACGACCCGTTGAACGACGACGAGCGACGCCGTGCGGTCGTCGGCTACCCGTCGTCGGACTACCCCTTCGAGAGCTGGATCATCAAGGGCAGCAACTACCGGGCCTTCTGCGTGAGCCAGAAGATCCGGATCCACATGACGGGGATCAAGTCGTCGTCGTCCTGGAGCCTCGGCGGCACCGTGTCCAAGGACGGACCGGGCGTGGGCTACACCTACAGCTCGAGCTCGGACACCGTGACCGTGACGGTCAACCGTTCGGGGGCCAAGGCGTGCAGCGCCACCAACAACGTCATCGCCCGCACCAGCGGCATCGTCGCGACGGCGCAGGACGAGTCCGGCAAGGTCGACTGGGTCGAGCTCCAGACGACGATCAGCGGGTCCTACGTGGTCAGCGGGACGGTCGTCGGTTTCAGCCACACGTTCTCGGAGAAGGACTACAGCTAGTCGCTCCACGGTGTGCGGCCACGGGCCGTGCGGTCCTCGCACCTCGGGGGGATCGCACGGTCCGTGCCCTACCCGACGGGGCCCGGGTCACATGAGCTCGGCCAGTCGGGCCAGTCCCGGTCCCGTGTGGGTCGCCAGGCGTTCTCGGGCGTCGTCGAGGGCGGTCGACCCGGGGTGGCCGGGCGGAACCCTGGCCGGGTTGAGAGCGACGCCTGTCGACCACTCACGGATGTCGTCCTCCACCGAGAACGACAACGTGCTCCGGGTGCCGTGGACGATCATCCGCGCCCAGTCCTGGAGGGTGTTCCCGTACTGCGACGGGGGGCAGATCCGGTTCTTCTCGGTGTCGTCGCCTCGGGTCGCCTCGACGTAGCCGGTCAACGCGGCCCCGAACGAGGGGAACCCCGCCCTGATCGTCTGCAGCGTGATCGCCTCGGGCCGCCAGACCGGCACCCGCCCGGGGACCTTGAGGCCGTCCGCCGCGCAGTGGACCACCAGGGCGTCCGGGGCGACCGCGACCGAACCGTGCTCGAAGGTGAGCCGGCCCCGCTCGACGGCCCGGAGGTGTCCCCGGCGCACCACGTTCTCCACCGTCCGCAGCTCCTCGAGCTCCCACGTGGCCAGGGTCGGCGCCTTGGCCATGGCCGGGGTGACGGCAGGGTCGAGGCGCAGCATGATGCCGCGGTCCTCGAGCCGCAGGAACAGCTCGTCCAGCGATCGGGTGTGCCGTGCAGCCTGCATCAGGTCGGCCAGCATCCCGAGGAACACCGCCGGGTCCGGCTGGATGACCGCTCGGTTCAGCATCCAGGGATCCCGTGGCCTGACCCAGCAGATCGCATCCGGGTCGACGCCGCGCGCGAGGAGCCAGACGCACGCGTCGGTCGCGGTCTTGCCCGACCCGACGACGACGTACTGGCTCGGTGCCTCGTCCACCCTGACGAGGTCGTTCACCGACACCACCCGGGCGCCCTCGGCCACCGCGAACGGTGGCGGCGTCTCGGCCGGGATGCTGGGGGACAGGTAGTGGGCGTCGACGATCCGGCACCCCGGCCGCACCTCGGACCGTGCGCCCGAGACCCGCGAGACGAACGTGCGGTTGCCGACGTACTCGGTGGCGGGGTGGAACTCGACCCGCCCGCTGCTCACCAGCCGGTCGAGGACGTGGGCGTAGTACGTGCAGATCTCCGGTTGGGTGGCCCGCTCCTGCAGGCCCTTCTCGGGACCGTCCTGCTGGACCTTGCCGCCGCCGAGCAGGGTCGACGCCACCCCGTAGAAGCACGACGGCTGGTGCAGTCGCACGAAGGGGTATGCCTCGAGCCAGTGCCCGCTCACACCGTAGCGACGGTCGACCAGGACCACGCGGACATCGGCGTGGTCGACGAGCGCATCGGTGAACGCCATGCCCATGGCGCCCGCGCCCACCACGAGGTAGTCGGCTTCGACGACGCGGGTCACGGGGCCACGCTGCCACTCCCCGGGTGGCTCGTCCATGGTCAGCGCAAGGACACCTTCGGCTCGATGCCGAGGATCTCGGCCAGGCGCGCCACTTCCTGCCGGAGTGCGCGGTCAGGGCGCGGGCTCCCGTCCAGCCAGGTGACGGTCAGCTCGCTCGCCTTCGTCGCCCAGGTGCCGCACACGAGACCGCCCCGGACGACGGGGTTCGCCTTGCGCGTCATCAGCTCTCGCAGGGGAGCCGGAGTGACGTGGACGTCCTTGGTGCCGGGGCCCATGACCCACTGGTCGTGACCCGGCAGGAACCGGACCGCGTCCGACGGCTCCGCCGCGAGGAGGTCGTCGACGTCTGCCGCCAGGACCAGGGCCGGGGTGCCCGCCAGGTCGACCGTCGCCAGGTCGTCGGCCAAGGCCGCGAGCCAGCCGTCGATCCGCCTGCGCCCGGAGCTGAGGCCGTTGCCGAGCCAGTAGTGGACGTGGTCGCGGGTGGCCGGTCCGTACACGCGCAGGTAGGCCGACACGGCATACGCCCCGGCCTCGTCGAGGTCGGGGATGCCGCGCCAGCGCGGGTTGGTGTCGAGGCGCTGGAGCGTGAGGCGGCCGTCGCGGGCGGGCGCGATGCTCACGTCGCCCTGCCAGGTCAGTGGCTTCACGAGGGTGCCGGCACCCTCGTCGAACACCGGACGGAGGTGGCGGTACGCGCGGTTCCCGGCCAGGGCCTCCCCGAGCTCCTGCACGGTGAGGGGACCGTCCGCGACCGCCTCACGGACCGCGGCCCGGAAGTCCGGCCACGCTTCTGGAGTGAGCCGGTAGTGCTCGACCCAGCTCGAGCGTTCCCACTGTCGCCCCGCGGACCGGAGTGCGAGGTAGGCGCCGCCCTCCTCCGGCGACAGGTGGTGCACCGCGCCGCGGAAGGCGAAGGCCTTGATGACGGTGCCCTCGGCCAACGCCTCCGCGAGCCCCCCGGGGGTCGAGGACCTCTGGCGCGTCCGGACCGCCAGCTCGGCGAGGGACTCGTCCATCGACGGTATGGCGCCGAGCCGGCGCACGACCTCCGCGACCCCCTGCGTGCCGACGGGATCGAGGAGGTGTCGCCGCAGGCGCCACGACAGGGCCTGCGCCCACGTCGTCGACACCTCGGTGCGCGTGCCCATCGGTGCGCCGACCTCTCAGCCCGCCGCTGCCACGGTCTTGGTCATGACGCAGTTCTTCGCGCCCTTGGGGCGGTCGTAGGTGAAGCCGGCTCGCTCGAACAGGGCGCGGGTCCCGTTGTACAGCACCGACATCTTCTTCCCGTCGTTGTCGTGCGGGTACCCCTCGACGACCCCGCCACCGGCCGCCGCCACGAGGTCCAGGACTCCCTGCAGGGCGATCGCGGAGACGCCGGAACGTCGGTAGCGCTTGTCGACGAACAGGCAGGTGATCCGGAAGTCGGGCAGGCGCTCGCTCGTCTCCTCGTACTGCTTGCGGTGGTAGATGTTGGGCAGCTCGTCCGGCGGGCCGTACTGGCACCAGGCCACCGCCTCGTCGCCGTGCAGGACGACTGCGGCGTGCGCCCGGTCGCAGTGGACGAGCCGTTCCTTGAGGGCGCGGTTGGAGTCCGCGTCGTACGTCTTCTCGCCGGCCATGGTGTGGAAGTACGTGCACCAGCACCCGCCGAACACCCCGTTGTGCCGCTCCATGAGGGCCGCGTATGCCGCCCACGTGTCCGGTCCGAGGGCCTCGACCCTGAGCTCGTCCGTGGCCACGGGAGACCTGGTCGTCCTCGTGGTCGTCGTCTTCGTCGTCGTGGGCCTTGCTGTCCCCGCCATGGCGACACGGTAGACCTCGAAGCGGACGATCGGCTTCCGGAAAGTTGTCAGTCCCGGCTCCGGCCGCGTGTCCACAGGGCGGCACGTCACGTCTCGTTGTCCACAGGATGGGTCCTGGCGGGTTGCGTTCCCGGACAGGTCTGGCAGTCGGGATCCGTTGGGGTGCAACGGTTTTGGTGTCTCGGCGGAGTTCGATGGCTGTCGGTGGTCGGGGCTAGGGTTGTCGTATGGATGGGGGCCAGACGCTGGTGCAGCGACGCGAGTCGATCGCGGCTGCCCGGGTGGCGTTGGCCGGTCTGGGGGACTGGTTGTGGCAGGCCGGTGGGGGTGCGGCTGGTGGTGTCGGCGGGTTGGCTGAGCTGTTGGGTGAGGTCGATGCGTTGGGGGCTGCGTGTGATGCGGCCCGGGTGGCGGTGGTGGGTGAGGCGATCGAGCGTGGTGAGCCCGGTAGCGGGCCGGAGGCGTTGGGTTTGGTGTCGTGGGTGCGTCGTCATGCGCCGTCGACGCGGGCTGGTGGTGCGCGGGCGGTGGTGGACGTTGCTGCGGCGTTCGGCAAGGCGGCCAATGCGCCGGTGAGGGTG
>NZ_LMGM01000001.1:1790350-1790802 GCF_001427915.1 Phycicoccus sp. Root563 | reverse complement strand
CGGGACCGGGGTTGCGGAGTACCGGCTGGTGCTGGACAGCGAGGGCAGGGCGGTGCTGGAGGCTGCGCTCGGTCCGTTGTCGGCACCCAGGCCGGTGGACGGTGAGCGGGACCTGCGCAGCTGTGATCGGCGTCGGGGTGAGGCGTTGGTGGCGTTGGTGCGCCGGGCTGTGGCAGCGGGTGAGGGGGTGGGTCCGAACGCGAAGACGCAGCTGGTGGTGACGATGGACTGGGCTGCTCTGGCCAGTGGTGTGCGTGGGGCGGGGGTGACGGTCGGTGGTCCGGACGCGGGGGTGTTGGTGGCCCCGGAGACGGTGCGCCGGTTGGCGTGTGAGGCGTCGGTGTTGCCGGTGGTGTTGGGGTCGGGTGGTGAGGTGGTGGACCAGGGCCGGGTGGTGCGGTTGTTCACCACGGCTCAGGTGCGCCGGTTGTGGTTGCGTGACGGGGGTTGTT
>NZ_LMGM01000001.1:1775693-1790337 GCF_001427915.1 Phycicoccus sp. Root563 | reverse complement strand
CATCTGGTGCACTGGGCCGATTTCGGTCGTTCGGACCTGGGTAATGCGGCGTTGCTGTGCGGGGGCACCACACGATCGTTCACTCCCGTCGCCTGGCCGGACAGGTCGTGCGCGACCCCGGCGGCAGGACCAGCGGCGGTGGTGGTGGGGGTGAACGGGTGGAGTGGGACCTGACGTTGGGCAGCTACGACCAGCTCCTGGCCCGCCGGGCTGCGCAGGAACGAGCGTGACCCCGCCCCACACCCGCCCCCGACGGCGGGGTCGAAGGGCATGCCCGTCACCAACGAGGTGAGCGCCGTCCGCTCGCCGTCCCGAGCGGACGGCGCTCGAGTCCTGTGATGCCGCCGCGCCGCGAGGACGTCCCCGGGAGAGACTGGAGGCATGCCCCGTCACCCCTTGCCGTCCAAACCCTGCGCCCGATGCGGTCGAACCATCACCTGGCGCAAGGTCTGGGCTCGCGACTGGGAGTCCGTGCGCTGGTGCTCGGACAACTGCCGCAAGCACGGCGTCGGCGATGTCGACCGGAAGCTCGAGGCCTCTTTGGAGTCCCTCCTGGACGGCCGCTCGACCAGTGCCTCGGTGTGCCCGTCGGAGGCGGCCCGCGCCGTCGGTGCCGACGACTGGTCCGAGCTGATGGAGCCGGCGCGGATGGCCGCCCGACGACTGGTGGCGGCGGGGCGGGCCGAGATCACCCAAGGCGGACACGTCGTCGATCCCAGCAGGTTCAAGGGCCCGATCCGGGTGCGCCGACCACGCTGAGGGCGCCTGACCGCGCAGCGCCACAGGTCACCTGACCGACGGACGCCGGTCGGAGGCATCCGCTCACCGGGCCGTCCGGTGGACGCACTCCGGGCGCGGAGCCGTGGACGTGGCACGCGTCGGCGACACCGCGCGGTGCCGGCAGGCTCAGCCCACGCTGAGGCTGAGGGCGATGCCGGCGGCGAGCAGCACGGCATACACGATCTCGAAGATGCCGGTCGACGCGAGGACGGGCACGAGGTCGCGCCCGGTGGCCCCGGCCAGCAGCCCACGCATCGGGCGCGCGACCACGACCAACGAGAGCAGGGCGATCAGCGCGAACACCTGCTGGGTGCTGATGAGCACGACCATGACGACGGCGACGACGACCAGCGCGACGTAGAGCATGCGGGTGCCGCGGTCCCCGAGGCGCACGGCCAGGGTGAGCTTGCCGCTCTCGCGGTCGGTGGGGATGTCGCGCAGGTTGTTGGCGACGAGGATCGCCGAAGCGATCGCGCCCACGCCGACGGCCCCGTAGACGCCGAGCGCGGTGATCTCGTGCGCCTGCGTGTAGAGCGTGCCGAGGGTGGCCATCAGGCCGAAGAAGAGGAACACGTAGAGCTCGCCGAGACCTCGGTAGCCGTAGGGGTTGTCACCGCCGGTGTACTTCCAGGCCGCGATCACCGCGAGGGCACCCAGGGGGATCATGATCCAGGTCTGGCTGATGGCGACGAGCGCGAGGCCCACGAGCGCCGCCGCCCCGAAGAACGCGAACGCCATGAGCTTGACGTTCTGCGGATCGGCCTTGTGCTGACCGACCAGCCGGATGGGCCCCACCCGGTCGGCGTCGGTGCCGCGGATGCCGTCGGAGTAGTCGTTGGCGTAGTTGACGCCGACCTGCAGCCCGAGCGAGACGAGCACGGCCAGCAGCCCGAGGCCGAGGTTCGCCTCGTCCAAGGGGGCTGCGGCGGCGGTGCCGACCACGACGGGGGCGACGGCGGCGGGGAGGGTGCGCGGGCGCGCACCGGCGATCCACTGGGACAGGGTGGCCATTCGGTGTGTGTTCTCGCTTGCCGGTGGGTTGCTGGGTGGGGTCTGGGTGGTCTTGGCGCGGGTTCAGCGCCGCAGTGCTGGGTGCAGGAGCCGGGCCGGGTATGGCGCGGGCTGCTCGGGCGCTCCCGTCAGGACCGCTGCTCAGAGCCTACGGAGGAAGTCCGGGTCGTCATCGGGGCCACGCGGAGGACGAGTCTGCGGTCTCGGGCCCTGGCCCTGTCCGGGGGTGGACCTCGGCGGTCGGCCGGCGACGAGCCAGGCGATCGGGCCGACGAGGGGGAACAACAGCACCAACAGGATCCACAGCAGCTTGGGCAGGTTGCGGACCCGGGACTCGTCGGTCTGGATGCAGTCCACGACGGCATAGACGGTCAGGGCGACCGTCGCGAGCCAGGGGAGCAGCCGGAGCATGTCCCCATCGTGTCATGGCCGGGTGTGGAACAAGGCAGCGATCCCCGCACGGTCCGGTTTGCCGGGGCCACGCAGGGGCAGCTGCTCGAGGACGACGAGGCGCCGGGGAAGGGCGTGGTCGGCGAGGCCACCCCGCAAGGCGTCCCGCAGCTGCACGACCGAGGGGTGGCGCACGCCAGGCGCGACGACGACGGCGGCCGCGACGACCTGCCCCCACTCGGGGTCCTCCAGACCGAGCACCACGGCCTCGGCGATGTCGGGCAGGGAGGTCAGGGCCTCTTCGACGACCCGTGGGGAGATCTTCATCGCGCCGGTGGTGATGACGTCGTCGATGCGGCCATCGACGTGCCAGCGGTCGGTCTCGGGGTCACGGTGGCCGAGGTCGTCCGTGCGGAACCAGCGGACCCCTTCGTCGTCGGTGACGAAGGCCTCGGCGGTGAGGTCAGAACGGCCGAGGTAGCCGCTGGCCAGGGTGTCGCCGCCGAGGTGGACGCGTCCTTCCTCGTCGGTGCGGATCGCGGTGGTGGCCAGGGGCGTCCCGTCGTAGACGCAACCACCACAGGTCTCGCTCATGCCGTAGGTCGTGACGACGGTGGCGCCCGCTTCCCGGGCGCGGACGAGCAGGGCGGGCGATGTCGCGGCTCCCCCGACGAGGACGGCGTCGAACCCGGCCAGGGCTCGGGTGGCTCCCGCGTCGTCGAGCACCCGGAGGAGCTGGGTCGGGACGAGGGCGGTGTAGCGCCGGTCGCCGTCGAAGGAGTCCGCCGCCGCCGCGAAGGCGGCTGCGGTGAACCCGTCGGACAGGTCGACGAACCCCGGCTCGGTGCCCGCGGCGACGCAGCGCAGCAGCACCTGGACCCCGGCGATGTGGTGCGGCGGCATCGCGAGCAGCCACGAGCCGGTGCCGCCGAGGCGTTCATGGGTGGCCCGGGCGCTGGCTGCCAGAGCCGTCGCCGGGAGCATGGCCAGCTTGGGGCTCCCGGTCGACCCCGAGGTGCCCACGACCAGGGCGGTGCCTTCGTCGGGGACTGCACCGGTGGGGACGGGAACGGGGTCCCCTCCCGCGGCATACGGGAGGACGGCGAACTCGCCTCCCACGGCGTCGCGCAGCACCGGAAGGGCGTGCGCGGCCGCTGGTCCTGCGGCGATGGGAAGTGGGCGCAGGGACGTCACGAGGTCAGGCTAGACCCGCGCTGGACGGCGGCACCCGGCGGCGGGACGATGGCTGCGGGAGGTGCCATGGACGCGGACTTCGCGGCATACCTGGAGCGCGTGCGGCACCACCGTGCCGAGCTGCGCGACTCGGTCGCGGCGGTCGACGAGGCGTTGGCCTCCCCGATCGCGAGGGGCGGCGCGTGGCGCGAAAGGGTGCGGGCTGCCCTGGCCGAGCTGGCGCACGACTTCCGGGACCACGTCGACCTCACCGAGCGACCCGGAGGGCTCTACGCCTCGGTCCGGCGCGACTCGCCCCGGCTCACGGGACGGGTGGAACGGCTGCTGCGGGAGCACGAGCGGTACCGCGAGGACATCGACGCCTACCTCGCCGTCCTCGAGCACGGGGGGACGATGGCGGACCTGCCGGTGTTCCGGGAGGAGGTCACCACGCTGATGGGGCAGCTGGTGCGGCACCGGCAGAAGGGCGCCGACCTCGTCTACGAGGCGTACGACGTCGACCTCGGCGGTTCCGGCTGAGGCCCGCCCCGGTCAGGGCGTCGGCTCACCCCGACCAGGGCGCCACCCCGACCAGGCGGCCACCCCGATCAAGGGGCGACCCCGATCATGGAGCGTTGGCTCAGAAGTACCAGGGGTAGGGGGACCAGTCGGGGTCGCGCTTCTCGAGGAACTGGTCGCGGCCCTCGACGGCCTCGTCCGTCATGTAGGCGAGCCGGGTCGCCTCCCCGGCGAACACCTGCTGGCCCATCAACCCGTCGTCGAGCAGGTTGAACGCGAACTTGAGCATGCGCTGCGCCTGCGGGCTCTTGCCCATGATCTCGCGGGCCGCCTGGAGGGCCTCGGCCTCGAGGGTGGCGTGGTCGGCGACGATGTTCACGGCGCCCATCCGCTGCATGTCCTCGGCGGTGTAGGTCCGACCGAGGAAGAAGATCTCGCGGGCGAACTTCTGGCCGACCATCTTCGCGAGGTAGGCGCTGCCGTAGCCGCCGTCGAACGAGCCCACGTCGGCGTCGGTCTGCTTGAACCTCGCGTGCTCCCGGCTGGCGATCGTGAGGTCGCAGACCACGTGCAGCGAGTGGCCGCCACCGGCCGCCCAGCCGGGGACGACGGCGATGACGACTTTGGGCATCGTGCGGATCAGGCGCTGCACCTCGAGGATGTGCAGCCGTCCGCCCTCGGCCTTGACCCGGCGGTCGTCCACCCCCGCAGCCGTGTCGTCGGAGTCGTCCTTGGCGTACTGGTAGCCGGAGCGGCCTCGGATGCGCTGGTCGCCGCCGGAGCAGAACGCCCACTTGCCCTCCGCGCCGGTGCCAGCGGGGCCGGGGCCGTTGCCGGTGATGAGGACGACGCCGACGTCGGGGGTGCGGCGCGCGTGGTCGAGCGCCTGGTAGAGCTCGTCGACGGTGTGCGGCCGGAACGCGTTGAGCACCTCGGGCCGGTCGAACGCGATCCGCACCGCACCCAGGCCGTTGGCTCGGTGGTACGTGATGTCGGTGAAGGCGAAGCCGTCGACCGGCTCCCACGCGCTCGGGTCGAAGGTCTCGCTGACGGTCGGCTGCTCGCTCACGCCGCGAGGCTACCCGCGCGGGCCTTCCGCGAGCGGGGCAGGGACGACGCGGGGCGCCCCACCCATCGGGTGGGGCGCCCCCTGGAGCAGGGGGACGGCGTCAGGCGGCGAGGGCTTTCTCGATGTCCTTGGTCAGGTTGCTCGGTTCGGTGGTGGGGGAGAAACGCTTGATGACCTGGCCGTCGCGGCCGACGAGGAACTTGGCGAAGTTCCACTTGATCTTCTTGCCGAGCAGGCCACCCTTCTCCGACTTGAGCCAGTCGTAGAGGGGGTGGGCGTCGTCGCCGTTGACGTCGACCTTGGCGAACATCGGGAACGTGACCCCGTAGTTGCGCTCGCAGAACGACCCGATCTGCTCCTCGGTGTTGGGCTCCTGGCCACCGAACTGGTTGCAGGGGAACCCGAGGACCACGAGGCCCTGGTCGGCGTAGGTGCGGTAGAGCTCCTCGAGGCCGCCGAGCTGTGGCGTGAAGCCGCACTGGCTGGCGGTGTTGACGACGAGGACGACCTTGCCCGCGTACGCGGACAGGTCCTGGTCGGATCCCTCGAGGGTGGTGGCGGCGAAGTCGGACAACGTAGGCATGTCCGACACGCTACGTGCCCCCGGGGACCACTGCCCGCGATGGACCGTTATGTCCGTTTCCGGATAGCGTGGGGCGCTCCTTGTCAGCGCCGACACCGGAGTGACCCATGGCCAGTGCCACCGACACGACCACCTCGACCACGACCGGCGGGCGCAGGCCCGGCTGGAGCCTCGTCGGCCCGGGGCTGGTGGTCGCCGCCACGGGCGTGGGTGCCGCCGACCTCGTCGCGACCCTCATCGCCGGCAGCAAGTACGGCTACGCCCTGCTCTGGACCGTGGTCGTCGGCTGCATCATGAAGGTCGTCCTCGTCGAGGGCGCCGGCCGGTACTCCCTCGCGACCGGCCGCACGATCTACCAGGGCTGGTCCACGCTCGGCCGCTGGACGACTTGTTACTTCGGGCCGTACATCGTCATCTGGGGCTTCGTCTACGGCGCCGCGGCGATGGCCGGCACGGGACTGCCGCTGCACTCGCTCATGCCGTTCCTCCCGGTGGCGGTGTGGGGCATCCTCTCCGGGCTGCTCGGGCTCGTCCTCGTCTGGTGGGGCCGCTACGCGTTGTTCGAGAAGGTCTGCGCGGCCCTGGTCGGCATCATGTTCGTGACGATGGTCGGGGCCGCGATCCTGACCCTGCCCAACCTGCCCGAGCTCGCCGCAGGCCTGGTCCCCCTCATCCCGGACGGTGCCCTCGTCAACGTCCTGTCGGTGGCCGGAGGCGTCGGCGGCACGATCACCCTGGCCGCCTACGGCTACTGGATCCGGGAGAAGGGCTGGACCACGCCCGGCCACATGCGCGTCATGCGGATCGACAACGGCGTCGCCTACGTCGTGACCGGCATCTTCGTCGTCTCGACCCTGATCGTCGGTGCCGAGCTGCTCTACTCCGCCAACATCGCCATCAAGACCGGTGACGAGGGCCTGCTCAACCTCTCCGACGTCCTGGCCGCCCGGTACGGCTCGTGGGCGGGCAGCGTGTTCCTCGTCGGCTTCTGGGCAGCGGCGATGTCCTCGCTCGTCGGGGTCTGGAATGGCGTCTCGATGATGTTCGCCGACTTCGTGGGCCACGTGCGAGGGCTCCGCGAGAACCACCCGGACGTCCGGCTCGGCGGCAAGTGGTACCGCGCCTACATCCTCTGGCTGACCTTCCCGCCGATGCTCATGATGTTCCTCGGCAAGCCCGTCTACCTGATCCTCGCGTACGGCGTGCTGGGTGCGTTCTTCATGCCGTTCCTGTCGATCACGTTGCTGTGGCTGCTCAACACCGACCGGGTGCCGCGCGAGTGGCGCAACAAGCTGCCGTCCAACATCGCCATGGTGCTGTGCGCGGCGGCCTTCATCGCGCTCGCCGCCAACGAGGTGCAGAAGGCCGTCCGGGCCGCCTGAGGTTCACCGTCGGCCGGGAGAGCGGTTGGATGGGCGGGTGAGCGACCACCCCGCCGGCCCGGACGTGCCCCCGCTCGGCGACCTCCTCGCCGACCTGCGCGTGGTCTCGATCCCGATGCGGGTCCGCTTCCGCGGCGTCGAGCTGCGCGAGGCCGCCCTGCTGCGTGGTCCGTCGGGTTGGGGTGAGTTCTCGCCCTTCCTCGAGTACCAGCCGCCCGAGGCCTCACGGTGGCTGGCCGCCGCGGTCGAGGCGGCGTATGGCGCGTGGCCGGACCCGCTCCGAGAGCGCGTCCCCGTCAACGCGACGGTCCCGGCGGTGGCAGCTGACCGGGTCGGCGAGGTCCTGGCGCGGTTCGACGGGGCGACGACGGCGAAGGTGAAGGTGGCCGAGCGCGGCCAGTCGGTGCAGGACGACGTCGACCGGGTGGCGGCCGTGCGCGACGCGCTGGGTCGGGCGGGGCGCATCCGCGTCGACGCCAACGGCGGGTGGACCGTCGAGGAGGCGACCGAGGCGCTCCGACGGCTGGCGCCCCACGGGTTGGAGTACGCGGAGCAGCCCTGCGCCACCGTGGAGGAGCTGCGGGAGCTGCGACTGGTCCTGGCGCGCAACGGGATCGACGTCCTCGTCGCGGCCGACGAGTCGATCCGCAAGGCCGAGGACCCGATCCGGGTGGCCCGGCTGGAGGCGGCGGACCTGGTCGTCGTCAAGGTCGCCCCGCTCGGCGGCGTGCGCCGAGCCCTGGCGGTGGTGGAGGCCTGCGGCCTGCCCGCGGTCGTCTCGTCGGCCCTGGACACCTCCGTGGGGATGTCGGCGGGGGTGGCGCTCGCGGCGGCCCTGCCCGACCTGCCGTACGCCTGCGGCCTGGGCACGGTCGCACTGCTCGACGGCGACGTCACGGCCCCGTCCCTCCTGCCGGCAGGGGGCGCCCTGCCCGTGGGCCGGGTCGAGGCGGACGACGCCCTGCTGGACCGGTGGAAGGCTCCCGCCGACCGCATCGCGTGGTGGCGCGAGCGCGTCACCGCATGCCACGCCCTGCTCGGCGGCGCTACGGTCGACCCGTGAACGTCATCTTCGTCGAGCCCGGGTTCCCCGCCAACCAGCGCCGGTTCGCCCTCGCGCTCGCGTCGGTCGGTGCCAACGTCATCGGCATCGGCGAGTCGGAGGAGTGGCAGCTCGACGACGAGCTCCGCGACGCGCTGACCGGCTACTACCGCGTGGGGTCGGTGACGAGCCTGCACGAGATGACCGAGGCGGTGCGCTTCATCCAGACCAAGGTCTGGGTCGACCGGCTCGAGGCCACGGTCGAGGCCCACACGATGACGGCTGCGCACGTGCGCGAGGCCACCGGGATCCCCGGTACCTCCGTCCGCACGACCTGGCTGTGCCGCGACAAGCCCTCGATGAAGCAGGCGCTCCGCGAGGCCGGGGTGCCGACGGCGGCCTCCCGAGGGGTCGACCACGCCCACGAGGTGTGGGCCTTCGCCGAGGAGCACGGCTACCCGCTCATCCTCAAGCCGCGCGACGGCGCCGGGGCCAAGGACACCACCCGGGTCGACGACGACGCGCAGCTGGCGCGGGCCCTGGTGGACTTCGGCAGCCACGGCGCCGAGTCGATCGCCGTCGAGGAGTTCGTCGAGGGCCACGAGGGCTTCTACGACACCATCACCAGCGACGGCCGGATCGTCCACGACTGGACCACGCACTACTACCCCAACGTCCTCGAGGCGATGCGCACGCGCTGGATCTCGCCGCAGTTCGTCACCACCAACCGGGTGGCCGACTCCGACTTCTACCGCGAGGTCGCCGACATGGGCCAACGCGTCATCACGGCCCTCGGGATCGGGACGTCGGCGACCCACATGGAGTGGTTCCACGGTCCCAAGGGCCTGAAGTTCTCCGAGATCGGCTGTCGCCCGCCGGGGGTGGGCTGCTGGGACCTCTACTCCGCCAGCAACGACGTCGACGTCTACCGCGAGTGGGCGCACGTGATCGTGCACGGCGTCCCCGAGCGGCAGATGCTGCGCCCCTACTCCGCAGGCATCGTCGCGCTGCGGCCCGACGCCGACGGCCAGATCCGGGGCTACAGCGGCATCGACGACGTGCAGGCACGGTACGGCGAGTGGGTCATCGACGCCCACTTCCCCCCGGAGGGCCACCACACCCAGGCGGTCGAGGCCGGCTACATGGCGAACGCCTACGTCCGCATGCGCCACCCCGACTACGACACCCTGCGGGCCATGCTCGACGACGTCGGCAGCTCGATCCACGTGTACGCCGGCTAGTCACGAAATCCCTTGATGCGCACCATCCTGCTCGGACCCCAGCGGTTCATGACCACGGCCGGCACAGCCCTGCGCTCGCTCGGCGTCGACGGTCCCGTGGCGACCGTCAACGCCGGGTGGGAGGAGCGCGAGGACGTCGTCGACGAGCTCGACACGGTGCTCGAGGGGCGGGCGACCCACCTGCGGCTCTACCACCGGACGTTCGACGTCATCGCCAAGGACGAGGTCTTCGCCGCCGCCGCCCTCACCTTCCGCGACCACCACGACGCGCTCCTGTCGCTCTACCGGCTGCGCCTCCAGCACGCCATGGAGGGCGTGCACGCCGTGGTCCGACGCACCCGCGACGGGGAGTCCCGCACGTGGGGCGCGCAGGCGGCATACGGGGCGGTCGACGACGCCATCGAGGGCGTGCGCCACGTGGATGCCTGGTATGCCGCGCAGCTCAAGAACCTCTACGCCGACCTCGACGCCGCGGCTCCCCTGGACTCCAGCGGGGTCATCGCATGGCACCGCGGCGAGATCGAGGCGGCCCTCGCCGACAGTGCCGCGCTCGTCCTGACCGGCGGGCACGTCGGCACGTTGCTGCGAGCGTTGCGGTTGTTCGCGATCCGCATCCCCGACTCGATGCCGGTGATCGCCTGGTCGGCCGGGGCCATGGCCCTGACCGAGCGGGTGGTGCTGTTCCACGAGTTCGGGCCGGAGGGCGCGACCGAGGCCGAGGTCTACGACCGGGGGCTCGGACGGGTCAAGGGGGTCGTGGCGCTGCCGCACGCCCGGCGCCGCCTGCGGCTGGACGACAAGGACCGCTGCGCCGTGATGGCCCGACGCTTCACCGATGCGCACTGCGTGCTGCTCGACGACGGGACGGCCCTCGAGCTCACGCCCGACGGCGGGCTGCCCAAGGGGGCACGGATCCTCGGTGTCGACGGTGCCGTGCACGAGCTGGGGGCGACCGCGTGAACGAGCGAAGGCTGGCCGTGAACCGGCTCAGGGAACGGCTACCCGTCGACGGTGCCGCCATCGACCGCTTCCTCGCCCGGCACCCCTCGCCGGTCATCGAGGGGGAGCGGGCGACGTTCCTGTTCCGCGGGGACGCCGACGAGGTGCGGGTGCGGCACCGCGTCGTCGGGCTCCCCGACCCGCTGCCGATGCGGCGCCTGCCCGACACCGACCTGTGGGCGGCGACGACCGTGCTGCCGAGCGGGTCCCGGGTGGAGTACCAGCTCGAGACGCGACGCGGCGACCACTACGAGACCTTCAACGACCCGCTCAACCCCAAGGTCGCGCACTCGCCGATGGGGTCGAGCTCGGTCTGCGCGGCGACGGGGTACGAGGTGCCCGACTGGGTGCACCACGACCCCGAGGCGCGCCAGGGCGAGATCGTCGAGGACGTGTTGCGGTCCAAGGCACTTCGCCGCGAGCAGGAGGTCAAGCTCTACCTGCCGGCGCGGTACAACACCGCCCTGCGCTACCCCCTCCTCGTCGTCCACGACGGCAACGACTACCTCGACTACGCGGCGATGAAGACGGTGCTGGACAACCTCATCCACCGCCTCGACGTCGCACCGGTCGTCGTCGCGTTCGTGCCGCCGCGCGACCGGCTCAAGGAGTACCCCAACCACGCGCCGCACGCCCGGTTCATCGCGCGCGAGCTCGTGCCCCGCCTGGCCGAGCGCCTCTCCCTGCTCGACGACCCGCAGGGCCGTGCGCTGATGGGGTCCAGCTTCGGCGGGATCGCGTCCCTGTCGACGGCCGTGCGGTACCCGGGCGAGTTCGGGTCGCTGTTCCTGCAGTCCGCGTCGATGGTCTTCACCGACATCGGGACCGACCACGGCGGTGGCCCCTACTTCGACCCGGTGGTGAAGTTCGTCAACCGCTACCGGGAGAAGCCGACCCGCCCGGTCGAGCGGATCTTCATGTCCTGCGGCACGTACGAGCCGCTCATCACGCCGAACCGCTCCATGGTCCCGGTGTTCCGTGGCGCCGGGATGACCGTGAAGTACGTCGAGGCCCGCGACGGGCACAACTGGGAGGACTGGCGCGACCGGCTGCGCGACGGCCTGTCGTGGATCTTCCCCGGCCCGCAGAAGTTCGTGTACGAGTGAAGCCGGCGACGCCGGGTACCCGCAGCACCAGGAGGAGGCACACGTGAAGGTCAGCGAACGCTGGTGGTCCGACCGGATGGGGCAGGAGCTGTCCCTGGTCCGGTGGGGGCACTACGGCGTGCCGGTCCTGCTCTTCCCCACCGCGGGCGGTGACGCCGAGGAGGTCGAGCGCAACCACCTCGTCGGCCGGCTCGCACCGATGATCGACGCGGGGCGGATCAAGGTCTACTCCTGCGACAGCGCCGCAGGACGGGCGATGGCGCAGAAGGCGGGTTCCGCGGAGTTTCGGATGTGGTTGTTCAACGCCTACCACCAGGCCGTCGCCGAAGAGGTCGTCCCCGCGATCCACGCGGACAGCAACGGACCCCAGCCGATCGTCACCGCCGGTGCCTCCATCGGGGCGTTCAACGCGGTGGCGATGGTGTGCCGCTACCCCCACCTCTTCAGCGCGGCCATCGGCATGAGCGGCACGTACGCGATCGAGCAGTTCATCGGTGGCCCCGGCACCGACGACCTCTGCTTCTCCTCGCCGCTGCAGTTCGTGCCCGGCCTCGAGGGCGATGCGCTCGAGACGTTGCGGCACCGGTTCGTCCTGCTGGCCTCGGGCAGCGGTGACTACGAGGACGTGGGCGAGTCCTGGGCAGTCGCCAAGGTGTTGGGGGACAAGGGGATTCCCAACCGGGTGGACGACTGGGGTCCCGGCTACATGCACGACTGGCCGACCTGGTGGGAGATGCTGCCCCTCTACCTCGACGACCTGGTCCCGTGACGCTTTCGGCCGGCGCCTCCGAGGCATCGTCCCTCGCCGAGCTCCTCGCGGCCGCTGTCCAGGCCGGTATGGCGCGTGGGCGCGACGACCTTGAGCGGCTGGTCGCGCTGCGTTCGGTGGCGAACCCGGCGATCGAGCCGGCGTCGGAGTGCGCGGCCTCGGCAGCCCTCGTGGCGTCCCTCCTCACCGAGGTGGGTGTGGAGGGTGTCGAGCAGGTCGAGGCCCCGGACGGCTCCGTCGCCGTGGTGGGTCGGTCCCCGGGGCCGGCAGACGCCCCGTGCGCCCTGCTCTACTCCCACCACGACGTCGTCCCCGTCGGCGACCTCGACGCGTGGTCGACCCCGCCGTGGGAGCTGACCGAACGTGACGGCCGCTGGTTCGGTCGAGGGTCGGCGGACTGCAAGGGCAACCTCGTCGCCACGTTGGTCGCCCTGCGGGCCGTCCGTTCGGTGCTCGGGATGTGGCCCGTCGAGGTCGCCGTCGTCTGCGAGGGCTCCGAGGAGCAGTCCAGCGGCGGCATGGAGGCCTTGGCCAGGGCCCACCCGGAGCTGGTGCGCTGCGACGCGTTCGTGCTCGCCGACACCGGCAACGTCGAGCTCGGGGTGCCGACCCTGACCACGTCGCTGCGCGGCACCGGCAGCGTCCTCATGACGGTGCGCACCATGGCTCATCCCGCTCACTCGGGCATGTACGGAGGTGCCGCCCCGGACGCGCTGCAGGCCCTGCTGACCGCCCTGGCCTCCCTGCGGGACGCCGACGGAGAGACGACCATCGACGGCCTCGACCACGACGGCACCTGGGAGGGCGCGGAGTTCGACGAGGCGCGGTTCGCGCGGGACGCCGCGGTGGTGCCCGAGGTGGCACCCCTGTCGGGGGGACGCGGAGGCGCGGGGATCGCCGACCGGCTGTGGGCCAGGCCGGCTGCCACGGTGCTGGCGATCGACTGCCCACCCGTCGCGCAGGTGACGGCCGCCGTGCAGGGGCAGGCCACCGCGGTGGTCAACCTGCGGGTGCCTGCGGGGACCGATCCCCGCGCCGCGCAGGAGCTGCTCATCACGCACCTGCGGGCCCACACGCCATACGGGCAGGTGGAGATCCGGCCCGTCTCTCTCGGGCAGGGGTTCCGCGCCCGCACGGACGGACCCGCGTACGCCGCGATGGTCAGGGCGATGGAGCGCGCCTTCGGGCGCGAGGTCGTCACCGCCGGGCAGGGTGGCTCGATCCCGCTCGCGACCGCGCTGGCCGACATCGTGCCCGACGCGGAGGTCATGCTGCTCGGGGTCGAGGAGCCGGCCTCACGCATCCACGGCCCGGACGAGAGCGTGCACCCCGACGAGCTGCGGCGCACCGCCCTGGCGCAGGCGCTGTTCCTCGTGGAGCTGGCCGGGCTCGACCCCTCGGCTGCGCCCTGACCGTGGAGGTCACGTGGGCGTGGGTGTTCCTCGACCTGCCGCAGGCCGGGTTCGACGAGCAGCTCGGGTTCTGGCAGCAGGTGACCCGCTCGACGCTCTCGCCGTGGCGGGGTGGCCGCGGTGAGTTCGCGACGCTCCTGCCGGCCGAGGGCGACCCGTGGGTCAAGGTCCAGCGGGCCGGTGGAGCGGGTGGGGTGCATGTCGACCTCGAGGTCGACGACGTGCACGAGGCGGCCGGCCGGGCCCGCGACCTCGGTGCGGTCGTGCTGGACGACCTCGGCACGTTGGTCGTCTGCCGCTCGCCCGGCGGTTTCGCCTTCTGCCTCGTCGCGGCCGCTGCCCAGCCGCGGGTCCAGGTCCGTTCCGGTCAGCCGAGCCTGGTCGACCAGGTCTGCCTTGACGTCCCCACCGACCGGTATGCCGCCGAGCTGGCGTTCTGGACCGACCTGACCGGATGGGCGGCACCGGGGACCGAACCGGGGGAGTCCGGCCTGCTGCCGTTGACCCGGCCCGACGGCCTGTCCCTGCGCCTGCTCACCCAACGGCTCGGACAGCCCGACGGCACGGTCACGGCTCACCTCGACCTCGCCTGCGCGGATCGGGTGGCCGTGACAGGCGAGCACGAGGACCTCGGTGCCCGGGTCGCGTCGGTCCACGAGCGCTGGACCGTGCTGCTGGCCCCCGGCGGTGCCCGCTACTGCCTGACCGACCGCGACCCCGACACCGGTCTGCTCGCCTGAACCTCCCGTCCACACCCGGCCGTCCACACCCGGCCGTCCACACCCGGGCGGGACCGGGCGGGGCATCCACAGGGTCGTGGTCCTGCGCTGGAGAGCGGTCGCCACCGGCGCGACGGTGGACCCATGGTGGGAAGCAGCGAGGACGTGCGGGTGGTCGCGCGCCAGGTGCGGCGGGATGCCGAGCGGGTGCGGCACGTGGCGGCCCGCGTCGGGGCGACGAGGGGAGTGGCCTGGCGGTCCGCCGCGGCGACGAGGTTCCGGGAGGTGGTGACGGACCGGGTCGTCGGCCTGGGCCGGGCGGTCGGTGGTCTGGAGTCCGCCGCGGACGCCCTGGAGTCGCACGCGCTGGCGCTCGACCGCGCCCGGGACGCGCTCCGCGCGTTGCTGGGCGAGGTGCCCGGACCGGGCGGTCGCCGGTGAGCCCCGGT
>NZ_LMGM01000001.1:1727519-1775684 GCF_001427915.1 Phycicoccus sp. Root563 | reverse complement strand
CGTCCGGCCCCGGCCCGTCCGGCCCCGGCCCGTCCGGCCCCGGCCCGTCCGGCCCCGGCCCGTTCAGCCCCGGCCCGTCCGGCCCCGGCCCGTCCGGCCCCGGCGCGTCCGGCACCGGCCATTCCGGGGGTGACCCATCCAGCACCGACCCGGTGATCGAGGTCCGGGGTGGGGTCGGCGGTACGACCGTCGGGGTCGACGAGCTCGTCGGGGCGGCCGGACAGCTGGTCCAGGCGGCGGCCGACCTCGGTGGCGTCGTGGTGGGGTTGGTGGCGGCGGCGGCCCGGGTGGCGGCGTCGTCGAGCACCGGGGCCGCGTTGAGCCCCCTCACGGCCGTGCGGGCCGAGGCCGAGGTGCTCGAGGCCGCCCGGGCGCTGGTCGTCGAGGCGGCGGCCCTGGAGGGTGTCGCGCTCGCGGTCCGGGCTGCCGCACGGGCCTATGGGGAGGTGGAGGACGAGGTGGTCCGGACGGCGTCGCTCGCCCAGGACGTCGTCCTGGCCCTGGCCGGGCACGCCGCCCCGACCCTCGTCGTCGGGGTGGTCGCGCTCGAGGCCGTCGGGGTGGACGTCGCAGACCTGCTGGACCGGGCAGCCTGGGCGCTGCCCGAGGTGGCCGAGCTCGGGGGAGGCAGCGGCGGTCTGGTCGTCGGGCTGCGTTCGAACCCCCTGACAGCACCGCTCCTCGCCCCACCGCTCCTCGCTCCACCGCACCGGGTGAGCAGCAGCCCGTGGGCCGGACCCGACCTCGCCCGGCCGGCCGACCGCGACGAGCAGGCGGTCGGGGTGCTGGCGGACTCCGCGGCAGCCCGGGGCCTGCTCGACGACGCGGGCGCGGTCCGCGTGACCGAGGTCGCGGTCCCTGGGGGTGGGGGTAGGGCCACCGTCGGGCCGGGGGGTGTGGCGGCGCTCGCCGGCGACCTCGCGGAGCTGCCCGGCGACGGCCGGGTCCGGGTCGTCGAGGTCGTGGGTGACCGGGGTCCGGCCTGGATCGTGGAGGTCGGCGGCACCCAGGTCTGGGACGCGCGGGCGGGGGAGAACCCGTTCGACCTCACCACCGATGTCCGCTCGATGGCGGGGGAGTCGACCCTCCTCGCAGCCGGGGTCCAGCAGGCGCTGGCAACGGCGCAGGCTGGTGCGGCCGCGGCGGATGGCCGGGACGTCGCCGCGGAGCCGGTGATGCTGGCCGGACACAGTCTGGGCGGCATCGTCGCGGCGGGGCTGGCTTCGTCCGCGGAGTTCAGGTCAGCCCACCGCGTCACCCATGTGGTGGCCCTCGGGTCCCCGATCGGCAAGGCTCCCGTGCCTCCCGGGGTGCAGGTGCTGGCCCTCGAGCACCGGCAGGACCCCGTTCCCCGGCTCGAGGGACGCGCCAACCCCGACCGGGTCGACTGGGTGACCGTCTCGCGCGACCTCGCGGACGATCCCGGGCAGCGGCACCGCGCCAGCGCAGCCCACCCGGGTGAGCTCTACGTCGGGACCGGAGCGGCCGTCGACGCCTCCGACGACCGGTCCGTGGTGCGCTGGCTGGAGGGCGCGTCCTCCTTCTTCGAGTCGTCGGGTGGCCCGGGGACGGCGGTGGTCCGCGACTACCGCATCGCCCGCGTCGGTCCCGAGCCCTGATGGCACAATCCGAGCCGTGAACCCGTCCACCGCCATGGCCACCGTCCTCGTCGACGAGCTGGTCAGGCAGGGGGTGCGGCACGTCGTGCTCTGCCCGGGGTCGCGGTCCGCGCCCCTCGCGTATGCCGTGCAGGAGGCCGAGCGCGTCGGGCGCGTGCAGCTCCACGTCCGCGTCGACGAGCGGTCCGCCGGGTTCCTCGCCCTGGGACTGGCCAAGCTCACCCGGGTGCCGGCTGTGGTCGTCACGACATCCGGTACCGCCGTCGCGAACCTCCACCCGGCCGTGCTCGAGGCCCACCACGGCGTGGTGCCGCTGGTCGTCCTGTCCGCCGACCGGCCGGTGGAGCTGCGCGGCACCGGGGCGAACCAGACGACCGTGCAGCCGGGCATGTACGGCGAGGCGATCCGGTGGTCGGTGGACTCCGCGGCGCCGGACCGCCGCCCCGGCGAGGTGGACCGCTGGCGCGCGGTCGCCGCGGCCGCGGTCGGGCACGCGACCGGGACGGTCGGCGGTGGCGAGCCGGGTCCCGTGCACCTCAACGTGCAGCTGCGCGAGCCGCTGGTGCCGGCAGCGGGCGAGCCCTGGCCGGAGCCACTGGATCACCCGCAGCCCCACGACTGGTCCACGTCCGCGCCCTCGACCACATCCGCGTCGTCGGCCACCTCTGCGCCGTCGACCACGTCCGCGCCCTCGAGCACGCCGGTTCGCCATGGCCAGGAGCCGGCCACGGGGGTGCAGGACGTCGCCCGCACGGTCGTCGTCGTGGGTGACCTGCCCGAACCCGACCAGTTCGAGCGGGTGGTCCGGTGGGCGGGGCGTCGCGGGTGGCCGGTCGTGGCCGAGCCCTTCGGCACCCATCCCCGCCCCGCCGTCCTGCCGCACGGGCCGCTCGTCCTGACCGACCCCGGCTGGCTCGACGAGCACGCGCCTGACCGGGTGATCGCCGTCGGGCGGCTCACCCTCTCCCGGCCGGTCGCAGCGCTCCTGCGCCGTCCCGGGGTGCGGGTGGAGGCCGTGGGGACCCACGCGTGGATCGAGTCCCGCCCCGACATCGCCGCCGTGCACCCCGTCGAGGTCATCGACGAACCGACCCCCGAGCCGACCCCCGAGCCGGCCAGGACCGACGCCGACCTGGAGTGGGCCCGTGCCTGGGAGGCCGCAGGCTCGCGCCTGACGGCCGCCCTCGCACCCGGCGCGGCAGTGGGTCGAGCCTGGCCGAGCGGGCTGGCCGTCGCGGAGACGGTGACCGAGGCACTCCCTGTAGGGTCGACGCTGTTCGTCGGGTCGTCGAACTCGGCCCGGGACCTCGACCTCGGCCCGGCACGCACCGAGGAGCTGCGCGTGGTGGCGAGCCGCGGGCTCGCCGGCATCGACGGCTGCGTCTCGACGGCGGTGGGCCTGGCCCTGGCCGGCGACGACCCCGTCTACGCCCTCCTGGGCGACCTCACGTTCCTGCACGACGCCAACGGGCTCCTCATCGGCCCGCTGGAACGACGGCCTGACCTGACGATCGTCGTCACCAACGACGACGGCGGCGGCATCTTCACGCTCCTCGAGCCCGGTGAGCCCGAACGCACCGCCGACTTCGAGCGCGTCTTCGGCACCCCCACAGGTGTCGACCTCGCCTCCTTGTGTGCCGCGCACCACGTCGCGCACCGAGGCATCTCGACCCGGGACCAGCTCGTCGACGCCCTGGCCCAGCGACCGGACGGCCTGCGCGTCCTGGAGGTGCCGCTCGACCGCTCCGGCCACCGCGAGCTGCACGCAGAGCTGCGCCGAGTGGCGGCTGCCGCGATCAGGGCAGGTGACGCAGCGGCATACCCCGCGCGATGAGGTCCTCGCGCAGGTGGTCCGGGTTCGTGAAGTGGATGGCGTCGAGCCCGGTCTCCTCGGCGGCGAGGACGTTCGCCGGGCTGTCGTCGATGAAGATGCAGTCGTCCAGCCCTGCGCGGTGACGGACCCGTTCCTCGAGCACCTCGAAGATCTCGGGGTCGGGCTTGGCCACCCCCTCCTCACCGGAGACGATGATGTCCTCGAACAGGTCGAGGAACCCGAACCGCTCGACGGCCACGGGGAACAGGTCGGCCGACCAGTTGGTCAGGGCGAACAGCGGCACCTTCGCCGCGTGCAGTTCCTCGAGGATCGCGACCGTGCCCTCGATCTCGCCCACGAGGGACGCGTCGAAGTGCCGGCCGTAGGCGAGCACCTCCTCCGCGTAGTGCGGGTGCGACGCGAGCGCCGACTGCTCCGCCTCGTCGAGGGTGCGGCCCGCATCGTTGGCGTGGTTCCACGCGGCGAAGTCGAAGTCGGGGTCGGCCACGAACGCGGCCGCCCGCTCGGGGCCGACGGCGACGGCGATGGCCGGCACCGGGTCCCACCGGATCAGGACGTTGCCGAGGTCGAAGACGACGACGTCCGCAGGACGTGGAGCGAGGTCGCCGGCCGACACGTCAGCTCCGCGCCGTCAGGGCGTCGCGCATCGGCACGAGCTTGGCGTCGGACTCGGCGACCTCCGAGTCGGGGTCGGACCCGGCGACGATGCCGCACCCGGCGAACAGTCGCATCGATGCCGCGTCGTCGGGCTCGAAAGCGCCGCAGCGCAACGCGATCCCCCACTCGCCGTCACCGGAGGAGTCCATCCAGCCGACCGGTCCGGCGTACCGGCCGCGGTCCATGTGCTCGAGCTCGGAGATCACCGCGTCGGCGACCTCCGCGGGTGTGCCGCACACCGCGGCCGAGGGGTGCAGGGACGCGGCGAGGGTGAGCGAGGTCGCGCCGTCGGCGACCACCCCTGCGACGTCGGTGGCGAGGTGCATGACGTTGGACAGGTGCAGCACGAACGGCGACTCGGGGACGTTGACCGACGAGCAGTGCGGGCGGAGGGCGTCGGCGACCGAACGCACGGCGTACTCGTGCTCCTCGAGGTCCTTGCTCGACCGGGCCAGCGATCCCGCGAGCGCCAGGTCGTGCTCGTCGTCGCCGGTGCGCCGGATGGTGCCGGCGAGGACGCGCGACGTCACGAGGCCCTTCTCCAGCCGGACGAGCATCTCCGGCGTCGCCCCGACCAGGCCGTCGACGGCGAACACCCACGTGGTGTCGTACCGCTCGGCCAGCCGCTGCAGCAACCAGCGGGCGTCGATCGGCTCGGACGCGGTGACCCGCAGGTCACGCGCGAGGACCACCTTGTCGAGGTCGCCGTCGGTGATGCGGGCGACCGCCTCCTCCACGGCTCCGGCCCACTGGGCCGGTGACAGCGCCCCGTCGGCGAACGCGACGCCTGTCGGCTCGAGGGGGGCGGACTGCTCGGGGAGCACGGGCGAGGGGAGCTCGGAGGTGGTGCCGATCGTGGTGACCCACCAGGCGCCGTCACGGGCGCCCACGACCACCTCGGGCACGACGAGCGTTGCGCCCGAAGGGGATCCGGCGGCATACGCGACCGAACCGAAGGTGACCGGGCCGGAACCGGGGCGGCCGACCTCGTCGCGCACGACGGCGGAGGCGACGACGTCGCGCCACCACTCCTCCGCGAGGGCGAACCGGTCGGGTCCGTGCGCCGTGAACTCCAGCGCACGCCCCCAGCCCACGAGCCCCTCGCCGCGACGGACCCAGCTGGCGATCTCGCGCGGGTCACCGAGGTCGGGCAGCAGGGTGAGCAGGCTGCCCGGGTCGGTGAGCGCCACGGTGCGGGCGACGAGGTGGGTCCCCTGGCGGGCAGCCGCGGCGGGAGTGGGCAGGGTGCTCATGTCGGGGGCCAGCCTACGACCGACCGGTATGGCGCCGGTCGCGGGCCGAGCCGGGGCGGGGCTGCCCCTCCGCGCGGGGTGCGGGAGGATGGCGCCATGACGCGTGCCAGCCTCGACAAGGACCCCCGTGACGTCGCCGCGATGTTCGACGACGTGGCCGGCAAGTACGACCTGACCAACGACGTGCTGTCGCTGGGGCAGGACCGCCTGTGGCGCCGGGCCGTCCTCAAGGCGGTTGCGGCCCAGCCGGGGGAGACGGTGCTCGACATCGCGGCCGGCACGGGCACGAGCAGCGAGCCGTTCGCCGACGGTGGGGTCAACGTCGTCCCGGCGGACTTCTCGCTCGGCATGCTGCGGGTGGGCAACCGGCGTCGCCCCGACCTCGGGTTCACCGCGGCCGACGCGATGAGGCTGCCGTTCGCGGACGACAGCTTCGACGCCGTCACGATGTCGTTCGGCCTGCGCAACGTCGCCAGCGTCGAGGCGGCGCTGGGGGAGTTCCTGCGGGTGGTGAAGCCGGGCGGACGGCTCGTGGTCTGCGAGTTCAGCCAGCCGGTCAACGCCGCCTTCCGCAAGGTCTACACCGAGTACCTCATGCGCTCCCTGCCGCCGGTGGCACGCAAGGTCAGCAGCAACCCGGAGTCCTACGTCTACCTCGCCGAGTCGATCCAGGCGTGGCCCGCGCAGCGCGAGCTCGCCACGACGATCGCGGCGGCCGGCTGGTCGCAGGTGGGCTGGCGGAACCTGACCGGTGGCATCGTCGCGCTGCACCGAGCGGTGAAGCCGGCGTGACTCGCGCACCGAGGCTCGCGCCGAGCCGGTGCCGAGCTGGAGCCGGGGCGGCATGCGGTTAGGGCTGCCTTACTAGGAGGGCCGATGAGGGCGGGAATAGACTCCGCATTTGAAGTTCGTGAAGTCGTTCACAAGCGGGTGAGGCAGGCGTGACACACAGCATCAGCGAGGTCGTCGGAGGCAGCTCCACGATCGGCGCAGCCACCGAGACCGCCGACGTCATCGTCGTCGGCGCGGGTCCCGCGGGATCCGCGACCGCGGCATACCTGGCGATGACGGGACTGGACGTCCTCCTCCTGGAGAAGACGACCTTCCCGCGCGAGAAGGTCTGCGGCGACGGACTGACCCCGCGAGCGGTCAAGGAGCTCATCACCCTCGGCATCCCCACGCCCGAGGAGGACGGCTGGATCAAGAACCACGGGCTGCGGATCATCGGCGGCGGGATGCGCCTGTCGCTGCCGTGGCCGGACCTCGCGAGCTTCCCGCCCTACGGCCTGGTGCGCACGCGCCAGGACTTCGACGACATCCTGGCCAAGCACGCCGTGAAGCACGGTGCGCGACTGCGCGAGGGCACCAACGTCACCGGCCCGATCGTGGACTCCAAGGGGTCCATCGTCGGTGTCACGGCCAAGGCCACGGACGAGAGGGGCCGGGCGACCGGACCGGAGCTGCGCTACACCGCACCCCTGGTCGTGGCGGCCGACGGCAACTCCTCCCGGTTGTCCCTGGCGATGGGCCGCGAGAAGCGCGAGGACCGACCCATGGGTGTCGCGGTCCGCACCTACTACACCAGCCCGCGCCACGACGACGACTACCTCGAGTCCTGGCTCGAGCTGTGGTCGACCGACGCGAACGGCAAGAAGGTGCTCCTGCCCGGCTACGGCTGGATCTTCGGTGTCGGTGACGGCACCTCCAACGTCGGGCTCGGCATCCTCAACACCTCCAGCGCCTTCGGCAAGACGGACTACAAGGACGTCATGCGCCGCTGGGTCGCCACCATGCCGCAGGAGTGGACCTACTCCGACGAGACGATGGTCGGCCCGATCCGTGGAGCCGCGCTCCCGATGGGCTTCAACCGCCAGCCGCACTACGACCAGGGCCTCCTCCTCGTCGGCGACGCCGGCGGCATGGTCAACCCGTTCAACGGCGAGGGCATCGCCTACGCCATGGAGTCGGGTCGGCTCGCGGCCGAGGTGATCGCCCAGGCGTTCGCCCGCACCGACGACGCCCAGCGGGAGCGGGTCCTGCAGTCCTACCCGGGTGTCATGGCCGACTCGCTGGGCGGGTACTACACGCTCGGCCGGTACTTCGCGAAGATGATCGGCAACCCCGAGATCATGCGCCTGGCCACGAAGTACGGACTTCCGCGCACCACGCTCATGAAGTTCCTCCTCAAGGTGATGGCCAACCTCGCCGAGCCCCGCGGGGGCGACGCGAGCGACCGCCTCATCACCGCCCTGTCGAAGATGGCGCCCGACGCATGACCCGTCGTGCAATCTCGGAGGCCACCCCTAGGATTGGGGCGCGCACGTCGCGGCCCGGCTGCACGTCCCGCCCTGACGCCGCCCACGGCGTCAGCCACGACGTCGAGCACGACGTCACACATGAGCTCACAGATGACTTCGGAAGGGGAGTGGCACGGCGATGAGCAACCCCTACGTCCCCCTGCTTTTCCTGTTGGCGATCGGTGGCGGCTTCGCCGTGTTCTCGGTCTTCGCCGCCTCGATCGCGGGGCCCAAGCGCTACAACCGCGCGAAGCTCGACGCCTATGAGTGCGGCATCGAGCCGACGCCCCAGGCCGCCGGCGGCGGGCGCGTGCCGATCAAGTACTACCTGACCGCCATGCTCTTCATCATCTTCGACATCGAATCGGTGTTCCTCTACCCGTTCGCCGTCGCGTTCAACCAGCTCGGTCTCTTCGCACTCGTCGAGATGGTGCTGTTCATCCTGACCGTCTTCGTGGCCTACGCATACGTGTGGCGCCGCGGCGGCCTCGAGTGGGACTGACGAGGACTAGGACAAAGCAATGGGAATCGAAGAGAAGCTGCCCGCAGGCTTCCTGCTGAGCACGGTCGAGCAGGTCGCGGGCTACATGCGCAAGAGCTCGGTCTGGCCCGCCACGTTCGGTCTGGCCTGCTGCGCCATCGAGATGATGGCCGTCGGCACGCCCGACTACGACATCGCCCGGTTCGGCATGGAGCGGTTCTCCGCGACGCCGCGCCAGGCCGACCTGATGATCGTCGCCGGCCGGGTCAGCCAGAAGATGGCCCCCGTCGTGCGCCAGGTCTACGACCAGATGCCCGAGCCCAAGTGGGTCATCTCCATGGGTGTCTGCGCCAGCTCCGGTGGCATGTTCAACAACTACGCCATCGTGCAGGGGGTCGACCACATCATCCCGGTCGACGTCTACCTGCCAGGGTGTCCGCCCCGCCCCGAGATGCTCCTCAACGCGATCCTGACGCTGCACGAGCAGATCCAGAACAGCAAGCTCGGCGTCAACCGCGTCGCTGCGGCCCGCGCGGCCGAGGCGGCCGCCCTCTCGGCGACGCCGACGCACCAGATGACCGGCCTGCTCGCCCAGGGTGCGGGCACCAGCCTGCCGCTGGCCGCTGCCGGCCCGTCGCACGCCCACAGCCACTCGCACAGCCACGACCACGGCGCGCACGGAGGTGTCGCGTGAGCGACGAGAAGGACCCGAAGCAGGCCACCGCCAACAGCGACGTCCTCGGCAACAAGGCCGCTGACGCCGCCGCCGACAAGGGCGACGGACCCGACCAGCCGGCCGCCGTCGTGGCCGGGGCCACCGTCGGGGCCGAGCCCGGCGCCGTGACCGACCGCGAGACCGGGGACCGGCTCCCCGCCGCCCCCGGCACCACGCCCGACCCCGTCCAGGTCGGTGAGCGCCGCGGCATGTTCGGTGCCACCGACACCGGTGACACCACCGGGTACGGCGGCATGGTCAGCCCGATCCTCTTCCCGGCCGCCGCGGTGCGTCCGTACGGCAGCTACTTCGACGAGATCGCCGACCGGCTCGAGCAGGGGCTGGTGGGCGGCTCCGCCTCCTACTCCGAGGCCGTCGAGCGCGCGGTCGTCGACCGGGGCGAGCTGACCCTGTTCGTCCGGCGCGAGCACCTCAGGGCGGTCGCGCGGGCGCTGCGCGACGACCCCGCGCTGCGCTTCGAGATCTGCACCGGCGTGTCCGGTGTGCACCACCCGCAGGAAGAGGGCCGAGAGCTCCACGCGGTCTACCACTTCCTGTCGATCACCCACGGCGGACGCCGGGTCCGCGTCGAGGTCACTGCCCCCGACGCCGACCCGCACATCCCGTCGATCGTCGAGATCTACCCGGCGAACGACTGGCACGAGCGCGAGACGTGGGACATGTTCGGGATCCAGTTCGACGGCCACCCCGCGCTGACCCGGATCCTCATGCCCGACGACTGGCCGGGCCACCCCCAGCGCAAGGACTACCCCCTCGGCGGCATCCCCGTCGAGTACAAGGGGGCCACGGTCCCGCCGCCGGACCAGCGGAGGTCTTACAACTGATGAGCACCGACACCACCGACATCTACGCGACCTCCGGAGCCGACGCGGCTGCGGCCGAGGGCGCGCACATCTTCAACGCCACCGGCGGCGACTGGGACCAGCTCGTCGACGAGGCCGCTGCCCTCCACGAGGAGCGGATCGTCGTCAACATGGGTCCGCAGCACCCGTCGACGCACGGCGTGCTGCGCCTCATCCTCGAGCTCGACGGCGAGACGGTGACCGAGACCCGCGCGGGCATCGGCTACCTGCACACCGGCATCGAGAAGAACATGGAGTTCCGCACCTGGACCCAGGGCGTCACGTTCTGCACCCGCATGGACTACCTGACGCCCTTCTTCAACGAGGCGGCGTACTGCCTGTCCGTGGAGAAGCTGCTCGGCATCACCGACCAGATCCCCGAGCGCGCCAACGTCATCCGCGTCCTCATGATGGAGCTCAACCGCATCACCTCCCACCTCGTCGCCCTCGCGACCGGTGGCATGGAGATGGGGGCCAGCACGGTCATGACCGTCGGCTTCCGCGAGCGCGAGCGCATCCTGGCCATCTTCGAGATGGTCACCGGGCTGCGCATGAACAACGCGTTCATCCGCCCCGGCGGCGTCGCGCAGGACCTGCCCCCGGGCGCCATCGACAAGGTGCGCGACACGGTTCCGTTGCTGCGCAAGGGACTCGGCGAGCTCGAGCTCCTGCTCAACGAGAACCCCATCCTCAAGGGACGCACCGTCGACGTCGGCTACCTCGACCTGTCGGGCTGCATGGCCCTGGGCATCACCGGTCCGGTGCTGCGCTCGACCGGCCTGCCGCACGACCTGCGCAAGCTCGACCCCTACTGCGGCTATGAGACCTACGAGTTCGAGGTCATCACCCGCACCGAGGCCGACGCCTACGCCCGCCTGCGGATCCGCATCGACGAGATGTACGAGTCCCTCAAGATCGTCGAGCAGGCCATCGACCGCCTGCAGTCGAACCCGGGCCCGGTCATGGTCGCCGACAAGAAGATCGCGTGGCCGGCCCAGCTGGCCATCGGCGGCGACGGCATGGGCAACAGCCTCGACCACATCCGCGAGATCATGGGCACCTCGATGGAGTCGCTCATCCACCACTTCAAGCTGGTGACCGAGGGCTTCCGGGTGCCGCCCGGCCAAGCGTATGCCGCCGTGGAGAGCCCCAAGGGCGAGCTCGGCTGCCACACGGTGTCCGACGGCGGGACGCGCCCCTACCGCGCGCACTTCCGGGACCCGTCCTTCAACAACCTGCAGGCCACTGCCGCCATGTGCGAGGGCAGCCAGATCGCCGACGTCATCGTCGCCGTGGCCTCGATCGACCCCGTCATGGGAGGCGTGGACCGCTGATGAGCGGAGACAACTTCGGACTGCAGACCGCCTCAGGTCACCTCAACGTCCCCGTCGAGTCCAAGGAGCCCTACCCGGCCGACGTCCTGGCGGGCCTCCACGAGGACGCCGCCCAGGTGGTGGCGAAGTACCCGCAGAAGCGTTCGGCGCTGCTGCCGCTGCTGCACCTGGTGCAGAGCGTCGACGGGTACGTCACGGGCCGCGGCATCGACTTCTGCGCGGAGGTCCTCGACCTGACCACCGCCGAGGTGTCGGGCGTCGCGACGTTCTACACGCAGTACAAGCGCCACCCCAACGGTGAGTACACCGTCGGCGTCTGCACCAACACGCTCTGCGCCATCATGGGCGGCGACCAGATCTGGGACGAGGTCTCCGAGCACCTCGGCATCGGCCACGACGAGACGACGGCCGACGGCAAGATCACCCTCGAGCGGGTCGAGTGCAACGCGGCCTGCGACTACGCGCCGGTGGTCATGGCCAACTGGGAGTTCTTCGACAACCAGACGCCCGACTCGACCAAGCAGCTCGTCGACGACCTGCGCGCGGGCAAGGACGTCGCCCCCACGCGCGGCGCGGCGAAGGTCTGCAGCTTCAAGCAGGTCTCCCGCGTCCTGGCCGGCTTCCACGACGGCCTCGCCGACGAGGGTGTCGGCGCCGGTCCCTCGTCCCTCGAGGGCCTGCGGGTCGCCAAGGACCGCAACTGGACCGCCCCGGGCGCCAAGCACGCCGCTCCCGCCGACGGCGACGCCGGCACGGCCGGCCTGGCGCCGGGGCGCAGCTCCTCCACCGACACGCCGTCCAACGCCGCCGACGAGCAGGCGGGCTCCAAGCCCGCCGAGGGGAAGTGACAGCCGTGGCCACCACGCTCACCCCGATCCTCACCAAGTTCTGGGACGACCCGCAGTCCTGGACCCTGGAGACGTACGAGAAGAACGAGGGCTACCAGGCGCTGAAGAAGGCGCTCTCGATGGCTCCCGCCGACCTCGTGCAGATGACCAAGGACTCCGGCCTGCGCGGTCGTGGGGGCGCAGGCTTCCCGACCGGCATGAAGTGGGGCTTCCTGCCCCCGCCGGACGGCGGCCCCCGCTACCTCGTCGTCAACGCCGACGAGTCCGAGCCGGGCACCTGCAAGGACATCCCGCTCATGATGGCGGCACCGCAGTTCCTCATCGAGGGCTGCGTCATCACCTCCTACGCCATCGGCTGCAACCACGCCTTCATCTACCTGCGCGGCGAGGTCGTGCACGTCTACCGCCGCCTGCTGCGCGCGGTGGAGGAGGCGTATGCCGCGGGCCACCTGGGCAAGAACATCCACGGCTCCGGCTTCGACCTGGACATCACCGTGCACGCGGGTGCCGGCGCCTACATCTGCGGCGAGGAGACGGCGCTGCTCGACAGCCTCGAGGGCCGTCGCGGACAACCGCGCCTCAAGCCGCCGTTCCCGGCCGTCGCAGGCCTCTACGCCCGCCCGACCGTGGTCAACAACGTCGAGTCGATCGCCTCGGTCCCGCCGATCCTGCTGCACGGCGCCGACTGGTTCTCCGACATGGGCACCGCCAAGTCCCAGGGCTTCGGCATCTTCAGCCTGTCGGGCCACGTCAAGCGCCCCGGCCAGTACGAGGCGCCCCTGGGCATCACGCTGCGCGAGCTGCTCGACATGGCCGGTGGGATGCGCGACCCCAACCACAAGCTGAAGTTCTGGACGCCCGGTGGCTCCTCCACCCCGCTGTTCACCGACGAGCACCTCGACACCCCGCTCGACTTCGAGTCGGTGGCGGCCGCGGGCTCGATGCTCGGCACGCGCGCCCTGCAGATCTTCGACGACACCACCTGCGTGGTGCGGGCCGTCGACCGCTGGACCGACTTCTACAAGCACGAGTCCTGCGGCAAGTGCACCCCGTGCCGTGAGGGCACGTGGTGGCTCAAGCAGATCCTCGGCCGGCTCGAGCACGGCGAGGGGTCCGAGGAGGACCTCGACAAGCTGCTCGACATCTGCGACAACATCCTCGGTCGCAGCTTCTGCGCGCTGGGTGACGGTGCCACGTCGCCGATCACCAGCAGCATCCAGTACTTCCGCGAGGAGTACCTCGCACACCTCACCAACGGTGGCTGCCCCTTCGATCCGAGGGAGTCGTCGCTGTTCGCGAAGGAGAAGGCCACCGCATGACGGTCCAGACCAGTCCCAGCGCCGGCGGCAACGCCGTCAGCAAGGGCGGCGACGCCTCGCCGCCCGCCACCGTCGACCAGGTCAGCCTGACCATCGACGGCGTGGAGGTGTCGGTCCCGAAGAACACGCTGGTGATCCGCGCCGCCGAGGAGGTGGGCGTCCAGATCCCGCGGTTCTGCGACCACCCGCTGCTGGAGCCCGTGGGCGCCTGCCGCCAGTGCCTCGTCGACATCGCCACCCCGGGCCCCGACGGCAGCATGCGCGCCATGCCCAAGCCGCAGGCCTCCTGCACGATCACCGTGTCGGAGGGCATGCAGGTCAAGACCCAGCAGACTTCGCCGGTCGCCGACAAGGCGCAGCAGGGTGTCATGGAGCTGCTGCTCATCAACCACCCGCTCGACTGCCCGGTCTGCGACAAGGGCGGCGAGTGCCCCCTGCAGAACCAGGCGATGAGCAACGGTCGCGCGGTGTCCCGCTTCGAGGACGTCAAGCGCACCTACCCCAAGCCCATCAACATCTCGAGCCAGGTGCTGCTCGACCGCGAGCGCTGCGTCCTGTGCGCCCGGTGCACCCGCTTCTCCGACCAGATCGCCGGTGACCCGTTCATCGCGCTGGTCGAGCGCGGCGCCCTGCAGCAGGTCGGCATCTACGAGCAGCAGCCGTTCGAGTCCTACTTCTCGGGCAACACCGTGCAGATCTGCCCGGTGGGCGCCCTCACCGGTGCGGCCTACCGCTTCCGCAGCCGTCCGTTCGACCTGATGTCGACGCCGAGCGTCTGCGAGCACTGCGCCTCCGGCTGCTCCATCCGCACCGACCACCGTCGTGGTGTCGTGCTGCGTCGCATGGCGATCAACGACCCGGCGGTCAACGAGGAGTGGAACTGCGACAAGGGTCGCTGGGCCTTCCAGTACGCCACCACGGGCGACCGGATCCAGTACCCGATGGTGCGTGACGAGTTCGGTGACCTGCAGGTCGCGTCGTGGCCGGAGGCCCTCGAGGCAGCGGCCAACGGCCTGCGCGCCGCCAAGGGCGTCGGGGTGCTCGTCGGCGGCCGCGTGTCCGCCGAGGACGCCTACGCCTACTCCAAGTTCGCCCGCACGGTCGTCGACACCAACGACGTCGACTTCCGCGCCCGCCCGCACTCGCAGGAGGAGGCCGACTTCCTCGCCTCCACCGTCGTCGCCACCGGCCCGCACGGTGCCGCCGTGACGTACGCCGAGCTGGAGACGGCCAGGACGGTCGTCCTCGTCGGCTTCGAGCCGGAGGAGGAGAGCCCGATCGTGTTCCTGCGGCTGCGCAAGGCGCACCGCAAGAACAAGACGGCCGTGTATGCCGTGGCCCCGTTCGCCACGCGCGGCCTCGAGAAGCTGGGCGGCACGCTCATCCCGGCCGCTCCCGGTACCGAGGCCGAGGTGCTCCGCGCCCTCGGTGACGGGGTCACCGGCGACGGTGCCGCCGCCAAGGCCGCGCAGGCCCTCGAGGAGCCCGGCACGGTCGTGCTCGTCGGCGAGCGCCTGGCCACCGTCCCCGGTGCGCTGTCCGCCGCGGCGGCCCTCACCTCCTCGGTCGGTGCCCGCCTCGCGTGGGTGCCCCGCCGGGCCGGTGAGCGTGGTGCGCTGGAGGCCGGTGCGCTCCCGACCCTGCTGCCCGGTGGCCGACCGGTCGCCGACCCGGCTGCCCGTCAGCAGGTGGCCGAGGCCTGGGACGTCGTCGGCCTGCCCGACACGCCCGGCCGCGACACCGCCGGCATCATCGCCGCGGCGACCACCGGTGACGTCAACGCCCTCGTCGTCGGTGGCGTCGACGCCCGCGACCTCGCCGACCCGCGCGCGGAGGAGGCCCTGGCCAAGACGTTCGTCGTGTCGCTGGAGGTCCGGCCCTCGTCGGTCACCGAGGTCGCCGACGTCGTGTTCCCCGTCGCCGCGCACGCGGAGAAGGGCGGCACCTTCGTCGACTGGGAGGGTCGCACCCGGCCCTTCGCCACGGCGATCGACACCGCGCACAACTCCGACTACCGCGTCCTGGACATGCTGGCCGGCGAGCTCGGCTCGTTCCTGGGTGCGCGCACGCTCACCGAGGTCCGCGCCGACATGTCCGCGCTCGGACCGTGGGAGGGCCAGCGGCCCGCCGCGCCGTCCGTCGCCGCCGGTGACGTCCCGCACCTGCCCGAGGGCAAGGTCGTCCTCGCCACCTGGCACCACCTGCTCGACCGCGGTTCGCTGCAGGACGGCGAGCCGTTCCTGGCCGGCACCGCCCACGCCACGCGGGCGCGCGTCTCCGCCGCCACCGCCGAGGCCCTCGGGCTCGTCGACGGTGACACCGTGCGGGTGGCGGGCGACCGGGGTGCGATCAGCGCACCGGTCGAGGTCACGCCGGACATGGTCGACCACGTCGTGTGGCTGCCCACCAACTCCGAGGGCAGCCGGGTCCGTGCCACGCTGGGCGCCGACGCGGGAGCCCTTGTGTCCCTCACGAAGGCCGCGAACACCGTGGACAGGAAGGTCACCCAGTGAGCACCGTGACGTATGCCGCCCAGGCAGTCACCGCCCTGCCGCACCTCCCGGCCGGGCTGGCGAGCGCGCCGTTCGCCGACAACCCCAGCGCCGACTTCAGCGACACGCCGTGGTGGCTGCACCTGGTCAAGGCGTTGCTCGTCTTCGTGTTCCTGCTCGTCAACACGCTGATCGTCATCTGGTTCGAGCGTCGCGTGATCGGTCGGATGCAGCAGCGTCCCGGACCCAACCGCACCGGTCCGTTCGGGCTGCTGCAGACCCTCGCCGACGGCGTCAAGCTGGCCCTCAAGGAGGACCTGACGCCGAAGAACGCCGACAAGGTCGTCTTCGCACTCGCCCCGGCCATCGCGGGTGCCATGGCGTTCGTGTCGTTCGCGATCATCCCGCTCGGCCCGACCGTCTCGATGTTCGGCCACCGGACGCCGCTGCAGCTGACCGACATCCCCGTGGCGGTGCTGCTCGTGCTCGCCGTCGCCGGTGTCGGCGTCTACGGCATCGTGCTGGCCGGCTGGTCGTCGGGCTCGACCTACCCGCTGCTCGGTGGACTGCGCTCGACCGCCCAGGTCATCTCCTACGAGATCGCCATGGGCCTGTCGCTCGTCGCCGTGTTCCTCTACTCCGGCTCGATGTCGACCTCGCAGATCGTCGCCTCGCAGAAGGACCTCTGGTACATCATCCCGGCGTTCTTCAGCTTCTTCGTCTACGTCATCACGATGGTCGGCGAGACCAACCGACTGCCCTTCGACCTCGCCGAGGGCGAGGGCGAGCTCACCGGTGGCTTCCACACCGAGTACTCGTCGCTGAAGTTCGCGATGTTCTTCCTCGGCGAGTACGTCAACATGTTCACCGTCGCGGCGCTGGCCACGACGATGTTCCTCGGTGGCTGGCAGGCGCCTCCCGGCATCGCCGCCATCAACGACGGCATGTTCAACCACGGCTGGTGGGGTCTGCTCTGGTTCGTCATCAAGCTCTGGCTCTTCATGTTCTTCTTCGTCTGGCTGCGCGGCTCCCTGCCGCGTGTCCGCTACGACCAGTTCATGCGGTTCGGCTGGAAGTTCCTCATCCCCGTCACCCTGGGCTGGGTCGTCGTCGTCGCCTTCATCCGTGGCAGCCAGCTCGGCTACTTCGGTGATGCCGCCCTGACCCTGGGCAACCGGCAGTTCCCGGTCTTCAGCATCGTCTTCGTCGTCATCGTGTCCCTCGCGGCACTGCTCGCGGTGTGGATCTGGGACAACAAGAAGATCGAGAAGGACGCCGCCCGCTCCGCCCCCGCACCGGAGGAGATCGACCCGTTCGCGGGTGGGTACCCGGTGCCACCCCTGCCCGGACAGCGCCTGAAGGAGCCGACCATGGCCATCAGCGACCGCACGGACGCAACCCAGAAGGAGGCCGCTCGTGGCTGACCGAGCAGCTGGTCGACCAGCTGACGACAAGAAGAGCGGGTTCTTCGCCGACCTCTTCGCCCCGGTCGGCGGGTTCGGCGTCACCTTCGCCACGATGTTCCGCAAGCTGGAGACCGAGGAGTACCCCGAGGAGAAGCGTCCGACGCAGCCTCGCTACCACGGTCGCCACCAGCTGAACCGGCACCCGGACGGCCTCGAGAAGTGCGTCGGCTGCGAGCTGTGCGCGTGGGCCTGCCCGGCCGACGCGATCCTCGTCGAGGGTGCTGCGAACGACGACAGCGAGGGCGGTCTGGGCCGCTTCTCGCCCGGCGAGCGCTACGGCCGCGTCTACCAGATCAACTACCTGCGCTGCATCTTCTGCGGCCTGTGCATCGAGGCCTGCCCGACGCGCGCCCTGACGATGACGAACTTCTACGAGCTCGCCGACGACAACCGGGCTGACCTCATCTTCACCAAGGAGCAGCTGCTCGCGCCGCTCTCCGAGGGGATGCTCCCCGCGCCGCACCCGATGGTCGACGGCCTGGAGGAGCGCGACTACTACCAGGGCAAGGTCGCTCGGTCGACCCCCGAGCAGGAGGCATGGGTGAAGGAGCACGACACCGCCCCCCGCGACGGCGTCGCTGCCAGCGGCGACCCCGTCGAGGGCGTCGACACCGTGGTGACCGGTCAGGCCACCCGCGACAGCAGCGGAGAGGCGGTGCGCCGATGACCGGGCTCGGTGAGCAGGTGCTCTTCTGGATCCTCGCGCCGGTCTCCGTCGTGGCGGCCACCGGGCTGCTCTTCGCGAAGAAGGCGGTGCACGCCGCCATCGGCATGGCCCTGGTGATGATCAACCTCGGCATCTTCTACATCGCGCAGGAGGCGGACTTCCTGGGCATCATCCAGATCTTCGTCTACACCGGCGCCGTGATGATGCTGTTCCTCTTCGTCCTCATGCTCGTCGGCGTCGACTCCTCGGACTCGCTCGTCGAGACCCTCAAGGGCCAGAAGTGGGCGTCGCTGTTGTTGGCGCTCGGCCTCGGCACGCTGGTCTTCACGGCTGTCGGCCGCGTGGAGTTCGGCCCCATGAAGGGCCTGGCCGGTGTCAACGACAGCCCCGGCAACATCACCGGTGTCGCCGAGCTGATCTTCGGCAAGTACGTCTGGACCTTCGAGGTCACCTCGGCCCTGCTCATCACCGCTGCGCTCGGCGCGATGGTGCTGGCCCACCGCGAGCGGATCGGCGCCAAGCCGAGCCAGCGGCTGTGGTCCGAGCGGCGCATCCGTGACAACCGCAACGTCGCCGGCCTCCCCGCGCCGGGTGTCTACGCCCGCAGCAACGCGGTCGACACCCCGGCCCTGCTTCCCGACGGCACCCCGAGCGAGCTGTCCGTCTCGCGCGTGCTGACCGCCCGCGAGCAGATCGTGACCCCCGTCCCGCACATCGAGTCCGAGCACGACATCGAGCACGAGATCGAGGAGGGCTCACAGCGATGAACCTCGTCAACTACATCTACCTCGCGACGATCCTGTTCGCGATCGGTGGAGCCACCGTCCTCATGCGGCGCAACGCCATCGTCGTGTTCATGGGTGTCGAGCTCATGCTCAACGCGACCAACCTGATGTTCGTGACCTTCGCGCGGATGCACGGCTCCCTCGACGGCCAGGTGATCGCCCTGTTCGTCATGGTGGTCGCGGCCGCCGAGGTCGTGGTCGGCCTCGCGATCATCATGGCCATCTTCCGTGCCCGCAGGTCGGCCTCGGTCGACGACGCCAACCTCCTGAAGCTGTAGAAGGGGCCTCGAAGGTGACTTCCCTCGCAACTCTCGCCGCCGCCGACGGTGCCGCCACCGCGGCCACCGGCATCACGGCATACGCGTGGCTCCTGGTGGCTCTCCCGCTGCTCGGTGCCGCCGTCCTCCTCCTCGGGGGACGCGCCACCGACAAGTGGGGGCCGCTGTTCGCGACCGCCATGTCGTGGGCCGCGTTCCTCGTCGGCGCCATCATCTGGATCTCGATGATCGGGCGCGACCACGAGTCGCGCGCCGCGTCGCTGCACCTGTTCAGCTGGGTGCCGGCCGGGTCGTTCAACGTCGACGCCGGCATGCTCATCGACCAGCTGTCCGTGGTGTTCGTGCTGCTCGTGACATTCGTCGGCTCGCTGATCCACGTCTACTCCCTCGGCTACATGGAGCACGACCCGGACAAGCGCCGGTTCTTCGCCTACCTCAACCTGTTCGTGGCCGCGATGCTGCTGCTCGTGCTGTCCGACTCCTACCTGCTGCTGTACGTCGGCTGGGAGGGTGTGGGTCTCGCGTCCTACCTGCTCATCGGGTTCTGGAACCACAACCCGGCGTACGCGACGGCTGCCAACAAGGCGTTCGTGGTCAACCGCGTCGGTGACTTCGGCCTGTCCGTCGCGATCATGATCATGTTCGCGGCGTTCGGGACGGTCTCCTTCGCCGGGGTCCAGCAGGCGGCGGAGGGTGGTGCCGGTCAGGGTGTGCTCACCGCGATCGGCCTGATGCTGCTGCTCGGTGCCTGCGGCAAGTCGGCGCAGTTCCCGCTGCAGAGCTGGCTCGGCGACGCGATGGCCGGCCCCACGCCGGTCTCGGCGCTGATCCACGCGGCGACCATGGTCACCGCCGGCGTCTACCTCGTCGTGCGCAGCGGCTTCATCTTCAACAACGCGCCGAACGCCCAGCTGGTCGTGGTCATCGTGGGTGCGATCACGCTGCTCTTCGGTGCGGTGGTCGGTTGTGCCAAGGACGACATCAAGAAGGCCCTGGCGGCCTCGACCATGAGCCAGATCGGCTACATGATGCTCGCCGCCGGGCTCGGACCGGTCGGTGCGGCGTTCGCGATCTTCCACCTGCTCACGCACGGCTTCTTCAAGGCCGGGATGTTCCTCGGTGCCGGTTCGGTCATGCACGGCATGAACGACCAGGTCGACATGCGTCGCTTCGGTGGCCTGTCCGGCCTGATGAAGATCACCTGGGTCACGTTCGGGCTCGGCTGGCTGGCGATCCTCGGCGTCCCGCCGTTCTCGGGCTTCTGGTCCAAGGACAAGATCATCGAGGCGGCGTTCATCGGTGAGGGCTGGCGTCCGTGGGTCTTCGGCCTCACCGCCATGATCGGCGCGGGCATCACCGCCTTCTACATGTCGCGCCTGTTCTTCATGACCTTCCACGGCAAGAAGCGCTGGACCGAGGACGTGCACCCGCACGAGTCCCCGCTGACGATGACCGTCCCGATGATGGTGCTGGCCGTCGGCTCGGCCCTCCTCGGTGGCGTGCTGTCCATCGGTGGCACCTTCACGCACTGGCTCGCGCCGGTGGTGGGGGAGCACGGCGAGGAGCACCCGGTGCTGGCCGTCCCGGTCATCACCGGCCTGACGCTCCTGCTCGTCCTCGGCGGTGCCGGCCTCGCGTGGATGCGGTACTGGCGCGACGAGGTGCCGCAGGCCCAGCCGACCGGTTCGCTGGTCACCCGGGCCGCGCGCCGCGACCTCTACCAGGACGACGTCAACGAGGGCGTCTTCATGCGCCCCGGCCTGCACCTGACCCGTGCCCTCGTCTTCGCGGACAACCGCGGCGTCGACGGCGGGTTCGGCGGCCTGGCTGCCCTCGTCGGCGGCACGTCCAGCCGCCTGCGTCGCCTGCAGAACGGCTTCGCACGTTCCTATGCCCTGACGATGCTTGCCGGCGTCGTCGTGATTCTCGGTGCTCTGTGGGTGATCCAGTGATGACGAACTTCCCCTGGCTGACCGTGATCGGGTTGATCCCGCTCATCGGTGCTGCCGTCGTGGCCGCCCTCCCGGCAGGGGTGACCGACCGTGCCAAGCACGTCGCGCTGGGCTTCTCGCTCGTGACGTTGGTGATGGGCATCGCAGCTGCCCTGCAGTTCACGACGAAGTCCGACGCGCAGTTCCAGCTCACCGAGCAGCACGAGTGGATCCCGCAGTTCGGTGTGTCCTACGCGCTCGGTGTCGACGGCACCGCGCTCGTGATGATCCTGCTGGCCGTCATCCTCACGCCGGTGTGCGTCCTCGCCGCGTGGAACGACGTGCCCGAGGGCGGCAAGCGCGAGAAGAACTACTTCGCCCTGATGCTCGTGCTGGAGACGTTCATGGTCGGTGTCTTCGCCGCCACCGACGTGTTCCTGTTCTACGTGTTCTTCGAGGCCATGCTCATCCCGGTCTACTTCCTCATCGGCTCCTACGGTGGCGCGCGCCGCCAGTACGCCGCGGTGAAGTTCCTGCTGTTCTCCCTCGCGGGTGGACTGGTGATGCTCGTGGGCGTCCTGGCGCTGTACCACTACGGCCCGGGCGGCTCGGACGGCTTCCTCGTCACCAAGCTCACCGGACTCGACCTCGGCACCACGCCCGAGCGCCTGATGTTCGTCGCGTTCTTCTTCGCCTTCGCGGTGAAGGCGCCGATGTGGCCGGTGCACACCTGGCTGCCCGACGCAGCGACCGAGGCGCGCCCCGCGACCGCGGTCCTGCTCGTCGGTGTCCTCGACAAGGTGGGCACCTACGGGATGATCCGCTTCTGCCTCCAGCTGTTCCCCGAGGCGTCGAAGTGGGCGACCCCGGTGGTCCTGACCCTGGCGGTGATCTCCATCATGTACGGCGCGCTGCTGGCCATCGGCCAGACCGACGTCATGCGCCTGATCGCCTACACCTCGGTCAGCCACTTCGGCTTCATCGTGCTGGGCATCTTCGCCCTCACCACGACCGCCGGGGCCGGCTCGACGCTGTACATGCTCAACCACGGCTTCTCGACCGCGGCGCTGTTCCTCATCGCCGCGATGCTCGTGACCCGTCGGGGGAGCAAGCGCATCCCGGACTTCGGCGGCTGGCAGCGGGTGACGCCCGGCCTCGCCGGCGTGTTCCTCGTCGCCGGCCTGTCGGGCCTGGCGCTGCCGGGTCTGAGCTCGTTCGTCTCGGAGTTCCTCGTGCTCGTCGGGACGTTCCAGCGCTACAAGTTCGCGGCGGTCGTCGCGACGGCGGGCATCGTCCTCGCCGCGCTCTACATCCTGCTCATGTACAAGCGGATGATGACCGGCGCGAAGCCCGAGCTCGACGCCCCGGTCCGTGACATCTCGCTGCGCGAGAAGATCGTCGTGGCCCCGCTGATCGCCGCGTTCATCGTCCTGGGCTTCTACCCCAAGCCGGCGCTGGACGTCCTCAACCCGGCGGTCGCCAAGACCCTGAGCTACGTCGGTGTCACCGACCCCGCCCCCACCTCCGCTGACGGGAGCACGAAGTAATGCCCGCCGTGACAGTCCTGTCCACGCCGATGGTGCCGGCTGCCTTCCAGGCCGCCGACTTCAACTACGGCGCCATCGCCCCGATGCTCATCGTCATCGGCGGTGCGCTCGTCGGCGTGCTCGTCGAGGCGTTCGCGCCGCGGCGGATCCGCCACACCACCCAGGTGGCACTGGCCCTCGCGACCCTCGTGGCCGCCCTCGTGGTCCTCGTGACCGTGTCGGCCGACGCGAAGAACCGCGGTGGCACGCTGGCCCAGGCCGTCATCATCGACGGGCCGTCGCTGTTCCTCCAGGGCGCCATCCTGGCGATGTCGATCCTCGGTGTCCTGACGATGGCGGAGAAGTTCGGTGGCCAGGGCGCGGACGCGTTCACGCCGATGGGTGCCGCCGTCCCCGGTTCGCCGCACGAGGCCGCGGCCCTGCGTGCCGGCCTGGCGACCAGCGAGGTCTTCCCGCTGACGATGTTCGCCGTGCTCGGCATGATGCTCTTCCCGGCCGCTGGCGACCTGCTGACGATGTTCGTCGCGCTCGAGGTCCTGTCGCTGCCGCTGTACCTGCTCTGCGGCCTGGCCCGACGCCGTCGCCTGCTCTCGCAGGAGGCGTCGCTGAAGTACTTCCTCCTCGGCGCGTTCAGCTCGGCGTTCTTCCTCTTCGGTGCCGCCCTGCTCTACGGCTACGCCGGCTCGCTCTACATCGCCGACATCGCCAAGGCCGTCACGGCGGCCCCCGGCAACCTCGAGGGCCTGCTGCTGCCCGGTGTGGTGTTCGTCCTCGTGGGCCTGCTGTTCAAGGTCGGTGCGGTGCCGTTCCACTCGTGGACCCCCGACGTCTACCAGGGTGCGCCGACCCCGGTCACGGGCTTCATGGCCGCCTGCACCAAGGTCGCCGCCTTCGGCGCCATCCTGCGGATCGTGTACGTCGGCATCGACGCCAACCGGTGGGACTGGCGCGGTGGCGTCATCGCCGTCGCCGCCCTGACCATGGTCGTCGGCGCGGTCCTGTCCGTCACCCAGACCGACGTCAAGCGCCTGCTGGCGTACTCCTCGATCGCGCACGCCGGGTTCATCCTCGTCGCCGTGCTGTCCTTCGACCGGACCGGTGTCTCGGGCACGATGTTCTACCTCGTCGCCTACGGCTTCATGACCATCGCCGCCTTCGCCATCGTCTCGATGGTGCGCCAGGGCGGGTCCGAGGCCTCCCACCTGTCGCAGTGGGCAGGCCTGGGCCGCAACCACCCGGTGGTCGCCGGGGTCTTCGCGTTCCTGCTGCTCGCGTTCGCGGGCATCCCGCTCACCTCGGGCTTCACCGCAAAGTTCGCCGCCTTCTCGCCGGCCGTCGCCTTCGGTGGCCGCGCCGGGGTGTGGCTGGTCGTCATCGGTGTGCTGTGCAGCGTCATCACGGCGTTCGTCTACGTGCGCCTGATCGTGCTCATGTACTTCACCGAGCCGCCGGCCGGGGAGACCGTCGTCGCGGAGACCGCGTCGCCGTTCACCACCGTGGCGATCACCATCGGCACCCTCGTCACGCTCGTCCTCGGCGTGCTGCCGTCGCAGGTCCTCGACCTCGCCGCGCGCTCGTCGCAGTTCCTGGTGAAGTGACCCGGGTCGACCACGTGAGCCCCACCCCGCCGGTCCTGGCCCTTCCGGCCACGTCCGACGAGCTCAACGCGCGACTCGCCGACGGCCTCGAGGCCGTCGACGCGCTGCTGCGGCGCGAGGTGGACCACGAGGACCCGTTCATCGCAGGGGCCAACATCCACCTCGCCGAGGCGGGGGGCAAGCGGTTCCGCCCGCTGCTCACCCTGCTCGCCGCCGAGGTGGGCTCGGGGGTGAACGACGACGTGGTCGCCGCGGCGACCGGTGTCGAGCTCACCCACCTCGCCTCGCTCTACCACGACGACGTCATGGACGAGGCGGACGTGCGACGCGGGGCTCCGAGCGCCAACGCGAAGTACGACAACTCCACGGCGATCCTCGTCGGTGACCTGCTCTTCGGCACCGCCTCGTCGATCATCGCCGACCTCGGCCCGGAGGCCGTGAAGATCCAGGCCCGCACGTTCGTGCGGCTGTGCTCCGGCCAGATCCGTGACACCCGCCGCGCGCCCGAGGGGGTCGACGCGACCGACTACTACCTGCAGGTCCTCGCCGACAAGACCGGTGTCCTCATCGCCACCGCGGCCCGGTACGGCGCGATGTTCAGCGGCTGCGACGCCGCCACCACCGAGACGCTGCGTGAGTACGGCGAACGGCTCGGTATGGCGTTCCAGCTCGCCGACGACCTCATCGACATCGCCTCGGACTCCGAGTCCATGGGCAAGATGCCCGGGACGGACCTGCGCGAGGGCAAGCGGACCCTCCCCGTCCTCTACGCGCTGGCCTCCACCGACCCGGCGGACGCCCGGCTCCAGGAGCTGCTGCGGTCCGAGATCCAGGACGACGCGTCCCTGGCCGAGGCCCTGGAGCTGCTGCGGGTGCACCCGGCGATGGACCGGGCCCAGGAGCGGACGAACGCCGTGGCCGCCGAGGCCACCGCGGCCCTCGCCGGGCTGCCCGACAGCGAGGCCAAGGACGCCCTTTCCGCCCTGGCGACCAGCGTCGTCACCCGCGTCGGCTGAGCCACCGCCCTCCTCGAGCGCTCGGCACGCCGGCCCGGCACGTCGGGTCGGCACCGTGGGTTTCGCCCAGCGGCCGGCGGAGCCGGACCGCCCACGGGCGCAACGCGACCGAGGCGCCATACCGCCCCTCGACGGGGACCGTATGGCGCCTCGGCGGCACCACGTCGGGTCAGCGCTGGCGGATCTGGATCACGCTGGGGCGGGGCTGGCCGTCACCCTGGTAGGGGAACTGGCTGGCCGGGGCCGACAGTGAGGCGCCCTCGGTCTCGCCCGGGTGCTGCACCGCCGCGAGGACCGACTTCTGGTCCCAGGTGACGAGCGGGCCACAGCACTCGGAGTACGCCGGCACCGACAGGAACTGCTGCAGGTGGCCCTGGTGCGGCCCGGAGAGCGGGTACAGGTACATCCCGTCGCAGGCGCCGAGGGCGTTGCCGTCGGTGGCGATCCACATGTTGCCCTCGTGGTCGAAGGCGATGTTGTCGGGGCAGGAGATCGGCGAGACGTCGGACCGGTCGTACCCGTTGAAGTAGGTCGTCGGGTCGTTCGGGTCGCCGGCGATGAGGACGATCTTCCAGGTGAAGGTGGTCGTCGTGTCGTCGCCGCGGGACGGGACGAGCTCGACGATGTGCCCGTGCTTGTTGTTGGCGCGCGGGTTGGCCTCGTCGATCTGGCTCGGCTGGCGGCTCGTGTTGTTGGTGCACACGACGTACGTGCGGCCGTTGACGAGGTTGGGCTCGACGTCCTCGGGGCGGTCCATCTTCGTCGGGCCGACCTTGTCGGCGGCAAGCCGCGTCCAGATGAGCACCTCGGCGACGCTCATACCGGCTACGTACGAGGTGTCGTCCACGACGAGCGGCAGCCAGTAGCCGGTGCCGTCGCTGATGCCGTCCTCGAACCCGTCGCCGGTGAACTTCGCGACGTAGAGGTCGCCGGAGGACAGCAGTGAGAGGTTGTTGGCCCGCGCCTTGCGGGAGTCGCCCTTCTGGTACTTCCCGCGGGAGACGAACTTGTAGAGGTAGTCGAAGCGCTCGTCGTCACCCATGTAGGCGACGACCCGCCCGTCGGGCGCGATGGTCACGTTGGCGCCCTCGTGCTTCAGGCGACCCATCGCGGTGTGCTTGACGGGCGTCGAGGAGGCGTCGGACGGGTCGAGCTCGACGACCCAGCCGAACCGGTTGACCTCGTTGGGCTCCTGCGTGGCGTCGAACCGCCGGTCGGCGCGCTCCCAGCCCCGGCCCTTGGACCCGGTCAGCCCGTAGCGCTTGTAGGCGTCGGCCTGGTCGGCCGGTGCCGTGGGTGCGGCGAAGTAGCCGTTGAAGTTCTCCTCACCGGACAGGGCCGTCCCCCACGGGGTGACGCCGCCGGAGCAGTTGGCGAAGGTGCCGAGCACGCGGCGGCCGGTGGAGTCCGCCGAGGTCCGCAGCAGCGGGTGGCCGGCGGCAGGACCGTCGAGCCGGAACGGCGTGGTCGCGGTGACGCGGCGGTTGACGCGATCGATGCGGACGTGGCGCCACTGGTCGCGGGCGTTGCGACGGCGCAGCGCGACGACCGACATGCCGTGGGCGGCCATGCTGATCCGCAGCTGCTCGGTGGTCAGGCCCGCCGAACCGGTGTAGCCACGGAACATCAGCTCGTCGTTGGTGTACTCGTTGTTGCAGACCAGGGTTCCGCGGTTCGCGTCGCGGCCGGGGATGAGCACCGTGTAGTCGTTGTTGTAGCCGAACTGGCCCTCCTGGGCCCTGGCGCTCTGCTTGTCGAAGTCGAACTCGGGTGCGCCCGAGATGATCGGGTCGCCCCAGCTGATGATGGTCGACCACTCGAACCCCTGCGGGACGACGACCTTGTCGGTGCCGGCCGGCTGGGGCTGGATCGGCGTGAAGCCGAACGGTGACTTCGAGCCCCTAGGCCCTCCCTTCGCGCCGCCGGCCGGGCCCCCGGCGGGGGTGCCGGACGGGGCGGCAGCCGCCGCGCCGGTCCCGGCGAACGCACCGAGGCCGACGACGGCAGCGGCGAGGCCACCGCCCTTGAGGACACCGCGGCGCGAGGCCAGCGAGGAGACGAGGTCGCCGAAGTAGGAGTTGTCGCTGGTGTTGGGGACGGGCTTGCTGCACGCGTCGTCACACTTGAAGTGGCAGGTCATGGCAGACCTGCCCCCCTGGTGGGTGCGCAGCAGGGGCAGCAGCGGGCGGTGCGTGGGCGCAGGCGATGGTGCGGACATCGGTTCCTCCGTAGGGGGCGTGGGCGCCCGCTTCCGGGTGAGCCGGGCCGCCTCGCCCACGCTAGGAACCGGGGCTGGAGCCCGGGTGGCGGCTGGATGAACGCTGGGTGATCTACGGTGAACAGCGGGTATGGCGCTAGTAGGGTCGTCGTGTGACCCTGCACCGGGACGTCGATCCCGCCGTCGACCCGGACGACCCTGCGCGCACGGGTGCGGTCGAGCCGCTCGAGACCGCTGCCCCCGCGCCGCCGCGGTCCTGGGACGTCGCCACGGTCGGTCTTCCTGCGCCCCTGGCCGTGGTCGACCTCGACGCGTTCGACGCCAACGCCGAGGACCTGGTCCGGCGGGCGAACGGGGTGCCCATCCGGGTCGCCTCCAAGTCGGTGCGCTGCCGCCCCCTCCTGCGGCGGGCGCTCGCGCGTCCCGGCTTCTCCGGGGTGATGGCGTACTCCGTCCGCGAGGCCTCCTGGCTGGTCGACTCCGGTTTCGAGGACGTCTACGTCGCCTACCCCAGCGTCGACGTCCTGGCCCTGTCGGAGCTGGCCCTCGACGGGTTGGCCGCCAGCCAGGTGACGGTGACCGTGGACAGCCTCGACCACGTCCGGATGCTGGCCGCCCTCACCCGGCCGCACGGGCTGCGGGTCGCCGTCGACGTCGACTCGTCGCTGCGGGTCGGCCCGGTCCACATCGGGGTCAGGCGCTCGCCGGTGCGCAGCCCCGAGGACGCGGTCGCGGTGGCCCGCGCCGCCAGCGACGCCGGGTTGTCGGTCGTGGGCCTGATGTTCTACGACGCGCAGATCGCCGGGCTGCCCGACACCTCACCCGCGGTCCGCTTCGTCAAGGCGCGGTCGGCCGCCTCGCTGGTCGATCGCCGCCGCGCCGTCGTGCGGGCGGTCCGGGACGTCGCCGACCTCGAGTTCGTCAACGGCGGCGGCACGGGCTCGGTCCACCTCACCGCCCTCGACCCCGTCGTCACCGAGGTCGCTGCCGGGTCGGGGCTCTACGGCCCGACCCTGTTCGACGGGTACGACGCCTTCAGCCCGAGACCTGCGGCGGCCTTCGCCCTGGCCGTCACCCGGCGCCCGGGACCGGGGTTCGTCACCGTGTCCGGGGGCGGGTACATCGCGTCGGGGCCGCCCGGGTGGGAGCGGCTGCCGGCACTGTTCGGTGGACGCGACCTGCGGATGGTTCGGCGCGAGGGGGCGGGCGAGGTGCAGACCCCGTTGCAGGGCAAGGGCGCTCGCGACCTGCAGATCGGGGACCGCGCGTGGTTCCGCCACGCGAAGGCCGGCGAGCTGTGCGAACGATTCAACGCGCTCCACCTCGTCAGCGGCACCGACCTCGTCGAGACGGTGCCGACGTACCGGGGTGAAGGACGCAACTTCGGATGAGCTCGCCGACCGCCCACACCTGGACCAACTGGGGTGGCAACCAGACCTGCCGTCCTGCCGAGGTCGCGGTACCCCGCGACGTGGACGAGCTCAGGGCCACGCTCGCGCGGTCCCACGCCCGCGGCATACCGGTCAAGGCGGTCGGGTCGGGGCACTCGTTCACCCCGGTCGCCGCGACGGACGGGGTGCAGGTGCGCCTCGACCACCTCACCGGCATCACCTCGGTGGACCCGGCCGCCCGCCGGGTCACGGTGGCGGCCGGGACGCCGTTGCACGTGCTCAACCCGGCGCTCCAGGTCCTCGGGCTCGCCCTGCCGAACCTCGGTGACATCGACCAGCAGACCATCGGCGGCGCGATCGCCACCGGCACCCACGGGTCCGGGCTGCGCCGCCAGGGGATCGCTGCGGCCGTGTCCGGGCTGACGATCGCGCTGGCCGACGGCGGGCTGCTGCGCTGCTCGGCCGACACCGAGCCCGACGTGTTCGGGGCGGCCCGCGTCGGCCTGGGCGCGCTCGGGGTGGTCACCGAGGTGGAGCTGCAGTGCGTCCCCGCGTTCCGCATCCACGCGCGCGAGTTCAGCGCCGACCTCACCGACGTGCTGGCCACCGTCGCCGCCGACGTCGAGGGCCACGACCACGTCGACATGCACTGGTTCCCCCACACGACGCGGGTGCTGGTCAAGCACAACGACGACGTCGGCCCCGACCACGCCGGGCGCGCCCTGCCGCCGTGGCGCGCGAGGCTCGACGACGACCTGCTGGCCAACGACTTCTTCGAGGTGGTCAACCGGGCCAGCACCCGGTGGCCGCGCATCGTCCCCCGGCTCGCCCAGCTGACGGCCAGGACGCTGTCGGCGCGCGAGTTCACCGATGACTCGTGGAAGGTGTTCTGCTCGCCGCGGCGGGTCCGCTTCCGCGAGATGGAGTACGCCGTGCCGCTCGGCTCCGTCGGTCCGGTGGTCACCGCGCTGCGCTCCTGGATCGACTCCCACGACGTCTCGCTGCCGTTCCCCGTCGAGCTGCGATTCACCGGGGCCGACGACGTCTGGTTCTCCACCGCCTACGAGCGGGACAACGCCTACGTCGCCGTCCACCAGTACCACCGGATGGACGACGGGGGAGTGTTCGCCGCCTTCGAGGCGATCGCGGCCGAGCACGCGGGACGCCCCCACTGGGGCAAGCTGCACACCCTCGGCGCCGAACGACTGCGCGAGCTCTACCCCAGGTTCGACGACTTCCGTATGGTGCGCGACCGCCTCGACCCGGACCGCACCTTCACCAGCGAGCACGTCCGCCACCTCCTGGGCGACTGACCCCCCTGGTTCCGAGCGCTCGGGGCCGGGTGTCCGCGGTGGTCGCTAGCCTGCCGGGGTGACGAGAGACGAGCCGCGGACCGGTGACGAGACGACCGTCCTGCTGGCGGCCTTGCAGAGCCACCGCGACGTCATGCTCTGGAAGCTCGACGGCCTCACCGACGAGCAGCAGCGCTGGTCGCCGGTTCCCAGTCGCACCAGCCTGGTCGGTCTGGTCAAGCACCTCGCCAACTCCGAGTACGGCTGGTTCTGCGAGACGTTCGGGCGACCGCACGAGCCTCTCACCGACATCTCCCAGGACATCGAGGCGGACATGCGGGCCGCGCCCGGGGAGACGACGCAGGAGATCGTCGACTTCTACCGGCGCTCGTGGACCGCGGCCGACGCCTCGGTCCACGAGCTGGGGCTCGACGCGACGGGCACGTCCTACGCCGGCACCACCGTGAGCATGCGCTGGGTGCTGGTCCACATGATCGAGGACACCGTCCGGCACGCCGGGCACGCCGACATCATCCGGGAGCTCGTCGACGGCGGCACCGGTCACCACCTCCCGCCTCGCTGACGCCCGTTGCCCCCGTTGACCCTCCNCGAGGTGTTCCGCGACCGGATCCTGGTAGCGGAACACCTCGAACCGCCGCAGGAGGTGGGGGGAGGAGGGGAGGAACAGGGAAGGGGCTAGGAGCGCATCGCGACGCCCTCGCGCCAGTACCCCATGAACGCGACGCGCGACCTCTCGACCCCGAGCTCGGTGACCAACACGCGGCGCAGCGCCCGGACGCACCAGGACTCGCCGGCGATCCACGCGTACGTGTCCTGCAGGTCCGGGCGTTCCCGCACAGGAGACGACCCGGCGTCGGGGACCGGGACGCCGAGGTCCTCGCCGGCCGAGGAGTAACGGGCCGTCTCCCACACCTCGACGTCGAGGGTGCTCGACACGTCGGGCAGCGGGGCGTCGAGGTCGGTGGGAGGCAGCCCGAGGTGGGAGCGAACGGCGGCCACCAGGGTCCGGCCCTGGCGAGCACCGCCGCGCACCAACCACGTCACGTCCACCAGGTCGTGCTCGGGCAGCACAGGGATGTCGGCAGCGGTCGGCACCTCGACGAACGCGTGTCCCGTGAAGCCCGGGCCGACGTCCTCCAGGATGCGCGCGATCGCCGGGAGGGCCGTCTCGTCTCCGATGAGGAGCAGGTCGCGCAGGGCGCCCGGGTCGAACTCGGTGCCGCCGTACATGGGGGAGCGACGGTGCGGCCCGACGATGTGGACGACGTCACCCGGCCGCGCGGTCAGCGCCCACCGGCAGGCGGGGCCGAGGGCCGACTCGTCGCCGGTGGCAGCCTCATGGACGACGAAGTCCGTGACGAGACGGACCGCGTCGCCGGCCGTCGTGATCTCGCGGATCGTGTACGTGCGCATGGGCGAACGCTCCGCCTCGGGCATGGCGCGCCACGACTCCTGCCACTGCTCGGGGGTGGACGTCGACCCGGGCAGCAGCCCGGTCGGTCCGGGGAAGACCACCTTGAACCGTGTGTCGAACCCGTCCGCCGTGCTGAGGTCGACGAGCCCGGGCCCACCGAACGTGACGCGCACGAAGGACGGACTGATCCGTTCGATCGCCTCGACGAGCACGGGCGTGACCAGCGTGGTCGGGGCAGGCCGGGTCCGGGTCGTGGCCGTGGCCGAGGCCGAGGTCACCGGGCGCCTCCACGCGGGGTGGAACGGGGCGTGTGCACCCGCGGTCGGTGACGACCGACGGGCACCACCATGGGGGTGTGCGCCACCGGGTCGGGCACCACGCGGCACCGCATGCCGAAGACCCGGAGCACCGACTCCTCGGTGATGACCTCCGCGGGCGGGCCCGAGGTGACGACCGTGCCGTCGAGCAGGGCGACGACGTGGTCGGCGTACCGGGCGGCGAGGTTGAGCTCGTGCAGGACCATGACGACGGTGGTCCCCCGGGTGGCGTTGAGCTCGGCAAGCAGGTCGAGCACGTCGACCTGGTGGGCGACGTCGAGGTACGTCGTGGGTTCGTCGAGCAGGAGCAGGTCGGTCTCCTGCGCCAGGGCCATCGCGATCCAGACCCGTTGGCGCTGGCCGCCGGACAGCTCGTCGACGACGCGGTCGGCCAGGTCGAGGGTGTGCGTGGCCTCCAGCGCCCGGGCGACCGCGAGCTCGTCGTCGGCCGACCATCGTTGGAACCGCCCGTGGTGGGGCGTGCGGCCGCGACCGACCAGGTCGACCACCGTCACGCCCTCCGGGCAGACGGGGTTCTGCGGGAGCAGGCCCAGCCGCCGCGCGACCTCACGGGTGGGCATCGCGTGGATCGACGCCCCGTCGAGCACGACCCGGCCCGACGAAGGCGTGAGCAGCCGCGCCATACCTCGCAGGAGGGTGGACTTGCCACAGGCGTTGGCGCCGACGACGACGGTGATCTTCCCGTCGGGGATCGCGGTCGAGACGTGGTCGACCACGACCCGGTCGCGGTAGCCCAGGGTGACGTCCTCGGCGCGCAGCCGGCTCCCGGTCGCAGCCGAGGGGTCTGCGGAGTCGGTGGCGTCGGCGACGGTGGGTTCGTGGGAGGTGACGACGGTCATGAGGTGCTCCTGGAGGTTCGGCCGGTGGCGAGGAGCCACAGCAGGAAGGGCGCACCGAGGGCGCCGGTGACGACGCCCACGGGCAGGTTGGTGTCGGCGACGAGGTAGGCGCCGACGTGGTCGGCACCCGTGACGAGGGCGGCCCCGGTGAGGGCGGCCGCGAGCAGCGACGTGCGGCCGGCGTTGAGCGCCCGGGCGATCGGCCCGGCGAGGAACCCGGCGAACGAGACCGGACCCGCCGCGGCGACCGCGACACCGACCAGCAGCACCGCGAGGCCGAGCAACAGGTCCGTCCGCCGGGGGGAGGAGCCCAGGGCGGTGGCCGTGTCGGGGCCGAGCTCGGTGAGCCGCAACGACCTCGAGCACCAGGCGACGAGGGGCAGCAGAACGGCCAGGGCGGCGCCCAGCTGTCCGATGAGCGTCCAGTCGGCGGGGGCGAGGCTGCCCGTCAGCCAGACCAGGGCCGTCTGGGCGTCGTAGATGTCGGCGCGGGTGAAGAGGTACTGGACCACGGCGGACAGGAAGGCCGCGGACCCCACCCCGACGAGGACGAGCCGGTATCCCGCGTGGTCGCCGGCGACGAGCCGGATCACCGCACACACCGCGAGGGCGCCGACGACGGCGAACCCCGAGACGGCGGGCCCGGACAACCCCAGCGTGACGATCGCGAAGACCGCCGCAGCGCTCGCGCCCATGCTCACGCCGATCACCTCGGGGCTCGCGAGGGGGTTGCGCAGCGTGGTCTGGAAGATCGCCCCGCCGAGCCCGAAGGCGGCGCCGACGAGCACGCCCAGGGTGGCCCGGGGCAGGGTCGAGTCGAGCACGATGAAGGTGGCCCCCGGGATCTGTGCGCCGGCGAGGATCCGCACGAAGTCGGCGACGGTGACCGTGAAGTCGCCGAGGAGCACCCGGACGAGGAACGTGCCCACGGTCAGGGCCGCCAGCCCCGCCACCACGAGGCGGCGACGACGGGTCGTGTGCCGGCGCGCGCCCCGGACGACGAGCGCAGCGGCGCTCACAGCGAACCCATCCGGCCACGGCGCACCAGCACGAGGAACACCGGCACCCCGACGACGGCGGTCATGATGCCGACCTGCACCTCGGTGGGGGGAAGCACGACGCGTCCGGCGGTGTCGGCGAGGACGACCAGCGTGGCGCCGAGGGCGAGGCTGGCGGGCAGGACCCGGCCGTAGTCGGCACCCACGAGGATCCGCGCGAGGTGCGGACCGAGCAGGCCCACGAACGCGACCGGTCCGGCGAGCGCGGTCGCACCACCGCACAGCAGGACGATGGCGAGTCCGGCGACGACCCGGTCGAGACCGGCCCGGCGACCCAGGCCGCGGGCGAGGTCGTCGCCGAGCGCGAGGACGTTGAGCAACCGGCCCCCCACCAGGGCCAGGACGGCACCGACGGCCAGGAAGGGGAGCACGGGCCACACGACGTCCAGGGCCCGCCCGCCCACCGTGCCGACCTGCCAGAAGCGGAAGGTGTCGAGGGTCTGCCGGTCGGTGAGCAGCAGGGCGGTGGTCCAGCTGGACAGCCCGGCGGTGAGCGCGGCCCCGGCCACCGCGAGCTTCACCGGGGTGGCGCCGCCGTGGCCGAGCCCGGCGATCGCGTGGACCGTGACGGCCGCGACGGCCGCCCCGAGGAACGCGAACCACAGGTACCCGCCCAGCCCCGTGACCCCGAGGACGGAGATCGCCAGCACCATCGCGAGCGCTGCTCCGGCGTTGACACCGAGCAGTCCGGGATCGGCCAGCGGGTTGCGGGTCAGCCCCTGCATGGTCGCCCCGGCGAGCCCGAGGGCACCCCCGGCGAGGAGCCCGACGACGGTGCGGGCGAGGCGGGCGGCGACGACCGCCTGGTCGGCGTTCGCGGGGTCGTGGGCCGTCAGTGCCGCCCACACCTCGTGCACCGGTATGGCGCGGGAGCCCACCGTGAGCGACAGGGCCGCCCCCACGGCGACCATGGCCACGAGGGCAGTGGTCGCCGTGGCTGGACGTCGACGACCGGTCGTCGGTGTCACCAGCGTGGTCATCGTCAGGCGGCGCGGTCGACCGCGGCGGCGACGAGCGGGACGAACTTCTCCATCGCCCACGGGATGGCCAGCGGTGAGGGCGCCGAGAGGCCGAGCGAGTCGGTCTTGTCGGACGCGTCGACCCAGCCACCGGACGCGAAGGCCGGGATCTGCCGCAGCAGCGGGTCCTTCAGGTACTTCTCCATCTCGCCGGCGCCCTCGGTGTAGGTGACGAACACGTCGGCGTCGAGGGTGGCGGCCTGTTCGGACGAGATCGTCCTGAAGAACTCCGTGCTGCCCTTGCTGAGCCGCTCGACCACCGGGGCGTTCACCATGCCGAGGTCGACGAGCAGCCGCGGCCGGTTGTCCAGCGGCGTGTAGTAGCTGATGGACGAGGTGTCGGTGGGGGTCAGCGAGCCGAAGATGAAGGTCTTGCCCCGAGTCTGCGGGTACTTCGTCGCTGCGGCGGCGATCGACGCCTCGGTCTGCTGCGCGAGGGTCGCGGCCTGCGAGGTGCGGCCGAGGGCCTTGGCCACCAGGTCGAGCGAGGTCTGCCACGGGGTGCCCCAAGCGGCTCCCGGGTAGGCGACCACGGGGGCGATCTTCGACAGCTTCGCGTACTCCTCCTTCGTGATCCCGGAGTTCGTCGCGAGGATCAGGTCGGGGGCCAGCTTGGCGATCTCCTCGACGGGCGCGCCGTCGGCGTCGCTGTACCGCGTGGGTTGTGCCGCGCCCACCTCGGCGAGCTTCGCGTCATACCAAGGGGTCGAGCCCTGGGCGTTGCCACCCCACGTGATCTTCACGGCCCCCACGGGGGCCACGCCGAGGGCGAGCGCGAAGTCCTGGTCGGACCAGCCGAGGGTGGCCACGCGCGTGGGCGCCTTCTCGATGGTCGTCGACCCGTGGACGTGGTTGATGGTGACGGGGAACGCGTTCGGGTCCGCGCCGGCGGAGGTGGGAGCGGCCGTGTCGGTGGAGCCGGTGCTGCACGCAGCGACGGAGAGGGCGAGGAGAGCCGCTGCGGAGGCGGCCACGAGGCGAAGGGGTCTCATGTTAGGAGAGCCTAACCTTACCTACCCCGATTAACACAAGCCGGGTATGCCGTTAATCGCCTCCGCTCGTCGGCCCCGCCGCGCCCTACGGTGCGAGCTGCGCGACGGGGGCGCGCGAGCGCCCGGGGAGATGGCGCAGCGAGTCCACGGTGAGCACGGCGAGAGCCACCCACACGATCGCGAACCCGATCCACCGGCTCGTCGACATGTGTTCGTGCAGGAGCAGCACGCCGCACAGCAGCTGGAGCACCGGGGTGATGAACTGCAGCAGCCCGATCGTCACCAACGGCACCCGGCGGGCGGCTCCGGCGAACAGCAGCAGCGGCAGGGCGGTGGCGGCACCGGCAGCCACGAGCAGCGCGGTGTGGAACGCCCCCTCGGTGGTGAAGGTGGTCTCGCCCCGCACGGTGAGGACCACGAGCATGACCGCCGCGACGGGAGCGAGGACCGCGGTCTCGGCGGTGAGCGAGTGCATCGCCTGGAGGGAGACGCCCACCTTCTTCTTGACCAGGCCGTAGAGCCCGAACGACATTGCCAGGGTGATCGCGATGACGGGCACCGAACCGGCGGCGACGGACAGGTAGACGAACGCGAGGGCGCCGATGGCGACGGCCACCCACTGCAACGGGCGCAGCCGCTCCCGCAGGACGAACACCCCGAGGGCCACGGTGACGATGGGGTTGAGGAAGTAGCCCAGTGCCGCCTCGGTGGTGCGCCCACCCAGCACCGCTGCGACGTACACGACCCAGTTGACGGCGATGAGGAGGGCGGCCACGGTGACGCCCATGCCGAGGCGTGGCCGCTGCCACAGCTGGTGCGCCCACGCGAGGTCGCGGCGCAGGAGCAGGATGACGGCGCAGAGCAGCAGCGTCCAGAGGATCCGGTGGGCGAGGATCTCCCACGCCCCGGCGGGTTTCAGCGCGGCGAAGTAGAGCGGGAAGACCCCCCAGATGCCGTAGGCGAGGAGTCCCTGGAGCGACCCGCGACGGGTCTCCTCGTGGCCGGTCAGGGGAGCCGGGCCGCCGGCGCTCAGGCCACGGTCCAGGTGTCGCGTCCGTGGATCAGCGCATCGAGGTCCTCGTCGGTGGCCGGGCCACCGCCGGTGTCGACAGCGGCGTCGACCTGGGCACGCACGAGGTCGTCGTAGGTCGGGCGGACGACGTTGCGGAAGATCCCCATCGGCACGTGCGTCATCTGCGGGGAGTCCAGCCGCGACAGCGCGAAGGCCTGCGTCGGGTCGCCCGCGGTCGCGTCGTGGACGACGACCTCTCGCTCGCCGACCTCGGAGGCGGGCACGAACTCCATCGCACCGCCGGCCGCGCGCACGAGCACCTGTCGGTCGTCCTCCGGGCCGACCTGCACGCGCTCGCCGTCGGTGAGGTGCACGATCCGCGCCTCCTGCTGGCTGCGGTCCTTGATGAGGTCGAACGCGCCGTCGTTGAAGATCGGGCAGTTCTGGTAGATCTCCACCAGCGAGGTCCCGCGGTGCGCGGCGGCGGCCTTGAGGATGCCGGTGAGGTGCTTGCGGTCGGAGTCCATGGTGCGCGCGACGAAGGTCGCCTCGGCACCCAGTGCCAGCGAGACCGGGTTGAACGGGTGGTCCACCGAACCCATCGGCGTCGACTTCGTGACCTTGCCGACCTCGGAGGTGGGTGAGTACTGGCCCTTGGTGAGGCCGTAGATCTGGTTGTTGAACAACAGGATCGTCATGTTCACGTTGCGGCGCAGCGCGTGGATCAGGTGGTTGCCGCCGATCGACAGGGCGTCACCGTCACCGGTGACGACCCAGACCGACAGGTCCGCGCGACTGGTCGCGAGGCCGGTCGCGATCGCCGGCGCACGCCCGTGGATCGAGTGCATCCCGTAGGTGTCGAGGTAGTAGGGGAACCGCGACGAGCAGCCGATGCCCGAGACGAAGACGATGTTCTCGCGCTTGAGGCCGAGCTCGGGCAGGAAGCCCTGGACCGACGCGAGGATGGCGTAGTCGCCGCAGCCGGGGCACCAGCGCACCTCCTGGTCGGAGGTGAACTCCTTCTTCGTCTGGGGCGTCGCGTCCTCGCCGAGTCGCGGGACCCCGGCGGTGCCGTGGGGGACGCCGAGCGACGGCATCCCGAGTTCGGTGCTCATGCGGGGCCTCCGTGGCTGGTGACGGTCTCGTGGGCGGTGTCGGCGGTCGGGTCGCCGTCCGTGCCGAGGCCGACGATGGCGTCGGCGAGCTCGACCGTGGTGAACGGCAGTCCGCGCACCTGGGTGAACGAGTGCACGTCGACGAGGTACTTGGCCCGCAGCAGCATCGCGAGCTGGCCCATGTTCATCTCGGGGACGAGCACCCGGTCGTAGCGACGCAGGACCTCACCGGTGTTGGCGGGGAACGGGTTCAGGTGGCGCAGGTGGGCCCGGGCGACCTTCGCACCGGTGTTGCGCACGCTGCGCACCGCCGCGGCGATCGGGCCGTAGGTCGATCCCCAGCCGAGGACGAGGACCGACGCCTCGCCGCTCGGGTCGTCGACCTCGAGGTCCCCGATGGTGTCGGCGATCCGCTCGATCTTGCCCGCGCGCAGCCGGGTCATCAGGTCGTGGTTGTCGGGGTCGTAGGAGATGTTGCCGGTGACGTCGGCCTTCTCGATGCCGCCGATGCGGTGCTCCAGTCCAGCCGTGCCGGGGACCGCCCACGGGCGGGCCAGGGTGGCCGGGTCGCGCAGGAACGGGTGGAAGACCGGCTCACCCTTCTCGTCGGTGGCGTTCGGCTCGGAGGCGAACTCGACGGTGAGGTCGGGCAGCTCGGCGACCTTCGGGAGCGACCACGGCTCGGAGCCGTTGGCGAGGTAGCCGTCGGAGAGGATGAACACAGGGGTCCGGTAGGCCGTGGCGATCCGGACCGCCTCGAGGGCCGCGTCGAAGCAGTCTGCCGGCGACTGCGGCGCGATGATCGGCACCGGCGACTCGCCGTTGCGGCCGAACATCGCCTGCAGCAGGTCGGACTGCTCGGTCTTGGTGGGCAGGCCGGTCGAGGGCCCTCCGCGCTGGACGTCGACGATGACGAGCGGGAGCTCGAGGGAGACGGCGAGGCCGATGGTCTCGGACTTCAGGGCGACACCCGGGCCGGAGGTCGTCGTCACGCCGATCGCACCGCCGAAGGAAGCCCCCAGTGCCGCACCGATCCCGGCGATCTCGTCCTCGGCCTGCAGCGTGGTCACGCCGTACCGCTTGAGCCCCGAGAGCGTGTGCAGGATGTCGGAGGCCGGGGTGATCGGGTACGAACCGAGCAGCAGCGGCACCTTCGCGCGGTGGGAGGCGGTCACCAGGCCGTAGGCCAGCGCGACGTTCCCGGTGATGTTCCGGTAGGTGCCCGCCGCCATCGGCGCAGGGGCGATCTCGTAGGAGACCGCGAAGTCCTCGGTCGTCTCGCCGTAGCTGACGCCGGCCTTGAGGGCGGCGAGGTTGGCGGCGAGGATGTCGGGCTTCGCGCCGAACTTCTTCGTCAGGAAGTTCTCGGTGCCGCTGGTGGGACGGTGGTACATCCAGGACAGCAGCCCGAGCGCGAACATGTTCTTCGCCCGCTCCTTGTCCTTGCGGGACAGGCTGTCGAACTCGGCCAGCGCCTCGACGGTGATCGAGGTCAGTGCCACCGGGTGCAGGTGCCACGAGTCGAGCGAGCCGTCCTCGAGCGGGTTGGTCGTGTAGCCGACCTTGCCGAGGTTGCGCTTGGAGAACTCGTCGGTGTTGGCGATGATCGTCGCCCCGCGCGGCAGGTCGCGCAGGTTGGCCTTGAGGGCCGCCGGGTTCATCGCGACGAGGACGTCGGGGGCGTCGCCGGGGGTGAGCACGTCGTGGTCGGCGAAGTGCAGCTGGAAGCTCGAGACACCCGGGAGGGTCCCCTGGGGCGCCCGGATCTCGGCGGGGAAGTTGGGCAGCGTGGACAGGTCGTTGCCCAGGGCGGCGGTCTCGGACGTGAAGCGGTCACCGGTCAGCTGCATGCCGTCGCCGGAGTCCCCGGCGAAGCGGATGACGACGCGGTCCAGCTTCTGGACGGTCTTGCTGCTCATGCGGTCCTGACGGTCGTGGACGAACAGTTCTGGAGACTGTCGCCGCGGCGCGTCCGGTGCCGCTGGGCTCACGGACGACGCTGAGCGCAGCCTGTGAATCCATCGTACGTCCGGTCAGGTAAGGGCAACCTGCCCACCCTGCTTTTGAGACGGGTAACACGCCGTTATGGAGGCGCCGCCCCCGGCGCCCGTGCTCAGGCGGTGACGGTGATCTCGTGGATCTCGTCGTAGGGGTGGCCGGCGCGCTCGTGGACGCGCTGGATCGCCTCGCGGTCCGGCCCCTCCGACAGGCAGAACACGTGACCGGTCACGGGATCTGCCCAGGCCTGCTTGAAGTCCACGGACTCGTCGCCCTGGATCGCGAGATCTGCCTGGTGCGCCTCGTACAACGCCTCGGCGGTGACCCCCGGCATGTTGGTGTGGACATCCATGAACTGGGCCATGGTGACGCTCCCTCCGTGTGGTGGTCTCGCCACGCTACGCCGGGCCGCAGCACGTCTCCTCCGTCAAAGGGACGGCAGTTCGGCGGCCCATCGTGCCCAGGTCCCGGGCAGGTCCGAGTCGTGCGCGTCGGTCACCAGCCGTCGCGCCAGCGCACCGGGTTCGTGCAGCCTGAACACGGTGGCGCGCGGCCCCGGGGCGTCCTCGGTATGGCGCGGAGCCGGGTCCGCCGGCGGCGTCACCACCGTGTCGGGACGCCAGCCGAGGGCGGTGACGGAGTCGACGACGCGGGCACCTCCGAGGACGCCGACGCCACCCACGGTCGACGTGCCGCCGAGGGTGAGCTCCTCGACGAGGGCCGGCCGCGCGGCATACGCCATGGTCGTCCGGCAGGTGAGGTCGCCACCGACCTGGCCGCTGCGGCCCAGGGCGACGCGGTCGCGCAGCAGCAACCGGCCCGTCTCGGCCACGTCGACGTCCATGGTGCGCACGACCTCCGCCCCGTCGCACACGACGAGCGGTTCGCCGGCCCAGACGAGGACGGCACCCGGGTGGACGGTCAGCGACACCGCGACGAGGCACCGCTGCCCACGCCCGTGGTACGCCACGGTGCCTGCGACGTCGCGCAGGTCGAGGCGCAGGCCGGGCCCGACCTCGACGGCCAGGCGCAGCTCGTCGCCCCCGAGCAGGGTCGCGGTCGTGGCGATGAGGGCCACCTCGGCGCTCGCCGCCCCCTGCCGCACGACCCGCGGGGAGACGAGGCCGCCGCGCAGCTCCAGGCGGGCCCCTCCTCCCGGGCGGCTGTCGGTGGGGAGGAGGGCGACCCGCGCGGCACGGACGTCAGTGCGTGTGGGCACCCTCACCGCCGGCGTGGGAGTGCGGGGCCATGGGGCCCGGGTCGACGGGGATGTGGTCCCCGCTGCGGTGGTCGTCCAGCACCCCGAGCACCCAGTCCGTGAGCGCCGTGACCGATGCGCGGTCGTGGCGGGACAGGGCGATCACCGGCCGCCCGTCCCGGGCCTCGCGGCCCTGGCGGGCCATGAGCTCGGCGTCGACCCCGACGTACGGCGCGAGGTCGGTCTTGTTGACCACGAGCAGGTCGGCCCGCGAGATGCCGGGGCCGCCCTTGCGCACGACGTCCCCGCCCCCGGCGACGTCGAGGACGAACAGCTGCGCGTCCACCAGGGCGGGCGAGAACGTCGCCGTGAGGTTGTCGCCACCGGACTCCACGAGGACGAGGTCCAACGGTGCGAAGTCGGCCTCGAGGTCCTCGACGGCGAGCAGGTTGGCGCTGACGTCGTCACGGATGGCGGTGTGCGGGCAGGCACCGGTCTCGACCGCGCGGATCCGCTCGGGGTCGAGCACTCCTGCGGCACGCAGCATGCGGGCGTCCTCGTCGGTGTAGATGTCGTTGGTGACGACCCCCAGCTCGAGGGTGTCGCCGAGCTCGCGGCAGAGCATGCCGATGAGCGAGGACTTCCCGGTGCCGACGGGCCCGGCGACGCCGAGCCGCAGGGCGCGGGTGGTGGACGGGCTGGCGTCAGGCACTGAACAACCTCCGTGGGTGGGTCGGGTGGTCGTGCGCCCACTGTTCGAGCAGCGGGGCAGCCGGAGCCGGTATGGCGCCGGGCTCGGTGAGGTGCGCGACCGCGGCGACCACGGCCTCGACGTCACCGCCTGCCGCCAGCAGCCACGCGGTCGCGTCCGAGGGGTCGAGCGGGCAGAGCTTGAGGGCGGCGGCGCAGAGGGTCTGCACGTCGTCGTAGGCGACGAGCCGGGCCGTGCGCGCAGCGTCCAGACCTGCTGCGGCAGCCATCGCCCCGACGGCGACCGGTCTCGACGGCAGGCGCAGGTCCTCGAGGGCGGCGGCGGCTGCCGAGCCGGGCCAGAGCCGCAGGGTGAGTCGTCGCTGCCCGCGTCCCACCGCGACCGAGGCGGCCCGCGAGACCTCGCTGGGGGTCCGGGCGGCCCACGCGTCCTGCACCTGTTGCAGGGGGAGCCCGGCGAGGACGTGGTGGCGGGCAACGACGGCGACGGCGGCCTCGACGCGGACCACCGTGCGCAGGCGGGTCCGCACCAGCGCGGGGACGTCGCCCTCGGCCAGCCCGCCGAGCAGGGCGGGTTCGAGGCCGGAGGACTGGGTGTGACCACCAACGGGGAGCCGGCCGTCGGCGAGCATCATCGCGGCGAACTCGGGGTGGGGGAGGACGGGTGGCCCGACGGCCGGTACCTGCGAAGGCGAACTCGGCATCAGAACAGCGAATACCGTTGGGCCAGCGGGAGCTCCGTCGCGGGCGACGGCGTGACGACCTCTCCCTCGACGCGGATCTCGAACGACTCGGGGTCGACCTCGATCGCCGGCGTGGCGCTGTTGTTGACCATGTCGGCCTTGGTGACGTCGCGGGTGGGCCGCACCCCGACGAGGGTGCTCCGCAGCCCCAACGTCTCGGCCAGCCCGGCCTCCAGGGCCGCGGGGGCGACGAAGGTCAGCGACCGGTCCGCTCCCGCACCGCCTTCGCCGACGAGGGCCGGACGCATGAGCACCGGCTGCGGGGTGGGGATGGACGCGTTCGGGTCGCCGAGGGCGGCATACACGATCGCGCCCGCCTTGATGACGAGGTCCGGACGCCACCCGAAGAACTTCGGGTCCCAGAGCACGAGGTCCGCGAGCTTGCCCGGCTCGACGGAGCCGACCTCGTGGTCGATGCCGTGCGCGACGGCCGGGTTGATCGTGTACTTCGCGACGTAGCGGCGGGCCCGCTCGTTGTCCGCCGGGAGGCTGTCGCCGAGCGCGCCGTAGCGGGCCTTCATCACGTGCGCGACCTGCCACGTGCGCGTGACGACCTCGCCGATGCGGCCCATCGCCTGGGCGTCCGAGCTGGTCATCGACAGGGCCCCGAGGTCGTGCAGGAGGTCCTCGGCGGCGATGGTCGTCGCGCGGATCCGGCTCTCGGCGAAGGCCAGGTCCTCCGGCACCGCGGGGTTGAGGTGGTGGCAGACCATGAGCATGTCGAGGTGCTCGGCGACGGTGTTGACCGTGTGGGGGAGCGTCGGGTTCGTCGAGCCGGGCAGGACGTTGGCGTAGCTCGCGATGGTGATGATGTCCGGGGCGTGGCCGCCACCGGCGCCCTCGGTGTGGAACGCGTGGATGCTCCGCCCGCCGATCGCCCGCAGCGTCGAGTCGACGTAGCCCGCCTCGTTGAGGCTGTCGCTGTGCAGCGTCACCTGCAGCCCGAACTCGTCGGCCGCGCGCAGCGCCGCGTCGATGGCTGCCGGGGTGCTGCCCCAGTCCTCGTGCACCTTGTACGCCGCGGCGCCGGCCAGGGCCTGCTCGCGCAGCCCCGCGGCGCTGACCGTGTTGCCCTTGCCCATGAGGAGCACGTTGACGGGCAGGTGGTCGAGTCCGCGCAGCACCGACTGCAGGTGCCACGGACCGGGCGTCACGGTGGTCGCCTTCGAACCCTCGGACGGCCCGGTGCCGCCACCGCCGAGGGTGGTCAGCCCGGCCGCGAGTGCCTCGTGGATCTGGCTGGTCGACAGGAAGTGGACGTGCAGGTCGATGCCACCGGCGGTGAGGATCCGCCCCTCGCCGGAGATCACGTCGGTGCCCGGGCCGATCTCGAGGTCGGGGTGCACGCCGTCGGCGATGTCGGGGTTGCCGCTGCGGCCCAGGGCCACGATGCGCCCGGCGCGGATGCCCACGTCGGCCCGGACGACGCCCCAGTGGTCGAGGACGATCGCGTTCGTGATGACGGTGTCCAGCGCGCCGTCCGCGTTGGTGCGCAGGCCCTGCGCCATCGACTCGCGGATCGACTTCCCGCCACCGAAGACGGCCTCCTCGCCGCCGAAGGTGAGGTCCTGCTCGACCTCGACCCAGAGGTCGGTGTCGCCGAGGCGGACCTGGTCTCCCGCCGTGGGGCCGTACAGCGCGGCATACCGCTCGCGGTCGAGGTCAGCCATCGTGGGCACCTCCCTCGGCACGCTCGTGGGTTTCGCCGGCCCGGCCGTCGAGCCGCCTGTCGGCCGGGCCGTCGAGGCGCCCGTCGGTGCGGCCGTCGACCTGGAGGCCCGGCACCCGACGGCGGCCCTTGAGGGCCACGGCGTCGACCTGGCGGCTGACGCCGGGCTCGAACCGGACCGACGTGCCGCTCGGGATGTCGAGACGGAAGCCGTGGGCGGCGTCGCGGTCGAAGGACAGCGCGGTGTTGCTGTCCGGCAGGTGCAGGTGCGACCCGATCTGGACCGGGCGGTCACCGGTGTTGACGATGACGAGGCTGAGGCGTCCGGCCTCGGTGCGGTCGGCGTTGATGGTGACGGTGCCCGGCTTCACCCGGACCGCTCCCGGTCCGGAACTGTTGCTGCTCAACGGATCTCCTGCTCTCGGCTGTCTCGGTCAGGCGATCGGGTGGTGGAGGGTGACGAGCTTGCGGCCGTCGGGGAACGTCGCCTCGACCTGCACGTCGGCGATCATCTCCGGCACGCCCGCCATGACCTGGTCGCGGTGCAGGACCGCCCGGCCCTCCTCCATGAGGTCGGCGACCAGGGCGCCTTCGCGGGCGCGCTCGATGACCCACGTGGAGAGCAGGGCGACCGACTCGGGGTGGTTGAGCAGGACGCCGCGCGACAGCCGGTCGCGGGCGACCATGCCGGCGACGGACAGCAGCAGCTTCTCGGTGTCCGCGGGGGACAGGTGCACGGCAGCCTCCTCGGTGTCGTGGTCGGTCTCTGGCGGTCAGTAGACCAAGGCAGTGTTTCAAGTGCGTTTCGCCACGGCTACCCGGGACGTGTGCGCGTTTCCCGCGCTGTCACCGCCCACGTCGGGCTAGCGTGCCGAACGTGTCCGTCGACGTGCTCGTGCTGCCCAGCCCGCTGCTGGGGCCGGTGGCCTACGGCCCGCTGGCGGGAGCCCTCGACGCCCGCGGTGCGTCGACGGCGGTCGCGGACCTGCCCGACGGCGTGCTGACCCCGGCGGCGGTGCTGGCGGGGTTCGTCGACCAGCTCGTCTCGTCCGGGGCGTCCCTCCTGGTGGCGCACAGCAACGCGGGGTACCTCGTCCCGGCCCTGCGCGCAGCGGTCCCTGTCGATGCCGTGGTCCTCGTCGACGCGGCCCTGCCCCTGGCTCCCGGGCCCACGACCGTGCTGGCGCCCCCGGCGTTCGCGGACTTCGTCGCCGGGCTGCCGAAGGTGGACGGCCTGCTCCCGCCGTGGCCGCTGTGGTGGGACCCCGCCGACGTCGGGCCGCTCTTCCCGTCGGAGGACTGGCTCTCACGCGTGACCGACGGGGCACCCCGGCTCCCGCCGTCGTGGTTCACGACCCCGGTGGAGGTGCCGGGGGGCTGGGAGGCGCTGCCCGCGGCATACCTCGGCTTCGGTGGGACGTATGCCGAGGAGCTCACCTTCGCCCGTGGGGCCGGCTGGCCGGTCGACGTCGTCGAGGGCCACCACCTGCACCTGCTCTCGGAGCCCGGCGCGACCGCCGAGGCGGTGCTGGCGCTGCGCGAGCGGCTGCGGTGAGGGCTGCCTAGGGTGGTGGGCATGGACCGACCGGCGCTCCAGGACGCCCTGAGGAACCGCGACGCCGTGCTCCGGGCGTTCGTGCGCCCCGACGGGAGCCTCGTCTCGATCCCGACGAAGATCACCAAGCGCCTGGTCGTGCTCGACCTCATCGCGCAGCAGTTCGCCGTGGGAGAGGTGTACGAGGAGACCGAGGTCAACGCCACGCTGCGGGCGTTCCACGACGACGTCGCGGCGCTGCGGCGGTACCTCGTCGAGGAGGAGTTCATGGACCGGCGCGACGGCCGCTACTGGCGGGCCGGCGGGACGGTCGACGGGGGCTGACCGAGGCGCGGGCAACGCCGTGCCAGACGCGCGCGGGGCTGCCACACTCGGCGCATGCTCCGGCTCGAAGACCACTGGGTCTGGGACTCCTGGATCGCCGACGACGGCGACCTCTACCACCTGTTCTTCCTCCAGGCGCCGAGGTCGTTGGTCGACCCGGGCAAGCGGCACACCGCGGCGACGGTGGGCCATGCGACCTCGCGGGACCTCGTCACCTGGGACTACCTCGGCGAGTGCTTCGGCCCGGCGGAGACCGGGTTCGACGACCTGGCGATCTGGACCGGGTCGGTCGTGCGCGACGGCGAGCGCTGGCGGATGTTCTACACGGCGGTCTCGACCTCGGGGCACCACGTCTACGACCAGCGGATCGGTTCAGCGGTCTCCGACGACCTGCACCACTGGGAGCGGGTGTCCTCCGAGCCCGCGGTGCGCGTCGACGGGCGCTGGTACAAGAACCTCGCCAACACCCCGGCGCCGACGCAGGGCCCGGACCTCGAGGGGGCGAGCGAGACGTGGCGGGACCCCCTGGTGTTCGCCGATGCCGACGGCGACGGCTGGCACCTCCTGCTCGCTGCCCGGGCCCGGGAGGCTGCCCGCAACGACGACGGCGTGGTGGCCCACGCCACCAGCCCCGACCTCGAGAGGTGGACCCTCCAGCCGCCGCTGTGCGAGCCGGGCGCAGGGTTCGGGCAGCTGGAGGTGTTGCAGGACAAGCAGATCGACGGCCGCTGGGTGCTGGTCTTCACGTGCCACCCGCAGGAGATGACCGCCGAGCGCAAGGCCCGCACCGGCGAGTACTGCACGTGGTCGGTCCCCGGACCCGGCCCGCTCGGGCCCTGGGACATCGACTCCGCCCGTCCCTTCACGGCGGAGCCCCACCTGTTCGCCGCGCCGCTGGTGCAACGGCGGGACGGTTCGTGGGCGCTGATCGGCTTCCGCAACGTCGAGCCGGAGGGCTTCGACGGGTTCGAGATCATCGACCCGGTCCCCGTGACGCTCGACGACGACGGCTACCTCGTCGCCGCCGACGACTACGTCCCCTGGCCCTCGAGCTACGCCGCCCTCCCCAAGGCGCCCTGACTCCCGACTTCTCGGCGCCCTGACTCCCGGCTCCCCGGCTCCCGGCTCCCGGCTCCCTCGAGTTTGAAGCCCGTCCTGCGCCAGAGCGCGCTCAGCGCTTCAAACTCACGGGAGGGTGCCGGCTCTGTGGGGTGTCGGGACCGCGTGCAGCGTATGGCGCGTGCGGAAATCGGGAGGCGGCGCGACCGTGCGCGTGGCTAGGGTCGCGTGCATGCTGATCCGCCGCGAGCTGCCGTCCGACGCCGACGCGATCAGGGCGGTGCACCTCGCGGCATTCGCCAAGCCGGCCACCGACGATGCGCCGGCTCGCGAGGGGACCCTCGAGGCCGACCTGGTCGACGACCTTCGCGCCGACGGCGACCTCGTCGGGGAGTGCTGCCTGGTGGCCGAGGTCGATGGGGTCGTCGCGGGGCACGTGGCGATCAGCCGGGCGTTCGTCGCAGACCAGCCGGTGCTGGTCGCGCTGGGTCCCCTCGGGGTCCTGCCCGAGGTCCAGCGGGTCGGCATCGGCTCGGCCCTCGTGCACGCCACGCTCGGCGCGGCGGACGCGCTGGGCGAGCCGGCGGTGGTGCTCCTCGGCCACCCGACCTACTACCCGAGGTTCGGGTTCGGACCGGCCGTCGACCACGGCATCACGCCGCCTCAGGACTGGGGGCCGCAGTACTTCCTGCTCCGCCGGTTGCACGCCTGGGGCGACGGACTCTCCGGTCCCTTCCGCTACGCCCCCGCCTTCGAACGCCTCGACGACTGACGCAGCGGCAGGACCCGGACGTTCTCGGTCACCGCGACGACTCGCCAGCAAAGCGGGTGTCGTTCGGCGAAACCGTGGGAAATAACTGCCGTGTTGCCGAACGACACCCGCATCGGGCGGAGGGTGCGCCGGTCGGAGAAGCAGGGACGCTCAGTCGCCGGTGCGGCCGTCGGCGAGCTCGCGCAGCAGGTCGAGGTGGCCGTTGTGCCGGGCGTTCTCCTCGATCAGGTGCAGGATGACCCAGCGCAGGGTCGGGTGGCCGCCACCCCGGAACGGGGTCACCGAGCGGTCGTCGAGCTGCAGGCCCGCGATCAGGGCGTCGGTGCGGACGGCCTGCGCGGCATACTCCTCCAGCGTCTGGGCGATCGGCGTCTCGGCACCCACGGTGAACTCGCGGTCCGGTTCGGTCGCGGTCCACGGCCCGAGG
>NZ_LMGM01000001.1:1668786-1727504 GCF_001427915.1 Phycicoccus sp. Root563 | reverse complement strand
CCCCGCCGATGGACATCAGGGGCGACCCCGGCAGGGGTGTGGCGCCGACGTGGTGGGTGGCGAGGTCGCGGGCCTTCCCGGCGGCGACGTCACGGGTGTACTGCAGCATCGTGAGGAGGGTGGTGCGCTCGTCCCACGCGCTCGGGGTGTCGTCCGGTGTCATGCCCCGACCCTGTCGCACGGGTGGGACACCCGCCACCGGGTTTCCGCGGGGCGCCCCGCGTCAGTTGAGGTTCCAGGGGCGGTCCGGCGACGGCGGGACGACGCCGAGGGTCTGGGCCAGCCCCTGCTCCCGACGGACCAGGCGCAGGCCGAGCCGCAGCCGCGTCTCCGTGTCGGGGGCGGCGAGCAGCCGCTGCCGGTCGCCGAGGTCGAGCCCGACGGCGGTGCCGACGGTGTGCGACAGCTCGACGGGGTCGTGCGGCCAGTCGGGCACCTCGGCCCCCAGGGTCCTGGCGTAGCGGTTCAAGGCGTCGTGCAGGCGCGTGACCAGCTCGGCCACCTCCTGCGCGTCGCCCGGGTGCTCCTCGAGGACCGTCACCTCGCCGGTGAGGTAGGCCGAACCCGTGTCGGCGAGGCCGTCGAGGTGGAACCGCTCGGTCCCCGTGCTCACCACGAGGTACCGCCCGTCGCCGATGGAGGCAGCCTGCAGGACCCGGGCCAGGCAGCCGATCTCGTGCAGGTCGCGGGCCGAGCCGACACCCACCTCGTTGCCCTGCCGGATCGCCACCACCCCGAACTCGGGGACCTCCATCGCGTTGACGAGGTCGCTGAGCATGACGACGTACCGCGGCTCGAAGATCTGCAGCGGCAGGGAGGCTCCGGGGACGAGGACGGTGCCGAGGGGGAAGAGCGGGATCCGCGCCATGGGTCCACGCTAGGTGCGGACGGCGCTTCCCGACACCCCACGGACGACGTATGCCACGCCGCCGCCTGCGGGGGCCCGGCCACTAGGCTGCCCACGTGTCGCCCTACGTCGTCGTCGCCGCAGTGGTCGTGGTCGGACTGCTGCTGTTCGTGGCGGCCATGGGGGCGCGGCTGCTGCTCGCGCCGAGCGCCCCGACCAGGGCCAAGCTGACGACCTACGAGTCCGGCGTCGACCCGGTCGGGCAGGACTGGGCGCAGACCCAGATCCGCTACTTCGTCTACGCGTTCCTCTACGTCATCTTCGCGGTCGACGCGGTCTACCTGTTCCCCTGGGCGCTCGTCCTGCGCTCGGCCGACCTCGGGGCCGCCTCGCTCGTCGAGATCGCCGTCTTCATCGGTGTCCTGCTGGTGGGACTCGTGCACGCCGCGCGCCGTGGTCTGCTGAGGTGGCTGTGATGTCCGAGTCCACGAGGGTCGCCCTGCCCATGCCGCGCGTCGGCGCGGGCAACGAGCACGCTCCCCAGCCGATCCGCGTCGTGCTCAACTGGGGCCGGCGCTACTCCCTGTGGGTCTTCAACTTCGGCCTGGCTTGCTGCGCGATCGAGTTCATCGCCGCCTCGATGGCCCGGCACGACTTCATCCGGCTCGGGGTCATCCCGTTCGCGCCGGGGCCGCGCCAGGCCGACCTCATGGTCGTGTCGGGGACGGTGACGGACAAGATGGCGCCGGCCGTCCGACGTCTCTACGACCAGATGCCGGAGCCGAAGTACGTGATCTCGTTCGGGGCCTGCTCCAACTCCGGTGGCCCCTACTGGGACTCCTACAGCGTCACCAAGGGCGTCGACACGATCATCCCCGTCGACGTCTACGTGCCCGGCTGTCCGCCGCGGCCCGAGTCGCTCCTGCAGGGCATCATCAAGCTGCAGGAGAAGATCGCGTCGGAGACCCTGTCCACCAAGGGAATCCGGGCGAAGTACGCGGGACACCGCACCGCGTCCGCCGGTGAGGTGACCCGTGGTCTCGTGGCCCCTCCCGTCCACGCACCGCGCTCGAAGACCGGGGACCCGTCGTGAACGACCCGGCCACCGTGCAGCGCCGTGAGGTGTCGCCGCCGGCGTGGGTCTCCGCGGTCGAGGGCGCGCGCGCCGAGGGCTTCACCTTCTTCGACTGGCTGACTGCCGTCGACCAGACCGACTCGGCCGAGGACCCCGGGTTCGACGTGGTCTGCCACCTCATGGACGGGTCGACGCCGAAGTCGTTGCGCCGCATCATGATCCGGACCCGCGTGCCCGATGGTGGGACGCTCGCCAGCATCACCCCGGTCTTCCGCGGCGCAGCGTGGCACGAACGCGAGACGCACGAGATGTTCGGGCTCGGGTTCGACGGGTTCGACGACGGCACCGGGCAGGACCTGCGGCCGCTGCTCCTCCCCGACGGGTTCGAGGGGACCCCGCTGCGCAAGTCGTTCGTCCTGGCCGCCCGTGCCTCGAAGGCCTGGCCCGGCGCCAAGGAGCCCGGCGAGAGCGAGCACACCAAGCCCACCGGGCGCCGCCGTGTGTCCGCCCCCGGTGTGCCCGATGCCGAGTGGGGTCCGCGGTGACCGCGCTCGAGGCCCTCGAGGTCGTGCTCCGCTCGGTCGCCGTGCTCGCGGCCTTCCTGGTGCTGCCCCTGCTCGTCGGGCAGACCGAGCACAAGGTGATGGCCCACATGCAGGGACGCCTAGGACCCATGTATGCCGGTGGGTTCCACGGGTGGGCCCAGCTCGTCGCCGACGGGGTCAAGTTCGTGCAGAAGGAGGACATCACCCCGGCCGCTGCCGACAAGGGCGTCTTCCGGTTCGCCCCGGCCGTCGCGCTCATCCCGTACCTCGTGGCCATGGCCGTCATCCCGCTGTCGCCCGACGTCGTGGCGGCTGACGCCCCCGCCTCCGCGGTGCTCGTCCTCGCGGTGACGGCCGTCGGGATCCTCGGCACCCTCATGGCGGGTTGGGCCAGCGCCAACAAGTACTCCCTGCTCGGGGCGATGCGGGCGGCCGCCCAGCTGCTGTCCTACGAGCTGCCGCTGGTGCTGTCCGTGGCGTCGGTCTGCCTCGCGGCCGGGTCGCTGTCCCTCTCCGGCATCGCCGCCGCCTGGTCCCCGTGGTGGCTGCTGTGGCAGCTCCCCGGTGCGGTCGTCTTCCTCGTCGCCGCCGTCGCAGAGCTCCAGCGGCCCCCGTTCGACATGCCGGTCGCCGACAGCGAGATCGTCTTCGGCGCCTACACCGAGTACACCGGACTGCGGTTCGCGTTCTTCCTGCTGAGCGAGTACGCCGGCATTGTCGTCATGTCGCTGCTGTTCGCCGTGCTCTTCCTCGGCGGCTGGCAGGGGCCGTTCAGCGACCAGCTCGGCTGGGTCTGGACGATGCTGAAGGGGTTCGTCATCGCGGTGGTCGTCATCTGGCTGAGGGTGTCCTGGCCGCGACTGCGCGAGGACCAGCTCCAGCGCCTCGCCTGGCTCGTCCTCGTGCCGCTCGCCCTCGCGCAGCTGGCCCTCACCGGTGTCTGGGTGGTGGCGAGCGCATGACCGAGCCGACGACACCCAGCACGACACCGAGCACGACACCGGAGCCCACGAAGCGCAGCAGTGGGGGCGCCATACCGGGGATCCTCAAGGGGCTGGCCACGACGGCACGCACCCTGGCGAAGCCGTCGCACACGGCCGAGTACCCGGACGTGTCGCCGCACCTGCCCCCGCGCAGCCGGGGCGTCATCGCCCTGCTCGAGGAGAACTGCACCTCGTGCATGCTCTGCGCCCGCGAGTGCCCGGACTGGTGCATCTACATCGACTCGCACAAGGAGACGATCCCCGCGACCACCCCGGGTGGACGCGACCGCCAGCGCAACGTCCTCGACCGGTTCGCCATCGACTTCAGCCTCTGCATGTACTGCGGCATCTGCATCGAGGTGTGCCCGTTCGACGCGCTGCACTGGAGCCCCGAGTTCGAGTACTCCGAGCTCGACATCCGCGACCTGCTGCACGAGAAGGACCGGCTCGGGCAGTGGATGCCCACGGTCCCGCCACCGCCCGCGCTCGACGAGCACTCCGCCGAACCGGCCGAGATCGCCGCGACCAACAAGCCGGCCCGCCCCGTCCGCACCCCCGCGGCCCGTCCGACGCGGGTGACTCCCCAGCCGGAGGCGGAGGCGTGACCGGCCTCGACGTGGCGTTCGCCGCGGTCGGGCTCGTCGCCGCGGCCAGCGGGCTGCTCGCCGTGACGACCCGCCACGTCGTCCACGCGGCGCTGTGGCTCGTGGTCTGCCTCGGCTCGGTCGCCGGGTGCTACCTCGTGCTGGGCGCGGAGTTCGTCGCGCTGGTGCAGGTCCTCGTCTACGTCGGAGCCGTCGTCGTGCTCGTGCTCTTCGCCCTGATGCTGACGCGCGCCCCCATCGGGCCGCACGCGCAGATCGCCACGAGCCGCCTCCACCGGGTCCTCGCGGCGGTCCTCGGCGCGGGCGTGACCGCGATGCTGGCGGCGGTCCTCCTGCCGCTCGCCGTCCCGGTGTCCCGTCGGGAGACCGACACGACCGAGCTGGCGAGCCAGCTGTTCGGCACGTGGGTGTGGCCGTTCGAGCTCTTGTCCCTGCTGCTGCTCGTGGCGCTGGTCGCAGCCCTGGCGGTCTCCCGCGTCGCCGGGCGCGGAGCCCGCGAGGCCGGGCGGAGCACCCCGTGATCCACCTCGCTGGCCCCTACCTCCTCGCCTCCGTGCTCGCCGGCCTCGGCGCGTACGGCGTGCTGGCCCGCCGCAACGCGGTGCTGGTGCTCATCGGGGTCGAGCTGATCCTCAACGCCGCCACCCTGCTGCTCGTCTCCGTCGGCGCCTCCGGCGGGGACCGCTGGGCGGCCGGCAACGTCCTCACCCTGTTCGTCATCACCATCGCCGCGGCCGAGGTGTGCGTCGCTCTCGCCGTGGTCCTGGCCGTCTACCGCCTGCGCGGCGACATCGACCTCGACCGGACCCGCTCGTGAGTGCCGCCGCGACCCGGCTGGTCGTGCTCGTGCCGGTCGTCGCCGCCGTGCTCGGGCTCTTCCTCGCCCGACGACGGGAGGGCCTGGACCCCCGGGCCGCCCGTGCGGTCGCGGTCGGTGGGTCGCTCGTCACCCTCGCTGCAGCCGTCGCCCTGCTCGTCGGGGTGCACACGACCGGGCAGGACCGCGCCGTCGGCACCCTCCCGGCCCTCGCCGCGGGCGAGCTGCGCATCCCCTTGCTGCTGCAGGCGACCACGGCGACCGCCCTGATCGCACTCGTCGTCGCCGTCGTCGGCTGGGCCGTCCAGGCGTTCGCGGGCTGGTACCTGCGCGAGGACGACCGCTACGGCGTCTTCGCGGCCACGGTCTCGTTGTTCACCGCAGGCATGCTCGTCGTGGTCACCTCCGCCGACCTCGTGCTGACCCTCGTCGGCTGGGAGGTGATGGGTTGGTGCTCCTACCTGCTCATCGGTCACTGGAGCCGCAAGGAGTCCGCGCGCCGGGCCGCCCTCAAGGCATTCCTCGTCACCCGGCTCGCCGACGTCGGGTTCGTCCTCGGGGTGGTGCTCCTCGCCGCGGGAGCCGGCTCCACGGCCTACCGGGCGGTGCTGGCGCACTGGGCGCCGGCCACCGAGTGCGCGGACTCGCTGGCGGCGGCCTGCGCGGCGCCGGACGGCACGCTGCGGACGGTGGCCATGGTGCTGCTCGTCATCGGCGTCCTCGGCAAGTCCGGCATGGTGCCGTTCCACGACTGGCTGCCCGACGCGATGGAGGGCCCGACGCCCGCGTCCGCCCTCATCCACGCGGCGACCATGGTGGCGGCCGGGACGTTCGTGCTGGCCCAGCTCTTCACCCTCCTCGCGGCCAGCGACGGGGCCCGCTGGGTGCTGGCGGTCAGCACCGCCGTGACCATGGTCTGGGCCGCCCTGCTGGCGTTCGGCCAGAGCGACCTCAAGCGGCTGCTGGCCTACTCCACCCTCAGCCAGGTCGCCCTCATGCTGTCGGCGCTCGCAGTGGCGCCGGCCGACGAGGGCCCGGGTGCCGGGGTGCTGCACCTGTACTCCCACGCGTTTTTCAAGGCGTTGCTGTTCCTCACGATCGGGTGGCTCAGCGTCACCGTCGGGGGCACCGCGGCGGCCACGCTCAAGGGGGGCCTGCGTGGCCACCTGCTGCTGCGCCCCGCCATGTTCGTCGGGCTGCTGTCGCTGGCGGGGGTGCCACCCCTCGTGGGGTTCGTCTCCAAGGAGCACGTCCTGTCCGCTGCCGAGGCGGGTGCGTCCGACGCCCCCGTCCGGGCATGGCTGGTCCTGCTCGCCGGCCTGCTGACGGTCGCGCTGACCGCGGCGTACTGCATGCGCGCCTGGCTCGTCCTCGACGACCTTGGGACCGCCGACGTCGCACGCCACGAGGCCGACACGGCCACCGGGCCGGTGCGGGCGGCGGTGGCCGTCCTGGCGGTCCTCACCGTCCTCGGCGGGATCGTGGTGTTCACGCCGCTGATCGACCTCGAGGGCCACCTCGGGTGGTTCGTCGCGCTGCTGAGCCTGCTGCTCATCGCCGGTGCCGCCCTGGGGGTGCGCCGCGTCACCGCCAGCCGGTACGGCGCGGGGGAGGACCCCGCCCGCCTCGTCGGAGCACGGCAACCTGCCTTCGACGGCGGCTTCGGGGTGGACCGCCTGTATGTCGTGCTCGTCGCCCGGCCCGTGCTCGCCACCGCCCGGCTCGTCGTCTTCCTCGACCGCGAGGTCGTCGACGCGTACGTCCGGGGCGCCGCCGTCGGCGCCCGGCTGGCGGGGCGTGGCGGCGACCGGGCCCACCGCGCCGAGCGGGCGGCGACCGGGTTGGCCTGGGTCGTCGCCGGTGCCGTCACGGTGGCCCTGGCGGGGGTGGCGCTGCGGTGATCCTCCTCGCCCTCGTCGTGCCGGCTGCGGTGGCCACGTGGCTGCTCACCGCCGGTCGGAGCCTGCCGCACCGTGCCACCAACCTCACGTCCGCCGTCACCAGCGTCCTCACGCTGGCGTTCGTCGTCGCGAGCGTCGTCCTGCGGCCCGAGGTGGACCGGGCCTGGGTGCCGTCCCTCGGGCTGCGGTGGCACCTCGCCGTCGACGGCATCAGCGCGCCCCTGCTCCTGCTCACCGCCCTCCTGGGTGTCGCCGTCGTGCTGCACACCCGGGAGCGGCCTCCGGTGGGCGGCACCAGCGCCGCGTTCCACGCCTGCCTGCTGCTCGTCGAGGTCGGTGCCCTCGCCACGTTCTTCGCCCGCGACGCCGTGCTGTTCTTCGTGGCGTTCGAGGTGGTGCTCGTGCCCATGTGGGTGCTCATCACGCGCTTCGGCGACGCCCACCACCCGGCGGCGCGGGCCGAGGCCGGGGCACGCTTCGTCCTCTACACGGCCTTCGGCTCCACCCTGATGCTCGTCGGGATCCTGGCCCTCGTGACCCGGGCCGGCACCTCCGACCTGGGGGTCCTGGCCCAGGACGCCGGGCGCGGACTCTCGCCGACCACCCAGCTCGTCGTGGCCTCGCTCCTCGTGGCCGGCCTCGCCGTCAAGGTGCCGGTCTTCCCGCTGCACACCTGGCTGCCCGCGGCCCACACCACCGCCCCCACCGCCGGCTCGGTGCTGCTCGCCGCCGTCCTGCTCAAGATGGGCACCTACGGCCTGGTCCGCCTGCCGCTGGCCACCGTGCCCGACGGGTTCGCCCGGGTCGCACCGTTCCTCGCCGTCCTCGGTGCCGTCGGCATCCTGTGGGGAGGCCTGGCCTGCCTCGTCGAGCGTGACCTCAAGCGCCTGGTCGCCTACTCCTCGGTGGCACACATGGGGTTCGTCGCCATCGGGCTCGCGAGCGGCACGCGCACCGGTCTGCAGGCGGCGCTGTTCGCCAACGTCGCCCACGGCGTCGTCTCAGCCCTGCTGTTCGTCGTCGTCGGCGGCCTCAAGGAACGCTGGGGGAGCGCGGACCTCGACACCGCTCGAGCCGCGGTGCGCGAGGTCGCGCCTCGCCTCGGTTTCGCGCTCATCCTCGGCCTGGCCGCCTCCCTCGGGCTGCCCGGCCTGGCCGGCTTCTGGGGCGAGTTCCTGTCCGTGTATGCCGCGTGGTCACCGGGCGACGACCGGTCGCTCGGGCTCTTCCGCGCCGTCGCGGTGGTCGCCGCGCTCGGCACCGTGCTCGCCGCCGCCTACGCGCTCCGGGTGGCGCGACTCGTGTGGGCCGGCGACCGGACCTCGCCGCCCATCGAGGACACCCGCGGCAGCGAGTGGGACGTCGTCGTCGTCCTCGTCCTGCTCACGGTGGTCCTCGGTGTCGTCCCCGGTCCGTTGCTGTCCCTGACGCACGACACCGTGAGCACGCTGGTCGGAGCCGGGCCGTGAGCACCGTGGCCAGCCTCGACTGGCCCGTGCTCGGTCCGGTCCTGGCGCCGGCGGCGGGTGCCGTCGTCGTGCTCGTCGCCGACGCCGTGGCCCCCAGGGTCGCGCGGCTGCACGCCGTCGTCGGGGTGCTCGCCCTGCTCGTCGGTGCGGCCCTGGCTCTCCCCGCGGCCCTCGGGTCGACCGACGTGCCACGGCGCTCGCTGTGCCTGCCCGCGCCCGACGGCTGCCTGTACGAAGCAGGACCGGTCGTCGGCGCCCTGCAGGTGGGGGCCCTGCTCGCCGCCCTCGTCGTCCTGCTCCTCGTGTGGCCGCCGCGGTCCGGGACCCGTGACCAGCTCCTGCGGGGAGGGCCAGCCGTCCTCGTGGCGCTCCTGCTCGCCGCCACTGCCGGGGCCACCGGCGTCGCCGCCGCCCACGACCTCGGCTCGTGGCTGGTCTGCCTGGAGCTGGCGACCCTGCCCGCCATCGCCCTCGTCGCGCTGCGGGCGACCCCGGACGCGGGACGGGGCGCCCTGGCCCTGCTGACGACCTCGCTGGTGTCGTTCGCCCTCGTCGTCCTGGGTGCCGCCCTGTGGCTGCTGTCGACCGGGGCCGCGGTCTTCTCCGGACCGGCAGTGGCGACCGCGCTCGCCGACCCGCAGCGGCGTGCCGTGCTGCTCCTCGGGCTGCTGCTCCTGCTGGCAGGGGTCGGCTTCAAGCTCTCGCTGGTGCCGTTCCACGTGTGGACGCCCCAGGCCTACGCCGGCGGCACCGAGCCCGTCGCTGCGTTCCTCGCGGCCACGTCCAAGGTCGCCGCGCTGGCGGCCCTGCTCGTCGTCCTGCGTCCACTGGCGGGCTCGGGCCACGGCTCCGGGGCAGCCCCGGTCCTCGTCGTCGTGGGCATCGTGGCCGCGGTGTCGATGACCGTCGGCAACCTCGTCGCCCTCGTCCAGGACGACCCGGTCCGGCTCCTCGCGTGGTCGACCGTCGCCCAGGCGGGCTGGGTGGTGCTGCCGTTGTCGGTCGCGACGACGCAGGCCGACCAGGCCTCCGGCGCCTACCTCCTCGCCTACGTCGTCGCCACGCTCGTGGCGTTCGTCGTGGTCCACCTCGTCGCCCGGTCGGCCCCGACCTCCGACGGCGGTGACGGACCGTCCCGCGGCCGGACGCTCGCGGCATACACGGGACTGCTGCGGGAACGACCCCTCCTGGGCGGTGCGCTCGGGCTGGCCCTGCTCTCCCTCGCCGGGCTGCCGCCCGGCGTCCTCGGGCTGGTGGCCAAGGTCGTCGCCCTGCGTCCCGTGGTCGGGGACGGGCAGTGGGTGCTCGCCCTCGTCGCCGTCGCCAACGCCGTCCTCGGCATCGCGGTCTACCTGCGGTGGTTCGCGGTGCTGCTGCGCGATCCCGCGCCGGTCGGGCGGGGTGCTGGGGACCTGGAGGGTGCCGGTGACGGCGACGAAGGTCCCGTCGAGGAGCTCCTCGGAGGACCAGTCCCACGGCCCGCCCTGGCCGCCCTCATCCTGTCGGGAGGGGTCCTCGTCGCCGCGAGCGTGCTGCCCCAGCTGGTGCTCGGCCTGCTGGGCTGACCAGGGAACGCCCGAACCTGAGGGAGCGTTGAGGCTGACATGCACAACCACTTCAACGGACTCAAGACCGCGGCCCTGTTCGGCGGGATCTTCGCCGTGCTGCTGGCCATGGGCTCCGTCATCGGCAGCGGCCGGTACATCTGGCTGTTCGCCCTCCTCGGTGTCGGGATGACGGCCTACGGCTACTGGAACTCCGACAAGCTCGCCATCAGGGCCATGCACGCCTACCCGGTCAGCGAGGCCCAGGCGCCCGCGATGTACCGGATCGTCCGGGAGCTGTCGACCGCCGCCGGCAAGCCGATGCCCCGCCTCTACGTCAGCCCGACCTCGGCGCCCAACGCCTTCGCCACCGGACGCAACCCCGAGAACGCCGCCGTCTGCTGCACCGAGGGCATCCTCGGCCTGCTCGACGAGCGCGAGCTGCGCGGCGTGCTCGGCCATGAGCTGATGCACGTGTACAACCGCGACATCCTCACCGGCTCGGTCGCTGCCGCGATCGCCGGTGTCATCACGTCCGTGGCCCAGATGCTCATGTTCACGAGCATGTTCGGCGGTGGCGGCAACGACGAGGACCGCCCGAACCCCTTTGCCCTTCTGGCCATGGCGCTGCTGGCACCCTTCGCCGCGATGATGATCCAGATGGCGATCAGCCGCACCCGCGAGTACGACGCGGACGAGGACGGCGCGAAGCTGACCGGCGACCCGCTCGCCCTCGCGTCGGCCCTGCGCAAGCTCGAGACCGGCGTCGCCCGCGCCCCCCTGCAGCCGACCCCGGCGATCCAGAACTCCAGCCACATGATGATCGCCAACCCGTTCCGGCCTCAGGACGTGTCGCGGTTCTTCTCGACGCACCCGCCGATGACGGAGCGGATCGCCCGCCTCGAGCAGCAGGCCTACGGCTTTCGCCAGAGCTGAGAGCGCCCGTCGGACGCACCCCGAGGGTGCGTCCGACGGGTCCTGCGACAGGCCGGCCGGGGGTGGTTTCGGCAAACGGCTCCGGCACGGTATGGTTGGCGCAGTTGCAGTTGCAGTTCCTCGTCTGAGTGGGCCCGCCAGTGTGCGGGCCTTTTTTCTTCAGCGGCTTGTTCCGTGTCGTGGTGGTGTGCGCAGCTGGTGAGTCGCGTCCGCGACCCACCTCGGCCAACAGGAACGAGAAATCCCATGGCACAGGGAACTGTCAAGTGGTTCAACGCTGAGAAGGGCTTCGGCTTCGTGGAGCAGGACGGCGGCGGCCCCGACGTCTTCGTGCACTACAGCGCGATCGAGTCCAGCGGCTACCGCTCGCTCGACGAGGCACAGCGCGTGGAGTTCGACATCACGCAGGGCCCGAAGGGCCCGCAGGCCGAGAAGGTCCGCGTCATCTGAGCCACCGCAACCGGTGAACTCCACCGAAGCCCTCGACCAGTTCTGGTCGGGGGCTTCGGTCTGTCCGGGGGCCGGTGCTGGTTGAATCGCTCCCATGCCGTCCCTCACCAGGTCCGAAGCCCGCGAACGTTCAGCCCTGCTGCAGGTGACGCGGATGGAGGTGGACCTCGACCTCGACCAAGGGGAGGAGCGGTTCGGCTCGTCGACGCGGATCACGTTCTCGTGCAACGACCCGGGCGCGTCGACCTTCGTCGACGTCAAGCCTGCCGAGCTGCGCTCGATGGTCCTCAACGGCGAGCCCGTGGACGTCACGACCCTCACTGACGGCCGCGTCACCCTGAGCGGCCTCGCCGCCGACAACGTGCTCGAGGTCGAGGCCCAGATGTCCTACAGCCGGGACGGGCAGGGACTGCACCGCGCCGTCGACCCTGCCGACGGTGAGCACTACGTCTACGGCCACCTGTTCCTCGACGCCGGCCCGCGCGTGTTCGCCTGCTTCGACCAGCCCGACCTCAAGGCCCCGTATGCCGTGACCGTCGCCGCCCCGGAGGCGTGGACCGTCCTCGGCAACGGTGCCGCCACGAAGGTGGCCCCCGGTCGGTGGGAGCTCGCCGAGACCAAGCCGCTGGCCACGTACTTCGTCACGGTCTGCGCCGGTCCCTACGCGTCCGTGCTCGACGAGCACGACGGCATACCGCTGGGCATCCACGCCCGTGCGTCCCTCAGGGAGGCCCTCGAGCGGGGGGCGCCCCAGATGCTCGAGGTCACGAGGGCGAGCTTCGACTACTACCACCAGCTCTTCGGCATCCGGTACCCGTTCGGGGAGTACCACCAGGTCTTCGTGCCCGAGTTCAACGCGGGCGCGATGGAGAACCCCGGCTGCGTGACCTTCCGCGACGTCTACGTCTTCCGTGGGGCGGCGGCCCGGGACGAGATCCTCACGCGCTCCAACACGATCGCCCACGAGATGGCGCACATGTGGTTCGGCGACCTCGTGACGATGCAGTGGTGGGACGACCTGTGGCTCAATGAGTCCTTCGCCGAGTACATGTCGCACCGCACGCTGGACGCGGCGACCGAGTTCGGGACCGAGGCGTGGGTGGACTCCACCATGGCCCGCAAGGCCTGGGGGTATGCCGCGGAGCGCACCCCCTCGACCCACCCCGTCGCCGGCTCGGCCGCGCTCGACGCGCAGTCGGCCCTGCAGGACTTCGACGGGATCTCCTACGCCAAGGGTGCCGCGACGCTGCGCCAGCTCATCGCCCACATCGGTGACGACGCGTTCATCGCCGGCGTCTCCGCCTACCTGCGCGAGCACTCGTTCGGCAACGGCACGCTGGCCGACTTCATGGGGTTCATGGAGCGCGCGAGCGGCAAGGACCTCGGCGCGTGGACGCAGGCCTGGCTGCTCACCGCGGGGGTCGACGTCATCTCGCTGGACCGCGCTGCCGGTGCCGTGGACCGCACCGTCCCGGAAGCGTTCCCGGCCGACCGGCCGCACACCTTCGACGTGGCCGGCTTCTCGGCCGGTGCCGAGACCTTCCGCGTCCCGGTGACGACCTCGGGCGACCGGACCGTCGTCCCCGAGCTGGCGGCGGCGCCTGCCGGCGACCTCGTGGTGCCGAACGCGGGAGACCTCACCTGGGCCACCGTCACCCTCGACCCCGACTCGATCGCCGCGGTGCCCGAGCAGCTCGCGCTCGTGCCCGACCCGCAGGCGCGCGCGGTCGTGTGGGTGTCCCTCATCGACGGCGTCTGCCTCGGCACCGTCGACCCCCGGGTCATGGTGCGCACGGTGGGTGCGGCGTGGCCGCACGAGGACAACGCCTCGATCCTCAACCGCTCGGCGGGCAGCCTGCTCGGCCGGATCATCCCGACGTTCCTGCCGCACGAGGAGCAGGGTGACGCCGAGCAGGTGGTCGCCGCGGCAGCAGCATCGGTCCTCGCAGCGGCGGAGCCCGGGTCGACCCGGGCCCTCGTGGCGGCCCGCGCCGTCGCGCGCACCTCCGCCGACGAGGAGCTCCTGCGGGCGTGGGCGGCCGGCGAACGCCGCCCCGTCGGGCTCGAGGGCGACTCGGACTTCGGGTGGATCGTGGTCCGCAACCTCGCCTCCCACGGACTCGCCGGTCGCGAGCTCATCGAGACCACCCGCGAGCGTGACGACACGCTGCAGGGACGGCTCAGCGCGCTCATGGCCGGTGCATCGATGCCCGACGCCGAGGCCAAGGCGTGGGCCTGGGGTCAGATCACGACGAACCGTGAGCGCTCCAACTACGAGCTCAACGCGCTCGCCCAGGGCTTCTGGTCCTCCGGGGAGCTCGACGTGCTCCGCCCGTATGCCGCGCGCTACTTCAGCGACGTCCCGGCCATGAGCGCCTGGGTCGGCGACGACGCGCTGGCACGGGTGGCCCAGCTCGGCTTCCCGTCGCGGGTCGTCGAGGAGGCGACGGATGACATGGCCAGGGCGGCACTGCAGCGCACCGACCTGACGCCGGCGGTGCGCCGGGGCATCGTCGACGCGCGGTCCGAGCTGGGGGAGGCGCTGCGCTCGCGCGCCACCTTCGGGTAGCCCGTGTGACGGGTGGGACGGACGGTGCCATGGACGGCGTCGTCGCAGGTCAGGCGGGTCGCCGGGCCCGTTCCCTTGGCGCGCGGTTTGTCCGGATGGGGCCTACCATTGACGTCGCGAGGTTCTTGAGATGTCAATCGACGTACACCTCGGTCGACGGAGGTCTCCTCGTGGAGCTCGCAGCGTGAACAGGTTGTCTGAGGGGTTCGTCCTCGGCGACCGGTACCTCCTGGGGGCCCGCATCGCCTCCGGCGGCATGGCCGATGTCTGGGCCGGCGCGGACCAGGTGCTCCAGCGGGCGGTGGCCATCAAGGTCATGCGGCCCGACACCGGTCACGAGGAGCTGTTCGCCAAGCGCTTCCGCGACGAGGCCGTCCACTCGGCGGCCCTGCTGCACACCAACATCGCGACCCTCTTCGACTACGGCGAGGACGACGGCCTGGCCTTCCTCGTGATGGAGCTGGTCAAGGGCGAGCCGCTCTCGCTCCTGCTGCGCCGCCGTGGCGCCCTGCCCCCGCCCGAGGTGCGTTCGCTGCTCGGGCAGGCAGCCCTCGCGCTGGGCGTGGCCCACGAGGCGCGCGTCGTCCACCGCGACGTCAAGCCCGCCAACATCCTCGTCCGTCCCGACGGGCTGGTGAAGCTCACCGACTTCGGGATCGCCCGGGCGCTGGACGCGGCCGGTCACACCCGCGCCGGCGAGATGCTCGGGACGCCGCACTACATCAGCCCCGAGCAGGCGCTCGGCGAGGCCGCCACCGGAGCCAGTGACCTCTACGCCCTCGGGGTCGTGGCGCACGAGATGCTCACGGGCCAGCGCCCCTTCGACCGCGGAACCCCGGTCGCGACGGCCCTCAGCCACGTCAACGAGCCGCCTCCGCCGCTGCCCGACGACGTGCCCAAGGACCTCGCCGACCTGGTCAACGACTGCCTGTCCAAGGACCCGGGCGACCGTCCGTCCAACGCCCGCGAGGTGGCCAGCCGCGTCGGCATCGGCGACCACGAGATGGCGGGCCTGGCGCTCGGTCTCGCGATCGCCCTCGACGGCTGGAACGACGACTCTCCGGACACCGACTCGGACGGCTCGGTGCTGCGGTTCCCCGACCTCGGTGGCCCGACCATGGCCCTGGAGGCCTGACTCGATCTCCGTGCACGCCCTCCGGTGCGAGGGTGTCCCCCGACAGACGTGTGCCGCCGTGCCCGACTCGGGCACGGCGGCACACCTGTCCGGCCGCGTGGGTCAGCGGTAGTTGGTGAACTGGATCGCGAAGTCCAGGTCGTCCTTGCCCTTGAGCAGCGCCTGGACGGCCTGCAGGTCGTCACGGGACTTGCTGGTGACGCGCAGCTCGTCGCCCTGGATCTGGCTCTTGACCGTCTTGGGCCCCTCGTCGCGGATGATCTTGCCGATCTTCTTGGCGTTCTCCTGGGAGATGCCCTCCTGGAGGCCGAGCTCGAGGCGGTACTCCTTGCCGGAGAGCTGCGGTCCGCGCTCGGGGACGTCGAGGTGCTTGAGCGAGACCTTGCGCTTCACCAGCCAGGTCTGGAAGACGTCGAGGACGGCGTTGGCACGCTCCTCGGTGTTGGCCTTGATGACGACCTTGTCCTCGCCGCTGGCCTCGATGGAGGCGCCGACGTTCTTGAAGTCGTAGCGCGTGGCCACCTCACGGGAGGCGCTGTTGAGGGCGTTGGCGACCTCCTGGTGGTCGATCTTGCTGACGATGTCGAACGAGCTGTCGGCCATGAGGGCGTGTCCTTCCTGGGCACCGCTGACGGGCAGCTGGTGCCGGTTTCAGCAATCGCGGTTGTCCTTGCTATTCTTCCACGCGCACCAAGGCAGGTTGCCCGAGCGGCCAATGGGAGTGGACTGTAAATCCATCGCGAAAGCTTCGAAGGTTCGAATCCTTCACCTGCCACCCAGTGCGAACGAAGGGCCTCCGACAGCAATCGCTGACGGAGGCCCTTCGTCGTCCACCTTCGCGCCGCGCGCCGATGGCTGGCGCGACGCGCGCCCGTGGTCGGCTGCGACGGTCGGGTCCTCACACGGCGGGGGCGACCTCGGCCCGGGCGGCGCGGGGGGTGCGGTGGAGCTGGGACACGACCACCACGGTCAGGAGCAGCAGCCCGGAGGCGACGGTCAGGGCGGTGGACGCCCCGGCGACGAAGACGTGCTGGGACTGCTCCACCACCGAGCGACCATGGCTCGGAGCGGCCGCGGCGTGCCGGCTGGCGGTGCCGAACACGGTCACGAGCAGGGCCAGGCCGAGCGACCCGCCGACCTGCTGGGTGACGTTGACCAGGCCCGAGGCCGCTCCGGCGTGCTGCGGCTCCACCTCGTGCAGCGAGGCGCCGGTGAGCGGCACGAACGCGGTGCCGTTGCCGAGCCCGAGCAGGACGAGGGGCACGAGGATCGACCAGTAGCTGCTGGTCTCCGACATCCGGCTGAGCAGGGCCAGCGCGGTGGTCGAGAGCAGCGTCCCCACCACCATGACGCGCCGCGGCCCGAACTGCTCGACGAACCGTCGAGCGCTCAGCTGGGAGGCGAGGAACAGGGCAGCGGTCAGCGGTAGGAACCCCAGGCCGGTCTGCAGCGGGCTGTAGTGGAGCACGTCCTGGAGGAAGAGGGTCGTGAAGAAGAACGTCCCCATGATCCCGGCGACGAGGAGCAAGCGTCCGGCGTACGAGCCGGCACGAGTGCGGTTGGCGAACAGCTCGAGCGGCACGATGGGGTGTGCTGCGCGACGTTCGACGAGGACGAACAGGACGAGCAGCGCCGCTGCCGCCACGAACGACGCGATCGTCTCGGTGTCGCTCCACCCGGCCTCGGCCGCACGGACGAACGCGTAGACCAGGGCGGTCATGCCGAGGGTCGAGCTGAGGGCACCGGCGACGTCGATCCGCCCGGTCGACCTCGGGGTCTCCGGGACGACGAGGAGGGCGGCGGCGATCACGGCCAGGCCGATCGGCACGTTGACGAACATCACCCAGCGCCACGAGAACCACTGCACGAGCAGGCCCCCTGCGATGAGCCCGATGGCGGCACCGCCGATGGAGACGCCGGTGAACAGGCCGAGGGCGCGGGTGCGCTCGCGGGCCTCGGGGAAGGTCGACATGAGCAGGGCGAGGACCGCCGGTGCGGCCAGGGCCGCCCCGACGCCCTGGGCTGCCCGGGAGGCGACGAGCCAGGTGGCGGTGGTGGCGAAGCCGCCGGCGAACGACGCGGCGGCGAACAGCGCCATACCGGTGAGGAAGACCCGGCGCCGACCGAACAGGTCGCCGGCCCGCGCACCGAAGAGCAGGAGGCCCCCGAAGGCGAGGGTGTAGGCGGACAGGACCCAGGACAGGCCGGTGGGGGTGAAGTCGAGCGCCGTCTGCATCCGGGGCAGGGCGACGTTCACGATGGTGGCGTCGAGCACGACCATGAGCTGGGCGGTGAGGATGACGCCGAGGACGACGGTCGGGGAGACGCGCCGACGGGGGCCGCGCGCCGTGGGCGACGCGGGGGTGGCCGCGGGAGCGGCAACAGTCTGGGCAGACACGGTGGTCGTGCTCCTTCAGGTACGATGGTCGGAGAAGTGGAAGGTCCCTCCGGATACGACGATACGGAGGCTGCCTCCGCTTTGCAAGTCATTCCCGTGATGGAGGTGCGTGTCAGGTGGTCCCGACCCCCGCTGCCGGTCAGCTCGCCGCGGAGCGGCCGATGCGTGCCGATGCCCAGCGCAACCTCGAGCGGCTCCTGCTGGCCGCTCGCGAGGTCCTGCGCGAGTCCGGCGCGGACGCCTCGCTCGAGGAGATCGCCCGCCGGGCCGGGGTCGGCATCGGCACGCTCTACCGGCGCTTCCCGACCCGGCTCTCCCTGCTCGAGGCGGTCTACCGCGAGGACGTCGACGCGCTCGGCGACCGCGCCGAGCTGCTCATCGAGGGTGAGGAGCCGTGGCCCGCGCTGGAGAAGTGGGTCTGGGCGCTGCTCGACTACGTGGCGACCAAGCGGGCGCTGTTCCAGGAGCTCGTCGACGCGGTCGGCCGCGACTCGGAGCTGCTCACCCACTCCCGCCAGGCCGTCAACGACGCGGCGGGGACCGTGCTCCGCAACGCCCAGGACGCCGGCGTCGCGCGCACGGACGTCGAACCGTCCGACCTGCTGCGCCTCGTGGGGGGCTGCACGATGATGGGCGAGCTCGACCCGGCGCAGCAGGAGCGCGTCGTGAGCATCGTCCTGGGCGGTATCCGCGCGGCCTGACCGGTGCGACGGGACGGGACGCGGCCTGGGGCGTGCGGCTGCGGACCTGACCGGCGCGGCGGGGGGCTGCACGCGGTTTCCCTGGGGGAGGGGCTTGCCCCGGGTGTTACCGTCAAGGTCTCGGCGTCTCCCCAGGAAACGAGACGCGTCGTGACGAAGTCGTCCGGCAGGCCCGAGCGTGTCGACTCCGCGAGGGCCACAACGCACCGTGCGTGCACGTCGCCGCCCCTCATGGGTGGTGGTGCTCCACGTCGGCTCGCGACGCGGGGGTAACCAGGAAGGTTCGCCCATGTCCGTGTCCCACCGGGTCCTCAGCCCGTCCTCCCCGGCCGACACTGCGCCGGGAGAGGTCTCCTTCCAGCACCTGGCCCACCTCACCGACGACATCGGCGTCTTCGAGGGGGCCGTCCTGACGGTCCCCGTCCGCGAGGGCGGGTACTGCGTCGACGACGTGGCACGCGCGTTCGTCGTGACGGCCAGGGAGCCGGAGGGCTCCGCCGCACTCACCGAGCTCGCGACGACCTACCTCTCCTACGTCCTCGACGCCCAGGCCGACGACGGCGCCTTCCGCAACCGCCGGGCCGTGGACGGCTCCTGGTCGGACGCCGCGGCGGTTCATGACGGCTGGGGGCGCGCCCTCTGGGCGCTCGGCACGGGGGTCGCTCGCGCGCCCGAGCTGTCCGACTGGCGGGCCCTCGAGGCGTTCACCAAGGGCGCCGCCCTGCGGTCGCCCTCGACGCGCTCGATGGCGTTCGCCGGCCTGGGTGCCGCGGAGGTTCTCGCCGTGCGGCCACGGGACGTGGTCGCGCGGGAGCTGCTGTCCGACGCCGCCACCCTGATCGCCCCGCCCGACCCGCTGCTCGGCCGTCGACCGACACCGGCCGAGGGATGGCACTGGCCCGAGCCGCGACTGAGCTACGCCAATGCCGCCCTGGCCGAGACCCTGCTGGCGGCGGGTTCGCTGCTGGGCGTCTGGAAGTGGCTCACCGAGGGGCTGGCGATGCTGAGCTGGCTGGTCGAGACCGAGACCACCGACGGCCTCGTGTCGGTCTGCCCCGCCAGCGGGTGGGGGCTCGGTGAGGCCCGGACGCCCTTCGACCAGCAGCCGGTGGACGTGGCGGCCCTGGCCGACGCGTGTGCGCGGGCCTTCGACGTCACGGCCGACCCCCGGTGGAGTGCCGCGGTCGGCCGCTGCTCGGCATGGTTCGAGGGCGCGAACGATGCCGGGACCGTCCTGCACGACCGCGACAGCGGCGGTGGGTGCGGTGCGCTCGCCGGACGCGTCGGCCACGCGGACCAGGGTGCAGAGTCGACCATCGCGATGATCTCGACGTTCCAGCAGGCGAAGCGGCTCGGCGTGGACGGCGGCACGGCCTGAGACGGTCGCTGCCCGCGTGGGCGCCGTCCGGCGGCCGCGGGTAGGTTCGCAGCAGTACGGCGCGGTCGGCGCCGACCGGTCGGGAGGTGTTCGTGCGCGTCGTCGTCACGGGTGCGGGCGGGTACATCGGCAGCCGCCTCGTCCCGGCCCTCCTCGAGGCGGGCCACGAGGTCACGGCGACGTTCACCCGGATCGCGTCCGCCGAGCGCTTCTGGTGGGCCGACCGGGTCACCGTCGTGCAGATGGACGTGCTCGACCGGGCCTCTGCCCGAGCGGCGGTGGCCGGGGCGGACGCGCTGTTCTACCTGATCCACGGCCTCGGCGGCGACGACTTCGCGACCACCGACCGCGAGGGTGCCTACAACGCCGCCCACGCCGCGGTCCGCGCCGGGGTCGGTCGAATCGTCTACCTCGGTGGCCTCGTGCCCGACCTCCCGGACGATGACCTGTCGCCGCACCTCCGCTCGCGCCTCGAGGTCGAGGAGGTCCTCACCGACTCGGGGGTGCCGACGCTGGCGCTGCGGGCGGCCATGGTCGTCGGGAGCGGGTCCACCTCCTTCGAGGTGATGCGCCAGATCAGCGAACGGCTTCCCCTCCAGGTGCTCCCGACGTGGATGCGCAGCAGCCGGGTCGAGCCCGTGGCCGTGACCGACGTGGTGGCCGCCCTCGTGGGCGCCCTCGGTGCCCCCGCCACCAGTCGCGCCTACGACGTGGGCAGCGGTGAGCCCCTGGCGTATGCCGGGTTGCTGCGGCGCTACGCCCGGCTCGCCGGACTCACGCGGGTCCAGGTGACCGTGCCGATGCTGCCGACGGCCCTGGTGTCACGCCTGGCGCCGGTGCTCACGGCGGCGCCGGCCTCGACGGTGCAGACCCTCGTTGAGAGCCTGCACCACGACATGGTCTGCCGGGAGGACGACTTCCGCCGCGAGCTGCTGCCGCCCGGCCACCGGCTCACCGGGGTCGACACGGCCCTCGAACGGGCCCTGCTCGTCCCCGCGGACGGGGTGCCCGACGTCGACCGCGACGTCCTCGGCCCCCTGCACTCCGACGCCGAGTGGGCCGGCGGACAGGTGTCGCGCCGCGACGGCCGACCGGTGCACCATCCCCGCGGCGGGTGGCGCGGGCTGCTGCTCGGTCCGCCCCCCTCGCGCTGACCGGCCACACCGCCATACCGCCTCTTGCACTCGCCGCACCCTCGCGCCCTCGCCAGCGACACGGCAAACCGCTGGTGGCGAGGCAAGACGGCAGTTATTTCCCTGAGTCTTGCCTCGCAACCGCCGTTGTGCCCGGCGGGTCGGGCCGGGGCGTCAGGTCGGGCGTCAGGTCGGGTCGGTCGTGCGGGCCCCGTCGACGCGTCAGCGGCGGGACTTGAGGTGGCGGTCGAGGTTGTGGGCGAACCCGGCCCCCATCGCCGCGATGACCCCCTGCATGGTGGCCTGCACCGCGGGCTTGGCGATCCTCGGGAACGGCAGGTCGACGTGCACCCCGAGGTCGATCGCCAGCAGGGTGCCCTCACCCTTCTCGGTCAACGTGTAGGTGCCCTCGACCCCGGCGCGCTCCTCGCCTCGCGGGGTGTGGGTGAACTCGATCCGCTCGGTGGGCTGCAGGTCCATCCGCTCGGTGAAGGCCAGGCCGATGTTCTTGCCGAGGACCTCGATGGGGGCCAGCTTCCACAGCCAGGTGCCGCCGTGGTCCTCGATGGAACGCACCATCGGAGTGAGCTTCGCGACCTGTCCCGCGTCGCTGAGCACCGACCACACGGCCTCCCGGGAGAACGGCACCACGGCCGTGGAGCGCTTGGAAGCCGAGAAGACCGTCATGGTCCCGAGTCTGGTGCATGGGCGCCCCCGCCGCGTCCGGGGCCCGAACGGCAGACTGGGGCCATGGTCGAGCGCAACTGGTCCGGCAACGTCACCTACCGCGCGGAGCGCGTCGAGCGCCCGCGCTCGGTGCCCGAGCTCCAGGAGCTCGTGGCCGGAGCCGGTCGGGTGCGCGCGCTGGGGTCGCGGCACTCGTTCACGGCCCTCGCCGACACCGAGGGAGTGCTCGTCTGCACGTCCGAGCTCGTGGACCCGGCGGCCCCCGGGGCCGTGGTGGTCGACGCGGAGGCGGGGACGGCCACGGTCCCCGGCGGCGCGTCGTACGGGGTGGTCGCGGCCGAGCTCGAGCGGCAGGGGTGGGCGCTCGCCTCCCTCGCGTCGCTGCCGCACATCAGCGTCGCCGGCGCGGTCGCGACGGGCACGCACGGGTCGGGGGACCGGACGGGTTCGTTGTCCGCGGCCGTGGCCGGGCTGGAGCTGGTGACCGCCGACGGTGCGCTGCTGCGCGTGTCCCGCGGGGACGAGGGGTTCGACGGGAGCGTCGTCGCGCTCGGTGCCCTCGGCGTCGTCACCCGCGTCACGCTCGACGTCGAGCCGACCTACCTGGTCCGGCAGGACGTCTTCACCGGGGTGCCGTGGTCGGTGGTGGAGGCGGACCTCGATGCGATCACCGGCGCGGCCGACAGCGTCAGCCTGTTCACCCGGTTCGACGACACGGCGGTGCGCCAGGTCTGGTGCAAGAGCCGCGGCGCCGACTCGCCCACCGACTTCTTCGGGTCGCCTCGCGCGACGCGGGTCATGCACATGCTCGACGGCGCGCCGACCGAGTCGGTGACCGACCAGACCGGGACGCCCGGCCCGTGGCTCGAGCGGCTGCCGCACTTCCGGCTCGAGTTCACGCCGAGCCGCGGAGCCGAGCTGCAGAGCGAGTACCTCGTGCCGCGCCGCAACGCCCTCACCGCGATGGAGGGCCTGCGGCGGCTCCAGCCGGTTTTCGGCCCGGTCCTGCAGAACGCCGAGATCCGCACGGTGGCGTCAGATCCGTTGTGGCTCAGCGGTTCCCACGACGAGGACGTGGTCGGGTTCCACTTCACCTGGGAGCTCGACGAGCCCGGTGTGTATGGCGTCCTGCCGGACATCGAGGCCGTCCTCCTGCCGCTCGGGGGACGGCCGCACTGGGGCAAGTGCTTCGTGGCCGCCGCGGCCGACCTCGCACCGATGTACCCGCGGTGGGACGACTTCCAGCGGTTGCGGGACTCGCTCGACCCGGAGCGCAAGTTCGGTGGGGCGTTCGTCGACCGCGTGCTGGGGTGAGTCCTGCCTCCGCCTGACCGTGGACCGCCGGGCCCTGTGAGAGTGTGGCCGCGTGAGTGACGCGGCGGCTGGAGCACCCCGGCGTGGACGACCCGGGTACGACCAGGAGACCGTCCTGCGCCGGGCGATCGAGCTGTTCAACGAGCAGGGCTACGACGGCACGAGCATGGGTGACCTCGCCCGCGAGCTCGGGTTCAGCAAGTCCGCGATCTACCACCACGTGCCGAGCAAGACGCACCTGCTCGCGCAGGCGCTCGACGAGGCGCTGGACGGCCTCACCGAGGTCCTCGACGAGGCGAGTCGCGAGGTCGCCGGTGCCACGGCATACGACCGGTTGCGTCGGGCCGTGCGGCTCAGCGTCGCGGTCCTCGTGGACCACCAGCCTGCGGTGACCCTGCTGCTGCGGGTGCGGGGCAACAGCGAGGTGGAGCTGGCGGCGCTGCGCCGCCGGCGGGACCTCGATGCACGGTTCGCCGGGCTGGTGCGCGAGGCCGTCGAGGAGGGCTCTCTGCGCTCGGACGTCCCGCCGGCGCTGGTGAGCCGGCTGCTGTTCGGCATGGTGAACTCGCTCGTGGAGTGGCACCGCCCCGGCGGAGCCGTCGACGCCGAGCAGCTGTCCGACGCCATCACGACGCTGGCGTTCGACGGCCTCGTCCTGCGCCCGCCGAGCACGTAGGTAGCCGGGGCAGCGGGGCGGCCACATCCCCGCCCACGGTGGGTGATCTGCCGCCTCAGGCGTCCCGGAAGGGGCAGGTCGCCACCCCTCGGCGGGTCACCAGTCGTAGAAGCCGCGCCCGGTCTTGCGGCCGAGCTCGCCGGCCGCGACCTTGTCGCGCAGCACCTGCGGCGGCTCGAACCTCGGGCCCAGCTCTCGAGTGAGGTGCTCGGCGATCGCGAGCCGTACGTCGAGGCCGACGATGTCCGTCGTCCGCAACGGGCCGACCGGGTGGCGGTAGCCCAGGGTCATGGCCGTGTCGATGTCCTGCGCGGACGCGACGCCCTCCTGCACCATCCGCATCGCCTCGAGCGCGATGGCGACCCCGAGGCGGCTGCTGGCGAACCCGGGGGAGTCCTGCACGGTGATGCCGGTCTTGCCCAGCGCAGTCACCCAGCCCCGGGCCCGGTCGACCAGGGTCGGGGCCGTCTGCTCGCCCACGACGACCTCGACGAGGTCGCTCGCCGGGACGGGGTTGAAGAAGTGCAGTCCGATGAAGCGTTCGGGCGCGCGGAGTCCGGCGGCGAGGGCGCTGACCGACAGCGAGCTGGTGTTGGTGGCCAGGACGGCGTCGGGTGCCGAGTCCCCGGCCCGCCGCAGGACCTCGAGCTTGAGGGCCGTGTCCTCGGGGACGGCTTCGACGACCAAGGAGCAGCCGGCCAGGTCGGACGGGGTCGTGGTGACGGTGAGGCCGGCCAGGGCCTCGTCGACCGGGCCGGTCAGCAGACCGCGCTCGGCGGCCTTGCCGATGCTCGTGGCGACCCGCCCCCGTGCAGCGTCGGCGAGGGATTCGTCGCCCTCGACGACGACGACCTGCGCACCGGACACGAGGAACGCATGGGCGATCCCCGCTCCCATCCGCCCGCCGCCGTAGACACCGACGACCGCGGGCAGCATCGACTCCGAGCTCATGTCAGACCCTCTCCACCAACAGGGCGGCACCTTGGCCGACCCCGACGCACAGCGTGGCGAGCCCGCGACGGGCCTGCGCCCGCTCCAGCCGGCCGACGAGGGTCAGCAGGATCCTCGTCCCGGAGGCCCCGAGCGGGTGGCCGAGCGCGATCGCGCCGCCGTCCGCGTTGACGATGTCCTCGTCGAGGCCCAGGTCGCGGATGCAGGCCAGGGACTGCGAGGCGAAGGCCTCGTTGAGCTCGACGGCGTCGAGGTCCCCGATGGCCCAGCCGGCGCGGTCGAGGGCCTTCTGGGTGGCCGGCACCGGGCCGATGCCCATGACCTCCGGCGCGACCCCGGCGCTGGCCGAGGCCACCAGCCGGGCGCGCGGCTCGAGTCCGTGGCGGGTGATGAACGCCTCGCTGGCCACGACGACCGCGGCCGCCCCGTCGTTGAGGGAGCTGGAGTTGCCGGCGGTCACGAGGCCGTCGGGGTGGTTGACCGGGCGGAGCCTCGCGAGCCGTTCGAGCGAGGTGTCGGCCCGCGGTCCCTCGTCGACGGAGAACTCGCCGTCGCCCACGGGCACCGCCATGATCTCGTCGGCGAACCTCCCCGCCTCGATCGCCGCGACCGCCCGCTGGTGCGACCGCAGCGCGAACTCGTCGAGCTCCTCCCGCGTCAGCCCCCAGCGCTCGGCCACCCGCTCGGCGGTCTGCGGCATCGACAGCGTCGTGTCCGCGTCGAACCTCGGGTTGGTGAACCGCCACCCGATCGAGGTGTCGAAGGTCGCCCCCGGTCGAGCGAACGCCTTGGCCGGCTTCTCCATCACCCACGGCGCGCGCGTCATCGACTCGACCCCACCGGCCACGACGAGGTCGGCGTCGCCGGACGCCACCATCTGCCGCGCGGTGGCGACCGCGGTCAGCCCCGAGGCGCAGAGCCTGTTGACCGTGAACCCCGGCACCGACTGTGGCAGCCCGGCGAGCAGGGTGGCCATGCGCGCGACGTTGCGGTTGTCCTCGCCGGCCTGGTTCGCCGCACCGAGGACGACCTCGTCGACCAGCTCGGGGTCGACGCCCGCACGCTCGACCGCCTCACGGACGACGAGCGCCGCGAGGTCGTCGGGGCGCACGGTGGCGAGCCCGCCGGCATACCGGCCGATCGGGGTCCGGGCTCCGTCGAGGAGGAAGGCCTCGGTCACGGTGGTGCTCCTTCAGGGTGTTCGTCGGTATGGCGCGGGGCCGGGAGGTGCCCGGGCCGGTCCGGGTCAGGCGTCGAAGTCGACGGTGACGGTGTCGCTGACGGGGTGGCTCTGGCAGGTGAGCACGAAGCCCTGCTCGACCTCGCGCTGCTCGAGGGCGTAGTTGCGGCGCATGTCGACCTCGCCGTCCCGGACCAGGGCGCGGCAGGTGCCGCAGACGCCGCCCTTGCAGGCGAACGGCAGGTCGGTGCGGGTGGCCTGGGCGGAGTCGAGGATCGACTGCCCCCGCGGCATCGGTGTGGTCGAGCTCAACCCGTCGAGGACGACGGTGACGTCGCTGGTCTCGCCCTCGACGACGGCGTCGGCCCGGTGCAGCTCGGGCGGCGGCTCGTCGACGTAGAACAGCTCGAAGTGCACCTTGTCGGCGGGGACGTCGAGCTCGGCGAGCACCTCGCGGGCCGACTCGATCATCGCGAGCGGGCCGCAGAGCCAGACGTGGTCGACGTCGTGGACCGGCACGAGGACGTCGAAGAGCCGACGCAGCCGGTCGGCGTCGAGGCGGCCCGAGAAGAGCGCGACGTCGCGTGGCTCGCGGGACAGCACGTGCACGAGCTGGAAGCGCGAGCCGTGGCGGTTCTTGAGGTCGGCGAGCTCCTCGGCGAACATCACCGACCCGGTGGTGCGGTTGCCGTAGAGGAGGGTGACGTCGGCCTCGGGGTTGGCCAGGACCGTGCTCGCGATGGACAGCATCGGCGTGATGCCCGACCCCGCCGCGATGCACAGGTGGCGGCCGCCCTCGGCAGGGTCGGCGCGGAAGGTGCCGTGGGGCGTCTGCACCTCGACCTCGTCGCCGGGCCGCAGCTCGTGCAGGAGCCACTGGGAGAACAGGCCGTCAGGGATCTCGCGGACCCCGATGCGCGGCCGGTCGCCCACGGTGGCGCAGATGGAGTAGGTGCGGCGGTGCTCGACCCCGTCGACGTACCTGCGCAGCGTCAGCGACTGGCCGGCGTCGAAGGCGTACGACTCGGTGAGCTCGTCCGGCACCTCGAAGCTCACGGCGGCGGCGTCGTCGGTCAACGGCTCGACGGCGTGCACGGTGAGGGTGTGGAACGTGGGGGCGGGGCGTCGGGGCTTCTTCAGCAGCAACGAGGGGGCGGCCGAGGTCAACTCAGATCTCCTTGACGTGCTCGAACGGCTCGAGGCAGCCGGTGCAGCGGTAGAGCGCCTTGCAGGCGGTGGGTCCGAACTCCGACGTGAGCTCGGTCTGCGCGGATCCACAACGGGGACAAGCGATCTCACGTCGCGTCGGCATGAGGGACAAGGTCACGGGGCCGCCACGGGCCGGGGCCCGTCCGGGTGCGGACAGGCCGTGGTCACGCAGCGCCTGGCGACCGCGCTCAGTGATCCAGTCGCTCGACCACGCCGGGGTGAGGGACACGCGGACCCGCGCGCCCGGCATACCGGCGTCCTGCAGCGACCGGACGAGGTCGTCACGCATGGCGGCCATGGCAGGGCACCCGGTGTAGGTCGGGGTGATCGCCACGACGACGTGGCCGTCCTCGTCGACCTCGACCTCGCGCAGGACGCCGAGGTCCTCCAGCGTGAGCATCGGCATCTCGGGGTCGGTGACGGTGCGGGCGACGGCGACCGCCCTCTCCTTGAGGGTGGTCACCACTGGCCCATCGGGTGGGCGCGGGCGACCACCTGCATCTCGGCGAGCAGGAGGCTGAGCGCCTCGGTGTGGAGTCCGTCGCGGCCCTGCCTGCCCTGGACTGCGGCCAGCGCTCCCTGGGTCGGCTGGTCGACACCGCTGACGGCGAAGACCTGGGCCAGCACCACGGCCACGTCGTCGGCGGTCGTCGCCGGGTCGACCCCGACGCCGGCAGCCGCGACGCGGGCCTCGACCTCGTGGGTCGCGAACAGCTCGGCCTGGAACGGCCACACGGCCGCCAGGGCCGCGTCGAGGCGGCGGCGCGACTCGTCGGTGCCCTGGGCCAGCGTGAGGAACCAGCGCCCCGCGTAGTCGCGGGTGTAGGTGAGCTCCTTGACCCCCTTGGCCGCCACGGCGGCCAGCACGTGGTCGCGGCTCGCGGACAGCCGCTCGAGCAGCGCCAGCCGGGCCGTCGCGAAGACGAGCAGCTTGACGACGGTCACCGCGAAGTCGCCGTTGTCGGTCTCGACGAGCCGCACGTTCCGGAACTGACCCGCCTCGCGGAAGAACGCCAGGGCGTCCTCGGGCGGCACCGGCGAACCCGACGGCAGCGCGGGCACGAGCGACGGGTCGGCGGCGGCAGCGCGGGCCAGCAGCAGCCGCGCCTGGCCGAGGAGGTCGAGCGCGATGTTGGCCAGCGCGATGTCCTCCTCGAGGTCGGGCGCACGGCTGGTCCACTGCGAGAGCCGTTGCGACGCGACGAGGGCGTCGTCGGCGAGCATCAGGCAGTAGGTGCCGAGGTCACCGGCGTCGACGCCGTCCGGCACGGTCGTGTCGACTCCCGCGAGCGGGTCCTCGAAGTCGGTGCCGAAGGCCCAGTGCGAGGGGTCGCCACCGAGCAGGCCGTCGTAGACGGACCCGTGGGCGTCGGAGGGGTCCGGTGCCGGGTGCGAGGCGGAGTCAGCGGCGGGGTGCGAGGCGGGCTCGACGTGGTCGGTCATGACTGCCTCACATGTGGGGGACGTTGTCGGGGATCTCGTAGAACGTCGGGTGCCGGTAGACCTTGTCGTTGCTCGGGGCGAACATCGGGTCCTTCTCGTCCGGGCTCGACGCGGCGATGTCCTTGGACTGCACCACCCAGATGCTCACGCCCTCGTTGCGTCGCGTGTAGACGTCGCGTGCGTGCCGCAGCGCCATGTCGTCGTCGGCCGCGTGCAGCGAGCCCACGTGGACGTGGTTGAGCCCGCGCTTGCCGCGCACGAACACCTCGTAGAGCGGCCACTCCGCCCTGACCTCGCTCATGCCGCACCCTCCTGGCCGTGCGCCGCGGCAGCCTGCTTGGCGGCATACGCCGTCGCAGCCTCGCGCACCCACGCACCCTCCTCGTGGGCCTTGCGGCGGTGGGCGATCCGCTGGGTGTTGCACGGGCCGTTGCCCTTGACCACCTGCATGAACTCGTCCCAGTCGGGCTGGCCGAAGTCGTGGTGCCCGCGCTCGGCGTTCCAGCGCAGCTCCGGGTCGGGGAAGGTCACCCCGAGCGCCTGGGCCTGCGGCACCGACATGTCGACGAACCGCTGGCGCAGGTCGTCGTTGCTGTTGCGCTTGATGCCCCACGCCATCGACTGCGCCGAGTTCGGCGACTCGTCGTCGGGCGGCCCGAACATCATCAGTGCCGGCCACCAGAACCGGTTGACCGACTCCTGAACCATGGCCCGCTGCTCCTCGGTACCCCGCATCATCGTCATGAGCAGCTCGTAGCCCTGCCGCTGGTGGAAGGACTCCTCCTTGCAGATGCGGATCATCGCGCGGCCGTAGGGACCGAACGAGGTCCGGCAGAGCGGCACCTGGTTGCAGATCGCGGCCCCGTCGACGAGCCAGCCGATGGTGCCCACGTCGGCGTAGGACAGCGTCGGGTAGTTGAAGATCGAGGAGTACTTCTGCGCCCCCGAGATGAGCTTCTCGGTGAGCTCGCCGCGGCTGACCCCGAGGGTCTCGCACGCGGAGTAGAGGTAGAGCCCGTGACCGGCCTCGTCCTGCACCTTGGCGAGCAGGATCGCCTTGCGCCGCAACGACGGGGCGCGGCCGATCCAGGCACCCTCGGGCTGCATGCCGATGATCTCGGAGTGCGCGTGCTGGGCGATCTGGCGCACCAGCGTCCTGCGGTACCCGTCCGGCATCCAGTCGCGCGGCTCGATCCGGTCGCCGTGCCCGATGGTCGTGTCGAAACCGGCCTGGAGCGGGTCGGTGGCGGTGTCGGTCATGGGTCCTCCACGAGGTCGGGGGCGCCGGGGCAGTCAATTACTGACCGAACGGTCGGTAACAGTTTCGCAGATGCCCACCGCCCGGGCAACCACCGTATGCCGCCGCGCAGCCAGCTCCCAGCCCTGCACCAGCCCCGCACCAGCCCTGCACCGGCTCGCTCCGTGAGCGCGAACGGTCGTCGTGTCCGCGCGATACCGACAGTTCCTGCTCACTCAGCTCACGCGGCTCGCTCGACTCAGCGGCGGCGGTTGCGGTGGGCGATGGTGCCGGACAGCACGGTCGCGAAGCCGCACCACGCCGCATACGCCCCGATGGCCACGGCCTTGCCACGACCCGCGGCACCGGCCCGCCGGGCGAGGTCGGCGGAGGAGAGGGTGAGCACCGCGCACTCGGCGGTCGCGAGCCAGGGGCGCTTCGCGCGGAAGAACAGTCCGGTCCAGGCGGTGTTGAGGGCCATGTTGAGCGCGAGGGCCTGCTCGAGCTCCTGCGCCTCCTTCTCCCGGCCCGCCTCGGCGAGCCAGGAGGAGGAGACCGCGCTGACGAGGGCGACGTCGGCGTACAGGCCGGTCCAGACGACCGGGAAGGCCGCGGGCGGGGGCTCCCACGAGGGCTTGTCGAGCCTGCGGTACCAGCGCGACGTGGGGTCGGTGAGCAGGGAGCCGGTGACGGCTGCCGCTCCGACCATCGCGCTGGTGCGCGCCAGGGTGCGGCGCCAGCGGAACGGGTCGATGCCGCGGTTGGCCGCCCGGATCGCGTCGTCGAACCCGGTGCGACCCCCGGGCGGCGGGCCGGTGACGTCGAGGATGTCCTGCTCGTCGCAGACCGCCTCGTGGACGAGGCTGCCGATGAGGGGGCGGCCGATGCCGCGGGAGATCGGGGTGACGATGTCGATCCACAGTCCCGCGAGCTTGGGCGTGAGGACCGGGACCGTCGTGATGAAGCGGCGACCCAGCCCGACGATCTCGGCGTAGCGCTGCATCATCTCGGCGTAGGTGAGGACCTCGGGGCCACCGATGTCGAACGTCCGGTTGACCTCCGGACCCATGTCCGCGGAGCCGGCGAGGTAGTGCATGACGTCGTCGACGGCCACCGGCTGGATCCGGTTGCGCAGCCACCGCGGCGCGACGACCGCCGGGAGGCGCTCGGTGAGGTGGCGCAGCATGTCGAACGACGCCGAGCCGTCGCCGAGGACGATCCCGGCCTGGAGCACGGTCGCGGGCACCGGCCCCTCCAGGAAGATGTCGCCGACCTCGACCCGCGACGCGAGGTGGTCCGAGAGCCGCCCCTCGGGGTGCAGGCCGCTGAGGTAGACGATCCGGCCCACGCCACGGTCCTTCGCGGCGCTGGAGAAGGTGTGGGCCATCTCCCGGTCGCGCTGCATGAAGTCGCCCTTGCCGTCCATCGAGTGCAGCAGGTAGTAGGCGACCTCGACGTCGTCGAGCGCGCGGCGGCAGTCCTCGGGGGAGCTGGCGTTCCCCTCGACGACCTCCACGCGTTCGGCCCAGTCGTGGCCCTCGAGGCCGCGGCGGCTGCGGGTGAGGACACGCACCGTCCAGCCGCGGTCGAGCAGGACCGGGACGAGTGCGCCACCGACGTAGCCGGTGGCACCGGTGACCAGCACCCGGCGGGTGGAGGACGAGGACGTGGGGGACATGGGTCAGCTTCCGGACGAGAGGACGGTGGGCAGGAGGAAGAGCATCCCGAGCGACCACGTGAGGTGCGTGATGACCGGGCCGAGGATGCCGCCGGTGACGCGGCGCTGCAGGCCGGTCAGCAGTCCGAGCAGGGCGGCAGCGAGGACGAGCAGCGGGATGCCGGATCCCACGGTGGTCAGGGCGTAGACCACGGTGGTGACGAGCACCGCGTGGCGGCGGCCGATGGCCGAGTAGAGGGCGCCGCGGAAGTAGAGCTCCTCGGAGACGCCGTTGACGGCGGTGATGAGCGCGACGACGGGCAGCGAGCCGAGGCGGGCGTGGTCGAGCAGGTTGGTCACCGGGTCGCGCAGCAGCGGGATGCGCGCGATGACGAGCCCACCGAGCAGGAAGACCGCCAGGAGCAGGGCGCCGAGGGCGAGCGACTGGACGATCGGCCGGGCGTCACCACCGGAGCGCGTGCGTGCCCGCCCCAGGTGCAGGGGCCCGGACGCGAACGCCCCGACGGTCCAGACCAGCGCGAGCCCGACGGTGGCCGCGTAGAACGCCGGGTCGCCGGGCGCGATCCGCAGGGCGAGGGTGAGGACCGCCGTGCCGACGAGCAGCGTGACCACGGCCACGACGCGTCGGCGGCGGAAGGCTGCGTCGGACTCGGTGTGGTCGCGGGGCACCGGGGTGACCAGGGCCGCCCTGACGAACGAGCGCACCTCGCTCGCGGGGTTGATCACGCCGAGCCCCGCCCGCCGGACCCCGAGGACTGCGCACCCCGCGCCGCCTCGTACCGCCGCAGCGCCTCACGTCGCTCCTCGGCGTGGTCGACGACCGGCTCCGGGTACCCGTGGGCGTATCCCTCGTCGTGCTTCCACGGCTCGTGCACCGCCTTGCCGGGGACGTGCGCGAGCTCGGGGACGTACCGGCGGACGTAGTCACCCTGCGGGTCGAACCGCTGCCCCTGGGTGATCGGGTTGAAGACGCGGAAGTACGGGGACGCGTCGGTGCCGGTGCCCGCGACCCACTGCCAGCCGTGGTTGTTCGAGGCGATGTCGCCGTCGAGCAGGTGGTCGAGGAAGTGCCGTGCGCCGACCGGCCACCAGACGTGCAGGTCCTTGGTGAGGAAGCTCGCCGTGACCATCCGCATCCGGTTGTGCATCCAGCCCTCGGTGAGCAGCTGGCGCATCGCGGCGTCGACGACGGGGTAGCCGGTGCGGCCCTCCTTCCACGCCGCGACCAGGTCCTCGTTGTCCTCGTAGGTCATCCCGGACAGCGCCGGTCGCAGGTCGTGCCACGCCGACCGCGGGTGGTGCCAGAGGACGTCGGCGTAGAACTCGCGCCAGCACAGCTCGGTCGCGAACGTCTGCGCCCCCTGCCCGGTCCGGCCCTCGAGCTCGGCGAGCAGGGTGCGCGGGTGCACGGCCCCGATCTTGAGGTAGGGGGACAGCCGCGAGGTCCCGGGCCGGTCGGCCCGGTCGCGGTCGTCCTTGTAGGCCGTGAGCGCGTCGTCGAGGAACTCGCGCCACCGCGCGAGGGCGGCTTCCTCGCCGGCGGCCGGCAGGTCGGGCAGCCCGTCTGCCGACGCAGCGGAGCGGACGGTCCTCCAGCCGTCGTCGTCGGAGGCGACCCGGGCGAGGGTGAGCCCGGTCGGCTCGGTCGCCGGCGCGGGCCAGCCCTTGTCGCGCCAGGCGCGGCTGAACGGGGTGAAGACCTTGTACGGGTCGCCGCTGCCGTTGACGATCGAACCCGGCCCCACGGCATACGGGGTGCCGGTCTCGACCCAGTCGACGCCTGAGGCGGCGAGGGACGCGGAGACCGCCCGGTCGCGACGGACGCCGGCGGGGGTCGTCTCGCGGGAGACGTGGACCGACCGGGCGCCCACCTCCTCGACGATAGCCGGCACGACCTCCGCGGGGTCGCCGACCCGCAGGCACAGGCGGCCGTCGTAGGCCTCACGGGCTGCCTCGAGCGTCGCGGCGAGCCAGGCCCGACGCACCGGTCCGGCGCCCTCCCAGAGCTTGGGGTCCAGGACGAACAGCACGAGCACGGAGGCACCGTCGGCGGCAGCGGCCGCGGCTCCCAGGGCAGGGAGGTCGCCCCGGCGCAGGTCGCGGCGGAGCCAGAGGACAGCGGCTGCGCGGGACATGTCCTCAACCCTAGGTCGGGTCGCACGGGCATGCCGCGGCGAGGGGCCGTCACCGGTCGGACCCCCGTCGACCGGACCCGCGCAGGTCGACTCGCGCAGGTCGGACCGGGCATTACTCGCGAGTCACCGACGATCGGTGGCAGGCTCGGGGCTCGGCGGCGTGCGGTCTGCGCCGCCAGCCGTCGTCCGTCCGTGCTGGGAGGCCCACTCGATGTTCTCGCGCATCGCCATCGTCAACCGGGGAGAGGCCGCGATGCGGCTCATCCACGCCGTGCGCGACCTCAACGCGCAGGCGGGGGCCGACGGGCACCGCATCGAGACCGTCGCCCTCCACACCGAGGGGGAGAAGCGCGCGATGTTCGTGCGCGAGTCCGACGTCGCCTACAACCTCGGCCCGGCGGCCAACCGGCCCTACCTCGACTACGCGGTGCTGGAGAAGGCGCTGCGCGAGACCGGCGCCGACGCCGCCTGGGTCGGCTGGGGCTTCGTGGCCGAGGACCCGAACTTCGCCGAGCTGTGCGCCCGCATCGGCGTGACCTTCATCGGACCGAGCCCGGAGGCGATGCGCAAGCTCGGCGACAAGATCGGCTCCAAGCTCATCGCCGAGGAGGTCGGTGTGCCCGTCGCCCCCTGGAGCGGCGGCGGCGTCGACACCCTCGAGGACGCCAAGGCGGCGGCGGCGAGGATCGGCTACCCCCTCATGCTCAAGGCCACCGCGGGTGGTGGTGGCCGGGGCATCCGCATGGTCGCCTCCGACGCCGACCTCACCGACGCCTACGAGCGGACCCGGGACGAGGCGCAGCGTGCGTTCGGCTCCGGTGTCGTCTTCCTGGAGCGCCTGGTCACCGGTGCCCGGCACGTCGAGGTCCAGGTCATCGCCGACGGCCAGGGCACGGCGTGGGCCATCGGCGTCCGCGACTGCTCGGTCCAGCGCCGCAACCAGAAGGTCATCGAGGAGTCCGCCTCGCCCGTGCTCGGCCCCGACCAGGTCGCCGAGGTCAAGGCCAGTGCCGAGCGGCTCGCGATCGCCGTCGGGTATGCCGGCGCCGGCACCGTCGAGTTCCTCTACCACCCGGGCGACAAGTTCTTCGCCTTCCTCGAGGTGAACACCCGGCTCCAGGTCGAGCACCCCATCACCGAGTCGACGACCGGCACCGACCTCGTCAAGCTGCAGATCCACGTCGCCGGCGGTGGCCGGCTCGAGGGGGAGCGCCCGGTCGAGGACGGCCACGCCGTCGAGGCCAGGCTCAACGCCGAGGACCCCGACCGTGACTTCGCGCCCTCCCCGGGCCGCATCGCGCTGCTGAACCTGCCGTCGGGCCCCGGCATCCGGGTCGACACCGGTGTCGGCGAGGGCGACTCGATCCCGGCCGACTTCGACTCGATGATCGCCAAGATCATCGCCGTCGGCAGCGACCGGGACGAGGCGCTCGCGCGGCTGCGTCGCGCCATGTCGGAGACCACCGTGGTCATCGAGGGCGGCTCCACCAACAAGAGCTTCATCCTCGACCTGCTCGACCAGCCCGAGGTCATCGACGGCAGCGCCGACACCGGCTGGATCGACCGCGTCCGCGGCGAGGGCCGCCTCGTCTCGCACCGGCACTCCGGCATCGCCCTGGTGGCGGCCGGCATCGAGGCCTACGAGGACGAGGAGGGTGTCGAGCGCACCCGCCTGCTGGAGACCTCGCGAGGGGGACGCCCCCAGGTCCAGCACCGCACCGGCCGGGCCATCGACCTGAAGCTGCGCGGCACGGCATACAAGGTCACGGTCTGGCGCATCGGGCCGCACCTGTTCCGTGCCACGGTGGCCAACGGTGTCACCGAGCAGACCGTGGACGCCGAGCTCGACCGCCTCGACGAGTACACCAGCCGGCTCACCACCGGCGGTCGGACCCACCGCCTCATCACGGCCACGCACGGACCGGTCCAGCTCGTCGAGGTCGACGGCGTGACCCACCGCGTGAGCCGTGACGAGGGCGGCGTCCTGCGTTCGCCGGCACCCGCGCTCGTGGTCGCGACCCCGGCCCCCGTCGGCAGCGAGGTCGCGGCGGGAGCCCCGGTCCTCGTGCTCGAGTCGATGAAGATGGAGACCGTGCTCCCGGCGCCGTTCGCGGCCCGCGTCAAGGAGCTGCTCGTCTCCACCGGCAGCCAGGTCGAGACGGGCGCGCCGATGGTGCGCCTGGAGCCGCTCGGTGACCCGGACGACGTCGCCGAGGCGGCCCCCGAGAACGTCGTCGACCTCGACCTGCCCGAGATCGACCACAGCGGTGCGGGGGCGCAGGAGGTCATCGAGCGTTCGCGGGCCTCGCTGTGCGCCATGCTGCTCGGCTACGACGTCGACCCGCGTGACGGCGGGAGCACCCTGCGGTCCTACCTCGAGGCCCGCGACGAGCTCGTGGCGTCGGGGCACCCCCAGATCGGCGACGAGGTCGCCGTGCTCGAGGTGTTCGCCGACTTCGCCGAGCTGAGCCGCAACCGGCCGGCGGGCGAGGAGGACCACGTCGAGAACCGCGTGCACAGCCCGCGGGAGCACTTCCACACCTACCTGCAGAGCCTCGACGTCGAGCGTGGAGCGCTGCCCGAGCAGTTCCGCAGCAAGCTCTCGCAGGTGCTGCGGCACTACGGGCTCGACAGCCTGGACCGCACGCCCCAGCTCGAGGAGGCGGTGTTCCGGGTGTTCCTGGCCCAGCAGCGCTCGGCCCCCGAGGTGGCGCTGGCGACCGCGCTGCTCCAGCACTGGATCGTCGAGCCACGACCCGAGCCGCCGCTGGACGCCAGCGCCCGCGACGTCCTCGACCGGCTCGTCGTCGCCACCCAGCTGCGCTACCCGGTGATCGGTGACCTCGCCCGGAGCGTGCGGTTCCGGTGGTTCGACCAGCCCCTGGTCGACGCCGACCGCGCCACCGTCCTCGGCGGCGTCCGCGACGAGCTCGCCGCCCTCGAGGGCGTCCCCGGTGGGGACGAGCGGGCGGCTCGCATCGACGCGCTCGCGGCGATCCCGGAGCAGATCGTGCAGTTCCTCGCCGAGCGCCTCGAGGACGGGGTCCCCACCCGTGAGCCGATGCTCGCCGTCCTCATCAAGCGCCACTACCGCGAGCACGACCTCACCGGGCTGCGTGAGCTGCAGGTCGACTCGCGGCCGTTCGCCGTCGCCGACTACTCCCTCGACGGCCGCCCCACGCACCTCGTGACGTCGGTGGGCCGGGTCGACGAGCTCGTGCCGGACTCCACCCTCGTCGCCGGTGTCGTCGAGCAGCTGGCCCAGCGCGGGGACGGTGACGAGGCCGTGGTCGACCTCTACCTGTCGTGGCCCGACGAGCCGTCCTCCCCGGAGGAGTCCTCCGCCCGGCTCGGTGCCGCGCTGGCCGCCATGCCGTTCGCCCAGCAGGTGCGCCGGGTCGCGGTCGCCGTCTGCCCCGGCTCCGGTCGTCCCGTCAGCTACTTCACGTTCCGGCCCGAGGCCGACGCGATGATCGAGGACCGCCTCGTCCGCGGGGTGCACCCGATGGTGGGTCGCCGCCTCAACCTGTGGCGGCTGCGCGACTTCGACATCACCCGGCTCGACGCCCCGGACGACGTCCTGCTCTACCGGTGCGTCGCGCCGGGCAACGAGTCCGACCAGCGCCTCGTCGCGCTGGCCCAGGTCCGCCAGCTCGCCGTCGTCCGCGACGAGCGCGGCCGGGTCACCGCCCTGCCGCACGCCGAGCGGGCCATCGCCAACTGCCTCGAGGCGATCCGCCGGGCGCGCGCCGCGAGCGGCTCAGCCGGGGCCCGCCTCGACATGAACCACGTCTGGGTGCACATCTGGCCGCCCATCGAGGCCGACCTCGACCAGCTCACCGCGCTCCAGGCCAAGATCTCGCCGCTGACCGCCGGCGCCGGGATCGAGGAGGTCCTCGTCCAGGGCCGCATCGCCACCCCGGACGGTGCCAGCGCCCCGCTCGCCGCGCGGTTCCACTACCAGCCGGGGTCCGGGGTCGTCACCTCCGTCGAGGAGCCGCCGACCGAACGGCTCAAGCCGCTCGACGACTACGCGCAGAAGGTGGTCCGCGCCCGCCGCCGTGGGGTCGTCTACCCCTACGAGCTGCAGGCGATGATCGCCGGACACGGTGGGACCGCCACGGAGTACGACCTCGACGACCGCGGCAGCCTCGTCCCGGTCGACCGCCCCTACGGCCTCAACAAGGCCGGCATCATCGCCGGCGTCATCACCACGCCCACGGAGCGCTACCCCGAGGGCATCACTCGCGTGCTGCTCTGCGGAGACCCGCTCAAGGCGCTCGGTGCCGTGGCCGAGGCCGAGTGCATGCGGGTCATCGCGGCCCTCGACCTCGCGCAGGAGATGGGGGTGCCGGTCGAGTGGTTCGCCCTGTCCGCCGGTGCCCGCATCTCGATGGACTCCGGCACCGAGAACATGGACTGGGTGGCCCGCGCCCTCAAGCGGATCGTCGAGTTCACCCAGGACGGTGGCGAGATCAACATCGTCGTGGCCGGGATCAACGTCGGCGCCCAGCCCTACTGGAACGCCGAGGCGACGATGCTCATGCACACCAAGGGCATCCTCGTCATGACGCCGGACAGCGCGATGGTCCTCACCGGCAAGCAGTCGCTGGACTTCTCCGGCGGCGTCTCGGCCGAAGACAACTTCGGCATCGGCGGCTACGACCGCGTCATGGGCCCCAACGGCCAGGCGCAGTACTGGGCCCCCGACCTCGCGGGTGCCCGTGACGTCCTCATGGCGCACTACGACCACACCTACGTCCACCCGGGCGAGGACGGTCCGCGCCGGGCAAAGACCACGGACCCCGTCGACCGCGACGTCACGACGTTCCCGCACACCCTCGCGGACTCGGGCTTCACGACGGTCGGCGACATCTTCTCCTCGGCGACGAACCCGGACCGCAAGAAGCCGTTCGACATCCGGACCCTCATGGCCGCCGTCGCCGACCAGGACCACGAGACGCTCGAGCGCTGGGCCGGCATGGCCGACGCCGAGACCGCGGTGGTGCAGGACGCCCACCTCGGTGGGATCCCCGTGTGCCTGCTGGGGATCGAGTCCAAGACCGTGGCCCGCCGCGGGTTCCCGCCCACCGACGGTCCCGACACCTACACCGCCGGCACGCTCTTCCCCCGTTCGTCCAAGAAGGTCGCGAGGGCGATCAACGCCGCCAGCGGCAACCGCCCGGTGGTCGTCCTGGCCAACCTGTCCGGCTTCGACGGGTCACCCGAGTCGATGCGCAGCCTGCAGCTGGAGTATGGCGCCGAGATCGGCCGCGCCATCGTCAACTTCGACGGCCCGATCGTCTTCACCGTGGTCTCGCGCTACCACGGTGGTGCGTTCGTCGTGTTCTCCAAGGTGCTCAACCCCCGGATGACGGTGCTCGCCGTCGAGGGGTCGTTCGCCTCCGTCCTGGGTGGTGCGCCGGCGGCAGCCGTCGTGTTCTCCCGTGACGTCGACGCCCGTACGGCATCGGACCCGCGGGTGCGCGACCTCGAGGCCGCGATGGGCGAGGCCGACCAGGCCCGCCGGGCCGAGCTGGCGACCGAGCTCGCCGAGGTCCGCAGCGCGGTCCGCTCGGAGAAGCTGGGCGAGGTGGCCTCGGAGTTCGACAAGGTGCACAGCATCCACCGCGCCGTGAGCGTCGGCTCTGTCGACGCCGTCATCTCGGCCCAGGAGCTGCGGCCGCGGATCATCGCCGCGATCGAGGCCGGGCTCAAGGGCTGACGGTGACCGTCCCCCGGGAGCAGCCGCGCCAGGTGGCGGGGCTGCTCCTCGCGGCCGGGGGAGGGCGGCGGATGGGCCGACCCAAGGCGCTGGTCGCCGATCCCGGGGGTGGCACCTTCCTCGAGCGTGGGCTGCGGGTGCTCAGGGAGTCCGGGTGCGGACCGGTGGTCGTCGTCCTCGGCGCGGGTGTGGAGGAGGCTCGGCCGCTCGCGACGGCCGGGACCGCACCGGCGGACGTCGTCGTCGAGGCCACCGACTGGGCCGACGGCCAGAGCGCCTCGCTGCGCGCCGGCCTCCGGGCCTGCCTGGACACCGACGCCGAGGCAGCGCTCGTCCTGCTCGTCGACCTCCCCGACGTCGGCCCGCCCGTGGTGGTGCGGCTCCTGGCCGAGACGGCGGGTGAGGGGCCCGCGGTCCTGGCGCGGGCGGCATACGCGGGGGTGCCCGGGCACCCGGTCCTCCTGGGGAGGGACCACTGGGACGAGGTCCTCACTTCGGCCACCGGCGACAAGGGGGCGCGCGACCACCTCGCCCGCCACCCGCACCTCGTCGTCGAGTGCGGCGACCTCGCCACGGGTCTCGACGCGGACACCCCGGCCGACCTCGTCTGAGACCGCGCCGACGTCCAGCCCGCGGATGGTGCGTCCGGCTCGCACACCGCTGACCGCGGCGAATGCCCCTCTCGTCGTTCACACATCTGCGTTCCCCTTTCGGATCGGGCCCACGTGGGTGATGATCGGCACATGGAGCCACGGGAGGCCTTTGCGTCGGCCGGGGAGCTGACAGGTGGCCTCGGTGGGACCGGGTACCTCGCTGACGCCTCTCTCGCCACGGTTGCGTGGCTCGCCCTGCGCCTGCAGCGGCCACTGCTGCTCGAGGGGGAGCCCGGCACCGGCAAGACCGCGCTCGCGGAGGCCCTCGCCGAGACGCTCGACCTGCCGCTCATCCGGCTGCAGTGCTACGAGGGGATCGACGCGACCCAGGCCCTGTACGACTGGGACTTCCCGCGCCAGATCCTGCACCTGCGGGCCGTCGAGGCCGTCGCCGCCGACCAGGCGCGCGACGTCGCGCAGATCGAGGACCAGCTGTTCGACCAGCGGTTCCTGCTCGCGCGGCCGGTGCTCCGGGCCCTGCGTGAGTCGCCGGCCGTGCTCCTCGTGGACGAGATCGACCGGGCCGACGACGAGTTCGAGGCGTTCCTGCTCGAGGTGCTCTCGACCTGGCAGGTGACGATCCCCGAGCTCGGGACGGTGACCGCCGCCACGCCCCCGGTCGTCATCCTGACGTCCAACCGGACCCGCGAGCTGCACGACGCCCTCAAGCGTCGGTGCCTCTACCACTGGATCGACCACCCCGGTCTGGCCCGGGAGCTCGAGATCGTCCGGAGCCGGGCACCCGAGGTCTCCGAAACCCTTGCGGCACAAGTGGTCTCAGCGGTCCAGACGCTGCGCCAGGACCACGACCTGATCAAGCCGCCAGGGGTCGCCGAGACGCTCGACTGGGCCCGGGCCCTGCACGAGCTCGGCAGCACCAGCCTCGACCTCGAGACGGCCTCGGCCACGCTGGGCGTCGCCGTGAAGTACCGCGAGGACTCCGAGCGGGTCCGTGCCGCCCTCGACCGGATCCTCACGTCATGAGCGTTCCCGAGGCCGCCACGCTGCACGCCCCCGATGCCGTCCTGCTCGGGTTCGCGCGCGCCCTGCGGGCCTCGGGCGTGGCCGTGACCGCCGACCGCGAACGCACCTACCTCGAGGCGGTGGCCGCGGTCGGGCTCATGGACCCCTCGGGGGTCTACTGGGCCGGGCAGGCGACGCTCTGCTCGTCACCGGCCGACCTCGAGCGCTACGACCAGGTGTATGCCGCGTGGTTCGGTCTCGAACGAGCCGGCACCCGGCCCCGGCAGGAGACCTCGCCGACCCTCACCATGGCGCCGCTCGAGGGAGACCAGGGCTCGGGGGAGACCCAGGAGCAGGAGGAGGACGCCGTCCACGCGCAGGCGAGCGCGACCGAGGTGCTGCGGCACCGCGACATCGCGACGCTCGGCAGCGCCGAACGCGCCCGCCTCGCGGCCCTGTTCGCCGCGCTGCGGCCGCGCGCCCCGCGCCGCCGGGCGCACCGGCCGACGCCCGCGGCCCGAGGAGTGGTCGATGCCCGGCGCACCCTGCGCGACCAGCTGCGACGGATGGGCGAGCCCGGGCCGATCGCCTGGCGACGGCGCGGCACCCGGCCGCGACGGGTCGTGCTGCTCGTCGACGTCTCCGGCTCGATGAGCCCCTACGCCGACGCGCTTCTGCGCCTGTCCCACACCTACGCCGCCACGGGTCTGCCCGTCGAGGTGTTCACGCTCGGCACCCGGCTGACCCACGTCACCCGGCCGCTGCGCCAGCGCGACCCCGAACGCGCCCTCGTGGCCTGTGGGAACTCGGTCCCCGACTGGTCCGGCGGAACCCGGCTGGCCCAGGGCATCAAGGTCTTCCTCGACCGATGGGGCCGTCGGGGCATGGCCCGTGGCGCGGTCGTCGTGGTCTTCAGCGACGGCTGGGAGCGTGAGGCGCCCGAGGCGCTCGGCGAGCAGATGCGCCGGCTGCGGGCGCTCGCGCACCGCGTCGTCTGGGTGAACCCGCACCGGGGCAAGACGGGGTACGAGCCGGTGCAGCAGGGCATCGTCGCGGCCCTGCCCCACATCGACGACTTCGTCGCCGGGCACTCCATGGCGGCGTTCGAGGAGCTGGTGGAGGTGGTGGCCCGTGCGTGAGGTGATGCCCGAGCTGCTCCGGTGGTGGCGTGCGGGTGCGACGATCGGTGTCTCCACGGTCGTGGCGACCTGGCGGTCGGCCCCCCGTCCTGCGGGGGCGTCGATGCTCGTCGGACCCGGCGGTGAAGCGGTGGGGTCGGTCTCCGGCGGCTGCGTCGAGGGCGCGGTCTACGAGCTCGCCTCGACCGTCGTCGCCGACGGGACGCCGGTGCTGCAGCGCTACGGCGTCAGCGACGACGACGCCTACTCCGTCGGGCTGACGTGCGGCGGGATCCTCGACGTCTTCGTCGAGCCGGTGAGCCGCGAGTCCTTCCCCGAGCTCGGCGAGGTCGCCGACGACGTGGAGGCGGGGCGCCCGGTCGCGGTCGCCACGGTCATCGAGCACCCCGACCCGGCCTGGCTGGGTCGTCGCCTCGTCGTCCGCCCGGAGGGGTCCGCCGCCGGTGACTCCGGCTCGCTGGGCTCGGCCCGTGCGGACGACGCCGTCACCGACGACGTCCGCGGACTGCTCGCCGCGGGCCGTACCGAGACGCTGACGTACGGGCCCGACGGCGAGCGCCGCGGTGAGGGGCTGCGCGTCTTCGTGTCGTCCTTCGCGCCGCGCCCGCGCATGCTCGTCTTCGGTGCCATCGACTTCGCCGCGGCCGTCGCCCACGTCGGCCACTTCCTCGGCTACGAGGTGACGGTCGTCGACGCCCGACCGGTCTTCGCCACGAACAGCCGCTTCCCCTCTGCCGACGAGGTCGTCGTCCAGTGGCCGCACCGCTACCTCGAGGCGGAGCGCGATGCCGGCCGCCTCGACGCGCGGACCGTCATCTGCGTGCTGACCCACGACCCGAAGTTCGACGTCCCCGTCCTCGAGATCGCGCTGCGCCTCCCGGAGGCGGCGTTCATCGGGGCCATGGGCTCGCGCCGCACGCACGAGGACCGGATGGCGCGGCTGCGCGAGGCCGGACTCAGCGAGGCCGAGCTGGAGCGCCTCTCCAGCCCCATCGGGCTGGACCTCGGCGCTCGCACGCCGGAGGAGACGGCGGTGAGCATCGCGGCCGAGATCGTCGCCCTCCAGTGGGGTGGCCGCGGCGACCGCCTGGCCCACCGGGACGGCCCGATCCACCACCACGGAGCGGGCCCGCACGAGCCGCACGAGGCCGCTGGGGCCACCCCCACCCACGCAGGGGGTGGGGCCGGGACGTAGCCGGGTTGGACGGTTGTCAGAGCAGGGCAATGCAGCAAGGATCCGAAGAGGCACCGGCAGGTGCAGCTCGAACACAAAGGAGTGTTGGATGACCCGCATCAACGTCACGGTCGACGGAGTCGGCTACGAGGACGAGGTGGAGCCGCGCACGTTGCTGGTCCACTACCTGAGGGAGAGCCTGGGCAAGACCGGCACCGTCATCGGCTGCGACACGAGCAACTGCGGGGCGTGCACCGTGCACCTCGACGGGCGCAGTGTGAAGTCCTGCAACGTGCTGGCGGTCCAGGCCGACGGGCACGAGGTCACGACCATCGAGGGGCTGGCGCAGGACGGCGAGCTGCACCCGATGCAGAAGGCGTTCCACAACTGCCACGCCCTCCAGTGCGGCTACTGCACCCCCGGCATGATCATGCAGGCCATCGACGTCCTCAACGAGAACCCCGACCCCTCCGAGGAGCAGATCCGCGTCGGGCTCGAGGGCAACCTCTGTCGCTGCACCGGCTACCACAACATCGTCAAGGCGGTGCAGGAGGCCGCGGGCTCCGGCGCCAAGGAAGGTGCCCAGTCATGACCGCTGTCGACGACCGCCCGAAGACCGAGATCGGGTCCGCGCGCAAGCGCAAGGAGGACCAGCGCCTCATCACGGGACGCACCAAGTGGACCGACAACATCCAGCTCCCCGGGATGCAGCACCTCGCCATGGTGCGCAGCCCGTTCGCGCACGCGAAGATCACCGCGATCGACACCTCCGCCGCGAAGGCGGCACCGGGCGTCTCGCTCGTGCTCACGGGTGAGGACGTCAAGGACATCCAGGGCTCGCTGCCCAACGCCTGGCCGATCACGGCCGACCAGAAGGCGCCGCCGCACCCGTCCATCGCCGTCGACCGGGTGGCGTTCGCCGGCGAGATCGTCGCCGTCATCGTGGCGCGCTCGGCCCGGGCAGCCCGCGACGCCGCCGAGCTCGTCGACGTCGACTACGACGAGCTGCCGGCTGCGCTCGACCTCAAGGAGTCGGCCGAGGACGCGGTCCTCGCGCACCCCGACCTGGGCACCAACAAGAGCGCGTTCTGGCAGTTCGACTCGGCCGACGCCGGCACGGGCACGGCTGTGGACGACGCGATCGCCACGGCCCGCGACGGTGGAATCCTCATCGAGCGCGAGTACCGCCAGCAGCGCCTCATCCCGGCGTTCATGGAGCCGCGGTCGTTCGTCTGCGACCCCACGGGTGAGCAGCTGACGATCTGGTCCTCGACGCAGGTGCCGCACTTCGTCCGCATCTTCACGGCCGCGACGCTCGGCATCCCCGAGAGCAAGGTCCGGGTCATCGCGCCCGACGTGGGTGGGGGCTTCGGCGGCAAGCTGCAGTACACGCCGGAGGAGGTCATCGTGACCCTCGCGGCGCGCAAGACCGGCAAGCCGTGCAAGTACACCGAGACCCGCAGCGAGTCGCTCCTGTCGGCCCACCACGGCCGCGACCAGTGGCAGCGCCTCACCCTGGCGGCCACCAAGGACGGCACGGTCACCGGACTCAAGGTCGACCTGCTCGCCGACATGGGTGCCTACCTCGGCCTCGTCACCAGCGGTGTGCCGATCCTGGGTGCGTTCATGTTCAACGCGATCTACAAGTTCCCCGCCTACCAGTTCAACTGCACCAACGTCTTCACCAACAAGACGTGGACCGACGCCTACCGCGGCGCAGGCCGGCCCGAGGCGACGTTCGCCATCGAGCGGCTGATGGACGAGCTGGCGGCCGAGGTCGGGGTCGACCCGATGGAGATCCGCGAGAAGAACTGGATCAAGCACGAGGAGTTCCCGTTCACCTCGGTGTGCGGCCTCGAGTACGACTCCGGCAACTACGAGGCGGCCACGGCCCGCGCGAAGGAGCTGTTCGACTACGACGGCCTGCGGCGCGAGCAGCAGCAGCGTCGTGACAGCAAGGACCGGGTGCAGCTCGGCATCGGCATCTCGACCTTCACCGAGATGTGCGGCCTCGCCCCCTCCCGCGTGCTCGGCAGCCTCTCCTACGCCGCAGGTGGCTGGGAGCACGCCGAGGTCAGGATGCTGCCCACCGGCAAGGTCGAGGTCGTCACCGGGTCCAGCGCCCACGGCCAGGGCCACGAGACGGCGTGGAGCCAGATCGTCGCCGACCGGCTCGGGATCCCGTTCGACGACATCGAGGTGCTGCACGGTGACACCCAGGTGGCGCCGCGTGGCCTGGACACGTACGGCTCCCGCTCGCTCGTCGTCGGAGGCCAGGCGCTCGTCATGGCGGCCGACCGGGTGATCGAGAAGGCCAAGCCGATCGCCGCGCACATGCTCGAGGCCTCGGTCGACGACATCGAGTTCAGCGCCGGCACCTTCAAGGTCAAGGGCACCGACAACGGCAAGGCCATGGCCGAGGTGGTGTGGGCCGCGTTCACCGGCCACGACCTCCCCGAGGGCACCGAGCCCACGCTCGACGCCGAGGCGACGTTCGACCCGTCGAACTTCTCCTTCCCCCACGGCACGCACCTGTGCGCCACCGAGGTCGACACGGAGACGGGCGCGGTGAAGATCCGCAGCTACGTCTGCGTGGACGACATCGGCAACATCATCAACCCCCTCATCGTCGAGGGGCAGATGCACGGTGGCATCGTCCAGGGCATCGCCCAGGCGCTGTGGGAGGAGGCGGTCTACGACGACCAGGGCACGCTCGTGTCCGGCTCGTTCGTCGACTACACGCTGCCCACGTCGGCCGACACGATCTCGTTCGTCACCGACAACACGGTCTCGCCGTCCACGTCGAACGACCTCGGCGCCAAGGGCGTCGGCGAGGCGGGGTGCATCGCGTCCACGCCGGCGGTCGTCAACTCCATCGTCGACGCCGTCCGCCCGTTGGGGATCAACGACATCCAGATGCCGTGCACCCCCGAGCGGGTCTGGCGGGCGATCCAGTCCGCCGGCAGCACCCAGGCCGACCCGACGACGGGGAGTGCCCAGCCGCACTTCGACGAGGGTGCTCCCAACCAGGCCCCGCCGGACCCCAGTAGCAGCGCCTCCGCGGAAGGAGCGGGCCAGTGATCCCCGCACAGTTCGACTACCTCGCGCCCACGTCCGTGGCGGACGCGCTCAGCGCGCTCGCCGAGGCGGGTGACGACGCCAAGGTGATGGGCGGTGGGCAGAGCCTGCTCCCCATCCTGCGGATGCGGCTCAACGCCCCCGAGAAGATCATCGACCTCGGTCGGATCGAGGAGCTGCGAGGCATCCGCGACGAGGGCGACCACGTCGTGATCGGTGCGATGACCACGTATGCCGACGTGCTGGCGAGCGCCCTCGTCCGCCAGCACGCGGGGGTGCTCACCGATGCCATCACCGAGGTGGCCGATCCCCAGATCCGGCACCGCGGCACGGTGGGCGGGGCCCTGGTCCACGCCGACCCGGCGGGCGACGTGGGCGCACCCGCGCTCGCGCTCGACACCGAGTTCGTCATCACCGGACCCGGTGGTGACCGCACGGTCGCGGCCGCCGACTTCTTCGTCGACCTCTTCGAGACGGCCGTCGGCGAGGGCGAGCTGCTCACCTCGATCCGCATCCCGAAGCACACGGGCTGGGGGAGCCGGTACGAGAAGTTCGTCCGGGTCGCCCACCAGTGGTCGATCGTCGCCGTCGCGGCGACCGTCCGCGTCGAGGGCGGCACCATCGCCGAGGCCAGGATCGGGCTGACGAACATGGGCTCGACCCCGCTGCGGGCGACCGCGGTGGAGCAGGCCCTGGTCGGCAGGGCGGCGACCGACGACGCGGTCCGGGAGGCCTGCGCGGCAGCCGCCGACGGCACCAACCCGCCGTCGGACCTCAACGGCGACGCGGACTACCGCAAGCACCTGGCCACCGTCCTCACCCGGCGCGCGGTCCTCGCCGCGGCAGGCGGGTGAGCCCGTGGAGCTGAGCCACACCTTCACGGTGCCCGCGTCGGTCGACGAGACGTGGTCCACGTTCATGGACCTGCAGGAGGTCGGGAGCTGCTTCCCGGGCGCCACCGTCACCGAGGTGACCGACGCCGGGTTCTCCGGCACGGTCAAGGTCAAGCTCGGACCGATCGCACTGGTCTACTCCGGTTCCGGCTCGTTCATCGAGCGTGACGACGCGGCCCACCGCGCCGTCATCGAGGCCAAGGGCAAGGACAAGCGGGGCAACGGCACCGCCGGTGCGACCGTGACGATCCAGCTGACCGACGCAGGCGACGGCAACACCAGGGCCGACGTCCAGACCGACCTCAACGTCACCGGGAAGCCGGCGCAGTTCGGCCGTGGGGTCATGCAGGACGTGTCCGACAAGCTGCTCGGCCAGTTCGTCGCGTGCATCGAGGGCAAGGTCGGCGCGCCGGCCGAGCCCGGGGTGGCCCCGTCCGCGGGTGCTGCGGCGCCGGCCGACGGTGCGGTGGCGACCGCGGCTCCCGGCGCCGGGAGCCCGACGCCGGTGCCGACGGCCGCAGCAGCCGCCCGGACCCCCACGCCGGCGCGGGAGGCGGAGGCGCTCGACCTGGGCACGGCCGTGCTCCCCGTGGTGCTCAAGTCCTACGCGAAGCAGATCGCAGCCGGACTCGTCGCCCTGCTTGCCGGGATCGGGCTGGTCCTGCGGCGGCGCCGCAAGGGCTGACCGCGCCATACGCACGATCGCAGGGGCTCCACCCGCTCGGGTGGGGCCCCTGCGCGTGGCCCCCGTGGGTATGGCGCCTGCTCACCTACGCTGGGCCGCATGAGCGGTATGACCGGCACGAACGAGCCCACCGTCGTCGTCCTCAACGGACCGAACCTCAACCTGCTCGGCGAACGTGAGCCCGAGGTCTACGGCCACGACACCCTGGCCGACATCGAGGCCCTGTGCCGTGAGGTCGCGGGGGCGGCTGGTCTCGCCGTGGACTTCCGACAGAGCAACCACGAGGGCGTGCTCGTCGACGCGATCCAGGAGACGCGGGCGAGCGCCGCCGGGTTCGTCGTCAACGCCGGCGCGCTGACGCACACCTCCATCGCGCTGCGCGACGCGCTCGCGACGGTGAGCGGACCGGTCATCGAGGTGCACCTGTCGAACGTGCACGCGCGCGAGGAGTTCAGGCACCACTCGTACCTGTCGGCCATCGCGTCCGGCGTCATCGTGGGGTGCGGCCCGAGCGGCTACGCGTTCGCCGTCACGCGGATCGCCGAGCTGGTGCAGGCGCGCGACTGAGGCTCGGAGGGGCAGGATGGGGCCATGGCCTCCTCGACCCGCCGCCCGCTCGACCCGATGGACCTCGCCGGGATCGACGACCTGCTCAGCGACGAGGAGAAGGCCGTGCGCAGCACGGTCCGCACCTTCCTCGACCAGCGCGTCGAGCCGTACGTCGCGGACTGGTTCGAGCGGGGTGAGGTCGACGACCTCCGCGGCCTGACCAAGGAGCTCGGGGCCCTCGGGCTGCTGGGCATGCACCTCGAGGGGTACGGCTGCGCCGGCATGAGCGCCGTCGACTACGGGCTGGCCTGCCTCGAGCTCGAGGCGACCGACTCCGGTGTCCGCAGCCTGGTCTCCGTGCAGGGTTCCCTGGCGATGTTCGCCATCCATCGGTGGGGGAGCGAGGAGCAGAAGCAGCAGTGGCTGCCCGCCATGGCGACGGGCGAGGCGATCGGCTGCTTCGGCCTCACCGAACCCGACCACGGCAGCGACCCCGCGTCGATGCGCACGCGCGCCCGCCGCGACGGCGACGACTGGGTGCTCGACGGCTCCAAGATGTGGATCACCAACGGCTCGGTCGCCGACGTCGCCGTCGTGTGGGCGCAGGTCGACGAGCAGGGCGACGGCGCCAGCACCATCCGGGGCTTCGTCGTCCCCACCGACAGCCCCGGCTTCTCGGCGCCGCAGATCAAGCACAAGATGAGCCTGCGGGCGTCGGTCACCAGCGAGCTGGTCCTCGACGGGGTCCGGCTCCCCGCGGACGCGGTCTTCCCCGAGGCCCGTGGGCTCAAGGGCCCGCTGTCGTGCCTCTCCGAGGCGCGCTACGGCATCGTGTGGGGCTCCCTCGGGGCGGCCAGGTCCAGCCTCGACACCGCCCGGCGCTACTCGATGGAGCGCGAGCAGTTCGGGCGGCCCCTCGCCGCGTTCCAGCTCACCCAGCAGAAGCTGGCCGACATGGCGCTCGAGCTCGTCAAGGGCCAGCTCCTCGCGCTGCACCTCGGTCGGCGCAAGGACGCGGGCACCCTGCGTCCGGAGCAGGTCAGCCTCGGCAAGCTCAACAACATCCGCGAGGCGCTCGACATCTGCCGCACCTCGCGAACCATCCTCGGGGCCAACGGGATCAGCCTCGAGTACCCCGTGATCCGGCACATGAACAACCTCGAGTCGGTGCTCACCTACGAGGGCACGGTGGAGATGCACACCCTCGTGGTGGGGCAGGCGATGACGGGCGAACAGGCCTTCCGGTAGGGGCCCGAACCACGCGCCATACGCCCTCCGGACCCTCGATTTTCGGTCCGGGCACCGGAGCGTGTAGTCTCACCGTCGCACTTCCGCGCGGCTCCCAGAGCCCCGGTGTGCAGGCCCCCTTAGCTCAGTCGGCAGAGCGTTTCCATGGTAAGGAAAAGGTCGTCGGTTCGATTCCGACAGGGGGCTCTGGGAGAGGCATCGCGAGGTGCTGCACCCCATGGCGGGGTAGCTCAGCTGGTTAGAGCGCACGACTCATAATCGTGAGGTCGCGGGATCGAGCCCCGCTCCCGCTACAACCGCGATTTCAGGATCAGCCTGAATTCGCGTAGCCTGATGTGTCGCTGCCCGATGTCGTTGGATGTCGCGCGCGGCGTCCAGACTTCACCACCGTCAGTTCCGAGAGCAGGTTGCCCCGTGGCTAGCAAGAGCGCAGACGTCCGCCCCAAGATCACCTTGGCGTGCGTGGATTGCAAGGAGCGCAACTACATCACCAAGAAGAACCGTCGGAACAACCCCGACCGTCTCGAGATGAAGAAGTTCTGCCCCCGCGACAAGAAGCACACGGTCCACCGCGAGACCCGTTGACCTGACGCGTTTCGACAGCCGCCCCGGACGAGAGTCCCCGGGCGGCTTTGTCGTGTCCCCGTCCGACCGGCACCCCGCGCCGCACCATAGGGTGGGTGCCATGGCCGTGAACGCAGACTTCGTGGGGCGCACCTACCCGCCCAGTGGCCCGTATGCCGTGACAGCGGAGGGCCTCGCGGCCTTCGCCTCCGCGGTGGGTTCTACCGACCCCGTGCACACCTCGAGCGAGGCCGCGCGGGCCGCCGGGTACGCCGACGTCATCGCCCCGCCGACCTTCGCCGTGACCATCGCGCAGCAGTGCGACGCCGTGTTCGTCCAGGACCCGGAGGCCGGGATCGACTACAGCCGTGTCGTCCACGGCGAGCAGCGGTTCGTGCACCACCGCCCCATCACCGCCGGTGACGAGGTGCTCGGCACCCTCACCGTCGACTCGGTCCGCGCGGCTGGCGGCCACTCGATGGTCACCACCCGCACCGAGCTCACGACCACCGACGGTGCGGCACTGTGCACGTCGACGTCCACCATCGTCATCCGGGGAGGGGAGTGAGCATGAGCGTGCGCACCCTGGCCGACACCTCTGTCGGCGACACCATCGAGGCCCGCACCATCCCCGTGGGTCGCGACAGCCTCGTGGCCTACGCGAACGCCTCCGGCGACCAGAACCCCATCCACCAGGACGAGGAGTTCGCCACCTCCGTCGGCCTGCCCGACGTCATCGCCCACGGCATGTGGACGATGGGTGCCGCGGGCTCGGTCGTCGAGGAGTGGGCCGGCGACGGCGGACGCGTCGTCGAGTTCGGCACCCGCTTCACCAAGCCGGTCGTCGTGCCCCAGGGCGGCGGCGCCGTCGAGGTCGCGGGCGTGGTCAAGTCCGTCGACGAGGCCACCCGCCGCGCGACCGTCGAGCTGACCGTGACGAGCGGTGGCGACAAGGTCCTCGGGCGCTGCCTGGCCGTCGTCCTGCTCGACTGATCGCCCCGGCATGAGCGAAGAGCACGACGTCCCCCTGGCCGACCTGACGACGATGCGCGTCGGGGGCCCGGCGGCTCGCCTGGTGACGGCGACGACCACCGACGAGGTGGTCGACGCCGTCCGGGAGGTCGACGACGCCGACGAGCCCCTGCTGGTCATCTCCGGGGGCAGCAACGTCGTCGTCACCGACGCGGGTTTCCCCGGCACCGTCGTCAAGGTCGCCTCCGACGGCATCGACGTCGAGTCGGCGGACCTGTGCGGCGGGGTGATGGTGCGGGTCGCGGCCGGTGTGCCGTGGGACGACCTCGTCGCCCGTGCGGTCGTCGAGGGGTGGTCCGGCATCGAGGCGCTCTCGGGCATCCCCGGTGGCACGGGGGCGACGCCGGTGCAGAACGTGGGCGCCTACGGCCAGGAGGTCGCCCAGACGATCGCCTCGGTGCGCGTCTGGGACCGGCACGAGCAGCGGGTCCGTACCTTCGCCTCGCTCGACTGCGCCTTCACCTACCGGCACTCGATCTTCAAGGCCACGAGCCGCTTCGTCGTCCTCGACGTGCTCTTCCAGCTCGTCCCGAGCGAGCTGAGCCAGCCCGTCGGGTACGCCGACCTGGCCCGCCAGCTCGAGGTCGCCGTCGGCGACCGGGTGCCGCTCGCCGACGCCCGCGAGGCGGTGCTGCACCAGCGTCGCCGACGCGGCATGGTGCTGGACCCCGACGACCACGACACCTGGTCCTGCGGGTCCTTCTTCACGAACCCGATCCTGTCAGGTCCCCACTTCGCCGACCTCGAGTCCCGCGCCGCCGCCCGCCTCGGCGTCGACGGCCCGACACCGCCGCGGTTCGCCGACCCCGACGGCAACATCAAGACCAGCGCAGCGTGGCTGATCGAGCAGGCCGGGTTCGGCAAGGGGTTCAGCCTGCCGGGCAGCTCGGCAGCGATCTCCGGCAAGCACACGCTGGCGCTGACCAACCGCGGCGGCGCCACGGCCGCACAGGTCGCCGCCCTCGCCCGCGCGGTGCGCGACGGCGTCCACGAGGCCTTCGGCGTGGTGCTGGTCAACGAGCCCGTCCTCGTCGGACACGGCCTCTAGGCCGACCTCGGCCGACCTCGGCCGCCCCTGGCAGCCGCCCCTGAAGCCCGACCCGGTCCGGTGTCAGGCCGGAGCGGCCAGCCAGGCGTCGACGTCGGCCAGGGCCGCGTCCCTCACCGCGGCGGGCGCACGGCTGGCCCGCAGCGAGCCCCGGGCCAGCTCGGCCAGCTCCTCGTCGGAGAACCCCAGCACCTCCCGGGCCGTCTGGTACTGCGCCGCCAGCCGCGACCCGAACAGCAGCGGGTCGTCGGCCCCGAGTGCGACCGGTATGCCGTGCTCGACGATCGCGCGCAGCGGCACCTCCTCCGGGGAGGAGTAGACGCCCAGCGCCACGTTGCTGCGGGGGCACACCTCGAGGGCGACCCCCGACTCGGCGACGCGCTCGAGCACCCGGGGCTCCTCGACGCAGCGCACGCCGTGGCCCAGCCGGTCCGGCTCGATCGCGTCGAGGGTGGCCTCGACGGCCGCCGGTCCGAGGAGCTCGCCGGCGTGCGGCACGAGCGCCAGGCCGGCACGGCGCGCGAGGGCGAAGGCCGGGGCGAACTCGGCCGTGAGCCCGCGGCGCTCGTCGTTGCTCAACCCGAACCCCACCACGGTGCCCGGGCCGTCACCGGCGTACTGCGTCGCCAGCCGGGCGAGCGTGCGGGCGTCGAGCGGGTGCCGGATCCGGCTGGCCGCGACGACGACCGCGACCCCGGTGTCCTCCTCGCGCGACGCCGCTGCGGCCTCGTCGAGGACGATCTCCAGGGCCGGGGTGATCCCCCCGACGAAGGGTGCGTAGGACGTCGGGTCCACCTGGATCTCCAGCCAGCGCGAACCCTCCGCCGCGTCGTCCCGGGCCGCTTCGCGGACGATCCGCCGCAGGTCGGACTCGTCGCGCACGCAGGCGCGCGCCGCGTCGTACAGGCGCTGGAACCGGAACCAGCCACGCTCGTCGCGCGCGCTCAGCTGTGGCGGCCACCCGCTCGTCAGGGCGTCGGGGAGGTGCAGCCGGTGCTTGACGGCGAGGTCGCGGACCGTCTCGACGCGCATCGAACCGGTGAAGTGCAGGTGCAGGTGCGCCTTCGGGAGGGACTCGACCGGGCGGGGCATGGCGTGCAGTCTGGCACCGCCCGGGACGACGAGAGGCGCCGACCCACGCGGGTCGACGCCTCTCGTCGGTGACTGGGCCTGGTCAGTCGCCGTCGACGACGTGCATGGCCTGCTCCTCGGGGCTCAGGTCGCCCGAGCCGCCGCTCTCGTCCCCGAGCAGCTCGGCGTCGACGTCCTCGCGGGCGCCCTCGTCGGGGTCGGTCAGCGTCCCCACCGGGCCGTCGCCCACCTCGGCGTCCCCCAGGAAGTCCTGGTCGGCGTCGATGCTGTCGGGGTCGTCACCGCCGACGCGCGGCTCCTCGTCGAGCCCGGACTCGTTGTCGGGGGCGCCGTAGGCCGAGTCGGGGTCGGGCACCTCCTGCATGATCCGCTGGTCGATGCTCTCCTCGAGGCCCTGCTCGGTGGCCGTCGTGCCCCACTCGGTGTTGCGGGGCTGCTGGTCGGGCGGGGACCAGGGTTCGTTGTCGCCCTCGCTGGAGTCCAGGAGGCCCTCCTGGCCGCTGCCTGCGTCGACGGAGTCGTCCACGCTGTAGCTGCCGAGGTCGTCCTCGATGCTTTCGGTGCCGGGCTGATCGCTCATGTCACCACCCTGCGGCAGCGGAGGGGGTGCCGCAAGGCCAAGGGTCCCGTTCGGCGTCCTGCGGCCCGAGCCGGCCCGCCGGCGTGGCGGTGCGCCGACTCAGGCGGGGTGCGCCGCGGTCGCCTGCTCGGCGGCCGCGAGCAGGACGCACGTGGCGACGGCCTCCATCGCCTCGGTGACCTGGCCCAGCGGCGGGAAGGTCGGGGCGAGGCGGATGTTGCGGTCGCGGGGGTCGTCACCGAGGGGGAAGGAGGAACCCGCGGGCGTCAGGGCGATGCCGGCCTCCTTGGCCAGCTGGACCACGCGTGAGGCGGTGCCGTCGAGCACGTCGAGGCTGACGAAGTACCCACCGGTCGGGCGCGTCCACGTCGCGACCTGCAGGCCGTCGAGGCGCTCGGTGAGGATGCGCTCCACCTCGGCGAACTTCGGCGCGATGATCTCCCGGTGCTTGACCATGTGGTCGCGCACGCCCTGGGCCGAGCCGAAGAACTGCGCGTGGCGGAGCTGGTTGACCTTGTCGGGGCCGATCGACCCCTTGCCGAGGTGGCCCAGGTACCACTTCACGTTCTCGACGGACGCCGCCAGGAACGCGACCCCGGCACCGGCCCAGGTGATCTTGGACGTCGAGGCGAACATGATCGGCCGGTGCGGGTGACCGGCTGCGGCGGCGAGGCTGAGGACGTCGGCGCTCTTGGCCTCGTCGGCGGTGAGGTGGTGCAGCGCATAGGCGTTGTCCCAGAAGATCTTGAAGTCCGGCGCAGCGGTCTGCATCGAGGCGAGCCGCGCGGCCACCTCCTGGGTGACGACCGAGCCCGACGGGTTCGCGTAGGTCGGCACGATCCACATGCCCTTGATGCTCGGGTCGTCCGCCACCAGGGCTGCGACCGCCTCGGCGTCCGGGCCGTCGTCATGCATCGGGACGGTCACCATCTCGATGCCGAACGACTGGAGGAGGGTGAAGTGCCGGTCGTACCCGGGGACGGGGCAGATGAAGGTGACCTTCTCCTCCTGGCCCCACGGCCGCGGCGAGTCCACGCCACCGTGCAGCAGCAGGTCGACGAGGGTGTCCTTCATCATCGTCAGGCTGGAGTTGCCGCCCGCCACGACCTGCTCGGGCAGGACCCACAGCAGCTCGGCGAACATCTCGCGCAGCTCCTTGATCCCGTCGAGGCCGCCGTAGTTGCGGGTGTCGGTGCCGCTCGCGTCGGTGAACCCCTCGGGCAGGGTGAGGAGGGCGTTGGAGAGGTCGAGCTGCTCGCTGGCCGGCTTGCCGCGCGTGAGGTCGAGCTTGAGGCCTCGCTCCTTGAGCGCGGCATACGCCTCCTGCTGCTCCCGCGCGAACGACGCGAGGTCGGCGGCGGAGCGCTCGGCGAGGGGGGTGGGGCGGCTGGTGGCGGTCTGCTCGGTCACGCTGCCATGCTCCCAGAGGTGCGTGATGCCGCGCAGGCGGCGTCCGTATGGCGCACAGCCGCCACCCGGGCCGCGTCACCGCCGGGGACCCACCCGTCGGGGACGTGGTCGAGCGTGGTCGGGCGAGGTCGGCGGGGTGATCGGGCTGGTGGTCGGGAGCGAGTTCGCATTCCGGGTCACGGCTCACGTATGCTTGCTCCTCGGTTGACTTCGACCATGCTTCCGACGTGCCCTCGGGCAGGTTCGGCGTGGGCGGTGACGACCACCGGAACCTCCCGCTCCCCGTGGGTCGTTCCGTAGGGCAGTGGCTCAATTGGTAGAGCACCGGTCTCCAAAACCGGCGGTTGGGGGTTCGAGTCCCTCCTGCCCTGCGTTGCAGGACCTGCGGCCGACCCGGCAGCACGGCAGACATCAGCGAGAAGAGGCATCGTGACGGACGTGAGCGCGGAGACCCGCGGCTCTGGTCGCACCAGCCGCAAGGGCGGAAAGGGCGGCAACCCGGTTTCCCGGCTCTTCCGCTCCATCTCGCTCTTCGTCAGCCAGATCCTCGACGAGCTGCGCAAGGTCGTCCGGCCGACGCGCAGCGAGCTGGTCAACTACACGATCGTCGTGATCGTGTTCGTCGTGTTCGTGATGGCGCTCGTCTCCTCCGTGGACTTCGGCTTCACCAAGCTCGTCCTGTGGGTCTTCGGCGGCTAGTCGCCGCAGTGCCGCACTGACCCGGGGTTCCTCCCGGTGAACACCAGAAGGAAGTAGGTCATCAGCGTGTCCGACCAGTGGACCACCGACAACGCGGAGCCGCAGACCGACGAGGTCACCGCGAGCACCGACGCCGCCGAGCTCGAGCAGCCCGGGACGGACCCTGTCGACGACTCCGTGGACACCGACGCCACCCCCGAGGCCGCCTTCAGCGACAGCGACGACAGCACCGACACCGAGGTGTCCGACGAGGTGGGCGACGAGGCGACCGACGAGCTCGACGTCGACGCGCCGCCGGCCGACCCGGTCAAGGAGTTCAAGGACACCCTCGCCAGCAAGTTCGGCGACTGGTACGTCGTGCACTCCTACGCGGGCTACGAGAACCGCGTCAAGGCGAACCTCGAGAACCGCACGACCTCCCTCAACATGGAGGACTTCATCTTCGAGGCCCAGGTCCCGATGGAAGAGGTCACCGAGATCAAGAACGGCCAGAAGAAGCTGGTCAAGCGCGTCCGGATGCCCGGGTACGTGCTGGTCCGCATGGACCTCACCGACGAGTCGTGGGGCGCCGTGCGCCACACGCCCGGTGTGACCGGCTTCGTCGGCAACGCCCACCAGCCGGTGCCGCTCAGCCTCGACGAGGTCTACACGATGCTCGCCCCGGCCGACCTCGAGCAGCAGGCCGCGGCCGCTGCCGGCGGTGCGGGTGGGGGCAAGCCCCGCGAGGTCGCTGTCGTCGACTTCGAGGTCGGCGAGTCCGTCACCGTCATGGAGGGGCCCTTCGAGACCCTTCCCGCCACGATCTCCGAGATCAACGCCGACACCCAGAAGCTCAAGGTGCTGGTCTCGATCTTCGGCCGGGAGACCCCGGTCGAGCTGTCGTTCAACCAGGTCGCCAAGATCTGAGGGTTCGGCTCCTGCCCCCGGTCCTCGGGGGTACTGCAACCGGGTCATCGCCCACGGCGTAGGCCCAACCACCACAGAAGGAACATCAGCACATGCCTCCCAAGAAGAAGAAGATCTCCGGCTTCATCAAGCTGCAGATCCAGGCCGGCGCCGCGACGCCCGCACCCCCCGTCGGCCCGGCCCTCGGTCAGCACGGCGTCAACATCATGGAGTTCGTCAAGGCGTACAACGCTGCGACGGAGTCCCAGCGCGGCAACGTCATCCCCGTGGAGATCACGGTCTACGAAGACCGTTCCTTCACCTTCATCACCAAGACCCCTCCGGCCGCCGAGCTGATCAAGAAGGCTGCCGGCGTCCCCAAGGGCTCGGGTGAGCCGCACAAGACCAAGGTCGCCAAGCTGTCGGCCGACCAGGTCCGCGAGATCGCCACGATGAAGATGGAAGACCTCAACGCCAACGACGTGGAGCAGGCCATGAAGATCATCGCCGGCACCGCGCGCTCGATGGGCGTCGAGACCAGCCTCTCGTAACACCCCCGTTCTCCTTCGGTGTGCCGCTGCAGGCGGCACACCGAAGACCCGTGGCAGGACCGCGCTGGTCCGTACCGACCACAACTCCACCGCACCACCTGAACCGTTCGACACAGGAGCAGAAATGAAGCGCAGCAAGGCTTACCGCGAGGCCGCGGAGAAGATCGACGTCACCAAGGTCTACGCCCCCCTCGAGGCCGTCCGCCTCGCCAAGACCGCCGCCAAGGCCAAGTACGACGAGACCGTCGAGGTCGCCATGCGCCTCGGCGTCGACCCGCGCAAGGCCGACCAGATGGTCCGCGGCACCGTGAACCTCCCCCACGGCACGGGCAAGACCGCCCGCGTCCTGGTGTTCGCCAACGGCGACAAGGCCGAGGCCGCCCGTGAGGCCGGCGCCGACTTCGTCGGTTCCGACGAGCTCCTCGAGAAGGTGGCCGGCGGCTGGCTCGACTTCGACTCCGTCGTCGCCACCCCGGACATGATGGGCAAGGTCGGTCGCCTCGGAAAGGTCCTGGGCCCGCGTGGTCTCATGCCCAACCCGAAGACCGGCACCGTCACCATGGACACCGCCAAGGCCGTCACCGACATCAAGGGCGGCAAGATCGAGTTCCGCGTCGACAAGCACGCGAACCTCCACTTCATCATCGGCAAGGCCTCCTTCGACGAGACGTCGCTCGTGGAGAACTACGGTGCCGCGCTGGAGGAGATCCTGCGTCTGAAGCCGTCGGCGTCCAAGGGCCGCTACATCCTCAAGGCGACCATGACCACGACGATGGGCCCCGGCATCCCGCTGGACTACAACCGCACGCGCAACCTGCTGGTCGAGGACGAGGCCAACGCCTGAGTCCCGCCGCACCGTGCAGAGCCCGTCACCCCGCGAGGGGTGGCGGGCTCTGCCCATGAGGGCGGCACGCAGCAGGGCGGTTATGGTGGACAGGTCAGTGCGCGCGTCGCACATCCGCACCACATCTTCTGGGGGACCCGCATGAAGACCACCTCGATCGCCGCCGTCGCCCTGACGGCGGCACTGGGCCTGAGCGCCTGCGGCAGCTCCGACTCCAAATCGCCCGGCTCGTCCAGCACGTCGTCGTCGAGCAGCGCCAGCTCCTCCGCCTCTGCCGCCAAGGCGGGCGAGTCCGTGGACGGTGCAGCCCTGGCGACGCGCATGACCGACGCGATGCTCAAGGCCGGCTCCGGCACGGTGACCATGGACCTCGGCACGCAGGGGAGCGCCAAGGGTTCGTTCACCATGAAGGACGGAAAGATGGAGCAGTCGATGGAGATGGGGATCCAGGGCCAGACCCTGCAGATCGTCTCCACCGGCGGCATCATCTACATGAAGGGCCTGCCCGGCTCGTCGAAGCCGTGGGTGAAGATCGACCCCAAGGGCACCGACCCGATGAGCAAGATGTTCGCCGGCCTCACCGGTGACATGGGTGACCCGCGCCAGCTGGCGACGGCCCTCAAGGGCAGCAAGGCCACGGTCGTGAGCAGCTCGGCCGACGAGAAGGTCTACGACGTCACCATCGACCCGACGGCCCTCCTGGGCGGGAGCACCGCCACGGCCTCGCCCTCGGTGGCACCGGTCAAGGCGCGCTACACCCTCGACAGCCAGGACCGCCCGACCAAGATGACCGTCGACTCCCAGGGTCAGACCATCAACATCGTCTTCTCGGACTGGGGCAAGCCGGTCACGATCACGGTGCCCCCGGCCGACCAGGTGGGCACCTTCCAGCTGCCGACCAGCTGACACC
>NZ_LMGM01000001.1:1664183-1668749 GCF_001427915.1 Phycicoccus sp. Root563 | reverse complement strand
CGCAAGAGGCAGCACGTGACCGAAGGTCCCACCGAGGTGGGCATCCAGCGCAGGCCACGATTCCCCCGCCGGACCGGCTCCTCGAGCCTGTCAGCGTGCGAGCCCCGTGCCTGTGCACGGGGCTCTTCTCATGCCGGGCCCTCATCTCCGAACGGTCGAACACACGGAAGGGAGGCCCCATGGCCAAGGCTGACAAGGCTGCCGCCATCGCCGAGCTGTCGGACAAGTTCCGCACCTCCGGCGCGGCCGTGCTGACCGAGTACCGCGGGCTCTCGGTGAAGCAGATCACCGACCTGCGCAACTCGCTGCGCGGAAACGCCACCTTCGCCGTCGTGAAGAACACGCTCACCGAACTTGCTGCCAAGGATGCCGGAGTCACGGCATTCGACGGTCAGCTCGTCGGCCCGTCCGCCATCGCCTTCGTTGACGGTGACCCGGTCGAGGCCGCAAAGGGCCTGCGTGACTTCGCCAAGGCGAACCCCCTCCTCGTGATCAAGGGCGGCGTCCTCGACGGCAAGGCCCTCACCCCCGAGGAGATCACGAAGCTCGCGGACCTCGAGTCCCGCGAGGTTCTCCTGGCCAAGCTGGCCGGTGCCCTCCAGGCGTCGCTCAGCCAGGCCGTCTACCTCTTCGCTGCACCGCTGTCGCAGACCGCTCGGGTCGTCGACGCGCTGCGTGCCAAGGTCGAGGCCGAGGGACCGGTGGCTGACGCCGCTGCTCCCGCTGCCGAGGCCGAGGCCGAGGAGACCCCCGCCGACGCCCCCGAGGCCGAGGTAGCTGCAGACGTCGCCGAGGGTGGCGACGCGAGCTGACCCCGTCCGGGGGTGACCCCGGTCAGAGTCCGGCTCACACACCAAACCGCCACTCACGGCATACCGAAACACACGAAAGGACGCCCATCATGGCGAAGCTCTCCACCGACGAGCTCCTTGAGGCCTTCAAGGAAATGACCCTCATCGAGCTCTCCGAGTTCGTGAAGCAGTTCGAGGACACCTTCAACGTCACCGCTGCTGCCCCCGTGGCCGTTGCTGCGGCCGGCGCCCCGGCTGGCGGCGACACCGCTGCTGCCGAGGAGCAGGACGAGTTCGACGTCATCCTCGAGGCCGCTGGCGACAAGAAGATCCAGGTCATCAAGGAGGTCCGCGCGCTGACCTCCCTCGGCCTGAAGGAGGCCAAGGACCTCGTGGACGGCGCCCCCAAGCCCGTTCTCGAGAAGGTTGACAAGGCTGCCGCGGACAAGGCCAAGGACGCCCTCGAGGGCGCCGGGGCCACCGTCTCCGTCAAGTGATCTGACGCTTCCTCCGCCTCGGCGAGGAAGCACAGCACGACCGCCGAAGGCGGGTCCGACTCCGGTCGGGCCCGCCTTTCGGCGTCCCCGGGAATGCGGATCCGGGGACGCCGTGGTGGGGTAGCCTCTGGCCGCTCCCGGGTCCGTACCGGGGCGTAACTTCGAGGCCCCGGCCTCGTTGAGCCATGCGTACCGGGTCGGCCGATCGTGGCCACCCGGCGGTGTACCCCAACCACGACGAGGTGAGCAGTGGGCGTTGAGATCAAGGTCGAGGGCCTGACCAAGCGTTTCGGGTCCCAGGTGATCTGGAACGACGTCACGCTGACCCTCCCGGCCGGTGAGATCTCGGTGATGCTCGGCCCCTCGGGCACGGGCAAGTCGGTGTTCCTCAAGACCCTGGTGGGGCTGCTCAAGCCGGATGCCGGGTCGATCATGATCGCCGGCAGCGACCTGACCCGGCTGCGCGAGCACGACCTCTACGAGATCCGGAAGCTCTTCGGCGTCCTGTTCCAGGACGGCGCCCTGTTCGGGTCGATGAACCTCTACGACAACGTCGCCTTCCCGCTGCGCGAGCACACCCGCAAGAGCGAGTCCGAGGTGCGCACCATCGTCATGGAGAAGATGGACCTCGTCGGCCTCACCGGCGCCGAGACCAAGCTGCCGGGGGAGATCTCCGGCGGCATGCGCAAGCGCGCCGGCCTCGCCCGCGCGCTGGTCCTCGATCCCGAGATCCTGCTCATCGACGAGCCCGACTCCGGCCTGGACCCGGTGCGCACGTCGTACATCAACCAGCTCTTCATCGACCTGAACGCCCAGATCGACGCGACGTTCCTCATCGTCACCCACGACATCAACACCGCGCGCACCGTCCCCGACAACATCGGCCTGCTCTACCACAAGCACCTCGCCATGTTCGGGCCGCGCGAGATGCTGCTGAGCTCCGAGGAGCCGGTGGTGCGCCAGTTCCTCAACGCGCAGACCATCGGCCCGATCGGCATGTCCGAGGAGAAGGACGCCGAGGAGCTCGCCTCCGAGGTCGGCCAGGAGCTGCCGCCGCTGCCGCCCATCCCGTTGCAGCTGCGCACGAGCAACGGCACCACCCGGCACGCCGAGCGTCCGGCCGGGCAGTGGTGCCGCGACAACGGCATCACCCCGCCGCCCGGGTCGTTCGAGTCCGGCAACGCCGGCGTCCCCGGCGTCCGTTCGGGCACGAGCTCGGTCGCCGCACCGGCGGCCGAGACCCCGGCGGAGACCCCGGCCGAGACCCCCGCTCCCGCCCCCGCGGAGGAGTCGGTCTGATGGGTAACCCGGTGACCGGGGCGCTGCGGCAGAGCGGGTCGCTCTTCGCCCTCGTGCTCGACGTCGTGCGGTCCCTGCCGAAGCGACCGTTCCAGACCAAGGAGTTCATCCAGCAGTGCTGGTTCATCGCCTCGGTGACGATCGTCCCGACGGCGCTGGTCTCGATCCCGTTCGGCGCGGTCATCGCCCTCCAGCTCGGTACCCTGACCCGGCAGCTCGGCGCCCAGTCCTTCACCGGTGCGGCCTCGGTCCTCGCCGTGATCCGTGAGGCCTCACCCATCGTCACGGCGCTGCTCATCGCGGGCGCCGGGGGGTCGGCGATCTGCGCCGACCTCGGCTCCCGCAAGATCCGCGAGGAGATCGACGCCATGGAGGTGCTGGGCATCAGCCCGATCCAGCGCCTCGTTGTGCCCCGGGTGCTCGCGGCGATGCTCGTCGCGGTCCTGCTGAACGGCCTGGTCTCGGTCGTCGGCGTGGCGGGCGGCTACTTCTTCAACGTCATCATCCAGGGCGGCACCCCCGGTGCCTACATCGCGTCGTTCACCGCCCTGGCGCAGCTCGCCGACCTGTGGACCAGCGAGATCAAGGCCCTGATCTTCGGGTTCATCGCCGCGGTCGTCGCGTCGTACAAGGGCCTGACGGCCGGCGGCGGACCGAAGGGGGTCGGCGACGCGGTGAACCAGAGCGTCGTCATCACCTTCATGTTCCTGTTCGTCGTGAACTTCGTGGCCAGCGCCATCTACTTCCAAGTCGTCCCCCAGAAGATCTGAAGGAGGTGCAGGGATGAGCAAGGTCCAGGAGCTCGCCGGTCGACCCGGCCAGGCGCTCGACAGCCTCGGCGAGCAGATGCGCTTCTACGTCCGCTCGCTGGCCTGGAGCCCGCGCACGATCCGCCGGTACAAGAAGGAGGTCCTGCGTCTCCTCGCCGAGGTCTCCCTCGGCTCGGGTGCGCTCTCCGTCATCGGCGGCACCGTCGGCGTCATCGCCTTCCTCGCGTTCTTCACCGGCAGCCAGGTCGGCCTGCAGGGCTACTCCTCGCTCAACCAGCTCGGGACCGGCGCCTTCACCGGCTTCGTCTCGGCCTACCTCAACACCCGTGAGATCGCCCCGCTCGTCGCGGGCCTGGCGCTCGCCGCGACGGTCGGCTGCGGCTTCACGGCCCAGCTCGGCGCGATGCGGATCTCCGAGGAGGTCGACGCGCTCGAGGTGATGGGGGTGCCGTCGCTGCCGTTCCTCGTGACCACCCGCATGATCGCCGGCTTCGTCGCCGTGGTGCCGCTGTACGTCCTGGGCCTGTTGTCCTCCTACGGCGCGACCCGGTTCATCGTCACCGAGTACTTCGGGCAGTCCAAGGGCACCTACGACCACTACTTCCACCTGTTCCTGCCGCCGATCGACGTGCTCTTCTCCTTCCTCAAGGTCATGGTCTTCGCCGTCGTCATCATCCTGATCCACTGCTACTACGGCTACAACGCCTCCGGTGGTCCGGCCGGTGTGGGCGTCGCCGTGGGCAAGGCCGTGCGCACCTCGATCGTGGCCATCAACATCGTCGACTTCTTCTTCTCGCTGGCGGTGTGGGGCGCCACCACGACCGTACGGATCGCGGGTTAGCGCATGGCCACCACCTCGTCCGGTTTCATGTCCCGGCTCGGCAACCGCGCCTACGGCGTGGGGTTCATCGCCGTCGTCGCCCTGCTCGTGGGGCTGAGCATCGCCTCCTTCCAGAAGCGGTTCACGCCGGTCGTCACCGTCACCCTGCTCACCGACCGGATCGGCTCGCAGCTGCAGGCCGCGTCCGACGTCAAGCTGCGCGGCCTCATCGTCGGGGAGGTGCGCTCGATCCGGACCACCGGCAACGGCGCGAGCCTCGAGCTGGCCCTCAAGCCGGAGATGGCCACGTTGATCCCGGCGAACGTCTCGGCGCGCCTGCTGCCCAAGACCCTGTTCGGTGAGCGGTACGTCGACCTCGTGTCGCCGGC
>NZ_LMGM01000001.1:1387871-1664060 GCF_001427915.1 Phycicoccus sp. Root563 | reverse complement strand
GTTGGCGACGACGAACACGACGATCGTGCAGAAGAAGGATGTGTTGGCGGGGTTCCTGGCGGGAACGGCGGGGTTCGCGAACGAGGCGTCGGACTTCCTGGAGGCCAATGGGGGTCGGATCATCCAGGTGGGGCAGGTGCAGCGGCCGACGTTGGCGGTGCTGGCGAAGTACTCGCCGCAGTACCCGTGCTTCACCGAGGCGTTGGTCAACTGGCAGCCCCGCATCGACGAGGCGTTCCGGGACTCGCAGTTCCACATCACGGTGGAGGTCGCGCCGCAGCGTCCGGGGTACACCCCGGGGGAGGAGCCGCGCTGGGGCGAGAGCCGCGGGCCGAACTGCCTCGGGCTGCCCAACCCCGGTGGCAGCCAGGCCAACCCCCACCAGGGGCCGCACTTCGACGACGGCACCCGGTCGGGCGGCACCAGCGCAGGCAGTGCCCTGCCCACCGCCTTCACCGGTCCGTCGGGCTCCAGCATCGTCGGACCCGACGCGGGCCTGGCCGGTACCGAGGAGGAGCAGCGCGTCGTGGCGGCACTGCTGTCCGGGAACGGCTCTGCCGAGCCGTCCGCCATCACGACCCTGCTCGCCGGGCCGATGCTGCGCGGAACGGTGGTGAGCCAGCGATGAACACCACCCCACAAGGTTCTTCCCTCCTTCGTCGCTCCGATACTTCGCGGGGGCCCCGATGAGCACTCGCTCCAGCCTCGTGAAGTTCATCGTGTTCGTCGTGGCGACGCTGCTCGCGACGGGCACCCTGGCCGCGACCATCGCCAACATCCAGTTCGGTGAGAAGGCGACGTACACCGCCGTGTTCAAGGACGTCACCGGCCTGGCCGCGGGCCAGGAGGTGCGGATCGCCGGCGTGCGCGTCGGGGAGGTCAAGGCCATCAAGGTCGCCCGCGACCGGGTGCACGCCGACGTCCAGTTCAAGGTGCTCAAGACCAGCGTCCTCACCCAGGGGACCAAGGCGACGATCAAGTACCGCAACCTCGTCGGGGAGCGCTACATCGCCCTCACCCAGGACGTGGGGGGCGCCACCCCCCTCAAGGACGGCGCCACCCTCGGGCTCGACCACACCCAGTCCGCGCTCGACCTCACCGTGCTCTTCAACGGGTTCAAGCCGCTGTTCGCCGCACTCTCGCCCAAGGACGTCAACGAGCTGTCCGCCAACATCGTCAGCGTCCTGCAGGGCGAGGGCGGCAACATCAACTCGCTGCTGGCCAAGACCGCGTCCCTGACCTCGACGCTGGCCGACCGCGACGCGGTCATCGGGCGCACCATCAGCAACCTCAACACCGTGCTCGGCACGGTCGACGACCGCGACGCCGCGCTCAAGGAGCTGATCGACCAGCTCCAGCGGTTCGTCTCCGGCCTGGCCGCCGACCGCAAGACCATCGGTGCGTCGCTGACCAACATCAACTCGCTGACGGCCCAGACCGCGGACCTGCTCAAGGTGACCCGCTCGCCGCTGAAGTCGGACATCGCCAACCTGCGGTCCCTCGCGACCAACCTCAACGAGCCCGCCAACACGGCCACCTTCGAGAAGTTCCTGTCGACCTCACCCGGGAAGATCTCCACGATCACCCGGACCGCCACGTACGGCTCGTGGTTCAACTTCTACCTGTGCGACTTCAGCGGCACGATCAAGCTGCCGGTCGGCCCTGCGGTCAACCTCGGCAAGCCCGAACAGCTGTCGGCTGCGAGGTGCTCCTGATGGCCATCCCGTTCCGTGAGCGCAACCCCGTCCCGATCGGGGCGGTCGGCCTGCTCTCCATCGCCGTGCTGCTGTTCCTGGCCTTCAACATCCAGAGCATCCCCTTCATCGGTGGGGGCGACTCCTACCGGGCCGCCTTCAGCGAGGCAGGTGGCCTGCTCAAGGGCGACGACGTCCGCATCGCCGGCGTCAAGGTCGGCAAGGTGAAGTCCGTCGACCTCGCGGGCGACCACGTCGTCGTGCAGTTCAAGGTCACCGAGCCGGCCGCATTCGGCACGGAGACCGCCGCGTCGGTGCGGATGAAGACCCTGCTGGGCCAGAAGTACCTCGCGCTCGAGCCCGCCGGTCCGGGGCAGCTCAAGGCGGACAGCGAGATCCCGATCGACCGCACGGTCTCGTCCTACGACATCATCAACGCCTTCAGCGACCTCGCGACGACCACCGAGCGCATCGACACGGGTCAGCTGGCCGACTCCCTGACGACCCTGGCCACGGAGTTCAAGGACAGCCCGAAGGACGTCAAGGCCGCTCTCGACGGCCTCAGCCGGCTGTCGCGGACGATCGCCTCGCGGGACGCCGAGCTGAAGAAGCTGCTCGCCTCGGCGAACAGCGTCTCGGGCACGGTCGCCCAGCGGAACAAGGCGATCGAGTCGATCATCAAGAACGCCGACCTGCTGCTGGTCGAGCTCGAGGCGCGTCGGGAGGACATCCACACCCTCTTCGTCAACACCTCGGCGATGGCCCAGCAGGTGACCGGCCTGGTCCGGGACAACCGGGCACAGCTCAAGCCGGCCCTGGACCAGCTGACCAAGGTCCTCGCGGTGCTGCAGAAGCACGAGAAGGACCTCAGCGACACGATCGCCGCCATGGCGCCCTTCACCCGGCTGTTCGCCAACGTCCTGGGCAACGGCCGGTGGTTCGACACCTACATCGAGAACCTCACCACGCCCGTCGAACTCGGAGGCAAGTGATGGCCCGCCGTACCCCGTCGCTCGGGGGCTTCGTCCCGAAGGCCGTCGCCGCGCTCACCGTGGTGGCGCTGGCTGCAGGCGCGTACGCGTTCTGGCCCCGCCACGAGACCGTCCGGGTCACGGGTGAGTTCTCCCGCGCCGTGGGTCTCTTCCCTGGCTCCGACGTGCGCATCCTCGGCGTGCAGGTCGGGCAGGTCAAGGACGTCACCCCGAAGGGCGACAAGGTCGAGGTGGTCTTCGAGTACGACGCGAAGTACAAGGTGCCCGCCCAGGCCCAGGCCGCCGTGGTCGCTCCGTCGCTGGTCAGCGACCGGTACGTCCAGCTCTTCCCTGCCTACACCGGTGGGCCGGTGATGAAGGACCACGCGCAGATCGGCCTGGACCGCACCGCCGTCCCGGTCGAGCTCGACCGGATCTCCACCAGCCTGGACGACCTGCTCGTCGCCCTCGGTCCCACGGGTGCCAACAAGGACGGTGCCCTCCAGGCCGCCCTCGACACCGGAGCCAGGAACCTCGACGGCCAGGGCCAGAAGATCCACGACACCAACCACGACCTCAGCCTCGCCCTGCAGACCCTGTCGGGCGGGCGCAACGACCTGTTCGGCACGGTGAAGAACCTGCAGACCTTCACCTCGATGCTCGCCACCAACGACAGCCAGGTGCGCCGACTCAACGCCGACCTCGCGAGCGTCTCGACCCAGCTCGACGCCGAGCGGGACGACCTCGCCGCCGCCCTGAAGAACCTCGCGGTGGCGCTGAGCGAGGTGAGCTCGTTCGTGCACGACAACCGGGCGTCGCTGACGACCAACATCGGCCAGCTCGCCTCCGTCACCGGGACGGTCGCCAAGCAGCGTGACGCCCTGGCGGAGACGCTGACCGACGCCCCGGTCGCGATCAGCAACCTCCAGAACGCCTACAACCCCAAGAGCGGCACGCTCGACACCCGCGCCAACCTCAACGAGAACCTCAAGCTCCAGACGTTGCTGTGCAACCTCATCACCGCGAGCGGCCAGCCGCCGAGCGTCTGCACCACCGTGGCGGGCGTGCTCAAGCCCGTGACCGACCTCCTCGACAAGCTCAAGGGGCTGGGCGTGGTCCTCCCGACCAACCTGCTCAGCGCCATACCGAGGTCGCAGGGGGGCACCGGGCCCGAGGCGACCACCGCCGGGGCGCCAGCCCCGACCACTCCCGCCGTGCAGCTGCGCGGCGCCGACCCCACCCTCGGTGGGCTCCTCGAGGGGGACCGGTGACCACCATGGCGCACTCCAGCGACCCCACCACCCGGACGCGTATGCCGCGTGGCCGCCTGTTCGCCGCCGCGCTGGCGGCCGGCGCGGTGCTGACCACGACGGGCTGCCAGGGTGCGTTCGACCTGCCCCTGCCCGGTGGCGCCGCCAACAGCGGCGACATCATCCGCGTCACCGCCGAGTTCGCCGACGTGCTCGACCTCGTCCCGCAGTCCTCGGTGAAGGTGGACCAGGTGACCGTGGGCTCGGTGGAGAAGATCGAGCTCAACGGCTGGACCGCCCGGGTGACGCTGCGCCTGCCCAAGGACGTGAAGCTCCCCGACAACGCGGTGGCCGAGCTCAAGCAGACGTCCCTGCTGGGGGAGAAGTACGTCGAGCTCTCACCGCCGACCACGGGCACCCCCGAGGGCGCCCTCGGCGACGGCGACAACATCCCCCTCGACCGGACCGGCCGCAACCCCGAGGTCGAAGAGGTCCTCAGTGCGATGTCGTTGCTGCTCAACGGTGGTGGCGTCGCCCAGCTGAAGGTGATCGAGACCGAGCTCAACCACGCCCTGACCGGCAACCAGGCCGAGATCAAGGACCTGATCAAGCAGCTCGACACGTTCGTCGGCGGGCTCGACCAGCAGAAGAGCGAGATCGTCCGGGCCATCGACAACATCGACAAGCTCGCCAGCCGACTCGCGGCCCAGAAGGACGACATCGACCGGGCCCTGGCCACGATGCCGCAGGGCCTGAAGGTGCTCGCCGACCAGCGCAAGCAGCTGGTCCAGCTGCTCGCTGCGCTCAGCCGCCTCGGCGCGGTGGGTACCGACGTCATCGCGCAGAGCAAGGCCGACACCACGGCCAACCTCAAGGCCCTTGAACCCATCCTGGCCCAGCTCACCAAGGCCGGTGACAACCTGCCCAAGTCCCTGCAGCTGTTCCTGACCTACCCGTTCCCCGACAGCGCGACCGGGGCGATCAAGGGCGACTACACGAACCTGTCGGCCGACCTGGACCTCAACCTCAAGAACCTCGCGGGCAACCTCGGCCTGCCGACGACCCTGCCCACCGGCGGTCTCCCCACCGGCGGGCTGCCCACGGGTGGCCTCCCCGGGCTCCCGGGTCTGCCGACGCCGTCGCTGCCGGTGACGCCGTCGCTGCCCACCCCGTCCATCTCGGTGCCGAGCGTCCCCGGGGTGCCCCTGCCCAGGAGCACGTCGTCGAGCCGGACGTCGAGCGGGAACCCCGTCTGTCCGCCGCTCTGCCTGAGCCCGCAGCAGTCGCAGTCGAGCTCCGACGGCTCCTGGCGCTCCCTCTACGGAGGTGACGCATGATCCGCCGCTCGGTGAAGGTGCAGCTGTTCGCCTTCATGCTCATCACCCTCCTCACGGTCTCGGTACTGTCGGCGCGCTACGTCGGCCTCTACGACCGGGTGGTCGGCGGTCAGTACCACGTGTCGGCCGACTTCGCGCAGTCCGGTGGCATCTTCATCGGCTCCGAGGTGTCCTACCGGGGGGTCACCGTCGGCCGCGTGGACGACCTGCGCCTGTCCAAGGACGGCGTCGTCGTCGACGCGAAGATCCAGCGCGGCGTCAAGATCCCCAAGGACACCAAGGTCGTCGTGGAGAACCGCTCGGCGGTGGGGGAGCAGTACCTCGACTTCCAGCCGCGCAGCGACGGTGGGGCGGTGCTCGCCGACGGCGACACGATCCCGCGCAAGGACACCCAGTTCCCCCTGCGCGTCGACACGCTGCTGCTCGACCTCGACCACACCGTCAACTCCGTTGACCGGCAGGACCTGTCCACGGTGGTCGACGAGCTCGGGAACGGGTTCGCCGACGGCGGGCAGGACCTCCAGCGGCTCATCGACAGTGGTGACGCCCTCACCCAGGCGGCCACCGAGGCGCTGCCCGAGACCAAGAAGCTGCTCGACGACGGCCGGATCGTCCTGGACACCCAGCGCGACACGTCCGGCCAGGTCAAGACCTTTGCGAAGAACTTCGCCGACCTCGCCGACACCCTCAAGTCCTCGGACGGCGACCTGCGGCTCGTGCTCGACCGTGGCGTCGTGGCCTCGACCGAGCTCGAGGCGCTGATCCGCGACAACAAGGGCAACCTCGCGGCCCTGCTGGCCAACCTCATCACCGTCGGCCAGGTCACCACCGCGCGCGTCGACGGCATCCAGCAGCTGCTCGTGACGTACCCCGACGTCGTGGCCGGCGGCTTCACCGTCGTGCCCGGTGACGGCACCGCCCACTTCGGGCTGGCCCTCGCGCAGAACCCGCCGGTCTGCACCCAGGGCTACGGCGGCACGAAGCGGACCAACCCGAAGACGACGACCAACCTGCCGCCGGTGAACACCAGCGCCCGCTGCACCGCCCCCCGTGGGTCGGGGACGACCGTGCGCGGTGCGCAGAACGCGCCCCCGGCCTCGGGCGGGGCCGCCAACGCGACCGTTCCGCTCGCTTTCGGCGACCAGCCCGTATCGCCGGGCATGGCCGCGTCGTTGGGCATGGCGACACCACAGGTCTCCGTGCCCGTCCCCCCGACGGACGGTGCGGGCGGTGAGGCCTCGTGGTTGTGGATCATGAAGGAGGCCGCTCGATGAGCACCACCACCACCGCGCCCGTCACGACGCCCACCACAATGGCGGGCATGACCGACGCCGACGCCGAACCCGCCACCGGGTCGACCACCGACCCCGCGGGCCGCGCAGCGCCCACCGCGGGCGTCGCCCGCATCACCCCCCGCCTCGTGTGGGTGGTGGTGGCCCTCGCCCTCGTCGCCTCGGTGGCCCTCGGGGCCACCCGCGGCCGGGACTGGTATGCCGCGCGGCAGACCTCGGCGGCCAACGCCGCCGCCACGGCTGCGGCCAGGCAGCTGGCCATCAACTTCGTCAGCGTCGACTACGCCAAGGTCGACGCAGACACCGCACGGGTCCGGGCCGGTGCCACGGGGGAGTTCCTCAAGAGCTACACGACCTCGGTCGACCAGCTCAAGAAGGTGCTGGTCGCCAACAAGACGGTCTCGACCGTCCAGCGGTCCGAGGCCGCCCTCGTCTCCGGTGACCTCGACTCTGCGGTCGCGCTCGTCGGGGTGGTCGCGCCGACGAAGAACACCGCCGTCCCCGCGGGGGAGACCAAGACCTACCGGATGCGGCTGGAGCTCCGGAAGGTCGGATCGGCATGGAAGGTGGAGAACCTTGAGTTCGTCGGCTGACACCCCTCGTCCCCGCCCCAAGGTCGCCGGGCACCGCTCACGCGCCCGCACGACGGGCACCGCCACCGCGGCCCCAACGGCCGCGTCCCCCGCGACCGGCTCCACGGACGCACCTGCGGTCGAGCGCAGCGGCGACCCGGCCGAGGGTGCCACGGCTGGTCCCCGACGCCGGCTGACCCTGCCCCCGCGGCACCAGGGCGCCGCGGCAGAGCCCACGTCCGAGGCGACGTCCGAGGCGACGTCCGGGCTCGAGGCGGGAGAGGGCACGGCCTCCTCGGAGGTGCCCGCCGGCCGTCGACGCCGCTGGGTGGCCCCCTCGGTGGCCCTCGTGGCCAGCCTCGCCCTGCTCGGCACCGTCGCCGGCCTCAGCCTCCAGGACACCGGCGCCGACGCGCGCGCCGAGCGCGCAGCGACCAGCCAGGCGCGCACGTCGATCGAGCAGATGCTCAGCTACAACTACAAGACCATCGACGCGCAGTCCGCCCAGATCGAGGGCCTGCTCACCGGGTCGTTCAAGACCGAGTTCACCACCGCCATGGACAAGGAGATCAAGCCGCTGGCCGTCAAGAACCAGACCGTCGTGCAGGCCCGGGTCTCCGACGTCGGCGTGATGAGCTCGTCCCCGACGACGGTGAAGGTGATGGCCTTCGTCAACCAGGCGCGGGTCGGCACCGACCAGAAGCAGCCCGTCGTCGACCAGAACCGCGTCCTCGCGACGCTGTCCAAGGTCGGCGACCGGTGGTTGATCAGCCGGGTGGACGCGTTCTGACGATCCTCGGAGCACCCCGCTGACCTGCGGCGACGTCCCCTACGGGGCGTCGCCGCAGTCGTGCCGGGGGACCGTTCGGCTCCTTCTCGGGGTGGCGCCCTTGACGCAGGGGCGCGGGCGCGTCATCCTCGTCTGCGTCGACCCGCCCCTTGTGGGGGCGAGACCCCCGTCAAGGCTGTGGCTCTGCCCGCTGGACACGGTTGGACGAGGCTGCCCTCCTACGTGTATGCTCATCCTTTGCGCTGCCCTCTTTCGCGCCCCCACCTCGGACAGAAGCTCTTCGTCGTGCCCTCCGGCACGGAAAACGAGCCACCTCCTGGCGGGATCGTGACGGCGGCCGGCGCCAATTCGGTTTCGAACCATCAGTTTTAAGACAGGCCCGTGGAAGGACCCCTCCTTGGCTGCCTCGCGCAACGCGACTCAGACTGTGTCCACCGCACGGACGGCTTCTGGCCGTCTGTCGTTCGCGAAGATCCGCGAACCCCTCGAGGTCCCCGACCTCTTGGCGCTGCAAACGGAAAGCTTCGACTGGCTGCTCGGTAACGAGCGCTGGCAGGCCCGTGTCGCAGAGGCCAAGGCCGCGGGTCGGGGGGATGTGCCGGATCGCTCCGGCCTCGAGGAGATCTTCGAGGAAATCTCTCCCATCGAGGACTTCAGCGGCTCCATGTCGCTGTCGTTCCGTGACCACCGCTTCGAAGAGGTCAAGTACTCCATCGAGGACTGCAAGGAGCGCGACCAGACCTACTCCGCGCCCCTGTTCGTCACCGCGGAGTTCATGAACACCACCACCGGCGAGATCAAGAGCCAGACGGTGTTCATGGGTGACTTCCCGCTCATGACCGAGCGCGGCACCTTCGTCATCAACGGCACCGAGCGTGTCGTCGTCTCCCAGCTGGTCCGCAGCCCGGGCGTCTACTTCGAGCGCACGCCCGACAAGACGTCCGACAAGGACATCTACACCTCGAAGATCATCCCGAGCCGCGGTGCGTGGCTCGAGTTCGAGATCGACAAGCGCGACATGGTGGGCGTCCGCGTCGACCGCAAGCGCAAGCAGTCGGTCACGGTGCTCCTCAAGGCCCTGGGCATGTCCGAGGCCGACATCCTCGAGGAGTTCGGCGACTACGAGTCGATGCGGCTCACCCTGGAGAAGGACCACACGGCCGGCCAGGACGACGCGCTGCTCGACATCTACCGCAAGCTGCGCCCGGGCGAACCGCCGACCCGTGAGGCCGCCCAGACCCTCCTGGACAACCTCTACTTCAACCCCAAGCGCTACGACCTCGCCAAGGTCGGCCGCTACAAGATCGACCGCAAGCTCGGCGTCGCCGCCGAGCTCGGCGACTCGGTCCTGTCCGTGGATGACATCGTCGCGACGATCAAGTACATCGTCTCCCTGCACGCCGGCGAGACGACCCTGAACGGCAAGAACGGTGACGAGGTCGTCGTCGAGGTCGACGACATCGACCACTTCGGCAACCGTCGCCTGCGCAACGTCGGCGAGCTCATCCAGAACCAGGTCCGCACCGGCCTGTCCCGCATGGAGCGCGTCGTCCGCGAGCGCATGACCACGCAGGACGTCGAGGCGATCACGCCGCAGACCCTGATCAACATCCGCCCCGTGGTGGCCTCGATCAAGGAGTTCTTCGGCACCTCGCAGCTGTCGCAGTTCATGGACCAGAACAACCCGCTCGCGGGCCTGACGCACAAGCGGCGTCTGTCGGCCCTCGGCCCGGGTGGTCTGTCCCGTGACCGCGCCGGCATGGAGGTCCGTGACGTCCACCCGTCGCACTACGGCCGCATGTGCCCCATCGAGACCCCGGAAGGCCCGAACATCGGCCTGATCGGCTCGCTGGCGTCCTACGGTCGGATCAACGCCTTCGGCTTCATCGAGACCCCGTACCGCAAGGTCGTCAAGGGTCGCGTCACCGACGACATCCAGTACCTGTCCGCCGACGAGGAGGACCGCCACGTCATCGCGCAGGCCAACGCCGTCATCGACGCCGAGGGCAACTTCACGGACGAGCGCGTCCTGGTCCGCACCAAGGGCGGCGAGGTCGACTACATCCCGGGTGAGGACGTCGACTTCATCGACGTCTCGGCCCGCCAGATGGTGTCCGCCGCGACCGCGCTGATCCCGTTCCTCGAGCACGACGACGCCAACCGCGCGCTCATGGGTTCCAACATGCAGCGCCAGGCGGTGCCGCTCGTCAAGTCCGAGGCGCCGCTGGTCGGCACCGGCATGGAGTACCGCGCCGCGCTCGACTCGGGCGACGTCGTCCGTGCCGAGGCCGCTGGTGTGGTCACCGAGGTCTCTGCCGACCTCGTCACCGTCGCCGGTGACGACGGCTCGACCCGCACCTACCGCATCGCCAAGTTCGCGCGCTCCAACCAGGGCACGTCGTACAACCAGGTCGTCGTCGTCAACGAGGGCGACCGGGTCGAGACCGGCGGCGTCATCGCCGACGGTCCCGCGACCGACGGTGGCGAGATGGCGCTCGGGCGCAACCTGCTCGTGGCGTTCATGCCGTGGGAGGGCCACAACTACGAGGACGCGATCATCCTCAGCCAGCGCCTGGTGCAGGACGACGTCCTCTCCTCGATCCACATCGAGGAGCACGAGGTCGACGCCCGTGACACCAAGCTCGGGCCGGAGGAGATCACCCGGGACATCCCGAACGTCTCCGAGGAGGTCCTGGCCGACCTCGACGAGCGCGGCATCATCCGCATCGGCGCCGAGGTCCGCGACGGCGACCTGCTCGTCGGCAAGGTCACGCCCAAGGGTGAGACCGAGCTGACGCCGGAGGAGCGCCTCCTGCGCGCCATCTTCGGTGAGAAGGCCCGCGAGGTCCGCGACACGTCCCTGAAGGTGCCCCACGGCGAGACCGGCACGGTCATCGGCGTGAAGGTGTTCGACAAGGACGAGGGCGACGACCTGCCCCCGGGTGTCAACCAGCTCGTGCGCGTCTACGTCGCCAACAAGCGCAAGATCACCGACGGTGACAAGCTCGCCGGCCGTCACGGCAACAAGGGCGTCATCTCCAAGATCCTGCCCGTCGAGGACATGCCGTTCCTCGAGGACGGCACCCCCGTGGACGTCGTGCTCAACCCGCTCGGTGTCCCCGGTCGAATGAACGTCGGCCAGATCCTCGAGCTGCACCTCGGCTGGGCCGCCTCGCGCGGCTGGGAGATCGCCGGCAACCCGGACTGGGCCAAGCTCATCCCGGAGGACGCCCGCAAGGCGCCCGCCGGCACGCGCGTGGCCTCCCCGGTGTTCGACGGTGTGCGCGAGGACGAGATCGTGGGTCTGCTGGACTCCACGACCAAGACCCGCGACGACGTGCGCCTCATCGACGGTTCCGGCAAGTCCCGGCTCTTCGACGGCCGCTCCGGCGAGCCGTTCCCCGAGCCGGTGTCGGTGGGTTACATGTACATCCTCAAGCTGCACCACCTCGTGGACGACAAGATCCACGCCCGCAGCACCGGCCCGTACTCCATGATCACGCAGCAGCCGCTGGGTGGTAAGGCGCAGTTCGGTGGCCAGCGCTTCGGTGAGATGGAGGTGTGGGCCCTCGAGGCCTACGGCGCCGCCTACGCGCTGCAGGAGCTGCTCACCATCAAGTCCGACGACGTCCAGGGCCGCGTGAAGGTCTACGAGGCGATCGTCAAGGGCGACAACATCCCCGAGCCCGGCATCCCCGAGTCCTTCAAGGTGCTCATCAAGGAGATGCAGTCGCTGTGCCTCAACGTCGAGGTGCTCAGCAGCGACGGCACGTCCATCGAGCTGAAGGAGTCCGACGAGGACGTCTTCCGCGCGGCGGAGGAGCTCGGAATCGACCTGTCCCGGCGCGAGCCCAGTTCGGTCGAAGAGGTCTAAGGCGTCGGTATGCCGCGCGGGCACCCCTGGTGAGCGCGCGGCATACCGCCCCTCCTCCCGACCAACCCCAGATTTAAAGCTAGAGACACGGAAGAAGGAACCACGTGCTCGACGTCAACTTCTTTGACGAACTGCGCATCGGCCTGGCCACTGCTGACGACATCCGTCAGTGGAGCCACGGTGAGGTGAAGAAGCCGGAAACCATCAACTACCGCACGCTCAAGCCCGAGAAGGAGGGCCTGTTCTGCGAGCGCATCTTCGGCCCCACCCGGGACTGGGAGTGCAACTGCGGCAAGTACAAGCGAGTCCGCTTCAAGGGCATCATCTGTGAGCGCTGTGGCGTCGAGGTCACCCGCGCCAAGGTGCGTCGTGAGCGGATGGGCCACATCGAGCTCGCCGCCCCCGTCACCCACATCTGGTACTTCAAGGGCGTCCCGTCGCGCCTGGGCTACCTGCTCGACCTGGCCCCGAAGGACCTCGAGAAGGTCATCTACTTCGCGGCCTACATGATCACGTCCGTCGACGACGAGCAGCGCCACAAGGACCTGCCGTCGCTCGAGGCGCAGATCGAGGTCGAGAAGAAGGAGTTCTCGAACAAGCGCGACTCCGAGGTCGAGGCCCGTGCCAAGCGCCTCGAGTCCGACCTCGCCGAGCTCGAGGCCGAGGGTGCCAAGGCCGACGCGCGCCGCAAGGTCCGCGAGTCCGCCGAGCGCGAGATGAACCAGATCCGCAAGCGTGCGGACCAGCAGATCGAGCGCCTCGAGCAGGTCTGGGACCGGTTCAAGAACCTCAAGGTCCAGGACCTCGAGGGCGACGAGATCCTCTACCGCGAGATGCGCGACCGGTTCGGCCTCTACTTCGAGGGCGGCATGGGCGCCGCGGCGATCCAGAAGCGCCTGCAGACCTTCGACCTCGAGGCCGAGGCGGAGCTGCTGCGCGAGATCATCGCCACCGGCAAGGGCCAGAAGAAGACCCGTGCCCTCAAGCGGCTCAAGGTCGTCACCGCGTTCCAGGTCACGACCAACAAGCCCGACGGCATGGTGCTCGACGCCGTCCCGGTCATCCCGCCGGACCTGCGTCCGATGGTGCAGCTGGACGGTGGCCGCTTCGCGACCTCCGACCTGAACGACCTGTACCGCCGCGTGATCAACCGCAACAACCGCCTCAAGCGGCTGCTCGACCTCGGTGCTCCCGAGATCATCGTCAACAACGAGAAGCGGATGCTCCAGGAGGCTGTCGACAGCCTCTTCGACAACGGCCGTCGTGGTCGCCCGGTCACGGGCCCCGGCAACCGTCCGCTCAAGTCGCTGTCCGACATGCTCAAGGGCAAGCAGGGTCGTTTCCGCCAGAACCTGCTCGGCAAGCGCGTCGACTACTCCGGCCGTTCGGTCATCGTCGTCGGCCCGCAGCTCAAGCTGCACCAGTGCGGTCTGCCCAAGCAGATGGCCCTGGAGCTCTTCAAGCCGTTCGTGATGAAGCGCCTGGTCGACCTCGACCACGCGCAGAACATCAAGTCGGCCAAGCGCATGGTCGAGCGCGCCCGTCCGGTCGTGTGGGACGTCCTCGAAGAGGTCATCACCGAGCACCCCGTGCTGCTCAACCGTGCACCCACGCTGCACCGACTCGGCATCCAGGCGTTCGAGCCCCAGCTGGTCGAGGGCAAGGCCATCCAGATCCACCCGCTCGTCTGCTCGGCCTTCAACGCCGACTTCGACGGTGACCAGATGGCTGTCCACGTGCCGCTGAGCACCGAGGCGCAGGCCGAGGCCCGCATCCTCATGCTCTCGAGCAACAACATCCTCAAGCCGGCCGACGGTCGTCCGGTGACCATGCCCACCCAGGACATGATCATCGGCCTCTACCACCTCACCTCCGAGGTGGAGGAGGGTCGCGGCACCGGTCGCGCGTTCTCCTCGGTCCACGAGGCGCGGATGGCGTTCGACGCGGGCTCGCTCGAGCTCGGCAGCAAGATCAAGCTGCGCCTGGTCGACGTCGTGCCGATCCCGGGCACCGAGCTGCCCGAGGGTGTCGAGGCGGACGCGCAGGGCCAGGTGCCTTCGCTGACGTTCGAGACCACCCTGGGCCGCGCGCTGTTCAACCAGACGCTGCCGGTGGACTACCCGTTCGTCGACGCCGTCGTGGACAAGAAGCGCCTCTCGACGATCGTCAACGACCTCGCCGAGCGCTACAGCAAGGTGCAGGTCGCGGCCAGCCTCGACGCGCTCAAGGAGTACGGCTTCCACTGGGCGACCCGCTCGGGCACCACGGTCGCCATCTCCGACGTCGTGACCCCGCCGCGCAAGCTCGAGATCCTCGAGGCGTACGAGACCAAGGCCACCAAGGTCCAGGTCCAGTACGAGCGCGGTCTGATCACCGACGACGAGCGTCGCCAGGAGCTCATCGAGATCTGGACCCAGGCCACCAACGAGGTCGCCAAGGAGATGGAGGCCAACCTCCCGAAGACCAACACCATCTACAAGATGGTGTCCTCGGGTGCGCGTGGTAACTGGATGCAGCTGCGTCAGATCGCCGGTATGCGTGGTCTGGTGTCCAACCCGAAGGGCGACATCATTCCCCGCCCGATCCGCGCGAACTTCCGCGAGGGTCTGTCGGTGCTCGAGTTCTTCATCTCCACGCACGGCTCGCGCAAGGGTCTGGCCGACACCGCGCTGCGTACCGCCGACTCGGGTTACCTGACCCGTCGTCTGGTGGACGTCTCGCAGGACGTCATCATCCGCGAGGACGACTGCGGCACCGACCGTGGCCTGACCATGCCGATCGCGCAGAAGAACGCGGCCGGTGCGCTGGTCGAGCACGACGACGTGGAGACCTCGGTCTACGCGCGGACGCTCGCCGCCGACGTCGAGAAGGACGGTTCCGTCCTGGCCGAGGCCGGTATCGACCTCGGTGACGTGGTCATCGACGCCCTCGTCGCCGCCGGCGTCGAGGAGGTCAAGGTCCGCTCGGTGCTCACCTGTGAGTCCCACGTCGGCACCTGCGCCGCCTGCTACGGCCGTTCGCTGGCCACCGGCAAGCTCGTCGACATCGGTGAGGCGGTCGGCATCATCGCCGCGCAGTCCATCGGTGAGCCCGGCACCCAGCTGACGATGCGTACCTTCCACACCGGTGGTGTGGCCGGTGACGACATCACCCAGGGTCTGCCGCGTGTCGTCGAGCTCTTCGAGGCACGTACCCCGAAGGGTGTCTCCCCGATCGCCGAGGCCTCCGGCCGCGTCGTGATCGAGGACACGGACAAGACGCGTCGCCTGATGCTGACCCCCGACGACGGCTCCGAGGAGCACGCCTACCCCGTGAGCAAGCGTGCGCGCCTGCTCGTCGCGGACGGCGAGCACGTCGAGGTCGGCCACCAGCTGACGGTCGGTTCGATCGACCCGAAGCAGGTCCTGCGCATCCTCGGCCCGCGTGCGGTCCAGATGCACCTGGTCGACGAGGTCCAGCACGTCTACCGCCAGCAGGGTGTGTCGATCCACGACAAGCACATCGAGGTCATCGTGCGGCAGATGCTGCGCCGGATCACGATCATCGAGTCCGGTGACGCCGACCTGCTCCCCGGTGAGCTGGCCGAGCGTGGCCGCTTCGAGAACGAGAACCGTCGCGTCGTCGCCGAGAACGGTCGCCCGGCCTCGGGTCGCCCCGAGCTCATGGGTATCACCAAGGCGTCGCTCGCGACCGACTCGTGGCTGTCGGCCGCCTCCTTCCAGGAGACGACCCGCGTGCTCACCGAGGCTGCGATGAACGGGAAGTCGGACCCGCTGCTGGGTCTGAAGGAGAACGTCATCCTCGGAAAGCTCATCCCGGCCGGCACGGGTCTCCCGCGCTACCGGAACATCAAGGTCGAGGCGACGGAAGAGGCCAAGGCTGCGATGTACTCGATGCCGAGCTACGAGTACGACTACCCGGTCTTCGGCCCGGGCTCCGGCGAGGCCATCCGCCTCGACGACGCCGAGCTGGGCCTCGACTGAGGTTCCCGCAGAGCGTGACCCGAGGGGGTCGGTCCGGTTCGCCGGGCCGGCCCCCTCGGTCGTGCCGCCCCGCGTCCCGGACGTTCGCGTGCCGGCCACCCGCACGCCGGGTGGGCGACGCCCGCCGGGGAGCAGGCGGCATACACGGGGCCGCGCCGGTGTTGACCGGGGTGCCGCGCAGCGGGGGAGCGGGCCCATACCGATTTGGTGGGCCACCACGCAGGCGGTATCTTTGAACACTGTGTCTGAGGTCCAAACCTCGGGCACGCCCGCTGGAGCCGCCGCCGTCACCGGCAGGTGGGCCAGCACCACCTCTCGCCGGGCAATCCACGTCAGATCCGCATGGGTCCGTTGTGGGGAGTGCAGGGGGGAGCGCCGAGTCCGACACACCCGAGTGCGGGGGTCGGGCGGAGCACCACACCAAGGAGTGCCGGACGGCTGCTGGTCAGCCAGTCGGCGCAGAACATCAACTACGTACGGAGAACAGGTTGCCTACGATCAACCAGCTTGTGCGCAAGGGGCGTCAGGACAAGGTCACCAAGACCAAGACTCCTGCCCTCAAGGGCTCGCCCCAGCGCCGTGGTGTGTGCACGCGTGTGTACACCACCACCCCCAAGAAGCCGAACTCTGCCCTGCGCAAGGTCGCCCGCGTGCGCCTCACCAGCGGCATCGAGGTCACGGCCTACATCCCCGGCGTCGGCCACAACCTGCAGGAGCACTCGATCGTGCTCGTGCGTGGCGGTCGTGTGAAGGACCTTCCCGGCGTGCGCTACAAGATCGTCCGCGGCTCGCTCGACACCCAGGGTGTCAAGAACCGCAAGCAGGCCCGCTCCCTTTACGGCGCGAAGAAGGAGAAGAAGTAATGCCTCGTAAGGGACCCGCGCCCAAGCGCCCCCTCGTCGTCGACCCGGTCCACAACTCCCCGTTGGTGACCCAGCTGGTCAACAAGATCCTCCTCGACGGCAAGAAGTCCATCGCCGAGACGATCGTCTACGGCGCCCTCGAGGGCGTCAAGGAGAAGACCGGCTCCGACCCCGTGGTCACGCTCAAGCGTGCCCTCGACAACATCCGTCCCACCCTTGAGGTCAAGTCCCGCCGTGTCGGTGGCGCGACCTACCAGGTGCCGATCGAGGTCAAGCCCAACCGCGCGACCACGCTGGCCCTGCGCTGGATGGTCGGCTACTCGCGTCAGCGTCGTGAGAAGACCATGACCGAGCGCCTCATGAACGAGATCCTCGACGCGTCCAACGGCCTCGGTGCCGCGGTCAAGCGTCGCGAGGACACCCACAAGATGGCCGAGTCCAACAAGGCCTTCGCGCACTACCGCTGGTAACAGCACCGGGGTGCCGCGCGCTGCAGACCGCGCGCGCGGCACACCGGAGGTGCGTGGTGCTCACGCGCCACCCGCACCACCACGAATTTTCGTAACGAGCGAGATGAGACGATCACATTGGCACTCGACGTCCTGACGGACCTGACCAAGGTCCGCAACATCGGGATCATGGCGCACATCGACGCCGGCAAGACGACGACGACTGAGCGCATCCTCTTCTACACCGGGGTCAACCACAAGATCGGTGAGACCCACGACGGTGCCTCCACCACCGACTGGATGGAGCAGGAGAAGGAGCGCGGCATCACGATCACGTCTGCCGCCGTGACCTCCTTCTGGGAGGGCACCCAGATCAACATCATCGACACCCCCGGGCACGTCGACTTCACCGTCGAGGTGGAGCGTTCGCTGCGCGTGCTGGACGGCGCCGTCGCGGTGTTCGACGGCAAGGAGGGCGTCGAGCCCCAGTCCGAGACCGTCTGGCGTCAGGCCGACAAGTACGACGTCCCCCGCATCGCGTTCGTCAACAAGATGGACAAGCTCGGCGCGGACTTCTACTTCACCGTCGACACCATCAAGGACCGCCTCGGCGCGGAGCCCCTCGTGCTCCAGCTGCCGATCGGCGCCGAGAACGACTTCGTCGGTGTCGTCGACCTCATCTACCGTCGCGCCCTCGTGTGGCCCGGTGACGCCAAGGGTGACGTCACCATGGGTGCCAAGTACGAGATCCAGGAGATCCCGGCCGACATGGTCGAGAAGGTGGAGGAGTACCGCCACGCCCTGGTCGAGCGCGTCGCCGAGTCCGACGACGTCCTCATGGAGAAGTACCTCGGTGGCGAGGAGCTGACGCCCGAGGAGATCAAGGGCGCGATCCGCAAGCTCACGGTCAACTCCGAGCTCTACCCGATCCTGTGCGGCTCCGCCTTCAAGAACCGCGGTGTGCAGCCGATGCTCGACGCCGTCGTCGACTACCTGCCGTCCCCGCTCGACGTCCCCCCGATGGTCGGCCACAAGCCGAACCACGAGGAGATCGAGATGACGCGCAAGCCCGACACCACGGAGCCGTTCTCGGCCCTGGCGTTCAAGGTCGCGACGCACCCGTTCTTCGGCACGCTGACCTTCATCCGCGTCTACTCCGGCCAGATCTCCAGCGGCTCCGCGGTCGTCAACACGACCAAGGGCCGCAAGGAGCGCATCGGGAAGCTCTTCCAGATGCACGCCAACAAGGAGAACCCGGTGGACGAGGCCCTCGCGGGTCACATCTACGCGGCGATCGGCCTCAAGGACACCACGACCGGTGACACCCTGAGCGACCCGAACGAGCAGATCGTGCTCGAGTCGATGACGTTCCCGGACCCGGTCATCCAGGTGGCCATCGAGCCGAAGACCAAGGGTGACCAGGAGAAGCTCTCCACCGCCATCCAGAAGCTCTCCGCCGAGGACCCGACCTTCCAGGTCCACCACGACGAGGAGACCGGCCAGACCATCATCGCCGGCATGGGCGAGCTCCACCTCGACATCCTCGTGGACCGCATGAAGCGCGAGTTCAAGGTCGAGGCCAACGTCGGCAAGCCGCAGGTGGCCTACCGCGAGACGATCCGTCGCACCGTGGAGAAGCTCGACTTCACCCACAAGAAGCAGACGGGTGGCTCCGGCCAGTTCGCCAAGATCCAGATCTCGATCGAGCCGCTGGACACCGCCGAGGGCGAGCTCTACGAGTTCACCAACAAGGTCACCGGTGGTCGCGTCCCGCGCGAGTACATCCCGTCGGTGGACGCCGGAATCCAGGACGCCATGCAGTACGGCGTGCTCGCCGGCTACCCGCTCGTCGGGATCAAGGCGACCCTGCTCGACGGTGCCTACCACGACGTCGACTCCTCGGAGATGGCGTTCAAGATCGCCGGTTCCATGGCGCTCAAGGAGGCCGTCCGCAAGGCCGACCCCGTGCTCCTCGAGCCGATGATGGCCGTCGAGGTGCGTACGCCCGAGGACTACATGGGCGACGTCATCGGTGACATCAACTCCCGTCGTGGCCAGATCCAGGCCATGGAGGACATCAGTGGTGCCAAGGTCGTCCGCGGCCTCGTCCCGCTGTCGGAGATGTTCGGCTACGTCGGTGACCTGCGGTCCAAGACCCAGGGTCGCGCGAGCTACTCGATGGAGTTTGACTCCTACGCCGAGGTCCCCAAGGCTGTGGCCGAGGAGATCATCAAGAAGACCCGTGGTGAGTGACCGCTAGGATCAACGGTCGAACCACGATCTGACTCACCCCAGCTCCACCCCCATATCGCGTCACGTCCCACCTGGGCACGCGGCGTACCACCAAGTACAGAGTCCTGAGGAGGACACCAAGTGGCGAAGGCAAAGTTCGAGCGGACCAAGCCGCACGTCAACATCGGCACCATCGGTCACATCGACCACGGTAAGACGACGCTGACGGCTGCGATTTCCAAGGTCCTGCACGACAAGTACCCGGACCTGAACCCGCAGTTCGCGTTCGACGACATCGACAAGGCGCCGGAAGAGAAGCAGCGCGGCATCACGATCTCGATCGCGCACATCGAGTACCAGACGGAGGGTCGTCACTACGCCCACGTCGACTGCCCCGGCCACGCCGACTACGTGAAGAACATGATCACGGGTGCGGCGCAGATGGACGGTGCGATCCTCGTGGTTGCGGCCACCGATGGTCCGATGCCGCAGACGAAGGAGCACGTCCTGCTGGCCAAGCAGGTCGGCGTCCCCTACATCGTCGTTGCGCTCAACAAGGCTGACATGGTCGACGACGAGGAGATCATGGAGCTCGTCGAGATGGAGGTCCGCGAGCTGCTGTCCTCCTACGAGTTCCCCGGCGACGACCTCCCGGTCGTCAAGGTCTCGGCGCTGAAGGCGCTCGAGGGCGACGCCGAGTGGGGCAAGTCGGTCCTCGACCTCATGGACGCCGTGGACAACTACATCCCGGAGCCCGAGCGCGAGGTCGACAAGCCGTTCCTCATGCCCGTCGAGGACGTCTTCACGATCACCGGTCGTGGCACCGTCGTCACCGGTCGTATCGAGCGCGGCATCCTCAAGGTCAACGAGGAGGTCGAGATCGTCGGCATCCACACCGGCCCGCCGGCCAAGACCACCGTCACCGGTGTCGAGATGTTCCGCAAGCTCCTCGACGAGGGTCGCGCTGGCGAGAACGTCGGCCTGCTCCTTCGTGGCACCAAGCGCGAGGACGTCGAGCGTGGCCAGGTCATCGTGAAGCCGGGTTCCATCACCCCGCACACCGACTTCGAGGCCAACGTCTACATCCTGTCCAAGGACGAGGGCGGCCGTCACACGCCGTTCTACGACAACTACCGTCCCCAGTTCTACTTCCGTACGACTGACGTGACGGGTGTCGTGCACCTCCCCGAGGGCACCGAGATGGTCATGCCCGGTGACAACACCGAGATGAACGTCGAGCTCATCCAGCCCATCGCCATGGAGGACGGCCTCAAGTTCGCCATCCGCGAGGGCGGTCGCACCGTCGGCGCCGGTCGCGTCACCAAGATCACCAAGTAACACCCGGCGACTTCGCCACCGGTGATCTGACGCGACACCGCACCACCTGGAGGGCCCCGCAGCTTCGGCTGCGGGGCCCTTCGCGTTGCGCTCGGGCCCCCGGGGAGCCTCGTCGTCCGCAAGATGTTCCGCGGACTGGCCGAAGATCGTGACATTTGCCATGGGTGGGGCGGTCGAACGGGATGACACTGCGCAGGGGTCGTCGACCGGTCGACCCGGCTCACGACCTCGGAGGTCACATTCGGATGAGAAGTCCCAGCAGGAGTCAGACAGGACTTGCGGTCACGGGGGCCCTGGCCCTCGCCATGGCGGTCCCCACCATCGCGCAGGCCTCGGGGGAGACCAGCCGCCACGTGGTGGGCAGCGCCCCCTCGTGGACGGCGCACGCCCAGCGCGTCGCGCCTGTGGCCTCCTCGGCCACGCAGCACCTCACCTTCGTCCTCAACCTGCGTGACGCCGCCGGCGCCCAGGCGCTGGCCGACGCCGTCTCCACGCCGGGCTCGGCGCAGTACGGCCACTTCGTCTCGGCAGCCTCCTGGCGCTCACGGTTCGCCCCGACGTCGAGCCAGGTCGCCTCCGTGACCAGCTGGCTGCGAGGCCAGGGCTTCACGATCGGCTCCGTGCCCGCCAACCACCGCTACATCGAGGCGACCGCACCGGCCGCCACGGCGCAGAAGGCGCTGGCCACCAAGCTCTCCTCCTTCAGGAAGGCAGGCCAGACGGTCACCGCGCCCACCACGGCATACTCCGTCCCGGCCTCGCTCGCCGGCCTCGTCGCGGGCGTCGCGGGCCTGGACACCTCGGCCCGCAAGACGCCGATGCGGGCCGTGCCCGACACGACGGCGCAGCAGCAGAAGGCGGCCGCGCACGCCGCGTCCGGCAGCACCCGGCCCGCCGAGGTGCTGCCGCCGCCGGACGCCGTGTTCCGCAACGCCCGGCCCTGCTCCTCGTACTACGGGGAGAAGATGGCGACGACGCTGCCGCAGCTCGTCAAGAACCCCCAGCCGTACGCACCGTGCGGCTACAAGCCGCCGCAGGTGCGGGGCGCCTACGGCACCAACGTGGCCCAGTCCCAGGGGTACGACGGTCGGGGCACCACGGTCGCCGTCGTGGACGCCTACGCGTCGCAGTACATCCTCGGCGACGCCACGCGGTACGCCCAGCTGAACGACCCCAGCCACCCGCTGCGCAGCTACCAGCTCGACCAGAACCTCCCGGCGAACTTCACCCACACCGACGAGTGCGGCGCGAGCGGCTGGTACGGCGAGGAGACCCTCGACGTCGAGGCGGTCCACGCCACGGCACCGGGCGCGAAGATCCTCTACGTCGGCGCCGAGAGCTGCTTCGACGACGACATCAACGCCGCCGTCAACACGGTCGTGGACAACGAGCTCGCCCAGGTCATCACCAACTCCTACGGCGAGACCGATGACGTGGTGGCCCCGGCCGACCTCGTCAACAGCCACCAGACCGCTCTGCAGGCTGCGGCCGAGGGCATCTCGATGGTCTTCTCCAGCGGTGACGACGGCGACGAGATCGCTGCCAGCGGCCAGCGCCAGACGGACTTCCAGGCCTCCGACCCGATGGTCACCGCCGTCGGCGGGACGGCCCTGGCCGTGACGCAGGGCAACGGGTACGGCTTCGAGCAGGGTTGGGGCACCGGCAAGTCCTCGCTCGTCAACGGCGCCTGGTCGCCCAGCAAGCCGGCCTACCTCTACGGCGGTGGCGGTGGCACGACGCACCTGTTCGCCGAGCCGAGCTACCAGAAGCCGGTCGTCCCCGCGGCGTTGGCCAACTACTTCCGCGAGGGCCCGCACCGGGTCGTCCCGGACGTGGCGATGGTCGGCGACCCCAACACCGGGTTCCTCGTGGGCCAGAGCCAGACCTTCCCCGACGGCAGCATCAAGTACTCGGAGTACCGCATCGGCGGAACGTCCCTGTCCTCGCCGCTGTTCGCCGGCATGGTGGCGGTCGCCGACCAGGTCAACCGTGGTTCGCTGGGCTTCCTCAACCCGAAGCTGTACTCGCTGTCCGGCACCTCGGCCTTCCGGGACGTCAACCACGGGCGCAGCGTCACCGACGCCGTCGTCCGGGTCGACTACGCCAACGGCTTCGACAGCAGCGACGGCCTGCTCACCTCGCTGCGCACGCTCAACCAGACGGGGACGATCTACACCCGCAAGGGGTACGACGACGTCACCGGCGTCGGCAGCCCGAACGGCATCTCGTTCCTCATGTCGATGGCGCTCAAGCGCTGACGACCCGGACCGCCTGACGACGGCGCGGCGCTCCCCTCGTGGGGGCGCCGCGTCGTCGTGTCCGGTATGCCGCTTGCGCCCCTTCCTGCCTACGCCCGGTGGGGGAGGCGCGAAGTGGGGGCAAGCCCCTACGTTCAGGGACATGACGGGCCGCCTCCGTCGCGTGGTCGTTGCCGCGGCGGTACTCCTCACAGCAGTAGCCCTCCCCGGGTCCTCGGCCCCGGGTGACCCCACCCTGCGGTTCAGCGCCGCAGGGGACTTCTCGTCCTCGGCCGCGGCGCAGTCCGTCTTCAGCACCATCGGCGGCCTGCACAACGACCTGCACCTGGCCCTGGGCGACCTGTCGTACGGCGTCGTCGGCGCCGAGCAGCAGTGGTGCGACCTGGTCAAGGCCGGGGTGGGCGAGGGGTACCCGTTCGAGCTCGTGTCGGGCAACCACGAGAGCAACGGCCAGAACGGCAACATCAACGACTTCTCCGCCTGCCTGCCCAACCAGCTGCCCGGCGCCAAGGGCACCTACGGCCGGCAGTACTTCATGGACGTGCCGCAGTCGGCGCCCCTGGTGCGCTTCATCCAGATCTCCCCGGACCTGCCGTTCCCGGACAGCACCTGGTCCTACGCCGCCGGGACGCCGCGCTACCAGTGGACGGCTGCGGCGATCGACAGCGCCCGGGCCGCAGGGATCCCGTGGGTCGTGGTGTCGATGCACAAGCCGTGCCTGAGCATGGGCGACTACGCGTGCGACCCCGGCGCCGACCTGCTCAACCTGCTCCTGACCAAGCGGGTGGACCTCGTGCTCACCGGTCACGAGCACCTCTACCAGCGCACCAAGCAGCTCGCCCTGCGCACCGGCTGCACGAGCGTGACGCCGGGGACCTTCACCAGTGCCTGCGTCGCCGACTCCGACAGCACGATGCTCAAGGGCGCCGGGACGGTCTTCGCCACCGTGGGCACCGGGGGCATCAACCTGCGCGACGTCAATGCCGCCGACTCCGAGGCGGGGTACTTCGCGACCACCTCGGGCCTGAACCAGAACCCCACGTGGGGGGTGCTCGACGTGTCGGCGACGTCGACCCAGCTCAGCGCCTCCTTCGCGCGGGCCTCCGGCGGCACGTTCGCGGACGCGTTCACGCTGACGGCCGGCCCGCCCCCGCCCAACCAGGCCCCGGTCGCCGTCTTCACCCCGACCTGCGCGCAGCTGGCCTGCACCGGTGACGCGTCGGCCTCGGGCGACCCCGACGGCACCGTCACCGCGTGGGCGTGGCAGTGGGGCGACGGGACGACCGGCAGCGGTCAGACCGCGACCCACACGTATGCCGCGGCCGGCACCTACACGATCACCCTCACCGTCACCGACGACGCCGGAGCGACGGGCACCACCACCCAGCAGGTCACCGTGGCCGCGGCCAACCAGTCACCCACGGCCGCCTTCACCCGGGACTGCGACGACCTCAGCTGTGCGTTCGACGCCGGCCCGTCGACCGACCCCGACGGCACGATCGCCTCGTGGGCCTGGCAGTTCGGTGACGGCGGCACCGCCACGACGGCCTCGGCGGTGCACGCCTACGCCGCAGCGGGCACCTACACGGTCCGGCTCACCGTCACCGACAACCAGGGCGCCACGGGGACGACCACCACCGCTGTCACCGTCACCACACCACCGCCGCCGGTCACGGTGGTCGCCGCCGACGCGTTCGGCCGGACCCTCGCCAGTGGCTGGGGCACCGCCGACACCGGCGGGGCCTGGACCTCGACCGGGGCCGCGGCCAACCTCTCGGTCGGTGGTGGCTTCGGACGTCTCCGCCTGGCCGCGGGCAGCGGGCAGACGGTCGCGCTAGGTTCGGTGAGCTCGTCGGGGGTGGACATCCTCACGACCTACGCCCTGGACAAGGTGCCCACCGGCAGCGGCCACTACGTCTCGGTGCTCGGCCGCCGCATCAGCACTGCCGGCGACTACCGCGCGAAGGTGCACCTCACGTCCAACGGTGGGGTGGGCCTGTCCCTGCAGCGGGCGACGACGGCCGGCGCCGAGACGGCACTGGCCGCCGAGACGACCGTCCCGGGCGTGACACTGGCAGCCGGGGACCAGCTCCGGGTGCGGGTGCAGGTCGTCGGGACCTCTCCCACGACCGTCCGAGCCCGGGTCTGGAAGGTGGGGGCCACCGAGCCCGCGACGTGGCAGAAGACGGTCACGGACGCGACGGCCGGGTTCCAGGTCGCGGGGAGCCTGGGGTTCTACGGCTACCTCTCGGGATCGGCGACCAACGGCCCGGTCACGATGTCGGTCGACGACCTGGTCGTGAACCCCTCACCCTGACCGCCGAGCGGCCTCAGTCCCCAGCGAGGACGTGGGCGCCCAGCTCGGCCACCGAGCCCACGCCGCACAGCCCCAGCGTGAGGTCCAGCTCCGCCACGACGTTGGTGACGACGTCACGGACCCCGTCCTGGCCCGCGAGGGCCAGCCCGTACACGTACGGGCGGCCCAGGGCCACGGCGTCGGCTCCGCAGGCGAGCGCCTTGACCACGTCGGCACCGGTGCGCACCCCGCTGTCCAGCACCAGCGGCATACCTGGTCCCACTGCTGCCCGGATCGGACCGAGGGCGTCGAGCGAGGCCACCGCCCCGTCGACCTGACGGCCTCCGTGGTTGCTGACCACGATCCCGCCGACCCCCAGCTCGGCGGCGCGGCGCGCGTCGTCGGGGTGCAGGATCCCCTTGAGCAGGATCGGCAGGTGGGTGCGTCGGGACAGGGTCGCGAGCAGGTCCCACGACAGCCCGGGGTTGGAGTAGCTGTCCAGGAAGGCCTCCACAGCGGCGCGCGGCGCGGGCGAGCGGAGGTTGTCGCGCAGCGTCCCGGGGTGCTCGCGGCTGATCGACAGCAGCGACCGGATGGCGCCCAGCGTCACCTTCACGTCGTCCGAGCCCCCCGAGCCCCCCGAGCCCCCCGAGCCAGCGGCCTTGGCTGCAACGCGCTCGCGGACGATCTCCTGGAACCGCGGGTCGGAGGTGTACTGCGCGATCCCGATGCCCTGCGAGAAGGGCAGCGACCCGAGGTTGAGGTCCTGGGGACGCCAGCCGAGCATGGTCGTGTCGAGCGTGACGACGATGGCGCTCGCGCCGGCCTGCTCGGCCCGGCCCACGAGGCTGTCGACGAGTCGTTCGTCGGTGGACCAGTAGAGCTGGAACCACCAGGGCGTGTCGCCCAGGGCCGTGGCGACCTCCTCCATCGGGGAGCAGCCCTGGTTGGAGACGATGTAGGGGACGCCCGTCTGCGCCGCCGCGCGGGCGACCTGCAGGTCGCTGCCCCGTGACACCAGGCCGAGCGCCCCGACCGGCGCCAGCAGCAGCGGCGTGGCCAGCCTCGTCCCGAGAAGGGTCGTCGACAGGTCGCGGGTGGTGTGCCCCGAGGCCATGCGCGGCACCAGTCGGCGACGGTCGAAGGCCTCCCGGTTGGCCCGCACGGTGGCGCCCTCCCCGGCGCCACCACCGACGTAGGCCCAGGCGCGCGGGGTCATCGCCGCGCCGGCGCGGCGCTCGAGCTCGGCCGCGTCGGCGGGGACGGCCGGCCGGTGCCCGAGCACCCCGGCGCGGTAGATCAGCCCCTGCCGTCGACGGCCCGGACCCTCGGGTGGGGCGTCCGGGCCGGTGGGGGACTGGGGTGCGGTCGTCATGCGCCGATCTTGTCACCGGCTCGGCGGCCGAACCCGTGTCCGGGCACGGGAACCTGTGCGTCGCCGGCCCCCGCTGACAGGTTCGTGACAGGTGGCGCACTGCTCGCCACAAGGACCTGTGCGCACGGTGGTGGGACGGCGGGACGTCGCAGAGGCCGTCCCCACCACGAGAGGAACCACGCATGTCTCCAGTCCGCACGTCCGTGAAGATCGCCGGCGCCGCCGGGGTGACCGCCATCGCCGCGGGCCTCGGGGCCAGCCAGGCCCTGGCCGACACCAGCACCCCCACCCCGAGCGGGACGACGAGCTCGGCTCCTGCCCAGGGCGACGCCGGCCCGGCGGGGAAGGGCGGACCGGGCGGGCCCGGCGGCCGCGGACGCGGCCCGGACGGCGCCGACGCGGCTGCCCTGGCGAAGGAGCTCGGGGTCACGGAGGCCAAGCTCCGCACCGCGCTCGACGCCGTCCGCGACGCGAACCGGCCGGCCCGCCCCGCGACGCCGCCGGCCCAGGGCACCAAGCCGACCCCACCGACGGCGGCTGAGCGGACCGCCCACGAGAAGGCCCGGGTGGCTGCCCTCGCGAAGCAGCTCGGCCTCTCCGAGGCCAAGGTCCAGGCCGCCTTCGACGCGGTCAGGGCCGACCACGAGGCGGCCCGCCGCACCGACCTGTCCAGCCGTCTGGACGGTGCGGTCAAGGACGGCAAGCTCACCGCCGCCGACAAGGCGTCGGTCCTCAAGGCCTTCGACGCCGGAGTGCTCGGGGGCCCCCGCCCCTGACGCGGCCCATCCTGTCGCCGACGCCCACCGTTCACCGTGAACGGTGGGCGTCGCGCGTCGGGTTTCGCGTGGACCGTCCACCGTGGTCCGCAGCGGTCGTGGCGGGTGAGCGTGGCCGCGGGATCCTTGACCGTGAACGGGTCCCGCGGCACACGGGGGTCGATCGGTGGGGGGCCGGCAGGGGACTGGTCAGGGACTCGCGGGGGAGGCCGTACAGTGGAGGGACGTGGTGTGACGCGCCACGTGGCACCAGTTGCCGAGCGGCCCGACCTCGATTTGGTAGGTCACGGGGGGCTCTGGCACACTGGACCGGTTGCTTGACGCGCGCCGTTGACCCATGTCGACGCCGCCACCCCCGGTGACACACCTCGAACCGAGTGCCTGAGCGCTCGGGGCGACACTCCAGGGAAGCGCAAGCCCCGGCTCTGCCGGAAACTATTCGATCTGTGTGACCACTGCGTGCAAACGCATGTCGCCGGACCGCGAAGCGGGTGCGACACACCCGACCGCGGGGGTCGGAGAAGACCACAGGGCCGGTTAGATGTTCGGCGAGAGAGAGACGTAACGGAGATGGCGGGACAGAAGATCCGCATCCGCTTGAAGTCGTATGACCACGAGGTCATCGACAACTCGGCGCGCAAGATTGTCGACACGGTCACCCGTGCTGGCGCGACGGTGGTCGGCCCTGTGCCGCTGCCCACGGAGAAGAATGTCTTCGTGGTCATCCGTTCGCCCCACAAGTACAAGGACAGCCGCGAGCACTTCGAGATGCGCACCCACAAGCGCTTGATCGACATCATCGACCCGACGCCGAAGGCCGTCGACTCGCTGATGCGCCTCGACCTGCCGGCTGACGTCAACATCGAGATCAAGCTCTGAGGCTGGCGACAATGACCGACACTGCTACCAAGACCGTGAAGGGTGTGCTGGGCAAGAAGCTCGGCATGACCCAGGTGTGGGACGCCGAGAACCGGCTCATCCCCGTCACCGTCATCGAGGCCGGCCCCTGCGTCGTGACGCAGGTGCGCGATGCCGCCACGGACGGCTATGCCGCCGTCCAGATCGCGTTCGGCGCGATCGACCCCCGCAAGGTGACCAAGCCCCTCACCGGCCACTTCGAGAAGGCCGGCGTGACCCCGCGTCGCCACCTCGTGGAGCTCCGCACCGCTGACGCCGCCGAGTACTCGCTCGGCCAGGAAGTCACGGTCGAGACCTTCGAGGCCGGCCAGGACATCGACGTCACCGGCACGACCAAGGGCAAGGGCTTCGCCGGCGTCATGAAGCGTCACGGCTTCCACGGCGTCAGCTCCTCCCACGGTTCGCACAAGAACCACCGCAAGCCGGGCTCGATCGGTGGCTGCGCCACCCCGGGTCGCGTCTTCAAGGGCATGCGCATGGCCGGCCGTATGGGCGGCGTGCGTCAGACCACCCAGAACCTCACGATCCACGCCGTGGACGTCGAGCGCGGCCTGCTGCTCGTCAAGGGTGCCGTTCCCGGCCCCCGTGGCGGCACCGTCCTCGTCCGCACGGCCGCGAAGGGAGCCTGATCATCATGGCTACCAAGACTGTCGCTGCTGACCTGCCCGCCGAGATCTTCGACGTCCAGGTCAACGTCCCCCTGATCCACCAGGTCGTCGTCGCCCAGATGGCTGCCGCTCGTCAGGGCACGCACTCGACCAAGACCCGCGGCGAGGTCCGCGGCGGTGGGCGCAAGCCCTACCGCCAGAAGGGCACCGGCCGCGCCCGTCAGGGCTCGACCCGTGCTCCGCAGTTCGCCGGCGGTGGCGTCGTCCACGGCCCGCAGCCGCGTGACTACTCGCAGCGGACGCCCAAGAAGATGAAGGCCGCCGCCCTGCGCGGTGCCCTCTCCGACCGGGCCCGCAACGGTCGCGTCCACGTGGTCGACTCCCTGGTGACCGCAGCCGCTCCGTCCACCAAGGACGCTGCCGGCCTGCTGGCCGCGCTGACCACCCGCACCAACGTGCTCGTGGTCCTCGACCGCAGCGACCTCGTGTCGCTGAAGTCGGTGCGCAACCTCGAGGGCGTCCACGTCCTCGCGGCCGACCAGCTCAACACGTACGACGTGCTGATGTCCGACGACGTGGTCTTCACCACGGCGGCCCTGGAGGCGTTCGTCTCCGGTGCGCAGCCGGTGGGTGGCGTCATCGAGATCGAGGTCGAGGCTGCAGAGCCCGCCGCGGTCGAGAAGCCCGCCACGAAGACCGAGAAGAAGGCCGACAAGGCTGAGAAGGCCGACAAGCCCGCAAAGGCTGAGAAGCCGGCGAAGGCCGAGAAGGCCGACAAGCCCGCGAAGACGACGAAGGCTGCCAAGGCCGCCGAGTCTGCGGATGAGGAGGAGGGCAAGTGAGCTCGCTCGCTGCAGGCAAGGACCCCCGCGACATCCTGATCGCTCCGGTCGTTTCCGAGAAGTCGTACTCGCTGCTCGACCAGGGCAAGTACACCTTCATCGTCGACCCGCGGGCCAACAAGACCGAGATCAAGATCGCCGTTGAGCGTGTCTTCGGTGTCAAGGTCGACTCCGTGCACACCCTCAACCGTGTCGGCAAGACCCGTCGCACGCGGTTCGGCATCGGCAAGCGCAAGGACACCAAGCGTGCGATCGTCACCCTCCGCGAGGGCTCGATCGACATCTTCGGTGCCGGCGCCTGACCAGGACGCTGAAGAGACGTTAGGGACTTTCAAACATGGGTATCCGCAAGTACAAGCCGACGACGCCTGGCCGTCGAGGCTCCAGCGTTGCCGACTTCGTCGAGGTCACGCGCTCCACTCCGGAAAAGTCGCTGGTTCGTCCACTGACCAAGTCCGGTGGACGTAACAGCAACGGCCGCATCACGACCCGTCACATCGGTGGAGGTCACAAGCGCGCCTACCGCGTCATCGACTTCCGTCGCCACGACAAGGACGGCGTGCCGGCCAAGGTCGCTCACATCGAGTACGACCCCAACCGCACCGCACGCATCGCCCTGCTGCACTACGCCGACGGTGAGAAGCGCTACATCCTGGCCCCCAAGGGCCTGGAGCAGGGCGCCAACATCGAGAACGGGCCCGGTGCCGACATCAAGCCCGGCAACAGCCTGCCGATGCGCAACATCCCGACCGGTACGGTCATCCACGCTGTCGAGCTCAAGCCCGGCGGCGGCGCGAAGATCGCCCGATCGGCCGGTGTCCGTGTCCAGCTCGTCGCCAAGGACGGCCCCTACGCCCAGCTGCGCATGCCGTCCGGCGAGATTCGCAACGTCGACCTGCGCTGCCGCGCCACGGTCGGCGAGGTGGGCAACGCCGAGCAGTCCAACATCAACTGGGGCAAGGCCGGCCGCATGCGGTGGAAGGGCAAGCGCCCGACCGTCCGTGGTGTCGCCATGAACCCGGTCGACCACCCGCACGGTGGTGGAGAGGGCAAGACCTCCGGTGGACGCCACCCGGTCAGCCCGTGGGGACAGGCCGAGGGCCGCACCCGCCGCCCCGGCAAGCCGAGCGACAAGATGATCGTCCGTCGCCGTCGTACTGGCAAGAAGCGCTGAGAAGGAGCCTGAGAAACCATGCCTCGTAGCTTGAAGAAGGGCCCCTTCATCGACGGCCACCTTCAGAAGAAGGTCGACGTCCAGAACGAAGCGGGCACCAAGACAGTCATCAAGACCTGGTCACGTCGGTCGGTCATCAGCCCCGACATGCTCGGTCACACGTTCGCCGTCCACGACGGCCGCAAGCACGTCCCGGTGTTCGTCACCGAGTCGATGGTCGGCCACAAGCTCGGCGAGTTCGCGCCGACCCGCACGTTCAAGGGTCACGTGAAGGAAGACAAGAAGGGGCGTCGTCGCTGATGGCCGCCCCCACCGAGAACAAGGACAACGTGATGGAAGCCAAGGCGATTGCGCGGTCCGTCCGCGTCACGCCCCAGAAGGCGCGTCGCATCGTCGACCTCATCCGCGGCAAGCAGGCCGTCGAGGCCATCGGCGTGCTGAAGTTCGCGCCGCAGTCCGCGTCCGACCCGATCCAGAAGGTGCTCGAGAGCGCCATCGCCAACGCCCGGGTCAAGGCCGACAAGGCGTCGGAGGCCTTTGACGAGCGCAACCTCGTCATCAGCGCCGCCTACGTCGACGAGGGCCCGACGATGAAGCGGTTCCGCCCGCGTGCCCAGGGCCGCGCGGCCCGCATCAACAAGCGGACCAGCCACATCACCGTGGTCGTCACGCCGAAGACCACCAAGGGAGGCACCCGCTAATGGGCCAGAAGGTCAACCCGCACGGCTTCCGCCTCGGCATCACCACCGAGCACAAGAGCCGCTGGTTCGCTGACTCCACCAAGGAGGGGCAGCGTTACCGCGACTACGTCAAGGAAGACGTCGCCATCCGCAAGCTCATGTCCGAGGGCATGGAGCGAGCCGGCATCTCCCGCGTCGAGATCGAGCGCACCCGTGACCGCGTCCGTGTGGACATCCACACCGCGCGTCCCGGCATCGTCATCGGTCGGCGCGGCGCAGAGGCCGACCGCATCCGTGGCGAGCTCGAGAAGCTCACGGGCAAGCAGGTGCAGCTGAACATCCTCGAGGTCAAGAACCCCGAGGTCGACTCCCAGCTCGTCGCGCAGGGCATCGCCGAGCAGCTCTCTGCTCGTGTGTCGTTCCGTCGTGCGATGCGCAAGGGCATGCAGTCCGCCACCCGCGCCGGCGCCAAGGGCATCCGTGTCCAGGTCTCCGGTCGCCTCGGCGGCGCCGAGATGTCCCGCACGGAGTTCTACCGTGAGGGTCGCGTCCCGCTGCACACCCTGCGTGCGCAGATCGACTACGGCTTCTACGAGGCCCGCACCACCTTCGGTCGCATCGGCGTCAAGGTGTGGATCTACAAGGGCGACGTCACCGCTCGCGAGCTGGCCCAGCAGCAGGCTGCTGCGCCGCGCCCGAGCCGTGGCCCGCGTCGTGACGGCGCCGACCGTCCGGCCCGCGCTCGTCGCGAGCGTCCGGAGGGCACCGCCACCGAGACCGCTGCCGCAGCACCCGCCACCGAGGCCCCGGCCCCGGCAGCCGCTGCCAGCACTGAGGGAGAGCAGTCCTGACATGTTGATTCCTCGTCGAGTCAAGCACCGCAAGCAGCACCACCCGGGTCGCTCGGGCGCTGCGAAGGGTGGCACGAAGATCGCGTTCGGCGACTACGGCATCCAGGCCCTCGAGCCCGCCTACGTCACCAACCGTCAGATCGAGTCCGCTCGTATCGCGATGACGCGTTACATGAAGCGTGGTGGAAAGGTGTGGATCAACATCTACCCCGACCGCCCGCTGACCAAGAAGCCCGCCGAGACCCGTATGGGTTCCGGTAAGGGTTCCCCCGAGTGGTGGATCGCCAACGTCAAGCCTGGTCGCGTGATGTTCGAGATCTCCGGTGTGTCGGAAGAGGTCGCCCGCGAGGCGATGCGTCTGGCGATGCACAAGCTCCCCATGAAGTGCCGCTTCGTTCGGCGTGAGGGTGGTGACATCTGATGGCAGTCGGATCCAAGGACCTGACGTCCGAGAACATGCGTGGTCTCGATGACGAGCGCCTGGTGGACGAGCTCCGCAAGGCCAAGGAGGAGCTGTTCAACCTCCGGTTCCAGTCGGCCACCGGCCAGCTGGACAACCACGGTCGCCTGCGTGCGGTCCGCAAGGACATCGCCCGCATCTACACCGAGCTGCGTGAGCGCGAGCTGGGTATCGGCGCACCCGCGAAGGAGGAGTCGGCATGACCGAGAACGTGAAGGATGAGGCCGTGACGGCTGCAGACCGCAACTACCGCAAGACCCGTCAGGGTTACGTGGTCAGCGACAAGATGGACAAGACCGTCGTGGTCGAGGTCGAGGACCGCGTCAAGCACGCGCTCTACGGCAAGGTCCTGCGTCGCTCGAGCAAGGTCAAGGCCCACGACGAGCAGAACGCCGCCGGTATCGGCGACCGCGTGCTGATCATGGAGACCCGACCGCTGTCGGCCACCAAGCGCTGGCGCGTGGTGGAGATCCTCGAGAAGGCCAAGTAACACCACGACATACCGTCACCACCGCGGCGCCCGGCCACCTGGCCGGGTATGCCGCGGCGGGACGGAAACAAGACCACCCACAGTTCGGCAAGGCTCACCGCGCGTGAGAACCAGCTCGACGACAGGAGTTAGACAGTGATCCAGCAGGAGTCGCGACTGCGTGTCGCCGACAACACTGGTGCCAAGGAGATCCTTTGCATCCGTGTTCTCGGTGGTTCGGGTCGTCGTTACGCCGGCATCGGTGACGTGATCGTCGCCGCCGTCAAGGACGCCATCCCCGGCGGCAACGTCAAGAAGGGCGACGTCGTCAAGGCCGTCATCGTCCGGACCACGAAGGAGCGTCGTCGTTCCGACGGCAGCTACATCAAGTTCGACGAGAACGCCGCCGTCATCCTCAAGGGTGACGGGGACCCGCGTGGTACCCGCATCTTCGGCCCGGTGGGCCGCGAGCTGCGCGAGAAGAAGTTCATGAAGATCATTTCGCTGGCGCCGGAGGTGCTCTGAGCCATGGCAGCCCCCAAGAAGATGAAGATCAAGAAGGGCGATCTCGTCCAGGTCCTCACGGGCAAGGACAAGACCAAGCAGGGCAAGGTCATCGCCGTGTACCCCGAGACCGAGCGCGTGCTCGTCGAGGGCGTCAACCGGGTGACCCGCCACACCAAGGCCGGCCAGACCGCTCGCGGCAGCCGCACCGGTGGCCTGGTCGTCCAGGAGGCCGCGATCCACGTGAGCAACGTGGCCATCGTCGACCCCACCGACAAGAAGCCGACCCGCGTCAAGACCCGTGTCGAGACCGTCGAGCGCAACGGGCGCGAGAAAACCGTCCGTACCCGCGTCGCGGTGCGCTCGGGCAAGGACCTGTGAGAGACATGACTGAGACTGCAACCAAGCAGGCGCCGCGTCTGAAGACGCGCTACGCCGAGGAGATCAAGGGCCAGCTGCAGCAGCAGTTCGGCCACGAGAACGTCATGCAGGTCCCCGGCGTCGTCAAGGTCGTCGTCAACATGGGTGTCGGTGACGCCGCCAAGGACGCCAAGCTCATCGAGGGCGCCATCCGCGACCTCTCGGCGATCACCGGCCAGAAGCCGCTCGTCACCAAGGCCCGCAAGTCGATCGCCCAGTTCAAGCTGCGTGAGGGCATGCCGATCGGCGCGCACACCACGCTGCGCGGCGACCGCATGTGGGAGTTCCTCGACCGTCTGGTGTCCACGGCGCTGCCCCGCATCCGTGACTTCCGTGGTCTGTCGCCCAAGCAGTTCGACGGCAACGGCAACTACACCTTCGGTCTGACCGAGCAGTCGATGTTCCACGAGATCGACCAGGACCGGATCGACCGCGTGCGTGGCATGGACATCACCGTGGTGACCACCGCCACCAACGACGACGAGGGCCGCGCACTGCTCAAGGCGCTCGGCTTCCCCTTCAAGGAGAACTGACATGGCGAAGACCGCCCTGGTCAACAAGGCCAACAAGAAGCCGAAGTTCAAGGTGCGTGGCTACACCCGTTGCCAGCGCTGCGGCCGACCGCACTCGGTCTACCGCAAGTTCGGACTGTGCCGCATCTGCCTTCGCGAGATGGCTCACCGCGGTGAACTGCCCGGCGTCACCAAGAGCTCCTGGTAAGCAGCTCAGCACCACCCCACCCATTGATTTCGTTCTACATCGCAGGTCGCAGCGCACAGCGCAGTGAAACCGCGGTGAGAGAGGGCCGGAGAAGCCCATGACCATGACTGACCCGATTGCGGACATGTTGACGCGCGTCCGGAACGCCAACTCGGCGCACCACGACGCTGTCTCCATGCCGTTTTCCAAGCTGAAGTCCCACGTTGCCGAGATCCTCCAGGCTGAGGGCTACATCGCCTCCTGGAAGGTCGAGGATGCCGAGGTCGGCAAGACGCTGACGATCGAGCTGAAGTACGGCCCCAACCGCGAGCGTTCCATCGCTGGCGTGCGCCGTGTCTCCAAGCCCGGTCTGCGCGTCTACGCCAAGTCGACGAACCTTCCCAAGGTTCTCGGCGGACTCGGCGTGGCCATCATTTCCACCTCGTCTGGACTCCTCACGGATCGTCAGGCGGCTTCCAAGGGTGTGGGCGGGGAAGTCCTCGCCTACGTCTGGTAAGGGGTATTCGACATGTCGCGTATTGGACGACTCCCGGTCTCCATCCCCAGCGGTGTCGACATCACCATCGACGGTCAGACCGTCAAGGTGAAGGGCCCCAAGGGCGAGCTCAGCCACCGTGTGGCCGAGCCGATCACCGTTGAGAAGGGTGACGAGGCCCTCGAGGTCAAGCGGCCCAACGACGAGCGCCAGTCCCGTGCCCTGCACGGCCTGACCCGCTCGCTGATCAACAACATGGTCCTCGGTGTCACCGAGGGCTACGAGAAGAAGATGGAGATCCACGGCACGGGTTACCGCGTGGTCAACAAGGGCGGCACGCTCGAGTTCGCCCTCGGCTACAGCCACTCGATCACCGTCGAAGCCCCCGCGGGCATCTCCTTCACCGTCGAGAACCCGACCCGCTTCGCGGTCCAGGGCATCGACAAGCAGCTGGTCGGCGAGGTTGCCGCGAACATCCGCAAGCTGCGCAAGCCCGACCCGTACAAGGGCAAGGGCGTGCGCTACGCGGGCGAGACCATCCGTCGCAAGGTCGGAAAGGCCGGTAAGTAAGTCATGGCAATGATCGTCAAGCGCGCCAAGGGCAAGTCCGCTGCACGCGGCCGTCGCCACCTGCGCCTGCGCAAGAAGGTGACCGGCACCGCGGTTCGTCCGCGCCTGGTCGTCTCCCGTTCGTCGCGCCACGTCTTCGTGCAGGTCGTCGACGACACCCTCGGCAAGACCGTGGCGTCGGCCTCCACCATGGAGGCGGACCTGCGCTCGTTCGAGGGCGACAAGACCGCCAAGGCCCGCAAGGTCGGCGAGCTGCTGGCCGAGCGTGCCAAGAGCGCCGGCGTCGAGGCCGTCGTGTTCGACCGTGGCGGCAACCGCTACCACGGTCGCGTCGCGGCCATCGCCGAGGGCGCCCGCGAGGGTGGGTTGTCCCTGTGAGCACCGTGACCGCAACTGTTATTGAGATGAGGAACATCTGATGCCCGGACCCCAGCGTCGAGGCACTGGTGCCGCTGCTGGCGGCGACGCAGCTCGTGGCGAGCGCGGCGACCGCCGCGGTGGCCGCGACAACCGTCAAGGTGGCCGTGACCAGGCCGAGAAGAGCGCCTACGTCGAGCGCGTGGTGACCATCAACCGCGTCGCCAAGGTCGTCAAGGGCGGCCGCCGCTTCAGCTTCACCGCCCTCGTGGTGGTGGGTGACGGCGACGGAACCGTCGGTGTCGGCTACGGCAAGGCCAAGGAAGTTCCCGCAGCGATCGCCAAGGGTGTCGAGGAGGCCAAGAAGGAGTTCTTCAAGGTCCCGCGCATCCAGGGCACCATCCCGCACCCCGTGCAGGGTGAGGCCGCTGCCGGTGTCGTCATGCTGCGCCCCGCCGCTCCCGGTACCGGTGTCATCGCCGGCGGTCCGGTGCGCGCGGTGCTCGAGTGCGCCGGCATCCACGACGTGCTGAGCAAGTCGCTCGGCTCGGACAACGCGATCAACATCGTCCACGCGACGGTCGCGGCCCTCAAGGGCCTCGAGCGTCCGGAGGAGGTGGCTGCACGCCGCGGCCTCCCCGTGGACCGGGTCGCCCCGGCCGCCATGCTGCGCGCCCAGGCTGCTGGCCGCGAGGCCGCCAAGGCAGGTGCCTGATGCGTCTGAAGGTGATCCAGACCCGTTCCGAGATCGGCGGCAAGCAGAACCAGCGTGACACCCTGCGCAGCCTCGGTCTGAAGCGCATTGGCGACGTCGTCGTCAAGGAGGACCGTCCCGAGATCCGCGGGATGGTCAAGACGGTGGCCCACCTGGTCGCCGTCGAGGAGGTTGACTGACCATGGCAGAGAAGAAGGCCACCAAGGCCGCTGCTGCGAAGTCGGAGAAGTCCGTCGAGGGCACCGCTCTCAAGCTGCACCACCTGCGTCCCGCTCCCGGAGCCAAGACCGCCAAGACCCGCGTGGGTCGCGGTGAGGGTTCCAAGGGCAAGACCGCCGGTCGTGGCACGAAGGGCACCAAGGCTCGTTACCAGGTGCCCGAGCGCTTCGAGGGTGGCGCCATGCCGCTGCACATGCGGCTGCCGAAGCTTCGCGGCTTCAAGAACCCGTTCAAGGTGGAGTACCAGGTCGTGAACCTGGACAAGCTCTCCGCCCTCTACCCGCAGGGCGGCGACGTGACCGTCGACGACCTCGTGGCCAAGGGTGCCGTCCGGGACAACCTCCCGGTCAAGGTGCTCGGCGACGGCGAGATCAGCGTCAAGGTCTCCGTGACCGCTGACAAGTTCTCGGCCAGCGCCAAGGAGAAGATCGAGGCCGCCGGCGGCTCGGTCACCTCCGCCTGATCCACCCAGCTCCACGGTATGCCGCGGGCTCACCGCAGAAGGTGAGCCCGCGGCATACCTGTTTTGCATGCACACCCCTCACCATCGGTCGGGGTATCGTGCCTAGGATTGCCTGACCGTCTCACCGCGTGCCGCTCGGCCCGCGTCACCCAGGAGGACCTGTGCTCACCGCCTTCACCCGTGCGTTCAAGACGCCGGACCTGCGCAGGAAGCTGCTCTTCACGCTCGCCATCGTGCTCATCTTCCGGATGGGTTCGCACGTGCCCGTCCCGGGCGTCAGCTACACCGCCGTGCAGGCGTGCATCAAGGGTGCCGACGCGACGACCGGCGTGCTGGGCCTGGCCAACCTCTTCAGCGGTGGCGCGCTCCTGCAGCTGTCGATCTTCGCGCTCGGGATCATGCCGTACATCACCGCGAGCATCATCGTGCAGCTCCTCACCGTGGTCATCCCGCGGTTCGAGGCCCTCAAGAAGGAGGGCCAGCAGGGCCAGACGAAGATGACGCAGTACACGCGTTACCTCACCATCGGCCTGGCGATCCTGCAGTCCTCGACGCTGATCACCTTCGCGCAGAACCCCTCGGCCCTCTTCGGTCCCCAGTGCACGAGCATCCTGCCCGACGACTCGATCCCGACCCTGGTCATCATGGTGCTCACCATGACCGCCGGCACCGGTGTCGTCATGTGGCTCGGTGAGCTCATCACCGACAAGGGCATCGGCAACGGCATGTCGCTGCTGATCTTCACCTCGATCGCCTCGAGCTTCCCCAGCTCGCTGTGGGCCATCCAGCAGCAGGACGGCCGCTGGGACGTCTTCATCGGCGTGATCCTGCTCGGGTTCCTCATCATCGCCCTCGTCGTCTTCGTCGAGCAGAGCCAGCGACGCATCCCGGTGCAGTACGCCAAGCGCCAGGTCGGGCGCCAGATGTATGGCGGTACGTCCACCTACATCCCGCTCAAGGTCAACATGGCCGGCGTCATCCCCGTGATCTTCGCCTCGTCGCTGCTCGCGCTGCCGACGCTGCTGGCACAGTTCAACAGGTCGACCACCGGGAACCAGCCCGGCTGGGTGACGTGGATCGACCAGAACCTCACCAGGGGAGACCACCCGATCTACATGCTGATGTACGTCGGCCTCATCCTGTTCTTCACGTTCTTCTACGTGTCGATCACGTTCAACCCCGTCGAGGTCGCCGACAACATGAAGCGCTACGGCGGCTTCATCCCAGGTATCCGCGCCGGGCGACCCACGGCCGAGTACCTCGACTACGTGCTCACCCGCATCACGGTCCCCGGGGCCATCTACCTGGGCCTCATCTCGCTCATCCCGCTCATCGCGCTCGTGGCCGTCGGCGCCAACTCGAACTTCCCGTTCGGTGGCACGTCGATCCTCATCATCGTCGGCGTCGGCCTGGAGACGGTGAAGCAGATCGAGAGCCAGCTCCAGCAGCGTCACTACGAAGGGTTCCTCCGCTGATGCGTCTGATCATCCTCGGCCCCCCGGGCGCCGGTAAGGGCACCCAAGCCGCCAGGATCGCCGAGTCCTTCGGCATCCCCGCGATCTCCACCGGTGACATCTTCCGCGCCAACATCAAGAACGAGACCCCCCTGGGCAAGCAGGTCAAGGAGGTGCTGGCGTCCGGTGGCTACGTCACCGACGACATCACCAACGCGATCGTGCGCGACCGCCTGTTCGAGGACGACGCCGAGAAGGGCTTCCTCCTCGACGGCTACCCCCGGACCTCGGCCCAGGTCGACGCCCTCGACGCGATCCTCGCCGAGCACGGCCACACCCTCGAGGTCGTCCTCGAGCTGACCGTGGACGAGGACGCCGTCGTGGCCCGGCTGCTCAAGCGGGCCGAGATCGAGGGCCGTGACGACGACACCGAGGAGGTCATCCGCGAGCGTCAGGCCATCTACCGCCGCGAGACCGCCCCGCTGACCGACGTGTACTCCGAGCGCGGGCTGCTCGTGAAGGTCGACGGCATGGGTTCGGTCGACGAGGTCTTCGCACGTATCTCCGAGGCCCTCGAAGGGGTTGCTCGCTCCTGATGTTCGGCCGGTCCAAGATCGACACCAAGACCACCGACCAGCTCCTGCTGATGCGCAGGGCCGGGCTGGTCGTGGGCCAGACCCTGCAGCTCATGGCGCAGACCGTGCGCCCGGGCATGACCACCAAGCAGCTCGACGAGCTGGCCGAGGAGCACATCCGGGGCTGCGGGGCGACGCCGTCGTTCCTGGGCTACCACGGCTTCAAGGGCTCGCTGTGCACCTCGGTGAACGACGAGGTCGTCCACGGCATCCCGGGCAGCCGGGTGCTGGCCGAGGGCGACCTCATCTCCATCGACTGCGGAGCCATCGTCGAGGGCTGGCACGGCGACGCGGCCATCTCCGTGATCGTCGGCGGTCGTGAGGCCGGGCGCCCGGAGGACCTCGAGCTCATCGACGCCACCGAGGACTCCATGTGGGCCGGGATCGCCGCCCTCCGCGTGGGGGAGTCGCTCTACGAGGTCGGCGCCCGCGTCGAGGACAGCGTCGTCGCGTCGGGGGAGCGGGTCGGCCGCGACTACGGGATCATCGAGGACTACGTCGGGCACGGCATCGGCACCGCCATGCACATGGACCCGCAGGTCCCCAACTACCGCGTCCGTGACAAGGGCCCGGTCGTGCGGTCCGGGGTCACCGTGGCGATCGAGCCGATGGTGACCCTCGGTTCCGCGGAGACCCGCGTGCTGGCCGACGACTGGACGGTCGTCACCACCGACGGCTCGCGTGCGGCCCACTGGGAGAACACCGTGGCGGTCACCGACGACGGGCTGTGGGTCCTCACCGCCCTCGACGGCGGCAAGGAGCGGCTGGCAGCCGCCGGCGCACCATACGCACCGCTCGACCAGGGCTGAGACCGCACTGGGGCCCCGGCGCGATTTCGTCGCTGAGGGGGGCCTGACGTAGACTGTTACGTCGGCATGCGTGTGTGCGCGTGCCGACGTCGATGTGTCTGTTCCAGCCTGGAGCAGACCGATGCAGCAGATTGTGGAGTCTATGGCCAAGAAGGACGGTGTCATCGAGATCGAGGGCACGATCGTCGAGGCTCTCCCGAACGCGATGTTCCGGGTCGAGCTCACGAACGGTCACAAGGTTCTCGCTCACATCTCGGGCAAGATGCGACAGCACTACATCCGGATCCTCCCCGAGGACCGCGTGGTGGTGGAGCTCAGCCCGTACGACCTGACCCGTGGCCGGATCGTCTTCCGCTACCGCTGAGCACGACCCCGCAAGACCTGCAGACCCGTCCGGGTCCGCAGTGCCAGATCGACTCGAAGCAGAGGCTATGAAGGTTCAGCCGAGCGTCAAGAAGATCTGCGACAAGTGCAAGGTGATCCGCCGTCACGGTCGGGTCATGGTCATCTGCGAGAACCTGCGCCACAAGCAGCGCCAGGGCTGAGCATGACCTGGGTCCCCACCAGGGACCTCCGCCCCGGGTTCGCCCGGAGCACGAGTCGCATCTCTTCGAGAAGCGCAGACAAGTGAATGACGCAGTACCCGGCCCCTGTGCGCGGCGTCGTCGACAGACGACTTCCATGCCGACCAGGACGTCACCCCCGGCCCGGAGGCCGAGGACCGGTGCCCCGAGGAAAGCTTCGGGACCAAGCCCGGAACGGTACTGCCCCAGACCTCCGGTGAAACAAAAGGAACACACAACATGGCACGTCTTGTTGGTGTGGATCTTCCGCGCGAGAAGCGCGTCGAGATCGCTCTCACCTACATCTTCGGAGTGGGTCGCACCCGCTCCCAGCAGGCGCTGGCAGCCACGGGTGTCAACCCGAACACCCGCGTCCGCGACCTCTCCGACACCGAGCTGGTCCAGCTCCGTGACTACCTCGAGGCCAACGTCAAGATCGAAGGTGACCTCCGCCGTGAGGTCGCCGCCGACATCCGCCGCAAGGTCGAGATCGGTTCCTACGAGGGTCTGCGCCACCGTCGCGGCCTTCCCGTGCGTGGTCAGCGCACCAAGACCAACGCGCGCACCCGCAAGGGCCCGAAGCGCACCGTCGCCGGCAAGAAGAAGGTTGGTAAGTAATGCCTCCCAAGGCTCGTACCGCTGGCGCCAAGAAGGTGCGCCGCAAGGAGAAGAAGAACGTCGCCCACGGGCACGCTCACATCAAGAGCACGTTCAACAACACCATCATCTCGATCACGGACCCCTCGGGCGCCGTGATCTCGTGGGCCTCTGCCGGCCAGGTCGGCTTCAAGGGCTCGCGCAAGTCCACCCCGTTCGCGGCGCAGATGGCTGCCGAGGCTGCCGCCCGTCGCGCGATGGAGCACGGCATGCGCAAGGTCGACGTCTTCGTCAAGGGCCCGGGCTCCGGTCGTGAGACCGCCATCCGCTCCCTGACCGCCACCGGCCTCGAGGTCGGCGCGATCAGCGACGTCACCCCCTCGCCGCACAACGGCGTCCGCCCGCCCAAGCGCCGTCGCGTCTGAGAACTGGGAGATAGAGAAAACTCATGGCTCGTTACACCGGCCCCATCACCAAGAAGTCGCGTCGCCTCAAGGTCGACCTCGTCGGCGGCGACAAGAACTTCGAGCTCCGTCCCTTCCCGCCCGGCCAGCACGGCCGTCGCCGAATGCAGGAGAAGGAGTACCTCACCCAGCTGCAGGAGAAGCAGAAGGCCCGCTTCACCTACGGCGTCATGGAGAAGCAGTTCCGCGGTTACTACGAGGAGGCCTCGCGCCGCTCGGGCAAGACCGGTGAGACCCTGCTGCAGATCCTCGAGTCCCGCCTGGACAACGTGGTCTACCGCGCCGGCCTGGCCCGCACCCGTCGTGCGGCTCGCCAGCTCGTCACGCACGGCCACTTCGAGGTCAACGGCGTGCGCGTGGACGTCCCGTCCTACCGCGTCGAGCAGTACGACATCATCACCGTTCGCGCCAAGTCCGTGAACACCTTCCCGATCGAGCTGGCTCGCCAGACCTTCGGCGAGCGCCCCACCCCGGCCTGGCTCCAGGTCGTCCCGGGCACGCTGCAGATCATGATCCACTCGCTGCCCGTCCGTGAGCAGATCGACACGATCCTCACCGAGCAGCTGATCGTCGAGCTCTACTCGAAGAACTGATCCACGCCTCCGTATGGCGCGGGCGCCGCGTGCGCCCGCGCCATACGGAGCGGATCTGGTCCGGACCACAGACAGAGGTGGGCCGGCCGGCCGGTTGAGAACCGGCGACTTCATCGGCGTCATATAGCGGTCGCCGACGAGAAAGGAACCACCCCGTGCTCATCGCACAGCGCCCCTCACTCAGCGAAGAGGTCGTTGCGGACAACCGCAGCCGCTTCGTCATCGAGCCCCTCGAGCCCGGCTTCGGCTACACGCTCGGCAACTCCATGCGCCGCACGCTCCTGTCGAGCATCCCCGGTGCCGCCGTGACCAGCATCCGCATCGACGGTGTGCTGCACGAGTTCTCCACGATCCCCGGGGTCAAGGAAGACGTCACCGAGATCATCCTCAACATCAAGGGCCTGGTCGTCTCCTCGGAGCACGACGAGCCCGTGGTCATGTACCTGCGCAAGACCGGCTCCGGCCCGGTCACCGCCGCCGACATCGCGCCCCCGGCCGGTGTCGAGGTCCACAACCCCCACCTGCACATCGCCACGCTCAACGGCAAGGGCAAGGTCGAGATGGAGCTGACCGTCGAGCGCGGTCGCGGTTACGTCTCGGCCAACCAGAACAAGTCCGGCGACCAGGAGATCGGCCGCATCCCGGTCGACTCCATCTACTCGCCCGTGCTCGCCGTGACCTACAAGGTCGAGGCGACCCGTGTCGAGCAGCGCACCGACTTCGACAAGCTGATCGTGGACGTCGAGACCAAGAACTCGATGGCTCCCCGTGACGCCATGGCCTCCGCCGGCAAGACCCTGGTCGAGCTGTTCGGCCTGGCCCGCGAGCTCAACGTCGAGGCCGAGGGCATCGACATGGGCCCGTCGCCGACCGACGCCGCCCTGGCCGCCGACCTGGCGCTGCCGATCGAGGACCTCGACCTCACCGTGCGTTCGTACAACTGCCTCAAGCGCGAGGGCATCCACACCGTGGGTGAGCTCGTGGGTCGCAGCGAGGCGGACCTGCTCGACATCCGCAACTTCGGTGCGAAGTCGATCGACGAGGTCAAGGCCAAGCTCGTCGGCATGGGCCTGGCGCTCAAGGACAGCCCGCCCGGGTTCGACCCGAGCGCGATCGCTGACAACTACGGCGACTACGACGACGACTTCGCTGACGACGGCCGCGCGCTGGCCGAAGACGAGCAGCTCTGACCAACCGCCGCTGAGGTGGCGGTCTGAACACCGCCACCTCACACACCAAGGAGAACCCAAACATGCCTACGCCCACCAAGGGTCCCCGTCTCGGCGGCGGTCCGGCTCACGAGCGCCACATCCTGGCGAACCTGGCCGCTTCCCTGTTCGAGCACGACTCCATCACCACCACCGAGGCCAAGGCCAAGCGCCTTCGCCCGCTGGCCGAGCGTCTGGTGACGTTCGCCAAGCGCGGTGACCTGCACGCGCGTCGCCGCGTCATGTCGGTCATCGAGGACAAGGGTGTCGTCCACCGCCTCTTCACCGAGATCGCGCCCGACATGGCCGAGCGTCCCGGTGGCTACACCCGCATCACCAAGATCGGCGCCCGCAAGGGTGACAACGCGCCCATGGCCGTGATCGAGCTCGTCCGCGAGCCCATCGCGAAGAAGGCCACGGTCAAGGAGGCGGAGGCCGCCACCAAGCGCTCCGCCAAGCAGGCCGAGGCCAAGGAGGCCGCGGTCGAGACCAAGGTCGCCGAGGACGAGGCGAAGGCCCAGACCACCGAGGCGACCGAGACCACCGAGGCGGCTGCGCTGCCCGAGGGTGCGATCGCTGCCAACGAGGACGGTTCCACCCCCGACGAGGCCTACGTCGTCAAGGGCAACGCCGACTCCGGCAAGTACCACGAGGCCGACGGCCAGTGGTTCGAGCAGACGCACGCCGAGTTCTGGTTCAAGTCCGCCGAGGACGCCGAGAAGGCTGGCTTCACCAAGGCCGGTTCCTGATCCGGTAGCCACTGGCTGACCGTCGAAGGGCCGCTCACCCCCACGGGGTGGGCGGCCCTTCGCCGTGCCCGGGCACCCTACGGACGCGCGCCCGGGCGTCGGGTCGCCGAGATTGAAGCGTCAGCGACGTCAGGACGTCGCTGACGCTTCAAACTCGCCGGGTGGGGACGCCGGGTCAGGTGCGGCGGGCCCGGAAGACGCCGGCGAGGGGGAGGATGAGCAGGACCAGCACCATGGGGACCGCGAAGCCGACGCGCAGGGAGTCCTGGCCGACGGCACCGGTGAGCACCGCCCCGAGCAGGCCCCCGACGTAGTTGAACTGGTTGAAGCGGGCGATGACCGCGTCCACGCGGGCACGACGCGCCTCCCCGTCCACGCCGTCACCGGCCACCACCGCGGCGGCGGAGAAGCTCAGGGGGGCGATCACCGCGACGGAGGCGCCCACGACGGTGAAGCCGACCACCGCCACGGGCCAGGTGGGTGAGAAGACGATCACGGCCAGACCCAGGCTCGCCGCCACTGCGCCCCCGCGCACGAGGGGGACCGCGCCGAACCGTTCCACGGCCCGGTCGCCGAGGAGCCGTGTCAGGCCGCTGGCGACGAGGTAGGGGAGCGTGGCCAGCGGGAGCAGCCAGGCCGGCGCGTCGTGGGCGGACTTGAGGAAGACCGGTCCCCACGTCGTCGCGGCCGTGTCGACCATGTAGAAGAGCACCATCGCGGCCCCGAGCAGGCCGATCCGTCGCCACGGGATGTCGATCGCCACGGCCGGGGGTGCGTCGCCGACCGCGGAGACGGCGTGGGGCAGCAGTGGTGCACCGATGGCCAGGGCTGCCACGGCAGCGAGGGGGAGGAGCCCTGCGGTGAGCTCGGCGTTCGTCACGGCGATGGCGACGAGCGTGCCGATGATGCCGCCGACCGTCCACGCACCGTGGAAGGAGGGCAGGATCGTGCGTCCCCACCGGTGCTCGAGGGCCACGGCCTGCATGTTGCCCGCTGCGTCCACCGCACCGAGCCCGAGGCCGTAGACGGCCAGTCCCGCGACGAACACCGGCCGCTGGGGAGCGAGGGCGACCAGGGCGAGCCCCACCGTGATCAGGCCGAAGGCGACCCGCAGCACGGTCGCGCTGCCCAGCCGGCGGGCACCGGGTTCGGTGAGGACCGAGCCCACCCCCGCGAGCAGGACGACCATGAGCAGGAGCCCGGTGATGAACAGCTCGTCGAGGTCCCAGCGGTCCTGGAAGCGTGGCAGGCGGGTCGTCACCGAGATGAACAGCAGTCCTTGCGTGGCGAACGTCGCGGCGATGCCCAGCCGCTGCCGGGTCAGGGCGGCCTCCGAGGTGGCCGGGGTCGTGGTCCGCGGATCGCTCACCGGGACACTGTGGCAGACGGGGCCGGGCGGTGGGGTGCAGTCGCCCCGGACCGAGCCGTCCGGCCCGAGCCGTCGGCTCGACCCGACCCACCACGTACCCCGACCGAGCCGTCGGGGTACGTGCTGCGCGTCGCTAGGCTGGCGGCATGGTCGAGGACGCGGGGTCGGGCGGTGGCACGCTCCGGGTCCGGCTGGACCTCGCCTACGACGGGACCGACTTCTCCGGGTGGGCCGCCCAGCCCGGCCTGCGCACGGTCGAGGGCGAGCTGTCGGCGGCGTTGACGACGTTGCTCCGCGCGCCTGCTCCCGTGCGGCTCACGGTCGCCGGGCGCACCGACGCGGGGGTCCACGCCCGCGGGCAGGTGGTGCACGCCGACGTGGACGCCGAGGCCTGGGCCCGCGTCCCTGGTCGGTCCGACCGTGAGCCGGGGGTCGCAGCCCGGACCCGCCTCGGCGGGATCCTGCCACCGGACGTGGTCGTGCACGCGGTGACCGAGGCCCCGGACGGGTTCGACGCCCGCTTCTCGGCCCTGCGCCGCCGCTACCTCTACCGGTTGTGTGACGACCCCGCCGCCGCCGACCCCTTGCGTCGGCGGGACACCGTGCACACCAAGCGCGGGCTGGACGTGGCTGCCATGGATGCCGCGGCCCGGACTCTCGTGGGGCTCAACGACTTCGCGGCGTTCTGCAAGAAGCGGGAGGGGGCCACGACGGTCCGCACCCTGCTGGAGTACTCGTGGGAGCGGCAGGAGGACGGGACCCTGGCAGCGACGGTGGTGGCCGATGCGTTCTGCCACTCCATGGTGCGGTCGCTCGTGGGGGTCGTGGTGCCCGTGGGCGAGGGGCGCCGACCGCTCGACTGGCCCGCCGAGGTGCTGCGCGCCTCCCGGCGGGACGCGGCCGTCAGCGTGATGCCGCCCCACGGGCTCTCCCTCGAGGAGGTCGTCTACCCCGACGCCGCGGGTCTCGCGGCGAGGGCGTCCGAGTCCCGCTCGGTGCGCTCGCTGCCGGGCCCGGGGGACTCCGGGAGCGGCGGCCCCACCACCTCGAGGCCGTAGCGCGGTCCGACCTCGTTCCACCGGGCGATCTCCTCGCCCATGGGACGGCCGTCGGGGCCGGGCAGGCGTCGCTCGGCGGCCGGCAGGCCCACCTCCGGGTAGAGGTCGAAGAGGTGCCCGGGATCGCTGAGGCCGACGAAGCGGACCGCCTGCTCGCCGGTGACGCGGAAGGCGTGCGGGATGCCGGCGGGCAGCCAGATGAGGTCGCCGGCACCGAGCTCGAACACCTCGTCGCCCGCGCGGTAGGTCATCGAGCCGTCCAGGAGGTAGAAGCCCTCGGCCTCGTTCGTGTGCCGGTGCAGCGGTGTGGCGGTGCCGGGCGGTTGCGTCACGAGGGCGACACCCACCCGTCCGCCGGACTCTTCAGCGGTGAGGAGGTGCTCGAACAGGCTCCCCATCGCCCAGGTGGCCGGACCGGTGCCGGCGCGGCGGTGGACCACCCGGCCGGCGGTGCCCACGGGTTCGGGTCGAGCCATGACGGCCTCCTCGCAGATTTCGTCCGAACCAGATTCAGGCGAATATTGGTACGGTAGGGGCGATGTCCGAGACCGTCAAGACCCGCGCCTACCGCTCGACGGTGCGTGCCGAGCGAGCCGCCCGGACCCGCCACCGCGTCCTGGTGGCCGCTCGGGAGCTGCTGGGGCAGCTCGGGTACGACGCCACGACGGTGGCCATGGTCGCCGAGCGCGCAGGCGTCTCCGTCGACACCGTGTACGCCAGCGTGGGCCGCAAGCCCCAGCTCGCCGTCGCGGTGGTGGACATGGTGCTGGGGTCGTCCGACGAGACGCTGGCCGCCGAGGAGCGTGCGTACGTCAAGGCGGTCCGTGCCGCTGAGGGTGCTCGCCGCAAGCTCGAGCTGTATGCCGCTGCCGTGGGTGAGGTGGTCCCCGGCACGGCTCCCCTCATGGACGCCCTGCGGCGCGCCGGCGAGAACGACGACGAGTGCGCCCGAGCCTGGGCTGCGGTGGTGGACCGGCGCGCGGCGAACATGATGCTGCTGGCAGCCGACCTGCGGGCAACGGGTGAGCTGCGTGCGGAGCTCGTCGACCGGGACGTCGCGGACATCATCTGGTCGACCAACGCCCACGAGTACTGGTTGCTGCTGCAGTCCCGAGGTTGGTCACGACAGCGTTATGCCGACCTCCTCGCGGACCTGTGGTGCCGGCTGCTCCTGGTCGGGACGGCCCCACCCACCCCGTGAACGGCCGCGTCCCGTCGGGCTCAGTCCCGGATGGCGGCGTAGCCGATGGCGTCGTGGATCGCGAGGCCGGCGAACGACGGTGAGCCGGAGTAGGCCCCCACGACGAGGTCGAGCTGCACCTCCATCTGCGCCATCGTCCCACCGTAGAAGGACTGCTTCACCGACACCGGGTCGTCACCGAGGTGGTTGGTCTCCTGGCCGATGCGGACCGGGACGCCGAGCTCGGCGCCGGCGCGGACCTCGTTGGCGGACAGCGCGATCGACCCGTCGACGCCGCTCGCGAGGCGACGGTAGGCCATCACCGTGACGCCGTCCGTGCGCTTCATGACCTCCCGGTCGAAGGTCGACCTGTTGGCCGGGATCTCGTTGAACCAGAACGGGATGTCCGCCTCGAGGGGGGTGCTGCCCGCGGTCGCACGGAAGGCGTCGAGGGTGGCCAGGTACTTCGTCACGACGGTGGACCGCTTCTTCGTCCACGCGGGGGTGTTGTAGGGCTCGATGTCGACGTGGACACCGGTGAACAGCCCGGTGGCGAGAGCGGGGCGCAGCCAGCTCGTGACGGCGGCCGAGGGGTTGTCGACCCAGCCGGGGTCGCCGCCGAGCGCGTCGACCCTCAGGCCTGACGCCTGGGCCAGGGTGACCAGCGCACGCAGCTCCGCGAGCTTCGGCGAGCTGTCCACGTGGGCGGGGACGGCGGCATACAGCTGGCCGATGCCGCGGGAGGTGGCCAGGGCGACGACGGCCTGCGCGTCGGAGGTGTCCCACACGTACATGGCGCGCGCGACAGGGATCGCGGGGGTGGCGGCGGCGACGGCGCCCGGGACGGGCCGGGTTCTGCGGACCTTGGTGGCCTTGGTTCCCTGGGGGCTCTTCGCGCGGGTCGGCAAGGCCGTCCCGGCGGCCGGGGCGGTCTTCGGGCCGTTCTGGGCGGCACTGGCCTGCGCGGCAGCGCTCACGCCGATGATGCCGATGAGGGACACGAGGCTGACCATAACGACGGCGCGCAACGCGGTGGTGGGACGGGGCACGAGGAGACCTTTCGACGACACCTCGATGGTTGCCGTGGTGGGCGGGTCCCCCGAGCCGACTTGGGCAAGCCTTGACCGTTGCCTCGTCCGTACGGTCACCCGCGCACCCCCCTTGTGGTGCGGATGTCCGCGCGGGCTTGCGCCGACGGCCGGGGCCGGGCACGGGGGAGCCCGGCCGGCGCCAGCCGGCGATATCGAGGTGACGGCAGGGCCCGCGGTGCAGCACCCTTGTCCCGTGGGCCACATCGACGTCAACTCCGTCAGCTTCGTCCTGCCCGACGGCAGGCCGCTGCTCGGCGACGTCTCGCTCCGGGTGGGGGAGGGCGCCAAGGTCGCGCTCATCGGTCCCAACGGCACGGGCAAGACGACCCTGGGGCGGATCATCGCCGGGGACCTGACGGCGAACGACGGTGCCGTGACGCGTTCTGGCGGGCTCGGGGTGATGCGCCAGTTCATCGGCTCGGTCCGGGACGACTCCACCGTCCGCGACCTGCTCGTCTCCGTGGCACCGGCCGCGATCCGCGCCGCTGCCGCCGAGATCGACCGGACCGAGCTGGCCATGATGGAGCGCGACGAGGAGTCGGACCAGATGGCCTACGCGCAGGCGCTGGTCACGTGGGGCGACGTCGGAGGCTACGACTACGAGACGCTCTGGGACGTGTGCACCGTGGCAGCCCTCGGTATGCCGTTCGACAAGGCCCAGTGGCGCAAGGTCACCACCCTCTCGGGCGGGGAGCAGAAGCGCGTGGTCCTCGAGGCGCTCCTGCGCGGGCCCGAGGAGGTCCTGCTGCTCGACGAGCCGGACAACTACCTCGACGTCCCCGCCAAGCGCTGGCTCGAGGACCAGCTCATCGCCTCGCCGAAGACGGTGCTGTTCGTCAGCCACGACCGCGAGCTGCTCGACCGCGTCGCCACCCGCATCGCGACGCTCGAGCCCGGGAGCGCCGGGTCGAGCCTCTGGGTGCACCCGGGCCGCTTCGCGACCTACCAGCAGGCTCGTGAGGACCGGAACTCCCGCCTCGAGGAGCTCGCCCGCCGCTGGGACGAGGAGCACCTCAAGCTCAAGGCGCTGGTCGTCATGTACCGGCAGAAGGCCTCGTACAACTCCGACATGGCGCCCAAGCTGCAGGCGGCCGAGACGCGCTTGCGGCGGTTCGTCGAGGCGGGGCCGCCCGAGGCGATCCCGTTGCGGCAGAACGTCAGGATGCGCCTGCAGGGTGGGCGCACGGCCAAGCGCGCGGTCATCGCCGAGGGTCTCGAGCTCACCGGGTTGATGCGTCCCTTCGACCTCGAGGTCTGGTTCGGGGAGCGGGTCGCGGTCCTCGGGAGCAACGGGTCGGGCAAGTCGCACTTCCTGCGCCTCGTGGCGTGCGGCGGCAGCGACCCCGACGTGGAGCACCAGCCGGTCGGCGACGTCGTCCCCCGCCCCGTCGAGCACACCGGGCGGCTCCGCCTCGGGTCGAGGGTGCGGCCGGGGTGGTTCGCCCAGACGCACGAGCAGCCCTCGCTGACCGGACGGACGCTGCTGGAGATCCTGCACCGCGGTGACGAGCACCGGGCCGGGAAGCCTCGCGAGGAGGCAGCCCGGGCGCTGGACCGCTACGGCCTGGCGCGGGCCAGTGAGCAGACCTTCGAGTCGCTCTCCGGTGGGCAGCAGGCGCGGTTCCAGATCCTGCTGCTCGAGCTGTCAGGTGCCACGTGCCTGCTGCTGGACGAACCCACGGACAACCTCGACCTGCACTCGGCCGAGGCCCTGGAGGAGGGGCTGGCCGCGTTCGAGGGGACGGTGATCGCGGTGACCCACGACCGCTGGTTCTCCCGCGGCTTCGACCGGTTCCTCGTCTTCGGCGCCGACGGCCGCGTCTACGAGAGCGACGAGCCGGTCTGGGACGAGGGTCGCGTCGTCCGCAGCCGCTGAGCTGCCCGGTGCTGGGCGGGCCAGGACGCTGGGATCCCCGACGTCCTGGCCCGCGTGGTGGCGAGGGTCAGGTCCTGTTCTGCCGGTCGAGCGCCACCGCGCCGGTGGCTCCCACGGTGACCGTGGCGTACCCGCGGCCGTTCACCTGGACGGGTGCGCTGCCGTTGGCGCAGCCGGCCCGTGTCGCCTTGCCCTCGAGCACGTTGCAGTAGCGGCCCCGGGCCAGTCCGGTCTGCACGGTGATCGTCTTCGCCGCTGGACCGTTGTTGAACGCCACCCATCCCCGGTCGCCCCGGCTGAAGGAGATGACGTTGTCGCCGTCGGTCCAGAAGTTGCCCCGGCGAGCGGTGCCGACGTAGTTGTGCCAGCCCACCATCCCGAGGATGCCCGGGTTGCGGTGCGTGCAGGTCCACTGGCCGTTGGCGCAGTCGGTGTTGGTGATGATCCCGTTGGCGTCGGAGGGCGGGGAGTCGTCCGTCGTGTTCCAGGTGAAGCCCGAGAAGACCTGCGGATGGCCGTACCCGTCGGCGAGGAGCCACTCGTTGGCCAGCACGTAGCGCGCGCCGTCCTTGTAGTTGAGGGCGTCGCCGTTGCGCTCCGTGTCGTGGTTCGTGACGAAGGACAGCGTCTTCGCCGCCGGGGTGAGCCCCGAGCCGGAACCGAAGACCTGCAGGGTCGCGAGGCTGCCGATGTGCTCTGCCGGGTAGCTCTTGAAGGCATCGCGGATCTGCTTGACCCCGTCGAGGCCGAGCACGTCACCACTGCTCGTGAAGGCCTGGGGCGACAGGACGCCGGGTCCGCCGCCGAACACCTCGAGGGCCCAGTACGGCTTCACCTTGTCCCGCGTGCGGTGGAGCTTGGCGTAGATGGCATCGAGGTCGGTCTGGCCGACGTGCTTCGCCGCGTCGACGCGGAACCCGGAGACGCCGTAGCCGATCAGCGTGTTGAGGTAGGCGGCAAGTCGGTCCTGGACCGTCGGGCTCGACGTGTCGAGGTCCGCCAGTCCCACCAGCTCGCAGGTGAACACCTGGTGCCGGTTGTTGAAGTCCTCGATGCCACCCGAGGCGGAGGTGCAGTCGTCGGGCCCGGTGCCCTTGTGGTGGAAGTCGGTCTCCGAGTACACGCCCGGGTAGTTGAAGTGGGTGTAGGTCTGGCCGCCGTAGGACGTGCTGCCCTGCCCCGTCATGTGGTTGATGACCGCGTCGACGTAGACCTTCACGCCTGCCTTGCGACAGGTGGTGACCATGGACCTGAACTGCGCCTCGGAGCCCATCCGGCTGGTGAGGGCGTAGTCGACGGGCTGGTAGACCTCCCACCAGGGGTGGAGGACGGTGTTGCTGCCGTCGCCCAGGGCGATCCGCTTGAGGGAGTCCGCCGGCGCCGAGACCTGGACGCCCTGGTAGCCCCCGGGCCCGAGCACCGTGGTGCACTCGTTGCCGACCGAGTCCCAGTTCCACTCGAAGAGGTTTGCCGTGACGCCGGGAACCTCGGTGCGGTTGCCGTCGCCCTGGGCGGAGGTGACCGATGACGGGATGCCCATCGCGAGCCCGACGGTCAGGACGGTCCCGGCCACGAGGGCCGTCCGTGTGCGGGTGCCTCGGGGCATCCGTGGTGTGACTTTCCTGGACATGGCACTCCTTTGTGCTCGGCGGAGGCTGCGGGATGGCAGCGGCCCATCGTTCATGGTGACCCAGGTCACACCGTGACGCCACCGTGGCGACGGCGATCGCGTTGCCGCAGGTCAAGAGATCGCAATTTCTTGCAGCAAGTTGCAACGCACTCTGGCGAGTCGGACGAACAGGGTCATAGGGTGTGCCGGCACCCCCGCAGCAAAGGAGCTGTCAATGGTCCGTTCGTCCGTCGTCGCCGCCGTCAGCGGCGCAGCGCTGGTCCTCTCCGGGGCGCTCGTCCCGCTCACCGCGGCCCCGGCCGCAGCGGCCGAACGGACGGTGACCCTCGTCGGGTCGCTCCAGTCCGAGCTCGGCTGCGATGCGGACTGGGCCCCCGCATGCACCGCGACCGACCTGACGCGGGTCGGCGCCGGCACGACCTACGCGAAGACCGTGACCGTCCCCGCGGGCACCTACGAGTACAAGGTCGCCATCGACCACTCGTGGGACGAGAGCTACGGCGCCGGTGGCGCCAAGGGCGGAGCGAACCTCCCGCTGGTCCTCAAGGGGCCGGCCAGGCTCGAGTTCACCTACGACGACGTGTCGCACCAGGTCGGTGTCCGCCCCGTCACCCTGTCCGGGCCGGCCACCACCGCCGACAAGGCGTATGCCGCGGACTCGCTGCGCCAGCCGCTCACCAAGGAGCGCTACTACTTCGTCATGGCGGACCGGTTCGCCAACGGGGACAAGGGGAACGACCTCGGCGGGCTCACGGGCGGACGGCTCGCGACGGGGTACGACCCGACGGACAAGGGCTTCTACCACGGTGGTGACCTCAAGGGAATCGAGGGCAAGCTCGACTACATCAAGGGCCTGGGCACGACGGCGATCTGGCTGACCCCGTCGTTCAAGAACAAGCCGGTTCAGGGTTCCGCGGGCAACGAGAGCGCGGGCTACCACGGCTACTGGATCACCGACTTCACCCAGGTCGACCCGCACCTCGGCACCAACGCCGACCTCAAGGCCCTGATCGCCGCGGCGCACGCCAAGGGGATGAAGGTCTTCTTCGACATCATCACCAACCACACCGCGGACGTCATCAACTACAAGGAGAACCAGTACACCTACCGCGACAAGACGGCCTTCCCCTACAAGGACGCCGACGGCACCGTCTTCGACGACAAGGCGTACGCGGGCAAGCCCGGCTTCCCGAAGCTCGACCCCAGGACCTCGTTCCCCTACACCCCGGTCTTCACCAACGCCGGCGACTCCACGGCCAAGGTCCCGGCGTGGCTCAACGACCCGACGAACTACCACAACCGTGGTGACTCGACCTTCGCCGGTGAGTCCTCGGAGTACGGCGACTTCGTCGGCCTCGACGACCTGTTCACCGAGCAGCAGGACGTCGAGAAGGGCATGGAGGACATCTACAAGGCGTGGGTCGACTTCGGGGTCGACGGCTTCCGCATCGACACGGTCAAGCACGTCAACATGGAGTTCTGGCAGTCGTTCAGCCCGGCGATGATCGCCCAGGCCAAGGCCCGCAAGAACGACGACTTCTTCATGTTCGGCGAGGTCTACGACGCACGCCCCTCGTACATGTCGCAGTTCACGACGACCGGGAAGCTGCAGGCCACCCTCGACTTCGGGTTCCAGGCGCAGGCCACCAACTGGGCCCAGGGCAAGGCGGGGACGGACCTGCGCGACCTCTATGCCGACGACGACTACTACACGGACACCGACTCGAACGCGTACGAGCTGCCGACCTTCCTCGGCAACCACGACATGGGTCGCGTCGGCTACCTCCTCAAGGGGGCCGACCCGGTCGGACCGGCGCTGATGTCGAAGGTCAAGCTCGCCGACTCCCTGATGTACCTCACGCGTGGCCAACCCATCACCTACTACGGCGACGAGCAGGGCTTCGTCGGCTACGGCGGTGACAAGGACGCCCGGCAGGACATGTTCGCCTCCAAGGTCGCCGACCGGCCCAAGGCGGGTGGTGGCACCGACCCCGGCTACACCACGCAGCCCGTCCTCGGCGGGACCGCCGGCTCCAAGGACCGCTACTCGACGAGCGCCCCGCTCTACCAGCACATCAAGTCGCTGGCGGCGGTCCGCGCCGCGAACCCGGCCCTCGCCGACGGAGCCCAGGTCCACCGCTACGCCAGCAGCAACGCCGGTGTCTTCGCCTTCTCCCGGATCGACGAGGGCAAGCGCGTGGAGTACGTCGTCGCCGCCAACAACGCGACCACCACGAAGTCGGCGACGTTCGCCACGTACGGGCACAACCAGACCTTCAAGCCCGTGTACGGGACCTCGCGGCTGGTCCGGTCGGCCAAGGACGGTCGCGTCACGGTGAGCGTCCCCGCCCAGTCCGTGTCGGTCTGGAAGGCGACGTCCCCGATGGACAAGCCGAAGTCGGCCCCGGCGGTCTACCTCACCTCGCCCGGCGCCGGCGACGTCGTCGGCGGTCGCGCCGAGATCGGCGCCGCCATCCCGGACAACACCTTCGCCCAGGTGAGCTTCCTCTACCGCCCGGTCGGCACCACGGCCTGGCAGAAGCTCGGCACCGACGACAACGCGCCGTACCGCGTCTTCCACGACGTGAGCGGGATGGCCAAGGGGACCCTGCTCGAGTACCGCGCCGTCGCCAAGGACAGCGCCGGGCACGTCTCTGCCTCCTCGTCCTACGGCATCGTCGGCGACCCCAAGCCCGCTGGTGGCGGCGACGGTGGTGGCGTCGGTCCGGTGACCCAGCCGGCGAACGTCAGCGTTCCCGGTGACCACAACAGCGAGATGGGCTGTGCCGCCGACTGGGCGCCCGACTGCGACCAGGCCCAGCTCACGCTCGACCCGAAGGACCACGTCTGGAAGGGGACGTACACGCTCCCTCCGGCCGAGCACGCCTACAAGGCGGCGATCGACAAGAAGTGGGACGAGAACTACGGCGCCGGCGGCCGCCCCAACGGCGACAACATCAGCTACACCGCGCCGAGCGGACCGGTGACGTTCTACTACGACCACGCCACGCACTGGGCCACCTCCGACGCCCAGGGACCGATCATCACGGCCCCGGGTGCCTTCCAGAGCGAGCTGGGCTGCCCAGCTGACTGGAGCCCGGACTGCATGCAGCCGTGGCTGCAGGACCCGGACGGCGACAAGACGTACACGTGGTCGACCGACCAGCTCCCGCCCGGCACCTACGAGTTCAAGATCGCCCACGGCCTGAACTGGGACGAGAACTACGGCGCGGGTGGCGCACCCGGCGGAGCGAACCTCTCGGTGACCGTCCCCGCGGCCGGGATGATCACGTCGATCTCCTACGACCTCGCGACGCACGTGGCGACCACCAAGGTGGTCCGGGCCGGCTCGGCTCCCGACCTGACCAAGCAGCGCGCCATCTGGGTCGACCGCGACACCGTCGCCTGGCCCGCCGACATGGTCCCCGACGGTGCCAACCCGGCCCTGCTCAAATGGCGCCTCGCATGGTCCGCCAAGGGTGGGCTCACGGTCGATGCCGAGGACATCACCGGTGGCTCCTCCGCCCCGCTGACGTTCGACCCCGCGGGCCTGCCTGCGAAGGTCACGACGGCGCACCCCGAGCTCAAGGGCTACCTCGCCCTGAACCTCGACAAGCGCACCGCGAACGCCGTCCCCGTGATCCTGCGCGGACAGGTCGCCGTCGGCATGTACGACTCGCTGAACCGGCTGCTCGACGCCACCGGGACCCAGAACGCCTACGCCCTGGACGACCTGTATGCCGCCGGGGCGAGCAAGCGCGCCTACGGCGTCACCTTCCAGGGTCGCAAGCCGGTGTTCCGGCTGTGGGCACCGACCGCGCAGAAGGTCGACGTCCTCACCTGGGCGCCCGACGCGAAGGCGAACGCCCCGACCAGTGCTGCCAAGCGCACCGCGATGACCCGGGCGGACGACGGGTCGTGGTCGGCCATGGCCGGATGGCGCAACGCGCGCTACCTGTACGAGGTGACCGTCTGGGTGCCCTCCACGGGCAAGGTCGAGACCAGCCAGGTCACCGACCCCTACTCGGTGGCCCTGACGCTCAACTCGACCCGGTCGGTCGCCGTGGACCTGCGGGACCCGGCGTACCGTCCGGCCCTGTGGTCGACGACGAAGGCGCCCGCGCTGAAGCAGGACGTCGACTCGACCATCTACGAGCTGCACGTGCGCGACTTCTCCGTCAACGACACGACGGTGAGCGCCGAGAACCGCGGCTCCTACCTCGCGTTCGCGGAGAACGGCAACGGCACCAAGCACCTCAAGGCGCTCGCGGCCGCCGGACTCAACACGGTGCACCTGCTGCCGACCTTCGACATCGCCTCGATCGAGGAGGACCCGGCCAAGCAGGCCAAGCCCGCGTGCAACCTGAAGTCGTACGCCCCGGACAGCGAGCAGCAGCAGGCCTGCATCGAGCCCACCCGCTCGGGCGACGCCTTCAACTGGGGCTACGACCCGTGGCACTGGATGGCGCCCGAGGGCTCGTACGCCTCCACCCCGGCCAAGGCCGACGGTGGCACCCGCGTCGCCGAGTTCCGCACCATGGTCGGTGCGCTGCACCGCGACGGGCTGCGGGTCGTCCTCGACCAGGTCTTCAACCACACGCCCAGCTCGGGCCAGGCGCCGACCAGCGTCCTCGACAAGGTCGTCCCCGGGTACTACCAGCGACTGAACGCCACGGGCGGCGTCGAGACGTCGACCTGCTGCCAGAACGTCGCCACCGAGCACGCCATGGCCCAGAAGGCCATGGTCGACGCCGTCGTCCTGTGGGCCAAGGACTACAAGGTCGACGGGTTCCGCTTCGACCTCATGGGTCACCACAGCAAGGCGAACATGCTCGCGATCCGGGGCGCCCTCGACAAGCTGACCCTGGCCCGGGACGGGGTGGACGGGAAGAAGGTCTACCTCTACGGCGAGGGCTGGAACTTCGGCGAGGTCGCCGACAACGCGCGCTTCGTGCAGGCCACCCAGGGACAGCTCGGGGGCACCGGCATCGGGACGTTCTCCGACCGCCTGAGGGACGCCGTCCGTGGCGGTGGGCCGTTCGACGACGACCCGCGCACCCAGGGCTTCGGCAGCGGGGAAGCGACCGACCCCAACGGTGACAGTGGGGCAAACCCTTCTGCCGCAACGCGACTCAAGCACGACACCGACCTCGTCCAGCTCGGTATGGCGGGCAACCTGCGTTCGTTCGCCTTCCGGCTCAACGAGAACGGCAAGGTCGCCCAGGGCAAGGACGTCGACTACAACGGCGCGCCGGCGGGGTACGCCGACCAGCCCGACGAGGTCATCAGCTACGTCGACGCCCACGACAACGAGACGTTGTTCGACAGCCTGGCCTTCAAGCTGCCGCAGGCCACGACGATGAAGGACCGGGTGCGGATGAACTCGGTCTCATTGGCCACGACGGCCCTCGCGCAGACGCCGTCGTTCTGGCACGCGGGCGCCGACCTGCTGCGCAGCAAGTCGCTCGACCGCAACAGCTACGACAGCGGTGACTGGTTCAACACCCTCGACTGGACCGGTGCCGACAACGGCTTCGGGCACGGTTTGCCGCTCAAGGGCGACAACGAGGCGAAGTGGCCGTACATGAAGCCGCTGCTCGCCGACCCGGCGCTCAAGCCGACGGCGAACGACGTGCAGTCCGCCAGCGCCCAGGCGCAGGAGCTGCTCCGGCTGCGGTTCTCCACCCCGCTGTTCCGGCTCGGCAACGCCGACGCGATCCGGGCCAAGGTCTCCTACCCGGCGAGCGGCACGGCCGACGCGGTGTCCGGCGTGATCGCCATGCGGATCGACGACACCGTCGGCGCCGACGTCGACCCGCGGCTCAAGGGCCTGGTCGTCGTCATCAACGCCTCGCCGACGGCCGTGACCCAGAAGGTGCCCGGCCTGGCCGGTGCCTCCCTGGCGCTGTCCCCGGTGCAGGCGTCCGGAGCCGACCCGGTCGTCAAGTCCTCATCGTGGAACGCGACGGCCGGCACGGCGACGGTCCCGCCGCGCACCGTCGCGGTGTTCGTCCAGCGCTGACCGACGACACCACCGAGGCCCCCTGAGCGAGCGCGCTCAGGGGGCCTCGGTCGTGCGACGGGCCGCTGCCTACTGGGTGAGGACCACGTCGGTGCCGGACAGCGTGGCCCGGAACCCGTTCTGCTGCACCGAGACCCCGGTCAGACGCATGCCGGCGGGCAGCCCGGTCACCGTGTGGCGGATCGTCACGAACCGCCGGGCGGCGGCGGACAGGGCCGTGTCGACCAGGCCGGGGCCGCCCAGGTCGACGCTCTCGGGCTCGATGACCAGCTGGCCGTCGACGGCTCGCACCGTTCCCGTGGCGCGGACGGAGAGGTCGCGCCCCAGGATGCTCGCAGTCCGGCGGACGCCCGCCCGGCCGTTGCCGGCGGCATACAGCTCGACGTCACCGATCTGGCGCGCGGCGGTGGCGAACGGGAGGACCGCCCCGAGGTCGAGCCGCTGGGCCCTCAGCCCGTCGGCGGTGAGGCGCACTCCGGCGCCGGTCGCCCGCACGTCGGTGAGGGGGCCGTCGGAGGTCAGGACCGTGCTGCTGGTGAGGTCGACGTCGCTGAGCCAGGTCTCACCCTCCGCGACGCTCGCCGGTGCCCCCGAGGGGGCGGGGGAGGGCGACGACGTCGCTGGAGCCGGGTCGGCGACGGGCAGCGTGCCCACGACGACCACGGCCGCCACGGCGAGGGCCACGAGGGTGGTGAGGACTCCGGCGAGGAAGGAACGCATGTCCCCAGTCTGTGGGCTCAGGCGGGGGCTGGCTCGGTGACGGACCGGTCCTGGTGACGTTCCTGGCGGATGGCGGGGAGGTACAGGGCGGCGCCGATGATGCTGAAGGCTCCCGCCACGATGATGGCCATCGCCGTGCTGGTGCTCTCGGCGAACGGGCCGAGGACGAGCATCCCGAGGCTGAATGCGCCGCCGGCGATCATCGAGTTCATCGACAGGACCGTGGTGCGGTTGCGGGCCTCGGCCTGGCGGTGCAGCAGGGTGCTGTGCACCGGGCCCCCGGAACCGTGCAACGTGTAGGTGACGAGGAAGGCGGTGATCAGGCCGACCGTCCCGAGCATCAGGCCCATGACGACGATGAAGGCGCCGTTGAGCACGCGGGCGAGGACCGCGGTCCAGGCGACGCCGATGCGGCGGCTCGCGAGCCCCGCTGCAGCCGAGCCGACGGCGAACAGGCCCCAGGCGGCGGCCGACACCGGCCCCATGAGCGCGCCCGCCTCCGTCTCGCCCCCGGCGAGCTCGGCCAGCCGCACCGGCATGAACGTCTCGAACGCGATCATGCCGACCGACCAGAACACCTCGACGAGCACGAGCGCCAGCAGCACGCGTGATGTGCGGAGCGTGCGCAGGCCGTCGACGACGACCGTCGGTGCCTGCCTGGCCGAGGCCAGGGCGCGGTGGAACCCGGTGGAGTCGACGTGGGTCACGGGCTCGCGCACGAGCACCGACACGGCGGCGAGGTGGACGACGTAGAAGCCGATGGCGCACCAGTACGGGAACTCCAGGGCCGTCAGCGCCCGCACCGGGTGCCAGGCGATGAGGCCGCCGGAGACCAGCGCGCCGGAGGCGATGGCCAGCCCGAGGACCGTGCCCGCGCGGGAGAGCCCGTCCTCGACCGGGATGGCCGGGTCCTCGGCGTGGGCGGTGTCGACGTACCAGGACTCCAGCGGCCCGGAGTCCAGCGCACGGAACACGCCCTGCAGCAGCAGCGCCACGACGAACCCCGTGAAGGTGTGGGAGGTGATGAACACGAGGCCCGAGACGAGGGCGACCACGGCCGAGGCCACGAGCACCGGGCGGCGGCCCAGCGCGTCGGCGAACCCGCCCGTCGGCAGCTCGAGGCCGAGGACGACGAAGCCCTGCATCGAGAAGATGACACCGAGCTGGGCCAGGCTCATGCCGCGCTCGAGGACGAGCAGTGTCGTGACACCGATGGTGAGTCCCACCGGGAACCACCGGGTGAAGGTGAGCAGCAGCAGGACCCGGCGGGCCTGCAGGGCGGTCACGGGGGAGGTGGTCATGACTGGTCCGTCCCCCGGGGGACCCGGTCGAGGTCCAGCGGGTAGGTGGCGGTGTAGACGGCAAGGCGACGCGCGTTGGGGTTGCCCTGTCCCACCCGCCGGTAGCGGGCGATGAGCTCGTCGATCTCCACCTTGAGCTCCTCCACCTGCGCGGCCGTGGCGACGATGAAGGAGTCGTTGAGCCCCACGGCGTCGCGCCACTCCATGGGCCAGTCGGCCTCGACGTCGAGCCACTTCTCGAACCGCTCGGAGAAGTGCCGCGCGTAGTCGCGGACCAGCCAGTTGAGGGCCGTCTCGGAGTCCTCGTCGCCGGCGAAGTCGCTCGGCTCGAACTGGTGGCTCTCGGTGGCCGCCTGCCACAGCCGCCGCTTGCCCTCACCGTCACCGGTGTCGCTCACGAGGCCCACCGACTCCAGCTTGCGCAGGTGGTACGAGGTGGCGCCGGAGTTGGTGCCGAGCTGGGTCGCCAGGTCGGTCGCCGTGGCCGGACCCCCGATCCGCAGGCGCGAGAGCAGGCGCGAGCGCAGGGGATGGGCGAGGACCTTCAGTGAGGTCGCATCGAGCCGGAAGCCGGTCAGGCCGGCACTCGTGGAGGGTTCATCGGGAGCCATGCGTGCACAATACATGTGCACACTCTGTTTGCACAAGATCTGTGCACGGGTGCTCGGAAAGCGTGTTCTCGCAGGTCAGGTGCCATTCCCGGCTGCCCCGGGGACGATTTGGGTCCACCGCACCCCACCCGTAAACTTGAGCACTGTTGTGCCGTGCGCCCTCGCAAGGCGACACATCAGCGCCTCGGGCGCCCACGGCACACGGATCCTTCCCAGCAAGCAAAGGGCCAGTACATTGCGCACTTTTACCCCGAAGCCGGCCGAGGTCACTCGGACCTGGCACGTCATCGACGCCACGGACGTCGTCCTGGGTCGCCTGGCGAGCCAGACCGCGATCCTCCTGCGCGGCAAGCACAAGACCACCTTCGCGCCGCACGTCGACGGTGGTGACTTCGTCATCATCATCAACGCCGACAAGGTCGCCCTCACCGGCGCCAAGCTCGAGCAGAAGAAGGCGTACCGCCACTCCGGTTTCCCGGGCGGCCTGCGGAGCACCTCCTACACCGAGCTCCTCGCCAAGAGCCCCGAGAAGGCTGTGGAGAAGGCCGTCCGCGGCATGCTTCCCCACACGACCCTCGGGCGCGAGCAGCTGACTCACCTCAAGGTCTACGCCGGCGGCGAGCACCCCCACGCGGCCCAGCAGCCGAAGCCCTTCGAGATCTCACAGGTCGCGCAGTAAGTCCGCAAGGACCTGTGCAAGAAAGCGAATTGAGGACATCACGTGGCTGACACCACCGAGAACATCGACTCGACCGACGAGGTCGAGCTCACCGAGTACACCTCCGAGTCCGAGGGTCCCGTCTCCGACGAGCCCACGCGACGTGCGAGCGCCACGGCGCCCGGCGCGGCGACCGGCCGACGCAAGCAGGCCATCGCCCGCGTGCGCATCGTCCCCGGCACCGGCGAGTGGAAGATCAACGGGCGCACGCTCGAGCACTACTTCCCGAACAAGGTCCACCAGCAGATCGTCAACGAGCCGCTCACGCTGCTCGAGCTCGACGGTGCCTACGACGTGCTCGTGCGCGTCCACGGCGGTGGCCCCTCCGGCCAGGCCGGCGCGGTGCGCCTCGGCGTCGCCCGCTCGCTGAACGGGATCGACGAGGAGCTGAACCGTCCCGCACTCAAGAAGGCCGGCTTCCTCAAGCGCGACTCCCGCGTCCCGGAGCGCAAGAAGGCTGGTCTCAAGAAGGCCCGCAAGGCGCCTCAGTACTCCAAGCGCTGATCCTGGCTGGCGCCAGGCTCACCCGCTTGGCTCCTCCGCGCTGACAGATCAGCGTGGGCGTCGCTTCGGCGCCTGCCGTCTCACCACCGCGATGGCGGCACCCGCACGTCGGGTGCCGCCATCGCGGCGTTCGGGGGAGTAGGTTCCTCGAGATGCCCGTGTTCGCGGGCGCCCACCCCGGTTGCGGTCCTCCCGTATGCCGCGTGGGCGCTTGACCACCGAAAGGTTCACCACCCATGGCCACTCCGGCACGACTGTTCGGGACCGACGGGGTCCGCGGCCTCGCCAACGTCGACATCACCGCCGAGCTCGCCCTGAAGCTGAGCGTCGCCGCGGCCCACGTCCTCGGGGACGGGGCCCGCAGGAACGGGCGCCGCCCCAAGGCCGTCGTCGGTCGCGACCCCCGGGCGTCCGGCGAGTTCCTCTCGGCCGCGGTCATCGCCGGCCTCGCCTCAGCAGGGGTCGACGTCTACCACGCCAACGTCCTGCCGACCCCGGCGATCGCGTTCCTCACCGCAGACACCCACGCCGACTTCGGCGTGATGTTGTCCGCCTCGCACAACGCCATGCCGGACAACGGCATCAAGTTCTTCGCCACCGGTGGGCACAAGCTCGACGACGCCGTCGAGGACGAGATCGCGGCGCTGCTCGACCAGGAGTGGGACCGCCCGACCGGCGCAGACGTGGGCCGGGTCGTGACCATGCCCGACGGCCACACGCGCTACATCTCCCACCTGCTCGCCGTCCTGCCGAACCGGCTCGACGGGATCACCGTGGTCATCGACGGCGCGCACGGGGCCGCGAGCTCGGTCTCGCCCGAGGTGTTCCGCCTCGCCGGCGCCACGGTGCACGAGATCGGCACCGAGCCGGACGGGCTCAACATCAACGACGGGTACGGCTCGACGCACCTCGACCACATCAAGGCCGCCGTCAAGGCCAAGGGGGCCGACCTCGGCATCGCCCACGACGGTGACGCCGACCGCTGCCTGGCCGTCGACGCCGACGGCAACGAGGTGGACGGCGACCAGATCATGGCCATCCTCGCGGTCGACATGAAGGAGCGCGGCGCGCTCGCCCAGGACACCCTCGTCGCCACGGTGATGAGCAACCTCGGGCTCATCCAGGCGATGGAGCGTGAGGGCGTCGCCGTCCGCCAGACCGGCGTCGGCGACCGCTACGTCCTGGAGGAGATGCGGTCCTCCAACCTGTCCCTGGGCGGCGAGCAGAGCGGCCACGTGATCTTCCTCGACCACGGCACCACCGGGGACGGGGTCCTCACCGGCCTCATGCTGGCGGCCCGCGTCTGCGCCACCGGGCGTTCACTCGCCGACCTCGCCACCGTGATGCGCCGGCTGCCGCAGGTGCTGATCAACGTCAAGGGTGTCGACAAGTCCCGTGTCGAGAGCGACGTGGAACTCCAGGAGGCCGTGGCCAAGGAGGAGGCGGCCCTGGCCGGTACGGGCCGCGTGCTGCTGCGCAAGTCCGGCACCGAGCCGGTCGTGCGCGTCATGGTGGAGGCCGCAGACGAGGCCGAGGCGCACGCCGTCGCCGGTCGCCTCGTCGACGTCGTCACGGCGCGCCTCTCACTCTGAGCCGCCAGGCCCCCGGGCCACCCGGCCGCGGGCTCAGCGGTCGTGGGGTCCCGCGAGGTCGTCGACGATGTGGCGCGCGATCTCCAGGGCGCTCGTCGCGGCCGGCGAGGGAGCGTTGAGGACGTGCACCACCGTGCCGACCCGCTCCACGAGGAAGTCGTCGACCAGCGTGCCGTCGTGGCGCACGGCTTGGGCCCGCACCCCGGCCGCGGCCGGCACCAGGTCGTCGTCGTGGATCTCCGGGACCAGCCGGCGCAGGCTGTCGGCGAAGAGGTGCCGGGAGGCCGACCGGGCCACCTCGCGCGCGCCGGCCCGGTAGTGCCGACCCGCGAGGCGCCAGAACCCGGGGAAGGTCAGGGTGCCGCGCAGGTCCTCCCAGGAGGCGGTGCGCCAGTCGTACCCCTCACGCGCGAACGCCAGCACCGCGTTGGGCCCGGCGTGGACGTGACCGTCGATGCCGCGGGTGAGGTGCACGCCGAGGAACGGGAAGTCGGGGTCGGGGACGGGGTAGACCAGGCCCCGGACGAGCGGGGTGGCCGAGGGGGACAGCTCGTAGTACTCCCCGCGGAAGGGCACGATCCGCGCCGAGGGCTCGTGCCCCAGACGCCGGGCGACGGCATCGGCGTGCAGCCCGGCACAGGCGACCACGAGGTCTGCAGGCAGGTCGCCTCGGGTGGTGCGGACGACCGTCCCACCGGTGACGGTCTCGTGGGCGCCGAGCACCTCGGTGCCGAGCAGCAGCTCGGCACCGCCGGACTCGAGGCGATGCACGAGCGCCGCGCAGACCGCGCCGTAGTCGATGATCCCCGTCTCGGCCACGTGCAGGGCAGCCAGCGCCGCGACGTGTGGCTCGTGCTCGCGGGCCTCCTCGGGGCCGAGCTCACGGACCTGCAGCCCGTTGGCGAGGCCGCGTTCGTGCAGGCGGCGCAGGCCGGCGAGCTCGTCCTCACGGGTGGCCACCACGAGCTTCCCGCACACCTCGTGCGCGATGCCGTCCTCGCGGGCGAGGGCGACCATGGAGGCGGACCCGGCCCGGCACATCCTCGCTTTGGCCGACCCGGGCGGGTAGTACAGGCCGGAGTGGATGACGCCGCTGTTGCGCCCCGTCTGGTGCCGCGCCCAGCCCTGCTCCTTCTCGACCACCGTGACCTCGGTCCCCGGCCGCGTGCGCAGCAACCGCTCGGCGACCGCGAGGCCCAGGATCCCGCCACCGATGACGACGACGCGGACTGGTGGGGACATGCCACCAACCTAGCGAGCAGCAGGTGGGGAGGGGCTCGGGCGTGGCCGACCGGTGTGTGCAGGCACACGTCTCGGGACGTGGACCACCGGGAATTGCCCCACCTCCCCACGAGTTGCCGCAGACGTACCCGTACACCGACAGACAGGACAGCCATGCCTTTCGAAGCAGTCAACGAGACCCTCTACACCATCGCCGCCTCCGCCCAGGGCGGACGTGAGGGCCGCGTGCAGAGTGAGGACGGCGTCGTCGACCTGCCCCTGGGCAAGCCCGGCAGCAAGAGCAACCCCAAGGCCAACCCGGAGACGCTGTTCGCGTCCGGCTACGCCTCGTGCTTCAACGGCGCGCTCGCAGCCGTCGCCGGCCGTGAGGGTGTCGACGCCAGCGCGTCCACCACCACCGCCGACGTGACCTTCGGCAAGACCGACACGGGCTTCGGCCTCGCGGTCACCCTCGTCTCGGAGGTCCCCGGGGTCGATGACGCGACGGCCCAGCGCCTCGCCGAGCTCGCCCACGAGTTCTGCCCCTACTCCAAGGCGACGCGCGGCAACATCGACGTCACCATCTCGGCCAAGGGNNNNGGTATGGCGCGTGGTCACACGCGCCATACCCCGCCTCTGTGTGTGTGCCTCCGTCCCCGGGTCCCGTCGTGGGGACCGACGGTCAGAACAGCTGGTCGAGCAGGCCGCTGTCGACGTCGTAGAGGAAGCCGCCGACGGAGACCGTGCCGGGGATGAGCGGGTGGCTGCGGACCGCGGCGACGTCCGCACCGAGCGCGGCCCGCTGGTCGGTGACCACGTGGAAGCCCTGCCAGGAGGCGTCCTGCCCGGACGACTCGCCGATCTTCGCCCGCAGCTCCTGCTCGCTGTTCGAGGCCATGGCGCACCGGGTGTGGGGCACGATGAGGATGCGTTCGACGCCGAGCAGGTGGACGCCGAGGACCAGCGCCTCGAGGGCGTTGGAGGTCACCCGCCCGCCGGGGTTGCGGAAGATCTTGGCGTCGCCGGGCTGGAGGCCGACGAGTCGCAGCGGGTCGATCCGCGAGTCCATGCAGGTGACGATCGCGACACCTGCGTGCGCGATGCCGTCGAACCCGCCGGTCGAGAACTCGGTCTCGGCGTAACGCTTGTTCGCCTCGATCAGGTCGTCGAATCCTTGTGCACTGATGGGTGATTCGCTCACAGCAGCCCCGGTCTCTTAGGGATGGACATGGCCATCGGCTTGGTGGTGGAGGCAAAGAAGTCGTTGCCCTTGTCGTCGACCACGATGAAGGCGGGGAAGTCCTCGACCTCGATCTTCCAGACCGCCTCCATGCCGAGCTCGGCGTACTCGAGGACCTCGACCGACTTGATGCAGTCCTGCGCGAGGCGGGCCGCCGGGCCACCGATCGACCCGAGGTAGAAGCCGCCGTGGGCGTCGCACGCGTCGGTCACCTGCTTGGAGCGGTTGCCCTTGGCCAGCATGACCATCGACCCGCCCGCGGCCTGGAACTGGTCGACGTAGGAGTCCATCCGGCCGGCGGTCGTCGGGCCGAACGAGCCGCTGGCGTAGCCCTCGGGCGTCTTGGCCGGACCCGCGTAGTAGACCGCGTGGTCCTTGAGGTACTGCGGCATGCCGTCGCCGGCGTCGAGGCGTTCCTTGATCTTGGCGTGCGCGATGTCGCGCGCGACGACGAGGGGGCCGCTGAGCGAGAGCCGCGTCTTGACAGGGTATTTCGTCAGCTCGGCACGGATGTCGTCCATCGGGCGGTTGAGGTCGATGCGCACGACGTCGTCCTCGCCCTCGAGGTGCTCGTCGGTCGTCTCCGGGAGGAAGCGGGCCGGGTCCGTCTCGAGGACCTCGATGAAGACGCCCTCGGGAGTGATCTTGCCGAGGGCCTGGCGGTCCGCGGAGCAGGACACCGCGATGGCGACCGGGAGGGAGGCCCCGTGGCGGGGGAGGCGGACGACGCGGACGTCGTGGCAGAAGTACTTGCCGCCGAACTGCGCCCCGATCCCGAAGTTGCGGGTCAGCTCGAGCACCTGCTCCTCGAGCTCGGTGTCACGGAACCCGCGGGCGGTCATCGCCCCCTCGCGTGGGAGGTCGTCGAGGTACTTCGCGCTCGCGTACTTGGCTGTCTTCAGGGCGAACTCGGCACTCGTGCCGCCGATGACGATGGCCAGGTGGTAGGGCGGGCAGGCGGCCGTGCCGAGGGAACGCAGCTTCTCGTCCAGGAACGCGAGCATGCGCTCGGGGTTCAGGATCGCCTTGGTCTCCTGGTAGAGGAAGGACTTGTTGGCGCTGCCGCCACCCTTGGCCATGAAGAGGAACTTGTAGGTGTTCTCGTGGCCCTCGGCGGTGTCGGCGTAGAGCTCGATCTGCGCGGGGAGGTTGGAGCCGGTGTTCTTCTCCTCCCACGTCGTCAGCGGCGCCATCTGCGAGTAGCGCAGGTTGAGGCGGGTGTACGCGTCGCTGACACCGCGGGCGATCGCGCGCTCGTCGGTGCCCTCGGTGAGGACGTGCTGGCCGCGCTTGCCCATGACGATCGCGGTGCCGGTGTCCTGGCACATCGGCAGCACGCCCCCGGCGGCGATGTTGGCGTTCTTGAGCAGGTCGAGCGCGACGAACTTGTCGTTGTTGCTCGCCTCCGGGTCGTCGAGGATGCGCCGCAGCTGTGTCAGGTGGGCCGGCCGCAGGTAGTGGGCGATGTCGTGCATCGCCGTGTCGGTGAGCAGCCGCAGCGCCTCGGGCGCCACCTCGAGGAAGGTGCGACCCCCGGGCCCCTCGACCGTCCGGACGCCCTCGGTCGTCAGCAGGCGGTACCCCGTCTGGTCGGGACCGATCGGCAGCAGGTCCTCGTAGGGGAACTCGGGCTCCGGCGGGTTCTCCGGCGTGTCCGGCATGGTGCTCCTGTCCTCAGGTCGCCGCAGCGACAACAGCTCGTGACTACCGCTCGTGACTAGAGCTCGTCGAGGCTGGGGGCGTAGGCCCCGGCCTTCCCGACGGTGACTCCACTCGTGGCCAGCCCGCGGTCGACGGCGGGGCTGACGTCCTCCAGTGTCGCGCTCCGCAGCCGCTCGCGTGCACCCGGGTCACCCAGCAGCCCGGCGACGACGAGCCCGGACACGAGTCCGGCCATGAAGGAGTCGCCGGCACCGACGGTGTCGACGACCCGGTCCGCCCGCGCGGGCTCGGTCACGACCTGCTCACCGGCGGCCACGCGGTAGACCACGCCCTCACCGCCGAGCGTCACCAGGGTCATGCCTGCGCCGAGCTCGACCCACCGGGCCATGACCTGCTCGGGGGAGCGGTCGGGGTAGAGCAGGTCGAGGTCGTCCTCGCTCGCCTTGACGACGTCGGACAGACCGACCAGCTCCTCCACGCGGTCGCGGACGGCGTCGAGGTCGCCCATGATGCTCGGGCGGATGTTGGGGTCGTAGGACACGGTGCCGACCTCGCGGACCGCGCGCAGGGCCGCGGTGACGCTCTGCGCCCCCGGTTGGAGCACCGTGGCGATCGAGCCGGTGTGGACGTGGCTCGTGCCCGGCTCGAGGACGACCTCCGGCAGCTCCCAGAGGAGGTCGAAGTCGTAGCTCGCTGCGCCACCCTGGTCCAGGGTCGCCGCTGCGACGGAGGTGCGGGCCGCGCCCAGGCTCGCCGGCAGCACGTGCACGCCGTGCCGCTTGAGGTGACCGGCGATGCGGGAGCCGCGTTCGTCGTCGCCCAGCCAGGTCGCGAAGTCGACCCGGTGGTCGAGCCGGGCCAGGCCGACGGCGACGTTGGCCGGGCTGCCGCCGATGTGCTCTGCGGACTCGCCGTTGGCATCGGTGACGATGTCGACGAGTGCCTCGCCGACGACGAGCAGGCGCTGGCTCATGGGGCGTCCTGGAGGTGGGGGGTGGCGTGGTCGAAGTCGATGGAGCTGTAGGCCCGCAGCTTGGCGAGCTGGTGGTGGCTCTCGATCAGCCGGATCGTGCCGGACTTGCTGCGCATGACGAGGGAGTGCGTCGTCACGCCGCCGGCTCGGTAGCGGACCCCGCGGAGGAGCTCGCCGTCGGTGATCCCGGTGGCGACGAAGAAGCAGTTCTCGCCGCTGACCAAGTCGTTCGTCGACAGCACGCGGTCGAGGTCGTGACCGGCGTCGATGGCGCGCTGGCGCTCCTCGTCGTCCTTGGGCGCGAGGCGTCCCTGGATGACGCCACCCATGCACTTGATGGCACACGCGGCGATGATCCCCTCGGGGGTGCCGCCGACACCGAGCAGCAGGTCGATGCCGGTCTCGTCGCGGGCGGCCATGATCGCCCCGGCGACGTCGCCGTCGGAGATGAGGCGCAGGCGCGCCCCCGCCTCGCGGACCTCGGCGGCCAGCTTGTCGTGGCGCGGGCGGTCGAGCATGACCACCGTGACGTCCTCCACGGTCTCGCGCTTGGCCTTGGCGACCCGGCGGATGTTCTCGGCGACGGGGAGGCGGATGTCGACCGCGTCGGCGGCCTCGGGGCCGGTGACGAGCTTGTCCATGTAGAACACCGCAGAGGGGTCGTACATGCTGCCCCGGTCGGCCACGGCCAGCACCGCGACGGCGTTGGACTGGCCTTTGGCCGTCAGCGTCGTCCCGTCGATGGGGTCGACCGCGACGTCGCACTCGGGACCGTTGCCGTCGCCGACCTCCTCGCCGTTGTAGAGCATGGGCGCGTCGTCCTTCTCGCCCTCGCCGATGACGACGACGCCCTTCATCGAGACCGTCGAGATGAGGGTCCGCATGGCCTCGACCGCTGCACCGTCCGCGCCGTTCTTGTCACCCCGCCCGACCCAACGGCCACCGGCCATGGCGGCGGCCTCGGTGACGCGGACGAGCTCGAGCGCGAGGTTGCGGTCAGGGGCCTCCCTGCCGACGCGAAGGGATGAGGGGAGGTGCTGCTCGGACATGCATCAGATCCTTCACGCGGCGGCGGGTGAGTGCCCCGAGACTATCGGTGGCAGGGGCAGTTGGCGCCCAGCGGTCCGCGTCAGGGACGATGGTGCCGTGAGCACCCAGGCACCCCGCAGTTCCTACGCCAACGGCTCCGTGCCCAACATGATCCGGTCCCTGCTCGTGATCGGTGCCCTGGTCGCGGTCCTCGTGGCGGTGGTGCCTCGCGTCAACAACGTCACCCAGCCGCCGGTCGACGTCGCTGGCGCGTCCGTGGAGGTCGCGCGCGAGAGCGGCTGGCCCATCGAGGTGCCGACGAACCTGCCCGACGGGTGGCGGGCGACGAGCGTGCGGTACGAACGCTCCACCGACGGCCTGATGGTCTGGCACGCCGGCTACCAGTCGCCCACGGGGAACTACGTCGCGATCGAGCAGACGAAGGACGCCACCGCGAAGTGGATCGAGGCGCAGACCAACCGCGCCGCGGCGAAGGGCACGGTCGAGGCCGGTGGCCGCACGTGGACGACGTACGTTCGCAGCGGCAAGGTCCAGAACAGCCTCGTCCACGAGGCGGGTGCGGGTGACGAGCTGACGACGATCATCACCGGGACCGGCACGCTCGACGAGCTGAGTGCCTTCGCCGGGACCCTGCAGAAGGCTCCTGCAGGCTGACGCCGCGGTGCCCCGCCGGCTCAGGAGCCGTCGACGTCCTCGGTGAGGGCTGCCTCGGCGTCGTCGAGCCAGGTGCTGCAGTGGGCCGCGAGCGCCTCGCCGCGCTTCCAGAGCCGCATGCTCTCCTCGAGACCCACCTGGCCCCCCTCGAGCTGGGCGACGATGCCGATGAGCTCGTCGCGAGCCGCCTCGTAGGACAGCTCCGCCACGTCGGGGAACTGGTCGGTGGACGAGGTCTGCTCTGCTCCCTTGGCCATGGGGCAGGAGCCTAACCGGCCTCGGCCGGCTGGCCCGCCGGCAGGCCCACGACGCGGGTCGCGAAGTCACCGCGGGCCACCCGGACCCGAAGGAGCTCGTCGGGGGCGACGTCGTCCTGGTCCATGACCACGCGGCCGTCGCGGTGCTGCACCACGGCATACCCACGCTCGAGGGTGGACAACGGCGAGAGGGTGCGGACCTGTGCACGGAGGTGGCCGATGTGGTCGGTGGCCCGGTGGACGGAGGCGAGGACGCGGCGCTGCGAGCGTGCGGTGAGCGCATCGAGCTCGGCCCGCCGCGCGTCGATCATCGCGGCAGGGTTGGCGACGACGGGCCGCGAACGCAGCGCCACGAGGTGACGTCGCTCGCTCGCGACGTGACCCGCGAGGGCCCGTCGGGCCCGCTCACGCGACTGGCGTATGCCGTGCCGCTCCTCCTGCGCGTCCGGCACCACCCGCTTGCCGGCGTCGGTGGGGGTGGAGGCGCGCCAGTCGGCGACGTGGTCCAGCAGCGGGGTGTCCACGTCGTGGCCGATGGCCGAGACGACAGGGGTGCGGGCGGCGGCGACGGCGCGCAGGAGCGCCTCGTTGCTGAACGGCAGGAGGTCCTCGACCGAACCCCCACCGCGGGCGATGACGATGACGTCGACCCCGGCGACGGCGTCGAGCTCGGCGAGCGCGGCCATCACCTCCTGCACGGCCTGCGGCCCCTGGACGGCGACCTCACGGACCTCGAAGCGGACGGTGGGCCAGCGCCGCCGGGCGTTCTCGACGACGTCCTTCTCCGCCGCGCTCGCCCGCCCGCAGACGAGGCCGACGGTCCGCGGGAGGAAGGGCAGCGGCTTCTTGCGGTCGGGGTCGAACAGGCCCTCGGAGGCGAGCGTGCGTTTGAGGTGCTCGACCCGCGCGAGCAGCTCGCCGACCCCGACCGGTCGGATCTGCCGGGCGTCGAGCATCAGCGAACCGCGCTGGGTCCAGAAGACGGGCTTCGCCTGCAGGACGACCCGGGCCCCCTGGGCGACCGGGACCGGCATCGCGTCGAGGGCGTTGGTCGAGATCGCGACCGACAGGGACATGTCGACGTCCGGGTCGCGCAGGGTGAGGTAGGCCGTCCGGGACCCCGGTCGGCGGGTGAGCTGCACGACCTGGCCCTCGACCCACAGGACCGACATCTTCTCGACGTACTCGGCGATCTTCATGCTCAGCAGCCGCACCGGCCAGGGCGACTCGGCCGTCGTGTCGCCTGCCCGCTCGGGCAGGGTCGGGCGCTGCTCGGGGCCGGTCACGGGGCTCACTCTAGGAGACGGCACCGACGGGCTCGCGTGTCGACGCCCCTGCCGGTCGCCCTGGGCGCAGGATCGGCCCATGAACACCTTCGTGTGGATCCTCCAGGTCGTGCTGGCGCTGGTGTTCCTGGCCACGGGCGCCCTCAAGCTCGTCCAGCCGAAGGAGAAGCTGCGCGAGCAGATGCGCTGGGTCGACGGCTTCTCCCAGGACACGATCCGCGGGATCGGGCTGGCCGAGGTCCTGGGGGCGCTGGGCCTGGTGCTCCCCGGGTGGCTGGACGTGCTGACGTGGCTGACGCCGCTGGCTGCCAGCGGCCTGGTGCTGGTGATGGTGGGCGCCATCGCGACCCACCTGCGGTTGCGCGAGTGGCCCATGGTCGCCGGCAACGTCGTCCTGGCCGTCCTCGCGCTCGTGGTGGCCTGGGCGCGGTTCGGGTCCTACCCGCTCTGACCGCGGGTCTGGCGCCGGCGGGCGGCCCGCAGCATCGCGCGCTGCAGGGCGATCGGCTCAGGCGCCGGTGGGAGCGGGGTGGCCGCGATCGGGCGACACGCGTCGAGGAACAGCGCGACGTGCCGCCGCCACGCTTCCGGGAGGTCGTCACGGGTCGTCTCGATCACGCCCGCGACGGCGAACGTGAGGACGGGGAGGTCCTCCGGGCTGAAGTCGGCCCGCAGGACGCCGGACGACTTGGCCCGGTCGATGACCTCGACGACGGTGCGGTAGCCACGCTCGCGACGTCCGGACGAGCCGCGCTCGCGACGCCCGGACGAACCATGCGCCGCCGTCGACGAACCACGCCCCAGCGGGACGGACTGGATGAGGTGGGTGAACCCGCGGTTCTCGGCCTGCAGGGCCGCCATCCGTTCGACCAGGCCCACGAATCCGGCCCACGGGTCGTCGTCCGTGAGCGCCAGGTCGGCACTGGCCTCGTACTGCCGGAGGGCGTCGTCGAACGCCTCGGCCACGAGGTCGGCACGGTCGGGGAAGCGGCGGTACAGCGTCGCGATCCCGACACCCGCCCGTGCGGCGACCTCGGTCAGTGGAGCGGACACGCCCTGCTCGGCGAACACCGCCTGCGCGGCCTGGACGATGCGGGCCCGGTTGGCCTCGGCATCGACGCGCAACGGGGGTGGGGTGGTCACGTCCACACACTAACCGGAATAGGTCCTCCACTTCTTGCGTTGTGCCTCCCGACAGAGTGGAGGATGGCCTCCACTTGATGACTCGAAGGACGTCGACCGATGAACACCGTGCTCTGGATCCTGCAGATCGTGCTCGCCCTCTTCTTCGCGATGGCCGGGGTGACCAAGCTGAGCCAGCCCAAGGAGAAGCTGCGCGCCCGACTCCCCTGGGTGGAGGACTTCTCGGCGGGGACGGTCCGGTTCATCGGCGCCGTGGAGCTCCTCGGCGCCATCGGGCTGGTCCTCCCGGCAGCCACCGGGATCGCCGTGGTCCTGACCCCGCTCGCCGCTGTCGGCCTCGCCGTCGTCATGGCCCTGGCCGCGGTGACCCACCTGCGCCGTGGCGAGACCCAGGCGCTGGCGATCAACGTGCCGGTCCTGCTCGTCGCAGCGTTCGTGGCGTGGCAGCGCTTCGGGCCGCAGGCGTTCTGAGCGGTGGTGGGCGATTGGGGTGCCCCGGCTCGGCAACCTACGATGGAGTCATGACTGACACCATCGGACAGCCCACCCAGCGCGTGCTCCTCGCCGCGCCCCGCGGCTACTGCGCCGGCGTCGACCGCGCCGTCGTGACGGTGGAGAAGGCCCTCGAGCTCTACGGTCCGCCGGTCTACGTCCGCAAGGAGATCGTCCACAACAAGCACGTCGTCACCACGCTCGAGAAGCGCGGGGCGATCTTCGTGGAGGAGACCGACGAGGTCCCCGAGGGTGCGACGGTCATCTTCAGCGCCCACGGTGTGGCCCCCGTCGTCCACGAGGAGGCCAAGGCGCTGAGCCTGAAGACCATCGACGCCACCTGCCCGCTGGTCACCAAGGTGCACCGTGAGGCGGTCCGGTTCGCCGGCGACGACTTCGACATCCTGCTCATCGGTCACGAGGGCCACGAGGAGGTCGTCGGGACGTCGGGGGAGGCGCCTGAGCACATCACCCTCGTCGACGGCCCCGACGACGTCGCCAACGTCACCGTGCGCGACCCGGAGAAGGTGGTCTGGCTGTCCCAGACCACGCTGTCCGTCGACGAGACCATGGAGACCGTCCGCCGACTGCGCGAGCGGTTCCCGTCGCTGCAGGACCCGCCCAGCGACGACATCTGCTACGCCACCCAGAACCGCCAGCTCGCCGTCAAGCAGATGGCCCCCGACTGTGACCTCATGATCGTCGTCGGGTCGCGCAACTCGTCCAACTCGGTCCGACTCGTCGAGGTGGCTCTCGAGCACGGCTCGCGCGCCGGTCACCTCGTCGACTATGCCGACGAGATCGACCCCACCTGGCTGGAGGGCGTCTCCACCGTGGGGGTGACCTCCGGTGCGTCGGTGCCCGAGGTCCTCGTGCGCGACGTCCTCACCTACCTGGCCGAGCGCGGATACGTCGACGTCACCCCGGTGGTGGCCGCCCAGGAGAGCCTGCTCTTCTCGCTGCCCAACGAGATCCGTCGTGACCTCAAGGCCCGTGGGCTGAGCGACAAGATGCGTCACGACGGCGCGTTCGAGGAAGCCGGCTCCCTGCACTGACGGATGCCGCGCGGCGCCGTGCGCGGGCACTGCACGGATCCGGACGCCCGCGCGGGTACGGTCTGACCATGATCGACCTGTCGGCGACCAAGCGCCGCATCCTGCAGCGGCTCGTCGCCCGCGGGCCCGCCGTGGTCGACCTGTCCCTGCTGGACTCCGTGCCGCGGCGGCTGCTGCGCCCGCTGCGCCGGGACGGCCTGGACCCGGTGCGCCGCTCGGGGCCGGGGTCCGGTGACCCGGTCCACCGCCTCGCGCACATGTTCGGGATGAACATCTGGCTCGTCTCCGGCCACCCGGAGGGCAAGGCGGTGCTGGCCGACCAGAAGCGCTACAGCAACGACGTCCGGCCGTACGTCGGTGCCAGCGGCGGAGCCGTCGGCGGTCTGGGGTTCACCGACCCGCCGGAGCACACCCGCCTGAGGGGTCTGCTGACGCCGGAGTTCACGATGCGTCGGATCCAACGGCTGACCCCACGGATCGAGCAGATCATCGACACCCAGCTCGACCTGATGGCCGCCAAGGGCGCGGACGTCGACATCGTCGAGGACTTCGCCTTCCCGATCCCGTTCCTCGTCATCTGCGAGCTCCTGGGGCTGCCGGCCGAGGACCGCGCCCGCTTCCAGGCCCTGTCGCACGCGAGGTTCGACGTGTCCGCCGGTGGCGCGGGGGCCTTCGGCGCGATCTCGTCCTCGAGGGAGTTCCTCCTGGAGGCGACGCGGCGCCAGCGCAGGGACCCGGGGGACGGCCTGCTGGGGAGGATCATCGCCGAGGCGGGCGACGAGGTGAGTGACGAGGAGATCGCGGGGCTCGCCGACGGCGTCTTCACCGGCGGGTACGAGACCACGGCCAGCATGCTCGCCCTCGGAACCCTGGTCCTGCTGCGCGACCGACCGCACTTCGAGCTCGTCCGCGACGACCCCACGGCGATCGACCGGGTGGTGGAGGAGATGCTGCGCTACCTGTCCGTGGTCCAGATCGCCTTCCCCCGGTTCGCCCTCGAGGACCACGAGCTCTTCGGTCGCAAGGTCCGCAAGGGTGACGTCGTCATCGTCCAGCTCGCCCGCGGTGACCGGGACGCCAGGATCGGGCCGAACCTCGACACCTTCGACCCGCTCCGCCCGCCGTCACCGCACCTGGCCTTCGGCTACGGGTTCCACCGGTGCGTTGGCGCGGAGCTCGCGCGCCTCGAGCTGCGGATGGCCTTCCCCCGGCTGGCCCGCCGGTTCCCCGACCTCGAGCTGGCGGTCCACCCGTCGACGCTGCGGTTCCGCGACCAGTCGATCGTCTACGCGGTCGACTCCCTGCCGGTCCACCTGGGCGTACCGTCGTCGCCGAGCACCTCGGGAGCCCGCCCGAGCGACTCGGGCGACAGGTCCAGCTGAGGGCGGGCGTCCTCGGCGGTGGCCGCGTCGAGCAGCTCCACGGCGGTGAGCACCCGTGGGCCGGTCTCGACGGGGCGTGCGACGGGCAGCTCGTCCTCGACGACCTGGAGCTCGTGCATCCGCCGGGCCGTGACGAGGACCCGCGACTCGAGCGCCCCCACCATCTGGTTGTAGGCCTCGACCGAACGCTGCAGCGCTCCACCCATGCGGGCGGTGTGGGCACCGAGGGTGCCGAGCCTCGCGTAGAGCTCGCGGCCCACCGACATCAGCTCGCGGGCGTTGGCCGTGAGGGCGTCCTGCTGCCACGTGAACGCCACGGTGCGCAGCAGGGCCATCAGCGCGCCCGGGCCGACGAGGACGACGCGTCGTGCCATCGCGTCCTCGTGCAGGCTGGGGTCGGCGGCGAGTGCCGCGGACAGCATCGCCTCGCTCGGCACGAAGCACACCACCATCTCGGGTGAGGTCTCGAACGCCGACCAGTAGTCCTTGGCCGCCAGGGCCCGGACGTGCCCTTGGAGTGCCGTCGCGTGCTCGCGCAGCAGCCGGGCCCGCTCGTCGGCGGGGAGGTCGTCGGCCTGGGCCTTGAGGAACGAGACCATCGGCGCCTTGGCGTCCACGACGAGGAACTTCTGCCCGGGGAGTCGCACCACCACGTCGGGGCGCACCTGCCGGTCGTGCCGGCTGACGCGGTGCACCTGCTCCTCGAAGTCGCACCGGGAGAGCAGGCCGGCGTGCTCCAGCACGCGGCGCAGCTGGACCTCGCCCCAGGCGCCTCGCACGGTGGACGCGTTGAGCGACCCGGCCAGGCTCTGCGTCTGACGGCCCAGGGCCGAGGTCGAGGCGTGGACCTGCGCGATCGTCTGCTCGAGGGCTGCGTACTGGTGGGTCCGGTCGCGCTCGAGCGTGCCCACCTGCTGCTCGACGCGGCCCAGTGCGTCCCGCAGGGGGACGAGCGCGGCGGCGGTCTGGGCGTCGTCCGACAGGGCGGCCTCGAGGTCGATGACGCGCTCGCGCAGCAGGTCGCGCTCGGCGCTCACGCCGGCCGCCCGGGCCGTCCCGAGCTGGCGGCACACCGCGACAGCCACGACGGCACCGAGGGCGAGGCCGACGAGGAGGGCGAGGACGAGTTCCATGTCGAGGACTGTGGCAGACCGCACCGACAGCGAGAGGGAGGCGCTCGGCGGGTAGCGTTCCGGCATGTCCGAAACCGCTGCCGACTCCCGCCGACCCCTCCTGGCTGATGGCGACGTCGTGGTGCGCGGGGTCGAGGACGGAGCGGATCCCGCCGACCTGCGCGCCTTCGAGGTGCGTTGGCAGGACGAGCGGGTCGGACGGGTCGAGCTGCTCCTCGGCGAGACCGGGGACGCCGAGGTCATCTGGGTGTTCGTCCCCGAGTACCGCGCCGTCGGCATCGTCGAGCGGGCCCTGCGGCTGGTCCTGCGGTGGGCCTTCGACGACCTCGGCCTGCTGCGCGTCGAGGCGAGGGTGCAGGACGCGGACCGCGACGGGGTGCGGGCCGCGATGCGGGCCGGGCTGCGCAAGGAGGGCGTGAGCCGCTCCCAGAACGTGCCCGGAGGGAGGGGCGACGTGGTGGTCCTCGGTGGGCTCGCCGACGACCCGTCGCCGGACAGCCGCGAGGGGTTCATCGCCCAGCTCAACTCGGCGCTGCCCACCAAGCGGGCCATCGCCCAGGGTGTCCTGCGCGACCGGCAGGACCGTGTCCTGCTGTGCGAGCTCGTCTACAAGCAGGAGTGGGACCTGCCCGGTGGTGTCGTGGACCCGCACGAGTCACCCGCCCACTGCGTCGTCCGGGAGGTGCGTGAGGAGCTGGGTGTCGAGGTCGAGGTCCGCGGCCTGATCGCCGTGAACTGGCTCCCGCCGTGGCGCGGCTGGTCCGACGCGACCGTGTTCGTCTTCGACCTCGGGGTCGTGGACGCCGACTTCGTCGCCTCGACGACGTTGCAGCCGAGGGAGATCCGGGCCGTGCACTGGGTTGGCGAGGAGGACCTCGAACACCGCGTCGCGCCATACAACCAACGCCTGCTCGCCTTCCTCGCGACGCACACCGGACCCACTGCCTACCTCGAGGACGGCCTGCCGGCCCTCTGAGGTGAGCCTCTTCACGTCGGCCGCGCGGCACCCGCGGTCGTGGGTGAGACTGTGCGGGTGAGCGAGTTCGACGACGGTTCAGCAGTGGCGGCACGGGCGCAGGAGCAGGGAGCGTACGACGCCGCGCTCGGGGACGGGTGGCGCATCGGTGGGGGCGTGAACGGCGGGATGCTGCTGTCGATCGCCGGTCGGGCGCTCGCCGTGGAGCTCGGCACCTCCGACGGCGACCGGCCACCCCACCCGCACCCGCTCGCGATCAGCGCCTACTACCTGACTCCCGGCGTCCCCGGCCCTGCCACGGTGCGCACCTCGGTCCTGCGCCGAGGCCGGGCCGTGTCGAACGGCCAGGCGTCCCTCCTCCAGGACGACGGCGCGGGCGGTGAGGTCGAACGCATCCGGGTGCTGGCCACCTACGGTGACCTCGCCACCATGGACGACGAGGCGACGACGACGGCCACGCCGCCGGAGCTCCCGCCGCCGGACGAGTGCCTCACGACCGAGCAGGCGCCGCCGCAGTTCCTCAAGGCCGCCTCCCTCCTCGAGCGGCTCGACCTGCGGCTCGACCCCGCCACGACCGGGTGGGCGATGGGCAGGCCCTCGGGCAACGGGGTCATCCGCGGCTGGCTGCGGATGGTCGACGGCCGTGAGCCCGACCCGCTGCTGCTCCTGCTCGCCGTCGACGCGCTGCCGCCCGTGGCGTTCGAGCTGGGCCTGCCGGGGTGGGCGCCGACCCTCGAGCTCACCGCCCACGTACGCGCGCGTCCGGCACCGGGCTGGCTCCGCGTCAACCTCACCAGCCGCACCATGTCGGGCGGCTACCTCGAGGAGGACGCCGAGGTCTGGGACAGCCGGGGACGGCTCGTCGCCCTGTCCCGCCAGCTGGCAAGGGCCGCCACACCGCGACGGTAGACTCTCGGCCTTGTGGCTCTCACTATCGGAATCGTCGGTCTGCCCAACGTCGGCAAGTCCACGATGTTCAACGCCCTGACCAAGAACAACGTGCTCGCCGCGAACTACCCGTTCGCGACCATCGAGCCCAACGTCGGGGTCGTGCCCCTGCCGGACGCCCGCCTGGGCAAGCTCGCCGAGATCTTCTCCTCGGAGAAGATCCTCCCGGCGACGGTGTCCTTCGTCGACATCGCCGGGATCGTCCGCGGCGCCTCCGAGGGGGAGGGGCTGGGCAACAAGTTCCTCGCCAACATCCGTGAGGCCGACGCGATCTGCCAGGTCGTCCGTGCGTTCGAGGACGGCGACGTCGTCCACGTCGACGGCAAGGTCTCGCCGGCGTCGGACATCGAGACGATCCACACCGAGCTCATCCTCGCCGACCTGCAGACCCTCGAGAAGGCCGTGCCGCGCCTCGAGAAGGAGTCGCGGATCCAGNCCCTGTATGCCGCGGGGGCGGCCGCCGGGGTCGACCTCGCCGATGCGCGTCAGCTCGGCCTGCTGACGACCAAGCCGTTCATCTACGTGTTCAACCTCGACGAGGACCAGCTCGGCGACGCCGAGCTCCACGCCTCGCTGCGCTCGCTGGTCGAGCCGGCGGACGCGGTGTTCCTCAACGCCAAGCTCGAGATGGACCTCATGGAGATGGAGGCGGACGAGGCGATGGAGCTGCTGGAGTCGTTCGGTGCCACCGAGTCCGGGCTCGACCAGCTCGCCCGCACCGGGTTCCACACTCTCGGCCTGCAGACCTACCTCACCGCGGGTCCCAAGGAGTCGCGCGCCTGGACGATCGGCCGGGGCTGGACCGCCCCGCAGGCCGCCGGGGTCATCCACACCGACTTCCAGCGCGGGTTCATCAAGGCCGAGATCGTGTCGTTCGACGACCTCGTCGAGGCGGGGTCCATGGCGGCGGCCAAGTCCGCCGGCAAGGTCCGCATCGAGGGCAAGGAGTACGTCATGGCCGACGGCGACGTGGTGGAGTTCCGCTTCAACGTCTGACGAGGACGTCCGGCAGCGGCGGGGTCAGCGCGACGCCCTCGCACCGATGTCGGCGAGCAGGTCGAGGACGCTTCGCACGGCCACTCGCTGGGCGACGTCCCGGCGCGAGAGGGCGACGATCCGTCGGGCGGCGCGAACCCCGACCAGCGGCTTGCTGACCACGCCGGTCCGGGGGCGCGTGGTGAACCGGGGCAGCAGGGCGATCCCGAGGCCGTGGGCCACCATCGCCTCGACCACCCGGTTGTCCCGCAGGCGCTGGACCCGTTCGATCCGGCGCCCGGTGGCGTTCTCCATCGCCACGAGCACCGTGTCGAACGGATAGCCCTCCGGCACGCCGACCCAGCGTTCGCCGACCACGAGCTCAGGGGTCAGGTGTCGTCGCCGCGCGAGGTGGTGGTCGACGGGCAGGGCGACGTCGAGGGGCTCCTCGGCGAGGGTGCGGTGGTGCAGGTGGGCCGAGCCCTCGGGAGCGTCGCCGGTGATGGTGTGGCCGATGACGATGTCGTGGTCCGCCGCCAGTCTCGCGAAGTCCGACTCCGCCACGTCGAAGTCGTCGACCGTGACGAGCAGCCCGCTGCCCTCGAGGCGGGCGAGGAGCTCGGGCACGAGGACCTCGGCGGCACTGGGCAGGGCCCCGATCGTGACGGTGCCGACCGGGGCGTCCCGCAGGGTGTCGAGCTGCGCGCGCACCCGGGCCAGGGCGGTGGCGACGTCGACGGCACCCTCGGAGAGCAGGAGCCCGGCCCGGGTCAGCCGCACGCCGCGCCCGTGGGGCTCCACGAGCGGCATACCGGCCTCGCGCTCGGCCGCGCGCAGCTGCTGGGACACCGCGGACGGGGTCCGGTGGGTCGCGGTGGCGACGGCGGTGAGGGTGCCACGGTCGGCGAGCTCGCGCAGCAGGTCCAGGTGACGAACGTCCATGTAGTACACCTTAAGTGTCTCTGCAGAAGTTTGTGATTGTGCTACGACGTTGCGTCACGCATGCTCGGCTCATGACCCAGGGACTGCCACCGCTGCACCGTGCCCTGGCCTGCGTGGTCGCGGCCATCTGGGGCGTGAACTTCCTGGCGATCCACCTGTCGCTGGCGCAGTTCCCGCCGTTGTTCCTCGTGGCCCTGCGCTTCGCGCTGCTGGCGGTCCCGACCCTGCTCTTCGTGCCTCGCCCGCAGGTGCCCACGCGCTGGCTGGTGGGGTACGGCCTGGGGTTCGGGGTCCTCCAGTTCACCTTCCTGTACACCGGGATGGCTGCGGGGATGCCGTCCGGTCTGGCGTCGCTGGTGCTGCAGGCCTCCGGCCCGTTCACCCTCGTCCTGGGCGCCCTGCTGCTGGGGGAGGGGGTGGGGCGACGGCAGTGGCTCGGGGTGGCCCTGGCCGCGGTCGGCATGCTCGTCGTGGGGGTGTCGCGAGCGGGCGTCGCCCAGCTCGTTCCCTACGTCCTGGTGCTGCTCGGTGCGCTCGGGTGGGCGCTGGGCAACCTGTCCAGCCGGCTCGCGGCGCCACCCAACCCGTTGCACCTGACGCTGTGGATGTCCGTGGTGGTGCCCGTGCCGATGCTCGCGCTGTCCCTGGCCCTCGAGGGTCAGGAGGCGATCGGGCGGTCGCTGTCCACCTCGTTCACCGCCGAGGCGGCCCCCGCCTGGGCCGGGCTGGCCTACACCGTGCTCGTCGGGACGGTCGTCGGCTCGGGGATCTGGACCTGGTTGCTCGCCCGGCACCCTGCTGGCGTCGTCGGGCCGTTCTCGATGCTCGTCCCGGTGGTCGGGATGGCCACCGCGGGGCTGGTCCTGCACGAGCGACCCACGCTCGTCGAGGTGGCCGGAGGGGTGGTCGTGGTCGCGGGGGTCCTGCTCGGGGCGTCCGGCGCGCGAGGGGCGGGGGCGGCTGTCAGGCGGAGGGAGCGGCGGTCTCGCGAGCGAGGCGGCCTGCGTCCATCGACAGTGCGACGCGTGCCGCGGTCTGGGTGGGCACTCCGCGGTCGCTGAGCTGTTGCACCACCTGCACCCGGCAGATGTCCAGGTCGGTGTAGCGGCGGTGGCCGCCGCTGGTGCGCTGCGACGGTCCGATGCCGTACCGGCGGTCCCAGCTGCGCAGGGTCGCCGTCGGGATGCCGCACTGCTCGGAGACCGCGCCCACCGACCACTCGACCTCAGGTGGTGCCGTGTCGTCGGTGCGGACCACGAGCAGTGACGGGCGGACGAGGAGCGGCGTCGAGCCGGCGATTCGGAGCCCGGGTGCCTGCCCCGGGATGGAGGCGGTGACGTCGTTGGGCATGGCTCGACTGTAGAACTTGTTCAGGCGGGTTGCATGTTGAATAGGTTTTGCATAAGTTGTGAACCACTTCACCGCCACATGAGAAGAGTTCAGACATGGCCAGCATCAAGCGACTGCCCCAACCGCTGTTGAGCTCCTACGAATGGCAGGTCGAGGGCGCGTGCCGCGACACCGACCCCAACGAGTTCTTCGCCGAGGAGGCCGAGCGCGGCAACCGACGCCTCAGCCGCGACGAGCGGGCCAAGGCCCTGTGCCGCGAGTGCCCCGTGGTCAAGCAGTGCTTCGAGCACGCCATGTCCGTGCGTGAGGCGTATGGCGTGTGGGGCGGCACGACGCCGGAGGAGCGCGAGCTCATCCGCCTCGGCCAGAGCGCGCGCCAGGCCGTCTGACCCTTCGAGGGAAGGCGTCCGGGCTACGCGCCAGCGCTGTCCGGCCGGCAGGGCCGCAGCCGCTCACGGGCGGTGAACCGTGCTGCGCGACGGTGCCGACCGTGCGTGTGCGGCCGGGGAGGCGGCGAGGGGCTTGCCGGGGGCGTGGCCACGAGGCGGTGGAACCACGGCTTCGCCGCCTCGACGAGCGGGGCGCTGGGCGGGCTCCTGAAGGGAAACCCCCCGCGTGCCGTTCGGTCGCGGCCCGGCGACCTCGTGGAGGGTGCTACCCGTCGCGGCAGGCCATGGGGCCCCGCCTCGACGCCCACCACGCGTACCGGCAGGGGCCAAGGTCCCGGTCCCCGCGCCATACCCGGGGGTTTGGGGTGGGGGTGCGGGGGTAAGGACACAGGGTCGGGCCGCGTGGCCCGACCCCTTCACGTCTGGAGCCCCCATGTCGACCGACGCCATCACCATCCTGCGAGCCGACCACAAAGAGGTCCGAGCGCTCTTCCGCGAGTTCGAGAAGTCGACGACGACGCCTGCCCGCCAAGGGGCGATCGTCAAGAAGTGCATCGAGCTGCTGACGATGCACACCTACATCGAGAACGAGGTGATGTACCCCGAGGTGCGTCGCCTGCTGCCCGACCTTGAGGACGACGTCCTCGAGTCCTACGAGGAGCACCACGTCGCGGACGTGCTGGTCATGGAGCTCATGCCGATGAAGCCGTCGGACGAGCGGTTCCACGCCAAGACCACCGTCCTCATCGAGAACGTGCGGCACCACATGGACGAGGAGGAGAACGACTGGTTCCCGAAGGTCCGGGAAGGGCTGGGGCGCAAGCAGCTCAGCGAGCTCGGCGAGCGGCTCCTCGAGGCCAGGAAGACCGCTCCCCGGTCCCCGGCGCAGCCCAGTGCGCTGAAGAAGGTCGTCGACGCGGTGGTCTCCTGACGGTGACCGAGGCACTCCACCCGAACCACGGCGGCGAGCCCGGCCTCGACGAGCTCACCCGTGAGCTGGCCCTCGACCCCGACCGCCGCAGCCCGCACGAGGTGGCCGGCGCGCTCGAGACGATGGTGCTGCACCCGGACTACCCCTGCCTGGGCGCTCGTTCGGTCTTCAACCGCGACCGGGCGACCGTCGTCGCCCTCGGCGAGATGGCGACCGAGGGCGCGACGGCCCTGTTGTACGACGCCCTGTGCGCCTTCGGCCGGGACACCGACCAGGGGGCGGGGTTCGCGTCCCTCGTCGCGGTCTTCCCGGACACGGTGGTGGACAGCGAGACCGCCTTCGAGTCGCTGCTGTGGCGTCAGCTCGAGCAGCTGCACGAGGCCGACCAGCAGCCGTGGAGCCCGCACGTGTCCGACGACCCGGCCAACCCCCACTTCGCGTTCAGCGTCGCGGGGACCGCGTACTTCGTCGTCGGTCTGCACCCCGCCGCCTCGCGCATCGCCCGGCGAACCCCGCTGCCCACCCTGGTGTTCAACCTGCACCAGCAGTTCGAGGACCTTCGCGCGTCCGAGCGGTTCGAGCGCATGCGTGACACCATCCGGCGTCGGGACACCGCCCTGCAGGGCGACGTCAACCCCATGGTCGCCGACCACGGGGCCGGCTCGGAGGCCCGGCAGTACTCGGGCCGAGAGGTCCCGACCGACTGGACGGCCCCAGTGAGCTTCGACGAGGAGAACCCGTGACCACGCACGACACCGACGGCCAGGACACCGGGACTCGGGACGGGGGAACCGGCCTCGAGCGACTCGCGCCCCAGACGGGCACGGGCTTCCTACTGCGCGCCGGGGAGCAGCTCACGGTGGTCGACCCGACCGGCGGCCAGGTCAGCGACCTCTTCTGCTTCAACGCCGAGGACCACGACGAGTGGTTGTCGAGCGGCCGGACGATCGACTTCGCCAACACGATCTTCCTGACCACCGGGCACACCCTCTACAGCAACCGGAGCACTCCCATGCTCACGGTCGTCGAGGACACCTGCGGCCGGCACGACTTCCTGCTCACGCCGTGCAGCCAGCAGACCTTCGACCTGCTCTACCCCGAGTTCGAGGGCGCCTACCACCCCAGCTGCCTGGAGAACCTCGTGACCGGCCTGTCGCCGTTCGGGATCACCTCCGACATGGTGTCCACGACGCTCAACATCTTCATGAACGTCTTGCCCGAGCCCTCGGGAGAGCTGCACATCGACCCTCCCACGTCGTCCGCGGGGGACCGCTTCACGGTCCGGGCCGAGATGGACCTGCACGTGGGCCTGACGGCCTGCTCGGCGGAGAAGTCCAACGGCGGGACGTGCAAGCCGATCGACTACTCGGTCCGGGCGTCCTAGGGCTCGTCGAGCTCGGCGGCTTCGCGTCCGAGCTTCACGCCGAGGGCGATCGTGCCGATCAGGGCGAACGTGCCGCCCGCCACGACGATCACGAGGCCGACGAACGTCCAGAACACCCCCCAGCCCCCGCCGACGCTGACGAGCGCCCACACCACCACGGCCACACCCACGGCCCATACCAGACCGCCGATCACTGCGCGTTCCCAGAGCAGCTGCACCTTGTCCGTCATGAGGTCATGTGTAGCGCCTGGGCGTGGCCGGGGGGAGCGGACCGGCCGGACCATCCGATCCTCGTCTCTTCGGTCAGGCTTGTCGGGTTCGCAGGGACGGGGGTCGGTGAGGACGTAGCGTGAAGCGTCCCCCATCGAAAGTGTCTGTCCCTCCTGATGATTCGCCGTCCCGAGCTCCGCTGGCCAGCGGCCGCAGGCTGGGTCCTGCTCGTCGTCGCGGTCTCGGGCTGCGTGCCGGCGAACGCGGACTCCCCGGCCTTCTCGACGCTCACGGGCCCCACGAGCTCCACGAGCTCCACGCCGCCAGGCGAGGAGGCGCAGCCGGCGTCGGCCCCGGCGCCGACCACCACCACGACGCCGACGACGAACCCGGCGCGCTCGGCGACGACCGACACCTCCCGTCCCGCCGCCTCGACCACCCCTGCCCCGGACGCGGCGACCGCGACGGTACGGCCGGGCACCGCCGTGACGACGTTGGCCACCCTGCCGGTCAAGGGTCGGGCGGCCAGGACGGGCTACGACCGCGACCGATTCGGCCAGGCCTGGGCCGACGTCGATCGCAACGGCTGCGACACCCGCAACGACATCCTCCGCCGCGACCTCACGCGCTTCACCCTCAAGGCGGGCACGAACGGTTGCCTGGTCCTGTCCGGCACCCTCGCGGATCCCTACACCGGCACGGCGATCGACTTCGTCCGTGGGCGGGGTACCTCCAACGCCGTCCAGATCGACCACGTCGTCGCACTCTCGGACGCGTGGCAGAAGGGCGCCCAGCAGTGGTCGACCGCCAAGCGAACGGCGTTCGCCAACGACCCGCTCAACCTCCTCGCCGTGGACGGCCCCACGAACGCCGGCAAGGGCGACGGAGACGCCGCCACCTGGCTGCCTCCGCGCAAGGCCGGTCGCTGTTCCTACGTCGCGCGACAGGTGGCGGTCAAGCACCGGTACGGCCTGTGGGTCACGGCGGCCGAGCGCGACGCGGTCATCCGGGTGCTCCGGGCGTGCCCCGGCCAGGCGCTGCCGACGGCCAGGGCGATCCCGCTCGGTGGCGGACCCACCGGGGCCACCCCCACCCCGACACCGACCCCGGCCCGCAGCCGGAGCACCCCCAAGCCGTCGACCCCCAAGCCCTCCCACACCGACCCGCGGTTCGGGACGTGCCGGGAGGCGAACGCCGCCGGCTACGGCCCCTACCGGCAGGGCGTGGACCCGGAGTACGACTGGTACCAGGACCGTGACCACGACGGGCTGGCCTGCGAACGCTGAAGCGCAGGCGGGCCCCGCGCGGTGGTCCGCCCCTCACAGGAACGGCACAGTGGCGGCACACCCGCGCGCCAGCGCCTGCCACCACGGTGGTGCCATGAACATCGCCGCAGCCACCCTCCGTCGCCCCCACCTGACCGCGCGCGGGCTCACGTCCGCCGCGGTCCTCGCCGCAGCCCTGTCCGTGCCGGTCACCGGCACCGGCTCCTCGATCGAGGCGGTGCACGCGCCGCCGCAGGTCCGGGTCGCCGCGGTCTCGACCCTCCTGTCGCTGCCGGCCATGGGCAAGCTCGACGTCTGACGACGTGGGGGTCAGCTCTTCAGGGTCCCCCGGACCAGGCTGTCGCCGGAGTGCTCGGGTCGCTCGTCGAACCCCTCCCGCGAGATGTCGACGATGACGTATCCCTCGTCGATCAGCTGCTGGGTGACGGGGAAGGACGACCGGCCGTCGGACCGGAGCACCCCGAGGGACACCATTCGCTTTCCGTCGCGGTTGAGCAGCCACACCTCGAGGTAGCCGGAGCCGGCGTCGAGTCGCTCGGTCCGGACCGAGAGGAGCTCCTGGTCGTCCTCGCGCAACAGCGTGGCCATCCCCTGCCACTGCCGGGTGTCGAGGGTGTCGAGCCGGGTGCTCGCGACCTCCACGGGTGCCGGGGGTGCGGGTTCGTTCCACACCGCGTACCCCGCGAGCAACCCGATGGCGATCCCGGCAGCAGCGGCGCCCGCCGCCCACCCGACCGGGCCCCAGCGGCGTCTCGCCCGGGCTGCGACCGGTTGCGTGGGAGGGGACTGCGCGATGGCGGGTGACGGAGCGACGGCGTGAGCCTGGTCGAGGACCTCGGAGTCCCGCTCCTCGTCGTCGATCTGGGCCTCGATGCGGTCGAACAGGCCGGCGGGAGGAGCAGCGAGGTCGAGGCGTCGGGGCGACACGGACACCGCGTCGGCCACGCGGCGGAGGTCGGCCACCGTGGCGCTGCAGGACGGGCACGTGGCCACGTGGGCGAGGTCGTCGGACGCCCCTGCGGCATCACCCAGGGCCAGCCCGGCCAGGGTCTCCTCATCGGGGTGAGTCATCGTCCACCTCCTCCAGTCGTGATCGCAGCTGCACCAGTCCTCGGCGGACGTGGCTCTTCACGGTGCCCAGCGGCAAGCCGAGCCGCTCGGCGATCTCCTCCTGCGGCCGGTCCTCGATGAAGGCCAGCCGCAGCACCGACGCCCGTGGCTCGCCCAGGCGGTCGACCTCGTGGGCGACGAGCAGACGCTGGGCGATGTCGGGCTCGGGTGGCGGGGACCCGGCCTCGGGCGTGACGGAGGCGACGGCGGCCAGGTTGCGAGCCCTGCGGTAGCGCTGGGTGCGGACGTCGGCGACCTTGTGGCGGGTGATGCCCACGAGCCAGGCCGGTATGGCGCCCTCGCTCGGCCGCAGGGTGTGGCGGCTTCCCCACGCCGACACGAAGACCTGCTGGGTGACGTCCTCGGCGTCGTGCGCGTCGTCCAGGGCCCGCAAGGCCACCGTGTAGACGAGTGCCGACCAGCGTTCGTAGACCTCGGCGAGAGCCTCGCGCGAACCCGAGGCGAACCGGGCGGCGAGGTCGTCCTGCTCCGCGACCAGCTCGTCCAGGGCCAACACGCCTTCCACTGTAGTCATGGGGATCTCAGCCCACCGGTGTCGCCACGACGACGATGTTGTCCTCGTAGTGCCCGGTGGTTCGGTCGAACGCGCCACCGCAGGTGACCAGGTGCAGGCGAGCCGGTCCGTCCCGGTCGAACAGGTCGTCGGTGTCCAGCTCTCCCTTGTCGAGACGCAGCACCCTGGTGACGCGGTAGCGCAGCTCGTCTCTTCCGGCGGTCAGCGTCACGGCGTCGCCGCGCTGCAGCGTCCCCAGGCGGGCCAGGGGACCGATGCCGTAGCGCGCGCCGTCGACGTGCGCCGCGATCACCGTCGCCCCGGACGAGCTCCCCGGTGCGGCCCCGAACCGGTACCACCCCGCCACGCGCGGGTCCGCGGGAATGACCATGTCGCCGCGCTGGTCCACCCCGACGGGAGCCACCCGCATCGTCGCGTCGAGCCGGGGGACGACGATGCGGGTGGGTGGTGGAGGTGTGGAGCGGACCGTCGCGCCCACTCCGGCGGCCGGTATGGCGTCGCGCCCCGTCTCCGAGCGTGTCGGCGTGGGCGACGACGTGGGCAACGGGCGGTATAGCGGCGCGGCCGTCGTGCCCGTCGAGGCCGTGCGCGCGAGCGCCCGAGGGTCGTCCTCACCGGCGTCGCGCGTCAGCCAGGCCGTGAGGGCCCCCGCGAGGAGGGCGGCGACCACCGCGGCCGCCACCCTCCTGTGGGAGGCCCTCACGAACACCGTCGGCCCGCCTCAGCCGCGGGCGACGGCGGGGCGACGACGCAGCAGCACCACGCCACCGGCGACGACCGCTGCGGCGGCCACCAGGGCGGCGCGAGAGAGGTCCGCCGACGCGGCCGCCTGCCCGCCGTTGCCGGCAGGGACGCCACCGGGCGAGGAGTGCAGTCCGGAGATGGTCTGGACGGCCAGGGCAAGGGTGTCGTCCGTGGCGCTGCCGTAGGCGTACACGATCGTGTTGCTCCCCTCGGCCAGCGTCACGTCGGCGGGTCCGACCGCGACCGTGTCGGTGCCTGCGAGCACCACGTCCGCGCTGATCGTGCCGGCAGGGAGATCGGCCTTGGCCTCCTTGGGGTTCGTCAGACCCTTGAACGCCACCGCACCGTTGGCCCGCACGTCGACCGCCGGGGCGGCAGCCGTGTGCCGGACCGTCAGGCGGGCCTTCCCCGCCGCCACCCTGGAGACGTCGTTGACGAAGGGGGTGAGGACGGGCTTGCCGTCGGCCGTGAGGTGCGCGACCACGGACACGTTGGCCCCGGCCGGTACGGCGACACCCTTGGCCTCGACGACGGCCTTGCCGTCGGCACCGGCGTTGGCCGCGGTGACCTTGAGGTCGTACGTGCCGGCCGGGAGCTTCACCGGGTCGGTGACGGTCCCGGGCTTGAAGTCGGTGAGCAACGCGTCACCGTTGGCGTAGACGTCGACCGTGGCGCCGGGGATGCCGTGGACGACGGTGACGGTGGCTTCGCCGGCGGCCTGCGCCGGCAGGGCCGACCCGGTGGCTGCCACCGCGAGGAGCGCGGCGGCGAGGAAGCGGGTGATCTTCATGGGGGTTCCTCAGCTCTCGAAGGGTTCGGTGGAATGGTCTGGTCAGAGGTCGACGGGTCGGAGGACGAAGACGATGCCGTGGGCGATCTGCCGGTTGCCCTTGTTGATGTCCAGGGCGCGGGGGTTGAGGATCGGGTTGACGTCGTTCTTGTCGTTGTCGCGCAGCACCACGAGCTTGAAGCGGGCGGAGAGGACGTCGACGGTGAAGGACGCGCCCGGGAGGGCGGTCGAGAGCGAGGCCCCGTCGGACCTCAGCGCCGTCCGGGAGTCGATCGTCACGCCCGGGACGACGTGGTAGAGCAGCACCTTCTCGATCGCGTCGATGCCCACGGTGCTCGCCAGCGTGCTGAACGTCTTCTGCTCCGTGCTCGGCCACGACCTGGTGAGGTCGGCGACGAGGACCTGGAACGCGCGGTCGTTGGGCAGGAACGCGGTCAGGGGGACGGTGCCGTCGGCGAGGACCCCGACCGGGCTGTCCGGCTTGGCAGCGAGCACGGCGAGGACCGCCTCGGTGAGGATGTCGTAGTCGTACCAGTTGCGGTCGAAGGTGTTGCCGTCCGCCGTGAGCACGGCGGCCAGGCTCCTCGTCCCGGTGGACGCGGTCGTGGTCGGCGCCGCGCTCGCCGCTGGCGCGACGAGCGCGGTGGCGAGGGCGGCAGTGGCGAGGACGGAGCTGACTCTGCGGCGCAGGTACATCGGTGGACCTCCAGGGCTCGGGGCGGTCCGTCGTGGGCCGCCTGCCCCTACTTCCGCCGTACCCCCGTCCCGGGATGCACTCGGGCGCGAGAAGTTGGTCGACGACCCGCTCCCGGGCCCGTGCCACCGTGGGACCCGACCCGTACCTCGGTACGGGCGTGGCGTCCGTCGCGTCCTTACAGCTGGGTGCCCACCAGGGCGCCGATGCCGTAGGTGACCGCCATAGCGAGGACGCCTCCCGCGACGTTGCGCAGGACGGCGCGCTGTCGCGGTGCACCCCCGAGGCCGGCGCTCACCGCGCCGGTGACGGCGAGGGCGACGACGACGGCCAGCGCCGTGACGACGACCCGGGCACCCTGCGGCGGCAGGAGGATCGCGACCAGGGGGAGCAGCGCCCCGCCCGTGAAGGCAGACATCGAGGCCCACGCCGCGTGCCAGGGGTTGGTCAGCTCGTTCGGGTCGATGCCGAGCTCGGCCTCGGCGTGGGCGCCCAGGGCGTCGTGCTTCGTCAGCTGCACCGCTACCTCGTGGGCGAGCTCGGACGACAGACCCTTGCCCTCGTAGATCTCCGCGAGCTCGCGCAGCTCCTCCTCGGGCATCTCGCGCAGCTCTCGGGTCTCCTTGTCCAGCAACGCCTTCTCGGTGTCCCGCTGGGTGCTCACCGAGACGTATTCGCCCGCGGCCATGCTCATCGCACCCGCAGCCAGGCCTGCGACACCGGCCGTCACGATGGCGCCGCGGTCGGTCGTCGCGGCGGCCACGCCGATCACGATGCCGGCCGTCGAGACGATGCCGTCGTTGGCGCCGAGGACGGCCGCCCGCAGCCAGTTGAGCTTCGCGCCGATGCCCTGGTCGTGCTCCTCGCCCTCGTGGGGGACGACGTCGGTCTCCACCTCAGCCACGCGGCTGCGCCCCGATCCGGTCCGCGGCCTGGTTGATCTGGTGGGCGAGCTCGACATCGAGCTGGGTCAGGCCCCCCTGGTCGTGGGTCGAGAGCACGAACCGCACCGAGCGCCAACGGATGTCGATGTCGGGGTGGTGGTTCATCGACTCGGCGTCGAGGGCTACCTCGTCGACGAGGCGGATCGCGGCGGGGAAGTCGGGAGCCTCGAACGTCGCCACGATCTGGGTGCCGTCGACCGCCCACCCGGGCAGGTCGTTCAGCTGGCGGTCGATCTCCTCGTGCGTGAGCAACCTGGACATGCGCCCACTCTGGCAAGGAACGCCCCCTCTGTCACCGAAGCCCAGCCTCACCTCACCCACCCGACGCAGGCCGACGGGCGACCGCACCCCCCAGGGACGGGTGTGCCGCGTGCGCGAGGTGCACACGCGGCATACCCGCGGTCTTCGGTCGGCCGGTCAGGCCCGGTGGCTCCTCAGAGGGCCTCCTGGACCGAGGCCGGCCCGAGGAAGTCGTCCCCACCGGAGGTGTGGTCCGTCTGCGACGTCAGGGAGGCCTTGACGGTGTGCATCGCGACCTCGCCGGACTCGATCTGCTCGGCCCAGTGGCAGGCGACCCGGTGCGAGTCGGGGACACCGGCGATCTGCAGGGTGCGCAGCTGGGGGCGCTCGGTGTCGCACTTCGTGTCCTGCCGCCACGGGCAGCGCGTGTGGAACCGGCAGCCGGTGGGCGGGTTGGCGGGGGAGGGCAGGTCGCCCTGCAGCAGGATCCGCTCGCGTCGGTCCTCGATCAGCGGGTCGGGGACCGGCACGGCGGACATGAGCGCCCGCGTGTACGGGTGCAGCGGCTTCGTGTAGAGGTCCTCCGCATCGGCCTCCTCCGCGATCGCCCCGAGGTACATGACCCCGATGCGGTCGCTGATGTGGCGCACGACGGCGAGGTCGTGGGCCACGACGAGGTAGGTCAGCCCGAACTCGTCCTGGAGCTCCTCGAGGAGGTTGATGACCTGCGCCTGCACCGACACGTCGAGCGCCGAGACGGGCTCGTCGGCGACGATGAGCTTGGGGTTCACCGACAGGGCCCGGGCGATGCCGATGCGCTGGCGCTGGCCGCCGGAGAACTCGTGGGGGTACTTCTTCAGCGCCGCCACCGGCAGGCCGACGGCCTTGAGCAGGTCCCGCAGCCGTGTGGCCGCCTGCTTCTCGTCCTTGGTCAGCCCGTGCGCCTTCATGCCCTCGAGCAGCAGGGACTCGACGGTCTGGCGCGGGTCGAGGCTGCCCATCGGGTCCTGGAACACCATCTGGATGTCCTGGCGCTTGTGCCGCAGCTCCTCGCCCTTGAGCGCGGCGATGTCGATCCCGTCGAACTCGACCGAGCCCGAGGTGGGCGGTTCGAGGTTGAGGATGGCCCGCCCCAGGGTCGACTTCCCGCAGCCGGACTCGCCGACCAGGCCGTAGGTCTCTCCCTTGCGGATCTGCAGGTCGACGCCGTCCACGGCGTAGACGTGGCCGATCGTCTTGTCGAAGATGACCCCCCGCTTGATGGGGAAGTGGACCTTGACGTCCTTGACGTCGACGAGGATCTCGTCGCTGACGGTCACCGGGACACCTCCACGGGGTTGTGGCAGCGGAGCGCCCGCGGGCCGTCCTCCACGAACTCAGGGGTCTTCTCGACGCAGACGTCGATGGGCTGCGAGCACCGGGGCGCGAACGCACACGCGTTCGCCCACGGCAGGTTGTCCGACACCGAGCCGGGGATCGGGGTCAGCTTGGTGCCCCGCTCCCCGTCGAGCCGGGGTATGGAGCTGAGCAGGCCGTGCGTGTACGGGTGCCGCGGCTGCGCGAAGAGCGGGTGGCGGTCACCGCGCTCGACGATGCGACCGGCGTAGAGGACGTTGATCCGGTCCACCAGCCCGGCGACGACGCCGAGGTCGTGGGTGATCATGACCAGGGCCGTGCCGCTGTCCTCGACCAGCTCCTTGAGCAGGGCGAGGATCTGGGCCTGGATCGTCACGTCGAGGGCCGTGGTCGGCTCGTCGGCGATGAGGACCTTGGGGGCGCACGCCAGCGCCATCGCGATGAGGGCGCGCTGGCGCATCCCGCCGGAGAGCTGGTGCGGGTAGTCCTTGAGGCGGCGGTTCGGGTCGGGGATGCCGACCTTGTCGAGCATCTCGCGGGCCAACGGGGTGGCCGCCTTGCGGGACAGGCCCTTGTGGCGCTCCAGCACCTCGGTGACCTGGACGCCGATCGGCACGACGGGGTTCAGCGACGAGAGCGGGTCCTGGAAGATCATGCCGAGGTCGCGTCCACGACGGTCGCGCATCTGCTCGTTGGACTGGGTCAATAGGTTGGTGCCGCCGTAGAGGACCTCGCCCTCGACGCGGACCCCGCGCTGGGGGAGCAGCCCCATGATCGCCAGGGACGTGACGGACTTGCCGCAGCCGGACTCGCCGACGAGGCCGACGGTCTGGCCGGGGCGGACGTCGAAGCTCACGCCGTCGACGGCCACGAACGGCTTCTCGCCCTGCCGCGTGAAGGTGACCGTGAGGTCGCGCACCGACAGCAGCGGTTCCTCGCTGTGTCCTCGGGTGCGGGTGTTCTCGATGGTTTCGGTCATGCCTCCCTCATCTCCTGCTCTTGGGGTCGAGGGCCTCGCGCAGCGACTCACCCATGAGGGTGAAGCCGAGCGCCACGACGATGATGCACAGTGCCGGCCAGATGGCCAGGGCCGGGTTGTCGAAGATGTTGTTCTGGGCCTTGCCCAACATCTGGCCCCACTCGGGCTGCCGGTCGTCGGGGTTGCCGAGACCGAGGAAGGACAGCGCCGCGGCGTCGATGATCGCTCCGGCGATGACGAGCGTCGCCTGGACGATGACCGGGCCGAGCGAGTTGGGCAGCATGTGCCGGAACACGATGGCCGACCGCTTCACGCCGAGCGCCCTCGCTGCGAGGACGTGGTCGCTGGAACGCTGCGCCAGCATCGAGCCCCGCAGCAGTCGGGCGAAGATCGGGACCTGGACCGTCGCGATGGCGATGATGACCGTCCACTGGCTCGGTCGCGAGGCCAGCGCCGCGATGGACACCGCGAGCAGCAGCGACGGGATCGAGAGCATCACGTCCACGATGCGCATGACGAGGGAGTCGACCCACCCGCTGAAGGCACCGGCGAGGACACCGAGCGACATGCCGCCCGCCAGGCCGAAGAGCGTGGCGAAGACACCCACGATCAGCGTCTGGCGGCTCCCGACGATGAGGCGGGAGAGGACGTCACGTCCTGAGGTGTCGGCGCCGAGGGGGAAGCCGGCTTCCGGACCCGGGACGGGGTTGCTCTGCGGACGGACCTTGTCGAGCAGCAGCCCCTTGGTGGGGTCGTGCGGCGCGATGAGGGGGGCGAAGATCGCCAGCAGGACGAACAGGAGGGTGATGCCGGCGCCGAGGAGGAAGACCGGGTTGCGCCGGAGCCGCCGCCACGCGCTCGCGATGAGCGAGACGCCGGTGCTCTCCTCGATGTGACCGGCGTCGTCGACGGTGAGCGTCGCGGTGCCGCCGGAGCGGGCTGCGAGCTCGTCGATGCGCTGCTTCTTGTTCCTGGGGTCCAGGTTGTCAGGGTTGAGGGGATTGGACACCGGGGTCACCTCGTCCGGACTCGGGGGTCGATCACGGCATACGCGATGTCGACGAGAAGGTTGATGACGACGAACGTGATCGCCGCCATGAGGATGCACACCTGCAGGACGGCGTAGTCGCGACGGGTGAACGCCACCGCCACGGCCTCGCCGATCCCGCCCCAGGAGAACACCCGCTCGGTCAGCACCGCGCCGACGAGCAGGCCACCGGTCTGCAAGCCGATCGTCGTGACCACGGGCAGGAGGGCGTTGCGCAGGATGTGCCGGCCGCGGATGACCTTGTTGGTCAGGCCCTTCGACTCCGCGGTGCGCACGTAGTCCTCGTCCATGACGTCCAGGACGGACGCGCGGGTGATGCGGAAGATCACCGCGAAGGGGATGGTCGCCAGCGCGAGGCTCGGCAGGATCAGGTGCTTCAGCGCGTCCCAGGCGGCGTCGTACTCACGCGTGAGGAGCCCGTCGAGGACGAAGAACCCGGTGACTCGGGTCGCGTCGAGGCTCGGGTCCTGGCGACCGGACACCGGCAGCCAGTGCAGGTTGATCGCGAACCAGTACTTCAGCAGGAAGGCGAGGAAGAAGACCGGGACGGCGACACCGATGAGGGAGCCGACCACCGACAGGTTGTCGAACCACGACGTGCGGCGCCGAGCGGCCATGTACCCGAGGGGAATGCCGGCGGCGATCGCGAAGAGCAGGGCGAAGAAACTCAGCTCCAGGGTCGCGGGAAACCGCTGCACGAACACCTGCATGGCGTCGACACCCGGCTGCACGCCGGTGCTCGACCCGAACTGGCCCTGGACGGCCCGCTTGAGGAACTGCCAGTACTGGACGTAGAGGGGCTGGTCGAGGCCGAGGGCCTTCTCCAGGGCGGCCCGTCGGGCCGGTGTCGCCTTCTCGCCGAGGATGGCGGACACGGTGCCGCCCGGCAGCGAACGCAGCCAGAGGAAGACCAGCAGGGACAGGACGACGACCACCCCCACCATCTGCAGCAGTCTTCGCAGGATGAATCTCAGCACAGGGGCTCAATCTCCTTCACGGTCGACCATCGGCGTCGACGGACGGGTTCGCACGGGGGGAAGTGCATGTTCGACGAACGTTCATACACGACTGTGGCCGTCCCAGCGATTCTGCTGGGACGGCCACAGTCTTAGGAAGTGCTGTCCGAGGTCTACCTCAGATCACTTGCTCACCGTCACCGAGGAGAACGTCTCGGCGGTCAGCGGGCTGGCGACCAGGCCCTTGAGCTTCTTGCTCACGACCAGGGCCGGCGGGGAGTGGCTGATCGCCAGACCCGGCAGGTCGTCTTCCATGATCGTCTTGTTGAGCTTCTCGTAGGCAGCGGTGCGCTGGCCCTCGTCCACGATGGCGTCAGCCGCCTCGAGGTCCTTGGACAGCTGGGCGCCGTACGACGTCGCACTGGTGTGGAAGTCGTTGGTCTTCAGGCTGCCGAAGAAGGTGCCGATGAAGTTGTCGGGCGAGTTGTAGTCACCGGTCCAACCGAGCAGCCACGCGTCGTAGCCACCGTTGTCGACGGTGTCGAGGTAGCCACCGTTCCACGGCTTGGTGACCACGTTGACCTTGATGCCGACGGCCTCGAGGTCGGTGCGCAGGGCTTCGTAGATCTTCTGGGGGTCCGGCATGTACGGACGCGACACCTCGGACGGGTAGGCGAACGTCAGGCTCATGCCCTCGGCGCCGGCCTCCTTGAGGAGCGACATGGCCTTGGCCTTGTCGTAGGCGTACGGCTGCAGGTCCTTGTTGTAGCCCTTGATCGTCTCGGGGACGAACTGCGTGGCGACGGTCGCGCCCTCGGGCAGCTGGGTCTTGACCAGCTGCTCACGGTTGAGGGCGTAGTAGAGGGCCTGGCGGACCTTGAGGTCCTTCAGCTTCGGGTTCTTGGCCGGGTTGAGGCCCATGTAGAGGATGTTGAACGCGGGGCGGACGAGCACGTCGTTGCCGGCGTCCTTCAGGCCCTTCCAGTCAGCCGGGTTGGGGAGGTCGTAGCCGTCGATGCTGCCGGCCTCGAGCTCCTGGCGACGGGTGCTCTCGTCGGGGATGATCTTGAAGACGAGCTTGGCCGTCTTCGCCTTCTCGCCCCAGTAGGCGTCGTTGCGCACGAGCGTGACCGTCTTGTTGGCCTCGTCGTACTTGTCGAGCTTGTACGGGCCGGTGCCGACCGGGTTCTTCGAGTACGCGGGGTAGCCGAAGCCCTCACCCTGCTTGGTGACGTTGTTCGCGTCGCCGTCCTTGAGCGCCTTCGGCGACTGCATGGAGAACGAGTCGAGCGACAGGGCCGTCGGGAACTTCGACGTCGGGCGCAGGATCTTGATGACCGCGGTCATGTCGTCCTTGGCCGTGCAGCCCTGGTAGAGGGCGTTGGCCGCGTCGGTCTTGAACGAACCCATGACGTCGGCCCAGTAGCCGGCGGGGCCGCCCTGGGCGACCTCGTTCTGATCGAACATGCGCTCGAAGTTGTAGCAGACGGCTGCGGCGTTGAAGGCCTCGCCGTCCCAGAACTTGACGCCCTCGCGGAGCTTGAACGTCCACTCCTTGCCGTCGGCCGAGGCCTCCCAGCTGGTGGCGAGCTCGGGCTCGATGTCGGCGGTGCCCGGCTTGATGCCGACCAGGCCCTCCATCATCTGGCGGGTGACGCGGAACGTCTCGCCGTCGGTGGCGTAGAAGGGGTCGAAGAGCTCGGGGGCGCCTGCCGCGCCGAACGTGATGGTGTCCTTGGTGTCACCACCGCTGGAGGAACCGCTGCCAGACCCGCGGTCTGACTGGGCGCAGGCCGTCAGGGTGAGGGCCAGCGTCGTCGCCAAGACGACCGGAGTCGTCCTTCGCGTGAGCTTCATGAATACCTCGCTTGTGTGCGAACTTTGGTCGACCCGGTCGGGCGCCAGGGGTGGAGCAGGGGTGGTGCAGGTGGTGCGGTCCGAAGGGGCATGCGTGCGCAAACCTTCTACGGTTGGTGCGAGACCCTAGCGAGAACTGCGGTGCCCGCACCGCTCCGCCGCGGAAATTAACAAAAGTGAGACACATGCCGGAAAGAGCACGGTTCCCGTTGGTGCGCGCCGTCGTCGGCGCCGCGATCGTCGACGACCTCGACCACCCGACGCGCCTGCTGAGCGCCCGTCGGACCGAGCCCCCGGCGCTGGCCGGCGGGTGGGAGTTCCCCGGTGGCAAGGTCGACCCGGGCGAGACCGACGAGCAGGCCCTGCACCGCGAGCTGCGCGAGGAGCTGGGGGTGACGGTGCGCCTCGGAGCCGTGCTCCGCGGGCCCCGGGACGGCCGGTGGCCGCTGGGGGAGGCGTACGCGATGACGGTGTGGTGGGCCGTGGTCGAGTCGGGCGAACCTGCCCCGTTGGAGGACCACGACGCCCTCCGGTGGCTCACCGCCGACGACCTCCACGACGTGCCGTGGCTGCCCGCCGACCTCCCGATCGTCGACGTGATCGCCACCCGGCTGCGCTGAGTCGCGCCAACCGCAGCCAAACAACCGACAGCGCCGCCTCCCGGGCGCTCAGGGACCCGTCCGGTGGTGAGCCGGCACCACCGGGAGGTATGGCGGCGGGCGGCCCCGCCGCACACCCCGCTTGTGGGGGTGGTCACCACGTACGGGCGGGGTGGTCCTGACGTGCTCGAAAGCCTGAGACAATGGTGCTCATGCCCATGAAGACCCGCGGTGACATCCGCAATGTCGCCATCGTTGCCCACGTCGACCACGGAAAGACCACCCTGGTCGACAAGATGCTCTGGGAGGCCGGCGCGTTCGGCGAGCACCAGCACGTCGACGAGCGCGCGATGGACTCCGGTGACCTCGAGCGCGAAAAGGGCATCACGATCCTCGCGAAGAACACCGCGATCCACTACGCCGGCAAGGCCGCCGCAGAGGCCGGCCTCGCGGATGGCGCCACGATCAACATCATCGACACCCCCGGCCACGCCGACTTCGGTGGCGAGGTCGAGCGCGGCCTGTCGATGGTCGACGGTGTCGTCCTGCTCGTCGACGCGTCCGAGGGCCCGCTGCCCCAGACCCGCTTCGTGCTGCGCAAGGCGCTCGCCGCCAAGATGCCCGTCGTCCTGTGCATCAACAAGGTCGACCGCCCCGACTCGCGCATCGCCGAGGTCGTCGACGAGGTCTACGAGCTGTTCATGGACCTCGACGCCGACGAGCACCAGATCGAGTTCCCGATCGTCTACGCCTCCGCCAAGAACGGCCGCGCGTCGATGACCCGTCCCGAGAACGGTGGCCTGCCGGACGCCGACGACCTCGAGGCACTCTTCGAGACGATCCTGTCGACGATCCCCGCGCCGACGTACGACGACGAGGCGCCCCTGCAGGCGCACGTCACCAACCTCGACGCCTCCAACTTCCTCGGTCGCCTCGCCCTCCTGCGCGTGCACAACGGCACGATCAAGAAGGGCCAGCACGTCGCCTGGTGCAAGGTCGACGGCACCGTGGAGCGCGTGAAGATCACCGAGCTCCTCATGACCGAGGCCCTCGAGCGCAAGCCCGCCGAGTCGGCCGGCCCCGGCGACATCATCGCCATCGCCGGCATCCCCGAGATCATGATCGGCGAGACCCTCGCCGACGCGGAGAACCCCATCCCGCTTCCGGTCATCACCGTCGACGAGCCGGCCATCTCCATGACCATCGGCACCAACACCAGCCCGATGGTGGGCCGTGTCCGTGGCTCGAAGGTCACCGCCCGCATGGTCAAGGACCGCCTCGACAAGGAGCTCATCGGCAACGTGTCGCTGCGCGTCCTGACGACCGAGCGTCCCGACGCGTGGGAGGTCCAGGGCCGTGGAGAGCTCGCGCTCGCCATCCTCGTCGAGCAGATGAAGCGTGAGGGCTACGAGCTCACGGTCGGCAAGCCCCAGGTGGTCACCCGCGAGATCGACGGCAAGACCCACGAGCCGGTCGAGCGCCTCACGATCGACACCCCCGAGGAGTTCCTCGGCCCGATCACGCAGATCATGGCTGCCCGCAAGGGCCGCATGGAGCAGATGACCAACCACGGCACCGGCTGGATCCGCATGGAGTTCCTCGTGCCGTCGCGCGGGCTCATCGGCTTCCGCACCGAGTTCCTCACCGAGACCCGCGGCACGGGCATCGCCCACCACGTGTTCGAGGACTACGAGCCGTGGTTCGGCCCGATCGTCACCCGCACCAGCGGTTCGCTCGTCTCCGACCGCACCGGTGTCGTCACGGCCTACGCCATGGTCAACCTCCAGGAGCGCGGGACGCTGTTCGTCGACCCGACGACCGAGGTCTACGAGGGCATGATCATCGGCGAGAACTCCCGCGCCGACGACATGGACGTCAACATCACCAAGGAGAAGAAGCTCACCAACGTGCGCGCCTCCTCCTCGGACAACTTCGAGAAGATCGTGCCCCCGCGCAAGCTGAGCCTCGAGCAGTCGCTCGAGTTCTGCCGCGAGGACGAGTGCGTCGAGGTGACCCCGGAGGCCGTGCGCATCCGCAAGGTCGAGCTCGACCAGACCCTGCGCGCCCGCGCCGCGTCCCGGGCGCGCAACGCCTGATCGCGGCAGGCTGGTGAGCGTGCTCCACCGACGCCTGCTGCCATCACGCCGGTCGGGCCTGCCCCCGTGCAGGCCCTTCCGGCGACCCGGGGTGGTGACCGCCCTCGTGGCGGTCGCCCACATGGTGTCCGGGTGCACCGCCGGCGACGCCTCGGCGCCGGACACGGGTGTGGCCGGGCAGCTCTCGGTGCTGTCCCTGGGGCCCGTGGCGAGCTGGGACCCCCAGCGCATGACCACGCCGCAGGACGTCGCCTTCGCGGGGCGGACCTTCATCCGCACCCTGACGGCCCACCCGGCGGGCACCGACGCGGCAGCCCAGCGGGACGTCGTCGGCGACCTCGCCACCGATGCCGGCCGACCCGACGACTCGCTGAAGGTCTGGGCGTTCACGCTGCGCAGCGGGACCACGTGGCAGGACGGTTCGCCGGTCACCTGCGAGGACGTTCGCTACGGCGTCTCACGGTCGTTCGCGAAGCCGTGGGCTGACGAGGGCCTCAACTACCCCCTGGCCTACCTCGACATCCCGCGCAAGGCCGACGGGACGTCGACCTACGCCGGACCGTTCGGCGGCTCGGGCCAGGCGGCGTTCGACAAGGCGGTCACCTGCGACGGGTCCAAGATCACCTTCCGCCTCAGCACACCGATGGTCGACTTCAACCAGGTCGTGGCGCTGCCCGCCTTCGCGCCCGTCAAGAAGTCCCGGGACGGCAAGGCCGACGCCACGTATGCCGTGTTCTCCAACGGGCCCTACCAGCTCAAGGGCGAGTGGGATCCCAGCACCGGTGGGGTCTTCGAGCGAAACCCCAAGTGGGACAAGGGTTCCGACCCCATCCGCCGCGCCGCGCCTGAATCGATCCGGTACGTCGAGGGCACCGAGTCCCAGACGGCCGTCCAGCAGGTCATCAACGACGAGGGCGACCGCCGACGCGCCGTCACCCTCGACTCGGCTCCGCCGGCGATGCAGCAGCAGGTGCTCGCCGACAAGGGGTTGACCCGCCGTTCGATCAACCCCACCGCGCAGTTCGTCGACTACCTCGCGCCGAGCTTCGCCTCGCCGGTCATGCGCAACGCGGACGTGCGACGGGCCCTGGCGCTGGCGACCAACCGTGACGGGTACGTCACCGCCCTGGGCGGAACGAGCGCAGCCGAACCCACGTCGACCCTGCTGGGCCCCGCCATCGCCGGTCACCGCGACACCGACCCGCTCGGTGTCTCACCGACGGGCGACCCGGCCGGGGCCCGGGCGGCCCTCCAGGCGTCGGGGCTGACGCTCCCGGTGAAGATCACGGTCGCCTACCGCTCGACCCCGACCGCGGACAAGGCGATGGCGGCGCTGCTCAACGGCTGGGAGCAGGCCGGTTTCCAGGTCACGCTGCAGCCCATCGAGAAGGACTACTTCTCGGCGGCGTCCAGGCCCGGCCGCGCGGCCGACACCGATGTCTTCTGGGCCAACTGGGCGCCGGCCTGGCCGGCGGCCTCCACGGTGATCCCCCCGCTGTTCGACAGCCGCCTGAACCTCTCGGACAGCGGGACCGGCCGCGACCTGGGCGCCTTCGCGGACGACGGCGTCGACAAGGAGATCACCCGGATCTCGACGGTGAAGGACCCTGCGGCGCAGGCGGCGGCGTGGGCCGACCTCGACACCTCGCTGGCCAAGCGTGGCGCCTACATCGCCTTGGCGCAGCGCCGTTCGTTGTTCATCGCCGGGAGCGCCGTGAGCGGGCTCAGCGCCAACGAGGCCCTGGGTGGGTTCGTGGACCTGGCGACCATCGGTGTGGAATAGCCAGGTGACGACCCCCGACCCTGCGCCCGCGGCACGCCTGCTGTTCGTCCACGCGCACCCGGACGACGAGACCTTGACGACGGGCATCACCATGGCCCGTCATGCGCAGGAGGGGCACCCGGTCCACGTCCTCACCTGCACCCTGGGGGAGGAGGGCGAGGTGATCCCGCCCGAGCTGCTGCACCTCGACGTGCACCACGACGACGCCCTCGGGCCGTACCGCCGCGAGGAGCTGCGCGCCGCCATGGCCGCCCTCGGCGTGAGCCACGAGGTGCTGGGGGAGGACGAGAGCCGCCTGTCCGCCTACCGCGACTCCGGGATGGCCGGGTTGGACTCGCCACCCGGCCCCGGGACCTTCGTGCGCGCCGACCCGGAGGAGGCCGTGTCCCTGGTCGTCGACGTCCTGCGACGGGTCCGGCCCGCCGTCGTCGTCACCTACGACGAGCACGGTGGCTACCTCCACCCGGACCACGTCCAGACCCACCGCATCACGTGTGCGGCCGTGGCCTCCCTGCCCCGCGAGCAGCGCCCCCTCCTGTATGCCGTGCTGACGCCGCGCTCGTGGGCCCGTGAGGACCGGCAGTGGCTGGCAGAGCACCTCCCACCCGACTCCCCGTGGTCGCTGCCGGACCCCGACGGCGAGTACCCGCCGTCGGTGGTGGCCGACGAGCTCGTGACCCACGAGGTCGTCGAGCCCACCCTCGTCCCGGTCCAGGCCCGGGCGCTTCGCGCCCACGCCACCCAGGTGACCGTGGACGGTGAGACCTACGCCCTGTCCAACGACATCGCGGCCCGGCTGTCGGGGCGTGAGGGCTTCGCCCTGCTCGACCCCGAGACCGGACACCTCGTCACCGGCGCGGACCTGCGCCCGGTCGACCACTCCCGGACGGGCGCCCCGCCGGGGTCCCGTCGCACCGACCTGACAGGAGCTCCCGCGTGAGCACCGACCTCCCGGCCGTCGACACCGACCAGTTCCGCCTGGCGATGGGGCGGTTCGCCACCGGTGTGACGGTGCTGACCACCCGCAGCGGCGAGCACGACCACGCGATGACGGCCAACGCCATCACCTCCGTCTCGATCGACCCCCTGCTGGTGCTCGTGTGCGTCGAGGTCGACGCGCGCTTCCACGAGGCCGTCACCGACGCAGGCATCTGGGGTGTGAGCATCCTGGGGGCCGAGCAGCGGCCCGTGGCGCAGTGGCTCTCGACCCAGGGCCGACCCCTGCACGGCCAGCTCGACCGCATACCCCACCACCGCGGTGCGGCCACGGGCGTCGCCCTCCTGGACGGCGCGATGGCAACGATCGAGTGTCGAACCACGGACGTGCACCCCGCCGGTGACCACAGCATCGTGGTCGGCGAAGTAGTGTCCCTCTCGAGCAACGAGCACCCCGCGGCCGCGCTGGTGTACTACCGCAGCCGCTACCAGGCGCTGAAGTGATGGGAGGGCAGGGCGTGAAGGAGAGCGGCTCCGCCGGTCTGAGGTTCGGGGTCGCGCTGGCGGTCCTGTTCGCCGCCTACCTCGGCACGGCCTGGTTCCTCGGGCGGCACGTGCCCGCCAACACGTCCGTGTCGGGCGTGCCGATCGGCGGGATGTCGCCGGCGGCCGCAGAGCGGACCCTGTCGCGCTCGTTGGGTGCCCGGCAGGACGCCGCGATCATCGTCACCGCCGGCGATAAGTCGGCCCAGCTGAGCCCCACGGACGCCGGCCTCGCGCTCGACCTCCCGGGCACGGTGGGGGAGCTCACGGGGTTCAGCCTCAAACCCTCCGACCTCTGGAACCACCTCACCGGTGGGGACGCGGAGCAGCTCAAGACGTCAGTGGACCGCGCGAAGCTCGAGGTGGCGGTCAAGGGCATCGAGTCGACGCTCGACACCCAGGTCGTCCAGGGCGCCATCACGTTCCCCGATGGCAGGGCCGCGGTGGTGCAGCCGGTGGCCGGCGCGACCCTCTCGGTGCCCGGCACCGCTGACGAGGTAGCTGCCCGGTGGCCCGCCAAGGGACCGATCGGGGCCAAGTTCGACACCGTCGAGCCCGACGTGACTGCTGACGAGGTGCAGCGCGCCGCAACGGAGTTCGCGACGCCGGCCATGTCCGGTCCCGTCACGGTCGAGGTCGCCGACAAGAAGTTCCCGGTGAAGCCGGCCGACTACGCTCCGGCCCTGTCGATGAAGGTCCAGGACGGCAAGCTCGTCCCTGCTGTGGACGACACCAAGCTCGTGGCCGCCGTCCGCGCGGCCGCCTCAGCCGCCGGTCTGGAGACCAAGGCCCGCGACGCGAAGATCACGTTCAGCGGCACCAAGCCCGTCGTCATACCGTCCGCCACGGGCTCCACCCTCGACGACGCCTCGGTCGTCGCCGCCGTGGTCCCGGCCCTGACGTCGCCGTCGCGGACGGCCACCGTCACCGCGAAGGCCGTCCAGCCCAAGCTCACGACCGCGCAGGCGAACAAGATCAAGCCCAAGGAGATCATCTCCTCGTTCACCTCGGTCTTCCCGTTCAACCCCCCGCGCACCGAGAACATCACCATCGCCGCGCGGACCCTCAACGGCACGTACGTCGCGCCGGGGGAGACGTTCAGCCTCAACCAGCGACTCGGCCAGCGGACGGCGGCCAAGGGCTACAACTCGGCGCCGGTCATCGTGAACGGCCGACTGACCAAGGACTACGGCGGCGGCATTTCGCAGCTGTCGACCACGCTGTTCAACGCGGTGTTCTTCTCGGGCGTGAAGATCGAGGAGCACCATCCCCACAGCTTCTACATCTCGCGCTACCCCGAGGGACGCGAGGCCACGATCTCCTGGCCGGACGTCGACAACCGGTTCACCAACGACAGCGGCTACGGCATCCTCATCCAGGCGTACGTGTCGGGCAGCTCGGTGACGGTGACCTTCCACGGCACCAAGGTCTGGGACGTCGAGGCCTCCAAGGGGGATCGGCGCAACGTCGTCCAGCCGAAGACCATCGTCGACGACTCCAAGGGCTGCGTGACGCAGACCCCGACGCCCGGCTTCGACGTCACGGTGACGCGAATCTTCAAGAAGGCCGGCAAGACCGTGCGGACGTCGCAGTTCAACACCCACTACATCCCCGAGGACAAGGTCACCTGCACCGGCGGGTGACGGGCGGCTGACCAGCCGAAACGTCCCGATCCGGGGACAGGGGTCGGGCCGTGTCGGGAGGGCGCCACACCCGGTGTCGGGTGGTCCGGATCGTCGGGAACCCGCCAGCTAGAGCTGGGTGGTTCTGTCCCGATATGAACCCATTTTCGTGTCGTTTGCGTGTGTCCTCGATTTCGCGACCCGGAGCTGTCGGGCTACGGTTTCGCCCTGTTCGAGTCTGCGCGTGGAACCGTTCCACGCAGCCGGAGACAGTGACCGGAGCGCCCCTGCAGGGAGGTGGCCTGCCGGTACCGCGTCCGCCGTGATGCACCACTGCTCCGTGCGACCCACGCTCCTGCGTGGGGCAGACAGGCGCCCCTCAGGCCCGCTCCGGCGGGAGTCGGGCGTCCCCCCAAGCGTCCCCCCGCGCGCAAGGAGAAGCATGTCCACCCCCCGTCGTACCGTCCTCAAGCACCTCGGTGCCGCAGCCCTCGTCTCCTCCGGAGCGGCCGTCGTCGGAGCCTCGTCGGCCTCCGCCGCCGTCGCCGAGGACGACATCCTGCTCGACTCGTTCACCGGCACCGACGACGAGAGGCTGACCAAGGCCCTCGCGGTCGCCAAGGCATCGAGTCCCCGTCGAGCCATCCGGCTCGCCGGCCGCGCCCACACGTTCACGCAGACGCGAACGACGTTCTCCGGCCTGCGGATCCTCGGCCCGAACGTCGGCTGGCAGAACCCCGAGATCGCCGGAACCAGTGGCTGCCTCCCGCAGTGCACCGTCACGCTCAACTGCGGCAACGGCGCGAAGTCGTGGCTGGTCGGAACCGCCACGACGTACAACGTCATGGTCGCCGGCATCACGTTCAAGTCCTCGAACGCCGTGACGCAGTTCTACCACCACCCGATNNCTACGGGTTCAAGCACGTCCTGGGCACCCCGGCCGACCCGTTCTCGATGACGCTGGTCACCACGAAGGGCTCCTGGACCTGTGTCGCGGTGCAGGACACGCAGTTCTCCCTGCGCGGCTCCGACAACTTCCTGTGGGTCGCCGGCGACATGAACTACGGCTGGGCCGGCGCCAACGGAGGCAAGTACCTCATGCGGTTCAGCAACCTGGCCAAGACCGCGGTGCGCCACCTCTACCTGACGGCCCGCGGTGGCTCCCGCGCGGTCCTCGTCGAGGGCCCGGCCTCCCAGCAGGGCGGCCTGGACATCAGTGACTGCGTCATCGAGGGCCAGAACGCGGGCGACCCCGCCATGGGTGCCCTGATCGTCGTCAAGGGCGGCGGCGTCTCGCTGACGAACACCAAGCTCAACTTCGGCATGGCCCGCCCCACCGACTTCAAGGACCAGAAGGACACCGCGCTGATCATGGTCCAGGGCGGCACCGCACTGATCACGAACACGTGGACCAACCGCGCCACGGCCACGCCGGAGTCGGTGCCGGTCGTCGCCGTGTCCGGTGGCGCCGCCTACGTCTCCCGCGTCATGGGCATGGGTGGCAACTGGGCGGGCAAGCCCAAGGTGGTCCGGACCGGTGGCACGCTCGTCCCCGACGCCACGGTCGCCGCAGCCTGACGGCTGGGTGCCCTACCGCACCAGGTGGGCGTAGGGGTCCGGTCGCTCGGACTCGCTGCGCAGCACGCAGAACTCGTTGCCCTCCGGGTCGGCGAGCGTCGCCCAGCCGGTGCCCGGGCCACGGTGGTCCCGCAGGTCGTGGACCATCGTGGCCCCGGCGCCGAGCAGGCGCTCGACCTCTTCGTCCATCGTCCGGTCGGTGGGCCAGAGGTCGAAGTGGATGCGGTTCTTGACCGTCTTCGCCTCGGGCACCTCGATGAACAGCACCCGCTGACGCCCGTCGGGCGAGAAGATCATGCACTCGTCGTGCCCCGGCAGGTTGGGGTCCTGCGGGTCCTCGCCGAAGCCGAGGACCCCGGCCCACCAGACCGACTGGGCGTGGGCGTCGCGGGAGTCCAACGTGGTGTGCGAGATGCGTGACGTCATGGCGCCACTCTTCCCGCCGACCCTTGCCGTGCGCCACCGGTTTGCGGCGACGTGAGGTACGCGTAGGACGAGTGCACGACGAACCCCAGCCGTCGGTACAGGCGGATCGCCGTCTCGTTGTCGTGCTCCACCTGCAGGTGGAGCAGCGAGACGCCCTCCTCGCGGAGCGCGACGGCGAGGCGCGCGGTGAGATGCGCGGCCAGCCCGCGCCCCCGGTATGCCGGGTCGGTCCAGACCGCACCCAGGCCGCCCCACCCGGCGCCGATCCCCAGTCGTGCCAAGGCGATCGGTGCGGTACCGGCCGCATCGCCAGCCCTGAGCCCCAGCTGCTGGGAGAGCCCGCCACCGGGGGTGATGCTGCCGAACAGCACGCGCGGGCTGCCGCTCAGGACCGCCTCCGTGGCGCCCGGCACCGTGGCCCGGGTGCGGTGGTAGGCCTCCAGCCACGAAGGGGACAGGTCGTCCGCGATCGTGACCGCCGGTCCGCCGGGGTCGGCAGCGGCGATGGTCTCCCGGGCGGCAGTGAGGTTCAGCGTGCGGCTGCCGACGGTGTAGCCACGGGCCAGGAGCAGCGCCCCCAGCGAGTCATCGGCGGGCTCGAACCCCTGAGGTCCCGCGAGGGCGAACTTCGCTGGGAGGCCTCGCCCGGCATACCAGTGCTCCACCTCCTCGACCGCGGCGGCGAGGGGCCTCCCGGGGCTTCCCACCGGGACGACCGAGTTGCCGCGCTGGGTGTACCCCGCCGAGGCGCGCAGCTGCCAGTCACCGAGGGCGCCGCGCTCGACCGCGCCCCACGCCGGCACCATGACGCGCTGGAGGTCCTCGATGGTCAGGGCCAGGTGGGGTGCGCCGCGGCGCGACGGCTTCGGGGGGACCTCCTTGGCGGTGGTCACCCGCGCCAGCGCGATGGTGACAGGGCCGCGCGAGGTCTCGACGACCACGTGCTGCGCGTCGCGCTCCGCAAGGGTTCCCACGCTGTCGGTCAGGGTCGCCCCGGTGGCCTCGTCGGGGGCGTCGAGGCGCCACCTGACCACCACTCGGGACCCGAGGGGGATCCTCCGCACGTCTGCTGGCACAGGCCGCATAGTATGTCCGCCATGACGTACGTGATCGCCCAGCCTTGCGTTGACCTCAAGGACAAGGCCTGCATCGAGGAATGCCCGGTCGACTGCATCTACGAAGGTGAGCGGTCCCTCTACATCCACCCGGACGAGTGCGTCGACTGCGGCGCCTGCGAGCCGGTGTGCCCCGTCGAGGCGATCTACTACGAGGACGACGTGCCCGAGCAGTGGGCCGAGTACTACAAGGCGAACGTCGAGTTCTTCGACGACCTCGGCAGCCCCGGCGGTGCCGCCAAGCTCGGCATCATCAACAAGGACCACCCGATCATCGCCGACCTGCCCCCGCAGGAGCACGACGAGTGAGCATCCGCTCGCTCCCCGACTTTCCCTGGGACTCGCTCGCTCCGTACAAGGAGCGGGCGAGTTCCGCTGTCCCGGGCGGGATCGTCGACCTGTCGGTGGGCACCCCCGTCGACCCCACGCCGGGTGTCGTGCAGGAGGCGCTGCGTGCTGCCGCCGACGCTCCCGGCTACCCGCAGACCTACGGCACCCCGGCCCTGCGTGAAGCGGTCGCCACGTGGTTCGCCCGTCGCCGGGGGGTCCCGGACCTGGACCCCGACGGTGTCCTGCCGACGGTCGGGTCCAAGGAGCTGGTCGCGTGGCTGCCGACCCTGCTCGGCCTGGGCGCGGGTGACGTCGTGGGGTTCCCCGGCATCGCCTACCCGACCTACGACGTCGGCGCCCGCCTCTCCGGGGCGACCCCCCAGGTCGTCGACGGGCTCAACGCGCTCGGGCCGCTGACGGCCGCCACGACACCGAAGCTGTTGTGGCTCAACACCCCCAGCAACCCCACCGGTCGCGTCCTCGGCATCGACCACCTCGCCAAGGTCGTGGCCTGGGCCCGCCAGCACGGCGTGGTCGTCGCCTCGGACGAGTGCTACGCCGAGCTGGACTGGCGCAGCGACTCGACCGAGCCGACCACCCCGAGCATCCTCGACCCACGGGTCTGCGGCGGCAGCCACGAGGGCCTGCTCGCCGTCTACTCGCTGAGCAAGCAGTCCAACCTCGCCGGGTACCGCGCCGCATTCGTCGCGGGGGACGTGACCCTCGTTCGTCAGCTGCTCGAGGTCCGCAAGCACGCCGGCATGATCGTGCCGTGGCCGGTGCAGGCCGCCCTCACGGCCGCGCTCGGTGACGACACCCACGTGGCCGAGCAGAAGGCCAGGTATGGCGCGCGGCGTGCCGCCCTGCGCGAAGCCGTCGAGGCGTTCGGCCTCCGCGTGGACCACTCCGACGCGGGCCTGTACCTCTGGGCGACGCGGGGCGAGGACGCCTGGGAGACGGTCGACGCCCTGGCCTCGCGCGGGATCCTCGTGGCACCGGGCACCTTCTACGGTCACGCGGGGCGCGAGCACGTGCGGATCGCCCTGACCGCGACCGACGAGCGCATCGACGCCGCGGTCGGCAGGCTCCTCGCCTGAGGTGCCCGTTTTCCGCCCGTGCGGTGGGTTGGGGTAGCGTCGAGCGTGCGCGAGGCACGCCGTGTGAAGGGTGCCCGCCCCGGGACATTTGAGGATGGTTACGCATGAGCAATGACGGATCCACCGGCGCCACGCTGAAGGCCGGCACCACCGAACTCGACCTCCCCCTGGTCAAGGCAGCCGAGGGCAACGACGGCTACGACATCAGCAAGCTGATGAAGGAGACCGGCAACACCACCCTCGACATCGGGTTCGTCAACACCGCCTCCTGCAACAGTGCGGTGACCTACATCGACGGCGACCAGGGCATCCTGCGCTACCGCGGGTACCCGATCGAGCAGCTCGCCGAGAAGTCGAGCTTCCTCGAGGTCTCCTACCTGCTCATCTACGGCGAGCTGCCGACGCAGACCGAGCTCGACGACTTCGACTCCAAGATCCGTCGCCACACGTTGCTGCACGAGGACCTCAAGGCCTTCTTCGGTGGGTTCCCGCGTGATGCGCACCCGATGCCGGTGCTGTCGTCAGCCGTGTCCGCGCTCGGCACCTTCTACCAGGACAGCCTGGACCCGTTCGACAAGGAGCAGGTCGAGATCTCGACCGTGCGCCTGCTGGCCAAGCTTCCGACCATCGCGGCCTACGCCTACAAGAAGTCGGTCGGTCAGCCGTTCCTCTACCCCGACAACTCCCTGTCGGTCACCGAGAACTTCCTGCGCATGACGTTCGGCTTCCCGGCCGAGCCGTACGACCTCGACCCCGACATGGTCAAGGCGCTGGACCTCCTGCTCATCCTGCACGCCGACCACGAGCAGAACTGCTCGACGTCGACGGTCCGCCTCGTCGGATCCGCCCAGGCCAACCTGTTCAACTCGGTCTCCGCCGGCATCCACGCCCTGTCCGGCCCGCTGCACGGCGGCGCCAACTCGGCCGTCCTCGAGATGCTCGACGGGATCGCCAAGGACGGTGGCGACGTCGATGCGTTCGTCCGCAAGGTGAAGAACAAGGAGGACGGCGTCAAGCTGATGGGCTTCGGCCACCGGGTCTACAAGAACTACGACCCGCGCGCGGCGATCATCAAGAAGACCGCCGACACCATCATCAACAAGGACGGCGTGAAGGACCCGCTGCTCGACATCGCGCTGCAGCTCGAGCAGCGCGCCCTCGAGGACGACTACTTCGTGGAGCGCAAGCTCTACCCGAACGTCGACTTCTACACCGGCCTGATCTACAAGGCCATGGGCTTCCCGACCAAGATGTTCACGGTCCTGTTCGCCCTCGGTCGCCTGCCGGGCTGGATCGCCCAGTGGCGCGAGATGATCGAGGACCCGCAGACCAAGATCGGTCGCCCGCGCCAGATCTACACCGGTCACACCGAGCGCGACTACGTGGACTTCAGCGCNCCGGTTCCCCACGGAACCGGGCCTCGCGCCATACCCGGGTCCCTCCGGCCCGCCCGCGCGGAGGGCGCCACCGGGTGTTCCACCTCACCGAACGTGCCTCAGTCCACCAGGGCATGCAGGAGGACGAGGAGCTCTCGCCGCAGGCGGGGGTCGCGCAGGTCCGCAGTGGCCATGCGGACGACTCGCCAGACGAAGTCGGGTCAGCTGGTGGTCGGGAAGGTGACGGTCACGGTGGTGCCGGCGCCGCCCTTGACCGACTTCCACGTCCAGCCGTCGGTGTCGCGGGTGCGGGTCCACTCCTTCGAGCCGACCCGGACCTTCGTGGCGCCGTACTGCGCCGCCTTGGCGACCGCGAACGACCCCGTGCTCCACGCCTGCCGCTCGGAGCCTGCCTTGACGGTGAGGACGCTGCCCTTGACCGAGCCCTTCACCCCGAGCTCCTTGGACAACGCGGCCCTCAGGTCGGCGGGCCGGCCACCCGTGGAGTCGTCGAGGCGGCAGCCGAGGCCGCCGGGGGAGTGGCCGCTGAGCGTCGAGGCCATGAGGCGGCCCTCCTGCTCGTGGTCGGCGTACGCCTCGGGGTAGGCCGAGCGCTGCACCTTCTGGGCGATCTCGGTGATGCGCATCTGCTCGTACCCGTCGACCTTGACGAGCGCGTCGTAGAACTTGTTCGTGGCGTAGACCGGGTCGAGGATCTGCTTCTCCGTGCCCCACCCCTGGCTCGGCCGCTGCTGGAACAGCCCGACCGAGTCCCGGTCGCCGTAGGTCAGGTTGCGCAGCTTGGACTCCTGGATCGCCGTGGCGATGGCGATCGTGCCGGCCCGGGCGGGCAGGCCGCGCTTCTCCGCGATGGCCACGATCGTTGCGGCGTATGCGGTCTGGCTGGGGTCGAAGTCCACGCTGGTGCCCAGCGCGGTGGCCTGGCACCGGGGGCCGCCCAGGTTGTGCAGGGTGCCGCGCAGCCCGATCCAGCCGGCACCCACGAGTCCCGCGACGAACAGCAGCAGCACGACCCGGGTGACGAGGCGCCGGGTCCGCGACGGGGGCCTGTGCTCGGAGAGGACGGTGCCCCGCTTGGTGCTGGGCACGGCTAGTCGTTGGCGTGCAGCGCGGAGTTGAGCACGATGCCGTGCCCGTCCCGTGCCTTGGCCTCGACGGTGCCGGTCACCGAGTTGCGGATGAACAGGAGGTTGTCGTGACCGGACAGCTCGCGGGCCTTGACGACCCGCCCGTCCGCGAGGGTGACCTTGGTACCCGCCGTGAGGTAGAGGCCCGCCTCCACCACGCAGTCGTCACCCAGGGCGATCCCGAGACCGGCCTCGGCGCCGAGGAGGCAGCGCTCACCGACGCGCACGCGCTCGGTGCCGCCCCCCGACAAGGTGCCCATCGTCGATGCGCCGCCACCGATGTCGGACCCGTCGCCCACGACGACACCCTGGGAGATCCGGCCCTCGACCATCGAGCTGCCGAGCGTCCCGGCGTTGTAGTTGACGAACCCCTCGTGCATCACGGTGGTGCCCGGCGCCAGGTGCGCGCCCAGGCGAACCCGGTCGGCGTCGGCGATGCGGACGCCCGTGGGGACGACGTAGTCGACCATCCGGGGGAACTTGTCGATGCCCAGCACGTTGACCGTCCCGCGCAGGCGCAGCCGGGCGCGCGTCATCTCGAAACCGTCGACCGCGCACGGGCCCTGGGTCGTCCAGACGACGTTGGCGAGGACCCCGAAGATGCCGTCGAGGTTGATGCTGTTGGGCTCGACCAGGCAGTGCGAGAGCAGGTGCAGGCGCAGGTACGCGTCGGAGGGGTCGGCCGGCGCCGCGTCGAGGTCGACCTGCACGTCCACGACGGTGCGTCGCACCCGACGGAGCTCGTCGGCGCCGGCGAGGGCGCGCAGCTCCTCGGGGACGCTCGCACCGTCGGGGCGTGCGCCGAGCGCCGGCTCGGGGTACCAGGTGTCGAGGACCACACCGTCGACGGTCGTGGTGGCCAGTCCGAAACCCCATGCGCTGCGCTCACTGCTCATGTGGGCAAGCCTAGGGGAGCGAGGCTGAGGATCCGGACGCTGGATAGGGTCGTGGGCATGGCGAACCCTTCTCAGGACACCCCCCAGCACACCACCCAGGACAGCCCCCAGGACACCGCCCACGACCTCGTCCCGCTGGACCTGTCTGCCGACGTCGTGACGTTGACCGCGGCGCTGTGCGACATCGAGTCCGTCAGCCTCGACGAGCGACGGGTGTGCGACGCGATCGAGGCGGCGCTCGTGCCGCTGGAGCACCTCACAATCACCCGCATCGGCAACACCCTCGTCGCGCGCACCGAGCTCGGCCGTGACGAGCGCGTCGTCCTCGCCGGCCACATCGACACGGTCCCGCTGACCAAGGCTCCCGCCAACCTGCCGACCCGTCGCGAGGGCGACGACCTCGTGGGCCGCGGCACCGTCGACATGAAGGGCGGCGTCGCCGTCCAGCTCAAGGCCGCCCTGGTCACCGAGCCGAGCCGCGACCTCACCTTCGTCTTCTACGAGGGGGAGGAGATCGACAGCGAGCACAACGGCCTCCTGCACGTCCAGCAGCAGCGCCCCGAGCTGATCGCCGACGCCGACTTCGCCGTCCTCCTCGAGCCGACCGCCAGCCAGGTCGAAGGTGGCTGCAAGGGCACCCTGCGGGTCGACGTGACCGCCCGTGGCCTCGCGGCGCACTCGGCCCGACCGTGGAACGGGCGCAACGCGATCCACGCCGCCGCCGACCTGCTGACCCGCCTCACGGCATACGAGCCGGCCACGGTGACGGTCGACGGCCTGGACTACCACGAGGCCCTCAACGCCACGGGGATCCGTGGCGGCATCGCGGGCAACGTCATCCCGGACGAGTGCGTCGTCACGGTCAACTACCGGTACGCCCCCGACAAGTCGCCGGAGGTCGCGCTGGCCCACGTGGCCGAGCTGTTCGAGGGCTATGACCTCGTCGAGCTCGACAACGCCCCCGGCGCCCGCCCCGGCCTGGACCTCCCGGCCGCCAAGGCGTTCGTCGAGGCGCTCGGGCTGCCCGTCATCGCCAAGGAGGGCTGGACCGACGTCGCCCGCTTCTCGGCCATGGACATCGCCGCGGTGAACTTCGGCCCCGGTGACCCCAACCTCGCGCACCACGACGACGAGCGGTGTCCCGTCTCGCAGCTCGTGTCCGCCGAGGCGGCCCTGCTGCGTTGGCTCGCATAGGTTGATCGCGTGAGTGACGAGACGACGGACATCACCAGCGCGAGCGACTACGAGTACCACACCGGCCCGGTGACCCTGCGGGGTTCGCGCGTCCCCGGGACAACCACCGACCAGCGACTGCTCGACAGCCGCGGCTCCAGCGAGTGGCTGCACACCGACCCGTGGCGGGTGATGCGGATCCAGAGCGAGTTCGTCGAGGGGTTCGGGGCGCTCGCCGAGCTCGGCCCGGCGGTGAGCGTGTTCGGTTCGGCCCGGACGAAGCCCGGCACGCCCTTCTACGAGCTCGGCACCCATGTGGGGCGGGCCCTGGTCGAGGCCGGGTATGCCGTGATCACCGGTGGCGGGCCCGGCGCCATGGAGGCGGCGAACAAGGGTGCCCGTGAGGCGGGCGGGGCCTCGGTCGGCCTGGGGATCGAGCTGCCGTTCGAGCAGGGGCTGAACGAGCACGTGAACCTGGGGGTGAACTTCCGCTACTTCTTCGCGCGCAAGACGATGTTCGTCAAGTACGCGCAGGGGTTCATCGTCCTGCCGGGCGGGTTCGGCACCCTCGACGAGCTGTTCGAGGCCGTCACCCTCGTGCAGACCCGCAAGGTCACGTCCTTCCCGATCGTCCTGATGGGCACCGAGTACTGGGGCGGGCTGCTGGACTGGTTGCGCGGCACGGTCCTCGATGCGGGAACGGTCAGCGAGAAGGACATCGACCTCCTGCACCTCACCGACGACGTCGACGAGGCCGTCCGCATCGTCACCTCGACCGACCAGACGGTGGCGGCCAAGCGTCCCGAGTGACGTCCGGCCCGATCGACCCATGGACTGCGGGGCTGGCCGGGGCGATGATGGACCCGTGAACATCTCACCGCTGCCACGGCAGGGTGACGTCGTGGTCGGTCGCGACGTCGCCGGCCGGACGCTGCGGATCTCCGGTCACCCGGAGAGCGGGCGGGTGGTGCTGTCGATCTGGCAGGACACCGTGTGCCGGGCGACGGTCCGCCTCCTGGCCGAGGACGTCCCCGCGGTCGTGGAGATGCTCGCGCGCAGTGCGCTGACCCCCGCCGCGTCGGGGGAGGACTCCCGCGCCCTCGACACGGCAGGCTGAATAGGACGCTCCCAGCAGTTCGTGCGACGATCACCTGCGTGATCTGGGTCTTCTTCACCGTCATCGCCGTGCTGCTCATCGGCGGCTTCGCCGCGCTCGTGACGGGCCGGCTGGGCTACGACCCGATGGCGGACGCGACGAGCACCCAGAGCTCACCAGCCCTGTCCGACGGGTTCGCGTCCGACGAGATCTCCGCCGTGCGCTTCGACACCGCCCTGCGCGGTTACCGCATGGACCAGGTCGATGCCGTCCTCGACCGGTTGCAGTCCCGCCTCGCCGAGCTGGAGGGTCCGCGCGCGGCCACCGAGCCGGAGAGCCACCGCGACACGGTGCGCTGAGCAGATGGCCACCCTCCACCTCACCCGGCACACCGCGGCGAGTCCTGCCGCCGTGTGGGACGTCGTCGCCGACTTCGCGGGCTACGGCGACTGGATGCCGATGACCCGGATGACCACGGACGCGGGGGAGCCGCGGGTCGGCTGGGGGTTCGCGGGGCTCAGCGGGCCCGGTCCGCTCGTCTTCTCCGACTCCATGCTCGTCACCCGGTGGGACCCACCATCGCCCGACAGCGACCCCGCCGCCCCCGCGGTGTTCCGGGTGGTCAAGACCGGACGCCTGCTCGGTGGGTGGGCCGAGGTGACGGTGACCCCCGAACCACACATCGGCAGCCCGGGTGTGCTGGGTTCCCGGCTCGACTGGGTCGAGGACGTCGTCGTGCGTCCACTGCCGTTCAAGCGCCTGTTCGAGCCGGCGCTGGACCGCGCCAGCACGTGGCTCTACGGACGTGCCGTCGACGCCATGCTCGCGCGGGCCGCCGGGTCCCGACGGTGAGCGGCCTCCTCGTCGGCTCGGACGGGTTGGCGCGCTGCGCGTGGGCCGGGTCGACCCCGGACTACCTCACCTACCACGACACCGAGTGGGGTGTGCCGGTCCACGGCGAGCAGGCGCTGTACGAACGCCTCACCCTCGAAGCCTTCCAGTCCGGGCTGTCCTGGATCACCATCCTGCGCAAGCGCGAGGCCTTCCGCGCCGCGTTCGCAGGCTTTGACGCCGAGGTGGTCGCGACCTTCGGCGACGCCGATCGGGCCCGGCTGATGGCCGATGTGGGCATCGTCCGCAACCGCCTCAAGGTCGATGCCGCCATCCACAACGCCGCCGCCGTGCTCGCGCTGCGGGAGTACGGCGGGCTCGACGCCCTCGTCTGGTCGCACGCGCCGGCCGACCACGCACCGCCGAGGTCGGCCGAGGACTTCCGGGCGACCAGCCCGGAGAGCGTCGCCCTCGCCAAAGGCCTCAAGAAGGCGGGGTTCGTGTTCGTCGGCCCCACGACGATGTATGCCGCCATGCAGGCGTGCGGCCTCGTGGACGACCACGTCGTGGGCTGCCACCGGTCGGGGGTCGGTGCCGGGGCGGACCAGGGCCCCGCATGAGCAGGGGCGCCGTCCTCCTCAGGTCGCTGACCGTCAGGACAGCGCTGGTCTACCTCGCCCTGCGGGCCGTGTCGGGCCTGCTCCTCGTGCTGGCCAGCCGGGACCAGGCGGTGATGCCGGACTGGACCGGCCCGACCGTCGAGCCGATCGACATGACCGTCCTCTGGGACGGCAGCTGGTACCGCAACGTGGCGGAGCAGGGCTACCCCAACCCGCTGCCCGTCGACCAGGCCAGTGGACACGTCGCGCAGAACGCCTGGGCGTTCTACCCGCTCTTCCCCCTCCTGGCGCGGATGCTCATGTCGGCCGCGGGTCTGGGGTTCCCCGTGGTGGCCTCGACCCTGGCCCTCCTCGCCGGGCTCGGCGCGAGCGTCCTCATGGCCCGCCTGCTGGCCGAGAAGGTGGGCGACAGGGTCGCCCTCGGTGCCGTCGCCGTCTGGGCCGCGTTCCCGGCGGCGGTGTCCCTCCAGCTCGCGTACACCGAGTCGCTCGCGATGTTCGTCCTGTGCGGCCTGCTCTGGGCGCTGGTCCGACGCAGCTGGGGGATGGTGGCCGGGCTCTCGCTGCTGCTGGGCCTCACCCGGCCCATCGCCGTGCCGGTGGTCGTCGTGGTCGGTGTCTCCGTGCTCCTGCTGTGGCGAAGGCGCCGCCAGCAGAACGTCACCCGGGGTGAGCTCGTCTCGGCCCTGGCCGCGCTCGCCACCACCGCGGTGGGCGCAGTGCTGTGGCCCCTCATCGCCTGGCAGGTGACCGGGTCCCGCACGGCATACACCGACACCATGGCCGCGTGGCGCGCCGGAGGTGAGATCACCCCGCTCAAGCCCTGGCTGGGCATGTCGCAGTGGGCCTTCCGCGACTTCGACGGTGCCGCCGTCTACGGCCCCGTGGGGCTGGCCGCCCTCGTGACGACCATCGTCGTGCTCACCTGCGGCCCCTGGGCGACCAGGCTCGGCCCCGAGCTGAGGGTCTGGTGCCTGGCGTACCCCGCCTACCTCGCGGTCGTCCTCGACCCCTTCACGAGCATCTTCCGCTACGCCCTGCCACTGTTCCCGCTGCTCGTCGTGGTGCTCGGCGGCGGCTGGCTCGAGCGGGCCGCGCGCCACCTGACCGTCCGCGTCGGCTTCCTCGTGGCTGCGGGCATCGTGGGCCAGGTCGCCTGGATCTGGAAGCTGCTCGTCTACCACGCGCCGGCGGACTACCCGCCGTGACCGCCGTCGCCCGCGTCCGCAGCGTCCCGTCCCTGCTGACCTCCTCCCTGCTCACCTCCAGCGGCCGCAGCGCCGCCGCCGGGTGGGCCCTGCGCCGCCCCGTCGTCTTCCTGCTCCTCTGGTATGCCGTGACGCGGGTCCTCGTGTTCGTCACCATGGCGGTCGCCGCGACGTGGTTCCAGACCCCTGCGGGGGTGGGCCACCTCCACCCGACGATCGGTGACGTCCTCGGTGGGTGGGACAGCGTCTGGTACCGCCGGGTGGCCGTCGACGGCTACCCCGTGCCACTGCCTGCCGACCCCGACACCGGGCTGCTGACCTACAGCGCATGGGCGTTCTACCCGGCGTTCCCGATGCTCGTCCGCGCCCTCATGGTCACGGGGATGTCTTCCGAGGTGTCCGCGGTCCTGCTCAACCTCGTCCTCGGTGCGGTCTGCACGATCCTCGTGTGGAAGTGCCTCAACTTCGCCCTGCACGCGGCCCCGCAGCCGGCCCGCGAGCGGCTGGCCCTCGTCGCGGGCATCCTGTGGTGCCTCTACCCCGCGACCTCGGTGCTGGTGATGCCGTACACCGAGGCCCTCGCGGGCGTGCTCATCGCCGGGTCGCTGCTCCTGCTGATGCGGCGGCAGTACGCCCTCGTCGCACTGGTCACGATCGGGCTCGGGTTCACGCGTGCCGCCGCCCCTGCGATCGCCTGTGCCGCGATCGCGCACCTCGCCCTGCGCTGGCGCGAGGACCGGGCGGCGGGCACGCGGCCGCTGACCGGGCAGCGGACGACCGCTGCCCTGATGCTGCTGGCGACGGCCGCCTCCTCCATCGCCTGGCCCGTCGTCGTCGGGATCGCCAGCGGGCTGCCGATGGCGTTCTTCGACGTGCAGGCCGCCTGGGGGCAGAGGCCGGAGTCGGGGCCGTTCGTGCTGTGGCTGTCGTGGGCGTGGGACGGCCACGGCGTCGTCGGGGTGGCGGTCCTCGTCGGCCTCGTGGCGACGTACATCGCCCTCATCGTCGGCCGCCACGGCCGCTGGCTGGCGATCGAGCTGCGGGTCTGGGCCCTGGCCTACCCGCTCTACCTGCTGGCGGTCGTCCGGCCGATCACGAGCATGTGGCGGTTCCTGCTGCTCGACTTCCCCATCGCCGCGCTCGTGGCGTCCGTGGCGATGCGGACCTCGACGGGGGAGCGGGTGGTGCCGCACTGGCGGCGCCGGGTCGCCGTCGTGGCCCTCGTCCTGCTCGGGGGCATGTTCTGGTTCACCTGCACCCTGCTGACGTACACGCCGTGGGCGGCAGCCCCGCCCTGACCGTGTCGCCGGTCGCTGGCCGCCCGCCGGTCCGTCAGCCGGTCACTCGCCGGTGAACACCGGCTTCTCCTTCGCGAGGAACGCAGCCACCGCCGCCTTGTGGTCGGCACTGGCACCGGTGAGCGCCATGTACTCGCCCTCCCGCTCGAGGGACTCGCCCAGGCCGTGGCCGGCGGCGAACGCGACGGCCTGACGGATCGAGCCGTACGCCAGCGTGGGGCCCTTGGCCAGGGTGGTCGCCAGCTCCAGCACGGCGGCGTCGAGGTCGGCCGCGGCGACGACCCGGGTGACCAGGCCGAGGGAGAGGCACTCGTCGGCGGGGACCGTGCGCGGCAGCAGGAGCAGCTCCTTGGCGCGGGCCGGGCCGACGAGCCGCTGGAGGCTCCAGGACGAACCCGAGTCGCAGGACAGTGCGATCCCGGCGAACGCCAGGTTGAAGCCTGCCGTGTCCACCATCACCCGGAAGTCCGCCGCCATCGCGAAGGCGGCGCCGGCACCTGCCGCGACCCCGTTGACCGCGGCCACGACCGGCTTGTTCATCGTCGTCAGCAGCTCGACGATCGGGTTGTAGTGCTTGGGGACGGTCTCCCACAGGGACGGGTCGTCCGACTGCTGGAGCCGGATGTGCTCCTTGAGGTCCTGGCCGACGCAGAAGGCGCGACCGCTGCCGGTGAGCACGACGCACCGGACCGTGGGGTCGGCGGCCACCTCCGTCAGGGCCGCGAGCAGGGCCTCCTTCGTGGGGGTGTCGAGGGAGTTCATCGCCTCCGGCCGGTTGAGCCTGACGGTGGCGACCGCACCCTCGCGTTCGACGACGACGGGCAGGTGAGGGGGCTGCGGCGCTGCAGGACTCTGGGTCATGCCGGACATCATGCCCTGCGGCCACCGGGTCGCCCGGGGCTGCACCCCGGACCGGATTTCGCCTGTGAGCAGGTTCACGGGATAATGGAGCAAATCTGGCACGCACGGGCGGAACTCAAGCACTGGCGTGGACCCGCGTGCCCAGCAGCAAACCACGCCATACGGAAGGGACACACCCATGGCGGCAATGAAGCCGAGGACTGGCGACGGCCCGCTCGAGGTGACCAAGGAAGGTCGCGGCATCGTGCTGCGCATGCCTCTCGAGGGTGGTGGGCGCCTCGTCGTCGAGATGACCCCCGACGAGGTCCGTGCACTGGGCGAGGCCATCGACAACTGCGAGGGCCTCAAGTAGTCCTGCCTCCACAGCTTTCGAGGACCCCCTCCGGCGCCTGCCGGAGGGGGTCCTCGCCTGTGCGGGGCCGCACGGCTCGACCGGTCCACCGAGGGCCACGGGTATGCCGCCGACTCCGGTCGGGTGGGTAGGGTCGGGCCGTGCCTGCTCCAGAACTGCTCGACCCCCCGTCCAGCTCGTGGTCGGTCCGGCCCGACGCGCTCGCCGACGTCCTCGCCGACCTCGACCCGACCGACCTGCTCCTTGCCGTCCCGGTCCACCGGGGCGGCCTGCGCGCGGACTCGGACGCGGCCGGGTGGCTGCCGGTGGTCGGTCTCGACGCCACGGACGTGCAGGCGGCCCACGAGCCCTCCGGCGAACCCGGCGCCGTCACCCGGCTGCCGCTGGTGCCCGGGGAGCGCGCCGCCCGCACGGTGCTGCTGGTCGGGCTGGGCGACGCGGGTCCGGCGGACCTGCGCAGCGCCGGCGCCGCCCTCGGTCGGGCCGGACGCGGCCGGGCCCACCTCGTGGTCGCCGTCACGGGCCTCGACGCGCAGGCCCAGGCAGCTCTCGTGGAGGGCATCGCCCTGGGTGGGTACACCTCGCCGCGCTGGCGCGGTCCCGACGCCACGCCCTCGAGCGCACCGGTGGCAGGGGTGACGCTGGTCGGGACCTTCGACGAGGTGGCCTGCCGACGTGCGGTGACCCGGGCCCGGGCCACGATGGTGGCCCGGAACCTCGCGGTCGTCCCCTCCAACACCAAGAACCCGGCGTGGATGGCCGCCCAGGCGCGCACCATCGGGCGTCGGGCCGGGTTGGACGTCAAGGTCTGGACCGAGCGCGACCTCAGGTCCGAGGGCTTCGGTGGGCTCCTCGCGGTCGGGGGCGGATCGGCCACGCCGCCGCGCCTGGTGCAGCTGTCACACGAACCCGCCGGCGCCACCTCGAGCACCCCGCACGTCGTCCTCGTCGGCAAGGGGATCACCTTCGACACCGGTGGCCTCGACATCAAGCCCGCCGAGGGCATGCTGGCCATGAAGACGGACATGTCGGGCTCGGCCATCGTGCTCGCCGTCGTGGCGGCCTGCGCCGCGCTCGACCTCCCGGTACGGGTCACGGGACTGCTCGCGCTCGCCGAGAACGCGGTGAGCGGCAGCGCCTACCGGCCCTCCGACGTCATCACGATGTACGGCGGTCGCACCGTCGAGATCGGCAACACCGACGCCGAGGGCCGCATCGTCATGGCCGACGCCCTGGCCTACGCGGACGCCCACCTCGCGCCGGACGTCCTGCTCGACATCGCCACCCTCACCGGGGCCGCGAGGGTGGCCCTCGGCCGCAGCATGGCACCGGTGTACGCCACCGACGACGCCCTGAGCGACGCCCTGGTGGCGGCCGGCCGGGCCAGCGGCGAGCTGCTGTGGCCGTTCCCCCTGGTGGAGGACTACCGGTTCGCCCTCGACAGCGTCGTGGCCGACGTCAACCACATCGCGGGCACTCCTGTCGGCGCCGGCTCGATCACGGCAGCATTGTTCCTGCGCGAGTTCGTGGGCGAGCGACGCTGGGCGCACCTCGACATCGCCGGGGTGGGTCGTTCCGACGTCGACCGCGGACTCCTCACCAAGGGTGGGACGGGCTTCGGTGCCCGCCTGCTGCTCACCTGGCTGGAGGAGATGGCATGAACGCGGGATACGGGTTGTCGGTGCGCTGGTCGCTCGAGGACGCACCGAAGGACGTCGCGACGTCGTTGCGCGACTACGTGGTCGGCACGTCGATGGCGAAGTTCATGTTCCTCGACGGGCTGGCGTTCAAGACCTGGCGGATGGTCGAGGGGGAGTGGTTCGAGGGCACGTACGTCTTCGACCAGCAGGTCTACCGCGACGACTTCCTCAAGGAGTTCGCCGAGACCGCCGCGGAGTCCGCGGGCAGCGCGATCATCGGCTCGGCGCCGATCCTCATGGAGCCGTTCGAGGTCGTGGCCATCGCCGAGGGACCCGAGCGCTTCCGCCGGGGCCCGGGACCCGGCACCGCCTGAGGGTCAGCGCTTGACGGCCGCGAGGACGCCGTCGCCCACGGGCAGCAGGGCCGGGACGAGGCGGTCGTCGTCGCGCAGCTTCTTGCCGAGGTCGCGCAGCACCGTCGTCTGGGCGTCCCGGGCAGCCGGGTCGGCCACCTTGTCGTGCCACAACATGTTGTCCAGGACCAGCACGCCACCGGAGCGCAGCAGCCGGATCGCGTGGTCGACGTACTCCGGGTACTCGGCCTTGTCCCCGTCGACGACCACCATGTCGTAGGCGCCGTCGGTCATGCGGGGGAGGACGTCCAGCGCCCGTCCCGTGATGACGCGGGTCCGCTGGTGGGCGACGCCCGCCTCGGCGTACGCCTTCTTGGCGACGCCCTGGTGCTCGGCCTCGACGTCGATCGTCGTGAGGATGCCGTCCTCCGGCATCCCCTGGAGCATCCACAGGCCCGAGGTGCCGGCGCCGGTGCCGATCTCCACCACGGAGCGCGCCTTGGCGGCTGCTGCCAGCAGGCGCAGCAGGACTCCGGCACCGTTGCCGACGGGGGTCGCGCCGAGCTCCTCGCCGCGGCGGCGGGCGTTCTCGATCACCTCGTTCTCCGTGACGAACTCCTCGGCGTAGGCCCAGCTGGCCGGCTTCTGTGCACTCATGCGGGAAACCCTACTGCCGCGAACACGCGCCGCCGGCCCCGCGGCATACAGGAAACGCTCAGGTTGTTGGGGAACCATGCAAGCCACTCGGTCGTCTGGACCGAATGCATGGTGTGAGCGCCGCAACGGCGCCCGACGGAGGTGAGGGACGTGACCGCGACCGACACGATCGGCCCGGCCCGACAGGATGTCCAGAGTGACGTCCAGGAGGCCCCCGCCTGGGTGCCCCCGACGTGGGAGGAGATCGTCGAGCAGCACTCGGCGCGCGTCTACCGCCTGGCCTACCGTCTCACCGGCAACCCGCACGACGCCGAGGACCTGACCCACGACGTGTTCATCCGCGTCTTCCGGTCGCTGCACAGCTACCAGCCCGGGACGTTCGAGGGCTGGCTGCACCGCATCACGACCAACGTCTTCCTCGACAAGATGCGGCGCAAGCAGCGCATCCGGTTCGACGCGCTGTCCGACGAGAGTGCGGCCCGCCTCCCCACCCGCGAGGCCGGCCCCGAGGCCGCGTACGACGCCACCCACTTCGACGACGACGTCCAGCGCGCCCTGGACGCCCTCTCACCCGACTTCCGTGCAGCGGTCGTGCTGTGCGACATCGAGGGGCTGTCGTACGAGGAGATCGCGACGACGCTGGGCGTCAAGCTGGGGACGGTGCGTTCGCGCATCCACCGCGGCCGGGCCCAGCTGCGTGAGGCCCTCGCCCACCGCGACCCGACCCTCGACCGCCCCGCGCTCGACATCGACCGCACCCCCGCCCCCGTCTCCCGTCGGCGTCTCCCGGTGATCCGCCGCGCGGTCCCGGGGTCGCGGTGAGCCGGCTGGGCCTGCCGGGCGCCCGGTGCCTGGGCGCTGACCTGACCGCGTACGCGGATCGGGCGATGGACGCCGCCACCCTGCTCAAGTGGGACCGGCACGTGGTGGCCTGCACCTGCTGCCGCGCCGCCGTCGACGACGAGCGGCGCGTGCTCGCGTCGTTGCGCTCGCCGTCGGCACCGGAGGTCTCGCGCGACCTTCGGGGGCTGCTCCTCGCGATGGCGAACGATCCCGTCCGCGCCGAAGACGCGTCCGCCGCCGGCGCGGACGTCCGCTCGGCGTGGTCGCTGCCCATGGTCCCGCCGGTCCCGACCGCTCCCGTCCCGGTGATGGACCGGGGTGCCCCGGCGATGCACCGGTCCGCACGTCGGGCCACGATGTTCGCCGGTCTCGCAGCCGGTGCCACGGCTGCCGCCGCGTGGAGCCTGGTGGTCACCGGTGGGAGCCTCACCTCTCCCGCGCCGACGCCCGTCACACCGGGCACGGTCCAGCGGGCCCGTCCGGCCACCCCGGGCTTCGCGACCGCGGCGTTCACCGTCCCGTCCCTCGGGACGAGGGTGACCGCGGCGCCGCCGCGCAGCACGCAGCCCACCTCGTCCACCCCCGACGTGGGCGCGGCGCGGCTGGGTTCGGCACAATCGACCCCATGAGCGACGAGCGTCCCCCGAGCAGCGACCAGCCCGGTCACGAGGCGGGCCAGCACGAGGGCCACGGCCAGACGCCGGAGACCGGGGCCGTCGCCACCCCCGACCCCACTCCTGAACCCGCGGACACCCCCGAACCGGCGCCGGAGCCGGTGTGGTCCGAGGCGACCCCAGCACACCCGGGCCGGCCTGTCCCCGACGGGGCCGGCGTTCACGAGCCCGCGTCACCGCGGGACGTCACGCCCGTGGAGCCCGCGTGGGACCCCTGGGCGCCGCCGCGCGACGACCAGCCGGTGGCCCAGCCCCAGCAGGGGTATGGCGCCGGTTCGGCTCCCGACCACACCCAGCCGGTCGACCTCTCGCACACCCAGGAGCTCTCCGGCTCCACGGCTTCGGCAGGGGACCCGGTCCAGACCCCGGCGCAGACTCCTGCCCAGGCTCCGGCGCGGGAGCAGGCCTGGGCGAGCGAGCCCACCGGCTGGCCGAGCCAGGCCGACCGTGAGCACGGGCCCGGGGACGCCTCCGCCGGTGCGGGCGCGCCCGCGCTCGGCGCGGCAACCCTGGGCGCGGCGGGGGCGCCTGCGCCTTCGGCCCAGGGCAGCGGCTGGGACCCGATCTCGGCCACGAGTGCCGATGCGGGGTACGGCGGCCATCAGGGCCACTGGGTCGGCGGTCAGCCGCTGGCCCCCAGTGCCCCGCACCAGAAGGGTCCGGGCTGGGGTGCCCTCGTCGGGGTCGCGGCCGTCGCCGCGCTCGTCGCAGCGACCCTCGGCGGGATGTTCGGTGGCTGGCTCGGTGCGACCGACCGGCTCGGCTTCGGCAACCTCGACCGCACCGGTACCTCGATCCCCACGGTCGGCGCCGGGGCGACCGCCCGGCCCGAGGGCAGCATCGCCAACATCGCGGCCAAGGCGCTGCCCAGCGTCGTGACGATCAAGGTCAAGGGCGCCGACGGTGCCGGGACCGGGTCGGGCTTCGTGCTCGACCGGGACGGCCACATCATCACCAACAACCACGTGGTCGCCAGTGCCGCCGCAGGCGGCACCATCGCGGTGGAGCTGTCCAACGGCACCGAGATCGAGGCGACCATCCTGGGGCGCGACAGCTCCTACGACCTCGCGGTCCTCAAGACCAGCCGGACCGACCTCGTTCCGCTCGTCATCGGGGCGTCCAAGGACGTCGTCGTCGGTGACCAGGTCATCGCCGTCGGCGCCCCCCTCGGCCTGGAGTCCAGCGTCACGTCGGGCATCGTCAGCGCCCTGAACCGGCCGGTCAGCCCCGGTGGTGACGGCGACCAGCAGTCCTTCATCAACGCGATCCAGACGGACGCCGCGATCAACCCCGGCAACAGCGGCGGTCCGCTGCTCGACATGCAGGGCCACGTCATCGGCATAAACTCCGCCATCGCCCGGATCCCCGGCGCCGCGGACGTGCAGTCCGGCAACATCGGTGTCGGGTTCTCGATCCCGAGCGACCAGGTGGCCAAGACCGCGGCCCAGCTGATCAAGACCGGCAAGGCCGAGCACCCCGTCATCGGGGTGATCCTGGACCGCCAGTACACCGGCAGCGGCGTGAAGATCCTGGCCTCCGGGTCCGGAGCCAGCGCCAACCCCGTCACGCCCGACGGTCCCGCCGGCAAGGCGGGTATCAAGCCCGGTGACGTCATCGTCGAGTTCGACGGACGGCCCGTGTCCGACCCCGACGACCTCGTCGTGGCGATCCGTGCCAAGAGCGTCGGGGACAAGGTGCCGATGAAGGTGCGCCGCGGGAGTGAGACGATCAGCGTCACGGTCACCCTGACCGGTACCTCGGGCAGCTAGGACGACATCACATGATGGACATCAACGGGTGGGAGTTCATCGCCCTGATCGTTCTCGCCGTGGTCATCCTCGGCCCCGAGCGGCTGCCCGAGTATGCCGCGAAGCTGGGCCAGTTCGTCCGCCAGGCGCGGTCGATGGCCGAGGGTGCCAAGGGTCAGCTGCGTGAGCAGATGGGCCCGGAGTTCGACGACATCAACTGGAAGCAGTACGACCCGCGGCAGTACGACCCGCGACGCATCGTGCGCGAGGCGCTGATGGAGCCGGACGCGGACGACGACCACGTCGGCTCCACGGCCCCCGACGTCGTGGCGCACGACCCGTCACGGGCCACGCCGTACGACGTCGACGCGACCTGAGGGACGTCAGCGACCGACGGGCGACAGGCCCAGCGAACGACCAGCGAGGCCGCGCGAGCGCGTGCCCAGGCCGCGCGCGATCCCGCGAAGCGCCACGGCGGCAGCCGAGTCGGGGTTGCGCAGGACGACCGGCACACCCTCGTCGGCACCCTCGCGCAGGTTGGTGTCGAGGGGGATCTGGCCCAGCAGGGGCACGTCCGCCCCGACGGCGCGGGTGAGCGAGTCGGCGACGCGCTGACCGCCACCGGAGCCGAAGATCTCCTGCCGCGAGCCGTCCGGCAGCTCGAGCCACGACATGTTCTCGATGACCCCGACGAGGCGCTGGTGCGTCTGGAGGGCGATCGAGCCCGCACGCTCGGCGACCTCGGCGGCTGCCTGCTGCGGGGTCGTGACGACGAGGATCTCGGCACCGGGGATGAGCTGGGCGACCGAGATGGCGATGTCGCCGGTGCCCGGCGGCAGGTCGAGCAGGAGGACGTCGAGGTCGCCCCAGAAGACGTCGCCGAGGAACTGCTGCAGGGCCCGGTGGAGCATCGGGCCGCGCCACACGACCGGCTGGTTGCCGGGCACGAACATGCCGATCGAGATGACCTTCACCTCGTGGCTGATGGGCGGCAGGATCATGTCGTCGACCTGCGTGGGGCGGTGCTCGACACCGAGCATGCGCGGCACCGAGAACCCGTAGACGTCTGCGTCGACGACCCCGACCCGCAACCCGCTCTGGGCCAGGGAGGCCGCGAGGTTGACGGTGACCGAGGACTTGCCGACGCCGCCCTTGCCGGAGGCCACGGCATACACACGGGTGAGGGAGCCGGGGCGGGCGAACGGGATCTCGCGCTCGGCGACGCCCCCGCGCAGCTGCTGTCGCAGGGCGGTGCGCTGCTCGTCGCTCATGACGCCGAGGGTGACGTCGACGGACGTCACGCCGGGCACCTTCGCCAGGGCGGCGGTGGTGTCCTTGGTCAGCGTGTCCTTCATCGGGCAGCCCGACACGGTCAGGAGGATGGTGACGGCGACCCGGCCGCTCTCGTCGACCGTGCAGCTCTCGACCATGCCGAGCTCGGTCACCGGCTTGCGGATCTCGGGGTCGATGACCGTCGCCAGCGCTTGGTGGAGGGCCTCGTCGGTCACAGGTGCTGCGGGGTGGGGCATGCCCCCATGCTAGGTCGAGGACCCGTCCCGCGAAGAACCGGTCGGGCCGCCGCGGCTGTCATCTCCCTCACGCCGGCGCGACTCGAACCCCCGCTCGTCGAGCTCCTCGAGCAGGCTGCGCAGCTCGGAACGCACGAAGTCGCGCGTCGCGGTGTCGCGCATGGCCAGGCGCAGGGCCGCCACCTCGCGGGTGAGGAACTCGGTGTCGGCGAGGTTGCGCTCGTCTCGCGCCCGGTCCTGCTCGAGGGCCACGCGGTCGCGGTCGGCCTGGCGGTTCTGCGCGAGGAGGATGAGCGGCGCGGCATACGAGGCCTGCAGGCTGAGCATGAGCGTGAGGAAGATGAAGGCGTAGGGGTCCCAGCGCAGGTCAACCGGGCCGAAGGCGTTCCAGCCGATCCACGCGATGACGAACAACGTCATGTAGATCAGGAAGCGCGGCGTCCCCATGAACCGGGCGAAGCGCTCGCTCCAGACGCCGAACGTCTCCTGGTTGACCGACGGCCGGGGCAGCAGCGTGCGACGGGTCTCGCGTGGCTGGTCCAGGCGGGCGGGGGCGCGGTTCTGGCGCTCAGCCACGGGTCACCTCGTGCCGCTCCTCGCGCCAGTCGTCGGGCAGGATGTGGTCGAGCACGTCGTCCACCGTGACCGCTCCGACGAGGCGGCCGTCCTCGTCGACCACGGGCACCCCGACGAGGTTGTACGTCGCGAGCATCCGGGTGACCTGGCCCAGGGGCGCCTCGGCCGTCAGGGGCTCGATCTCCTTGTCGAGGATGCTGCCGATGGAGCCGTGCGGGGGTTCGCGCAGCAGGCGCTGGATGTGGACCATGCCGAGGTACTTGCCCGACGGGGTCTCGTGCGGGGCGCGGCAGACGTAGATCGTTGCGGCGAGGGCGGGGGACAGCTCGACCCGGCGCACGACGGCCAGGGCCTCGGCGATGGACGCCTCCGGGCCGAGGATGACCGGCTCGGTGGTCATCATGCCGCCGGCGGACTCCTCGTCGTACGTGAGGAGGCGCCGCAGGTCGGCGGCCTCGTCGGGCTCCATGAGCTGCAGGAGCTCCTCCTGCTTCTCGGTGGTGAGGTTGTGCAGCAGGTCGGTCGCGTCGTCGGGCTCCATGGCCTCGAGGACGTCGGCGGCCCGCTCCACCGGGAGCGAGTCGAGGATCTCCACCTGGTCGTCCTCGGGCAGCTCCTCGAGGACGTCGGCCAGCTTGTCGTCGTCCATCGCCTCGGCGACCTCGGCCCGGCGCTTGGGCGACAGGTCGTGGATGACGTCGGCGAGGTCGGCGGACTTGAGGTCGTCGTAGGTCTCCAGCAGCAGGGCCGCGGACTGGCTGCTCGACGACTGGTGGATGCCGGTGACGTCCTCGACAGGAACCAGCACGGTCGCGCCGCGGCGTCGGCGGAACGGCCCGATCGCGGTCCGGCTGCTCCCGCCCTGGCGCACGAACACCTTCGAGATCGACCAGTCGCGGCTGCGCTCGCGCTCGATCGCGACGTCCTCGACGGTCGCGGAGTACGCGCCCTCCGGGTCGGCGACCGTGACCGGGCGCTCGAGGATCTCGGCCATGACGAGGACCTCGTTGGTGCGCTGCTCGAAGCGGCGCATGTTGACCAGGCCGGTCGTGATGACCTGTCCGCCGTCGACCGAGGTCACGCGGGTCATCGGCACGAAGACGCGACGTCGGCCGGGCACCTCGACGACGAGGCCGATGACGCGTGGTCGGCGCCGTGAAGCCCCGAAGGTCACGACGACGTCGCGCACCCGACCCACCTGGTCACCGAGCGGGTCGAACACGCTCAGGCTGGTCAGGCGGCCCACGAAGACACGCGACGGAGTGCTCACGCCGCAAGGCTATCCGGCTGGTCAGCCGCCGTCAGGGAGGTGGTTGCCGCGACGGCGCCGTGGCCGTCCGCGCCAGTGCCACGGACGCCACGTGGAGGTCGTCGCCTCGGACACCGGCACCGGTGCGGCGCCCGACCCGGTGTCGTAGCTGCCGGGTGCCTCGAGCGGTGCTCCGTAGGGGGTGAGCGCCCGGACCGTGCACTCCCGGGCCCAGCGCTCCAGCGCATCGGCGGCGGCGTTGAGCCGGCCCGCCTTGAGGGCGTCGGTCGCCACGGCCCAGCGCTCCTCGTCGGGCCGGATCTCGCGCACGCTCGCGGACACGGTGAGGAGCCGTCCGCCGGTGTCCTTGCTGCGGGCCACGAGCGTGACCTCCTCCGGCAGCCACGGCAACGTCTGCTCGCCCGGACCGGAGACGACGTAGACCGTGTCCTCGGCCCAGGCGTGCCAGAAGGGCCAGGCCCGGTCGCCGGGGGGTTGCACCCACATCAGGCCTGACTTGGAGGCTGCCTCGGCGAACAGCGCCGTCACGTTCAGCGGCGGGCTCGCTGGTGCCGTCCCGGGCTGGTCGGGAGCGGTCTCGGTCACACGTGAACTCTGTCATAACCCCCGCGTGACTGTCGCTGCTAGCGTCGCCGCGTGCGCAGCCCCAAGGACTACTTCGCCCCCCTTGCCGTGGGTGCCCCGGCCCCCCTGACGCAGGTGCCCTCGAGGCCCTCCCGGGTCATCCACTTCTTCGACCCGAGCAACGAGAAGATGGCCGCCAAGGTGCCGGCGATGGTCGGCACGGTCGACGTCCTGCTCGGCAACCTCGAGGACGCCGTGAAGGCCGACCGCAAGGTCGCCGCCCGCGAGGGCCTGGTCGCGATCGCGAAGGCGACCGACTTCGGCGACTCCACCCAGCTGTGGACCCGCGTCAACAGCCTCGACAGCCCCTGGGTGCTGGACGACCTGACGACGCTGGTCACCGAGATCGGCGACAAGCTCGACGTCATCATGGTGCCGAAGGTCCAGGGCCGGGAGGACATCCACTACGTCGACCGCCTCCTCGCCCAGCTCGAGGCCAGGGCCGGGCTGACCCGCCCGATCCTGGTGCACGCCATCCTGGAGACCGCCCGCGGCGTCGCGAACGTCGAGGAGATCGCCGGCGCCAGCCCGCGCATGCAGGGGATGTCGCTCGGACCGGCCGATCTCGCGGCCGACCGCCGGATGAAGACGACCCGCGTCGGTGGTGGGCACCCCGGGTACCTCGTCCGCCAGGATCCTCCCGAGGGCGTCGACGACGCCGTGCACGCCGCGCGCGCCACCTACCAGCAGGACCTGTGGCACTACACGATCGCGCGCATGGTCGACGCCTGCGCGATGCACGGGATCTTCCCCTACTACGGTCCCTTCGGTGACATCGCCGACGTCGTCGCGTGCGAGGACCAGTTCCGCAACGCGTTCCTGCTCGGCTGCGTCGGCACGTGGTCGCTGCACCCGGTGCAGGTCGAGATCGCCAAGCGGGTGTTCAGTCCGTCGCCCGAGGACGTGGCCCACGCCCGGCGCGTGGTGGACGCCATGGGTGACGGCACCGGTGCGGTGATGCTCGACGGGAAGATGGAGGACGACGCGAGCCTCAAGCAGTGCCAGGTGGTGCTCGAGCTCGCCGAGCGGCTCGCCAGGACCGATCCCGCACTCGCGCAGGCGTATGCCGTGAAGTCGCCTTCTCTCGAGGGCGAGGGTTCCTGATGGGTGACCTCGGACCGGGTGCAGGCGACGAGGGTGCGCAGGCGGCATACCGGCCTCGTCGTTCGGTCCTCTACATGCCCGCGTCCAACGAGCGGGCCCTGGAGAAGGCCAAGACGCTTCCCGTGGACGCGCTGATCCTCGACCTCGAGGATGCGGTGGCCCCCGACGCGAAGGTCCAGGCACGCGAGAACGCTTGTGCTGCAGCACGATCCGGTGAGTACGGGCCGCGCGAGGTGACCATCCGCATCAACGGCAGCGGGACGCAGTGGCACGACGAGGATCTCGCGGCGGCGTGCGCGGCAGGCCCCGACGCGGTCGTCGTCCCCAAGGTCGAGTCGGCGCAGGAGGTGCGCGAACTCGTTGCCGCGATGGAGGCAGCCGGGGCCCCGGCACGCACCTCCCTGTGGGCGATGGTGGAGACGCCCGCCGCGATGCTGCACTGCGAGGAGATCGCGGTCGCCTCCGAGCGGCTGACCGTCCTCGTGATGGGGACCAACGACCTCGCCAAGGAGCTGCAGGCCGAGCACGTGCCCGGGCGGCAGCCGCTGCTCACGGGGCTCGGGCTGTGCCTGCTCGCAGCCCGCGCGACGGGCACGGTCATCCTCGACGGCGTCTACAACGACGTCCGTGACGCAGAGGGCTTCGCTGCGGAGTGCCTGCAGGCCAGGCAGCTGGGGTTCGACGGGAAGACGCTGGTGCACCCCGGACAGGTCGAGCCCTGCAACGCGGTGTTCGCGCCGAGCCCCGAAGCCGTGGAGGAGGCCAAGGGCATCCTGCGCGCATGGGAGGACGGGGCCGGAGCAGGGGTCGTGACCTACGGCGGCAGGATGATCGAGAGCCTCCACGTCGACACCGCCCGCCGGGTGCTGACGGTGCACGAAGCGGTCTCGGGGTCCACCTCGACAAGTTGAGAAATCAACTCGAATCGGCAGGCAACCTTTGGCCCCCGCTCCGCGTCTAGGTGAGTGCGGTCGCCCTCGGGGGGAGGGCGACCGCGCCATGTCCGGGGCCGGTGGGCCAGGTCTCGAGTCGGCAACGACACGCATCCGGGACAACCGGTTTGCGTGCTGGTGCGTCACCCTGTGTGAGGTTCCGCAGGTACGGCCTCACCGCGCAGCGACGAGAGGGACACCATGACCCACCACCGACTCGACCCACGCCGTTCGACGACGGTCCTGGCCACGGGCCTGATGGTTGCCGCCACGGCCCTCAGCGGGTGCGGCATGGTGTCGGTCGGGAGCGCGAGCGCCTCGTCGAGCGGACCGGTCGCCGGAGCGGCACCGTCCTCCTCGGACCAGCCGTCCGCCGACACCCCCTCCGCGGACACCCCGAGCGCCGACCCCACGACCAGCGAGCCCACCGAGGCGACGCCGGCCGTCCCCAGCGACACGGCAACGGCCACGCCGACGACGAAGCCGACCACGAAGCCGGCTCCGGCGCCGACCACGCCGAAGCCGACCACCAAGCCCGCCCCCACTCCGACCGCGCCGAAGCCACAGCCGGTCCCGACGGAGGGCGACACCCTCCACGTCGGCGACTCGGGGCCGTACGTGAAGTCGGTGCAGCAGCGACTCTCATCGCTCGGCTACTGGAACGGCACCGCGGACGGCGAGTTCGGCCTGCTGACGTCGCAGGCCGTGATGGCCTTGCAGAAGGCCGCCGGCCTGGGCCGTGACGGTGTGTACGGGCCCTCGACCCGGAAGGCCCTCCAGGCGGGGACCCGCCCGCAGTCGCGCATCGGTGGCACCGGCATCGAGATCGACAAGGCCCGACAGCTGCTGCTCGTGGTCCGCGGTGGGCGCGTCACGACGATCCTCAACACCAGCACCGGGAGCGGCGAGACGTACACCTCGAGGGGCAGCCAGCACGTCGCGAACACCCCGGCCGGGACGTTCAGCACCTTCCGCTCCGTCGACCACCTCGACAAGGGCCCGCTCGGCGACCTCTGGCGCCCCCGGTACTTCAACGGTGGCATCGCCGTCCACGGGGCGGCGTCGATCCCCGGATACCCGGCGTCGCACGGCTGCGCCCGCGTGAGCAACCCGGCGATGAACATGATCTGGGCCGACAACCTGATGCCGATCGGTAGCCGCGTCGTCGTCTACTGACGCGGATCGCTCAGAGCTGCTTGGCGATCCACTCGAGCTGGCCCCGGGCGTGCTCGCGCCAGTAGGTGTTCGTGTGGCCTCCGGCGTAGACGGTCAGGGTCGCTGACGGGAGTACCTTCGCGAAGGCACGGTTCGCCGCCACGAAGGGGTCGCGGTCCCCGCAGTCGAGCCGGACGGGGAGGCCCGCGAGGACGTCGGCCCGGTCGAACACGTCGTGCGCGACGAAGTCCTCCCGGTCGTCGAACGCACCCGAGGCGCTCGCGCCCGGGCCGGTCCAGAGGGCCGCACTCTCGGCGACCACGGCGCCCACGCCCTCACGACCGAGCTGTGACGCCAGCAACAGGGCCCCGTAGCCGCCCATCGACCACCCGAGGAGGGCCACCGGGCCGCCGTACCCGCCCTCGTTGCGGGCGAGCGGCAGGAAGTCGTCGACGACCATGGCCCCCGTGTCCACGCCGCTGCGGCGCCGGTGCCAGTAGGAGTCGCCGCCGTCGACCGAGGCGATGGTGAGCCCGGTCGCCGCCACGTGCTCGTCGAGGTGCAGCGAGTCGAACGCCGAGCGCGCGCTGCCGCTCTTGCCGTGCAGGACGACGACGAGCGGGCTGGCGCCGCGCCCGGAGTCGGGGAGGGCCATCTCCCACCGGATGTCGTGGTCCGGCCAGTGACGGCTGCGCAGGGTCCCGGACCGGCGCCGGGGGCCGCTGGCGCCGCACCCCGCGAGGCCGAGAGCTGCTCCGGCTGCGCCGAGGAGCACCCCGCGCCGGCTCACCGTGGACATGCCGCGAGCCTAGCCGCGCCCCGCTGGGCGCTCGGTCGCCGCGCCTCACCACCGGGCGGTCGAGGCGGCGACGAGGTCACCGAGGAGCTCGCCCTCGTCGACCGCCAGGCCCCGGGTGGTGAACCAGCGGCACATGTTCGTGACGTCGCGCTCCAGGAACTCGAACCCGCGCGGGTTGCCGATGATGTCGACGATCTGGGGCCAGTCGATGACGACGAGGCGGTCGTGGTGGAGCAGGACGTTGTACGGCGAGAGGTCGCCGTGGGTCCAGCCCCGCTCCGCCAGGACGACCATGACCGAACGCAGCTGCTCGAAGAGCTCGGGCAGCAGGGCCGCCTCCGGTCGCGCCTGGGCCAGCCGCGGTGCGGCCACTCCGTCGGCGCCGATGAACTCCATGAGCATCTCGCGATCGCTGAGCTGCACGGGGTAGGGAACGGGGATCCCCATCTCCCACAACGTTCCCAGGGCCTCGAACTCCGCGATGGCCCACTGCCCGGAGAGCAGCTCCCTGCCGAACTCGGTGCGTCGTGCCATGGCTCGCATCTCGCGGCTGCGACGGACCCGGCGTCCCTCCTGGTAGCCGGCGTCGCGGTGGAACATCCGGTGCTCGCCGGTGCGGTAGCGCTTGGCGGCGAGGAAGCTGTCGACCGCCGGCTCGGTCGTGCCGTCGGGGATCCAGCGACGGACGATGTGGACGTCCGCCTCCTTGCCCGTCTTGAGGACGCCGAGGTCGGTCTCGACGGCGCCGAGCGCGGTGATGACCCAGTCGGGTCGGGGTTTCGGACCGTGCGTGGCACCGTCCCAGCTCGACCAGCGCTCGCCCTCGGGCGGGTCGTCGGGAAGGCTGTCGAACGAGAAGAGGTCAGCCCCTGGAAGGGCCGCGGACTCCTTGAACTGCATGGGTGAACTCCAAGGGAAGAGGGGAGAGGGCACAGGTGGTGCCCGGGACCGTCGTGGACATCTCGACCCTCCGTCTCTTCCGTTGTGGAGCTCGGGCGCGGGCTCGGCTGCCCAGCGCTTCCGGTGAGAGCGTGACAGACCGGTATGCCGCCCCGCCACCGATTTACCGACGCTGCACCTCCCCGCGGGTGGGGAGGCTCACACGGGCTGAACCTGTGCCGGGACCGAGCCGCTCGGCATACTCGCGGGAGGTTCCCTTTCCCGCGAACGCAAGGTGGCGATCCCCGGATGTCCCGACTCCAGCAGACCGACGGACTGAGCGACGAGCAGGTCGAGCTGGTCAAGCTCGTCAAGGAGTTCGTCGACGAGCAGATCATCCCGGTAGCGCAGGAGCTCGAGCACGCCGACGAGTACCCGACGCAGATCGTCGAGGGCATGAAGGAGATGGGGATCTTCGGGTTGATGATCCCCGAGGAGTACGGCGGCCTCGGCGAGTCCCTGCTGACCTATGCGCTCGTGGTGGAGGAGATCGCCCGGGGCTGGATGTCCGTGAGCGGCATCATCAACACGCACTTCATCGTCGCCTACATGCTGCTGCAGCACGGCACCGAGGAGCAGAAGCAGCGGTACCTGCCGCGGATGGCGACCGGTGAGGTGCGAGGGGCGTTCTCGATGAGCGAGCCGGGTCTGGGGTCGGACGTCTCGGCGATCAAGTCCAAGGCCGTCAAGGGCGGCGGCGAGGGCAACGCGACCGAGTGGACCCTGACCGGCCAGAAGATGTGGCTCACGAACGGCGGCAGCGCGAATCTCGTTGCGGTGCTGGTGAAGTCGGACCTCGGCGCCGACTCGGTCTACAAGAACATGACGACCTTCCTCGTCGAGAAGGAGCCCGGCTTCGGCGAGACCGCGCAGGGCGTCACCATCCCCGGGAAGATCGAGAAGATGGGCTACAAGGGTGTCGACACCACCGAGCTCGTCCTCGACGGGCACCGCACCACGTCGGCCCAGATCCTCGGTGGCGAGCCGGGCAAGGGCTTCTACCAGATGATGGACGGCGTCGAGGTGGGCCGCGTCAACGTCGCGGCCCGCGCCTGCGGCGTCTCGATGCGGGCCTTCGAGCTCGGGATCGCCTACTCCCAGCAGCGCGAGACGTTCGGCAAGAAGATCGCCGAGCACCAGGGCATCCTCTTCCGCCTTGCCGACATGGCCACCAAGGTCGAGGCCAGCCACCAGATGATGGTGAAGGCCGCCCGGCTCAAGGACGCCGGCAAGCGCAACGACCTCGAGGCAGGGATGGCCAAGTACCTCGCCTCCGAGAACTGCGCGGACGTGGTCGAGCAGTCGTTCCGCATCCACGGTGGCTACGGGTACTCGAAGGAGTACGAGATCGAGCGGCTGTACCGCGAGGCCCCGATGCTCCTCATCGGCGAGGGCACCGCCGAGATCCAGAAGATGATCATCGGTCGGCGCCTGCTCGAGGACTTCGCGCTCAAGACGTAGCAGCGGACCCGGGAGCGGGCTCAGTACCTCGGTGCTGCCGGCAACCCGAAGTAGTCCTCGATGGTGTGGAACCCACCGGCCTTGTAGTCGCGTGACGTCGCGGCGCCGAGGTAGCGGAAGTGCCACGGCTCGGGGCTGTAGCCCGTGGTCGGGGTGCGCCCGCTCTCGTAGCGCAGGACGAATCCGAACCGGGGGGCGTTGGCCGCGAGCCAGCGGCCCTGCGGGGTGTTGCCGATGCAGCGGTAGTCGTTGCAGCTGGGGTCACCCACGGGTGACAGGTCCATGCCGAGTCCGGTCTGGTGCTCGCTGTAGCCGGGCCGGGCGACCACCTTGTCGGCGGCGGCCACGCCCCGCAGTGCGACCTCGGCGTTGTAGACCTGCACCTGGTACGAGTAGGAGCGGTAGCCGCTGAGGAGCGCGATGCGACCGGCGCCCTCGGCTCTGGCGGCGTCGATCATCGTCTTGAGCGCGGCGGCGGCGTCCCTGCGGAGCTTGTGGCCGTTGATCGTCGCGACGTCGGGCTGGACGAGGCCGCTGGGTGCATAGCTCTTCGGGCTGAGGCGTCGCTGCTTGTTGGCGACCACCCACAGGCTGTCCGCGGCCGTCAGGCTCCGACAGGCTCCGAGCGTCCCGACGTACCCGCGGATCGCTCCCGGACCGCCGACGAGGCGAACCCTCGAGATGACCGTGCGACTCAGCTCTGTGCGCACGGAACCGTTGGCGCAGTAGGCGTAGGAGAGGTACAGGGGTCGCTTGGACCGCCCCGCGAGCACCCCGACGGCGAGGGCGTCGGCGAAGCCGTTCCCCGCGGCCACGTAGGCGTCCCCCCGGGAGAGGGACGGGAACGCGCGGCTGTTGACGGCGATCGTGGTGGTGTACCGGTCGGCGCCGGCGGAGCGGGTCACCGCCGAGGAGCCGACGAGGGACCGCAGACCCGACTCGATGCCGCTGGAGACCACCCCGGTGCCGCCCGCGATCCGCACCGTCGTCACACCGAGGTCCTTGAGCAGCTGGCTCGTCGCAGCGGGCAGTGTGCGCGAACGACCGTCGACGAGGACGACGGGACCGCCTGCGGCGGAGGCCGCGGGGCCGGCGGAGAGGGCGTCGGCATACCCCTGGCCGGTGGCGACCCAGGCGGTGCGGGCGCCGGACGGGAAGCCCTCCCGCGCGACCGCCGCGGAGGTGGTGTAGCGATCGGCCCCCGAGATCCGGCTCACGGGGAGGCCGAGGGCGCTGACGTCCCGCATCGCCTTGGCGGAGACCGCCCCGGCGCCGCCGACGACCACGACACGGTCGGGGGCCAGGCGACGCAGCTCGGTCGCCGTCGATGCGGTGAGTCGGTCGGGCTGGGTGAGGAGCAGGCCGCCGCCGCGGGCCACCGCGGTCGGGCCGGCAGCCAGGGCGTCCGCGTAGTCGGCCCCGGAAGCGAGGTACACGGTGGTCAGGCCCGCGGGGTTCGCGCTCGGGAAGGCAGCCCGGGAGGCGGCGACGGCGGTGGCGTAGCGGTCGGCGCCCGCTAGGCGGTCCGTGGTCGGGGCGGCGGCAGCGGTGACGGGAGACGGCACCGGGTCGGCGTCGGGACCGACGTCCCGGGTGGTGGCCTTGCCGGCGCGGGCGTCGGGATCGGCCCTGGGTGCCGCGTGCGCCGTTGCCGGGACGGCGAGGAGGGCGATCGCGGCACAGGCCGAGACCGCCCTGGCGCGACGGAGAGTGCTGGCCGGGGACACCACTCCAGAGTGACACCTTCCCCGAACGGGCGCGAGGGTGGTGTCCCCGTCACGGCTGAACAGGGGAGGACCGGACCCCGGCCGTTCAGGCAACGTCCAGCGGGCTTTGACACACTGGAGGCATGAGCACGCAGCCCACCGCCCTCAGTCGCTCCCGCGCCGTCCTCGCGCTGGAGTACCCGATGTCCCTGGGCCGGTACGACACCTACGACAAGGCGCAGCGGGCGGTCGACTACCTGTCGGACCACGAGTTCCCGGTGCAGAACGTCCTCATCGTCGGCACCGACCTCAAGCAGCTCGAGAGGGTGACCGGACGCCTGACCCGCGGACGGGCTGCCCTCGGCGGGCTCATCTCCGGCGCCTGGCTCGGCCTGTTCGTCGGCGCGGCCTTCGCCCTGTTCGACAACCAGGGCCTGTCCGGCATCCTCGCGACGGTGGCCTTCGGCGCCTTGTTCGGCGTCGTGTGGAGCCTCCTCGGCTACCAGATCGCCCGGGGCCCGAGGGACTTCACCTCGGTCATGCAGGTCGTGGCCACGCAGTACGAGGTCCTCGTCGAGCACAAGTTCGCCGCCCAGGCCCGTGAGCTGCTCACCCAGATGGACCCGATGGCCGCTGCCCAGGCGCAGGCCCAGGCGAACCTCGATGCGGCTCGGCAGCAGCAGGCGCACCCGGGTCAGCAACCCCCGCCCGCCTGACGGAGCCACCCGGCACACCCGCAGCCGGTCCCCGGCGGCGCACCCGCAGCCGGTCCCTGGATGCGTGACCTCGGGGGATGGGCAGGACGGACGCCGGGTCGTACGCTGCCGGGATGAGCGAGCCCGCCGGTGACCGACCCGCCCTCGTCGACTTCGGTGACGACTTCTCCTCCGTCCTGTGCGTGGTCGCGCACCCGGACGACATCGAGTACGGCACCGCGGCAGCCGTGGCGAAGTGGACCGCGGCCGGCAAGACCGTCACCTACTTCCTGCTGACCCGCGGCGAGGCGGGGATCGACACGATGCACCCCGACCAGGCGGCCGGTGTCCGCGAGCAGGAGGAACGGGACGGCGCCGCGCTCGTGGGGGTGACCGAGGTCGACTTCGGCGACCACCGCGACGGGAACGTCGAGTACGGGCTCCCACTGCGCCGGGACATCGCCCGCGAGATCCGGCGCCGCAAGCCGGACGTGGTCGTCACCGGTCACTACGGGGACCGGTTCGTCCAGGGGATGCTCAACCAGGCCGACCACCGGGCCGTCGGGCTCGCCTGCGTCGACGCGGTGGCCGACGCCGGGAACCGCTGGATCTTCCCCGAGCTGGTCGACGAGGGGTTCGAACCCTGGAGCGTCAAGCGGCTCTGCTTCGGCGGCTCACCCACCCCCACCCACTTCGTCGACGTCACCGACCACGTCGAGCAGTCGGTGGCCTCGCTCGAGGCCCACGCGGCCTACAACGCGGCCCTGCCCGACACGTTCCCCAAGCCGGCCGAGCTGATCGGCATGATCCTCGGGTGGGGTGGTCAGGCGGCCGGCGTCGACAAGGCGCTGACCCTCGACGTGGTGGACCGTCGCTGAACGAGGCACGACACGTCGCGCCTCGCTCAGCGACTCAGCGACTCAGCGGGACTGGACCTCGGCGATCCAGGCCTCGACGTCCTGGGACGTGCGCGGCATGCCGGCGGACAGGTTCTCGTGGCCGTCGGCGGTCACCAGGACGTCGTCCTCGATGCGCACCCCGATGCCACGGAACCGCTCGGGTGCCTTGAGGTCGTCAGCCTTGAAGTAGAGCCCCGGCTCGACGGTGAGGACCATGCCGGGCACGAGCTCGGCGTCCATGTACTCCTCGCGCGTCGCGAGCGCGCAGTCGTGCACGTCGAGGCCGAGGTGGTGGCTGGTGCCGTGCACCATCCAGCGGCGGTGGTACTGACCGTGCTCCCTGTCGAGGGTCCCCTCGACGTCGACGCCCTCCGGCAGCAGACCCCAGGAGTGCAGGTGCTCGGCGATCACGCGGATCGCGGCGGCGTGCACGTCGGAGAACTTGTTGCCGGGCTTGACCGCTGCGAGGCCGGCCTCCTGCGCGGCATACACGGCGTCGTAGATCTCGCGCTGCGCGTCGGAGAAGGTGCCGTTGACGGGGAGCGTGCGGGTGATGTCGGCGGTGAAGAGGGAGTCCACCTCGACCCCTGCGTCGAGCAGGATGAGGTCGCCTTCGTTGATCTCCCCGGTGTTCTTGATCCAGTGCAGCGTGGTGGCGTGGTCGCCGGCGGCGCAGATGGAGTCGTAGCCGACACCGTTGCCCTCGTGCCGGGCGGTGAGGCCGAAGACGCCCTCGACCCAGCGCTCGCCGCGGCCGTTGGCCAGCGCCTCGGGCAGGTCGGCGATGACCGCCTCGAACCCGTGGTGGGTCGCCTCGACGGCCTTGCGCATCTCCTCGACCTCCCACTCGTCCTTGGTCAGGCGCAGGTGGGAGAGGAAGTGGGCGAGCTCGTCGTCGCTCTCGGTGAGCTCGTCCTGATCGGTGTTCTCCGAGGCGCGTGCGGCGTCGAGCTGGCGGGTGAGGTCGCGGTCGGCGTCACGCACGACGCGGACGGTCACCTCGCCCGAGTCCTTGACCGCGGCATCGGCGAACTCGTCGATGTGGCGGGCGGTGAGGCCGAGCTCGGTCTCGATGTCCTCGATGGTGGGGCGTGCGCCGACCCAGAACTCGCCGTACCTGGAGTCGGCGAAGAACTCGTCGCTGTCACGACCCGCGAGGGGACGGAAGTAGAGGATGGACTCGTGCGAGCCGTCGTCGCGGGGCTCGAGGACGAGGACGGCGTCCGGCTCCCGGTCACCGCCGAGGCCGGTCAGGTGGACGAACGCCGTGTGGGGCCGGAACACGTAGTCCGTGTCGTTGCTGCGCACCTTGAGGCCCCCGGCGGGGATGACCAGGCGGTCGCCCTCGTAGGCGGCGCTCACGGCGGCACGCCGGTCCGCGGCATACCGGGCGGCCTCGCTCAGCCCGGTGGCACCCGGGGTGCGAGGTGCCCAGTCCTCGGCGACGAACGCGCGGAACTCGTCGGTCGTCGGGCGGGCGCGGTTCTCCGGCTTGGTCTGCTCTTCGCTGCTCACGGCGCCATCGTGCCATGGAGGTATGACGTGTCGCAGCCCCCGGGGCGGGCCCTCAGCTCGGCGCGAGCAGCGCGAGCACGGCCTTCTCGATGGCGGCCTGACGGCGTTCGGGGCTGCGGAACCGGCTGGGGTCGACGTCGATCGTCGTGCCCGACTCGTAGCTGTCGAGGACGCGCGGGTCGATGTAGGAGTTCTTGGCGATGGTGGGGGTGTTGCCGAGGTAGCTGGCCACCTCCTCGACGGCGGCCTTGATGGCGCGCTTGCGTGAGGTCTTGGTGTCGCCGGGCTCGTTGCTGGAGCGGAGGGCGACCGCTGCCAGCACCGTCGCGTGCCACGTCCGGAAGTCCTTCGCGGTCATCTCGCCGCCGAGCAGCTCGGCGAGGTAGGCGTTCACCGTGGTGGCGTCGAGGTCGGACCACCGCTTCGCGTCCTGGTAGGCCAGCAGCCGCCTGCTCGCCGAGCGCCGCTTGCGCAGCCGGTCGAGTGCCTCCATCGCGGCCGTGTCGTCGATCTCGATGCAGTGCTCGATCCCCGACTTCCCCACGAAGCAGAACACGATGACGTCACCCTTGCGCGTGACGTGCTGGCGCTCCAGGGTCGTCAGCCCGAACGACCCGTTGTCCTCGGTGTACGCGTCGCTGCCGATGCGGAAGTAGCCCAGGTCGAGCAGCCGGACGGCCACGGCGGACGCCCGGCCGCGCGGCATACCCTCCAGCGCGAGGTCCGCGAGGACCCGCTTGCGCGCGGCCGGCAGGCGGGCGGCGGCGCCCAGGACGCGGTCGAACTTCGCGGCGTCCCGCTTGATCCGCCAGTCCGGGTGGTACAGGTACTGCCGACGGCCGGCCGCGTCGCTCCCGACGGCCTGGATGTGGCCGTTGGGGACGGGGCAGATCCAGACGTTCTCCCACGCTGGGGGGATGACAAGGGCGCGGATGCGTTCGACGTCGGCGGCGGGGAGACGGGCGCCGTCGGCGTCGAGGTAGACGAACCCCTTGCCGGCCCGGCGACGGGTCCAGCCACGGGAGGCGGGGGAGACGGTACGCAGGCGAGCCATGGTGGGACCCTAAGCCAAAAGCGCAGGTCAGGCCCCTTGGAGAGGGCGTATGGCGCGGCCGCGCTACAGGGTGCTGTCCGGCCCGCTGCGACGGGCCTCGTCGGCGGAGGCGTCGTCCGGCATGGTCTGGCTGACCCGTTCGGCCTCGACCCGGCCGAGGTAGATCGCGATCTCCTCCTGCGTGCGGGCCTCGTCCCAGCCGAGCACGGGTGCGACGAGGGCCGCTGCCACGGGTGCTGCCGAGACCCCGCGGTCCCAGGCCTCGATCGAGATGCGGGTGCGGCGGGTCAGGATGTCGGTGAGGTGGAGCGCTCCCTCGTGGGACGCGGCATACACGACCTCGGCCTGGAGGTGGTCCTCGGCGCCGTCGAGGGGTTGTCCCAGCTCCGGGCGCTCGGCGACGAGGGCGAGGACCTCCTGGGTGAGGACGCCGTAGCGCTGCAGCAGGTGCTCCACCCGGGCGACGTGCAGCCCGGCGTCGGCGGCGAGGGAGTGGCGCTGGTTCCAGATCGCGGCGTAGCCGACGGCCCCCACGAGGGGAACCGTGTCGGTCGTGGACGCGGGGACTCGTCGCGAGATCGCCTGTGCCGCTTCGTCCACGGCGTCCTTGGCCATCACGCGGTAGGTCGTGTACTTGCCTCCGGCGACGACGACGAGTCCGGGGGCGCTGTGGGCCACCACGTGCTCGCGGGACAGCTTGCTCGTGGACTCGGACTCGCCGGCGAGCAGTGGGCGCAGCCCGGCGTACACGCCTTCGACGTCCTCGTGGGTGAGCGGCGTCTGGAGGACGCGGTTGACGTGGTCGAGGATGTAGTCGATGTCGGCACGGGTGGCCGCGGGGTGCGCCTTGTCGAGTGCCCAGTCGGTGTCGGTGGTGCCGATGATCCAGTGCCGGCCCCACGGGATGACGAAGAGCACGGACTTCTCGGTGCGCAGGATCAGGCCGGTCGAGGAGTGGATGCGGTCCCGCGGCACGACGAGGTGGATGCCCTTCGAGGCGCGCACGTGGAACTGCCCGCGCTCGCCGACCATCGCCTGGGTGTCGTCGGTCCAGACACCCGTCGCGTTGACGATCTGCCGGGCGTTGATGACGAACTCCTCGTCGGTGAGCTTGTCGATCGCCCGGACCCCGGTGACGCGCTCACCCTGGCGCAGGAACCCGATGGCGGCGACACGGTTGGCGACGTGGGCGCCGTAGTGGGCGGCGGTCCGGGCCAGTTCCATCGTGTGGCGGGCGTCGTCGACCTGGGCGTCGTAGTACTGCACGGCGCCGGTGAGGGCGTCGTTGCGCAGGCTGGGCATGAGCCGCAGCGCCTGGCGGCGGGTGAGGTGGCGGTGGTGGGGCAGCCCGGCGCCGCCGCTGGCCGCCATGGCCATCGCGTCGTAGAGCGCGATGCCCGAGCCGACGTAGGCGCGTTCCCAGCCGTGGTGGGTGAGGGGGTAGAGGAACGGGACCGGGCGCACGAGGTGCGGCGCGAGGCGGGTGAGCAGCAGGCCGCGTTCGTGCAGGGCCTCCCGGACCAGCGCGAAGTCGAGCATCTCGAGGTAGCGCAGGCCGCCGTGGATGAGCTTGCTCGACCGTGACGACGTGCCGCTGGCGAAGTCGCGCTGCTCGATCAGGCCTGTCGACAGGCCCCGCGTCACGGCGTCGAGGGCGGTGCCGCTGCCGACGACCCCGCCGCCGATGACGAGCAGCTCGAGCTCCTCGCCGGACTTGAGGGCCTCGATGGCGCGCTGGCGGGACTGCGGCGAGAGCCCTGTGGTCCGGGCGTTCCCGGTCGTCCCGGTGGCGGTTCCCGTGGTCATTGCCCTACCCCTCGTCGACGTCCACCCAGTCCAGGGTGCGTTCCACGGCCTTGCGCCACCCGGCATACCCGTCGGTGCGCTGCTCGTCGCTCCAGGTCGGCGACCATCGCTGGGACTCCTGCCAGTTGGCGCGCAGCTCCTCGGTGCCGGACCAGAAGCCAGTGGCCAGACCTGCAGCGTAGGCCGCGCCCAGGGCGGTGGTTTCGGCGACCACCGGGCGTGAGACGGGCACGCCCAGAATGTCCGCTTGCAGCTGCATGCAGAGGCCGTTGGCGGTGACGCCGCCGTCGACCTTGAGCACCTCGAGCTCGACGCCGGAGTCCTTGGTCATCGCGTCCGCGACGTCGCGGCTCTGGTAGCAGATCGCCTCGAGGGTGGCCCGGGCCAGGTGGGCCCCGGTGTTGAAGCGGGACATGCCGACGATGGCGCCGCGGGCGTCGGGGCGCCAGTAGGGCGCGAACAGGCCGGAGAAGGCAGGGACGAAGTAGAGGCCGCCGGTGTCCTGCACGGACCGGGCGAGGCGCTCGACGTCGCCGGCCCCGGAGATGATCCCGAGCTGGTCGCGCAGCCACTGGACGGCCGAGCCGGTGACGGCGATGGACCCCTCGAGCGCGTAGACCGGCTTGGCGTCGCCGAACTGGTAGGCGACCGTCGTCAGCAGCCCGGACTCGCTGCGGACGATCTCCTCACCGGTGTTGAGCAGCATGAAGTTGCCGGTGCCGTAGGTGTTCTTCGCCTCGCCGGGGCTGAAGCAGACCTGGCCGACGGTGGCCGCGTGCTGGTCACCGAGGTCGCCGGCGAGCGGGACTTCCCCACCCAGGGGGCCACCGGGGCGGGTGGTGCCGTAGAACGCCGGGTCGGAGCTCGGCCGGATCTCGGGGAGCATCGAGCGCGGGATGTCGAAGAAGGACAGCAGCTCGTCGTCCCAGTCGAGGGTCCGCAGGTCCATGAGCATGGTGCGGCTGGCGTTGGTCACGTCGGTGACGTGGACGCCGCCGTCGGTGCCGCCAGTGAGGTTCCACAGCAGCCAGGTGTCGATGGTGCCGAAGACCGCGTCGCCGTCGTCGGCCGCCTTGCGTGCGCCGTCGACGTTCTCGAGGATCCACTGGACCTTGCCCGCGGCGAAGTAGGCGGCCGGCGGGATGCCCGCGCGCTCGCGGATGACCTCGCCCTTCCCCGACTGGTCGAGCGCCCGGGCGATCTTGTCGGTGCGGGTGTCCTGCCAGACGATCGCGTTGTACAGGGGGCGACCGGTGCGGCGGTTCCACACGACCGTGGTCTCGCGCTGATTGGTGATGCCGAGGGCGGACAGGTCGCTGGCCTGCAGGTCGAGGTGGGCCAGGGCGGACGCGATCACGGTCTGGGTGCGTTCCCAGACCTCCAGCGGGCTGTGCTCGACCCACCCGGCGCGCGGCATGATCTGCTCGTGCTCGAGCTGACGGCGGCCCACCTCGGCCCCCGAGTGGTCGAACACCATGAACCGTGTGCTCGTCGTCCCCTGGTCCACCGCGCCAACGAAATCGGCCATGCCCAGACCCTAGCGGTGCAGTGACCGACCCGACGGGGGCTGTTCGGGACCCGATCCGCGCTCAGTGAGCGCGAACGGTCGGCAAGGCTGGGCCTTTGCGACAGTTGGTGCTCACTGAGTGACGGAGGGCTCAGCCCTCGGGCGCGGGGGTGGGGGCCGGCTCGGGGGTGGGGGCCGGCTCGGGGGTGGGGGTCGGCGCGGGGGTGGGGGTCGGCGCGGGGGTGGGGGTCGGCGCGGGCTCGACCAGCTCGGGGCGGCCGGGCTGCTCACCACCGCGGGCAGCGAGATAGCTCTCCTTGGGCACCATGACCTTGCGGCGGAAGATGCAGACCAGCGTGCCGTCCTGGTTGTAGCCCTTGGTCTCGACGTGGACCACTCCGCGGTCGTCCTTGGACCTGCTCTCCCACTTGTCCAGGACCTCGGTCTGGCCGTAGATCGTGTCGCCGTGGAACGTCGGTGCGACGTGGCGCAGCGACTCGACCTCGAGGTTGGCGATGGCCTTGCCCGAGACGTCGGGGACGGACATGCCCAGCAGCAACGAGTAGATGTAGTTGCCGACCACCACGTTCTTCTTGAACTGCGTCGTGTTCTCCGCGTAGTTCGAGTCGAGGTGGAGCGGGTGGTGGTTCATGGTCAGGAGGCAGAACAGGTGGTCGTCGTACTCGGTCACCGTCTTGCCTGGCCAGTGCTTGTAGACCGCGCCGACCTCGAACTCCTCGTAGCTGCGTCCGAATTGCATGGTGGCCATCCTGCCGATCGGGGACCGACGGCGACACCGGTATGCCGCGTGGGTTCCCTCACAGCGCGCGCGCACGTCGGGTGGGCACGTGGAGAAAGATCCTGAGCGAAATGTCGAGTACGCCGGGCTCCGGGCGTCATGGTGGTGACCGGGCCGCACGGCCACCAGCACCCAGACAGGGAGCCCCACATGAAGTACGTCATCCTCATCCACTCCAACCCCCAGCCCTGGGGTCACCCGACGGCCGACTTCCTGGCCGAGCACCAGGCGATGCCGGCAGCCGAGCGGGAGCGGCTCAACGCGGACTTCGAGGCGGTCATGCAGGACCTGTCCGAACGCGGCGAGCTGGTCGGCGGCCAGGCCCTGGGCGATCCGCGGGAGGCGACCCTGGTGCGGTTCGAGGGTGGCCGGCGCAAGGTGACCGAAGGTCCCTACGCCGAGACGACCGAGCACTTCGCGGGGTTCTTCCTCATCGACGTCGCCGACCGGGCACGGGCTGAGGAGGTCGTGCTGAAGTTCGCAGGACCCGGGGAGACCGTCGAGCTGCGCCCCGTCGCCGAGTAGCCCAGCTGGAGGGGGCGGCCACCGGGCGGGAGGACCCGGTGGCTGCCCCTACCCTTGGGGCGTGCTCATCGACCTCCACACCCACTCCTCGGCGAGTGACGGCACCCAGCCGTCCGCCGACGTGGTCCGGTCGGCCGCACTGGCCGGACTGGACGTGGTGGCCCTGACCGACCACGACACGTATGCCGGGTGGCCGGCCGCCGTCGACGCCGCCCTCGAGGTCGGGGTCGGCCTGGTCCGGGGCGTGGAGATCAGCTGCCAGCACCGGGGCATCAGCGTCCACCTGCTCGGCTACCTCGTCGACCCGGACCACCCCGAGCTGCGCGCCGAGCTGGCCCACGCCAAGGACTCCCGCGAGACCCGGGTTGCACGCATGGTGCACGCCATGGCGGCCGACGGCATACCGGTCACGCTCGAGCAGGTGCGCGGGCTCGCCGGTGACGGTGCCACCCTGGGCCGGCCGCACATCGCCGACGCCCTCGTCGACAGCGGCGTGATCCGCACCCGCGACGAGGCGTTCGAGGACCTGCTGCGCAACGGAAGCCGCTACTACGCCTCGCACTACGCGCCCGACCCGGTGCGCGCCGTCGAGCTCGTCCGGGCGGCGGGCGGGGTGCCGGTCATGGCGCACCCGTTCGCCAACGGTCGCGGCTGGACGGTCGGCGACGAGGTCATCGAGTCGATGGCCCGGGCCGGGCTGGGTGGGCTCGAGGCCGACCACCGTGACCACACCCCGCGGGAGAAGGCGCACGCCGTCGACCTCGCCGCGCAGCTGGGACTGTTCACGACCGGCTCGAGCGACTACCACGGCACCGGCAAGCAGAACGTGCTCGGCGAGAACACCACGGACCCCCTGGTGCTCGCCGAGATCGAGGACCAGGCACGGAGCGACATCGAGGTGGTCAGGCCGTGAACGACATCGTCGACCTGCAGGTCCTGGGCTCGGTCTTCGTCACCCTGCTCGTGATCATGGACCCGCCGGGCGCCCTGCCGATCTTCCTGGCCCTCACCGGCACCCTGACGCAGAAGCAGAAGATCGCCGCCGCCCGTCGCGCCTCGCTCGTGGCGCTGGGCGTCATCGTGCTGTTCGCGGTGTTCGGGCAGCAGATCCTCACCTACCTGCACATCTCGCTGCCGGCGCTGCAGGGGGCCGGTGGCCTGCTGCTGCTCCTCGTGGCCCTGCAGCTGCTCACCGGTTCGGAGCAGGAGCAGCACGCGGACGCAGGCGTGAACGTCGCCCTGGTGCCGCTCGGCACCCCGCTGCTCGCCGGACCGGGGGCGATCGTCGCCACGATGCTCCAGGTCAAGCGTGCCGACGGCCTCAGCCAGTACGTCGCGGTGGCGCTGGGGCTGATGGCCACGATGTTCGTCGTGTGGCTGTTCTTCCGGTTCGCGGGGCAGGTCCACCGGGTGCTCAAGGACAGTGGCACGGTCCTCATCACGCGCATCGCAGGGCTGCTCCTGTCCGCGATCGCCGTCCAGATGGTCGCGGACAGCATCCGGGCCTTCGTCAGTGGCAGCGCCTAACGTGGCGGGCATGCAGCAGGGGAGTCCCGCGGGGCCGGCGTCGGCCGCCCGGTCCGCGTTCGTGCAGGAGTCGTTCGGCGGTATGCCGCGGCGCCTGTTCCGCGCCAGCCCGAGCCGCCTGCTCGCGTGGGTCGACTGCCCGCGCCGGTACCGCATGCAGTACCTCGACCGACCCTCCCCGCCCCAGCGCGCCCAGCGGGCGCACACCTCGGTGGGCACGGCGGTGCACAACGCCCTGCGCGACTGGTGGGACCTCGCCCCGGAGCAGCGCACCCCGGAGGCCGGTGCCGAGCTCGTGCGGACCTCGTGGATCGAGGCGGGCTTCCGCGACGCCGACCAGTCGCTGGAGTGGCGCCAGCGGGCGCAGGGGCAGGTGCGCACCTACCTCTCCGACGTCGACCCCGTCGACCAGCCGCTGGGCATCGAGCGCACCGTGTCGCTCAAGACCGAGGAGCTGGCCCTCCAGGGCCGCATCGACCGGCTCGACGACCGCGGCAGCGAGCTGGCGGTCGTCGACTACAAGACGAGCCGGTGGGAGCCCACCGACGACGACGCGCGCACCTCGCTCCCGCTCGCCCTGTATGCCGCGGCGGCGTGGAAGATGTTCCGCCGCCGCTGCGTCCGGGTCGAGCTGCACCACCTGCCCAGCGGCGCAGTGGCCACGCACGAGCACAGCGGTGAGTCGCTGCAGCGCAAGATCGCGGAGGCCGAGTCCATCGCACGCGAAGCCCGTCGCGCCGAGGACGACTATGCGCAGTTCGGCGTCGACTCGGGACGGTTCCCCGCCACGGTGGGGCCGCTGTGCCAGTGGTGCGACTTCAGGGCGCACTGCCCGGCCGGCCAGGCGTTCGGGCCGGAGAAGTCGAGCTGGGCCGCCCTCGAGGACCCCGCTCGACCGGCGGCACCGTCCTCGGGCACCGGCACCTGACCGCCTCGTCGAGGGCTGGTCTCAGAAGTTCCAGCGGATGCCGACGCGTCCGGGCCCGACCCGGTGCACCACGTGCTGGACGCTGGTGGAGTCGCCGAGGTCGATCAGGGACGAGGTGGTCATCCCGTCGAGCACGCTGTAGGTCTCGACGGTGACGGGCAGCCTGGCCGGGTGGAACCGCACCCAGATCATCAGCTCGGTGACCCTGTGCAGGAGGAAGTACTCGATCGACTGCTCGGGGTCGAGGTCGCGGGGGAGCACGACCTGGTGCTCGGCCGCTGCGGTCTCGTCGACGCGCAGGGGCCGGTCGAGGATGATCTCGGCGGCGAACACGCCGTCGGCGTCGTGGGAGATCGTACGCCCGACGCGGCAGCCGCTGACCGCCCGGAACTCGGCCCGTTCGCCGCTCGGCTGGTCGGTCGCGAGGAGGGCAGGGATGCGCTGGGCGCCGTCGCGCATGGCACGGACGACGTTGCGGATGGTCCGCACGCGCTGAACGCCGTGGGCGTCGACGTCGAGGGTGTCGTGCACCGTGAGGTCGACGAGCTCGAGGGTGTCGCCGAACCCCAGCTGCTCCATCGCCTGGGTCGCGAGCGGGATCTCGACCGGGAGGTCGGCGGCGCGGGGCAGCTCGCGGGGCGGACCGGGCCGGCGTCGAGGGCCGAGCTTGCTCAGGAGGTGGCCGCGCGGAACCCCGAGGATCTCCTCGAGGTGGGCGACGGCTTCCAGCGAGCCGACCCGCTGGGGCTGGCTGCGCCCGGACTGCCAGTAGCTGAGGGTCGCGATGCTGACGGGGGTGCCGCGCTCGTCGAGGCGGCGACGCAACGACTCCAGGCTGCGTCCGCTGCGCTTGACGGCCGTGCGGAGGGCTGCAGGGAAGGTGGCATCGTCGAGTCCCTGGGGGCCCCCCTGGCCCCGGTGTTGCGGCGTCGCCACAGCCAAACCTCTCCTGTCGGCACGTCCGCGCCGCCCTTTGCGTAGCCCTGCGCTACGCCCAACACGATAAGCGTTCAACTATCTCTTCGCGCGGGGACCGGACAATCCCTGTCCGTACGGCCGCCGCATCGTCACCGTTCGTACCTGACAGACTGGCGCCCCCGGCACACCCACCTCGCACGGAAGGGCCCTCCCGTTGGCCAGAGCTCGCACCCGGCCCGCAGCCATCGTCTCGGTGGCCAACCAGAAGGGCGGCGTCGCGAAGACGACGTCGGTCGCCTCCCTCGGGGCGGCGTTCGCCGAGCAGGGCAAGCGCGTGCTGCTGGTCGACCTCGACGCCCAGGCGTGCCTCACGTTCAGCCTCGGTGTGGACCCCGACGAGGTCGAGGCCTCCGTCAACGAGGTGCTCCTGGGCAAGGCGACCATCGCCGACGTCCGGGTCGCCTGCGACGACGGTGTCGACCTGGTGCCCAGCGTGATCGACCTCGCGGGCGCCGAGGCCCAGCTGCTCCCGCGACCCGGACGCGAGTACGTGCTGCGCACCGCCCTCGAGGACGTGCGCGGCGACTACGACGTCATCCTGCTCGACTGCTCACCCAGCCTGGGGGTCCTCACGCTGAACGCCCTGACCGCGAGCCAGGGGCTGGTCATCCCGATGCCGTGCGAGATGCTCAGCCACCGCGGGGTCGGCCAGCTGCTCGACACCGTCGCCGACGTGCAGAAGATCCTCAACAAGGACCTGCGGGTCCTCGGGATCCTGCCCACGATGTTCGACGGCCGCAGCAACCACGCCCAGGAGGTGCTCGCCGACGTCGGCCAGCGCTACGACCTGCCGGTCCTGAGCCCGCCCATCCCGAAGACGGTGCGGTTCGCCGAGGCGCCGGCGGTGGGCCGCAGCATCCTGGCTACCTCCCGCACGTCCAAGGGGGCCAAGGCCTACCGTGAGGTCGCGAAGGCGCTCGCGAAGCAGCTCGCCACGCTCTGAGGTGGCGTGCGTTGCCTGTGAGACGCCTGTGACGCGGCTACCGCACCTCAACCGAACGGACGACCCCCTACTGAGCCGATCGGGCCGGAAACGGCGCCGTCGGCGTGTCGGAAGGTATGGAACTGGCAAAGAGGTCGTGACCGCTGGTTGATGCGCTGCGACGATCTCTGCATCCGCCACGGAGCACGACCAGACCCCCTGCTGGTCGTCGAGCGCGGCGCAGATCCGAGGAGTCCCCCAATGTCGTCCACCCCCCAGCCGACATCCACCACCCGCTCGACCGGCGCCCACGCCGGACCGCTGCAGACCATCCTCGCGGCGATCGCCGTGTGCGTCCTCTACTGGTCCGTGGGCATCAACGACACCTCCGACGCCACCACGGGCTCGGGCGCCCCGGCGGTCCAGCTCCAGCAGGTCGGGAACTCCACGTCGGCGCAGTCCGCCGTCCCCGCCGCATACCGGGTTTCCGGGCAGTCGCGGTAGCTCGTCCGAAGCATTCTCCCCGGCGTTCGCGGCGCGGTCGCGCACCAGCCCCGCCGGCGGGCTCGGAATAGTCACGTCCGCGAGGGACTTGTCCCTTGACGGTGACTGACCCCGACCCCCCAAGGAGAATCATGTCCCGCACTGCAGCACTGTCCGCCGCGTCCGCCGGAGCCGCCCTCGAGGCGACCACGATCGAGCGCCGCGAGCTGCGCGATGACGACATCGTCATCGACATCGCATTTGCCGGAATCTGCCACAGCGACATCCACCAGGTCCGTGAGGAGTGGGGGAGCGCCATCTTCCCGATGGTGCCCGGCCACGAGATCGCCGGAGTCGTCTCCGAGGTCGGTGGCGGCGTGACCCGTTACAAGGTCGGCGACCGCGTCGGCGTCGGCTGCATGGTCGACTCCTGTGGCGAGTGTGAGTACTGCAAGGACGGCCAGGAGCAGTTCTGCCTCAAGGGTGCCGTCATGACGTACAACGGCACCGGCTACGACGGCGAGAAGACCATGGGCGGCTACGCGCAGTCCGTCGTCGTGAGCGAGCGCTTCGCCGTCCGCATCCCCGACGCCCTCGAGCTCGACGTCGCCGCACCGCTCCTGTGCGCCGGTATTACGACGTTCAACCCGCTCAAGCGCTGGGGCGCAGGGCCCGGCAAGAAGGTCGCCGTCGTCGGCCTCGGTGGCCTCGGCCACCTCGGCGTGAAGTTCGCCGCCGCCCTCGGCGCCGAGGTCACCGTGCTGAGCCAGACGACCTCCAAGGAGGCCGACAGCAAGGCCTTCGGCGCTGTGGCCCACTACGCCACCAAGGACCCGGAGACCTTCGAGAAGCTGCGCGGCTCGTTCGACCTCATCCTCAACACGGTGAGCGCGAACCTGCCGTTCGACGACTACCTGTCGCTGCTCAAGGCGAACGGCGCCATGGTCAACGTGGGCGCCCCGAGCGACCCGAGCACCTTCGTGGCGTTCTCGCTCATCGGTGGCAGCAAGGCACTGGCCGGCTCCAACATCGGCGGGATCCCGCAGACCCAGGAGATGCTCGACTTCGCGGCCGAGCACGGCATCGCCGCCGAGATCGAGACGATCGACGCCAGCAAGGTCAACGAGGCCTACGACCGCGTCGTGAACTCCGACGTGCGCTACCGCTTCGTCATCGACACGGCGACCATCGGCGCCTGACACCCCGCCCGACGCGCGGCGCGCCACGCGTCCCGCACGGCGAGCCTTCAGCCCCTGGCCCAGTACCGGACCAGGGGCTGAAGTGCGTCCTGGACCGCGCGGGTCTGCCCTTGGCTGTCCGTGTCCAGAGCGCTGACCGAGGGCGCCTGGCCCTCGGCGAGGTCGACGAGCCCGGTGACCGACGTCCCGGGGACCGGCAGGAGCAGGAGCACGGTGGGATGGGCCGACCCCAGGTCCGCCCGGCGGGCCCGGACGACGTCCAGCAGGGGCCGCCAGCTCGCCTCGCGCAGGGGGAGCCGGACGAGCAGGGTCTGGGTGGTCGGGCGACGTCCGTGCTCGTCGGCCTCCGCCCAGTGGACGCAGGTCGCACCGCTCGCGCCCGCGCGCAGGGCGGCAAGGTAGTTGGCGGCCTTGCCGAGCCGTCCGGGCGGGCCCGTGTACGCGAGGTTGAGGCCGTGGCCCACGTCGGGGCAGTCGACCTCGGGGTCGGGGGCGAGGGCGTCGTCGCGGTCGTAGTCGGGAGGCGCGGGTGAGGTGTGCAGCTCCACCTGCTCGACAGCCTCCGGCAGGGCCGCGAGGACCCGTGGGAACGAGACGTCGGGAGTGACCCGCAGGTCGGCGGTGACGGGACGCCTGGTGTCGGAGGTGCCGGGGTCCACGGTGACTGCCACGGCTCCTGAGTCCCGCCGCAGCTGGGCCGCCGCGGAGGTGGCCCACGCCTGCTCGTCCATGGTGACCGGACCGACAGGGCCTTCGACGACCTCACCGAACCGGCTCAGGCCGAAACCCGACCGGTGCAGGGCGTCGACGTCCTCGGCCACCAGACCAGGGCCCGGGAGCCTGATCACGCTCCGGCGGTCCGTGCTCGGTGTCCCGGAGACCGTGAGCGTGACTGCTCGGGCCGGGGCCAGTCGCACCGCCAGGGCGAAGGCCCGCCGGTCCGACGCACTGACGGTGCCGCCGTCGAGGACCCGTACCTCGTGGCCCTCGGGGTCGCGGACCGCGACGGATGGGGGTCCGTTGACCCACGACTCGTCCGGGTGCGGCACGGCGCCGGCCAGGGTCGTCACAGCGGCAGGCAGGTCGGAGCCGGTCTCCACGGTGGCGGTGAAGGGCGCGGACCCCGATCGCACGGCGATCTGAACCGCGACGACACCAGGCAGGTCACGCATCGCGCCGAGCACCCGCAGGGTCGTGGCATTGGTACCCGGGCGCGCACCGACGAGCACCACGTCCCGGCCCTGCCGCAGCTCCACGGCTGGACCGCTCAGGGACGGGTGGGCGGCGGCATACGCGACGATGGCGCGAGCCAGGCGGTCGACGACCGCGACGTCGAGCGGCACGGCCACCACGGCACGGTCGGTGGGCTCGAACACCCGGCCGGCCACCCCGGCGACGCCGAGGGCCACGGCCCGGGCGGGTTCGTCGACGGACACGACGTCGGGCTGGTCACGCAGCCAGGACCGGAAGCGCTCCTGCTCGCTCGGCCGCAGCACCGCGACCACGACCGCGACGACCGCGACCGCGGCCACCAGCAGGATCGCGACGGTCCGGCGCCCGGAACGGTGCATGAAGTCCCCCACGACGTGAGGATGGCACCAGTGCCCACGGGTATGGCGCCGACGTGACCGATTCGCAACGCGGCGCCGTACCCGGCAGTGGGGTCAGCCCTCCTGGCCGGCGGGGGCGGCGTCGCCCGTGCCGCCGCGGGTGCGACGCCGGTTGCGGTTGCGACGCGGCTTGGTGGCTGCGTCGCCATCCTTGGGCGCCGAGTCGGGGCGGCGCTCGCTGCGACCGGCGTCGCGCGAACCCTCGCGTCCACGACCACCGTCGCGGCTTCCCTCTCGGGCGCCGTCACGACCACTGCGGCCACCGCCGGCGGGGCGCCGACCGCTGGCCTTGCCGGTCTCGCCGAGGTCCTCGAGCACCTCGGCGTCGAGCCCCGCGAGCTTCTGGGCGGCCTTCGGCAGGCGGCCCTTGGCGGTGCGCGGGATGTCGAGCTGCTCGTAGAGGTGGTCCGAGGAGGAGTAGGTCTCCTCCGGGTCCGGGATGCCCAGGTCCAGCGTCTTGTTGATCAGGCCCCAGCGGGGGATGTCGTCCCAGTCGACGAACGTGACGGCGATACCCGTGTTGCCGGCGCGGGCGGTGCGGCCGATGCGGTGCAGGTAGGTCTTCTCGTCCTCGGGGCACTGGTAGTTGATGACGTGGGTGACGTTGTCGACGTCGATGCCGCGGGCCGCGACGTCGGTGGCGACGAGGATGTCGACCTTGCCGTTGCGGAACGCGCGCAGCGCCTGCTCGCGGGCGCCCTGGCCGAGGTCACCGTGGATCGCGGCGGCGGCGAACCCGCGGTCGACGAGCTCGTCGGCGACCTTGGCGGCGGTGCGCTTCGTGCGGCTGAAGATGATGGTCAGGCCACGGCCCTCGGCCTGCAGCATGCGCGCCAGCATCTCGACCTTGTCCATCGCGTGGGCGCGGTAGACGAACTGCTCGACGGCCTTGACCGTGTGGGCGTTCTCCTGGTCGTCGCCCATGGCCCGGATGTGGGTCGGCTGCTTCATGTAGCGACGGGCCAGCGCCACGACCGCGCCCGGCATGGTCGCCGAGAACAGCATGGTCTGGCGGTTCGGCGGCGTCATGGCGAGGAGCTTCTCCACGTCGGGCAGGAACCCGAGGTCGAGCATCTCGTCGGCCTCGTCGAGGACGACGGACTTCACGTGGGACAGGTCGAGGTGGCCCTGCTTGGCCAGGTCGATGAGGCGACCGGGCGTGCCGACGACGACCTCGACGCCGTTGCGCAGCGCCTCGACCTGCGGCTCGTACGCGCGGCCACCGTAGACGGTGAGGACGCGGATGCCGCGTCCCTTGCCGGCGCGCTCGAGGTCGGCGGCGACCTGGACCGCGAGCTCGCGGGTGGGTGCCACGGCCAGGGCCTGCGGCTTGCCGGCGTGCTTGAAGCCGTCCCAGGCGTCGTCGACGCGGGCGATCGTGCGGTTGAGCATCGGGACGCCGAAGCCGAGCGTCTTGCCGGTGCCGGTCTTCGCCTGGCCGATGATGTCGTGGCCGGCGAGGGCGACCGGGAGGGTCATCGCCTGGATGGGGAAGGGGGTGACGATGCCGGCGGCGCTCAGGGAGGCGACGATGTCGGGGTGGACGTCGAAGTCGGCGAACGTCGGCTCTGCGGGCGCAGCAGCGTCCGTGGTGGTCTCGGTCATGAAGTTCTCTCGATCGGGGCGCTCCCCACGGGGGAGGAGGCCGTCGCGCAGCGGGCCGATCGGAGGTCTTCCATGCTCGTCGAGCGGTTGCGCGGACCACGTCCGCGGCTGATTCGTGCCGACCGGGCACCTTTGACGCGTCCAGTCTACCGCCGGGGCCCTCCCATCCCCTCATCGTCGGTCCCCGGCGGTGGGTCGTCGGGCGTCGGCGGGTGCGGTCGCGCCGTTAGGGTGACGGACATGACGCAGGACGACTGGCTGGCTGATCCGCAGTACCGCGAGGCGGTCGCGGACCTCCTCGGTGCCCTTGCCTACGGCGAGCTCACCGCGTTCACCCGACTGGCCGGTGACTCCGAGCTCTCGCCGACCCAGCCGCTCAAGGCCGCCGTCGCCGGGCTCGCCGTGGCCGAGTTCCGGCACTACGAGATGATCGTCGCCCGCCTCGACGACATGGGGGTGGCGCCCGAGACGGCCATGGCCCCGTTCATCGCCCCCGTGGACGCCTTCCACGAGCGGACCCGTCCGAGCACGTGGCTCGAGGGCCTGGTCAAGGCCTACGTCGGGGACGGCATCGCCACCGACTTCTACCGCGAGGTCGCCGCGTACGTGGACCCCTCGACCAAGGCGCTCGTGCACTCGGCGATGCAGGACGTCGGCCAGGCCGACTTCGTCGTCAAGGTGGTCCGGGAGGCCATCCGCACCGACCCCCGCATCTCCGGGCGGCTCGCGCTGTGGGGTCGTCGCCTCGTGGGCGAGGCCCTGTCGCAGGCCCAGCAGGTGGCGGTCGAGCGCGATGCGCTCGCCTCCCTGCTCGTGGGTGGTGCCGGCGGCCCCGACCGGCCGAGCGCCGACCTCGCCGAGCTCGGCCGGATGTTCGCCCGGCTCACCGACGAGCACACCCGCCGGATGGGACGCCTGGGCCTGGCTGCCTGAGTCCGCCCACCCAAGCAGCCGGCCGACGGCTCGGCCACGGCACACGAAAGGGCCCGGTCCAGCAGGACCGGGCCCCTCTGTCTCTTGCGTGGAGCGTCAGACGTGGTGAGCGCCCTTGCGGCCGGTCACACGCTCGTAGATGACGATGAAAACGGCAGCGACGACCACGCCCGCGAGGAACGGGATGATCTTGAATCCACCGTTGGAGTTGTTGTAGCCGAGCTGGTAGACGATCAGCGATCCCACGAGGGAGCCGAGGATCCCCAGAATGATGGTGACCAGGACTGAGATGTTCTGCTTACCGGGAAGCACCAGTCGCGCGAGTGCCCCAATGATGAGACCGGCGATAATGGCGCCAATGATCGTTCCAATCATCGTTCACTCCTTCTGCACCGGGTTCACCGGTGCTGTTGCTGAGCCGCGTGTGCGGCCCTCACGGGGACAACTCAACACCGGTATGGGCGGAATCGCACCCCGGGGAGCGGGACGGGAAGATTACGGACCGGGAACGATTCTCCCGAGTTTGCGCAGGTCAGCGGCCTGCGGTATGGCGCCGGCCGACGCCGCCGGGTGTGGTCGCCCGGTGTGGTCGCCGGGCGCCCGTGGCGGGCCCCGGCGACCGGTGGGTCAGCTGTTGCCGAAGCCGACGCCGCGCTTCTCGGACTCGCCGATCTGCACGTACCCGAGGGCGCCGGCGGGGACCACGGTGACGCGGCCCTTGTCGTCGGTGAGCGACAGGGAAGCGCCCTTGTCGATGGAGGCCGCCACGGCCTTGGCGACCTCGTCGGGGCTCTGGGCGGACTCGATGACGACCTCACGGGAGACGTTCTGCACGCCGATCCGGACCTCCACGGTCATGGCCTTTCTGTGGGACGGAGCACGCGGCACAGCTGCCGGTGCGGACTGTCGGTCTGACTTGTCGGTAAGGCTAACCAGCGTGCTCGGGGGAACCTTCCCCGCCCACCTTGGGGAAGGAGCCGAGACCGCGCCAGGCGAGCGTGCCGACGAGGCGGGCGGCCTCGTCCTTGGGCACGTCCGACCCCTGGGCGAGCCAGTGGCGGGCACTGACCTGGGCAAGCCCGGTGAGCGCCATACCGAGCAGCGAGGCGTCCTCGTCGGGGAGGCTGGTGTCCTCGGCGATCACCTCGGCCACCGCCTCCGCGCAGACCAGGCCGACGGCGTCGAGGCGGTTGCGGACCGCCGACTCGTTCGTGAGGTCGGACTCGAAGATCAACCGGAAGGCGGCGCCGTCCCGGGACACGAAGTCGAAGTAGGCGGCGATGGAGGCGTAGACGCGCTCCTTGTTGTCGTGCGTGGAGGCCAGCGCCTCGCGCACGAGCATCTCGAGCGCCTCGCTGTGCTTGTCGAGCAGCGCGAGGTAGAGCTCGAGCTTGCCGGGGAAGTGCTGGTACAGGACGGGTTTGGACACGCCCGCGCGCTCGGCGATGTCGTCCATCGCGGCAGCGTGGTAGCCGGACTCGACGAACGCCGCCTGCGCGGCCTCGAGGAGCTGGGCACGGCGAGCGGACCGCGGCATCCGCTGTCCGCGGGCGGCGTCGGTGCCGGTGTCGGCGCGAAGCGACATGCGTGCCTCTCAGGTCGGGAGGTCACCGCCGGGCGGCGGTGTCGGGGACATCGTACGGGTGGGTAACGTGAGTCACATGGCCATCCCACCGCTGGTTGCGCCCGGTCCCGAGCTCACGGTCGAGCAGAAGGGCCGGTACGCGCGGCACATCCTGCTCCCCGACATCGGCCTCGAGGGCCAGCAGCGACTGTCCAACGCCCGCGTGCTCGTCGTGGGTGCGGGCGGGCTCGGGTCGCCCGCGCTGATGTACCTCGCGGCGGCCGGTGTCGGCACGATCGGCGTCGTCGACGACGACGTGGTCGACGCCTCGAACCTCCAGCGCCAGGTCGTCCACGGGGTCGCCGACGTCGGGCGCCGCAAGACCGAGTCGGCCGCCGAGACCGTCGCGGCGATCAACCCCCTGGTGACCGTGGTCCGCCACGACCTGCGGCTCACCTCGGAGAACGCGCTGGAGGTCCTCGCCGACTACGACGTCGTCCTCGACGGCGCCGACAACTTCGCCACCCGGTACCTCGTCAACGACGCCTGCGTGCTGCTCGGGCTCCCGCACGTGTGGGGGTCGATCTACCGGTTCGACGGGCAGGTGTCGGTGTGGTTCGCGGGGTACGGCCCGTGCTACCGCTGCGTGTTCCCGGAGCCGCCCCCGCCCGACGCCGTGCCCTCCTGCGCGACCGGTGGCGTGCTCGGGGTGCTGTGCGCGGCGGTGGGTTCGGTGCAGGTCGCCGAGGCGGTCAAGCTCATCGTCGGTCGGGGCGAGACCCTCGTCGGCCGGCTGCTCGTGCACGATGCGATGCGCCAGACGTGGGACTCGCTCACGGTCCGCGCCAACCCCGACTGCCCCGTGTGCGGCGAGTCCCCGACGATCACCGCGCTGGTCGACTACGAGGAGTTCTGCGGCACGGCGGGCGCCGTCGTGGTCGAGGGCGAACCGTCCGAGCGGGCGGCGACGCCTGCCTTCGCGGAGGTGTCCGCGACCGAGCTGGCCGACCTGCTGGCCGCCCGCGAGCGGGGGGAGACGAGGTTCGAGCTCGTCGACGTCCGTGAACCCGGCGAGCGCGCGATCGTGTCGATCCCCGGCGCCCGCGCCGTGCACCTCGACGAGTTCCGTTCCGGGACGGTCGCGGACGAGCTGCCGCGCGACATACCGGTGGTCGTGCACTGCAAGTCGGGAGCCCGCTCGGCAGAGGCCGCGGGACTGCTCGCCGCGACCGGACGCGACGACGTCAGCAACCTGACCGGCGGGGTGCTCGCGTGGGTGCGCGACGTCGACCCGTCTCTTCCCGTCTACTGAGGAGGACCGAGTTGGTCACGGACGCAACAGGATTCGGGCAGCCGAGCGAGTTCGCCGACGACGTCCTCGAGGTGGTCGACCAGATCCCCGAGGGCATGGTCATGACGTATGGCGACATCGCCGAGGTGCTCGGACGCGGCGGTGCGCGCGGGGTCGGGTCGGTGATGGCGAGGTACGGCTCGGACGTCCCCTGGTGGCGCGTGCTGCGCTCCGGGGGGTACTTCCCCCAAGGGCTCGAGGACGAGGCGCTCGCCCACTACCGGTCGGAGGGAACCCCGCTCGTCCGCGGCCAGGTGGACGGCCGCCGGGTGGACCTGTCCGTCGCCCGCTGGAAGGACGCCCGCCGTCCCTCGGCGTGAGTGCATCGCGTTCGTCGGCCCGGCGCCGGTGGGGCGTGACCGCCGATGTCGGCCCGGGGTGATGGAATCGGCCCCGTGCTGATGCTCCGCCGTGCCCCGAGCCTGGTCGTCGACGCGCCCGCGCTCGACGAGGTCCAGCGAGCTGCGGTCGCCCACCGGGGCGGGGTGCTGCGCGTCCTGGGCGGCCCGGGCACCGGGAAGACGACGGTGGCGATCGAGACGGTCGTGGCCCGGGTCGAGGCGGGGGAGGCGACGCCGGACCAGTGCCTGGTGCTGACCTCCTCGCGCGTCGGTGCCGGCAGCCTGCGAGAGCGGGTCACCGCGCGGCTCGGTCGCACGTCCACCGAGCCGCTGGCCCGGACGCACCAGGCCTTCGGGTTCGGGATCCTGCGGCAGGCCGCGGCGCTGCGCGGCGACCCTGCTCCCCGGCTGCTCAGCGGACCGGAGCAGGACGTCATCCTGCGCGACCTGCTGGCCGGCCACGCCGCGGCCGAGACCGGGCTCGTGGCCGGGGCGACGCCGGCCCCGTCGTGGCCCACCGCGCTCGACGCGGCCCTGGGCACCCGTGGGTTCAGGGCGGAGCTGCGCGACCTGCTCATGCGGGCCGTCGAGCTCGACCTCGAGCCCGACGACCTGGCCCGCCTCGGTGTGGAGCACGACCGCCCCGAGTGGGTGGCCGCCGCCGACGTGCTCGCCGAGTACGACGAGGTGACCGCCTTCTCCGCGCCCGGCGCCTACGACCCCGCGTGGATCCTCGGCGCCGCGGCGGACCTGCTCGTCGAGGACCCCGACGCCCTCGACCGGTTGCGCAGGGGACTGCGCCTGGTCGTGGTGGACGACGCCCAGGAGCTCACCTCGGCGGCGACCCGCCTCCTGCGCACCGTCGCCGCGCCAGGCATCGACGTCGTCCTGCTCGGCGACCCCGACAGCGCCGTGCAGACGTTCCGCGGTGCCGACCCGCGCTACCTCGCCGACGGCTGGACCGCGCTCGGCGAGGGCCCGACCCTCGTCCTCCCCACGGCCCACCGCCTCCCGGAAGCCGTCCACGCCGCAGCCGCACGGGTGGCGCCCAAGATCGGTGCCCTCGGTGGTGGCAGCCAGCGCGGCGCCGTACCCGGCCGGCCGGGAGGCCGGGTCGAGGTCCGGCTGCTGCGGGCGGTGAGCCAGGAGGCGAGCTTCGTCGCCGCCGAGCTTCGCGAGGCCCACCTGCGGCACGGGGTCCCGTGGTCGCAGATGGCGGTGGTCGTCCGCGGCCAGGGGCGGACCTCGACCCTGCGCCGGGTCCTCATGTCGGCGGGCGTGCCGGTGGCCGGCAGCGCCACCGACCTCCCCGTGCGCGACGAGGTGGCGGTACGTCCGCTGCTGACCCTGCTCGAGGTGGTCCTCGGCATCGTGCGGGTGGACCTCGCCCAGGACGCCGTTCCCCGCATCGCCCCCCAGGTGGCGGTCGACGCCCTGCTGTCCCCGATCGGTGGCGCCGATGCCGTGGGACTGCGCCGGCTACGTCGTGCCCTGCGCCGCGTCGAGCTGGCCGCGGGCGGCAGCCGCACCAGCGACGAGCTGCTCGCGGAGGCCCTGACCGTGCCGGGTTCGCTCGTCGAGCTCGGGCCGGAGGGAGGCCCTGCCAGACGAGTCGCCCGGACCATCGCCGCCGGGGTCAAGGCCGCGCGCGGCCGGGCCGAGGGAGGCACCTGGCGCTGGGAGCCCGGCGTGAGCGCCGAGTCGGTGCTGTGGGAGATGTGGTCGGCCACCGGGTTGGCACCCGAGTGGCAGAGCGCCGCGCTGTCCGGCGGACCGGCCGCGGCCCGGGCCGACCGCGACCTCGACGCGGTCGTGGGGCTCTTCGACGCTGCGGCCAAGTTCGTCGACCGCCTGCCGCAGGCCGGCCCCGAGGCCTTCCTCGCCCACATCGGCAGCCAGGACATCCCGGGCGACACGCTCGTGGCCCGCTCACCCGTCGGGGAGGCGGTCACCATCACCACCCCCCAGGCCGCCGCCGGTCGGGAGTGGTCCCAGGTCTTCGTCACCGGGGTGCAGGAAGGGGTCTGGCCAGACCTGCGGCTGCGGGGTTCGCTGCTGGGGTCCGAGCGACTCGTCGACGTCGTCGCGGGGCGCACCTCGACGTTCCGGGCGGCCCAGGCGGCGGTGCGCTACGACGAGACCCGCCTGCTGCTGGTGGCCCTGACCCGGGCCACCGACCGGGTCGTCATGACCGCAGTCCGCAGCGACGACGAGCAGCCGTCGGTCTACCTCGACGTCGTCGACCCCGACACCATCACCGAGCTCGGCGACCGGCCGTTCGCCGACGTCGCCCGCACGATGACCTTGCCCACCCTGGTGGGCGAGCTGCGCCGCCAGCTGCTGTCCGAGGACGGCAGCACGCGCCGCACCGCGGTTGCGGCCCTCGCCCGGCTCACGCACGAGCGGGTGCCGGGCGCCGATCCCGGCCAGTGGTGGGTGATGCGGTCGGTGTCCGACGAGCGACCCCTGCGCACGGCTGACCAGCTCGTGCGGGTCTCGCCGAGCAAGGTGGAGTCGTTCGGGAAGTGCGGCCTGCGATGGCTGCTCGGCTCCGTCGGCGGCGACGGGCCGTCGGTCGGGGCCGCAGACATCGGCACGCTCGTGCACGACATCGCCGCCGAGCTGGGCGACGTCACCGCCGACGAGCTCGTCGCGGAGGTCGACGCCCGCTGGGCCAGGCTCGGCATGCCGTCGGGCTGGGTCTCGGACCGCAAGCGGGTCGAGGCGCACGAGATGGTCCGCAGGCTGGCGCGCTACTTCGACGAGGCGCGGTCCCACGGCTGGGTGCGCCTCGGCGCGGAGCTGGACATGAAGGTCACGCTCGGTCGGGCGGTGCTCAGCGGCAAGGTCGACCGCCTCGAGGAGGTCACCGTGCCCGGAGGGGGACCGACCGGGTTGCGCGTCGTCGACTACAAGACCGGCAGCAGCAAGCCCCGCAACGACGAGATCGACCGGCACCCCCAGCTCGGCGCCTACCAGCTCGGGGTCGAACAGGGCGCCTTCCCCGAGCACGGCTCGACCTCCGTCGGTGCCGCCCTGCTCCAGGTGGGCAAGGCGGCTCTGGTGAAGACCACCCTGCAGGAGCAGAAGCCGCTCGCCTCGGACGAGGACCCGACCTGGGCCGCAGACCTCGTCGCGCGGACCGCTGAGGGGATGGCCGGTGCGACCTTCCTCGCGAGCGTGGGGGACTGGTGCAAGCAGTGCCAGGTGCGGTCCTCCTGCCCGGCCCAGCCCGAGGGGAGGGTCCTGTGACGCCGCGGTGGTCGGCGCGAGCGGTCGCCGAGGCCCTCGGCCAGCCGGAGCCGACACCCCAGCAGGTCGCCGTCATCGAGGCCCCGATGTCGCCGCTGCTGGTCGTGGCCGGAGCGGGTTCGGGCAAGACCGAGACGATGACCGGCCGGGTCGTGTGGCTCGTGGCCAACGGGTTCGTCGAGCCCGACCAGGTGCTGGGCCTGACCTTCACGCGCAAGGCTGCCACCGAGCTGTCCGAACGCATCGGCTCCCGGCTGCGGCTGCTGCAGCAGCGCGAGATCTGGACCCCGCGCCCCGACGACGGCGAGAGCGACGCCGAGGTGCTCGGCGGGACGCCCACGGTCTCGACCTACCACTCCTACGCGGGACGGCTGGTGCGCGAGCACGCTCTGCGCCTCGGGTTCGAGTCCGAGTCCCGGCTCCTGTCGGAGGCCGCGGCCTGGCAGTACGCCTCCGAGGTCGTGGCGGCCTACGACGGGCCCATGGACGACGTCCCCAACGCGGAGTCGACCGTCACCGCCGCCGTCGTCGACCTCGCCGGGGAGATGGCCGAGCACCTCGTCACCCCCGCCCAGGTGCGCGAGCACATCGAGACCGTCCTGGCCGCCCTCGCGGCGCTGCCGCCCGGCGCCAGCAGGGCCAAGGACCTCCCGGGTGAGGCGAAGAAGATGCGTGAGGCCCTCAGGGCACGAGCGGGGGTGCTGCCCATGGTCGAGCGCTACCTCGCCCTCAAGCGACAGCGCGACGCGATGGACTTCGCCGACCAGATGGCGCTCGCCGCCCAGCTCGCCCTGACCTTCCCGGACATCGGTGCCATCGAACGACAGCGTTTCGGTGCCGTGCTGCTGGACGAGTTCCAGGACACCTCCGCCGCGCAGCTCGACCTGCTCCGCGCCCTGTTCGTGGCCGCCGGGGAACCCGTGCCCGTCACGGCCGTCGGTGACCCGCACCAGTCCATCTACGGCTGGCGAGGCGCCAGTGCCACGACGCTCAGCGCCTTCCGTGACCAGTTCCGCGACGGCTCGGACCCTGCGCCGGTCCGCCCGCTCGCCACCAGCTGGCGCAACGACGCGACGATCCTCGACGTGGCCAACGCCGTGGCCACCCCCCTGCGCGAGCGGTCCGCGGTGCCTGTCGAGCAGCTCGGTGCCCGCCCGGGAGCGGGCCCCGGCACGGTCGAGGTCGCACGCGTCCTCACGGCTGCGGACGAGGCTGCGATGGTGGCGCAGTGGCTGGGTGACCGTCGCGCGTCCGGTGCGAAGTCGTCAGCGGTGCTGTGCCGCAAGCGGTCCCAGTTCGCCGCCGTCATCGACGCGCTCGAGGCGCGCACCATCCCCTACGAGGTGGTCGGCCTGGGCGGCCTCCTGCTCACCGCCGAGGTGCAGGACATCACCTCGCTGCTGCACGTGGTCCACGACCCCACCCGCGGCGACCAGCTCATGCGCCTGCTGACCGGGCCGTTGTGCCGCCTGGGTGCGGCCGACCTCGACGGCCTGATGGCGTGGGCTCGCCACCAGCAGGACGTCCGGCAGCAGCAGGACGTCCGCCACCGGGAGGCGAGCGGCGCCCCCGCACCAGTCCACGACCAGTCGCCCGACAGCGCCGACACCGTGAGCATCGTCGAAGCCGTCGACGACCTGCCGCCGCTCGGCTGGCGCAGCCGGGACGACAAGGCGGTCAGCGAGGTCGCCGTGCACCGGCTGGTCGGCCTGCAGCACGCCATCCGCCGGCTGCGTTCGCTGAGCAGCCTGCCGCTGGCCGACCTCGTGGGCGAGGCCGAGCGCGCCCTCGGCCTCGACATCGAGGTGCTGGCCCGTGAGGGGTACACGCCGGCCGCGGCCCGGGCCCACCTCGACGCCTTCGCCGACGTCGCCGCCACCTTCACCACGAGCGCTGACCGCCCCAACCTCGGAGGGTTCCTCGCCTGGCTCACCGCCGCCCTCAAGGAGGAGCGCGGGCTCGACAAGGGCTACATCGAGGCGTCGACCGATGCCGTGCAGGTCCTGACGGTCCACGCGGCCAAGGGGCTGGAGTGGGAGGCCGTGGCCGTCCCGGGGCTCGTGGAGGGGTCGTTCCCGGCCCTGGCATCGGCCGCCAGCCGGGTCGGCGACGACGGCACGTGGACCCTGTCCACCCCCAAGGGGCGCGGGTGGATCGCCGGGCTCCAGGACGGCGGCATCCCGTACGCCCTCCGCGGTGACGTGTCCGGGCTCCCGCACCTGGACTGGCCGGGCGCGCAGGACTGGAAGGACATCGACGCCCGCGTCGAGGACTTCCTGCTGGCCAGCGGTGAGCACGGGGTGGCCGAGGAGCGCCGCCTCGCCTACGTCGCCTTCACCCGTGCCAAGACCCACATGCTGCTCACGGCGCCGGTGTGGACCGACGGCAAGACGCCGAAGGTCACCTCGCGCTTCCTCACCGAGGTCATGGACGACCCCGACCTGCGGGTCCGCCGCCTGGCCTGGGTCGACCTGCCCGACCCCCTCGACCCCGAGGCCACCCAGAACCCCGCCACCGCGGTCGCCGTGTCGGTGCCGTGGCCGGCCGACCCCCTCGAGGCGCGCCGCGAGGCGCTCGCGGAGGGGGCCCGGCTCGTGGAGGCGGCGATCGACGAGTATGCCGCCGGGTCACCCGCCGATGACGTGTTCGAGCAGGGCCTGCTGCCGATCCCCGGCGCTGAGCTCACCGTCCTCGAGGAGCTCGACCTGCTGCTCGAGGAGCGGCGCCGCCTGGGCGCGCGCAGCGACGTCACGGTCCTGCTGCCACGCCACCTGTCGGCCTCGGCCGTCGTCGCGCTCGCCCAGGACCCGGACCGGTTCGCGTCGACGCTGCGCCGACCCATGCCCGAGCCACCCGCGCTGGCCGCCCGTCGGGGCACCGCCTTCCACGCCTGGGTAGAGCAGCACTACGCCCAGGCCGCCATGGTCGACATCGTCGACCTTCCCGGCAGCGCCGACGACGACCCCGGTGACGACGCCGAGCTCCCCGTGATGAAGGAGCACTTCCTCGCCAGCGAGTGGGCCGGGCGCGTGCCCAGCGAGATCGAGATCGCGGTCGAGACGGTGATCGACGGGATCGCCGTCCGTGGCCGCATCGACGCCGTCTTCCCGCGCGAGGGCGGCGGCTTCAGCGTCGTGGACTGGAAGACCGGGGCGAAGCCGAGCGGCGAGGCGGCCCGGGTGCGGTCGCTGCAGCTGGCCGCCTACCGGGTCGCCTTCGCCCGGCTCCGCGGGCTGGAGCTCGACGAGGTCGACGCCGCGTTCTACTACGCGGGGACCGGCGAGACGGTGTGGCCGGACCTGCCCGACGACCGGGACCTCGCGACGCTGCTGTCGGCAGTTCCCGAGTAGGTCAGCGGCTGGTGTAGCCGGGCTCGTGCTCCGGTCCCGGGTCGTCCTCGTCGAACTCGAGCAGGTCCGGCTGGGCCGGTCCGCCCGTGCGCACCGGGATCTCGGTCGTCGCCGCGCCGCGGTGGTCGGCGGGTTCGGCGTCGGTCGGCTCGTAGTCGGTCGGTTCGGGGTCGGTCGGCTCGGAGACGGTCGGTTCGGGGTCGGCGTCCGTCGGGTCCTCGTCCACCGGCACGGCGAACGCGTCCGTGTCCTCATCGTCGTCCGCCCGCTGAACGTCGTCTCCCGCCTGCTGGTCGGTCAGGGACTCCTCGTCAGCCGAGGACGCCTCGTCCGTCGGCGGCTCCTGGTCGACCGCTGCGTCGTCGTCCGTCGCGGGACCGTCGTCCGTCGCGGGACCGTCGTCCGTCCCTGGACCGTCCGTGTCGCTGTCCGTGTCGGCCGTGCGGGCGAACATCACGGCGACGTCCTCGTCGTCCTCGTCCACGTCCTCGACCACCGGGGGAACGACGACGGGGCTCACGGGCCGGGCGGCGGCCTCGGCCTGGCGGCGGTAGTCGTTCGTGGCCTCGTCCTCGGCGTGCAGCTGCTCGTCGAGGCGGCGCAGCCCGGCGGCGTGGCGTTCCACGAGCAGTCGGTCACCGCCGCCGACGGCGACCATGAGGTCGCCGAGCGCACGCATCTGGGACGCGAGCCGGGCTCGGGTGAGCAGGTGGGGGTCGGGTCGTTCGGAGCGCGCGTGGGCGTAGGCCTCCATGAGCGTCTCGAGAGCGCTCTCGGGCACCTGGGTCACCAGGGCCGAGAAGTCGTCGGCGGGGTCGGCGACCTTGGCGTCCTCCCAGCCCGTGATGGCCTTGACCCGGCCGGTCGAGGCGTCCTGGTCGTCGTCGAACACCACGAGGACCTGGTCCCCGGTGAGGTCACCGTGGGTCGGCGTGGGCGCGAACCGCCACAGCACGACGTCCTCAAGGAGCTTCTCCCACCGGGTGAGCAGTCCGGTCGGCACGTGACCGGTGGCGGCTGCACGGTCCAGCTCGGTCAGGCGGCGGGTTCGGTAGGTGTCCGCGTCGTACGCCGGGAGGCCGGCCTCGTCGAACAGCCCGTGGTCGGTGTTGTGCAACGCCGCGATGGACCGGCCGAGCTCGGCCGCCAGCCCGGGACCGGCGGGCAGGGCCCCGAAGTCGAGGTTCCGGCCCGGCAGGTAGGGGTAGATCGCTGCGCGACCGCCCTCCTTGAGGGCGGCGAAGCCCTTGGGCGTCGGCACGCTGAACGGCAGGCGTCGGGCCAGCAGCGCCAGCAACGCGAAGGTGGACTCCATCTGCGCCGCCGCAGTCTGGCTGCGGGGCACGCGGATCACCCACCGACGGTGCTGGGTGTCCTGGACGAACGCGACGTCGTACTGGTGGTCGGGTGCCCCGGGCAGGGCTTCGACGCTGGCGGGGTCGAGGCCCGGAACGGCCGCACTGGCCAGCGCGGCAAGGAAGAGGGGGCTGCGGTCCACGCGCCCACCGTATGCCGATCTGCCACGCCTAGGGTGGAGGCGTGGGCTCCTACGCGAAAACTCTCCCGAATCTCGCGCTCGCCGGACCCGGTCTGGACCGGGCTGCGGACCGGCGCACGGACGAGAACCTCCTCCGTGAGCTCCTGGCGGACCCGTCGACGCGAGTCCTCGAGCTCCGCGGTGACCGGGTCGACCTGGTCGAGGACGGTCCGGACCTGCACCTGCGGCTGCGCCCGCCGGCACCGCACGACCTGACCCGGCTGGGACTGTTCCTGGGTGCGGACGGCGACGAGACGGCATACGTCGCGGTCGTCAGCGAGCCGCCGCCCGAGGCGGGCGACCACGAGGACGACGGCCGCACCCTGCGCCAGGTCGGCGCACTCCTCGGCGAGCGGGACGCGGCGCTGTTCACCACGGCGCTCGCACTGGCCAACTGGCACCGGGCGCACCCGTTCTGCGCGCGGTGCGGCGCTCCGACCGAGGCGGCGTCGGCGGGGTGGTTGCGGCGGTGCACGGTCGAGGGCAGCGAGCACTACCCGCGCACGGACGTCGCGGTGATCATGTCGGTCGTCGACCCCGACGACCGCCTGCTCCTGGCCCGTGGGGCCGGGTGGGGCGAAGGGCGGTTCTCGGTGCTGGCGGGGTTCCTCGAGCCGGGGGAGAGCCTGGCCGGGGCGGTGGCGCGCGAGGTGCGCGAAGAGGTCGGGGTCGAGGTCCACGCCGTGGAGTACCTCGGCGACCAGGCCTGGCCGTTCCCCAGCTCGCTCATGGTCGGCTTCACGGCCAGGACCACCACCGCACAGCTCACGCTGCAGGAGTCGGAGATCGCCGAGGCGCGCTGGTACACCCGTGAGCAGCTGCTGGCGGCGGTCGCCGACGGCTCGCTCACGGTGTCGCCACGGGTGTCGANCACGAGATCGCCGACGTGCCCTAGGGGCGCGTCGGCGAGGTCGTGCCCGTGGGGGCGGCACGTGGCGCCCGCCCGGGGATCAGGAGGCGAGGCGCTTCTTGACCTCGTTGATCGAGGGGTTGGTGGCGGCGGTGCCGTCCGGGAAGAGCAGCGTCGGGACGGTCTGGTTGCCGTCGTTCGCGTCCATGACGAACTGCACGGCCTCCGGGACCTCCTCGATGTTCACCTCGGTGAACGGGATGTTCTCGCGCCCCATCTGCGCCTTGAGACGGTTGCAGTAGCCGCACCAGGAGGTGGTGAACATGGTCACGGAGCCGGGGGCCGGGGCCTTGAGGGACGACATCTGGAGGTGCTCTCTCTCGATCGGGAGTGGTCGCAGGGTCCAACGCCGACGGGCCGCACAATCTTCCGCGCGCGCCAGTCTGTGTCCATGATGACCCATGAGCCCCACAGCCCTCGACCCGAACCTCCTCGCCCTCGCCGCCGCCGGCCACCTCGGTGGGCTCGCCGCCCTCAAGCGTGACGGCCGCCCGCAGCTGTCGATGGTCAACTACGCCTTCGACCCGGCTGCCGACGGCGGCCCCACCGCGCGGGTGTCGGTCGTCGACGGCCGGGCGAAGGTCGCGAACCTGCGTCGTGACCCGAGGGCGTCGTTGCTGGTCACCTCGGCCGACGGGTGGTCGTATGCCGTCCTCGAGGGTGACGCGGAGCTGTCACCGGTCGCGCGCGCGGAGGACGACGCGACGGTGGACGAGCTCGTGGAGCTCTTCCGCACCATCCGCGGTGAGGACCACCCCGACTGGGCCGAGTACCGCGCGGCGATGGTGGCCGACGGTCGGCTGGTCCTGCGCCTGCGGGTGACGCGCGTCTACGGGCTGCAGCAGTAGCGCGGCCCCGCCTCACGTGGGCGGCGTCGGCGGCGTCTGACAGGATCGCGGGCGATGCCCAACCTCCCCTCGCCCCTGACGCCGTTCGGTGCGGTCGCTCCCTCCCCGGACGACGTGCTCGCCGCGCTCGACCCCGAGCAGCGGGAGGTCGCGGCCCACCCGCTGGGCCCGATGTGCGTGCTTGCCGGTGCCGGCACCGGCAAGACCCGCGCGATCACCCACCGCATCGCCTACGGCGTCCACTCCGGCGCCTACCAGCCGCAGCGCGTGCTGGCCGTCACCTTCACGGCGCGGGCCGCGGGCGAGATGCGCACGCGGCTGCGCGACCTCGGCGCCGTCGGGGTGCAGGCCCGCACGTTCCACGCGGCGGCACTGCGCCAGCTCCACTACTTCTGGCCGCAGGCCATCGGCGGAGCCGCGCCGGAGGTGATGGCGCAGAAGGCCGCCGCCGTCGCCCAGGCCGCCGCCTCGTTGCGCCTCGACCTCGCCCGCGACCGCACCGCCATCCGTGACCTCGCCGCCGAGGTGGAGTGGGCCAAGGTCTCCATGCTCACCCCGGAGACGTATGCCGCCGGGGCCCGCGCCGCGCGCCGGGAGCCGCCCGGCCTCGACGCGACGGCGATGGCACGGGTGCTGGAGGCCTACGAGCAGGTCAAGACCCAGCGCGGGGTCATCGACTTCGAGGACGTCCTGCTCCTCACCGTCGGCATCCTCGCGGAGCGTGACGACATCGCCCGCGCCGTGCGTTCGCAGTACCGGCACTTCGTCGTCGACGAGTACCAGGACGTCAACGCCCTGCAGCAGCGGTTGCTCGAGCTGTGGGTGGGGGAGCGCGACGACCTGTGCGTGGTCGGCGACCCGGCCCAGACCATCTACTCGTTCACCGGCGCCAGTCCCCGCCACCTGCTGGAGTTCCCGACGGCGCGACCGACCGCCAAGGTCGTGCGACTGGTGCGCAACTATCGCTCGACGCCCCAGATCGTCGGTCTCGCCAACCTCATCGTGCGAGGGCCGTCCGGGGCGATGCGCAGCAACGCGGTCCAGCTCCAGGCCCAGGCCGGCGACGGCCCGACGCCGTCCCTCACGGCGCACCCGGACGACCCGGCGGAGGCCGCCGCGGTGGCCTCCGAGATCGCCGACCGCGTCGCCAAGGGCATGTCGCCCGGCCAGATGGCGGTGCTGTTCCGCACCAACGGGCAGTCCGAGGCCTTCGAGTCGGCGCTGTCCGAGCGAGAGATCCCCTACCTCGTGCGCGGTGGCGAACGGTTCTTCGCCCGCAAGGAGGTGCGCGACGCGATCCTCCTGCTGCGGGGTGCGGCGCGCTCGGACGACGGTTCCGTCCCGCTGCCGGAGCTCGTCCGCGATGTCCTGCTCGGAGCCGGGTGGACGCGCGAGGCCCCGAACGCCGGAGGCGCCGCGCGGGAGCGGTGGGAGAGCCTGGCCGCCCTCGCCGCCTTGTCGGACGACCTCGTGGCCGCCGGTCCCGAGGCGCGTCTGCCCGACTTCCTCCGCGAGCTCGACGAGCGCGCCGCAGCGCAGCACGCTCCCGCGGTCCAAGGCGTCACGCTCGCGTCCCTGCACGCGGCGAAGGGCCTCGAGTGGGACGTCGTGTTCCTCGCCGGCGTCTCGGACGGGTACCTGCCGATCACCATGGCCGACACCCCCGAGGCCATCGAGGAGGAGCGCCGCCTGGCCTACGTCGGCGTCACCCGTGCCCGCAAGGAGCTGCGGCTCTCGTGGTCCGGGGCCCGCACGCCAGGTGCCCGGGCCAGCCGGCGGCCCTCCCGCTTCCTTGACGGCGCGGCCAGCATCTTGGGGGACGGGGCGCGGTCCCAGCCCAAGAACGCGTCGGGAGGACGCCGCTCCGGGGGCAAGGCAGGCAAGCCGGTGCTGCCGGCGCACTGCCGTTCGTGCGGCACGGAGCTGACCACGGCGGCCCAGCGCAAGACCGGTCGTTGCGACGACTGTCCGCCCACGTACGACGAGGCCACCTTCGAGCGCCTGCGCGAGTGGCGGCTGGCCGTGTCCCGCGCGAGCAGCGTGCCGGCCTACGTGGTCTTCACCGACGCCACCCTGACCGCGATCGCCGAGCGGGTCCCCGCGTCCGAGGGGCAGCTGGCCCAGATCTCCGGGGTCGGCGCCCGCAAGCTCGGGCTGTACGGCGAGCAGGTGCTGGCTGTCCTCGGCGGCGCCACCGCGGATGAGGTGCTCGAAAGTCGTTCTGCTGCAACGGATTCCGGCGAATAGCCAGTCGTTCACCAATCTGTTCCCGAATTTCTCGTTAAATCCGTTGCTGTCGTCGCAACCGCTGCCCTACCCTTGACGAGCACGCCCGGGCGGTACAGCGACCCGGTCACCACGACATGACGAAGGAGGTTGGCCCCATGGAGAACATCACGATGACGATCGACGCGACGCACATGTCCCGCGTCCGTTCCGTGTGCCCCGAGGCCGGCCGTCAGCTCCTCGTCAGCACGCGTGGATGGGTTTCCCAGTTCCAGGGGATCGCTGTGCCCGCGTCCGTCGCCGTCCGCGCGAATGCCGATGTCCAGGCCCCGGTGGGCTACATCGGCGGTTTCGACGCCACCCCCAGCACCAAGGATCTCGCGTTCCGTCCCTTCGGAGAGCCACCTGTCTAGGCCACCAGCCAGCAGGGCCCTCCAAGGCCGCGGAACCCGACATCCGGGATCCGCGGCCTTTTTGTTTGTCCCCACGGATTTCTTCCGCTCCACGCACGCTCCACGCACTGCAGGAAGAAGCAGCACCACATGAAGCAGCACGACACCACCGAAGAGAACAGGCCGGCCCCCGACCGGGGACCAACCGGCCAGAACGCAACGAAAACCTTCGCCACCACCGTGGCGGGACGAGAAGAGGGAGGTGACACCCGATGCAGTTGAGCGCACTCCACGACCTGAACGAGCAGGCCGCGACCTCAGGCGCCGGCATCCCGTGTCGAGAGAACGACGCCGAGATGTGGTTCGCCGAGAGCCCGGCCGACGTCGAGTTCGCCAAGTCGCTGTGCCACACGTGCCCAGCCCGGTTGGCCTGCCTCGCAGGGGCCATCGACCGTGCCGAGCCGTGGGGCGTCTGGGGCGGTGAGCTCCTCGTCCAGGGAGCGATCGTCGCCCGCAAGCGTCCGCGTGGCCGTCCGCGCAAGAACCCGGTGGCCGCATGACCACCACCTTCCTTCGTCACCACACCAGGAGATCCACCATGTTCCAGGCCTTGTACGCCGACCTGGCGCGCGCTCATCGACAGCGTCGCCAACGGGAGTACCAGCGCCGGCTCGAGGCACAGGCGCAGCACGACATGCTGCTCGCCATGCCTCGCATGCTGGCCCGGTGACCCCGGCCCGCGAACCCGCCGGGACCCCCGCTCTGGGGAGGTCCCGGCGGGTTCTTCCTTGTCCCGCTGCCTGTGCTCGCGGGGGCGTCCGGGCCCGACCTCCTGCCCGGCGGCGGCCGTCCCCCTAGGCTCGCCGCATGTCGCTCGACGAGGTCGTGACCGCGCTGACCGTCCCGGACCTCGCTCGCGTCGTCGACCTGGTCGTGTGGGTGGAGGACGGAGCGGCCATGGCGGCGAACCACCTGGGTTGCGTGCGGCTGCACCCCGACGGCCACCACGAGGTCGTGTCCGGCATCGACCCCGTGCCCGACACCAGTCCCATGGCCTTCCTGCCCTACGAGCGTGAGCTGCAGGCCCCGGGCCCGCTGGTGTCCACCGACAACGCCTACCCGTATGCGGCGCAGCGCATCCTCTCGCTGTTCGCCGACCCCGACCGCAGCCCCGACCTCGTTGTGGTCCACACGCCACGTCACCACTTCCCCGACGAGGGTGGGCACGCAGGGGAGCACGGCTCGCTGGACGTCATCCAGTCGCGGGCGCCCCTCGTCATGTCCGGGCCGGGTGTACGCCGACTCGGCCGGGTGGACGACCACGCCCGGCTCGTGGACGTGGGTCCCACGCTCGCCGTCCTGTCCGGGGTGCCTCCCACCGACCTCGTCGACGCCAACGGCGCACCCCTGGACGGTCGCGCGCTGACGGCATACCTGGAGGACCTTCCTTCCGGGCACCGCCCACGGGTGGTGGGGATCCTCTGGGACGGGGCGCACTGCGGTGAGCTGCTCGCCCTGGCCGAGTCGGGGGAGCTGCCCGGGGTCGCACGGCTCATCGACCGAGGCCTCGCCCTGGACGGGGGAGCGGTGGCGGAGTTCCCGAGCGTCACGCTCACCAACCACACCTCGATCCTCACCGGGGTCGGCCCCGGGAGGCACGGCGTGCTCGGCAACGTCTTCTACGACCGCTCGACCGGTGACCAGGTCGTGCCCAACGACGCGGGGACGTGGCACCGCAGCGCCGAGTGGTTGCGGCCCTCGGTGCGGACCGTGTTCGAGATGGTGAACGAGCATGTGCAGCAAGGAGATTCGCCGCGTACGGCGAGCGTGGACGAGGCGATCGACCGAGGGGCCGACTACGGAACGATGGCACTGCTGCGTCAGGCGGGCGGGTTCGAGGCGGCGACCACGGGCCTGGGCGACCTGCTGCCGGACCCCACGGCCTCCCCGTTCGTCGCCCACCCCGAGCACCTGGAGGACGCCTACTTCTCCTGGGGCGTGCAGGTCGACGACCTCGGCCTCCAGCAGGTGCTCCAGCTGTGGGAGGACGCCGACAGCGCCCCCACCCTGACCTGGTGGGCGAACGTCGTCACCGACGCAGGTCACCACGGCGGCGGACCGCGCTCGGAGATGGCCAGGGACTCGCTGCGGCAGAGCGACGCGCGGCTGGTGGCGTTCCTGGACCACCTCGAGCGACTGGGTGTCCTGGACGAGGTCACCTTCCTGCTCACGGCCGACCACGGGTTCGAGGCAGCCGACCCTGACGTCACCGGCTCGTGGACCCCGGTCCTCGAGTCGCTCGGCATCCCCTACCGCGACGAGGGCCCCGGGTTCGTCTACCTCCTCTGACCGCTCGCAGCGCGAGGCCGGCTGTTGCGTGGTCACGCATCGCCGTGGTGCCGCCCGCTCGGGCGAGACAGACTCATCCCATGGCGCAGTGGTGGGTGAAGGTGGTCGGGTCCCCCGTGGGACGGGCGCTGGCCTGGAAGCCGAGCACCTGGCGCGGACTCCTCGTCAGCAACGTGGGGCTGTTGGTGGTGATCCTCCTCGTCGAGGACCTGCTCGGGTGGTACGACCTCCGTCGCGACCCGGCCCCGGGCCTGCTGTTCGGGGTCTGCATGATCGGAGCCCAGGTCTTCGCGTTCGGCCGGGCACGCCGACTGGACGGCAGGGACGCCGAACGTCGTGACACGAAGGCCCGGGCCGACCGGTCGAGGGCTGGCTAGGCTGGTGGGCATGGCCACGCAGATCCGGATCGCCCAGGACGCCGCCGCCGACGAGGTGCTCAGCTCGGACCCGTTCGCCCTGCTCGTGGGGATGCTGCTGGACCAGCAGTACCCCATGGAGCACGCGTTCCGCGGTCCGTGGAAGATCCTCGAGCGGTTCGGGACGCTGTCGCCGTCAGCGATCGCGGAGGCCGAACCAGAGGCCTTCGCCGACCTGTGCTCCACGCCGCCGGCCATCCACCGGTACGGCCGCTCGATGGCCGGGCGGGTCCAACAGCTCGCTGTGGTCGTCCGTGACGAGTACGGCGGCCGGGCCGAGTCGATCTGGCAGGACGCCGAGGACGCCCGGGACCTGCTGGCTCGGCTGCGGGCGCTGCCCGGGTTCGGCGACCAGAAGGCACGGATCTTCGCGGCCCTCGTCGGCAAGCAGCTCGACGTCCGGCCTGCCGGGTGGCAGGAGGCCGTCGGCCCGTATGCCGAGGATGGCAGCTACCGCTCGGTGGCCGACGTCGTCGATGCGCAGTCGCTGGCCAAGGTCCGCGAGTTCAAGCAGGCCGCCAAGGCGGAGGCCAAGGCCAGGGCGGCGGCCGCCAAGGGCAGCAAGGGCTGAGCGTGTCGGACGAGTCGCCCGTCTGCGCCACCTGCGGGGCCACGGCTCCGGACCCGGCGCTCGCCACGATCACCTGGACCCGGGGCACCGAGAACGGCCGGGACGTCTGGACCTGCGACCGGTGCAGCCGCGAGCACCTGCGCAGCATCGAGGGAAAGCTCGACAGCGCCTGGTGGTGACCTCACCGCCGTGGCCGCAGGTGCGTGCGCGGGTGGGTGCGGTGGAGCTCAGTCGATGGGCGGCGGCAGGGTGTGCAGCTTGAGCCCGGGCATGTGCTCGATGACGATGTCGCGTGCCGGGATGGTGCCGTTCAGCTGGCACAGCACTCCGATGCCGCCCAGCCAGACCCGGTGGATCAGCAGGTACGACGGCGGCAGGTTGAGCTTCATGCCGACGAGGAACTCGGGCCGGCGCACGTCGTTGACGTGGGCCGCCACGCTGCGCAGCCACTCGCGGCTGAAGGTGAACTCCTCGTGCAGCAGCGGGTCGATGAACGGCTGCAGGTAGTCCAGCAGGGCCTGGGCGTCCAGTGACATCGTGGGCTTGATGAACCCTTCGGAGCGCAGCCCGGCCTCGAGGGCCCGGGCGTCACCGCACAGTGCGGCGGCGGCGAGCGAACCCATCGCGGGCGGCAGGCCCTGGGGGAGCCGGTTGACCGCGCCGTAGTCGATGACCCCGAGGCGGCCGTCCTCAAGGAGGCGGAAGTTGCCCGGGTGCGGGTCGGCGTGGAGCAGGCCTGCGCGGGCCGGACCGACGAGCAGGAACTCCATGTAGCGCTCGGCCGCGGCGTCACGCTGGGCGCGGGTGCCCTTGGCGACGATGGTGGACAGCGGGATGCCGTCCATCCATTCCGAGACGATGACGTGCTCGCTGTTGACCAGCACGTCCGGCACGGCGAACCGCTCGTCGTCGCGGAAGATCTTGGCGAAGCGGCGCTGGCTGGCGGCCTCGAGGTTGTAGTCGAGCTCCTCGGACATGCGGGACTTCAGCTCGTCGGTGATCGGCTTGATGTCCATGCCGGGGATCCAGCCACCGGCGAGCCGGGCGACCCGGGCGAGCTGGTTGAGGTCGGACAGCAGGGCCTTGCCGGCTCCCGGGTACTGGATCTTCACGGCGACCTCGCGGCCGTCGCGCCACACGGCCTTGTGGACCTGCCCGATCGAGGCAGCGGCGGCCGGCGTGTCGTTGAACGACTCGAACTTCGCCGTCCGCCAGCGCGGGCCGAGCTCCTCCGCCAGGACGGCGTGCACCGTCGCCGCGGGGAGCGGGGGAGCTGCCTCCTGCAGCTTGGTGAGGGTGGCGCGGTAGGGCGCGGCCATCTCCTCCGGCAGTGCGGCCTCCATGACGGACATGGCCTGGCCGAACTTCATCGCGCCACCCTTGAGCTCGCCGAGCACCTTGAACAGCTGCTCCGCGGTCCTGGCCTGCAGCTCGGCCGCGACGACCTCCGCGGACTTGCCCCCGACGCGCTTGCCGAGCCCGACCGCCGTACGACCTGCGAAGCCGAGGGGCAGGCTGGCCAGACGGGCCGTGCGGGTGACGGCACGGCGTGGGAGCTCGTTCATCCAGCCATTCTCACCTGTCTCGCAGGATTCGCGTCGGCGGGTGGGTCGTAGGTCACCTGTACGGCGCACGAACAGCGGGGGTGGACGGCCCATTCACGCTGCCGGACGCGGGGCCACGGCAGGCCCACCTCGAGGGATCGACCCGCCGGGAGGGGCTGCCCGTCGACCACCCCGAGCACGACCATCGCCGCCATGCCCGCGGCCATCCCGACCAGCGTCGTCTCACCGCCGACGTCGTGCCCGGCGCCGACACCCGGTCGGGTGAGCTGGCCGAGCAGGGCCGGCCAGGCCGGGTCGAGGTCGGCCCGCGTCAGGTCGAGGCAGCGCAGGCAGGGCCCGCCCGCCACGACCAAGGGGCCGACGACCGCCTCCACGTCGTGCATGAGGACCGGCAGGACGGGTGTGCCGCGACGACGCCACGAGTGCGCCGCAGCCGGTTCGAGGGCGCCCGAGGCGGGCAGCACCACCACGTCCGGTCGGGGCACGGGCGGCCGTTCGCGCAGGGCCACGTGCTCCCAGTCGTCGGCCGAGCGCGGACCGTGCGACACGCGTCCGATCCCGGCCCGCCGGAGCGCGGCGGTGAGGGCGGCCGGCAGGTCCCCTCGGCCGGCGACGACGACGTGGGCCGCGCGGCGGGCGGACAGCGCCGCATACCCGGCGGTGGGTGGGCAGCTCGTCCGGACGAGGGCGTCCGCGTCCGGTGCGAGCACGGCCCGCACGACCGGGGGCACGGTCGAGGCAGGTGCGGCCTCGACGACGAGTCCGCAGGCCACGAGCTCCTCGAGGAGGGTGGCGCCGGTGCCGCTGGTCAGGGCGACCGGGAGGTCACGCGTGCCGTCGAGCTCCTCCAGCGAGACGACCTCGGGCTCGGTCAGCCCACCGACGACGACCGCGTGCTCGGCCGCTGTGCCGAACTGCACCTGTCCGGGGCCTCGTCGCAGCGCCGGCCACACGGTGCGCAGGAGGGGGCGGCGGGTCACCTGCGACAGGGTGGCACAGCCGATGGCGGCCGCCAGGCGTCATCCACAGGAGACGAAACGCCGCGAGGGGCGGACCCGACCGTGTGGTCGGACCCGCCCCTCGCGATGGGGTCGGCCTGGATCAGGCCTTGCCGAGAATGCGGTTGAGGTTGGTCCCGCAGACGGGGCAGACGCCCTTGGCCATGCGGCGGCCGTTCGTCTCCACGACACGGCCCTCGGCCTCGCGCTTCTCCTTGCACTTCACGCAGTAGAACTCGCCCTTGTAGGTCTCTTGGGTCTCTTCAGCCATCGCCATGTCTCCTTGTCGATCTCGGCGCACGCTGCGCCGTCGGACTTCGGCCACCGTAGACCATGCTGAGCACAAAATCGCGCAAGGGGGGTGTGTCCCTCGTGCTCAGCTCCGCCCCTAGGCTTCGCGCCATGACGGGTCGACAGTGGCGGGACGAGACGTTCGAAGATCTGCAGGTCACGAGCCGTGAGAGCGCCGGACGCCGGGTCGCGGTGGTCACCCTCGACCTGCCGGACCGCCGCAACTCGATGAGCGCCGCCATGACGGCGTCGTGGGTCGACCTCATGGGCCTGCTGCGCCTCGACCCCGACCTCGCAGCGGTCGTCGTGACCGGTGCGCCTCCGGCGTTCTGCGCCGGCGGCGACCTCTCCTGGATCGTCTCCGAACCGGACGCGGCCGTCTCCGACCTGCGCTCGCGGATGCTCGCCTTCTACCGCTCCTGGCTCTCGATCCGTGACCTCGAGGTGCCGACCATCGCGGCCGTCAACGGGTCGGCGATCGGGGCCGGGTTCGCGATCGCCCTCGCCTGCGACCTGAGGTATGCCGCCGCTGACGCGAAGCTGGGCGTGCCGTTCACCTCCCTGGGGCTGCACCCGGGCATGGCCACGACGTGGTCGCTGCCCGACGTCGCCGGTCAGGCGGTGGCCCGCGACCTGCTGCTCACGGGCCGGATCATCAACGGCGACGAGGCCTTTCGCCTGGGGCTGGTCTCCCGGTCCGTGCCCGCCGCGGACGTCCTGGACGAGGCGCTCGCGGCCGCGGACCGCATCGCCGCTGCGGCCCCGGTCGCGACGCGGCTGACGCTGCAGGCCCTTCGTGGCGGCGGTCACGCCGACCTCGAGACGGCGTTGCAGTGGGAGGCGCTGGCCCAGGCGACGACGCTGGCGACCGACGACGTCCACGAGGGCATCGCCGCTGCGGCGGGGCGACGCGCCCCGCGGTTCCAGGGGAGGTAGGGGGCGCCGGCCCGCTGACCTGCACGGGTGTCGCGGCGCAGATCACCGGCGATGTCAGATCCGTCACCTATCGTGGTCACATGGGGAGTACTGACATCGAGGTCAGGCGCAGCCGGCGCCGGCGTCGCACCGTGAGCGCCTACCGCGAGAACGGTCGCACCATCGTGCTCATCCCCGCGCGGTTCACGCGCGCCGAGGAGCAGCAGTGGGTCGCCACCATGGTCGACAAGCTCGACAAGGGCGACCAGCGCCGCCGGCCGAGTGACAGCCAGCTCCAGAAGCGGGCGGCCGACCTCTCCCAGCGCTACCTCGGGGGCCTCGCGAAGCCGTCGAGCATCCGCTGGGTGACCAACCAGAACTCCCGGTGGGGTTCGTGCACCCCTGCCGACGGCACGATCCGGATCTCGGCGCGGGTCAAGGGCATGCCGGCCTACGTCCTCGACTACGTCATCCTCCACGAGCTCGCCCACCTGCTGGCCCCCGGCCACGGGCCGGACTTCTGGCGCCTGCTCAAGGCCTACCCGCGCACCGAGCGCGCCCGCGGCTACCTCGAGGGTGTCGCGGCCACGGCAGGGCTCGACCTGTCCGAGGACGACGAGGTCGTGGACGGCGTCGACGGGGACGCCGAGCAGGCCGCCCTCGACGTCGTGGCCACCGACTGACCCGTCCCGCGCGTCGGTCAGCCCAGCTGCCTGCGGGCGGCGTGCGCGAGGGGTCCGATCTCGTGGGCGCTCTCGGGCGGCAGCGCATCGACCGGCCACCAGGCGACGTCGAGCGACTCGTCACTGACGGCGTAGGCGCTCTCGTCGCGGGCGACACCGGCGTACCGGAGGTCGAGGTGCTCGCTGCACCTGCCGAACCCCGCGGCCAGCAGCCGGTGCCGGTCCAGGTGCACCAGCTCCGGTGCCAGCTCGAGGCCGGCGATCCCCGACTCCTCCCGGGCCTCGCGGGTGGCGGCTCCGAGGACGGTCCGGTCGCCGGGCTCGAAGTGGCCGCCGAACTGCAGCCACAGGCCCGCCTTCGCGTGCAGGGTCAGCAGGACCTTGTCCAGTGAGGCGTTGAGCACGAGGGCGCTGGCCGTCAGGTGGGCCGGTGGACCCTGTTTCGACAGCGCGTCGGGATGGGACCGGCAGTGCTCGAGCAGCTCGACCCGCAGCGTCTCCTGCTGGTCGTCGGGTGCGGCCCAGGCCTGCAGGACCCGGACCGCGTCGTCCCGCAGGGCGAGGTAGCCGGGAGGGATCCGGTCGGTCACTGCTCGGGGCCCTGCTCACCCTCGCTGAGCAGCTGGTCGAGCGCGGCGTCCATCTCGGAGTCGCTGGACCCACCGACACGGTCGACGTACCCGAGCGGGTCGTCGAGGTCGGCAGCGGTCGGCGCGACGTCGGGGTGGCCCCACGCGCCGTCCCGGCCCTCCTGCCCGTGGCGGTCCTCCAGCGCGGCCCAGAGGTTGGCGGCGTCACGGAGGCGACGCGGTCGCAGCTCCAGTCCGACGAGACCGGAGAACGCCTTCTCGGCCGGACCACCGATGGCCCGGCGACGGCGGACGGCCTCGCCCAGGGCGGCTGCCTGCGGCAGGTGGTCGCGGGTGGCGCGGTCGGCCACGACGTCGACCCACCCCTCGACGAGGGCGAGGTAGGTCTCCAGGCGTCCCAGGGCAGCACGCTGGCTGGCGCTCGGCTCGGGGCGGAAGAGCTGGTCCTGCAGCGCCGACTGCAGGGCAGTCGGGTCGCTGGTGTCGACCGAGGTGAGGGCCGACTCGATGCGGTCGGTGTCGATGCTGATGTCGCGGGCGTAGTCGCGCACCGCCGCCAGCAGCTGCGGGCCGATCCACGGCACCTCGGAGAACAGCCGGACCCGGGCCGCCTCGCGCACGGCGAGGTAGAGCCGGACCTGGTCCAGGTCGACGCCCAGGCCCTCGGCGAACGCCTCGACGTTCGCCGGCAGCAGGACGACGGACCGGTCCGCCACCAGCGGGAGACCGACCTCGGTGCCGCTGACGGTCTCGGTGGCCAGTGCGCCGAGCGCCTGACCCACCTGAAGGCCGAACATCGACCCGCTCATCTTGGCCATCATCGGCTCCATCTGGCCGATCAGCGCGGACGGGTCCATCCCCGCCGGCAGGAGTCCCTCGGGCAGGGCGGCCCCGTCGCCCAGCTCCTTCATCTGCGCGCGCATGCCGTCGCCCACGGCGCGCCCCACACCCTCGGCCACCGGCTCCACCAGGGTGCGCCACGTGGGCATCGTCGCCTCGACCCACTCGGCGCGGCTCCAGGCGTGCGTGGTGATGCCGGGCGCCTCGAACGCCGTGACCTCGTCGAGCCACAGCTCGGCGACCTGGGCGGCCTGGGCGACCTGGCGCACCGTCGCCTCGCTGACGCTGGCGTCGCCGGCGGCCGAGACGGTCTTGCGTGCCGTGTCGGTGGCGAGGGCGACGTTGAACGGCCCCTCGTCGGTGCTGGCGAACATCGCCTGCACCTGGCCCATCATCATCTGCAGCATCGCCGGGTCCACCTGGTCGATCCCCATGTCCTTGAGGGTGCGCGCCATCTCGGGGTCGATCGGTCCGCCGGTGATCCTGGCGATCATCTGCTCGAGCTCGGGCGGCAGACCCGACTCGGTGGGTTCGTCGGGGGTCTGGGGGTGGTCGGGCACAACGGCTCCTCGGCAGTCCTGAGAGGATGGGCTTTCCCTAGACAACCACGCGGAGGCCATGGTGAGTTCCCCTGCGCGCGCCGGAGCAGGCGGCGTTCGCTCGCGGCGTAGCGCCATCGACGTGGCCGTCGTGGGTACCGCCGACGCCGCCAGCCACGCCGTGCTGCGCGCGCTCGTCACCGCCGCCGCCCGCGGCCACGCGGCACCGGGGGAGCCGGGCTCCGAGTCGCGCATCGGCAGCGTCGTGGCCGTGGACACCGAACGCCCGGCTGTCGGTGGGGTCGAGTTCCGCCTCGCCGACCCGGCCGACCCCGCCCTGGTGCGCGCGCTGACGGGGATCCACGCCGCGGCACACGTGGCGGCGAGCACCGACCTCGAGCAGGACCTCGCGCTCGGCACCCGTCCGCGCCGCGAGCGCAACCTGCTCCGCGCCCAGACCGTCATCACCGCGGCAGCCGCTGCGGGGGTGCGCCACCTCGTCGTGGTCACCGGCGCACAGGTGTATGGCGCCCTGCCGGACAACCCGGTGCCCCTCGCCGACGACGCCCCGCTGCGCGCGCCGGCCGACGAGGGCCAGGTCGGCGACCTCATGGATGTCGAGCAGCTCGTGGCCGTCGCCCGCGACGTGCACCCCGGGCTGAAGCTGACCGTGATCCGCCCCGCGGCCCTCGTCGGGGACGGGGTCGACACGGTCGCGACCAGGCACTTCGAGGCGCCGCGGCTGCTCACGGTGCGTGGTGCCGCCCCCGCCTGGCAGTTCTGCCACGTCGAAGACCTCGGGTCGGCCGTGGCGCTCGTGGTCGCCCGCGGGATCGAGGGGGCAGTGACGGCAGGCGCCCCCGGTCACCTCACCCAGGCGGACCTCGAGCGCCTCACCGGGATGCGGCAGGTCGAGCTGAGCCTGGGCGCCGCGATGGGAACTGCCGACCGCCTCCACCGCGTTGGTGTCTTGCCGGCACCCGCCAGCGACCTGGCCTTCGTGGCTTTCCCGTGGGCGGTCTCCTCCCACACCCTGCTGGGTCGCGGTTGGGTGCCGGTCCATGACAATGAGACGTGCCTCGGTGTCCTCCTGGACGCCATCCGGGGCTCACACGCGGTCGCGGCGAGACGCCTGGACCGCAAGGACGCCGCCCTCGGGGCGGCCAGTGCCGCTGTCGCCCTCGTGGGCACGGCGGCGATCATGCGGCGTCGCCGCAGGAAGGGTGCGACCGGATGACCGAGCCGACCACCGGGTCGACCAGCGAGCTGTCGACCAGTGCCGAGGTCGTCCTGTGCGACGTCCGGGACGAGCCCCTGAGCGTCGACGAGGTGCTCGGGGTCGTCCGGCACCCGCAGTGCGGCGGGATCGCGCTGTTCGTGGGCGTCGTCCGCGACCACGACCACGGTGCCCCGGTCACCGCGCTGGACTACTCGGCGCACCCGACCGTCGTCGACGCGCTGGCGAAGGTCTGCCGCGAGGTCGCCGAGCGCCACCCCGTCGCGCGGCTCGGGGCGGTCCACCGCGTCGGGCACCTCGAGATCGGCGACATGGCGGTCGTGGCCGCCGTGTCCGCCCCGCACCGGGGGCAGGCCTTCGACGCCTGCCGCGACCTCATCGACACCCTGAAGTCCACGGTGCCGATCTGGAAGCACCAGCAGTTCACCGACGGGTCCGACGAGTGGGTGGGCCTCCCGTGACCACTCCCGGCATGACGCCGTCCCCGATCGTGGAGGCCGGCCAGCGTGGCGGTCCCGGCCAGACCGATCCCTACCGCCTCGGGCGGCGTTCCTCGGCGAGCCTCATCGCCCTGTTCCTCGCGATCGCCCTCGGGGCGTTGTCGACCCTCGTGGGCCTGCCCTACGTCGTCATGAAGCCCGGCCCGATCACCAACACGCTCGGGCAGCTGTCGGGCAAGGACCTCATCACCGTCTCGGGTGCCCAGACCTACCCGACCGAGGGTGCGCTGGACTTCACCACCGTGCGGGTCTCCGGTGGGCCCGGTTTCCGCGTCACCATCTGGGACGTGCTCAAGGGCAAGCTCGACCCCAGCGAGGAGGTCGTCGACGAGGAGCTGTACTTCCCCAAGGGCGTCACCGACAAGCAGGTGGAGGAGGAGAGCACCGCGGAGATGATCGACTCCCAGCAGGAGGCGATCGCCGTGGCGCTCAAGGCCACCGGGCAGAAGGTCACGACCCACACGGTCATCGGGCAGGTCGCCAAGGACGCGCCGTCGGCCGCCCTGCTCAAGGCCGGCGACGAGGTGCTCGCCGTGGACGGCAAGACCGTGGACGGGCCGGACTCGATCCGCAAGGCGGTCAGCGCCCACAAGGCGGGGGAGACCGTCGACCTCAAGCTCCAGCGCGACGGGAGCACCGTCGACGTCGCGGCCAAGACGCGCGACTCCGACGGCCGCGTGACCGTAGGGATCTTCCTCGGGACCAAGTTCGAGTTCCCGTTCGACGTGAAGATCGACGCCGGGAACGTCGGCGGGCCTTCTGCCGGAACGATGTTCGCTCTCGGTGTCTACGACCGACTCACCCCCGGCGCGCTCACCGGTGGCAAGAAGATCGCCGGCACCGGCACGATCGACGCGGCCGGGACGGTGGGTCCCATCGGCGGCATCCGGCAGAAGCTCGTGGGAGCCCGCGACGGCGGCGCGAAGTTCTTCCTCGCGCCGGCGCAGAACTGCGACGAGGTCGTCGGCCACGTCCCGGACGGCCTGACGGTCGTGAGGATCAGCACCTTCGACGAGGCGAAGAGCTCCGTCGAGGCGATCGCCGCGGGCAAGGCGTCCAGCCTGCCGACCTGCACCAAGTAGGCGAGGCGGGCGGCCCCGGTCAGTCCTGGAGCGTCGCGCGCAGCGCGTGCACCAGGCCAGGTGCGATGTCCTCGCCCAGCGCCACCTGGTCGTCGCTGTCATGGGCGCGCTGGCGCAGCAGGCACCGGCTCTGCCCGTCCCTGGTCACCGCGACGAGGAGGCGCACGTCCTGCCGCTTCGGGTGCGCGGCCAGGGCGTCGACGGCCGACTCGGCGTGGACCGGGAGGTCGCGCTCCGCCTCCGGGGGCACGACGATCCGCTCGACGGCCAGGGCGGCCCCGACGACGCTCTCGGGCCAGGCGATGCCGCCGAGCAGCGACTCGAGGTTCGAGGTCTTCGGGAGGTCTTCCTGCTCGATGGCGCTCAGGGCGCCCTCGGCGAGGTCGGCGCCCTTGAGCTGGGCCCGCAGGTGCGGCTCGCGCGCGACCAGGTCCGAGGTCGGGACGAGGGCGAACAGGCGTGGGTTCTGGTCCCAGCCCGACGCCGCGACGTGCTTCTCGGTGTCGAGGGCGGCGATGGACAGCGGGTCGGCGACAGGTTGGGACGTCTGGCTCACGCGCCCATCGTGCCGCATCGCCGACCGGGGGCGCGCACGCGGCATTCCCAGCGGGTTGCCAGCCGACGCCAAGGCGTGACCGAGGTTGCCGTGGGAACCACAGGCGCGCTCGGTAAGTTGGTCCCACTACCAGCAGGCCCCCATCGTGGGAGGCGGCGCGGCAGATCGGGCGTGGAGTGAGTTCTTCAGAGTGGTTCGGGCAGGACGGACCGGGCGGCGAAGGGGGTCGGGGCGACGGTGCCCCGCGCCCCGGTGGGGCAGGGGCCGGCGGTCGGCGACCCCCGACCCTGAGCTTCGGCAGGCGCCGAGGCCCGCTCGTGCCGACGATCCTCATCCTCGTGGCGCTGGGCTTCCTCATCTCCATCGGGTCCTCGCTGTGGACCGAGGTGCTGTGGTTCAAGTCGGTCGGCTACGAGAACGTGTTCACCACGCAGCTCGTGACCAAGATCGTCCTGTTCGTCATCGGGTTCGTCATCACCGCGGCGCTCGTCGCCTCCAGCCTGCTCATCGCCTACCGGACCCGGCCCATCTACGCGCCCGTCACGGCGCAGCAGCAGAACCTCGACCAGTACCGCGAGGCCATCGAGCCGCTGCGCAAGATCGCGATCTTCGCGGTCCCGGCGGTGCTCGGGCTGCTCGCCGGCACCGGTGCCGCGGGCCAGTGGCAGACCTTCCTGCTGTGGCGCAACGGCAGCTCGTTCGGCACCAAGGACCCGCAGTTCAACCTCGACCTGTCCTTCTTCGTCTTCACCCTGCCGTGGATCCGGTTCCTCCTCGGGTTCTTCACCATGGCGCTGGTCATGGCCCTGCTCGCCGCCGCGTTCACGCACTACGTCTACGGCGGCCTGCAGATCCAGACGCGCGCCGAGCGCACCACCCGGGCGACCCGCACCCACCTGGCGATCCTCGTCGCGGTGCTCGTCCTCGTCCGTGCGGCGACCTACTGGTTCGACCGGTACTCGTTGTCCGTCAAGGACTCCACGCTCCTGACCGGCATCAGGTACACCGATGCCAACGCCGTCCTGCCGGCCAAGGCGATCCTCGCCGTCGCGGCGGTCATGGTCGCGGGCATCTTCGTCGCCTCGATCTGGACGCGCTCCTGGCGCCTGCCCGTCGTCGGTGTCGCCCTGCTCGTCATCACGTCCCTGGTCGTCGGCAACATCTACCCGGCGCTCGTTCAGCGCTTCCAGGTCAAGCCCTCGGAGAAGTCCCTCGAGCAGCCGTACATCGAGCGCAGCATCAAGGCGACCCGTGCAGCGTTCGGGATCGAGTCGGTCAAGACCACGCCGTACACGGCGACCACCGAGGCGAGCCAGGGCCAGCTGCGTGACGACGCCGAGACGATCCCCGGCATCCGCCTCGTCGACCCGATCGTGGTGTCGCCGACGTTCAAGCAGCTCCAGTCGGTGAAGTCCTACTACGCCTTCCCCGACGCCCTCGACGTCGACCGCTACAACGTCGACGGCAAGGTCAGCGACACGGTCGTCGCCGTGCGCGAGCTCGACCTGGCCGGGGTGCCCCTCAACCAGCGCAACTGGCTCAACGACCACACCGTCTACACCCACGGCTACGGCGTCGTGGCGGCCTACGGCAACCAGCGCACCGCGGACGGCGAGCCGGTCTTCTACGAGCGCAACATCCCCCCGACCGGGAAGCTCGGCGACTACGAGCCGCGCGTGTACTTCGGCGAGAAGTCCCCGTCGTACTCCATCGTCGGTGGAGCCTCGGGTGCATCGCCGCGCGAGTTCGACTACCCGGACAACAGCACGGCGGGGCAGAAGAACAACACCTACGCGGGCAAGGGTGGTGTGGCGCTGAGCTCGTTCGCGCGCCAGGCGGCCTACGCCCTCAAGTACCGCGAGCTCAACCTCCTGCTCTCGGACGCGGTCACCGACAACAGCCGGATCCTCGACCACCGCGAGCCGCTCGAGCGCGTCGAGCGCGTCGCCCCCTGGCTCACCCCCGACGGCAACCCGTACCCCGCCGTTGTGGACGGCCGGATCCAGTGGATCATCGACGGCTACACGACCTCGGCCGACTACCCGTACTCGAAGCTCACCGAGGTCGACACGGCCACGTCCGACTCGGTCACCGCGCGCTCCAGCGCGGTGCAGGCGATCGGCGCGGGCAAGGTCAACTACATCCGCAACTCGGTCAAGGCCACGGTCGACGCCTACGACGGCTCGATCAAGCTCTACTCGTGGGACGACAAGGACCCGGTGCTCAAGGCGTGGAGCAAGGCCTTCGGCAACACGGTCCTGCCGATGTCGCAGATCAGCAGCGACCTCATGGCGCACCTGCGCTACCCCGAGGACCTGTTCAAGGTGCAGCGCAAGATCCTCACCAAGTACCACGTGACCGACGCAGCGTCCTTCTACGGCGGCCAGGACTTCTGGGAGGTCCCGGAGGACCCGGCGCAGGAGGCGCGCAACGTCGACCAGCCTCCGTACTACCTGACGCTGAAGATGCCGGAGCAGGCTGCCGCCAAGTTCTCGCTGACGACGACCTTCAAGCCGGTCGGTGACCGGCAGGTGCTCTCGGGCTTCCTCGCGGTCGACGCCGATGCCGGCAGGACGGCGGGTCAACCCAGCAACGACTACGGCACGCTGCGGCTGCTGGAGCTGCCCAAGGACAGTCAGGTCAAGGGTCCCGGACAGGTCCAGAACGACATCGGGTCGTCCAACCAGACCTCGGCGGCCTTCAGCCTGACGCTGTCGCAGTTCCTCAACAACGCGCGGCAGCCGGGTTCCAGCGTGACGCTGGGCAACCTGCTCACCCTGCCGGTCGGTGGCGGACTGCTCTACGTCCAGCCGATCTACGTCAGCGCCAGCAGCACGACGGCGTTCCCGCTCTCGCGGGCCACGGTCGTGGCGTTCGGCAACAAGCTGGCGTGGTCCGACACCCTCGACGGGGCGCTCGACGGCCTCTTCGGCGGTAACTCGGGCGCGACCGCGGGCGACTCCGGCACCGGTGGGGCCACGACCCCCACCCCCACGCCGAGCCCGAGCGGCACCGGTGGCGGCAGCACGCCGACGCCCAGCCCGAGCAGCACCGGTGCCGCCAACCCGGCGGCGCTCGCCCAGGCGCTCTCCGACCTCCAGGCCGCGTATGCCGCGGGCCAGGAAGCGTTGCGCAAGAACGACTTCGCCGCCTACGGCGAGGCGCAGAAGAAGCTCGACGACGCGATCAAGCGGGCCGTGGCCGCGTCACCGAAGGGCGGCAGCGCGACGGTGTCGCCGTCCCCGTCGGCGACCACCACCACGCCGGCTCCGAGCGCGACGACCCCGTGAGGAGGGCTGCCGGGGGACTCGCCCGAGTCCTCCGGCGGCCGCCCCGCAGCACCCGCCGGGGACGATTTGGAGATGGCGCGGGCCGTCCCGTAAGGTTGGGTCTACCGACGCGGGGTGGAGCAGCTCGGTAGCTCGCCGGGCTCATAACCCGGAGGTCGCAGGTTCAAATCCTGCCCCCGCTACCAACGCGTCAGCGACAGAACGCCCGGACCACTGGTCCGGGCGTTCTGCTGTGTGCGGCGCGCCCCCTGCCGCAGCGGACGCCCCTCCGAGGCTGCTCGTCGCTCGCCGGCCCCCGCCACCGGCAAATGTGTGACTTCCGTCCGGTGGGCACCCCACGCCTCTACCATCGGCGTGCGAGAGGATCGCTGGGACGGTGGAGGGGAGGGTTCGGATGGAGTCGCGTACCGGCGTGGCCGGCCAGCTCGACCCGTCCGGCGCGGTCGTGACCTCTCCCGTACGGCGCGTGGTCACCTACCGCGCGGTGCCCGGCGAGCAGGGGCGGTTCCTGTCGGTCGCCGGTGGCGTGAAGGACGTGCTCGGGGCGCCGTCGAGCCGGATTCTCGCCGACGACGACTACTGGTCCCGCCACCTGCACCCCGCCGACCAGGCGGCAGCGCTGGAGCAGGAGGAGATCGGCTTCCGCAACGGAGAGCTGGTCTCGGAGTACCGGATCGTCCGCGAGGACGGCCGGCTGGTGTGGGTGCTCGACGAGGCGAACGTGGTCGAGGACCCCGTCGAGGGGCCGGTGTTCGACGGCGTCTTCGTCGACGTGACCTCCCTGCGGCGGTCCGAGCTCAAGGTGGCCGCGCACGGCCTCCTCGTCGAGCAGGTGAGCGCCGGGGCGCCGCTCGCGGACTGTCTCGAACCGCTGGTTCGGGCCGCCGGCGAGATGTGCATGGCCCACCACTGCCGGGTGTCGGTCGGTGCGGACACCACGGTGGCCCACGAGCTCGCGGCATCCGGCCCGATCCTCACCGAGCACGAGGCCGTCGACCACGTGCGCGACTGCGGCCTCGACGGCCCCGGCGAGGCGTCGATCCTGGCCGCGCCCTCGCCGGACGTCGAGGACACGCTGGCCTGGCTGGCGGACACGACGGTGCAGGCGCAACGCATGCTCGCCGACCGCTCGCGCTCGCTGCGCGCGGCCGCCCTCGCCGCCGCGACCCTCGAGTCCACGGTGGACGGGCTGCTGGTCGTCGACCAGGCGGGTCACGTGGTCGGGTACAACCAGAAGTTCGCGTCGATGTGGCGGGTGCCGCCGGGGCTGCTCGAGGCCGGTGACGACGAAGCGGTCATGGGTTCGGTCCTCGGGCAGCTCGTGGACCCGGCGGCCTTCCAGGCCGGGGTGACGGCGCTGTACGAGGACACGGTGGCGACGAGCTTCGACGAGATCCTGTTCACGGACGGTCGGATCTTCGAGCGCTACTCGCAGCCGCAACGCCTCGAGGGCCGCGTCGTCGGACGGGTGTGGAGCTTCCGCGACGTCACGGCAGGGCGGCAGCTGCAGCGGGAGCTGGCCACCGCGGCGGACACGCTGCAGAGGCAGCAGCGCGTGCTCGAGCTGCTCGGCACCGTGGCCGCCGCAGCCAACTCGGCCGTCAGTGTGGAGGCTGCGGTGGCGCAGACGCTCGACGCCCTCTGCGAGTTCGGGGAGTGGGACGTCGCGCACGCGTGGCTGGCCCCGCGGTCGGCGGCGACGGCGTCGACCCACATGTGGACCACCTCGGCGGGCCCGGACGACGACTCGTTCCGCAGCCAGACCGAGAGCACCGAGCTGACCGACCTCCCCGTGGTGGGCCTGGCCATGGAACGAGGGGTCCCGGTGTGGAGCGACACCCGGGAGTGGAGCAGCGCGGCCTGGCTGCGCACCGCGGAGTCGGTGGGTCTGCGGACGGCGGTCGCCCTGCCGATCCGCGTGCGCGACAACGCGGTGGGTGTGCTGGAGATGTTCTCCCGATCCGTCGTCGAGGAGGACGCAGCGGTCACCGAGGTGATGAGCCAGGTCGGTGTCCACCTCGGGCGCAGCGTGGAGCGGCACTATGCCGAGGACGACCTCGCGTCGCAGTCCACGGCGCTGCAGGAGCTCACCGACCAGATGGGTACCGTCCTCGACTCGGTGGAGGAGGGAATCTTCGGGGTCGGCGGTGACGGGGTCATCACCTTCGTCAACCGCGCCGGGGAGGACCTCGTGCGGCTGCCGCGCACGAGCATCCTGGGGCGCACCGACGTGGAGGTCCTCAGCCTGGCCTGCGTCCCGGCGACGCGGTCTGCGCAGGCGGTGGCGACACCGGCGGGAGCCGTGCCACCAGAGGTGAGGCCGGGCCTGCCCGAACGCGGCACCCACGTCAGGGCGGACGGTTCGAGCTTCGACGCCGAGTGGGTCGTGTCACCGATGCGCACCCGCTCCGGAGCGGTGGTCATCGTCCGGGACATCGGCCAGGTGCAGGTGGTCGAGCGGATGAAGGACCAGTTCACCGCCATGGTCAGCCACGAGCTGCGCACCCCGCTGACATCGTTGCGCGGGTCGCTCGGGCTGCTGAGCGGGGGAGCGGCCGGCGAGCTGCCACCAGCCGCCGCGCGGATGGTGGCCCTCGCGACGACCAGCGCCGACCGGCTGGTCCGGCTCGTCAGCGACATCCTCGACGCCGAACGCCTGCGCACGGGCCGTCTCGTGCTGCACCCGGCGGAGGTTCCCGTCGACGACCTGGTCTCGGCAGCCTCGCTCGACGCCGCGGCCGCGCTCAAGCGGGCGGCCGTCGCGCTGGAGTACACGCCGACCCCGCTGACCGTGCGGGTGGACTCCGACCGCATCGTCCAGGTGCTCGCGAACCTGCTCGTCAACGCCTCGAAGTTCTCCAGCCAGGGCGCGTCCATCGACCTCGACGTCCGCGCCGACGACCACTGGGCGACCTTCGAGGTGCGCGACCACGGCAGCGGCATCCCTGCGGAGATGGTCGAGAAGATCTTCGAACCGTTCGTGCAGGTCGACGCGACCGACACCCGGTCCCACCAGGGCTCGGGCCTGGGCCTGGCCATCTCCCGTGACATCGTGCGCCTGCACGGCGGCGACATGCACGCCGGCGGCACCGAGGGTGGCGGGGCCCGCTTCACCTTCACCGTGCCCCTGGCCTGAACATGACGACGCCCCACCCGATCGGTTCGGGTGGGGCGTCGTCACGTGCGCGGTGGGCTCGCGGCGCGCAGGTGACCTCCGCGCCATACCCAGGGGTTGGTCAGGCGTCGACGATCACGGGGATGATCAGCGGGCTGCGGCGGTGCTTGCGGTGCACCCAGGTGGAGGTGGCCTTGCGGACGAGCTCCTCGATCTGGTCGAGGTCGTCCACGCCGTCCTTGGACGCCTTGAAGAGCGCCTGCTGGATCGCCGACGTGGCGTCGGTGAAGTCGATCGTGTCGGTGGCCAGGCCGTGGACCATGTAGTCGGGGTCCTCGGTGAGCTTGCCCGAGTCGGGGTCGACGATGCAGACGATCGTCAGGACGCCCTCCTCCGCGAGGGTCCGGCGGATGTGCAGGGTCTCCTCGGTCGCCCCACCGACCCGGCCGCCGTCGACGTAGACCATGCCGGCGGACACCTTGCCGGTGATGCTCACCTTGCCGCGGACGAGGTCGATGACCGAGCCGTCCTCGGCGATGAGGGCGTTGCGGGGGTCGACACCGGTGCGGATCGCGATGTCGGCGTTCGCGCGCAGGTGACGCCACTCGCCGTGGACCGGGAGCACGTTGCGCGGCTTGATGATGTTGTAGCAGTAGGACAGCTCGCCGGCGCTGGCGTGGCCGGAGACGTGCACCTTGGCGTTGCCCTTGTGCACGACGTTCGCGCCCCAGCGGGTGAGCTCGTTGATCACGCGGTAGATCGCGTTCTCGTTGCCGGGGATGAGCGAGCTGGCCAGCAGGACGGTGTCGCCCTCGGTGACCTCGATGGGGTGGTCACGGTTCGCCATGCGCGACAGGGCGGCCAGCGGCTCACCCTGCGACCCGGTGCAGATCAGCGCGATCTTGTCCGCGGGGAGGTTCTCGAGCTTCCTGAGGTCGACGACCAGTCCCTGCGGGATGTTCAGGTAGCCGAGCTCGGACGCGATGCCCATGTTGCGGACCATCGACCGGCCGACGAACGCGACCTTGCGGCCGTGCTCGTGGGCGGTGTCGAGGACCTGCTGGATCCGGTGCACGTGGCTGGCGAAGCTCGACACGATGACCCGGCCCTTGGTGGTCCGGAACACGGTGTCGATGGCGGGGGACAGCTCACCCTCCGAGATCGTGAACCCGGGCACCTCGGCGTTGGTCGAGTCGGACAGGAACAGGTCGACCCCCTCCTCGCCGAGCCGGGCGAACGCGCGCAGGTCGGTGACCCGGCCGTCGAGCGGGAACTGGTCCATCTTGAAGTCGCCCGTGTGCAGGACCAGACCGGCCTCGGTGCGGATGGCGACGGCCAGGCCGTCCGGGATGGAGTGGTTGACGGCGATGAACTCGCAGTCGAACGCCCCGAGCGTGCGGCGGTCACCCTCCTTGACCTCGACGGTCTTCGGGGTGATGCGGTGCTCCTTGAGCTTGGCCTCGAGGAAGGCCAGCGTCAGCCGGGACCCCACGACGGGGATGTCCGCCCGCTCGCGCAGGAGGTACGGCACACCGCCGATGTGGTCCTCGTGGCCGTGCGTGAGGACGATGGCGTCGATCTTGTCGAGGCGGTCCCGGATCCAGGTGAAGTCCGGGAGGATGACGTCGACGCCGGGCTGGTGCTCCTCGGGGAAGAGGACGCCGCAGTCGACGATCATCAGGCGGCCCTCGTGCTCGAAGACGGTCATGTTGCGGCCGATCTCGCCCAGGCCGCCGAGCGGCACGACGCGCAGGCCACCCTTCGGCAGGGGGGCGAGCGTGTCCTTGGTCCGGCGACCGCGTCCGGAGCTGCGGCGGCTCATCGCGCCGCGCCGGGGATCGTGGTGGACGAGGCACGACGTGCCTGCTGGGGAGTGTTCATCGATGTCCTTCGGTATGGGGTTGAACGGTGCTGCGGGGTGAGCCACCCGGGTGCCCGCTGGGCTCCCGACCGGTTCGGTCACCTGCCAGTGTCCTCTGTCCGCGGCGGGATGGTGCGCACAGGTGGCCCCGACGACCATCCGGGGGGGCCCGCGCGGCCCTGGTCCACCCGTGTCGGTGGGTGGCTCGACCGGTTTCGTGGCGGCGTGGCAGCCCTGGTGGTGGGCGTCCTACGCAGGCTGCCGGAGGGGCCGCCGGCACCCGGGTGCGTACCCTGGTCCGCATGGTCTCGGCAGGCGCGGGTGCTCTGCGCCTGACCCGTGCCCTCGGCCTGGCCGTCGCGGCATACGGACTCTCGCTCGCCGCCCACCTCGTGGGCGGGGGGAGTGCTCCTTCGGCGGTTGGCACCGGCGTGCTGCTGTTCGTGACCTGGTGGGCCTGTGTGCTCGTCACGCACCGCCGACTCGGCCGGATCGCGCTCGTCTCGGTGCTGGCACTGTCCCAGGTCCTCCTGCACCAGGCGTTCCTGGTCGCCGGGACCGCCGGGTCGTGCGTCACCGTGGTGCACGCCCACGCCGGTCACCTCGTCGACGGCGCCAGCACGGTGTGCAGCGCTGCCGGGATGAACGGCATGGGCGCGATGTCGCACCAGGGGCCGTCGGAAGCGGCCATGGTCGCCGCCCACGTTCTCGCCGCCGTCCTCCTCGCCCTCGTGCTGGCGCGCGGTGAGGCGGCGGTGTGGTTCCTCGCCGGTCTGGTGTGGCCGACGCCGCCCGCTGCGGCGCAGCTGCCGGCGGCGCGCCGACCGCTGACCGTCCTGCCCCGGCTGCTCCTCGCGGTGGCCGAGCCCGTCGTGCCCGGCAGCGTGGGTCGCCGGGGCCCGCCGTGGGTCCACACCCCGGCCACCTCCTGAGCGACCGCACCTCCCCATCGCGTCGACGACGCGACGACGGCGTATGGCGCGCGGACGGGCCGGGTGCCCATCACCCCCCGAACTCCCTGCGTCCGCAACGCCTCGGGGCGTTCCGGCGTACCCACGCAAAGGAACCTCATCGATGAACCACTTCCCGGCGCGCCTTCGTGCGCGCACCACCACCGTCGTCCTCGGCGGACTTGCTGCAGTCTCCCTGTCAGCGGGGCCGGCCGCGGCCCACGTCAGGGTCGACCCCGACTCGACGGTCTCCGGCAGCTACTCCGGGCTCACGTTCCGTGTGCCGAACGAGTCCGACTCCGCGTCCACGACGAAGGTGGTCCTGACGCTGCCCCAGGACACGCCCTTCCGCCACGTCTCGGTGCGACCGGTCCCGGGGTGGACCGCAGCCGTCACCGAGGCCTCCCTCCCGACACCCGTCACGCTCGACGGCAGCACGCTCACCAAGGCCGCTCGCACTGTCACGTGGACGGCCGGGGGTGGGCAGGCGATCGCCCCGGGCCAGTACCAGGAGTTCGCGATCAGCGCGGGCCCGGTGCCCGCCCCCGGCACCCTGGTGCTGCCCGTCACCCAGACCTACTCGGACGGCGAGGTCGTCAACTGGGCCACGGCCCAGGCTCCCGGGCAGGAGGAGCCTGAGCACCCGGCGCCGCAGTTCGAGGTGACGGCTGCCACGGCGGGAGGCACGGCTGGCGTGTCAGCCGGGGCGGGGGACGGGCGGGCCGCGCACGCGGAACAGACCTCCGGCGACGAGGGCGACCTCGTCAGCCGCCTCCTGGCGGGTGGTGCGCTCCTCGTGGCCCTGGCCGCCCTGGCCGGCCAGGTGCTCGCACGGCGACGACGTGAGGTCTTCGCGTGACCGGCACGCGACGGGGAGGGCGCACCCGGCGCGCCCTCCCCGGGGTGCGGGCGGTGCTGGTGGCCCTCGTGGCCGCCGGCACCGTCGGCCTCGCGCTCGCGCCGTCGGCGCAGGCCCATGCCCGCGTCCGCTCCACGGTCCCGGCTGCGGGGGCCACGCTCACGACCGCGCCGCAGGAGGTCGTCCTGACGTTCAACGAGCCGCCCATCGGCGTCGGCGCCGTCGTCCGCGTGGAGGCGCCGGACGGTCGGGTCGTCTCCGTCGGTGCCGTCCGGGTGGTGGACGACGAGGTCCACCAGACCCTCGCGGACGGTCTCGCCCGGGGGGCGTACCACGTCGCCTGGCGGGTGACCTCCGACGACGGACACCCCGTCTCGGACGAGTTCGCCTTCACCGTGGCTGGGGGCGGTGCCGCGTCGTCGTCGGCGCCGTCGACGACCTCCGCGACACCCGGCGCTGCCCCCAGTGTGGCGACCACGCGCCCCACACCCCCCGAAGCCACCTCCGGCACGGCCAGCCGGTGGCTGGTCCTGGCCGCCGCCCTCGTGGCCGTGGCGCTGGGGGTTCTCGCCCTCGCGCGCACCCGCTCCACCCGTCATCTCCGAAAGTGGAGGCCCCTCCCATGACCCGTTTCCAGCACCCGCGCCCGTCCCATGGCGTTCGCGCCACCGTGGGTATTGCCGCCATCGCCGTCGCCCTCGCCGGCTGCTCCTCGGGGTCCGGCACCTCGGGGTCCTCGAGCACCACCGGGGGCTCGAGCTCCACGGCGGCGGCCACGAGCACGTCCGCCGCCTCCAGCGGTGGAGACCCGACGTCGTCCACCTCCTCCACGAGCCCGCCGACCACCACGACCTCGTCAGCGGGTGACCTGCCGGCCGGAGCGAAGCAGCTGTCGGTCACCGTCACCGGCAAGAAGGTCTCGCCGTCACCGGGGGTGGTGGAGCTCCGGGTCGGCCAGGTGTTGCGCCTGACCGTCACGAGCGACCACGCGGACGAGCTGCACGCGCACGGCTTCGAGAAGGAGGCCGAGCTCGTGGCCGGCACGGCGACGACCCTCGACCTCGTCACGGACCAGCCAGGGACCTACGAGGTGGAGACGCACCACCCGGCGCTGCGGCTGCTCAAGGTGCAGGTGCGGTGAGCCGGCTGGACGGCGGCATCACCAGGTGACCTCGGCGCAGCCGGTGTGGGTGTCGGGCTCGACCTGCAGGGTCGCGTGCTCGACCCCGAACCGGCTGCGCATCACCTGGCGCGCGTCGTCCAGCACGGCGTGCGCGTCGGTGCTCTGTGCGGTGACGAGGTGGGCGGTGGCGACGTTCATGCCGGAGGTGAGCGTCCACACGTGCAGGTCGTGGACCTCGCGCACTCCCGCCACGGCACCGAGCGCGCTGGCGACCTGGTCGGGGTCCATGCCCGCGGGGGCGTGCTGACCCAGGACGACGAGGACCTCACGACCGAGGGCCACGGCCCGGACGGCGACGAAGACGGCGATGGCCAGGGCCACGCCGGTGTCCCACCAGGCGCTGCCGGTGGCGGCCACGAGGACCCCGGCCACCAGGACGCCGAGCGACCCGACGGTGTCGGCGACGACCTCGAGGTAGGCGCCCTTGACGTTCAGGGACTCCGAGGCGCCCTCGCGCAGGAGGACGAGGCAGACGACGTTGACGACGAGCCCGAGGAAGCCCACGACGAACATCGGTGTCGCCGCGACCTGGGCCGGCGTCCCGATCCGTCCCAGCGCCTCGACGACGATGTAGACCGAGACGCCGAGCATGAGGAGGACGGCGAGCCCTGACGCGAACACCTCGGCGCGGTAGGAGCCGAAGGTGCGCCTTCCCGTCGTGTCGGGCCGCGCGGCGATGCGGGTCGCCACGAGGGCGGCGCCGAGGGCCACCACGTCCGCGGCCATGTGCCCGGCATCCGAGAGCAGCGCCAGCGACCCCGACACGATGCCGGTGACGAGCTCGACGACGAAGAACCCTGCGACGAGGGCGAATGCGGTCCGCAGTCGCCACCGGTGCGCCGCGCCCGCGTGACCGGGGATCGGCGCGTGCGAGTGGGAGTGGGAGCCGCCCACGGCGTCAGGAACCGTCCGTGGAGGTCATGTCCCGATCGTACCCGGGGGGTCTCGGAGGCTCAGTCCTCGTCCAGGGCCGTGAGGCCGAGGTAGGCGCACGCCCTTCGTGCTGCACTGAGGTCGTCGTCGTGGACGGAGTGGAACTCCGCGACGAGGCCGCGCGCCACGATGGCCAGGTCCGTGCCCGTCTCCTCCGAACGCCAGGTGAGCAGCTCGAGTGCTGCGCCGGCCGTGAGCCGGAAGGCGGCGATGAGGGCGCCCTTGGCTTGCTCGATGACGGGGTCGATCGCCGGGCGACGCGCCTCGACCATGAGGACCTCGGCGGCGGCCTGCGAGGTGGCCACGGCGAAGGCCGAGGTGAGGTCGACGAAGTAGCCCTGCACCGTGGCGATCCGTCCGTCGGCGTCACAGACGGCCTCGCCCACCGAGAGCACCTCGCGCACCTGATCGTGGGTGTCGAGGACGCGGTGCCGGCAGCAGAAGGGCTCGCCCGTCGAGAGGACGCTGCGCAGCGTCTGCTCCGTCGCGGCCAGGTCCTCGGGGTGCTTGTGGCTCATGAGCAGCTCGGTGGTGGGTTCGACCTCGCCCTCGGTGAGCCCGTGCAGGTCGAACATGCCCGGTGACCACCACCAGTCACCGCTGCGGACGTCGTAGCGGAAGCGCGCGGCGGGCTCGGCGGTGCCGGCAGTCAGGGCGGTCAGCGGGTCCCAGGCCGCGGCACCGGTGCCCGTGGCCCGGCCCGGCTGGGTGGGTGCCTCGTTGACCGGCTTGCTGTGGACCGTGCCTGCGAGGGCCTCACCGGGGACGGGGGAGGATCCCTCCGTCCGGAGGGGTCGGTCGACGGGGGAGCTGGGCGTGACGGTGCTCATCGTGCTCTCTCGCCTCGGAGGATGGTGCGAAAGATGTACCACAGCCGGGGTGCCCGCTGGGGGTTTGCGGGCCGCCGCCCGCAGGGGCGCCGCGGACGGTAGGATGGACGCAGTACCGGCCCCGGCGCCATACCGTCCCTCTCGCACCGACTCAGCTCGGTGCACGGCGGTCGCGGCACCCCGGGGTCCCCGGTCCCACCGCGGGGGCAGCTGCTCCGTCCCCGCCCCGGTCGCTCGACCGGCGGGTCCGGGTCGCGTCGAGGGGTCCCGGGAGGGACGCCTGCCGTCGCCTGATCGTCCCGGTCGTCCCAGGCCGGGTCCGCCCGTCCGCTCGTCGCGGTCCTTCGGAGGAGAAGTTCTTGGCTCGAGGCCAACGCCAGCCCGGCGCCACGCGCAGTGGTGCCGCCAGTGGTGGTCCCGCCCGCTCGGGCGGAGCGCGTCGCGGAGGTGCCCAGGGGGGTCAGCGGTCGCCCCGACGGGTCCGTGACCTCGACAACGAGGGGATGATCCCGGTCCTCGCCCGCGCCGTGCGCGAGGTCGAGGCCGCCGCCCAGCGTGGAAAGGTCCGCCCGTCCGGCCGGACGAAGTTCCAGGTCGTCGCCCTCCTGGTCCGCGAGGAGCGGGCGCGGATCCGCAGCGACGCCGAGAGCACCGAGGCGCAACGCACGGAGCAGCTCAAGCGGCTCGACGGCGTGGCCACCATCCTCGCCAAGACCGCGGCGCGGGACACCTCCCTGCTGGTCCTGCTGCCCGAGGACACCCCGGTCTCCGACGACGCTGCGACGCTCAAGCGCGAGATGCAGCTGGCCGCAGGGTTCGAGGTGCCCGACGAGCCGGAGCCCGAACCCGTCGACGACTCCGCAGCCCCGGTCCCCGAGCGGCGGGTCGTGCCCCGCTCGGTCGTCGCCCGCCAGCTCGCCAACCCGTTCCTCGCCCCCGACTTCTCCGCCGTGGAGCACAAGCGCCCCACGGGCCGGCTCAGCAGCTGGGAGCTGCTCGGTCCGCTGTTCCGCTCCTTCGAGTACGGCGGTGCGTCGTCCTGCATGGAGCTGCCGGAGGACGCCCCCGTCAAGGCCCCTGCCGGGCTCGAGCTCATGCACCACCAGGCCCAGCTCGTCGGCGCGGCCGCAGCGGGCCACCGCACCTTTCTGCTCGCCGACGAGCCCGGTCTCGGCAAGACCGCCCAGGCCCTGCTCGCCGCCGAGGCCGCGGGCGCCTACCCGCTGCTCGTCGTCGTCCCGAACGTCGTCAAGACGAACTGGGCCCGGGAAGCGGCCCTCTGGACCCCCCGCCGCACCGCGACCGTGGTCCACGGCAACGGCGACACCATCGACGGGTTCGCGGACATCGTCGTCGTCAACTACGAGGTGCTGGACCGCCACGTCGGCTGGCTCGGCAACCTCGGGTTCCGCGGCATGGTCGTCGACGAGGCGCACTTCATCAAGAACAAGACGTCGCAGCGCTCGCAGCACGTCCTGCAGCTCTCCGAGCGCATCCGCTCGCGCACCGTGCGGCCGCTGCTCATGGCCCTCACCGGGACGCCCCTGATCAACGACATCGAGGACTTCCGCGCCATCTGGCAGTTCCTCGGCTGGATCGACGACAAGAAGCCGTTGGCCCCGCTCATGCACGCGCTCGAGGAGACCGGGCTGACGCCGGCCGACCCGGGCTTCTACACGGCTGCGCGCACGAGCGTCATCGACCTCGGCATCGTGCGCCGCCGCAAGGTCGACGTCGCGTCCGACATCCCGGCCCGGCGCATCGCCGACCTCCCGGTCGAGCTCGACGACGAGGCTGGTCGGTCGATCCGCGCCGCCGAGCGCGACCTCGCCCGGCGCCTGGTGTCCCGCTACGACTCCGCGCTGGAGAACCGCCGCTCGAGCGTCCTCGTCGAGGGCATCGACCACGAGCTGGTCCGCAGGGTGGCTCGCTGGGAGCGCGAGGACACCAACTCCTCCGCCTCGGAGGAGAACGTGTTCGGCGTGATGCGGCGCATCGGGCAGGCCAAGGCCGGCCTCGCCGCCGACTACGCCGCCCAGCTCGCGCGCAGCGTCGGCAAGGTCGTCTTCTTCGCCAAGCACATCGACGTCATGGACGTCGCCGAGGAGACCTTCGCCAAGCGGGGGCTGCGCTACTCCTCGATCCGCGGTGACCAGACGCCCAAGCAGCGCCAGGCCAACATCGACGCGTTCGTGAACGACCCCGAGGTTGCGGTCGTCGTGTGCTCGCTGAGTGCGGCCGGGGTCGGCCTGAACCTGCAGGTGGCCTCGAACGTCGTCCTCGCCGAGCTCTCGTGGACCGACGCCGAGCAGACCCAGGCCATCGACCGGGTGCACCGGATCGGGCAGGAGGAGCCGGTCACTGCGTGGCGCATCATCGCCGCCCAGACCATCGACTCCAAGGTCGCCCAGCTCATCGACGCCAAGGCCGGCCTGGCCGCGCGCGCTCTCGACGGGTCGGACGAGGACGTGTCCTCCTCCGAGGACATCCAGCTCGAGGCCCTCGTGGCGCTGCTCACCGACGCGCTCCAGGCCCGTCTGACCGTCTGACCGCACGGTCGGCCGTCTGCCCGGCGGGCTCGTCGGTCAGCGCGTGGGGACCGTCGAGCCGTGCGTGGCGAGCGCGAGCTCGATCAGGTCCGCGGCGTCCCGCAGGGTGTGCCCGAGGGGTAGGGTCCCGTGGGCGACGTCCTCCTGGGCAGCCCCGCCGACGTACACCGGGAACCCGGCGTCGAGCGCGTGCAGGGCCTCGGCGGTCTCGCGGACGGCGATGACGTCGGCCCGCATCGGCACCCCGACGACCACGGCCGCAGGGGAGTGCCGACGGACGACCTGCACCCAGTCCTGCGCCGGCAGGTCGGTGCCGAGGTAGACGACCCGGACCCCGCGTCGGCGCAGCACCACCGAGAACGCCAGCACCCCGAGCTCGTGGTGCGATCCGCGGGCGAGGCCGACCACCACCAGGGGTCCGCCGGGTTGGCGCGGGCAGGCCTCCATCGCGGCGCCGAGGTGACGGTGCACGGTGGCGCTCACGACGTGCTCGCCGGCGACGTCGACCCGGCCCTCGCGCCACCAGGCGCCCACGACCTGCAGGGACGGCATGAGCCAGGTGTCGACGACGTCCTCGAAGGCACCGCCCGCGAAGGCCTCCACCATCGCGGCGGAGACCGCCCCCGGGTCCATCGCGGCAGCCCCCCGCGCCAGCGCGGCCAGGGGGTCCCCGTCCGGCACCTCCGTCGGCGCGGGAGCCGCGACCGGTGCAGGACTCCTGCCCCGGCCCGATCCCGGCGCCGAACCCGGTGCGGGCCGCAGGCCCGTCATCGTCTCGAGGGCCACGGTCGTGTCGGTGCCCCCGGTGTCCCGGCCGGGCTGTTCGGACAGCAGGTGGTCGGCGGCCTGGCGCGGCGCCCAGCCGGCGGCCACGAGCGAGGACATCGCGCGCACGACCTGCAGGGCGCGCTCGTCGTAGAGGCGGTAGCCACCGTCGGTGCGCAGCGGCTCGACCAGCGCGTACCGCCGCTCCCAGACCCGCAGGGTGGCGGCCGGAACACCGGTCAGCCGCGCGGCGTGGCTGATCGTGTACACCAGCGCAGCGTAGCCCCGACGTTGGTCAAAGTATGGACAAGAGCTCCTGCGGCGGGCAGGATCACTCCAGGGTGCAACCTTGGACAAACATTGTTCACAGAGTCTGGGCCTGCTTGGCCTCCTCGACCAGGGGCTAGGCGGCCGCGGAGCTGTCGGCTCGACCGACCACCCGACCGACCCCGACGTGCCGAGACCTTGCTCCGGCGCGTCGGGGTCCACCCGTCGGGGCCGACGGGCGCGCGGAACCAAAAGCCTGCTGACAGGATGACTGCATGAGCGAGCCCGTCCTCCCGGACATCGCGCCGGGGCGGGTCGTCGGCGTCGACGTCGCCCGAGCGTTCGCGCTCGCGGGAATGATGGCCACCCACCTCCTGCCCGGTCGGATCGGGAACGACGTGCCCTGGGCCCAACAGGTGGCCGGGGGTCGCGCGTCGGCCCTGTTCGCGGTGCTGGCCGGGGTCAGCGTCGCCCTCGCGAGCGGCCGGACCGAGCCGCTGCGAGGCCGTGAGCGCGGCGCCGCGTCGGTGCGGCTCGCCGTCCGTGCCCTGCTCATCGGCGCCCTCGGCCTGGCGCTCGGTGCCGTGCCCACCGTGATCGCGGTCATCCTCGCCTCGTACGCAGTGCTCTTCCTCCTCGGCCTGCCGTTCCTCGGGCTGGGCCCCCGCTCGTTGGCGGCCTGGGCGGTGGCGTGGGTCGCCCTCGCCCCCGTCGGCGCCCACCTCCTGCGCCCCCTGCTCCCACCTCACGAGGTCGGCAGCCCGGAACCCGAGGACCTCCTGCGCCCCGGCCACCTCCTGAGCGAGCTGCTCCTCACCGGTTACTACCCAGCCGCCGTGTGGGTCGCCTACCTGCTCGCCGGTATGGCGCTGGGCCGGCTCCCGCTGGCCCGGCCCGTGGTCGCGGCCCGGGTGCTCGCCGTCGGGGTGGTCCTCGCGGTGGCGGCCACCGCGTGCTCCCGGCTCCTGCTGGGGCAGCCGGGAGCGCGGGCGGCGCTCGCGGCGACCTATCCCGACACGGTGACGCCCGACCCCTCCCTCGCCACGGACCCCGGGGCCCTCGACGCCCTGTTGACGCACGGGCTGGGCGGGACCACGCCCACCGGTTCGTGGTGGTGGCTGGCGGTTGTGGCCCCGCACTCGGGCGCGCCGCTGGACCTGGCCCAGACGATCGGCAGCGCCATGGCCGTGACCGGGCTCTGCGTGCTCGCCACCCGGATCCACCCGAGGGTGTGGGCGGCGGTGTTCGGGGCCGGCGCCATGACCTTGTCGCTGTACACCCTGCACGTGCTGATGATGGCCCAGGGCTGGTGGCCCGACTGGGAGTCACCGGACCACTACGGCGACCAGGTCCTCGTGGTCGGTGTCGTCGGCGCGTTCTTCGCGCTCGTGCCCCTGCGCGGACCGCTGGAGACGGTGGTGTCGGTGACCTCCCGGCGGGCGGCTCTCTGGCTCGTACCCCCTGCCCGTCTGCCGGGCACGGCCCCGCGATAGGCAATCCGTCCCACCCCGCACGCCGAATGACCTGCACGTCGACCCCCTGAACGGATGGACCACCATGTCAGCACCACGCCGCGCCGTCATCGGCAGCGGAGTCGCAGGCCTCACCGCCGCCCACGTGCTCAGCACGCGCGGCCCCGTGACCCTGTACGAGGCCGACGCCCGCCTCGGCGGTCACGCGGACACGCACGAGGTCGAGGTGGACGGTCGCGTGGTCGGCGTGGACACGGGCTTCATCGTGCACAACGACCGGACCTACCCGACGTTGCTGCGCCTGTTCGCCGAGCTCGGTGTGGCCACCCAGGACTCCGACATGAGCATGTCGGTCCGGGACGACGAGTCCGGCCTGGAGTACGCCGGCGCGAAGAAGGCCAAGGGGCTGTTCCCCCGCGTCGCCAACCTCGCCAACCCGTCCTACCTGCGCATGCTCACGGAGGTGAAGAAGTTCCACGGTGCTGCCCGCGACGTGCTGGCCCGCGACTCCTCGGACACCGACCGCGACGAGACCCTGGGCGCCTTCGCCCGCCGGGTCGGCTTCAGCGCGTACTTCACCCGCCACTTCCTCGAGCCGGTCGTGGCAGCCGTGTGGTCCTGCGACCCGGACGTCTCGCTGAAGTACCCCGCCCGCTACCTGTTCGAGTTCCTCGACCACCACGGCATGCTCACCGTCTTCGGGTCGCCGACCTGGCGCACCGTCACCGGCGGCTCGAAGCGCTACGTCGAGGCCCTCGCCGCAGGCATCGACGACATCCGCCTCGCGACCCCCGTCAGCTCGGTCACCGAGACACCTGACGGCGTGCTGGTGGTCGACGCCGGCGGGAACAGCGAGACGTACGACTCCGTCGTCATCGCAGCCCACCCGCACCAGGCGCTCGCCATGTTGAGCACCCCCACCGACCTCCAGCGCGACGTCCTCGGCGCGATCCCTTACTCCAGCAACGTGGCCCAGCTGCACACCGACGAGTCGGTGCTGCCGCGCACGACGGGTGCCCGGGCCTCGTGGAACTACTGGCGTCGCCCCGAGCGCGCCGGTGGGACCGGTGTCCTCGTGACCTACGACCTCACGCGGCTGCAGCGCCTCGACGTGCCGGGACGGCGGTTCCTCGTCACACTCAACGGCGTGGACTGCGTGGACCAGGACAAGGTCATCGACACGATGAGCTACGAGCACCCCCTCTACACCCCGGAATCCGTTGCGGCGCAACGACGTCTTCCCGAGATCAACACCTCGCGGGTCGCCTTCGCCGGCGCCTACCACGGGTGGGGGTTCCACGAGGACGGCGCGCTCTCCGGGGCCAAGGCTGCGGCTGCTCTCGGCGTCGACTGGGACGAGGCGGTCGTCGAGGAAGTGCCGGAGGAGGTCGTCGCCCGATGAGGACCTCGCCCGCGACGCGCATCTACGCGACGTCGGTCCACCACGCGCGCAAGGAGCCGGTCGCCCACCGGTTTCGCACGCGCAGCCACAGCTGGCTCGTCGACCTCGACGACCTGCCGCGCCTGGGTGGCCTGCAGCGCCTTGCGAGCTTCGAGTCGCGCGACCACCTCGGTGACCCCGCGCGGACCCTGCGCCAGAACCTCGACACCTTCCTCGCCACCAAGGGCGTCGACCTGCGCGGCGGGCGGATCCTGATGCTCGCCATGCCCCGGGTGCTCGGAACCGTCTTCAACCCCATCAGCGTCTACTGGTGCCACGACCCGGAGGGCACGCTCGCGTGCACCGTGGTCGAGGTCCACAACACCTACGGCGACCGGCACGCCTACCTCGTGCAGGCCGACGAGTTCGGCCGGGCAGAGGTCGACAAGGCCCTCTACGTGAGCCCGTTCAACGACGTGTCGGGCTCCTACAGCCTCACCGTCCCCGAACCCGACGACCGGGTGTCGGTCCAGGTCGTCCTCCGACGCCCCGGACGCCCCGCGTTCGTCGCCGGGATGACCGGGCGCGCACTACCCGTCACGACCCGCACGGTCCTGCGCCTGGCGCTGACCCAGCCCCTCGAACCTCTCTCCGTCTCGGCACGGATCCGACTCCACGGCATCTGGCTGTGGCTGCGTCGCCTGCCGGTCCAACCCCGTCCGTCCCACCACCAGGAGGCAGTCCAGTGACCACCGCCACCGCCGGGCTCTCCATGAGCCCCGCCATCGACCCCGTCCGCTGGCCGGGCCTGACCACCCGCCGCGCCAGGGCGCGCCGGGTCGTCGAGGGTGCCCTCGCCCGACGCATCTTCCTGTCCGCGGTGAAGCGGCTGCCCGTGCGTGTGCAGCTCGGCCGCGAGGCGATCGTCGGCGGAGCGGCCGTGGACCCGACCGCACCCCTCATGGTCATCGAGCGCCCCGACGCCTTCTTCGAGGCCGTCGGTGCCAACGGCCTCATCGGCTTCGGTGAGTCCTACATGGCGGGCGACTGGAACGCCGAGGACCTCGGCGGCCTGCTCGAGGTGTTCGCCGCCCAGATGGCCACGCTCATCCCCGAGCCGCTGCAGAAGCTGCGCGCGGTCTACGTCGCCCGCATGCCGCACACGGAGAAGAACTCGACGGCCAACACCCGCAACAACATCGCGAGGCACTACGACCTGTCCAACGACATGTTCGCCACGTTCCTCGACAGCACCCTCAGCTACTCGTCGGCGTTGTTCGCCGGGGACGAGCAGCGCGGCGGACCGGTGGCGGGGGAGGCCGTCACGGTCAGCCGTCCGGCGTCCGCCCCGGCCTGGGACGACCTGGCCGAGGCGCAGGGCCGCAAGGTCGAGCGCATGCTCGACTCCGCGGGGGTGGGTGAGGGCAGCCGCGTCCTCGAGATCGGCACCGGCTGGGGCGAGCTCGCCATCCGCGCCGCCCGACGGGGCGCGACCGTGCTGTCGGTCACCCTCTCGTCCGAGCAGCAGGCCCTGGCCCGCGAGCGCATCGCCGCAGCAGGGTTCGCCGAGCAGGTGGACGTGGAGCTGCTCGACTACCGCCTGGTCGAGGGCAAGTTCGACGCCGTCGTCTCCGTCGAGATGATCGAGGCCGTGGGGCACGAGTACTGGGGCGAGTACTTCCGCAAGATCGACAGCGTCCTCGCTCCCGGCGGCAAGGTCGCCATCCAGGCGATCACGATGCCGCACGACCGGATGCTCGCGACGCGCTACACGTACACGTGGATCCACAAGTACATCTTCCCCGGCGGCTTCCTGCCGTCGACCCAGGCCATCGTGGACGTCAACCGTGCCCAGACCTCGTTGCGGGTCTCGGAGCGGCTGTCCTTCGGCCAGCACTACGGCGAGACCCTGCGCCTCTGGGACGAGCGGTTCCTCGGTGCGCTCGAGCGGGTCCACCAGCTCGGTTTCGACGAGGTCTTCGACCGGATGTGGCACTTCTACCTCGAGTACTCCCGGGCGGGTTTCCGCTCCGGCTACCTCGATGTCCAGCAGCTCGTTCTCCAGAGGGAAGGCGGCCGATGACCGCGACAGACACCACCCCCAGCACCGCCACGGCCACCCAGCCGGGCGTCGCCACCGAGATCGCCGCGGCGCTCGCCCCCTTCGTGGGCGGCGCCCTGCCGGTGCACCTCACCGCCTGGGACGGCAGCGCGGCCGGCCCGCAGGACGCCCCCCACGTCGTCCTCCGGTCGCCGCGCGCCCTGCGCAGGCTGCTGCGCCACCCGGGTGAGCTCGGCGCCTCGCAGGCCTACGTCACCGGCGAGCTCGACGTCGAGGGCGACCTCGACGCGGCCCTCACGCACGTGTGGTCCGTCGCGCACGAACGCGGCCTGGGCGCCATACGCCCGACTCCGGCGGCCATCGCCGCGATCGTCAAGGTTGCGAAGAGCGCTGGGGCACTGGGGATCCCGCTCCCGCCGCCGGCGAGCCAGGCCGTCCTCAAGGGGCGCCTGCACAGCCTGGGTCGCGACAAGCAGGCCATCCACCACCACTACGACCTGTCGAACGAGTTCTACGAGCTCATCCTCGACCCGCACATGGCCTACTCCTGCGGCTACTGGACCTCCGACGACCCCGACTACACGGTCGAGGACGCCCAGCGCGACAAGCTCGACCTGGTGTGCCGCAAGCTCGGCCTCCAGCCGGGCATGCGCCTGCTCGACGTCGGGTGCGGCTGGGGATCGATGAGCCTGTATGCCGCGGAGCACTTCGGCGCGCAGGTCACCGGGGTGACCATCGCCGCCGAGCAGAAGAAGTTCATCGACGCACGCATCGCCGAGCGTGGACTGCAGGACCGGGTCGAGATCCGGCTCCAGGACTACCGCGACGTGCCGGACGGCGACTTCGACGCCGTCGTCTCCCTCGAGATGGGTGAGCACGTGGGGGAGCGCAACTACCGCACCTACACCTCGGTCCTCCACGACCGCGTGCGCCCCGGTGGCCGGGTGCTCATCCAGCAGATGTCCCGGCGTGGCCGGCACCCGGGTGGGGGTCCCTTCATCGAGTCGTTCATCGCCCCCGACATGACGATGCGGCCCGTCGGCCAGACCGTCGACCTCATCGAGGAGTCGGGGCTGGAGGTGCGCGACGTGCACGCGCTGCGCGAGCACTACGTGCGCACCGTCGATGCCTGGCACGACACGTTCGAGGCCAACTGGGACCGGGCCGTCGCCCTGGTCGGTGAAGAGGTCGCCCGCGTGTGGCGGCTCTACCTGGTCGGTGGCTCGATGGCCTTCCGCGACGGTCGCATGGGCGTCGACCAGATCCTGTCGGTCCGCCCGGACCACGGTTCGTCCGGCCTCCCGCCGCAGCGCCCTACGATCTGGTCATGACCTTCGACAGCTCGAACTTCCTGGCCGTCACCGGTCTCTCGCTCCTCGCGGTCGTCGTCCTCATGGCGGCGACCGCGGTCGTCGGCGCGAGGCAGGGGCGCGTCAGCGTGGTCGACACGACCTGGGGCCTCGGGTTCGTGGTCGTGGCGGTCGTGGCCGCCCTGGCCGGTGACGGCACGGGGTGGCGCCGCCTCGCCCTCGTGGTCGTCGTCGCGCTGTGGGGTCTGCGCCTGGCGTGGCACGTGACGCGACGCAACGCGGGCAAGGGCGAGGACCCGCGCTACGCGGAGATGCTCGACAAGGAGCCCGGGAACCCGACGTGGGTCGCCATCCGGAAGGTCTACCTCGTGCAGGGCCTGGCCGTCTGGTTCGTGTCCCTGCCGATCCAGGTGAGCGCTGCGTCCGGACCCGGGATCACCGTGGTCGCCGTCCTCGGGCTGCTGCTGTGGGCGGTCGGCCTCACGTTCGAGGCGGTCGGTGACGCCCAGCTCAAGGCGTTCAAGGCCGACTCCTCCAACAAGGGCAAGGTCATGGACCGCGGCCTCTGGTCGTGGACGCGCCACCCCAACTACTTCGGGGACTCCTGCGTCTGGTGGGGGATCTACCTCGTCGCCGCGAGTGCGTGGCCCGGTGTCCTCACCGTCCTCTCGCCCGTCGTCATGACCTACTTCCTCGTCTTCGCCACGGGGGCCAAGCTCCTCGAGAAGCACATGGGCGAGCGCCCCGGGTACGCCGAGTACCGTCGGCGCACGAGCTACTTCCTGCCCCGCCCGCCGAAGCAGGCCTGAGACCTCCGCCCGACCGTCGGGACCGACGTGGCGGCCGTGTCGGACACGGCGGCTAGGGTCCCTGGGGTGGACTGCCTCTTCTGCCAGATCATCGATGGCTCGGTGCCCGCCACCGTCGTCGTCGACGAGCCGTTCGTGCTCGGGTTCCTCGACACCCGGCCCGTGTTCAAGGGGCACGTCCTGCTCGTGCCCCGCATCCACGTCGACACCTTCACCGACCTCCCGGCCGAGCTCCTCCCGGTCCTCATGGGCGCGGCCCAGCGCACGGCGAGCGCCGTCGTCGCCGGGCTCGGTGCGCAGGGGTCGTTCGTGGCGATGAACAACGTCGTCTCGCAGTCGGTCCCGCACCTGCACGTCCACGTCGTGCCGCGCACCAAGGGCGACGGGCTGCGCGGCTTCTTCTGGCCCCGCACGAAGTACGCCTCGGACGAGGAGGCGCAGGAGTATGCAGGGCGGGTCGCTGCCGCGCTCGCGCCTGCACCCCGGTGACGCCATGAGGACCCACACCGTCGTGCCCTCGCCGATCGGCGACCTCACCCTCATCGCCGAGGACGGCGTCCTGGTCGCGCTGCACATGGACCGGGCGAAGCACGCACCCGGCTCCGCGGCCGAGCTGGGGGAGCGGGACGACAGCGGCTTCGACACCGCCACCAGCCAGCTCGGCGAGTACTTCGCCCGCGAGCGGACCACCTTCGACCTGCCCCTGGCGCCGGTGGGCAACGCGTTCGAGCAGAAGGTGTGGGCGTTGCTCCGCGAGATCCCGTACGGCCAGACCCGCAGCTACGGCGACCTGGCCAGGGCGCTGGGCGACGTCGGGTTCAGCCAGGCGGTCGGGGCCGCCAACGGACGCAACCCGCTCGGCATCATCGTCCCGTGCCACCGCGTGATCGGCGCGGACGGCAGCCTCGTCGGCTATGCCGGTGGCCTGGACCGCAAGCGGTTCCTCCTCGCCCTCGAGGAGTCCGAGGAGACCCGGGCCGCACGGTTGTTCTGACCGGCCGTCCACGTCCTGGGACGACGTGGGGCGCCTGTGGCTCGTGGGGCCTGTGTCCGGTCTGCGCCTCGTCCGTTCGTGCTGTTCCCCCCGCGCGGTCAGGTGGGCGGCGACGCGGACCGGCAGGGTGGGCGGGTCTGCTGCGGCCGGGTCCGGCCGCTCCACGCGCGGGAGGAGAGGTCGGTGCGGGTCCAGCTGGTCAAGCTCGGGGTGCTGTCCGCCCTCGTCACGGCGGTCGTGGCCCAGACGGCGTCCGCCCACGAGCTGACCGCGGGGGCCGGGTCCGCCGAGAAGGTCTCCACCGCGTCGGCGGTCCCGCCGGTCGACCTGTCGGTCGGGCCAGCGGTGACGCCTCCCGTGGTTGCCGTCCCCGACGCGTGGTCCTTCGACGACGCGCACGGTGCGTTAGCGCCGGCCGCCGGTGCTGCCGGCCGGGTCGTCGTGGCCGTCCGCCGGGCCGTCGCACCGCCCAAGCCGCCGAAACCCCCGACCAGGGCCTCCTCGGGCGCGCTCCCGCGGGCGGGCACACCGCAGGCCGTCCTCGCCGCCGCCTACGTCAGGGCCGCGGCCGCCGCCCCGGCCTCCTGCCACCTCCGCCCGGCCCACCTCGCTGCCATCGGCCAGGTCGAGTCCGGCTCCATCGGTGGTCGCCAGGTCGACGCCGACCACCGGGTGACCCCGGCGATCTACGGCCCGCTGCTCGACGGCGGACCCTTCGCGGTCGTGCACGACAGCGACGGGGGTGCCTACGACGGGGCCGGCGACTACGACCGTGCCGTGGGTCCCCTCCAGTTCCTGCCGGGTACCTGGCGCTGGGCCGGGCGCGACGGTGACGGCGACGGTCGCCGCGACCCGCAGAACGTCTTCGACGCCGCCCGGGCGACCGCCGACTACCTGTGCCGCGACGGACGCGACCTGTCCCGCAGCGGTGACCTGCGCTCGGCGATCCTCACGTACAACTGGTCCGGGGAGTACGTCGCCGCGGTCTCGCAATGGGTCACCTTCTTCACGCGGCACGGGCTGGCCCCGATGACCGACGTCGCCTTCCGGGTGGGTTCCGGCGGTCGCGCCAGCGACCTGGCGGTCGCCGAGCCCGAGAAGGCGAAGAAGCCGGCCAAGAAGCCGGCGAAGAAGCCGGCGAGGAAGCCGGTCAAGGCGTCACCCACGACGCCGCACCGGGGTCCCGTGACGACCCTGCCGACCCCGTCCCCGACGACACCGGTGCCGACCACACCGCTGCCGACCACGCCGGTGCCCGACCCGACGACCTCGGGGCCCACGACCCCCGATCCCTCCACGACCACACCGGTCCCGGACCCCACACCCTCGACCCCCGACCCGGCGTCGACGGTCCCTCCGCCCGAGCCGTCGGGCGACGTGTCGACCTCCTCGACGGGGTGAACCCGACGACGTGATGCGCATCGCAGCCCACGCAGCGAGGTGAGGCCACGGCATACGTGCGCCGATAGGGTTGTTGACGCAGATGCAGGCGTCATCGAGGACGGCACCCCCGACCAGGGGTGGCCGTCCTTCGTCTTTCACAGGAGAGTGTCGGTATGTCGCACGAGGTCCACACCCAGCAACGTCACCGCGTCGTCGTGGTCGGTTCGGGGTTCGGTGGGTTGTTCGGCACGCAGGCGCTCAAGCGCTCCGACGTCGACATCACCCTGATCGCCAAGACCACCCACCACCTGTTCCAGCCCCTGCTCTACCAGGTGGCCACGGGCATCCTGTCCGAGGGCGAGATCGCGCCTGCGACCCGTGAGGTGCTCGCCCGACAGGACAACGCCCGCGTGCTCCTGGGCAACGTCACACACATCGACCTCGAGTCCAGGACGGTGACCTCCCGCGTCCTCGACCGCGAGACCGTCACCGAGTACGACTCGCTGCTCGTCGCGGCGGGTGCCGGCCAGTCGTACTTCGGCAACGACCACTTCGCCCAGTACGCGCCCGGCATGAAGTCGATCGACGACGCGCTCGAGCTGCGCGGACGCATCTTCGGTGCATTCGAGTGGGCGGAGCTGGCCACCACCCCCAAGGAGATCGAGCGCTTCATGACGTTCGTCGTCGTCGGCGCCGGACCGACCGGGGTGGAGATGGCCGGCCAGATCGCCGAGCTGTCGCGGCGCACGTTGCGTCGGGACTTCCGGTCCATCGACCCCACCCGCGCGCGCATCGTGCTGCTCGACGCCGCACCGACCGTCCTGGGGGCGTTCGGTGACCACCTGGGCGCCAAGGCCGCCGAGAAGCTGCGCAGCCTCGGGGTCGAGGTCCAGCTCGGTGCGATGGTGACCGGGGTCGACGCGACAGGCATCGACGTCAAGGACTCCGACGGCTCCATGCGTCGCATCGAGTCCGTCACCAAGGTCTGGGCCGCCGGGGTCCAGGCCTCCGAGCTGACCGCCCAGCTGTCGGAGCAGTCCGGCGCAAGCCTCGACCGGGCCGGACGCATCGAGGTGAACGACGACCTCACCCTCCCGGGCCACCCCGAGGTGTTCGTCGTCGGTGACATGGCCGCGCTCAAGGGCTATCCCGGTGTCGCGCAGGTGGCGATCCAGGGTTCGCGCTACGCCGCCGACCAGATCAAGCGACGGCTCGCGGGCCAGGCGCCGGCCGGCCCCTTCGTCTATAAGGACAAGGGATCGATGGCGACGATCTCGCGCTTCAGCGCCGTCACCTCGATCGGCAGGCTCCACTTCAGCGGCTTCGTCGCGTGGCTGCTGTGGCTGGCCGTGCACCTCGTCTACATCATCGGGTTCAAGCACCGCCTGACGACGCTCCTGCACTGGGCGGTGAGCTTCGTCGGCCGTGGGCGGTCCGAACGCACGGTGACCGAGCAGCAGGTGTTCGCCCGCACGGCGATCGAACAGCTCGGCGACGGGTACGCCCCGTCCCTGCCGCGCGTGCCTGCCGACCGCAAGCCGCCGGCGCAGTCCGTGGCCCAGGCGCGCGAGCAGGGCAGCCGCGTCCTCTGAGACCGGCGGTCCGTGCGGCGTTGGCAGGGGGGGAAGTTCGCCGCACGCAGGCACGCGGGCGGGCGTTCGCCTAGGGTGCAGCCATGCCCCTGGACTACCCGATCCACGAGTTCACGCTGCCCAACGGCCTGCGCGTCGTGGTCTCTCCCGACACCAGCGTCCCGAACGTCACGGTCAACCTCTGGGTCAACGTCGGCTCGCGCCACGAGGTCGCCGGACGCACCGGCTTCGCGCACCTCTTCGAGCACCTGATGTTCCAGGGCTCGCGCAACATCGCCAGCGGTGAGCACTTCACCCGGCTGATGGCCGAGGGCGGACGCCTCAACGCGACGACGTGGTTCGACCGCACCAACTACTTCGAGACCGTGCCCAAGGGTGCGTACGAGCTGGCCCTCTGGATGGAGGCCGACCGGCACGGGTACCTCCTCGACGCGGTCAACCAGGAGAACCTCGACAACCAGCGGGACGTCGTCAAGGAGGAGAAGCGCCAGCGCTACGACAACGTGCCCTACGGCAAGGCCCTGATCGAGGTGTATGCCGCGGTGTTCCCCGAGGGGCACCCCTACCACCACCCGACGATCGGGTCGATGGAGGACCTCGACGCGGCCAGCGTCGAGGACGTGCACGAGTTCTTCCGCCGCTACTACGGGCCGAACAACACCGTGCTCACCCTCGTCGGCGACCTGACCCCCGAGGAGGGCTTCGCCGCGGCCGAGCGCTACTTCGGTCACCTGCCGGCCAGCGCCGAGACGCCGCGCGCCAACCTCCCGCAGCTCGAGCCGCTGCCCGCGCCGGTGCACGTCGACCGGCCGGGACCGGTGCCGAACGACCGGCTGCACATCGCGTTCCGGCTGCCGGCCGACAACACCGAGGAGTTCTTCGCGGCGGCGCTCGCGATCGACGCCCTGGGTGGGCTGTCGACCTCGCGCCTCGTGCAGCGCTTGGTGCGCCGCGAGCAGGTCGCCAACGCGGTGCAGGCCCACGCGATGGGGTTCGTCGACGGCGTGAGCCTCGGGTTCTTCGTCGTGGACGTCGCCGAGGGGCAGGACCCGCAGGCCATCGAGGCTGCCGTGGTCGAGGAGCTCGAGCGGTTCGCGAAGGAGGGCCCGACCGAGGTCGAGGCCGAGTCCGCGATGGCGCAGTCCGAGCGCAGCTGGCTGTCCGCACTCGCGGGACAGGAGGAGCGGGCCGACCTCATCAGCCAGCACGCCCTCCTGCACGGCGACGCGCAGTTCATCAACACGTTCCTGGACCGCATCGGCCAGGTGACCCCCGACCAGGTGCGCGCCGCGGCGCAGGCCTGGCTGGCACCCGAGAGCAGGGCGGTCGTGCGCCACCTCGTGGCGACGCAGGAGGACGCAGCATGAGCACCGGACACACCACCGCCGAGACCCCGCAGCAGGATGGTGCCCCGCGCCCCGAGGTCACGCCGCCGGGTCCGTGGAGCTTCCCGGTCCCCACCCGGCAGACCCTCTCCAACGGCATCGAGGTGCTGGCGTACGACATCCCGGGGCAGTACGTCATCTCGGTGCGCACGGCGCTGCCCCTTCCCCTGTCTGCCGAGCCGCGCGAGGTCGAGGGCGTGGCCACCGTGATGGCACGGCTGCTGGACGAGGGGACCGCCGAGCACTCGCCCGAGGAGTTCGCAGAGCTGTTGGAGCGCAAGGGGATCGCGCTCGGGGCCTCGGTCAACGAGGCCGGTGTCGGGGTCGACCTCGACGTGCCCAAGCGACGCCTCGAAGAGGCCCTCGACCTCCTGCGGCTCGCACTCTCCGAGCCGGTCTTCCCGCAGAGCGAGGTCGACCGCATCCGTCGCACCAGGCTCGCCGAGATCGAGCAGGAGCGGGCCCTCGCGCCGCAGCGCGCCGCGCGCGAGTTCGTCGCGACGTTCTACGACGCGCAGGACCGGGCCTCGCGGCCGTCGGCCGGCACGGCCACGTCGATCTCAGCGCTGACGCGACAGGACGTCGTGGACTTCCACGCCAGGCACGTCGGCCCGCAGGGCATGACGGCGGTCGTCGCCGGCGACCTGTCCGACCTGGACGTGTTCGGCATGGTCGAGCGCACCCTCGGCACCTGGACCGCGGAGGCCTCCGTACCGGACGCCGTCCCCGCGCTCCGCGCCGCCGACGCCGCGCGGATCGTGCTGGTCGACCGGCCGGGCTCGGTGCAGAGCGAGGTCCTCGTGGGCTGCGCGGGCCCGGACCGACGCGTCGAAGGTGGCTGGGCGCCATACCCCGTCCTCGGGTTCGTGGTCGGCGGCTCGCCCAACGCACGGGTGGACGCGGTGCTCCGTGAGGAGAAGGGCTACACCTACGGCATCCGCTCGGTCTTCCGGCCGCGCAGCTCCGGCGGTTTGTTCCTCACCTCGGGGTCGGTCCGCGCCGACGCCACCGTGGAGTCCGTGCAGCTCCTGCTCGAGATCCTCGGCAGCGGTCGCGAAGGCTTCGGCGAGGAGGAGGTGCGCTCCGGGGTTGACTTCGTCAGCAAGACCGCACCCGGCCGCTACGCGACGGCCGACGCGGTCGCCGACGAGGCCTCGACCATGGCCCTGGAGGGGCTCACGACGGAGTTCACCACCCGCAACCTCGAGCAGATGCGCGAGCTCGGTCCGAAGGACCTCCAGGAGGCCTACCGCCGGTGGGTGCAGGGGGAGTGGACCGTCGTCGTGGTCGGGGACGCCTCGACGTATGCCGACGCCATCCGCGAGCTGGGCGTCGGCGAGGTCACCGTCGTCCCCAACTGACGTGAGCCGGACGCCGGATGGCGCCGGGCCGTCGGGCGCTGTCCGGCGTCCGGGGCGCGGCGCGGCGCGAACGAGGTGCCTCGTCAGCGGTTCAGGCGCGCGCGTCGGTACCCAGACGGGCGAGCACCTCGTCGTGCAGCAGCCCGTTGGTGGCCACGGCGTTGCCACCCCACGGACCCACGGTGCCCGCCAGCGACGTGAACCGGCCGCCGGCCTCGGTGACGATCGGGACCAGCGCCGCCATGTCGTAGACCGCGAGCTCGGGCTCCGCCGCGATGTCGACGGCCCCCTCGGCGACGAGCATGTAGGACCAGAAGTCTCCGTAGGCGCGCGTGCGCCAGCACTCGTCCGTGAGGTCGAGGAACTGCTGGTGCCGATCGAGGGCACGCCATCCCGACAGGCTCGAGTACGACAGGGAGGCGTCCTCGATCCGGGACACCCGTGACACGTGGATGCGCTTCGCGGCGGTCAGGCTGCGACCGGACCAGGCGCCGGATCCCGTTGCAGCCCACCACCGCCGGCCGAGCGCCGGTGCGGCCACGAGGCCGAGGACCGGCTGCCCCTCGTCGACCAGGGAGATCAGCGTCGCCCACGCGGGGACGCCCCGGACGAAGTTGTGGGTGCCGTCGATCGGGTCGATGACCCATCGCCGCGGGCCGTGTCCCGTGGTCTCGAACTCCTCGCCCTCGACGGCGTCGCGGGGCCTCGTGCGCTTGAGCTGCGAACGCACGAGCTCCTCGGCGGAGCGATCCGCATCGCTCACCAGGGTGAGGTCCGGCTTCGACTCGACGACGAGGTCCTCGGCGCGGAACCGCGCCATGGTGATGCGTTCGACGGCGTCCGCCAGGACATGGGCGAGGCGCAGGTCGTCGTCGTAGGGCACCCGGCCACGCTAGCCCGTCCCCCCGGTGCGGCGAGGGACCGCCACGGGTGCACTCACAGCAATCTCCCAGCCGCGAAGGGGTGTCGGCCCGAGCGGTCCACCGCTAGCGTCGGCGGACCTGAGGTCCCGACAGCCCGTCCGCACCGGACCCGACCGACCCGCAGGAGCCTGCCGTGTTCGACACCGTCCTCGGACTCCCCGTCCACGCCCTCGTGGTGCACGGCGTCGTGGTGCTCCTGCCGCTGATGGCCCTCGTCACGCTGGTCTGGGCCTGGCGTCGACCGGGACGGGCGACCGCCGGGTGGCTCGTCGTCGTCGCCGACGCCGTCGTCATGGTCATGACCTTCGTGGCCAAGCAGTCGGGGGAGGCGCTCCAGCGACGGCTCGGGGGCCAGGCCGCGGTGGAGCACGGTCAGCTCGCCGGACCACTGCCCCTCATGGCCGGTGCGCTGCTCCTGGCCGCGGTCCTCGTGCAGGTCCACCGCACCCGGGTGTCGGCCTCCGCCACCACCGGTCAGCAGGTGCGCACGGCCCTGTCCGTGCTGGTTACGGCGGCCGCCGGGGTCGTGGTGGTGTGGACCATCCGGGTGGGTCATTCGGGCGCCGAGGCCGTGTGGGGGCAGATCGTGAGGAACACGTCCCAATAGGTCGAAAAGCCACTCACGCCGAAGATCTGCTCTCAGGTCGGCTGCGAGACGATCACGTTTTTGTCTCGGGTTGGCTCAGAACGTCGCCTTTACTCCCTCCTTGCTCTTTCATGGGTGCCACAACACGACGCCCTGGGCGTTACAGGGCTGCACTCCGACCGGCGTGCAGCCCGGACCGACCGTTCACTCGAACGGCAGACCCTAAGTAGGAGGACATCAATGCGAGGACTTACTCGCACGGTGACCATGGTTGCTGGTATTTCCACCGTGGCGCTGCTCGCAGCTGCCTGTGGTGGCGGTAGCGGCGACAAGGCCACCAGCTCCAGTGCAGGCGGCAAGGCCGGCGGCGCTGTCACGGTCCGTGGGTGCAACCCCCAGAACCCCCTCATTCCCAGCAACACCACGGAGACCTGTGGTGGAAACGTGCTCGACGCCATCACGGCGAAGCTCGTCCACTACAACCCCGAGACCGGTGCGCCGGAGAACGACATCGCGGACAAGATCGACACCACGGACAACCAGAACTTCACGGTGACGATCAAGAAGGGTTACAAGTTCCAGGACGGCACCGAGGTCAAGGCGAAGAACTTCGTCGACGCCTGGAACTACGCCGCCTACGGCCCGAACGCCCAGTCCTCCGGGTACTTCATGGAGCCCATCGAGGGTTTCGGTGACATGCAGTGCGCCGGCACCGACGCCGAGGACCCCTGCAAGGGGTTCACGCCGAAGGCCAAGACCCTCACCGGTCTCGCCGTGAAGGACGACTACACCTTCACGATCAAGACCACCGAGAAGGTCTCCAACATGCCGGTCCGTCTCGGCTACTCGGCGTTCTCGCCGCTGCCGGACACCTTCTTCAGCGACCCGAAGGCCTACGGCGAGAAGCCGGTCGGCGCGGGCCCGTACAAGCTCGACTCCTGGACCAAGAACACCGAGATCAAGCTCAGCAAGTTCGCTGACTACTCGGGCAAGTTCGGTGGCAAGCTCGACGCGATCACGTTCAAGATCTACCAGGACGCTGACGCTGCCTACACCGACGTCCAGGCCAACAACCTCGACGTGACCGACGAGGTTCCCTCCTCGGCGATGATCGACGACAAGTACAAGACGGACCTGCCTGACCGCAACGCCCAGAAGGCCGTTGGCGTCATCCAGACCATCACGTTCGCGCCGGTCAAGGTCGACCCGAACTACGCCGACCCGAAGATCCGTCAGGCCATCTCGATGGCCATCGACCGTCCGACGATCATCAAGCAGATCTTCAACAACACCCGTCAGCCCGCCACCGGCTGGGTCTCCCCGGTCGTCGACGGCTACAAGGCCAACGCCTGTGGCGAGTACTGCACCTTCGACGCTGCCAAGGCCAAGGCCAAGCTGGACGAGGCCGGCGGCTTCAAGGGCGGCAAGATGACGATCGCCTACAACGCTGACGCTTCTCACAAGGCGTGGGTCGAGGCGACCTGCAACTCCATCAAGGGTGCCCTCGGTGTCGACTGTGTCGCCACCCCGGTCGTGGACTTCTCCACCTTCCGCGGCAACATCGCGGCGGGCAAGCAGAAGGGCATGTTCCGCACCGGCTGGCAGATGGACTACCCGTCGATCGAGAACTTCCTCGCCCCGATCTTCAAGACCGGCGCGTCCTCGAACGATGGCAAGTACAGCAACCCTGAGTTCGACAAGCTCCTCACCGAGGCTGCTGCCTCGACGGACGCTGCTCAGGCCAACCAGAAGTACCAGGAGGCCGAGGCACTGCTCGCCAACGACATGCCGGCCATCCCGATGTGGTACTCCACCGCGACCTTCGGCTGGTCCGACAAGGTCACCGGCGTGAAGATCACCGCGTTCGGCACGATCGACTTCTCCAGCCTCGCGCTGAAGTAAGTCGACCCGGTTCGCCCACCCTGATCGGGTGAGTGGATCCAGACAGGTCGTCGGCCTGCCGGCCCAGTGTCGGCAGGCCGATGGCCTGTCCGGGGACAGTCGTGGCGTGACCCGCCTGATGCCCCCGGCACCCCCTATACGACTATGTTGTGATGGGCAGCGACGCCAACCTGAGGTAGCGTCCCCGCTCGTCCAGCCACGCTGCCGGGAACACCCCATCCCGCTGGCGTCAAACCCAAGGAGGTGACGTGTACAAGTACATCCTTCGGCGACTGATTCAGATGATCCCGGTGCTGCTTGGAGCCACGTTCATCATTTTCGTCATGGTCTACGCCCTTCCCGGCGACCCCACCATCGGGCTCTGCGGCGAGCGTCCGTGCCCGGCTGCCTTCGTGGCCGAGTTCCGTGACAAGCACGGCCTCAACGACCCGTTCCTGGTCCGGTACTTCACGTACATGGGCAACCTCCTCCACGGTGACCTGGGCACCAACTTCCGCGACCTCGCGGTGGTTGACGAGCTCAAGCTCCGCTACCCGACCACGGCCAAGCTGGCCGGTATGGCGATCGTCTTCGAGACCGTCATCGGCATCATCGCCGGTGTGCTCGCCGGCATCCGCAAGGGCCGGTTCATCGACAACCTGGTCCTGGTGAGCACGCTCTTCGTCATCTCCATCCCGATCTTCGTCATCGGTGTGACGCTGCAGTACTACTTCGGCCTCAAGTACCCGATCTTCCCGGCGACCGTGGGCTCCGACGTCACGTACTACAAGCTGCTGCTCCCGGCCTTCGTCCTCGGTTCTGCCTCGATCGCCTACGTGGCCCGCCTGACGCGCACCAACCTCGTCGAGAACCTCCGGGCCGACTACCTGCGCACCGCGACCGCCAAGGGCCTGACCCGCCGGCGCACGCTGAGCGTGCACGCCCTGCGCAACTCCCTCATCCCGGTCGTCACCTTCATCGGCGCCGACTTCGGCGGCCTGCTGGGTGGCGCGATCGTGACCGAGCGCATCTTCAACATCCAGGGCGTCGGTGGGTTCCTCTTCACCGGCATCCGCAACCGCGACCCCGTGAGCGTCGTCGGCACCGTGACCGTCCTGGTGCTCGTCTTCCTCATCGCCAACCTGCTCGTCGACCTCTTGTACGGCGTGCTCGACCCGAGGATCAGCCATGACTGAGGCATCGACCATCGCCGTCTCCGCAGAGGCCGGTCAGCCGGTGGGTGGCCAGGCGGACGAGGGGCGTTCGCTCGCGTCCGACGCCTGGCGCCAGCTCAAGGGGAACCCGATCTTCTGGGTCTCCGTCAGCCTGATCACCCTGTTCGTGGTCATGGCACTCGTGCCGCAGCTGTTCACCAACGTCGACCCCGGCGCCGCCGTCCTCAAGGAGGCCCGTGCGGAACCAGGGGCCGACGCGTGGTTCGGTCGCGACATCCAGGGCTACGACATCTACTCGCGCACCGTCTACGGTGCCCGCGCGTCGATCCTCGTCGGTGTCTTCTCGACGCTGGCCACGGTGGTCATCGGCCTGGTCATGGGTGTCCTCGCCGGGTACTACGGCGGCTTCCTCGACACCCTGGTCTCCCGCGTGACGGACATCTTCTTCGCGATCCCGCTGCTCCTCGGCGGCATCCTGTTCATGTCCACCTTCCCGAACGACCAGAACACCCCCTACCTCGTGGTGGTCGGCAAGGTCGTGCTGGTGCTGTCCGTCTTCGGGTGGCCGAGCATCGCCCGCCTGATGCGTTCGTCGGTGCTGCAGGTCAAGCCCAACGACTACGTGCAGGCGGCGCGCGCCCTCGGCGCCAGCCCCTGGCGGATCATCCGGTCCCACGTCATGCCCAACGCGCTCGCGCCGGTCATCGTGGTCTCGACGATCAACCTCGGTGTGTTCATCACCGCGGAGGCCACCTTGAGCTTCCTCGGGATCGGGCTCACGCCGCCGGCCGTCTCGTGGGGTGTCGCGATCTCGGACGCCCTCGTGGCTGTGCGGACCTACCCGCACATCCTGCTGTTCCCCAGCCTGTTCCTCTCCCTTGCGGTGCTGGCCTTCATCATGCTCGGTGACGCCGTGCGCGACGCCTTCGACCCGAAGTCGCGCTGAGCGGGAAAGACACACACAGATGACGACAACTGACACCGGAACGCGCCGCGGCAAGGCCGCGGCCGGCTCCGAGTACCACGCCAAGGACGGGCTGCTGCTCGAGGTGGAGGACCTCTACGTCGAGTTCCACACCGCCGACGGCATCGCCAGGGCCATCAACGGCGTCAACTTCGACCTGTACGAGGGCCAGACGCTGGCCATCCTCGGCGAGTCGGGATCCGGCAAGTCCGTGACGGCGCAGGCCATCATGGGCATCCTGGACGTGCCGCCGGCCGTGATCCCCAAGGGCCAGATCCGCTACTGCGGTGAGGACCTGCTGACCATGCAGGCGGAGAAGCGACGCAAGACCCGTGGCCCGGAGATCTCGATGGTCTTCCAGGACGCGCTGTCCTCGCTCAACCCGGTCTTCCCGGTGGGCTGGCAGATCGCCGAGATGTTCCGCGTGCACCGCGGCATGAACCGCTCCGACTCGCTCGAGCGGGCGATCAAGCTCATGCAGCGCGTGCAGATCCCGGGTGCCAAGGAGCGGGTGAAGGCCTACCCGCACCAGTTCTCCGGCGGGATGCGCCAGCGCATCATGATCGCCATGGCCATCGCGCTCGACCCGGCCGTGCTCATCGCGGACGAGCCGACCACCGCGCTCGACGTGACCGTCCAGGCCCAGATCATGGCGCTGCTGCAGGAGCTCCAGGAGGAGCGCCAGATGGGGCTCATCCTCATCACGCACGACCTGGGCGTCGTGGCCGACGTGGCCGACAAGATCGCGGTCATGTATGCCGGCCGCATCGTCGAGCGCGCGGACGTGTACGACCTGTACCGCCAGCCCGCCCACCCGTACACCAAGGGCCTGCTCGAGTCGATTCCCCGACTGGACCAGAAGGGCCAGCAGCTCGCGGCGATCGGCGGTCTCCCGCCGAACCTCATGCGCATCCCCGAGGGGTGTGCGTTCAACCCGCGCTGCAAGTACGCCCAGGACGTCTGCCGTGAGGACCGTCCCGCGCTGCGGCTCGTTGCTCCCGGCCGTGAGTCCGCCTGCCATTTCGCCGAGGAGGTCCTCAATGGCTGAAGCCATCCTGACCGCGACCGACCTGGTCAAGCACTACCCGATCAAGGGTGGCGTCCTGCGCCGCACCGTCGGCCACGTCAAGGCCGTCGACGGTGTCAGCTTCGAGCTCCTCAAGGGCGAGACGCTGGGCATCGTCGGTGAGTCCGGCTGTGGCAAGTCCACGCTGGGCCGCCTGCTGATGCGCCTGGAGGAGCCCACCTCGGGTTCCGTGGTGTTCGACGGGGTCGACATGTACGCGCAGAAGGGTCGCGCGATGCGCAAGCTGCGTCGCGACATCCAGATCGTGTTCCAGGACCCCTACACGTCGCTCAACCCGCGCAAGACGGTCGGCGACATCGTCGGGGAGCCGTTCGACATCCACCCCGACGTGGTGCCGAAGAAGGGTCGCCGCAAGGCCGTGCAGGACCTGCTCGACCTGGTGGGCCTCAACCCGGAGCACATCAACCGCTACCCGCACCAGTTCTCCGGTGGCCAGCGCCAGCGCATCGGCATCGCCCGGGGCATCGCGCTCAACCCCAAGGTGCTGATCTGCGACGAGCCGGTCTCCGCGCTCGACGTGTCGGTGCAGGCGCAGGTCGTCAACCTCATGGAGAAGCTGCAGGACGAGCTCGGGCTGTCCTACATCTTCATCGCCCACGACCTGTCCGTGGTGCGTCACATCTCCGACCGCGTCGGCGTGATGTACCTCGGCAAGATGGCAGAGCTGGGGGAGGAGGACGACATCTACGGTCGTCCCACCCACCCCTACACCCAGGCCCTGCTGTCGGCCGTGCCGGTGCCGGACCCGACGCTGCGCGACAAGAAGGAGCAGATCGTCCTCAAGGGCGACGTCCCCTCGCCGGCGAACCCGCCCTCGGGCTGCCGGTTCCACACGCGGTGCTTCAAGGCGCAGGACAAGTGCAAGACCGACATCCCGCTGCTCGAGCTGCGCCCCGACGGCGCCGGCGAGCACCTGTCGGCCTGCCACTTCGCCCAGCCGCGCGAGATCATCGAGACGATCGACCTCACCGAGCAGGGTGCCGGCAACGCCGTCTGACGTCCCCGCACGGCATACGCACGAACGACCGCGCCGCTCCCCTCGACGGGGGCGGCGCGGTCGTTGGTTGCCATGCCGTGAGGGTGGCTCCCGCTGCAGGAGACGCCGTGGGCGGGACCGCGCCCGGAACACGTCGGGACTCAGTCGGCCTCGCCCGAGCGGGCCCGCAGGAGCCTGCGGAGCGACTCGAGCCGGGACGCCCCTGCCGGACCCGCCTGGCCCGACTCGACCCATGCGTCGAGGGCGCACTCGTCCTCGTCGTGGGTGCAGCCGCGGGGGCACAGGCCGGTGCCGGCCTCGAGGTCGGGGAAGTGCTGGATGATGCGGCCCAGGTCGACGTGGGCCAGGCCGAACGAGCGCACACCGGGGGTGTCGATGACCCACCCGTCGCCGTCCGGGAGGCGCAGGGCGACCGCGGAGGAGGAGGTGTGGCGGCCACGGCCGGTGTGGTCGTTGACGATGCCCACCGCCCGTCGTGCGTCGGGCACGAGGCCGTTGACCAGCGTGGACTTGCCGACGCCGGAGTGCCCGACGAAGACGCTCACCCGGCCGACGAGGCGCTCGGTGAGGCCCTCCAGCCCGTCGAAGCCCGACTCGCCCGTCGAGGTGACGACGTTGGGGACGTTGAGCGGCGCATAGCTCCCGAGGAACTCCGACGGGTCCTTTAGGTCGGCCTTGGTGAGGACGAGGAGGGGCTCCAGGCCGGCGTCGTAGGCAGCGACGAGGCAGCGGTCGATCAGGCGCGGCCGGGGTTCGGGGTTGGCCAGGGCGGAGACGATGACCAGCTGGTCGGCGTTCGAGACGATGACCCGCTCCACGGGGTCGGTGTCGTCGGCGCTGCGCCGCAGCACCGAACGGCGCGGGGTCAGCCGGACGATGCGGGCCAGTCCGTCGGGGTTGCCGGTGGTGTCGCCGACCAGCCCGACGTCGTCGCCGACCACGATGCCCTTGCGGCCGAGCTCGCGCGCCTTCATGGCGGTCACGAGCCGCTCGGGGGCCGCCTTGCGGCCGGTGCCCCGGGGGATGAGCACGGTGTAGCGGCCGCGGTCCACGGCCACCACGAAGCCCGGCACCGCGTCCTCGTGGGCGGGGCGGTCCTTCGACCGCGGACGCGAACCCCTCCGGCTCGGGCGGACCCGGACGTCGCTCTCGTCGTAGTCGGTGGCCTTGCGGTTCATGCGTCCGCTGCGCTGGTGCCCGGCGACACGAGGCGGTGCCACAGCGTGGTGAACTCGGGCAGCGTCTTGGCGACGGTGCCTGCGTCCTCGATGACCAGGCCGGGGCAGCGGAGCCCCAGCACCGCACCGGCCATCACCATGCGGTGGTCGGCGTAGGTGTGGAAGAGGCTGGGCTGCAACGGTTTCGGCTCGATCCGCAGCCCGTCCTCGGTCTCGGTGACCACGGTGCCGAGGGCTCCGAGCTCGCGGGCGAGGGCTGCCAGGCGGTCGGTCTCGTGACCCCGGATGTGGGCCACGCCGCGGATCACGCTGGGGGAGTCGGCGAGCGCGGCCACGGCCGCCACGACCGGCGTCAGCTCGGACGCGTCGTGCAGGTCCACGTCGATGCCCGACACCTCGCCGGTGCCCGACACCGTCAGCCCCTCGCGGCTGAGGTTCACGTCGGCACCCATGGCGTCGAGGATGTCGCGGATGGCGTCGCCGGCCTGGGTGGTGTGGTGCGGCCAGCCGGGGACCGTCACCCGCCCGCCGGTGACCAGCCCTGCGGCGAGGAACGGTGCGGCGTTGGACAGGTCCGGCTCGACCTGCACGTCGAGGGCGTTGATCTCCGAGGGCTCGACGCGCCAGGTGTCGGGGTCGCTGTCGTCGATGAGGGCACCGGCGTCGCGCAGGGTCTCGACGGTCATCTCGATGTGCGGCTCGGAAGGGACCGGCTTCCCGTCGTGGTGGATCGTGACGCCCCGGTCGTACCTCGGGCCGGCGAGCAGCAGGGCCGAGATGAACTGGGACGACGCCGAGGCGTCCAGGGTCACCGCGCCACCGGGGAGGCTGCCCCGGCCCCGGACGGTGAAGGGCAGCGTGCCACGGCCACCGTCGTCGAGGTCGGCGCCGAGGGCGCGCAGGGCGTCGAGGACCGGCCCCATCGGCCGCACGCGCGCCTGCGGGTCGCCGTCGAACGCCACCGGCCCGGCAGCCAGGGCGGCGACCGGCGGCAGGAAGCGCATGACGGTGCCGGCGAGCCCACAGTCCACCTGGGCGCCGCCGCGCAGCGTCGCCGGCGTGACGACCCAGTCCGGCAGCTCGCCGGAGTGCGCGGTCGTGTCCTCGATCCCGGCTCCCAGCTGCCGCAGCGCCTGGGCCATGAGCAACGTGTCCCGCGAGCGCAACGGGCGACGCAGCCGGGACGGGCCGTTGGCCAGCGCGGCCAGGACGAGGAAGCGGTTGGTGAGCGACTTGCTCCCGGGGAGGACGACGTCGGCGTCGACGGGTCCCGGGGCCGCGGGCACGGACCAGTCGCCCTCTGCAGGCGCCGTGGACGTGGCGCTCAGCGACGGGTCCGAGGGGCGGGTGGGGGGTCGGACGGGATCAGGTGAGGGCATCGTGGGCCTGCGACGCGGCGAGCTTGGCCTCGCGACGGGCGGCACGCGCCGCGTGCTTGGCCTCGCGGCGGGTCTGCTTCGCGACCCGCTTGGCGGAGTCGCTGGCCAGGCCCGCACGGTAGGCGAGACCGGGCTTGCCCTCGGTGTCGACCGAGGCGAGCAGCAGCCCTCCGAGGAGCCCGAGGTTCTTGAGGAACCCGATCCGCTGCGTGGTGCGCACCGCGGGGTCGGTCTCCTCCCAGAACCGGTGTCCCACATACGTCGTCGGCACCAGCGAGCCGACCAGCGCGAGCGAGGCCAGCCGCGGGAAGTGGCCCGTGGCGAGCAGCGCTCCACCACCGACCATCGTCGCGCCGTTGGCGCGGACCAGCAGCTCGGGGTCGTTGGGCAGGCCCAGCGGGGCGACCTGCTCGGCGAACGGGGCCACCTTGGCCTTGAGCGCGGCGGGGTGCCGCAGCTGCTCGAGCCCCTGCACCACGAAGATCGCGGCGAGCATCGGGCGGGCCACACGGCGGACGAGGGTCATGATCACTCCTGTGGACGTCTGGGGAGACGGGTTTTCCCCATCGGCTCCCTTCCTACCGTATGGGGCGCGTCGGCGTCGCTGCGTACCCTGTCCACCATGTGCGGACGGTACGCGGCGACGGCGAATCCCGACGAGCTCGTGGAGGAGTTCGAGGTCGAGCAGGACCGCACCGGCGACCCGTCGCGCAGCATCCTCAAGAACCCCCAGAGCCCGCCGGCGGGCGCCCCCGACTGGAACCTCGCCCCCAGCAAGCAGGCCCCCGTGGTCCTCTCGCGGGTGCCCCGCGACACCGACGAGGCGTATGCCGCGGACGCGGGTCCGGTGCGGCAGCTGCGGTTGCTGACGTGGGGACTGGTCCCGAGCTGGTCCAAGGACACCAAGATCGGGATGCGGATGATCAACGCCCGGGCCGAGTCGGTCCTGGAGAAGAGCTCGTTCGCGAAGGCCGCAGCGTCCCGCCGCTGCCTCGTCCCGGCGCAGGGCTGGTACGAGTGGCAGAAGTCGCCCGTCGCCACCGACGCCAAGGGGAACCCGCGCAAGCAGCCGTTCTTCATGCACCGGGCCGACGGCGACGTCGTGGCGTTCGCCGGTCTCTACGAGTTCTGGCGGGACCGCGAGATCGCCGACAAGGACGACCCGCAGGCCTGGCTGACGACGTTCACGATCATCACGACCGACGCCGAGCCCGGCCTGGACCGGATCCACGACCGCCAGCCGCTCGTCCTCGAGCGCGAGGACTGGGCCACGTGGCTCGACCCGGAGATGACCGACACCGCCGAGGTGGGCGCACTGCTGGCGTTCTCCCGCCCGGGGCGGTTCGAGGCGTACCCGGTGGGCACGGCGGTGTCCTCCAACCGCAGCAACGGGCCCCAGCTCATCGAGCCCGCGGGGGAGGCCGAGCTCGAGGGCGTGGTCGACCCGATGACGGGGGAGATCGTGGGCACCGGCGGTGCGGCCACGTCGCCCGCCCCGGCGTCGACCGCTGTGTCGACCGTGCCGTCCGCCGAGACCGTGGGCGGGGCGAACCCCGCATGACCACGGTGCGCACGGTCGAGGTGCCCACGACGCTGGGGCCTGCCGTGGTGCAGGTGCAGCGGCCCGTCCACGCCCGCGGGACCGTGGTGCTCACCCACGGGGCCAGCGGCCGGGTGGACGGCCGCGACGTGCTCGCCGTCCGCGACGGACTGGTCGCGCAGGGGTGGGCCGTCGCCCTCGTCCACCAGGCGTGGGGCGTGGCCGGCCGCCGCACCCCGCCGCGGCCCGGTCCGCAGGACGAGGCGTGGGTGCCGGTCGTCCAGGCGCTGACCACGGGTCGGGGGAGGCTCCCTCAGCCCCTGGTCGTGGCCGGGAAGAGCAACGGCGCCAGGGTCGCGTGCCGCACCGCCCACCTGGTCGGGGCCGACGCGGTGCTCTGCCTGGCCTTCCCCCTCCACCCGCCGGGCAGGCCGGAGACCTCCCGCGCGGGTGAGCTGCGCGCACCGCTGGCCCACGGCATACCGCTGCACGTGGTCCAGGGCACCCGGGACCCGTTCGGCACCCCCGCGGAGGTCAGGGCGGAGCTTCCCGACCCCGCTCTGGTCACCGAGGTCGTCGGTGAGCACACCGTGAGGGACACCGGGGCCCTGGTCCGCGCTGCCGCGGCGTTCCTCGCCGGGTTGGGGGACCAGCAGGGCGCGGAAGGCTAGAGCGCGCCGCCGGCGGCCTCGGGTGCGGAGGCGTCGTTGCCACCGTCGCCGACGGCCTCGCGGGCGAGGTGGTCCTCGACCTGGAACCAGTCGGTGCCCGCGCGGACCGCGATGGTCAGCAGGGTGTTCATCGAGGAGACCTCCTCGACCTGCTCCTTGAGGAACCACAGCATGAACTGCTCGCCGAGGACGTCGCCCTCCTCACGGGCGGCGCGGAAGAGTGCCTCGATCTGGGCCGTGACGGCCTTCTCCTGGGCGAGGGCGAGCTCGATCGGCGCGGTGGGCTTGTCGAACTCACCGCGGACCTCGTCCACGCCAGGGATGGTCACCGGCCAGTCCCGGTCGAGCATGTACTGGACCATCATCATCGCGTGGTTGCGTTCCTCGACGCTCTGCGCGTAGAAGTGCGCGGCCAGGCGAGGGAGGTCGTGGTCGTCGAACCACACCGCGATCGCGATGTACTGCTGGCTCGCGGTGAACTCGTGCCTCACCTGCTCAGCGAGCAGCTGGACGAAGGTGGGGTTGGCGTGGCGCGACATGGGCCGAGGTTAGCGCGCGGGGAATGACACCCGGGGCGGAGCCGTTGCACGAGATGTCCCCACCCGCAACCGGAGCCCGAGGGTCCTCGACCCGGCCTCCAAGGAGCCGCACCGTGCCAATGCTGACCGCCTCGCCGCCCGAGGGTGGCACGACCGCACCCGTGCAGCTGGGCCTGTCCGCGGGTGCCACGTCGAGCACGACCACCACGACCGGGCCGAGCCGCTCGACGAGCGGGCTAGGCTGGAGGGCAATGACTGAGACCCCTGCCCCCGACGCGACCGTCGACGTGGCCACCGAGTCGCCCGAGGAGCGGCAGGCCCGCTTCCAGCGCGAGGCCATGCCGCTGCTCGACCAGCTGTACTCCGCCGCGCTGCGGACCACGCGCAACCCGGCCGACGCCGAGGACCTCGTGCAGGAGACCTACACGAAGGCCTTCGCCGCGTTCCACCAGTACCGCCCGGGCACGAACTTCAAGGCGTGGATGTACCGCATCCTCACCAACACGTACATCAACAGCTACCGGAAGAAGCAGCGCGAGCCGCTCCAGTCGGACGCGTCGGAGATCGAGGACTACCAGCTCGCCCGGGCCGAGTCGCACAGCTCCGCCGGCCTGCGCTCGGCCGAGACCGAGGCGCTGGACCACCTCCCCGACACCGAGGTGAAGCGCGCGCTGCAGGACCTTCCGGAGGACTTCCGTATGGCGGTGTACCTCGCCGACGTCGAGGGCTTCGCGTACAAGGAGATCGCCGAGATCATGGACACGCCGATCGGCACCGTGATGTCCCGGCTGCACCGAGGCAGGCGGCAGCTGCGTGAGCTGCTGACCGATTACGCCGCCGAGCGCGGCTTCGCGACCCAGGGAGCGGACTCATGATGTGTGGAAGCGACTCAGGTCAGGGAGACGCCGCAGGAGCAGACTGCTCCGAGGTGCTGCACCGGGTCTACGAGTACCTCGACGGCGAGATGACCCGTGACGACACGGAGAAGATCGCCCACCACCTCGAGGCCTGCTCGCCCTGCCTGAAGCAGTACGACCTCGACCAGGCACTCAAGGCGCTCGTGAAGCGCTCCTGCGCCTGCGAGGAGGCACCGGTTCAGCTGCGGACCGAGATCATGGCCCGGATCACGACGATCCGGTACGAGATCTCCGAGTAGCGCCTCCTCCGCAGCGTCNNNGGTCGGATCCTCAAGGATCCGACCGCCGCTCTCGTGCTGCGTGGACGCTGCTGCGTCGTCGCACCTGCTCAGGCGTTGGGCTTGCGGCCGTGGTTGGCCGCGTTGCCCTTGCGCGAGCGGCGCTTGCGGGCGCGCTTGCTCATGGGTGTCTCCGTCGGGTGGTCCGGTGGCGCCAGAACAGCGCCCTTCCTGCCGTCATTGTCGCACAGCGACATGTGTGCTCCACGCCGCAGAGGGGGAGAAGGCCCCTTTTGAGGAGGTCTGTACACCCCGAAGTTCCAGCGAACCTTCAAGATTTGGCAAAGAAGGAACCACTCCGCCTGCGCGCTCTCGACGGCCGGGACATCATAGTCCTGCGACCACGGTGCACCCCTGACACCTAGGCGCAATGACGGCTCGAAATGGTCCGAACGGATGAGGGACCATCCCCCGAGCAGAAGGAGCACCCCAGCCATGAAGACGATCACCACCATCTTTGAGTCCATCCTCGGCCAGGACGACACGTTCGTCTGGACCCCCACCGACGGCCCGACCGAGTTCGCCCGTGGCTGGGACTGGAAGGGCGTCGACGGCGCTTCGCGTGGCTGGGACTGGAAGGGCCTCGAGAGCATCTGACGCTCCGGGTCCTGATCTTCTGGTCCGGATACGGGCGGGTCGCTCACGCCGTAGATTGGTGACGTGAGCGCCGCCCGATCAGGATCCCAGGCATCGACGCTCTACCGCCCTGCCGTGTTCGCCTATGTCGGAAGCGTCTACGCCTTCACGCTCTCCCTGGTCGTGCTGGCCCTCCACGTCGACGGGCCGCCCCAGGACTGGCCGGCGATCGGTGTCCTGACCGCCCTGGCTGCGGGCGGCGTCCTCCTCCGCGAGACCGAGCTGATCAGCCGGGTGCGCATCAGCTTCCTGAGCATCATCCTCGTCGCGGCCGCGGTGATCGTCGGCCCCGTGGGAGCCGGCATCGTCGGCGCCGTCGCGATGCTCGCCAAGGTGACCAGTGGCCCCAAGGTGGCCACCGCGTTCAACGTGGCGATGATGAGCGGCCTCGGTGTGGCCGGTGGCCTGGTCTACCTCGCAGTCGGCGGCCGCGACGTCGTCTCGGCCGACATGTCCGCCGGTGAGGTCCTGCTGCACGTGGGTCTGCCCCTCGTCGTCACCGACGTGACCCAGTGCCTGCTCAACGCCCTGCTCATCGCGCTCGTGCTCCGCGTCTCCAGCGGCAGCCCCATCCGCACCCGCGTCCTCAGTCTGCTGACCACGAGCGGCCTGGCCTACGTCGGGTACGGCGTCATCGGGTTCCTCCTCGTGGTCCTCTGGATCCCCGCCAAGGTCGGGTGGTTCGCCGGGGTGCTCGTCCTCGCACCCCTGCTGGTCGCCCGCTGGGCCTTCGACCAGTACGGCGAGGAGCTCAAGGCGCACGAGCGCACCCTGAAGGCACTCGTCACCGCGGTCGAGACGAAGATGCCCCACAACGTCGGGCACAGTGAGCGCGTCGCCCAGCTGTGCGAGTGGATCGCCGAGGACGTCGGCATGACGCCCAAGGAGATCCAGGACGTCCGCACCGCGGGCATGCTGCACGACGTCGGTCTGGTGCGGGTGCCGAGCCGGATCCTGCGCTCCCGGAAAGTCCTCGACGACGAGGACCTGGTGATCCTGGCCGACCACGCGCTCGGCGGTGTCGAGCTGATCGAGGAGATCGAGTTCCTCGTCGGGTCCAAGGAGGGCATCGCCCACCACCACGAGCGCTTCGACGGCCTCGGGTACCCCCTGGGCCTGGCCGGGAACGACATCCCGCTCGCCGCGCGCATCATCGCGGTCGCCGACACGTTCGACTGCCTCACCACGGACCGCTCGCACCGTGAGGCCCTCTCGACCCCCGACGCCCTCGAGGCGGTCACCCACAGGTCGGGCACCCAGTTCGACCCGCGCGTCGTCGGAGCGCTCGCCAAGGTCCTGGGTCGGCACGACTGGACGCCGACCCGCCACCCCGAGGACGAGCTCCCGCAGGGGCCCGCCCTCGACCACGACGAGCCCGAGATGTCCGACCGGCTGGCCGGTCGTCCCGACCTGCGCTCGCTGATCCACGGCGCACCCCGGGTCGAGACCCAGCACCTGGCGGGCCGGGCGTGAAGCGGCTGCTCGCGCGCGGCCTCGAGCTCGGTCTCACCGTCGCCGTCGCCGGAGTGCTGCTCGCCACCGCCTGCTGGGCATCCTTGTCCCAGTTCGGTGCGCTCGGGGTGAGCACGCTGCTCACCCTGGCCGTGTTCGTCGTCGCGATCGCGCTCGGTGAGACGGCCCGCCTCACCGTCCTCGCCGGACGCCTCACGGCCCCCATGTCCTCGGCGGCCGCCCTGGCCCTCGGGCTCGCCGACATCGCGCCGCCGGGTGAACCGCCGGTGGGTGCGGGCGTGGTCATCGTGACGATCGGCGCGGGCATGCTCGTCGGCAACGGACTGCTCGAGGCGAACCGCCGGACGGTCAACTGGTCGGGTCTGTCCGCCCGGTTCATCGGTGCCGCCGTGGTGCCCCTGCTCTACCGCAGCGTCACCTTCGACGGGGTCACGCTCCTCGGCCACGCCGTCATGTGGGACTCCCGGCGCTGGCTCGTGGCCGTGGTGATGCTGTGCGTGGGGTCGGTGGCCATGCTCGTCGACCTGACCCTCCAGGCGGTCGTCCGGGCCGGTCACGAGCACGGACCACTGGTGCGCAGCATCGTCGACGAGATCCGCTCCACGATCGGGCTCGCCACCGCTCTGGTCACGTCCGGGACCCTCATCGCCCTGGCGGCATACTCCCTCGGGGTCGTGGCCCTCCCGCTGTTCCTGTTCCCCCTGGTCCTGACCTACTTCGCCGTCCAGCGGTACGCCTCGATCCGGCAGACCTACCGCCAGACCATCGGGGCGCTGTCGTCGCTCACCGACCGCACGCACTACACGGTTCCGCAGCACGCCCAGCGCGTGGCCGAGATCTCGATGGCGGTCGGGCGCGACCTCGGCATGAGCCAGCGCGAGCTGACCGACCTCGAGTACGCCGCACTGCTGCACGACCTGGGCCAGGTGGCGCTGCGCGAGCCGATCCCGCAGGGGGCCACGGTCATGGCCGCCCCGGCGGACCAGCAGCGGATCGCCCACGACGGTGCGGAGATCGTCCGCAGCACGGGTGTCCTCGACAACGTCGCCACGATCATGGAGGCCCAGATCACGCCGTACCGCCAGGTGCGCGAGTTCGGCCAGGACCTGCCCATGGCCAGTCGCATCATCAAGGTCGCCAACGCCTACGACGACCTGAGCGGCCCCAACGGGCTGCACGCCGACCGTGCGATGGAGCGCATCCACCTCGGCCTGGGCTACGAGTACGACCCCAGGGTCGTCGACTCGCTCACCCGCTTCCTCACGCGCCGTCGCCGGACCGGGGCGCCCGGCCAGTAGGGGGCGGGGTGCGCGGGCAGGCGCGACGACGAGGGCGGCACCGGGACCAGGTCCCGGTGCCGCCCTCGTCCGTGGCGTGGCCCTCGGCTACGGCGTGCCGGTGGTGAGGTGCGCGTCCATGGAGACGTTCTTCTCGACGCGCGGGTCGTCCGCGTCGGCGAAGTAGTCGCCCCGGATCGTCTCGTCCTTGCCGGAGTCGACCTTGAGCGCGTTGAACAGCACGGTGAGGATCGCCGCGATGACCAGGTTGATGACGAAGGCCGTCATCCCGATGTAGCCCATCTTCCCGATGACGGGGATCATGTCGAGCGAGCCGCCGAAGTGGCCCTTGGTCGCCGGGTTGATGACCTTGTAGGCCGTGATGGTGCCGTAGAGCATGCCCACGGCCCAGCCCGCGAGGAGCGCCCAGCGGTGGAACCAGCGGGTGTAGAGCCCCGCGACGATCGCCGGGAACGTCTGCAGGATCCAGATGCCGCCCAGGAGCTGGAAGTTGATCGCGTTCTGCTTGTCCAGCGTGAGGACGAAGATCAGGGCGAACGCCTTGACCAGCAGGGACACCAGCTTGCCGACCTTGGCCTCCTGCGCGTGCGTCGCGTCGGGCTTGATCAGGTCGCGGTAGATGTTGCGGGTGAACGTGTTCGCCGCCGCGATCGACATGATCGCCGCCGGCACGAGGGCGCCGATCGCCACGGCGGCGAAGGCCACCCCGGCGAACCACGACGGGAACATGTCCTCGAACAGCTGCGGGATGACGAGCTGGGCGTTCGGCTTGCCGTCGAGGCCGATCGGCTTGGTGCCGGCGGCGATGGCGACCCAGCCGAGCAGGGCCAGCAGGCCGAGCACGAAGGAGTACGCCGGGAGGATCGCGGCGTTGCGGCGGATCGTGTTGCGGCTCGAGCTCGACAGGGTCGCCGTGATCGAGTGCGGGTACATGAACAGGGCGAGCGCCGAGCCGAAGGCCAGCGTCGCGTAGGCCCAGTACTGCTGGGCGTTGGGGATGTACGCGCCGGTGGGCTTGGCCGGGTTGGCCGCGCTCGGCTTGGCCATCTTCGCCTCGGCCGCGCTGAAGACGTGGTCCCAGCCGCCGACCTTGGAGGGCAGGTAGATGACCGCGACGATGATGACGAGGTAGATCAGTGCGTCCTTGACGAAGGCGATGACGGCCGGGGCCCGCAGGCCGCTGGAGTAGGTGTACGCCGCGAGCAGGGCGAACGCGATGAACAGCGGCAGGTCCCTGGCCAGCAGCGAGGAACCACCGACGCCGGCCACCTCGAGCACGGCCTGGATGCCGACGAGCTGCAGGGCGATGTACGGCATCGTCGCGAGGATCCCCGTGACCGACACGGCGACCGAGAGGCTGCGCGAACCGTAGCGACCCTTGACGAAGTCGGCCGGCGTGACGTAGCCGTGCCGGTGGCTGACCGACCAGAGGCGGGCCATGAAGATGAAGATGATCGGGTAGAGCACGATCGTGTAGGGCACCGCGAAGAAGCCGCTGACGGACCCGAGCGCGAACATGGCCGCCGGCACCGCGACGAACGTGTAGGCCGTGTAGAGGTCACCGCCGAGCAGGAACCACGTCACCCAGGTGCCGAAGCGGCGGCCACCGAGGCCCCACTCGTCGAGCGACTCCATCGAGTCGGCCTGGCGCCACTTCGTGGCCCAGAAGCCCATCACCGTGACGAGCAGGAAGAGCACGATCAGGACGGACAGGGCGACACCGTTGACGCCGCCGGTGCCGGTCGCCGCAGGAACGAGGGTGCTCATCGGACGTTCTCCTCACGCGAGCGGTGGTCGGGGTGTCCCGGCATCGGGCGGTGCGGCCGCGCCTTGAGCACGAGGCGGTACGCGGCATACGTCATGGCCGAGCAGAGGAACACCCAGAGGAACTGGTACCAGATGAAGAACGGGAACCCCCAGAGCTCGGGGTCCTTGCGCGAGTAGCTGCTCACCCAGAGCAGCGCGATCATCGGGAGGGCCAGCAGCACGGCGGCGACCGCCAGCAGCCCCTTGTTGGCAGGTGGAACGGTGTCGTGGTCGACGTCGGTGTCAGCACTCACGGTGACCTCCAGGTGGAAGTGGGGACGGCGGGCACGCAGTCCGGAAGGCACCGTATGCCCGACTCGCAGGTAATGGTGGGATGCGACGCGGAGGGGGCCGACCTCGGCAGAGGTCGGCCCCCGGTGGGTGAGGGAGCGGATCAGTGATCTCCGTGCCCTGCGCGGCAGGGGTTCCTGAGGTCCCCGCTGTTGAAGTTGTTGATGCGCGTGGTCGTGGTGAAGCCGACCGTGGGGTAGACCGTCTTCAGCAGCGGCCCGTACTCCGAGGTCGAGGTGCCCCCGAAGGTCCTGGTCGTCCCCGGGATGAACCGTCCACCTTCCTGCCACATGCACCGTCCGTGCGCCTTGGCGGTCGTGAAGATCGGATAGAACTGCGCCCCGTGCGGCGGGTTCACGCAGTTCGCACCAGTGACCCGGTCGCAGAACGGAGGGCTGTCCTGGGAGTCGGCTGCCTCGATGCGGGGCAGGTCGGTCTCGAAGGCGACCCTCGAGTACTGCGTCCTGCCGTTGGCCACGGGGCTGGTGAACCGGACCGGTGACGGGTGCAGGGCGCGGTCGAGGGCGACGTTGCGGAACGTCCCGGGCCAGTCGTTCCGGTAGGACTGGCCGTCGAAGTCCTCGTCGGCACTGAAGCACCCGTTGATCTTGACCAGGGTGGAGTCCTCCGCCGGGACGCAGAAGCTGTTGCCGTCGTCCTCGTCGAGGCCGCCGGCGTCCTGGCTGCCGGGATCGGTGCAGTTGAAGGCCGCATCGAGGGCCAGGCAGTTCTCGAAGTGCCCGATCTCGTCGGACATCGCCACGTTGTAGGTGTGGGCCGACCACGTGTTGCCCCGCGGGTTCGCCGTGGAGTACTCCGGGTGGAAGGCGTATGGCGCGGCCTGGCACGTGCTCGACGTGGGCGTGTAGAGGACGTGGCCGAACCCGTTGGCCACCGAGGCGGTCATCGATCCGTCCTGCCCGGTCGTGAGGTCGTCGAGGTCGATCCGCAGCCCTGCGGTGGTGTCGTGCATGTGGATCCGGATCCGGTCACCGGGGTTCATGAACAGGTCCTTGGCGGGGTCGGGGGAGACCGCCGTCAGGTCCGGGTTCTCGAAGGTGCCGGTGAACAGGGGGTTGGCCGGTGCCTGCGAGTGACCGTCGCGGGTGATGTACGCCCAGTTGATGGGCTCCACTCCACCCAGCAGGTAGTTGTCGCACGCCGCCGTGTTGGCGACCCCCGTGTTCTGGTCGAGGTTGAAGCTGTCGATCGTCATGGCCGCGCAGTACTGCGTCGCCGTGCAGCCGAAGCCCTCGAACTGCGGCACGTACCCCGGTCCGTAGAACTGCAGCTCCATGTAGGCGTTGCCGGGGTGCTTGCCGATGTAGTCGGGGGCGGTCGGGTCGGTGCCGACGAGGTCGTTGCGGTCGGAGTCGGGGGTGCAGGTCTTGGTGAACTCCGGCGCGGACTCGGTGTCGCAGAGAGTGAGGCCGAACCAGAAGGTCGGCCGGAGCTGGAAGTTCCAGGTGGAACCGGTCGCCCCGGACGCCGTGGGCTGGGTCCTGGGGTCGCGCGGGAGCTCGACCGTGTAGGTGATGTCGTTGCCGGAGCCGCGCACTCCCGACTTGAACAGGACGGACGGCTCGTCGTGGCCGACGTACTCGCCGGCGGGGTTGTCGAACGTGTCCGCGCAGAGGGAGGAGCGCCCTTGGCAGAGGGGCTCGCGGTACGCCGGGTGGGCGCTGGCCGACGCGGCCGACGCTGGGGCCGGCGCGGAGGCCGACGGTCGAACGCTGGCTGCCGCTCCGGCGGACCAGAACGGAGTCAGGCAGAGCAGGCACGCCGTTCCCAGCGCGAGGAGAGTTGGTCGTTTCACAGGCTTCACCTTTGTGGCCGTGTGACAGCCTGGGCCAAGCCGAACCGGGGTCGCCCCGACGGGTGGACCCCTCCGCCCCTTCGCGGACCCAGGGTGTCGTGGATCCGGAAATCGTGCAGACGTCGGATCGTGCGGCTACCGGCGTCCTGTCACCCGCGCCCGGCCCCAGCAGGACTCGGCCTGGGTGGGCGGGCTGGGACGCCTCAGGCGGAGTGGTCGGGGCCGTTCGTGGGCCGTCAACAACCGGCCAGTGTACGCCGACCGGGATCCACGCAGTAGGGGCAGAGCAGACGCCCGCCCCGATGGCTCGGGACGGGCGTCGCAGGGGACCAGAGGGCTCAGGCCTTCTTGGTCTCCTTGAAGATCGCGTCGATCTCGTCGATCTTGGCGAGCAGCTCGTCGGCCTTGCCGGCGTCGAGCTCGCCCTTGGTGCCAGAGGCACCCGCCAGCTTGGTCGCCTCGTTGAAGAGGGTGTGCAGCTGGGGGTACTTCTCGAAGTGCGGCGGCTTGAAGTAGTCGGTCCACAGCACCCAGAGGTGGTGCTTGACGAGCTCGGAGCGCTGCTCCTTGATGACGATCGCACGGGTGCGGAAGTCGGGGTCGTCGTTGTCGGCGACCTTGGCGATGATCGCCTTGATCGACTCGGCCTCGATGCGGGCCTGGGCGGGGTCGTACACGCCACAGGGGAGGTCGCAGTGGGCGCTGACCTCAGTGGTACGGAAGATGCGGGAGAGCATGCGGATCCCTTCTGCGAGACGGATGATCACGAGCTCCTTCAACCTACCCCGCGTCCCCGGTGGTCGCACGGCCCCCCCTGCGGCTTCCCGGCACCCGGACCCGCTGCGGGATCCGGAACAGCACCAGCGCCCTGATCTGGTCGCGGGCCAACGAACCGATGCCGTGGGTCCACGAGTCGGCCACACCGAACAAGCCCTGGTTGTCGGACTCCACCCAGTACCGCGTGCGGTCCGCGGGATCGCGCATCGTCACCCGCTTGATCGCGAGGGGGCGCGGCACGCCCTCGTCGTCCGGGGGGAGCCGCACGATGGCGAGCCGTCCCAGGCGCGGTGGTGCGCCCTTGAGGACGACCATGCGGTCGCCGGTGTGCAGGGTCGGCTCCATCGACCGACCCCGCACCACGACGACGCCGAGGCCGAGCGGCATCAGTGCTCTTCCTCCTGGCGCATCCGTCGCAGGAAGGACCTGGTGCGCTCGTGCTGGGGGTTCGAGATGACCTCGGACGGCGGTCCCTGCTCGACGACGACACCCCCGTCCATGAAGACGACCCGGTCGGCGACCTCACGGGCGAAGCCCATCTCGTGGGTCACGACGATCATCGTCATGCCGTCTTTGGCGAGGTCGCGCATGACCTTGAGCACCTCGCCCACCAGCTCGGGGTCGAGCGCAGAGGTCGGCTCGTCGAAGAGCATGAGCTTCGGGCGCATCGCGAGCGCCCGGGCGATGGCGACCCGTTGCTGCTGCCCACCCGAGAGCTGGGCGGGGTAGGCGCCCGGCTTGTCCTCGAGGCCGACCTGCTTGAGCAGGGCCAGCGCGCGCTCGCGGACGTCCTTCTTCTTCTCACCCTTGACCTGGACGGGCGCTTCCATGACGTTCTCGAGCGCGGTCATGTGCGGGAAGAGGTTGAACCGCTGGAACACCATCCCGATGTCGCGGCGCTGGGCGGCCACGGCCTTGTCGGTGAGGTGGTGCAACGTGCCGCCGCGGTCCTCGAACCCGATGAGGTCGCCGTCGACCCAGATGCGGCCGCCGTCGATCGTCTCGAGCTGGTTGATGCAGCGCAGGAAGGTCGTCTTGCCCGAGCCTGAGGGACCGAGCAGGCAGACGACCTCGCCCTTGCTGACGTCCATGTCGATGCCCTTGAGCACCTCGTTGCCGTGGAACGCCTTGGTGACGTTGAGGGCGTGGACGAGGAGGGTGTCCTTGGCGTGGGTGCTCATCGGCCACCGCCCCCGATCCCCTGGAAGGACAGCATCTTGGCTCGTCCGGCAGCGGGACCGGTCGGGGTGCCGAAGCCGCGACCGAAGCGCTTCTCGAGGAAGTACTGCCCGACCATGAGGACGCTGCACAGGATCAGGTACCACGCGGTGGTCGCCACGTACGAGGGCATGATCTGCAGGGTCCGGGTGCCGACGGCCGTCGCCTGGTAGTAGAGCTCGGTGTTGATCGGGATGGCGATGAACAGCGAGGTGTCCTTGACCATGGCGATGGTCTCGTTGCCCGTCGGCGGGACGATGACGCGCATGGCCTGGGGCAGCACGATGCGGCGCATGGTCTTGCCGGCCGGCATACCGAGCGCCTGGGCCGCCTCGGTCTGGCCCTTGTCGACCGACTGGATGCCGGCGCGGGCGATCTCGGCCATGTACGCGGCCTCGGACAGGCCCAGGCCGATGATGCCCATCATGATCGTGGAGCTGAACTGGTTGACGTCGAGGCTGAAGAAGGTCAGGTCGTTGCTGAGCCCCAGCCAGTGGGCGAACTGCTGGCTGAAGGGCAGCGGTCCGATGTCGAGCGCCGGGTAGAGGAAGCCGAGTCCGGTGCCGAGCATGCCGAGCAGCACGATGCGGGGGATGGCCCGGAAGAACCAGGTGTAGACGAACGAGACGCCACGCAGCACCGGGTTCGTGGACAGGCGCATGATGCCGATGACCACACCGAGGAAGACGCCGAGGACCATGGCGCCGATCGTGCCGACGATGGTGCCCTTCACCAGGCCCTCGAGGACCGGGTTGAAGTTCATGATCTTCAGGGCGTAGGGGAAGTTCCACTTCTCGTTCGTGACGAACGAGCTGACGAGCATGGCGACGAACACCGCGATGACCGCCACGGCGACCCACCGCCACGGGTGGCGGACCGGCCGGGCGTGGATCGCGCCCGGCCGGTCCTGGGTGGCTTCAGACATCAGTGACCCGGATCAGGGGTTGACGGCGAAGTCGGTGATGGCGCCGGTGTCGTTGCCCCACTTGTCGAGGGCGGCCTTGTAGCTGCCGTCGGTGCCCATCGCCTTGAGTGCGTCGGCGATGGCCTGGGCGAAGTCGGTCTCGTCCTTCGGCACGACGAACCCGTAGGGGGCGGCGTCGTAGATGTCACCGAGGGCCTCGAGCTGGCCGCCGGTCTGCTTCACGGCATACAGGCCGACGGGGGAGTCGGCGAGCATGGCGTCCGACTTGCCCGAGATGACGCTCGCGGTGACCTTGCTCTGGTCGGCATCGATGATCTGCTTGATGGCCGGATTGCCGGCGTCGGTGCACTTCTTCGAGCGGGCGGTGAGGTCGTCGATCTGGACGGTGCCCTTCTGCACGCCGATGTTCAGGCCGCAGGCGTTGTCGATGTCGACCTTCTTCGGGTTGCCCTTCTTGACCGCCCACTGGGTGCCGGCGTTGAAGTAGCTCACCATGTTGACGCTCTTCTTGCGCTCGTCGTTGATGGTGAAGGAGGAGACGCCGACGTCGTACTTGCCGGAGGTCACACCCAGGATGATCGTGTCGAAGCCGGCGTTCTGGAACTCGGCCTTGAGGCCGAACTTGGCGGCCACGGCGCTGAACAGGTCGACGTCCATGCCCTGCACGGTCTTGCCGTCGTCGGCGAGGAACTCGTTGGGGGCGTAGGAGGCATCGGAGCCGACGACGATCTTGCCCGCGTCCTTGATCTTCTGGGGGACCTTGGCGGCGAGGGCCGGGTCGACCGACGCACTGCTCGAGGAGCTCGTGCTCGACGTGCTCGACGAGCTCGACGACGAGCCGTCGAGGGAGTCGGAGCCGCACGCGGTCAGGGCCAGGCTGGCGACGGCCAACCCGGCGAACAGGACGGCGGTGGGGCGGAGGCGGTGCGTCATGCGAAGGGGTTCCTTCCTCGGATGCTGCGTGGGGAGTGACGTGGGTCGCTCCACCGGGGTTGTTGCGCATCCTGCCAGCATGGGACCGGGGTTGCGGTAGATCTCGGATTCCGAAACCGTCTCGAAAGCGAGACAGTCCGTGCGCGAACGCGACCCGGGTCACAGTCCCGTGACAGGGGTGTACGGCCGTCGACGCCTGTGCCACCATGAACCGGCGGGTAACCCCCGTCTCCATGCGTTTGATTGGCCACACCCCGGCCCGACTGATCGTCCGGCTGCGTCGGCTGTGCCCCACGCATCTTCTCCCTCCTTCGTTCCCTGAGGTGACTTCTCCATGACTGCGAATGCAGTGACGTCCGCGTACCCGCTCTTCGACCCGACCGACCCGGTCTTCCGGGCGCACGAGGGCGGCAAGCTCGGGGTACACGCCACGCAGCCCCTGCGCGACCGGGCCGACCTCGCGCTCCTCTACACGCCGGGCGTCGCGGACGTCTCGCGCGCCATCGCCCTCGACCCCTCGCTCGCCGCCCGGTACACCGCCCGCAGCAACACCGTGGCGGTGGTCACCGACGGCACCGCGGTGCTGGGCCTGGGCGACATCGGACCCCTCGCGGCCATGCCCGTGATGGAGGGCAAGGCCGTGCTGTTCAAGCACTTCGGCGCGGTCGACGCGGTGCCCGTGTGCATGGAGACGGGCACGGTGGACGAGCTGGTCGACGCCATCGCCCGGATCGCCCCGACGTACGGAGGCATCAACCTCGAGGACATCTCGGCCCCCCGGTGCTTCGAGATCGAGCGCCGCCTCCAGGAGCGGCTGGACATCCCGGTGTTCCACGACGACCAGCACGGCACCGCGATCGTGGTGCTCGCCGGGCTCATCAACGCCGCCACGGTGGTGGGCCGGAGGCTCGACTCGCTGCGCGTGGTCGTGTCCGGTGCCGGTGCGGCGGGGGTGGCCGTGACGCGGCTGCTCGCGCGGGCGGGCGTGGCCGACATCGTCGTCTGCGACTCCCGCGGCATCGTCGCCCCCGGGCGCACCGACCTCGCCGACCACAAGCGCCGCCTCGCGGCGACCACGAACCCCCGTGGCCTGACCGGTTCGCTGGGCGACGCCCTCGTCGGTGCCGACGTCTTCGTGGGGGTGTCGGGTGGCGTCGTGCCCGAGCAGGAGCTCGCCCGCATGGCCCGGGACGCGATCATCTTCGCGCTGGCCAACCCCGACCCGGAGGTCCACCCGGACGTCGCCTCCCGGTATGCCGCGGTGGTCGCCACCGGTCGCTCGGACTTCCCCAACCAGATCAACAACGTGCTGGCGTTCCCCGGGATCTTCCGCGGTGCCCTCGACTCCGGGGCGCCCCAGGTCACCGAGGCGATGAAGCTCGCCGCAGCGCGCGCCATCGCCGACCTGGTCCCGGAGCCGACCGCCGACGAGATCGTGCCGAGCGTCTTCGCGCCCGGGGTCGCCGACGCGGTGGCCGCCGCGGTGGTGGCCTGCGCCCGGTCGGCCGGGGGGACCTACCCGGCGAGGGAGGCGTAGAACTCCCGGCACGCGGCATACGAGGGGAGCAGGCCCTGCTCCGCGGCCTCGGCGAGCGTGGGCGCAGCAGCGTCCTTCGCCGACAGCAGTGGGGCCTGCATCCCCTCGGGGAGCTCGAGGCCGACCTGCGGGTCCAGCGGGTGGATGCCGTGCTCGCGTCCGGGGTTGTAGGGGGCGGTGACGAGGTACATCGCCGTCGTGTCGTCCTCGAGGGCCGCGAAGGCGTGGCCCATGCCCTCGGGGAGGTAGACGGCGCGGCGGTCCCTGGTGTCGAGCAGGACCGCCTCCCACTGGCCGAACGTCGGTGAACCCACCCGGATGTCGACGACGAAGTCGACGAGGGAGCCGGACAGGGCGGTGATGTACTTCGCCTGCGACGGGGGGACATCCGCGAAGTGGATGCCGCGGACGGTGCCGCGCGAGGACACGGAGACGTTCGTCTGGACCACCTGGGGGCGGTGTCCGAGGTGCTCGGCGAGCAGGTCGCCGCGGAACGACTCGAGGAACACGCCCCGGTCGTCGGGGAACTGCCGCGGGGTGATCTCGTAGGCGTCGGCGATCGACAGGGGGCGGACCTCCATCAGAGTGCCCCCCGCTTCTCCGCGAGCAGCCCGGCGAGGTGCACGCCGTAGCCGCTCTTGGTCAGGGCGGTCGCCAGCGCCTCGAAGGTCTCGTCGTCGATCCAGCCGTTGCGCCAGGCGATCTCCTCGACGCAGCCGATCTTCTGGCCCTGCCGCTGCTCGACCACGTGGACGAACTGGGCCGAGTCCATCAGTCCCTCGAAGGTGCCGGTGTCGAACCAGGCCGTGCCGCGCGGCAGCACGGTGACGCTGAGGTCGCCGCGACGCAGGTAGGCGTCGTTGACCCCCGTGATCTCGAGCTCGCCACGGGGGCTGGGCTCGAGGTCGCGCGCGATCTGGACCACGTCGTTGTCGTAGAAGTAGAGACCGGGCACGGCGTACGACGACTTCGGGCGCTCGGGCTTCTCCTCGATCGAGAGCACCGTGCCGTCCTCGGCGAACTCCACGACGCCGTAGGCCGACGGCTCGGTCACGTGGTAGGCGAAGATGTGCCCGCCGCTGACGGTGGTGTTGGAGCGCAGGGCCGTGCCGAGGCCGGTGCCGTAGAAGATGTTGTCGCCGAGGACGAGGGCCACGGAGTCGTCACCGATGAAGTCCGCGCCGATGATGAACGCCTGGGCCAGCCCGTCGGGGCTGGGCTGCACGGCATACGTGAGCTCGATGCCCCACTGCGAGCCGTCGCCGAGCAGGCGGACGAACTGCGACTGGTCGTCGGGGGTGGTGATGATGAGGACCTCGCGGATCCCGGCCATCATCAGCGTGGAGAGCGGGTAGTAGATCATCGGCTTGTCGTAGATCGGCATGAGCTGCTTGCTGATCCCGAGCGTGATCGGGTGCAGGCGCGTGCCGGAGCCGCCGGCCAGGATGATCCCCTTCATGGGACAGACCCTACTGACCGCGGCGATGTGCCGGAGGGCGAGCGGGTACCCCGGCCTGCTCCGATAACCTCGGCCCATGAAGGTCCTCGTCACCGGCGCTGCAGGGTTCATCGGGTCCAACTTCGTCATCCGGGCTCGTCAGGTGCGGCCGGACTGGAAGCTCACGGTCCTGGACTCGATGACGTATGCCGCGAACCTCACCTCCCTCGACCCCGTGATCGGGGACGTCGACGTCGTCAAGGGCTCGGTCACCGACGCCGACCTCGTGGACGAGCTCGTCGCGGCCCACGACCTGGTCGTGCACTTCGCGGCCGACTCCCACAACGACAACTCGCTCGACGACCCGTGGCCCTTCATCGACACCAACATCATCGGCACCTACCAGCTGATCCAGGCGGTCCGCCGCCACGACAAGCGGCTGCACCACGTGTCGACGGACGAGGTCTACGGCGACCTCGCGCTGGACGACCCGACCAGGTTCACGGAGTCGACGCCGCTCAACCCGTCCAGCCCGTACTCGGCGTCGAAGGCGAGTGCCGACCTGCTGGTGCGCGCCTGGATCCGGTCGTTCGGGCTGCGGGCGACCCTGTCCAACTGCTCCAACAACTACGGTCCCAGGCAGCACCCGGAGAAGCTCATCCCGCGCCAGATCACGGGGATCATCGACGGCGTCAGGCCCAAGCTCTACGGCGACGGGCTCAACGTCCGCGACTGGATCCACGTCGACGACCACAACGACGCCGTGATCACGATCATCGAGCAGGGCCGTCTCGGCGAGACCTACCTCATCGGGGCCGACGGTGAGATGAACAACCGCGACATCATCGGACTGATCCTCGAGCTCATGGGCAAGCCGGCCGACTGGTTCGACCACGTGCCCGACCGCCCCGGACACGACCTGCGGTACGCCATCGACGCGACGAAGCTGCGCACCGAGACCGACTGGGTCCCCGCGCACCCCGATGTGCGCTCCGGCCTCGCCGACACGATCGCGTGGTACCAGGAGAACCAGGACTGGTGGCGGACGGCGAAGGTGGTCGCCGAGGCACGCTACGAGCGGCTCGGCCGCTGATGACCCGCTGGCTGGTCACCGGTTCCGGGGGGATGCTCGGCCTCGACGTGCAGGTCGTGCTGGCGCTCGCCGGGGTGCCCGACGACGACGTGACGGCACTGGAGCGCAAGGACCTCGACGTCACCGACCCCGATGCCGTCCGCGACGCGGTCCGCGGCCACGACGTGGTCGTGAACTGCGCGGCATACACCGCCGTCGACGACGCCGAGTCGCACGAGGCCGAGGCGTTCGCGGTCAACGCGATCGGGGCCTCCAACGTGGCCTCCGCGTGCCGGGAGACCGGTGCCCGCCTCGTGCACGTCTCGACCGACTACGTGTTCGCCGGCGACGCAGACGAGCCGTATGCCGAGGACGCAGCCCTCGCGCCGCTGTCGGCGTACGGGCGGACCAAGGCCGCCGGTGAGTGGGCCGTGCAGGCGCACTGCCCGCGGGCCTGGATCGTCCGGACCGCGTGGCTGTACGGCGGCGGCGGACCCAACTTCGTCAAGACCATGGCCCGGCTCGCCGGGTCCCACGACACCCTCTCGGTCGTCGACGACCAGCGCGGCCAGCCGACGTGGACGATGGACGTCGCCCGGGCGATCCTCGGCCTCGTCGAGGACGAGGCGCCGTTCGGGATCTGGCACGCGACCAGCCAGGGGGAGACGACCAAGTACGGCTTCACCCGCGAGATCTTCCGGCTGCTCGGGCTCGACCCGGAGCGGGTGCAGCCCACGACGAGCGATGCGTTCCCCCTGCCTGCACCGCGGCCCGCGTACAGCGTCCTGGGACACGACGCGTGGCGGATGGCGCGCCTCGCGCCGCTGCCGGACTGGCGCGAGAGCCTGGCGCAGGCCCTGCCGGACGTCGTCGAGCAGGTCTGACGCTCTCCGGACACTTTTCCGACCCGGCGTCGGTCACCTTCGCGACGAGGGCCACACTCCCGGGCGATGGCGCCGTGCCGCCGTTAGGGTCGAGGGCATGCTCGCTGTCTACGCTGCCCGCCAGTCCGCCGACGACCCGCTGTCCGGCCTCGAGGTCGGGGAACGTCCCGAACCGCAGGCCCGCGAGGGCTGGACGACCGTCAGGCTCAGGACGGCCGGTCTCAACCACCACGATGTCTGGTCGCTGCGCGGGGTGGGTCTGCCGGCCGACCGGCTGCCGATGATCCTCGGCTGCGACGGCGCCGGAGTGGACCCCGACGGCAACGAGGTGATCGTCCACGCGGTCGTCCCGAGCGACGGCTGGCGCGGCGACGAGACGCTCGACCCGCGCCGCACGCTGCTCTCCGAGCTGCACGACGGCACCCTGGCGCAGCAGGTCGCGGTGCCCACCGGCAACCTCGTGCCCAAGCCCGAGGGCCTGTCGTGGGAGCACGCGGCCTGCCTGTCGACGGCCTGGCTCACGGCCTACCGGATGCTCTTCACCCAGGCCGGGCTCGCCCCGGGCGCCACCGTCCTCGTCCAGGGCGCGGGCGGCGGTGTCGCGACCGCACTCGTCCAGCTCGGCGAGGCCGCGGGCTACCGGATGTGGGTGACCACCCGCGACGAGGCCAAGGGCAAGCGGGCCCTCGACATTGGGGCCGACCGGGCGTTCGCCAGCGGGGAGCGGCTGCCCGAGCGCGTCGACGCCGTCATGGAGACCGTCGGTGCCGCCACCTGGTCGCACTCGGTCAACTCCCTGAACCCCGGTGGCGCCATCGTCATCAGCGGTGCCACCTCCGGCGACGCCCCGGCCAAGGCGGAGCTCACCAAGATCTTCTTCAAGCAGCTCCGGGTCCTCGGTTCGACGATGGGGACGCGGTCGGAGCTCGAGCGGCTCGCGGCGTTCGTGACCCACAAGGGGATCGAACCCGTCGTCGACTCGGTGATGCCGCTGGAGCAGGCGCGCGACGGGTTCGCCACCATGGCGGGCGGTGACGTCTTCGGCAAGGTCGTCTTCACCGTGAGCTGACCGCCGCGCGGTCTGCGGACGCGGAAGGCTCCCTGCGCACTGCGCGGGGAGCCTTCGTCGTCGCGGCGGTCAGCTGGGGGAGATCTGCAGCCAGTCGTACCAGCCGTTGTGCAGCACCAGCCAGGCGATCAGCCCGTAGCCGGCTTGTCCGGGGTGGTGCGGCACCCGGCTGGCGGCCAGGTCCGTGCGCCACTGCTCGTGACCGAGCAGGGGGCTGAAGCAGTCGACGAACTGCACACCACGACGGGAGCAGACGTCGGCCTGCGCCTCGACGAGCACGTCGAGCTTGGTGTTGAGGTCATCGTCGTCCGAGGGCGGCGGACCGACCACGAAGGTCCCGATCCCACTGCTCGCGGCATCGTCGAGGATGTTGGCGAGGTTGAGCCGGTGCCGCGCCAGCGTCACCCCCGAGGCCGCGTCGTTGCCGCCCACCGAGACGACGAGCCGCTTCTCCTGACGCCCCGCCCACCGCGGGGCGCACTCGGCCTGCCACCGGGCGAGCAGGTCGGCCGTGGTGTCACCGCGAACCCCGAGGTTGTAGGCGGTGAGGGACAGGTCCGGGTGGTGGGTGCGGCCCACGACGCGCGAGACCCAGCCCTGGCCCTTGGGGTCGCCGACTCCCGCGACGAGGGAGGCGCCGAGGAAGACCAGACCGACGTCACGGGGCCCGTCGTCGGCCACCTGGAACTCAGCGCTCGGGGTGAAGGTGGGGTCGCTCACGCGTCAGTCCTCATCATCGTCTTCGGTGACCAGCGGCCACCGACGTCACTCGTCGTCATCGTCGTCGAGCCGGGCCAGCCAGGTGGCCAGCCGCTCGACGGGGGTCTCGAACTCGGGGTTGAGGTCGACGAACGTCCGCAGCTGCTCCGCGAGCCACTCGAACGAGACCTCTTCCTCTCCCCGCCGGGTGGCGAGCTCCTCGATTCCGCGATCCGTGAAGTACACGCTGCAAGGTTAACGGGGTGCACGCCTGCCGCTGACGAGGCCACGCGGACGCGGCAGCCGTCAGAGGGTTGACGTTCGAACATGTGTTCGAATACAATGGTTCATGGCCATCGCAGCCCTGCATCCTTCACCGCCCGTGGCGGTGGCCGATGGAGTGCGCCAGGTGCACGCGGTGCTGGACCGGTGCGAGCGCGCCGCGGACCTCTCGGGACAGGCGGCCTCGGTCCTCATCGATGACGTCGACCGGGCGGTGACTCGCTTGCAGGCGCTGAAGCTCGACCTCGTCGCCGCCGTCGACCGGGCCGATCTCGCCTCGGACTCGGGGATGACCGGGACCGCGGCCTGGCTGGCGGCCAGGTCCCGTACGGACGGTGCGACTGCGGCCAAGGAAGTACGGCTCGCGACCGCCCTCGGCGAGGGACTGCGGGCGACCCGAGCCGCACTGGCCGAGGGACGGCTGTCGACGGAGCACGCCCACGTGATCGCCCGCACGGCGCACCAGCTGCCGGCTGGGGTCGACGACGCGGAGCGTGCCTCCATCGAGCGATCCCTGGTGGCCGTCGCCCGTCGGGTCGACCCGGTCGCGTTGCGCAAGGCGGCCCGCCGGGCGCTGGCGTCGGCGCAGCGCAGTCAGGCCGAGGTCGACGCGCACGAAGAGGCCGTCCTGCGCGCCGAGGAGGAGCAAGCGCTGGCCGCCACCAAACTGACGCTGCACGACAACCGCGACGGGACCATCACGGGTCACTTCACGGTTCCCACCCTCGCCGGGCAGATCTTGAAGAAGGTCATCCAGCAGATCGCATCACCCCGTCGGTTCGCCCAGCGAGCGGCGCAGGACGCCCGGGCCAGGGCGGCCGAGTGCGGCTCCGACCTGAGCGACGCGCGGGTGGCGGAGGCGACGTGGGCGAGGTTCCGGGCCGAGGGGCTGGACTGGTCCCAGAAGTACGGACACGCCTTCGTCGAGCTTCTCGAGCACCTGCCCACCGACCACCTGACCGGCAAGGTCAACGCCACGGTCCTCGTCACCCTCGACCACGAGCGGCTGGCTGCGGGGCTCGGCGCCGCCCACCTCGACACCGGGCACGACGTGTCCGCCTCGGAGGCTCGGCGACTGGCCTGCGGTGCGGGCCTGGTCCCCGCAGTCCTCGGCGGGCAGTCGCAGGTGCTCGACCTCGGCCGCGGCCAGCGCTTCTTCAGCGAAGCTCAACGGGTGGCGTTGGCCCTGACGTACGACAGCTGCGCGGCCGATGGCTGTGACCGGCCCTACGCCTGGACCGAGCAGCACCACGAGGATGCGTGGGCATGGGGTGGCTCGACCGACCTGCACAAGGCCGTTCCCTTGTGCGGTTACCACCATCGGCGCATTCACGACGCGTCCTACCACCACAGCGTCGCCCGAGAGGGTCCTCGAAAACGAGTCACGTTCGTCAAGCGCCCCTAGGTGCAGCGGGGACATGCGTATGCCGCGCGGCCCGAGGTCGTTGGGGCCACGCGGCATACGTCGTGCGTGCGGGTCGCTGCCCCGGTGGTCAGGGGCAGCGACGGGTCACTGGCGCAGGGCCGAGGTGATCAGCTCGTTCTGCTGCTCGGCGTGGCGCTTGCTCGAGCCGGTCGCGGGCGAGGCCGAGGCCTTGCGCGAGACGATCTGCAGCGCACGCTGCTCGCCGAGGTCGGCGAGGGCCTGCGGCAGGTTGAGCGCCATGAAGGGCCACGCGCCCTGGTTGCGCGGCTCGTCCTGGACCCAGACGACGTCGGCGTTCGGGTACTTGGCCAGCTCGGCGGCGATCTCCTTGGCGGGCAGCGGGGCGAGCTGCTCGACCCGGACGATCGCCGTCGTGCCGTCGTCGGCCTTGTCGCGGGCAGCCTCGAGGTCGTAGACGACCTTGCCGCTCGCCAGCAGGACCCGGGTCACGGCTGCGGCGTCGAGCTCGCGGCGGTCGGGGAGGACCGGACGGAACGTGCCGGTGGTGAAGTCCTCCGGCATGCTGCTCGCGGCCTTGAGGCGCAGCATCGACTTCGGGGTGAAGACGATGAGTGGACGACGCGGACGGGCGTAGGCCTGACGGCGCAGGAGGTGGAAGTAGCTGGCCGGGGTCGACGGGTAGGCGACCGTCATGTTGTCCTCGGCGCACATCTGCAGGAAGCGCTCGATGCGGGCGGAGGAATGGTCCGGTCCCTGGCCCTCGTAGCCGTGGGGGAGCAGCAGCACGACGGACGAGCGCTGGCCCCACTTCTGCTCCGAGGAGGAGATGAACTCGTCGACGATGGTCTGGGCGCCGTTGAAGAAGTCGCCGAACTGCGCCTCCCACAGGACGAGGGCGTCGGGGCGCTCGACGGAGTAGCCGTACTCGAAGCCCATGGCCGCGAACTCCGACAGCAGCGAGTCGTAGACCCAGAACCGGGCCTGCCCGTCGCCGAGGTAGAGCAGCGGGGTCCACTCCTCCGCGGTGTGCTTGTCGATCAGCACGGCGTGCCGCTGGACGAACGTGCCACGGCGGCTGTCCTGGCCGGCGAGGCGGACCGGTGTGCCCTCCATGAGCAGGGAACCGAACGCCATGAGCTCGCCGGTGGCCCAGTCGATGCCACCCTCGCGCGTCGAGGCGGCTCGCTTCTCCATGGCCTGGGCCAGCTTCGGGTGCACCGTGAAGCCCTGCGGCGGGTTCACGAACGCATCACCGATGTGCTGCAGCAGGTCGCTGGAGATGGCCGTCTCCTGGGCGGAGCGGGTCGTCTGGTCCTTGGCCTGGGCCGACGGCGGCTCGAGGCCGGAGTGGCCCTCGGCGTCGGTCCCGGCCAGCGTCGGGTCGACCGCTTCCTGGGAGGCGGCCTCCTTGAGGGCGGCCTTGGTCTCGACGAACACGCGCTCGAGCTGCTGCTGGTAGTCGCGCAGCGCCGCCTCGGCCTCTTCCTGGCCGATGTCACCGCGGCCGATGAGGGCCTCGGTGTAGAGCTTGCGGACCGAGCGCTTGGCCTCGATGAGGTTGTACATCAGCGGCTGGGTCATCGACGGGTCGTCGCCCTCGTTGTGGCCACGGCGGCGGTAGCACACCATGTCGATGACGACGTCCTTGTTGAACTCTTGGCGGAACTCGTACGCGAGCTCGGCGACCCGGACGCAGGCCTCGGGGTCGTCGCCGTTCACGTGGAAGATCGGCGCCTGGATCATCCGGGCCACGTCGGTCGAGTAGGTCGACGAACGCGAGGCGCTGGGCGACGTGGTGAAGCCGACCTGGTTGTTGATGACGACGTGGATGGTGCCGCCGGTGCGGTAGCCGCGCAGCTGGGAGAGGTTCAGCGTCTCGGCGACCACGCCCTGACCCGCGAACGCCGCGTCACCGTGCATGAGCAGCGGCAGGACCGTGAAGTCCTCGCCCGCGAGGTCGAGGCGGTCCTGCTTGGCCCGCGTGATGCCCTCGAGCACCGGGTTGACGGCCTCGAGGTGGGAGGGGTTGGCGGCGAGGTAGACCTTGGTCTTGCTGCCGTCCTCGGCGACGAACTCGCCCTCGGTGCCCAGGTGGTACTTCACGTCGCCGGAGCCCTGCACGGACTTGGGGTCCTGCTTGCCCTCGAACTCACGGAAGATCTGGCCGTAGGACTTGCCTGCGATGTTGGCGAGCACGTTGAGGCGCCCGCGGTGCGGCATACCGATGCACACCTCGTCCATGGAGTCGGCGGCGGCGCGGCACAGGATCCGGTCGAGCAGCGCGATGACGGACTCGCCGCCCTCGAGGCTGAACCGCTTCTGGCCGACGAACTTGGTCTGCAGGAACGTCTCGAACGCCTCGGCGGCGTTGAGGCGGCGCAGGATCCGCAGCTGCTCGTCAGGGCCGGGCTTGGCGTAGCCGACCTCGATCTTGGACTGGAGCCAGCGTCGCTGCTCGGGGTCCTGGATGTGCATGTACTCGGTGCCGATGGTGCGGCAGTAGGAGTCACGCAGGATGCCGAGGATCTTGCGCAGGCGCAGCATCGGCGCCCCGCCGAAGCCGCCGGTCGCGAAGTCACGCTCGAGGTCCCAGAGCGTGAGCCCGTGCGACGTCACGTCGAGGTCGGGGTGGCGGCGCTGGCGGTACTCCAGCGGGTCCGTGTCAGCCATCAGGTGGCCGCGGACGCGGTAGGCGTGGATGAGCTCCTGGACTCGGGCCGTCTTGTTGACGTCGTCGTCGTGGTGCGCGGAGATGTCGCGGACCCAGCGGACCGGCTCGTACGGCAGGCGCAGGCTCTCGAAGATCTCGTCGTAGAAGCCGTTCTCGCCGAGCAGCAGCTGGTGCACGATCCGCAGGAAGTCACCGGACTGCGCACCCTGGATGATGCGGTGGTCGTACGTGCTGGTCAGGGTGAGGATCTTGGAGACGGCGTTGCGGTTGAGCGTCTCCTGGCTCGCGCCCTGCCACTCGGCGGGGTACTCCAGCGCGCCGACGCCGATGATGGCGCCCTGGCCGGACATCAGGCGCGGGACCGAGTGGACGGTGCCGATGGTGCCGGGGTTGGTCAGGGTCAGCGTGGTGCCCTGGAAGTCCTCGACGGTGAGCTTGCCGCCACGGGCCTTCTTGACGACGTCCTCGTAGGCGGTCCAGAAGTGGGCGAAGTCCATCGACTCGGCGGACTTGATCGACGGCACGAGCAGCTGGCGGGTGCCGTCCGGCTTGGCCATGTCGATGGCGAGGCCCAGGTTGACGTGCCCGGGGACGACGAGAGCGGGCTTGCCCTTCTCGTCGGTGGTGTAGCCGTTGTTCATCTCCGGCATGTGGCCCAGCGCCTTGACCAGGGCGTAGCCGATGAGGTGGGTGAACGACACCTTGCCGCCGCGCGAGCGGGCCAGGTGGTTGTTGATGACGACCCGGTTGTCGATGAGCAGCTTGGCGGGGACGGCGCGGACGCTGGTCGCCGTGGGGACCGTCAGCGACGACTCCATGTTGGTCACCGTGCGGGCGCTCGCGCCACGCAGCGGCTTGACCTCGTCCTGGTTGACCGGGCCGGTCGACTTCGGCGCCTGCGGCTCGCGGGGCTTGGGCTGCTCCTTGGCGGCCGCCGCCTCCTTGTCCTCGGGCTTGTCGGCGACCGCGGTGTCGGTCTTGGCGTCCGAGCGGTCGGTGCTCGTGGCCTGGGCCTTGCCGGAGTCGGTGGCCGAGGAGGCCGTCCCGGTGCTCGCGGGGGCGCTGGCCGGCTTCGCGGGGGCCTGCTCCGCAGGCTTCGCGGCGGCCGGCTTCGCAGCAGCCGGCGCCTGTGTGGCAGCAGCCGGGGCCGGTGTGGCGGCGGCCGGCTTCGCGGCGGTCCCGTTGGGCGCTCCGTTGGAAGGCGTGGACCCGTTGCCGCCACCACCATCCGACGGCGTGTAGTCCTCGAAGAACGACCACCACGCCTTGTCGACGGAGTTCTTGTCGTTCTGGTACTGCTCATAGAGCTCGTCCACGAGCCACTCGTTCGGCCCGAAGGCCGCCATGGGGTCGCTGGTCGGGGACTGGTCGGGCACGGCGGATACGCCTCTTTCGTAGCGTCGACAATGACGGGCAATGGGTGCACCCAGCCTATCCCCGTCCGCGTGCTCAGGGGCAGGCGGGTTGACCCGATTCGGACGCGATCCGGGTCACTGCGAGCACCCCGTCCGACCTGCGGGTATGCCGCGGGGCCGGCTCCCTGACGGAAACCGGCCCCACGAGCGGGTTGCGGACGCGCCCGTGTCAGCTGATGTCGCTGCGGATGGTCCGCAGGGAACCCAGTCCCGCCAGCACCGCCGCATACGCGGCGAGCACGAGGGCGGCCGCCCACCACTCGAGCGTCGGCGCGGCGTTCTCGCCGGTCTGCTGCACGCCGTTCACCATGGCGTTCGTGGCGGCACCCGGGAGGTACTCGACGACGTGCTCGCGCCCGAACTCCCAGAAGGAGAGGCCGAAGCGGGCCAGCGGCTCGACGATCCACGCGACGCCGATCGCTATGAGCAGGGCAGCGACCTGGTTGGGGATGAGGATGCCCGCGCCCAAGCCGATGAGCGCCCACAGCCCGAGCACCAGCAGGCTGAGCGCCAGCGTGCGGAAGACCCCGGACGTGGGGAAGGGCTCGAACCCCTTCGCGTTGAGGATGATCGCCCCGGCGATGACCGAACCGACGAGGGAGATGATCCCGTAGATCGCCCCGATGCCGAGCAGCGCGATGACCTTGGCGCCCATCACCCGGCCGCGACGCGGCACGCTCAGGAAGGTGCTCGTGATGGTCTTGTGCCGGTACTCGGCGCCGATCTGCAGGACGCCGATCGTCAGGGTGAGCAGGTAGCCGATGCTCAGGCCACTCGTGTAGACGCTGTTGGCGATCTGCTCGGCCGTCCCGGACGGAGCGCCCTGCGCCGTACCGTTGGTGAAGGCGTCACTGGTGTAGAGGAACCCGAAGGCGACGGCGAGGCCGGCACCTGCGACGAACATGGCGATGGCCATGCCCCACCACATGCGGGTCGAGAAGAACTTGCGGAACTCTGCGCGGACTGCGGCGGTCATCCGTTCGCCCCTTCCTGGCCGGTGACGGCATCCCGTTCCGGGGGTGTCCCGGCACCGAGGTTGCGGTTGGTCCCTTCGGTGAGCTGGAAGAACACGTCCTCGAGGTCCGTCGTGGCGGCCCGCAGCTCGTAGACGGGAAGTCCCGCGCGCAGGGCCACGTCGCCGATGAGGCGCAGGTCCGACGTCTCGACGCGCAGGGCGCCGTCCGAGGGCGTGCTGGTCACGTCGGCGACGCGGAGCGCGCCCGCGAGGGCGTCTGCGTCACTGGTGCGCACGATGGCCCCGCCGTTGCCGTGGAGGTCGGCCATGGTGCCCTGCTTGACCAGCCGGCCGTTCGAGATGATGACGACGTCGTCCACGGTCTGCTCGACCTCCTGGAGCATGTGGCTGGAGATGAGCACCGTCTTGCCCTCACCGGACAGGTGGCGCAGGAAGCCGCGCAACCAGCGGATGCCCTCGGGGTCCAGCCCGTTGGCCGGCTCGTCGAGGATGAGCACCTGCGGGTCGCCGAGCAGGGCGGCAGCAAGCCCGAGACGCTGCCGCATGCCCATGGAGTAGCCGCCGGCACGCTTGCGTGCAGCGGCCGGGATGCCGACCAGCTCGAGCATCTCGTCGACCCGGGCGCTCTTGACGCCCATCGTGTCGGCGAGCACCCGCAGGTGGTTCCGGCCGGACCGTCCCGGGTGGAAGTTCGTCGCCTCGAGCGCCGAGCCGACCACCGACATGGGTGCCTCGATCTCCCGGTACTGGCGTCCGCCGATCGTGGCGGAGCCCGCCGTGGGGGAGATCAGGCCGAGCAACATGCGCAGCGTCGTGGTCTTGCCGGCCCCGTTGGGGCCGAGGAAGCCGGTGATCCGACCCGGCTCGACGGTGAACGACAGGGCGTTGACGGCCGTAAAACTGCCGAACTGCTTGGTGAGGTCGCGGACCTCGATGCGAGCGCCCTCTCGAGGCGTCCTGGGTGGGCTGGTGGTCTGGGTGGTCATCGTTCCCCCGGGCTCATGGACATGGCGCCATCCTCCCAACTCACGTGGGGTGAGGGTCAACGGGGTTTGATCCCGCGCGCGTCGTCGGAGTCGGCCTGGGGGAGCAGGCGACCCTAGGATGGCCTGCACTATGACCGAATGGTTACTGGTCCTCGCAGGCGTGGGACTGACTGCGGGGACCGCCGTGTTCGTGGCGACCGAGTTCTCCCTCGTCGCGCTGGACCGCCCGACCGTCCAGAAGGCCATCGACGGCGGGGACACCGGGGCGGAGCCCGTGCTGGCCTCGCTGCGCCGCCTGTCCACCCAGCTGTCTGCCGCGCAGGTCGGCATCACGCTGACGACGCTCATCCTCGGGTTCATCGCCACCCCCTCGATCGGGCGGCTGCTCGAGACCCCACTGGGGGCCGCCGGCCTCTCCGGGGGGACGCTGGACTCGGTGGCCGCCGGGCTGGCCCTGGTGGTCGCCACCCTGTTCTCGATGGTGTTCGGGGAGCTGCTGCCGCAGTTCCTGGGCATCTCCGCCCCCCTGCGGACGGCCAAGGTCGTCGCTCGACCGGTGCGGATGTTCGCGGTCGTCTCGCGCCCGTTGATCGTCGTCCTCAACGGCTCGGCCAACCTGTTCCTGCGTGCCCTCGGCATCACCCCGCAGGAGGAGCTGTCCGGCGCCCGCACGCCGCAGGAGCTCACCTCCCTGGTCCGGCGGTCCGCCGAGGCGGGCACGCTCGACGAGGGCACCGCCCGCCTGGTCGCACGCTCGTTGGGGTTCGGTGAGCAGACCGCGGCCGACGTGATGAGCCCCCGGGCCAGGTCCACGTCGATCGAGCGCACCGCGACCGCCGACGACGTCGTGCGCCTCGCACGGCGCACCGGCCACTCGCGCTTCCCGGTGACGGGGGAGGACTGGGACGACATCGACGGTGTCGTCCACGTCAAGCGCGCCATCGCCGTCCCCCACGAACGCCGGCACGACGTCCCCGTGTCGGCCCTGATGGTCCCGCCCCTGCTGGTCCCCGAGACCATCCGCCTCGACCCGCTGCTGCTCATGCTCCGCGAGCACGGGCTGCAGCTGGCCATCGTCGTCGACGAGTACGGCGGCACGGCCGGCATCGTCACCCTGGAGGACGTCGTCGAGGAGATCGTGGGCGAGGTGTCCGACGAGCACGACGTCTTCCGGACGACCGGCCGCGAGCTCACCGATGGATCGTGGACCGTGCCCGGACTGTGGCGACCGGACGAGGTGCGTGACCGCCTCGGCGCCGGGGTGCCCGACGGCCCGGCGTACGAGACGACCGGGGGGTTCGTCATGGCCGAGCTGGGCCGTATCCCCGTCGTGGGGGACCGCGTCGAGATCCCCGGCTGGGAGATCACCGTCCTCGCGATGGACGGGATGCGGGCCGACCGGCTGCGCTTCCGTGCCGAGGACCCCGAGGCCGTGGTCGAGGGCGTCGGCGCGACCGGACCCACCGCTGGAGGTGCCGACGGCACCGGGACACCGCCGGACCCGTCGCCCGCCCCGGGAGGCGCTGCCGCCCAACCCGGCCCGCGCCACACGGAGGAGCCGCGATGAGCGCCGGCGCCGTCTGGGTGACGGTCCTGCTGCTCCTGCTCAACGCCTTCTTCGTGGGGGCGGAGTTCGCGGCGATGGCCGCGCGCCGCTCCACCCTCGAGCCCCTCGCCGCAGCTGGGTCGCGGCGGGCACAGACCTGCCTCGACGCGCTCGAGCAGATGGGGTCGCTGCTCGCGTGCGCCCAGCTCGGCATCACCGTCTGCTCGGTGCTGCTCGGTGCCGTCTCCGAGGCGGCCCTGCACCACGCCCTCGAACCCGTCGTCGAGCACCTCGGGCTCCCCGCCGGGGTGGCCGACGGCGGCGCCCTCGCGCTCGCGCTGCTCATCGTCGTGTACCTGCACGTCGTCGTCGGCGAGATGATCCCCAAGAACCTCGCGCTCGCGGGACCCGAGCGCTCGGCGCTGGTGCTCGTCCCGGCGCTGCTGTTCATCACCCGGGTGCTGCGGCCGGTCATCTCCGTCATGGAACGGCTCGCCAAGTCGCTCGTGCGGCTGTTCGGGGTGGAGCCCAAGGACGAGATCGCCTCCACGTTCACCGTCGAGGAGGTCGAGCACATCCTCGCCGAGAGCCACCACGAGGGGCTCATCGAGGAGGGGCAGCACGGCCTGGTCGGTGCGGCCCTGGAGTTCAGCGACAAGGACGCCGTCGACGTCGCCGTCCCCCTCGCCCAGCTGGTGACCCTCCCGCTGACCGCCACCCCGGACGACGTCGAGCGGCTGGTCGCCAAGCGGGGTTTCTCGCGCTACCCGATGGTCGACCGCAACGGCGGGCTCGCGGGGTACCTCCACCTCAAGGACGTCCTGTACGCCGACGACACCGAGCGCTCCATCGCGGTCCCGGTGAAGCGGGTCCGCAAGCTCGCGACCGTCCAGTCCGCCGACGAGGTCGAGGAGGTGCTGCGGACGATGCAGCGCACGGGTGCCCACCTGGCCCGGGTCGTGGACACCGACGGCGCCGACATCGGGGTCGTCTTCCTCGAGGACGTCATCGAGGAGCTCGTCGGCGAGGTCGCCGACGCCTCCCAGCGCTGACCACCCGCTGACCATCGGCTGACCACCCGCCCGTCGATCGGGCACCAAAAAGGCCGAGTGCGTCGCACTCGGCCGATTGGTGCCCCCGGCAGGATTCGAACCTGCGCTCCCGCCTCCGGAGGGCGGTGCTCTATCCCCTGAGCTACGGGGGCCGAACCACGCCCCGTGAAAGGCGCGCCCGGTGAGGGTAGCAGCCTAGGGTGGCCCTCATGGAACGCGGGGGACTGGTCATGGTGTGCGACGACACCGAGCCGATCCGACGCCTCATCCGCCTCAACCTCGAGCTCGAGGGGTACGACGTGGAGGAGGTCACCGACGGCGCCCAGCTGCTGGCCCGGCTGGGCGAGCGTGCCGACGAGGGACAGCCCCTCCCCGGGGTGATCACGCTCGACGCCCACATGGTGCCGCGTGACGGCTGGTGGACCATCGCTCAGATCCGCGGTGACGCCCGGTTCAGGGACATCCCGGTGCTCATGGTCACCGCGTCGGTGCAGCAGCACGACCGCACCCAGGCGACGGCCTCCGGGCTCGACGCGTTCGTCGCCAAGCCGTTCGACCCGGAGTACCTCATCTCCCTCGTGGACGGCTTCATGGCGGAGGGTCGCAGCCACACCCCGGCGCCGTGACCGGGCACCTGCGGGCCAGCCCTAGACTTGCCCGGTGACTCCCGAACAGCTCGCTGCTGCCATCCGCACCGCCCTGACCGACGCCGTCGCCGCGGGCGACCTCGCCGTGGACGTGCCCGCGGAGGTCCGGGTGGAGCGACCGAGGAACCGCGACCACGGCGACTGGTCCACCAACGTCGCGCTCCAGCTGGCCAAGCTCGCGGGTATGCCGCCGCGCGACGTCGCGGCGCTGCTCGCCGACCGCCTGGGCCGGGTCGACGGGGTCAAGGCGGTCGACATCGCCGGGCCCGGGTTCCTCAACATCACCCTCGACGCGGCCTCGGCCGGTGAGCTGGCCCGCAGCATCGTGGAGGCGGGGGAGGCCTACGGCCGCAACGACTCCGAGGCCGGGCACGTCATCAACCTCGAGTTCATCTCGGCCAACCCGACCGGGCCGCTGCACCTCGGCCACACCCGTTGGGCGGCGCTCGGCGACGCCATGAGCCGACTGCTCAAGGCGTCCGGGGCCGACGTGACGACCGAGTACTACATCAACGACGCCGGCGCCCAGATGGACAAGTTCGCGGCGTCGGTGCTGGCCAGCGCCAAGGGTGAGCCCACCCCCGAGGGCGGCTACCCGGGTGCCTACGTCGACGACCTCGCCGCCCAGGCCCTCGCCGCCCGCCCGGACCTGCTCGACCTGCCTGCCGACGAGCAGCTGGCCGAGGCGCGCTCGCTCGCGTACGCCGCGCAGCTCAAGGACATCAAGGACACGCTCGCCGACTTCGGCGTGCACTTCGACGTGTGGTTCTCCGAGGAGCAGCTGCACGCGTCCGGTGCGGTCACCCAGGCGGTCGACCGGCTGCGCGCGCAGGGCCACGTCTTCGACGAGGACGGCGCCGTCTGGCTGCGCACGACCGACTTCACCGACGACCGCGACCGCGTGCTGATCCGCGCGAACGGCGAGCCGACGTACTTCGCGGCGGACGCGGCGTACTACCTGTCCAAGAAGGACCGCGGCTTCGACGAGAAGATCTACCTACTCGGTGCCGACCACCACGGCTACATCAACCGGCTCAAGGCGATCGCGGCCTGCGCGGGCGACGACCCCGAGCACAACATCGAGGTCCAGATCGGTCAGCTGGTCAACCTCGGTGGGGCGAAGCTCTCCAAGCGGGCGGGCAACATCATCGAGCTGCGCGACCTCATCAACTGGATCGGCACCGACTCGATCCGGTACTCGCTGGCCCGCTACCCGGCCGACAGCCCGCTGTCGCTCGACGGCGAGGAGCTGCGCAAGCAGACCAACGACAACCCGGTCTTCTACGTCCAGTACGCCCACGCGCGGACCTCGAACGTGGCGCGGCTCGCGGGGGAGGACGGGGTGTCCCGTGCGGACGGCTTCGACCCGTCGCTGCTATCCGACCCGACCGAGGCCTCGCTGCTGGCCATCCTCGGGGACTTCCCGCGGGTCGTGGCGCAGGCGGCCCACCTGCGTGAGCCGCACCGCGTCGCGCGCTACCTCGAGGACCTCGCCGGCCACTTCCACAAGTGGTACGACACCTGCCGCGTGCGGCCGATGACCGCCGACGAGGAGGTCACGGACCTGCACCGCAGCCGGCTGTGGCTCAACGACGCGACCCGCCAGGTCTTGGCCAACGGACTGGCGCTGCTGGGAGTCTCCGCACCAGACAGGATGTAGCCCATGCGCGCTCACGAGGCTGGTGCCCTCCACGCCGAGGGGTACGGCGGTCCGCCGCACTGGTTGCCCACCCCGGGCGACGTCAACGAGCTCATGCCCCAGCTGTGGCCGCAGACGGTGGCCCGCGACGAGCAGGGCCGGCTGACGGTCGGTGGGCTCGACGTGGTGAGCATCGCTCGCGAGTTCGGCACCGCGGCATACGTGCTCGACGAGGAGGACTTCCGCGCGCGGGCGCGGGCGTTCCGTGACGAGTTCGCCCAGCCGTTCGCCGAGCTCGGCGGGGTCGACGTCTACTACGCCGGCAAGGCGTTCCTGTGCACCGAGGTCGCGCGCTGGGTGGCGGACGAGGGGCTCTGCCTCGACGTCTGCTCCGGCGGCGAGCTCGCGGTCGCGCAGCGCGCGGGGTTCCCGGCGGAGCGGATCGGCCTGCACGGCAACAACAAGTCGCTCGCCGAGATCCGACAGGCGCTGGAGTACGGCGTCGGGCGGATCGTCGTGGACTCGTTCGAGGAGATCGAGCGCGTCGCCGCCGTGGCGACCGAGCTGGACGTCCGCGCGCCGGTCATGGTGCGTGTGACGGTCGGCGTCGAGGCGCACACGCACGAGTTCATCGCCACGGCCCACGAGGACCAGAAGTTCGGGTTCTCGCTGGCCGGCGGCCGGGCCGCGGAGGCCGTCGCCCGGATCCTGGAGCACGACGGGACCCTGGACCTGCTCGGCCTGCACTCGCACATCGGCAGCCAGATCTTCGACACCAGCGGCTTCGAGGTGTCGGCGCGACGGCTCATCGGCCTGCACGCCGAGGTGGCGCGGGTCCACGGGGTGCACATGCCCGAGCTCGACCTCGGTGGCGGATACGGCATCGCCTACACGTCGGAGCACACGCCGCTGCAGCCGCGCGAGCTCGGGGAGCAGATGGCCGACCTCGTCGCCCGTGAGCTCAAGACCGTCGGCGACGGGAGCCCCGACGTCCCCGCGCCGAAGATCTCGATCGAGCCCGGCCGGGCGATCGCCGGCCCGAGCACCTTCACCCTGTACGAGGTGGGGACGGTCAAGGACGTCGACCTCGGCGGGGGCCTCACGCGCACCTACGTCTCGGTCGACGGCGGCATGAGCGACAACATCCGCACCGCCCTCTACGACGCCGACTACTCGTGCACGCTGGCCAGCCGCCGGTCCGAGGCCGGGCCGCGGCTGGCGAGGGTGGTCGGTAGGCACTGCGAGAGCGGTGACATCGTCGTCATGGACGAGTACCTCCCGGACGACATCACGGCCGGCGACCTCGTCGCCGTCCCGGGGACCGGCGCGTACTGCCGCAGCATGGCCAGCCAGTACAACCACACGCCCCGGCCGCCGGTCGTGGCCGTCCGCGACGGACGGGCGCGGGTCCTCGTGCGGCGCGAGACCGTGGAGGATCTGCTGGCGCTCGATGTGGGCTGAGGAGATCTGGCGGCGGGACCGGCACGTTGCGCGAAGACGTCCGGATGACGGAACAATGAGCGTCCACAACGTGGTCACACGGCACGATGGCCGGACCGCAACCAAGCCCCCAGGGGCGCTGAGGAGCACGTCGTGAGTGACAGCCAGAAGGTGACGGCAGGGGAGCCCCTGCGGGTCGCCCTGCTCGGGTGTGGCGTGGTCGGGTCGTCCGTGGCCCGCCTGCTCACCGAGCACGCCGACGACCTCGCGGCCCGGGTGGGTCGCCCGCTCCAGCTCGTCGGCATCGCGGTGCGCCGCGCCGGTCGGGACCGCTCCGACCTGCCCGTGGACCCCGCGCTCTTCACGACCGACGCGGACGAGCTCGTCACCCGCGCCGACATCGTCATCGAGGTCATCGGCGGCATCGAGCCGGCCCGTGGCCTGATCGAGAAGGCGATGGCCCACGGCGCGTCCGTGGTCTCCGCCAACAAGGCCCTGCTCGCCGAGGCCGGGCCCGGCCTCTACGCCTCGGCCGCCCAGCACGGCGTGGACCTGTACTACGAGGCCGCCGTCGCGGGCGCCATACCGATCCTGCGGCCGATCCGGGAGTCCCTCGCGGGCGACGACGTGCGCAAGGTGCTCGGCATCGTCAACGGCACCACCAACTACGTCCTCGACAAGATGGACAGCACCGGTCAGGGGTTCGCCGAGGCGGTCGAGCAGGCGCAGGCCCTCGGGTACGCCGAGGCCGACCCGACCGCGGACGTCGAGGGGTTCGACGCGGCGGCCAAGGCCGCGATCCTCGCCTCGCTCGCCTTCCACACGCGGGTCTCGAGCGACCAGGTCTACCGCGAGGGCATCACCGAGGTGAGTGCTGCCGACGTGCAGGCCGCACGCGAGATGGACTGTGTCGTCAAGCTCCTCGCGATCTGCGAGCGCACCGAGGTCGCGGGTGAGGACGGGGAGCTGGCGCCTGGCGTCAGCGTCCGGGTGCACCCGGCGATGATCCCCCGGTCGCACCCGCTCGGCGGGGTGCGCGACGCCTTCAACGCGGTGTTCGTCGAGGCGGACGCAGCCGGGCAGCTGATGTTCTACGGCAAGGGCGCCGGTGGTGACCCGACCGCGAGCGCCGTCCTCGGTGACGTCGTCGCCGTGGCCCGGCACCGCGTCGGTGGCGGACGAGGTCCGGGGGAGTCCGCCTACGCGGACCTGCCCGTCCTCACGATGGGTCAGGCGCTGACGAGGTACCACATCAGCCTCGCCGTGGCCGACCGTCCCGGCGTCCTCGCCCAGGTGGCCACGGCGTTCGCGGCGCACGACGTGTCGATCGAGACCGTGCGCCAGAAGGTGGTCGTCGACGAGGAGGGCGGGGAGACCCGCGCCAGCCTCGTCGTGGTGACCCACACCGCCCCCGACGCCGCGCTGTCCGCCACGGTCGAGGCGCTCGCCGCGCTCGACACGGTGCACGAGGTCACGTCCGTGATGAGGGTGGAGGGAGCCTGATGCCGACGATGTGGAAGGGCGTCATCCGCGAGTACGCCGACCGCCTGCCGACGCTGGCCGGTGCCCCGGTCATCACGCTGCAGGAGGGTGGCACGCCGCTCATCCCGGCCGAGCACCTGTCCTCGCTCACCGGCGCGAACGTCTTCGTGAAGTACGAGGGCCTCAACCCCACCGGTTCGTTCAAGGACCGCGGCATGACGGCGGCGATCTCGGTCGCGGCCCGCAACGGTGCCAAGGCCGTGATCTGCGCGTCCACGGGCAACACCAGTGCCAGCGCGGCCGCCTATGCGACCAAGGCCGGTATGACGTGTGCGGTCCTGGTGCCCGACGGCAAGATCGCGATGGGCAAGCTCAGCCAGGCGATCGCCCACGGGGCGACGCTGCTGCAGGTCGACGGCAACTTCGACGACTGCCTGACGTTGGCCCGCAAGCTGGCCGAGGCGTACCCGGTCGAGCTGGTGAACTCCGTCAACCCGGCGCGCATCGAGGGCCAGAAGACGGCGTCGTTCGAGGTCGTCGACGCCCTCGGGGACGCCCCCGACATCCACTGCCTGCCCGTGGGCAACGCCGGCAACATCACGGCCTACTGGAAGGGCTACCGGGAGTACCACCGCGGGTCCGAGCAGCCCGGTCCGGCGAGAAGGCTGCCGCAGATGTGGGGCTTCCAGGCCGCCGGCGCCGCCCCCATCGTCCTGGGCCACCCGGTCGACGAGCCGGACACGATCGCGACCGCGATCCGGATCGGCAACCCCGCTTCGTGGAAGCAGGCCGAACAGGCGCGCGACGACTCCGGCGGCCGGATCGAGTCGGTCACCGACACGCAGATCCTGCACGCCCACCGGGTGCTGTCCGCGGAGGAGGGCATCTTCGTCGAGCCCGGGTCCGCCGCGTCCGTCGCGGGGCTGCTGCAGGCCGCCGAGGCCGGACAGGTGCCGGCCGGGGCGACCATCGTCTGCACCGTGACGGGTCACGGGCTCAAGGACCCGCAGTGGGCGCTGCGCAACGCCGACGGTTCCGACGTCACCCCGACGCGGGTGTCCGTGGACGCGTTCACCGCCGCCCAGGCGCTGGGGCTGGACGGCTGATGGGGGCTGCCCTGACGCCCGGGGCGGCAGTCGAGGTGCGGGTCCCGGCGAGCAGCGCGAACCTCGGGCCGGGGTTCGACTCCGTGGGGCTGGCCCTCGGCCTGTGGGACTCCTGCGTCGCGACGGTGACCGAGGAGCCCGGCCTGCGGATCGACGTGGAGGGGGAGGGGTCCGCCGACGTCCCGCGCGACGCCACCCACCTGGTCCACCGGTCGATGCTGCGCGCCTGGGAGGAGCTCGGCGTGGACGCCCCGGCCGGGCTTCACCTGGCCTGCCGCAACGAGGTGCCCCACGGCCGTGGCCTGGGCTCGTCGGCGACGGCCATCGTCACGGGAATCGTTGCGGCACAAGGCCTGCACGACGTATGCCGCGAGCTCACCGATTCCCTCGACCTCGCCTTCACCAACACCCTGGCGGCTCGTCTGGAAGGGCACCCGGACAACTCGTCCGCGTCCGTCTACGGCGGCCTGACCCTGTCGTGGTCGGACGGCGACGGCGACGGCACGCACACCGTGCGGTTGTCCCTGCACCCCGACGTGCGGATCCGGGTGCTGGTGCCGGCGACCCAGCTCTCCACCGCCAAGGCCCGCTCAGTGCTGCCGACCCACGTGCGGCACGGCGACGCGGCCCTCAACTCCGCCCGGTCGGCCCTGCTGGTGCAGGCCCTCACCGCGCACCCTGAGCACCTGCTGGCGGGGACGAGGGAATGGCTCCACCAGGAGGCGCGGCGCGAGTCGTTCGGCGGCTCGATGGAGCTCGTCGACAGCCTCCGGGCCGCAGGGCACGCCGCGGTGATCTCGGGTGCCGGGCCCTCCGTCCTGGTGCTGTCCACGGTTGACGCGGTGGACGGGGTAGCTCCTCTGGGTGACGGGGCCTGGCAGCTCCTCGACCCCGGCGTGCCGGACGAAGGAGCGCAGGTCAGGGCCCTGACACCCTGACCGACAATCTGGACAGGCTGGACTTCCTGACCGGCCAACGGTGTTACATTGAGCACGCACCCGCCGCCGATGCCGCCTCTTCGCGGACCACCGTTCGGGTCGCACCCTCCACATGACGGCAGCGTTCGCTGCCTTGGCCTCACCGTGCTGCATGTGGCTCCACTGGTCGGCCCACTGCCGACCCAAGCACCGGCTCGGGATCTGAACCCGGCCGCATACGAGGGGGAAGGATCCTTCGTGACAGACACCACCACTCTCGGCACTGCGCCCGCGCAGGACGAGAAGCCGCGCCGTTCCGGTGCCCTGAGCACCATGAAGGTGGCGGAGCTCCAGGGCCTCGCCGCGAGCATGGGCATCGCCGGGACCGCGAAGATGCGCAAGGGCGACCTCGTCGCCGCGATCAAGGACCGTCAGTCCGGTGGCACCGCGCCGCGCCGCGACAGCGGTGCCGAGCGCCCGGCCGCGGACACCGCGTCGGCCGCCGCCGCCGTGACCGAGGCCCCACGGGCCGACGCGCGCCGTGAGGACACCCGGGGTCAGGCGCAGCGTGCCGACTCCTCGCGTGCCGACGCCGCAGGGGGCGATTCCCTGGGTGCCGAGTCCCCGCGCACTGAGTCCCCGCGCGCCGAGGCGGAGCAGGCTCGCGCCGCACGCCAGCAGGCGCGGTCGGAGCGTTCTGCCCGTGCGGCCGAGCGCCGTGCCGAGCGCCCGCAGACCGAGCAGGCGACCGAGCGTTCCGGCTCCGACCGTGCCGGCTCCGACCGTGCCGCCTCCGACCGCGCCGCCTCGGAGCGCAGCGCCGCCGAGCGTGCCGGCTCCGACCGGGCCGCGACCGACCGGCAGCAGGACCGCGAGGACCGGCCCGAGCGCACGGACCGCCAGCAGCAGCGCGCCGACCGCGCCGAGCGCCAGGCCTACCGGGCCGATCAGGCCGACCGTGCCGACCGTGCCGACCGTGCCGACCGGGCCGATCGCCAGGACCGGGGCGAGCGCCAGCAGGACCGCGACGACCGCCAGGACCGGGGCGAGCGCCAGCAGGACCGCGACGACCGCCAGCAGGGTGACCGGCAGCAGGGTGACCGGCAGCAGGGTGACCGGCAGAACACCCGCACCCAGCAGCAGGGCGACCAGAACCAGGGTGGCCAGAACCAAGGCGCTCAGGGCGGCCAGAACCAGGGCGGGTACGGCGACGACGACGGCGAGGGCCGTGGGCGCCGCCGCAACCGCAACCGCAGCCGCAACCGTGACAAGCGCACCCGCACCGACCGCCCCTACGGCAATGACTACGAGTCGGAGCCGCAGGTGGCCGAGGACGACGTCCTGATCCCCGTCGCGGGCATCCTCGACGTCCTGGAGAACTACGCCTTCGTGCGCACCTCGGGCTACCTGCCCGGGTCCAACGACGTCTACGTCCCGCTGGGCGCGGTGAAGAAGAACGGCATGCGCAAGGGCGACGCCGTCACCGGTGCGGTGAAGGCACAGACCGAGGAGCAGCAGCAGAACCAGCGCCAGAAGTTCAACGCGCTGGTCCGCCTCGACACGGTCAACGGCATGACCCCCGACGAGGCCCGCAAGCGGGTCGAGTTCGGCAAGCTCACGCCGCTGTACCCGCAGGAGCGCCTGCGCCTGGAGACCGAGGCCGGCCTGCTCACCACGCGGGTCATCGACCTCGTCGCCCCGATCGGCAAGGGCCAGCGCGGTCTCATCGTGGCCCCGGCCAAGGCCGGCAAGACGATGGTCATGCAGGCCATCGCCAACGCCATCACGACGAACAACCCCGAGTGCCACCTCATGGTCGTCCTCGTGGACGAGCGTCCCGAGGAGGTCACCGACATGCAGCGCGCGGTGAAGGGTGAGGTCATCTCCTCGACCTTCGACCGTCCCGCGGAGGACCACACCACGGTGGCCGAGCTGGCCATCGAGCGCGCCAAGCGGTTGGTCGAGATGGGCCACGACGTGGTCGTGCTGCTCGACTCCATCACCAAGCTGGGTCGCGCGTACAACCTCGCGGCCCCGGCGAGCGGACGCATCCTGTCCGGTGGTGTCGACAGCGCCGCGCTGTACCCGCCGAAGAAGTTCTTCGGCGCCGCCCGCAACATCGAGGACGGCGGTTCGCTGACGATCCTCGCGACGGCGCTGGTGGAGACCGGGTCACGCATGGACGAGGTGATCTTCGAGGAGTTCAAGGGCACCGGCAACATGGAGCTCAAGCTCGACCGGGGGCTGGCCAACCGCCGGATCTTCCCCGCGGTCGACATCAACAACTCCGGCACCCGCAAGGAGGAGATCCTCCTGTCCGGGGAGGAGCTCAAGATCATGTGGAAGCTGCGACGGGTGCTCGCAGCGCTCGACCAGCAGCAGGGGATCGAGCTCCTCATCGACCGGCTCAAGAAGACCAAGAGCAACGTCGAGTTCCTCATGCAGGTCCAGCAGAACTCCTCGCTCAAGCCGCAGGACGACGAGAACGCCTGACGCCTGTCGGTCACGGCCCCTGGGGCCGCAGCGGGTGGAGCCCGGCACCGAGGTGGTGCCGGGCTCCGTCGTCGCCGGTGGAGCGCGTCACGGGTCACGAAGGGCCCCTCATTCATTCCGCGTACCCGGCGATTTCTCTGGTTGATGGAGGCGCCGAGTAAGCCGTTCGGCCGTATTTGCCATCGCAGGCCCATGGATGCCCGCCGACGCGAGCTGTTGGGGTCCGTACCCCATACATTTGATGTAATGCAACGTAGTGATCCAGGAATGGCGAAAGGACTAGCCGTGGCGGCAATGCCCGATGGGGCCCGTGTGCTCATTGCTGACGACGACCCGGACATCCGTGACCTCGTGGAGTTCAAGCTCACGCAGTCGGGGTACGCCGTCGAGGCCGTGGGTGACGGACTGGCTGCCTGGGAGTCGTTCCAGGCACAGCGCCCGGCGCTCGTCATCCTTGACGTCATGATGCCCGGCCTGTCCGGCATCGACGTCCTGCGCAAGATCCGCGACAGCGAGAACGGCGCGGTGCCGGTCCTGCTGCTCAGTGCGAAGTCGCGCGACAGCGACGTCGACACCGGCTTCGCGGTGGGTGCGGACGACTACGTGATCAAGCCGTTCAGCCCACGGGAGCTCCTGCACCGGGTGAACGGCATGCTCTCCCGAGCGCGGTGACCACCCGCCAGCTCCTCCTCGGCATCGAGTTCCTGGTCCTCGTCGCCTGCGTGGGGCTCGCGCTCAGCGTCATCGTCTCGAAGGTGGTGCGGCTGACGCGGGAGAACCGTACGGCCATCGCCCTGTCGCCCGTCCGTGGAGCCCTCATCGAGCTCGCCGCGGGTGAGCCCGAGGGCCTCGCCGTGCTGCGTGGCGCTCGTGGTGAGACCGCGGACGCCATCGACGAGGCGGCCGTCCGCCTCCTGGCCAAGGTCCGCGGCGAACCAGCCACCCAGCTCGTCGCCGTCCTCGAGGACCACGGCGCGCTCGAGCGCGCCAAGGCCGACGCCTCGCACCGCTCGCCGGTCCGCCGCGCCCACGCCGTGCAGCTGCTCGGCCTCGCGCGCGTCGCCGACTCCACCCCCCTGATCTCCGAGGCGCTCGAGGACGAGGCGTCCGAGGTGCGCGCCAGTGCCGCGTATGCCGCCTCCTACCTCGCCGACCCGTGGCTCGCCGCGCCCCTGCTGCGGTCCGTGGGGGTGGGTGAGGGCATCCCCGCCGGCCTCGCCGCCGACGCGCTGCTCGAGATGGGGGTGGAGATCGTCCCCGTGCTGCGGGCCGCCATGCGGAACCCCGCGCCGCGCACCCGGATGGTCGCGGCCCACGTCGCGGGCGTCGGTACCTTCGTCCAGGCCCTCCCCGAGCTGCGGGAGCTCGTCGGTTCCGACCCCGACCTGACCGTGCGCGTCGAGTCGGCCGAGGCCCTCGGGCTGATCGGTCGCGACTCCGAGGTCGACCTCCTCGCGCGGCACACGGCCGTCGGTGTCGCCACCGACCTGCGCCGGGCCTGCGTCCGCGCCCTCGGTCGGATCGGCGCCGCCAACGCCCTGCCCACCCTCGTGGGCCTGCTGGACGACACCGACACCCGGCTGGCCGAGCTCGCGGCGCACGCCCTCGTCGAGCTCGGGGCGCCCGGCATGGAGACCCTCGAGGCCCGTCGCGCCGAGCCTGCTGCCGGCACCGCCCTCGTCCTCGCGGGGCTCAAGGCGGCCCGTTCGTGAACGGGTTCCTCGACGGCCTCCGGTCGGTCGTGCAGTGGCTCTACGACGTCACCGCCATCCCGATCCTCGTCTACTTCACGCTGATCAACCTGTCCTTCCTCGTGCTCATCGGCACGGCGGCCCTGCAGTTCCGCCGGTACCTGCGCATGCGCGACGCCTCGGTGGACACCCTCGGTGGTGAGCTAGCCCTCGGGGTCTCGGTCATCGTCCCGACGTACAACGAGGAGGTCGGCGTCGTGACGTCGACCAAGGCGATGCTCTCCCTGCGCTACCCGCGCCACGAGGTCGTCATCGTCGACGACGGCAGCACCGACAACACCTTCCCGCTGCTGCGCGAGGCCTTCGACCTCGTGGAGATCCCCCGTGAGGTCCCGCGTGACATCCCACTGCGGGCCCAGATCACCGAGGTGCACGTGCCCCGGGACGGGCACACCCGGCTCGTGGTCGTGCGCAAGACGAACTCGGGGCGGTCCGAGGCCATCAACGCCGGCATCAACGCGGCGATCGAGCCGCTGGTGGCCGTCATCGACGCCGACTCGATCCTGGAGCCCGACGCCCTCCTGCGTGTCAGCAAGCCCTTCACCGACGACCCCACCCGCATGGTCGCCACGGGTGGCACCATCCGCGCGGTCAACGGCAGCCGGGTCGTGTCCGGCCGTCTCGTGCGGTTGGCCATGCCTAAGCCGTGGCTGGCCCGGATCCAGGTCGTGGAGTACCTGCGGGCGTTCCTCATCGGGCGCACGGGCTGGTCGCGCCTGGGGATGCTCATCCTCATCAGCGGCGCGTTCGGCATGTTCCGGCGCGACGTCGTCGTCGAGGTCGGGGGACTGGACCCCGACAGCATCGGCGAGGACTTCGAGCTGATGCTGCACATCCACCGCCACATGATCGACACGAAGCGGGACTACCGCGTCGAGTTCGTCCCGGAGCCGGTCTGCTGGACCGAGGTGCCGTCGAGCTTCGCGGTGCTGGGTCGGCAGCGGCGGCGATGGCACCGGGGCCTGTGGGAGACCCTCTGGGCCTACCGCGGGATGATGTTCCGCCGTCGCTACGGACGCCTCGGCGCCCTCGCCCTGCCGTACTACTGGTTGTTCGAGCTGTTCGCCCCGCTGCTCGAGGCCTTCGGGATCATCGTCGTCGTCCTCGGACTGGCGCTGGGGATCGTCAACGTCCCCTACGCGATCCTGTTCATGCTCCTCGCCTACGGCCTCGCGATCCTCGTCACCCTGGCCGCGATGTCGGTCGAGGAGTGGGCCTTCCACCGCTACACCCGCTGGCGCGACCTGCTCACCACGTTGGCAGCGGCGGTCCTGGAGAACTTCGGGTACCGGCAGCTCACGGTCTTCTGGCGCCTGTCGGGTTGGTGGGCGAGCCTGCGCGGGAAGAAGCAGGTGTGGGGCGTCATGACGCGGACCGGCTTCGACGAGGTCCAGCCTTGAGCCGTCCGGCGCAGTGGTCGGTCTCGGCCCAGCTGCGCCTCCTCGTCATCACCATGCTCTGCATCGTCCCCGTCGTCGCCGGCGCCGCCCTGCTGACCGTGCGCTCCAACTCGCTGGACACGGCGCGCTCCAGCCAGGCGTTGTCGCCGGCCATCGATGCGACGAACGCCGTGCGCCAGACGATGACGGACGCCAACACGGCGTGGATCCGGCAGGTGGCTGGGACCTCGAACGACGAGGCCGCCGAGGTCCGTGCCGCCCTCACCACGATCGAGCAGCTCGTCGACCGCCAGCAGGCGGCCCTGTCCCGCGACGTGCTCCCACGCAGCGACCGCACGCGGTACCTCCAGCTGAGCCGCGACCAGGAGACGGCCGCCCAGGCCTGGTTCGACTGGATCGACCAGCCCGCGACGGGAACCGACGCCGCCGCGAGGACCGCGCTCCTGGCGGGTGCGGACCAGCGGTTCGACGCGTTCCGCGCCGTGTCGGCCACCCTCCAGTCCCAGCTCGGCGACCAGCGTGCGCAGACGCGCGAACGCATCGCCGGCGCGTTCAACCGCCTGCTCGCCCTCATGCTGCTGCTCACCGTGCTGTCGGTGGTGGGGGCGTACCTGATGTGGCGCACGATCGAGGGTTCGCTGTCGCGTCCCATCGTCCGGCTGCGCGGTGTGGTCGGCCGCCAGCGCGCCGGTGATGTGCTCGCCATGGCCGACGGCAGGGCCGGGGCGGCCGAGATCCGGGCGCTCGCCGACGACTTCAACGACCTGACGACGACCAACCGGGCGCTGCTGGAGGAGCAGGCCCAGGTCCTGCGCATGCACGAGCTGGTGCTGGACGTCGCCCAGATGGTCCGCAGCGCCGAGGACATCGAGGAGGTGCTGCGACTGGTCTGCTCCCACCTGGGCACCGAGATGCGCGCCGACCGGGTGCTCCTCTACACCCTGGGCGACGGCGAGGGCGGGGTCGACGAACGGGTCCAGTGGCACCGCGACGACCTGCCGCCACTGCCGCCCCTGCCGCCGTCCCTGGCCGGCAGCGTCCCCGACGTGAACCGCGAGCTGCGCCGCGAGGGGTCGGTCTTCGTCATCCGCGACCTGCTCGACCCCGAGGTCGCCCGCGACGAACGGGCCGCGGCGTTCCACCGGGCGACCGGGGCCCGCTCCCTCGTCATGGTGCCGGTCGGCGTGGGAGAGCGCGGGCTCGGTGTACTGGCCCTGATGACGGTGGACATCTACCGGCGCTGGCGGCGCTTCGAGATCCAGGCCGTCCAGCAGTGCGCCGGCTACCTGGCCCAGACGATCGCCCAGCTGCGCCTCAACGAGATGCAGCTCGAGCAGGTCCGCCGGCTCACCGAGCTCGACCGCCAGAAGACCGACTTCATGGCCACCGTGAGCCACGAGCTGAGGACGCCCCTGACGTCCATCAGCGGGTACCTCGAGCTGCTCGAGGACGGTGACTACGGCGGCCTCGAGCCCTCCCAGCAGTCGGCCCTGCGGGTCATCGGCCGCAACGCGTCCCGCCTGCGCGGGCTGATCGAGGACCTGCTGGTCCTGAACAAGATCGAGGCCTCGGGCCTGGAGTCCGACCCCGAGGACGTGCTCGTCAGCGACGTGGTCCGGGGGGTCACCGAGATGCTGCAGCCGGTCGCGGCCCGCGGGTCGGTGCGCCTCGTCGTCGACGACGTCGACCCCTGCCTCGAGGTGCACGTCGACCGCATCCAGCTCGAGCGCGCCCTGATCAACCTCGGCTCCAACGCGGTGAAGTTCACGCCCGCCGGTGGCGTCGCCACCATCACCACCCGGGCCGTGGGCCGGGAGGTGCAGATCAGCGTGGCCGACACGGGCATCGGCATCCCGGCCAAGGACCAGGCCCGGCTGTTCGACCGCTTCTTCCGGGCCTCGAACGCCAACGCCCAGGCGATCCCCGGGACCGGTCTCGGGCTGGCCATCGTCCGGGCGATCGTCGAGGGGCACGCGGGCACACTGGGCTTCGAGTCGACCGAGGGGGTGGGGACGACGATGACCATCACCCTCCCGCTGCTGGGCAAGCCCGCCCCGCCCCGCCGGATGGCGCCGCCGGCGTCGGTCTCCGCGCCTGCTTCGGTCCCCGTCACCGCGACCCCTCCCGGACCTGCCTCGGGGAATGAGCAGCAGGCCTCTGCCGTTTAGGAGATGTGCGCCGCTGTCTGGCACACTTGACCGCTGACCGGTTCACGGCAGCCAGGGCACTCCGCCCGGCCGACCCGGTCTCATGACTCAAGGAGCGCGAAGTGAAGAAGGACATCCACCCCGAGTACGTCGACACCACGGTGACCTGCACCTGTGGCAGCACGTTCACGACCAAGAGCACCGCCACCTCCGGCCAGATCCGCGCCGAGGTGTGCTCGCAGTGCCACCCGTTCTACACGGGCAAGCAGAAGATCCTCGACACCGGTGGTCGCGTGGCCCGCTTCGAGGCCCGCTACGGCAAGAAGGCCGCGGCCGAGAGCAAGTAGCTTTCCCGATGCGCCGGTCCTGACCCTCGTGGTCAGGGCCGGCGCATTGCTTTACCTGCCACCCCGCGCCGAGAACCACCCCGCGCCGAGAACCACCCCGCGCCGAGAACCACCCCGCGCCGAGAACCACCCACGCCCGACCCACGCCCGACCCAGGAGCCGTCATGTTGGAGTCCGCCGCAGCCCTCGTCCAGGAGCACGCCGACCTCGAGCAGCAGCTGGCCGACCCCGAGGTCTTCGGGGACCAGGACCTCGTCCGCCGGTTGAACAAGCGGTATGCCGCGCTGGGACCCACCGTCGCGGCCTACCACGCGTGGCACGCGGCGACCGATGACCTGGCCGCCGCCCGCGAGATGGCCAAGGAGGACGCCGAGTTCGCAGCCGAGGTGCCGTCCCTGGAAGCGACCCTCGAGGCCGCGGAGGACAAGCTGCGCCGCCTGCTGGTGCCCCGCGACCCCGACGACGACCGTGACGTGATCCTCGAGGTGAAGGCGGGGGAGGGTGGCGAGGAGTCGGCGCTGTTCGCGGGCGACCTGCTGCGGATGTACCTGCGC
>NZ_LMGM01000001.1:1325688-1387854 GCF_001427915.1 Phycicoccus sp. Root563 | reverse complement strand
ACAAGGACGTCCGGATGGCCGTCAAGGCCAAGGGGACGCCCGAGCCCGGTGACGCCCCGTGGGCGCGGCTCAAGTACGAGGGCGGGGTCCACCGGGTCCAGCGCGTCCCGGTCACCGAGAGCCAGGGTCGCATCCACACCTCGGCCGCCGGCGTCCTCGTGATGCCGGAGGCGGAGGAGGTCGAGGTCGTCATCGACACGAACGACCTCAAGATCGACGTCTACCGCAGCTCCGGCCCCGGCGGGCAGTCGGTCAACACCACCGACTCGGCCGTGCGCATCACGCACCTGCCGACCGGCACCGTCGTCTCCTGCCAGAACGAGAAGAGCCAGCTCCAGAACAAGGAGTCGGCGATGCGCGTCCTGCGGGCCCGCCTGCACCAGCTCGCCCAGGATGCCGCGGACGCCGAGGCCAGCGCCGCGCGTCGGAGCCAGATCCGCACCGTCGACCGCAGCGAGCGCATCCGCACCTACAACTACCCGGAGAACCGCCTCTCCGACCACCGCACCGGGTTCAAGTCCTACAACCTCGACACGGTCCTCGACGGTGAGCTCGACGCCGTCGTCCAGTCGGCGGTCGACGCCGACGAGGCGGCGCGCATGGCAGCGGTCGCCGAGGCGTCCTCGGGCTCGGGGAAGTGACCGACCAGCCCGGCGGCGGCCTGCGGGCAGCGGTCCGGGCGGCCGCAGCCAGGCTCGCGGAGGCCGGCGTGCCCTCCCCGGAGAACGATGCCCTCGCGCTGGCCGCGCACGTGCTCCGTCGCCCGGTGGGCGAGCTGCGCACCGCCATGGTGGTGGGTGCCGCAGCTCCCGACCCCGCGGCCTACGCACGGCTGGTCGAGCACCGGGCCGACAGGGTGCCCCTGCAGCACCTGACGGGGCGAGCGGCCTTCCGCCGCCTCGAGCTGTCGGTGGGACCGGGGGTGTTCACGCCGCGGCCCGAGACCGAGGTGGTCGCCGGGCTCGCGATCGACGCCGCGCTGGCCGTCGACGGCGCACCGGTGGTGGTCGACCTCTGCACGGGTTCGGGGGCGATCGCGCTCGCCGTCGCCGACGAGGTCCCGTCGGCGACCGTGTATGCCGTGGAGCTGGGCGAGGACGCGCACGCCTGGGCGGCGCGCAACGTCGTCGACTCCGGGCTCCCTGTCACCCTCGTGCACGGTGACGCGACGACGGCGTTCCCCGAGCTCGACGGGACCGTCGACGTCGTCGTGTCGAACCCGCCCTACATCCCGGTCGGCATGGTGCCGCTGGACCCCGAGGTCCGCGACCACGACCCGGAGCTCGCGCTGTACGGCGGCAGCGAGGACGGCCTGGCGATCCCGCTCGCGGTCGCGGCACGGGCCGCCGACCTGCTGCGGGCGGGCGGTGTCCTGGTCATGGAGCACGCCGACAGCCAGGGCGAGTCATTGCCTGCGGGGTTGCGCCGCAGCGGTCGGTGGAGCGAGGTCCGCGACGAGGTGGACCTCACCGGTCGCCCGCGGGCCACGGTCGCGGTCCGGCGCTGACGTCGGTCGCCGCGCGCCCTCAGGCGAGCGAGGCCGCGACGAGCGCGCCGGCCGCCTCCTTGGCGGCCCGGGGCGCCTCGGGCGCCGCGTCGAGGGTCCCGCTGGCCAGGCCGCCGTCGAGCAGGAGCGTCAACGACCGGGCCAGGGTGGTGGCGTCGCGCGCCCCGGCCCGGCGGGCGAGGTCCTCGACCCAGCTGAGGACCGAGGCCTTGTGGGCCACGGTGCGCTCGTGGACCGGGGTGCCCGGCTGCGACTCGGCGGCGGCGTTGATGAAGCCGCACCCGCGGTAGCCGTCCCGGCGGCAGGCGTTCTGCAGCGCGTCGAACAGCCCGACGAGCTGGTCGGCCGGGGCGGGGCCGGCGGCCTGCGCGGCCGCGTGGAGCTGACCGGACCAGACGCCGTCGACCTTGTCGAGGTAGGCCAGCACGAGGTCGTCCTTGGCGGGGAAGTGCTTGTAGAAGGTCGCCTTCGCCACCCCCGACTCGGCGATGATCAGGTCCACCCCGACCGCGCGGATCCCCCTGGCGTAGAAGAGCGCGAAGGCGGTCTCCAGGATGCGCTCGCGGGCAGGGCTGGGCCGCGCACCGGTGGCACGGGCGGTGCTCGCGTCGGTCTCCGTCGCGTCGGTCTCTGTCGCTGCTGCGGGGGAGGAGCTGGGGCTGGGCACGGGGTGGGCCTCCTCGGAAGGGCGTGCGAGCAGCATACCTTGGCAGTAGACAGATCTGTCTGCTACGTTTCCGTGCATTGGTAGACAGATCTGTCTACTCCTTCGACCCAGGAGCACACCATGAAGATCGCCGTCCTCGGAACCGGCACGGTCGGCCAGGCCCTTGCGGGGCGCCTGTCCGAGCTGGGCCACGACGTCGTCACCGGCACCCGCGACCCGCAGGCCACCCTCGCGCGGACCGAGCCCGACGGCATGGGCACCCTCCCGTATGCCGCCTGGGCCACCGAGCACCCGCAGGTCACCCTCGCGACCTTCGCGGACGCGGTCGTCGGCGCGGACGTCGTCGTCAACGCCACCGGAGGGTCCGCCGCCGTCCCGGCGCTGCAGGCTGCCGGTGCCGAGGCGCTCGCCGGCAAGGTCGTCCTCGACATCAGCAACCCGCTCGACTTCTCCCAGGGCTTCCCTCCCACCCTGTTCGTCAAGGACACCGACAGCCTCGGGGAGCAGATCCAGCGCGAGTTCCCGCAGGCCCGCGTCGTGAAGTCCCTCAACACGCTGACGGCCGAGCTCATGGTCCGCCCCGCGTCGCTCGGTGCGGAGTCCTCGGTGTTCCTCTCGGGCGACGACCAGGACGCCAAGGCCGTCGTGGCCGAGCTGCTCGAGAGCTTCGGGCACACCGACGTCATCGACCTCGGCGACATCTCCACCGCTCGGGGCACCGAGATGCTCCTCCCGGTCTGGCTGCGGCTCATGGGCGCGCTCGGCACCGGCATGTTCAACTTCAAGATCGTCCGCTGAGCGACCGGCGCGTCCGCACCCGGGGAGCACAACTACGCTGGCGTCCATGAGCCCTGTGTACGACTGCACCACCGAGTCCGGGCGCGCCGAGGGGATCGCGGCAGCCGTCGAGGTCGTCCGGGACGGAGGCGTCGTGGTCCTCCCGACCGACACCGTCTACGGCATCGGTGCCGACGCGTTCTCGCCGGAGGCCGTGGCGTCCGTCCTCGCCGCCAAGGGTCGTGGCCGAGAGATGCCGCCGCCGGTCCTGGTGCCCAGCATCCGCACCGTCGACGGCCTGGCCACCGACATCCCGTCCTGGGCCCGCGACCTGATCCGCGAGTTCTGGCCCGGGCCCCTCACCCTCGTGTTCAAGTCCCAGTCCTCGCTCATGTGGGACCTGGGTGACACCAACGGCACGGTCGCCGTGCGGATGCCCCAGGACGAGACGGCCCTCGCCCTGCTCAGCGAGGTCGGCCCGATGGCGGTCACGAGCGCCAACCTCACCGGCCAGCCCCCGGCCACCACGGCCACCGACGCCGCGGCGCAGCTCGGGGCGGCCGTGGCCGTCTACCTCGACGCCGGACCCACGTCGAGCAACGAGGTCTCGACGATCATCGACTGCACCGGTGCGGAGCCCGAGATGCTGCGGGCCGGGGCCATCACCCAGCAGCAGATCGATGCAGCGCTGCGACCGGCCGAGCCGGAGGACGCCGACGCCGACAACGACGCCGACGCCGAGAACGTCGTCGAGGCGGACGCCGAGGCGACGCCGGTGGCGGTCGACGAACCGCAGCCGTTGCGCGTCCCGGAACCGCTGAGCGACCCCGAGCCGGGGGACGCCCCGGAGCCGGCGCGCGACCCCGGGCCGGCGACGGATCCTTCCCCGACCGAACCGACGCAGGGCCTAGAGTTGCCGGCGGATCCGACCGCCGAACGCACCGCTGCCGACCACCCAGGAGAGACCCGATGACCCAGAGCGACACCTTCTACGGCTCCGACTTCGGGGCCCTGGAGTCCTTCGACCCGGAGATCGCGGGGGTGCTCGTCTCCGAGCTCGACCGCATCCGCGGCGGCCTGCAGCTCATCGCGTCGGAGAACATGTCCAGCCCCGAGGTGCTCACCGCCCTCGGCTCCACGCTGTCCAACAAGTACGCCGAGGGGTACCCCGGGCGTCGCTACTACGGCGGCTGCTCCGAGGTGGACAAGGCCGAGACCCTGGCCATCGACCGGTGCAAGGCGCTGTTCGACGCCGACCACGCGAACGTCCAGCCTCACTCGGGCGCCAGCGCCAACCAGGCGGTCTACGGGGCGTTCATGTCGCCCGGTGACACCATCCTCGCGATGGCGCTGCCCATGGGTGGCCACCTGACCCACGGCACCAAGGTCTCCTTCTCCGGCAAGTGGTTCAACGCGGTGCACTACGGCGTCGACCGCGAGACCGAGGACATCGACTACGCCGAGGTCGAGCGCCTGGCCAAGGAGCACCGCCCCAAGGTGATCCTCGCCGGCGGCTCCGCCATCCCGCGCCTCATCGACTTCGAGTTCTTCCGCCGGCTGGCCGACGAGATCGGCGCGATCTTCTGGGTCGACGCGGCGCACTTCATCGGCCTCGTCGCCGGCAAGGCCATCCCGAGCCCCGTCCCGTACGCCGACGTCGTCACCTTCACGACCCACAAGGTCCTGCGCGGCCCGCGCTCCGGCGCCCTCGTCTGCAAGGCCGAGCACCAGGCGAGGCTCGACAAGGCCGTGTTCCCGATGATGCAGGGTGGCCCGCAGATGCACACCATCGCGGCCAAGGCCGTGAACTTCAAGGAGTGCGCGACGCCGGAGTACCAGGCGTACGCCAAGCAGGTCATCGAGAACGCCAAGGTCCTCGCGACGTCGTTGGGCGAGAAGGGGATCCGCCCGACCACCGGCGGGACCGACACCCACCTGTCGCTCCACGACCTGCAGGGCGTGGGTGTCACCGGCGCCGATGCCGAGGCCCGCTCCGACGCAGCGGGGATCGTGCTCAACAAGAACGCCATCCCGTTCGACCCCCAGAAGCCCAACATCGCCAGCGGCATCCGCGTGGGCACGCCCTGCGTCACGACCCAGGGCATGGGCACCGACGAGATGCGCACGATCGCCGACCTGATCGCGAAGGCCGTCATTGAGGGCGACGCCGACCCGGACCACGCGGTCTCCAAGGAGGTCCGTGCCGGGGTGAGCGACCTCGTGACCCGCTTCCCGGCATACCCTCGAGGCTGAGTCCCGACCCACCCGAGAGGCGCCTGAGTGCGCGAGTACCTCCTCGTCCTGATGGTCGCCGCGGTGATCACGTATGCCGCGACGCCGCTCATGCGCGCCATCGCGGTGCGCACCGGGGCGTTCACCCCGGTGCGCGACCGTGACGTCCACTCGACGCCGATCCCGCGGCTCGGAGGGGTGGCGATCTTCCTCGGGTTCGCGGCCTCCATGCTGGCGGCGAGCAAGCTGCCCTACCTCGGGCAGGTGTTCGCCCTCGGGCCCGAGCTCAAGGGCACGCTGGTCGGTGCCGGCATCGTGTGCCTGCTCGGGGCGATCGACGACGTGCGCGAGCTGGACTGGCTCACCAAGCTCGGCGGGCAGATGATCGCCGCCGGGATCATGGCGTTCAGCGGCGTCATGCTGTTCCAGCTCCCGATCGGTGGCGTGACGGTGCTGCCCGAGCCGTTCATGGTGGGGCTCACGGTGTTCGCCGTCGTCGTGTTCACGAACGCCGTCAACTTCATCGACGGGCTGGACGGGCTGGCGGCCGGGGTCGTCGTCATCGCCGCCTCGTCGTTCTTCATCTACAGCTACGGCATCTCGCGGACGTTCGACCCGCCGAACGTGTTCTCCTCGGCGACCTTCATCTCCGCCGCCCTGATCGGCTGCTGCCTGGGCTTCCTGCCGCACAACTACCACCCGGCCCGGTTGTTCATGGGCGACTCGGGGGCCCTGCTGCTCGGGCTGCTGCTGGCGGCCGCGACGATCTCGACGACGGGCAACGTGACGCCGTCCCAGGTCAGCACCAACCCCGTGGCGGCGACCTTGCTGCCCCTGGTCGTACCGGGCGCGATCATCCTGCTGCCGCTGGTCGACATCCTGCTCGCGGTCGTGCGTCGGACCGCGCGCGGCGAACGCCCGTGGAGCCCGGACAAGCAGCACCTGCACCACCGGATGCTCCAGATCGGCCACGGCCACCGGCGCGCGGTCATCCTGCTCTGGCTCTGGGCCGCGGTGGCCGCGCTCGGCGCGGTGAGCTTCATCTTCCTCGACCCGTGGGTCGCCGCCGGGGGAGTCCTCGGCGCCGTGCTCCTGGTCGGCGTCCTCACCGTGTGGCTGCCCCGCTGGGCCCCCAGCGGTGGGCGCGCCCGCGCCCTCTAGCGCGGGACCCGGCCCAGCCGCTCCTCCAGGCCTGCCCGCACCTGCGGCCACTCGTCGGCGAGCACGCTGAACACGACCGTGTCGCGGAACGTCCCGTCGGCCCGCCGCGTGTGCCGGCGCAGCACCCCCTCGCGGGTGGCGCCCAGCTTCGCGATCGCTGCCTGGGAGCGCTGGTTGACCGCGTCGGTCTGGATCTTGACCCGCCCGAACCCCAGGTCGAACGCGTGCCCGAGCAGCAGCAGCTTGCACTCCGGGTTCACCGCGGTGCCCCACCACCGCGAGCCGTAGAGCGTCCAGCCGAGGTGGGCTCGTTCGTTGACGACGTCGATGTCACCGAGCGACGTGGTGCCCACGACCGTGCCGGCGGCCCCGAGCCCGCCCGCTCCCGTGAGCCGCACCGTGTATGCCGTGCGACCGACCTCCCGCGCCGCCATCGCGGCGGCGACCAGCGCCCGGGTGGCCGCGAGGTCGGGGGGAGGGGAGGCCATGACGTACCCCTGCGTGTAGACGACGGGGTCGCTGTGCACCGCGTGCAGGCCCCCGGCGTCGTCGGCCCGGACCGGGTCGAGGCGGACGAACGTCCCCTCGAGGGGCGAACCGGACGGAGCACGCGCAGGCATGACGGCAGGCTAGTTGCCGAGCCGCGGACGGCGGCGGCGGGCGGCGTCGGGAACCCCTACGGTGGGACCGCGAAAGGCCCCGCTGTGAAAAGGCTGAACGCTTGTGATACCTTTCACAAGCGCCCACCGAAGGGCGTGACCACCCCTTTCGCCAGGCATTCCAGCCCCGACGAGCAGGCAGGCCACCATGACGCAGCAGAGCGCCCAGACGGGTTCCTACCCGTTCAGCGCGACCCTTCGCGGCGCCCTGGTCCCCACCCTCGTCGCAGGTGGCGTCGCGACCGTGGTCCTCGCGCTGACGCGGGGTCTCGACGGTGGCGTCTCCGCCCTCGTGGGTGTGGCCATCGCCGTCGTCTTCTTCGGCTCCGGCCTGCTCCTCATGGACAAGCTGGTGCGCGACCGCGACCCGATGCTCTTCATGGCCGTCGGGATGGCGATCTACTTCGGCCAGGTGCTCCTGCTGCTCGGGGTCCTCGTCGTCGCCGGACGCATCGAGAGCCTCGACAGCTGGGCCGCGGGGGTGGCCATGCTCGTGGCCGTCCTGGCCTGGCAGGTCGGTCAGGTCCGCGCCTGGCGACGTGCCCGCGTCCCCGTCTACGACCCGCCGTCGGACCTGCCGTCCGCGGGTGGCACGGACACCCCTGCCGACCCGTCGTCGACCGGAGCAGGTGAGGGGCGGTGACGGGCCGGTCCCGCGTCGCCCCGATGCTGCGGAGTCGGGTAGCGTACCTACCGTTCTGCGCCGAGCCGGTGTCGAGCATGCATTCGTCCCGGTTGTCCCGCACCGACCGTGAAGTCTTCGCGGTGAACGGGTTGCACGTCAGTTCATTCGAGGAGAGGCAGTGAGCCCAAACATGGTGTCTGCGGACATGGTCACGAATCTCGTGGCCGCAGGAGGCGAGGACGGGTTCAAGACCCCCGGCGTCGCCGACTTCTGGTGGCCGCTCATCGGTGGCAACAGCCCGTGGACGCTGACCCGTCCCGCGCTCGTCCTGCTGATCTCGGTCGGCATCCTGGGCTGGTTCTTCGTCTCGGTGTCGCGCAAGCTCACGGTCGTCCCGGGCAAGACGCAGTTCATGGCCGAGGGCGCCTACAACTTCGTGCGCAACACGATCGGCCGCGACATCATCGGCACCAAGGACTTCATGCAGTTCGTGCCGCTGCTGTTCACGCTCTTCACGATGATCCTGGTCAACAACCTGTTCGGGATCATCCCGTTCGTGCAGTTCCCCACGATGAGCCGCGTCGGCATCCCGATCGTCCTGACCCTCATCGTCTACATCGTCTACCACACGGTCGCGATCCGTCGTAAGCACGGCGTCCTCCCGTACTTCAAGTCGCTGATCCCCCCGGGCCTGCCCGGCTGGCTCAAGCCGATCCTGTTCGTGCTGGAGTTCCTGACCTACTTCGTGATCCGCCCGCTGACGCTCGCCCTGCGACTGTTCGGCAACATGCTCGCCGGCCACCTCATGCTGCTGGTGTTCATCATCGGCGGCGAGTACCTGCTGCTGCACGGCAGCAACCTGTTCCTGAACTTCTCGGGCGTCCTCGCCTTCGGGTTCTCGATCGGCATGACGTTCTTCGAGCTCCTCATCGAGTTCCTCCAGGCGTTCATCTTCACTCTTCTTGCGGCGCTCTACATCTCGGACGCGGTGTCCGAGCACCACTAGCCCGCTCGACCGTCGAGGCCCCCGGCCTCGCGTGCACCACCTGAATATCCACACCCCCGACACCGGGAAGCGGTCCCGGTGCCATGGAAAGGAAATGACATGTACGGCTCCATCGCCTACCTGGGCTACGGCCTCGCTGCTATCGGCCCCGGCATCGGTGTCGGCCTGATCTTCGCCGCCTACATCAACGGCGTCGCCCGTCAGCCCGAGGCTCGCGGCATGCTCCAGACCATCGCCTTCACCGGCATGGCGATCACCGAGGCGCTCGCCATCCTCGGTCTGGTGTTCGCGTTCGTCTTCCAGGGCACCAACCCGAACTGACGCGGCCCCGCCGCCCTCGTGCCACACCCGATCGCTTAAGAGATAAGGACGCGATGTGATCCCCGCATCCATAGTCGCTGAGGGGGAGACCACCGGATTCCCCTCGGGATTCCCGCTGCTCCCGCACCCCGCCGAGATGATCGTCGGGCTCATCGCCTTCGGGATCTTGTACTGGCTGTACAAGACCAAGGTCGTGCCGCGCATGGAGGAGCTGTACGCCGAGCGCACGGCTGCCATCGAGGGCGGCATGCAGCAGGCCGAAGAGGCCCAGCAGCAGGCCCAGGCTGCTCTCGAGCAGTACCAGGCCCAGCTGGCCGAGGCTCGCGCCGAGGCTGCTCGCATCCGCGAGGAGGCTCGCGAGCAGGGTGCGGCGATCGTCGTGGAGATGCGCGGTCACGCGCAGTCCGAGGCGGCTCGCATCACCGAGGCCGCGCACAAGCAGATCGAGGCCGAGCGCCAGCAGGCCGTCGTGTCGCTGCGGGCCGAGGTGGGTCGCCTGTCGACCGACCTGGCCAGCCGCATCGTGGGCGAGTCCCTCGAGGACGAGGCACGCCAGCGCGGGATCGTCGACCGCTTCCTCGCGGAGCTCGAGTCCGGCCAGGTGCAGCCCGAGAAGGTCGGAGAGGGCGCCTGATGCGTGGTTCGTCGCGGGCCTCCGCCATCGCCGGGAGCACGGCCCTCGAGGCCGCGCTCTCCGCAGGCACGGACCGCCGGGCCCTCGCCGAGGAGCTCCTCGCGGTGACCGCCCTCATCGACGGCAACGCCACGCTGCGACGGGCCCTCGCGGACCCGTCACGCGAGGCGGCCGGCAAGCAGGAGCTCGCCGAGCGCCTGTTGTCGGGCAAGGTCTCCGCGGAGACCGTCGTCGTGGTCAAGGCCCTCGTGGGCCAGCGCTGGGCGACCGAGCGCGACCTGTCCGACACGGTCGAGCGGCTCGGGATCGAGGCGCTGCTCGCCGACGCCGAGGCCAACGGGCACATCGACCGGGTCGAGGACGAGCTGTTCCGCTTCGAGCGGATCGTCGCCGGCAACCCGGACCTGCGCGACCGCCTGACCAACCGCCAGGGCGACGTCCAGGCCAAGGCCGGCGTCGTGGCGCAGCTGCTCGAGGGCAAGGCCAGCGAGGAGACGGTCCGGCTCGCACGCCAGGCCGTGCTGGCGCCCCGTGGGCGCAAGCTCGACCGCACGCTCGAGGGCTACCTCGCCCTCGCGGCGACGCGGCGCGAGCAGGTCACGGCTGTCGTCACGGCCGCCACCGACCTCACCGAGCAGCAGCGTGAGCGTCTTGCCGCAGCGCTGCAGAACATCTACGGCAAGACCATCGTGCTGCAGGTCGTCCGCGACGAGCAGGTCATCGGTGGCATCCGCGTGCAGGTCGGCGACGAGGTCGTCGACGGCACGATCCTGCGGCGCCTCGACGAGGCCCGCAGGCACATCGCCGGCTGACGGCACGCACCACAACTCCACAGCACGACCACCACACCGCCTTCCGGTCCGAGCCCCCTCGGCGCCGGTCACTGCACCACTCAAGGGAGAAGAGATCAGATGACGGAGCTTTCGATCCGTCCGGAGGAGATCCGGGACGCACTGGACAACTTCGTTCAGTCCTACGAGCCCGGCACGGCCTCCCGCGAAGAGGTCGGCCGCGTCAGCGACGCCGGTGACGGCATCGCCCACGTCGAGGGCCTGCCCTCGTGCATGACCAACGAGCTGCTCGAGTTCGAGGACGGGACGCTGGGCCTCGCGCTCAACCTCGACGTCCACGAGATCGGCGTCGTCATCCTCGGTGACTTCTCCAAGATCGAGGAGGGCCAGGAGGTCAAGCGGACCGGCGAGGTGCTGTCGGTGCCCGTCGGCGACGCGTTCCTCGGTCGGGTCGTCAACCCGCTGGGCCAGCCGATCGACGGTCTCGGCGAGGTCGCCACGACCGAGCGCCGCGCCCTCGAGCTGCAGGCGCCCACCGTGGTGCAGCGCAAGTCCGTGCACGAGCCGCTGCAGACCGGCCTCAAGGCCGTCGACGCCATGACCCCCATCGGTCGCGGCCAGCGCCAGCTCATCATCGGTGACCGCCAGACCGGCAAGACCACGGTCGCGGTCGACACGATCATCAACCAGAAGCAGAACTGGGACTCGGGCGACCCGGAGAAGCAGGTTCGCTGCATCTACGTCGCCATGGGCCAGAAGGGCTCGACCATCGCTGCCGTCCGCGGCACGCTGGAAGAGGCCGGTGCCCTGGAGTACACGACCATCGTCGCGGCGCCCGCGTCCGACTCGGCCGGCTTCAAGTACCTCGCGCCCTACACCGGTTCGGCCATCGGCCAGCACTGGATGTACCAGGGCAAGCACGTCCTCATCGTGTTCGACGACCTGTCCAAGCAGGCCGAGGCCTACCGCGCCGTGTCGCTGCTGCTGCGTCGCCCGCCGGGCCGCGAGGCCTACCCCGGTGACGTCTTCTACCTGCACTCCCGCCTGCTGGAGCGCTGCGCGAAGCTGTCCGACGAGCTCGGCGCCGGCTCCATGACGGGTCTGCCGATCATCGAGACCAAGGCCGGTGACGTCTCCGCGTACATCCCGACCAACGTCATCTCCATCACCGACGGCCAGATCTACCTCCAGGCCGACCTCTTCAACGCCAACGTGCGTCCCGCCATCGACGTGGGTGTCTCCGTCTCCCGTGTCGGTGGCGCCGCCCAGATCAAGGCCATGAAGGAGGTCTCCGGTCGTCTGAAGCTCGACCTCGCGCAGTTCCGCGCGATGGAGGCGTTCGCCATGTTCGCCTCGGACCTCGACCCGGCCTCCCGCGCCCAGCTCGCGAAGGGTGCCCGCCTCGTCGAGCTCCTCAAGCAGAAGCAGGCCGCGCCGTTCCCGGTCGAGGAGCAGGTCGTGTCCATCTGGACCGGCACCACCGGCCAGCTCGACTCGATCGCGGTGGAGGACGTCTCGCGCTTCGAGGCCGAGTTCCTCGACTACCTGCGTCGCGAGAAGAAGGGCCTCCTGGACGCCATCCGCGAGTCCAAGAAGTTCGAGGACGAGACCCGCTCCGGGCTCGAGGACGCGGTCACCGCGTTCAAGCAGCAGTTCGCCGCCTCCGGCTCCGAGCACACCCCCGTCGGCCACGAGGCCGACCCGGGCGAGCTCGAGCACGAGGTCGAGCAGGAGAAGATCGTCAAGCAGAAGCGCTGAATCGGCTGCCGGGTGCGCGCCTGTCGCGCACCCGGCACCGCAGGCGAGCGGCCGCGGGGGAGACCCCGCAGCACCCCCCGAACTGATCGGCGGCGACCAGCCGCACCAGGAACGAACGAGAGAGGCGGCAACATATGGGAGCGCAGATGCGGGTCTACCGCCAGCGCATCCGGTCCGTCCAGGCGACCAAGAAGATCACGCGCGCGATGGAGCTCATCGCAGCCTCCCGCGTGGTCAAGGCGCAGCAGCGTGTGCGCGAGTCCTCGCCCTACGCCCGTGCGCTGACCCGGGCCGTCTCGGCCGTGGCGACGTTCTCGAACGTCGACCACCCGCTGACCACCGAGTCCGAGGAGGTGCGCCGCGCCGCGGTGCTCGTCGTGACCTCCGACCGTGGTCTGGCCGGCGCCTACAGCTCCTCCGTCCTCAAGGAGAGCGAGCGCCTCATCGGCGAGCTCAAGGCGGACGGCAAGGAGGTCACGCCCTTCCTCGTCGGACGCAAGGCGGTGGCCTTCTACAAGTTCCGCAAGCGCGAGTACGCCGACGAGTGGACCGGCTTCACCGACCAGCCCACCTTCGAGGTCGCCCGTGAGATCGGGGAGACCCTGGTCGCCGCGTTCAACCGCGACCACTCCGAGGGCGGGGTCGACGAGGTGCACATCGTGTTCACGCGCTTCGTCAACATGGTCTCCCAGGAGCCTGACGTCATCCGCATGCTGCCGCTCGAGGTCGTCGAGGGCGAAGAGGCCCCGGCCGAGGACGACGTGCTGCCGCTCTACGAGTTCGAGCCGAGCGCCGAGCAGGTGCTCGACGCGTTGCTGCCGAAGTACGTCACGGCGCGCATCTACAACTGCCTGCTGCAGGCCGCCGCGTCCGAGCTCGCTTCGCGCCAGAAGGCGATGAAGTCGGCCACGGACAACGCCGAAGAGCTCATCAAGAAGTACACCCGGCTGGCCAACCAGGCTCGCCAGGCTGAGATCACCCAAGAGATCAGCGAGATCGTGGGCGGCGCCAGCGCCCTCGCCGACGCCAGTTGAGAAGGTAGAGAGAAACCAATGACTGCCACTGTCACTGAAGAGACCAAGGCCGCCACCCCGGGTGGCATCGGCCGCATCTCCCGCATCATCGGCCCGGTCGTCGACGTGGAGTTCCCCGCGGACGCCATGCCGGAGCAGTACAACCTGCTGACCACGTCGGTCGAGCTCCTGGGGGAGACCAAGAACCTCAACCTCGAGGTCGCCCAGCACATCGGCGACAACATGGTCCGCGCCATCTCCCTGCAGCCGACCGACGGCCTCGTCCGCGGTACGCAGGTCCAGGACACCGGCGGCCCCATCTCGGTGCCCGTCGGTGACCAGACCCTGGGCAAGGTCTTCAACACCACCGGTGAGGTCATGAACCTCGCCGAGGGCGAGACCTTCGAGGTCAAGGAGCGCTGGGGCATCCACCGCAAGGCCCCGGCCTTCGACCAGCTCGAGTCCAAGACCCAGATGTTCGAGACCGGCATCAAGGTCATCGACCTGCTGACCCCCTACGTCCAGGGTGGCAAGATCGGCCTGTTCGGCGGCGCCGGCGTGGGCAAGACGGTGCTCATCCAGGAGATGATCGCCCGTGTCGCCCGCGACCACGGTGGTGTGTCGGTGTTCGCCGGTGTCGGCGAGCGCACCCGTGAGGGCAACGACCTCATGGTCGAGATGGAGGAGGCGGGCGTCCTCGGACAGACCGCCCTCGTCTTCGGCCAGATGGACGAGCCGCCGGGCACGCGTCTTCGCGTCGCGCTCTCCGCGCTGACCATGGCGGAGTACTTCCGTGACGTGCAGAACCAGGACGTGCTGCTCTTCATCGACAACATCTTCCGCTTCACCCAGGCTGGTTCCGAGGTCTCCACCCTCCTCGGCCGCATGCCGTCCGCCGTGGGTTACCAGCCCACCCTCGCCGACGAGATGGGCACGCTCCAGGAGCGCATCACCTCGACGCGTGGTCACTCGATCACCTCGATGCAGGCGATCTACGTGCCGGCCGACGACTACACCGACCCGGCTCCGGCCACGACGTTCGCGCACCTCGACGCGACGACCGAGCTCTCCCGTGAGATCGCCTCGCTGGGCATCTACCCGGCCGTGGACCCGCTCACGTCGACCTCGCGCATCCTCGACCGTCGTTACATCGCCGAGGACCACTACAACACCGCGGTGCGCGTCAAGCAGATCCTCCAGCGCAACAAGGAGCTGCAGGACATCATCGCCATCCTCGGCATCGACGAGCTCTCCGAAGAGGACAAGATCCTCGTCAACCGCGCCCGTCGCATCCAGCGCTTCCTGTCGCAGAACACCTACGTCGCCAAGCAGTTCACCGGCATCGAGGGTTCGACGGTCCCGCTGACCGACAGCATCGAGGCGTTCACGAAGATCGCCGACGGCGAGTACGACCACGTGCCCGAGCAGGCCTTCTTCATGTGTGGTGGCCTCGACGACGTCGAGCGTCAGGCCGCGGAGATCGAGAAGAACCTCTGACGCCACGGCGTCGCAGCACGATGACGCGCGAGCGTCGCCCGCAGCACCCGTAGGTCGTGGGGCCAGCCGCACTGGCTGGCCCCACGGCATACCACCCGTCGGGGGGCCTCCCCACGACGGTCGTTAGACTCGAGCAGTACGCATTCCCCGTGGAGGACACCGTGAGCACCCTGCAGGTTGAACTCGTCGCCGCCGACCGCAAGGTCTGGGAGGGCGAGGCCGAGATGGTCCAGGCCCGCACCATCGACGGCGAGCTGGGCATCCTGCCCGGCCACACGCCCCTGCTCGGCGTCCTCGTCGAGGGCGAGGTCCGCATCAAGACCGGCGGCAGCACCGCCGTCGCCACCGTGGACGGCGGGTTCCTCTCCGTCGACCGCGACAAGGTCATCATCGTCGCCGAGGCCGTCGACGCCTCCCAGATCCCGGCCTAACCGGAAGGGGTGAGCATGTCGCCCGTGGTCTTGTTCGAGATCACCGTGGGGACGCTCGCCCTGCTCGCAGTCCTGGCGCTGGCGTACATCTTCGTGCGCCGGCGCCTCCTGTCGTCCGGGGCTCCCCTCATGCTCTGTGCGCTGCGACTCCCGGGCCGCACGTCGTACCGGTTGGGCCTGCTGCGCTTCTCCGGCCCCTCGCTGGAGTGGTTCACCCTCATCGGGCCCTCCCCGCGCCCGGTCCGTTCGTGGGAGCGGCCACGGCTCGAGCTCGGGCCGCCGGAGGTCGCGCAGGAGCCCATCTCCGGACTGCCCGACGCGGTCACCGTCGAGTGCCACTACGAGGACGAGCAGTTCCGGATCGCCCTCGCCCCGCCTGCCTACACGGCGATGCGCAGCTGGCTGGAGAGCTCGCCCCCGGGCTTCAACGTCAACGTCGCCTGAGCGTCACTTCTTCGCGCGGGGCGCCTCGGCACGGCCGCCACCGGGCTGCCAGAGGACGTCGCCGCCGATCGGCAGGTTCGCGACGCGCGCCAGCACGAACAGCAGGTCCGACAAGCGGTTCAGGTATGTCGCGGTGAGGACGTTGACGCCGCCCTCACCCTTGGTGCCGGTGCCCGGCTGGTCCCCATAGGCGTCGATGGCCGCCCACGCAGCCCGCTCGGCCCGGCGCACCACGGTCGTGGCCACGTGCAGGTGGGCCGAGCCCACGGTGCCGCCCGGGAGGATGAAGGACCTCAGCTTCTCGACGCGCTCGAGGTAGCGGTCGCAGTCGGCCTCGAGCTCGTCGATCCAGGCCTGCTCCACCCGCAGCGGTGGGTACTCGTAGGTCGGCTGCAGGGGGGTGCAGAGGTCGGCCCCCACGTCGAACAGGTCGTTCTGCACCCGGAGCAGGGTGGCCCGCAGGTCCTCGGGCAGCTCCCCGGCGGCGAGGGCGACGCCGATGGCGGCGTTCGCCTCGTTGGTGTCGGCGTAGGCGAGGAGGCGGACATCGGTCTTGCTGGTCCGGCTCATGTCGCCGAGGTGGGTCTTCCCGTCGTCGCCGGTGCGGGTGTAGATGCGGGTGAGGTTGACCATGGCTGCAGCCTGTCAGATGGGGGAGTCGGGCGCGGATAGGGTGGGTCGGTGGCTGAGAGATTCAGGGTTGTCGGAGGCACCGCGCTGCGCGGCGAGGTGGCCGTGTGGGGCGCGAAGAACAGCGCCCTCAAGCTCATGGCGGTGGCGTTGCTCGCCGTCGGCCGCACCCGCCTCACGAACGTCCCGGCCATCCTCGACGTGACGATCATGGCCGAGCTCCTCCGGCGCCTCGGCTGCACGGTGGACTACGACGCGCCTTCCGGGGTCGTCGAGATCGACGTGCCGGAGAAGATCGGCCACCGCGCCGACTACGACCTCGTCCGGGCCCTGCGTGCCTCGACCGCCGTGCTGGGGCCACTCGTGGCACGCACCGGTTCGGCGGACGTGGCCGTCCCCGGTGGGGACGCGATCGGTTCGCGCGGGCTCGACCTGCACGCGGCCGGGCTGGAGGCGCTCGGTGCCAGCGTCCACGTGACGCACGGCTTCCTCGTCGCCGAGGCGCCCCGCGGGCTGGACGGTGCAGAGATCCGCCTCGACTTCCCGAGCGTTGGCGCCACCGAGAACGTCCTCACCGCGGCGGTCCTCGCCCGGGGGACGACCCGCCTGGAGAACGCCGCCCGCGAGCCGGAGATCGCCGACATCGCCGCGATGCTCACCTCGATGGGCGCGCAGATCAGCGGTGCAGGCACCTCGGTGATCGAGGTGCACGGCGTCGACAGCCTCACCGCGATCGAGCACGCCGTCGTCCCCGACCGGATCGCCGCCGGCACCTGGGCGTTCGCCGCCTCCGCCACCCGTGGCGACGTCGAGGTGGTCGGCGCCAACAGCGCCCACCTCGTCGCCGCCCTCGAGCTGGTCGAGGCCAGCGGGGCGACGGTCACCGACACCCCGCGCGGCTTCCGCGTCGACTCCGGCGGGCGTCGACCCAGGGCGTTCGACGTCGCCACGCTGCCCTACCCGGGCTTCCCGACCGACCTACAGCCCTTCGCACTCGCCTGCAACGCCGTCGCAGAGGGGTCGGCGATGATCACCGAGAACCTCTTCGAGGCCCGGTTCCGGACGGTGCAGGAGCTCAACCGCCTCGGCGCCGAGACCCGGATCGACGGCCACCACGTCATGGTCCACGGTGTCGAACGGCTCTCCGGGGCGCCGGTCGAGGCCAGCGACATCCGAGCCGGCGCTGCGCTCGTGATCGCCGGGCTGGTCGCCGACGGCGTCACGACCGTCAGCGGGGCCCAGCACATCGACCGCGGGTACGCCGGCTTCGCCGAGAGCATGCAGGGCCTCGGCGCGGACGTCACCCGGGAGCCGGACGACGACCCGTTCCTGTGACCGTCGGCCCCTGGGGGTGTGACGCAGGTCTCAACAGTTACCCAAAAGAGACCTGACCTGCGACAACCAAAGTCCCCTTCACTTGCGTCTGTGTGAGTGAATGTGTCCACGGACAAGGGGGTTCGCATGTCGGTCAGCACCATCGGGGTCCTCCCCGTCGCAGTCCGCCCGGTGCACACGGGCCAGGAGGTCGCGATCACGGGTCGCATCGACGTGCACACGGTCCCCGACGTCCGGCTGCTGCTCCACGAGATCATCGACACCGGCTTCGGCGACGTCCACATCCGCCTCGCGGGCGCGGAGATCGGTGACGCCACCGGTCTCGGGGTCCTCGTCGAGGCGTACAACCGGGCCCGCCGGGCCGGGCGCCGCCTCGCCGTGGTCGACATGAGCGAGCGCACCGGCCGCCTGTTGCGTGCATCACGCCTCGACCGGTCGCTGGTGCTCCGCGAGCTCCCGGACGGCGCGACTGTGGCGGCTGTCACCGCCTGAACGCCTCCCGGCGCGCACCACCCCGCAGGTAACTTCGGGCCATGCCTGCCGAGCCGATCGAACGTGACCGTCCCTGGGTGATGCGCACGTACGCCGGCCACTCCAGCGCCGCCGCCAGCAACGCGCTCTACCGCCGCAACCTCGACAAGGGGCAGACCGGCCTGTCCGTGGCCTTCGACCTGCCCACGCAGACCGGTTACGACCCCGACCACCCGCTCGCGCGCGGTGAGGTGGGCAAGGTGGGCGTGCCGATCTCGCACATCGGCGACATGCGCGCCCTGTTCGACCAGATCCCGCTCGACCAGATGAACACCTCGATGACCATCAACGCCACCGCCATGTGGCTGCTGGCGATGTACCAGGTCGTGGCCGAGGAGCAGGCCCTTGCCGACGGTCGGGACCCGGCCGAGGCGGTGCGATCCCTTGCCGGCACGACCCAGAACGACATCATCAAGGAGTACCTGTCGCGGGGCACGTACGTCTTCGCGCCCGGGCCCTCGCTGCGCCTGATCACCGACATGGTTGCCTACACGGTGTCGGACATCCCGAAGTGGAACCCGATCAACATCTGCAGCTACCACCTGCAGGAGGCCGGCGCGACGCCGGTGCAGGAGATCGCCTATGCGATGTGCACCGCCATCGCCGTCCTCGATGCGGTGCGTGACTCGGGGCAGGTGCCGCCGGAGCGCTTCGGCGAGGTGGTCGCACGGATCTCCTTCTTCGTCAACGCCGGTGTGCGGTTCGTCGAGGAGATGTGCAAGATGCGGGCGTTCGTCCAGCTGTGGGACGACCTCACGCGTGAGCGCTACGGCGTGCAGGACCCCAAGCAGCGTCGCTTCCGGTATGGCGTGCAGGTCAACTCGCTCGGCCTCACCGAGGCGCAGCCCGAGAACAACGTCCAGCGCATCGTCCTCGAGATGCTGGCGGTGACCCTGAGCAAGGACGCGCGCGCCCGGGCCGTGCAGCTGCCGGCGTGGAACGAGGCGCTCGGACTGCCCCGGCCGTGGGACCAGCAGTGGTCACTGCGCATGCAGCAGGTGCTCGCCTTCGAGTCCGACCTGCTCGAGTACGACGACCTGTTCGCGGGTTCGACCGTGGTGGAGGCCAAGGTCGCCTCGCTGGTCGAGGGTGCGCGGGCGGAGATCGCCCGGGTGCAGGAGCTCGGTGGCGCGGTCCCGGCGGTCGAGAGCGGGTACATGAAGTCGGCGCTGGTGGCCTCGCACTCGCTGCGACGCCAGCGGATCGAGACGGGTGAGGACGTCGTCGTGGGCGTGAACCGCTTCCAGACGACCGAACCCAACCCGCTCACGGCCGACCTCGACGCGGCGATCCAGACCGTCGACCACGACGTCGAGGCGAAGGCCGTCGCGGCGGTCCGCTCCTGGCGGGAGCAGCGCGACGCCGATCCCGCGGGGCGCGACCGGGCGGCGGCTGCCGTCGCCGCGCTGCGGGCCGAGGCCCGTGCCGGGTCGAACCTCATGGCGGCGTCGCTCGAGGCGGCGCGGGCAGGTGTCACGACGGGGGAGTGGGCCCAGGCGCTGCGCGAGGAGTTCGGGGAGTTCCGTGCCCCGACCGGGGTGTCCGGGTCGGTCGGCGTGAGCGACGGCGGCACCGACGAGCTGCGCGCGGTGCGTGAGCAGGTGCGCCACACCGCCGGCGAGCTCGGCGAACGGCTCCGGGTGCTGGTCGCCAAGCCCGGACTCGACGGCCACAGCAACGGTGCCGAGCAGATCGCCGTGCGCGCCCGTGACGCGGGCTTCGAGGTCGTCTACCAGGGCATCCGCCTGACCCCGGAGCAGATCGTGGCCGCAGCCGTGGCGGAGGACGTCCACCTCGTCGGCATCTCGATCCTGTCCGGCTCCCACATGGAGCTCGTGCCCCAGATCCTCGACGGGCTGCGCACTGCCGGTGCGGGTGACGTGCCCGTCGTGGTCGGCGGGATCATCCCCGACACGGACGCCAGGGCCCTGCAGGCCCTCGGGGTTGCTGCCGTCTTCACGCCCAAGGACTTCGGCCTCAACGACATCATGGGCGAGTTCGTGCAGATCGTGCGCCGGTCGCGTGGGCTCGCCGCCGAGGTGGCCGCGCCCGCCTGAAAAGGAGGCGACCACCGCTGAGGGAGTTGGCACCATGCCGGTATGACGTTGCCGACCCCCACCCTGCACACCGATCGCCTGCTGCTGCGCCCCTTCGATGACTCCGACGCGGACGCCCTGTTCCGGCAGCAGAGCGACCCCACGGTGCTGCGCTACTGGGACTCACCGCCCTGGGTCGACCGGGCTCGGGCGGACCAGTTCATCGCAACCTGCCGGGACCTCGAGCGAGAGGGCAGCGGCGCGCGCCTGGTGGTCACCCGGCACGCTGACGGGGAGTTCCTCGGCTGGGTCAGCCTCACGCGGTGGAACCCCATGTTCCGCAGCGCGTCCCTCGGCTACTGCTACGGCGAAGCCGCCTGGGGCCGCGGCCATGGCACCGAGGCGGCTCGGGCGGTGCTGCGCTGGGGTTTCGAGACGCTCGACCTCAATCGGGTGCAGGCCGAGGCCGACACCCGCAACATCGGTTCGACCCGGGTGCTGGAGAAGTCGGGCTTCGTGCGGGAGGGCACCTTGCGCGAGGACTGCATCGTCGATGGCGTCATCTCCGACTCGCACGTCTACGGGCTCCTGCGCCGGGAGTGGGAGCAGCAGGTCGCGTAGCCGACCGCGCTCAGAGCCAGGCGCCGTGGCGCAGGACGCCCACGGGGTGCAGCTCGCGGTCCGTGACGAGCACGTCGGCCCGGGACCCCGGGGCCAGGGTGCCCACGCCCACCAGCGACAGCGACCGCGCCGGAGTCGCCGCTGCCGCCGCCACGACATCCACCAGGTCGATGCCGAGCTCCGTCACGCACCACCGGACCTGGTCCAGCAGCGTGGAGACCCCGCCCGCGAGCGATCCGCCCTCGGCGAGCCGGGCCTCGCGACCGCGGACCTCGACGTCCCGGCCCCCGAGCGTGTAGGTGCCGTCGTCGAGGCCGCTGGCCGACATGGCGTCGCTGACCAGCGCGATGCCTGCCGGGCCGACGGTGTCGAAGACCAGCTGCACGGTGGCGCCGTCGAGGTGGACACCGTCGGCGATGAGCTCGACGACAGCCTCGCTGCGGGCGGCCGCGCCCAGCGCGGCGGCGACCGGGCCGGGGGCGCGGTGGTGCAGCGGCGGCATACCGTTGAAGAGGTGGGTGACCAGGGGGAGCCCGCCTCGGACGCCGCCGCCGAGCACGGCGGACAGGGCCCGGGAACAGGTCGCGTGGTCGGCGTCGGTGTGGCCCAGGGCGCCGAGGACCCCGTGTCCGGCGAGGGCCGAGGGGAGGCTGCCGGAGGGATCGCGCTCGGGGGCGAAGGTCATGTGCAGCAAGCCACCACCGGCCGCGGCCACCAGCGCGTCGACCAGGTCGAGGTCGACGTCGACGAGCGCCGCGGGATCCTGCGCCCCGCAGCGCAGGGTCGACAGGAACGGACCCTCGAGGTGCAGGCCCGCGAGCTCCCCGGAGGCCACGAGCGGGGCGAGGGCCGTGGCACCGGCGAGCAGGACGGAGGCCGGGGCGGACACGAGCGAACCCACCACGGACGTCGTCCCCGCCCGGTGGTGGTGGGCCGCGGCCGTCCGCGCGCTGTCCGCGTCGGGGCCGAACTCGCCACCGGCGCCGCCGTGGCAGTGCACGTCCACCAGGCCGGGGAGCAGGGTGACGTCCCCGGGGAGGTCGTCACGGGTGGGCAGCCCCGCCCACAGGTCGGGCAGCTCGGTGCGCGGACCGGCGTAGGAGATGCGGTCGCCCTCGACCACGACGGCCCCGTCCTCGACGACCCCACCGGGCAGGACGAGACGTCCGGTCAGCAGGAGTCGGTCGAGGGTCGGGCCGTCACTGGTCACGACAGGATGATGGACCGCGAGAGGTGCCGCGGTCGATCAGGGTCCACGCCGGCGCGTCCCGCCTTGAGCAGGCACAGCCGGTGGACGCGCAGGAGGTCGGCCAGCGGGTCGATGTCGCGGTGCTCGAAGTGGGCACCCGTCGCGCGGACGTCCTCGTCGAGCCCGGGCGGGACCTCGCCGAACGCCCACGTGGCCCCGCCCTCGGTGGTGATGCTGATCGGCCCGTGGCGGTACTCCATCGCGGGGTACGCCTCGGTCCAGAACTGGGCCGACTCGCGGAGCTTCAGGGCCGCCTCCTGGGCCAGGCCGTTGGTCCAGCCGCGCCCCACGAAGGTCAGCTGGGCGGCATCGGCCACCCCGGCCAGCGCGCTGTCCTCGTCCTCGGCCAGGACGGCCTCGGCGTCGGCGATCGCCGGGCCGAGGTCCTCACCGAGGGTGGCGCGCAGCAGCGCCAGGACGGTCGTGGCGAAGCGGGTCTGCACGACCGACTGCTCGTCCACCTCGGGCAGGAGGAAGGCGTGGGTGGCCAGCGACGGGATCGCCGTGCCCTCGGTCGCCACGATGGCCGTGGTGGTTCGCCCGTCGGCCCGCAGGCGCTCGAGCAGCTCGATCACCTCGGTCGTGGTGCCGGAGCGGGAGATGGCCACGACGTGGTCGAACTCCCGGGTGAGGGGGAACTCGCTCGCGGCGTGGGCTTCCGTGTGCCCGGCGCCGGACTGCTCGCGCAGGGTCGCGTAGGCCTGCGCCATGAAGAAGGAGGTGCCGCAGCCGACCACGGCGACGCGGGCGCCAGGGGCCGGCAGGACGGCCAGGGCCTCGTCGACCCGGCTGCGAACGGCGGCCCAGTCGGTGGGCTGCGTCGCGATCTCGTGGGCGAGGTGGCTCGAGTAGGAAGTCATCGAGATCCCATCTGTGAGTGATTGAGAGTGCTGAAAGTCTCTACCAGTCATATTCGATCAGTCAAGATCCCGGCGGTATGTCCCGTTTCGCGCAGGGGTTTGGTGAGAATCTCTCGGAAATGGGTGCGGTGAAGTGCTTGACGAGGCTCGCGGGGAGGGCCAAGGTTTCCCTCATGCTTCCTCGAAGATGAGCGAAGCGCGCTTGAAACGCTAGGAAACGATCATCCGTTTCGCGACAGTGACGAACGACTTGAGGAGCGACGTGGGCACCACGACTTCACGACACACACAGGCGGTGCGTTGGGGCGGCCTCGCCCTCGGCACGGCATTCGCCCTGGCGGCCTGCTCCGGGGGCACCGGGGCCGGCACGGCCGGCGGCGGCGACAGCTCGGGGAAGAAGGCGACGACCATCAAGCTCGTCGCCGCGGAGTACTCCAAGGACCACACGAAGGCGTTCTGGGACAAGTTCGCCACCGACTACAAGGCCAAGACGGGCAACACCCTCGAGGTGCAGATCGTCAGCTGGGACGACATCGACCAGCAGAGCTCGACGATGGTCCAGAACAACAACCCGCCGGACATCCTCAACCTCAACGCGTACGCGAGCTACGCGAAGGACGACCTGCTCTACAGTGCCGACGACGTGCTGTCGGACTCGGTGAAGTCCGACCTGCTCGAGGCGTTCGTCAAGTCCGGGTCCTACAACGGCAAGATGTACGGCATGCCCGACCTGAGCTCGGCGCGGGCCATGTTCTACAACAAGAAGCTGTTCCAGCAGGCGGGCATCACCGCGGCGCCGAAGACCTGGGACGAGTTCAAGGCCGACGCCAAGAAGGTCTCGGCCCTCGGGAACGGCGCCATCGGCTACGGCCTGCCGCTCGGCCCGGAGGAGTCGCAGGGCGAGTTCTCGATCTGGATGTTCAACAACGGCGGAGACTGGAAGAAGGACGGGAAGTGGACGATCAACTCGGCCCAGAACGTCGAGACGCTGTCGTTCCTCAAGTCGCTGTCGACTGACAAGCTGACCCAGAACAACCCCGGCAAGACGAACCGCCAGGACGCGTTCGACCTGTTCGCCTCCGGCAAGGTCGGCATGGTCGTCGGCTTCTCGCCGCTCGCGGCCACCCTCGACGCTGCGAAGAAGGTCGACTACGGCGTCGCGCCGATGCCGACCAAGGCCGACGGCGGCGAGCCGCAGACCTTCGGCGTCACGGACTACCTCATGGCGTTCAAGAAGGACGGCAACAAGGACGCGGTGAAGGCGTTCTACGACCTGTACTACCAGAAGGACCAGGTCAACTCGTTCATCAAGGCCGAGGGCTTCCTGCCGGTGACCAAGTCCGGCATCGAGGAGTTCAAGTCCGACACCAAGCTCGCGACCTATCTCGAGACGCTGCCGAACGCGCACCTCACGCCGACCGACGACCCCACGTGGGACAAGGTCAAGCTCGCGGTCCAGCAGAACCTCGGCACCGCGATGACGGGCGACCCGAAGGCCGTGCTCGACAAGCTCCAGAAGTCTGCTGAAGCCGGCGGCTGAGCGTGANCTCCCGTGGGTGCGACCGGTGACCCGGCCGCACCCACGGCGGGTCGCCGGCCGCGCCGGGCACGCCCGCGCCGCGGCCGGGCCTCGCTGGGTCAGGCGCTCCTGTGGCTGGGGCCGGCCCTCCTCCTGATCTTCGGCGTCGTCGTCTACCCGGCCGTCGAGCTGGTCAAGGCCTCGCTGTCGCGCTACTCGATCACGGGTCTGCGCAAGGGCGACGCGGGCCTCGACAACTACACGAACGTCCTGGCCAACGAGTCGCTCGGCACCGTGCTGACCAACACCCTCGTCTGGGTGGTCGCCGTCGTGGCCCTGACGATCCTCATCAGCCTCGGCCTCGCGCAGTTCCTCACCAAGGAGTTCTGGGGCAGACGGATCGTGCGCTGGGCCGTCATCGTCCCGTGGGCGGCCTCGCTGGTCATCACGGCGCGGTTGTTCAGCCTCATCTACAGCTACTACTACGGCACCCTCAACGCCGTCCTGCTGAAGATCGGCCTCGTGGACACCCCCATCGACTTCCTGGGTGACGACCGCTGGATCATGCCGTCGATGATCGCGGTCGGGGTGTTCGTGTCGATCCCGTTCACGGCCTACGTGTTCGTCGCCGGCCTGCACGCCATCCCCACCGACGTCTACGAGGCGGCCCGCATCGACGGTGCCTCGCCGTGGCAGATCTGGCGCCGGATCACGTTGCCGCTGCTGCGCCCGGCCATCCTCGTGGCGACGGTGCTCAACATGATCTACGTGTTCAACAGCTTCCCGATCATCTACACCCTCAACGAGTCCAACCCCGGCTTCAGCCACGACACGACGATCACGTTCATGTACAAGCTGGCGTTCAAGAGCGCCGAGAAGGACGTGGGCCAGTCGGCTGCGGCCGGCCTGTTCAACGTGCTGCTGATCCTCGTGGCCGTCGTCATCTACCTGCGTGTCTCGCGCTGGCGCGAGGAGGAGGAGTCGTGAACGGCACCCTGAGCTGGCGTCGGATCCGCCCGGCGGCGATGCCGGTCATCGGCCTCGGGGTCGCGTTCGCGTTCCTGTGGCCCTACCTCGTCATGCTGCTCGACGCGTTCCGCCCGAGCGGCGACGTGGTGCAGACCCCGGCGTCGATCCTGCCGCGGGAGTGGAAGTGGACGACGTTCTCCGAGGTGGTGGGGGACGAGCGCTTCCGCGCCTGGCTCCAGACGTCCCTGATCGTGGCCCTGTCCTCGACGGTGATCGTGGTCCTGGTCGCCGTCCCGGCGGCATACTTCACCGCGCGGTTCCGCTTCCCCGGGCGGATCGCGTTCCTCTTCCTGGTCCTCATCACGCAGATGTTCTCGCCGACCTCGCTCGTCGTGGGCATCTACCGGGAGTTCTACGCGCTCACCCTCGTCGACACCTACCAGGCGCTCATCCTCACGAACGCGGCCTTCAACCTCGCGTTCGCGATCTGGATCCTGCACGGGTTCTTCGCCTCCATCCCCAAGGAGGTCGAGGAGGCGGCGGAGCTCGACGGGTGCGGACCCCTCCTGCGGCTGCGCCGGGTCATGCTGCCCCTCACCCTGCCCGGGCTCGTGACGGCGACGATCTTCACCTTCATCGCGGCGTGGAACGAGTACGTCGTCGCGCTGACCCTGATGCTCAGCGACGAGAAGAAGCCACTCACCGTCGGCATCAACTCCTACGTCACCGGCTACGAGCAGAACTGGGACCAGCTCTTCGGTGCCTCGATCATCGCGATCGTCCCCGTCGTCATCCTGTTCGCGGTCATCGAGAAGCACCTCGTCGGGGGCCTGACTGCCGGGTCGGTCAAGTGACCGCACCCACCGCCAGGCCGGCAGACCGGGGGGCGCGCTGGAGCGCCCTCCTCGGCCTGCTCGCCGAGCACGGGCGGCTCAGCGTGACCGAGGTCGTCGAGTCGCTCGGCGTGAGCGAGGCGACGGTGCGCCGCGACTTCGCCGACCTCGCCGCCCAGCAGCTCGTGACCCGCACGCACGGCGGCATCGTCGCGACGGCGGTGGCCTACGACCTGCCGGCCCGCTACAAGCAGGCCGGCGGCGACGACGCCAAGGACCGCATCGCCGCGTGTGCCGCGGACCTCGCCCTCGAGGGATCGGTGGTCGGCTTCAACGGCGGCACCACCACGAGTGCCGTGGCACGACGCCTCGCCGCCCGGTCGGACCTGGCGATGTCGTCGCGACGCCCCGCCATCACCGTGGTCACCAACGCGCTCAACATCGCCACGGAGATGGTGCTGCGTCCGTTCGTCCGCTGCGTCTCCCTCGGTGGCGTCGCCCGCCCGGAGTCCTACGAGCTCTCCGGCCCGCTGGCGGCGATGGTCCTCGGCGAGCTCTGGCTCGACACCGTCTTCCTCGGCGTCGACGCGGTCTCGGCGACGGCCGGTGCGATGTGCCACCACGAGGGCGAGGCCGGCATCAACTCGCTCATGGTCGAGCGCTCCGAGCGCGTCGTGGTGGTGGCCACGGGCGCCAAGCTCGGCACCAGGGCGTTCGCCCGCATCTGCCCGTCGTCGCGGATCAACCTCGTCGTCACCGACGGCAGTGCACCGAAGGCCGCCGTCGCCGACCTGCGTTCGGCCGGCATCACGGTGGAAGTGGTCTGAGCGTGGCGCAGGTCGTGGCCGCCGTGGACGTCGGCGGCACCAGGGTCAAGGCCGCGCTGGTCGACGCCGCCGGCCACGAGGTCGAGTCCCGGACCGTGCCCACCGTGCCCGGCGCCTCGGTCGAGGGTGTCCTCGTCGGCCAGGTCGCCGGGTTGGTGCGCGACCTGCGCGACAGCGCCGGCAGCCGGCACGAGGTCGGTGCGTGTGGCGTCGTCGTCCCCGGCCTGGTGGACGGCTCCGCGGGGGTGGCCCGCTGGTCGGCCAACCTCGGATGGCGGGACCTTCCCGTGTCAGGTCCCCTGACGGAGCTGCTCGGGCTGCCGGTGGCGCTGGGCCACGACGTGCGCGCCGGGCTCGTGGCGGAGGTGCGCTGGGGCGCGGCCTCCGGCGCACGCAACGTCCTGTTCCTGCCCGTCGGCACGGGCATCGCCGGAGCCCTCATGCTCGACGGCCGCGTCGTCGAGGCCGACGGGTGGGCCGGCGAGCTCGGTCACGTGGTCGTGGAGCCCGACGGTCCGCTCTGCGGGTGCGGTGCCCACGGGTGCCTCGAGGCGGTCGCCTCCGCGGCTGCCGTGGAGCGCCGGTATGCCGCGCTGTCGGTTCCCGTCGCGGGCGGCCACGTCGGCGCCGACCGGATCGCCTCCCTGGTCGACGCCAGCGACCCGCTCGCCGTCGAGGTGTGGGGGGTCGCCGTCGAGGCGCTGGCCCGGGCCGTGACCCTCACCGTGACCCTGACGGGGGTCGAGCGGGTCCTCGTCGGTGGTGGGCTGGCACAGAGCGGGGAGACCCTGCTGGGTCCGCTGCGGGCCGCCGTCGCGTCCCGGCTGACGTTCCAGCGGGCGCCCGCCATCGAGCGGGCGCAGCTGGGGGAGCGGGCCGGGTGCCTCGGCGCGGCCGCACTGGCCTGGGACCTCTCATGATCCTCACCGTCACCCCCAACCCCGCCCTCGACGTGACCTACGACGTCGAGCGGCTGGCCGTGCACGAGAGCCACCGGGTGCTCGCGGTCCACGAGGTGGCCGGTGGCAAGGGCATCAACGTCGCGTCGGTGCTGCACCTGCTCGGCCACGACGTGCTCGTCACCGGAGTCGTCGGCGGCCCGACGGGTGACCAGGTGCGCGCGGACCTCGACCGTCGCGGCATACCCCACCGGTTCGCGCGTGCAGCCACGCCGACCCGGCGCACGACCACCGTGGTGAGTGGGGAGGACGGCGAGGCGACGGCGTTCAACGAGCCCGGGCCACCGTGGCCCGGCGGAGCCTGGGGTGGTCTGCTCGACCACGTCGCGGCCCTGCTCGACGACCTCCCCGTGACGGTGCTGGTCGCGTCAGGCAGCCTGCCGCCGGGCGTGCCCGACCATGCCTTCGCCGACCTGACGACGGTGGGGCGGGACGCCGGCGTGCCGGTCGTCGTCGACGCCTCGAGAGCGGCACTGCTCGGCGCCCTCGCGGCGTCCCCGGACGTCGTCAAGCCGAACCGTGAGGAGCTGCGCGGGGCCACCGGGGTCGACGACCCCGCGATGGGAGCGAAGCTGTTGCAGGACAGGGGCGCCCGCCACGTGGTGGTCTCCCTGGGAGCCGACGGGATCATGGCCGTGGCGCCCACCGGCGAGGTCGTCCGGGCGCGGCTCGGGGCGAGGTTGCGCGGCAACGCCACGGGTGCCGGCGACGCGGCCGTGGCCGCGCTCGCGGTCGCCCTCGCGCGCGGGTCGGACTGGGCGTCCGGAGTTGCCGACGCCGTGGCGTGGTCCGCCGCGGCCGTCCTGCAACCCGTCGCCGGATCCGTCGACCCCCGAGACATCGAACGACTGCGGCCGACCGTCCGCGTCGAGACCCTGGAGGACTGACCGTGCTCGTGCCGTTGACCGAGGTGCTGGGCCCTGCGCGAGACCGGGGCCGGGGGCTGGGCGCCTTCAACGTGATCCACCTCGAGCACGCCGAGGCGCTGGTCGGCGCGGCCGAGGACGTGGGGCTGCCCGTCGTCCTCCAGATCAGTGAGAACACCGTCGCGTGGCACGGTTCGCTCGCGCCGCTGGCCGCGGCCACCAGGACGTTGGCCGAGCGGGCGTCGGTGCCGGTGGTGCTCCACCTCGACCACGCCGTGTCGGTCGACCTGGTCCGCGAGTCGCTCGACCTCGGGTTCACGTCGGTGATGTTCGACGGGTCGACCCTCGACGACGCCGCGAACCGCTCCACGACGCGGGAGGTCGTCTCGCTCTGCCACGAGCGGGGCGTCGATGTGGAGGCCGAGCTGGGCGAGATCGGCGGCAAGGACGGTGTCCATGCCCCAGGTGTGCGGACGGATCCCGTTGAGGCACAAAGGTTTGCGCTCGACACCGGGGTCGACGCGCTGGCCGTGGCCGTCGGCTCCTCCCACGCGATGACCGAGCGCACCGCCGCGCTCGACCTCGAGCTGGTGGTGGCGATCCGCGCCGCGGTGCCGGTCCCGCTGGTCCTGCACGGGTCCTCCGGCGTGCCGGACGACGGCCTGGTGGCCGGGGTGCGGGCCGGCATGACCAAGGTCAACATCGCGACCCACCTGTCCAGCGTGTTCACCGGAGCCGTGCGCCACCACCTCGAGTCCGATGCCCGGCTCGTGGACAGCCGCAGGTACCTCGGACCGGCACGTTCGGCGATGCGGGCCGAGGCGGCGCGCCTGCTCGAGCTCCTCGCCCTGCGCTGACAGGGCGAACCCACGCACGGAGGGGCCGACGCGGCGTACGCGTCGGCCCCTCCGTGGGGGTGTCGGCTCAGGCGTCGATGTGGGACATGTCGCCGTACCGGTCGCCTGCGACCGCGTCGCGCGGCACGGCCTGCTCGAGGGCAGCCAGGTCCTCGGCGCCGAGCTCGACGCCGATCGCGGCGACGTTCTCCTCGAGGTACTTGACCCGCTTGGTGCCGGGGATGGGAGCGATGTCCTGCCCCTGGGCGAGGACCCAGGCCAGGGCCAGCTGCCCGGGCGTGCAGCCCTTGGCCTCGGCGAGCTGCCTGATGCGCTCCACGAGCAGGAGGTTGGCGTCGAGCGCCTCGCCCTGGAACCGCGGGAAGTAGGGCGACCGGCGCGCGTCGGCCTCTCCGTCGGCACCCTGGGTGCGGGAGATCGTGCCGGTGAGCATGCCTCGACCCAGGGGCGAGTACGGGACCAGCCCGATGCCGAGCTCCCGGACCGTCGGCAGGATCTCGTCCTCGAGGTCCCGGGTGAACAACGAGTACTCCGTCTGGAGCGCGGTGATCGGGTGCGTGGCGTGGGCGCGACGGATGGTCTCGGCCGAGGCCTCGGACAGGCCCAGGCGGCGGACCTTCCCGGCCTCGACCAGCTCGGCCATCGCCCCGACGGTCTCCTCGATCGGCACCGTCTTGTCGACGCGGTGCTGGTAGTACAGGTCGATGTGGTCGACGCCGAGACGCTGCAGGCTGGCGTCGGCGGCCTTGCGGACGTACTCGGGGGAGCCGTTGATGCCGAGACGCTCGCCGTTCGCCCCACGCTCGTTGCCGAACTTGGTGGCCAGGACCACCTCGTCGCGACGTCCCGCGATGGCGCGGCCCACGAGCTGCTCGTTCGTGAACGGGCCGTACATGTCTGCCGTGTCCAGGAACGTCACGCCGAGGTCGAGGGCGCGGTGGATCGTGGCGATGCCCGACGCCTCGTCGGGGGTGCCGTAGAACTCGGACATCCCCATGCAGCCGAGGCCGAGGGCGGAGACGGTGAGGTCGGTGCCGTGGTCGGCGCTGCCGAGCACGCGGGTGGGGAGGGCGTTCGATGTCGTCATGGGCTCCACTCTCCGACTTCGAGTGCGCTCCAAGTCAAGCGGGGCGGTACCCGGGCGGGCGGGTCGGGTCAGGTCGGTCAGGCGGGTCCGGTCAGGCCGGTCAGGCGGAGCGGCGACGGGCGGGTCGGGCGAGCCGGGAGCGGTAGAGCTCGATCTTCGTGTCGATGGCCTCGAGGTGCGCCCGGACCTCCTCGAGGTCGGCGAGCACCTTCTCGCGGTGGGTGAGCAGGAGCTCCAGCCGCTCGCGCTCGTTGCCGTCCCCGCCACGCACGAGGTCGGCGTAGGTGCGGACCTCGCGGATCGGCATACCCGTGGCACGCAGGCGGGTGAGCATGGTGATCCACGTGACGTCGTCCTCGGTGTAGCGCCGGTGTCCCGAGGGGGCGCGGTCGACGACGTCGAGGAGCAGGCCGTCGCGCTCGTAGTAGCGCAGGGTGTGGGCGGTCAGACCGGTGCGCTGGGCCGCCTCGGCGATGGTGAAGGTCACCCACCGATGCTCATCGCGCGACGGCGCGAGGTCAAGCGCGGGGCCTACCCGCAGCGCCGCACGCGGCATACCCTCGCAGCGTGAGCGACCTGCACTGCCCGGCGACGTTGCTCGTCGCGCGGCACGGTGACGCGGAGTACGGCCACCCCTCGGTGCTCTCGGACGAGGGCGGCTGGCTCAGCCCCCGGGGGCGGGCGCAGGTGCGCGACCTGGCACGGTCCCTGCGGGACAGGCGGGTCGCCCGGGTCTTCACCAGCACCCTCGAGCGCGCGGTCGAGTCGGGGCAGGTGGTCGCCGAGCTGCTGGGGGTGGACGCGGTGCAGGTCGAGGGTCTCGAGGAGTTCTCGGTGGGGGCGCTCGCCGGCCGTCCCCACGACGACCCCGAGCTCGCCTCGGTGTTCAAGGCCTGGATGCACGGCGATCGCGGCCGGTTCATCCCCGGCGGCGAGTCGGGGGCGGAGGTCCTCCGGCGCTACCGCGAGGCGCTGCAGGGGATCGCCGACCAGCACCGCGGCGAGACGGTCCTGGTGTTCTCGCACGGTGGCGTCATGTCGTTCGTCCTGCCCCGGCTCGGCGACGCGGTCCGTGAGGACCTGGTGGCGCGCGCCTTCCTGCCCAACTGCGGGGCGGCCGAGGTGGAGGTCGACGGTGACGGCTTCCGGGTGCTGAGCTGGCCCGGTTCGCTGGACCGCAGCGTGGTGTGACCGCTCAGAACAGGCGGGTCGTGGTGTCGTCGATCCCGCGCAGCGCGTCGTAGTCGAGGGTCACGCAACGGATGCCGCGGTCGGTGGCCAGCGTCCGGGCCTGGGGCTTGATCTCCTGGGCGGCGAAGATGCCGGTGACCGGGGCCAGGTGCGGGTCGCGGTTCATCAGCTCGAGGTAGCGGGTCAGCTGCTCGACCCCGTCGATGTCACCTCGACGCTTGATCTCCACGGCCACGGAGCTGCCGCCGGCGTCACGGCACAGGATGTCCACCGGCCCGATGGCCGTCATGTACTCACGGCGGACCAGCGTCCAGCCCTCACCGAGGGTGTGGATGTGCTCGGCCAGCAGCTTCTGGAGGTGCGCCTCGACGCCGTCCTTGATCAGCCCCGGGTCGACGCCGAGCTGGTGGGATGAGTCGTGCAGCACCTCGTGGATGAGCACGCGGAGGCGGTCCTCGGACTTGGCGTGCTGGACCTGCCACACGGCCGTGACCCCCTCGGCGGCTTCGTGCTCCTCGGGGGAGACCTCGGCCATCGCGCACGGCGGCGACATCCAGTTGAGCGGCTTGTACGAGCCGCCGTCGCTGTGGACGAGCACCGAACCGTCGGCCTTGACCAGCAGCAGCCTCGTCGCGAGGGGGAGGTGGGCCGAGAGCCGACCGTCGTAGTCCACCGAGCACGTCGCTATCACCAGTCGCACGAAGGGTGACTCTACGGTGGCGCGCAGGGGTCGGGCGAACCGGTGAGGCGATGGCGACGAACACCTGATTGCGCAGGACGAGATCCGGGCGCACACTCGAAGTCCGAGGTGAGGTGAGCTCCCATGAGGAACCTGCTGGGCAACGCGGCCGGGCTGGCGGTCTTCGTCGCCGTCTGCTGCACGGCGTTGCGCTGGCTCGCGAGCGGGATCCCGCCCCGGCTCCTGAGGCCCCTGCTCGAGCGGTGGGAGGCCCGTCGGGCCCGCCGACGCGTGAAGCCCGAACCCCTCCCTCCCGTCCTGATGGCCCTCGAGGTCAGCCGCCTGGCCGACCACGTGCGCTACGTCGAGCACTCCGACCTGCCCAACAAGGCCGAGCGGCTGATGGCGGCCCGCCTGGCGTACGACCACACCCTGCGCGACTACTGCCGCGCCGTGGACATCCCGGTGCCCACGGCCATCCGTGGCCTGTCGACGGAGCAGCGCTTCCACATGGAGTCGGCCCTGATCGGTTCCGGGCACGAGTGGTGACCGTCACGCCGCTCGGGTTCCCCTCCTCCTGAGTGGCTCTGACAGACTGCGCCGCATGGCTCGTGAGTTCAGCAAGGTCGCTGTCGTCGGACTGGGCACCATGGGTGCCGGCATCGTGGAGGTGTTCGCCCGCAACGCCATCGACGTGGTGGCGATCGAGGTCGACGAAGCCGCGGTCGACAAGGGCCGCGGCGTCCTGCAGCACTCCACCGACCGCGCCGTATCCCGCGGCAAGCTCTCCGTCGAGGACCAGGCCGACCTGCACGCCAGGGTCCACTTCACCTCGAGCATGGACGAGGTCGCCGACTGCCAGCTGGTCATCGAGGCGGTGCCCGAGCACCTCCACCTCAAGAAGGAGATCTTCGCCAAGCTCGACGCCGTGGTCGGGCCCGACGCGATCCTCGCCACGAACACCTCGTCGCTGTCGGTCACCGAGATCGCCGTCGCCACGAGCAACCCCAAGCGCGTCGTCGGCATGCACTTCTTCAACCCGGCGCCGGTCCTGCAGTTCGTCGAGGTGATCCGCACGGTCGTCACCGAGGACGAGGTCTTCGAGGACGTCAAGGCGCTCGCGCAGCGCCTCGGCAAGCAGCCGGTGGTGGTCGGCGACAAGGCGGGCTTCATCGCCAACGCCCTGCTGTTCGGCTACCTCAACCACGCCGTCGCCATGTTCGAGAGCCGGTACGCCAGCCGCGAGGACATCGACGCGGCCATGAAGCTCGGCTGTGGCTACCCGATGGGCCCGCTCGCCCTCATGGACCTCATCGGCCTCGACACGGCCTACGAGATCCTCGACACGATGTACAAGCAGGGGCGCGACCGACTGCACGCCCCCAGTCCGATCCTCAAGCAGATGGTGAGCGCAGGCCTCAAGGGCCGCAAGAGCGGACGCGGCTTCTACACCTACGCCGAGCCGGGCAGCTCCCAGCTCGTCGACGACGCCCTCAGCCCTGCCGCCGACGGCGGTGACCACGAGGCGACCCGCACGGTGCGCACCGTGGGCGTCGTGGGGTCGGGGACGATGGCCACCGGAATCATCGAGGTCTTCGCCAAGGCCGGGTTCGACGTCACCTACGTCACCCGCAGCCAGCCCAAGGTCGACGCCGTCACCGCGGCCGTGCAGAAGTCGCTCGAGAAGGCCGTCCAGCGCGGCAAGCTGACGCAGGAGGCCCGTGACGAGGCGCTGCGGCACCTGACCGGGTCCACGTCGCTCGACGACCTCGCGACCGTCGACCTCGTGGTCGAGGCCGTGCTGGAGGACCTCGCCGTGAAGCGGGCGCTGTTCGAGAACCTCGACGAGATCTGCAAGCCCGGCGCCATCCTCGCGACGACCACCTCCTCGCTCCCGGTCGTGGAGTGCGCCGCCGCCACCACGCGGCCGCAGGACGTCATCGGCATGCACTTCTTCAACCCCGCGCAGGTGATGAAGCTCGTCGAGGTCGTCCACACGGTCTCCACCGCGCCCGACGTCGTCGCCACCGTGGAGCAGCTGTGCGCCGACCTCGACAAGCACTCCGTCACCTGTGGCGACCGGTCCGGCTTCATCGTCAACGCCCTCCTCTTCCCGTACCTCAACGACGCGGTGAAGATGCTCGAGGCCAACTACGCGACCGCCGACGCGATCGACACCGCCATGAAGACCGGCTGCGGCCTGCCGATGGGGCCGTTCGAGCTGCTCGACGTCGTCGGCCTCGACGTGTCCCTGGCGATCCAGCGCGAGCTCTACCTCGAGTTCCGTGAGCGCGGCTTCGCCCCGGCCCCGCTGCTCGAGCACCTGGTCACGGCGGGTTACCTGGGCCGCAAGTCCGGGCGCGGCTTCCGCACCTACGCCTGACACGGCCTCCCGCGGCGCGGCGGCACACGGTATGTCGCGCACGCTGCATACCGTGTCCGCGTGGGTCCGGGGCCTCGTGGGGTAACGCGGGCAGGGGGGATCCGCGTCTGGTGGGTGACGGGCTGCGAGGCAGCCGCCACGACCTGAGGGGGGACCCATGACGACGACCGAGGACGAGGCGCTCGAGGCGCTGCTGCGCGACACCTTCGCCGGTGCCCGGACCCGAGCCGGTCTGGACATGCAGGCGGTGACCGAAGGCATCGCGGCCCGCACCACCACGCTGCGGCGGCGACGTGCTGCGGCGCGCGGCGCGGCGCTGACGGCCGGCATCGCGGCGACGGTCCTCGCCGTCGCGATCGGTTCGGGGACCTTCGGTCCCGCCCGCACGGTCCTGTCCGTGAGCACGCACACCGGCTCCACGGACGCGCGGTGGTCCTCGCTCGTGGGGAGCTCGGAGGGCTTCGCCTACCGGTTCCCGACCACGGTGGCCACGCCCTGGCCCGCGGGTCTGGAGGGGCAGACGCAGCCTGACGACACGAACGCGTCCGGGAGCGACGTGGCGACCGACGCCTCCCCGCTCTCCCACGAGGACGCGGACCTCGTGGGTCCGGCAGGCGTCTGCACGTGGGACGTCCGCACCGACCGTCGCCAGCCGGTGGCCGGGCGGTCCTGGGACCTCACCTTCTCGTCGAGCCCGGGTCGCGGTGGAGCGCACCTGGGGCTCGCGGGGTTCACGACGGGGACCGGGGCCGACGCCCTGCGCGACCTGCGGGCGGACGCACTCGCCTGTGGTCCCGGCCCCGACCTGAAGGCCGTCACGTGGGCGGGCCACGCGCAGGACTCGGTGCTCTTCGTCGGGACCTCCACCGTCGCCGACACCACATTCACGCAGGCCATGGCGGTGACGCGGGTCGGTGACGTGCTCGTCAGCGGTGCCGCGATCTCGGGCGACCCCGCCCTCGCCCGGCGTGCCGCGACCAAGCTCGCGGACTCGGCCGTGGGCCACCTGCGCCAGCTGGACTTCCCACCGGGCCTGGGTCAGCCCCTGGGCAGAAGCACTGTCGCGCCCAACGCCGCGTCGGCGCCCGGCGCGAGCCCGGCCGCGCCCCTCGTGGCTGCGGAGGAGTACCGCTTCGGCGACGTCCTGCCCACGGTCGCCGAGCTCGGTCACGGCCTGAGGTACCACGGTGACGCCATCCACGGCCGGACCGTCCCGGCCTCCAGTGGTCAGCTCTGCGACCTGAGCGGACTGCCTGCCGCCCGGGTTGCCCAGGCGAACGCGGCGCCCCACCCTGTCGCAGGGACCCTGCAGAGCGCGTGGTCGGGGGACGGACAGGGCCCCGACCCGAGCGTCGACATCAATGTGACCGGCTACTCCGCGGGCACCGGGCCGGAGGCCTTCCGCCGCCTGCAGCAGGACACCGGGCCCTGCACGTGGCTGCCGGCCCAGGAGCGCCAGGCCTGGCCCGGCGAGGACGACCAGCAGACGTGGCTGTCGCGCGGCGCTGGTGCGGACTCGGCGACCTACATCGCTGCCCGGCGTCTCGGCGACGTCATCGTCTCGGTCCAGGTCGTCGGATTCTCGGCCCAGGACGCGCACGACGAGGCGGTCCGGGTGAACGGCATCATCGCCCAGAAGCTGCGCGACAGCGGCCTCCCCGCAGCCCGGGGGCGGTGACCGTGGGGTTCTTCAACCGGCCGGCGCCACCGTCGCCCGAGCGGACGACCAGCCAGGCCGACGCCTACGTCTCGGCGGCGATCCCACGGCTCATGGGGGCAGCCTTGTCCCTCACCGGCAACCGGCACGACGCCGAGGACCTCGTGCAGGACACCCTGGCCAAGGTGCTGGTCCACTGGCGCAAGGTCGAGCGGGCGGACAGCCCGGACGCCTACGTCCGCAAGGTCATGGTCAACACCTTCGTCTCCGGGAAGCGGCGCCGCTCGTCGAGCGAGGTCGTCTCGCACGTGCTCGTCACAGCGGACGGGTCGGCGACCGCGGACGCCCAGGTCGGCCCCGAGGACCGCGACGAGATGTGGACCCTGCTCGCCGGGCTCTCACCGCGCCAGCGGGCCGTGCTGGTCCTGCGGTACTACGACGACCTCCCGGACGCGGCCATCGCCGACGTGCTGGGGTGCTCGCCGGTGTCGGTACGGGTCACGGCGCACAAGGCGCTGGCCAGGCTCCGCGAGCAGATGCCCGGTCTGGGAGACTCGGGGCCATGCCCCGAGCCAACCGGCGCCGCCGTGACGACGTCCCGCTGAACGTCGACCGTGCCGTCGGCGGGCTCACGCGGCGCGAGTCGTATGGCGGCTCGGAGTGGTTCGTCCGCCGGGTCACCGGGGCGTCGTCGAGCCGGGCCTACCTGTGCCCGGGCTGCCAGCAGAACATCCCGATGGGCACGCCCCACGTCGTCGCGTGGCCCGCCGACGGCATGGGCGGCCTGGACGACCGCCGTCACTGGCACACGACGTGCTGGGAGGCGAGGGAGCGGCGGCACACCCGCGGCGCCATACGCTGAGCGTCAGTGGCGCCGCTGGCGCGGCAGCAGGACCTCTTCGTAGAGCAGCAGCAGGCCTGCGGCGACGGGGATCGCGAGCAGGGCACCCAGCACGCCCAGCAGGGTGCCACCGGCGAGGGCGGCGACGACGGTGACCGCCCCGGGCACCGAGACGGTGCGCTGCATGATCTTCGGGGCGATGACGTAGTTCTCGACCTGCTGGTAGATCACGTAGTAGACCGCCGCGATGACGGCGTCCTGGGTGTTCGTGAAGAGCGCGACGAGGACGACGATGGCCGCGCCGATCGTGGCACCCACCATGGGCACGAGGCCGAGGAAGCCGACCGCGACCGCGAGCACCGCGGCATACGGGATCCCGACGATCGACATCATGATCCACGAGCAGATGGCGTTGATCGTGGCGACGGCGACCTGGCCGATCGCGTAGGAGCCCGTGCGCCGCATGATCTCCTCGGACAGCGAGATCACGCGGGGACGGCGGGACGCCGGGACCATCGCGTAGGCCGCCTGCTTGACGCGCGGCAGCGAGGCGAGCAGGAAGAGGGTGAGGACCAGGACCGTGAAGGCCTGGAAGATGCCACCGATGACCGCGGCACCGACCCCGAGGACGCCGCCGAAGACCTGGCTGATGAAGTTGCCGTCGGTGAGGCGCTTGTTGAACTCCGCCTCGATCTTGTCGACCACCTTGTAGTGCTGGTCGAAGTCCTTGACGACGGGGTTGTTGAGCAGCTGGTTGAGGTAGTCGGGGGACTTCGCCGCCAGGTCGCCACCCTGCTGCACGACCGGCGGCACGACGAGCAGGCCGATGAGCGTGAACACGACGATGACGCCGAGGAAGACGAGGGACACCGCTCCCGACCGCCTGATGCCCCGGCGGGTCAGGAACTCGACGAGCGGGTTCAGGGCGAGGGTCAGGAAGAACGCCACGACGACGAGCGTGATGGTGGTGGTGAGCCTGCCCAGGGTCTGCCACAGCAACAGGGCGAGCAGGACGCCGAGAGCTCCGACGAACCCCATGTAGAACGGCGACTGGCGGTTGAGCGGGCGCCCCGCCCTGCCGTAGCGCTGGGTCGTCTCGGTTTCCTTGACGCCACCCACCTGCTCGGCGGCGTCCCCGCCACCAGCCTCGCGGAGGTCGGGCGCCGTCGCGTCCGTCGTGCCGGACCCGCTGTGTGGAGCCACGTGCTCCTCGTGCGCGTCGCGACCGCCCTCGGCCTCGCTGCCCTGGCGCAGGGCAGGCAGGACGTCCGCCAGCAGGTCGGCCGCCGTCGGCGTCGCCTCACCCCGGTCGTTGGGGTGGTTGCTGGCACGCAGAGCCTCTCGCTGTGCGTGCCGGAACTCGCGCCATCGTTCCAGCACTGACATGTCAGGAACCCTAGGGCACCGCGGGCTGCTGCCGTCGCGAAGGTGCAGGTCAGGTGTTGCGGAACCGGTTGATCGCGGCCAGGTGGGTGGCCCGCTTCTCCTCGTCCGTGACGCCCAGCCCCGCCTCGGGGGAGAGCGTCAGCACGCCCACCTTGCCCTGGTGCAGGTTCTGGTGGACGTCGTATGCCGCCTGGCCGACCTCCTCGAGGGCGTACGTCCGGGACAGGGTCGGGTGGATCAGCCCGCGGTTGACGAGGTCGTTGGCCTCCCACGCCTCGCGGTAGTTGGCGAAGTGGCTGCCGATGACGCGCTTGAGGTTCATCCAGAGGTAGCGGTTGTCGTACTCGTGCATGTAGCCGCTCGTGGACGCACAGGTGACGATCGTGCCGCCCTTTCGCGCGACGTACGTGCTCGCGCCGAAGGTCTCGCGACCGGGGTGCTCGAACACGATGTCGGGGTCCTTGCCCCCGGTGAGCTCGCGGATGCGCGCGCCGAACCGCTTCCACTCGCGCTGGTCCTGGGTCGTCGGGTCGCTCCAGAACCGGTAGCCCTCGGCCGTGCGGTCGATGACCAGCTCCGCACCCATGGCGCGGCAGATGTCGGCCTTGTCGGGGGAGGAGACCACACAGACGGGGGTCGCGCCGCCGGCGAGCGCCATCTGGGTCGCGTAGGAGCCGAGGCCGCCGGACGCACCCCAGATGAGGACGACGTCGCCGAGCTTCATGCCGGCGCCGTTGCGGGAGATGAGCTGGCGGTAGGCGGTGGAGTTGACCAGGCCGGGGGAGGCCGCCTCTTCCCACGTGAGGTGGGTGGGCTTGGGCATCAGCTGGTTGGTCTTGACGATCGCGAGCTCGGCGAGTCCGCCGAAGTTGGTCTCGAAGCCCCAGATGCGCTGCTCGGGGTCGAGCATCGTGTCGTTGTGGCCGTCGGCGCTCTCGAGCTCGACGGACAGGCAGTGCGCCACGACCTCCTCGCCCGGCTTCCACTTCTGGACGCCCGGGCCGGTGCGCAGCACGACACCGGCGAGGTCCGAACCCACCACGTGGTAGGGCAGGTCGTGGCGCTGCGCGTACGTCGAGGTGCGGCCGTAGCGCTCGAGGAAGCTGAACGTCGACACCGGTTCGAAGATCGACGTCCAGACGGTGTTGTAGTTGATCGCGCTGGCCATCACGGCGACCAGGGCCTCGCCGGGGGCCAGCTCGGGGAGCGGCACGTCGTCGACGTGCAGGGACCGGCGGGGGTCCTTGTCGCGGCTCTCGAGCCCCTCGAAGAGGTCGACCTCGTCCTTGTGGACGGTCACCCCTCGATAGGTCTCGGGGAGGGTGAGGGAGGCGTACGTCTGCTCGCTGCGGTCCCCGGAGAGGATGGCGTCGCGGATGTCCTGCATGGGATGTGGCTCCTCGGCGTCGTCGGCGTCTGTGGCACGGCTGCGGCCGAAACTACTGCGGGGTAAAGCGCGTCGGTGGGGAGTGAGACTCCGGTCACGCGGTGACCTACCTCACCCACCCCGAGGACGGGTCAGTGCGTCTCGTACGCCGGTTGCACCAGCTCCACCAGGACCCCGCCGGCGTCCTTGGGGTGGATGAAGTTGACCCTGCTGTTCGAGGTGCCGCGACGCGGCTCGTCGTAGAGCAGGCGCAGACCGCGCTCCCGCAGGACCGCGCTCACGGCCTCGACGTCCTCGACCCGGTAGGCCACCTGCTGCACGCCCGGACCGAAGCGGTCGAGGAACTTCGCGATGGTCGACTCCGGCGTGAGGGGGGCCAGCAGCTGGATGTGCGACCCGCTCCCGCCGACGGCCATCATCGCCTCCCGGACGCCCTGCTCCTCGTTGACCTCCTCGTGGGCCAGCGTCATGCCGTAGGTGTCGCGGTAGAAGGCGATCGCGACATCGAGGTCGGTGACGGCGACGCCGACGTGGTCGATGGCCGTGAAGAGCTCGGTGGGCAGCGCTGCATCCATGTGCCTCACCCTAGGACGCAGCCCGCACGGCGCGACAGGAGTCCTTGGTCACTCCCGCTGCCTGCGCCCCTAGACTGGCTCGCATGTCTGCACTGTCCCGGGACGACGTCGCCCACTTGGCCGGCCTCGCCCGCATCGACCTCTCGGACGCCGAGCTCGACCGGATGTCCGGCGAGCTCGGGGTCATCCTCGACTCCGTCGCGAAGGTGCAGGAGGTCGCCGCCGGTGACATCGAGCCGATGTCCCACCCGCTTCCCCTGACCAACGTCACCCGCCCCGACGTGGTCCGCCCGTCGCTCGGGGCTGCGGCCGCCCTCGCCGGCGCGCCGCAGCAGGACCAGCAGCGCTTCTCGGTGCCGCGCATCCTCGCCGAGGACTGACCGGCGCCCGCGCGGCCGCCCCTGACCCTGCGCTCCTCGCGCACCTCGCGACAGACCAAGGACCACCACTCGTGAACTCCGACCTCACCCGTTCCAGCGCCGCCGAGCTGGCCCACGCCCTGGGCTCCGGCGAGCTCAGCTCCGTCGAGATCGTGCAGGCGCACCTCGACCGCATCGCCGCCGTCGACGCCGACGTCCACTCCTACCTCCACGTCGACGGGGAGGGCGCGCTCGCCGCCGCCCGCCAGGTCGACGAGCGTCGTGCCGCCGGAGAGGACCTGCACGTCCTCGCCGGGGTGCCGATCGCGGTCAAGGACGTGCTCGCGACCAAGGGCCTCCCGACGACCTGCGGCTCGAAGATCCTCGAGGGCTGGGTACCGCCGTACGACGCCACGGTCGTGGCCAAGCTGCGCGCGGCCGGCATGCCGATCCTGGGCAAGACGAACATGGACGAGTTCGCGATGGGTTCCTCCACCGAGCACTCGGCCTACGGCCCCACCCACAACCCGTGGGACCTGACCCGCATCCCGGGTGGGTCCGGCGGTGGCTCCGCAGCCGTCGTCGCGGCATACGAGGCTCCGCTGGCGATCGGCACGGACACGGGTGGTTCGATCCGCCAGCCGGCGTCCGTGACCGGCACGGTCGGCGTGAAGCCGACGTACGGCGGGGTGTCCCGCTACGGGCTCGTGGCCCTGGCGTCGAGCCTGGACCAGGCCGGTCCCTGCACGCGCACCGTCCTCGACGCCGCCCTGCTGCACTCGGTGATCGGTGGGCACGACCCGCTCGACTCGACGTCGATCGACGCACCCGTGCCGGCCGTCGTGGAGGCGGCCCGCCGCGCCGACGTCAAGGGGCTGCGAGTGGGTGTCATCAAGGAGCTGGGTGGCGAGGGCTACCAGGCCGGCGTGCGCGCTCGCTTCGACGAGTCCGTGGCGCTGCTGCAGGAGGCCGGTGCCGAGGTCGTCGAGGTGTCCTGCCCGAGCTTTGACTACGCGCTTGCGGCCTACTACCTGATCCTCCCCAGCGAGGCGTCGTCCAACCTCGCCAAGTTCGACGGAATGCGTTACGGCGCAAGGGTCCTGCCTCCGGGCATCGACGACCCGAGCGCCGAGCAGGTCATGGCTGCCACCCGTGACGCCGGCTTCGGCGACGAGGTGAAGCGCCGCATCATCCTCGGCACCTACGCCCTCTCGAGTGGGTACTACGACGCCTACTACGGCCAGGCGCAGAAGGTTCGCCGCCTCATCGCCGACGACTTCGCCACAGCGTTCGAGAAGGTCGACGTGCTCGTCAGCCCGACCGCGCCGACCACGGCGTTCAAGCTGGGCGACAAGCTCGACGACCCGATGTCGATGTACCTGCAGGACGTCGCGACCATCCCCGCGAACCTCGCGGGTGTCCCCGGCATGTCGCTGCCCAGCGGCCTCGCCGACGAGGACGGCCTGCCGACGGGCATCCAGATCCTCGCCCCGGCGACCCGCGACGACCGGCTCTACGGCGTGGGTGCGGCCCTCGAGCGGATGCTCCTGGACCGTTGGGGCGCTCCGCTGCTCACCAAGGCCCCCGAACTCTCCGCGAAGGGAGCGTGACCCCGATGGCCACCGCTGTCACCGAAGAGGTCGTCGACTACGACGAGGTGCTCGAGCGCTACGACCCCGTGATGGGTCTCGAGGTGCACGTCGAGCTCAACACCGCGACGAAGATGTTCTGCGGCTGCGCGACCGAGTTCGGCGCCGAGCCCAACAGCCAGGTCTGCCCCGTCTGCCTCGGGTTGCCGGGTGCGCTTCCGGTCGTCAACGACAAGGCGGTCGAGTCGGCCATCCGCATCGGGCTGGCGCTCAACTGCGAGATCGCGACCTGGTGCCGGTTCGCCCGGAAGAACTACTTCTACCCGGACATGCCGAAGAACTTCCAGACCTCGCAGTACGACGAGCCGATCGCCTTCAACGGGCACCTCGACGTCGAGCTCGAGGACGGCACGACCTACCGCGTGGAGATCGAGCGCGCGCACATGGAGGAGGACACGGGCAAGTCGCTGCACGTCGGTGGCTCCACCGGTCGCATCCACGGCGCGGAGTACTCGCTCGTCGACTACAACCGCGCCGGCATCCCGCTCATCGAGATCGTCACCAGGCCGCTCACCGGTGCCGGTGGGCGCGCCCCCGAGGTCGCCAAGGCGTATGTCGGTGCGTTGCGGGAGCTGCTGCGTGCCCTCGGCGTCTCCGACGTGAAGATGGAGCAGGGGTCGCTCCGCTGCGACGCGAACGTGTCACTGCGCCCGAAGGTGGGTGACGCGACGAGCGAGGAGCAGGCGGCAGTGCCGCTGGGCACCCGCACGGAGACCAAGAACGTCAACTCGCTGCGCAGCGTCGAGCGAGCCGTCCGCTACGAGATCACGCGGCAGGCCGCGATCCTCGACAAGGGCGGGAAGATCACCCAGGAGACGCGGCACTGGCACGAGGACACCGGGGTCACCACGAGCGGACGCGAGAAGTCCGACGCCGAGGACTACCGCTACTTCCCGGAGCCCGACCTCGTCCCCGTGGCACCGACCCGCGAGACGGTCGACGCCCTGCGCCAGACCCTCCCGGAGCCGCCCGGCGAGCGACGCAGGCGACTCCAGGCCGACTGGGGCTACAGCGATCTCGAGATGCGCGACGTCATGAACGCCGGTGCGGTCGAGCTCATCTCCGAGACCGTCGCCGCGGGTGCGACGCCCGCCGGTGCACGCAAGTGGTGGACCGGTGAGCTCGCCCGCCGGGCCAACGCCGAGGGGCGCTCGGTCGAGGACTTCGGAGTCACGCCGGCCCACATCGCTGAGCTCGACGGGCTGGTTCGGGACGGTCGCCTCAACGACTCCATGGCCCGTCAGGTGCTCGAGGGCGTCCTCGCCGGCGAGGGGACCCCGACCGAGGTCGCCGACGCCCGCGGGCTCGAGCTGGTGCAGGACGACGGGGCGCTCGAAGCCGCGGTGGACAAGGTCATCGAGGCCAACGCCGACGTCGCCCAGAAGGTGCGCGACGGCAAGGTCCAGGCCGCCGGAGCCCTCATCGGCCAGGTCATGAAGGAGATGCGCGGCCAGGCCGACGCCGGGAAGGCGCGCGAGATCATCCTGGCGAAGCTCACCGGCTGAACCTCGTCACGTGAACAGGACGCCCGCCCCGGAGCACTCCGGGGCGGGCGTCCTGCGTCAGGCCGCGGTCACGTGAGGTCGCCGAGGGGGATCGCGAGGAGCTTGTCGTCGTGCTCGCCACCCGTCCCCCGGGAGGTGTTGTTCGACAGGATCCAGAGCCGCTCGTCGGGCGCCACGACCACGTCGCGCAGGCGTCCGTACTCGCCTTGGAGGAGGCGCTCCGGCTCGCCGGCGCGGTTGCCGGACACCGGGATCCGCCACAGCGACTCACCGCGCAGCGCTGCCATCCAGATGGCGCCGTCGGCGTAGGCGATGCCGCTGGGGGAGGCGTCCGAGGTGGGCCACTGCACCAGTGGCTCGACGAACCCGGCGCGCTGCTGCTTGCCCTCGACCACCGGCCACCCGTAGTTCTTGCCGGGCTCGATCCGGTTGAGCTCGTCCCAGGTGTTCTGCCCGAACTCGCTCGCGTACATCGTCCCGTCCGGTGCCCAGGCGATCCCCTGCACGTTGCGGTGGCCGTAGCTCCAGACCGGTGAACCGTCGAACGGGTTGCCGGGTGCAGGCTTGCCGTCCCGGGTGATCCGCAGGATCTTGCCCCCCAGCGAGCTGCGGTCCTGGGACCGGTCGGTCTCTCCGGCGTCCCCGGTCGTGACGTAGAGGAACCCGTCCGGACCGAACTTCAGCCGTCCGCCGTTGTGGTTGCCCGCCTTGGGGATCCCGGTGAGTATGGCGCGCTGCCGGGCCGGTTTCCCGTCCTCGAACGTCACGCGCAGCACGCGGTTGTCCCGCGCCGCGGTCGTGTAGAGGAAGACGCTGCGGTCGCTGGCGAAGGTGGGCGACACCGCGACGCCGAGCAGACCGCCCTCACCTCCGGGCTCGACCCCTGCCACCCGGCCGAGGTCGACGGGGGACCGGCCGTCCCGCACCTGCAGCAGCCTCGCCTCGTCCCGCAGGGTGACCAGGGCCGAGCCGTCGGGCAGGAACGCCGTCGCCCACGGGACGTCGAGGTCCTGGGCCACCGTCGACTGCGTCGTGACCGCAGGATCGGTACCGGTGGTCGAGGACGGCGAGGACGGCGTGGACGTCGCGGTGGCTCCGCTCGACGGGGTGACCGGTGTCCGGCTCCCGCTCACGACGGGTGCCGACAGCTCACCACCTGCGCTGCCGTCGCTGCAGGCCCCGACGGCCAGGGCGAGCACTCCGGTGGCTGCCGCCAGGCGGACACGGGCGGATGGAACGGGACGAAGCGGCATACCCCATTGTGCGCGAGGTGACCGGCCACGGCACCCGGCGTCGCCCGACCCGCCGCCCGGCGGCAGGGACGGGCCGCGGGTTAGCGTGGGGCCATGACGCTCGTGACGCTGCCTGGGCAGGACTGGATCGACGCGGTCGGGCCGGTCCCCGGGCTCGAGCTCGCGGTGTGGGACATGACCGGTCCCCCGGAGCGGGCCGACGAGGTCAGGGTCGTCGTGCCGCCCTACATGGGTGCAGGTCCGCTGCTGCCCAACATCCGCCACGCGCCCTCGGTCGAGCTCGTGCAGACCCTGACCGCCGGGTACGAGGACATCGCGGCCGTCCTGCCCGAGGGCGTGGCCCTGGCGAACGCCGCCGGGGTCCACGACGCCTCGACCGCCGAGCTGGCCCTGGCCCTGACGCTGGCGGCCCTGCGCGACTTCCCCGACTTCCACGCGGCGCAGCAGGAGGGGCGGTGGCTCCCGGGCTCGATCCACCCGGCACTGGCGGACAAGCGCGTCCTGATCCTGGGGTACGGCTCGATCGGGCGGGCCATCGCGGCGAGGTTCACGCCATTCGAGGTCGACCTCACCGCGGTCGCGAGCAGGGCGCGCGCAGGTGACGAGCTGGTGCGCTCCGTGCACGGCGTGGACGAGCTCCCGGGCCTGCTGCCCGAGCACGACGTCGTCGTGGTCATCGTCCCGCTCGGCGAGGCCACGGCCGGCCTCGTGGACGACGCGTTCCTGTCGGCGATGCCGGACGGCGCCCTGCTCGTCAACGTGGCGCGGGGCGGGGTCGTGGACACCGATGCCCTCGTCAAGCACCTCGAGGCCGGTCGGTTGCGGGCGGCGCTCGACGTCACCGATCCCGAGCCGCTCCCCGCGGGCCACCCCCTGTGGTCGGCACCCGGCGTGCTCATCACCCCGCACGTCGGTGGTGCGTCCACCGCCTTCAAGCCGCGCGCCGTGCGCCTCCTGCGCGAGCAGCTCGGCGCGTATGCCGCGGGGCGCCCGCTGAGCAACCTCGTCCGGGGGTCGGTTCAGGGGGCGTAGCCACGCACCCAGTCCACGACGAGCTCAGGGACGTGGACCGCCTCCTGCTCGTCACCGGACGTCGCCCACGTCGGGAAGTCGAACACGGCGAGCATGCTCTGGACGGGGTAGTCGGGCGAGACGGTCGTCGTGCGGACCACTTCCCCGTCGACGAGGAAGTCCGCTGACCCGGGGCGCCAGTCGACGGCATACACGTGGAAGTCGCTGACATCGAGGTCGAGGCGCGGCGCCTCCCAGTCCTCGCGCAGGGCCGGGTCGCGGAAGGCGTGAACCCCCATGCCGACCTCGGCCGAGGCGCCGGCCACCGAGCGGCCGAACACCTCCATGACGCACAGCTCACCGCAGCGCTCGGGGGAGTCCTCGAGGCCGACGAACCACCAGGCGGCCATCGACCGCGGGCTCAGCGACATCCGCCCCCTCAGCTCGAGCCGGCCGAGGTGCGGGGTCCAACCCCACCACGGCTCCTGCACCTCCCGGACGACGCTGCGCTCGTCGACCGGCTGCTGGCCGACCCGGCTGCCCACCGGTCCCGAGAAGACGCCGGACTGGACCCCGGAGACGCGCAGGGGCGGGTCGTCCTGGACCTCCGGGCACCACAGACCCTGGTGCGGCGGCACGCTCAGGTGGAGGCAGGAGTCACGCACCTGCCAGGTCGCCGCGGAGGCGGCCCGCGAGCTCCACTGCGGGAGGTAGTGCGGCAGCCACCGAGAACGGTCGAGCGCGTCCGCGGTGTCGCCGTCGAAGTCGTCCTCGAACACCAGCCCGCCGGCCTGTGGTCCGGTCACCCGTCCTCCTCCACGTGTCGCGAACTCGTCCCATGATGGGCGGTCACACTGACACCGGGCGGTGCCACCATGGGGTCATGACACAGACGATCGTGGGCATCGGGACACGCAAGGGGCTGTGGCTCGCCCGCAGCGAGGACCGCCGGACGTGGCAGGTCGACGGCCCCCACTTCCTCATGAGCGAGGTGCTCTCGCTCCTGTTCGACACCCGCCGCGCGACGCCCCGGCTCGTCGTCGGCTTCCGTTCCTCGCACTGGGGTCCGTCGCTGCAGCACTCCGACGACCTGGGCGCCACGTGGGTCGAGCACCCTGAGGGGTCGATCCGATTCCCGGAGGACACCGACACCGCGCTCAAGGCCACGTGGCAGCTCGTCGCCGACCCGCACGACCCGCAGGTCGTGTGGGCGGGCACCGAACCGCAGGGCCTGTGGCGCAGCGAGGACGGCGGCGAGACGTTCGAGCTGAACCGCGGGCTCTGGGAGCACCCGCACCGGCCCGAGTGGGGGGAGGGGTTCGGGGGCGGCGCGATCCACACGGTGCTGCCGAGCCCCGTCGACGCCGACTCGATGCTCGTCGCGATGAGCACCGGCGGGGTCTACAACACCCGCGACGGCGGCCGCTCGTGGACGCCCGGCAACACCGGCATCCACGCCTATTTCCAGCCGCACGACGAGTGGCCGGAGTTCGGGCAGTGCGTCCACAAGGTCGCACGCGACAGCGCGACCCCGACCCGCCTCTACGCGCAGAACCACAGGGGCGTCTACCGCTCCGACGACGACGGTGTCACGTGGACCTCGATCGAGGCCGGCCTCCCCACCAACTTCGGGATGACGGCGGTGTCCAACCCCGCCCGCGGTGACAGCGTGTGGCTCGTCCCCATCGCCTCCGACGGCGAGCGCATCCCGCCCGGCGCGACCCTGCAGCTGCAGCGCACCGACGACGCCGGCGCGACATGGCACACCCAGGACGCAGGCCTGCCGAAGCCGAGCTACACCAACGTGCTGCGCGACGCCGCCGGGACCGACACGCATGAGGAGCCGGGCCTCTACGTCGGCACGCGCAACGGCGAGGTCTACGCCACCCTCGACGGAGGGGAGTCCTTCACCCGCATCGTCGAGCAGCTGCCCGACGTCCTGTGCGTCCGGGCGGTGACCCTCCCGTGACGGCCCGCGTCGTGCTGCCGGGGCTGCTGCGCGACCTGGCGGACGGGGCGGCCGAGCTCCCGGTCGAGCTCGAGGGGCCGGCCCCGCTGGCCGACGTCCTCGACCTGGCCTTCGAGCCGTGGCCGATCCTCGCCTCCCGGATCCGTGACGAGCGCGGCGAGATCCGCCGGCACGTCAACGTGTTCGTCGACGGTGAGGACGCCAAGCGGGCCGAGGGCGTCCGCACCGAGGTCGGTCCGCAGGCGACGGTGCACGTCATCAACGCCGTGTCCGGTGGCTGACCCGGGCCGCGCGGAGACGACGGTCAGGGTCCGCGGTCGGGTCGCGGTCAGCCGGTCCAGACGCCGTCGTCCCACGCGCGCCGCAGGACGGCCGTGTAGGGCGCGAGGTCCAGCCCGGCGGAGGCGAGCCACGCGTCGTCGTTGTACGTCGCGGCATACCGCTCGGCACCGTCGCACAGGAGCGAGACGATGCTGCCGCGCTCGCCCCGGGCCGAGAGCTCGCAGGCGAGCCGCAGCACGCCGTAGAGGTTGGTGCCCGTGGAGGCGCCGGCCCGTCGGCCGGTGCGTTCGTTGAGGAAGCGCATGGAAGCGACTGACGCGGCGTCGGGGACGAGCATCATGCGGTCGACGACGTTCGGGACGAAGCTGGGCTCGACCCGCGGACGCCCGATGCCCTCGATGCGTGAGCCGCAGGCGGCGGCCACTCCGGCGTGGTCGCCCCGGAACGCGGGCAGGAACGCCGACCGCTCGGGGTCGACGACGCAGACCTGGCTGGCGAGCCCGCGGTAGCGCACGTAGCGGCCGATGGTGGCGCTCGTGCCGCCGGTCCCGGCCCCGACGACGACCCAGCGGGGGACCGGGTGCCGCTCGAGCGACATCTGCTCGAAGACGGACTCGGCGATGTTGTTGTTGCCTCGCCAGTCCGTGGCCCGCTCGGCGAAGGTGAACTGGTCGAGGTAGTGGCCACCGCGCTCGACCGCGAGCCGGCGGGCGACGTCGTAGACCTCGCCGGCGTCGTCGACGAGGTGGCACTGCCCGCCCTCCCGCTCGATGAGGGCGATCTTCTCCGCGCTGGTGGTCCGCGCCATGACGGCGATGAAGGGGAGCTCGAGCATCCGGGCGAAGTACGCCTCGCTCACGGCGGTGGAGCCGCTCGAGGCCTCGATGACGGTGGTCCCCTCGCGGAGCTCGCCGTTGCAGAGGGCGTAGAGGAACAGCGACCGGGCGAGCCGGTGCTTGAGGCTTCCCGTGGGGTGGGTCGACTCGTCCTTGAGGTAGATGTCGACGTCCGGCAGCCCGGGGACGGGGACGTGCACGAGGTGGGTGTCGGCGCTGCGGTTGGCATCGGCCTGGATGCGTCGCACCGCCTCGTCGAGCCAGGCCCGGTCGGTCGGGGCGGCTGCCGGTACGTCGACGATCGCGGGCACCTGGTCCATGGGGGCGAGGCTAGCGGTCGGCTCGAGGATCCCTGCTCGTCGCCGCCCGGATGAGCAGGGGGAGGAACTCTCGTTCGAGCGAGCCCGCCGGCACGGACCCCGGGTCGAGGAGGTGCTGGCCCAGCCCGCCCTGGAAGACGAGGCTGATGAGGCGCACGAGGTCCGTCGTCGACACGGCGGGGTGCAGCCCCTGGGCGGCGGCGATCCTGTCGACGAGGGCGACGAGCTCGTCGCGGATCGCGGCCTGGGCGCCGGCCCAGGCCGCGCGGGCCTCCTCGTCCCGCAGGGCGTGCAGGGCGAACTCACTGGTGAGCAGGTGCCAGCGACGACGTGACTCGGGGTCGTCGGTCCACACGTCGAACACCGCCTCGAGCACCTGCTCGAGCGACAGGCCGGGTCGCTCGGCGACCTCGGCGATGCGCTGCCGCAGCGCCGACGCGTGGGCGGCGTAGAGCTCGAGGACCAGCTCGTCCTTGGAGGCGAAGTTCGAGTAGAACGCGCCCCGGGTGAAGTGCGCCCGCTCGCACAGGTCCTCGACGCTGGCGCCGTGGAAGCCGCGCTCGGCGAAGACCTCCTCGGCGGCAGCGAGCAGGCGGCCCCGGGTCGCCTCGCGACGAGCGGTCCGGGGGGCGGTGGACGTGGCGGGGCTCACGGCGGCTGGGCTGGCTTCGGGCACGCCCCGGAGCATACACTCCTGTATTGAATACAGTTGTGTATCGAGAGGGGCCGGCACCTCGTGTCGACCACCGGACAGGCAGATCGCATGGAACTCATCGCCGACCACGTCAGTGTCGCGGGCCTGCACGGCCCGCTGCTGCTGCCCACGAGCCTGACGGCCGGTCCCGGGCGCGTCACCCTGGTCGCGGGCGACCCCGGCTACGGCCACGTCGCGCTGGCGCTGGCCCTCGGTGGCCGAGCGCCGCTGATGGACGGAGTCGTCACCGTGGACGGTGACGCGTCGGAAGCGCTCCGTCGACGGCACGTCGCACTCGTCGACGTCCCCGACGTGACCGCGCCCGAGGGCGCGCTCAGCGTCCGGGCCGCCGTCGCCGAGCAGCTCGCGCTGGCGGGACGCCCCGCCAGCAGGGCGGCCACGCGGGCGTTCCTCGCCGGGCACGGGGTGGAGGACCAGGGCGAACGCTTCGAGAGCCTGCCGCCATCCACGCGCACCACGCTGCTCATGCGCGTGGCCGCGTCGCGGGCCGCCACGCGTGTGCTCGTCGTGGCCGCCCCCGACCGCCTCGGGGGAGACCCGACCGACTGGTATGCCGCGGCGGAGCGCCTCGCCGCCGAGGGCCTCACGGTCGTCGTGCAGGTGACCCACGGGACCGCCCGTCAGCTCGCCCTGCCCGCCACCTACGAGCTGGGGGTGGCCGCATGACCGCCCTTCGCCTCGCCCTCACCGAGCTGCGCCGCATCACGGCCGGACGGCTGCCGCGAGCTGCGCTGGCCGCCCTGGTCCTCGTGCCGACGCTCTACGGTGGGCTGTACCTGTACGCCAACAAGGACCCGTACGGCGCCCTCGACCGTGTGCCGGCGGCAGTCGTCGTCGAGGACGCAGGCGCGACCCTGGCCAACGGCGAGCGGTTGCAGGTGGGCGACCGGGTCGCGACCGAGCTGCTCGACTCCCACAGCTTCGACTGGCACCGGGTCTCGCGGGCTGGTGCCGAGGCCGGGGTCGACGACGGGACCTACGACTTCGCGCTGGTCGTGCCCCGCGACTTCTCCGCAGACCTCGCCTCGAGTGCGGAGTTCACGCCGCGGCAGGCCCAGCTCCGGGTGGTCACCAACGACGCGAACAACTACCTGGCCCGCACGATCGCCAACCAGGTCGTCGCCCAGGTCACGAAAACCGTTGCCTCGCAGGTGAGCTCGACGGCGGCCAACCAGCTCCTGGTCGGGTTCGGCACCATCCACGACAAGGTCTCGGACGCGGTCGACGGCGCGGGCCGGCTCGCCAAGGGCCTGTCGGACGCGAAGGCGGGCGTGCACCAGCTCGCCGCAGGGGCCGACCAGCTCGCGGCGGGCCAGCAGCAGCTCCTCGCCGGCTCGAAGGAGCTGTCGTCCGGTGCGACGAGGGCGGCGAACGGCGCGGAGCGGCTGTCGACCGGGGCAACCCGTCTCAGCGAGGGCCTGGGGACCCTCGACGACCGGACCAAGAGCCTCCCCGCCGACACGAAGAAGCTCGCCGCCGGCGCGCAGCAGGTGGCCGACGGCAACGCGAAGGTCGCCGCCGCCGGCCAGCGCGTCGCCACGGCGTCGCAGGACCTCGTGACCTCGCTGACGTCCGCCCGGGGCGACCTCGCGGACCGGCTGCGGGCCGGCGGGTTCACCGACGACCAGGTCCAGGCCGTCCTCGATGCCGCGGGCCAGCTCAGCGGTCCCGTCTCCGACGCGAACTCGCAGGTGCAGACGGCGTCGGGACAGCTCGACCGGCTCGCCGCCGGTGCCGGCCAGGTGGCCGACGGCGCGTCGAGGCTCGCCGCGGCGGCAGGTCCGCTCCACGCGGGCATCCACGATGCGGCCACGGGGGGCAGCACCCTCGCCGCAGGCGCGAGCGACCTGGCCTCGGGCAACCGGTCGCTGGCGTCGGGCGCCGCTCGTCTCTCGGCAGGGGAGCAGGACGCCGTCGACGGGACGAACCGGCTCGACTCGGGTGCCCACCAGCTGGCCGATGGGGTGGACCGACTCTCGGACGGGGCCACGCAGCTGCACGACGGATTGGCCAAGGGGCTGCGCTCCATCCCGGACCCCAGCGCCGACCAGCGCAAGGCCGTGGCGCAGACCCTCGGCAATCCCGTCGGGGTGCAGGGAAGCTCCCTCGCGTCCGCGAACACCTACGGTGCCGGGCTCGCCCCCTTCTTCCTCAGCCTGTCGCTGTGGATCGGGGCCTACGTCCTCTTCCTCCTGCTCAACCCCCTGTCCTCCCGGTCTCTAGCGACGGGGCAGCCCAGCTGGCGCACCGCGCTCGGCGGGTGGTTGGCCCCGGCTGCCCTGGGGCTCGTGCAGGCCGTCCTGGTCTTCACCGTCGTGCGGCTCGCCGTCGGCATCGACGTCGCCCACCCGGTGGCCCTGCTCGCCTTCATGGGGGCGGTGTCGGCGACGTTCGTCATGGTGCTGCACGCCCTGGCGGCGCGGTTCGGAGCCCCCGGCAAGTTCCTCGGCCTGGTCCTCATGGTGGTCCAGCTGGTCAGTGCGGGCGGCACGTTCCCCTGGCAGACGCTGCCCGCACCCCTGCACCCGTTGCACCACGTGCTGCCGATGTCCTACGCCGTCGACGGGGTCCGCCGGCTCATGTACGGCGGCTCGCTGGACCACCTCGGTCTGGACCTCGCGGTCCTGGCCGCATGGCTCCTCGGAGCGTTCCTCGTGTCCACCTCGGCGGCGCGTCGTGCCGGCCGGTGGACGGCCCTGCGGATCAAGCCGGAGCTGGCGATCTGAGCCGACGTCCCACGGCCCCCGAACCCCGTCGGCGCCCGGCTGTCAAGACTGGCTGATCGCCACGGACAGGGCCATGCTCGGGGTATGACCCTGGCCAGCGATGACAAGGTCCTGATCCTCTTCCGGCATGCGAAGGCCGAGGAGGGCCTCGGTAAGCCCGATCACGACCGTGAGCTCACCGCACGGGGACGGCGGGACGCGCGTGCAGCCGGAGCCTGGCTGCACGAGCACGGCCTCGGTCCGGAGCTGGTGCTCTGCTCGACGTCGGCCAGGACGCGCCAGACCTGGGCAGAGGCCGAGAGCGGCGGTGCGTGCGGCGAGACGGTCGAGTACGACTCCTCTGTGTACACCGGGGGTTCGGACGCCGTGCTGCGCACGGTCCGCGAGTCGGCGGGGGAGGCCCAGGTCGTGCTCGTCGTCGGGCACAACCCGACGATGGCGGCGCTCGCCAGCGGGCTCGCCGAGGGGAACGGGTCGCTGCAGGCGCACGACTGCCTCGCTGCCGGGTTCCCGACGTCGACCGTGGCGGTGCTCCGCTATGCCGGTCCCTGGGACGGGCTGGGTTTCGGCGCCGCCGAGCTCGAGCGCTGCCACGTCGCCCGCGGCTGAGGTATGCCGCGACCGCCGGTCGGGGCCCGGCGCACCCGCGGTGCAGGAGGCGGCATACCCGCTGTGCGGGTAGGTGACTCGCACCGTGAGACCCGCGTCCCACGTGCTGGACCCCGGTCCTAGACTGCCCCCATGACGACCACCGAGCCCACCACCAACGGCGTCGACATCAAGCCGCGCAGCCGCGACGTCACCGACGGCATCGAGAAGACCGCGGCCCGGGGCATGCTCCGCGCGGTGGGCATGGGCGACGACGACTGGGTGAAGCCGCAGATCGGGGTGGCCAGCTCGTGGAACGAGATCACCCCCTGCAACCTGTCGCTCGACCGCCTCGCCAAGGCCGTCAAGGACGGGGTGCACTCGGCAGGCGGGTACCCGCTCGAGTTCGGCACGATCTCGGTGAGCGACGGCATCTCGATGGGCCACGAGGGCATGCACTTCTCCCTCGTCAGCCGCGAGATCATCGCGGATTCCGTTGAGACCGTGATGAATGCGGAGCGCCTCGACGGGTCCGTGCTGCTCGCCGGGTGCGACAAGTCGCTGCCGGGGATGCTCATGGCCGCGGCCCGCCTCGACCTCAGCTCGGTGTTCCTCTACGCCGGCTCGATCCTGCCCGGGATCGCCAAGCTCTCGGACGGCTCCGAGAAGACGGTGACCATCATCGACGCGTTCGAGGCCGTGGGCGCGTGCGCCGCGGGGCTGATGTCACGCGCCGACGTCGATGCCATCGAGCGGGCCATCTGCCCGGGCGAGGGTGCCTGCGGCGGCATGTACACCGCCAACACCATGGCCTCCGTCGCCGAGGCGATCGGGATGTCCCTCCCGGGGTCGGCCGCACCGCCGGCCACCGACCGCCGCCGTGACGGGTTCGCCCGCAAGTCCGGTGAGGCCGTCGTCGAGCTGCTCCGCCGCGGCATCACCGCGCGCGACATCATGACCAAGGAGGCGTTCGAGAACGCCATCGCCGTCGTCATGGCCTTCGGTGGCTCGACCAACGCCGTCCTGCACCTGCTGGCGATCGCCAACGAGGCGGAGGTCGACCTGACCCTCGACGACTTCGAGCGCATCGGGTCCAAGGTGCCCCACCTGGCCGACGTGAAGCCGTTCGGGCAGTACGTCATGACCGACATCGACCGCGTCGGGGGAGTGCCCGTCGTCATGCGCGCGCTGCTCGACGCCGGCCTGCTGCACGGCGACTGCCTGACCGTCACCGGGAAGACGATGGCCGAGAACCTCGCCCACATCGCGCCGCCGGACGTCGACGGGAAGGTCGTGCGCGCCATGAAGGAGCCGATCCACAAGACCGGTGGGATCACCATCCTCAAGGGGACGCTCGCCCCCGAGGGTGCTGTCGTCAAGTCGGCCGGGTTCGACTCCGACGTCTTCGAGGGGACTGCTCGCGTCTTCGACGGTGAGCGCGCCGCCATGGACGCCGTCGAGCAGGGGACGCTCAAGGCCGGCGACGTCGTGGTCATCCGCTACGAGGGACCCAAGGGTGGGCCCGGGATGCGCGAGATGCTCGCCGTGACCGGTGCCATCAAGGGTGCCGGCCTCGGCAAGGACGTCCTGCTCCTCACCGACGGCCGGTTCTCCGGCGGCACCACCGGCCTCTGCGTCGGGCACGTGGCGCCGGAGGCGGTCGACGCCGGGCCGATCGCGTTCGTCCGCGACGGCGACAAGATCACCCTCGACGTCGCCAACGGCCGGCTCGACGTGCACGTCGACGAAGCCGAGCTGGCCCGCCGCGCCGAGGGCTTCGAGCCGCCCCCCGCCAAGTACCCGCGGGGCGTCCTGGCGAAGTACCGCAAGCTCGTGGGCAGCGCCAGCGGCGGCGCCGTCTGCGGCTGAGCCGACCCCGCGCCATACCCGTCCGTCGTGGTGGGTATGGCGCGGAGTGGGTCTGTGACTGAGACGACAGGTCCGGATCGCGAGACCGGTCGTCTCGCTCGTTGACACTGCCGGGCCGCCGGGGGGAGAGTGCTCGTGTGGCACGAATTCTCGTACTTCCCTAGCGCGCCGGCCCTGACCGATCAGAGCCAGCGCGCTGCCCTCCGTTGTCCCGCACCGGGACTGGAGGGTTTTTTTGTGAGCAGATCCAGTTGAGCGAGATACGCAACCGAAAGCGGTAGAGACGTGAGCGACACGAGGACGACGCCGGCCCCGAGCCCGTCCCAGGTGGCCCAGAAGGCCCAGCAGGCCCAGCAGGAGGCCCGGGCGAAGACGCCCATCGAGGTCACCGGTGCCCAGAGCCTCGTGCTCTCGCTCGAGGCCGTCGACGTCGACACCGTGTTCGGCATCCCGGGCGGGGCGATCCTGCCCGCGTACGACCCGCTGCTCGACTCGGTCAAGGTCCGCCACATCCTCGTGCGCCACGAGCAGGGCGCCGGCCACGCTGCCGAGGGCTACGCGAGTGCGACGGGCAAGGTCGGCGTCTGCATGGCGACGTCCGGGCCCGGCGCCACGAACCTCGTCACCGCGATCGCCGACGCCTACATGGACTCGGTCCCGATCGTCGCCATCACCGGCCAGGTGAGCTCGGCGTCGATCGGCACCGATGCCTTCCAGGAGGCCGACATCCGCGGCATCACGATGCCGATCACCAAGCACAACTACCTCGTCACCGACGCGTCGCAGATCCCGCGCGTCATCGCCGAGGCCTTCCACATCGCCTCGACGGGCCGACCCGGACCGGTGCTCGTCGACATCTCCAAGGACGCACTCCAGGCCCGCACCACCTTCAGCTGGCCCCCGAAGTTCGACCTGCCGGGCTACCGCCCGGTGGCGCGTCCGCACACCAAGCAGATCCGTGAGGCCGCACGCCTGATCGCGGCGGCCAAGCGGCCGGTGTTCTACGTCGGTGGCGGCGTCATCCGGGGCAACGCGTCCGACGCGCTGCGCGAGTTCGTCGAGCTGACGCAGATCCCCGTGGTCACGACCCTCATGGCCAGGGGCGCCGTCGCCGACAGCCACCCGCTGCACCTGGGGATGCCGGGCATGCACGGATCCGTCGCAGCGGTCACCGCCCTGCAGAAGTCCGACCTGCTCATCACCCTGGGCGCGCGGTTCGACGACCGGGTCACCGGTCAGCTGTCGACCTTCGCCACGGGTGCCAAGGTCATCCACGCCGACATCGACCCGGCCGAGATCTCCAAGAACCGCACCGCCGACGTCCCGATCGTCGGTGACGTGCTCGAGGTCATCGCGGACCTGCACACCGCGGTCGCCGCCGACATCGCGGCCGGCAAGTCCGGTGACTACGCCGCCTGGCGTGGTCAGACGGCCGGCTGGAAGGCGGACTTCCCGCTCGGGTACACCACACCCGAGGGCGGCGAGGCGGTCTCCCCGCAGCACGTCATCGAGCGCATCGGCGCCATCGCCGGTCCCGAGGCCGTGTACGTCGCCGGCGTCGGCCAGCACCAGATGTGGGCCGCCCAGTTCGTCCAGTACGAGCGCCCGAACGCCTGGCTCAACTCCGGCGGGCTCGGGACCATGGGGTATGCCGTGCCGGCCGCCATGGGCGCGAAGGTCGCCCAGCCCGACCGCACCGTGTGGGCCATCGACGGCGACGGGTGCTTCCAGATGACCAACCAGGAGCTGGCCACCTGCGTCATCAACAACATCCCGATCAAGGTCGCGATCATCAACAACAGCAGCCTCGGCATGGTCCGCCAGTGGCAGTCGCTGTTCTACAACCAGCGGTACTCCAACACCGACCTGCACACGTCGGTCGGCAGCCGGATCCCCGACTTCGTCAAGCTCGCCGACGCCTACGGCTGCGCCGGTCTGCGCTGCGAGCGACCGGAGGACATCGACGCGACGATCAAGGCCGCGATGGAGATCAACGACCGCCCCGTCGTCGTGGACTTCGTGGTCCACCGGGACGCGATGGTCTGGCCGATGGTGCCGGCCGGGGTGAGCAACGACGCGATCCAGGTCGCCAAGGACACCGCCCCCCAGTGGGACCGCGAAGAGGACGAGGCGACCGCACAGCCCGAGGACGCCGACAACTCCGAGACGACCGGCGCCGAGAGCGCGGACGGGAAGTGAGCGCCATGAGCAAGCACACCCTCTCGGTCCTCGTCGAGAACAAGCCCGGCGTGCTGGCACGCATCGCGGCACTGTTCTCGAGGCGGGGCTTCAACATCGACTCGCTCGCCGTGGGTCCCACCGAGCACCCCGAGATCTCGCGGATGACCGTCGTGGTCGACGTCGACGCCCTCCCGCTCGAGCAGGTGACCAAGCAGCTCAACAAGCTCGTCGAGGTGCTCAAGGTCGTCGAGCTCGAGCCGACCGCCTCGGTGCAGCGCGAGATCCTGCTCGTCAAGGTGCGCACCGACCTGCACAGCCGCAGCCACGTCCTCGAGACCGTGCAGCTGTTCCGTGCCAAGGTCGTCGACGTGGCCAGTGACACGCTGACCATCGAGGTCACCGGCAACCGCGACAAGCTGGCGGCGTTCCTCGAGGTCCTCGAGCCCTTCGGGGTCAAGGAGCTCGTGCAGTCGGGCATGGTGGCGATCGGACGCGGCTCGCGCTCGATCACCGACCGCGCTCTCCGAAGCGCCTGACCTTCCGCACCCCCGGGGGCACGCGCCATACGCGACCACCGGCTGAACCAGCACGAACCCGAACCGAACCCAGCAGATCCCAACCGAAGGAGTGGCCACCGTGGCCCAGATGTTCTACGACGACGACGCTGACCTGAGTGTGATCCAGGGCAAGAAGGTGGCCGTCATCGGCTACGGCAGCCAGGGGCACGCCCACGCGCTGAACCTGCGCGACTCCGGGGTCGACGTCCGCGTCGGTCTCGCCGAGGGCAGCAAGAGCCGTGCCAAGGCCGAGGCCGAGGGCCTCACCGTGAAGACCGTCGCCGAGGCGGTCAAGGAGGCCGACCTCGTCGTCATCCTCACGCCCGACCAGGTGCAGCGGACGGTCTACGCCAACGACATCAAGCCGAACCTCAAGGAGGGCGCCGCGCTGCTGTTCGGGCACGGCTTCAACATCCGGTTCGACTACATCCAGCCCGAGGCGACCTCCGACGTCCTCATGGTCGCCCCCAAGGGACCCGGCCACCTCGTCCGTCGCGAGTACGTCGACGGCCGTGGCGTGCCCGTCCTGCTGGCCGTCGAGCAGGACCCGTCCGGCACCGCCTGGGACCTCGCGCAGTCGTACGCCAAGGCCCTCGGTGGCCTGCGCGCCGGCGGCATCAGGACCACGTTCACCGAGGAGACCGAGACCGACCTGTTCGGCGAGCAGGCCGTCCTCTGCGGTGGCGCGAGCCAGCTCGTGCAGTACGGCTTCGAGACCCTGACCGAGGCCGGCTACCAGCCCGAGATCGCCTACTTCGAGGTGCTCCACGAGCTCAAGCTCATCGTCGACCTCATGGTCGAGGGCGGCATCGCCAAGCAGCGCTGGTCGGTCTCCGACACCGCCGAGTACGGCGACTACGTCTCCGGGCCGCGGGTCATCGACCCCCGCGTCAAGGAGAACATGGCCGCGGTCCTCGCCGACATCAAGAACGGCGCGTTCGCCAAGCGGTTCATCGAGGACCAGGACGCCGGCGCCCCGGAGTTCAAGGCCCTGCGCCAGAAGGGCGCCCAGCACCCGATCGAGTCCACCGGCAAGGACCTGCGCAAGCTGATGTCCTGGATCAAGGACTCGGACAACGACTACGTCGAGGGGTCCGCCGCGCGCTGACGCGAGCAGCACCGCACGACCGGACGACCCGACCGCAGAACGGTGGTTGCTCGGCGACAGGGGACCGTTTCCCCGGGTCGCCGAGCGACCACCGTTTCGCTGTCGTGTCACATGTCGAGTTGGTCCATCCACATGCTGAACGCCGCCGTATGCTGTGCGGCGGCACAGCGCGGTGCCGCGACCCCCGGTCCGCGCCCTTTCGACCCCCAGAGGACTGACCTGTGAGCAAGCCGATCGTCCTGATCGCAGAGGAACTCTCGCCCGCCACCATCGACGCCCTCGGTCCCGACTTCGAGGTCCGGACGGTCGACGGCGCCTCCCGGGAGGCCCTGCTCCCCGCGCTCGCCGACGTCGACGCCGTGCTGATCAGGTCCGCGACGAAGATGGACGCCGAGGCCATCTCCGCGGCGAAGAAGCTCAAGGTGATCGCCCGCGCGGGCGTCGGCCTCGACAACGTGGACGTCCCCGCCGCGACGAGGGCCGGCGTCATGGTCGTGAACGCCCCGACGTCCAACATCACCTCCGCCGCCGAGCTCGCCGTCGGCCTGCTCCTCGCGACCGCCCGCAACATCGCCCCCGCCAACCAGGCCCTCAAGGCCGGTGCGTGGAAGCGCAGCAAGTACGGCGGTGTGGAGCTGCTCGACAAGAAGGTCGGCGTGGTCGGGTTCGGGCGGATCGGCCAGCTCGTCGCCGAGCGCCTCAAGGGCTTCGGCATGGAGATCCTGGCCTACGACCCGTACGTCTCCGCGCAGCGCGCCGGCCAGCTCGGCGCCCAGCTCGTCACCCTGGACGAGCTGCTGGAGCACAGCGACTTCATCACGGTGCACCTGCCCAAGAGCCCCGAGACCCTCGGGCTCATCGGCAAGGAGGCACTGACCAAGGTCAAGCCCTCGGTGCGGATCATCAACGCCGCCCGCGGCGGGATCGTCGACGAGGAGGCACTTGCCGAGGCGCTGCGCGAGGGGCGGGTGGCCGGTGCCGGCATCGACGTCTTCGCGACCGAGCCGACCACCGAGAGCCCGTTGTTCGAGTTCGAGTCCGTCGTCGTGACGCCGCACCTCGGGGCGTCCACCGACGAGGCCCAGGAGAAGGCCGGCGTGTCGGTGGCCAGGTCCGTGCGTCTAGCCCTCGGTGGCGACCTCGTCCCCGACGCGGTCAACGTGTCCAGTGGTGTCGTGCCCGAGGAGGTGCGTCCGGGGATCGCGCTCGTCGAGAAGCTCGGCCGCATCTTCACCGCGCTGGCCGGCTCCGTCCCCGTGCAGCTCGACGTCGACGTCAAGGGCGAGATCACCGCCCACGACGTGTCCATCTGGAAGCTCGCCGCGCTCAAGGGCCTGTTCACCGACGTGACCGAGGACCCGGTGACGTACGTCAACGCCCCGCTGCTCGCCGAGCAGCGCGGGTGTGAGGTGCGCCTGCTCACCGACCCGTCGACGCAGGACTTCCGCAACGTCACGACCCTGCACGGCACGCTCGCCGACGGCACCACCGTCAGCGTCGCGGGCACCCTCACGGGTCCGCGCCTGATCGAGAAGATCGTCGGGGTCAACGGCTTCGACCTGGAGGTGCCGCTCACCGAGCACCTCGCGTTCTTCACCTATGTCGACCGTCCCGGTGTCATCGGCACGGTCGGCCGCCTCCTCGGCGACGCACAGGTCAACATCGCGGGCATGCAGGTGGCGCGCAACGAGAAGGGCGGCCAGGCCCTGGTGGCCCTCACCGTCGACAGCGCCATCCCCGCGGACGTGCTCGCCGCCATCGTCTCCGAGATCGGGGCCGAGGTCAGCGTGGTCGACCTCGTCGACTGACCGGCCGGGTCCCGTCAGTCAGGCGCGGTCAGGCGCGCGGTGGGCCGTCGTGCAGGACGAGGTTGAACAACAGGCTGGTGCGCCAGGCCCCGTCGAGGAAGAGGAAGTCGGGGATCCGGCCGCACTCCTCGAACCCGCACCGGCGCAGAACCCCCTGGGAGGGGACGTTCGCGACCATGGTGCTGGCCCCGAGCCGGTGCAGCCCGAGGGCGTGGGCCCGCTGCACGAGGTGGTCGAGCGCAGCGACGGCGAGCCCGCGGCGCAGGTGTTGGTGGTCGACCCAGTAACCGACGTCAGCGCCCTGCATGGCGCCGCGGACGATGTTCTGCAGGTTGGCGGCGCCGACGACCTCGTCGCCGTGCCACAGCACCGAGCAGTCGTACAGGCCGAGCTCGACCTGGCGCAGCCGCCCCTGAACCACCTCACGCTGGCCCTCCTCGGTGAAGAACGAGTCGGCACGGACCGGCTCCCACGGGCGCAGGTGGTCGAGATTGCGCACTGCCGCAGCCGCGAGGGCGGCGGCGTCGTCGATCGTCAGGGGACGCAAGGCGTAGCCGTCGGGGAGCACCGGCACACCCTAGGGCGCACGTCGGGGGCGGACGTCCAGAGGTGTCTCACTGCGTGGAAAC
>NZ_LMGM01000001.1:1253731-1325677 GCF_001427915.1 Phycicoccus sp. Root563 | reverse complement strand
CCCGCCGCGGCGAGTTCCGGTAGTCAGCCACCTCGCCGCGGAGATCCCGCGTGCATGGCTGACCGTGGCACCCCGTCATCCGGGAGTGGCCCGCCGTAGAACCCCACATACTCGAATCCCTGTGCTGCACAGGGGAATCCACGAAGGAATGGTCGACATGAGCGAAGAAGCCCAGAAGGCACGTCAGGCACTGCAGGAGTCGATGGACCTGCGCGAGCAGGGCCACTCCGACGACTGACGACGCAGTACCACCGGCGGCGCGCAGACGCGCCCCACGACGAACGGCCCCGGCGACCCGCCAGGGGCCGTTCGTCATGTGAGACGTTGGTATCAGATCGCAAGACCGCTTCTAGGCTGGACCCATGCCCACCCCCACCTCAAGCACGGACACCGTCAACCTCGCCGTCATCGGCGGCGACGGCATCGGGCCCGAGGTCGTCGCCGAGGGGCTCAAGGTCCTCGACGCCGTCACGGGTGACTCCGGACCCAAGTTCCACACGACCGAGTACGACCTGGGCGCCCGCCGCTGGCACGCGACCGGTGAGACCCTCCCCGACTCGGTCCTGGAGGAGCTGCGCGGCCACGACGCGATCCTGCTCGGCGCGATCGGCGACCCCACGGTCCCGAGCGGCGTCCTCGAGCGCGGTGTCCTGCTGCCGCTGCGGTTCGCGCTGCAGCACTACGTCAACCTGCGGCCCGCGAAGCTCTACCCGGGCGTCCAGAGCCCGCTGGCCGTCGAGCGGGTCGCCCCCGACGGCATCGACTTCGTCGTCGTCCGCGAGGGGACGGAGGGTCCGTACGTCGGCAACGGCGGGTCCCTGCGCACCGGCACGCCCCAGGAGATCGCCACCGAGGTCAGCGTCAACACGCGGTTCGGTGTCGAGCGGGTCGTCCGCGATGCCTTCGCCCGTGCGGCGGCCCGCCCGCGCAAGCACCTGACGCTGGTCCACAAGCACAACGTGCTCACCCACGCCGGGCACCTCTGGCGTCGTACGGTCGAGGAGGTCGGCGCCGAGTTCCCCGACGTCGAGACCGCCTACCAGCACGTCGACGCGGCCACGATCTTCCTGGCCACCGACCCGGGCCGGTTCGACGTCATCGTCACCGACAACCTGTTCGGCGACATCATCACCGACATCGCCGCCGCCATCGCGGGCGGCATCGGCCTGGCCGCGAGCGGCAACATCAACCCCGAGGGGACGGCCCCGAGCATGTTCGAGCCGGTCCACGGCTCGGCTCCCGACATCGCCGGGCAGGCCAAGGCCGACCCGACCGCGACGATCCTGTCCGTCTCGATGCTCCTGGAGCACCTCGGGCGCGCCGAGGAGTCCGAGCGGGTCGAGCGCGCGGTCGCGGCCGACCTCGCGGAGCGCGGCGCGAGCGTACGCAGCACCACCGAGGTGGGCGACGCGATCGCCTCGCGCCTCTGAGTCACGGCTGCACCTGAGTCTCCTGCCGGGGGTGCCAGTCCGGCAGGTAACCTCGGCAGGAGATCCGCAACGACGCAGGAGGACTCCATGAGCCAGACCACCGCCCCGCTGACCTTCGAGGTCACCCGCCGCACCGACCCGCGGCCGGACGCGGAGCGTGAGGCGGTACTGGCCAACCCCGGGTTCGGCACCACCTTCACCGACCACATGCTCACGGCGACGTGGACCAAGGGTGAGGGCTGGCACGACGGCAAGGTCACGGCATACGGGCCGATCTCGCTCATGCCGTCGGCGGCCGTCCTGCACTATGCGCAGGAGATCTTCGAGGGCATGAAGGCCTACCGGCACGAGGACGGATCCATCTGGACGTTCCGGCCCGAGGCCAACGCCCAGCGGATGATCCGCAGCGCCCGACGGATGACCCTCCCGGAGCTGCCCGAGGAGGGCTTCATCGCCTCGCTCAAGGCACTCGTCGAGGTCGACCAGGCGTGGGTGCCGTCCGGTGCCGGCGGTGAGGCGAGCCTCTACCTGCGTCCCTTCATGTATGCGTCGGAGGCCTTCCTCGGTGTCCGCCCGGCCTCGGAGGTGACGTACTCCGTCATCGCCTCGCCGGCAGGGGCGTACTTCACCGGCGGCATCAAGCCGGTGACCCTGTGGCTGTCGATGGACTACGCGCGCGCCGGTGACGGCGGGACCGGGGCGGCGAAGTGCGGTGGCAACTACGCCTCCAGCCTCGCCGGGCAGCTCGAGGGGATCGAGAACGGGTGCGACCAGGCGGTCTTCCTCGACGCCTCGACGCACACGTACGTCGAGGAGCTCGGCGGGATGAACCTGTTCTTCGTGACCCGCGACAACAAGCTCGTCACGCCCGAGCTCACCGGCTCCATCCTCGAGGGCGTCACCCGCTCGTCGGTCCTGGCGCTGGCCAAGGAGATGGGCCTGGAGCCCGAGGAGCGCCGCATCCCCATCCAGGAGTGGAAGGACGGGGCGGCCAGCGGCGAGATCACCGAGATCTTCGCCTGCGGCACTGCGGCCGTCATCACTCCCGTGGGTGAGCTCAAGTGGGACGGCGGCAGCTGCGACCACCGGGGCGGCGTCGACTACGGCCCCGTCACGCGCACCATCCGCGAGAAGCTCCTCGACATCCAGTACGGCCGGGCCGAGGACACGCACGGCTGGCTGACCCGCCTCGTCTGAGGCGGGACGTCGGCCTCAGGCCATCGCCAGCAGGCTCCGCAGCGCCCACCAGCTCGAGGCGGCCAGGGCCACGACGAAGGTCGTGTTCCAGAACCACCTAGGCAGGTGGGTGAGCCCGGCGAGGACCGCCGGGTCTGAGCCGGACCCGGGGTGCTGGAGGACGGCCCCGAGGTGGCGCCAGGCGCCCACCAGCAGGAATGCGCCGCTCCCGAGGAGGATCCCGCCCTGCACGGCCGGTGCGGACCACCACCACAGCGCGCCGGTGACGGCCGTGAGGGCGAGCATCACCACGGCCGTGTAGGCGGACCGCACCCGCACCAGGGACAGGGCCAGGACGGCTGAGGTCGCCGCGAGGAGCGGGGGAGCCCAGCCGGCGCCGGCGGAGAACAGGGAGAACGCCCCCACCACCGCGGGCGCCGGGTAGCCGGACCAGGTGCAGAGCACCCGTCCCACCCCGCGGGTGGGTCCGACGGTGACGGCATGGCCGGACATGTCGCCGCGCAGCACCAGTCCGGTGAACCGGCGTCCGAAGAGCCGGCCCACGAGGCCGTGACCGAGCTCGTGCACGACGGTGACGACGACCCTGGCCTGCGTCCACCACGCCGGGACGGTGACGACGGCCAGGACGAGGGCCAGCACCACCACCACGCTCGCCCCGCCCGGGACGGAGGCGGCATCGGTGTGCAGCCGCGTCACGACCTGCGTCCACAGGTCGGATCGGCTGCTGCCGGTGGTCTGCGTGGTCCCGTGCACCCGGTCATCCTGCCCGGCGACCCTGTGCCTGCGGCGGAGGGTGGGTCCAAAGGTTCACGAACGTGCCAAACAAAGGCAACTGCGACAGGTCGCAACCGTTGGCACGCTGCATCACCCACGAATCAACGTCATGAGGGTCTGGTCGGCGGGACACGGCGGCAGTAGCATCGGCCCAACTTCGTACCGAAGACTAGGAGCCGAGATGGCCAGTGTCAGCGAACTGTCGGACGACGAGCGCCGCCTCGCGGAGCTCGGGTACAAGCAGGAGCTGGATCGGTCGTGGTCCGGGTTCTCCAACTTCGCGATCTCGTTCTCCATCATCTCGATCCTGGCCGGGTGCTTCACCACCTTCGGGGTCGGCTGGAACAACGGCGGACCGGCTGCGATCGCGTGGGGCTGGCCGATCATCAGCCTGTTCATCCTGACCGTCGGGTTCTGCATGTCCGAGCTGGTCTCGGCCTACCCCACCTCGGGCGGGATCTACTGGTGGGCGAGCAAGCTGGGCGGGGTCAAGGCCGGCTACTACACGGGGTGGCTCAACCTCATCGGGCTGCTCGCCATCGACGCGTCGGTCGCCTACGGCTGTGCCACCTTCTTCGACCTGACCCTCGGCGCCTTCGACAGCGGTTACACGCCGGGTGACCTCAACCGGGTCTTCATGTACTTCATCGTCGTGCTCATCCTGGTGTCCCTGGTCAACATCTTCTCGGCGCACCTGCTGGCCGTGCTCAACAACATCTCGGTCTGGTGGCACGTGTTCGGTGCCCTGGCCGTCGTACTCATCCTGTGGTTCGTCCCCGACCACCACGCGAGCGTCTCGTCGGTGTTCACCCACACGGTGAACAACACCGGGTTCAACGGCGGGAGCACCCACGGTCTGGGCTTCCTCTTCTACATCCTGCCGATCTCGGCGATCCTCACGCAGTACACGATCACCGGGTACGACGCCTCCGCGCACCTCTCGGAGGAGACGCACGGGGCGGCCGACACGGCGGCCAAGGGGATCTGGCAGTCGATCGCCTACTCGGCGGTCGGTGGCTGGATCCTGCTGCTCACCTTCCTCTTCGCGGTCCAGGACGAGGCCGGGGTGACCAAGGGTGGCGGCGCGGTCGCGACGATCTTCAACCAGGCCCTGTCGAGCCCGTGGGCGGGCACCATCCTGCTCATCTCGACCGCCGGCCAGTTCTTCTGCACCACCGCCTGCATGACCTCGACCACCCGCATGCTGTTCGCGTTCAGCCGTGACGGGGCGGTCCCGGGGTCACGTCTGTGGTCGAAGCTGAGCGCCAAGCGCGTGCCCGTCAACGGTGTCATCCTCTCGGCGGTCATCGCCGTCGTGCTGACCCTGCCGGCCCTCGTGAAGGTCAACATCGGCACGGATGCGTCGCCGACCTACGTGCCCATCGCGTTCTTCGCCGTGGTCTCCATCGGCGTGGTCGGTCTCTACGTCGCCTTCGCCATCCCGATCTACTACCGGTGGCGCGCGGGCAGCTCCTTCCGGCAGGGCTCGTGGAACCTCGGCACGAAGTGGCGCTGGCTGGCGCCGCTGGCGATCGTCGAGATCGTCGTCACCTCGATCGTCGCGATGTTTCCGACCGTCAACTCCGGCAACCCGTTCGACAAGGACTTCGCGTGGAAGTTCGTCAACTACACCCCGATCGTGGTCCTCGGCGCACTGGCCCTGCTGTGGGTTTTCTGGCACGTCTCGGCCAAGAAGTGGTTCACCGGGCCCAAGCACACGGTCGACGCGGACGTCGCCGAGACGTTCCGCTGACGGACCGTGCGAGTCGACCGGTGGCTCGACGAGATCCCCTGCCTGGCCGGTCAGGAACGCCGGGTCGATGAGCTCCCCGGTGGCCTGACGAACCACAACTACCGGGTCCGGACGGCGACCCTCGACGTCGTCGTCCGGATCTCGCCGGCCAGCACCGAGCTCCTCGCGGTCGACCGGGAGCACGAGTGGCACAACAGCGTGGCTGCCGCCTCGGTGGGGGTCGGGGCGCCCGTCGTGGACTACCTCCCGGAACGAGGGGTGCTCGTGGTGGGCTACCTGCCGGGCCGGACCTGCACTGCGGCCGACATCGGTGCCAACCTGCCACGCCTTGCCGCCGCCCTGCGGCGGCTCCATTCGGGACCGGCCTTCGCCTCCCGCTTCGACATGTTCGAGGTCCAGCGCCGATATGCGCAGATCGTTGCAGCCCAAGGCTTTCCCCTCCCCGAGGGGTATGCCGCGCTCGAGCCTGCCGCACGTCGGCTCGAGGCGGCGCTGCGGACGTTCCCCGAGGGGCTCGTGCCATGCCACAACGACCTGCTGGCAGCCAACATCATCGACGACGGTGGCGACCTGCGGTTGATCGACTACGAGTACTCCGGGATGAACGAACCCGCCTTCGAGCTGGGCAACCTCGTCAACGAGTCGCAGCTCGACCACGACCACCTCGAGGAGCTGGTGGAGAGCTACTACGGCCGCCTCGACGGACGCCTGCTCGCGCGGGCCGAGCTGTGGGGCCTGGCCGGCCGGTGGGCCTGGACGCTCTGGGGGGTCATCCAGCAGGGCGTCTCCGACGTCGACCACGACTTCGAGGCGTTCACGACCGAGCGCCTTGCCCTGGCCCTGGCCGGCTTCGCGGACCCGCGTCTGGGCGCCCTCCTCGACGCGGCCGCCGCCCCACCCGTGCCGCAGGGAACGCCGTGACGGGGGACCTGCCGACCAGGGCCAGGGTGGTCGTCATCGGTGGGGGAGTCATCGGGTGCAGCGTGGCGTACCACCTGGCCCACCTCGGGTGGACCGACGTGCTGCTCCTCGAGCAGGGCTCGCTGTCGGGTGGAACGACGTGGCACGCAGCCGGGCTGGTCGGGCAGCTGCGGGCGAGCGAGGCCGGCACCCGTCTCGTGCAGTACTCCACCGACCTCTACGCCCGGCTCGAGGCAGAGACCGGTCTGGGCACCGGCTACCGGACCTGCGGCGGCCTCACCGTGGCCCGCACCCCCGACCGGATGGTGGCCCTGCGCCGCACCGCGGCCAGCGCCGCGGCATACGACCTGGACTGTGAGCTGCTCACCGCGGACCAGGCCCACGAGCGGTACCCGTTGATGCGCCACGAGGACCTGCAGGGCGCGCTCTGGCTGCCGGGCGACGGGCGGGCGAACCCCACCGACCTCACGCAGGCCCTGGCCAGGGGCGCCCGCAACCTCGGGGTGGTCGTCCGCGAACGCGTGCGGGTGACCGGTGTCGACACGCGCGACGGGAGGGCGACGGGCGTGCGCACCGACCACGGTGACGTCGAGGCGGAGGTCGTCGTCAACTGTGCGGGGCAGTGGGCCAACGCCGTGGGGGCGATGGCGGGTGTGAACGTGCCGCTGCACTCCGCGGAGCACTTCTACGTCGTCACCGACCAGGTCGACGGGGTGCACCGCGACCTGCCGATCCTGCGTGACCCGGACGGCTGGACCTACGTGAAGGAGGAGGTCGGTGGCCTCCTCGTCGGTGGGTTCGAGCCCCAGGCCAAGCCGTGGGTGCCGCCGGACCAGATCCCGCACCCGTTCGAGTTCGCGCTCCTCGACGAGGACTGGGAGCACTTCGAGGTGCTCATGGAGAGCGCGGTGCACCGGCTGCCGGTGCTCGCCGAGACGGGCGTCCGCAAGTTCTACAACGGGCCCGAGAGCTTCACCCCCGACAACCAGTTCATCATCGGCGAGGCACCCGAGCTGGCCGGCTTCTTCGTCGCGGCGGGGTTCAACTCGGTCGGGATCGCCTCGGCCGGTGGGGCCGGTCGGGCGCTCGCCGAGTGGGTGGCCGAGGGGGCTCCGACGATGGATCTCATCAGCGCCGACATCCGTCGGTTCTCCCCGCTGGCCGGAAACCACTCCTGGCTGAGGGAGCGGGTGGTGGAGGTGCTGGGGCTGCACTACGCCGTGCCCTGGCCGAACCGCGAGCCTGAGACGGGGCGCCCGCAGAAGCGGTCGCCGCTGCACGACCGGCTGGTCGAGCGGGGCGCCTGCCTGGGCTCGCGCAACCACTGGGAGCGGGCCAACGTCTTTGCGCCGCAAGGGGTCCCGCCGGTGGTGGAGTACTCGTGGGAGAGGCCGGCCTGGGTCGACTGGTCCGTGTCGGAGCAGCTGGCCACCCGGTCGTCGGTCGCGGTGTTCGACCAGACCTCCTTCTCGAAGTACCTCGTGACCGGCCCCGACGCGGAGGCGGCCCTGCAGTGGCTGTGCACCGCTGACGTCGCGGTTCCCACGGGGCGCACGGTCTACACGGGGATGCTCAACACCCGGGGCACCTACGAGGCCGACGTGACCGTCACCCGACTGACGACGCACGAGTTCCTCGTCGTCAGCAGCGCCGCGACAACCGTCCGGGACCTCGACTGGATCCGACGCCACGTCCCCCGGGGCTCGCGGGTCGAGGTGGTGGACGTGACCGGCGCGTGGGCGGTCCTCGGGGTGATGGGGCCGCTGTCGCGGACGCTGCTCGAGCGGCTCACGGACGACGACCTGTCGGACGCAGGCTTCCCCTTCTCGACCAGCCGTGAGATCCGGCTCGGCCACGCGACGGTCCGGGCCACCCGCATCACGTATGTCGGTGAGCTGGGTTGGGAGCTCTACGTCCCCACCGAGCTGGCCCTCGGTGTCCACGACGACCTGTTCGGGTGCGGTGCCGACCTCGGGGTCGTGCCGGCCGGGTACTGGACGATCGAGGCGCTGCGGCTGGAGAAGGGGTACCGCGCCTTCGGGCGCGAGCTCACGACCGACCTGGGGCCGGTCGAGGCCGGCCTCACGTTCGCCTGCAAGAGAGGTGCCGACCACGACTTCCTCGGACGTGGCGCGGTCGAACGAGCGCGGGCCGAGCCCCCAAGGCGTCGTGTGGTCTCCCTGGTCGTCACCGACCCGGATGCGTACCTCTGGGGTGGCGAGCTCGTCCTGCGCGACGGCGTCCCCGTCGGTCAGGTCACCAGCGCGGCGTGGGGCGCAGCGGTCGGCTCCTCCGTGGGACTGGCCCTGGTCGCCGACCGCCAGGGGGGTCCCGTCACCGCGGCTTGGCTGACGGGCGGCGCGTGGGAGGTCGACCTTGCAGGCCAACGGTTCCCGGTGAGGGCGATGCTGCGCGCCCCGTACGACCCGGAGGGGCTGAAGCTGGGGCGGGTGAAGCCATGACTCGCCGAAAGGTCCTTTCGCAGACCATTGACGCGGATGCTGCCGGGGTATTGGATCGGAGCGTGAGCGCCGCCCCCCACACCTCCCTCCCGCTGGTCGTCCTGCGGGCAGCCTCGGGCAACGCGTTCGAGGTGACCGTCGAGCAGCTGGCCACCGCGATCCGGCTGGGGGTCTTCACCGACGGGGAGCAGCTCCCGCCCGAGCGCGAGCTGGCCGAGCGGCTGGGCGTCAGCCGCAACACCCTCCGGGAGGCGATCGCCGCCCTGCGCGACTCCGGCCTGGTGACCACCCGCCGCGGCCGCGGCGGTGGCACGGTGATCACCTACGCAGGGTCGGAGCCGGGCACCGGCAACCCGCACGTCCGGACAGGTGCCGCGCTCACCGACGCCCTCGACTTCCGCCGGGTCGTCGAGCCCGGTGCTGCCGCGCTCGCTGCCACCCGGGCCCTCTCGGCCGACCAGCGGGCGTGGCTGCTCGAGAGCGCCAAGGCGGCACGTCAGGCGCCCGACAACGCGGCCCACCGGTTGGCTGACAGCCGCCTGCACCTCGCCGTCGCCACCCTGTCCGGGTCCCCGATGCTCATCGAGGCCGTGACCAGGGCCCAGTCCGCCCTGCACGAGCTGTTGTCCGCGATCCCGGTGCTGCCCCCCAACATCGCGCACTCCAACGACCAGCACGACGCCGTCGTCGCGGCGATCCTCGGCGGCGACGCCGAGCAGGCGCGGGCGACGATGGAAGAGCACTGCGACGCCACCGCCGCCCTGCTCCGCGGACTGCTGGGCTGACGGACGACCAAGGAGGCACCGTGACGCACCCACCCACCCTGACGGTCGACGAGCTGAGGCAGGACATCGCCTCGGGCCGCATCGACACCGTCGTCGTCGCCTTCACCGACATGCAGGGTCGCCTGCAGGGCAAACGGATCCACGGGCAGTTCTTCCTCGACTCCGTGCTCGGGCACGGCACGGAGGGGTGCAACTACCTGCTCGCCGTCGACGTCGACATGAACACCGTGGACGGGTACGCCATCAGCTCCTGGGAACAGGGTTACGGCGACATGATGTTCGACCTCGACCTCGCCACCCTGCGCCGGACGCCCGGACAGCCGTACTCCGCCACGGTGCAGTGCGACCTGTCCTGGCTGGACGGGCGGGGGCTGGTCCGCCCGTCGCCGCGGTCGGTCCTGCACACCCAGGTTGATGCCGCCGCGGAGATGGGGTTCGTCGCGCTGGCCGGCACCGAGCTCGAGTTCATCGTCTTCGAGGAGACCTACGAGCGCGCCTGGGACCAGCGCTACCAGGGGCTCACCGGAGCCAACCGCTACAACGTCGACTACTCGATCATGGGCGGCACCAAGGTGGAGCCGCTGCTGCGCGAGATCCGCAACGAGATGTATGCCGCCGGCGTCACCGTGGAGAGTGCGAAGGGGGAGTGCAACCCCGGCCAGCACGAGATCGCGTTCCTCTACGACGAGGTCATCCGGACCTGCGACAACCACGTCGTCTACAAGACCGCGGCCAAGGAGCTGGCGGACCGGCACGGGCAGTCGCTGACCTTCATGGCCAAGTTCGACGAGCGCGAGGGCAACTCCTGCCACATCCACCTGTCGCTGCGCGGCACCGACGGCGGTGCGGTGTTCGCCGACGACAGCAGGAAAGGTGGCCGGTCCGCGTTGTTCGAGCACTTCGTCGCGGGGCTCCAGGTGACGATGCGCGAGATGACGCTGCTGTACGCCCCGAACATCAACTCCTACAAGCGTTTCCAGCCCGGCTCGTTCGCCCCGACGGCTGTCGCGTGGGGGACGGACAACCGCACCTGCGCGTTGCGCGTGGTCGGGCACGGGCACGGGCTTCGGGTCGAGAACCGCGTGCCGGGCGGCGACGTGAACCCCTACCTCGCGGTGGCGGGGATGATCGCCGGGGGGCTGCACGGCATACGGGAGGAGATCCCGCTCGAGGAGGCCTTCGCCGGCAACGCGTACTCCTCCGACAAGGACCGGGTCCCGTCGACGCTGCACGAGGCCCGTGACCTGTTCCTCGGTTCCGAGGTGGCCCGTGCCGCTCTCGGCGACGACGTCGTCGAGCACTACGCGCACGCGGCAGAGGTCGAGCTCGCGGCCTACAACGGTGCCGTTACCGACTGGGAGCGGATCAGGGGGTTCGAGCGGCTGTGAGCCAGGTCCTGCACGACGTCGTCAACCCCGCCACCGAGTCCGTCGTCACCAGCGTTCCCTTGGCCGGGATCGAGGAGGCGGACGCCGCCATCGCGGCCGCCGACGCCGCGGCACCGGCCTGGGCCACGGTGGCGCCCGCCGACCGGGCCCGCCTGCTGCGCAGCTTCGCCCAGTCCGTCGACGACCACCTCGAGGAGCTGGCGCTGCTCGAGGTCGAGAACTCGGGGCACACGATCGGCAACGCCCGGTGGGAGGCCGGCAACGTCCGCGACGTGCTGACCTACTACTCCGCCGCCCCCGAGCGCCTGTTCGGACGCCAGATCCCGGTGGCAGGCGGGCTCGACGTCACGTTCAAGGAGCCCCTCGGCACCGTGGGCATCATCGTCCCGTGGAACTTCCCCATGCCGATCGCCGGCTGGGGTTTCGCGCCGGCGCTGGCAGCGGGCAACACCGTCGTCCTCAAGCCCGCGGAGCTGACCCCGCTCACCGCCATCCGGCTGGGCGAGCTCGCCCTCGAGGCGGGGCTGCCCGAGGGAGTGTTCACGGTCGTCCCGGGGCGCGGAGCGGTCGTGGGCGAACGTTTCGTGACCCACCCGGCGGTGCGCAAGGTCTGCTTCACGGGCTCGACGGCCGTGGGCCAGCGGATCATGCGTGGGGCCGCCGACCAGGTGAAGCGGGTCACCCTCGAGCTCGGTGGCAAGAGCGCCAACATCGTGTTCGCGGACAGCGACCTCGAGAAGGCTGCGGCCACGGCACCGTACGGCGTCTTCGACAACGCCGGCCAGGACTGCTGCGCGCGCAGCCGGATCCTGGTGCAGCGCAGCGTGTTCGACCGGTTCATGGAGCTGCTCGAGCCCGCCGTCCGTGGTGTCGTCGTCGCCGCACCCGGCGACGAGGCGACCGAGATGGGACCGCTCATCAGCAGCGGGCAGCGGGAGACGGTTCGCTCCTACGTCGAGGAGTCGTCCGAACCCGTGGACGTCGCCTTCCGCGGCAGCGCCCCCGACGGGCCCGGCTGGTGGTACCCGCCCACGGTCGTCCTGCCGAGGGCCACCACCGACCGGGTCTGGCAGGAGGAGGTCTTCGGGCCGGTGGTCGCGGTGATGCCCTTCGACGACGAGGCGGACGCGGTCGCGAAGGCCAACGACACGGCATACGGGCTCTCGGGCTCGATCTGGACCCGTGACGTCGGGCGGGCCCTGCGGGTGGCGCGCGGCGTCGAGGCGGGGAACCTCTCGGTCAACTCCCACAGCAGCGTCCGGTACTCCACACCGTTCGGCGGCTTCAAGCAGTCCGGCCTCGGCCGCGAGCTCGGACCCGACGCCCTCGACTCGTTCACCGACGTCAAGAACGTCTTCATCTCCACCGAATCCTGAAAGGCACACCCATGGCAGGCAGGCTCGAGGGCAAGGTCGCCGTCGTCACCGGAGGGTGCAGCGGCATCGGTCTGGCGACCGTCCGACGCTTCGCCCAGGAGGGCGCCAAGGTCGTCATCGGCGACCTCGACGACGACGCGGGCGAAGCGATCGCCGCCGAGCTCGGCGGCGCCTACGTCCACTGCGACGTGACGGACCCCGCCCAGGTGGAGGTGTTGTTCGCGACCGCCAAGGAGCGCTTCGGCAGCGTGGACGTCGCCTTCAACAACGCGGGCATCTCCCCGCCCGACGACGACTCGATCCTCACCACCGGCCTCGACGCGTGGAAGCGGGTCCAGGAGGTCAACCTCACCAGCGTCTACCTGTGCTGCAAGGCGGCCCTGCCGTACATGCTTGAGCAGGGCAGGGGGTCGATCATCAACACCGCGTCGTTCGTCGCGGTGATGGGCGCGGCGACCAGCCAGATCTCGTACACCGCCAGCAAGGGTGGTGTGCTGTCCATGTCGCGCGAGCTCGGCGTGCAGTTCGCCCGCGAGGGCGTGCGGGTCAACGCCCTGTGTCCCGGACCGGTCAACACGCCGCTGCTGCAGGAGCTCTTCGCCAAGGACCCCGAGCGGGCGGCCCGCCGGATGGTGCACATCCCGGTCGGCCGGTTCGCCGAGCCCGACGAGATCGCCGCGGCGGTGCTGTTCCTCGCGAGCGACGAGTCGAGCTTCATCACCGCGTCCCAGTTCCTCGTCGACGGCGGGATCAGCGGCGCCTACGTCACGCCGCTGTGACCGGGCAGGACCGACCCCGATGACCCGGCCGGTGGTGGGGCTCACCTGCTACGTCGAACCGGTGACCCGGGGGCCCTGGCGCGACCAGCCCAGCGCCACGGTCCCGCACGCCTACGTGGAGAAGCTCGAGCAGGCCGGTGCGGTCGTCCTCGTCGTGCCACCGCGGCCCGACGGCGACCTCGAGGTCGCCCACGAGGTGCTCGCCCGCCTGGACGCCCTGGTGATCGCCGGCGGTGCCGACGTGGACCCGACCCGGTACGCCCAGGAGCGGCACCCGAAGGTGCAGGACCCCCGCGCCGACCGTGACGCCATGGAGCTCGCACTCGCCTTGGCGGCGCACGACCGCGGGCTGCCGCTGCTCGGGATCTGCCGGGGGATGCAGGTCATGGCGGTCGCCGCGGGCGGGCAGCTCGAGCAGCACCTGCCCGACCGGGTCGGGCACGACGAGCACTCCCCGAGCGATGGCGTGTACGGCACCCACCCCGTCACGACCGTGGAGCGGTCCAGGCTCCGGCAGCTGCTGGGCGAGACCACCGAGGTCCCGAGCTACCACCACCAGTCCGTGCTCACCCACCCCGGGTTCGTGCCGTCGGCCTGGGCCGCCGACGGGACCCTGGAGGCGATGGAGGATCCCGCCTCCCCCTTCCGGCTCGCCGTCCAGTGGCACCCGGAGATGGGGGACGACCCGCGGCTCTTCGACGCGCTCGTGGCTGCCGCCCGGGACCGGCGGGCCGAACGGGCCTGACCGGCATACGGACCGGGGGTTCAACCCGCGGACACCGCGTGCCACAGTGGTCCCGTGACCTCCTGGCACATGGCGACCACCATGGTGATTATCGACTAGCGCGACGAGACCTCCTCGTCGCGCAGACCTCCCACACCCGGGGGGTCTTTTGCTTTGTCAGGACCTCCGTCCGGCCACCATCCCCGGCCCCGGAGGCGCGACGGGGGAGAATGAACCACCAGGACCACACGGCACCAGCGACCCGACACCACCGATGACCCGACGGGAACCACCACGATGAGCGACCTGCACGTCTACGACACGACCCTGCGCGACGGAGCGCAGCAGGAGGGGCTCAACCTCTCCGTGTCGGACAAGCTCGCCATCGCCGTGCACCTCGACGAGCTCGGGGTCGGGTTCATCGAGGGTGGCTGGCCGGGCGCGAACCCGAAGGACACCGAGTTCTTCGCCCGTGCCCAGCAGGAGCTGCGGCTGCGCAACGCCACCCTCGCCGCGTTCGGCGCGACCAGGCGGGCCGGCGGTCGCGCGGCCACCGACCCGCTGGTCCGCGCCCTCGTCGACTCGGGTGCGCCCGTGGTCACCCTCGTGGCGAAGTCGCACGTGCGCCACGTCGAGACGGCCCTGCGCACCACCCTCGAGGAGAACCTCGAGATGGTGCGCGACACGGTGTCGTTCCTCGCCGGTGAGGGACGGCGCGTGTTCCTGGACGCGGAGCACTTCTTCGACGGGTATGCCGCGGACCGCGCCTATGCGCTCGAGGTCGTCCGCGCCGCGATGGAGTCCGGCGCCGAGGTCGTCGCCCTGTGCGACACCAACGGCGGCATGCTCCCCGACCAGATCGCCGACGTCGTCGCCGACGCCGTGGCGAGCACCTCGGCACGCGTGGGCATCCACTGCCACAACGACACCGGGTGTGCAGTCGCTAACTCCATGGCGGCCGTCGACGCGGGCGCGACGCACGTGCAGGGCACGATCAACGGGTACGGCGAGCGGACCGGCAACGCCGACCTCCTCACCGTCGTGAGCAACCTGCAGATCAAGCGCGGGCTGCCCCTGCTCGAGACGGACCGGCTGCGCGAGGCGACCCGGATCGCCCACTCCATCAGCGAGATCACGAACGTCCCGCCCTACAGCCGCCAGCCCTACGTCGGGGCGAGCGCGTTCGCCCACAAGGCCGGGCTGCACGCCAGCGCGATCCGCATCGACCCCGACCTCTACCAGCACACCGACCCCGTGCACGTGGGCAACGACATGCGGATGCTGGTGTCCGACATGGCCGGTCGCGCCAGCATCGAGCTCAAGGGCCGCGAGCTGGGGTACGACCTGTCGGGCGACGACGAGCTGCTCAGCCGGGTGCTCGCCAAGGTCAAGGACCTCGAGCTGCGCGGCTACACCTTCGACGCGGCGGACGCGTCGTTCGAGCTGCTCCTGCGTCGCGAGGTGGAGGGCAAGGGGTTCGACTTCTTCGCGGTCGAGTCGTGGCGCGTCATCACCGACGCCCGGGGCGACGAGGACGCGCTGTCCGAGGCGACGGTCAAGGTCCTCGCCGGTGGGGAACGCGTCGTCGCCACCGGGGAGGGCAACGGCCCGGTCAACGCGCTCGACCACGCCCTGCGCCAGGCGCTCAGCCCTGCCTACCCGGAGCTGGCCAAGCTCGAGCTCATCGACTTCCGGGTCCGCATCCTCGACGCGGCCCACGGCACCGACGCGGTGACGCGCGTCCTCATCGAGACCTCGGACGGAACGACGTCCTGGGAGACGATCGGCGTGGCCGGCAACATCCTCGAGGCCTCGTGGCAGGCGCTCGTCGAGGGCGTGACCTACGGCCTGGTGCGTGCCGGCGTCCCGGTGAGGTAGGCCCTCGCGCCGCTGGTGCCCCGGTCCTGACGGTCCGGTCCGGGCCGGGCCGGGACTCCGGCTGGGGCCGCGGGTCCGGCTGGGGCGGCGGGTCCGGCTGGGGCCACAGAGGTACCGGACATGGGACGAGCACCGGTCGGCCCCGGCGCAGGGGGTTGGAGGGGCCGATCGGTGCTCGTCACGACGAGCTCCGGTGCACGTGACGTGGGGGGATCACCGGGGCTCGTGGCACCAGTCTGGTCCAGTCCGCAAGGGACGAACCGATGCGGGTGTCGCATTTCGACTAGTGCATCGACACCAGGGGCTCGTGCTGGGGGGTGCAGGAACCGCGGATGTCGAGCGCCGACCGGCCCTCAGGGGACGCGGGCCGGTCGACGTGCTCCCACGATGCCTCAGCGCTGCCCGCCGAACCCGGTGCCGCGGGGGCATCTCCACTAGTGCAAGGGCACTGACCCACCAGCGCTGCGCCTCACCGTCCCGCGGTCCAGCGGTCGCGGGACGCCGGACCGCGGTCAGGCGTCGCTGTGGCCGTCATCCATCCCGTGCGCGAAGCCCAGGCTGGTGGTGCTGCGGCTGGCCGCCTCGGTGAGCCCCAGCCCGGCGCCCAGCCCGGGTGCTGACGTCGTGGTGACCTCCGGGCCCGGCAGCCAGAGCGTGACGAGCGTGCCGCCCCGGGGTCCGTCCGCGACGGTGCACCACCCGCCTGCCAGGGTCGCCCTGTCGCGCATGCCGGCCACGCCGCGGTGGCCGGGGGCCGAGACGGCTTCGCCGGGCCCGACGCCGTCGTCCAGGACGGTGACGTGCAGACCAGCGTCGAGGGAGTCGACCGTGACGTGGACGGTGCCGGCGCCCGCGTGCTTGAGGACGTTGACCAGGGACTCCTTGACGATGCGGTAGGCCACCGCTCGGGTCGCCTCGGGCATCACCGGCTCGTCGGTCCCGTCCACGCGGGCCTGGACCGAGGTGCCCTCGTAGATCTCGTCCGTCGCTCGCCTCAGCGCTCCTGCGAGACCGGAGTGGGCGAAGGACGGTGGCTCGAGGTCGAACAGCAGGGACCTCAGCCGCTCGGTGGCACCCGAGAGGGTCTCCTGCAGCCCGTCGAGCTCCGGGAGCAGGGACGGCGCCTGCTCGCGCAGCCGACGCCGGAGCAGCCCCATCCGCAGGTCGACGGCGGCGATCGCCTGCACGGGGTCGTCGTGCACGTCCGCGGCGATGCGGCTGCGCTCGGCGTCCTGGGCGTCGACCAGGCGGGTGAGCAGGGCGGTGCGCTGCTCGATGAGGTCGGCCATGACCTGGTCGGCCGCCACCCGTTCGCTGATGTCGCGCTGGACCGTGGCCAGGGCGAAGGGTTCTCCGGTACCGGGGTGGAACATGAGGAAGCTCGCCACGGCGACCGGGATCGCGTGGCCGTCCTGGTGCTTGAGGGTGGTCTCACCCTCGAAGTGCCCGTCCCGGACCACCGCGGGCTGCTCGATCTCGAGCGAGAGCACCAGGCCCTCCGGGGTGAGGTAGTCGGAGATGGTGGTGGTGGTGACGTCCGCGTCCAGGGCCATGCCGATCAGCGTGCGGCCACCGGGGTTGACGTAGGAGACCGTGCCGTCGAGGGCAGCGATGGCGATGAAGTCGGGCGAGGCCTCGACGAGCGCCTGGAACCGGATGAGGCGACCCGCGAGCTCGGCGGAGCGCCGGCGTTCCTCGAGCGCCACGCTCTCGGCGCGTCGCTGTTCCGTGACGTCGGTGGCGATGCCCACCGCCCCCGTGAGGACACCCTCGGCGTCGAGGATGGGTTCGAGGTGCAGTGCCAGCCGGCGCCCCTGGTGGGAACGTTCGTGGACGAACCGCTGTCCCGCGAGCACGGTGTCGAGGGCGCTCAGCCCCACCGCGTCGTCGCGGTACACCTCGTAGAGGTTCTGGCCGACCAGCTCGTTGGGCTTGAGCCCGAGGACGTCGAGGCCGGGCCCGACCGAGAGCGTGCACCGCCCCGTCCGGTCCATGCCGAAGACCACCTGGGGGCCGATGGCCGCGTCGGACTCGTTCGACAGCCCTGCGTCGTGCGCCATCCGGCGTTCCCCTCACGTCGTCCGCCCCGGTCCACCCAGCCCTCGGGCGCCATCGTAGGCATGGTGGCGGACCGGCACCACGGGTCGGTGTCGGTTTCTCAGGCTCCCAGCAGCATGCGCATGGCCCCGGCGCCGGAACCCGTGGCCAGCACGACTTCGCCGGCAGCGCACTGGGCGAGCACGTCGGGGAGGCTCTCGCCGATGCGTCCCTTGGCGAGGTAGCCCACCGCGCCGGCCCGCACCATGGCTGCCACGGTGCTCATCGACGTCTCGGCGGAGACCGCGACGACGGCGGGGGCGGGGTCCATCGCGTGGAACGCGGTGACTGCCTCCGGGCCACCACCCGGCATCCGCACGTCGAGCAGGGCGACGTCGACGGGGAACTCCTGGGCGAGGCGCAGCGCGTCCGGACCGTTGGCCGCTGTTCCCACCAGGGTGAACCGCCCGTCGGACTCCACCACGTGCACCATCGCGGCGAGCATCTGCGGGTGGTCGTCGGCGATGAGCACACGGACGGTGGACACGACCCCTGCCTGTCCTGGGATGAGGGCGACCGCGGCGGTCGTCAGGACGTCCATGATCCCGCTCGACAGGCGCAATCTGGCGGTGCGCGCGCGCCGCGGCACCTAGTGCATGGATACTAGGCGCGGCGAGGAGGGGACATGAGCGAAGATCATGGCGTGATGGAGCAGCCGCGCCCGGAACAGCCGATCAGGGTGCTGATCGTCGACGACCACGAGGTCATGGCCGCGAGCCTGGCCCGCGTCCTCGACGACGAACCCGACGTCGTCTCGGTCGGACTCGCCTCGAGTCTCGCCCAGGCGCGGTCCCGGGTGGTGTCCACCGCACCCGACGTGCTGGTGCTCGACCGACGCCTCCCGGACGGTGACGGGGTCGACGCGATCAGGGACCTCAAGGCCCTCCGTCCGAGCATGAACATCCTCGTCCTGACCGGGTCGAGCTCCGACGACGTCCTCGTCCGTGCGCTCGAGGCCGGCGCGGCGGGGTTCCTCTCCAAGACCCGCAGCCTCTCCGAGGTGACGGCGGCCGTCCGCGCCGCAGCCCAGGGGGAGGCCTCGATCTCCTCCGAGATGCTGGCCCGCCTGCTCCCGAGGCTCACCCGCGTGAGTGCGCCCACGCCGACGCTCACCCGGCGCGAGGAGGAGGTGCTCGGCATGCTTGCCCAGGGCCTGTCCAACGCCGCGATCGCCGCCGAGCTGACGGTGAGCGTCAACACGGTGCGCAACCACGTCTCCAACCTGTCCGCGAAGCTCGGCGCGCACAGCAAGCTCGAGGCGATGTCGATCGCCATCCAGCGCGGGCTGCTGGACCCGCCCGGCTGAGGCCCCACGCAGAACGCCGGTTGCGGGATTTCCCGCGCGATGGTTTCCCGCGGTATGCCGCGCAACCGGCGTTGTGCCGGTGGGACGGGATCAGTCGGTGCCGAACTCGATCGCTGCGCGGTCGAGCGCGTTGTCGTCCGAGTCTGCCTGTGCCGCAGCCGGATTCGAGGAGATGGCCTTGGCGCCGCCGGGCTCGAGGTCGCCCACGAGCGCCTGGTGACCGGCCACGAGCTGGCCCTGCGCGGCATACAGCTCGAGCTTGGCGCGGGAGTCCGCGATGTCGAGGTTGCGCATGGTGAGCTGGCCGATGCGGTCGACCGGACCGAACGCCGCCCCCTCGGTGCGCTCCATCGAGAGCTTCTCCGGGTGGTAGCTGAACGCCGGGCCGGTCGTGTCGATGATCGAGTAGTCCTCGCCGCGACGCAGGCGGAGGGTGACCTCGCCGGTGACCACGGAGGCGACCCAGCGCTGGAGCGACTCGCGCAGCATGAGTGACTGCGGGTCGAGCCAACGGCCCTCGTAGAGCAGGCGTCCGAGGCGACGGCCCTCGGCGTGGTAGCTCGCGATGGTGTCCTCGTTGTGGATCGCGTTGAGGAGGCGCTCGTAGGTGATGTGGAGCAGAGCCAGGCCGGGAGCCTCGTAAATGCCGCGGCTCTTGGCCTCGATGATGCGGTTCTCGATCTGGTCGGACATGCCGAGGCCGTGGCGCCCGCCCACCTTGTTGGCCTCGTCGACGAGGGCGACCGGGTCGCCGCCGAAGTCGTTGCCGTTGATGGCGACCGGGCGGCCCTGCTCGAACCGCACGGTGACGTCCTCGGCGGCGATGGACACCGACTCGTCCCAGAACCGCACGCCCATGATCGGCTCGACGATCTCGAGGCTCTCGTTCAGGTGCTCGAGGGTCTTCGCCTCGTGGGTGGCCCCCCAGATGTTGGCGTCGGTGGAGTAGGCCTTCTCGGTGCTCGCGCGGTAGGGGAGGTCGCGGGCGGTGAGCCACTCCGACATCTCCTTGCGGCCACCGAGCTCGGTGACGAAGTCGGCGTCGAGCCACGGCTTGTAGATGCGCAGCGACGGGTTCGCGAGCAGGCCGTAACGGTAGAACCGCTCGATGTCGTTGCCCTTGTAGGTGGAGCCGTCGCCCCAGATGTCGACGCCGTCGTCCTTCATGGCGCGCACGAGCAGGGTGCCCGTCACGGCGCGGCCCAGCGGGGTCGTGTTGAAGTACGTGCGGCCGCCGCTGCGGATGTGGAACGCCCCGCACGCGATCGCGGACAGTCCCTCCTCGACGAGGGGGCGGCGGCAGTCCACGAGGCGGGCGAGCTCGGCGCCGTACTGTCCGGCGCGGTCGGGGACCGTGTCGATCTCAGGCTCGTCGTACTGGCCGAGGTCGGCGGTGTAGGTGCAGGGGATCGCCCCCTTCTCGCGCATCCAGGCGACTGCGACAGAGGTGTCCAGACCGCCTGAGAAGGCGATCCCGACACGTTCACCAACGGGCAAGGACGTCAGAACTTTGGACACGGCGTCCAGACTAGGGCCACCGCGCCCGGTGCCACGAAGCGGACCAGCACGCGGGCGGGTGCCTCCGGGGTGGAGGCCCCAGGCGGTCCCCACCGCTGGTCGCGAGCCCTGCCGTCAGGCGGGCGTTGCGCCCGGGGCCTCATCCGGGACCGCGTCGGTGACCGCGCCGGTGACCGCGTCGATGGCGCCGACCAGCCGGCCCCGCAGGGCCTGGCCGCGGTCGGCGAACCCGCGCTGCGCGGCGGCATACTCGGCCCGTCCGGCGGGGGTCTCGATCCGCACGGGTTCGTACCCCAGGGCGCTGAGGTCGTAGGGGGAGGCCCGCATGTCGAGCTCGCGGATCGCCCGGGCGTGGTCGAAGCAGTCGAGGACGAGGTCGCCGGGGATCGCGGGGGCGAGCTTCATCGCCCACTTGTAGAGGTCCATGCCGGCGTGGAGGCAGCCCGGCTGCTCGAGCGCGACCTGGGTCTCGCGCGTCGGCTGGAGCAGGTTGAGCGAGCGCGCCGGGGGCGTGTAGAACCGGAACGCGTCGAAGTGGGTGCACCGGATCTGCTGGCCCCGCACCACGTCGTCGGTGGCGTCGGCACCCAGGCGCAGCGGCCAGTCGGCGTGCCGCACCTGCTCCGGGGTCTGCTGGTAGACCATCGCCCACTCGTGCAGCCCGAAGCACCCGAGCTGTGCCGGCCTGGTGGCGGTGGCGGTGATCAGGTCCCGCACGAACTCCAGCGTCCGGCCCCGTGCCTCGACGTATGCCGCGACGTCCAGCTCGAGGTCCGCCCCCACCGCGCGGTAGTGCTTCCACTGCGCCCGGGGGAGCGCTGCCGCGTCCTCGAGTCGGACCCCCGGGCCCGGGTGCCAGCGGCGCAGGAGGGCCGGGCGGAACGGGTAGTAGGTGAACAGGAAGTCCTCGACCGGGTGGGCCACCTGCTCGCCCCTCCGTGCGCGGTGACCGGCCGTGGCGTCGTCGGCACGGCGCTCGTGGTCGGCCTCGAGGGCCTGCCACTGCGCTCGGGACAGGGCCCGGCTCGGCGTCGAAGTGGTCTGCATCGCCGCAGCAGGGTAACCCGGACGGACCGGTTCCCAGCCGGGCGTGGCACCGTGGTGACCATGAGCAGACGGACCCTGGCGGCGGCGCTGGCCGCGCTCGCGCTGCTGCTGGGGGCAGGCGCCGTCGTGGGCCTCACCACGGGTGGGGCGGGCGGGGGACGACCCAGCCCGTCGGCTGCGTCGTCGTCACCGGGCGGCACCGCCTCGACGCAGCCGCCCGGCGCCACCGCCACGAGGAGCGCACCGGCCGCCGGCACCGGGTACTACGTCGCGCTCGGCGACTCGCTCGCGGCCGGTTTCCAGAACGGCGCCGACCACCGGGCGGCGGGCTACGTCGGCGCGGTGCGCACCGCCGTCGAGAAGCGCGACGGCCCGACAGAGCTGGTCAACCTCGCCTGCTCGGGAGAGACGACGACGTCGATGCTCGAGGGTGGCGGTTGCCGCTACGACGCCGGCAGCCAGCTCGCGGAGGCGGAGAAGTTCCTGCGCAGTCACGCGGCGGACGTGCACCTCGTGACCGTGGACATCGGGGGCAACGACGTGGCCCGGTGCGGGTTCGGTGGGTTGAAGCCGTCCTGCACGAAGCCGGCGCTCGCGACCCTGTCCGAGAACCTGCCGCAGATCACGCGTCGTCTTCGCGCTGCCGCGCCGCGCGCCGAGGTCGTGGTCCTCAACTACTACGACCCGTTCCTCGTCCTCGACCTGCTGGGCGACGCGGGTCTGGGCCAGCAGTCGGTCAAGGAGCTGGCCAAGGTCAACGCTGCGATCTCCAGCAGTGCCAAGCGCGTCGACGCCCGCGTCGCCGACGTGGCGACCGCGTTCCAGACGACGGTGACGACACCGACGACCGTCAAGGACCTCGGAAGGCTGCCCACCAACCTGGCGCGCATCCTCCAGTGGACGTGGATGGCTCCGCCACGGTTCGACTTCCACGCCAACGACCTCGGGTATGCCGTGATGGCCGGCGCGGTCACGAAGCAGCTGCGCTGACGAGCCCGTCAGGCGCGGTGGGCCTCGACGTCGTGCAGGACGCGGTCCACGTCGTGGTCGAGGTCGGTGAAGGCGATGGTGGAGTCCGCGCCGTGGGGGGCGTGGGGGAGGGCCCAGGTCCGGCGGTGGTGCCGTTCGAGGGCGACGACGAGGGTGGCGACGAAGGCCAGGAGCAGGATGATGGTCATGTCAGTAATCATTCGCTCGGCCGTATCCCGCCACGAGTGGCAGAACTGACGAGGTCTGCATGATTTCTGCCAGTGATCGTGCCATGATGCCGGTATGGCGCTCACGACGATCGCGGCCCTGGCCACGAACCCCATGGCGATGTTCGAGATGTCCGTGGCCTGCGAGGTCTTCGGGCTCGACCGCACCGATGACGGCGTCCCGCCGTTCAGCTTCATCACCTGTGGCGAGCAGGCCGGGCAACCCGTCGCCACGACCAGCGGCGGCCACTTCGTCCCGAGCCACGGCTGGGCCGACGCCGTCGACGCCGACCTGGTGGTGATCCCGGCCGGCGGGGTCCGCGACAGCTATCCCGAGCCCCTGCTCGAGACGATCCGGGAGGCTCACCGGCGGGGAGCGACCATCCTGTCCATCTGCACCGGCGCCTTCGTCCTGGGGGAGACCGGTCTGCTCGACGGCCGCAGTGCCGTGACGCACTGGCGCTACGCGCAGGAGTTCGCCCGTCGCTTCCCGCGGACGAGGGTCTCGATGGACGTCCTCTACATCGACGAGGGCTCGATCATCACCGGCGCCGGCACCGCGGCGGGCATCGACGCGTGCCTGCACCTCGTCCGGCGCGAGCTCGGGTCGGCTGTCGCCACGCGGATCGCCCGACGCATGGTGGTCCCGCCGCAGCGCGACGGCGGTCAGCGGCAGTACGTCGAGTCACCGCTGCCGGAGACCAGCTGCGAGAGCATCCAGCCGGTCCTGGACCACATCACCGAGAAGCTCGACGAACCGCACACCGTCCCAGACCTCGCCCGCCTGGCGATGATGTCGGAGCGCACGTTCGCCCGTCGCTTCGTCGCCGAGACCGGCACGACGCCGCACCGGTGGATCGTCCAGCAGCGGGTGCTGCGCGCCCGCGAGCTGCTGGAGCAGACCGACCTGCCCGTCGACTCGGTGGCCTCGCACAGCGGGTTCGGGTCGGCGGCGTTGCTGCGCACGCACTTCCAGTCGGTCGTGGGCACCTCCCCCCAGCGGTACCGCCGGGAGTTCTCCGCGCGCTGACCGCCGATAGGCTCGGTCCCATGCGCATCGCGAGATTCACGACGGGTGAGGACCCGGTCTTCGGACTGGTCGACGGGGCTGGGGAGAAGATCGCCGAGATCACCGGCGACCCCCTCTACACGAAGATCGAGCTGACGGGGGCGACCCACCTCGTCGAGGACGTACGCCTCCTCGCGCCGGTCATCCCGCGCAGCAAGGTCATCGGCATCGGCAAGAACTACGCCGACCACGCGAAGGAGATGGGTGGTGAGGCGCCGGCCGAGCCGCTGATGTTCCTCATCCCCAACACCGCCGTCGTGGGCCCCGGTGAGCCGGTCGTGCTGACGTCGCTCACCTCCGAGGTCCACTACGAGGGCGAGCTCGCCGTCGTCATCGGCCGGCTCTGCAAGGACATCGAGCCCGAGGAGGTGTCGAAGGTCGTGTTCGGCTACACCTGCGCCGACGACGTCACCGCCCGCGACCTGCAACGCGGCGACGGCCAGTGGGCCCGCGCCAAGGGCATGGACACGTTCTGCCCGATCGGCCCGTGGATCGAGACCGACCTCGACCCGTCCGCCCTGTCGATCCGCACCCGCCGCGACGGCGAGCTCGTCCAGGACGGCACCACCGCCGACATGGTCCACGACGTCGCGACCCTGGTGTCCCACGCCTCCAAGGCGTTCACCCTCCTGCCCGGCGACGTCATCCTCACCGGCACCCCCGCGGGGGTCGGCCCGGTCGAGGGCGGCCAGCGCGTCGAGGTCGAGATCGAGGGCATCGGCACGTTGTCCAACCCGTTCGTCCGCCGCTGAGGCGAGGTATGGCGCGGGGCCGGCCCCGCGCCATACCGGTCACCTGCCAGGGCTCACCCGTCGAGGTCGGGGGTGCGTCGCAGCCACCACTCGGCGAAGGCCACGTGCATCGACAGGCCCAGCCAGAACGCGATGCCGAAGGTGGCGCGGACGGGCATGGTCTCGTCGCCCATCCCCAGCAGACCGATCTGGATGCCCGTGAAGAGGCCGACCCAGATCCTGATCGTCGCCACGCCCAGCCCCACGGCGAAGGCCCGGACCATCCAGCGGCGGTGCTGCGGCACCTGACCCCTGCGGATCGCCCGGAAGGCGAGCAGCAGGGCCACCACGAACCACGACCCGAACACCAGTGTCGCGGTCGTCTCCGCGCCGCCGCCCCACGCGAACACCACCCCCAGCACGACCGACAGCACGCCTGAGAGCAGCGCGCAGCCGAGCAGGACCCGGCCGAGCCTGCGGTGCAGCCGGTAGTGGCGGCTGCGGAACCGGTGCGAGAGCTGGAGGGGCGCACCGAGGAGGTACACGACGCCCGGCACGATGTGGCCGTAGGCGAGCCAGGGGTGGGCGACGTACTTCTCCGTGAGGTCGTCGTCCGGGACGGTCCCGGCCACGATGTGGGGGACGTCGGTGGCGAGCCGGCGCGCGAAGAAGACCATGATGATCGTCACGAGCACGGCGATGACGACGCCCAGCGGCCGCACCGGTGCCTGTCGTCCCTGCTCCGCCGTCGTCCCCACGGAGGCAGTCTGGGCCGATCCGGGCCGAAAAGCCACGGTTCGCCCGTGATCGGTGCACCGGGGGAGGGGCTGCTCGACCGACGCCCCCGACCGCCGAGGAGGCGCTCGCGGTCGGGCTCCCTAGAATCAGGTCCACCATGAGTGAGCAGACCCCCACCGCCCCCCGCCTCCGCGTCGCCCCGTCACCGACCGGTGACCCGCACGTCGGCACCGCCTACATGTCGCTGTTCAACCTCGCGTTCGCGCGGCAGCAGGGCGGTGCGTTCGTCCTGCGCATCGAGGACACCGACCGTGCGCGCTTCCGGGAGGACAGCGAGCAGCAGGTCTTCGACACGCTGCACTGGCTGGGGCTGCAGTGGGACGAGGGCCCCGACGTCGGCGGCCCGTACGCGCCGTACCGGCAGTCCGAGCGGCTGGACACCTACCGCCCGTACGTCGAGCGGCTCCTGGCCGAGGGCCGTGCGTACCACTGCTGGTGCTCCACCGAGCGGCTCGCGACGATGCGCGAGATCCAGCAGAAGTCCAAGCTGCCGACCGGATACGACCGGTTGTGCCACGGCAAGACGCGCGAGGAGCGAGCCGAGCTGCCCGGGTTTTCCGAGACGCCCGTCGTCCGCATGCTCGTCCCCGACGACGTCGAGCTGCAGTTCGAGGACCTGATCCGCGGCCGGGTCTCCGCTCCGCGCCCCGACGACCAGGTGATCCTCAAGGCGGACGGGTTCCCGACCTACCACCTCGCCGTCGTCGTCGACGACCACGAGATGGGCATCACCCACGTCGTCCGCGGCGAGGAGTGGATCTCCAGCACCCCCAAGCACATCCTGCTCTACCGCTGGCTCGGGCTGGAGCCGCCGAAGTGGGCGCACATGCCCCTGCTGCGCAACACCGACAAGTCGAAGATCTCCAAGCGCAAGAACCCCGCCGCGCGCCTGACGTGGTTCCGCGAGGAGGGCTACCTGCCCGAGGCCCTCGTGAACTTCCTTGCCCTGCTTGCCTATCCGCCGAAGGAGGGCGAGGGTGGCGAGGACGTCGAGGTCTTCAGCTTCGAGGAGTTCTCCGCCGACTTCGACTGGCGCAAGGTCAACCCGGTCGGCCCGATCTTCGACCTCAAGAAGCTCGAGTGGCTCAACGGTGTGCACATCCGCGGGCTCGAGGTCCGCGAGCTCGCGTCCCGGCTGCTGCCGTACCTCGAACGGGCCGGCGTCCTGTCGGGCAACCCGAGCCTGGGCGAGCTCGCCCGACTCGAGAAGGTCACCGAGCTGATCCAGACGCGCATGGCCCTGCTGACCGAGGCGGCGGCCCTGGTCGGCCCCTTCTACGTGGCGGACGACGCCCTGGAGATCGCGGACGACGCGCGCTCCCAGCTGAAGGACGACGCGGGAGAGGTCCTCTCCGCCGCCGTCACGGCTCTGGGTGCCGTGGACGACACCGCCACCGGCCTCCTGGGTTCCGAGAGCGGGTGGAGCGCGGCCGCCATCGAGGCAGCGCTGCGCGCGGCGATCGTCGAGGGCATGGGCATCAAGCCGAAGTTCGCGTTCGGCCCGCTGCGCACCGCGGTCTCGGGGCAGCGGATCAGCCCGCCGCTGTTCGAGTCCATGGAGATCCTCGGCAAGGCCTCGACTCTCGCCCGGCTCACCCGCCTGCGCGACGAGCTGTCCGCATGAGCGGCTCCGGCCGGGTCGTCTCGTCGTCGATCGTGGTCGAGGCGCCGCCCGAGGTCGTCTTCGCGATCCTCGCCGACCCGCGCCAGCACGCAAGGATCGACGGATCGGGCTCGGTGCGCGACACCGTGTCCGGCCCCGAGCGCCTCAGCCGTGGCGCCACCTTCGGCGTGGACATGAAGCTCGCCGGGCTGCCGTACCGCATCAGCAACCGGGTCGTGGAGTTCGAGGAGGGCCGACGGATCGCCTGGCGCCACTTCGGCGGTCACCGCTGGCGCTACGAGCTCGAGCCCGAGGGCGACGGAACCCGCGTGACCGAGTCCTTCGACTACTCCATGTATGCCGCGCCGCAGCGGCTCCTCATCGAGGCGCTGGGCTTCCCCGGACGCAACCGACGGGGCATCGAGGAGACCCTGCGGACCCTCAAGGTGGTCGCGGAAGCCGATGGCCGTGAGCCCGTTCGAGAAGGCGGGTCCTGATGGCCCTGCGCAGGGGAAGCAACGTCTCGTGGTCCTGGGGTCAGGGAGTGGCCGAGGGCACGATCGCCGAGGTGCACCACGACTCGGTCACCCGGACCGTCAAGGGGTCGCAGATCACGCGCAACGGCAGCGACGACGACCCCGCCTACGTCATCGAGCAGGAGGACGGGACGACCGTCCTCAAGCTCCGCAGCGAGCTGCGCGAGTCCTGATCGGGAGCCGATTTGGGCGGGGTGGGGCAGACCGGTAGTATCGCTTCTCGGTTCACTCCCTGAAGGCCTTCGGGCGCGCTGGGCGTGATACCCCCTTGGGGTATGGTGTAATTGGCAACACTACGGTTTCTGGTACCGTCATTCTAGGTTCGAGTCCTGGTACCCCAGCTCAGGCGCAAGTCCCTTGGGACACACGCCGATTCGGAGAATTCCCTCACTGTTCGGTAAGGTTCTCTCCGCTGCCCGGAGCCGCAAGGCGCCGGGCGAAACCAGCTAGGGCCCCGTTGTGTAGCGGCCTAGCACGCCGCCCTCTCAAGGCGGTAGCGCGGGTTCGAATCCCGTCGGGGCTACTCGCAGAAGGCCCCCGCCCACCAGGGCGGGGGCCTTCGCGCATGTCTGGGACATCGCACGGCCTGGACCGGCCGGGCAGCTCGGCGCCCGCGCCGTCAGCCCCGACTGCTCACGTGCTCCTGGGCGAGACGGCGCAGGGCTGCCAGGACCGGGTCGACGAGGACGGTGCCGGCCACGACCCGGTGCAGGGCCGAGGCGAGGTCGTCGGTGGGCACGTTCGAGACGTCGACTGCGGCGACGGCCTCACTGGCCCGCGCGTACCCCGTCAGTGCGTCGGTGGGCAGCGGCACCCCGGCCGACCGGGCTGCAGCGATCGCCCCGCTGAGCGAGTGCAGCGCGGGGGAGTCGGGCCCCACGACCCAGCCGAGGTCGGCCAGCAGCCCGGTGACCTCGTCGCTCACCGGCGTCGCGGCGTGCGGTGCCGGGAGCGCGTACTGCGCGCGGCCGAGCAGGTCGTGCCGTGACCGCGGTGGGTCATCCAAGGCCTCGGTCACCCGCCTGGCCTCGGCGACGCTGACCCCGGCGTCGACCAGCGCACGGACCAGGCGCACCCGCCGCAGGTGGTCCTCGGAGTAGTCGGCCCTCGTGGCGCCCAGGCTCTCGCCGGGCGGCAGGAGGCCTTCACGCAGGTAGTACTTGAGGGTCGCGACCGGGACACCGCTCGCCTCGGAGAGCTCGGAGATCCGCATGGGGAGCGACACTATCCACAGTGCGCCGCGGCATACCGGGGCGTGGGAGCCGACACGGCGAAGCGGGGGTTGTCCGGCGACACCGGTGGAAACAGGTGCCGTGTTGCCGAGCAACCCCCGCTTCGCGAGGTGTGGGGAGGGGTATGGCGCCGGGTCAGGCGTGGTTCTGCTGCTGCTGTTGCGCGTGGTGGCGGGCCAGCACCTCGGTGAGCTTGTTGGCGCCGGCGATCACCGTGGCGGCGTGCAGCCGACCGGGCTGGCGGGAGAGTCGCTCGATGGGGCCGGAGATCGACACCGCGGCGACGACCCGGCCCGAGGGTCCGCGGACCGGGGCGGACACCGAGGCCACGCCGGCCTCGCGCTCGCCGACGCTCTGCGCCCAGCCGCGGCGGCGGACGCCGGACAGGGTGGTCGCGGTGAACTTGGCGCCGTGCAGGCCACGGTGCAGGCGGTCGGGCTCCTCCCAGGCGAGCAGTACCTGGGCGGCCGACCCGGCCAGCATCGACAACGTCGCGCCGATCGGGATCGAGTCGCGCAGGCCCACCGGACGCTCTGCGGCGGAGACGCAGATGCGGTGGTCGCCCTGGCGGCGGAACAGCTGGGCGCTCTCGTTGGTGTGGTCCCGCAGGGCGCCGAGCACCGGCCCTGCGGCAGCGAGCAGCCGGTCCTCGCCGGCGGCCGCAGCCAGCTCGGCGAGCCGCGGTCCGAGCACGAAGCGACCCTGCAGGTCGCGGGTGACCAGTCGGTGGTGCTCGAGCGCGACGGCCAGTCGGTGGGCCGTCGGGCGGGCCAGACCGGTCGCGGTCACCAGTTGCGCAAGGGTCGACGGCCCCGCCTCGAGGGCACCCAGGACGATGGCTGCCTTGTCGAGAACGCCGACTCCACTCGTGTTGTCCATGGGATGATATTGCCGTCTCATTCGATGAGACGCAAATCCGAGGGCGTGTCGTGCGTGCCAACGTGGGAGATCCGCGCGGCGTGGCGCACCGACGAAACACGCGCGCGAGCAGGACGCAGGACGCGACGGAGGAGTGGGACACGTGTCAGGAACTTTGGCCGAGAAGGTGTGGGACGCGCACGTCGTGCGTCGCGCGGAGGGCGAACCGGACCTCCTCTACATCGACCTCCACCTCATCCACGAGGTGACCTCGCCGCAGGCCTTCGACGGGCTGCGGCTCGCAGGGCGCACGGTGCGACGACCGGACCTCACGCTGGCCACCGAGGACCACAACGTCCCGACGACCCCCGGCCCGATCACCGACCTCGTGAGCAAGACGCAGGTGGACACCCTGCGCCGCAACTGCGAGGAGTTCGGTGTCCGGCTCTTCCCGATGGGTGACGCCGAGCAGGGGATCGTCCACGTGGTCGGCCCGCAGCGCGGCCTGACCCAGCCCGGCATGACGATCGTCTGCGGCGACAGCCACACCTCGACCCACGGTGCGTTCGGTGCGCTGGCCTTCGGCATCGGCACGTCCGAGGTCGAGCACGTGATGGCGACCCAGACGTTGCCCCTCAAGCCGTTCAGGACGATGGCGATCAACGTCGAGGGCGAGCTCCAGCCCGGCGTGACCGCCAAGGACATCACCCTCGCGGTCATCGCGAAGATCGGCACCGGCGGTGGCCAGGGCTACGTCCTGGAGTACCGCGGCAGCGCCATCCGCGCGCTGTCCATGGAGGCCCGCATGACCGTCTGCAACATGTCCATCGAGGCGGGTGCCCGCGCCGGGATGATCGCCCCGGACCAGACCACCTTCGACTACCTCGAGGGTCGCGACCACGCCCCGACCGGTGCCGACTGGGACGCCGCGGTGGCGGACTGGAAGACCCTGCGCAGCGACGACGACGCGGTCTTCGACGCCGAGGTCGACCTCGACGCCACGACGCTGACGCCGTTCGTCACCTGGGGCACCAACCCCGGCCAGGGCCTGCCGCTCAGCGCCGCGGTGCCGGACCCCGAGACGATGGGCGACGACAACGAGAAGGCCGCCGCGCGTCACGCCCTGGAGTACATGGGCCTGACCGCCGGCACCCCGCTGCGCGAGATCCGGGTCGACACCGTCTTCGTCGGCTCCTGCACCAACGGCCGCATCGAGGACCTGCGGGCCGCCGCCGAGGTCGTCAAGGGCCACAAGGTCGCCGAGGGCGTGCGGATGCTCGTCGTTCCCGGCTCGGCGCGGGTGCGCCTGCAGGCCGAGGAGGAGGGTCTCGACCAGGTCTTCACCGCGGCCGGTGCCGAGTGGCGCCTCCCCGGCTGCTCGATGTGCCTCGGGATGAACCCCGACCAGCTGGCCCCGGGCGAGCGCAGCGCCTCGACGTCCAACCGCAACTTCGAGGGTCGGCAGGGCAAGGGCGGTCGGACCCACCTGGTCAGCCCGCTGGTCGCCGCCGCGACGGCGTTGCGCGGCACGCTGTCCAGCCCTGCAGACCTCGTCGACGCCGCCGTCGGCTCCGCGCAGGGCGCGGACCCATCGACCACCACCGCGAGCGAGGGGAGCTACTGATGGACGCCTTCACGACCCACACCGGTATCGGGGTGCCGCTGCGCCGCAGCAACGTCGACACCGACCAGATCATCCCCGCCGTCTACCTCAAGCGCGTGACGCGGACGGGGTTCGAGGACGGCCTGTTCGCGGCCTGGCGCCGCGACGAGACCTTCATCCTCAACAACCCCTCGTATGCCGCGGGGTCGGTCCTCGTGGCCGGCTCCGACTTCGGCACCGGCTCGTCCCGGGAGCACGCCGTCTGGGCGCTGATGAACTACGGCTTCCGCGTCGTGCTGTCGTCCCGGTTCGCCGACATCTTCCGGGGCAACAGCGGCAAGCAGGGGCTGCTCACGGCCCAGCTGTCCCAGGACGACATCGAGCTCATCTGGAAGTACCTCGAGAACGAGCCGGGGGCGTCCGTGACCGTCGACCTGGTCTCGCGGACCGTGACCGCCGGTGACATCGTCGCCCCGTTCGAGGTCGACGACTACACGCGGTGGCGGCTGCTCGAGGGACTCGACGACATCAGCCTCACCCTGCGCCACGAGCAGGACGTCACCGAGTTCGAGGGGCGCCGGCCGTCCTACAAGCCGTCCACGACCAGCGCCTGAGGGCGCGGCGCGCCGACACGGCACGAAATTTCCTCGGGTGGGCCCACTGGGCCTGCTGCGACACGGCCCCGGCAGCAGCTGCCGGGGCCGTTCCGCGTGCTGCTGACCCGTCCTGTGCCGCGCTGGATGGCGCAGATTCTGTTGCACCACAACACAATCGGTGGTCCAGTCGATCGCTCGGCGCCGGACCCCGTCCGTGTGTGCGAGCGCGGCCCGAACCCGCAAATGGGCTCCCCGCTGGGGCACGTTTGGGGCTGAATCCGTTGCGACACAATGGATCAGGGCGTCGCAGTGGTGGACTAGCACGCCCAACAGCCCTAACGTCGGACCCACGTCGGGCAGTGGCTCGGCCGCCCACCTCGCCGGACCAAGGGTGTCCGGCACCACCAACCCTGTGGAGGGGAAGCCGTGAACAAGGCAGAACTGATCAAGGAGCTCGAGTCCCGGCTCGGCAGCCGCAAGGCGGCAAGTGACGCTCTCACCGCCGTCGTCGACGTGATCATCCGTGAGGTCGCCAAGGGCGGCAGCGTCGCCATCACCGGCTTCGGCACCTTCGAGCAGGCCGCTCGTGCCGCCCGGACCGGCCGCAACCCCCGCACCGGCGCCTCGGTGAAGATCAAGAAGACGGTCGTCCCCAAGTTCCGCGCCGGCTCGGCGTTCAAGGACGTCGTCAAGAACCCGCGCTCGCTGCCCAAGGCCGCTGTCGCCGGCGCCCGCGCCGCGGCCGGCACGGCCAAGACCGCCACCGCCAAGTCCACGACGGCTGCGAAGAAGGCTGCTCCCGCGAAGAAGGCGGCCCCGGCCAAGAAGGCGGCTCCGGCGAAGAAGGCTGTGGCCAGCAAGGCGGCTCCGGCCAAGAAGGCTGCTCCCGCGAAGAAGGCGGCACCGGCCAAGAAGACGGCTCCGGCGAAGAAGGCTGTCGCCACCAAGGCTGCGCCCGCCAAGAAGGCTGCTCCCGCGACGAAGGCGGCCCCGGCCAAGAAGGCGGCTCCGGCGAAGAAGGCCGTCGCCACCAAGGCTGCGCCCGCCAAGAAGGCTGCTCCCGCGACGAAGGCCGTCGTCAAGAAGGCCGCTCCGGCCAAGAAGGCTGCTCCCGCGAAGAAGGCCGCTCCGGCCAAGAAGGCCGCCGTCAAGCGCACGGCCAAGAAGGCCTGACCGGTTCTGACCGGTGCTGATCCGGGCCCGTCCACGGGCCTGACCAGCGTCTGACCCACCACGACAGAGGTCGGCTCCCGAACGGGTGCCGACCTCTGTCGCACGCGGGGGAGGGCGTGGTGGGATGCTTGCGCCATGGCAAACATCCTCACCGTGAACGGTGGCTCGCCCCTGGTCGGAGACCTCGAGGTCCGTGGGGCCAAGAACCTGGTGTCCAAGGCCATGGTGGCGGCGCTGCTGGCGGAGGACCCGTGCCGCCTCCGGGGCGTCCCGGAGATCTCCGACGTCAAGATCGTTTCCGGCCTGCTCGAGCTGCACGGTGTGAAGATCGACTCCACCGACCGCGACGGCGAGCTGCTGCTCGACCCCACGAACGTCGAGCAGGCCCATGTCGCCGACATCGACGCGCACGCCGGGTCCTCCCGGGTGCCGGTGCTCCTGTGCGGGCCGCTGCTGCACCGCCTCGGCGAGGCCTTCATCCCCGACCTCGGCGGCTGCCGCATCGGTGAGCGGCCGATCAACTACCACCTCGACGTGCTGCGCCAGTTCGGTGCCGACGTCCAGAAGCGGCCGGAGGGCCTGCGGCTCACTGCCCCCAACGGACTCAAGGGCACCCGCATCAAGCTGCCGTACCCCTCGGTGGGCACGACCGAACAGGTGCTGCTGACCGCGGTCCGTGCCCAGGGCGTCACCGAGCTGCGCAACGCGGCCGTCGAGCCCGAGATCCTCGACCTGATCGCCGTCCTTCAGAAGATGGGCGCGATCATCAGCGTCGAGACCGACCGGGTGATCAAGATCGACGGGGTCGACCGTCTCGGCGGCTACGACCACCTGGCCATCCCGGACCGCATCGAGGCCGGCTCGTGGGCGTGTGCGGCCCTGGCGACCAGGGGTGACATCTACGTCCGCGGCGCCCAGCAGCAGGCGATGATGCCCTTCCTCAACGTCTTCCGGAAGATCGGTGGCGACTTCGACATCGACGACGAGGGCATCCGCTTCTGGCACGCCGGGGGAACCCTGAACTCGCTGGTGCTCGAGACCGACGTCCACCCGGGGTTCATGACCGACTGGCAGCAGCCGCTCGTGGTCGCCCTGACCCAGACCAGTGGCCTGTCGATCGTCCACGAGACGGTCTACGAGAACCGCCTGGGCTTCACGGAGGCGCTGGGGGAGATGGGCGCGGTCGTCCAGCTCTACAAGGAGTGCCTCGGCGGCTCCCCGTGCCGCTTCGGCCGGGCCAACTTCCGCCACAGCGCCGTCATCTCCGGCCCGACGCCGTTGCGCGGTGCCGAGATCACGGTGCCGGACCTGCGCGGCGGGTTCAGCTACCTCATCGCCGCCCTGGCCGCCGAGGGGCAGTCCAAGGTGCACGGCATCGAGCTCATCTACCGCGGCTACGAGCGGTTCTCCGAGAAGCTCGACGCGCTCGGCGCCGACTACGAGGTCGGCTGACCGGCAGCGTCAGCCGATCACCTGGTCGTCGCCGATCCCGACGATCCAGAGCCTCGTGGCCTCACGGCCGTCGTCACCGACGTCCAGGCTCAACCGCTGACCGGGGCGCAGGTGCCGCAGGGCGCTCGCCCCGAACACCGCCGCGGAGAAGGTCACCTCGAGGCCGTCGTCGAGCAGGAGGGAGCCCGCCCCGGTCTGCTCGTCGAACCTGTGCACGCTGCCCTGCATGGGTGGCAGCGTAGCCCGCGTCACGTGGGCGCCGGGGCCTCCAGACGGGCCGCGGACAGGGCGGCCCTGGTCGCGGGACCGAGGCCCAGGCCCGCAGCGGCGGTCAGGGCCGTGTCGTCGTCGACGTCGGTGCGCAGCCGGGGAAGGTCGAGGTCCAGCGGCACGTGCCCGGCCCCGGTGTGCGCCGCCGCCGAACCCGTCCCGAACCGCGGGTGCAGCGCCGTCGCGTCCAGGGCCGTGAGCAACGTGGTGCCCTCGCCGGAGGCGTCCGGCACGAGCGCCATCGCGTGAGCCGCTGCTGCGTCCAGCGCGGCGACCAGGTCCTCGGGTCGCAACGAGGGCAGGTCGCCGAGCAGGACGGCCAGCGGGTCACCCGGTGCCGACGCGGCGACGTGGTCACGACCGGCCACCACCGCCGCGTCGAGGCCCCCACCGGGATCGGCGACGACGTGGGCGCCGAGCCCGAGCGCGACCTCGGACACCCGCGGGTCGGAGGAGACGACGACGACGCGCGCGGGCGGCATACCGGCGCAGCAGGCGGAGAGGCAGTCAGTGGCGAGGGCCAGCGCGAGGTCCTCGCGACCCACGCCGGCCGGGGGGTGCAGTCGCGACTTGGCGCCGGCGCCGCCCTTCACGGGCACCACGAGGTACCACCGGAGACCGGGCGGTCGGGGGCTGGGGGACTTCATCACCCCGATCGTCGCAGGTGGTGGCGCGGTTCCTCGACACCGACCCCCTGACCAGAGAGGATGCACACTCGACCGTCGCCCCCGATCCTGACCACGGAGATCCCACGTGACCGCCAGCGGCACACGCCCACTGCCCTTCGCCTACCGCCTGGCGGTGGCGATCGTGCGTCCCCTGATGCTGCTGCTCACCAAGCGCACCTGGCGTGGCACCGAGCACCTCCCGACGTCCGGCGGGTTCATCGTCTGCCCCAACCACCTCTCCTACGCCGACCCGTTCACGTTCGCCCACTTCCTCTACGACAACGGCCACCCCCCGTACTTCCTCGGCAAGGAGGCGGTCTTCCGGATCCCCGTGGCGGGCGCGATCCTGCGTGGGGCGCAGCAGATCCCGGTGTACCGCAACACCGGTCGCGCGGCGGACGCCTTCCGCGCGGCGGTGGCCGCGGTCAACGAGGGCAAGTGCGTCGGCGTCTACCCCGAGGGCACGCTCACCCGTGACCCCGAGCTGTGGCCGATGGTCGGCAAGACCGGTGCGGCGCGCATCGCCCTGACGACCCGCTGCCCCGTGATCCCGGTGGCGCAGTGGGGTCCGCAGGAGATGCTCGCGCCCTATTCCAAGAAGCCCAGGCTGTTCCCGCGCACGCGCATCCAGATGTCCGCGGGCCCGCCCGTCGACCTCAGCGACCTGTACGACCAGCCGGTGACGGGGCCGTTGCTGCGCCAGGCGACCGACCGCATCGTCGACGCCATCACGGTGCAGCTGGAGGGCATCCGCGGCGAGAAGGCCCCGGCCGAGCGGTTCGACTCACGCAAGCACGGGCTCCCCGAGACCGGCAACTTCCACCGCCGCAACGGGGAGGGCGCGTGACCAGGGCCGCGGTCTTCGGCACGGGCAGCTGGGGCACGGCGTATGCCGCGGTGCTGGCCGACGGGGGCACCCCCGTGACCATGTGGGGCCGACGCCAGGAGATGGTCGACCAGATCAACGCGGGGAGCAACGAGGACTACCTGCCCGGGATCGCGCTGCCCGACGGCATCCGCGCCACCGCCGATCCGCTCGAGGCCGCGGCGGACGCCGACATCGTCGTCCTGGCGGTTCCGTCGCAGACCTTGCGCGCCAACCTCGCCGAGTGGGCCCACGCCCTGCCGGCCGGTGCCGCGATCGTGTCGCTGATGAAGGGCGTCGAGCTCGGCACCACGAAGCGGATGAGCGAGGTCATCGCCGAGGCCGGGGGCATCGAACCCGGCCGCATCGTCGTGGTCTCGGGACCGAACCTCGCCAAGGAGATCGCCCAGAAGCAGCCGGCCGCCAGCGTCATCGCGTGCATCGACGAGCGCATCGCCGAGATGGTCGCGGAGGCCTCGAACCCGCCGTACTTCCGTCCCTACACGACCACCGACGTCGTCGGCGCCGAGCTCGGTGGCGCGGTGAAGAACGTCATCGCGCTCGCGGTCGGCATGGCCGAGGGGCTCGGCATGGGCGACAACTCCAAGGCCTCGATCATCACCCGCGGCCTGGCCGAGACGTCGCGGCTGGGCATGAAGCTCGGTGCCGACCCCGTGACGTTCAGCGGTCTCGCGGGGGTGGGGGACCTCATCGCCACGTGCATGTCGCCCCTGTCCCGCAACCGGACGTTCGGGCTCAACCTCGGCAAGGGCATGACCGTGGAGGAGGTCGTCGCCGTCACCCGGCAGACGGCCGAGGGCGTGAAGTCGTGCGAGTCGATCCTCCAGCTCGCGCACGACCACGGGGTCTCGGTGCCGATCATCGAGCAGGTCGCAGCGGTGGTGCACGACGGCCGCAGCCCCAAGGAGGTCGTCGGCGCCCTGATGCTCCGGGCGCTGAAGAACGAGGCCGAGTAGCCGGTCGGTCAGCCGCGCAGGGCCCGGTCGAGGTCGTGCCACAGGTCCTCGACGTCCTCGATGCCCACGGACAGGCGCAACAGGTTCTCGGGGACGGTGTGGGGCTCGGCCGGGTGGCGTCGGCGCCGCTCGATCTGCGACTCGACGCCACCGAGGCTGGTCGCGTGGGTCCACAACGTGGTGGCCGCGGCCACCCGCTCGGCCGCCTCCGCACCCCCCGGCACCTCGACGGCGATGATGGCACCGAACCCGGGGTACCGGGCCGTCTCGACACCGGGGTGGCCGTCGAGGCGAGCCGCGAGCTCACGGGCGTTGGCGGTGGCGCGCTCCAGCCGCACGTGCAGGGTGCGCAGCCCGCGCAGTGCCAACCAGGTCTCCATCGGCCCCGCGATGGCGCCGCCGAGCACGCGCGCCGTCGACAGCCGCGCACGCAGCTCTGCGCCGGCTTCGGTCGAGGCGGTCACGAGGGCGCCGAGGATGACGTCGGAGTGGCCCGACAGGTACTTGGTCACCGAGTGGAGCACGATGTCGACCCCGTCCTCGAGCGGGCGCTGGACGAGCGGGGTGGCGAAGGTGTTGTCGCACACCGTGATCGCGCCGGTCTCCCTCGCCATCGCGGACAACGCGCGCAGGTCCGAGACCTCGAGCATCGGGTTCGTCGGCGACTCGAGCCACAGCATGGCGGCGCCGTCGAGGGCCGCGCGCACCGCGGCCTGGTCGGTCGGGTCGACCCGCCTGACCACGACCGCCCCGGTGGCGGCGAGCTGGTCGAGCAGGGCCGTCGTCCCGTTGTACGCGTGGTGCGGGACCACGACCGCGCCACCGTGGGGGACGAGGGAGACGGCAGCCGACACCGCCGCCATACCGGAGGCGAAGACGAGCGCGTCGCCGCCCTCGAGCGAGCCGAGGGCCTCCTCGAACGCCGTCCACGTGGGGTTGCCGACCCGCGCGTAGTTGACCGGGCCGTCCGCGATGTAGGTGGACGAGAACTCCAGGGGCGCGTTGACGCCGGCGCCGGGCACCCGGGGCTGGCGTCCGAGGGCGACGACGCGGGAGGCGGGGGACAGGCTCTCGTGGCTCACGCGGCCAGCGTAGGCGGCGGCGCCCGCGAGCCGTGCTCCGTGCCCGCCCGGTGAGCGGGATACGCTCGTCCGCGATGACCACGGACCAGCCCACAGCCTCTCGCGAGCCTGCCCAGAAGCCCCGCGTCGCCATCGTCTTCGGCGGCCGTTCCTCCGAGCACGCGGTGTCCTGCGCCACGGCGGCAGGCGTGATGCGTGCGATCGACCGCGACGCCTACGACATCGTCCCGATCGGGATCTCCCGCGACGGGCACTGGGTGCTCTCCGACGGTGACCCGCAGCGGCTGGAGCTGACGTCCGAGCGCACGCCCGAGGTGGCGGCCGACGGTGCCGGCGTCGTCGTCCCGCTGGCCACCACCGACCGCACCCTGGTCAGCCTCGAGGCGGCCGAGGTGCCGCGCTCGCTCGGTGAGGTGGACGTCGTCTTCCCCTTGCTGCACGGCCCGTTCGGTGAGGACGGGACGATCCAGGGCATGCTCGAGCTCGCCGACATCCGCTACGTCGGGTCCGGCGTCTTCGCCTCGGCCGCCGGCATGGACAAGCACCACATGAAGGTCCTGTTCGCGGGGGCCGGCCTCCCCGTCGGGCCGTATGTCGTGGTGACCGACGCGCAGTGGCGTCGCGACAAGGCCGCCGCCATGGATGCCGTCGCGGCGCTCGACTACCCCGTGTTCGTGAAGCCGGCCCGCGCCGGCTCGAGCATGGGCATCTCCAAGGTCTCGACGCCGGAGGCCCTCGAAGGCGCGATCGAGGTGGCGCGCACGCACGACCTCAAGGTGGTCGTCGAGCAGGGCATCGTCGGCCGGGAGATCGAGTGCGCGGTCCTCCAGGGCCGTGGCACCGACGAGCCTCGCGTCTCGCACGTCGGCGAGATCGAGGTCACCGCCGAGGGCGGGCACGAGTTCTACGACTTCGAGGCGAAGTACCTCGACGACGGGGCCGTGCTGTCCTGCCCGGCCAAGGTCCCCGACGAGATCGCGGCAGAGGTGCAGAGGCTCGCGGCGGCGGCGTTCGAGGCGCTGGGGTGCGAGGGGCTGGCGCGGGTCGACTGCTTCTACACCGAGGCCGGGGACGTCGTCATCAACGAGATCAACACCATGCCCGGGTTCACGCCGCACTCGATGTACCCGCAGATGTGGCAGGCGACGGGGCTCGGCTACCCCGAGCTCATCGACGAGCTGCTCCAGCTCGCCCTGACCCGTCCCGTCGGCCTCCGGTAGCCCCTCGTCATCGCACGGTCGCGGGCTGGGCAGGGGGCACTCGGCCCGCGTCCACTCGCGCCTCCGCTTCGCTCCGGCGCTCCCGCCAGACCCACCAGCGGGCCTTCGTGCCCCCTGCCCACCCCGCTCCGCTCCCACCTCCGCTCCCCGCTGCAACCGATCTCGGTGAGCGGGAAGTGTCGGTATGGCGCTCGGTGAGCGGCGGTTGGTGCCCACTGAGTGGGGGACCGGGCGCCACAGCGCGCGAAGGCGCCTAGCTGCAGGTGCGGTTGTTGCCGGGGAGGGCCTTGGCGGCGTCGTTGAAGGCAGGGAGCAGGAGCGGGGCCGGGGCGTAGGCGTCGGGGACCAGGACCTCGATCGCGGGGTCGCGCCCGAACGTCGTGAACCGGACGCCGTCACTGAGCTCCTGCGCGACCCAGTCGACGCCGTCGACGTCGAGGCACTGGTCGGAGGTCGGCCCGAGGGCCGGCCAGCCGCAGGTCGCAATGATCGCGGGGTCGCCCCACTCGCGGACGTCGCGCGGGTCGGTGCCCTCCGCGACGGAGACCCCGCGGGAACGCTGGCCGCCGACCGTGGGCGGCATCCGGCTCATCGGGGTCTCGCACGCCGCCACGTGGGCCGGCGCGGCGACCTGCTCGGGCGACTGCACGGCATACAGCACGCCGCCGGCCACCCCGAGGACGAGGAGGCCGGCGGCAGCGACGAGCAGGCGCCGACGGGCGGCGCGGCTCACGTCAGACGTGGACGACGGTGCAGGTCAGGGTCCGGGTGATGCCCGGGACGTCCTGGATCTTGGCGATGACGAGCTTGCCCAGCTCGTCGACCGTGTTGGCCTCGACGCGAGCGATCACGTCGTAGGGGCCGGTGACGTCCTCTGCCAGGACCACGCCGGCGATACCGGCAATGGCCTCTGCGACGGTCGCCGCCTTGCCGACTTCGGTCTGGATCAGGATGTAGGCCTGGACCACCACTGAGCACCTCAACTTCTGTCGAAGATGGGACATGTCGTGACGTCGACGACGACACGTCATGTTCCGGTTGGCCGGGACGTCGTCGTCCCGAGAGAACCAGGCCGCAGCGGAGCCACGGCCAGGGCAGACGCTACCGTGCCGGTGTCCCGGCCGTCTTCCCCGGGCTGTCACGAGGAGGTCAAGTCATGGTCACGGCCGGTCGCACACTGGCGCAGGTCTCGGAGGCGTCGCTGCTCGCCGAGATCTTCCCGTTCTTCCCCGCCCGCGAGGGCGTGCTCGTGGGGCCGGGGGACGACGCGGCGGTGCTGGCCTCGACCGGACCGGTGGTCGTCACGACGGACGCCATGGTGCGCGGACGCGACTGGCTCGACGAGTGGTCCACGGCCGCCGACGTCGCGACCAAGGCGTTCACCCAGAACGTCGCCGACGTCGCGGCCATGGGCGCTGTCCCCACCTCACTGGTCGTCACCCTCGTCGCCGACCCGGCGACCCCGGCGGACTGGGCGGTCGAGTTCGCCCGGACGCTGGGCGGTCTGGCCGACGCGGCCGGGGTGGCCGTCGCCGGCGGGGACCTCTCGTCGGCGCCCGCCGGCACCGTCATGGTGTCGATCACCGCCCTGGGCGACCTCCAGGGGCGGGATCCGGTGCTGCGCAGCGGCGCCCGCCCGGGCGACACCGTGGCCGTCCACGGCAGCCTGGGACGCTCGGCCGCCGGGCTGGTGCTCCTGCAGCAGGGCGCCGCCGCTCACGACGAGACCGGGGGCGTGCGGGCCACGTGCCTGGCACACCACCGAAGGCCCCTCGTCGAGCTCTCGGCCGGGCCCGCCGCCGCCGACGCCGGCGCCACGGCGATGCTCGACGTCTCGGACGGCCTGCTGCGCGACGGCTCGCGCATCGCCGCTGCCAGCGGCGTGCGCCTCGCCCTCGACTCGGCGCTCCTCGAGCCGGACCTGATCGTGCTGCGCGAGGCGGTCGGCGAGGCCGCGCTCGAGTGCGTGCTCGCAGGCGGTGAGGAGCACAGCCTCCTGGCGACGTTCGCGGGCCCGCTGCCCGGCGGGTGGCGGCCGCTCGGTCGGGTCGAGGAGGGCGAGGGCGTCACCCTCGACCGGGTGTCCCAGCAGCCCCGGGGCTGGGACCACTTCGCGGGCTGACCCGGCCCCGCGCCATACCCCTCCGCGGGGCGACGCGGACGCGCCCGCTGACCTGCGACCGGACGCGCGGCAGGGGGAGTGGCCGGGGGAGCAGCCCCGGGAACGACGAAGCCGACCGTCCCGCGAGGGGAGGGTCGGCTTCGGTCAGTGCCGGTCGGGCAGGGTCAGCGCTTGACCTTGCCGGCCTTGAGGCACGAGGTGCAGACGTTGAGACGCTTCGGGGTCACGCCCGCGTCGCCCACCAGAGCCTTGACGCGCTGGATGTTGGGGTTCCAGCGACGCTTGGTGCGGCGGTGCGAGTGCGAGATGTTGTGACCGAAGCTCGGTCCCTTGCCGCAGACGTCGCAGTTGGCAGCCACGGGGTTCTCCTGAAATTCGATGGTGACAAGACTTGGAATGTCCCGGGCCGGATGCGGGCGCAATGAAGCACCACGAAGGACCACGGGAACCGGTCAAGAGTAGCCGAGGACAGGTGCTCCGACCAAAACGAGGCTCCCGACGGTGCTGGGCACTAGCCTGCCACCGTGCTCGAAGCCCTGTCTGCCGTCGATGCGCGGCGGTGGGCCGTGCTCACCCGGATGGCCTTCGCGGCGCGCCGGGCGGAGATCGACGCGCTCAACGTCTTCCCCGTCCCGGACGGTGACACGGGCACGAACCTCTACCTCACCCTCGACGCCGCGCTGGACTCCGTGCGGGCCGAGCACGAGCAGGCCGGCATCCTCGGGACGGCCACCCTGGAGCAGGAGTGCTCGGCGTTGTCCCGCTCGATGCTGCTCACCGCCCGGGGCAACTCGGGAGTGATCCTGAGCCAGCTGGTGCGGGGGTTCGCGGAGGCCATCGCGGAGAGCGGCCTGCCCGAGGCCGGTCCGGTCGTCATCGCCGACGGTATGGCGCGGGCCAGCGCCCGCGCGTACGCCAGCGTCACCCATCCCGAGGAGGGCACCATCCTCACCGTCGCCAAGGCGGCGGCCGAGGCGGGCGCCGCAGCGGTCGAGGAGGGGCTGCCCGCCGTCGCCGAGGCGGCGCTCGACGCGGCGACGGCGGCGCTGAGGGCCACGACGGGCCAGCTCGCCGCCCTCGAGCGCGCGGGGGTCGTCGACGCCGGTGCGGCCGGGTACCTCCTGCTGCTCGAGGCCCTCGCGCGCGTGGTGCACCAGGACGGGGCCCACGTCGGCGAACGGATGGAGCCGTTCGCCGAGGACCCCTCGCTGCGCCGCCGTGAGGAGTGGAGCCGCCAGGGCGGGCCGGTCGAGCCGATGGGCCGCACCGGGGGAGCCCCCACGAGCGGCCACGACGCGACGCCCGGCGGCCCCGCGTTCGAGGTGATGTACCTCCTGCGGGACAGCGACGAGGAGCGCGCAGCGGCGTTGCGTGAGGTCCTCGACGGGCTGGGCGACTCGCTGCTCGTCGTCGGTGGACCGGACCTCTGGAACGTCCACGTGCACGTCGACGACGTCGGGGCCGCGATCGAGGCGGGGCTGGACGCGGGGCGGCCGTACCGTGTCCGCGTCACGCACTTCGCCGACCAGGTGGGTCACCGCCTCCCGGCGTCGGGCGTCGCGGTGGTCGCCTGCGCCGCGGGACCCGGCCTGGCCGAGGTGTTCGAGGGGGCGGGGGCCGTCGTCGTGACCAGTGGTCCGGGCCTGCGGGCCTCCGCCGGGCAGCTGCTCGACGCCATCCGCGCCACCCACGCACTGTCGGTCATCGTGCTGCCGAACGACCGCGACACCGAGATGGCGGCCCGGGCGGCCGCGAGTGCCGCCGAGCAGGAGGGCCTCGACGTCCACCTCGTGCGCTCGCGGACCGCGGTGCAGGGGCTCGCGGCCTTCGCCGTCTTCGACGAGAACGCCTCGGCCGCGCGGAACGCCGCCGAGATGAGCCACGCAGCCGCCGCCACGCGCCACGGCGCGGTGGCCCTCGCGAGCAAGCAGGCGCTCACGAGCGCCGGTCCCTGCGAGGCGGGCGACGTCCTCGGGGCGGTCGGCGGCGATGTCGTCGTCGTGGGCCACGACCTGGCCGAGGTCGCCCTCGACGTGGTCCGACGGTTGCTGTCCAGCGGCGGCGAGCTGGTGACCGTGATCGGCGGGGAGGCCGCGCCCGAGGGGCTCGTCGAGGACCTCGGCGCGAGGATCGAGCGTGGCCACCGCGACGTGGAGGTCACCGTCATCGACGGCGGACAGCCGCACTACCCCCTGCTGCTGGGAGTCGAGTAGGCGTGGTCGACGAGAGCACGAAGCTCGACAAGGTCCTCGGGGCCAGGACGGCCGGCACCCTGGCCAAGCACCGCAACCTCGTGACGGTGGGCGACCTGCTCGAGTTCTGGCCGCGCCGGTACCTCGAGCACACGTCCGACCTGTCCGACCTGCACGTCGGCAAGTACGTCGTCGCCGTGGCCGAGGTGAAGACGTCGGTGACCCGCCGCATGCAGAAGCGTCGCGGCGAGATGCTCAACGTCACGATCACCGACGGGCGCAACGACGTCGACCTCGCGTTCTTCAAGGCCTGGGGCCACAAGGACGCGCTGCTCCCCGGGGTGCGTGCGGTGTTCGCCGGCGAGGTCGGGATGTACCGCGGCCGCTGGCAGCTGACCCACCCGGCCTACCAGGTCGTCGAGGGCGGCCTCGGCACGTCGGCCACCGACCGCGGCCCGATCCCGGTCTACCTCCAGGTCAAGGGGCTGCAGAACTGGTCGGTCGCCGAGTGCGTGCGCATCGTCTTCGACCACCTCGAGTCCGTGCCCGACCCGCTGCCGGCCACGCTGCGCTCGCGCCACGGCCTGCCCGGGCGGCTCGAGGCGCTGCGCGGCATCCACGTGCCCGCGGCCTTCCCCGAGGTGCAGCGTGCCCGACACCGGCTCCGGTACGAGGAGGCCCTGGTCCTGCAGACCCTGCTGGCCCAGCGCCGGGCCCGGCAGGCCGCTGACCGCACCGTCGGCCGCACGCCCCGGGCTGGGGGGCTGCTGGCGGCGTTCGACGAGCGGTTGCCGTTCGAGCTCACCGCGGGGCAGCGCGAGGTCGGCGAGACCCTGGCCGCGGAGATGGCGCGCGACGTCCCGATGAACCGGCTCCTGCAGGGCGAGGTCGGCTCGGGCAAGACGATCATCGCGCTGCGGGCCATGCTCGCCGCCGTCGACGCCGGCGGGCAGGCGGCCCTGCTCGCGCCCACCGAGGTCCTCGCGGCGCAGCACCACCGGTCGATCACCGCGATGCTCGGCGACCTCGCCGAGGGAGGGCTGCTCGGCGGCAGCGACATCGGCACCCGGGTCGCGCTGCTCACGGGCAGCCAGGCGACGGCCGCCCGCCGCGCGAACCTCCTGCAGGTGGCCAGCGGCGACGCCGGCATCGTCATCGGCACCCACGCCCTCATCCAGGAGAAGGTGCAGTTCCAGGACCTTGCGCTGGCGGTCGTCGACGAACAGCACCGGTTCGGCGTCGAGCAGCGAGATGCGTTGCGCGAGAAGGGAACCCAGCCGCCCCACGTCCTCGTCATGACCGCGACGCCGATCCCGCGGACGGTGACGATGACCGTGTTCGGCGACATGGAGACCTCGACCCTGTCCGAGCTTCCCCGGGGCCGTTCGCCGATCGCCACGCACGTCGTGCCGTCCGAGCGCGCCGCCTGGGTCCAGCGCACGTGGGAGCGCGTCGCCGAGGAGGTCCGCTCCGGGCGCCAGGCGTATGTCGTGTGCCCCCGCATCGGTGACGAGTCCGGGTCAGCGGGTAGCGCCGTGTCCGCCGACGACGAGGAGCTGCCGACCGCGCCGCTCTCCTCCTCGGGTCCTCGCGCCCTGGACGCGGAGGACGACTACCCGGACGCCGAGCCCGGTGACGACGGTGCCCCCACCGCCACGGCGCCCCGAGAGCTCGCGAGCGTGTATGCCGTGGAGGCGGCCCTTCGTGAGAACCCTGCGCTCGCAGGACTGTCCCTCGCCGTCCTGCACGGACGGATGGCGCCGGAGGACAAGGACGCGGTCATGGCTGCGTTCAACGCCGGCGAGGTGCAGGTCCTCGTGTCCACCACCGTCATCGAGGTCGGCGTGGACGTCCCCAACGCCACCGTCATGGTCGTCGTCGACGCGGACCGCTTCGGGGTCAGCCAGCTGCACCAGCTGCGCGGCCGGGTCGGTCGAGGTCAGCACGCCGGGCTGTGCCTGCTCATGACGTCGTCGGAGACGGAGACCTCCATGGAACGCCTCGAGGCGGTCGCCGCCACCACCGACGGGTTCGAGCTGGCCCGGCTCGACCTGCAGCTGCGTGGCACCGGCGACGTCCTCAGCGGGAAGCAGAGCGGTGGCGGTCGGTCCGGGCGGGCGATGGGCCGGGGCAGCTTCCGCTTCCTGTCGCTGGTCCGGGACGAGGAGATCATCCTCGAGGCCCGCGACGACGCCACTGCGCTCGTCGCCCGCGACCCCGAGCTGACCGGTCACCCGGAGCTCTCCGCCGCGGTCGCCGAGCGCCTCGACGCCGAGCAGGCCGCCTTCCTCGAACGCGGCTGACGACGCGCAAACCCGGGAGCCAGGCAGCCTCCGGGCGCCCTAGGGTGGCGGGATGCTGCTCTCCCACGACGTCTCGGGTTCGGGCCCGGCGATCCTGCTGCTGCACTCCGGTGTCGCGGACCGCCGGATGTGGGACGACCTCGTCCCGGCGCTGGGCCACGCGTTCACCGTGGTGCGACCCGACTTCCGCGGGTTCGGGCAGACGCCGCTGCCCCCGGGGGAGTACGCCGACGCCGACGACCTCGACACCCTGCTCGACCACCTCGGGATCACCGACGCCGCGGTCGTCGGGTCAAGCTTCGGCGGCCGGGTCGCGCTCGAACTCGCCACCCTGCACCCCGGGAGGGTCTCGTCCCTCGTGCTCCTGTGCGCGGCATACCGGGGGGTGGAACCGACCGCGGACGTGCAGGAGTTCGGCGCCGAGGAGGACCGGCTCCTCGAGGCCGGGGACGTCGAGGGCGCCAGCGCGCTGAACGTCCGCACCTTCCTGGGACCCGACGCCGACGACGCCACCCGTGCACGGCTGCTGGCCATGCAGCGCCACGCCTTCGAGGTGCAGCTGGCCGCGGACGAGCAGGACCCGCCACCTGCGCCGCGACGGGTGGACGTCGACCCCACCGCCATCGCCGTGGACACCGTCGTCGTGTCAGGGGCGCTGGACCTCGACCTGTTCCGTGAGGTCGCGGTGGTCCTGGCCCGGGACATCCCGGGCGCCGAGTCGATCGAGCTCGACTGGGCCGGCCACCTGCCGTCGCTGGAACGCCCCGACACGGTCCTGGCCCTGCTGCTCGACGTGCTCCGGGACGACCCCACGGTCCACCAGCCCTGAGCGCGGCGCCACCACCGGCGCTGTTACCGTGCCGCCGTGACGCGGATCATCAGCGGCCGGGCCGGTGGGCAGCGGTTGTCCACGCCTCCCGGGGCAGGGACCCGTCCCACCAGCGACCGGGTGCGTGAGGCGTTGTTCTCCAGGCTCGAGCACCTCGACGTGCTGGGCGGGGCGCGCGTCCTCGACCTCTATGCCGGGTCGGGCGCGCTCGGTCTCGAGGCGCTCAGCCGCGGCGCCACGTCCGTGCTGCTCGTCGAGTCCGACAAGGGCGCCGTGAAGGTGACCCGCGCGAACGCGGACGGGATCGGCATCCCCGGTGCCGTGGTGCGCCACTCCACGGTGGCGAGGGTCCTCGCGGCACCCCCCGGCGAAGCGTTCAGCCTGGTCTTCAGCGACCCGCCCTACGCCCTCACCGAGGACGAGCTCGCCGCCGACCTGGCCCTGCTCGCCGAACCGGGCTGGCTCAGCGACGACGCCCTCGTCGTGGTCGAACGCTCCGCACGCACCCCGGAGCCGCGGTGGCCGGCACAGTGGGAGCCCGAGGGGGAGCGGCGCTACGGCGAGACGCGGATCTGGTTCGCCGGCCCGCGGGTGCCGGACGAGATCGCCTGAGCGGCGCAGCGGACGACGAGGGGCCCGGGACCAGTGACTGGTCCCGGGCCCCTCGCGTGGAGTCGGCGCCTCAGGCGGTCGGGGCCGCCGAGGGGATGATGCTGAACTGCACCGCACCGGACTGGTCGACGTTCGCGTCGAGGACCTGGTCGCCCAGGGCCACCGCAGCGGTCTCGTCGAGGAACACCTTCGCCCCGTCGCTCTCGACGACGGCGTCGCCGGGCACGGGCTGCTCGGCGGTGGTCACGGTGAGGGCGCCCGCGGACGGGTCCTCCTGGCTGAAGCGCAGGCCGGCGTCGTCGCCGACCTCCGTCTGGTCGACCAGGGTCTTGACGATCGTGCTGGCGTTCTCGGTCAGGGTGAGCATGGTGCTCCCTCTCTGTCGGTGGAGTTCGGCCCGTTGAGGTCAGGACTCCTCCACCATTTCGCAGGCCGCCGGAGGACTCAAACCGCGCGTCCGATGGGTGGGACCCACCTCCGGAGCCGGCCCGGAGGTGTGGAGTCGTCGCAGGTGAGGAAGGGTGGAGCCATGACGGACTACGAGATCCCCCGCCCCACGTCCGGTGACGTGGTCGAGCTCATCCTCGACGACCACCGCCTCTTCGAGTCCCTGCTGCGCGACCTGCGCGACGCCACGGCCGACCGCGAGGCGGCCCGCGCCGCCCTGTCAGCTGTGCTCATCGCCCACGGCGTGGCCGAGGAGTCGAAGGTCTACCCGAACCTCCAGCGCAAGGACGCCATCACCGACCACGAGGCCGAGCACGGCGAGGAGGAGCACGCCGAGGGCAACGAGGCGCTGCTCGCGCTCCTGGAGTGCAAGGGCACCGACACGCAGAAGTTCGACGACGCGGTCGAGGACCTGGCCACCGCCCTCAACCACCACATCGGCGAGGAGGAGCAGACGATCCTCAACCCCGCACGCACCGACGTGTCCCAGGAGGTCCGTGACGACCTCGGCGCGAAGTGGACGGCCGAGCGCAACCGCCTCCTCGACGAGGGCGCCGGTTCGATCGAGAACGTCCGCTCGATCGTCGCCAAGGCGCACAAGGAAGGTCTGCTCCCGGCGGACGACGAGGACGACGACGAGTGAGCCGCCGCTGACGGGGAGGGGGTGCGGGGGTCCCGCTGCTAGCGTGCCGCTGTGACCAGCCCCGCCCCCACCCCGGCCACCGGTGCGCCGCGCCGCGCCGTCTGCCCCGGGTCCTACGACCCCGTGACCCTGGGCCACGTCGACGTCATCCGGCGTGCGGCGGCCCTGCACGACGAGGTCGTCGTCGCGGTGCTGCACAACCCCGCGAAGCAGGGCGTGTTCACCCCGGACGAGCGCCGTGAGCTCATCGAGGACGCCCTCGGCGACCTCGAGGGCGTCCGGGTGGAGGTGTTCGGTGGCCAGCTGCTCGTCGACGTCTGCCGCGCCGTCGGCGCCGAGGTCGTCGTCAAGGGCCTGCGCAGCGGGACGGACTTCGCCTACGAGCTGCCCATGGCCCTGATGAACCGTCACCTGACCGGTCTCGAGACGGTCTTCCTGCCCGGGGAGCCCACCTTCGGCCACGTGTCGAGCTCGCTCGTCAAGGAGGTCGTCCGCTACGGCGGTGACGTCTCCGGGCTGGTCACCGATCGCGTCCGTGACGCCCTCGTGGCCCGCCTGGCCGTCGACGGGGAGCGCCGACCGGGAGCATCCAGCTGACTGCACGGACCCACCGGCCGGATCGCTTCCGGCCGGACATCGAGGGCCTGCGGGCGGTTGCCGTCCTGCTCGTCCTGACCTACCACGCCGGCCTCCCGCTGAAGCACGGCTTCCTCGGCGTCGACGTCTTCTTCGTCATCTCCGGGTTCCTCATCACGGGGATCCTCGTGCGCGAGCTCGTACGCACCGGCACGATCTCGTGGAGCCGGTTCGTGGGGCGGCGCGTGCGACGCCTGCTCCCGGCGGCCGTCCTCGTGCTGGTCGTGACCGCGGCCGTGACGTGGTTCGTCGTGCCCGGGCTGCGGCGCCGGGAGATCGGCAGCGACATCGCCGGGGCGGCCCTCTACGTCGTCAACTGGCTCTTCGCCCACCGCGCCGTCGACTACCTCGCCTCCGACACCAGTCCCTCGCCGGTCCAGCACTTCTGGTCGCTCGCCGTCGAGGAGCAGTTCTACGTCGTGTGGCCCGTGGCGCTCATCGCCCTCGCCTTCGTCCTGCGCCGGTTCGGCCGCCGCCCGTCGATGCGCTCGGTCGGCCTGCTCCTCGCCGTGATCGCGGTGCCGTCCTTCGCGTATGCCGTGTGGCTCAACGCCGTCGACCCGAACCGCGCGTACTTCGTCACCACGACCCGGGCGTGGGAGCTCGGTGTCGGCGCCGCGCTGGCGGTCTGGTGCGCCGCCCGCGAGGCCGGCCCGCACACCGAGCCCGCGCGCGCCGCGTGGGCGCGGCACCTGCCGGCCGTGGTCGGCTGGCTCGGCCTCGCCGCCGTCCTCGGCACCGCCGTGCGGCTGCCCGTCGGGGCGTCGGCCCCCGGGCCCTGGACCGTCGTGCCGACCCTGGGGGCCGCGGCCGTGCTCTGGGCGGGGTGGACCGGGGCGAGCGGGGGGCCGGTCCGGGTCCTCGGGACGCGCCCCATGGTCTGGATCGGCGGCCTCTCCTACTCCCTCTACCTCTGGCACTGGCCGGCCGTGATCCTCGCCGATTGGGCGGCCCAGGGGCTGACCGGCACCCAGAAGGTGCTCGTCGTGCTCGCCTCGGTCGTTCCCGCCTGGCTCACCCACCGGTACCTCGAGCAGCCCGTCCACCACAGCACGGCGCTCGCCGCCCGCACCGGACGGGTGCTGGTGCTCGGGGCAGCCCTGTCCGCCGCCGGCGCGCTCGCCGCCCTGCCCCTGGCGCACGCCCCCTCGCCGTTCCGCACCACCCCGGTCTCCGGCGCCATACCGGCCCTGGGGGAGCTGGGGGCCGCGGCCCTGTCGACGCCCCCGGGCACCGACCCGGCCACGTATGCCGTGGACGACTGGGAGTGGCTCACCCCCGACCCCCAGCTCGCCGGTCACGACCGGCCCGCGGCCGACGTCGACCGCTGCCAGGTCGACCGCCTCGCGTCGGCCCCGGTGCCGTGCGAGTTCGGCGTGCGGGCCGGCACCACGGCGGTCGCGCTCGTCGGGGACTCCAAGGCCATGCAGTGGCTGCCCGCCTTGGAACGGCTCGCGCCGGGTCGCGGGTGGCGGATCGTCACCTACGGCAAGTCGGCGTGCGCCTTCGCGGCAGGACACGCCCAGCAGGCGGGGCAGCCCTACCCGTCCTGCGACGCCTGGAACCGCCACGTCATGGAGGCGCTGCGCGCGAACCCACCCGACCTCGTCCTCACCTCCGGGTACGCCGCGACCGCGTGGGACGGACGTGCGGCCACCCGCGACGCCCTCGTGGCCGGTCTGGGGGAGCGGTGGCAGGAGGTCCGCGCGCTCGGCAGCAGGCTGGCGGTGCTGGGCGACAGCCCGCTGTCCCCGGACGACCTCGACGTCTGCACCGCCCGGCACCCCCGTGAGCTGACGCGCTGCGCCTTCGACCGCGAGCCCGCCGTCGCCGGCAGCGGACTCCCGGTGCAGCGACTGGCCGCGCAGGCGTCGGGCACGGCGCTGATCGACCTGACGCCGTACATCTGCCCGGTGGCCCAGTGCCCGGTGGCCATCGGCCACGTGAGCATCCACCGGGCCGGCGACCACCTCACGGCGACCTACGTGCGGTCGCTGGCGGCCCAGCTCGGTGCCGCGCTCGACGGGCTGCCGGGGTCCGGCGACCCCAGCACCGTCGGGCACTGACCCGGTGCCGATCTCCGTGCATTTGGGAGACTGGCACGCGCTCCGGTAACCTCGTGCGTCGGTCTACGTCTCATCCGAGGCGGTCGACCGAGTCACTCGACACAGCTGGAGCCATGGAACACCTCAATCCCCGATCGCCGTTGGTCTTCGACACCACGGACCTCGGTCGGCGACCCGGATCCATGGTGCAGGTCCAGCGGACCGTCGAGGCACCTGCCGACTTCGGCACGGAGGTCGTCGCAGTGCCCCAGGGCGCGGCGATGGAGCTCGAGCTGCGGCTCGAGTCCGTGGTCGAGGGAGTGCTCGTGACCGGCTCGGTCCACGCCACGGCAACCGGCGCCTGCGTGCGGTGCCTGGACCCGATCGCCCACGACGTGGACGGTCACTTCCAGGAGCTGTTCGCCTACGCCGACCGTGCTGCCCACCACCGCGAGGTGGGGGCGGACGACGACGAGACCGAGGAGCACAAGCTCGAGGGGGACCTGTTCGACCTCGAGTCCGTGCTCCTGGACACGGTGGTGCCTGCACTGCCGTTCCAGCCGGTGTGCCGGGAGGACTGTCCGGGTCTGTGCTCCGAGTGTGGAGTGCACCTGGCCGATGATCCCGACCACCAGCACGAAGTGATCGACCCCCGGTGGGCTGCGCTCAACGCGCTGACCGCCGACGCCAGCACCACCACCCAGAGCACCATCGAAGAGAAGAGGAACTGACGTGGCTGTCCCGAAGCGGAAGACGTCGCGCTCCAACACCCGTTCGCGTCGCGCGAACTGGAAGACGACGGCGACCACGCTGACCACGTGCCCCCAGTGCAAGGCCCAGATGCAGCCGCACATCGCGTGCCCGTCCTGTGGCACCTACAAGGGTCGTCACTACACGGTCGCCGAGCGCACCGAGCACCAGGGCTGAGTCGGTCTGACTCTCCGTTGAGCTCCACTCCGTCCCCCGTGGGGGACAGCGAGACGCAGCGGCCCGTCGACGGGTTCCTCCAGCACCTCACCGAGGTGGTGGGTGGGCCCGTCGACGAGCCGCTGCTGCTCCGTGCCCTGACCCACCGCTCGTACGCGTACGAGAACGGTGGCCTGCCCAACAACGAGCGCCTCGAGTTCCTCGGCGACTCGGTGCTGGGCCTGGTCGTCACCGACACGCTCTACACCACGCACCCTGACCTGCCCGAGGGCCAGCTCGCCAAGCTGCGCGCGGCCGTGGTCAACATGCGGGCCCTCGCCGACGTCGCCCGCACGCTGGGCCTGGGCGACCACGTCCTGCTCGGGCGCGGTGAGGAGACCACCGGCGGTCGCGACAAGGCCTCGATCCTCGCCGACACGATGGAAGCCGTCATCGGCACCGTCTACCTGTCCGCCGGCATGGACGCGGCGGCGACGCTGGTCCACCACCTGCTCGACCCGCTGATGGCCGCGAGCGCCACGCTCGGCGCCGGCCTGGACTGGAAGACGAGCCTGCAGGAGCTCTCCGCGGCGACGTCCCTCGGTGTCCCCGAGTACCGGGTCGAGGAGGAGGGCCCCGACCACGAGAAGACCTTCACCGCGCACGCGGTCGTCGCGTCCGAGGTGCTCGGCGCCGGGACCGGGCGTTCGAAGAAGGAGGCGGAGCAGAAGGCCGCCGAGCTCGCCTGGCGTGCGTTGAGCGCCAGGGCCGCCGAGGCGGAGGCCGCAGCCGCGAGGACCGCTGCGGCGAAGGCCGAGGCGGCCGGTGCCGCTGCCCGGTCAACGGCAGCCGAGGACACCGAGGCCGAGGCCGTCGCGGCCGAGGCCGCAGCCGGCTCACCCTCCTAGGCGAGCGGACGCCATACCGCCGTGCCCGAGCTGCCCGAGGTCGAGGTGGTCCGTCGCGGCCTGGCCGACCACGTCGTGGGCCGGACCATCGAGCGGGCGGAGTTCCGCGGCACCCGCGTCGCGCGCCGTCACCTGCCGGGGCCGATCGACCTCGCGGACCGGCTCGCCGGCAACCACGTCGAGCAGGCGCGGCGGCGCGGCAAGTACCTCTGGCTCGTCCTGCGCACCCCCGACGGCTCCCGCCAGGGCCTGATCGCGCACCTCGGCATGAGCGGGCAGCTGCTCGTCGAGGCGCCGGACGCCCCGGCGGAGAAGCACCTGCACGCGGTGTTCGACTTCGCCGACGACGGACCCCAGCTGCGGTTCGTGGACCAACGGACGTTCGGCGGTATGGCGCTGGCCGACCTCACGCCCGAGGGTGTGCCCGAGCCGGTGGCCCACATCGCCCCCGATCCGCTCGAGGAGGCCTACGACCGGGCTGCCGTGGTGCGGCGGATGAAGGGCAAGGACGTGGCGGTCAAGCGTGCCCTGCTCGACCAGACGCTGGTCTCCGGGGTCGGCAACATCTACGCCGACGAGGCGCTGTGGCGCGCGCAGGTGCACGGCGAACGCCTCTGCTCCTCCCTCACCAAGCCGACGCTGGCCCGGGTCCTCGAACACGCCCGCGAGGTGATGCTGGAGGCGCTGGGGCAGGGCGGCACGAGCTTCGACGCGTTGTACGTCAACGTCAACGGCGCCTCGGGGTACTTCGACCGCTCCTTGCACGCCTACGGGCAGGAGGGCCGTCCGTGCGACCGCTGCGGGACGCTGATCCGGCGCGAGGCCTTCATGAACCGGTCGTCGTTCTCCTGCCCGCGGTGCCAGCCGCGCCCCCGCGCCCGGCGCGGCTGACACCGGAGGTCAGCAGGGCTTGAGCGCCAGCGCGTCGTCGGAGACGACACCGGTCCCGCCGACGGCGGTGCGCTGCGGGGACTGGAGGCGCCTGACCTCGGCGAGGATGACGGCGGGGACGCAGTCCTTGCGCGTCGGCAGCAGTGCCCGGGTGTCGCGGACGGACGAGGCCAGCGGAGCCACCGTCAGGGCATCGGCGAGGCTCGTGCCGCTGGTCAGGTAGACGTCCTGCGCCGGGACCTTCTGGTTGGTGTACCGGGAGACAGCAGCAGCGGTGGCGTAGCGGTCTGCGCCGGCGAGCCGGACGATGTGGGCCTTGGGGAGGGTGGCGCGGATGTCACGCTCCACTGCGGGGGAGACGACGCCGGTCCCCCCGACGATGTACACGAAGGAGAAGTCCCAGGACTTGATGGCGTCGCGGGTGGACCTCGGCAGAGTCTTCGCCGTGGTCAGCAGGAGCGGTGAGCCCTTGACGGGGGACTTGGTGTGCGACCCCAGTGCGCCGGCCGTGACACCGTCGGCGAGAGAGAGACCATTGGCGATGACGACGGAGCCCGGTCCCTCGTTGCCCAGGTCTGCGGCGTCGAAGTACACGTGGAACGGGATCAGCTTGACCGCGGTGGCGAACCGGTCGGCGCCGGCGATGCGCGTGACCTTGCCGTACCTGCCGACCTGGGTCGCCATGGGGGTGCTGATCGCGCCGGTGCCACCGACGACGTAGATGTCGCTCGGGTCGAGCCGGTCGAGCTCGCCGGCCACGGCGGCAGGCAGGGTGCCGTTGGGCGGGACGAGCAGGACGGGCCCGCCCAGGCTGCCGCCGGCCGGACCGGCCGCGAGGGCGTCGGCGAAGTCCGTTCCTGACGCCACGAATACGGGCTGCCCGGTGTCGGGGAACGCGGACCGCGACACGGCGACAGCGGTCTCGTACCGGTTGGCTCCCGCGAGCCGACGCGTGGTCGCCGCGGCAGCAGCGGAGTCCGCTCCTGCTGCCGTGCCGGCCCCGGTGACCACGGCGGGAGCGGCGCGGTGCACGGCGGCCGGCGCGGCGCCGTACGCGGGAGCACCGAGCAGTGCCCCCGAGGCGACCAGGGCGCAGGCCGTGGCCGTGATGGTGGTGGTTCGACGAGTCATGGGTCCCTTCCCCCGGGCGCCCCCTGCGGGCGCCTGCGATGGGGGAGACCGTAGGGGATCCGGGCCACGAACGGGGCGCTGGCTGTGGTGGTTGCGTGCATCGGCAAGGTACAACTGTGGAGTCGGTCGACGACCGGCCCGACGAGCACGCGGGCAGGACCAGGCGAAGCGGTGGAGGTGGGGCAGATGGATCACGACGGGCCCGCGAGGGCGGTCATCTGGGTGCATGGCCGGGTGCAGGGCGTGGGCTTCCGGTGGTGGGTGCGAGCGCGCGCGTTGGAGCTCGGGCTCGTCGGGCACGCCCGCAACGCCGGCGACGGCCGGGTCGAGGTCGTGGCCCAGGGTGAGCAGGACCAGGTGCGCAGGCTGATCGCGATGCTGGAGGAGAAGCCGACCCAGCACCTGCGGCCTGGTGACGTGCAGACCTGCGTGACGTCGTTCGGGGCACCGCGCGACGGCATCGACGGGTTCGTCGAGAAGTAGCGGGCGGCGCAGGTGTGCGCCGGGCGTTCCGTCGCGATGCGCCCGGGTTCGTCCATTGACCAGCGTTGGCGAGGCTGTCACCCTGAGAGACGGCCCCCCACCGGCAGATCCCCGACGGTCTCCAGCCGTCTCCTAGGAGTCAACATGGCCAAGGCCCTGGTCGGCTACCGCGTCGCCTACGACCAGCGACTGATGCTCGAGACCCTCGAACTGCGCCGTCGTGTCGCCGACCTGGAGCACCTCGTCGACCGCCTCCAGCGGGACAATGACTCGTTGCGCGAGACCGTGCGGGAGCGAGTGAGACAGCCGGACGTCGTGGGCGCGGGCGCGCCTACGATTGCCGGGTGACCCAGCCCGATCACCTGCCCGATCACCTGCCCGACCGCCGCCCCGACGAAGGGGCGACGTCCGCCGAGCTCCTGCGCCTGCGGGCGAGCATCGACAACATCGACGCCGCCCTGATCCACCTGCTCGCCGAGCGCTTCAAGTGCACCCAGCAGGTGGGCGAGCTCAAGGCCCGTGAGGGTATGCCGCCCGCGGACCCCGCGCGCGAGGAGGCCCAGATCGCGCGGTTGCGGGACCTCGCCGACACCGCCGGGCTGGACCCGACGTTCGCGGAGAAGTTCCTGGGCTTCGTCATCGCCGAGGTCATCCACCACCACGAGGCGATCGCCAAGTCCTGACCCGCCGCCGTGCTGGCCGCCGGCCCGCCCCTCGGGCCGCCCCGGGCCACCCCCAGGCCGCCACTGAGCCACCCCCGGGCCGCCACTGGCGTCACACCCGCCCCACGGGGCACAGGCAACGCAGGGACGCGGCACGTGCCGGGAGGACGGCGCCCTCGCGGGTAAGGTGACTGCGATCCAGACGCTGCCCCTCCACCTCACCCAGGAGCCGACCCGCTCGTGTACGTCAAGAGCCTGACCCTGAAGGGCTTCAAGTCCTTCGCCTCGGCGACCACGATGCGCCTCGAGCCCGGCATCACGTGCATCGTCGGCCCCAACGGCTCCGGCAAGTCCAACGTCGTCGACGCCCTCGCCTGGGTCATGGGGGAGCAGGGGGCCAAGAGCCTTCGCGGCGGCAAGATGGAGGACGTCATCTTCGCCGGCACCGCCGGCCGTGCGCCGCTCGGTCGCGCCGAGGTGGCCCTGACCATCGACAACACCGACGGCGCCCTGCCGATCGACTACACCGAGGTCACCATCGCCCGGACGATGTTCCGCAACGGTGGCTCGGAGTACGCCATCAACGGCACGTCCTGCCGCCTGCTCGACGTCCAGGAGCTGTTGTCCGACAGCGGCATCGGCCGCGAGATGCACGTCATCGTCGGCCAGGGCCAGCTCGACGCGGTGCTGCGCGCGACCCCCGAGGAGCGCCGCGGCTTCATCGAGGAGGCGGCCGGCGTCCTCAAGCACCGCAAGCGCAAGGAGAAGGCGCTGCGCAAGCTCGAGTCGATGGAGGCCAACCTCACCCGCGTCAACGACCTGACCGGTGAGATCCGTCGCCAGCTCGGCCCGCTCGGTCGCCAGGCCGAGGCGGCCCGTCGGGCCGCCGGCATCCAGGCCGACGCCCGGGACGCGCGACTGCGCCTGCTGGCCGACGACCTCGTCCAGCTCTCCTCGACGCTCGAGCAGGAGGTCGCCGACGAGTCGGCCCTCATCGCCAAGCGCACCGAGGTCGAGGAGGGCCTGACCATGCTGCGCAGCCGCCTCGCCACCCTCGAGCAGCAGGCGCAGGACGCTGCGCCCGAACTGGCGAAGGCGCAGGAGCGCTGGTTCGCCCTCCAGCAGCTGCGCGACAAGCTCGCCTCCACCGAGTCGCTCGCCTCCGAACGCGTCCGCCTGCTGTCCCAGGACAGCCAGGACGAGCAGACCACCGGCCGCGACCCCGACGAGCTCAAGGCCCAGGCCGCCGAGGCACGCAAGCAGGAGGAGGCGCTGCTCGCCGACGTCCGCGAGGCCGCCAAGGCCCTCGAGGCCGCCATCGCCGAGCGCACCGCGGCCGAGCAGGCGTATGCCGCGGAGCAGCAGCGCCTCCAGCGCCTGGTCCGTGCCGCGGCCGACCGCCGGGAGGGTCTGGCCAAGCTGGCCGGCCAGGTCGGCGCCCGCCGCAGCCGGATCGAGGCGGGCGAGGCCGAGATCGGTCGCCTGCGCGGCATCGTCGAGCAGTCGCAGGACCGGGCAGCCACCGCCGAGCGCGAGTTCACCCAGCTCGAGGCCTCGGTCGCCGTGGACGAGGAGGGCGAGGAGGGCCTGGACTCCGCCTACGAGAAGGCCGCCGCCGTCCTCGAGACGCTCGAGGCCGAGGTCGAGAAGCACAAGGAGGCCGAGCGCACCGCCGAGCGCGACCGCACCACGGCCGCCGCCCGGCTCGAGGCCCTGGAGCTGAGCCTGTCGCGCAAGGACGGCGCGGCCACGTTGCTCGCCGCCGCCGACTCCCAGCACGGCATCGTCGGCTCCGTCGCCTCACTCCTGCAGGTCAAGGGGGGCCACGAGGCGGCCGTCGCCGCAGCCCTCGGCTGGGCCGGTGACGCGCTCGCCGTCGAGTCGGTCGACCACGCGGCCCGCGCCCTGCTCACGCTGCGCGCCGACGACGCCGGCCGCGCCGCGTTCCTCGTGGGCCAGACTGCGACCTCGAGCGACCCCTCCACCTGGCCGGCGCTCGAGGGCTCGGCGGTGTGGGCTCGTGAGGTCGTCGAGGCGCCGGCGACGGTCCGCCCGGCCGTGGAGCAGCTGCTCGACCGGGTCGCCCTCGTCGACGACCCCGCCCTCGCGGCAGCCCTCGTGGCCGGGGGCGAGGGGGTCACCGCGGTGACCGCCGACGGTGACGTGTTCGCCCCCGGGTTCGTCCGCGGTGGCAGCAGCCACGCCCCGAGCCTGATCGAGATCCAGTCGGCGGTCGACGAGACCCGTGACCGGGTCGCCGACGCGACGCGACGCGGCGAGCAGGCCAGGTTCGCCCTCACGAGCGCCCTGGAGCGCCACCGGGACGCGGCCGCCGACGTCGAGGTGGCCCTGGACGCGCTGCACGACTCCGACGCGAAGATGGCCGCCGTGGCCGAGCGGCTCGGTCAGCTCGGAGCCACCGTCCGGGCTGCCAGGGCCGAGGCCGAGCGCACCGAGCGCAGCATCGCGACGGCGACCGAGGCCCTCGAGGCCGACCGGGTCGAGCTCGCGGCCCTGTCCGAGCGGCTCGACGAGGCCAGCGCAGAGCCCACCGAGGCTCAGGACCCCAGCACCGACGAGCGCGACCGGCTCGAGACCCTCGCCAGCCGCGGCCGCGCCACCGAGACCGAGCTGCGCCTCACGCTGCGCACCAAGGAGGAGCGGGCCCGGGCCCTCAAGGGGCGCGCGGAGTCCCTCGAGGGGGCAGCGCGCAACGAGCTCGCCGCCCGCCAGCGCCTCGCGGCCCGCCAGGAGCGCCGTAAGCGCGAGGCCACGGTCGCCGAGGCGGTCCGTCGCGGCGCGGCATACGCCGTCTCGCTCGTGGCCACCACCCTCGACACCGCCGCCCGGCAGCGGGCCCTGGCCGAGACCGCCCGCACGGAGCGGGACCAGGCGCTCGCCCAGGTGCGGCGCGAGGTGAGCGCCCTGCAGGACGAGCTGCGCGAGCTCACCGACACCGTGCACCGCGACGAGGTCGCCCGCACCCAGCAGCGGCTGCGGATCGAGGCCATGCAGGCCAAGGCCGTCGAGGAGCTGGGCATGGACCCGGCCGTCCTCATGGAGGACTTTGGGCCGCACCAGCTGGTGCCCCACGTGCCCGGCCCGGACGACGACCAGGACGCGCTGCCGGAGCCGGCGCCCTACGTGCGCGAGGTCCAGGAGAAGCGGCTGCGCAAGGCCGAGCGCGGGCTCAGCGCACTCGGGCGGGTCAACCCTCTCGCGCTCGAGGAGTTCGCGGCGCTCGAGGAGCGCCACAAGTTCCTGACCGACCAGCTCGAGGACCTCAAGAAGTCCAAGCGCGACCTGCTCGACATCGTCAAGGAGGTCGACGAGCGCGTGGAGCGCGTCTTCACCGAGGCGTTCCACGACACGGCCGCCCAGTTCGAGGGCGTCTTCAGCCGGCTGTTCCCCGGGGGCGAGGGCAAGCTGACCCTCACCGACCCGTCCAACATGCTCACGACGGGCATCGAGGTCGAGGCCCGCCCGCCCGGCAAGAAGATCAAGCGGCTCTCGCTGCTCTCCGGCGGCGAGCGGTCGCTCGTGGCGGTCGCCCTGCTGGTCTCCATCTTCAAGGCGCGGCCCAGCCCCTTCTACATCATGGACGAGGTGGAGGCGGCGCTCGACGACGCCAACCTCGGGCGCCTCATCACCCTCTTCGAGGAGCTGCGCGACTCCAGCCAGCTCATCGTCATCACCCACCAGAAGCGCACCATGGAGGTGGCCGACGCGTTGTACGGCGTGTCGATGCGTGGTGACGGTGTGACCACTGTGGTCTCGCAGCGGATCCGCGACGTCGCGGCGCAGAGCGCCTGAGGCTGCGTCCGGCCCGACTGCTGCGCCGCAGGTCACCACGCGTGTCGCGGGGGAGCGACCGGCACGACCGGTCGTCCCACGGCGGGGTGTCGATTTGGCCGGGGGTGCTCGGCAGGGCACTCTGGACCCATGGTGCCGTTGATCATCGGGATGCTGTTGTGCGTCGGGCTGGCTCTGGCCGTCGTCGCCGTCGTGGCCGTCCCCGCCCGCCGGGAGGGCCGTGACCTGCTCAGCCCCCAGGGCGAGGAGATCGTGGCCGCGGTGAAGGAGAAGACCGCGGACACCCTCGAGTCCACCATCGAGAAGACCGGTGACGTCATCAGCGCCACCAAGGACAAGGTGAGCGATACCGTGCAGCGCGACCCGTCCGAGGACTCCGGGCGTCACCGCCGCGCGAGCTGAGACGCCCCAGCACGCTGAACGCACCGCGCAGGCCGTCCCGTTCCGGGGTGGCCTTCCTTGCGCCTTTCCGGGGCGGCCTGCATCGTGCCTCTCCGCAGCACGCGTTAACCGAACGTCCGATGACGGTCCTCAACTGAACAGTCCATGACAGATGTCATGGTTCGTTCGTCGTCGCCGGTCCGATGCTGTGGCGGGGCCCGATCGGGCCCTGTTCTGCGTCGGAGGAGACACACACGATGGCATCCCTATCCCCCCGAGCCCGGCGGCTGGTCGCTGCGGGTGCCGGGATCGCCCTGGTGGCCGGTGGATCCGCCGGTTTCCTCGGTCGGCACGAGCTCAACGAGGCCTGGCTCAAGTACCAGTGGCGCGACAAGCACTACAACGCCGCCGTGATGGAGAAGGCGCTCATGATCGCCGGGGGCAACCCCGCCGAGGCGCAGAACGAGTCCAAGGAAGCCGTCACCATCGCGGAGCAGTTCCAGCAGGCGCGCACCGCACCCGGCATCGTCGCCCCTGGGGCGTACGGCTCGGCCTACACCCAGCTGCAGTCGCTCCCGAAGACGGCGGGCACGTGGCACGAGGTCACCAAGGTGCCCTACGACGCCGACGACCCGCGCTACCGCGACTGGAACTCCAACTCCTCCGGCGGAGCCGGCAAGGTCACGGGCCGCGTCACCGGCCTCGCGGCCGACTCCAGCGACCACGTGTATGCCGCGGGCGCGGACGGCGGCGTGTGGCGTTCCTCCGCAGGTGGTGGCGCCTGGACCCCCATCGCGGACAGCCTCCCGTCCCTGAGCGGTGGTGACCTGCAGCTCGCCGGTGACAGCTCGCTCTGGTACGCCACGGGCGAGGCGAACACGGGTGGCACGTCCTACGTGGGCGCCGGTGTCTACCGCCTCGCGAAACCCTCCTCGGGCAGCTTCGCCCCCACCGACCGGGTCGGTGGCAAGGAGCTCGAGTCGACGACGATCGGCCGTATCCGCTTCGGTGGCGGCACGAACGTCTTCGCGGCGACCAACCGAGGCATCTGGTACCACGCCGCCGGCAGCAAGGCCGGGGCGTGGACGTTCGGGTTCGCCCCGAACATGTCCTGGATGCCGGAGATCAAGGACGACGCTGGCACCGTGCTCGTCCCGGCCGGGTCGGACTGGAAGGGCAACACGTCCTCGGGGGCCACCAACGCGGCATACAAGAACATCGTCAACGACATCGCCGTCGACCCCAAGAACCCCAAGCACGTAATCGCGGCCATCGGCTGGCGCTCGGGTGACACCTACAACGGGTTCTACGAGACGAACGATTTCACCGCGGGCCCGTCGAGCTGGCACAAGCTCTCGGTGACGCTCGGCAGCATCACCAACAGCAGCGACGTGGGCTACACGACCTTCGCCTTCAGCAAGGACGGCAGCCGGCTCTACGCCGAGGTGCAGCAGCCCAGCAAGATCAACACCGCGTCCTCGCTGGCCGGCATCTTCGTCTCCAAGTCGGGCTCGCCGAGCGGACCGTGGAACAAGATCGCCGACGCGGCGCAGCTGCACAACAGCGGTTCCGCGCTGGACCGCAAGGGATACGCCGTCGGTGTGCAGGCCTGGTACAACCAGTTCCTGCAGGTCGACCCCGCGAACCGTGACCACGTCTGGGCCGGGCTCGAGGAGGTCTTCGAGACCAAGGACGCCGGGTCGCACTGGTCTGCCGTCTCGCCCTACTGGAACTTCACGTTCCCGTGCTGGAGCCTGTCCGACGCCTCCAACACCTGCCCCCTCGCCGGTCACCCCGACCAGCACTCGGTCACGGTGGGCACCAAGGCCGGGAAGCCGTTCGTCTTCTTCGGCAACGACGGCGGCGTCTACCGCCGCCCGGTCAACGGCACGGTCAACGCCAACGGCAACGCCACGGACCTCGAGTCCACGACGGCCGACGGCACGATGGACGCCCTGCAGTACTACTCGGTCTCGGTCGGCAAGGACGCCAAGAACGGCGGCGTCGTCGTCTCCGGCGGCCTGCAGGACAACGGCGTGTCCAACCTGTTCGCGGTCAAGCCCGACGGCAGCAACGGCGACACCAAGATGGGGTCGAACTTCGGTGGCGACGGTGGCGACGGTGCGGCCGACCCGCGCCAGGGCTGCAACCAGCTGCAGGAGTACACCAACCTCGCGGTGAAGATCACCAACAACTGTGCGCTCAACCCGGGTGCCCAGTCCGAGGCCGAGGCCACGTCCTACTCCCTGGACCCCGGTGACCCGCTGCCGCGGTTCATCGCGCCGATCTCCCTGGACTCGGGCAACCCGGACCACTTCATCTTCGGTGGCGAGTTCGTCTACACCGGGATGAAGGGCTGGACGGCGACGCGCAGCGCCGCCGACCTGACGAAGGCGTTCGACCTCGGTGCCGGTCACTCGGCCACCGCCGTGTCGATGCACAACGGGGTCTCGTACGTCTCCTGGTGCGGGCCGTGCAACAACGCGGGCTTCGCCCGTGGCATCGCGACCAACGCCGGTGGCACGTGGCACCAGCTCACGCTGGCGTCGAGCTTCCCGAACCGCTTCGTCCAGGGCCTGGCCATCGACCCGACCAACACCCAGCACGCGTATGCCGCGATCAACGGCTTCTCGCGCCGGTTCACCGAGGGTCCGGGCGCCGGCGTGGGCCACCTGTACGAGACCAGGGACGGGGGAGCGTCGTGGACCGACACGAGCGCGAACCTGCCCGACGTCCCGGCGAGCAGCGTCAAGCAGCTCGCGAACGGTGCGACGGTCCTCGGCACCGACCTGGCCGCCTTCTACCGGGCACCGGGGGCGACGAGCTGGCAGCAGCTGGGCTCCGGCCTGCCGCTGACGGTGGTCATGGACCTGGAGTCCGGGCCGGACGGCAACCTCTACGCCGCGACCCACGGTCGAGGCATCTGGAGCATCCCGACGCCGTAGTCGTCGCGATCCAGTGCGTGGTCGAGGTGGGCGGTCCGGGGCAACCCGGCCCGCCCACCTCGACGTCACGGTGTCGAGGACCGGTGCCGAATCGTGGTCGACGGCCGTGATGGGGGAGGATGGCGCGCGTGATTGATCAGCTGTGGGAATGGATCGCCATCGCCGTCGGGATCTTCGTCGTCCTCGGGGGTGTGCTGCTCGGGCTCGTGCGCGGCCGGAGCGGCCGGGGTGGGAGCACCAAGGAGGCGCCTCGACCGGCGCCACGCACCGACACGAGCGAGGTGCTGCCGGGGGTCGGTGACGACGCCAGCGACCCGCGCGACGCCCCGAAGCGCTCGGTCGAGAACGTCGGTGGCGGCGTGGACACGCTGCCCGCACCGGACACCCTGCCCGAGCCCGCGCCGGCTCCCGGCGTCGAGCGCCCGGACTCCGCCCAGGGCCGCCTGACCCGCCTGCGGGCCCGCCTGTCCCGTTCCAACTCCGCGCTCGGCCAGGGCCTGCTCGCCCTGCTCTCCCGGGGACGCCTCGACGAGGCCGCCTGGGAGGAGGTCGAGGACACCCTCATCGCCTCCGACCTCGGCGTCGAGGCGACGACCGAGCTCGTCGACAGCCTGCGTGCCCGGGTCAAGGTCGAGGGCACGACGGACGAGGCCACCGTCCGTGGCTGGCTCCGTGAGGACCTGCTGCGTCTCGTGGACCCGGGCCTCGACCGCTCGGTCGCGAGCAGCCGGGTGGGGGAGCGACCGGCCGTGGTCCTCGTCGTGGGCGTCAACGGCACGGGCAAGACCACCACCGTCGGCAAGCTCGCCCGCGTCCTCGTCGCCGAGGACAAGGACGTCGTGCTGGGTGCCGCCGACACCTTCCGCGCCGCCGCCGCCGACCAGCTCGAGACCTGGGGTGCCCGCGTGGGTGTTCCCACCGTCCGCTCCGACCGCGACGGCGCCGACCCGGCAGCGGTCGCCTTCGACGCGGTGAAGGCCGGCATGGAGATGGAGGCCGACGTGGTCCTCGTCGACACCGCCGGTCGCCTGCACAACAAGGCCGGCCTCATGGACGAGCTCGGCAAGGTCAAGCGGGTCATCGAGAAGCAGAGCCCGATCGACGAGGTGCTGCTCGTCCTGGACGCGACCACCGGCCAGAACGGACTGCGCCAGGCCGAGGTGTTCGCCCAGGTCGTCGACGTGACCGGCATCGTCCTCACCAAGCTCGACGGCACGGCCAAGGGCGGCATCGTCGTCTCGGTGCAGCGCAAGCTCGGCGTGCCGGTGAAGCTCGTCGGCCTCGGCGAGGGCCCTGACGACCTGGCGCCCTTCGACCCCGAGGCGTTCGTCGACGCGCTGCTCGACTGACGGTGCCCACCCCGGGACCGCGTCGGCTGCTGGCCGTTGCCCTGCTCACCGCCGTGGCCATCGGTATGGCGTCCGCCTCCGCCCGCTCGGCCGTCGCCTTCACCGGTGCGAACGTCGCCTTCACCGGTGCGAACGTCGCCTCGGCGGGCGCGGCCGTCGCCGCCGATGGTGGCTTCCAGATCCTCGACGACCGGGTCGCCGAGTCCTCGGGGCTGGCCCTGAGCCGTGCCCACCCGCACACCGTCTGGACCACCAACGACTCCGGCGACTCGGCCCGGATCTTCGCGGTCGACACCAGGACCGGGCGGACGACGGGGGTCCACACCTTCGGGGCTCCCGTCACCGACGTCGAGGCGCTGGCCATCACGCCCAGGGGGCGCGTGCTGGTCGCCGACATCGGTGACAACGCCAGGAGCCGTGACGTGGTCCGCATCTTCTGGTTCGACGAGCCGGCCCTCGGTGACACGAACGGGTCCTGGGCGTCGTGGGAGCTGTCCTACCCCGACGGTCCGCACGACGCCGAGTCGGTCGCGGTCGACCCGCGCACCGGACGTGTCCTGGTCGTCACCAAGAGTGCCGACGGCGCCGTCTACGCGCTCCCCGAGAAGCCCAGCCGTCGGGGCGTCAACCGCCTAGAACGGCTGGCGGACGCGCCGCCCACGGCCACTGACGCGGTGTTCCTGGCCGACGGGTCGGCCCTGGCCGTGCGGACCTACACCCAGCTCGTGCTGCTCGACCCGACCTCGTGGCGCCCCATCGTGTCGTCGGTGCTGCCCCTGATGCGCCAGGGAGAGACGGTGGCGCTGGCCCCCGACGGCGCCGGCCTCCTGGTCGGCACCGAGGGCGAGCAGTCGCCGGTGCGCCGGGTTACCGTCCCCGCGTTGCCGGCGCCGACCCCGTCCTCGACGAGGACCTCACCGACGACCACACCGTCCTCACCGGCACCCGCCCCTACCGCCTCGGCGGAAACCCGGTCGGCGCGGACCGGCAGCTCCGCCGCGTCGCCGGAGGCGGACCGCACCCAGCTGGTCGCGGGACTCTCCGCCGCCGCCGGGCTCGTCCTCCTCGCCCTGCTCGCCACGTGGGTCTCCCGACGCGCCCAACGCCGCTGACCAGCCAGCGCTGCACACCCCNCGAGTTTGAAGCGTTCCGGGCGCTAGGGCGCCCCCAACGCTTCAAACTCGCCGGGGGGAGGCCGGCTGGAGACCACCGCCCGCGGCATACCCTGTGGGCGTGGAACCGGGGGTCGTGCGTCTGGGTGCCGCCGCGAAGTCGTGGCGGGCCGTCGTCGTCCTCGGGCTCACCGTCATGTTCTGCGCCGGCTCGCTCGTCGGGGACGACCACTGGTGGCCGTTCAGCCCGTGGCGGATGTTCTCGACGTCCCAGGCCGCGACCGGGTCGGTCATCTCCACGGGGATCGAGGTGCAGACCGCGAACGCCCCCGGGACGTGGGTGCCGGCACCGCTCACGCCGGAGAACACCGGGCTCAACCGCGCCGAGATCGAGGGGCGGATCCCGCAGATCACCGCCGACCCGCAGCGGCTCGGCACCGTGGCCCGCAGCCACGCCGAGCTGCGACCGGGTGCCCCTGAGTGGACCGCGCTGCGGGTCGTGCGGCGCCAGATCGTCGTCGTCGACCGCAAGCCGACCGGCGAGGTCCGCACCAGCGTCCTCGCGCAGTGGGAGGCGAGGTGACCCGCCTGGGGGCGTGGTTGTTCACGCCGATGCCGTTGGCGCGGGTCGCGGTCCTGCGGCTGCTCGTCTTCGCGTTCGTCGTCGTCGACGTCCTCGGCCTGCACACGTCGGGCTGGTACCACGGGTGGGCCGACCCCGTCTGGTACGAGCCGCTGGTCATGGGCAAGGCGCTGCACCTGCCTGCCGCCACCGTCCTGCTCGTGCAGACGCTCAAGTGGGGCTGCGTCGCCGCGGCGCTCGCGGCGATGACCGGCCGGGCTCCCCGCCTCCTCGGGTGGACCGTCGCCGTCGGCTGGGTCTGGTACCAGTACGTCGCCTTCTCCTACGGCAAGGTCGACCACGACCGGGCGGACTTCGTCGTGGCGCTCGCCCTCCTGCCGACCGTGGGGCTGGCGCACCTGTCCGACCGGCGGCGCAGCGAGGCCGCCGGGTTCGCCCTGCGGGCCATCCAGCTCGCGGCGGTCGCGACCTACTTCCTGTCGGCGTGGGCCAAGATCCGCTTCGGCGGCTGGGACTGGGTCAACTCCGCCACGATGGTCCGGGCCGTGGTGCGACGGGGCACCCCGGTGGCGCAATGGCTGCTCGAGGTGCCGTGGACGCTGCACGCCTTCCAGTGGGTGCTGTTCGCCGCCGAGCTCACTGCCCCGGTCATCTTCCTGCTCACCGAGCGCTGGCGCCGCCGGGTGGTGGCGGGGTGGTTCGTGTTCCACGCGATGACGTATGCCGCGATCACGATCGCGTTCTGGCCGCACCTGGTGATGATGCTCGCGTTCCTGCCCCTCGAGAGGGGTGCCGCCTGGCTCCGTGGCCGCTGGGCGCGTCAGCGACCGACCCGAGCCGGTCAGGAGCGGCAGGAGGTGCGTGCGTGAGCCGTTGCTCCCTCGTGGGCCGAGGCTAGGGTCGGTCCATGGACGTGAGCGACCACCGCCAGGCCTTCCTCGAGTCGGTCCGCATCTCCCGCGACCTGGCCGGCTCGGACCTCGTGCGCGCTGCGTGGGGGCAGGAGAGCGCCTGTGCAGGCATGAGCGTGGGTGGTCTGGCCCACCACCTGCTCAACCAGGGCGTCACCGTCGCCAAGGGGCTGTCGTCCCCGGCCCAGGGCGAGACGATCGCCGTCCTGGAGCACTACCGCCGGGCACCGTGGGTGGCGGCGTCCCGAGCAGGGCGCAGCGACCCCGACCAGAACGTGCGGGACGACGAGGCGGCGCTCGCGGGTCCTGATGCGGTCCTCGCCGGGGCAGCGGCGCACACCGACGCGGTGGCCGACCTGCTGGCCCGGCCGCGCGACCCCGACACCATCTTCATCCCCTGGCAGGGGTGGTCGCTGACGACCGACGACTTCCTGACGACGCGCATGATGGAGATGCTCGTGCACGCCGACGACCTCGCAGCCAGCGTCGGGACCGAGACCCCGACCTTCCCGGAGGGGGCTGTCGTGCCCGTCGTCGGGCTCCTGGCCGCCGTCGCGGCCGACCGCCACGGCGCGACGGCTGTCGTCCGGGCCCTGAGCCGTCCGCAGCGGGCACCGTCGTCGGTCTCGGCGTTCTGACCCCTCCACCATCCGAGACGATGACCCGCCCTTTACCTGATGCTTACCGACGTGAGGATCCGCTAACACAGCCGTAACACAGCGCGGCCTTCCTCGAAATCCCGCACCGGCATGGTTCTCCGCATGAGCGCTACTACCTTCGTGACGGCCGACGTGCCGTTCACCGACAGCGGGAACACCGCCTGGGTCCTTGCTGCGGCGGCCCTGGTGCTGTTCATGACACCGGGCCTGGCCCTCTTCTACGGAGGCATGGTTCGGACCAAGAGCGTGCTGAACATGATGATGATGAGCTTCATCACCATGGGCACGGTCGGCACTGTGTGGATCCTCTGGGGTTACAGCGAGACCTTCGGCCCGGACCTGGGCGGCGGACTGCTGGGCAACCCCTTCACGCACTTCGGACTGAAGGGAATTCTCGACCAGATCTACGGCTACGTCCCCGCGGACGCCGCCGCAGGCACCGCCGCCGCGGGCGGCATCCCCGCCCCGGCCTTCGTGGCCTTCCAGGTCGTCTTCGCCATCATCGCGGTGGCCCTGGTCTCCGGCGCGATCGCCGACCGGGCCAAGTTCACGGCCTGGACGGTCTTCACCGTCGTGTGGTCGACGCTGGTCTACTTCCCGGCCGCCCACTGGGTGTTCGCGTTCAGCGGCTACGCCGCCGACACGGGTGGCTGGATCGCCAACAAGGCTGACGGGCTGCTGTTCGGCGGCGCCGCGGCCTACGACTTCGCGGGTGGAACCGCGATCCACATCAACGCCGGTGCGGCAGGCCTGGCCCTGGCCATCGTGCTCGGCAAGCGCATCGGGTTCGCCAAGGAGCCCATGCGTCCGCACAACCTGACGCTGGTCATGATCGGTGCCGGCATCCTGTGGTTCGGCTGGTTCGGCTTCAACGCCGGTTCCGCCCTCGGCGCGGGTACGCAGGCCGCCGGTGTCTGGGTCAACACCCTCGCCGCCACCTGCACGGCGATGCTCGGCTGGCTGGTCGTGGAGAAGTTCCGCGACGGTCACCCGACCTCGCTCGGCGCCGCCTCCGGTGTGGTCGCCGGCCTGGTCGCCATCACCCCGGCCTGCGCCACGGTCTCCCCGATCGGTGCGCTCATCGTCGGTCTCGTCGCCGGTGCCGGGTGCGCCCTCGCGGTCGGCCTGAAGTTCCGGTTCGGCTTCGACGACAGCCTCGACGTCGTGGGTGTCCACCTCGTCGGCGGCCTCATCGGCACCCTGCTCATCGGCCTGCTGGCCACCAAGGGCAGCCCGACCGGCGCCGCCGGCCTGGACGTCAACGAGGGCCTCTTCTACGGCGGCGGGTTCTCCCAGCTCGGCGCCCAGGCGCTCGGTGCCTTCGTGGTCCTCGTGTTCTCGTTCGTCATGACCTACCTGATCGGGCTCGCCATCCACAAGACCATGGGCTTCCGCGTCGACGAGACCCAGGAGTCCCAGGGTGTCGACCTGTCCGAGCACGCTGAGAGCGCCTACGACCTGAGCGGCCTGTCGGGTGGACGGTTCGGCTCGTCCGGAGCAATCTCGACCACGGCGCCCACCGCCAAGACCCACGAGGGAGCAAAGGCATGAAGCTCGTCACCGCCATCATCAAGCCCCACCAGCTCGACGAGGTGAAGGAGGCCCTGGAGGCCTACGGAATCTCCGGCATGACCGTCAGCGAGGCGTCCGGCTACGGCCGCCAGCGTGGCCACAGCGAGGTCTACCGCGGTGCGGAGTACACCGTCGACTTCGTGCCGAAGGTGCGGGTCGAGGTGCTCGTCGACGACATCGACGCCAGCTCGGTCGCCGAGGTCATCCTCAAGTCGGCCCAGACGGGTCGGATCGGCGACGGCAAGATCTGGACCATCCCGGTCGAGGACGTCGTCCGGGTCCGCACCGGCGAGCGCGGCGTCGACGCCCTCTGACCCAGTCGAGCCCGCCCGACCACACCCCTGACGCTCCGGCCCCCGACGGAGCACCCACCGGCCGACACCCGGGACGATCCCCCCGTCCCGGGTGTCGGCCTGTGACGTGCCGACGCGCTAACACAGCCGTAACACGCGTGCGCACTGCGCGAAATGACGAAAGGGCACAGTGACTGCCATGACGATCGAGCAGACCGACCTGGCGGCTCGCCGCCTGGACCTGGCCGGCGCCCGGGGCTTCGACGCCCCCGGTGCGGGGCAGGCGCGCCGTGACGCCATCGCCGCCCTGACCCGCGACTGGCTCACGACGGTGTGGCAGGAGGCCCTCGGGTCGCGCCGGCCCGAAGGGGTGGCACTGGCCGCCGTGGGCAGCCTCGCCCGGGGTGACGCAGGACCCCTGAGCGACGTCGACCTCGTCCTGCTCCACTACGGCCGCTCCCTGTCGGGGGAGGACCTGCGTGGCCTGGCCGACCGCATCTGGTACCCCGTCTGGGATGCAGGGGTCCGCCTGGACCACTCGGTCCGCACCGTCAACCAGTGCCGCACCGTGGCATCGGGCGACCTCACGGCTGCCGTGGGGCTGCTCGACCTGCAGTGCGTCGCGGGTGATGTCGAGGTCGTCACCGCAGCGCGGTCCACGGTGGCGCACGACTGGCGCGCGAACGCCCGGCGCCGCCTGCCGCAGCTCATCGAGGGCCTGCGCGCGCGGCACTCCCGCCACGGTGACCTCGCCCAGAGCCTGGAGGCGGACCTCAAGGAGGCGCACGGCGGGTTGCGGGACATGACGGTCCTCAACGCGCTCGTCGCAGCCTGGCTCACCGACCGCCCGCACGAGACCGTCGACGAGGCGCACCGCGTGCTCCTCGACGTGCGCGATGCCGTGCACGTGGTGACCGGCAAGGGCCGTGACCGACTCACCCGTGAGGACCATGACGCGGTCGCGGCCCTCCTCGGGCACTCCGACGCGGACGACATGCTCACCTCGGTCGCGACCGCCGGGCGCACGATCGCCTACGCCCTCGACGGCACGGTACGGCGCGCTGGACAGTCCCAGCGCGCGCGCACCCTGCGCGTCGGTCCCCGCCGCCCGCAGCTCAACCCGCTCGGGTTCGGGATGTTCGAGCACGACGGCGAGGTCGTCCTCGGTCCGCGCAGCACCCTGTCCACCGACCCGCTCCTGCCGCTGCGCGCGGCCGTCGTCGCTGCGCGCAACAACCTGCCCATCGCCCCGACCACGTTGGCCAACCTCGCCGGCCAGCCGCCGCGGCTCGAGGAGCCCTGGCCGGAGATCGCGCGCGACCTGTTCGCGGACCTGCTCGCCACCGGACCCGGACTCATCGGCGTCTGGGAGGGCCTGGACCAGGCGGGCATCATCGACCGCTGGCTGCCCGAGTGGGCGGCCGTGCGCTCCCGCCCGCAGCGCAGCGCGGTGCACCGCCACACGGTCGACCGCCACCTCATCGAGACCGTCGTCATCGCCGGTGGGCTCGTCCGGGGGGTGAGCCGCGCCGACCTGCTGCTGCTGGCCGCGCTGCTGCACGACATCGGCAAGGTGCCCGGCGCCCACGACCACTCCGCGACCGGCGCCCCGCTGGCCCGGGCCATCGCCATCCGGCTGGGCTACCCGCCGGCCGACGTCGACGTCGTGACGACCCTCGTGCGCGAGCACCTCACGCTGATCGACCTCGCCACCCGTCGCGACCACCAGGACCCCGGCACGGTCACCGCGGCCCGCCAGGCGGTCGGTGGGGCGCGGGAGGTCTTCGACCTGCTGGTCGCCCTCACCGAGGCGGACGCCTCGGCCGCCGGGCCGCAGGCCTGGACCGACTGGCGCGCCACCCTGCTGCGCCAGCTCGCCGACGCCGCCCGGACCGGGTGGGAGGAAGGAACCATGCCACCGCCCGCCGAGGGCACCACCGTGGATGCTGCGGACCTCGAGTCCGTCGCCGCGGGGGAGCCGCGCGTCATCGTCCGCCCCCAGGGCGGTTCCTACCGCATCGACGTCTTCGACCGGGACCGGCTGGGACTGTTCGCCGACACCGCGGGCCTGCTCGCGGCATACGGGCTCGTCGTCCGCACGGCCATCCTGCGGACGGTCGACGGGGTGGCGGCCAACGAGTGGCACGTGGAGAG
>NZ_LMGM01000001.1:1248337-1253716 GCF_001427915.1 Phycicoccus sp. Root563 | reverse complement strand
GACCGGGGCCCGCTGGGGCTGCTCGACCGCCGCCGACAGTTCGCGGCGCGACCGAGCGCGGAAGCGGGGACCGGGTCACCCGGGCAGGCGCGCGCCCTCGTGGTGCCGCACGCCTCGGAGGAGGCGACCGTGATCGAGGTGCGGGCCCAGGACCGTCCAGGCTTGCTGCACGAGCTCGGTATGGGGTTCGCGAAGGCCGGTCTGTCCGTGCGGTCCGCGCACATCGCCACCTACGCCGGGCAGACGCTCGACACGTTCTACGTCACCGAGTTCGGTGGGCGCCTGCTGCCGCCGGCCAAGGTGGCCCAGACCGTGGCGATGGTCATCGACATCTGCGACGGCGCGACCACCGGCTCGTGAGGTTGCTGGTGGTCGTGTCGGTGCGGCCCGGTTCGACCGATTAGTCTGAGGGCCGTGTTCACGTCACTTTCCGACCGCCTGACCGCCACCTTCAAGAACCTCCGGGGCAAGGGGCGGCTGTCCGAGTCCGATGTCAACGCCACCGTGCGCGACATCCGGCTCGCCCTGCTCGACGCCGACGTCTCGCTGCCCGTGGTGAAGCAGTTCACCTCCGCGGTCCGCGACCGGGCGCTCGGCTCGGAGGTCTCCGGGGCGCTCAACCCCGGCCAGCAGGTCGTCAAGATCGTCAACGAGGAGCTCGTCGGCATCCTCGGCGGGCAGACGCGGACGATCCAGTTCGCCAAGAACCCGCCCACCGTCATCATGCTCGCGGGTCTGCAGGGCGCCGGTAAGACCACCCTTGCGGGCAAGCTGGCGCGCTGGCTCAAGGAGCAGGGACACACCCCGATCCTCGTCGCCGCCGACCTCCAGCGCCCGAACGCCGTGACCCAGCTCGAGGTGGTCGGAGAGCGGGCAGGTGTCCCGGTCTACGCGCCCGAGCGCGGCAACATCGGTGGCCACGACGCGGTCGGCCCGACGGGGGAGGGCACCCGTTCCTTCGGTGACCCGGTCGGGGTGTCCCGCGCCGGCATCGAGCACGCCCGCCGCAACCAGCACGACGTCGTCATCGTCGACACCGCCGGACGCCTCGCCGTCGACGCGAACCTCATGCAGCAGGCCGCCGACATCCGCTCGGCCATCTCGCCCGACGAGGTGCTCTTCGTCATCGACGCGATGATCGGCCAAGCCGCCGTCGACACCGCGCTCGCGTTCCAGGAGGGCGTCGACTTCACCGGCGTCGTCCTGTCCAAGCTCGACGGTGACGCCCGTGGTGGCGCCGCGCTGTCGGTCGCGTCGGTCACCGGTCGCCCGATCATGTTCGCCAGCACCGGCGAGGGCGTGAAGGACTTCGAGGTCTTCCACCCCGACCGGATGGCCTCGCGCATCCTCGACATGGGTGACGTGCTCACCCTCATCGAGCAGGCGGAGAAGGCGTTCGACGCCCGCCAGCAGGCGGAGATGCAGCGCAAGTTCCTCGCCGAGGAGGACTTCACCTTCGACGACTTCCTCGACCAGATGGCCGCCCTGAAGAAGATGGGTGGCCTGAAGTCGATGCTCGGCATGATGCCGGGCATGGGCCAGATGAAGGCCCAGCTGGACAACCTCGACCCGCGGGAGTTCGACCGCATCGAGGCGATGGTCCGATCGATGACGCCGTTCGAGCGCACCCACTCCAAGCAGATCAACGGGTCGCGCCGCCTGCGCATCGCCAAGGGCTCGGGGGTCGAGGTGTCCGAGGTCAACGGCCTGCTCGAGCGCTTCACCGAGGCGCAGAAGATGATGAAGCAGCTCGCCCGCGGCGGTGGCATCCCTGGCATGCCGGGCATCCCGGGTATGGGTGGCGGCGCCGGCAAGCGCGGCAAGCAGCAGCCCCAGCGCAAGAAGTCCAAGTCCGGCAACCCGGCCAAGCGGGCCGCCGAGGAGCGTGCCGCCGCGGAGAAGTCCACGGCGCCGCGGACCGGAGGCGGCGCTGCCTTCGGCGCCGGTGCGACCGGTGGGGCGCCCGCCGACATGGACCCGAGCCAGCTGCCCGCAGGCTTCGAGAAGTTCCTCGGCCGGTGAGCGACGGCGCGCAGCCGTCTGGGCGCGGGCCGTCGCTGCACACCCTGTCGGTCGGCACCGCCGGGCCGCGGGTGGCGTTCCTGCACGGCTTGTTCGGCCAGGGCCGCAACTGGTCACAGATCGCCAAGGCCCTCGCCGGGCCCGGCGGCGACGGCGCCCGTTCGACGCTGGTCGACCTGCCCGACCACGGGCGCTCCCCGTGGACGGAGGAGTTCTCGTTCACGGCCTACGCCGATGCTGTGGCGGCGACCCTGCGCGGCATCGACGCGGACGCGCGCTGGATGGTCGTCGGGCACTCGCTCGGCGGCAAGACCGCGATGCTGCTCGCCCTCCGGCACCCGGAGCTCGTCGCGCGCCTCGTCGTCGTCGACATCGCGCCGAAGTCCTACGGCAGCCTCGACCGGTTCAGCGGCTACATCGCCGAGATGGAACGCCTGCCGCTGGACGACCTGACCAGCCGGGGTGACGCCGAGGCGCGGTTCGAGGAGCCGAACCGTGGCGTCAAGGCGTTCCTCATGCAGAACCTGCGGCGCGACGGCGACACCTGGCACTGGCAGGCCAACCTCGGGCTCTTCTCGGCAGACGCAGCCAAGGGGACGGGTTCGGTCATCGCCGGCTGGCCGGACGCGGCCGCCGACCTGGCGCCGTACGACGGCCCGGTGCTCTGGATCGCCGGGTCCGAGTCCGAGTACATCCGTGACGAGGACCTGCCCGCGATGCAGGCCCTCTTCCCGAAGGTGCGACAGCTGACGGTCAAGGGTGCCTCCCACTGGGTGCACACGGACGCCCCCGAGGTGGTCGTGGAGGCGCTGCGCCGGTTCGTGCGTCCGCTCGCCGAGACCTCCTGACCGTCGGTCCACCTCCCGTACCCGGACGCGGCCTGCTCCCGCGAGATCGCGGCCGCCCGTCGCTAGGGTCGTTCCATGGCAACGGTGCTGCACCTGCAGGGTGAGATCCTCGTCGGCCCGGAGGACGTCCGGCCCGAGGCGTGGGTGGTCGGTGGACGGCTGACCTTCGAGCGGCCGACGGGAGCCGGTGGCGACGTCCAGACCCTGCGTGGCTGGGTGCTGCCGGGGCTCGTGGATGCGCACTGCCACGTCGGCCTCGACGCCCACGGGGCGGTGGACGACGCGACCGCGGAGGCGCAGGCGCTCGCCGACCGGGAGGCCGGCACGCTGCTCATCCGTGATGCCGGGTCGCCGGCGGACACCCGGTGGGTCGACCAGCGCGACGACCTCCCCAAGGTCATCCGCGCCGGCCGTCACATCGCCCGCACCCGCCGCTACATCCGCAACTTCGCCCACGAGATCGAGCCCGACCAGCTCGTCGAACGCGTCCGGCTCGAGGCGAAGGCGGCCGACGGCTGGGTCAAGCTCGTCGGCGACTGGATCGACCGCGACACCGGTGACCTGTCGACCTGCTGGCCGGTCGACGTCCTCAGCGACGCGATCGCGGCCGCCCACGAGGAGGGGGCGCGGGTGACGGCGCACTGCTTCGGTGAGGCCTCGCTCTACGACTTCGCCGCCGCGGGCACCGACTGCATCGAGCACGCCACCGGGCTCGAGCCCGAGACCATCGCGCAGTTCGCCGAGCAGCAGATCGCCATCGTGCCCACGCTGGTCAACATCGCGACCTTCCCCGCGATCGCGGAGCCGGCCATGGAGAAGTACCCCGCCTACCACCAGCGGATGCTGGCCCTGCACGGTCGCCGCTACGCCACCATCGGCGCCGCCCGCGACGCCGGGATCCCGATCTACCTCGGCACCGACGCCGGCGGCTCCCTGCGCCACGGGCTCGTCGCCGATGAGGCGCACGAGCTCACCAAGGCGGGGCTGAGCAACGCAGAGGCCCTGCATGCCGCCACGTGGGGCGCGCGCGCCTGGCTGGGTCGCCCCGGGCTGGAGGAGGGGGCGGACGCCGACCTCGTCGTCTACGCCACCGACCCGCGCCGCGAGATCCGGGCCCTGGCCGCGCCGGAGCACATCGTGCTGCGCGGCACCGAGGTCTGACCCCGGCACACCCCCGGCACACCCCGGCATACCCCGGCATACCCCGGCTCAGCCCCGGGCACACCGCCAGGGCGCGCGCGGTGAGCAGGACCTGTCGCCATTCCGTCCGCGATGGCGACAGCTGGCGAGCACCGAGACGGTGATGGCGCGGCCCATCGCTGCGGGGTGGGCGACCCGTCCCGAAAGGCGCGGTATCACCACATCCACGATGCGAGACATAAGCGCACGTTATTTGACCGATAACGCGACGCTATCCAAAATCCTAGGTGTCACATAGGAGATCACCCGCCGCCCGGCCGGTGACCACGGCCGGCACCGCTGGCACCGAAGGAGCCCACGATGAACCGTCACCCCCGCCTCGCCCTGGCCGCCGTCGCGACCGTCGGCGCGATGGTGATGACGGCCTGTGCCGGGGGAGGCGCGAGCGACACGGTCGGTGCGTCGGCCGCCGACGCGGGTGCCGCCACCAGCACCATCGACCTCTACGCGTACGCCGTCCCGAAGGTGGGCTACGACAAGCTCATCCCCGCGTTCAACGCGACCGCGGCGGGCAAGGGCGTGCAGTTCCAGCAGTCCTACGGCGCCTCCGGCGACCAGTCGCGCAAGGTCGCCGCGGGTGCGTCGGCCGACTTCGTCAACTTCTCGGTCGAGCCCGACATCACCCGCCTCGTGGACGCCGGCCTGGTCGACAAGGACTGGAACGCCAACCAGTACAAGGGGATCCCGTTCGGCTCGGTCGTCACGATCGTCGTCCGCAAGGGCAACCCCAAGGGCATCAAGGACTGGGATGACCTGCTCAAGCCCGGGATCGAGGTCGTCACGCCGAACCCGTTCAGCTCTGGCAGCGCCAAGTGGAACCTGCTCGCCCCGTATGCCGCCAAGAGCGACGGTGGCAAGAACCCGGCCGCGGGCCTCGCCTACATCTCCAAGCTCGTCGGCGACCACGTCAAGGTGCAGCCGAAGTCGGGTCGTGAGGCGACCGAGACGTTCCTCCAGGGCACCGGCGACGTCCTGCTCAGCTACGAGAACGAGGCGCTGTTCGCCGAGCGCAGCGGTGACCCGGTCGAGCACGTGACCCCGCCGACCACGTTCAAGATCGAGAACCCCACGGCCGTCATCAGCAAGAGCAAGAACCTCGCGAAGGCCAAGGCCTTCAACGACTTCCTGTTCACGCCCGAGGCGCAGAAGCTGTGGGCGCAGGCAGGGTTCCGCCCGGTCGACCCGACCGTGGCGAAGGAGTTCGCGGCCGACTTCCCGCAGCCGCAGAAGCTGTGGACCATCGACGACCTCGGTGGGTGGAAGACGGTCGACGGCACCCTGTTCAAGAAGGAGACCGGCTCCATCGCGC
>NZ_LMGM01000001.1:1086530-1248313 GCF_001427915.1 Phycicoccus sp. Root563 | reverse complement strand
TGATCTACGACAAGGCGACGTCGTAACCCATGACGACGACCCTCACCCCTCGTACGGGCGCCGGCAGGGACGACACCGACGTGTCGTCCCTGCCGGCGCGCCCNGGCGCCGCCGCGCAGCGGACTCGGCCGCCGCGTCGGCCGCCCCCTCGGAGTCGGGCTGGTCGGGCTCTGGCTCAGCATCATCGTGCTGCTGCCGCTCGCGGCGCTGACGGTGACCTCGTTCGGCGAGGGCTGGTCGGGCTTCTGGGACGCGGTCACCGCGCCCGTGGCCCTGGCCTCCCTGCGCGTCACGGTGGCGGTCTCGGCCGTCGTCGCCCTCGTCAACGCCGTCATGGGCACCCTCATCGCCTGGGTGCTGGTGCGTGACGACTTCCGGGGCAAGCGCGTCGTCAACGCGCTGATCGACCTGCCGTTCGCCCTGCCGACCATCGTCGCGAGCATCGTCCTGCTGTCCCTCTACGGCCCCAACAGCCCGGTCGGCATCCACCTCAACGCCACCCAGCCCGGTCTGCTCGTCGCCCTGGCGTTCGTGACGCTGCCGTTCGTGGTGCGCTCGGTGCAACCGGTCCTCATCGAGGCCGACCGCGAGGTGGAGGAGGCCGCGGCCTCGCTGGGTGCGTCGAACTGGACGACGTTCCGCCGGGTCGTGCTGCCCACCCTGGCACCGGCCGTCATCGGGGGCACCGGCCTCGCGTTCGCCCGTGCCATCGGCGAGTACGGCTCGGTCGTCCTCATCGGCGGCAACATTCCCCGGAAGACGCAGGTGGCCTCGCAGTACATCCAGCAGCAGATCGAGATCGACCGGCCGGTCAACGCCGCCGCGGTCTCGGTGGCCCTGCTCGCGATCGCATTCGTGACCCTGTTCGTCCTGCGCGTCCTCGCCGGACGCAGCCAGCGGCGCGAGGAGGACTCGGCATGAGGACCTCGACCGCTGCCCGCCTCAGCCTGCGCACCGTCGCCCTCGGCTACCTCGTCCTGCTCATCGGGGTGCCGNCCCCGGCCGCCATCTCGGCGCTCAACCTCTCCCTGCTCATCGTGGCCATCACCGTGCCGCTCAACGTCGTCTTCGGCGTGGGCACGGCGCTCGCGCTCGTGCGCGGGCGGTTCCGTGGCCGCGGCCTGATCCAGGCGGTCGTGGACCTGCCGTTCGCGGTGTCGCCGATCGTCGTGGGCGTCTCGCTCATCCTGCTGTGGGGCTCCAGCGGCTGGTTCGGGGGCATCGAGAACAACCTCGGTGTCCGCGTCATCTTCGGCCTTCCCGGCATGGTCATCGCGACGATCTTCGTGACGCTGCCGTTCGTCGTCCGCGAGGTCGAACCGGTCCTGCACGAGATCGGCACGGAGCAGGAGCAGGCCGCCTCGACCCTGGGGGCGAGCTCGGCCCAGACGTTCTGGCGGATCACGCTGCCCGCCATCCGGTGGGGCCTGACGTACGGCGTCGTGCTCACGATCGCCCGTGCCCTCGGCGAGTTCGGGGCGGTGATCATGGTCAGCTCCGGCTTCCCCGGGGTGTCCCAGACCCTGACGCTGCTCGTCCACTCCCGCTACATCGACGACCACAACACGTATGGCGCGTACGCCGCCGCCACCCTGCTCATGGGCCTCGCCGTCCTCACCCTGCTGCTGATGACCCTGCTCGACCGCAAGAGGAGCACGACATGATCACCGTGACCGGAGCCCGCAAGAACTACGGAGACTTCGCCGCGCTCGACGACGTGACGCTCGACATCCCCGCGGGCACGCTGACGGCGCTGCTGGGGCCGAGCGGCTCGGGCAAGTCGACCCTGCTGCGCTCCATCGCCGGTCTCGAGCGCCTCGACGCGGGCTCGATCGTCATCGGCGGCCGCGACGTCACCGGTGTGGCGCCGCAGAAGCGGGGGATCGGGTTCGTCTTCCAGCACTACGCCGCGTTCAAGCACATGACGGTGCGCGACAACGTGGCGTTCGGCCTGAGCATCCGCAAGCGCCCCAAGGCGGAGATCGCGAAGAAGGTCGACGACCTGCTCGAGATCGTCGGCCTCGACGGCTTCCAGCACCGCTACCCGGCCCAGCTCTCCGGTGGGCAGCGCCAGCGCATGGCCCTCGCGCGCGCGCTCGCCGTCGACCCGGAGGTGCTGCTGCTCGACGAGCCGTTCGGCGCCCTGGACGCCAAGGTGCGGGCCGACCTGCGCCAGTGGCTGCGGCGCCTGCACGACGAGGTCCACGTGACCACGGTGCTGGTCACCCACGACCAGGAGGAGGCGCTCGACGTCGCCGACCGGATCGCCGTCCTCAACAAGGGCCGGATCGAGCAGGTCGGGGACCCGGTCTCCCTCTACGACCGCCCCGCCAACGACTTCGTCATGTCGTTCCTGGGCTCGGTCGCCCGCCTCGGCGGCCAGCTGGTCCGCCCGCACGACATCGCGCTCGAGCGCAACCGTGACCGGGCCGTCGCCGCCGACGCCCTGACCGGCACCGCCGGCGGGGTCGTCGAGTCGGTCGTCGAGCGGGTCGTGCGGCTGGGTTTCGAGGTCCGCATCGACCTGCGGGCGGACTCCGGGCAACGGTTCGCGGCGCAGGTGACCCGCGGACAGGCCGACGTCCTCGGCCTCCAGGTGGGGGAGACGGTCTACGCCCGCGCCACGCACGGCCCCGACGCCTACGAGCTCGACCCCGCCCTCGCCATCTGAGCCGGCGCAGGACGCCCGCTGCACGGCATACCCTCCGGGTGCGACACAATGCGCCCGTGGACATCTCGGCGCGCACGGAGTACGCCGTCCGGGCCATGCTCATCCTCGCCGAGGCGGCGACCACCGCAGCGGGCCCGGTGAGCGTGGAGACGCTGGCATACCGGCAGACGCTCCCGCGCAAGTTCCTCGAGGCGATCGCGGCCGACCTCCGGACCGCCGGCCTCGTCAAGAGCACCAGAGGCGCCCGCGGCGGCTACGCCCTGGCCCGCGAGCCGCGCGACATCAGCCTCGGTGACGTGTTCCGTGCCGTCGACGGACCCCTCGCCGAGGTCCGCGGCCTGCGCCCGCACGAGACCCGGTACGACGGCGTGGCCGAGCACCTGCCCACGGTGTGGGTCGCCGTGCGAGCCAGCCTGCGCTCGGTGCTCGACGAGACCAGCCTCGCGGACGTCCTCTCCGGCGAGCTGCCCGAGCGCGTCTCCGCGCTCGCCGCCGACCCGGACGCGTGGCGCGCCCGATGAGCGAACCGACCCGCGAGCCCGTGTCCGAGGAGGACCCGACCACGTCGCCCACCGAGCTCGACCAGATCGACCCCGCCGACCTGGCCACCGCGCTCAAGGTCCTCGAGCTGCTGCCCGAGCTGGACGCGGGCCACCCCGACATCGAGACGATCAAGCGGGCGACGGGACGGATGTACAAGCGCGTCCGCAAGTCGCGCCGCCGCGCGGCCCTGCAGCCGCAGGTGGAGCACGACGAGGCGATCATCGCGGCGACGGCCACCGGATCGCCGATGCGGATCGACGACGAGACCAAGGGCATCCCGCTCGTCTCCAGCGTCCGTGGCGCCCATGCGGGTGAGCTGATGAAGTCCCGCGGCTGCTACATCTGCAAGGCGGAGTACACCCTCGTCGACGCGTTCTACCACTGGCTCTGCCCGGACTGTGCCGAGCTGAGCCACACCAAGCGCGACCAGCGCACCGACCTCACGGGTCGTCGCGCGCTGCTCACCGGTGGTCGGGCGAAGATCGGCATGTACATCGCGCTGCGCCTCCTGCGCGACGGTGCGCACCTGACCATCACCACCCGGTTCCCTCGCGACGCGGCGAGGCGCTTCGCGGCCCAGGAGGACTCGGGCGACTGGATCCACCGGCTCAAGGTCGTCGGCATCGACCTGCGCGACCCCACCCAGGTCGTCGCGCTCGCCGACGAGGTCGCGGCTGCCGGTCCGCTCGACATCCTCATCAACAACGCCGCGCAGACGGTGCGGCGCTCGCCGGGGTCGTACGGACACCTCGTCGACGGCGAGAACGCGCCGCTGCCCCAGGGCGTCGACCTGCCGGAGCTCGTGACGTTCGACCGGATCAGCGAGGCCCACCCGGCCAACCTCATCGGGACCCTGCGCGAGCACCAGGTCGCCCACCACGAGGGAGAGTCGCCCGAGCACGCGGAGGAGGTCCTCGCGGCGCGGTCGGCAGCCTCGATGACCGCGATGGCCCTCTCAGCCGGTCACGCCAGCCTCGACGCCCACCTCGCCGGGACCGCGCTCGACGCCGGGGGGCTGCTGCCCGACACCCAGGTCAACAACTCGTGGACCCAGAAGGTCGAGGAGGTCGACCCCCTCGAGCTGCTCGAGGTGCAGCTCTGCAACGCCACCGCGCCCTTCATCCTCGTGTCGCGGCTGCGGCCCGCGATGCGGGCGGCGGTCGCCGCCGGCGCGCGACGGGCCTACGTCGTCAACGTCTCGGCGATGGAGGGCCAGTTCTCGCGCCGCTACAAGGGCGCGGGTCACCCCCACACCAACATGGCCAAGGCCGCGCTCAACATGCTGACCCGCACCAGCGCGGGGGAGATGTTCGAGACCGACCGGATCCTCATGACCGCCGTCGACACCGGCTGGATCACCGACGAGCGCCCCCACCACGAGAAGCTGCGGATCGCCGCCGAGGGATGGCACGCACCCCTCGACCTCGTCGACGGCGCGGCCCGTGTCTACGACCCGATCGTGCGGGGTGAGGCGGGCGAGGACGTGTACGGCTGCTTCGTCAAGGACTACCGGCCCAGCCCGTGGTGACCGACGCCTGAACGCCGTGGTCCGGGCCACCCCCGGCGATCTGGCAGAATGGGCGGCTGTACCCGTCCAGGCACGGGCCCCCGTATGGCGCGGAGCACCGCTTCGCCCGTCGGACCGGGCCTCCTGGCTCTGGAACGCCTACACCGGGTTCCGGCACCCCGCGCGAACCGTGCGCGGTCTCGCCGTGCTCACAACACGAACAAGGAGACACCACCACCGTGGCCGTCAAGATCCGTCTGAAGCGCATGGGCAAGATCCGTGCACCGTTCTACCGCGTCGTCGTCATGGACTCGCGCGCCAAGCGCGATGGCCGTGCCATCGAGGAGATCGGCAAGTACCACCCCACCGAGGAGCCGTCGCTCATCGACATCAACTCGGACCGCGCCCAGTACTGGCTCGGCCAGGGTGCGCAGCCGACCGAGGCCGTCGCCGCCCTGCTGAAGATCACGGGTGACTGGCAGAAGTACAAGGGCGAGCCCGGCACCGAGGGCACCCTCAAGGTCAAGGCTGCGAAGCCGTCCAAGAAGGAGCTCTACGACGCGGCCATCGCCGCCGCCGGCAAGTCCGACGCGGGCGCCGACACGGCGACCACCCCGAAGAAGAAGGCCGCCAAGAAGGCTGACGAGGCCCCCGCCGAGGAGCCCAAGGTCGAGGAGCCCAAGGTCGAAGAGGCCAAGGCTGACGAGGCCACGACCGCGGAGGCCCCGGCCGCCGAGGCCGACGCCGCGGACCAGGCCTGACCGTGCTGGAAGAGGCGCTCGAGCACCTCGTGAAGGGCATCGTCGACCACAAGGACGAGGTTGCCGTTCGACGCAAGGAGCTCCGCCGCGGTGAGGTGCTCGAGGTCCGGGTCCACCCCGAGGACCTCGGGCGCGTGATCGGTCGTTCCGGCCGGACCGCGAGCGCCCTGCGCACCGTCATGGGTGCGCTGGCCGGCGGGCACACCGTCCGGGTCGACATCGTCGACACCGACAAGGTCCGCTGACCGCGCACCGACAACCGGTCGTTCCGAGGGCCGCTGGGATCACGATCCCGGCGGCCCTCGGCATGTCACCACCCACCCTGAGAGGATCGTGGCCATGCCCGCCACCGACCAGCTGCTCGTCGCCCGCATCGGCAAGCCCCACGGCCTGCGCGGTGAGGTCACCGTGCAGGCCCACACCGACGACCCGGAGCGCCGCTTCATCCCCGGCGTCGTCTTCGCCACGGAGGCCCCCGAGGGCTCCGGGGTCCCGCGCGCGCTGACCCTCGCGACCGCACGCCTGCACCAGAAGGTCTGGCTGCTGGGGTTCGAACAGATCCCCGACCGCACCGGCGCCGAGGGCCTGCGCGGCACCCGGCTCTTCGTCGCCCTCGGCGACGTCATCGACGCCGTGGACGACGACGAGGACGGCTGGTACGAGGACGAGCTCGTCGGGCTCACGGTCGTCGACACGGCAGGGGCCACCGTCGGGGAGGTCGCGGGGCTGGAGACCGGGGCTGCCCAGGACCTGCTGGTCGTGACCCTCACCGGTGGCCGCCAGGCGCTGGTGCCGTTCGTCGAGGCGATCGTGCCCGAGGTGGACATGGAGTCACGCCGCGTCGTCATCGACCCGCCGCCCGGCCTGCTCGAGCTCGCCGACGAGTGACCGCCTGACCATGCGCCTCGATGTCGTCTCGATCTTCCCCGAGTACCTCGCGCCCCTCGACCTGTCGCTCATCGGCAAGGCCCGGCGCGACGGCCTGCTCGACCTGCAGGTGCACGACCTGCGCGAGTTCGCCCACGACCGCCACCGTACGGTCGACGACACGCCCTACGGCGGCGGCGCCGGCATGGTGATGAAACCCGAGCCGTGGGCCGAGGCGCTGGCGCACGTCGCCGGCTCGGCTCCGGCGTCGGTGCCGACCGCTGCACGACCGCGGCTCATCGTCCCCGGACCCGGGGGCGTGCCGTTCACCCAGGCCCTGGCGCGCGAGCTCGCGGACGAGCCGTGGCTCGCCTTCGCCTGCGGTCGCTACGAAGGCATCGACGAGCGGGTCCACGAGCACGCCGCGCAGGACCTCGGCCTCGAGGTGACCGTCGTGTCCCTCGGCGACTACGTGCTCAACGGGGGGGAGGTGGCGGTGCTCGCCATCGTCGAGGCCGTCGCCCGCCTGCTGCCCGGCGTGATCGGCAACGCCGAGTCCCTCGTCGAGGAGTCGCACGAGGACGGTCTGCTCGAGTACCCCGTCTACACCAAGCCCTCGTCCTGGGAGTCGGCCCCCGGCGTCCGTCGCGACGTCCCCGCGGTGCTGTTGTCCGGGGACCACGGTCGGATCGCCGCCTGGCGGCACCAGCAGCGGCTCGAACGCACCGCCGCCCGGCGTCCCGACCTGCTGCACGCCTCGCAGGCCGCGCCAGCGGCGCCCGGTGGCCCGGCGACGAACGCGCTCGACGGCTTCGACGTCGCCCTGGCGACGCCGGCCGACGCCCCCGAGCTGCTCACGCTGAGCCGGGCCTGCTGGGTCACCGAGGGCCGGGCCAACGACTCGTTCGAGATCCCGCCGCTCGTCGAGACGCTGGAGGAGGTCGTCTACGGGCTCACGCAGTGGCTCACGTGGATGGTCCGCTCCGAGGGGCGGCTGGTGGGTTCGGTGCGTGGTCGCCGCGACCCCGAGGACCCCGCCACCTGGCAGGTGGGGCGCCTCATGGTCGCCCCCGACCTGCAGGGCCGGGGGCTGGGCCGGGCCCTGCTCGCCCACGCGGAGGCCGCGGCACCGGCGGACGTCGTCACCTACTGGATCAACACGGGTCAGGGCAGCGAGCGCAACCTGCGCACCTACCGCAAGGCCGGGTACCGCGCGGTCCCCGGCGAGGGTTCGTACCCCGGGACCGTGGACCTGACCAAGGCGCGGCGCGGCTCAGTCGACGAGGGCTGACCGCAGGTCCGGCGACACCAGCCGACGGGCGGCCACCAGCCGTTCGGCCACGCCCACGGTGATGGTCTGGGCGGCCATGATCCCGAAGAGCACGAGGACCTGCGCGGTCGCGGCCTGGACCGGTGAACCGCCGCCGAGCATCACCCCGATGAAGGCGCCCGGCAGCGTCACGACACCGGTGGTCTTGACCTGGTCGAGCCCGGGGAGCAGGGCCTCCGGTGCGCGACGGTGGACGATCTCGCGGATCGCCTGCGCGGGCAGGAGGCCGAGGGAGAGAGCCGCCTCGTACTGCGGGTGCTCGTCGCGCAGGGCGGAGAAGGCCCGACGCCCCACCAGGGTGTGGGCGGTCATGGCGTTGCCGACGATGATGCCCGCTATCGGGATGATCGCGATGCCCTCGAGCGGGATGGTGCCCGTCGCCAGCACCACCACGAGGACAGGGACCACGCCCGCGGCCATGGCGGTCGCGGCGGCGGGCCAGGACCCGGGTGCGTCGACCCGGCGCGAGGTGGTCAGCACCCCCAGGGCGAACATGACCACGACGAGCAGCACCGACAGCCACAGGTGCTCGACCACCGAGGTGATGAGCAGGGCGGCGACGCCGAGCTGGGCGATCGAGCGGGCGGCAGCGACCAGCGCCGGCTTCTCGAGGCCGTAGCCGTTGAGCCGGTGGGCGCCGACGGCGATGCCGAGCAGGACCACGAGCGCGAGGGCGACGGGCCAGCCGGGGTCGATGCTCACGCGCACACGGTAGTCCGGGGCGTGGGTCACGATTTCAGGGGTGGGGTCTCCTCGTGGCAGAATGACTCCTTGCGTCTGCACGACCAGCGCCCCTGCCACAGGGGGAGTACGGCGGCACCGGTTCCGGTGCCCACGGCCTGACCGCCACGTACGCGGCCCGCGCAGCACGCGCCATACACATCACGCACGACCGACAAGCCTGGGCGACCTGTGGCGCCGAGAAGAAAGCGAATCTGCCATGCAGCGTTTCGACGAGATCGACAAGGCCTCCCTGCGCGACGACGTCCCCGCCTTCCGCGCCGGTGACACCGTCAACGTGCACGTCAAGGTCGTCGAGGGCACCCGCTCCCGCATCCAGGTCTTCAAGGGCGTCGTCATCCGTCGCCACGGTGGGGGCATCGGCGAGACCTTCACCGTCCGCAAGGTCTCCTTCGGCGTCGGCGTGGAGCGCACCTTCCCGCTGCACACCCCGATCATCGACAAGATCGAGGTCGTCACCCGCGGTGACGTCCGTCGCGCGAAGCTGTACTACCTGCGCGACCTGCGCGGCAAGGCCGCCAAGATCAAGGAGAAGCGCGAGACGATCCCCGCCAAGTAGGGCGATCTCATCTCGACCCTCGGGTGTCCCGGCACGCTCCGACCCAGCCTCGAGGGTTAGGCTCCGGAAGCGATGAACCCCGGACCCGAAGCACCCCAGCAGGATCCGGCCACCCCGTCAGCGCATGCTGACGCGGTGGCCGTTTCCGCGACTGCCGACGACCACGCCAGCGGGCGTGGCGCGGCGCAGTCCGGTCACCCCCGGCGACGTGGCCCCTCGTGGCTCGTGCTGGTCGGCGCCGCCCTGCTGGTCATGCTCGTGGTCCGGGGTTTCCTCGTGCAGTCGTTCTTCGTGCCGTCGGGGTCGATGGAGCCGACGATCGAGCCGGGCGACCGCGTCCTGGTCAACAAGCTCGTGCCCGGCGACGACGTGCAGCGCGGCGACGTGGTCGTCTTCGACGGCACCACGACCTTCGCTGCCGCCGACCGCAGCCCGCACCAGGACGACGGCCTGGTGGGCCGCGCCCTGGCCAGGGCCGCCTCGCTCGTCGGGGTCGACCTCGGCGAGCAGGACTTCATCAAGCGCGTCATCGGCCTGCCCGGTGACCACGTCGTGTGCTGCGACGCCCAGGGCAAGCTCACGGTCAACGGCGTCCCGGTGACGGAGGACTACCTCTACCCCGGTGACGTGCCGAGCGACCTGACGTTCGACATCACCGTCCCCGCAGGCCGGTTGTGGGTCATGGGTGACCACCGCAGTGACAGCGCCGACTCCCGCGCCCACCTCGGTGACCCCGGCGGGGGCACGGTCCGCACCCGCGACGTCGTGGGCCGCGCGAGCGCCACCTTCTGGCCGCTGAACCGCATCGGGGGCTTCGACCGCCCGAGCTCGCTCGCGACCATCCCTGCGGCAGGCACCCGGTGACGCCGCCGTCCGGCACCCCGGACCGCGGCTGGCTCGGGTACGACCGCACCGCCGATGAGACCGCTCGCACCGGCGCCGAGACCGCTCGCCCCGGCGCCGAGACCGAGGCCGCGCCCAGTCCCTGGCTGCGGCACGAGGCCGCCACCGACCCGGACCCCGCCACTGGCCGCGACCCTGCCTGGCTCGACCCCGAGCTCGCCGTGCCCGCCGACCGACCCGATGCCGACCACGACACCGGCGTCCCCCCGACCCTCGCCGAGGAGCCCCCCACCGTGCAGCACAGCGACCCGGCCGGCGGCACGGCACCCGAGCCCGTGCCTGCCGGCGGCGAACCCCACGGCGAGGAGCCCCGCAGGGGGTCCGGGTCCGACGCGGAGGCGTCCGAGGTCCACGGCGACGACGTCGAGGCCACCGGCCCGCGCGACGAGGCCACCGGCCCTCGCGACGAGGGCACCGACGTCGAGGAGGAGGCCGGGCTGGCCGCGGTGGCGGGCGCCGCCATCAAGGAGTTCGCGATCGTCGTGGGCATGGCCCTCGTGCTGTCGTTCATCGTCAAGACCTGGCTGCTCCAGGCGTTCTACATCCCCTCGGGGTCGATGGAGGACACCCTCGTCCTCAACGACCGCGTCATCGTCAGCAAGCTGACCCCGGGACCGATCGACCTCAAGCGCGGCGACATCATCGTGTTCGCCGACCCGGGCGAGTGGCTCGAGGCCACCCCGACCGTCCCGCACGGCAAGGTCGTCAGTGCCCTGCGCGAGACGATGACCTTCGTCGGCCTGCTGCCCGACAACTCCGAGAACCACCTCATCAAGCGCGTCATCGGCCTGCCCGGCGACCACGTCGTCTGCTGCGACGAAGGGGGCCGGATCACGGTCAACGGGACGGCGATCAAGGAGCCGTACCTCAAGCCCGGCGACTCCGCGAGCGACCAGGAGTTCGACATCACCGTGCCCCGGGGCCGCGTCTGGGTCATGGGTGACCACCGGTCCAACTCGGCGGACTCCCGGGCCCACGACGCCCCCGAGAACGACGGCAGCCAGGGGTCGGTCGACGAACGGCTCATCGTCGGACGGGCCGTGGCGCTGGTCTGGCCGCTGGACCACATGACCTGGTTGTCGAACCCCACGGCGACGTTCGCCAAGGTCCCCAACCCGACGGCCGGCGACACCTCCACGCCCTCGAACTCGCCGTCGAGCGGGCCACAGGGCGACCCGAGCTCGCAGACCGGTGGCGCCGAGGTGACCGGCGGCGACGGCGGCGCAGGCGGCTGAGCTGTGCCGGCACCACGACGAGTCGCTGCGCGGACCGGGAGCCGCAAGCCCAGCCTGCGGGTCGAACGCGCACTGCAGCGTGACGGGCACCGGGTCCTCGCCGGGATGGACGAGGTCGGCCGGGGAGCGCTCGCCGGACCGGTGACGGTCGGGGTCGTCCTCATCGACGAGACCAGCCGCAGCGCACCGACCGGGGTCAAGGACTCCAAGCTGCTCACCCCGGCGGCACGGGTCGCCATGGTGCCGCGCATCCAGCGCTGGTGCCTGGCGTACGCCGTCGGTCACGCCTCGCCCGCCGAGATCGACGAGATCGGGATCATCGCAGCCCTGCGGCTGGCCGGCTGCCGTGCGCTCGCCGCGGTGGACGTCCGCCCCGACCTGGTCATCCTCGACGGCAACCACGACTGGCTGACCTCGCCGGACGAGGTGGGACTGTTCGCCTTCGCGGACGGCGGCACCCCCGTCACCCCGCCGGTCACCACGATGATCAAGGCCGACCTGAAGTGCTCGTCGGTGGCCGCGGCCTCCGTCCTCGCCAAGGTCGAGCGCGACGCCATCATGGTCGCGCACGCCCCCAACCACCCCGTCTACGGCTGGGAGGTCAACAAGGGCTATGCCGCGCCGGAGCACATGGCTGCCCTCGAGACCCACGGCGCCAGCGTGCTGCACCGTCGTTCATGGCGACTTCCCGGCCGACTTCCCGAGCGACTTCCCGAGCGACTTCCCGGGGTCGAGCGTGACCCGGAGCCGGTCACCGACCATGATGGCGAGGACAGCACGACCGCGACCGCGCACGAACCGGAGATGAGCAGGCGATGAGTTCTGAGGACCTCGAGAAGTACGAGAGCGAGATGGAGCTCGCGCTCTACCGCGAGTACCGCGACGTCGTCGGCCTGTTCTCGCACGTCGTGGAGACCGAGCGACGCTTCTACCTGTGCAACTCCGTCGACGTGAAGGTCCGCAGCGACGGCGGCGAGGTCTACTTCGACGTGACGATGCAGGACGCCTGGGTCTGGGACATCTACCGTCCTGCCCGGTTCGCCAAGCAGGTGCGCGTGGTGACGTTCAAGGACGTCAACGTCGAGGAGCTCGCCAAGAGCGAGCTGGAGCTCCCGAAGGACTCCGGCTTCTAGGTCCCCGTCGGCTCGCCGTCCACAGCCGCGCGCTCCAGCGCGCCCCGTCCACAGGGCGGGTGGCCGCGGCTCGTCCCACGGTCCGCCCCCGGCTTTGCTGGGGCCATGCCAGAGACGACGGCCCAGCCGGGTGACGATCCGCGCAGGATCCTGGGGAGGTATGGCGAGGAGCTCGCTGCGAGGTACCTCACCGAGCAGGGGTGGCGGGTGGTGGACCGCAACTGGCGGTGCGCGCACGGCGAGATCGACCTCGTCGCCCGTGACGGCGACTGCCTGGTCTTCTGCGAGGTCAAGACGCGCACGACCGAGCGCTTCGGGGGAGCGATCGAGGCGGTGGACCACCGCAAGGCCGCCCGGCTGCGACGGCTGGTGGCGGCCTGGCTCCAGTGCCACGACGAGCGCGCCGGCCGGGTGCGGATCGACGTCATCGGGATCCTGCGACCGCAGGCGGGGCGGGCCCAGCTGCGGCACCTGGTGGGGGTCGGGTCATGACCTTCGGGCGCACTCGGTCGGTGGCGCTCGAAGGGCTGGTCGGCACGGTGGTGGACGTCGAGGCGCACCGGTCCGGTGGGTTGCCGGCGTTCATGCTGGGTGGGCTCCCGGACGCCGCGTGCGCGCAGTCGCCCAACCGCGTCAAGGCAGCGACGGCGAGCATCGGCCGGTCCCTGGCCCAGGAGCGGTTCACCGTCAACCTGTCGCCCGCCTCGATCCCCAAGAACGGCAGCGGGTTCGACCTGCCGATCGCGGTGGCGGTGCTGGCGGCGCTGGGGCTGGTCCCGGCACCGCGGGTCCGCGAGGTCGTCCACCTCGGAGAGCTCGGGCTGGACGGCACCATCAGGGCGGTGCGGGGCGTCCTGCCCGCGGTGCTCGCGGCCGCCCGTGCCGGCTGCCGCGACGTCGTCGTGCCGGTCGCCAACGCCGCCGAGGCGCGGCTGGTCCCCGAGATCGCGGTGCACGCCGTCGACCACCTGCACGACCTGGTGACCGCCTACGGCGACGGCGGCGACCGCCTGGCGCTCGGGGTCCCCGACACGGCGCCCCGACCGGCGACACCGCAGGCGCCGGGCCCGGACCTCGCCGACGTCGCCGGTCAGCCCGAGGCCCGCACGGCGCTCGAGCTGGCTGCTGCGGGCGGGCACCACCTGTTCCTGCTCGGGCCGCCCGGCTCGGGGAAGACGATGCTGGCCGAGCGGCTGGTCTCGATCCTGCCGAGGCTGACCCGGGAGCAGTCGATCGACGTCCTGGCGGTGAAGTCCCTGCTCGGCCTCGAGGCCGCCGAGGTCGGGGTCGAGTTCGTGCCACCGTTCATCGCGCCGCACCACAGCGCGACGCAGGCGGCGATCATCGGCGGCGGCAGCGGTGCCGTGCGGCCGGGCTCGATCTCCCAGGCCCACCACGGCGTCCTCTTCCTCAACAATGCTCGCTTACAGTGGTGCCATGAGGAACGAGGGGACGCGTCAGGCGGTCATCTACTGCCGCCAGTCGCAGGACACGGAGAAGACCGGGGCTGCCGTCGAGCGGCAGGAGGAGGCCTGCCGAGCTTTGGCGCTCGCCCGTGGCTGGGACGTGGTCGAGGTTGTTCGCGACAACGCGGTTTCTGCCAGCAAGGGGAAAACCCGTCCCGGATGGGAGCGGGTACTGGAGCTGGTCGAGGCCGGTCGCGCAGACGTCATCGTGGCATGGCACATGGACCGCATCACGCGCACCACGCTGGACCTGGAACGGCTCATCACGCTCGTGGAGCGCAGCGGTGCTGCTATCGCTACCGCGACCGGTGATCTTGACCTGACGACCGATCAAGGGCGCATGGTTGCTCGCATCTTGGCAGCCGTGGCTCGTGGTGAGGTCGAACGCAAGGCGGCTCGCCAGTCGTTCGCCGAGAGGAAGCGAGCCGAGAGCGGCAAGGCGCGATGGTCCCGTCGTCCTTTCGGATACGAGAAGGGCGGCGTCCTGCGGGAGGTCGAGGCCGAACGCCTGCGCTGGGCCTATCGCCAGATCCTGGGCGGTGCTCGCGTGTCCACCATCGTCCGGGCCTTCAACGAGGACGAGGTGAAGACCGCCACCGGGTCGGCCTGGACCACTCAGGCCATGGGCAAACTGCTGCGAGACCCGCGCAACGCGGGTCTGTTGCGCTATCAGGGCGAGGTTCTCGGAGCCGGGAGCTGGGAACCAATCCTCCCCGAGGACCAGTGGCGTGTGGCCGTGGCGCGCATGGAGCGTCCTGAGTTCAAGTCTGGCGGTGCCCGAGGCACCTCTGGTGCATGGCTCGTGAAGGTCGCGACCTGCGCCGAGTGCGAGGGGCGGGTGTTCACGGTCAAGCGGTCTGGTTCTGAGGTGCGCAACTACACGTGCCAGCGCGGTTGCATCTTCCTACCGCAGGAGTGGGTGGAGGGGCGGGTCTACCTCGCCCTCGCCGAGATCCTGCACAACCCGGAGAACGCCCGGCACTGGCGCTTGCAGGCGGAGCACGACAGCGAGGACTCGGCTGCCCTGCGTGCCGAGCTGGCCGTCCTGGACGAGCGGCAGCGCACGCTCGCGGATGACTACGCCACCGGCCTCCTGACCCGTGCCCAAATGCTCAGTGGCACGGACAGGGTGCGCGCTCGAATGACAGAGGTGGGGGAGGAGCTGGACCAGCTTGGGGCCGGTGCGGGCCTTGACCGGTTGAACCTGGACCCTGAGTACGTAGCTCAGGAGCTGGAGGCCATGCAGCCCGATGAGGTGCGCGAGCTGCTGCGGGCCGTGACCCAACGCGTCGTGCTGCACCGGCGAGGCAAGGGGAGTCGAGCTGGGCTGCGCCCGGAGCTTGTGGAGGTGGTCGCGCGATGACGGGTGCGGCTGGCGGCGAGCTGCGACGACCGCACGCTCCGATACCGACCCCATCGCTAAAAGGGCAACGCTCGACTACCCCCGCATTGAACATGGTTGAGCTGCCGAGCAACGACCCGTTGTCGTGGTGGAAACTGGAAGACTTTCAGGGATCACTTGCTGCCCGTACATGGGTTGAGGCTGAAGATGGTCCAGTTCCGTTCGAGCAGCTGGCCCGTCGCGGCAAGGACGCTCCACACGCCGACTCGCATTGGTTCTGGTGCGGGGCCGTCCAGGGCCCTGGTCGGCGAGGCATCGTTCGCGTTCGCCGCAAGCGGTTCTACGTGAACCGCGTGCTGTGGCACGTGGTTCGTGGACAGCCGAGCATCGAGTACGTCGTCCACCGAACTTGCGATGCGACCGAGTGCGTAAACCCCCACCACGCGAAGCTGGTTCTGCAAGGTTCGTGGAACAAGAACCGCAGGTCAACCAATGTGTGAACACATCACCTATTGAGAGAAGTAGAGACGAAGGGTCGCCCAGCCGGGTGGCCCTTTTTCTTTGCCCTAGTTGATTACAGGAAGGACAACCGATGACATTCGTGACCGAGAAGGAGGCCGCCGCGACGCTGCACGTGCACCCAGGCACCCTCCGCAACTGGAGGAGTGCCGGACGTGGAGGTCCAGCGTTCTACAAGATTGGCGGGAAGGTCCTCTATCGACGCGTGGACGTGGCGCGGTTCCTGGCGGGATCGCGCCGATGAGCCTTCGGCGGGGCCCCTCAGAATCGCCGAAATCTGACCGTCCCGAGTCCTTGCGGCAGGCAGCCCGCTGGGACAGCGTGGCGGCTGGCTATCGAGCTGCTGGGCTGTGTGACGCGTGCGCTGCGCAGGGCGCGAACGTCCGACAGAACGGGTCCGGACTCGCGTCCGGCCCGTGCACAACGTGCTGGCCACTCTGGGCGCGTTTGCTGACCGTTTCGACCCCACGGGCACCGGAGTCACCCGTTAGCTCCGTGACGGTCGCAGAATCGCCGGGACGGGCCGTCGCACGTGGCGCTAGCCCTCGCGCCTGGGAGCTCTGCTACCAGGAAGGTGGGGTCCGGGCTGGCCGGTATGCCGACGACGTCGCCGCCTGGGCGGGCTCGGCCGAGGCGGTGGCAGCGTGAGCACCGTCAACGGAGCGAGTTTCGACCGCGACCTGCTGGCGTCCGTTGCCACGGACCCAGCCCTGGCCCACATCGCGCGACTCCTCATGCTTGCCGCCGAGCGGGCCGGATTTGACGGCGTGGCCGAGTTTGATCCTGGCGAGCTGGGTGAGCTGCTGGCCATGCAGGGCTCGCGTGGGCGCAGCCCGTCGAGCCGCACCGGACGACTCGTCCGAGAGGCTGTGAATCAGGGATTCCTGCGAGCTGGCTCCCGCGCCGTGCGGGTTCTCCTCGACACCGACCTGATCCAGCCTCACGGAATCCCGAGAGCTGGGGAGCGGTACGGCCTGCTTACGTTGACGGGCCAGACGCGCGTTGGCGCATGGGCGACCACCTGCTCGTGCGGACAGGTCCGCGTGTTCGATGAGCGGCACCTCGTCGCTGGGATCGTCGGCCACTGCGGCGACAGCGTGCGACACCGCCTCGCGGTGGCCGCATGACAGAGACCTGGGACGCGAAGGTCCAGCGGCACCGCGAACTGGTTCGTAAGCGGGGATCGGCGCTCTCTCACGAGTGCGTCCCTCCGGTCGGCCATGCGGCCGACTGGTATTGGGATGCCATCAACTACGTGCCCCGCAGCGGGCGGCTCGTGGCTCGCCAGCTCGCGCGCCTGTGCGGCGACGACACCGAGCTGGTCCTCCCCATTCGGTCGTTGACCGATGCGGTCGCCACTCGCGACAAGGCTGGTCGGACCCGCGCCTTCGTTGAGCGCGGGGTCGAGGTGCTGGCGGACGCCGGATGGCTACACGTCCACAAGATCGGGCACGGACGTGGTGCGCGGACCACCTACCGGCTCCACCCTGGCGACCGACACGACGTCTTGGAAGTGAGCCGCGAGGCGGCCTGAGTTATGGCCAGAAGATGTGCGCGCCGACTTATGGCCAGAAGAAGGGCTAGGCGCGACGGCGACGGCGAAGCCGGAGCCACTAGTTAGCGAGCTAGTCGCCAACCCATTGGCGAGTTAGCGGGAGTCCCCCCGAAGGGGACTCCCATGTCATCAACCCCAAGCGGGGGCCGAAGGCCCCCACCAACTAGCAAGGAGTCAACACATGACGAAGACCATCACCAAGAAGGCCAGCACCAAGGTCCTGACGGACGCTGAGCACATCGCCGCCGCTGAAGCGGCTCAGCTCGCCGCTGCCCGCGACCGTCAGGAGGCCGCCCCCAAGGCCGCCCAGCGCATCGAGGAGCTGGAGGCCGAACTGGAAACCGCCGGGGCCAAGACCGAGGAGCTGACCGCTCGCCTGCGCGACGGCGACCTGACCGTGGACGCGATGGCAATGGCTCTCGCCACCGCCGAGGTGCAGCGCGCTCAGGCCCTGCTCGCGGGTGCCCGTGCAGCCGCATCCAAGCTGGAGAAGGACGACGCTAACCTGATCGGCTCCGCTGTCGCTGAGGCTGTCGCGGAGCTGATGTCCGGGCTCGTGCCGGAGCTGGTGCCGGTCCTGGCTAGCTCCGTCAAGCACTACCCGACCGGCCACGCTGTGGTCATCCGCCAGGAGATGCGCAGCATCGACCTGGGCGAGGGGCGTTTGGGTGGACGGGTGGAGATCGCCTACCGGCGTCACACCTACTACGCGAAGCTCAACCTGCCCGGCATCCTCGCCAAGGCGGAGCAGGCTGGGTTCCAGATGGAACAGATCGGGGCCGTCCAGACGGCCCAGCTCGACGGCAACGACGTGCTCGACACCGTGCGCCTGCGCATTCAGCGCATCCACGCATCGCGGCCGGTCATCGCCGGTGACCCCGATGAGCTGACCGCCAGCGTGGCGCTGGGCTCGTTCGGGGACTTCCTGCGCCCCTTTGGCAAGGGGCTGCGCGTGGGAAGGGTGTCGGTGCAGAGCGTGACTAGCCGCGCGACGGGCGAGGACCGCGCCACCATCATCAAGGGATCGGTCGCCCTCCACGGAGCGGGCCCGGCCACCTTCGAGCGTGGGCGGCAGACCGCCTTGGCGGAGGGGCGCCTGTTCGGCGGCGCGGGGGTGCTTACCGACTTGCGCGTAGACGCAGCCACGCCGGGCGACAACATCGTCATCCGTCACGGCGACGGCAGCTACGGGACCGGAGAGACCATGACCTGGCACCTGACCATGGAGACGGCATCCACGGCGCGCCAGGAGCCGTTCGCGCCCTTGGTGCAGGGACCTCTCGGGACGCGCACTCCGCGCCCCTGAGTGACCGTGCCGGGCGGCACCCCTACGCAGGGTGACCAGCCCGGCGTCGCGGTTGTTTATGAACGATTTTGAGCAGGTGCAGCGGAGGCCGGCCGACCAGGGTCGGCCCCGCTGACCTGCCCCGTTGACGAAACTGGCCCCTGTCGGGGCCGGTTCAGATCGACCTTGGAACCTGCGCGCGATTTCAGCGGCTAAGACGGAGCGGTGGAGCGGCGAGCCGTGCGTGGGTCATACCCCCAGGGTGCGATGCTTGGCAGATGGGGGAGCGTTCGGAGGGGTCGGCTTTCGCGTCTATGCGGGATCACTTGGGACTTGTCGTCGCGGCGGTCACGACGCTGGCCGCGACCTTGAAGGCGATGGTCGTTGCTTCGGGAGACCCGCGACTGGCGGGTTACCTAGTGACCGAAGCGGGCCCGACTTCGATCCTCAGTTACACAGTGACGTCGCTAGTCCCGATGCTGCTTAGCTTCGGGATCCTTGCCGCTTTGATCGCTTGGCTTCCGTGGCACACGACGCGTAAGCAGAACTACGGACTGGTCACCCTGGTCCTGCTCGTGGGTTTCTTCACCGTGCCTGTCTTCGCTTGGCTAGGGCTTGTTGCCACGGTCTTGCTCATCGAGATCATCAGCGCAACAAGGATGCGGAGCTATCGAGCGAAGCCCTTACCGGAGAGGGTGGTAGAAGCCGAGCAGGTGTTAGCGAAGATGTGGAGCCCTGCTCGGCTGACCAAAGGGGTCCTCGCGTATCTCGCGGTCGCCTCGCTAGTAACCGTGTCGGTCTCAGGAACCCCGTGGCTCCCGGCGGAGTCGATCACGCCGCACGGCAAGAAGCCGTTCACTGGCTACGTGATTAGCGACTCCGATGGTCGACTCGTCATCTTGCGAGATATCCCCCGGTCGCTCACTGCGTTGCCCAGCGACACGACGCAGAGGGCATTCTGCTTCCCGACCCTGGTGGGTCACTGGTTTTGGTCGGGCTCGCCGTCGGCGGCCCTTCAAACGCGCGAGTACGACGCGCCACGGTGCCCCAAGTAGCCGGACTAGACTCGAAAGTCACGCAATCGAACTTGCTCGGTCACCGCCGGAGTGGGGCATTACCCTAGCTTTTCGGGTAGGCGGTTTTCATGGTTTGAGCGAGGAAGACCGCGCGCTCTCGGACGTCCGTCGCGGTCCAGCGGCCCCGGTCGCTGTTTACGCCACCGCGTATAGCGTAAACGACCGAGTTACTGACATCTGGGGCTCGGTCTTTCAGGATCCTGCGCTTGCCGTGCTTCCGTCCTTTGTCGAGAAAGGCACGGCGGCCCAAGGCCGAGTTCTGATGCACCAGCGTCAGGTTGCCCAAGTTGTTCCGAAGCCCTACGAGCTCGTCCACGTCTCCTGCCACCTGACCCCAATCGCGGAGTTGGTCCTTCCAGTCCTGGGTGATGCTGGCGCGGTCTCGGAAGCTGTCCGGAAAGACGTGCTCGATCGAGTAGTCCATGCGGGTCTTGTCATGTCTCGACAGGTGTATATCGGGGATGTGACGTCCGGCTACCTCGTCGTTCAGTCGGCGCAAGACTGCGAACTTTTGACGAGCCGAAAGCTTGTTCATGTCGACTCGGTCCATCACGGCCGACACCAGCACCGGATCGGAGGGCATGGGCATGCCCGGAGTGTTCAGATACCGAGCCAGTATCTCAGCGAGCGTCCGAGGGCGGCCAGCTCCCATCTTCTTGGCGATGGTGGACGCGTTGCCAAACTCCTTGATCACCTTCGCTGTGACTGAGTTCAGATGGCTTCGCAGAAGCTGTTGCTTCTCTCCAGCGACTATCCGCCGGCCAAGGTAGGACTCGAGAACCCGTACTGAATCGTAGAGCTGTGCATCGGAGATGAAGTTTGTTCGTCGATACCGCAGCAGGAGAAGTGACAGCGGCAGGGGGGGACCAGAGGACAACATGCTGATGTTGTCGAGGGCGCGGACCGCGGCTGGCTTGTAGGTGCTGCCGTGACCATCGAAGGCGGAAGACTGCGCCACCTTGAAGTCGTCGAAGCTCGTGACAAGTTCTTTGATGACGCCGCGGACCTTGCGTCGCCGCGCGTCTGCGCCGAGGTTCATTGGGGCATGTTCAAGGATGAGTTCGTTGAGTCGCCGCGCCAGTCGGTACTGACTCGCGCCTTCGCCCAGTGAGTGGAGGTAAGAATCGATGAACAAGGGAAGTGTGCCGAGTCGAGCTCCGCCGAGCTTGACCTGCCGACACTCGGACTCCATGGTCGCCCAGGTGCTGGTGAACAGCTGGATGTCGTTCAGCTCGGCGAAGACAGTGTTACGGAGGAGGTCTACTGGCTCCAGCTCGCGGCGTTTCCCGTTGATGGCGTCGAAGACAGCTGGTGCCGACTGGTCCTCTTGATTCAGCATCATGTCAGTGACGTGGAGGCGCTCGCGCACAATCCGAAGCAACTGCGCAGGCTTGATCTCCTTGCCTCGGGGTGCACGAGACGAGGCATACCCGACGGGCACGGGTTTCCAGAAGCTCGTAGTGCCTGCTGCGAGCTGGCGTGTGAAGAACGCGTAAGCGTTACCGACTGTTGTCTTTGCTTCGGATCGCGAAAGACTCACGTTTGAGGTGAGCAGGATGCGCCCCAGCAGCTCCCGGTCTTCCTCTTGCCCCAAGAGGCGAGGGCGTGCGGGTTCGTCGACCGTCATCAAGGCAGTCGCGTCCCGCTTCACAGCTGGCGTGCCTGCGTCGCGCAAGGCGGCGAGGAGCAATAGCAGGGTGACCAGACGCTGTTGCCCGTCCACAAGCGCCCACACATTGCGGCCGTAAGTTGTCGCTTGCTTCCCGCGCACCGCGGATGAAGCATTGAGCTCTCTCGCGCCTAGAAGTACACCCAAGTAGTGCCGCTTTGGGTTGCTGCCCACATACATCTCACCCAGGTCAGACCAGAGCCCTTCCAAGAGGTCGTTCGTCCATTGGTACGGCCGCTGGTAGGCCGGAATGACGAACTCCACCTGCCCCAAGTAGACGCCGATGCTGCTGTCTTTGATGTCCACGGTGGTAACCCTTTAGTGCGTAGTGGGAGTCTTGCCGCATCTTCGCAGGAAACGACCGTGCGGTCGTGATCGCGAAGGGCGCGTGTCTCTTCCGATCCGGGATACTGGCTGCCGACGTTTCAGGCCCGAAGTATGTGGACAAGCGCCTTGCGTGCCTGGTCCGACGGATCGTGCCGAGTGAAGTCCCCCTCTCCAGATGGATACGTCACTCCGACTCCCAATCGGGCGGCCAGCTCGAGGAGGTCTGAGTCGGGCCGGGCCGGGAGCAGCACGGTTGCGGCTCTCACGTCTGCGACGTGATGGCAGTAGTCAAGGATCTGGCCCAGAGCCATGCGGACTGCTTCTCGGCTCGACGACGATTTCGCCTCAACAACTTCGAGGCCCCCTTCGAAGGGGAGAACCATGTCCGTAACCCCGGCGCGGGTCCTAACTCGGGTGGTATCCACGCCCAGGTGTTCTCGGTAGAGCCGTACCAGTTGGGCCTCGTGTCGATTCACAGTCATCTGCCGAGCGGGTTGGTCATGGGTGCTGGACTCCACCTTTAGAGCTTCGTCAGGAACGATGAAGGAGAACTTCTCCACCGCCGCAGTCACTTGCTTCTCAGCCAGCATTTCCAAGCTTTCGGCTTCTGTGCTCGTTCGGATTTTGAGTCCGTCAAGGACCTCCTCCGCCCGGTCGCCGCGGAGGAATCGGGCGCCCATAAAGTTGTCGCCTACGTTGAAGCTTGGGAGTTCCCAAATCTCGGAGTAGGGCACCTTGGTGGCTCGAAAAGACTTCAGGGAGTAAACATTGTTGTAGCTACCTCGCTCAGGGTGGGGATCCCAGAGTTCGTCTCCCAAGGGGCTACTCCTCAACACCACGCCGATCTCGCCGATCCCTTGGATCAGCTTCTGGCCGGTGAACAGAACCACGTCGCCTGTGTCGATCGTGTCCATCTGTGAGTCGTGGTTGCTGGTCATGCCCCAGAATCGCGCCAGCCCGTCGGGATGCATCGCGTTGAGGGCGCGCCTTTCGGAAGTGGTGAGCGACTCGATCAGTTGCAGCGTGAGCGGCCCCTCCATCGTCGTCTGCCAATGCCTCCTCGCATCCGCATTGCCGAAACTCGGCTGGATGATCACGGTTGCCACGCCACGCCCCACCTTCCTTCGTACGAATCGTCGTTGACCGAAGTTACATGCGATGTCCGATTTGCGTAGCCGATCACACGAACTGTCAGCACTCCGGCGCGGATGTAGCAGACTTGGAGTCATGGAGGTCTCAAGGGAGCAGCAAGCCATCCGTGAGTTCGCTGATGCGCGAGATTGGGGGCGGTTCCACACGCCCAAGAACCTGGCCATGGCTCTCGCTGGCGAGGCCGGTGAGCTGTTGGCGCTCTTCCAATGGCTCACGCCGGAGCAATCGTCGGAGATCATGGACACAGAATCGGCTGATCACGTTCGCGATGAGCTGGCGGACGTGTTCATCTACGCTCTGCGGCTTTCCGACGTGTTGGATGTCGACCTTGGCGCGGCAGTGGCCTCCAAGCTCAAGAAGAACGCTTCCCGATACACAGTTCACGACAGTTTCGGAAACGCCGAGAAGCGGTAGTCCGTACTAGCAGGGGCTTGGCCTATGCCTCGTCGTGCGCACGGCTCTCTGTCTGCTACCGCCGCGATCACACCACAGGCGCCACGGGGGTCGTGACGCACCGGAGAACTGCACCTCACCCTCCCTTTTGTGGTGCAGCCGACGCCTCACGAGGCCGGCTCGGACGGACCTTGGCTATGTCCAGGACTCATCCGGAGCCAACTTTTGAACACGTGCCGCGATCTTGGTGCGGTTCAAGTACAACCACGCCGACTGGTCGCCGAAGGAGTTGAGGAGACGGACTTCGTGCTTCCGGGTGGACAGGATGAAGGTAGTGAGGCCAAGGAGCAGGCCCCACCACAGGACTGCGCCCGGCGGGCGCCCCTGCTCGACGGTCAGGTTCGCGGCCGACAGCATGGCTGGCCCCAACAGGGCAAGATCTACGAGTGATCGCTGGGCTGGCATAAAGGACGTTTCGTTCGTGCCAGGGCACTTCAGCGCGTTCAAGAGCCCACCCCTAAGGGGGGCTGGGCCCGACGGGCCGGAATGGCCGCTGGGCGGCCAGATCGGTGGTGGACCCAACTCAACCAGGGTCCAGAGGATCAGGGCGCCCGTAGCAACGAGCAGTCCGCAGCAACGGAGGACGACGTTATTTTGTTCGGCGAGAAGCAACCCCGCGACCTGCGCCCCGGCGATGATGAGACTGACCATGCGAACCTGCTCGAGCCCGAGCTTGAGCCGTTGACCGTAGGACTTGCTTTTGGTGGCTTCACCGCGGGCTCGCCTCCGTTCAGACGCGTTGCGATGCAGCACTGTGGCCATCGCTCCCGCACCGATTAGAAGCGCCACGCTCAAACCGGCAGCCAAGGCATGGCTGGGGCGTACCTCCGACACGCCCCAGGCGACCCGCCCGTCGCCGACTACGACAAAGCCAACCAGCGGTCCGAGCGTAAGTGCTGACGCCGTTAGTACGCGAGCGTCGAAGTAGATCCGGTAGAGGCCGCCGAAAAAGTAGACCTTCTTGTGGAGTTCCGTCGGTAGGTGTGCGTCCATCAGGAGGAAATACACGGGCAGAGCCCTCTTCAACATCCATCCCTTATGGGGCCCGTGAGCCTCCCGGACCAGTGCGGTCAGCGTCTGGCTCGGCACCGTAATGCCATGTTCCGGGTCGCCGTCGGTGTAGATGCGTGCTCGGACCGGAAGATCCAAGGCGTAGAGCACGAACCCGAGAATCAGGGCGAGCACCAGGAACGTTGTTCCAGTGCTCAGCTCCTTGATGAGCCCCGCGGCTTGACCTCCGGCGTAGAGCGGGCCCGTGCCCGTTGCCAAGCGCAGGGTGAGGGTCACAAGCACGGCCGCGATAGCGCCGGGAATCACGAACCTGAGCGTCTCGTACAGGTTGAATCCGGTCATAGTGAACGCAGTCGACCGCATGCTCTGGTGTCGTGGTCGGAGGCGCGCCGAGCCCAAGCTGTTGGGCTGTCAGAGGTTGGGTGTTGACTACGGGTATGCCCAACTTGACCGCCAGCCAGATGCCTCGGACCGTGCGACGTGGTGACGCCTCCGACGAGCTTGTGCTTGCCGCGCAAGCGCATGGAATGGTGTCGATCGACACCGAGACAACTGGGTTGGACCCCCGATTGGCGCGTCTGTGCACCATCCAGATCCATGTTCCGGACTGGGGCACCGAAGTCATCCAGGTGGAGTCCGACACAGCTCCAGAGCACGTGAGGCTGCTTGTCGAATCGGCAGATGTCACCAAGGTGTTTCACCATGCCGTTTTTGACCTCGGCTTCCTACGAGCGCAGTTCGGGATTTCCTCGTCTCAGGTGAGGTGCACAAAGATCGCCGCCAAGTTGCTGTGGCCAGGACAGAAGAGGCGGCAGTCCTTAGCAGGACTGACCGAGGATCTTTTAGGTGAACCGATGCCCAAGGCCGAGCAGCTATCCGATTGGACACGACCGGACCTGACAGATGCTCAGGTGACGTATGCGGCCCGGGATGCAGAGGTTCTGCCCCCGCTACTCGGCAAGCTCCAGGAAGAACTGGGGGACCGAGACCTCTTACAGCTGGCTTCCGCATGCTGGCTCCACATCCCAACTCGCGTTGAGCTTGAGGCACAAGACTTCGGTGATGTTTTCAGTTACTAGCCTTCGCGCGCTGCGACCACCGAACTCCCGAGCGACAGCCAGACTCCGCCGAAAATACTAGGACCCAAGCAAGCGAGCTTGCTTGCTCGACGAGGCCCCCGAGTTCCGCACCGGCGCGCTCCAGGCGCTGCGGCAGCCGCTGGAGTCGGGGCAGGTCGTCGTGTCCCGGGCGCGGACTGCGGTGCGCTTCCCGGCCCGGTTCCAGCTCGTCATGGCGGCCAACCCCTGCCCGTGCGGTCTGGGGTTCGGGAAGGGGATCGGGTGCACGTGCACCCCGATGGCCAAGCGCGCCTACGTCGCCAAGCTGTCCGGACCCCTGCTGGACCGGGTCGACCTGCAGGTCCAGGTCCCGCCGGTCACCCTCTCCTCGCTCGGCAGCGCGCCGGGGGAGTCCAGCGCGGTGGTCGCCGAGCGGGTGGCCCGGGCCCGGGCGGTGCAGGCCGACCGGTGGCGCGAGACGTCGTGGCGGCTCAACAGCCAGGTGCCGGGAGCCTTCCTGCGCCGAGGTCCGCGCCGGCTGCCCCGGTCGATCACCACCGACCTCGACCGAGCCCTCGACCGCGGCCACCTCACCCTCCGCGGCTACGACCGCGTGCTGCGCCTGGGCTGGACGGTGGCCGACCTGGCCGGTCGACCGAGCCCGACCCGCGACGACCTCGGCACGGCCCTGACCCTGCGCAACCAGGGACCGGTGGCGGCATGAGTCGGCTCGCGCTCGCCGGGATCCCGTCCGGGGATCGAGCGGCCCGTCTCGCCTGGGCCCGCCTCGTCGAGCCGGGCGACCCGGCTGCCGCGAGGCTGATCTCGGCGGTGGGCGCCGAGGCCGCGCTGCACGGGGTGGATCCCTCGAGCACCCTGGGTCAGCAGATGGCGGTGCGGGTGCCGGACCTCGACGTCGAGCGCGACCTCGAGATCGCGGCCGCCCTGGGTGCCCGCATCGTCGTGCCCGACGACGACGAGTGGCCGACGGGGCTCGACCTCCTCGCCAACCCGCCGTTCTGCCTGTGGGTCCGCGGTCCGGTGCAGCTGGACGAGGTGTGCGAGCGCAGCGTGTCCGTGGTCGGCGCTAGGGCGGCGTCGGGGTACGGCCTGCACCAGGCCAAGGAGATCTCGGCCGGACTGGCCGAGCGCGGCTGGACGGTGGTCTCGGGTGCTGCGTACGGCATCGACGGCGCGGCCCACGAGGGGGCCCTGGCCGTCGACGGGGTGACCGTCGCGGTCGTCGCGGGCGGCGTGGACCGGCCGTACCCCGCCGGGCACGCCGGACTGCTGGCCCGGGTCGCCGACGCCGGAGCCGTCGTCAGCGAGGTGCCACCCGGTTCGGCTCCGACCCGCTGGCGGTTCCTCAGCCGCAACCGCGTGATCGCGACGATGAGCCGGGGCACCGTCGTGGTGGAGGCGGGGCTGCGTTCGGGTTCGCGCAACACGGCAAAGACCGCCCTGGAGCACCAGCGCGTGGTCTGTGCGGTACCCGGGCCGGTGACGTCAGCGGTGTCGGCCGGGTGCCACGTGCTCATCCGCGACGGCGCCCTGCTCGTCACCGACACGGCCGAGGTGCTCGAGGCGGTGGGTCCGATCGGGGAGCTCGCGCCGGTGAAGCGCGGCCGGCAGGACCCGGGCGACGACCTCGACCCCTCCCACCGGGTGGTCCTGGCCGCACTGCGGGTGGGTAGTTCCACCACGCCGAGCAGGCTGGCCAGGCTCTGCGGGATGAGCGAGGGCGAGGTCGTCGGTGCGCTGGGGGTGCTCGGGCTCACCCGGCTCGTGAGCCACGACGAGGACGGGTACCGCCGCGTGCCTCGTCGCGCACGCGCGTAGTGGTGGAGCGTCCGGCGGGGTGGCGGCTTGTGCACGGCGTGGGCCTTTGCGACGGTGGCGACGTGGAAAAGGCACAGGGGGTGGACGACGTGGACGCCTGGGCGGAGGCCGTCGCCTCCTTCGAGCGCCACCTGCGCAGCGAGCGGGGGCGCTCGGAGCACACCGTGCGGGCCTATCTCGGCGATGTCCGCACCCTCGTCCGCTTCCTCGGGGAGGCCGGCATCGACGGCCCCGCGGACGTCACCTTGAAGGACCTGAGGGCGTGGTTGGCGGCGCAGGCGCAGGCGGGGGCGGCCAGGGCCACGATCGCGCGCCGGTCGGCGGCCGCTCGCACCTTCCTCGGGTGGGCGACCCGGACCGGCCGGATCGCGCTCGACCCCTCGTTGCGCCTTGCGGCACCCAAGCGCGGGGGCCACCTGCCCGAGGTCCTGCGCCAGGCCGATGCCACCGCGCTGCTCGACATCGCGGCCGTGGCCAGTGACGACCAGGACGCGCTGCACCTGCGCGACCGCGCCGCCCTCGAGCTGCTCTACGCCAGCGGGATCCGCGTGGGTGAGCTCACTGCCCTCGACGTCGACGACGTCGACCTGGACAGGGGAGTCGTCCGGGTCATGGGCAAGGGCGGCAAGGAACGCACCGTGCCGTTCGGGGCCCCCGCCCGCGACGCCGTGGTGGCCTGGCTGGAGCTCGGCCGACCCCAGGTGGTGACGCAGGACAGCGGCCCCGCCCTGCTGCTCGGCCGCCGAGGTCGCCGGGCCGACCCCCGTCAGATCCGTTCCGCGGTGCACACGTTGTTGGCCCACGTGCCGGATGCGCCTGACGTGGGCCCGCACGGGCTGCGGCACAGCGCGGCGACGCACCTGCTCGAGGGCGGCGCCGACCTGCGGCTCGTGCAGGAGCTGCTCGGGCACGCGTCCCTGGCCACGACGCAGATCTACACCCACGTGTCGGTCGACCGCCTCAAGCAGTCCTACCGCCAGGCCCATCCGCGCGCATGAGGACGACCGAGTCGAGGTTCACCCCTTCGGCCCGCTCGGGCGTGCCGTCCCACCCCGCGGAGCGTGCAGGGGCGACAATGGTGTCCCGTCGTGACCTGCCACCCCACCAGGTGGCGCCCCTGCCACCGATCCCCCAGGAGAGGTCCGGACCGAGCACGTGAGCACCCCAGGCCCGGCCGCCCAGCGGCCCAGCAGCCACCGTCGGCGCGCCAGCCGGAAGGTGCGGCTGCGGCGCACCCTCGCAGGGACGATCGCCCTGGTCCTGGTCGGCAGCATCGCCTACCGTCAGCTGACCAAGGACGACCCCGCTCCCGTCCAGGCGGTCAAGGCCTCGGCGTCCGCTCCGTCCACGACGCGCGCCACGGCGAAGCCGTCGACCACCACGACCAGCTCCGAGGACGGGTCCCCGTCGACGGAGACCACGGCACCCGACGCCAAGTCCGTCCCGCAGCACGGCACCGGCGCCATCACCGTCGTCCCCGTGCCGGCCGTCAAGCCGGCCACCTCCGGCCGCACCGTGCGCTACACCGTCGAGATCGAGGGTGGCCTCGGCGTGGACCCGACGACGGTCGCGGCGACGATCCAGTCGGTCCTGCTGGACAGCCGCGGTTGGCAGAAGGTCGACGGCATCAGGTTCGTCAACGTCACCCCTGCAGAGGCCAAGCAGGGCGCTCATGTCGACATCCGCGTGACGCTGGCCAGTCCCGGCCTCACCGACAAGCTCTGCGCGCCGATGCAGACGCTGTCGCAGGTGTCCTGCTGGAACGGCGAGCGGTCCGTCCTCAACTTGCGGCGCTGGGTCCTCGGCGACGACAGCTACGGCACCGACGTCGCCCGGTACCGCGAGTACCAGGTCAACCACGAGGTCGGCCACGGGCTCGGTCACCAGCACCGCAGCTGCCCCGCGAAGGGCGACCGGGCTCCCGTCATGGTCCAGCAGACGTTGAGCCTGCAGGGCTGCACACCCTGGCCGTACCCCAGCGGCGCCTGACGCCGACGCCCCGGCCGACTCACCTCAGCGGCAGCAGCCTGACGCGGGCGGCGCCCAGCAAGGTCATCGGGTCGAGGTAGCGGGTCCCCCGCAGGGCACCCAGGTGCAGGCAGGTGGAGGGAAGGCAGTGCCCTCCTGCCGAGACCGTGCCGATCACCTGGCCCCGGCCGACCTCGTCACCGACGGCGACGCCCGGGTCCACGGGTTCGTAGGTGGAGCGCAGACCCGACCGGTGCAGCACCGTCACGGTCCCGCGTCCCGCGACCACCCCCACGTGCGCGACGACGCCGGCGTCGACGGCGCGCACGGCACTGCCCTGCGAGCTGGTCAGGTCGACTCCCCGGTGACCGGCTCCCCAGGTCGTCGCGGGCCGCACGAAGGGTCGTGCGACGCTCGGGCGGGGCGTCAGGGGCCACATCCACCGACCCCGAGGAGCCACCTGCGGGACGGGCCCGTCGCCGGTGGGCGCGGCGAGCGCGGCGTGGGTGTCGTGCACGGGTGGTGCGGGCGCGCCGCCTGTCGCCACCTGCGGTGGCTCCACGGACGTGCGGGCAGGAGCGACCACGGTCGACACGGTCGTGACGGCGAGGGCCGCGGCCGCGGCAGGCAGCAGGACGGAGGCGAGCGATCTCATGCCCTCGACCGTGCGCGCCGCAGGCGGGGCCGGCCAGCACCGTCCGGCCGGCTTGTGGACGCGGGGCGGACGCACGGCCCGCCTGTGGACGGCTGCCCGGTTCCCGCAGGGCCGCGAGCGGCTGCCCGGTTCCCGCAGGACCGCGAGCGGCTGCCCGGTTCCCGCAGGACCGCGAGCGGCTGACCGGTTCCCGCAGGACCGCGAGCGGCTGCTCGGTCCCGCAGCGCCGGGGGCGGCCGCTCAGTCCCGCAGGGCCGCGAGCCGCCGGACCGCTTCTGCCAGCACCTCGTCCCGCTTGCAGAACGCGAACCGCACCAACGTCCGGGCGGCCGCCACGTCATCGTGGAACACCGAGACCGGGACACCCACGACCCCGGCCCGTGCGGGCAGCTCGCGGCAGAACGCCAGGGCGTCGGTGGCCCCCAGCGGCGCCGCATCGGCCACGACGAAGTACGTCCCGTCCGGCACGGACACCTCGAGCCCGGCTCCCCGCAACCCCGCCACGAGCAGGTCGCGCTTGGCCTCCAGCGAGCCGGACAACGCGGCATACACCTCGTCGCCGAGGGCGAGGGCGACGGCGGCGGCCGGCTGGAAGGGACCCGAGCCGACGAAGGTGAGGAACTGCTTGACCGTCCGCACCGCCGCCACCGCCTGCGCCGGACCGGACACCCAGCCGACCTTCCAGCCCGTGGCCGAGAACGTCTTGCCCGCCGAGGAGATCGTCAGCGTGCGCTCGCGCATGCCCGGCAACGTCGCCACCGGGACGTGCGCCGCGTCCCCGAACACGAGGTGCTCGTAGACCTCGTCGGTGACGACCCACGCGTCGAACTCCCTTGCCAGGGAACAGATCAGGTCGAGCTCGGCCCGGGTGAAGACCTTGCCGGTCGGGTTGTGCGGGGTGTTGAGCAGGACCAGCCGCGTCCGTGGCGAGAACGCGGCGCGCAGCGACGCCTCGTCGACGGCGAAGTCCGGGAACCGGAGCACGGAGGTACGGCGCACCGCTCCCGCGAGGGCGATCGACGCGGCGTACGAGTCGTAGTAGGGCTCGAAGGTGACCACCTCGTCGCCCACCTCGCACAGCGCCAGGATGGTGGCGGCGATCGCCTCGGTCGCACCGACGGTGACGAGCACCTCCGAGCGCGGGTCGACCTCGAGGCCGTAGAACCGGGACTGGTGCGCCGCCACGGCGTCGAGCAGCTCGGGGACGCCGGGGCCGGGCGGGTACTGGTTGCGCCCGCCGTCGATGGCGGCCTTGGCGGCGTCGAGCATCTCGCGCGGACCGTCGGTGTCGGGGAAGCCCTGCCCGAGGTTCACCGCGCCGTGCTCGGTGGCGAGCGCGGTCATCTCGGCGAAGATCGTGGTCCCGAAACCGTGCATGCGGGCGACGAGGGGAGAAGCCATGCGCCGACGGTATGCCGCCTGCGCCGGGTTCGCAGGCCGCCGCGCGTACCCTGCGGCCATGGCCATCGAACGGCAGCCGTCCACGATCGCCGGGCGCGGGTGGTTCACGACCGGGGGACTGGCCCGGGGCGAGGCGGTCGCGGTGGACGTCGCGGCCCTGAACCACTCGTGCGACCCGACGCTGGCGTGGGCGGCCGACGGCGAGCGCGTCGTGGCCTTCCGCGACGTCGATCCGGGGGAGGAGCTCACCCTGGACTACGCGACGGGCTCGACCGACCCCGAGATGGTCGTGCGCTGCCACTGCGAGACCTACCGCTGCCGCCAGCTCGTCACCGGCGACGACTGGCGCATCCCCCAGGTGCAGCGGCGCTACGCCGGCCACCTGGCCCCGGTGGTCCAGCGGGCGGTCGACGCCACGGCCTGAGCCGGTTCAGTCCTCGGTCGCCTCGACGGGTGCCTGCCCGGACGCCGGCTTCGACCGTGCGCCGTCGACGTGGGCGATGTGGTCGAGCTGGCGCCACACGGCGAGCAGCGTGACCCCGGCGCCCACGAACGCGAACCAGAACGGTGCTGCCGCCCCGAAGTGCCGGGCGATGAGGCCACCGAGCAGCTGCCCGACGAGCAGCCCCACGATCAGGCCCAGCCAGTACACGCTCCCCACGCGGCCCTGCAGCTCGTTGGGGGTGGCGCGCTGCCGGACCGCCGAGGAGAGCGACCCCCAGACGAACGCGTACGCACCGAAGACGACCATGACCACCATCGCGACCCAGGCCACGGTGGTCAGGGCCAGTGCGAGGTGGGTGAGCACCTCGAGGGCGAGGCAGATCTTCATGAGCCGGGCCAGCGGCACCCTCGCCTCGAGCCGGTCGTAGAGCAGGACGGACGTGACCCCACCGATCACCGAGCACGTCGTGAGCAGGCCGAACCCGACCGCTCCCACACCGAGCCGCTCCTGGGCCCAGTAGACGAGGACGCCCCACGGAGCGCCCCAGGTGACGTTGAAGATGAAGATGATGAGCGTCAGGGTCCGGATGGGGGCGTTCCCCGCGATCCAGCGCAGGCCGTCGAGGATGTCGTGGCCGATGTGCTGCTCCGGGCGGACCGTGTCGTCCTCCCGCGGCAGCCGGACCTTGGTGAAGAGGGCTGCGGAGAACAGCAGGGCGCAGCCCTGGACCCCGAAGGGCACGGCGGAGCCCAGCGCGAAGAGGCTGGCCCCCACGGCCGGACCGATGAACTGGTTGGCCACGAGGAACCCCGACATCTGCCGGGCGTTCCCGATGCCCAGGTCCGCCTTGGGGACGATCATCGGGAGCACGGCCCGCCACCCGGTGTCGGCGAACAGCTCGGCCACGCCCACGGCGAACAGCGCCACCAGGAGCAGGGTGATCGACACCGTGCCGGTCGCGATCGTCGCAGCCAGGACCGCGAGCACGACCACGCGCACGAGGTTGGCCGCCAGCACGAGCCGCCGCCGGTCGACGCGGTCGGCGACGGCGCCGGCATACAGGCCGAGCAGGAGGGTCGGGAGGTTCTGCACCATCGCCGCGGCGGCGATGAGGCTGGGGTCGCGGGTCAGCGAGGCGACGAGCAGGGGCCCGGCGGCCAGGGCGATGCCGTCCCCCAGCTGGCCGACCCACGACGACGCGAGGTTCCAGCGGAACGGGACGCCCATCCGCGCAGGTGCGACCCACTCACCGAGGCGGGACAGGAGGGGAGCCACAAGTCGGGCACCCTACGCCGGGCGGGGCGCGTCGTCGCCCCCATTTCCCCCGTGTCACCGGGCGACGCGGGCCAGGAAAGGGCCGGGACCGGGCCGGGGACCGGGCCGGGGACCGGGCCGGGGCGGTGGATTTCTCGATCACCCCGCCCAGCACGTACGATGGACGCCGGTCACCGTGTGCTCGCACGCGGAGGCCTAATTCGCGCGTCTTCTCGCCGGGTGACGAGGTTTCCTCCGAACCCGGGGCGCACCACAGCAGTCCGGCCAGGGTGCCGGTGGGGTGCGGCCAGACGCCAGGCAGGACCACGCCCCCATGGCGGGTCCGACGAAACTGACAACGACACATAGGAGACACGGCATGGCCGTCGTTACCATGCGCCAGCTCCTCGAGAGCGGCGTCCACTTCGGGCACCAGACCCGTCGCTGGAACCCCAAGATGAAGCGCTTCATCATGACCGAGCGCAACGGCATCTACATCATCGACCTGCAGCAGTCGCTGACGTACATCAACAACGCGTACGAGTTCGTCCGCGAGACCGTCGCCCACGGCGGCTCCATCCTCTTCGTCGGCACGAAGAAGCAGGCCCAGGAGCCCATCGCCGAGCAGGCGACCCGCGTCGGCATGCCGTACGTCAACCACCGCTGGCTCGGTGGCATGCTCACCAACTTCAACACGATCTCCAAGCGCCTCACGCGCCTCAAGGAGCTCGAGGAGCTGGACTACGACAACGTCGCGGCCTCCGGCTTCACGAAGAAGGAGCTCCTGATCTTCAAGCGCGAGCGCGACAAGCTCGAGAAGACCCTGGGCGGCATCCGCAACATGGCCAAGGTCCCCTCGGCCGTGTGGATCGTCGACACCAAGAAGGAGCACCTCGCGGTCGACGAGGCGCGCAAGCTCGGCCTGCCGGTCATCGCGATCCTCGACACCAACTGCGACCCCGACGAGGTCGACTACAAGATCCCCGGCAACGACGACGCGATCCGCTCCGTCACGCTGCTGACCCGCGTCATCGCCGACGCCGTGGCCGACGGCCTCATGTCCCGCTCCGCTGGCAAGTCCGGCGAGCAGGCCGAGGGTGTCGTCGCGACCGACGAGCCGCTGGCCGAGTGGGAGCGCGAGCTCCTCGGTGGCGACGCCGCCAAGACCGCTGACGCGGTGGCCCCCGAGGCCGGCGAGACCGCTGCCGCGGACGCTCCCGAGGCTGCAGCTGCCGAGACGACCGAGGCGCCCGTCGCCGAGGCCACCGAGGCGCCTGCCGCCGAGGCGACCGACGCTGCTGCCGAGGCTCCGGCCGAGGCCGACGCCGACGCCAAGGCCTGAGCACTCGTCCCACCGACCGCACTGCTGACAGAGAAGAGCTGAGAAACACACATGGCGAACTACACCGCCGCTGACATCAAGGCGCTGCGTGAGTCCACCGGCGCCGGCATGCTCGACGTCAAGAAGGCCCTCGACGAGGCTGACGGCGACCGCGCCAAGGCCACCGAGATCCTTCGGGTGAAGGGCCAGAAGGGCGTCACCAAGCGCGAGGGGCGCACCGCGTCCAACGGGCTGGTCACGGCCCGCTCCGGCGCCGGCATGGGCACCCTCGTGGAGGTCCTCTGCGAGACGGACTTCGTCGCCAAGGGTGAGAAGTTCATCGCCCTCGCCGACCAGGTCCTCACGCAGGCCGTGGCGTCCGGCGTCTCCGACGCGGACGCGCTGCTCGCGAGCAGCCTCGAGGACGGTCGTACCGTCAAGCAGCTGCTCGACGACGCGAACGCGACCATCGGCGAGAAGATCGAGGTCAAGCGCGTGGCTCGCGTCGAGGCCCCGGTCGTCGTGTCGTACCTGCACAAGACCAGCCCCGACCTGCCCGCGCAGATCGGTGTCCTCGTCGGCGCCGACGGTGGCGACGAGCAGGTCGTCCGCGACGTCGCGATGCACGTCGCGGCGTTCAGCCCCACGGTGCTCAGCCGCGACGAGGTCGACCCGACCACCGTCGAGAACGAGCGTCGCGTGGCCGAGGCCACGGCGAAGGAGGAGGGCAAGCCCGAGGCCGCCCTCCCGAAGATCGTCGAGGGTCGCGTCAACGGCTTCTTCAAGGAGAACGTCCTGCTCGAGCAGCCGTTCGCCAAGGACGCCAAGAAGACCGTCGCCAAGGTGCTCGAGGAGGCCGGCGCGACCGCGACGTCGTTCGCCCGCTTCCGCGTCGGCAGCTGACACCAGCTCCACCCGGGCCCTCGGGCCCACCGCAGTTCACGAGGCCCGTCCCCTTCGGGGGGCGGGCCTCGCGTGTGGGCGGCCTAGGGCGCGTGCCCGGGCGGATGGCGCGTGCGCGGCCCGGGTCCGCGGCATACTGAGGTATGGGGAGAGCACGCAGGACCACCGCGAAGGCGCCACGCACCCGTGAACCGCGGGACTTCACGCACCTGCCGGAGCGTGTCCCGCCGGAGGAGATGACGACGACCCAGGACGTCGACCCCGGTCCGGACCCGCGGGGCGGGCGCGACACCGAGACCGAGTTCATGCTCAGGAACGCCGGGTTCTGACCAACCAGGGTTGCAGGAGCCGGGTGACCTGCGGCAGCACGAGGTAGGTCATGACCGGGGTGAGCAGCAGGGTCATGAACAGGACCCGCAGCGCCAGCGGCCACGCGTGCGTCAACGGCACCAGCAGCCACGTGAACAGCAGGTTGGTCGGGAAGAACGCCGTCCAGATCGTCACGGCCTGCTTCCAGCGAGGGGGTGCAGGGGGCACGGGGTCGCCCGCGTCGTCCGCGGGGCGGTGCTGGGGTTCGTCGAACCAGCCCTCGATGCCGGTGCGGTGCTCCACGCGGGTGTGCTGCACGAGGTCCTGGGCCGAGCGCAACCACATGGTGCGCTCGCGTGACTCCTCCCAGAGCAGCAGGCTCGCGCGGGAGTCGAAGCGGTAGAGCATGTGCCACTCACGCGACCCGGGGCCGGGCCGCAGCCAGCCGGTGCCGAGGAATCCCGGGAAGTTCTGCGCGAGCGAGGTCCCGGCCTCGACCCACGCCTGCATGAGCTGCTCGTCCTCCGGACGGACCCGCCGGGTGATGGCGACGGTGACCGGCGGGTCGTCGCGGAGGGTGTCGGGCATCGAGGTGCTCAGAAGATGCGGACGCGCTGGTCCGGCGCGAGCCACATGCCGTCGCCCTCGCGGACGTCGAACGCCTCGTGGAACTCGTCGCAGTTGCGCACGGCGTTGGCCCGGATCTCCATGGGGGAGTGCGGGTCGATGGCGAGCAGCCGCTTGGCCTCCTCGGTCCGCGCCTTGCCCGACCACACCTGCGCCCAGCCGACGAAGAACCGCTGCGGCCCGGTGAGGCCGTCGAGCTCGGCGACCTGCTCGCCCTCGGTGGCGATGCGGTAGGCGGAGTAGCCGATCGCGAGGCCGCCGAGGTCGCCGATGTTCTCGCCGACGGTGAGTGCGCCGTTGACCTTGTCGTCCGGTGCCGCGAGGGGGGACAGCTCGCTGAACTGGGCGATGAGGGCCTGGGTCCGCTCGTCGAAGCGGGCGCGGTCCTCCTCGGTCCACCAGTCGCGCAGCGCGCCCCGGGCGTCGTACCGCGAGCCCTGGTCGTCGAAGCCGTGGCCGATCTCGTGACCGATGACCGCACCGATGCCGCCGTAGTTGACGGCGTCGTCGGCGTCCAGGTCGAAGAACGGCGGTTGGAGGATGCCGGCCGGGAACACGATCTCGTTGAGCATCGGGTGGTAGTAGGCGTTGACCGTCTGCGGGAGCATCATCCACTCGTTGCGGTCGATCGGGCCGCCCAGCTTGGCCAGCTCCCGCTCGAACTCGAACTCGTTGGCCCGGCGGACGTTCGCCACGAGGTCGTCGTCGATCTCGAGGGCCGAGTAGTCGCGCCACACGTCGGGGTAGCCGACCTTGGGGGTGAACGACTCCAGCTTCTCGAGCGCCTGGGTCCGCGTCTCCGGTCCCATCCAGTCGAGCCCGTCGAAGGAGCGCCGGAACGCCTCGACGAGGTTGCCGACGAGGGTGAGCATCCGGTCCTTGGCCTCCGGCGGGAAGTGCTCCGCGGCATACAGCTGGCCCACGGCCTCGCCGATGGCTCCCTCGACGAGGGAGACGCCACGCTTCCAGCGCTCGCGGTTCTCGGGCAGCCCGCTGATGACGCGTCCGGAGAAGTCGAACTCGGCGTCGACGAACTCGCGGCTGAGCAGCGGGGCGGCCGAGCTGACGAGGTGGAAGGACAGCCACGCCTTCCAGTCGTCGATCCCGATCTCGTCCAGCGCCACCGACAGGCCGTCGAGGAAGCTGGGCTGGCCCACCACGACGTTCTCGAACGCGCCCTGGGCGTCGAGCCCGCGGATGTAGTCCGACCACATCACCTCGGGCCCGAGGTCCTCGAGGTCGTAGCGGCCGTACGGGTTGTAGCTCTTCACCGCGTCGCGGGTGGCGACGTTGTCCCAGTGGTGGCCGGCGAGGGTCGTCTCGAGGGCCACCACGCGCGCGGCGGGTGAGCCGGGGTCGGTGGCGCCCCCGCCGATGCCCACCAGGTCGAGCATGCGGGCGACGTGCGGGAGGTATGCCGCGAGGACGGCTGCGTGCCGCTCCTCGCGGTAGTAGGACTCGTCGGGGAGGCCGAGGCCGCCCTGGGAGAGGTACAGGGTGTACTCGTCGGGGTTCTTGGCGTCGGGGGCGACGTAGAAGCCGAGCACGCCGGGGACGCCCTGGCGCTGCAGGCGGCCCATCGTGCGGAAGAGCTCGTCGGTGCCGGTCACCGTGGCGATGTCGGCGAGGTCGGCGTCGATCGGCGTGTGCCCCAGCGACTCGACCTTCTCCTCGTCCATGAAGGAGCGGTAGAGGTCGCCGACCTTGCGGGTGGGCGAACCGGCTTCGGCGCTGGTGTCGGCCGCCGCGCGGTCGATCAGGCGGCGGACCCGCTCGTCGGACTGCTCGCGCAGCATGTCGAAGGTGCCGTAGCGGCCGCGGTCGCCGGGGATCTCGGTCTCCCGCACCCACGTGCCGTTGGCGTAGCCGAACAGGTCGTCCTGGGGCCGGACCGCGTCGTCGCGGTGCCCGGGGAGGATGCCTGACCTCATGTGCGTCTCCTTCGCTGCCTGCTGTGCCGTGGGTGGGCGTGCCCGCGCTCGGGGCCCACCTCGGCCAACCCTGCCACGCGCGGGGTCCACGAGCCCAACCCGGGGACGACCGCCGAGGCGGAGGATCACGGGAGGTGTGGAAGTATGCGGTGACCGCCAGTACAGCTTCAGGAGGATCTGTCGTGACTTCTGCCCCCGAGCAGACCCCAACCGGATCGTCCATCGACGGGTCTCCCGGGTTGCGCCGCCGGGTGCTGCTCAAGCTCTCGGGCGAGGTGTTCGGTGGCGGCAAGGTCGGCCTGGCCCCCGACGTCGTCCGCGGGATCGCCCGCCAGATCGCCGAGTCCGTGCGTGGGGGGATCGAGGTCGCCGTGGTCATCGGTGGCGGCAACTTCTTCCGCGGCGCCGAGCTGCAACAGCAGGGCATGGACCGCACCCGGGCCGACTACATGGGCATGCTCGGCACGGTGATGAACTGCCTCGCGCTGCAGGACTTCCTGGAGAAGGAGGGCATCGAGACGCGCGTGCAGACCGCGATCACGATGGGTCAGGTCGCGGAGCCGTACATCCCGCGCCGCGCGATCCGGCACCTCGAGAAGGGCCGCGTGGTCATCTTCGGCGCCGGCGCCGGCATGCCGTTCTTCTCCACCGACACCGTCTCGGCCCAGCGTGCGCTCGAGATCAAGTGCGACGCCGTGCTCATGAGCAAGAACGGGGTCGACGGGGTCTACGACTCCGACCCCCGCACCAACCCCTCCGCCACCAAGTACGACGAGATCACCTACACCGAGGCCATGCAGCGCGGGCTGCGGGTCGTGGACACGGCAGCGTTCAGCCTCTGCATGGACAACAAGCTGCCCATGGTCGTCTTCGGCATGGAGGGCGAGGGCAACGTCGTCAAGGCGCTGCGCGGTGAGAGGATCGGGACGCTGGTCATCCCTGGGTGAGTCGGCCCACCACCGCGACCTGCCCGACCCACGACTGACCACACACCACCGGCGGCCCCCACCGGGACCGCCCGAGAAGGAGCCGGAACATGATTGAAGAGACTCTCCTCGAGGCCGAGGAGAAGATGGACAAGGCCGTCGAGGTCGCCAAGGACGACTTCGCCGGCATCCGCACCGGCCGCGCGACCCCGGGCATGTTCAACAAGCTCATGGTCAGCTACTACGGGGCCCCGACCCCCCTGCAGCAGCTCGCCTCCTTCCAGACGCCCGAGGCGCGCACCATCCTCATCTCCCCGTTCGACAAGTCGGCGATGAGCGAGATCGAGAAGACCCTGCGCGACTCCGACCTCGGCGTGAACCCCAGCAACGACGGCAACGTCATCCGCTGCGTGCTCCCGATGCTCACCGAGGAGCGCCGCAAGGACTACATCAAGCTCGCCCGCACCAAGGGCGAGGACGCCAAGGTGTCGATCCGCAACATCCGCCGCAAGGCCAAGGACGAGATCGACAAGCTCGTCAAGGACGGCGACATCGGCGAGGACGACGGCGCCCGCGGCGAGAAGGAGCTCGACGCCACGACGAAGAAGTACGTCGACAGCGTGGACGAGCTGCTCAAGGGCAAGGAGGCCGAGCTCCTCGAGGTGTGAGGCGCCCGCCGACCACCACCCGAGGACGTTCGCTCACGTCCGACATGTCCGCTCCCTCCTCCCGCAGTGCGCGCCGTCAACGCCGTGACGTCCCGGACGACGCGGACTCCGGCGCGCCCGTGACCAAGCCGTCGCGCGCGGGCCGCGACCTCCCCGCGGCCATCGCGGTGGGGGTCGGGCTCGGCATCCTCATCGTCGGCTCGTTGCTCCTGCTCAAGGAGCTGATGCTCGTCATCGTGGTCGCGGCGGTCGCCGTGGGCGTCTGGGAGCTGCGCCGCGCCCTGCTGCAGGTCTCCATCGCCGTCCCACTGGTGCCCAGCGTCGTCGGCAGCGTGAGCATGATCCTTTCCGCCTACATCGGCGGTGGCGAGGCGCTGGTCCTCACCCTCGGCCTCACCTGCGTCGGGATCCTGCTCTGGCGCATCGCCGACGGGGTGCTCGACGCCGTCCGCGACCTCGCCGGAGGCTTCTTCGTCGCGGTGTACCCCTCGTTCCTCGCCGGGTTCGCGGCCCTGATGCTGCGGCCGGACGACGGGTCGCGCCGGGTCGTCGCCTTCATCCTCGTCACGGTGCTCAGCGACGTGGGTGGCTATGTCTTCGGCGTGATCTTCGGCAAGCACCCGATGGCTCCGTCGGTCAGCCCCAAGAAGTCGTGGGAGGGCTTCGCCGGTTCGGTCATCACGTGCGTCGCCGGCGGGGCGATCACCGTGGTCCTGCTCCTCGACGGCCCTGCCTGGGGTGGCGCGCTGCTGGGTGCCTGCGTGGCCGTGGCGGCGACCGTCGGCGACCTCACCGAGTCGACGGTCAAGCGCGACCTCGGCGTCAAGGACATGAGCAACATCCTCCCCGGGCACGGCGGCATCATGGACCGCCTCGACTCGCTCGTGCTGGTCGCTCCGGTCGCGTGGGCACTGCTCGCCTGGCTCGTCCCCGTCTGAGGCGCGGTCAGGCTGCGTCTCGTCGGTCCAGGCCTCGTCGGCTCGGGTCTCGTGGGCTCGGGTCTCGTGGGCTCAGGCCTCGTCGCCGCGGGTCATCCCGAGCAGCACCTCGAGCTCGGGGCCGGGCGTGACCGACAGCCGCCGGTCGGCGGTCATCGTGGAGACCTGACGCACCCGGCCCTCCTGCCACCAGAAGACGCTCGGGCTCACCGGTCCGCTGCCCTCCAGGAACCCCGCGGCGGCGAACTGCGGCATCACCATCAGCGCGTTCAGGGCTGCCTGCGGCCCGTCGACGACGTGGAACGCGAGCTGGTGACGGAACGGGATCGCGAACAGGACGCCCTTGTCCGACAAGGGCTGCGCGGCATACCGCTGCACCACGTCCGGCAGGAGCAGGGCCAGGCTGGCCGTGTAGACGCTGTCGCCGAGCAGGCACCAGAACGTCGAGTCGCCATGGGTGACCGCCTCGAGCTGGAACGTCTCGGTGTCGAGCTGGGCCCGCAGGTTGGCCAGCCCACGGTCGAACCACGGTCCCAGCGGCCTGAACTCCTCGAACGCGGCCGGCGGCAGGACCTGGACCGTCTCCGGGGTGTCGACGACGACCACCTGCCGCACCCCCGGGGCCCACTCCAGCCCGCGGTCGACCCAGTCCGGGGTCTGGCGCAGGCCGTCCTCCTCCATCAGCCGGCTGACGACGTGCGCCTCGAGGTATGCCGCGGTGAGGGGCTCGTCGTCGGCGCCGGCCATGACCGTGGTGAAGTGCGCGCGGACGGTGGCGGGCCACTGGTCGTGAGGGGTGCCGGCGCACCCGGCACCGAGGTTCCACAGGCCCCACTGGCGGCCGTCGTCGGTCGTCACGTGGTCCGCGAGCACGGTGACCTCGAAACCCATCTCCGCGAGCGTCTCGCGGACCGTGGACCGGAAGGTGGCGGCATCGGACTCCTCGAACATCGTCAGGGCGTCGTCGACCCGCCGTGGGCCGCTGTGGCCGCCCGAACCCGGGCGCGACGGCTCGTCCGGGCCCGGCGAACCCTTCCTGCGTGAGAACAGCCCCACGGCGCAGTTCCTCCCCTGGTCGGTGCGCCCCACCCTAGGCCGGTGCCCCGGCGATTGGGCAGTTCCGGTGGGTGGCTGCGAAACTGGGGGAGCCATGACGACCTCCCTCCCCGAGCCCACCGCGCAGCGCCCCGCCCCCGGAGCCCTGACGTTCACCGCGCCGCGACGGGGCAAGCCCCCGCGCCACCTCGCCGACCTGTCGCCGGCCGAGCGCAAGGAAGCGGTGGAGGCGCTGGGGCACAAGGGATTCCGCGCCAAGCAGCTGTCGACGCACTACTTCGAGCGCCTCGTCGGTTCGCCTGAGGAGATGACCGACCTGCCCAAGGGGGTCCGCGACCAGCTCGTGGCCGACCTGCTCCCCACACTGCTGACGCCGCACGTCCAGCGCACCGCCGACGACGGCATGACCATCAAGTCGGCCTGGAAGCTGCACGACGGGGCCATCGTGGAGTCCGTCCTCATGCGGTACCCCAGGCGCGTCACCATCTGCATCTCCAGCCAGGCCGGCTGCGGCATGAACTGTCCGTTCTGCGCCACCGGACAGGCGGGTCTGACCCGCAACATGTCGGCCGGTGAGATCGTCGAGCAGGTCGTGCAGGCGGCCCGGATGCTGCGCAGCGGGGAGCTCGCCGCGTCGGTCACCACCGAGGGGGCGGTCGACGCTGCCGAGCTCGGCGACGAGGACGGCGCCCCGGAGGTGAGCGGCCCGACCCGCATCTCCAACGTCGTGTTCATGGGCATGGGTGAGGCGCTGGCCAACTACAAGGCCGCGATCGGCGCCATCCGCCGGATGACCGACCCGGCGCCCGACGGCCTCGGCATGTCGGCCCGCGGCATCACGATGTCGACGGTCGGTCTCGTGCCGGCCATCGACAAGCTCGCGGCCGAGGGCATCCCGGTGACGCTCGCCCTGTCGCTGCACGCCCCCGACGACGAGCTGCGCAACGAGCTCGTGCCGATCAACACGCGCTGGAGCGTCGACGAGGCGCTCGACGCCGCCTACCGCTACTACGAGGCAACCGGTCGCCGGGTCAGCATCGAGTACGCCCTGATCAAGGACATCAACGACCATGCCTGGCGGGCCGACCTGCTCGGGAAGAAGCTCAACGCCCGCGGTCGCGGCTGGGTGCACGTCAACCCGATCCCGCTGAACCCGACTCCCGGCTCGAAGTGGACGGCCTCCCGCCCCGGCGTCGAGCAGCAGTTCGTCGAACGGCTGCGGGCGCACGGCATCCCGACGACGATCCGCGACACCCGTGGCCAGGACATCGACGGGGCCTGCGGCCAGCTCGCCGCCTCGACCGCCTGAGGTCGAACCACCTCCCGGAACGCCGGTGCTGCCTACACTCATGAGGTGATGCACCGCCGCCCCGTCCGTCGCGCCCTCACCGGGTGCGCCATGGCCGCGGTCGCAGCCCTCGTGCTCACGGCCTGCGCCAGCCGAGGGACGACAGCCGGGTCCGCAGCGACCGCGGCACCGCCGGCCACGACGACACCGGCAGCCACCGCCACGACGACGTCGGGGCACGCCGCCCACGGCGCGGCCACCACCAAGCCGGTCGCGCCGCTGCGCACCGGCGAACGGTTCGTCACGCTGCGGATGCCGGCGGCATACACACCCAAGGCGCCGGCCGCCCCGGGGACGGACGACTACCGCTGCTTCCTGCTCGACCCGCACCTCACGGCCAAGTCCGTGGTCACGGGGATCAACGTCCTGCCGGGCAACCCGGACGTCGTCCACCACGTCATCCTGTTCCGGATCCCGCCGGACAAGGTGGCGGTGGCCCAGGCGAAGGACGCGGCGGAGCCCGGGCAGGGCTGGACCTGCTTCGGTGGCACCGGCGTCGAGAGCCAGGGCAGCACCCTCGACGACGCACCGTGGCTGGGGGCGTGGGCACCCGGCGGCGGCGAGAGCCTGCTGGCCAAGGACCTGGGCATGCCCCTGGCACCGGGGACCCGCATCGTCATGCAGGTCCACTACAACCTGCTCGCGGGTGACTCCCCGGACACCTCGGCAGCCCGGCTGCGGGTCGCGGCCGACGACGGCACCCGCAAGACCCTCGAGACCGTCCTGCTCCCGGGCCCGGTCGAGCTGCCGTGCCGCCCCGGACACGCCGGACCCCTGTGTGCGCGTCAGGCTGCCGTGGCCGACGTGCAGCAGCGGTTCGGCGCCGCGGCCGGCTCGACCGCGAACCTCCTGCACCTGCTGTGCGGGCCGATCAGGGCCACGCCCACGCAGTCGTGCACCCGCCCGGTGACCCAGCCGGGCACCATACGGGCGGTCGCGGGGCACATGCACCTGCTGGGGCGCAGCATCTCCGTCGTGGTGAACCAGGGCAAGAAGGGTGAGCGCACCATCCTCGACCTGCCGATCTGGGACTTCGACAACCAGGGGAGCAAGCCGGTGACGCCCGCGGTCAGGGTGAAGGCCGGCGACACCCTCACCGTCACCTGCCGGCACGACCAGGGCCTGCGCGACCAGCTTCCCGCGCTCGCCGGCGTGCCCGAGCGGTACGTCGTGTGGGGCGAGGGGACGACCGACGAGATGTGCCTGGGGATCGTGCTGCTGACCCGCCCCTAGGCTGTCCGGGTGCACCAGTCCATGCCGGCGTCCGCCGAGAGCGGCCGCGAGTTCGTCCTCACCGTCTCCTGCCCCGACCGCCGTGGCATCGTCCACGCCGTCTCGGGCGTCATGCTCGAGCTGGCGATGACCATCCTCGACAGCCAGCAGTTCGCGGACGCCACCTCGGGGGAGTTCCACCTGCGCATGCACCTCGTGCGCGAGGGGGCGGCCCTGCCGGTGGCCGAGGTCGACGCCGGACTGGCGCCCGTGGCGGCGCAGTTCGCGATGGAGTATGCCGTGCACGACCTGTCCCAGCGGCGGCGCGTCCTCGTCATGGTCAGCCAGCAGGGACACTGCCTCAACGACCTGTTGTTCCGGGTCGAGAGCGGGTCGCTGCCCGTCGAGGTCCCGGCCATCGTGTCCAACCACGAGGACTTCCGGGGTCTCGCGGAATGGCACGGGGTGCCGTTCCACCACGTCCCGGTGACCCGTGACACCAAGCCCGCCGCGGAGCAGCAGCTGCGTGACCTCATCGCCGAGCACCGGGCCGACACCATCGTCCTGGCGCGGTACATGCAGATCCTGTCGGCCGACCTCTGCGCCGACCTGCCGGGGCGGATCATCAACATCCACCACTCGCTGCTGCCGAGCTTCAAGGGTGCCAAGCCGTACACCCAGGCGCACGACCGCGGCGTCAAGGTCATCGGGGCGACGGCGCACTACGTGACGGCCGACCTCGACGAGGGGCCGATCATCGAGCAGGACTTCCGCCGGGTCGACCACCGGATGAGCCCGGCGCAGCTGGCCTCGGTGGGGCAGGAGCTCGAGGCCATGGCCCTGGCGCGAGCCGTCCGCTGGCACGCCGAGCACCGCGTCGTCCTGCGCGGCCGCCGCACCATCGTCTTCGACTGATCCAGCCGGCCAGCCAGTCGGCCGCGCGTCGGCCCCGCGGCTCGCGGCGGGGCTCTCGACGCCCACCGTGACACGCGCAAAGCGGGTGTCGTTCCGCAAGGCACCGACAAATAAGTCCCGGGTCGCCGAACGACACCCGCTTTGCGTGCGGCGCGGGGGGCGGGGGTGTCGGGCGCGGGGGCGGGGGTGTCGGGGGCCGGGGTGTCGGGCCGGGTGGCCGGGTGGAGAGTGGGGACGTCAGCGGGGCTGGATGAGGTCCCAGCGGTTGCCGTAGAGGTCCTCGAAGACCGCGACGTCGCCGTACTCCTCGTGGCGGGGCTCCTCGAGGAAGCGCACCCCGGCCGCGACCATCCGCGCGTGGTCGGCGGCGAAGTCGTCGGTGCCGAGGAAGTGCATGACCCGTCCGCCCCCGGGGTCCCCGACGCGGGCGACCTGCTCGGGGGTGCTGGCGCGAGCGAGCAGGACCTGGGTACCGTCCGAGCCGGCCGGACGGATGACGACCCAGCGCGTGCCGTCGCCCCGGTCGGTGTCCTCGACGAGCTCGAACCCGACTGCGCCGCAGTAGAACTCGAGGGCCTCGTCGTAGTCGCGGACGAGCAGGGTGACGAGGTTCAGGCGCTGGCTCATGGTGCCATCCTGCCGTCCGCGGCTCGCTGCAGCGCACGCAGGTACCCCAGCGCCGCAACTCTCTGCAGCTGCCAGCTCACGGGTCCACCCAGCCGGGCCAGGAGCGTCGCCGCCCGGGCGTAGGCGCGGATCACGGCATACACCTCGTCGCCGCGGCGCTCGACGAGGAAGCCCTCCTCGCCGCTCTCGATGTGGCCGCGCAGCGTGCCGTACCCGAACCCCGTGCGTTCCGGTCCTTCCACGGTCCACACGACCCGGCACGGAACAGGCAGCACCACGAGGTGGCTGAGGATCTCGACGCCCTCGGCAGCGCGGGGTGCCGTCGCCACCGGACGCAGACCGATCCCGCGCTGCGGCGCCCACCGCATGAGCGCCTCCGCCGCCCGGGCGTATGCCGCGTCGCCGGCTCCCAGCCGGCGCTCCACCTCGAGGTGGTGGAAACCCTGCGGCATCGGCCCGTCGAGGGTCAGCCCGCGCGGTTCGTAGGTGAGGGGCAGGTGGGCGAGGTCGGTCAGCTTCATGGTCGGCTCTCGATCCGGGTCGGGCGCGCGAGGGCGCAGAGGGCACACAGGGCGAAGCCGACGGCGTTCGCCAGTCCGTGGGTCCAGGCCATCCACTCGATGGGCAGGTGCGGCACGGCGTCGACGACGTGGCCCAGGGCCCAGTCGAGGGCGAGCAGCATCGTCAGGACGAGGGTGACGGCACTGACCCCGAGGAGCAGCCGGGTGCGCGAGTCCCTGGTCCCGGCCCGTCCCCGGGTCCACAGGGTCCAGCCCACCAGCCACATGCCGGCGGTGAGGATCACCGCCCCCAGCAGCTCGACCTCGTCGTTGACGAAGTAGCCGAGCCGCACGACGAGGGTGCCGGACGGCACGGACCAGGCCGCCGCCGTCGTCACCGGGCTCGGATGGGTGGTCGCCACGAGGTGGGCGACCAGGGCGGCGGCGAACCCCGCGAAGTGGAAGTGCGGCACGGTGAGGGCGAGGATCTTCAGGCTGAACCCGAACACCTCGGTCGACGCGCGCTCGCTCACCAGGGCGAACGCCGCGATCGCCGGGCACACCAGTGCCGTGACGGCCGCGGCATCTGCGCCGCGGAGGGTCCTGCGGGACAAGCAGTTCCACCCGTGGCGGACGCCGAGCAACGCCAGCAGCAACGTGCCGACGCCGTACCAGCCGGCCAGCGTCGTGGAGAGGACGCCGCGGGGGAGCCAGAGGGCGACGACGCCGGGCACGGCGAAGACGGGGTAGGCACGGGCCAGCGCGAGGGTGCCGGCCACGGGCAGCAGCCGGAGCCCCAACGGGACGATCACGAGCATGCCGAGCGTGACGACGAGGTTGACGACCACGGTCACCGGACAGCCTCCCGCCCCGGTGAGGAGGCGATGACGGCGACCGCCTCGTCCACGGTGTCCACGAGGTGCAGGGCGTCGCCGAGGGCCCGCCCCTGCCCGAGGGCACGCACGGCTGCCCAGATCGGGACGGTGTCCGTCCAGTACTCCTGACCGACGAGCACGACCGGCGGGAGGGCGAGGGTCTCGTCGTCGGCGGCGTAGTACGACGGGGTCAGCGCCTGGAACACCTCCTGCACCGTCCCTGCCGCGCCCTCGAGCACCACCACCCCGGCGGTGGCGCGCGAGAGGAGGCCGTCCTCACGGATGGCGTTCGAGAAGTACTTGCCGATGCCGTCGCAGAACACGTTCGGTGGTTCGTGGCCGTAGAACCACGTGGGGATGCCGAGGCTGCGGGCGCCGGTGTCGTCGGCCCGCACGTCCGTGCGCAGCTCCTGGCGCACCTCGAGCGCGAGCGACGCCCAGGCACCGATGTCGGGTCGGAACGAGGGGACGGCCGCGAGCCGCCGGAGGGCACTCTCCAGGGCCTGCTCGTCGTCGGCGAACGCACCGAGGTTGGCCGCCTCCATCGCACCCGGTCCTCCGCCGGTGGCCACGATGACCCCCAGCCGCGCGAGGCGGTGGCCGGCCAGCGCTGCCTCGGCGTATGCCGTGCGGCCGCGGTCGAGCGCGTGGCCGCCCATCACCCCCACGAGCGGGCGACAGTCCACGAACTCGTCGAGGGCGTCGCTGATGGAGTCGTCGTGGATGGCGCGCAGCAGCGTGGCGAAGGCGTCGTGGTGCCTGCTGCCGTCACGCGCCCACCGGTACGCGCGGGAGTCCGGGGTGGCGTCGTAGCCGTGCTCGGACAGGCCGGCATACAGCTCGGCGGGTGAGTAGAGGGTGGCCCGGTAGGGGTCCACCGGAGCGTGCGGGTCGGTGGGGAAGACGAGCGCACGGTGGGCGCGCAGGTGCGCGTCGAGCTCTGGGGACAGTCGACCCCCGAGGACGACGAGGCCGGTGAGGTCGGTGCGCCCCAGGAGCTGCGCCTCGTGGCCCGTGAGGTCGAGGTCCTGCAGCCGGACCCCGGTGAGCGGCTTGCCGGAGGCGAGCAGGGCCTCGAGCGCGGGGAGCGACTCCACCTCGCGCCGGACCATGCTGCGACTCTAGACGGCCGGTCGCTGTCTAGAGTCGCGGCATGGGCGAGCTGTTCTCCACGCGCGTCGCGGGTGAGGCCTGGCGGGGCGAGGCGACCCGCTGGGTCGAGGAGGAGCTGCGGCGCGTCGGTCGCCGCGTCACGGGCCCGCTCGAGCAGCCGAGGATCCGGCCGTGGTCGACCCAGCTCGTGGTGCCGACGGACCGGGGCAGGGTGTGGTTCAAGGCCAACTGTGCCTCCGCCGCCTTCGAACCCGCCGTGCACGCTGCCCTGGCCCGGCTGGAGCCGACCGAGGTCGAGGCACCGCTGGCCGTGGACGCCGGCCGCGGCTGGATGATCACCGCGGACCGGGGGGCCACGCTCGGGGACAGCCGCGACGCGACGCTGGAGGACTGGCAGGGGCTCCTGACGGCAGCCGCGACGGTGCAGCGCCGGACGGCAGCCCACCGTGACGAGCTGGTCGGCGCCGGCCTGCCCGACTGTTCCCCGCCCACGGTCCCCGCGCGGTACCTGTGGCTGGTCGACGAGCTCGCCGCCCTCCCGGACGGCCACCCCTCCCACCTGACGGCCGAGGAGGCGGGCTCCCTGCGCTCGCGGATCGGTGACGTCGAGGCCGCTGTCGCCGCCCTGGTCGCAGGCCCCCTGCCGTCCAGCCTCGAGCACGGGGACCTGCACCCGCGGAACGTCTTCGTCGTCGACGGGGCGTTGCGGTTCTTCGACTTCGGCGACGCCCAGTGGGCCCATGTGCTCGAGGTGCTCGCCGTTCCCCACGGCTACTCGACCCGCGTCACGCACCACCCGTGGGACGCCCTCCTCGACGCGTACGCGCGAGTGTGGGCGGACGTGCTGGACCGCGACTCCCTCGAGTCGCTGATGGGCCCGGCGATGGTCACCCACGCCGTGAACCGGTCGTTCACCTGGCTGGGAGCGATTCGTGGTGCCCAGCCGGACGAGCTCGCCGAGTGGGGCGACTCACCCCTGTACTACCTGCGCCTCACCCACGAGCCCTTCCCGCCGCAGGAGCCGGAGCAGGGCCCCTGACGTCGACAGCGAGGAGTCAGACGTTGCCGAGGACCCGGTCCACGGCGACCTCGATCACCACGCGCTCGGGGTTCTCGCGGGGCACGCGGTAGCGGGCGGCATACCGCTGCTCGGCGTCCGCCACGGACTCGCGGTCGGTGCGGACGCGGGCCGGTCCCTCGAAGGACAGCCAGTGCCGCCCGTCCACCTGGCACAGGACCGCCCGGCTGCCGGCCGCGGCGTTGCGCGCCTTGCGGCTCGCCCCGCTGGTGATGACCCGGGCCACGAGGGCCTCGGGGTCCCAGGTGAACCCGACGGGGACGACGTGCGGGCTGCCGTCGGGGCGCAGCGTCGTCAGGGTCGCCAGGTGGCGGACGGTGACGAACTCGAGGGCGGCGGCGGACAGCTCTGCGGGGGGCGTGGACACCCTCGAAGTCTGCCAGCGACCCGCCGCCGGCGCCGGGGCGTGCCGGTTCAATGGCCGGTGAGGGCCTCGAGGAGCCGCCCGATCCGGGCGGGGCGTCCCGTGCGCGCCTCCTCGCGGTCGGCGGCGTGGGCCAGGCGCAGCCCGGCGTTGATCCCGACCCACCGAGCGGGTTCCGGTTCCCAGCGCCGGCTGCGGTGCCCGACCCACGGGAGGTCGGTGATGGCCGTATGGCGCCCCAGCACCAGGTCGGCGAGGGTGCGGCCCGCAAGGTTGCTGGCGGCGACGCCGTCACCGACGTAACCACCGGCCCAGCCGAGCCCGGTGGCAGGGTCGTGGCCGACGGAGGGGTGCCAGTCACGGGCGATCCCGAGGGGGCCGCCCCACGCGTGGGTGAACTCGACCTGCCGGATCTGCGGGAGGAGGTCGCGAAGGGTGGCGCGCAGGTCGGCGAAAACCGTTGCCTCGTGGTCGAACTCGGGCCTGACCCGTGACCCGAAGTGGTACGGCGCGCCCCGGCCACCGAAGGCGAGCCGGTCGTCGTCGGTGCGCTGGCCGTAGATGATGACGTGGCGGTGGTCGGCGAAGGTCTCGCGCTGCGCCAACCCGATCTGCTCCCACAGCTGCGCCGGCAACGGCTCGGTGGCGACCATGAGCGAGTAGACGGGCGCGACCGTGCGACGGTGCCCCGCCAGGACGGGGGTGAAGCCCTCCGTCGCACGGATGACGTGCCGCGCGCGCACGGTGCGGCCGTCGTCGAGCCGGGCCAGCCCGGGCTCGATGGCCTCGACGCGCACACCCTCGTGGATCCGGGCTCCCTGCCCGCGGACCGTGGCAGCCAGTCCGTCGACGAGCCGCCGCGGGTGCACCCGCGCGCAGCTCGGGTTGTACGTCGCACCGAGGACGCCCTCGGCCGCGAGCCGCTCGGTCGCCTCCGCCGCGTCGAGCCACCGGGTGCCGGTGCCCCACGAGGCCGAGTGCGCGACCTCGGCGCGGGCGCGGACCACCTGGGCTTCGGAACGGGCGAGACCGAGGGTGCCGCCCTTGCGGAATCCGCAGTCGATCCCCGCAGATTCCGCGGCGGTGCCGACCTCGTCGACGGTGTGCCGCAGCTCGGCCAGCATCGCCTCCGCCGCCGCCCGGCCCGAGCGTCGCGCGAGCGTGTCGGGACCGACCGGCCACAGGGCGGAGACCCACCCGCCGTTGCGTCCGCTGGCCCCGAACCCGGCGTGCCGGGCCTCGAGCAGGACGACGTCGAGCGAGGGCTGCGCCAGCAGCAGGTAGTGCGCCGTCCAGAGCCCGGTGAAGCCGGCACCGACGATGACGACGTCGGCTCGGGCGGGCAGGGGAGCGGGGGGCGGGGAGGACGCGGGGGACGAGGAGCTTCCGGGCAGGGACGGCGAGGAGGGCTCGTGCGCCGACGACGCGGCACTCGAGCCCTCCCGCTGCGCTGCCTCGGACCAGAGTGGCTGGGTCACGAGGGCGGCCGGCTCAGAGGTGCTTCTCGGCGTCCTTGAGGACCGACCGGAGGCGGCTCTCGATGTCGTCGAACTCGGTCTGCCCGATGATCAACGGCGGCGCGAGCTGGATGACCGGGTCCCCGCGGTCGTCGGCGCGGCAGTAGATGCCGGCGTCGAACAGGGCCTTGGAGAGGTAGCCACGCAGCAGCCGCTCGGACTCCGCGTCGTTGAACGTCTCGCGGGTCTCCTTGTCCTTGACGAGCTCGATGCCGTAGAAGTACCCGGCTCCGCGGACGTCGCCGACGATCGGCAGGTCGAGCAGCTTCTCGAGGGTCGCCCGGAACTTCGGGGCGTTCTCCTTGACGTGGTCGTTGAGGCCCTCGCGGTCGAAGATGTCGAGGTTGGCCATCGCCACCGCCGAGCTCACCGGGTGGCCACCGAAGGTGTAGCCGTGCGGGAAGCTCGTCGTGCCCTTCTTGAACGGCTCGAAGAGGCGCTCGCTGGCGATCATCGCGCCGATGGGGGAGTACCCGGAGGTCATGCCCTTGGCGCAGGTGATGATGTCGGGGACGTAGTTGAAGTCGTCGCAGGCGAACATCGACCCGATGCGGCCGAACGAGCAGATGACCTCGTCGGAGACCAGGAGCACGTCGTACTCGTCGCAGATCTCGCGGACGCGCTCGAAGTACCCGGGCGGGGGCGGGAAGCACCCGCCGGAGTTCTGCACCGGCTCGAGGAAGACGGCGGCGACGGTGTCGGGGCCCTCGAACTCGATGGCTTCGGCGATGCGGTCGGCGGCCCAGCGGCCGAACGCCTTCTCGTCGTCACGCAGGTGCTCAGGCGCGCGGTAGTGGTTGGTGTTGGGGACCTTGAACGCGCCCGGGACGAGCGGCTCGAACATCTCCTTGGCGGCCGGGATCCCCGTGATCGAGAGGGCGCCCTGCGGGGTGCCGTGGTAGGCCACCGACCGGCTGATCACCTTGTGCTTGGTGGGCTTGCCGGTGAGCTTGAAGTACTGCTTGGCCAGCTTCCACGCGGTCTCGACGGCTTCGCCACCACCGGTGGTGAAGAAGACGCGGTTGAGGTCGCCCGGTGCGCCTGCGGCGAGGCGCTCGGCGAGCTCGATGGCCTTGGGGTGGGCGTAGGACCACAGCGGGAAGAACGCGAGCTCCTTGGCCTGCCGGGCCGCCGCGTCGGCGAGCTCCTGGCGACCGTGCCCGACCTGCACGACGAACAGGCCTGCGAGCCCGTCGATGTACTCCTTGCCGTGGTCGTCCCAGATCTTGTGGCCCTCGCCGCGCACGATGACGGGGACCTTGCCGCCCTCCTCGTACGTCGAGTGACGGGTGAAGTGCATCCACAGGTGGTCCCGGGCAGCGTCCGCGTATGCGGTGCCGGCCGGCGTCGTGGACGTGGAATCGATGCTCATCGGGTACCCCAGTTGTAGTGCTGCTTGTTGAGTTTCAGGTAGACGAAGGTCTCGGTCGACTGGACCCCGTGGAGGGTCCGGATCCGCTTGGTGAGGAGCTCGAGCAGCTCCGTGTCGTCCTCGCAGACGACCTCCGCGAGGATGTCGAAGGACCCCGCCGTGGTGACGACGTAGTCGACCTCAGCCATGGCCGACAACGCGTCACCGACAGGCGTCAGGTCCCCGTCGACGCGGATGCCGATCATCGCCTGGCGTCGGAACCCCACCTGCAGCGGGTCGGTGACGGCGACGATCTGCATGACCTCCTGGTCGAGGAGGCGCTGCACCCGCTGGCGCACCGCCGCCTCCGACAGCCCGACGCGCTTGGCGATCGTGGCGTAGGACTGCCGCCCGTCCTCCTGCAGCTGCTCGATGATCGCCTTCGACACGTCGTCGAGGCGCACGTCGGTGCCGTTGCTGGGAGTGCGGGTCACGCGGCCATGGTGTCGCTGGATCTCGTTTGGCGCAAGTCCCCTCGCGACGGAATCGGTTGCTGATTTGTTAAATCGATGTTGATTTCCGCATCGAAGTGCCGAGAACCTATTGAAATCGGTGGTGCTGGGGCTACAGTGCCAACCACCGGAATCCGTACCCGAGCTCCCTGGGAGAGTCAGTGACCGCCACGACCGCCGGCCCCGCCACCACCGGCACCACGGCCTCGCCGCGCGTGCTGCGCAACTTCGTCGGCGGCGAGTACGTCGACGCCACCACCGACGCGACGGCCGACATCGTCAGCCCCGTGACGGCCCAGGTCGTCGCGACCGCCCCCGTGTCCACGGCCCAGGACGTCGACGCGGCCTACGCCTCGGCCAGCCGCGCCTTCGAGGAGTGGGGGCAGACCACCCCCGGTGAGCGCCAGGCCGCCCTGCTCCGGTTCGCGGACGCGATCGAGCGCAGGGCCGACGAGTTCGTCCGCCTCGAGTCCGAGAACACCGGCAAGCCGCACGCCCTCACCGCGAGTGAGGAGATGCCGCCGATGGTGGACCAGATCCGCTTCTTCGCCGGGGCTGCCCGCGTGCTCGAGGGGCGCTCCGCCGGGGAGTACATGCGGGGCCACACGAGCTGGATCCGGCGCGAGCCGATCGGCGTCGTCGGCCAGGTCACCCCGTGGAACTACCCGATGATGATGGCCACCTGGAAGATCGCCCCGGCCCTCGCGGCGGGCAACACCGTCGTGCTCAAGCCGTCGGACACGACGCCCGAGACGACGCTGCTCATGGCGGAGATCGCCTCCGAGTTCCTGCCGGCCGGCACCTTCAACGTCGTCACCGGCGACCGCGAGACGGGCCGCGCGGTGGTCGAGCACCGGACGCCGGCGCTCGTGGCCATCACCGGCTCCGTTCGTGCCGGGATGCAGGTCGCCGAGAGCGCTGCGCGCGACCTCAAGCGCGTCCACCTCGAGCTCGGCGGCAAGGCGCCCGTCATCGTCTTCGACGACGCCGACATCGAGGCCGCCGTCGAGGGCATCGCCACCGCGGGCTACTTCAACGCGGGCCAGGACTGCACCGCCGCGACCCGCGTGCTCGCCGCGCCGCACATCCACGACGACTTCGTGGCGGCACTGGCCGAGTACGCCAGGAGCTCGGTCAAGGTCGGCCTGCCCGAGGACGAGGATGCCCTCCTCGGCCCGGTGAACAACCGCCAGCAGCTCGAGCGCGTGCAGGGCTTCCTGTCACGGCTGCCCGACCACGCCAGCGTCGCGGCCGGTGGGCACCGGATGGACGCGCTCGGCGACGGGTTCTTCCTGGAGCCGACGGTGCTGTCCGGGCTGCGCCAGGACGACGAGGCGATCCAGGACGAGATCTTCGGCCCGGTCATCACGGTGCAGCGGTTCACCGACGAGCAGGAGGCCATCCGCTGGGCCAACGGCGTCGACTACGGCCTCGCCTCCAGCGTCTGGACCAAGGACTTCGGCCGCGCCATGCGCGTCTCGAAGGCGCTGGACTTCGGCTGCGTCTGGATCAACACCCACATTCCTGTCGTCGCGGAGATGCCGCACGGCGGTTTCAAGAAGTCCGGCTACGGCAAGGACCTGTCCATGTACGGCTTCGAGGACTACACGCGCATCAAGCACGTGATGGCCAACATCGACAGCTGACCCCCGTCCCACCCGGCAGCCGTCCTCGGGCGGCAGCCGGCCGAACCCCTAGCGAGTGCCGATGAAACCCCTGCGACCTCCCGCAGACCCCGTCGCCCGTGGCCTGGTCCGCGCCGCGATGTCCTCCACCCGAGATCGCTCCTTCTCCAGAAGGGGACTCCTCGGGGCCTCCCTCATGGGTGGTGCTGCGGCAGCGCTGTCGGCCTGTGCACCCCCGACGCCTCCGGCAGCCGGCGCCGTCGCCGTGCAGCTGCCGACCGACGTGTCGGCCACCGACAAGGTCCTCAAGTGGGCGAACTGGACCGCCTACCTCGACTACGACGAGGACACCAAGAAGTACCCGACGCTCGAGGCCTTCATCAAGAAGACCGGGATCCAGGTCACCTACAGCGAGGACGTCGACGACAACGACTCCTACTTCAACAAGATCGCGCCGCAGCTGCGGGCCAAGCAGGACATCGACCGCGACATCTTCGTGTTCACCGACTGGATGGCCAACCGCGTCATCCGCGACGGGCTGGTGCAGCCGCTCGAGCTGATCCGCATGCCGCACGCGGCCAACCTGCTCGACTCGCTCAAGGACGTCTCGTTCGACCCGGGTCGCCAGAAGTCCCTGACCTGGCAGAGCGGGTTCGCCGGGATCGGCTACGACAAGTCCAAGGTCGGCCGCGAGCTCAAGTCGCTCGACGACCTGTGGCAGGACGACCTCAAGGGCAAGATCGTCGTCCTCAGCGAGTTCCGCGACACCCTGGGGCTGGTCATGCTCCAACAGGGCGTCGACATCTCCAAGGGCTTCGGCAAGGCGCAGTTCGAGGCGGCCGTCGCGGAGATCGACAAGCGCATCAGCGACGGCTACATCCGCCGCGTCAAGGGCAACAGCTACCTCGAGGACCTCAAGAGCGGCAACGCCATCGCGGGCATCGTCTGGAGCGGTGACCTGTTCGTGCTGCGGGCCGAGACCGAGAACGACAACTGGCAGTTCGTCATCCCCGAGTCGGGCGGAACGCTCTGGAGCGACAACATGATGATCCCGATCACGTCGCGGCACCGGAAGAGCGCCATGGCGCTGATGGACTACTACTACCAGCCCGAGGTCGCGGCCCAGGTCGCCGCCTACGTCAACTACGTCTGCCCCGTCGAGGGTGCACAGGCGGAGATGGAGAAGATCGACCCCGAGCTGGCCAAGAGCCCGTTCATCTTCCCGAGCGAGTCCTACATCAAGGACAACAACGTCAAGGGGTTCCGGGCGCTCTCCCCACAGGAGGACGCCGACTACAGCAGCATCTGGGCAAAGGTGGTCGGTAACTGATGGCACTCTTCTCCTCTGGCGGAGCCGGTTTCCGCGCGGCCAAGGGCGACCTCAACCTCGAGTCGGTCACCAAGCAGTTCGCCAACTTCACCGCCGTCGACGACCTCAGCCTCACGGTTCCCCGCGGCTCGTTCTTCGCCCTCCTCGGCCCGTCGGGCTGCGGCAAGACGACGACGCTGCGCATGGTGGCCGGGCTCGAGCAGCCGACGCGCGGACGCATCCTCATCGGCGACACCGACCTCACCGGCTCCCGGCCGTACGAGCGCCCGGTCAACACCGTGTTCCAGAGCTACGCGCTCTTCCCGCACCTCACGATCCGGGACAACGTCTCCTTCGGTCCCCGGCGCCGGGGTGACTCCGACGCGGGCAAGGCCGCGGAGGACGCCCTCGAGCTCGTGCAGATGTCGAGCTTCGCCACCCGCAAGCCCGCCCAGCTCTCCGGCGGCCAGCAGCAGCGTGTCGCCTTGGCGCGCGCGCTGGTCAACCGCCCGGAGGTGCTGCTGCTCGACGAGCCCCTCGGCGCCCTCGACCTCAAGCTGCGCCGGCAGATGCAGGTGGAGCTCAAGCGGATCCAGACCGAGGTCGGCCTCACCTTCATCCACGTGACCCACGACCAGGAGGAGGCCATGACCATGGCCGACACCGTGGCCGTGATGAACGCCGGGCGGATCGAGCAGATGGGCCACCCGGAGGAGCTCTACGACCTTCCGCGCACGTCCTTCGTGGCCAACTTCGTCGGCCAGTCCAACCTGGGTGTCGGCGACGTCACCGGCACCGACGGCGACAACCTCGTCGTCGAGGTGGCGGGCACGACGGTCCGCATCCCGAAGGCGCGCTCCGCGGTCCACAGCGGGCGGATCACCTTCGGCGTCCGTCCCGAGAAGGTGCGCATCAGCAGCGACCAGCCCACCGGTGCCGGCAACGACGTGAAGGCCCAGGTCGTCGACGTCTCCTTCACCGGGGTGGCCACGCAGTTCCTCGTGACCGTCCCCAGCGGCAGCACGTGGGCCGTGTACGAGCAGAACCTCGACGTCCAGCGCAACACCCTGCGCCCGGGCGACCCGGTGTGGCTCGAGTGGGACTCCGGGCACGCGTTCGGGGTCGAGGTGGACGAGGCCGCGGCCGCCGAAGCCCAGGTCGCGTCGTGAGCGCCCTCGCCCACGTGGGCGGGGGGACACCGGGGGCACCCGACGACGGTCCGCCGCAGGAGCGCGGCGGACGCTCGTGGGCGCCATACCTGCTGCTCATCCCGGGCACGATCTGGCTGTTGGTGTTCTTCGTGTTCCCGCTCCTGCAGCTGTTCACGGTCTCCCTCCAGAGCGGCTTCCCGGGCTTCCCCGGCTACTACTACCGGGACGTGAACTTCGGGAACTACCTCGACGCGATCACCGAGTTCGCGCCGCACTTCGGGCGGTCCCTGCTGTATGCCGGGCTGGCCACCTTCTTCGCGTTCGTCCTCGCCTACCCCCTCGCGTACGCCATGGCGTTCAAGGCGGGGAAGTGGCGCAACGTCATGATGATCTGCGTCATCGCGCCGTTCTTCACGTCCTTCATCCTGCGGACCATCGCCTGGCGACAGATCCTCGCCGACAACGGTCCGGTGGCGGAGACGCTGAAGTTCCTCCACCTGCTCCCCGGCGGACGCATCACCGAGACGTGGGTCGCGGTCGTGGCCGGCCTGACCTACAACTTCCTGCCGTTCATGGTGCTGCCGATCTACGCCTCCCTCGAGCGCGCCGACCCCAAGGTCATCGAGGCGGGTGGCGACCTGTACGCCAACGGGCTCACCACGTTCCGCAAGGTCACGCTCCCGATGAGCCTGCCCGGTGTCATCGCCGGCACGCTGCTCACGTTCATCCCGGCAGCCGGTGACTACGTCAACGCCGAGCTGCTCGGGTCCGACCGCAGCACCAAGATGGTCGGCAACGTCATCGAGAGCCAGTTCTTCCGGGTCCTCGGTGGCTTCCCGACGGCGGCCGCGCTCAGCTTCACCCTCATGGCGATCATCCTCGCGATGGTGTTCGTCTACATCCGCAAGTTCGGCACGGAGGAGCTCCTGTGACCGCCACCGCCTCACGCCCCCGCACCGGTGGGCCCACGCCACCGACCCGCTCGTCCGTCGCGGGTCCGACCCCCCTGGCACGGGTGAAGACGTGGCTCGGCACGCACGTCTCGATGATCGCGGCGCTGGCCGTGCTGGTCTACCTGTTCGTGCCGGTGGCCTACACGTTCGCCTTCTCGTTCAACGACTACCGCAAGTCCAACATCGTCTGGAACTCCGCGGCCGGTCCGACGCTGAAGCACTGGAAGGACCCCTGTGGCGCCCCCGGTGTCTGTGACGCGCTGGTCACCTCCATCCAGGTGGGCGTCATCGCCACCGTCGTCGCGACGGTGCTCGGCACGATGCTCGCGTTCGCCCTGGTGCGGCACAAGTTCCGGGGCCGCGCGGCCAGCAACGTCCTGGTCTTCGTCCCCATGGCGACGCCGGAGATCGTCCTCGGCGCGAGCCTGCTGACGATCTTCGTGCAGGGCTTCTCCCGCTTCGGCCTCAAGCTGGGGTTCTGGACGATCGTCATCGCGCACGTGATGTTCTGCATCAGCTTCGTGGTCGTCACGGTCAAGGCCCGCCTGCAGAGCCTCGACCCACGGCTCGAGGAGGCGGCGCAGGATCTGTTCGCCGGTCCCGGGGCCACGTTCTGGCGGGTCACCTTCCCGCTGGTGCTCCCGGGTGTCGTCGGCGCCGCGCTGCTGGCCTTCTCGCTGTCGTTCGACGACTTCATCATCACCAACTTCGTGTCGGGTGACGCGACGACCTTCCCGAAGTTCGTCTACGTGTCCTACCTGCGCGGGATCCCGGCCCAGGCCAACGTGATCGGCTTCTCGATGTTCGTCATCGCGGTGCTCCTCGTGGTGGCCGGTCAGCTCATCGGCAACGCGCGCAAGCGCTGACCCCCGACCCCACCAAGGACGACCCCCCATGCGGATCCTCATGATCGGCGCCGGTGGCGTCGGTGACGCTGCCGCGCGCATCGCCGTCGAGCGCGACTTCTTCGAGCTGCTCGTCGTCGCCGACTACGACCTGTCCAGGGCGGAGGCGACCGTCGCCCACGCCACCGCCCGGCGCCCGGGCGAGGACCGCCTCGTCGCCGAGGTGGTGGACGCCTCCGACGGCGCTGCCGTGGCCGCCCTGGCCCTGAAGCACGCGGTCACGCACGTCTTCAACGCCGTCGACCCGCGGTTCGTCATGCCGATCTTCCGTGGGGCGCTGGTGGCCGGTGCCGGCTACCTCGACATGGCCATGAGCCTGTCGCAACGCCACCCCGAGGAGCCGTACGCCAAGGCGCACGTCAAGCTCGGCGACGAGCAGTTCGCCATGGCGGGGGAGTGGGAGGCATCCAACCAGCTCGCCCTCGTGGGGATGGGCGTGGAGCCCGGGCTGTCGGACGTGTTCGCGCGGTATGCCTCCGACCACCTCTTCTCGCACATCGAGGAGCTCGGCACCAGGGACGGCGCGAACCTCGCCGTCCTCGACGCCGACGGCAACGAGACCTTCGCCCCCGGCTTCTCGATGTGGACGATCATCGAGGAGTGCCTCAACCCGCCGGTGGTGTGGGAGAGGTCCCGCGCCGAGGCCGCGGGCGGCGACGTGGAGGCGGGGTTCCGCACCCTGCCGGCGTTCGCCGAGCCCGAGGTGTTCGACTTCCCTGAGGGCATCGGCCCGGTCGAGTGCGTCCACGTCGAGCACGAGGAGGTGCTCCTCATGCCCCGCTGGGTCGACGCCGACAGGGTGACCTTCAAGTACGGCCTCGGCGAGGAGCTCATCACCATCCTCAAGACCCTGCGCACGCTCGGCCTCGACCGCACCGACCCGGTGACGGTCAAGGGTGTCCAGGTCTCGCCGCGGGACGTCGTGGCCGCGGTGCTGCCCGACCCTGCGACGATCGGTCCGCAGATGAAGGGCAAGACCTGCGCGGGCCTCTGGGTCACCGGCACGGGCAAGGACGGTCAGCCTCGCCGCACGTACCTCTACCACGTGTCGGACAACGAGGACACGATGCGCGAGTACGGCGCCCAGTGCGTCGTGTGGCAGACCGCGGTCAACCCGGTCGTCGCACTCGAGCTGCTCGCCAACGGTACGTGGGCCGGCAACGGGGTCCTCGGTCCGGAGGCGTTCGACGCCGTGCCGTTCCTCGAATTGCTCAAGGCGCCCAAGCCCGACGGCTACGGTTCGCCGTGGGGCATGGAGGACCGCTGACGCCGCAGGGCGGCTCGGCCGTGGCAGCGAGGGCGTGGCGATGACGGGGTGGACCCGGGCGTGGTGGGTGGTGCTCGCGGGCATCCTCGCCCTGCAGGCGCACCTGACCCGGTTGTCGCTCGCCTCGTCTTCGGCGGACGCCCTCGCCACCGTGCCGGACGGGTCGTCGTACGCCTGGTTCGGTCGCGACATCCCCGGCTACGCCGACTACGCGCGGCTCGACGACGTCTCAGCGCTTGCAGCCTTGCTGCCGATCATGGTCCTCGTGGTCGCGGTGGCGGTCCGCCGCAGCAGTCGCCTGGTCGTCCTCGGCGTGGTGCTGGCTCTCGCCTCGGTGCTCATCGGGCCGCTGTGGTGGGGGCCAGCGGCCGGGAGCGTGGCTACGGCCGTGCTTGTGGGGGCGGCGGGCTGGTCCTCGAAGTCCGCCCCCGTCCGCTGGGCGGGGGTGGCGGTCGGGTCGCTGCTCGGGGTCACGGAGGTCACGGCCCAGGTCGTGGGCCCCGGATCAGGTCTCCACGAGACGCGCCCTGCCGTGCTCTGGGCCGCGGCCGCGGTGCTGGTCGTCCGCGCCGTCGCCGGACCTGCCGCCCGGGCCGGTGACCCGGCAGCGTCGACGGTGGTTGGCCGCGACCTGGTGGGTGCGGCCTGGGCGGTGGTGCTGGCGGCCGGTGCGCTGCACGTTGCCCTGCTCGCGCAGGCCTCGCTCGAGGGCGTGCACGCTCAGGTCCTCGCCCTGGCCCGACCGGCGGGACTCGTGGAGGAGCCGGAGACCGTCACGGTGGCCATCGCGCAGTTCACCGGGTCGACGGCGCACGGCTCCTCCAGTCCCTGGGCGTTCGCCGACCCCGGGGGACTCGCCGTCGTCGCTGCCGTGCTGGCTGTCGTGGCCGCGTGGTTCCTGCGGCGGGAGCACCGACTCGTCGTCGTTGGTGCGGTCCTCGTCCTCGTGGGCCTGCTTCCGTGGTGGCCCGACGGCGGTGTCGACCCGACCCCACCGATCGTGCGACTGCTCGGGTTCGGGGTGCTGGGTTACGCCGCGATCCTGAGTCACCGGGGCCGTGAAACCTTCGGGGGCAACGGGACTAGGGTCGGCTCATGACGCGATACGGGCAGCAGTACGGCCCCGACTTCACCTTCCTCGGCGTGGACCGGTGCGACCTCGACGACGAGAGCACGTATGCCGACGCGGACGTCGTGATCCTCGGTGCACCGTTCGACGGCGGCACCTCCCACCGACCGGGAACCCGGTTCGGGCCGCAGGCGATCCGCATGACCGACTACCTCCCGCACGACGGTTCGCGGCCCTCGCTGGCGCTGCGCACCGACGGCCTGGTGGACCTGCGGGTGGTCGACGCCGGTGACGTGGAGATGTACTCCGGCGACATCGAGCGGTCCCTGCCCAAGCTCGAGGCTGCGGTCGAGAAGGTGACCCGCGCTGGCGCCATACCGGTGGTCCTGGGTGGTGACCACTCCATCGCGTTCCCTGACGCCAAGGGGGTAGCGAACGTCCTCGGGCACGGCCGCGTGTCGATGATCCACTTCGACGCGCACGCCGACACCGGTGACATCGAGTTCGGGTCGCTCTGGGGCCACGGCCAGCCGATGCGTCGGCTCATCGAGTCCGGGGCGCTGCGCGGGGACCGGTTCCTGCAGGTCGGGCTGCGCGGCTACTGGCCGCCGCCGGAGACGCTCGACTGGATGGCCGGCCAGCAGATGCGCTCGTTCGAGATGACCGAGATCGTCCACCGGGGGCTGCAGGAGTGCCTCACCGAGGCGTTCGCGATCGCCACCGACGAGTGTGAGGGGGTCTTCCTCTCCGTCGACATCGACGTCTGCGACCCCGGCCACGCACCGGGTACCGGCACGCCCGAGCCCGGCGGCCTGTCGGCCCGCGAGCTGCTCGACTCGGTGCGCCGGATCTGCCTCGAGCTGCCCGTCGTCGGTGTCGACGTCGTCGAGGTCAGCCCTCCCTACGACCACGCCGACATCACCGCGGCTCTCGCGAACCGCGTCGTCCTCGAGGCGCTGTCGGCCATCGCCCGCCGTCGCCGGGACGAGCGTGACGGCACCCGCTGGGACCCGGCGCAGCCGCTCCTCGCCGGTCGCGCCGGCGCCATACCGGAGGGACACATCCCCTCCCACCACCACACGCACGAGACCCACGACCAGCACGACCACGCACCCACGGAGGAAAAGTCCTGATGGCCACCACGCAGAAGTCGCTCGTCGAATCCGTCCCGAAGGGCCTGTTCATCGCGGGGAAGTGGCGCGACGGCAGCGACGGCCGCACCATCGCCGTCGAGGACCCCTCGAGCGGCGCCACGCTCGCGCACGTCGCTGACGCGTCGGTCGCTGACGGCAAGGCGGCCCTCGATGCCGCCGTTGCGGCACAAGGGGACTGGGCCAGCACGCCGCCGCGCGACCGTGGCGAGATCCTGCGTTCGGCCTTCGAGAAGATCACCGAGCGCGCCGAGGACTTCGCCACGCTCATGACGCTCGAGATGGGCAAGACCCTGGCCGAGTCGCGGGGCGAGGTGACCTACGGCGCCGAGTTCTTCCGGTGGTTCTCCGAGGAGGCGGTACGGATCAGCGGCCGCTGGTCGACGGCCCCGAACGGTGCGACCCGGCTCCTCACGATGAAGAAGCCGGTCGGGCCCACCCTGATGATCACGCCGTGGAACTTCCCGCTGGCCATGGGCACCCGCAAGATCGGCCCGGCCATCGCCGCCGGGTGCACCATGGTCGTCAAGCCCGCGAGCCAGACCCCCCTGACGATGCTCGCCCTGGCCGAGCTGCTGCGTGAGTGCGGCCTGCCGGACGGGGTCCTCAACGTGGTGACCACCTCGCGGACCGGTGACGTCATGGAGCCGCTCATCCGGGACTCACGCCTGCGCAAGCTCACCTTCACCGGCTCGACCAACATCGGTCGTCGCCTCGTCGAGCAGTCGGCCGAGCAGCTCCTGCGCGTGTCGATGGAGCTCGGCGGCAACGCCCCCTTCCTCGTGTTCGAGGACGCCGACCTCGACCGCGCCGTCGACGGCGCCATGCTCGCCAAGATGCGCAACATCGGTGAGGCCTGCACGGCGGCCAACCGGTTCTACGTCCACGAGAGCGTCGTCGAGGAGTTCTCCGCCAAGCTCGCCACGCGGATGGGTGGGCTCACCCTCGGCAAGGGGACCAAGAAGGGCGTCGACGTCGGCCCGCTCATCGACGGCAAGGCCCGCGACGGGGTGTCCGAGCTGGTCGAGCACGCTCGCTCGCAGGGCGCCACGGTCGTGACCGGCGGCAAGGCCGTCCCGGGGCGCGGCTACTTCTACGAGCCCACGGTCATCACCGGCGTCCGCAAGGACGCCCGGATGATGCGCGAGGAGATCTTCGGGCCGGTCGCGCCCATCGCCTCCTTCCGGACCGAGAAGGAGGCCATCGACCTGGCCAACGGCACGGAGTACGGACTCGCGTCCTACGTCTTCACGAACGACCTGGGCCGTGTCATCCGGGTCAGCGAGGCGCTCGAGTACGGGATGATCGGCATCAACCAGGGGATCATCTCCAACCCCGCAGCGCCGTTCGGAGGGGTCAAGGCCTCCGGCTTCGGGCGCGAGGGTGGCTTCGAGGGGATCGAGGAGTACCTCGAGACGACGTACGTCGGCATCGCCCCCTGATCGGCGGGTCTGTCCCGTAGTTCCCCCGGACGAAGTTGGCCGAACTGTCCCCGTACGGCGGGCAATGGGTATTCAATCGCTCTCATGACCACCGTCGAGTCGCACGAGGCCTCGGCCGAGCCTGCCTCGGCGCCGGCGACCCCGCCCGGACGCACGGCGCCGCGGCTTCGCTCCCTCACTGACGTCCTCGTCGAGACCGACGAGAAGATGCGCACCGGCCGGGCGGCCGGTGCGCGGGTGTGGCCCACGGGTTTCGACAGCCTGGACGTCGCGCTGACGGGTGGTTTCCGTTCGGGGGAGCTCATCCTGCTCGGCGGACCCCAGGGCCTGGGCAAGACCGCGATGGCACTGCAGATGCTGCGCAACGCGGTCTCCGCCAACCGCTCGGCGGTGTTCTTCTCCTACGAGCACGACGCCCACAGCGTGCTCGAGCGCCTGCTGGCCATCGAGGCGGGAGCCATCGCCGGCTCGGACGGCATCAGCCTGACCAAGATCCGACAGCGCTTCGAGGCCCGCCACAGCAACGCCCACTCCATGAGCGAGCGCTTCGCGAACGCACCCGGTGGGGCCGAGGCCGTCGCTGCCCTCGAGCGGTACGGCGAGCACCTGCACGTGCACACCTCCAGCGGCCTGCACACCACGCTGGACGAGATCCGCACCGCGATCGAGCAGGTGGTGAGCCAGGAGAGCCAGCCACCCCTCGTCCTCGTGGACTACCTCCAGAAGGTGCCCGTCGCGCAGTTCTCGGGCAGCGAGGAGGAGCGCGTCGCCGTCGTCGTCGAGCGGCTCAAGGACCTCGCCCTCGAGTTCCAGGTGCCGATCCTCGCGATCGTGGCGGCCGACAAGGGCAGCCTGGTCGCCGGGAAGCGGATGCGGGTCAACGACCTGCGCGGCTCGTCGGCCCTGGCGTACGAGTCCGACGTCATCCTCATCCTCAACGACAAGTACGACGTCGTGGCCAAGCACCACCTCGTCTACCACCTCGAGAACGCCGAGCGCTTCCGCCAGTGGGTGATCATGTCCATCGAGAAGAACCGCAGCGGTGTCGACCACGTCTCGCTGGAGTTCCGCAAGCGGTTCGAGCAGGGCCGCTTCGAGCCCGAGGGCCGGCTCGTCGAGGAGCAGCTCATCGAGGAGCGCGTCTTCCGCGACTGACGGGTCGTCCGCCGCCGTCGGGGCTAGCGTGGTGGGGGTGACCCCGACCCATCGCCGCGCCGTCCACGGCGTCGTCGCCGCCGTCACGCTTGTGGCCGTGCTGTGGCAGCTCGTCCTCATCGTCAACGGCGAGGCGGTCCTCGACGAGACTGCCGCGAAGCCGCTGGGCACCCGGCTCGTGGAGTTCATCTCCTACTTCACGGTGCTGTCCAACCTCCTCGTGGCCTACGTGTCGCTCACGCTGGCCCGCGACCCGGACCACGACGGCACCTTCTGGCGGGTGGTGCGCCTGGCCACGATCGAGGGCATCACCGTGACCGGCCTGGTGCACTGGTTCTTCCTGCGCCCGATCCTCGACCTGCACGGCGCGAGCTACGTCGTCGACAAGCTGCTGCACGTGGTGGTGCCGATCCTCGCGCTCGTGGCGTGGGCGGTCGCCGGACCACGCGGCCAGGCCGTGCGGTCCGCCGTGCTGCCCTCGCTCGGCTGGCCGCTCCTGTGGGGGCTCTACACCCTCGTGCGGGGGGTGGTCGCCGACTGGTGGCCCTACCCGTTCATGAACGTCGACACGCTCGGCTGGGGTCGGGTGCTGCTCAACCTCGCGGCCATCGCCGTGCTCTTCGCCGTGGTCGGCCTCGGTTTCGTCGCCGCGGACCGGGCGCTGGCGCGGCGCCGGCAGTCCGACGGGTGAGCCCCTCGGCGCGGGCTGCGACAATGCAGGGGTGACCTCTCCGCGCTCCGTCGCCATCCTCGGCTCCACCGGATCCATCGGGACCCAGGCGCTCGACGTGGTCTCGCGCAACTCCGACCGGTTCCGCGTCACCGCGCTGTCGGCCGGGTCCAACATCGACCTCGTCGCCGAGCAGGCGGTCGCCTTCGACGTCGACCTCGTCGCGGTCGCCGGCGGCACCGCCGAGCAGGTCGCCGAGGCGATCGCCGCGCATGCCGCGCGAGCCGGCCGCGCGGCATACCGGCCCCAGATCGTGGTCGGGGACGATGCCGCGGTGACCGCGGCCGGGTCCGGTGCCGACGTCGTCCTCAACGGGATCACCGGCGCGATCGGGCTGCGGCCCACGCTGGCGGCGCTGGCACAGGGGTCGGTCCTGGCCCTGGCCAACAAGGAGTCCCTCATCGTCGGTGGCCCGCTGGTCAAGGCCGCGGCGAAGCCGGGGCAGATCGTGCCCGTGGACTCCGAGCACTCCGCGATCGCGCAGAGCCTGCGGGGAGGGCGCGCCGAGGAGGTCCGGCGCCTCGTCGTCACGGCCAGCGGTGGGCCGTTCCGGGGGCGCTCGCGGGAGTCCCTGCGCGAGGTCACGCCCGACCAGGCGCTGGCCCACCCGAACTTCTCCATGGGGCGGGTCATCACGACGAACTCGGCCACCCTGGTCAACAAGGGGCTCGAGGTGATCGAGGCGCACCTGCTGTTCGACATCCCGTTCGACCGGATCGACGTCGTGGTCCACCCGCAGCAGCTGATCCACTCCATGGTGGAGTTCGTCGACGGCTCGACCATCGCCCAGGCGGGACCGCCGCGGATGCTCGTGCCGATCGCCCTCGGCCTGTCCTGGCCCGAACGCCTCGCCGACGTCGACGTGCCGGTCGACTGGACCAGGGCGCAGACCTGGGAGTTCGAGCCGCTGGACGACGAGGCGTTCCCGGCCGTGCGGCTCGCCCGACAGGTCGGCGAGGCGGCGGGCACCTACCCCGCGGTCTACAACGCGGCCAACGAGGTGGCGGTCGACGCGTTCCACGAGGGGCGGATCGGGTTCCTCGACATCGTCGACACCATCGACCGGGTGGTCGCTGACCACGCTGACCACGCTGACCACGCGAACGCGCTCCACGGGGGGATCGAATCAGCGACACTGTCCGTTGAGGACGTGTTGCGCGCCGACAGGTGGGCGCGCGAGCAGGCCCGCACCGTGCTGGGGCTGCCCCACGCACACCAGACCGACGAACCACTGACCGACGCCGAGGGGGCGCTCCACCGATGACCGTGCTGCTGTTCGTGCTCGGGGTGCTCTTCGTGGTGCTCGGGGTGGGGCTGTCCATCGGCCTGCACGAGATCGGCCACCTCGTCCCTGCCAAGAAGTTCGGCGTCAAGGTGACCCAGTACATGGTCGGCTTCGGCCCGACGTTGTGGTCACGCAAGCGCGGCGAGACCGAGTACGGCATCAAGGCGATCCCGCTCGGCGGCTACATCCGGATGATCGGGATGTTCCCGCCGCGGCCCGGGGACAAGCCGGGGACCCTGCGCGTGTCGAGCACCGGCCGTTTCTCGCAGCTCGCCGACGAGGCGCGCCAGCTCAGCCTCGAGGAGGTCCAGCCGGGCGACGAGGAGCGGGTGTTCTACAAGCTCCCGGTGCACCAGAAGGTCATCGTCATGCTCGGCGGCCCGACGATGAACTTCCTCATCGCCGTGGTGCTGCTCACCGGGGTGCTCACGACGTACGGCGTCGCGACCCTCCAGGACGGTGCCCGCGTCGCGAGCGTGTCCGAGTGCGTCGTGCCCGCCCAGGAAGCCGCGACCAAGACCACGTGTGCCGCCAGCGACCCCAGGACCCCTGCCTACTCCGCCGGGATCCGCCCCGGTGACGAGATCGTGTCGGTCGCCGGGCAGCCGATCAGGACGACGGCCGACGTCGGCAAGCTCATCCGTCCGCGCGTGGGCCAGTCGGTGCCGATCGTCGTCAAGCGCGACGGGGTCGAGCAGACGCTGACCGCCACCCCCATCAAGAACTCCGTCCAGCAGGTCGGCCCGGACGGCACGCCGCTCGTCGACGCCGACGGCCAGCCGATCACGCAGGAGACCGGCTTCCTCGGGGTCTCCTCCGAGGGGATCGTCGGCTACGAGGCGCAGCCCCTGTCCGCCGTCCCCGGGGTCGTGGGGGACCAGCTGCTGGCCACCGCCGGCGTGGTCCTCAAGATCCCGCAGAAGATGGTCGGTGTCGTGCAGGCCGCGTTCGGTTCCGGGGCGCGCGACCCCAACGGGCCCGTGTCGGTCGTCGGTGTGGGCCGCATGGCGGGCGAGGCCACCTCGGGCAAGATCCCGTGGATCGGTGGGGAGAACGGCATGAACCCGTTCGTCTTCCTGCTCATGCTGATGGCCTCGCTCAACCTCGCGCTGTTCGTCTTCAACCTCATCCCGCTGCTGCCGCTGGACGGTGGCCACGTCGCGGGAGCGCTGTGGGAGGGCACGAAGCGTGGGGTCGCCAGGCTGCGCCACCGCCCGGACCCCGGTCACGTCGACGTCGCCAAGGCCCTGCCGGTGGCGTATGCCGTGTCCTCGGTGCTCATCGTCATGTCGGTCCTGCTCATCTACGCCGACCTGGTGAAGCCGATCAGCCTCGGCGGCTAGGAGCGAGGGGCGCCGACGAGGTCGCGGTACTCCTGCTCGAGGTCCTCGGCCCGTTGCCGGGCCTGCGTGCTGCGCTCCGCGACCACGCCGAGCAGCCGCCCGGTCTCGGTCAGTGCGACGGCGACGGCGTGCGACGAGTCCTTGATGCGGGAGCGCACCATGAGGTCGCTGATGACGTTGTCGAACCAGATGTCCATGCCGCGCAGCAGGTCCGACACCTCGGGCCCCGCGGGACCCTCGAGGTCGACGTCGGCGAGCTCCCGGCTGAACCTCGCCAGGGCCTCCCCGGCCGTGCGGATGAACGCAGCGGCCTGGTCGAGCCGGTCGTGCTTGACCACGGAGCTGATCAGCCCGCCGCCCAGGAAGGTGTCGTAGGTCGACCACGTGTCGGCGCTGTCGAGCAGCCCCGCCGCGCGGTCGAGGTCGGCGCGTGCCTGCGCACCCGCGGCAGCCGCCTCGTCGAGCTCCCTCAGCTGCGCCGCCAGCACGCCGCGACGGGCGGCGAGGTCCGACAGCCGGGCTGCCGTCACGGGGTCGGCGGACAGGGCGGCCTCCTTGGCGGCCACGGCCTGGGCCATCAGGGCCTTGGGGGAGGGTGCGCCGTCGAGGTCGGCGCGGCAGGAGGCCTCGTCCTGGCGTGCCCGGGCCAGCGCACGCTCGGCGTCGGCGACGGCATACTGCGCCGCCTGGGCCTCGGCCCGCTCGCGGTCGAGGTCCGCGTCACGGTTGCCGCGCAACGCGGAGGCGATGCGCGCCAGCGAGTAGGACTCGAGCCTCGCGACGTCCTGCTCCTCCTGCGCCAGCCCAGCGCGTCGGCTCGACACCAGCTCGGTCAGCCGGGCCACCTCGCGCTCGAGCGAGCCGAGCCGCGCCGTCGCGGTGGCGTGCTCGTGGGCGGCGCGAGCCGCCTCGGCGATCGCCTCGTCGGCGCGGCGCACGTCGTCCCCATGTCCCCCGGTGACCCCCATGGTCGGGGATCAAACCACAGGTGGGCGATACTTGGGCCATGACTGTTGGACTCGGTATGCCGGCACTGCCCCCGCCCGTCCTCGCGCCGCGGCGCAAGACGCGCAAGATCAAGGTCGGCAAGGTCGAGGTCGGCGGTGACGCGCCCATCTCCGTGCAGTCGATGTGCACGACCCCGACGACGGACATCAACGCGACGCTGCAGCAGATCGCCGAGCTCACCGCGTCCGGCTGCGACATCGTGCGCGTGGCCTGCCCCAGCCAGGACGACGCGGACGCCCTGCCTGCGATCGCCCGCAAGTCCCAGATCCCGGTGATCGCCGACATCCACTTCCAGCCGAAGTACGTCTTCGCCGCGATCGACGCCGGCTGCGCCGCGGTGCGGGTGAACCCCGGCAACATCCGCAAGTTCGACGACCAGGTCAAGCAGATCGCCGCGGCCGCCAAGGACGCGGGCGTCTCGATCCGCATCGGGGTCAACGCCGGTTCGCTCGACCCGCGACTGCTCGAGAAGTACGGCAAGGCCACCGCCGAGGCGCTCGTCGAGTCGGCCGTCTGGGAGGCGTCGCTCTTCGAGGAGCACGACTTCCACGACTTCAAGATCTCGGTGAAGCACAACGACCCGGTCGTCATGGTCAAGGCCTACGAGATGCTGTCCGAGCGGGGCGACTGGCCGCTGCACCTCGGCGTCACCGAGGCGGGCCCGGCGTTCCAGGGCACGATCAAGTCGGCGACCGCGTTCGGGGCGCTGCTGTCCAAGGGCATCGGCGACACCATCCGGGTCTCCCTGTCGGCTCCTCCCGTCGAGGAGGTCAAGGTCGGCAACCAGATCCTCCAGTCGCTCAACCTCAAGCCCCGCAAGCTCGAGATCGTCTCGTGCCCGTCGTGCGGTCGGGCCCAGGTGGACGTCTACAAGCTCGCCGACGAGGTCACGGCCGGCCTCGAGGGCATGACCGTGCCGCTCCGCGTGGCCGTCATGGGCTGTGTCGTCAACGGCCCCGGTGAGGCCCGCGAGGCCGACCTCGGCGTCGCCTCCGGCAACGGCAAGGGCCAGATCTTCGTCAAGGGTGAGGTCGTCAAGACCGTGCCCGAGAGCCAGATCGTGGAGACCCTCATCGAGGAGGCCATGCGCATCGCCGAGGAGATGGGCGAGCCCGTCGACGAGGCCAGTGCCGGGGCCCCCAGCGTCACCGTCGGCTGACCTGTCCAGCCCCGTCCCACATCGTGGGCGAAGCGTCACCCCGGTTATCACCCGAAGTTATGGGTGGGATAACTTTCTGATGTGTTCACGTTGAGCGGCCGCACGGCACCGGTCCCCGGTGTCCGCCCGGCCCGTCGGGCCTGTCCCTAGCCGCACCCGTATGGCGCCTGCCCGGCGCCCGCGTGCGGTCCGCCCCCTCGTCAACGTCCTTCCGACACACCAGCACCGCGCGGGTTCCGTCATGCCCGCGCCCGGGTCAGCGCCGACCCTGCCCAGCCCTCACGACCCTAGGAACCGATCACCATGTCCGTGCGCCGTCGCGCCCTCGTCCTCGCCACCTCCGCAGCGCTCGCGCTCTCCCTCGCCGCGTGCGGTGGGGGCAGCAGCAGCTCCGCCGAGTCCAACCCCTACAAGCTCCAGCAGCCCGGCACGCTGCGCGTCGGCACGCTGACCGACGCCCCGCCGAACGTCTTCCTCAAGGACGGCAAGTTCACCGGGTTCGACAACGACCTCCTCTCGGCCGTGGCCGCCAAGCTCGGCCTCAAGGTCCAGTTCGTCGGCACCGAGTTCAGCTCGCTGCTCGCCCAGGTCAAGACCGGCAAGTACGACCTCGGGTCGTCCTCGATCAGCATCACCGAGGCGCGCAAGAAGACCGTGGCGTTCTCCAACAAGTACGACTTCGGCTTCCTCGGGCTCGACGTCCCGAAGGGCTCGCCGATCACGTCGTTCGACCAGCTGTCCGGCAAGCGGGTCGTCGTCGTGCAGGGCACCGTCCAGGACGACTTCGCCACGCGCGAGAACCTCGACCCCGTGCGGGTGCCCGACTACAACGCCGCCCTCAACCAGCTCAAGGCGGGTACGGCCGACGCATGGGTGACCCCCGCGGAGATCGGCGAGAAGACGGCCACCGACTCCGGTGGCAAGGTGCTCGCCGTCGCCAAGCAGCTCGACCCGGGTGGCACGGCGTTCGCCGTGAACCAGCAGAACGACGCCCTGCGCAAGGCCGTCGACAAGGCCCTCGACGAGGTCATCGCCGACGGCACCTGGGCCAAGCTGCAGAAGCAGTACTACCCCAGCCGCGAGATCCCGGCCGACTTCACGCCGGGCAGCGGCTCGGTCGCCATCGGCGCTGCCCGGTAACGAGCACCACCACCACCACCACCGAGAGGAGGGCCAGGGATGGATGTCCTGAGCACCCTGTGGCAGACGTTCTTCGACGTCGACGCCATGCGCACCGCCCTGCCCGAGCTGATCAAGGTCGGACTGCCCAACACCCTGATCCTGGCCCTCACCTCGGCGGTCATCGGGACCGTCGTCGGCATGGTCCTGGCCGTCGCCGGCCTGTCCGGCAGCCGTTGGCTGCGCTGGCCGGCGCGGGTCTACACCGACGTCTTCCGCGGCCTCCCCGCCGCCGTGACGATCCTGCTCATCGGCGTCGGCCTGTCGCCGGTCGGGCTGCAGATCTGGGGCCCGAACCCGTACCCGCTCGGCATCCTCGCGCTCTCGCTCATCGCCAGCGCCTACATCGGCGAGATCTTCCGCTCCGGCATCCAGAGCGTCGACGCAGGACAGCTCGAGGCCGCCCGCGCGCTCGGCTTCTCACGCCCGAGCGGCATGCGGCTGGTGGTCATCCCGCAGGGGATCCGGCGGGTGCTGCCGGCCCTGGTCAACCAGTTCATCGCGCTGATCAAGGAGTCGTCGCTCGTCTACTTCCTCGGGCTGCTCGCCAGCCAGCGCGACCTGTTCCGGATCGGCCAGGACGCCGCCGCCAACACCGGCAACGAGTCGGCGCTCCTGCTGGCCGGGTTGTTCTACCTGCTCATCACGGTGCCGCTCACCCACGTCGTCAACGCCATCGACCGCCGGCTGCGCGACGGCCGTCGCGCCGACGGCGCGGAGCGCGTCGAGGACGAACCCACCGACCCGGCCGCCCCGTCCCTCGCCCTCGCCCAGGAAGGCCACCGATGAGCACCACCGCCGCACCGCCCACGGCCACCACCGGGGTGTCGGTCGCCACGCGCGACGTCCACCTGTCGTTCGGCACCAACCACGTCCTGCGTGGCGTCACCCTCGCGGTTCCTGCGGCCTCGACGACCTGTGTCATCGGGCCGTCGGGATCCGGCAAGTCGACGCTGCTGCGCGTCGTGAACAGGTTGCTGGAACCCGACTCCGGTGACGTCCTGCTCGAGGACCGCAGCGTGCTCGCCGACGACCCCGACCAGCTGAGGCAACGGGTGGGCATGGTGTTCCAGCACTTCAACCTGTTCCCGCACAAGACGGTCCGCGACAACATCACCCTGGGGCTCACCCGCCTCCGCGGCCTCTCGAAGGACGAGGCGGTCGAGCAGGCGCTCGCCCAGCTCGACCGGGTGGGGCTGCGGCACAAGGCCGACGTCCGGCCCGGGACCCTGTCGGGAGGCCAGCAGCAGCGCGTCGCCATCGCCAGGGCGCTCGCGATGCAGCCCCAGGTGATGCTCTTCGACGAGGCCACCTCGGCCCTCGACCCCGAGCTGGTCAAGGGGGTCCTCGCGACCATGGCCGACCTCGCCTCCGGGGGTATGACGATGCTCGTCGTGACGCACGAGATGGGGTTCGCCCGTTCGGTGGCGGACCAGGTGCTGTTCATGGACCGGGGTGTCGTCGTCGAGTCGGGTTCGCCCGACACGGTGTTCGAGGACGCCCGCAGCGACCGGCTCCGACGGTTCCTCTCCCAGGTGCTGTGACCCTTCCTGCCCGCGTCGTCGGTCGATAGCGGCGCGCAGACGTCACGCACGGCCTAGGCTGACTGCGTGCTGCGCACCCGGAACCCGGTCCACGCCCTGACGGCGGCGGACCGCGACGACGCCCTCGAGGTGTGCGCCCGCAACCTCCCGGCCAACGTCTTCGTCGCCGCCCGCCTGCTCGAAGGGGTGCTGACGACGCAGCCGGGAACCGTCCTCGGGCACCGCGTCGACGGACGCCTGCAGTCGCTGTGCTGGTCCAGCGCCAACCTCGTTCCCGTCGAGGCAGACGAGGCCGACATCGCCTTCTTCGCCGACCGGGTCCGTCGCTGGCGACGGCACTGCGCGTCGATCCTCGGCCCGGCAGACCAGGTGGCCGAGCTGTGGCGCCACCTCGCCCCTGCGTGGGGTCCCGCGCGCGCGGTGCGTGCCGACCAGCCCCTCATGAGCGCGATGGACCTGCCGTCGTCCCTCGGGGTCGACCTCGACCCGCGCGTGCGCCCCGCCACGACCGACGAGGTCGACCTCGTGATGCCGGCCGCGGCGCACATGTTCGAGGGGGAGATCGGCTACCCGCCCTACTCGGGGTCCGGCGCGGCATACCGGACTGCGCTCCTGGCCCTCATCGACCGGGGCCACACCTTCGTCGTCGTCGAGGACGGTGCCGTCATCTTCAAGGCCGACGTCGGGTCGGTGGCCCTCGGGTGCGCCCAGCTGCAGGGCGTGTGGCTGGCACCGCACCTGCGCGGGCAGGGGCTGGCCGTGCCGCTCATGGCGTCCGTCGTCGAGCAGGTGATGGCCACGCGGGCCAAGTGGGTCACGTTGTACGTCAACGACTTCAACACCAGCGCGCGTGCGACCTACACGAAGGTCGGCTTCGAGGACGTCGGTTCGTTCTCGACCGTCCTGCTCTGATGCAGCAGGACGCGCCCCGGGAGGACGACCCGGCCGCGGGCAACGCCCTGCTGTGGCTCACCGGCTCCGTGCTCGCCTTCGGCCTGTTCGTCGCGCTCGTGCCCGGGGTGCAGCCCGAGGGGCGCACCTGGCTCTGGGTCGGCCTCGTGCTGGTCGCCCTCGGTGGGGTCACCTTCGCCCTGGCGCTGCGGGCCCGGCTGCGGTACCTCGCCGCGCACCGGGTGGCCGAGCCGGACAGGATGGACCCATGACCTCCCTGCGCGCCGTTCGCGACACCACCCCGCCCCTGAGCAAGGACGTCGCCGGGCTGGCGGCGCTGTTCCTCACGTCGGGGGTGACCCACCTGACCAAGCCGGAGGTGTTCGAGCCGCTCGTGCCGAACTCGCTCCCGCGACGACGCGAGCTGGTCTACGCGTCCGGTGTCGCCGAGCTCGTCTGTGCCGCCGGCCTGCTCCACCCGCGGACCCGTCGCCTCGCCGGCTGGGGGAGCGCCGCCCTGCTGGTGGCGATCCTGCCGGGCAACGTCCAGATGAGCGTCAACCACGGCAAGCGCGCCCAGCGCAGGCAGACCACCGGGGCCAGGGCGATGTTCGCCGGCACCGTGGCGCGGCTGCCGCTCCAGCTCCCGCTGATCCGCACCGCCCTCCGGGCCGCCGGCCGCTGACGAGGCGTGCCGGTCAGTACAGGCCGGTCGAGTACTGCTCGCCGTAGTACCTCTCGAGCTCCTCGACCGAGTCCTCCGGTCGTTCCAGGGCCTTGGCGATCTCCGGCCGGGAGCCGACGGCCATCGGGTCCCAGGTCGCCGGGTGCCACAGCTTGCTGCGCATGAACGCCTTGGCGCAGTGGAAGAAGACCTCCTCCACGTCGAGGACGAGTGCCAGCACGGGGCGGTGGCCCTTGACCTCCATGTCGTCGAACCACGGGGCGTCGGAGACCAGCCGGGCGCGGCCGTTGACACGCAGCGTGTCACCGCGGCCGGGGACGAGGAAGATCAGGCCGGCGTGCGGGTTCTCCAGGACGTTGAGGTAGCCGTCGACCCGCTTGTTGCCCTTGCGCTCGGGGACGGCGAGCGTCGTGTCGTCGAGGACCTTGACGAACCCCGCCGGGTCGCCCTTCGGCGAGGAGTCGCACCGTCCCAGGGCGTCCGAGGTCGACACGACGCAGAACGGTGACGCGGCGATCCAGTCCCGGTCGAGCTCGTGCAGCGACGTCCTGACCTTGTCCCGCACCCGGGGGAGCGGGTCGCCGACGAGCTCCCGCAGCTGGTCGGCGGTCTCGATCCGGTGGTCGTCCACGGTGGCGTCGGAGCTCATGCCGCCAGTGTGCCAGCGCCGTCCGGCCCCGTACGGCCCTCCGCCGGCACAACTGGGGTGAGCCCGCGGCACACGCACCGATATCCTCTGGTGGTTGTCCACCACCTGAGGAGTCCGAAGTGGCACTGCGCATGTCGACCCTGTTCCTGCGAACCCTTCGCGAGGACCCGGCCGATGCCGAGGTGCCGAGCCACCGGCTGCTCGTCCGGGCCGGCTACATCCGCCGCGTCAGCCCCGGCATCTACACCTGGCTGCCGCTCGGCCTGAAGGTCCTGCGCAAGGTCGAGAAGATCGTCCGCGAGGAGATGGACGAGATCGGCTCCCAGGAGCTGCTCTTCCCCGCCCTGCTGCCCAAGGAGCCCTTCGAGGCGTCCGGGCGCTGGACCGAGTACGGCGACAACATCTTCCGCCTCCAGGACCGCAAGGGTGCCGACTACCTGCTCGGCCCGACGCACGAGGAGATGTTCACCCTCACGGTGAAGGACCTCTACTCGTCCTACAAGGACCTGCCCCTGTCGATCTACCAGATCCAGACGAAGTACCGCGACGAGGCGCGTCCGCGCGCCGGCATCCTGCGCGGCCGCGAGTTCATCATGAAGGACTCCTACTCGTTCGACATCGACGTGGCCGGGCTCGACAAGAGCTACCAGCTGCACCGTGACGCATACGTCCGCATCTTCAACCGGCTCGGCTTCCACTACGTCATCGTCCAGGCGATGGCCGGCGCCATGGGCGGGTCCAAGAGCGAGGAGTTCCTCGCCACCGCGGAGAACGGCGAGGACACCTACGTCCACTGCCGCAACTGCGGGTATGCCGCGAACGTCGAGGCCGTGCAGGTGCCCGTCCCCGACGCGTTGCCCTACGACGACGCGCCTGCCGCGCACGCCGAGGACACCCCCGACACCCCGACCATCGAGACCCTGGTCGACCACCTCAACGCGGCCTTCCCCCGGGAGGACCGTCCTTGGGCCGCGAGCGACACCCTGAAGAACGTCCTCGTCGTGCTCGTGCACCCCGACGGCACCCGCGAGCCCCTCGCCATCGGCGTGCCCGGCGACCGCGAGATCGACGAGAAGCGCCTGGGCGCCCAGGTCGAGCCCGCCGAGGTGGAGGCGTTCGAGGAGAAGGACTTCGCGGCCAACCCCGCCCTCGCCAAGGGCTACATCGGGCCGGGCGCCCTCGGCTCCGAGTCGTCGTCGAGGATCCGCTACCTGCTCGACCCCCGCGTCGTCGAGGGCACCCGCTGGGTGACCGGTGCCGACGTCCCCGGCAAGCACGTCATCGACCTCGTCGCCGGCCGCGACTTCACCGCCGACGGCACGATCGAGGCGGCCGACGTCCGCCCCGGCGACGCCTGCCCCTCGTGCGGCCACGACCTCGAGTCGGCCCGCGGCATCGAGATGGGCCACATCTTCCAGCTCGGCACGAAGTACGCCGAGGCCCTCGACCTCAAGGTGCTGGACCAGAACGGCAAGCTCCAGACGGTCATCATGGGTTCCTACGGCGTCGGGGTCTCGCGGGCGGTGGCCTGCGTCGCGGAGGGCAACCACGACGAGCTCGGCCTGCGCTGGCCGCGCGAGATCGCCCCCGCCGACGTCCACCTGGTTGCCGCGGGCAAGGACATGAACCGCGACCCCGAGGTCTTCACGAAGTCCGAGGAGCTCGTCCGCGAGCTCGAGGCCGCGGGCCTGACGGTGCTGTTCGACGACCGGCAGAAGGTCAGCCCCGGCGTGCGGTTCAAGGACTCCGAGCTCATCGGCATCCCGACCATCGTGGTCGTCGGCAAGTCGCTCGAGAACGGCATCGTCGAGGTCAAGGACCGCGCCACCGGGGAGCGCACCGAGGTCCCGGTCGACGGCGTCGTCGCAGCGGTCCTGGCCGCGGTGAACGGCTCGGCCGGCTGATGGGGGCTGTGCCCCTCGAGGCGGTCATCTTCGACTGGGGCGGCACGTTGACGCCCTGGCACGATGTCGACCTGCCGAAGCAGTGGCGGGTCTTCGCGCGCGAGGTCCATGGCCTGCCCGTCGAGGACCCCGACATGCCGGCCGACGACCTTGCCGAGGCCGACTCGCTCGCGATGCGGATCCACGCCGCCGAGGAGCGCGCGTGGTCCCGGGGACGTGAGAGCCACGAGAGCGCGTCGATCGAGCAGATCCTCGCGGACGCGGGGGTGGACGCCGAGCACGACCGGCACCACCTGGCGCTGGCGGCATACCGGAGGTTCTGGGAGCCGCACACCCACACGGACCCACAGGTCCGCCCGCTCTGGGAGGGGCTGCACGACCGCGGGCTCAAGGTGGGCGTGCTGTCCAACACGATCTGGACCCGGGCCTACCACCGCGAGGTGTTCCAGCGCGACGGCGTCCTGGACCTCGTCGACGGTGACGTGTACTCCTCCGAGATCCACGTCGTGAAGCCGCACCCCGAGGCGTTCCTCGCCGCCTGCGCCGCGGTCGGTGTCGAGCCGCAGGCAGCGGTCTACGTCGGCGACCGGCCGTACGAGGACGTGCACGGCCCCCAGCAGGTCGGCATGCGCGCGATCTGGGTGCCGCACAGCGACATCCCGGAGAGCCAGCGGGTCACGGTCGACGTCACGCCCGACGCCGAGGCCCACGAGCTGCTCGACATCCTGGACATCGTCGACGGCTGGCTGGGTCGGTAGGTGCCCGACCTCGACCTGACCACGGTCCTGCTGATGGCCCTGGCGGGGTTCGGCGCGGGGTGGGTCGACGCCGTGGTGGGCGGTGGTGGGCTCGTGCAGCTCCCGGCCCTGCTCCTCGGCTTCCCGTCGGCGACCCCGGCGCAGCTGCTGGCGACCAACAAGATCGCCGGGATCTTCGGCACCACCACGAGCTCGATCACATACTGGCGCAGGGTCCGTCCCGACCTGCGCACGGCCCTGCCCATGGCAGCGGTCGCGTACGTCGGGGCGGTCGGCGGGGCGCTCCTCGGGCTGCACATCCCCAAGGCGGCGTTCAACCCGGTCATCCTGGTCATGCTCGTGGTCGTCGGTGCCTACACCGTCGCCAAACCACGCCTCGGGCACGAGACGGCGCTGCGGTTCGACGGCCACCGCCACACCGTCGTCGCGATGCTCACCGGTTTCGTCATCGGCGTCTACGACGGCGCGCTGGGGCCGGGCACCGGGTCGTTCCTCGTCTTCGCCCTCGTCGGCCTGATGGGGTACGCGTTCCTCGAGGCCAGCGCCAAGGCCAAGATCGCCAACTTCGCCACCAACCTCGGGGCGCTGACGGTCTTCGTCCCCGGCGGGCACGTCATGTGGACGATCGGTGCCGTCATGGCGGTCGCCAACATCGTCGGGGGGTACGTCGGGGCCAGGACCGCCGTCGCCCGGGGGAGTAGGTTCGTGCGCGTGGTCTTCGTCGTCGTCCTCGTCGCGTTCATCGTCCGGATCGGCGGCTCGGTGCTGGGGGTGTGGGCATGACGGCCGCGGGACCGGTGCTGCGCCCGGACCCCCGGCTGCTCGACCGCTGCGCCGTCCTCGTGGAGGCCGCCACCCTCGAGGGACGCCGACGGGTCCTGGGCATCAGCGGGGCGCCCGGCGCGGGCAAGACCACGCTCGTCCTCGCGGTGCTCGCTGCTGCCGCGGCTGACCCTCGCCTCGCGGGACGTGTCGCCCACGTGCCGATGGACGGCTACCACCTGCCCAACGCGGAGCTGGACCGCCTGGGGCGCCGGCACCGCAAGGGCGCCCCGGACACCTTCGACGTGGAGGCGTATGCCGCGACCCTCACCACCGCGCGGGCCACCCCGCGAGCGGCGCTGTGGGCCCCGAGCTTCGACCACGGTGTCGGCGAACCGGAGCCCGACTCGATCGAGGTCCCCGTGGGCGCCGACCTCGTCCTCACCGAGGGCAACTACCTGCTGCTGCCCGACGGTGGCTGGCCGACGGTCCGCGCCGAGCTCGACGAGGTGTGGTTCTGCGACCTGGCGGCCGAGCAGCGGCGGGCCCGCCTGGTCGACCGGCACGTCCTCACCGGGCGTGAGGTCGACGACGCCGAGGCGTGGGTCGACCGGTCCGACGAGGCCAACGCCCGGCTCGTCGTCACCGGGCGCGACCGGGCCGACGTGGTCGTCGTCGACGGCCTCGTGGTCGACTGACCCGACCCGCCCCGCCCCGTCCGCGCCCTCCCGTCGCGCGCTCCGGTCGTTGAGTGGTCCGGCGGGCCAGGCCCCGTCGGACCACTCAAGGACTGCGGGATCAGACGGAGCGGCCGGCGAACGCGGCCAGGCGCTCGTACGGGCCGGCGTCCTCCGGGGCGTCCTGCTCGGGCCGGAAGGCCTGGCCCCGGGCTTCTGGCGTGAGAGCCTGCGACATCGTCGCGTACCCGGCCTCGGCCACCCCGGCGTCGAGCTCGCCGCTGTCCTTGCCCAGGGCGGTCGCCAGGTCCCAGGCGTGCACGGCCAGCTCGGCGGTCTGGAATCCCGCTCCACCCTGGGCGTCGGGGTTCTCGTCCCAGGCGGCGCGGAGGTCGTCGGCGTGCGTGCGGAAGGTGTCGGCCCAGTCCTCGGGCAGCTCGCTCCCGGCGGACCAGTCCGGCTTGCCGCCGCGCACCGAGGTCGCGAAGTTGGCCGGTCCCTGGACGACGTGGCCGAGCAGCTCGCGCACGGTCCAGTCGGAGCAGGGCGTCGGCCGGTCGAGGTCGGCAGGTTGCACCGACTCCACGAGGCTGCCGAGCTGGGTGAGGCCACGGTCCAGGGTCGAGAGGTCGTCTCGTGAGGTGTCCATCCCGCCACGCAACCACTCCAACCCCGTCCAGACAAGACCTTTCGGGCAGGTCGGGAAAGCCAAACCGACGTCACGGGCTGTCCACAGCAAACTCCTAGACTTCGGCCGCACAGTTCTCCTGTGACCACGATCGACGTGCCGGCCCCCATGGCGCCCGCCCCCTCCCCGGCCGCCCCGGCGGCATACCGGAGCCGTGCGGTCCGGACCGTCCCGCGCTGGTGGCGCGACGCCTCGGCGGCCGCCTTCTGTCTCGTGCTGCTGTGGGTGACCGCGCTCTGGGTCGCCCACGGCGGCATCCAGGACCTCGGTTCGGTCGCGGGGGCCCTCACCAGCACCGGCCGGCTCACCGGACTCATCGCCTCGGCGCTGCTGCTGGTGCAGGTCTTCCTCATGGCACGGGTGCCGTGGTTCGAGCAGGCGTGGGGCCAGGACGAGCTCGCGAGGACGCACCGGCTGGTCGGGTTCACGTCGTTCAACCTGCTGTGGGCGCACATCGTGCTCATCACCCTCGGCTACGCCGCCGGGACCCCCACGGGGATCTGGGGGACGCTCGTCGACCTGGTGCTGCACTACCCGGGCATGCTCCTGGCCACGGCCGGCGCCATCGCGCTGTGCATGGTCGTCGTGACCTCGGTGCGCAGGGCCCGGCGTCGGCTGCGCTACGAGTCGTGGCACCTCATCCACCTCTACGGCTACCTCGGCGCGGGCCTCGCCCTGCCGCACCAGCTGTGGACCGGGCGGGAGTTCCTGGCCTCCACCGCCTCGACGGTCTTCTGGTGGACCCTGTATGCCGTGTGCGCGGCGGCCGTGCTCGGCTACCGGATCGGCGTGCCCGCCTGGCGCTCGCTGCGGGCCCCGCTGCGGGTCGACTCGGTCGTCGACGAGGGGCCGGGGGTCACCTCCGTGGTCGTCACCGGCCGCGGCGTCGAGAAGCTCGACGTGGAGCCCGGGCAGTTCCTCCAGTGGCGCTTCCTCGACGGTCCGGGCTGGAGCCGCGCCCACCCCTACTCCCTGTCCGCGGCCCCCGACGGCCGGTCCCTGAGGATCACGGCGGCCGAGGTCGGCGACGGCACCGCCCGCCTGGCCACGATGGCGCCCGGCACCCGGGTGCTCATCGAGGGTCCGTACGGTCGCCTGCACCCGGGGGTGCGCACCCGCCGCAAGGTCCTGCTCATGGGCGCGGGGATCGGCATCACCCCGATCCGCGCCCTGCTCGAGGGTCTCGAGCAGGACCCCGGCGACGTCGTCGTCGTGCACCGGGCCCACAGCCGCGACCAGTTCGTCTTCGCCGCCGAGCTGTTCGAGCTGGCTCGCGAGAAGGGTGCCCGGTACGTCACCGTCGAGGGCGCCCGCGTCCCGGGTCGAGACTCCTGGCTGCCGGCCTCCGCGGCCCACCTCAGCGACGCGCAGGCACTGAGCCAGCTCGTCCCGGACGTGGCGGAGCGCGACATCTTCCTCTGCGGCGCACCGAAGTGGATGGACGCGGCTCGCAATGCCGCCCTCGACTGCGGTGTCCCGTCCGACCACATCCACCTCGAGCTGTTCGAGTACTAGGAGACCTGGAGTGCGACGCATCACCCTGTGGAGCCTGTCCACCCTCACCACGCTGGTCCTGCTGTTCAGCTACCACACGTCGACCTCCAGCAAGGGCTCGACGGTGGTACCCCCCGTCATCGCCCAGGCGGCCACGCCGGCAGCCGTCCCCACCCCGGAGACGACGACCTCGACCGACGGCGGCGCCTCGACCCCCTCCGGGTCCTCCGGCACGGCGACGGACACCCCGAGCGACACCTCGACCCCGAGCTCCTCCAGCTCGTCGTCCTCGTCGACCGGCTCGTCGTCCAGCTCGTCGTCCTCGGCCGCGAAGACGTACGCCGGCGACGCGATCAGCACGCGGTACGGCGACGTCCAGGTCCAGATCACCGTGAAGAGCGGCAAGATCACGGCCTCTGCCGTGCTGCAGGTCCCGTGGAACGACCACCGCGACCAGGAGATCAACTCCTACGCCGTGCCGATCCTCAACCAGGAGGCCGTCGCGTCCCAGAGCTCGACCATCGACATGGTGTCCGGTGCGACCTACACCTCCGACGGCTACATCCAGTCCCTGCAGTCCGCCATCGACCAGGCCCACCTGTGAGCGCCCCGACGTTGGAGCGGCCCGGTGGCGCCACCGGGGCGACCTCGCAGCCGCCCACGCGGTCGGGCTCGGACGCCGCGCTCCCTCGCCGGGCGTTCGTCACCCAGGTCATGGGGCTGCCGGTGTCGGCGCACGTGCGGGGCAGGGTCGACACGCCCGAGGTCGAGGCGGCGGTCGGCCAGGTGTGGTCGACGCTCCAGAAGGTCGACGCCCTGTTCAGCACCTGGCGTACCGACAGCGAGCTGATGCGCCTGCGCCGTGGCGAGCTCGACGGTGCCCTGGCACACCCGTGGCACGAGGAGGTCGCGCTCCTGTGTGCCGAGGCGCAGCGCCGGACCGCCGGCCTGTTCACGGCGTCCTACCCCGGCGCCGGCGGGTACGACCCGACCGGCCTCGTCAAGGGGTGGGCGGTGGCGAAGGCGGCTGCGCACCTGGCCAACGTGCCCGGGATCTCGTTCTGCCTCAACGCCGGTGGCGACCTGGTCGCGGGCGCGGGCCGGGACACCCGGCCGTCCACCTGGCGCGTCGGTATCGAGGACCCCGCGCGGCCGGGCATCGTGGCCGCCACCCTGGACCTGGCCACGGGTGGACTGGCCACCTCGGGCACGGCGGCCCGCGGGGCGCACATCGCCGACCCGCGTTCGGGCGGAGCCGTCGAGCGCACGGGTTCGGCGACGGTGTGGGGCCCGAGCCTGCTGTGGGCCGACGTCTGGGCCACGGCCCTGTTCGTCGACCCCGTGGCAGGGCGCGAGGCGCTGGCCGTGAACGACCCGCAGTACCGCACGTTCGTCCTCTGAGCGCGGGGCGTGGTCCGGCGACCCCTCTGGCACAGTGGTCCGCGTGCAGGTCTGGTACGCGAGCTACGGCAGCAACCTCGCCCGCGACCGGTTCCTCTGCTACCTGCAGGGGGGTCGGCCACCCGGTGCGACGCGGACCTACCCGGGCGCTCGCGACACGACCGCCCCGGCGGACGACCGTCCGATGACCCTTCCCGGGGAGGTGTTCTTCGCCTGGGAGTCGCCCACCTGGGGTGGAGGCATCGCCTTCTACGACGCGACCGCGACCGGGACGGCGCTCGCCCGGGCGTACCTCCTGACCGAGCAGCAGTTCGCCGACGTCGCCGCCCAGGAGATGCACCGCGAGCCGGGGGAGGACCTCGACCTCACGACCGTGCTGGACGAGGCACGCCACGACCTGGGTCCCGGCCGCTACGAGTCCCTTCACCTCGTCGGGGAGCTCGACGGCCACCCCGTCCTGACGTTCACCACGCCGGATCCTGTTTCGCTGCAACGCAACGCGCCCACCCGGCCATACGTCGAGACGATCGCCCGTGGCCTGCGGGAGAGCCACGGCCTCGGTGCGCACGCCATCACGGACTACCTCACGGCGCGCCCCGGCGCCGAGCTGGGCTGGGACGCGGCGCAGCTCCTGGCGGTGGTCAGCGCAGCGCTGCGGTGAGGGCGTCGACGTCCGTCACCGGCGCGTCGCAGACGAACCCGCGACAGACGTAGGCCGCCGCGCGGCCACCGACGAGGGGCCGCTCGGCAAGCAGCGGTACCCCGTCGGCGTCTGGCTGACCAGCGACGGTCACGAGGCCGGGCGACGTGGACCGGCGCACCGTCGCCGCCAGGGCTGCCGCGTCCGGGCCGCTGCCGACGACGGCCACCTGGAGCGGTCCGGCCAGGGATGCCTCGGCGACGGCGAGGGCCCAGCCGCCGAAGCGGGGGTCGCGGGCCGCGAGCTGCCCGGACGCCCCGAGCGCAGCCTCGGCACGTTCACGCATCCCGCTGTCACCGACGAGGGCTGAGCAGGTCAGCAGGGCACCCGCGAGGGCGGACTGCCCTGACGGCTCGGCGTTGTCGGCGGCGCTGCGCGGGCGGGTGAACAATGCCTCCGCGTCGTCGGCCGTGTCGTGGAAGCCGCCGTCCTCGGCGGTGAAACGTTCGGTCGCCGTCCGCAGCAACGTCCGGGCGACCTCGAGCCACCGGGCGCGCCCGGTCGCCTGGTGCAGCGCGAGCAGGCCCTCGGCGAGGTTGCCGTAGTCGTCGGCGACACCGGCCGCGCCCCCGACCACGCCGTCCCGGGAGGCTCGGCGCAGTCGCCCCTCCACGACGTGGGTTCCCACGACGAACTCGGCGCAGACCTCGGCCGCGGCCAGCATCGCCGGTTCGTCGAGCAGGGCACCGGCGTCGGCCAGCGCCGCGATGGCCAGGCCGTTCCATGACGTGACCACCTTGTCGTCGCGAGCCGGCTGCGGTCGCCGGTCGCGCGCCTCGAGCAGGCGAGCGCGCGCTGCCGCCCACCAGGACGCGTCGTCGGGGTCGGTCAACAGCTGCAGCGTGGACGAGCCGTGCTCGAACGTGCCCCGGGCCGTGACGGACAGCAGCGCCGCAGCCCGGGTCCCGTCCTCGTCGCCCAGCACCTCGACGAGCTGGGCAGGGGTCCACGCGTACGTCAGCCCCTCCACCCCGTCGGTGTCGGCGTCCAGCGCCGACGCGAACCCGCCCTGCTCCGTGCGGAGGTCGCGCAGCAGGAACTCCGCGGTCTCCACGACGACCCGGCGGGCGAGGGCGTCACCGGTGCTTCGGAACAGGTGCGTGTAGACCCGAAGCAGCTGGGCGTTGTCGTAGAGCATCTTCTCGAAGTGGGGGACCACCCACCGGGCGTCCACGGAGTAGCGCGCGAAGCCGCCTCCGAGCTGGTCGTACATCCCGCCGCGGGCCATCGCGTGACAGGTGCGGGAGGCCATGGCGAGGGCGTCGTCGTCGCCGGTCCGGGCATGGTTGCGCAGCAGGAACTCCAGCACCATCGACGGCGGGAACTTCGGTGCACCACCGAAACCCGCTGCGCCGTGGTCGAACTGGCCCCGCAGGGTGTCGACGGCGGCGTCGAGGACGTCGGCACCGAGGGCGTGCGGCGTCGTGGGGGCGGAGAGACCGCGCAGGGTCTCGGCGATGTGGCTCCCGCTCTCGAGGACCCTGGCACGTTGGTCGGTCCAGGCCGCCGTGGCGCCCGCGAGCAGCTGCAGTAACTGCGGCCTCGGGAAGTAGGTCCCGGCGAAGAAGGGGTCCCCGTCCGGGGTGAGCAGGCAGGTCATCGGCCACCCACCCTGGCCCGTCAGGGCGGTCGTCGCGGACATGTAGACGGCGTCGATGTCAGGGCGTTCCTCACGGTCGACCTTGATGGCGACGTAGTCGGCGTTGACCACCCGGGCCACGTCCTCGTCCTCGAACGACTCGTGGGCCATCACGTGGCACCAGTGGCAGGCGGCATACCCGACCGAGAGCAGGACCGGCACGTCGCGGCGACGGGCCTCGGCGAAGGCGTCCGGACCCCACTCCTGCCAGTCGACGGGGTTGTCCTGGTGCTGGAGGAGGTACGGGGAGGTCGAGTTCGCGAGGCGGTTGGCCATGCCCACCACCGTATGCGGCGCGGCCGGGCGGGGTACGAGCGTCCCCCCTACGGCGGACGAGCCCGGTGGTGTTGCGTGTGCACGCAGTTCCGCCGGATCGGGGCCGGGGAGTGCACTTGGAGTTCTACGATCCGCCCGGACGACACAGAGGACGGTGGGGATCTCATGGTGCATCTCGGGAGTGGCAGGTACGTCGGCGCGTTCGTCGCCGCACTGGCAACGGTGGGCGGGGTCGTGGTCGCCGCGCCTGCAGAGGCGGGCGTCACATCCGGTCACGTGCCGCAGGCACCGTCGATCACGAGCAGGCCGTGGCCGCACGGTGCCCGGATCTCGTTCGGTTCCTCGCCCGACATCGGCGAGATCACCGGGTACGAGATCGTCGCCGAGCCGGGTCACCACGTGAAGGAGCTCACCGGGGTCAACATCTACACCGGGATCATCGACGGGCTCGATGCAGGGAGGACGTACACGGTCTCCGTCCGATCCCTGAGCGCTGCCGGACCGGGCCCGGCAGCGACGTTCACCACCACCCCGCTGCTGACCGCCTCGGTCATCGGGGTGGGTGACCTCAGCAAGGACGGCCACGGCGACCTCGTCGCCTTCGACCGGACCATCGAGCACACCCGGGCCTACTGGGGGAATGGCAGGGGCGGCATCTCGGGCGGGGGACACCCTGTCGCGGACGTCGTCCCGGCGAGCCGCGTCCTCCCCGCTGGCGACATGAACGGCGACGGGCGGCCCGACCTCCTGACCGACAACGGTGGACGGCTCACCCTCTACCTCGGCGGGTACCAGGGCTTCCTCACCGACCCCATCGTCGTCGGGAAGGGCTGGGGTGGCAGGCGCTTCATCACGGGTGGCGGCGACTTCTCGGGCGACGGCCGCTCCGACGTCCTCGCCGTCAACGCGAAGGGCGAGCTCAACCTCTATGCCGGGAACGGTCACGGCAAGGTCGCCGCCGGACGCCGGATCGGGACCGGCTGGGGGAGCTTCGTGGGTATGTTCGCCACCGCTGACTTCAACGGCGACCGCACCCGGGACGTGCTGGCCGTCGACCGTTCCGGTGCCATGTGGCTGTACCCCGGCAACGGCAGAGGCGGCTTCCGCGGTGCCCGAACGAAGGTCGGCACCGGCTGGGCCGGTCTGGCCATGGTGGGACCGGTGGGCGACTTCACCGGCGACGGTCGGGCCGACCTCCTCGGCGTCACGAACGACGGGACGCTGCGGGTCTACGCCGGCGACGGCAGGGGCCACGTGCGTTCGCCGAAGGTCGTCGGGACGGGGTGGCGGCGCTACTTCTGAGTCGCGCCCGGCTGCTGGGCCAGCCACTGGTCGCGGCTGATCCGGTAGAGGACGTGGCGGCGGGTCGGGTCACCCTCGGGGATCAGGGGGTGGTCGAAGTCCGCGGACTCGTCCCGCGCCATACCGATCTTGCGCATGACGGACTGGGAGCGGTCGTTGGCGGGGATGGTCATGGCGACCACCTCGCGCAGGCCCAGCGGGCCGAACGCGTGGGCGAGGGCCGCGCGCGCACCCTCCGGGGCGTAGCCACGGCCCCACGACGACCGCGCGAGGCGCCAGCCGATCTCGACGCACGGGGTGAAGTGCTCCTCGAACCGCGGGATCGACAACCCCACGAAGCCGATGAACTCCCCGGTCTCCGCCACCTCCGTCGCCCACAGGCCCCACCCGTGCTGCGTCAGGGCTGCTTCGATGCGGTCCGCCATCGCGTCGCTCGCCGCCCGCGTGAGGTGCTCGGGGAAGTGCTCCATCACGGCCGGGTCGTCATTGAGCGCGGCGAACGGTGCGCGGTCCTCGGGGCGCCACTGGCGCAGGACGAGGCGGTCGGTGCGCAGCTCGGTGGGTGTGGTGGCAGTCGTGGTCGGGTCGGCCATGGGCCCCACCGTATGACGCGTGCGTCACTCACGTGGGCAGCGCGGCCGCGCGCGTGGCACGGTGAGTCCATGCATGACGTCGTGGTGGTGGGTGCGGGACTGGCCGGGCTGGCCTGCGCGGTCTCGCTGGAAGAACGAGGGCTCGACGTCCTCGTGCTCGAAGCGGCCGAGGAGGTCGGTGGGCGGGTCCGGACCGAGGTCGTGGACGGCCACCTGTGCGACGTCGGGTTCCAGCTGCTCAACCCGGCGTACCCGGTCGTGCGGCGGCTCGTGGACGTGGACGCCCTGGCCCTGCAGCCGTTCGGCGCCGGGGTCGAGGTGCGGCACCCTCGTGGTGACGGTCGGACCGTGACGGCCCTGCTGGCCGACCCTCGCCGTGAACCCCGGGCCCTGCCCAGGACCCTCGCGTCGGGCCTGTTGACACCGCGCGAGCTCACCGCCCTGGCCCGGTGGGCGGCGCCGTCGCTCGGACCGGTCCGCCGGCTCCTCGACGGTCCGGACGCCTCGCTCGCGGCGTCGCTGGACTCGGCGGGGGTGCACGGGCCGCTGCGCCGCCAGGTGCTCGAGCCGTTCCTCGCGGGGGTGCTCGGCGACGACCGGGGTGTGACGTCCGCGGCCTTCGTGCGGCTGCTGCTGCGGTCGTTCCTGCTCGGGACCCCCGGGCTCCCCTGGGACGGGATGCGCGCGCTGCCCGCCCAGCTGGCGGCGCGGCTGCGGCGCCCGGTCAGGCTGGGAACCCGGGCCACGCTCGGCGCCGGGACGGTCGTCCGCACGAGCGACGGAGAGGTCCCGGCGAGGGCCGTCGTCGTCGCGACCGACGTGGCGGCGGCGGCCGACCTCGGTGTGGTCGAGGTCGCCCCCACGAACGCGTTGCGCACCTGGTGGTTCTCCACGACCGACCCTGCGCCGACCAGCCGTTGGTTGCGCGTCGACGGCGCCAGGGGTCCGATCGTCAACACGGCCGTCGTCTCCGACGCGGCGCCGTCCTACGCGCCACCGGGTCGGCGGCTCGTCCAGGCGACCACGCTGGGGGCCGCACCGGACGACGTGGCCCTGGTCCGGCGCGAGCTGGGGCGGCTCTGGTCGACCTCCGCCGAACGATGGGACCTGTTGGTACGACACGATGTCCGCGCTGCGCTGCCGTGCGTGCCGCCGCCCCTCGTGGTGCGACGGCCGGTGGCCCTGGGTGGGGGACGGTTCGTCGCGGGGGACCACCGCGACACCTCGTCGATCCAGGGGGCCCTGGTGTCCGGTCGTCGCGCGGCACGGGCCGTCGCGGCCCACCTCGGCGTCGATCCCGGGGCGTCGTCATGAGCGGCGGACCGGTCCTGGACCCGCAGGGGCCGCCCCTGCCGACGACCCAGATCATGAGCCAGTGGTGGCGCGACATCGCCTTCGTCCACTGGCCGGTGGAGCCGGCGCTGCTCGCCCCGCTGCTGCCCAGGGGCGTGCGCCCCGACGTCTTCGACGGGTCGGCCTGGGTAGGGCTGATCCCGTTCCGGATGGTGGATGCGGGGGTGCTGCGAGGGGGCCCGGTGCCGTGGCTCGGGACGTTCCCCGAGACGAACGTGCGGGTGTACTCCGTCGACGACGCAGGCCGCCACGGGGTCGTGTTCCTGTCGCTCGAGGCGTCCCGGCTGCTCGTCGTCCTCGGGGCCCGACTCGGGTTCAACGTGCCGTACCAGTGGGCCTCCATGCGGGTGCGCGACGACACGGACGCGGCGGGCGCCCGGGTGCTGACGTACACGACGCGTCGGGCGACACGCGCCACTCCCGGCACCCGCGGGCAGGTAGGGCGGGCGGGACGACCCCGCGCGCGGATCAGCATCCGCGTGGGGGAGCCCGTCGCCGAACCCGCTCCGCTCGACCTCTTCCTCACGGCGAGGTTCGGGCTGCACACGGCGGTGGCCGGCCGGTCGCTCTGGGTCCCCAACACTCACGGGCCCTGGCCGTTGCGGTCGGCCGAGGTGCTCGAGCTCGACGACGACCTCGTGGCGGCTGCCGGCCTGGGGACGTTCGCACGCACGACGCCACCGGCCAGCGTGCTGTTCTCCGAAGGTGTCCGCACGACCTTCGGTTTCCCGCAACGCCTCTGACACGAATGGACCCCGTCGCGACGGGGTCCATTCGTGTCAGATCGGTCGACGATGGCCCTGTTCCGGGCCGGGCGAGGGCGATTCGTGACGGATCCAGCGAGGACCGCCCTGCTCGCCCGAGCGACCCGCCCTGCGTCGCCCTACGCCGGTCGGAGGCTAGTGGCCGGCGGTCACCGAGTCGGGGTCACCGACCCGGTCGGGTTCGTGGTCGTCGACCATGGTGGCCTCGTCGAACGGGGCGTCACCGGCCAGCACGCGGTCCAGCTGGGCCCGGTCGAGCTCGCCGACCCAGTGGCCGATGAGGACCGTCGCGATCGAGTTGCCGGCGAAGTTGGTGAGCGCGCGGGCCTCGCTCATGAGGCGGTCGATGCCGACGATGAAGCCGACGCCGTCGACCAGGTCGGGGCGGTGCGACTGCAGGCCACCGGCCAGCGTCGCCAGGCCGGCGCCCGAGACACCCGCGGCGCCCTTGGAGGCGATGATCATGAAGACCAGCAACGAGATCTGCTCACCGATGGAGAACGGCTTGTCCAGGGCCTCCGCGATGAACAGCGAGGCCATCGTCAGGTAGATCGCCGTGCCGTCGAGGTTGAACGAGTACCCCGTGGGGACGGTGATGCCGACGACGGGCCGGCTGACACCGAGGTGCTCCATCTTGGCGATGAGGCGCGGCAGGGCCGACTCCGACGACGAGGTCGACAGGATGAGCAGGAACTCGCGGGCGAGGTACTTCAGCAGCGAGAAGACGTTGACGCCCGTGACGACCTTGAGGATGCCGCCGAGGACCACGAACACGAACAGCGCGCAGGTGATGTAGAACGCGACCATGAGCAGGCCCAGGCTCTTGAGGGCGTCCAGTCCGGTGGCACCGACGACCGCCGCCATCGCGCCGAACGCACCGATCGGCGCGACGTACATGATCATCGACATGAGCCGGAACACGAGCTTCTCGAGGTGCTTGATGCCGCCGAGGATCGGCTCACCGGCCCGACCCATCTTCTGCAGGGCGAACCCCACGAGCAGCGCGACGAGGAGCGTCTGCAGGACCGACCCGGACGTCAGGGACGAGACCAGGGTGTCGGGGATGAGCCCGAGGACGAACTCCGTGGTCGACTCGCTGCCGCCGGCAGCCTGCTTCTGGCCGGTGGCGGCCAGCTCCTTGGTGAGGTTGAGGCCGGCGCCGGGCTGGATGATGTTGCCGACGACGAGGCCGATGGCCAGGGCGACGGTCGACATGGTGAGGAAGTAGCCGAGGGCGAGCCCGCCGACCTTGCCCACCTGGGCCGCTCGGCGGACCGAGCCGATGCCGAGGACGATGGTGCAGAAGATGATCGGGCTGATCATCATCTTGATGAGGTTGACGAAGGCCGTGCCCAGCCACTTCAGGCTCACGCCGAAGTCGGGGAACAGGACACCGACGGCGATGCCGAGGCCCATGGCGATGAGAACGGCGATGTAGAGGAAGTGCGTCCTGTCGCGGCGTGGTGCCGGACGGTCGACGGCGTTGTCGGCTGCGGTGCTCACGTGTACTCCAGTGGACTCGTGGTCGGGCTCCGTCCCGGGGGTGCCCGGCGCGGTGAACTCCGCACGAGTATGCCGAGCGGAGTGACTAGGGTCACCCTTGTGTTCATTGAGTTCCGACGTGTCGCCCCGGCGGGCCGGCGCCTCGGTCACCCGACGGCGCGGGTATGGCGCTGAGCCGGCGGCGGTGGGCCAGCTCACCGGCGCGCTGGAGCGTGGCAGGTCAGACGTTCGCCCTGCAGGTGCTCGTGGCGCTGCTCGTGGTGGGCATCGGCACCGGGGCCGCGTTCGCGCAGGCACGGCGGGCGGGCACGCAGGAGGCGACGGCGCGCGCACTCGCAGTGGCGCGGACGGTCGCCAGCAGCCCGGACGTCGTCGCCGCCGTGGAGGACCACGACCGGGCTGGTGTGCTGCAGCCGTTCGCCGAGAACGTCCGCCGCCGGACCGAGACCGACTTCGTCGTCATCATGAGCCCCAACGGAATTCGTTACTCCCATCCGGACACGTCGCTCATCGGGAAGAAGTTCGTCGGTCACATCGAGGACGCCCAGGCGGGTGGCACGGTGGTCGAGGACTACACCGGGTCGCTCGGAGCCTCACGGCGCGCGGTCGTCGCGGTGCGCGCGAGCGATGCTCCCGACGCGCCCGTCGTCGGCCTGGTCGCGGTCGGCATCCGCAACGCCGTGGTGAGCCAGCGGTTGGAGGGCCAGCTGGTCGCCCTGCTCGCTGCCGGTGTGGCCGCCGCCGTCCTCACCGGCCTGGCCACGGCGCTCGTGGCGCGCCGGGTCCGACGGCAGACCCACGGGCTCGGAGAGCGGCAGCTGCGGGAGATGGTCGAGTACTACGACGCGGTCCTGCACGCGGTCACGGAGGGCCTGCTGCTGATCGACCGGGACGGCCGCCTGCGGCTGGTCAACGACGAGGCGGTCCGGCTGCTCGGCCTCGGTGACGGTGCGGTGGGGCGACGGGTGGACGAGCTCGACCTGTCCGAGCCGCTCGTGGCAGCGCTGACGGACGAGACCCCCCGCGGAGACGAGCTGCACGTGACGGCGGCCCGCGTCCTCGTGCTCAACACGGCGCCGGCGCGCTGGGAGGGACGGGTGCTCGGCCAGGTCGCCACGCTCCGGGACCGGACCGACCTCGAGCACCTGACCGGCGAGCTCGACTCGGCGCGAGGGCTGACGGAGGCGCTGCGGTCCCAGGCGCACGAGTCGGCCAACCGGTTGCACACCATCGTCTCCCTCATCGAGCTGGGCCACCCCGAGCGAGCGCTGGCGTTCGCGACCGAGGAGCTCGAGCTGTCCCAGCTGCTGACCGACCGGGTGGTCGCCGCCATCGAGGAGCCGGCCCTGTCGGCCCTGCTGCTCGGCAAGGCGGCCGAGGCGGGGGAGCGCGGCATCGACCTGCGCATCGACGAGGGAGCGGTGTGGCCGGTCGACGCGCTCCCCGCGCGCGACGTCGTGACCATCGTCGGCAACCTCATCGACAACGCCTTCGACGCCGTGACGGGTCACCCCGGCGAGCGGCAGGTGCGGGTCGACACGAGGCGCGACGGGAGCGACCTGGTCCTCACGGTCGCCGACACCGGCCCCGGGCTGCCGCCCGGCGCCGTGGCGAGGGCGTTCGAGCGCGGGGTCTCGACCAAGGACCAGGGCGGCGAAGGCCGTCGCGGCATCGGCCTGGCCCTCGTGGCCCAGGTGGTGGGCCGGCTCGGCGGATCGCTGTCCGTCGACGGCGGCCCCGGCGCAGTGTTCACGGTCCGGCTTCCCCTCACCGGTGGCGCAGGTGCCTGACGCGACCGCCCTCCGGGTCCTCGTCGTCGAGGACGAGCCGGTCGCGCTCGAGGCCCACGCGGCATACGTGGGGCGCGTCGACGGGTTCGAGGTGGTGGCGACCGCCGGCACCGCGAAGGCGGCCCTGCGGGCGCTCCAGAACGGGGCCGTGGACGTGGTCCTGCTCGACATGAACCTGCCCGACGGTCACGGTCTCGACGTGATCCGGGCGATGCGCGCCGCCGGTCACCGGGCGGACGTCATCGCCGTCACCTCGGCGCGCGACCTCGAGGTCGTGCGGGGTGCGGTGTCGCTGGGCGTGGTGCAGTACCTGCTCAAGCCGTTCGTGTTCGCCACCCTGCGCGACCGGCTCGAGGCGTATGCCGCGTACCGGCGCCAGCTCCCCGCCACCGACCGCGTGGACAGCCAGGCCGAGGTCGACGAGCTCCTCGCCGGCGCCCGGCCGACCACGCGGACGTCCCTGCCGAAGGGGATGAGCGAGGACCTGCTCGGCCGGGTGACCCGCGCCCTGCGCGACGCGGCTGCGGACTCCGGGTGGTCGGCGACCGAGCTCGGTACGGAGCTCGGCGTCAGTCGCGTCACCGCTCGCAGGTATGCGGAGTTCCTCTGCGAGACAAGGGTCGTCGCACGACGGTCCCGCTACGTCGGACAGGGTCGTCCCGAGGTCGAGTACCGCTGGGTCAGGTGACCGGGCGTCAGCCGCCGATCTCCGCCAGACGCGGCGCCACCCGCTCGCCGAACGCCGTCACGGCCGCCGCGGGGTCGGGGGCCATCGCCCGCAGGTGGATGTGCTGGACGCCCAGGTCGGCATACTCCTGGGCCAGCCGCAGGAAGCCGTCGACGTCGTCGAGCGGGTCGCCCTGCGGGCCCATGACGGTCTTCTCGATCGAGTCGTAGTCGCGGCCGAGGTCGTCGCAGTGGCGGCGCAGGACGTCGAGCTTGTGGGCCAGCTCCTCGGTCCCGGAGACGATGAGGTTGGTGGCATCGGCGTACTGCGCGACGAGGCGCAGCGTCTTCTTCTCGCCGCTGCCGCCGATGACGATGGGCGGGTGCGGGCGACTGAGGTTCGCAGGGACGTTGATCGTCTCGGCGAGCTGGTAGTGCTTGCCCTCGAACGGGCCCTCGTCCTCGCTCCACATCTGGCGGATGATCTGCAGGGCCTCCTCGAGCCGCTCGAACCGCTCCGCCAACGGCGGGTAGGGAACGCCGAGGGCCTTGTGCTCGCGCTCGTACCAGGCAGCACCGATGCCCATGAAGGCCCGGCCGCCACTGAGCACGTCGAGGGTCGTCCCGATCTTGGCGAGCAGCCCCGGGTGGCGGTAGGTCACACCCGTCACCACGGTGCCGAGCTTGACCTTCTCGGTGACGCCTGCGAGGAAGCCGAGGGTGGCGTAGGCCTCGAGCATCGGGTCGTGGGCCGTCCGGAAGAACTCCATCTGGAAGTAGTGGTCCATCACGGTGAACCAGGAGGCGCCGGCGGCCTCGGCGGCAGCCGCGGTCGAGCGCAGGGCCGGGGCGTAGGACGCCGGGCCGTCAGGGAGGGTGAAGTCGAGGAAGTGGAATCCGAAGCGCATGCTTGCAGTCTGCAACGCCCACCCACGATCTGCTCGTCGGGGACCGGGCCCTGCGGCACACCGTCGCGGGCTGGGCGATGAGGCACGGCTGGGCGCCGCGGGCGTCAGCCGTCGAGCGCCTTGAGCAGGGCGATGTTGAACGACACCCCGCGGGTGTCGTCACCACCCGCCGCCCAGCGAGCCTCCATGGCGGTGTGCACGTACGTCCAGGCCAGGGCCTCGTCCTCGTCGATCCCGGCGACCTCGCAGACGATCTCGAGGCGACGACGGACGAGATAGCGGAACGTCGACCCGGTCCCCAGCTCGTCGACGCGGTTGCGCAGCAGGGGCTGGACCTCGAACCCCGGGTGGCCCGCCATGGGGTGCGGGTCGATGGCCAGCCAGTCGGGACGGTCGGAGCCGGGGAGGCTGTGCAGGACGTTGCGGTAGTGCAGGTCGGTGTGCACGAGCGTTGCGTCGCAGGCGGATTCGGAGGTGAGCTCGCGCACGAGGCCAGCCGTGCGTTCGACCATCCGGCGCGGCAGCAGCCCCTGTGCGGCCTCGAGCTTGCCGATCTGGTCACGGGCGAAGTCCGACAGGGACCGCAGCCCCGCCGGGGCCGGCCGGTGCAGCTGCGCGAGCACCCCGCCCGCCACGGCGCAGGCGGTGTCGACCTCGACGGACTCGAGGTCACGGGTGGCGTCGAGGGCCTCGAGCAGGAGTGCGCCGCGACCGGGGTCGGCGGCGACGAGGCGTACCGCCCCGCGGCCGTCCCAGTGGCGCAGGACCAGGGGTTCGTCCCGTGCCTCGATGTGCGGCCAGACCAGCTTGAGGGCGAGCGGCACGCCGTCGCGGCGGACGGGCACGACCAGGGCGGTCCAGCCCGTCCTCGGTTCGCCGGCGAGCTCGAGGTCCCAGTCGGCGAGGACGTCGGCGAGCAGGCGGGGGAGGCGGTCGGCCCAGTCCGCGCCCGACGGACCGCGGACGCCTCCGTCCTGGGCGGAGAACTGCCCGACAGAGGTCCGGAACCCGGCCGGCACCAGGGCCCCGGCGTCCTCCGTGCGGAGCGGGCGGCCCGGGCTCACGTCAGGCCGGGGAAGGGTGCGAGCGCGACCCCCCAGCGGGAGGCGAGCACCTCGGTGTCGGCCAGCCACTGCACGACCGCGCCGAGCGGTCCGACGTCCCCGCCCGCGGAGCCCAGCTCGCGGGCCACGGCTGCGCGGAGGTCGGTCAGCACCCGGACGGCCAGGGCTCGGGCCGTTGCGGGGGTCGTCACGGTGAACGGCAGGGGGTACCCGAGGGCGGGTGGTGTCGCGGCGTCGCCGGCGAGGGACTCCTGCTGGCTGGCCCTGGCCCTCAACGTGCCGAGGGTGGTCAGGGCCAGGGTGTGCTGGGCGCCCTCGGGAGACTGTGCGGCCACGACCTCGAAGGCGTAGGCCGCGGCGCGGGTGCTGTCGAGGTAGGACGCCGCCAGCGACGGTTCGGACCACGTCGGGTCGGGCCAGGTCGCCGGCTGGCCGAGCAGGGTGGCTGCGGCGGCCCGCTGGGCGAGCACCGAACCGGCCAGGGGCACTGTCCCGGGCACGACCCGGGCGAGGGCGGAGATGGCGGAGGGCCCGAGGTCGGTGGCCTCCGAGGCCGCGAGCGTGGCGGGCCCGGCCGCGCCCGAACCGGTGGCGGTCGTGGCCGGGGCCGTGGAGGTGGTCCCGGTGGCTCCCGGGGTGGCCGTCGCCACAGGTGCGTCCAGGACGGTGCGGGGCACCCCGAGGCGCTGCAGCTCGGTTTCCAGGACGGCGGCCTGCTGACGGTGCAGCACGGCGAGCCGTGCCGGAAGGCCCTTGGCAGGACCGCCGAGGGCCTGGGCCTCGGCCGCGAGGTCGGTGCAGTGCTGGCGCAGGAGCAGGAGGAAGGACTCACCGGCGACTGGCTGCCGGGTGGGCAGCCCTGGGAGCCGCGGGGCGTCATCCTCGAGCCGGATCCCGCACCCTGCCAGGGATGCCGCGAGGACGGCCGCGCCCCCGACCTGCAGGCCCGCGCCGAGGACGGTGCGCCGGGTCAGGTGCCGTGTCGGGAACGGCGGCACACCGGTGCGGTCCTCGGGCATGCGCCGATCCTGCCACGTGGGTCGGCGCTGGCATGCGTGCCGCTCCCCGCGTGGATAGAGTGGGCCCCGCACGACCACCAAACTTCAGAGAGGACGAGTCAGTTGAGCGTCAAGGACCAGATTCGTCCCGCAGTCGACGGGCCCCTCGCGGCCCTCGGGCTGCTCGTGGAGGACGTCGCCGTGACGCCGGCCGGGAAGCGCCGGCTCGTCCGCATCTGGATCGACCGGGCCCTGCCCGAGTCGGCCGACGCCACCACGACCGTCACCGCCCCCCTCACCCTCGACGAGGTCGCCGACGCGACCCGTGCGGTGAGCGAGGCCCTCGACGAGACCGACGCGATGGGGGAGCAGCCGTACACCCTCGAGGTCACCTCGCCCGGGGTGGACCGACCGCTCACCGAGCCGCGCCACTTCCGCCGCAACGTCACCCGGCTGGTCACCCTCACCCCGCTCGAGGGCCCCGCCGTGACCGGCCGCGTCGTCAGCGCCGGGCCGGACGTGGTCACCGTCGAGGTGCCCGCCGCGAAGAAGACCCCCGCCCGGACCGTCGAGCTCGCGTATGCCGCGATCGCCCGGGCCGTGGTCGAGGTCGAGTTCTCGCGCCCCGCGGGTACCGGTGAGGACCTGGCCGGTGACCTGCACGACGACGACCAGCACGACGACGACCTCGCCGACGGCGACGACATCGACGACGACACCGAGGAGAACTGACCATGGACATCGACCTTGCTGCCCTGAGGGCGCTCGAGCGCGAGCGCGACATCTCCCTCGACATCCTCATCCCCGCGATCGAGCAGGCCCTGCTGGTGGCCTACCACCGCACCGACGACTCCTACCGCAACGCCCGCGTCGAGCTGGACCGCAAGACCGGTCACGTCGTCGTCTGGGCCAAGGAGGAGCTGCCCGCCCCCGAGCCGGTGGACCCGCCGGTCGAGGAGTCCGGCGACGATGCCGAGGCCACGGCACCCGTCCGCGCACCCGAGCGACCGGTCCGCGAGTTCGGTCCCGAGTTCGACGACACCCCCACGGGGTTCGGTCGCATCGCCGCCGCCACGGCCCGCCAGGTCATCGTGCAGCGACTGCGCGACCTCGAGGACGACGCCATCATGGGCGACTTCAAGGGCCGCGAGGGCGACGTCGTCGCCGGCGTCATCCAGCAGAGCCCGGACCCGCGCCACGTCACCGTGGACTTCGGCACCGTCGAGGGGATCCTGCCCCTGTCCGAGCAGGTGCCGGGCGAGAAGTACGTGCACGGCGAGCGCCTGCGCTGCTTCGTGGTCTCGGTGCGCCGCGGCCCCAAGGGCCCACAGATCGGTCTGTCCCGCACCCACCCCAACCTCGTGCGCAAGCTGTTCGCGCTCGAGGTGCCCGAGATCGCCGACGGCTCCGTCGAGATCGCGGCGCTGGCCCGCGAGGCGGGGCACCGCACGAAGATCGCCGTCCACTCCAAGGTCGCCGGGCTCAACGCCAAGGGTGCCTGCATCGGCCCCATGGGCGCCCGGGTGCGCGCGGTGATGACCGAGCTGCACGGCGAGAAGATCGACATCGTCGACTACTCCGACGACGCCCGGACGTTCGTCGCGGCGGCCCTGTCGCCCTCGCGGGTCGAGTCGGTCGAGATCGTCGACCCGCAGCTGCGGTCGGCCCGCGTCATCGTCCCCGACTACCAGCTCTCCCTGGCCATCGGCAAGGAGGGCCAGAACGCCCGGCTCGCCGCCAAGCTCACCGGCTGGCGCATCGACATCCGCCCCGACACCCAGGCAGACGGCACCACCGGGACTGGTGGTGCCGCTGGGACCGCTGGTGGCGGTGCTCCGCGAGGGGGCTCCGGGGCCCCCCGCCGCGGTCCGGATGACGCACCCGGGCGCCGGTAGGGGATAGACTGGTGGTGACCGACCGGACTGGACCCCAGCCCGCAGCACAGGACGACACCACCCGCACGACGCCCCGGACTCCCGTCCGGACGTGTGTGGGGTGCCGCGGGACGGATAGCTGGTCGGCACTCCTGCGAGTGGTCGCGGAGAAGGACGAGGCCGGGGAGACCCGGTTGGTGCCGGATCCGTGGCGCCGCCTGCCGGGGCGTGGCGCATGGCTGCACCCCACGGGCGACTGCCTCGAGCAGGCCCTACGCCGACGGGCGTTCGGTCGAGCGCTGCGTGTCGGCGCCACGGCCGGCCCCGAAGCCGTCGCAGCACACGTTCGAGGGTTGGTCGACGACCGAGGTCCAGACCAGCCGTCGAACACCCTTTGAACCAACCGTCCATCGCTATGGGAACCGACCATGACTCGTAACAGAGAGTGGGTTTGACCGCTGATGAGCACCCGATGAGAACTCAGCAATGAGCTCCCCCCAGCAGTAACGACGGTCCGCGCCTGTCCTGGCACGGACCAGGAACAGGAGAAACGTGGCCAAGGTCCGTGTAAGCGCGCTCGCCAAAGAGCTCGGCACCGACAGCAAGACGCTGATCGCCCACCTCAACAGCATCGGCGAGTACGTCAAGACCGCCAGCTCGACCATCGAGGCCCCCGTCGTCCGCAAGGCGACGGAGACCTTCCCGGAGGACAAGAAGTCCCCGGCCGCCAAGGCTTCACCGGCCAAGCCGGCTGCTGCCGCACCTGCCGCTCCGGCAGCCCCCACCCCGCCGGCCCCGGCGAAGCAGGCTCCTGCCGAGCCCACCGCCCCGGCGGCACAGGCTGCTCCGGCAGCTCCCGCCGCACCGGCCCCGGCCGCCGCACCTGCTGCCCAGGCCCCCGCGCCGGCAGCTCCGGCCGCCAAGGCGACCCCCGCGGCTCCGGCCCCGGCGGCCCCCGCGGCGCCGGCCGCCAAGGCCGACGTGCAGTCCGCCCGCGACAGCGACAGGCAGGGTGGCGCCCCGTCGGCACCCCGCCCCGGCTCCGCGCCGCGTCCCGGTGGCCAGTCGTCCGCCCCCCGCCCGGGTGCCCCGCGCCCCGGCAACAACCCGTTCGCGCCCAGCCAGGGCATGCGCACCGGTCGTGACGGCGGCACTCGTGAGGGCGGCACCCGCGAGGGTGGCCCGCGCGAGTCCACGCGTCCCGGCAACAACCCGTTCGCCCCGTCGCAGGGCATGCCGCGCCCGCAGAGCCGCCCCGGCGGCGCTGGCGCTGCCGGCCCGCGTCCCGGCGGCACCGCCGGCCCGGGCGGACCCCGTCCCGGCGGTCCCCGTCCGAGCCCGGGCATGATGCCCGACCGCAGTGCGGTCGGTCGTCCCGGTGAGCGTCCCGCCCGTGGCGGCGCCCGTGGCCCCGGTGGTCCCGGTGCCGCTGGTCGTGGCCCCGGTGGTCCCGGTGCCGGTGCAGGTGGTGGCGGTTTCGCCGGTCGCCCCGGTGGCGGTGGCTTCCGCGGTGGCGCAGGTCGCGGCTCGACCGCGGGTGCGTTCGGTCGCGGTGGCGGTCGTCCGGTCCGTGGCCGCAAGTCCAAGCGTGCGAAGCGCCAGGAGTTCGAGCAGATGCAGGCGCCGTCGCTCGGTGGCGTCAGCGTGCCCCGCGGCAACGGCACGACCCTCATCCGGGTCCGTCGCGGCTCGTCGCTCAGCGACTTCGCCGACAAGATCAACGCCAACCCCGGCGCGCTGGTGACGGTGCTCTTCCACCTCGGCGAGATGGCCACGGCCACCCAGTCGCTGGACGAGGACACCTTCAAGCTGCTCGGTGTCGAGCTCGGCTACAACATCGAGGTCGTCTCCCCCGAGGAGGAGGAGAAGGAGCTCTTCGACGCCTTCAACATCGACCTGGAGACGGGTATCGAGGGTGAGGACGACGAGGACCTCGAGGCCCGTCCGCCGGTCGTGACCGTCATGGGTCACGTCGACCACGGAAAGACCCGCCTGCTCGACGCCATCCGCAACGAGGACGTCGCCGGTGGCGAGTCCGGTGGCATCACGCAGCACATCGGTGCCTACCAGGTGCACAAGATGCACGAGGGCGTCGACCGTCCGATCACCTTCATCGACACCCCGGGTCACGAGGCGTTCACCGCCATGCGTGCCCGTGGTGCGAAGGTCACCGACATCGCGATCCTCGTGGTCGCGGCCGACGACGGCGTGATGCCGCAGACCATCGAGGCGCTCAACCACGCCCAGGCTGCGGACGTCCCGATCGTGGTCGCGGTGAACAAGATCGACGTCGAGGGTGCGAACCCGTCCAAGGTCCGCCAGCAGCTCACCGAGTACAACCTGGTGGCCGAGGAGTACGGCGGCGAGACGATGTTCGTCGACGTGTCGGCCAAGGCCGGGCAGAACATCGACGCCCTCCTCGAGGCCGTCCTGCTCACCGCCGACGCCGCGCTCGACCTGCGCGCCAACGCCGACCGCGACGCCCGCGGTGTCGCGATCGAGGCCAACCTCGACCGTGGCCGTGGCGCCACGGCCACGGTGCTGGTCCAGGCCGGCACCCTGCACGTCGGTGACGCCATCGTCACGGGTTCGGCCTACGGCCGCGTCCGCGCGATGCTCGACGAGCACGGCAACAACCTCAAGGAGGCGGGTCCGTCCCGTCCCGTGCAGGTGCTCGGTCTGTCCTCGGTCCCGCGCGCCGGTGACACCTTCGTGGTGGCCCCGGACGACCGCACGGCCCGTCAGATCGCCGAGCGGCGCGAAGCTGCCGACCGCCAGGCCTCCCTGGCCAAGGCCCGCAAGCGCATCTCCCTCGAGGACCTCAACGAGGCGCTCGCGGCCGGCAAGGTCGAGACGCTCAACCTCATCCTCAAGGGCGACGTGTCCGGTTCTGTCGAGGCGCTCGAGGACGCGCTCCTGCAGATCGACGTGGGCGACGAGGTCGACCTGCGGATCATCGACCGCGGCGTCGGTGCGATCACGATGAACAACATCAACCTCGCGATGGCGTCCGACGCCATCATCATCGGCTACAACGTCCGGGCCGAGGGCCAGAACGCTGACTACGCCGAGCGCGAGGGCGTCGAGATCCGCTACTACTCGGTGATCTATCAGGCCATCGAGGAGATCGAGGCAGCGCTCAAGGGCATGCTCAAGCCGGAGTTCGAGGAGGTGGAGCTCGGCACCGCCGAGATCCGCGAGATCTTCCGCTCCAGCAAGTTCGGCAACATCGCCGGATCGATCGTCCGCAGCGGCGAGATCAAGCGCGGCACCCGCGCCCGGATCACCCGCAACGGCGTCGTCGTCTCTGAGAACGTCGAGATCGCCGGCCTGCGCCGGTTCAAGGACGACGTCACCGAGGTCCGCGAGGGCTTCGAGTGCGGTATCAACCTGGGGTCGTACAACGACCTCCAGCTCGGCGACCTCATCGCCACGTACGAGATGCGCGAGAAGCCGCGCGCCTGATCGTATGCAGCGTGAGCNCCGGCCTCGCTGGGCGACGGTGACGTCGCCCGCGGCTTCGCTGGATGACGGCGCTTGCACCTCTCACAAGCTCTCTCACGGTGCGGCGCGCCACCATCCAGCTTCGCCTCCGCCCCACCGATTCCCAGCAAGGAGACCGCTCGTGGCTGACACCGGACGCGCCCGCAAGATCGCCGACCGCATCAAGGTCCTCATCGCGGCCAACGTCGTGTCGATCGTCAAGGACCCCGACCTCGGTTTCATCACCATCACCGACGTCCGCGTCACCGGTGACCTCCAGCACGCATCGGTCTTCTACACCGTCTTCGGTGACGAGGCCCAGCGCGCGCGGACCGCGGCCCTGCTCGAGAAGAACAAGGGCCGGCTGCGCTCGTTCGTCGGCCAGCAGATCAAGATCCGCCTGACGCCGAGCCTGGACTTCTTCGCCGACGCCATCCCGGAGACCGCCTCGCACCTCGAGGAGCTGCTGCGCGAGGCCAAGGAGCGCGACGCCGCCGTGGCGGCCGCCGCTGCCGGTGCGACGTACGCGGGGGAGGCCGACCCGTACCGCAAGGACGAGGACGACGCTCCCGTGGGCGACGAGGCCGACAGCGACGACAGCGACACGGGCGGTCTGACCGAGGACGGCACGGCGTCGGATGCCCGCGCCTGACGGCCTCCTGGTCGTCGACAAGCCCGCCGGCTGGACCAGCCACGACGTCGTGGGCCGCGGCCGGCGCCTGTGCGGCACCCGCAAGGTCGGTCACGCCGGGACCCTCGACCCGATGGCCACAGGCGTCCTCGTCCTCGGCATCGGCCGGGCGACCAAGCTGCTGACCTTCCTCGTCGGCTGCGACAAGGACTACACCGCCACCATCCGGCTCGGACAGGCCACGATCACCGACGACGCCGAGGGCGAGGTCACCACCTCGGCCGCGGCCGACGGCGTCACCCCGGAGGCGCTGGGGGCCGCGGTCGCCCAGCTCACGGGAGACATCCAGCAGGTGCCGAGCAGCGTCTCGGCCATCAAGGTCGACGGCCAGCGGTCCTACCACCGCGTCCGCGCTGGCGAGGACGTCCAGCTCCCCGCCCGACCGGCGACGGTCAGCCGGTTCGTGGTGGTCGCGACCCGTCCCGCCGACGCCGACGGCACACCCGTGCTCGACGTCGACGTGGAGGTGACGGTGAGCTCGGGCACCTATGTGCGCGCACTCGCCCGCGACCTCGGCGTCGCCCTCGGTGTCGGGGGCCACCTCACCGCCCTGCGCCGCACGCGCGTCGGGGCGTTCACCCTGGACCGGGCCCACACCCTGGAGGACCTCGGCCGGCTCGACTCGCCCGAGGAGGTGCCGGTCACGGTGCTCGCCGACGCTGCTCGCGCGCAGTTCGCCGTGCGCGAGCTGAGCGAGGAGCAGGCGCGCACGATCGGCTTCGGCCAGCGCATCGACTCCGCCGAGCCGGGCCGCACCGAGCCCGTGGCGGCCTTCGCCCCCGACGGCACCCTGGTCGCGATGCTCGATGAGTCCGGTCACAAAGCCAGGTCGCACGTCGTGTTCGCCCCCGCGGGTTCGTAGAGTGTCCTCCGTGCACCGCTGGACCGACCCCGCCCAGACCCCTGACTCGCTGCGACGCAGCGTGGCGACCTTCGGCAACTTCGACGGGGTCCACCTCGGTCACCGCGCCGTGCTGAGCCAGCTGGTCGAGGAGGGAACGCGCCGCGGCCTGCCGAGCGTGGCCGTCACCTTCGACCCCCACCCGGCCGAGATCTTCCACCCCGAGGGTGGGCTGGAGCTCATCGCCCCCGGCCGGCTGCGCGACGAGCTCCTCGCAGAGACCGGGCTCGACGGCCTGCTGGTGCTCGACTTCACCCGTGAGTTCGCCGAGCAGACCGCGGAGGAGTTCATCGTCCGCACGTTCGTCGACACCCTCGGTGTCGCCGCGCTCGTCGTCGGCGCCGACGCGCGTGGGTTCGGCCGCGCCTACACCGGCGACGTCGGCACCCTGCGCGAGCTCGGCGCCACCCACGGCTTCGACGTCGTCGTCCTCGACGACCTCGGCGAGGGGGAGCGCTGGTCGTCCTCGGCCGTGCGCCGCCACCTGGCGGCCGGTGAGGTCGCGGCCGCTGCCGGGATCCTCGGTCGACCGCACCGGATGACCGGCACGGTGGTCCACGGCGCGCACCGTGGCCGCGAGCTGGGGTACCCGACCGCGAACCTTTCCGACGACTCGCTGGGCCTCGTCCCCGCGGACGGCGTCTACGCCGGCTGGCTGACCCGCACCGGGCTGGCCACCCAGGACCCCGAGCGCACCCTGCCGTGCGCCGTCTCGGTCGGCACCAACCCGACCTTCGACGGCACCGTCCGCACGGTCGAGGCCTACGTCCTCGACCGCACCGACCTCGACCTCTACGACGAGCAGGTCACCGTGGAGTTCGTGGAGCACATCCGCCCGACGCTGCGCTTCGAGTCCATCGAGGAGCTGCTGGAGGCCATGGCCGGGGACATCGAGAAGTGCCGACAGGTCCTGGCCTCGATCGTCCCGTCCTGACCGCCTCCCGCCGGGGCGGGTTCTGGTCGAGGGCCAGCGGGGGAGCCTCGCTGTGGGCCCACAGCGACTGGGGCCTGGTCATCGCCGCCCTGGGGCTGTCACTCGTGGGGGCCCTGCTCGTGTGGTCCGCGACCCGGCAGGAGGCCGGGGCGGCATACCTGGTCCGGCACCTGTTCACCACGGCGGTGGGCCTGACCATCGCGGCCCTGGTGACCCGGATGGGGCACCAGCTGCTGCGCGCGCTGGCCCCCCTGCTCTACCTCGTGTCGGTCGGGGGGCTGCTGCTCGTCCTCACCCCGGTGGGGTCGACGGTGAACGGGTCGCACTCGTGGATCCTGCTGCCGGGCGGGTTCTCCGTGCAGCCGTCGGAGTTCGCCAAGGCGGCGCTCTGCCTGGGCCTGGCCATCATCCTCGGCGAGCGCCTCGACCGCGGCGCCGAGCCGACCGTCCGCGACCTGCTCGTGGCGGTGGCCGTGGCCGCCGTCCCCGTGGGGCTCGTGCTGCTCCAACCCGACCTCGGCTCGGCCCTCGTCCTCGCGGCGCTGGCCCTGGGTGTGGTCGCCGTCGCCGGCACCCCGAAGCGGTGGCTGGCCCTGGCGGTCGGTCTGGTCGCGGCGGCGGTCGTGGTGGCGCTCACGACCCCCGTGCTCAGTGCCTACCAGCGCGACCGCCTGACCGCCTTCGTCGACCCCCAGGCCGACCCCCAGGGGATCGGGTACCAGACCCGTCAGGTGCGGATCGCGATCGGTTCGGGCGGCTGGCAGGGGCAGGGGCTGTTCGAGGGTCACCAGACCCAGGGTGGGTTCATCCCGTTCCAGCAGACCGACTTCGTGTTCTCCGTCGCGGGGGAGGAGCTCGGCTTCGTGGGGGCGGCCGGGCTGCTCGTGCTGCTCGGGTTCGTCGTCCTGCGCGCGGTCCTCGTGGCGACCCGTGCCCAGGACGCCTTCGGCCGGCTGATGGCGATCGGCGTGGCGACCTGGCTGCTCTTCCAGGTGTTCGAGAACGTCGGCATGAACCTCGGCCTCACCCCGGTCACCGGGTTGCCCCTGCCGTTCCTCTCGTATGGCGGTTCGTCCATGTTCGCCTGCTGGTTGGCGATCGGGCTGGTCAACAACGTGCACCTGTCCAGCCGCCCCCGGTGACCACTGGCCCGCAGTGGCCATTCGGGCACAATCGCGCCTGATCGGCCCCACTCGGTGAAGTGGCGTGGCACTATCCACGGCAACCCACCCCGCCGAGCCGAGGAAGGTCATGCCGACCAACACGCAGCACCGCACCACCGCCCTGGACGAGCACGTGAACACCGCCGTCATCGAGGGTCGCGCCCAGAGCGTCGCCCACCTGTTCCGTGACCGCGTCGCGAAGAGCCCGGATGCGGAGGCGTTCCGCTTCGCCGAGGGAGGGCGGACGCAGACGTGGAAGTCGGTGACCTGGACCGAGGTCCGCGAGCGTGCCTACCGCCTGGCCGCCGGGCTCATCGCCCTCGGTGTCAGCCCCGAGGACCGGGTCGCGATCGCCTCCTCCACCCGCTACGAGTGGGCCCTGACCGACCTCGCGGTCATGTGCGCCGGCGGTGCCACCACGACGATCTACCCCACGACGATCGCGCCCGACGTCTCGTACATCGCGGCGAACTCCGGCAGCCTGGTCGTCTTCGCCGAGGACGACGAGCAGGTGGCCAAGCTGCGCGACCGGCGGGTCGACATGCCGGACGTCGCCCGGGTGGTGACGTTCACCGGCACCCCGGACGGTGACTGGGTGATCGGTCTCGACGAGCTGGAGGAGATGGGTGTCGGGCTGCTCGCCACGAACCCCTCCGTCGTCGACGACCGCATCGACGCGCTGCACCCGGACCAGCTGGCCACGATCATCTACACCTCGGGTACCACCGGTCGCCCCAAGGGCGTGCGCCTCACCCACGACGCCTGGGTCTACGAGGCCGCCGCCGTGGACGCCATCGGCATCCTGCGCAGCGACGACCTGCAGTACCTCTGGCTGCCGCTGGCCCACGTCTTCGGCAAGGTCCTGCTGACGCTGCCGCTGCAGGTCGGCTTCCCGACCGCGATCGACGGTCGGGTCGACAAGATCGTCGACAACCTCGCCGTGGTGCAGCCGACGTTCATGGGTGCCGCCCCCCGGATCTTCGAGAAGGCCTACGGCCGGATCACGACGATGATGGCCAGGGAGGGTGGGCTCAAGGAGAAGCTGTTCGTCTGGTCGGTGAGCGTGGGGCGCGACGTCGCCGCCATGCGGGCCCGTGGGGAGAAGCCGACCGGCATGCTCGCGAGCAAGCTGGCGCTGGCCGACAAGCTGGTGCTGCACAAGGTGCGCAGCCGGTTCGGTGGGCGCATCCGGTTCTTCATCTCGGGGTCCGCGGCCCTCAACCACGACATCGCGAACTGGTTCGACTCGATCGGGCTGACCATCCTCGAGGGGTACGGGCTCACCGAGACGAGTGCCGCCTCCTTCGTGAACCGCCCGTCCTCCAACGAGATCGGCACCGTGGGCTGGGCCCTGCCCGGTACGGAGGCGAGGATCGCCGAGGACGGCGAGGTCCTGCTGCGCGGCCCCGGCGTCATGCAGGGCTACCACAACAAGCCCGACGAGACGGCGGAGACCAAGGACGCCGACGGCTGGCTGCACACCGGTGACATCGGGGAGCTCGACGACCGCGGCTACCTCAAGATCACCGACCGCAAGAAGGACTTCTTCAAGACCTCGAGCGGCAAGTACGTCGCGCCGTCGATGATCGAGTCGACCTTCAAGGGCATCTGCCCCTACGTCAGCCAGTTCATGGTCTACGGCGCCGACCACAACTTCGTCACCGCACTGGTCACGCTGGACCCCGAGGCCATCCAGGACTGGGCCGCCAACCACGGCGTCTCCGGGTCGTACCGGCAGATCGTGACGTCGAAGGAGGCGCACAACATGGTGCAGGTCTACGTCGACACCCTCAACGTGAACCTCAACCGCTGGGAGCAGATCAAGAAGTTCACGATCCTCGACCACGACCTGACGATCGAGGACGGCGACCTCACGCCCAGCCTGAAGCTGCGCCGCAAGGCGGTCAGCGAGAAGTACCAGACGGTGCTCGACGCGCACTACACCGGTTGAGCCCGCCCGTCCCTGCGAGGTAGGCCCCTCTGCCGACGCCCCGTCCACCCCTGGGTGGACGGGGCGTCGCGCGTGCACGGGCTGACCGGCGTGGCCCGACGCACGCCGCCCGGCGGTGGCGCTCTCAGCTGCTGGTGGGGGCGCGGTCCTCGACGAGCGGCACGAAGCGGTACCAGCCGTGCTCCTCGACGACCAGGTCCGCGCCGGTGGCGCGCACACGGAGCATGCGGCCACGCACGGGGACGACGAGGACGCCTTCAGGGGCGAGCTGGGCGACGAGCTCGTGGGGCAGCCGGCTGGCCTGCGCCGACACGAGGATCCGGTTGTAGGGGCCCTCTGAGGGGCGTCCCAGGACACCGGGCGCGGCGGGCTCCACGCGCGCCCACGGCACGCCCGCGTCGGCCAGGTGTGCCGCACCCACGGTCACGAGGGCAGGCACCCGCTCCACGCCCACGACCGAGCCGGTCGGGCCGGTCAGGCGCGCCAGGAGGGCCGTGGTCCACCCCGAGCCGGAACCCACGTCGAGGACGGTGTCGCCCTCGTGGACGTCGAGGAGCTCGAGCACCTGGCGGACCGTGGTCGGCTGGCTGTTGGTCTGACCGTGACCGATGGGCAGCGGTGTGTCCTGCCCGGCACGGGCCACCTGGTCACGGGGCAGGAACCGGACCCGCGGCATCGCCTCCAGCGCAGCCGCGACGCGCTCGTGCGCGCTCGCCACCCCTCCAGTATGCGACGAGGTGGCTCGGTGCGGGTCGGCTCAGGTCACCGTCGGGCGGCGTGGTGGCTGGTCGGGCTCGGCCCGTCCGGCCCGGGGCCGATCGTGTGGGTCGCGAGCGCGACCACGAAGAGCAGGGCAAAGGCTGCCACCAGCCGGACCGTCGAGGCGCGCATGGGCGACAGGTTAGGTTCCGGCGCTGAGAAGACCCTGAGACCGGTGCGACGCCGGACGCGTCCCCGGAACCCACCTCCTCAGCCGGTCGCGCCCTCGGCCAACGCGGCAAACGTCCGCAGCTGCTTGCGCATCATGACCAGGTCGCCCCAGTCGAGGGCAACCCCACTGACCCGCCGAAGGGCCGAGTGCCGCGGTGCGCAGTGCATGACGCCCACGATGCGGCTGCCTCCGCCGGGAGCCGGCCACACGGCATACGTGGCCCGCACGTCTCCGAACGCGGCCGTGGCGCGCCCCGTGCGCATCGTCATCGTGAGGCTCTGACCGGGGACGAAGGACTCGAGCGTGAACACCGTCGCCACGACCTGCCCGGGGCGCAGCTCGGTGAGCGCCGGGTCGAGGGTGCGCGGGCTCCGGCGACCGAGGTTGTCGACCCAGTCGTAGGAGTAGGGCGCGACCCGCATCATGCACAGCCAGGGCCAGACGGCCTCCGGGGGCGCCGAGGAGGACACCCCGCGCATCAGCCGCACCCAGCCCGGCCCGGTGCCCTCGTCGCACGGCAGCGGGGTGGCCCACTCCTGCTCCGTCACACCCCAGGCGCGGGGGAGGCCGGGGAGGGGACCGGGGGTCGGGGGCGGTGCCATGCCCCCGAGTCTCGCCGTTTTCGGTGGTGGCGGCCTGCGCGGTTACCCTTGTCACACCATGACCGACACCCCAGGCACCTCAGTCTTCGCCCGCCTCGAGCCGCTGCTCGAGCAGGTCAGCAAGCCCATCCAGTACGTCGGGGGCGAGCTGAACTCCACCGTCAAGGACTGGGACTGCGGCGGCTTCGGGCCCGGCGGTGAAGCCCTGACCACGCGCTGGGCCCTCATGTACCCCGACGCGTACGAGGTCGGGGTGCCCAACCAGGGCGTCATGATCCTGTACGAGGTGCTCAACGAGCGGACGGACGCCCTCGCCGAGCGCACGTATGCCGTGTGGCCGGACTTCGAGGCCCTCATGCGTGAGCAGGGCGTGCCCCAGTTCACCGTGGACGCCCACCGCAGCATCCGCGACTTCGACGTGCTGGGCATGTCGTTCTCGACCGAGCTCGGCTACACCAACATGCTCACGGCACTCGACCTCGCGGGCATCCCCCTGCACGCGGTCGACCGCACCGACGAGGACCCGCTGGTCATCGCCGGCGGCCATGCCGCGTTCAACCCCGAGCCGATCGCCGACTTCGTCGACGCCGCCATCGTCGGTGACGGCGAGGAGGCGGTGCTCGCGGTCACCGACCTGATCGGCGCCTGGAAGGCGCAGGGTATGCCGGGTGGTCGCCGGGAGCTGCTGCTGCGCCTGGCCCGGACCGGCGGTGTGTACGTCCCGTCGCTGTACGACGTGTCCTACCTGCCCGACGGCCGCATCCAGCGCGTCGCCCCGTCGGCCGACGCGACCGGTGTCCCGTGGCGGGTGTCGAAGCACACCGTCATGGACCTCGACGCGTGGCCCTACCCGAAGCAGCCGCTCGTGCCGCTCGCGGAGTCGGTCCACGAGCGCATGTCCGTCGAGATCTTCCGGGGGTGCACCCGCGGTTGCCGCTTCTGCCAGGCCGGCATGATCACGCGTCCGGTGCGGGAGCGAAGCATCACCGGCATCGGCGAGATGGTGGAGCGCGGGCTGGCGGCGACGGGGTTCGAGGAGGTCGGCCTGCTGTCGTTGAGCTCGGCGGACCACTCCGAGATCGCGGACATCACCAAGGGCCTGGCCGACCGCTACGACGGCACCCAGACGGGCCTGTCGCTGCCCTCGACCCGGGTCGACGCGTTCAACATCGACCTCGCGAACGAGCTGACCCGCAACGGTCGCCGCTCCGGCCTCACCTTCGCCCCCGAGGGCGGCAGCGAGCGGATCCGCAAGGTGATCAACAAGATGGTGTCCGAAGAGGACCTCATCAGCACCGTCGCCGCCGCGTACGGCGCGGGGTGGCGACAGGTGAAGCTCTACTTCATGTGCGGCCTCCCGACCGAGACCGACGAGGACGTGCTCCAGATCGCGGAGCTCGCCAAGAAGGTCATCGAGACCGGTCGCCAGGTCAGCGGTCGTCGCGACATCCGCTGCACCGTCTCGATCGGTGGGTTCGTGCCCAAGCCGCACACGCCGTTCCAGTGGTGCGGTCAGCTCGGCGCCGAGGAGACCGACGCCCGACTGGCCAAGCTGCGCGAGGCGATCCGGTCCGACCGCCGCTACGGCTCGTCGATCGGATTCCGTTACCACGACGGCAAGCCCGGCATCGTCGAAGGACTGCTGTCCCGGGGTGACCGGCGCGTCGGCAAGGTCATCGAGCAGGTGTGGCGCGACGGTGGCCGGTTCGACGGGTGGAGCGAGCACTTCTCCTACGAGCGCTGGATGACCGCCGCGGAGAGCGCCCTCGCGGACCTGCCCGTCGACGTCGCCTGGTACACCACCCGCGACCGCGGCGAGTCCGAGGTGCTGCCCTGGGACCACATCGACTCGGGGCTCGACAAGGAGTGGCTCTGGGCCGACTGGCAGGACGCCCTCGACGAGACCGAGGTGGACGACTGCCGCTGGACCCCGTGCTTCGACTGCGGTGTCTGCCCCCAGATGGGCACCGACATCGAGGTCGGGCCGACCGGCAAGACCCTGCTGCCGCTCACCGTCCTGGGTTCGGGACGTCAGGCCATGTTGGAGTCGCACACGCACTGAGTCGCTGCGACGGCACGCCTCCCCGGACACATGGGGAGGCGTGCCGTTGCGTCAGCTCAGCTGCCCAGCCGCTCAGCCGCTCGGCCACTGACGGCAGGTCGGCGTCGCGGGTGCCGCGGGCAGGTACTGGAGCCACTCCTTGGTGCCGAGGTTGCGTCCGGCGGCGGCGCAGGCAGCATCCGAGAGACTGCCGGCCCGCAGCGGGACGGTGACGCTGGACAGCCGCCCGTCGACCCGGTCCAGCAGGACGAGGTCGCCGTTCCTGTAGGCGACGGCGTCGTGGCACCCGAGGGTGGCGTCCACGGTCGACAGGTCACCCGTGGCGTAGAGGCGGCCACCTGCCGCGATGAAAGCCCCGCCTGGGTCAGCGATCGGCACGGCTCCTTCGCCACAGCCTTTGGCAAGGACCTCTCCGGTTACCGCCCAGGAGGAGGTGGACCATGTCACCAGCCGTCGTGGAGTGCGCATCACCAGTTTCGTGCCATCGGGAGTGAAGGTCAGTTGTGGCGCGAATGCCGCCGCTATCTCGTCAGAGCCCAGACGGGCGGTAAACAAGGTTGCTCCCGTCGTGACATCCCGAACGACGACCTCCGCCAAGATGCCGACGGTCGCGGGCGTGGTGACGGTCCTGATGTACGCGATGTTCGCACCACCGTCACGTACGGCGAGCCATGACCGGCTGTCCGGAGATGTGGCCGGCCCGATCTCCGCGTCTGGCGTCTGCACGACCTGAGTGGAGGCGAGGGAGGGGCCTGAGCGGACGGTGGTGACGCCATTGGCGAGACTCGCGAGGGACGTACCGCCGGAGGAGACCACCGTCATGGGTGCGAGTTCGAGGTCCCAGGTCTGTCCGGTTCGAGGATCAATCAAGGCACTAAATGCAGTGTCATTCTGGGCGACTCCGTTGAGCCGCCCGACGAGCAAGGCGGGGTCGTGTCCAGGCACTGACACCTGTCCGACGAGCTTTGCCGTACCTTGCACCGCGGCGCGCACGCTCGCGCCGGTCGTGAGGTCGGTCACCGTGGTGTGATCGCCAGTTGTCGACACCATCCACCAAGAATCCGCGGTGACGCCGAAGTCTTCTGACGCGGCAACCGCAGGTATCGCCGCAGAAGGTCGCTTTGTCCCGGGGTCGACCTTCATCACTCGGCCCCCAGTTGTCATGGCGTACCAGGTGCTTCCGCTGCCGGCTGCTGTCACGGTTGCCACCATCGCCGGTGCCGCGACCTCGGGTTCGGCGCCACCACTCAGCCCTGTCAGTGGCACTCGAGTACCGCTGCAGAGGAGGTCATGTGGGGACACCCGCACCACACACGGCCCATGCAGATCGAGGCGCGGCTCGACATACGGGCGGATGGCACCGTGAAAGGGCAGGTGCACGAGGGTGGCACTGTCCGCGAGAACGGCCCACGTCTCAGGTGCTTCAACGATGATGTCGCTGACCCTGGTCCCGTCAAGCGGCCAAGAGCGAATGTTGTTCGGTGTCGTGAGCGGGACAACGACGAGAGTCTCAGGTAGACCCAAATCAGTGCACACCGCCACGAGGTTGAACCGTGCTGCGTCAAAACTCACAGTGCCGCCGCCGGAGCAGACTGAGCCCGACGATGACCAGCTCAGACGTCCTTCCTGGTCGAACAGGGCCACGCTGCCGTCCACCAGGAGCGCCCCGATCAGGCCGGTCGGCTCGTCGCGATCTGCGGCTTGCACGGGACTGGGGAGGCCGTCCTTGGTCAGCAGCACCACCCCCGTGGGAAGTCCGTCCGTCACAGAAAGCCGCAGCACGAGATAACCCGACCCGGTGACTGCGAGCACCTCGCTGCTGTCGTGCGAGAACCGAGGGGCGATGGTGGGGCTGGCGCCAACGAGCGGCGTCGTCTTGGCACCGCGGCTGTCCCCCACCATCCATGTCAAGGTGTTCGTGTCGCCAACCCCATAGAGGAAGTGATGCCCGTCGGGAGCGAAGGGACTGGCATCGCCGGCTTGTTCGTAGGCGCCGGTGTAGCCCAGCGACGTGCGGAGCCGTCCCGCCCATGTTGCCAGCACCGTTGCGCGGTTCAGGTCGACCGCCACGATGGTGGGGTGTGAGTCTGCGGACTCGGTGTCAGTCTGGACAAGTGCGGTCCGACGGTCTGGGGAAAGTTGGACGTCTACCGGCGCGAAGCCAAGGGACCGGGTGGGGACATCCAGCAATGCCGACCCGGTTCCGCTGTCCCACACACGGACCACTGTGAGGTCCGCCGTGACGCCAATCAACCGCGTGCCCGTTGAGTCGAATCCATGCAAGGCGACTTGCCGGGCGAACGCAGGGATGGGCGGTGGGCCCTGGCCTGGCGGCGGTGGGGGTGGGGGTAGCGGCGCGTCGAAGGGCGAAGCGGACGTCAGAGAGAAGCTGGCGCGCGGGGCCGGGGCGGCGCCTGTCGACGTACTCAGGGCGACGGGGGCATTGCTGGGACTCCTCAGATCCCACACCAGCGCCTGCTCCGGGGCCGCGCCCCCGGTAGCGACGTGGTTGGCTCCGGCGACGAGGTCACCGCCACTGTCCGGGCCAGGGAGGTATGTCACCATGCGAAGCCGAGACTGCTCGAGTGCGAGGCTGGCGCGGGCGGCCAGTTGCTGAGCGGGGGTAGTCATTGCCTGTGCCTTGAGGATCATGGCGACGTCGTGTTGTCCTCGCGCCTCGCGCGCGAGTCCGCCTGCGAGCAGGCTTCCGCTGCTGATTTCTGCGTTGGCCGCCTCGATCGCCGACTTCGCCTGCAAGATCTCGGCTTGTCGCTCCTCCAGCGAAGTCTTTTGCGCGATGAGCAGTTGCGCCTGTATCGCCAGCTTGTCGGCGGCAGCCTGCGCCTTCTGCTGCGCCTTGCGCGCCTCGTCCGCCCTCTGCACGGCGACAGCGGCGAACGCAGCCGCGTTGCTGCGCTGCCGGTTCGCCTCTGTTGCCGCAGCGTCCGCCCGTGTCGCTGCCTCCTCGGCCAGGACAGTCTGCCGCTCTGCCTCGGCGCGACGCGCCACCGCCTCGGCCGCACTCTGGGCCGCCTGACCACGCTGGTCGTCCGCGATGCCGCGCTGGCGCTGCGCCTCAGCTGCGGCTGCGTCTGCTTCGCCTTTGCGCTGCAGGGCCAGTCGCGCAGAGGCCTCGGCCTCCGACTTGCGTTGCAGGGCAAGCTTGGCCGAGGCCTCCGCCTCCGCCTGGCGGGTCAGTGCGAGGTCTGCGGCATCGAGGGCGCGCTGCTGTGCCTGCTCTGCGGTGAGTCGCGCGGAGACGGCCAGGGTTTCGTTGCGTTGCGCCGAACCGGACTGGACGTACGCCACGACGGCCGCGGTGCTCGCGAGGAGGAGCAGGGCGACGAGGGAGGCGACGGCGGCGCCGGCGAGGCGACGGGTCCGTCGGTACTGTCGCACGTCCTCGCCCGTGAGGTCGTCCTTGGTGACGCCGTGCACGGGGGCCGCGACCTCGGCGACCTGCTCGCGGAACCGGGGGTGGCGCAGGTCGAGCAGTGCCGCGGGTTCCGCTGCGGCCCAACGCATGTCGACGTGGCGTGGCTCCTCGGTGAAGGCGTGGAGCAGGGACGGGGGTACCGAGTCGGAGCTCTCGTCGAAGGTGTTGCGCACCGGGTCCCAGGCCCAGGTGCCGCCGGTGACGACGGCGAGGATGCGGTTCGCGTCGTGGTCCCGGAGCCACTGCTCGACCTCGCGGTCGACCCAGACGGATCGGGCCGCCTCGGGCGAGGCGAGGAGGACGAGCCACTGCGACTCGGCCATGGCTGCCGAGATCGAGGTCCACAGGCCGGGGTTGGCCGACAGTCCGGTCTCGTCGCGGAACACGCGCAGTGCAGACCTGCGGTGCCACGGTCGCGCGAGGGACTGCAGACCCCGTTGGAGCTGCGCGGCCAGCTCTGCATCCGCGGAGTGGGCGTAGGAGATGAAGACGTCGTACGGACCCATCACGGGTCACCTCCGCAGGGACGGAGCGGACCAAGGGGTCCGCGACCTGAGCCGCATGCTAGACCCGTCCGATCAGGCTTTCCTCTGGTTCCCGGATACTGCTCTGCCCGCCGTCGGGAGCGAGACAATCACCGGGTGACGATCGAGTCCCTGATGGCTGACGGGAACTACCTCGCGGCCTACGACGAGGCGCGATTGCTTCTGAACAAAGGGGATTCGGCACTCCGGACCCGATACCTCGCTGTTCTCGCCCTGGCGCGCTCGGGTGCGCTCACTCAGGCCCGGTCGGCTGCGGAAGACCTCCTGGACGTCGACGTCCTCACCGTCCCCGACCGCGGCCTCGGGCTCGACATCGACGCCCTCCGGGCCCGCCTGGCGAAGGATCTCGCCTTCGAGGCGACGGGTGCCGACCGTCCGCAGCTGCTCGCCGATGCAGCCCGTGCCTACGAAGCGGTGCACCGACGGTGGGACGACGCGTACCCAGCCGCCAACGCGGCCACCTTGTGGACCTTGGCCGGTGAGCGGCCGCGTGCCGCCGAGCTCGCCCGCTCCGCCCTGCCCTCCGTCGGCGAGCCCTGGGAGGACTACTGGGCCGCCGTGACGTGCGCCGAGCTGGCCCTCGTCATCGGCGACCTCGGCCTCGCCCACCGCGCCGTCGTCGCTGCTGCGGTCATGGGCCCGCACGACTATGCCTCCCGCGCCGCCACGCGCCGCCAGCTGGCGCGGCTCTGCGCGCACCTCGGGCTGGAGGCGGACGTCCTCGCCCCCTTGCGCAACCCTGCCGTCGCCCACGCCACGGGGCACCTGCCCGTCGCAGGTGATGGCCGGGGGAGGTTCCCGAGGGCCGCAGAAGGCGCCGCCACGGCGGAGGTCGCGCGCGTCCTCGAGCGCGAGGGGGTGAGGGTGGCCTTCGGCTCGCTGGCAGCCGGCGCCGACATCCTCGTCGCCGAGCAGCTGGCGGCTCGTGGGGGCGCCTACAACGTCGTCCTGCCCTTCCCGGAGGAGGCCTTCGTCCGCGCCTCCGTCGCACCGTTCGGCCAGGACTGGGTCGAACGGTTCCGTGCCTGCCTCGCCGCGGCGAGGAGCGTGACCGTCGTCAACGACGCCCTGCACGGGGAGGAGGACGTGCTCTTCCGGTTCGGCTCGCGGGTCGCGATGGGTATGGCGCGGTTGCGCGCCCAGGCGATGGAGGCGCCGGCCGTCCAGGTCGCCGTGTGGGACGGCGTCGCCGGGGAGACGGGGGTGGCGGCCGACGTCGCCGACTGGGAGGCCGTCCAGGGCCGGAGCGTCGTCGTCGACAGCGGCGGCACCGGTGAGGCGGTCGGACGCGAGCCTCCGTCCGGCCGACGTGAGGTCCGCGCCATGCTGTTCTGCGACGTGGCAGGGTTCAGCGGCCTGCCCGACGAGGTCATCCCGCTGTTCATGGACGTGGTGATGGGCGGCCTGGGGAAGGTGCTCGAGGGGTTCGGCGACGTCGTGCTCGCCCGTCAGACATGGGGCGACGCGGTCCACGTCGTCATGCGTGACACGGCCTCGGCCGCCCGCTGCGCTCTGCGGTGGCAGGAGAGCGTGGCCGAGACCACCGCAGGTTCCCCCCTGCTCGCGTCGGTGAGCGGCCTGCGCATCAGCGGGCACGTCGGGCCCGTGCACCCGGGCCGCGACCGCATCCGCGACGAGGACGCCTTCTTCGGGGCCGCCGTCGTCCGGGCCGCGCGCATCGAGCCCCGGACCCCCGTCGGCCAGACCTACGTCACCGAACAGTTCGCGGCCCTGCTCGCGCTCGAGGCGCCTGAGCTGCGGTGCGACTACGTCGGGATCGCCCCGACGGCCAAGGACTACGGCGCGCTGCACCTCTACCACCTGCGGGCGGCAGGGGCTGCGTCACCAGGCTGACAGGCGGTGTGTCAGCGCGCGGACAGAGGGGAGGGGTGGCCCGGGGCCATCCTCAGGACATCAGCCTCCCGCAGCTCCTGAAAGGACCCGCAGCCATGAACACCAAGATCCTCAACGCCGCCTCACCCCGAGTCATCGCCCGCCTGGTTGCCGCCTTCGCAGCTGCCGTGGCCGTCACCTTCGCGGTCGGCGCCCCGTCGCAGGCCTACACCGTCGCCAGCCGGAGCAACGTCCCGGTGATGCCGACGATCTACCAGGTCCAGGGTGCGCACTACAACACCGGTTCGGCAGTCACGGGCCCGATGTGGCACCAGTGGGTCTACCAGCCCGGCGCCACGGTCCAGCGCACCGCGTCCGGCAACCAGACGGTCCAGGTCACCTACACGACCCAGCGCTACTACTCGACCGGCTGGTCCACGATCAGCACGAACCGCGGCTCGGTCACCATCCCCTCCGCCCAGGTCTCGGCGACGCTGCCGGCGCTGTCGATCCTCCCCTCGCAGGGCTCCGGGTACTACCGCGTCCTCTCCAGCATCGTCTGGACCTCCGCCATCGGCGCCGTCCAGAGCAGCCTGTCCGTGAACATGACCGACTCTGGCGACTACCGGTGCGTGACCAGCCGGCCCTGCACCGCCGGTGCCGGCTGGGTCTACCTCGGCTGACCCGGTCGTCGACAGGGGGAGCGTGGGGCGGGTGCGACGGCACCCGTCCCACGCTCCTTGGCGCGTGCCCGGTGGACGTCCTGCGCATGGGGCGTCCACCCCGGTGCGGAACCGGTGTGCAGCGTCAGGCGCCGGCGCGGCGGCGCAGACCGGCCACGTCGCGCACCTCGATCCGTCCCCGGGACAGGACGACCAGCCCGGCTGCGGCGAACGACTGCAGTGCCTGGTTCAGGGTGGGGCGCGTGGTCCCTGCGAGGTCGGCGATCTCGTCCTGCGTCAGCGGGATGACCACCGGGCCGTCGGCTCCGTACGCCCTGGTGAGGTCGGCGAGCGCGCGGGCGACCCGCCGGTTGGCGCTGGCGTAGCGCGAGTCCAGCAGCTGCTGGCCGAGCCGCTCCACCCGTTGTGCCAGCAGCTCGAGCAGCATGTCGTCGACGGCGGGGTGGCGGGCGCGGAGGTCGTGGAAGTCCTGCTGTCCCAGGGCCAGCGTCTCGACGTCCTCCAGTGCCTCGAGGGTCGCCGTGCGGCGGTGCGGACGGTTCAGCAGGGCGAGCTCACCGACGGCGTCACCGGGTCCGACGACGGCCAGGGTCGCCCGGTCACCACCCGGAGTGGTCACCCGCACGGCGAGCCGACCGGATCGCACCAGGTGCAGGGTGTCGCCGGGATCGCCCTCGTGCCAGACGATCTCGTGGCGTCGATAGTGGCGCCGTCGACCGCACGCCAGCACTGCTTCGCGCTCTGCGGGCTCAAGGCCGGCGAGCAGGGTCCACTCCATCCCGTCAGTGTGCTGCAACTGGGCACCACATCGGTGACATTTGTCATCGGGACAGGGCGCGTTCGCAGTGTCGAATGGGACTTGCCCGGAGACCGGTCACCATCTGGTCGAGGGGCAGGCGTGGTGCACGCGGTCGTCTCCTCCTGACCGCTCACGCGTCGGCGAGACGGCCCCTTCACCGCCTCGCCGGTGAGTGCCTCGGAACGCTCGTGCGGAGAGCTCTGAGGACAGCCGCCCGCTCACCCAGGCTCTCGAGCCGGGGGGAGCGGGCGGCATACGTCTTTCCGGGGTGCGGCCTCAGGTCATGGACTCCCGCGGCATCGCGCTCGCGAACCACGGGGCGTGCAGGTCGAGGTAGCGGACGTCCGACATGGCCGCCATCTGCGACTCCCACTCCCTCCGCGCGTCCTCCGGCATCTCCCGGCCCTCGCCGGCCCGCGCCTCCTCCTCGCTGCGGAACGCGACGGTCTCGGTGAACCAGCCGTCGGGCTCCATGGCGATCGTGCCGCCGATGATCTCGGGCCGCTGCTCGTGCAGCACGTCCATCGGCTGCTCCATGAAGCTGCGGAACCGCATGGGGTCGGCCACCCGCCCCTGGATGACCTGGACGAACCCCGCGTCGTCGGACCCGCCGTCGAGGAACATCACCGCGTCGTCGCAGTCGTGGAACGTCACCTCGCCGTCGAAGCACGCCCGCATGCGCTCGAACCACTCGCCCTGCTCGGGGCGGGTGGAGTTCCTCGCCGCTGCCTCCCGGCTCTCGAACCGCACGACGCCGACGAACTCGCCGTCGTCGGTGATGCCGTAGGTCCCGCCGAGCCAGCCCTGGGCCATCGGGCCCATCGTCTCGCGCCACTCGTCGTTCAGCCGGTGCACCTGCTCGGCGTCACGACACCTTCCCTGGATGATCTGGATGAACACCTCTCAACCCTCCGCTTCTCTCGCAGGGGCCGCTTCGTGCCGAAGTGGTCCACCTCCCGAAGTTACGCCGGGGCTGCCACGCGGTCACCGGACATTCCGGGCCGTGCGCCGAACGGTCCCGCGGAAGGGACGCGGGCCTCAGTCGAAGAGGGCGCCGACCACCTCACGGAAGACGCTGGTGTGCCGGTCCACGTCGGCGCGGGAGGTCTCGGGGCACATCAGCGCCATGTTGTGGAACGGCGTCATCAGCACGCCGCGGTTGCACAGGGCCAGGTGCAGGTAGGCGTCGAGCTCGTCGTCGGCGGCGGCCGCGGACTCCTCACCGGTGCGCGGGGCCGGCCGAGTGAACCGGTACTCCGCACGGGCCCCGAGCTGGGCGACCGACCACGGCACGTCGAGCTCGTCGAAGGTCGCCTGCACGCCCGCGGTGAACTCCGTCGCCAGCTCGACCATGTGGGCGAAGGCCTCCTCGGTCAGCACCTCGCCGAGGGTCGCCCGCATCGCCGCCGTCGACAGCGCGTTGCCGGCCAGCGTGCCGCCGACGCCACCCACGTCGACGATGTCGGCATCGCCCGCGTCGGTGTGGCGTGTCACCGCGGCGGCCACCTCGCGGCTGATGCCGTAGGCCCCGCAGGGGATCCCGCCGCCGATGGACTTGCCGATGACGAAGATGTCTGGCTCGAGGCCCCACTCGCGGGTCGCGCCGCCCCAGCCGGCCGAGAAGGTGTGGGTCTCGTCGATCATCAGCAGGGCGCCGTGCTCGGTCGCGAGCTCCCGCAGGCGCGGGAGGAAGCCGTCCTCGGGCAGCACGATCCCGATGTTGGTCAGCGCGGGCTCGGTGAGGATGGCGGCGACGTCGCCGTGGGCCAGCGCTGCCTCGACGGACTCGAGGTCGTTCCACGTCGCCACGCGGGTGGTGAGGCTCAGGTCGACCGGCGGCGCCACGTTGCCCGGACGGCTCTGCGCCTTGCCCTCGGGCCCCGGGAGCGCGAACGCCTCGTCCACCGACCCGTGGTAGCAGTACGCGAAGACAAGCACCTTGGGCTTGCCCGTCGCGAGGCGGGCGAGCCGGATGGCCCAGCGGTTCGCGTCGGTGGCCGACAGGGTGAAGCTCCACAGCGGCATACCGAACCGTCGCTCGAGCTCGGCACCCACCCACTGGGCGTCGCCGGTGGGGAGCATGGTCGTGATGCCGCCCAGCTCGCCGGCCCGCTGCTGCACCGCGGCGACGGTGGGCCTGGGGGAGTGGCCGGCCATGGCGCCGGTGTCCCCGAGCGCGAAGTCGACGTACGTGTGGCCGTCGACGTCGGTGACCCGGTTCCCGGTCGCGTGGTCGAGGTAGAGGGGGAAGCCGCCCGTCCACATGTTCATCCAGGTCATCGGCACCCGGCCGAAGAGGTTGTCCGCCTGCTCGAAGAGCTCGCGGCTGCGCGGGTGGTCCTTCGTGTATGCCGCCTGCTCGGCGGCGAGGAGGGAGGCCAGTCGCGAGCGGTCCAGGGTTGCCATGGCCCAACGCTAGAGGTGGGGTGGGCAGTGCTGCAGGGGAGTGCGGATTCCGTAGGGGGCGGGTGCCGCCCCTAGGCTTGCCGACCATGGCTCGACAGCGCGTACCCGAAGGCCCGCCCCCCGCCCCGGCGGTGATGAAGCTGCGGATCCGGTACGCCAAGCGTGGTCGCCTGCGGTTCTCCTCCACCCGTGACTTCCAGCGCGCCCTGGAGCGGGCGCTGCGTCGTGCCGGGGTGCCGATGGCCTTCTCCGCCGGGTTCCACCCGCACCCGAAGGTCAGCTACGCGAACGCCGCGCCCACGGGGACGGCGAGCGAGGCCGAGTACTTCGAGATCTCGGTGACCGAGCGCGTGGACACGGAGTCGCTGCGGGCCGCGCTCGACGAGGCGCTGCCGGACGGCCTCGACGTGCTCGAGGTGGTCGAGGCGGCCCCCGGGTCCCTGGCCGACCGGCTGCAGGCGAGCGAGTGGGTGATCGAGTTCCGTGGGGTCCCCGTCGAGGAGGTGCGGGCGGCGGCCGACGAGCTCCTCGCGCGCGAGGTGGTCGAGGTCAGCCGGACGTTCAAGACCGGTCCGCGGACCTTCGACGTGAGATCTGCCGTCGTGTCGCTGGACGTCAGCGCCTCTGAGGAGGCCGACTGTGCGATACTGCGGGTGGTCGTACGGCACACCACACCGGCTGTACGCCCCGACGACGTCCTGACCGCGCTGCGAGCAGTAACGGAGCTGGCACCACCGACACCACCCCTGGTGACCCGACTGGCGCAAGGCCCGCTGCACTCCGCAACCGCTGGGGTGGCTGATCCACTGGCTGCCGACGAGGACGACGACGGCGCCTGACCCGGTGCCGCGCGACCTGCGCGAGCCTCGTCTGGCGTAAGACCACTGACTTCCGTGCCGACAGCACCCGTTGCCGACACGACTGCACGAACCGCGCACCACGTGGCTGATCGGAAGGCCCTCGGGACCTTCGGGTGTGGCCCTCACCTCGTGGGTGACGGAAGGACGCCGACATGGCCTCCACGGAAGACCAGTTCCCCACCACCGAAGGCACCGACGGCTCGGCCGAGGCAGCTGCTGCTCCGGTCGACGCACCGCCGGCCAAGGCTCCGGCCCGCAAGCGCGCGCCGCGGCGGGCCACGAAGAAGACGTCCGCCCCGGCTCCCGCCGACGCTCCGACCGAGGGTGGGCCCGCAGAGCCGAGCGCAGGCGCCCCCGTGGCCGTCGAGCCCGCTGCGATCGAGGTCGTGACCACCGACGCGGCTGCGACGAACGAGGCCACCGACCTCCCCGCTGCGGCTGCCGAGGCCCCGGTGAGGAAGACGGCCAGGAAGGCCGCCGCCAAGAAGACCGCGAAGAAGGCGGTCGCCAAGCGCACCTCGAAGAAGGCCGCCGCCGCACCTGCCGAGACCGGTGCCGCCGTCCTCGACGAGGAGGCCCTGGCGCTCGCGCCCGAGGCCCCGCTGGCCGACGTGGTGGCTCCTGCTCCCGCGGACGACGTGCTGCCCGCCGTGTCCGAGGACGCCGGCGAGCTCGACACGGACGAGGAGGCCGAGGCCGCTGCCGAGGCCGCCGCCGAGCAGGCAGCCCCCGAGAGCGCGGCGAACGTCCCCAGCTTCGGGCTGCTCTTCCAGGCGCCCGACCCCGCCAAGGCCGCCCCGCGCCGCCGCCGGGCCAGCGCCGCCGCCGGTGCGCCCGCGCCGGCCGCCGCACCCCCGGCGACCCAGTCCACCCCGGCCGCCACGTCAGGATCCACGCCGGAGACCGGTGGGACCGAGCCGACCTCCGAGGTCGTGCCCGCCGCCGACGCGCAGCAGGAAGAGACCTCGCAGGACGACGCCCCGTCCGAGCAGCAGCCGAGCGGCTCCCGACGTGGCCGAGGACGCGGTCGTGGCCGTGGCTCCCGCGGTGGCGCGACCGCCGAGTCCACCGACGCCTCGCGTCGTGACGACGAGGCGCCCGCCGACCAGGCCGACTCCATCGACTCCGACGCCGACTCCGACTCCGACGCCGACTCGGACGAGGGCAGCCCCTCCGAGGGCGGCCGTCGCCGCCGTCGCCGTGGCGGCAAGGGCCGTGGCCGTGGTCGTGGCCAGTCCGACACCGACCCGACCGACTCCTCGGAGTCCTCCGGCTCCTCCGACTCGTCCGACGAGGACGGCGACGACACCTCGTCGACCGGCCCGGACGCCGAGGACGAGCAGGGCGACGGCGAGAGCACCTCGAGTCGTCGTCGTCGGCGCCGCCGCCGCAGCGGATCCTCCGCCGAGGGGGACGACCCGCCCGGCACCGTGACCCGGGTGCGCGAGGCCCGCCGCCAGAGCGACGAGCCGCAGAGCGTCAAGGGCTCGACCCGGCTCGAGGCCAAGAAGCAGCGTCGCCGCGAGGGCCGTGAGGCCGGTCGCCGCCGCACGATCATCACCGAGGCCGAGTTCCTCGCCCGCCGCGAGAGCGTCGAGCGGGTCATGGTCGTCCGTGAGCGTGAGGGCCGCACCCAGATCGGTGTGCTCGAGGACGACGTCCTCGTCGAGCACTACGTCTCCCGCGAGACCAACGTGTCGATGGCCGGCAACATCTACCTCGGCCGCGTCCAGAACGTGCTGCCCTCCATGGAGGCGGCGTTCGTCGACATCGGCAAGGGCCGCAATGCCGTGCTCTACGCCGGTGAGGTCAACTGGGATGCCGCGGGCCTGGACAACAACGCGCCCAAGCGCATCGAGAACGCCCTCAAGTCGGGCGACTCGGTGCTCGTGCAGGTCACCAAGGACCCGATCGGCCACAAGGGCGCCCGCCTGACCAGCCAGATCTCGCTGCCCGGCCGCTACCTGGTCTACGTGCCCGAGGGCAGCATGACCGGCATCTCCCGCAAGCTCCCCGACACCGAGCGCGCCCGCCTCAAGGGCATCCTCAAGGAGGTCGTCCCGGACCGGGCCGGCGTCATCGTCCGCACCGCGGCCGAGGGGGCGAGCGAGGAAGAGCTGCGTGCCGACGTCGAGCGCCTCACCAAGACGTGGGAGAAGATCAAGGCCAAGGCCGACTCCAAGTCCGGTGGCAAGGGCAAGGGCAGCGCCCCCGTCCTCGTCCACGGCGAGCCGGACCTGACCGTCCGCGTCATCCGCGACGTCTTCAACGAGGACTTCACGTCCCTCGTCGTGGCGGGCGACCAGGCGTACGGCGAGGTCAGCGAGTACCTCGGCGACGTCGCGCCCGACCTGGCCGAGCGCCTGCACAAGTGGACCTCCGAGGAGGACCTCTTCACGCACTATCGCGTCGACGAGCAGATCGCCAAGGCGATGGACCGCAAGGTCTGGCTGCCGTCGGGTGGCTCCCTCGTGATCGACCGCACCGAGGCGATGACGGTCGTCGACGTCAACACCGGAAAGTTCGTCGGGTCCGGGGGCAACCTCGAGGAGACGGTCACCAAGAACAACATCGAGGCGGCCGAGGAGATCGTGCGCCAGCTCCGGCTGCGCGACATCGGCGGCATCATCGTCATCGACTTCATCGACATGGTGCTCGAGAGCAACCGCGACCTCGTGGTCCGGCGCCTGCTCGAGTGCCTCGGCCGCGACCGCACCAAGCACCAGGTCGCGGAGGTCACCTCGCTGGGCCTGGTGCAGATGACGCGCAAGCGCGTCGGGTCCGGCCTCATCGAGGTCTTCTCGGAGAACTGCGAGCACTGCGGCGGGCGCGGGATCATCGTCCACGCCGACCCGGTGGACCGGTCCGGCGGTGGCGGCGACAACGGCGGTTCGTCCGGCCAGTCCCAGCGCAGCGGCCAGACCGGCCCAGCCGGCGGCGGCAGCACGCGCGGCCGCCGTGGTGCCCGGTCGGGCTCGGACGCCCCCGCAGCCCAGGGCCCCCGTGGTGGAGCGTCGCAGGGTGGTCAGGAGAGCAGCAGCCCCGCCCACGGCGGACCCACCCCGGCCCAGATCGCCGCAGCCGCCCACGCCGCCGCCCTGAAGTCGGCGGGGGAGCACCACGACGAGGAGGCGCTCCTGGCCGTGCCGGCCCAGGACGAGCCGGTCGTCGAGGTGCACGAGGCCGCCGACCAGGAGTCGGTGGACCAGCAGTCGGTCCACGCCACCCCGGAGGCCGAGGTCTCCGAGGACACCCAGGACACGCAGGGCAGCGACGACACCGCGGTGGCGCAGCACGCCGAGGTCTCCGAGTCGCCTGCACCGGCACCCGAGGCCCAGCCCGAGGTCGAGTCCGCCGCTTCCCCTGAGCCGGACGAGGCAGCCGCCCCGGTCGCGGGACCGGTCGCGGGACCCGCCGCCGAACCCACCCCGGAAGCTGCCCCTGCGGCAGCGCCCAAGAAGCGCCGTCGTGGTCGCGTCGTGGCCCCGGCCGGGCCGCCGCGCGCGGTCGAGGCCGAGTCCGGGGCGTCCGACTCCTGATCGCCGCTGGTCAGCCCTGCCGAGCCAGTTTGGTCGGCAGGGCAACCACCCGGTATTCTCAACCCTCGGTGCGCCCACCGCTCTGATGTCCGCAACGAACGCGGGTAGCTATCGGACGGTCCAGACAGAGAGCGCGTGCCTCCCGAAGTACGAAAGAGAGTTCCACGTGTACGCGATTGTTCGCGCTGGTGGTCGCCAGGAGAAGGTTTCCGTCGGCGATGTCCTCATCATCGACAAGGTCAAGGGCGCGGCTGGCGACAGCATCGACCTGACCCCCCTCCTGATCGTCGACGGCTCGACCGTGACCAGCGATGCCGCCAAGCTCGCCAAGGTCACCGTCAAGGCCGAGGTCGTGAAGCCCACCAAGGGCCCGAAGATCACGATCATGAAGTTCAAGAACAAGACGGGTTACCGCAAGCGTCAGGGCCACCGTCAGCACTCGACCCAGGTCAAGATCACCTCGATCGACGCCTGAGTCGGCACCCTTTTCGGACCCCACAGACTTAGCAGAAGGCAGGCACTGACATGGCACACAAGAAGGGTGCGTCCTCGACCCGCAACGGTCGCGACAGCAACTCCCAGCGACTCGGCGTGAAGCGCTTCGGCGGCCAGCTCGTCAACGCGGGCGAGATCATCGTCCGCCAGCGCGGCACGCACTTCCACCCCGGTGAGGGCGTCGGCCGTGGCGGCGACGACACGCTGTTCGCGCTCGTCGCGGGCAACGTGGAGTTCGGCACCAAGCGCCGTCGCAAGGTCGTCAACATCGTCCCGCTCGAGACCGCGGACGCCAGCTGACTCTCGGTATGGCGCGTGGCCCGGCCACGCGGCATACCTCCCCGAAGGGGGCGGGCCTGATCGGGGCCCGCCCTCTTCTGTCGTCCGCCTCAGCGCACGTCCCCTCCTAGACTCGGGGACGCACCAACCAGAACAGAGAGAAGAGCCCCATGACCAGCTTCGTCGACCGCGTCGTGCTGCACGTCGCCGCGGGCGACGGCGGACACGGCGTTGCTTCTGTCAAGCGTGAGAAGTTCAAGCCCCTCGGTGGACCCGACGGCGGCAACGGTGGCCGCGGCGGTGACGTCATCCTGCGGGTGGACCCCCAGGCGACCACGCTGCTCGACTACCACCACCACCCCCACCGCACGGCGACGAACGGCAAGCCCGGAGCCGGCGACGAGCGCAACGGCGCCGACGGTGGCGACCTGGTCCTGCCCGTCCCGCCCGGCACCGTCGTCAAGGACGGCGAGGGCACGGTCCTGGCCGACCTCGTCGGCCAGGACGCGGAGTTCGTCGTGGCCCGTGGTGGGCGTGGGGGACTCGGCAACAAGGCCCTTTCGTCCGCCCGTCGCAAGGCGCCCGGTTTCGCGCTGCTCGGTGAGCCGGGCGACTCCGGCGACATCCTGCTCGAGCTCAAGTCGCTCGCGGACGTCGCCCTGATCGGGTTCCCCTCAGCAGGCAAGTCCTCGCTGGTGTCGGTGCTGTCCGCGGCCCGGCCCAAGATCGCGGACTACCCGTTCACGACCCTCGTGCCCAACCTCGGAGTGGTGCAGGCCGGCGAGTTCCGGTTCACCGTCGCGGACGTTCCCGGGCTCATCCCCGGTGCGAGCCAGGGCAAGGGACTGGGACTGGAGTTCCTGCGCCACGTCGAGCGCTGCTCGGTCCTCGTGCACGTCATCGACTGCGCGACGCTCGAGCCGGGCCGCGACCCGATGACCGACCTCGACGTGATCGAGGAGGAGCTCTCGCAGTACGTGCCGGACGACTCCCTCGGCGGCCGGCCGCTGGCCGAGCGCACCCGCATCGTGGTCCTCAACAAGGCCGACGTCCCCGAGGCGCACGAGCTGGCCGAGATGGTCAAGCCCGACCTCGAGGCCCGCGGCATCGAGGTGTTCATCGTCTCGGCGATCGCCCACACGGGCCTGCGCGAGCTGATGTTCGCCATGTCCCGCCACGTGGGTGAGGCCCGCAAGGAGCTCGAGATCGCGACGGCGACGCCCAAGCGCGTCGTCATCCGTCCCAAGTCGGTCGACGACAGCGGGTTCCGGATCGTCCGCGAGAACACCCCCGACGGCGAGGTCTTCCGCATCGACGGCGAGCGCCCCACCCGCTGGGTGCGCCAGACCGACTTCTCCAACGACGAGGCCGTCGGCTACCTCGCCGACCGCCTCGGCCGCCTCGGCGTCGAGGAAGCCCTCTTCAAGGCCGGCGCCGTCGCCGGGGCCACCGTGCTCATCGGCCCCAAGGACAACGCCGTCGTCTTCGACTGGGAGCCCACCCTCATCGCCGGTGCCGAGCTGCTCGGCCAGCGCGGGACGGACCTGCGCCTCGAGGAGGCCACCCGTCCGACCCGTGAGGACAAGCGGGCCGACTACGCCGACCGGCGGGCCGCCCGCACTGCTGCCCGCGCCGAGCTGGCCGAGGAGCGCCGGGCCGGGCACTGGGCCACGGCCAAGAGCGAGGACGACGAGGACACCGAGGGATGAGCGTGGCCGACCGCCGTCGCGACGTGGCTCGCGCCCGGCGCCTGGTGGTCAAGGTCGGGTCGTCCTCCCTCACCCACGCCGGTGGCGGGTCGCTCGACGAGGCCCGCCTGGTCGAGCTCGTCGACGTGCTCGCGGCCCGGCGCCTCGCCGGCCAGCAGGTCGTGCTGGTCTCGTCCGGCGCCATCGCGGCGGGGATCGGCCCGCTGGGGCTGGCCCGCCGCCCCGGCGACCTCGCGACCCAGCAGGCGGCCGCCAGCGTGGGGCAGGGAGCCCTCGTGGCGGCATACCAGCGGGCGTTCGGTGCCCACGGGCTCACCGTCGGCCAGGTGCTCCTCACGGCTGACGACGTGACGCGCCGTTCGCACTACACGAACGCCCGCCGCACCCTCGACCGCCTGCTCGAGCTCGGCATCGTGCCGATCGTCAACGAGAACGACACGGTGGCGACGCAGGAGATCCGCTTCGGCGACAACGACCGCCTCGCGGCGCTCGTCGCCCACCTCGTCCACGCCGACGGGCTGCTCCTGCTCACCGACGTGGATGCCCTGTATGACGGGCCGCCCAGCCTGGCGGGCAGCCGGCGGGTGCCGTCCGTCGTGGGTGGGGCCGGGCTCGACGAGCTCGTCATCGGGGGCACCGGTTCGAGCATCGGCAGCGGCGGCATGCTCACCAAGGTCGAGGCCGCCACCATCGCCAACGCCGCCGGCATCACCACGGTGCTCACCTCGTCCGACCGCATCGCTGCCGCGCTGGAGGGGGCTGACGTCGGCACGGTGTTCGTGCCCACCGGTTCGAAGCGCACCTCGCGCAAGCTGTGGCTCGAGCACGCGACGACACCTCGGGGTCGGCTGCTGCTCGACCCCGGTGCGGTGCGAGCGGTCACTGAGCGCCGGACCTCGTTGCTCCCCGCGGGGATCACGGCGGTCGAGGGGTCCTTCTCCGACGGTGACGCCGTCGACCTGTGCACCGTCGAGGGCCGTGTCATCGCGCGTGGGCTGGTCAACTACACCTCGGCCGAGCTGCCGGGCATGCTCGGGCGGTCGACGCGTGAGCTCGCCAAGGAGCTGGGGCCGGAGTACGAGCGAGAGGTCGTCCACCGCGACGACCTGGTGCTGCTCTAGCCCGACCGCGGACGCGGACGTGGTTCGGCGAGGCAGACGTGGCTCGGCGCCGCGGCCGTGGGTCGCCGTCAGCGGACGGGGATGCCGTCGACCTGACCCCGGGTGCGGGGGACGATCGCGCCGCCGGCGAGGTCGAGGACCGTGCGTGACGCCACCGGGTCGTCGAGGGCGACGTCCACGGTGCGCAGGGCCCCGATGGCGGGGCAGGCCACGTCCGTCGGCGGCGGCGTCCGAGGCACCTGCACGACGGTGACCACCACGGCGGTGCCGGACGACCACTGCTCAGCCCGGTAGTCCGCTCCGCAGGGACCGGTGGCGTCCGGCGCTCCCACGAAGTGCAGGCGGATCGTGCGGACGTCCGGGCCCGGGCTCCACGAGTCCACCCGAGGGCCGTCGCCGGGCTGCGGGGAGGTCTCCTCGGGCGGTTCGACGAGGGCAGAGTCGGGGAGGGCGACTCTCAGCAGGCCGACCGCGGTCCCCTTCAGCGCGAACCGCCAGGCGGGCACCGTGGCGGTGCCCGACGAGGTGCTGACCTGCATGGTCGTGAGCCGGGCCGAGGTCACCTCGAGGTCGGTGCAGCCGTTGCAGTCGGTGCGCACCCGGGTCATCTCGGCCAGGGTGTCCGTCGCCGACATCAGGCTCGTGGGCACTCGGCGGCCGGTGCCGTCGACGACGACGCCCTTGTCCGACGAGGTGGGAAGCGGGGCGATGGCGACGAGGTGGCCGGAGAGCGAGGCCCGCTTGTCGTTGTCCCCGACGGCGTCCTCCCAGGTGCCGTCCTGGCTGACCAGCTCGCCCGGCGGGATCGCGAGGGCGAGGGGGTCGCTTCCCTTCTGCGCCGCTGCGAACCGGTCGAGGAGCTGCGTCGCCCTCGAGGTCCGGCCCGGGTCGCCGCTGGGACTGCTCGGTGCACCGGAGCCCGGTCCTGCGTCACGGCCGCACCCCGCGAGCAGGACGACCCCGACGAGACCGGTCGCCACGACCGCGACGCCGCGTCGGGTGAGGGGGCGTCGGCGCGCGGCAGCGGGGACCGGTCTCATACCCGTAGGACGCCCGGCGACGCAGATCGGTTGCCACCCAGCACAGGGTGCTGCCGCAGGGGCAGGTTGCTCCCTACCCCTGCTGCAGCAACCTCTGCTAGCAGAGGTTGCTGCGGGGGGTGCGGGGTCAGCGGACCCGGGTGACGTCGAACTGCATCCGCGGGTTGGCCAGCGACTCCTGCGACTGCACGAGCTGCAGCTCGCGCTCACCCGAGTCGAGCGTGGTCTGCAGCAGGTCGAACACGCTGCTCGCGGTCCGGGCCAGCGCCACCGCCGGGTCGCCGGTCTCGAGCAGGTGGGCCGTGAACAACGCGGCAGTCACGTCACCGGAACCGTTGGCCTTCATGGGAAGTCGCGGTGTCTGCACGACCCAGGCGCCGTCGCCCGTGACAGCCATCATCTCGATGGTGTCCTCCGGGGCGTCCGGGCGCTCGACGCTCGTGACCAGCACGGTCGACGGCCCCATGGCCCGGGCGAGGTCGACCGAGGCAAGGGTGTCCTCGATGGTCCGCGGCTCGGTGCCGGTGAGGAACCCGAGCTCGAACTGGTTCGGCGTGATGAGGTCGGCGGCCGGGACGACGCGTTCGCGCAGCAGGACCGGGATGGCCGGGTGCACGAAGCAGCCGCTCTTGGCGTTGCCCATGACCGGGTCGCACGCGTAGATCGCGTCCGGGTTGGCCGCCTTGACCTGGGCGACCGCATCGAGGATGACGTCGCCGATCTCCTCGCCACCCTGGTAGCCGGACAGCACGGCGTCGACCTTCGGGAACGCCCCGCGCTCCCCGATGCCCTGGATCACCGCCCGCACGTCGTCGGCGGGCATCAGCGGACCGCGCCACGCGCCATACCCGGTGTGGTTGGAGAAGTGCACCGTGTGCACCGGCCAGACCTCCACGCCGAGGCGCTGGAGGGGGAAGACGGCGGCGCTGTTGCCGACGTGGCCGTACGCGACCGAGGACTGGATCGACAGGATGCTCACCCGCCCATTCAACCAGTGGTCCGGGAGGTGGTCGTGGGCCCGTGCGCCGGACCGCGAGGCCTACCCTTGGACCATGGCCGAGATCGATCCCGCCGCCGTCGCCCAGGTCGCCGACGCGGCCCGCGCCGCCCGCACCGCCTCCCGCAGGCTCGCACTGCTCTCGCGCGCCGACAAGGACGCCGCTCTGCGTGCGCTGGCCGACGCCCTCGACGCGGCCACCGACCGCATCGTCGCCGCCAACGCCGAGGACCTCGAGCGGGGTCGCGGTTCCGGTATGGCGCAGGGCCCGCTCGACCGCCTCGCCCTCAGTCCCGAGCGGGTCGCCGCCGTGGCCCAGGCGCTGCGCGACGTGGCCGCCCTGCCGGACCCCGTGGGTGAGGTGGTGCGTGGCTCGACCCTCGCCAACGGCCTGGAGATCCGGCAGGTCCGCGTCCCGATGGGCGTGGTCGGGATGGTCTACGAGGCCCGTCCGAACGTCACCGTCGACGCTGCCGGCCTCGGTCTCAAGTCCGGCAACGCCGTCATCCTGCGTGGTGGCTCGGCCGCCGGGTCCACCAACCGCGCCCTCGTCGACGTCCTGCGCGACGCGCTCGTGGAGCAGGACCTGCCCGCGGACGCGATCACCCTCCTCGAGGGCGGTCGGGACGCGGTGCGGGCGCTGCTCACCGCCCGTGGCCTGGTCGACCTGATCATCCCGCGCGGGGGAGCGGGCCTCATCCAGACCGTCGTCACCGAGTCGACCGTGCCCGTCATCGAGACCGGCGTCGGCAACTGCCACGTCTACGTCGACGTCGCGGCGGACCTGGACAAGGCGCTCGCGATCGCGGTCAACGCCAAGACCCACCGGCCGAGCGTGTGCAACGCCGCCGAGTCGCTGCTCGTCCACGAGTCGGTCGCCGCCGACTTCCTGCCCAAGGTGCTCGCCGAGCTCTCCGGCGCAGGCGTCGTCCTGCACACCGACGACGCGTCCGGCTCCGCGGCCGAGCGCGCGGGAGTGCCCCACGAGGCCGCCACGGAGGAGGACTGGGGCACCGAGTACCTCGCGCTCGAGATGAGCGTGCGCGTCGTCCCCGACCTCGACACGGCCATGGAGCACATCCGCAGGTACGGCTCGGGCCACACCGAGGCCATCGTCACCGAGGACCGTGCGGCGGCCCGCAGGTTCACCAGCGAGGTCGACGCGGCCGTCGTCATGGTCAACGCCTCGACCCGGTTCACCGACGGGGGCGAGTTCGGCTTCGGTGCCGAGATCGGCATCTCCACGCAGAAGCTGCACGCCCGCGGACCGATGGCGCTGCCCGAGCTCACGACGACGAAGTGGGTCGTCGAGGGCGACGGACAGGTGCGCAGCTGAGCCGGCCACGCGGCATACCGGACGCATCCCGGACCCGCTCCGGGCGCATGGCAGGATGAGCGCCCGTGGAAGGCACTGAGGTCCGAAAGCTGGCCGCGCTCGAGGACGCCCACTGGTGGTACCGCGAGCGTCGGCACCTCCTGTCGCGGATGATCTCCGGTGTCACCCCGGGGACCGCGCTGGACATCGGCGCCGCCGGCGGCGGCAACACCCGGGTGCTGGAGGCTGCCGGGTGGTCGGTGGCCGCGCTGGAGTACGGCGCCGAGGGGGCCGAGGTCGCGGCCGATCGTGGGCTGTCCGTCCTGCGGGCCGACGCCACGGCTCTTCCGGTCGGCGACGACTCCCTCGACCTGGTGGTGGCGTTCGACGTCCTCGAGCACATCCTCGACGACGACTCCGCGGTGGGCGAGGTGGCCCGGGTCCTGCGCCCGGGCGGCCGGTTCCTGGTCGCCGTGCCCGCCGACCCGCGGCTGTGGTCCGACCACGACGTCGCCGTCGACCACGTGCGCCGCTACACGCGCACGACGCTGCGGGAGGTGCTCGAGCGCGGCGGCTTCGAGGTGACCTCGATGACGTCCTGGAACGTGCTGCTGCGTCCGGTGGTGGCGCTGCGCCGCCGTTCGTCGAGCGGTTCGGACCTCGAGACCGTGCACCCGGTCGTGAACCTCGGCCTGCGCGCGATCGTCACGGTCGAGCGCTGGCTGCCGGTGAAGGCTATGCCCGGTGTGACTCTGCTGGTAGAGGCTCGTCCGCGGGCGTGACCGGACCGGTCAGCGAGTCGTAGGCCACGAAGTAGGTGGGGCGGGCCTGCAGGTGGGCGTACATGCGGCCGACGTACTCACCGAGGATGCCGAGGCAGAGCAGCTGCACGGCACCCACACCCGCGACGGCGACGACGGTCGACGTCCAGCCCGGCAGGGTGTGTCCGGTCGCGCCGGCGATGAGGGCATACGCCAGCAGGAGGAATGCCGCGGCGCCGCCGAGCAGGCCCAGCCAGGTCGCGGCCCGCAGGGGAGCGGTCGAGAAGCCGGTCACGCTGTCCAGCGAGAGCCGGATCATCTTGGCCAGCGGGTACTTGGACTTGCCCGCTGCGCGCTCGTCGCGTCGGTACGTCACCGACGCCGACGGGAAGCCCAGCGCGGGCACGACGAACCGCAGGACGCGGTGGTGCTCCGGCAGGGCGTTGATCGCGTTGACGGTGGCCCGGGACATGAGCCGGTAGTCCCCGGCGTCGACCTGGGCCCCGGTGCCGGACAGCAGGCGGATCAGCCGGTAGAACGCCCGGGCGCTGAGCCGCTTGAAGACCGAGTCGGTGGAGCGGTCGGAACGAACGCCGTAGACCACGTCGGCGCCGTGCAGCCTGGCCTGCGCGAGCATCTCGGGGATGACCTCGGGCGGGTCCTGGAGGTCGGCGTCGAGCGTGACGACGTAGCCGCCCCGCGCGGTGGCCAGACCGGCCGAGATGGCCGCCTGGTGCCCGGCGTTGGCGCGCAGCCGGACGATGCGCAGCTCGGGCCAGTCGCGCAGCATCCGCTGGAGGACGACTGGGGATCCGTCGCTGCTGCCGTCGTCGACCGTGACCACCTCGTAGGTGGTGCCGAGGGTGTCGGCGACCGGGCGCAGGCGGGCCGCCAGGAGGGGCAGGACGTCCTCCTCGTTGTACACGGGGATGACGATGCTGAGCTCCGGCGACATGGTCCAAGACTAGGACCTGCACCATCGGCCGATCGGCACAAAAGGTGAGGGCCCCTCGAAGTATGAGTTCGAGGGGCCCTCTGCGGTGCTCCCACCGCTTCCGGCGAACCGGTAGCGGGTGGATCACCACGTGCGGGTCGCCGTGCCGCCGAGGCGGTCGTGCGTCCCACGGGTGCGGGTCGCCGTGCCGCCGAAGCGGTCGTGCGTCCCACGGGTGCGGTGCCGGCGGCCACCGAGGTGGACGTGGCTCCCGCGGCGGGCCCGGCGGCCACCGAGGTGGCTGCTGGTCCCACGGGTGGTGCAGCTCGCGACCGGACGAACCGGCCAAGACTCTGCCCCAGGTCGACCGCGCACGCTCCCGGCGGACCGGGTCGTACCCACTGCGACGGTGGCTTCCCACGGCTCCGGCGAACCGGTGCCGCGGGTCGGTGCGATCTGGTCAGCGGTCTCGGAGTTCCTCCGCGGCGTCGCCCGCGAACCCGGGACCCGAGGGCCCCAGGACCCCGTCCGGGCGGACCCGGTCGAGGCGGTCCACCGTTATCCGGCTGACCTGTGCCCTGGTCCTCGTGTCGGTCCGGGTTTCCCCGTCCCGACCCTCCGACCGGAGCGCGTGAGAGATTTCTAGCGGCCGGTTCTGTTGCCCCGCAAGGGGTTTCGCCAAGCTCTTTCTGTCCACCGGTTGCCCACACCGTTGTCCACATCCGGTCCCGCTGGGGCAGCACGTTGTGCACAGGGCTGTGCACAACATCGGTGGACAACGGGCGTGAGGCGTGGTGGCCCGTGACCGGTAGGCTGGGCCCCATGTCGTCGTCTCTGTCGAACCTGTATGCCGCTGCCGAGGAGCCCCTCCGCGAGCTGCCCATGTCGCCGTACGCCTTCGGTGCCCTCGCGTTCGTCTCGTTCCTCGCCCTGCTGGGGGTCCTCTGGGGCTTCCGCGGCACGGCGCAGAAGCTCGCCGGCCCCGTCCACCACGACGGCGACCACAGCTCACCCCAGGGCGGCCACCACTGAGCATGCGTCTCGGGGTGATGGGCGGGACGTTCGACCCGATCCACCACGGCCACCTCGTGGCCGCCTCCGAGGTCCAGACGAGGTTCGGGCTCGACGAGGTCGTCTTCGTCCCCACCGGGCAACCCTGGCAGAAGGACGCCCGGGAGGTCAGCCCTCCGGAGCACCGGTACCTCATGACCGTCGTCGCGACGGCGTCCAACCCGCGGTTCACGGTCAGCCGTGTCGACATCGACCGGCCGGGACCCACCTACACGATCGACACCCTGCGTGACCTGAAGACGCAACGCCCCGACGACGAGCTGTTCTTCATCACCGGTGCCGACGCGCTCGCCCAGATCCTGTCGTGGAAGGACGCGGACGAGATCTTCGAGCTCGCCCACTTCGTCGGGGTCACCCGCCCGGGCTACGTCCTGTCGGAGTCCGGCCTGCCGGCCGACCGGGTCAGCCTGCAGGAGGTGCCGGCCATGGCCATCAGCTCCACGGACTGCCGCGCTCGCGTCGAGCGGTCCGAACCCGTCTGGTACCTCGTGCCCGACGGCGTCGTCCAGTACATCAACAAATACCGCCTGTATGCCGCCGGCTCACCTGTCGGCGCAGCGGCACGAACGTAGGAGTGCAGTGCCAGCCACCGACCGATCCCTCGAGCTCGCCAAGGCGGCCGCCGTCGCGGCCGACGACAAGCTCGCCACCACCATCGCCGGCATCGACGTCAGCGAGCAGCTCGCCCTGACCGATGTCTTCGTCATCGTCTCCGCCAGCACCGACCGACAGGTCGGCGCCATCGTCGACGCCGTCGAGGACACGCTGCGTGAGAAGGGTGCCAAGCCGATCCGCCGCGAGGGCGAGCGGGACGGCCGCTGGGTGCTGCTCGACTTCGGCGACATCGTCGTCCACGTCCAGCACGACGAGGAGCGCGAGTTCTACGAGCTCGAGCGCCTCTGGAAGGACTGCCCCGAGATCGACCTGGGCGTGCCCAAGCGCCGCGACGCGTGAGCGACGGACGGCGCCTGCTGCTGGTCCGGCACGGGCAGACCGAGCACAACGCCGGCGGCGTCTGGCAGGGACAGCTCGACACCTCGCTGTCCGACCTCGGCGTGGAGCAGGCCCGCGCCGCGGGCCGCGCCATCGCGGCATACCGGCCGACCCGGGTGGTCGCCTCGGACCTGCAACGGGCCCGCGTCACGGCCGAGCACGTGGCCGAGGCCGCGGGCATCGAGGTGACCCTCGACCCTCGCTGGCGTGAGATCCACGTGGGGCAGTGGCAGGGGCTGGCCACCGCCGAGGTGCGGGCGGGGTACGCCGACCTGCTCGAGCAGATGGACGTCGCAGACGTCCGTCGCGGAGTGGACGGCGAGACCCTCGCCGAGGTGGGGGCCCGTGCGGGTCAGGCCCTGCGCGAGGTCCTGGACGGGCTCGGCGCGGGGGAGTGCGTCGCCGTCGTGGCCCACGGCGTCTCGACCCGCGCAGGCATCGCCGACCTGCTCGGGGTGGACCAGCACCTGGCCACCCACGCGTTGCTGACCCTGGGCAACTGCCACTGGGCCGAGCTCCGGCACGGCCGTACCGGGTGGCAGATCGCCGCATGGAACGCCCACGCCTGAGCCGATTTGGTGAAACGGGTGGGTCACTGGGTAAACTTCCGCAGTCGCCTCCGGGGGACACCCTCTCGGGGAAACTCGGGGCTGTGGCGCAGTTGGTAGCGCACTTCCATGGCATGGAAGGGGTCAGGGGTTCGAATCCCCTCAGCTCCACCGAAGGACAGAAGGACCAGACATGGCTCGTGTCTGGTCCTTCTGCGTTCGAGGCCCAGGGGCAGGTCTTGACCAGTTGTTGACCCGGGCCTAGACCCTTCGGTCAGCGCGGGCTGGCTGGTCGTCCGGTGTGACGCCGAAAACCTCAGTACGTCAATTGTCGTAGGAGACAGTTGACCCATGTTCACCCCCACCTCACCCGAGATGCTCATGCTGATGTTCCTGGCCGGCGCGCTCCTGGTCGTCCTCGGCGCCGTCGGCGTCCTCGTGCGCACGGCCGCCGCCGCCCCTCGCGGTGTCGTCGTCCCGGGACGCTTCGACTCCCGCACCAGCCGCTGACCGAGCTCCTCCCTCCTGCTCGAACCGGCCCGCACCGGACGGCCCGCACCGCCGCCCCGCGGGCGGCCACCCCCACTGTTTGGGACGATGGACCGGTGACCGCGACCTTCGACTACGACAACACCAGCGGTCGCCCGACCGGGGCGTTCATGGCGGTGCTGCAGGCCCTGTTGCCCGGGGTCCGGTCGGTGCGCAGGCAGATCGACCCGTACGCCCAGGACTGGGCGGAGGCCAACCGACGCGCCCTCTCCCAGGACGGCCCGCTCTGGGTCGCCCTCGGTGACTCCATGACCCAGGGGATCGGCGCCTCGTCGTTCGACCGGGGCTGGGTCGGCCAGCTCTCCGAGCGCTTGCGCGAGCAGGGTCGGCCGCACCGTGTGGTCAACCTCGCCGTCACCGGCGCACGGATCGACGACGCGCTCGAGCGACAGGTGCCGGCCCTCGAGGCGCTCGTCGCAGCCGGCCAGGTCCCTGACCTCGTCACCGTCGTCCTGGGCTCCAACGACGTCGTGACCCCGCGGTACCGGGCCGGAATGTCGGCCCGGTTCGCCACGCTGCTCGACCGGCTGCCCGACGGTGCCGTCGTGCTCAACCTGCCCAACCCCCACAAGGAGGCCCGTCGGCTCGACGCGCTGCTGCGCGAGCGCCAGGCAGAGGGCCGGCTGGTCCTGGCGGACATCGGGCGTCACGGCCCCCGCTCGTGGCGTGGCCGCCTCGCCCCGGACCGTTTCCACCCCAACGACAAGGGGTATGCAGCGATGGCCCACGTCTTCGAGCTCGCCCTCGACAGCAGGAACGTCCCCCCTTCCTGACGGCCGGGCGAGCCGGCCGGGACCAGCCGTGCCAGAGTGGACGGTCCCGTCCGGACCCGCCCGGACCCGCCCCAACCCGACGAAGGAACCCATGTCCGTCAGCACTGCAGACGCCGTCGTCGTCGGCGCAGGACCGAACGGCCTCGTCGCCGCCAACGCGCTCGCCGACGCAGGCTGGGACGTCGTCCTGGTCGAGGCGAACGACGAGGTGGGCGGAGCCGTGCGCAGCGCCGAGGTGACCGCGCCCGGGTACACCACCGACCTGTTCAGCGCGTTCTACCCCCTGGCCGCCGCCAGCCCGATCATCAAGGACCTGCACCTCGAGGAGCACGGTCTCGTGTGGCGTCGGGCGCCGCACGTCCTCGCGCACGCCCTCGACGACGGGAGCGCTGCGCTGCTCTGCTCGCGCGCCGAGGACACCGCGGCGGGCCTCGAGGCCGAGGCGGCCGGTGACGGCGAGGCCTGGATGGAGCTCGTGGAGGGCTGGGACCGCATCCGCGACCCGCTGCTCGACGCCCTGTTCACACCGTTCCCGCCCGCGGCCTCCGCCCTGCGGATGGTGCGACGGATGGGCGCGGGCGGCACGCTCGACTTCGCTCGCCTCGCCGTGACTCCGTCGCGGCGCCTCGGTCAGGAACGGTTCCGGGGACAGGGTGCGGGGCTGCTGCTCACGGGAAACGCCCTGCACAGCGACGTGCCGCCGGATGCCGCCGGCAGCGGCCTGTTCGGGTGGCTGCTCTGCATGCTCGGCCAGGACGTGGGCTTCCCCGTCCCGGAGGGCGGGGCTGGAGAGCTCGCAGGCGCGCTCCGACGGCGCGCCGAGAGCCGCGGCGTCCGCGTGCTGACGGGCAGCCCCGTGACCTCGGTGACGACCTCCGGTGGTCAGGCGACGGGGGTGCAGCTGGCCGACGGCACCACCCTGCGGGCCCGTCGCGGCGTGCTCGCCGACGTACCGGCGACCACGCTCTACCGCGAGCTGCTGGCCGGCCACCCGCTGCCGGCGAAGCTGCACCGCGACCTCGACCGGTTCCAGTGGGACAACGCGACGGTGAAGGTCAACTGGGCGCTGGACCGACCCGTGCCGTGGACGGCAGAGGCGGCCCGCGGTGCCGGCACCGTGCACCTCGGGGTCGACAACGACGGGTTCGTGGACTTCGCCGCCGACCTGTCGGTCGGCAGGGTCCCGCAACGACCGTTCCTGCTGTTCGGGCAGATGACGACCTCGGACCCGTCCAGGTCACCGGCCGGGACGGAGTCGGCCTGGGCCTACACCCACGTGCCCCACGACGAGTGGGACGAGGACCGGCTCGCCGCGCACGTGGATCGCATGGAGGAAGCGGTCGAGCGCGTTGCGCCCGGCTTCCGTGGCAGCCAGGTGGCACGTCACGTCCAGGGCCCGGCGGACCTCCAGAACGAGGACGGGAACCTCGTGGGGGGAGCCATCAACGCAGGCACGGCAGCCCTGCACCAGCAGCTGGTGTTCCGCCCCACACCCGGGCTCGGTCGGCCGGAGACCCCGATCCCCGGGCTCTACCTCGCCGGCGCCTCGGCGCACCCCGGCGGTGGGGTGCACGGTGCCTGTGGTTGGAACGCCGCCCGGGCGGCTCTCGGGGCGAACGGGCTCACCGGGCCCGTCCGCCGGGCGCTGACCCGAACCGCGTGGGACCGCCTGCTCAGGACGTGACGCGCTCGCGGTGACGACCCTCGGCGAGGTACGCGAGCCTGCGGAGGGCCTCGACGTTGCGTGGGCCGATCGCGAGCTGCCGCAACGGTTTGGGGACCAGCGTGCCCGGACCCTTGACGGCGTCCTCGGCGATCGCGACCGAACAGGACCGCTCGTCCCGGGCGGTCACGGTGATGACGACGGCTGCCTCACCGGCCGGCCACCCGCGGGCCACGAGGGTCAGCGTGGTCGGCGCGTCGGACCGGATCACCTTGGACGTGTCGGAGATGACCAACGGCCAGACACCGAACGAGTGGTGCAGCCGCGACCCCTCGGCGGGCCAGCTGAGGTCGACGTCACGGACCCGGGACGCGCCGACGACCCAGGTGGCGTAGTCCCAGCCGTCGGCGAGGACGTCCCAGACGGCCTGCGCCGGGGCGGTGACCTCTCTGGTGACGGTGACGATGCCGTCGTGGCCGGTGCTGATCCTGCTCATGGTTCGAGCTTCTTCCTGGTGGGGATGGCTACGGAGGTCGCTGGAGTCGCCTCGGGTGGAGCCGCCCGGCCCACGCTGTTGGAGCCGGACGGCTCCAGTCTGTCCCTACCCGCGCAGGACCGGTTCAAACCGGACACCCGGGCGCGGCTCACGTGGTGACCCAACGGCCGGTTCGGGCGTCGAGCCGTGCCAGGCCGCGGTCCGCGAACGCCGCGAGCCACCCCTCCATCGGGAACCAGCCCCACCGGTCGCGGAAGACGTTGGCGTTGCGGACGATCGAGGTGAGGTGTCCCAGCGGGGGCGTGTCGGTGGGGTGGTGCTGGTGGTACGCCGCGGCGCCGCCGACCCAGAGCATGGTCCCGCGAGCAGCACCCAGGCGCTGGCCGAAGTCGGTGTCCTCGGCGCCGTAACCGGTGTAGTCCTCGCTGAACCCGCCCAGGCGCCCCCAGTCCGCGGCCGTCACGGCGAAGGACAGCGACCAGAACAGGCGCAGGTCGTCGGCGACCAGGACCGTGCGCTCGTCCGGCGCCGGTCGACCCGGGTGGGGATCGGCGAGCTCGTCCAGCCGGTCGTGGCGGTAGTCCCGGGCGTGGGCGACTGGCGGGAGGTACGCGACCGTCCCGCAGGCCACGACCGGGCTCGGGTGGGCGGCGAGCGCTCCGTCGGGACCATGCCCGTCACCGCCGAGGACCTGCGTGTAGCGCTCGAGCGTTCCCGCGGCGGGGATGCAGTCGACGTCGAGAAAGACGAGGTGCTCGGCTCCGGCGGCGATCGCGGTCAGGGCGCCGGTGTTGCGGGCGCGGGCGAGGGGCAGCTCGCCACCGGGGTCGAGGTCCACGGGGACGACCAGCGTGGGCGTGGCCATGGAGGTGGACCCGGACGAGGACCCGGACGAGGATCCGGACGAAGGCCCGGAGATGAACCTGGCCTGGTCCCGGTCGAGGGCGGTAGAACCCACGGTGGAACCGGCGTCGGAGACGACGGCGGCGATCTCGGGGTCGTCCATGGCCACGACGACGTGCAGGTCGGCCGGGGCGCTCTGCCGCGCGAGGCCCCACAGCTGCCCTCGCAGGTGCTCGTGGCGGCCGCGCACGATCGAGACGACGGCGGTACGGGGCCGGGCGGTCACGGGGCGATCCCTTCGGTGGTGAGCCGGGTCAGGTGGTCGGCCACCTGCTGGGCCCCGGTGCCGTCCGACCAGCGTGCCCAGCCGTGCCCACCGCGCGACACGGCGAGCTCGAGCAGCTCCGGCCAGTCCTCGGGCTCGGGCCACTCGGTGCGACCCACGGCGATCCGCCAGTCGTCGATGCGGCGCGCGGTCCACTCCTGCTCCGCGTGGGGTCGGGGCTGGGCCACCACGACCGCCGGACGCCGGGCGGCGGCGGCTTCGGCGACGGCGTTCTGGCCTGCATGCGTGACGATGACGTCGGCTCGTTGCAGGTCGTCCCAGAGGTCGCTCGACCCGTCGTGCCCAGGGGAGCGTTCGACCCAGATCCACCCCGGGGTCGCGGCGCGGGCGGCGCGGACGTCGGCGTCGGTGGTCGAGCGGCCCCCGGCGCCCCACAGGAGGAGGACGGTCCGGTCGCCGGGAGCGCCGGGAGTGCCGGGCCCGGCGGCGTGGCTCCCCGGCGTCGCCGGGTCAGTCGAGGTGGCCGGCAGCTCGCGTCCGTCGAACCGGGAGATGCCCCCGACGAACCACGCCTTGTCGACCCACCGGTCCGGCCAGTGCAGGTCGTGCGCACCGCGGGGCCAGGGTGCCAGCAACGCGTCGGCGGTGTCGTACGCCAACCGGTGGGCACGGTCGTCGCGCCGACCCGGCATCGCCACGACGACGGTGGGCACGCCGGCCAGCCGGGCCAGGAGGGCGACCTCGACCGACACGTCGACGACGACGGCGCGTGGGCGCTCGTCGGCGGCCCAGGTGGTGAGCTGCGCCGCCCGTCGGGCCAGCCCGTCGTGATGCAAGGGCACCCAGTGCAGGACCCCGTGGGCGGTCAGGTCCCGCTCGGAGCGGTGCCCGGCTGGAGGGTCGTCGTCCCGGGCCAGGTCCGTCCAGCCGCCCGTCCACCCGGGTGGACGCGGACCGGAGCTGAGGCCCCATACCGGCTCGTCCAGGACGGCCGCGATGCTCTGCATGCGGGTGAGGTGGCCGGCCCCGTGGTGGTGCGCGTAGTAACCGATCACGCGGCGGCCAGGCTGGTCCGGGTGAGGCGCAGGTAGACCTCGAGGTAGGCGTCGACCATGGCGTCGAGCGAGCAGTGCTGGACCGCGTGCGCCCTGCAGGCGTCGCGGCTGAGGCCGGTGACCGCGGCCACCAGGGCCGCCGCTCCCGTGACGTCGCCGGGTTCGACGAGCATGCCGCACCCGGGCACGACGAACTCGGGCAAGCCTCCGCGTCGGTACCCGAGAACCGGTGTGCCACAAGCCATCGACTCTGCCGCGACGAGTCCGTACGGCTCGTCCCACGCAGGGGTGACCAGCATGGCGGCGCTGGAGCCGACGAGCGTCCGGAGGCTGGGGACGTCGAGGTGACCGACGTACTCCGCGGACGGCCCGAGCAGCGGCTCGAGCACGTCGCGGTGGTAGGTGGGGTCGCCGATGGGCCCGGCCAGGCGCAGGTGGCGGCCGCTCGCCGCGGCGATGCCGACCGCCTCGTGGGGTGCCTTCTCGGGCACGATACGTCCGACCCAGACCAGGTCGTCACCGCCGGGGCCAGGGGTCCAGACGCCGGCGTCGATGCCGTTGTGGACGACTGCGGCGTCGGTGACGTGACCCCACTGGCGGGCCGTGTAGCCGCTCACCGCGACGAACCGTGACCGCTGCTGGTCCATCAGCCGGATCGCTGGTTCGAGCCACGGCGTCGGCGGGGTGTGCAGGGTCGTGAGCATCGGCGCCGGGCACGACTGCGCGAGCGCCACCGGGAGGTGGTGGAGGCTGTTGTTGTGGATCAGGTCCACGTCGGTGCGACCCGCCAGCTCGAGCATGACCTGCAGGTAGGCGTGGTGCTCCTGCAGCCAGGACTCCGCCGGCATCGACACGTCGGAGCGGGCCGCGTCGCTGAGCTGGAGCGGCAGCACGGTGATCTCGCGGGCGTCCAGCGCAGGGTCGCTGCCGGGCCCAGCGAACAGGGTCACCTCCACGCCGCGGGCGCGCAGACCCTTGACCAGGGCCCAGGTGAGGGACTCGAGCCCCCCGGCGAACGGCTGGCGCAGCGGGTGGCGGGCCGACGCGAGGATCACGACGTGCATGCGAGCCCCCGTGTCCCGGCGCGGGAGATGGCCCGCGTGTAGATCGCCTCGTGCGCACGGGCCAGTGACGCCCGTTCCGTATGGCGCTCGCGCACCGACGCGCGCGGCGCCGCCTCCCCGGCCAGCCAGTGGTCGTGGGCGGTCCGGACGGCCTCGACGAAGGAGGACGTGCGGGTGGGGCCGGACGCGGCATACGACAGGACGGGGCGCTGGTCGGCGTAGAAGCCGCAGTCGGGGGCAACCACCCAGGTGCCGAGGTCGTGGCACGCCTCGAGCCAGCCCGAGTGGGTGCCGAAGCGGTAGGCGAGGACGGACACGTCCAGCCCGTGCAGGTAGGCGAACAGCTCGTCGTCGGTGAAGAAGTCGTGCACGGCGAGCTCGAGCCGCCCGGCGTCGGCGAGGGACCGCAGACGCTCCGACAGGACCTCGTCGTGGCGCGGGAAGCCCGCGGTCATGACGTCGGTGTGCGCGTCGACCCGCAGCACCGCCCCTGGGAGCGTGGGCAGGGCCTCGAGGAGGGCGTCGACGAGGGGGACCGGGTCCATGTTGGCGCGCAGGCTCTTGGCGTGGATCCCGATGACGAAGGACCGGCCGTCGACGCGCGGCTGCTTGAGCCACGCATCGGGGACGACGTGGGGGTGCGGCAGGACCGTGGCGGCGCGTCCCCAACGGCGCAGGATCGTCGCGGCCGCCCCCTCGGTCAGCGTGATGAGCTCGTCGGCCTCGGCCACGAGGACGCCCAGCTGCGCCTCGTGGGCCTCGGGGGTCTCGTGATGGGGGTTGCGCAGGTCGTGGACGGTGAGCACGAGGGGTAGGTCGTGGCTGCGCAGGGCGGCGACGACGCCCCGGAGGTCCTCGGGGGACACGGCGTCGAACCCGAAGTGCACGTGCATCACGTCGAACTCGTCGGCGTGCTCGTGCACCCACTCCGGGGTGAGCATGCGCGGGGGCCACCAGGGCGAGTCCGGGGAGGATCCCGACGGCGGGTCGGGCAGCCGGACGACCGCTGGGGCGCCCGGGCCGGGGCTCTTGCCCCCGGTGGGGGCAGGGCCAACGGGGGACAGGTGGCGTACGTAGACGTGTCCAGCAGGGACCGAGGCGACAACCGTGCTCAAGACTTCCTCCAGGGAGGGGAGTCGAGCCTGCGTCAGCAGAGCCCGACAGGGCAGCTGGCGCGTGGTTTGACCGGCTAGTGGTTACTGCCCCTCAACGTAGACCCCTGCACCGACAACGGCGACCGGCGAGCACGGGAGGGCCCTCAGGAGGTGCTGCGGCCGTGGCTGCTGGTGATCTTCTCCGCGATGGCGGCGAGCTTGGTGTTGGTGCGGCTGGAGGCGCTGCGCAGGATGGCGAACGCCTGCTCGGCGTCGACGTCGTGGGCGGCCATGATCAGGCCGACGGCCTTGCCGATCTCCCGGTTGCTGTCCAGCCCACGACGCAGGTTCTCGACGTCGGCCTGGCGGTCGGCCGCAGTCAGCGCGACCGAGGTGAACGCCGCCAGGACGGCACCGATGTCCGCCGACTCGCTCGTGAGGGCGCCGGGGGTGTCGGAGAAGACGTCGAGGGCCGAACGGCCCCCCTCGCCCTGCTGGAGGCGGTAGCCGATCATGCCGCGCACGGGGGTCCGCGCGATCGTCAGCTCCGCCAGCGCCGGCCAGGTCGACGTGGTCGTGATGTCCTCGTCGCGCTGGAAGGAGTCCTCGAGGATGCTGTCGAGGCACGGTCCCTCTCCGGCCTCCGTCTCGAGCCGGTCCATCAGGGCCGCCACGTCGTCGCTGGCGGCGCGGGAGGTCAGGGTGCGGTCCGCGGCCAACGACGCGATGGAGACGTGGTCGGCGCCGGGGATGATGTCGACGGCACGGACGCAGATGGTGTCCAGGACCTCCTGGCAGTCGGCTCCGGAGTAGACGAGCTCGGCCAGGGAGGCAAAGGCCTCGGAGGCCTCGCGGGGGATGCTCGGTGACATGGCAGAAGTATCGCTCTCGCGCGGCGGCCCGCACATCCGGGGGATCCGCCCGCTGTTGCGGGTGGTGGCCAGCGGTGGTTGTGTTGAGGGCAGACACGTGGTCCAACAGCGGCGCCATGGTCCTCCTCCGCGCGACGGGACCTTCATGGCTGCTCCACTTCAAGACCTACCCCACCCGGCCGAGTCCGGGCCCGACGACCTCGCCTCCCGACACGACCTGGCCGACCGGTTGCTCGCGAGGGCCGAGGGCTGTGGGGACGCCGACACAGTCGAACGACTGCGTCAGGAGGCCGTGCTCCTCACGCTGGACCTGCCCGAACGAGTCGCTCGTCGCTACGGCGGACGCGGCATCGACACCGACGACCTCGTCCAGGTCGGTCGGATGGCCCTCGTCAAGGCCGCTCACGGCTACCGGGTCGGTGCCGGCAACGGGTTCGCCTCGTACGCCCTCCCCACGATCCTCGGCGAGGTCAAGCGTCACTTCCGCGACACCGGCTGGGCCGTGCGCCCGCCCCGACGCCTCCAGGAGGTCCGCGTCCAGGTCATCGCCGAGGAGGACCGGCTCAGCCAGGACCTGCACCGTTGGCCCACGCCGGCCGAGCTGGCGCAGGCGCTCGCGGTCGACGTCGAGGAGGTGCGCAGCGCCCGGCTGTCGGGCGCTGCCTACACGGCCGTGTCGCTCGACCTGCCGACCGAGGACGGGGGCGGGGTCGACGTCGTGGCCCGGGAGAGCGCCGACGTCGACCACCTGCTGCGCCTCCAGGTGGTGCGTCAGGGAGTGGAGCACCTCAGCGAACGTGAACGGCTGATCGTCCACCTGCGATTCGTGGAGGAGCGGACCCAGTCGGAGATCGGCAGGGTGCTCGGGGTGAGCCAGATGCAGGTGTCGCGGCTGCTGACGGCGATCATCGCCGGCCTCCGCCGAGAGCTCGTGGACGTGGCTGCGGCCGCCTGAGGAATACACCCCCCGGGGGTATCGTTGCCCGGACCATGGACACCCACACGATGCACCACCCCGGCGGGTCGCTCTGGAGCCAGGCGACGGCAGCCACGCTGCACTGCCTCACGGGCTGTGCCATCGGGGAGGTGCTGGGGATGGTCATCGGCACCGCCCTCGACCTGCACAACCTCGGGACCGTCCTGCTGTCGGTCGTCCTGGCGTTCGTCTTCGGGTACGGGCTCACGATGCGCTCGGTGCTCGGCTCGGGCCTCGCGCTGCGGGCCGCCCTCGGTGTCGCGCTCGCGGCGGACACGGTGTCGATCTCGGTGATGGAGGTCGTCGACAACGGGTTCATCCTCGTCGTCCCGGGTGCCCTGGACGCCGGGCTGGCCAGCTGGTTGTTCTGGGCGTCGCTGGTGGCCTCGCTCGCCATCGCGTTCGTCGTCACGGTGCCGGTCAACCGGTGGCTCATCTCCCGTGGGCGGGGCCACGCCGTGGTCCACGGGCTGCACCACTGACGGCTCGGGCAACCACCCGGCACGCGTGTGCACCTGCTCCACCCCTGCTGGCCTGCGCTAACCTAGCTGCATGGCACGGCAGCTCCTCCTTCGATAGCCGCGTTGGCCCCCGGATCACCGAGGCCACCGCGGCCAGCCCCTCCACCGCGAGGGGCTTTGTTGTGAGTACCACCTGCTGTGGGTACCCGCAGCGAGAGCAGCCCCCGTCCGCCAGACGCGACACGACACGAGGATGAGATGAGCGAGACGCCGCACCGCTACACCGCCGAGCTGGCCCAGCAGATCGAGCTGGCCTGGCAGGACCGCTGGCAGGAGGAGGGCACCTTCCACGCGCCCAACCCCGCCGGTCCCTGGGCCGAGCCGGAGAAGGTGGCCGACCGCGAGAAGCTGCTCGTCCTCGACATGTTCCCCTATCCCAGCGGCGCCGGGCTGCACGTGGGCCACCCCCTGGGCTACATCGCCACCGACGTCTTCGCGCGCTACCACCGGATGACCGGCAAGAACGTCCTGCACTGCCTGGGCTACGACGCGTTCGGCCTTCCCGCGGAGCAGTATGCGGTGCGCACGGGCCAGCACCCCCGCAAGACGACCGAGGAGAACATGGTCGTCATGAAGCGCCAGCTGCGCCGGCTGGGGCTGGGGCACGACGACCGCCGCACGATCGCGACGATCGACCCGGGCTACTACAAGTGGACCCAGTGGATCTTCCTGCAGATCTTCAACTCCTGGTACGACCCCGAAGCCGTGCGGCCCGACGGTGGCGTGGGTCGGGCCCGCCCGATCGACGAGCTGGTGCAGGAGTTCGCCTCGGGGGCTCGTGCCGTCCCCGGGGGCGGGGACTGGGCGTCCCTCGCGCCCGTGGAGCGCTCCGCCGTGCTGGACGACTTCCGGCTGGCCTACACCTCGGAGGCGCCGGTCAACTGGGCCCCCGGACTGGGCACTGTGCTGTCCAACGAGGAGGTCACCAACGACGGGCGCTCGGAGCGGGGCAACTTCCCCGTCTTCAAGACCAACCTGCGCCAGTGGATGATGCGCATCACCTCCTACTCGGACCGTCTCGCCGACGACCTGGACCGCGTGGACTGGCCGGAGAAGGTCAAGGCCATGCAGCGCAACTGGATCGGGCGCAGCCAGGGTGCACACGTGAGGTTCCCGGTCGTCGGGCACGACGCCGCGATCGAGGTCTTCACGACCCGTCCCGACACGCTGTTCGGCGCCACCTTCATGGTGCTCGCCCCCGAGCACCCGCTCGTCGACTCGCTGGTCCCGGCCGGCGAGTGGGCTTCCGGGACGAACCCCGCCTGGACGGCGGGCGAGGGGTCGCCGGCCGCTGCCGTCGCGGCATACCGGCTGGCGGCGTCGCGCAAGAGCGACCTCGAGCGACAGACCGAGGGCAAGGACAAGACCGGTGTCTTCACCGGTGCCTTCGCGACGAATCCCGTGAACGGGCAACAGGTTCCGGTCTTCATCGCCGACTACGTCCTCATGGGGTACGGCACCGGCGCCATCATGGCGGTCCCCGGTCAGGACGAGCGCGACTGGGACTTCGCGGCGAAGTACGAGCTGCCGGTCATCCGGACCGTCCAGCCGACCGAGGGCCACCCGGAGGACCAGGCGTTCACGGGCCAGGGTGCAGCGATCAACTCCTCGAACGACGAGATCTCGCTGGACGGCCTGCCGATCGCCGAGGCCAAAGCCGCGATCATCGACTGGTTGTCCGGCAAGGGACTCGGTGAGGGCACCGTCAACTACAAGCTGCGCGACTGGCTGTTCAGCCGGCAGCGCTACTGGGGGGAGCCGTTCCCCATCGTCTTCGACGAGGACGGTGTCGCGCACGCGGTGCCCGAGTCGATGCTGCCGGTGGAGCTGCCGGACGTCCCCGACTACTCTCCCAAGACCTTCGAGCCCGATGACGCCTCCTCGCAGCCCGAGCCGCCTCTGGGTCGGGCGCGCGAGTGGGTCGAGGTCGAGCTCGACCTGGGTGACGGCCGTGGGGTGCAGAAGTACCGTCGCGAGACCAACACCATGCCCAACTGGGCGGGCTCGTGCTGGTACTACCTGCGCTACCTCGACCCGGCCAACGACGCGGCGTTCGTGGACCCGGAGAACGAGAGCTACTGGATGGGTCCGCGGGAGACGCCGGTCGACGGTGCGCCCGCGGGCGTGACCGACCCCGGTGGCGTCGACCTCTACATCGGTGGTGTCGAGCACGCGGTGCTGCACCTGCTCTACGCCCGCTTCTGGCACAAGGTGCTGTACGACCTGGGCCACGTCAGCAGCGACGAGCCGTTCCGGAAGTACTTCTCGCAGGGGTACATCCAGGCTCCGGCCTACCGTGACGACCGCGGCCAGATCGTCCAGGCGACCGAGGTCGTCGAGGTGCCCGACCACGCCGGGGGCGAGCCGTCCTACACGTGGCAGGGCAAGCCGGTCACCCGCGAGTTCGGCAAGATCGGCAAGTCGCTCGGCAACGTCGTGAGCCCGGACGAGATGTGCGAGCAGTACGGAGCCGACACCCTGCGCGTCTACGAGATGTCCATGGGACCGTTGGAGCTCAGCAAGCCGTGGGAGACGCGAGCCGTCGTCGGTGCACAGCGCTTCCTGCAGCGCCTGTGGCGCAACGTGATCGACGAGGAGACCGGTGAGGTGCGGGTCGTCGACGCGGCCCTGGACGACGCGACGGCCCGGGCCCTGCACAAGACCATCGACGCCGTGTCGCGCGACTTCCCGACGCTGGGGTTCAACACGGCCATCGCCCGCCTGATCGAGCTGAACAACGCCTTGACCAAGCTGGACGCAGTGCCGCGCGAGGCCGCGGAGAAGCTCGTCGTCATGACGGCGCCGCTGGCGCCGCACATCGCCGAGGAGCTGTGGTCCCGGTTGGGGCACGAGGAGACGGTGACGTTCGAGGCCTTCCCGGTGGCCGATCCCGCCCTGCTGGTCGAGGACACCGTCACCTGCGTCGTGCAGATCAAGGGCAAGGTGCGCGACCGCCTCGAGGTCCCGGCCGACATCAGCGAGGACGCCCTGCGCGAGCAGGTGCTGGCCCTCCCGAAGGTCGTCGCCGCGACCGAGGGGGGCATCCGCACGGTCATCGTGCGGGCGCCCAAGCTCGTCAACGTGGTCCCGGTCTAGGTCGCCGGTCCAGGTCTCCGGTCCGATGAGCTGGGTCGAGGTCGTCGTGGCGCTGACCGCGCTGGCCTCGGCCCTGCTCTCGGGGGCGCTGTTCTCGTTCTCCGCGTTCGTCGTGCGGTCCCTCGGGCGGCTCGACCCGCCGGAGGGGATCCGGGCGATGCAGCGCATCAACGAGGACGCGCCCCGCAGCCTGCTCATGGTGCCGCTGATGGTGTCGCCGGTGGGTTCCCTCGTGTCCGCGGTGGCGGTCCTGGCCGGCTGGGGTGTGGAGGGCTCTCCCGTGGGCCAGTCGCGTGCCCTCGTGCTGGCGGGTGCGGTCCTCGGGGTGCTCGCGTTCGTCGTCACCGCAGCTGCGAACGTCCCCCGCAACAACGCCCTGGCCACGCTCGACGCGGGCGATCCGGGCGCCGCCGGTGAGTGGGCGGCATACCGGGTGTCGTGGACCCGTTGGAACCACGTCCGGGTCGTGCTGGCCCTCGGCTCGGCGGTGCTGCTCGCGGCTGCCCTGCGCGGGTAGCCTTCGGACGTGTCCGTCGCCATCGTCACCGACTCCACGGCCTACCTGCCGCAGTCGGTCGTCGACGCCCACGGCATCCAGGTCGTGCCCCTGCACGTGGTGATCGGCGGCACCGAGTTCAGCGAGGGTGTCGACGTGACGACCGCCCAGGTGGCCACGGCACTGCGCGCGTTCCGGCCGGTGTCGACGTCACGGCCGTCACCCCAGGCGTTCCTCGAGGCGTACGAGAAGGCTGCTGCCGGGGGAGCGGACGGTGTTGTGTCGGTGCACATCTCGGCCGACATGTCCTCGACCGTCGAGTCCGCCCACCTCGCGGCGAAGCAGTCCCCGGTGCCCGTGCGCGTGGTCGACTCGCGCTCCCTCGGCATGGCGATGGGGTATGGCGTCGTGTCGGCGGCTCTGCTCGCTGACGCGGGCGCCTCGCTGGACGAGGTTGCGGCACAAGCACTTTCACGCGCTGCCGGGGCCCGAGTCGTGTTCTACGTGGACACCCTGGAGCACCTGCGGCGTGGCGGCCGGATCGGATCGGCCTCGGCCTTCCTCGGGTCGGCGCTGGCGATCAAGCCGATCCTCGAGCTCGTCGACGGACGCATCCGGCCGCTGGAGAAGGTCCGCACCTCGACCCGCGCCCTGGCCCGGCTGGAGGAGATCGCGGTCTCTGCGGCCACGTCGTCGGGAGATGGGTCCGGCGTCGACATCGCGGTGCACCACCTCGACTCCGCCGCCCGCGCCGAGGACCTCGCCGAGCGGCTGCGGTCGCGGGTGGAGAGCGCCCACGAGGTGTCGGTCGTCGAGCTCGGTGCCGTCGTGGGGGCGCACGTCGGTCCGGGAACGCTGGCGGTGGCGGTCTCCCCGCGCCCTGCGGCGGAGCCCTCCACGCATTCCGAGGCGGAGCCCTCCCCGCGCTCCGCGTCGGCGGCCGACGGCCAGCCCCCGGTGGAGGCCTGAGCCGTCGTGGACACCCTCGTCACGCTCGGGCACGCCTCCTTCTGGGAGCTCGCCAAGGTACCGATCGCCGCGGCGGTGGCCTTCGTCGTGGGGGCGGTCAACCCGGCGACCATCCTCGCCAGGCTCCTGGGCAAGGACCTGCGGTCGTCGGGTTCGGGCAACCCCGGGGCGACGAACGCAGGCCGCGTCCTCGGCGCCCGCTGGGGTGTCGTGGTCGGCGTCCTCGACGTCCTCAAGGGGCTGCTGCCGGTCCTGCTCGCGGCGCACTTCCTCGGTGCCGTCACCGCGCTCGTCGTCGGGCTCGCGGTCGTGCTCGGCCACATCTGGTCGCCGTTCCTCAAGGGCCAGGGCGGCAAGGGCGTGGCGACGTCGTTGGGGGCGATCCTCGCCGTCGAGCCGTGGTTCGGGCTGGTCATGGTGCTGGTTTTCGTGCTGCTCGTGTGGCGGCTGCGGTGGGTCGCGGGGGCGTCCGTCTCGGCCTGCCTGCTGCTCCTCGCCCTCGGCCTGGTGTCGTGGCTGCGGTGGGTGCCGTTCGGCTCGCGCGACACCGGTGCCTGGTGCGTCGTGCTGGCCCTGCTCGTCATCTACCGCCACCGGCGCAACATCGAGCTGTGGATCTCGGCCCGTCGCGACGCGACGTCCGGCGACGGCTCCTCGTCCACAGCCTGAGCTCCCCGCGATCCCTGTCCACAGCGACCGGCCGTCGGGTTCGGCCCGCCGCGATGGGCTTCCTAGCGTGCCCGTATGCCGTTGCGCCGCCGCCCGCCCGAGCCCTCTCCACGACTGCGGGCCCTGCTCGCCTCCGGCAGCGCCCTTCCGGCTCGGGGCACGGCTGACCCTCCGCCGGCTGGGGGCACGGCTGACCCTCCGCCGGCTGGGGGCACGGCTGACCCTCCGCGGGCTGGGGGCACGTCGGCGGCCCCACCGGTCACCCCGTGGCAGCCCGACCGTGACTGGCTCGAGGACGTGGGGGGTCCGCCTGCTGTCGACCGACGCACGCCGCAGCGGCCCTCGACGGGTGGTCGGCACCGTCGACCGACGCCCCCGGGCCCGCGGTTCTTCGCCCTGCCCCAGTCGCTCGTGGGCGCGCGGCTGAGCGGTCCTCGTGCCGCCGTCGCGGGGCTGCTCATCGTCGTGGTGGTCGCCGCGGTCGGGTTCGGGGTGCGCGTTGCCTGGGCGCGAGCGGCCAGCGCTCCCGAGGTCGTCGCACCGGCCGAACCCGGGTCCGCAGTCGTGGGGCGTGCAGCGGGGGCGACCGGTTTCGCCTCGTCCAGCACGGCCTCGGGCGGTGGCGGCCCACCCGGCACCGACCGCGCGGCGACCACCCTGACGGTCCACGTGGTCGGCCAGGTGAGGAAGCCCGGGGTCATCACGCTCCCCGCCGGCTCACGGGTCGCCGATGCCGTGGCCCGGGCCGGGGGCGCGGTCCGCGGTGCAGACCTGGCCGCGGTGAATCTCGCACGGCTGCTGGTGGATGGCGAACAGATCCGGATCCCCAAATCGGGTGAGTCCGCCCTGCCCGCGGGGGCGGGCACAGGCAACGTCGGCGGTGCCGGGTCGGGCAGCGGTCCGGGCAGCGGTCCGGGCGGTGGAGCGACTGGCGGGGGCACGGGTGCGGCCGGTGCGCCCGGCGCCAAGGTCGACCTCAACCGGGCGACCGCCGCCGAGCTCGAGGAGCTGCCCGGCGTCGGCCCGGTGCTGGCCCAACGCATCCTCGACTGGCGCACGGAGCACGGCAGGTTCGCGTCGGTCGACGAGCTCGGAGAGGTGAGCGGCATCGGCGAGAAGATCTTCGCGCAGCTCCAACCCAGGGTGACCGTGTGAGCGCGCGGGTCCATGACCCTGTCAGCACCCCGGCCCCCGGTCCTGACCTGCGCCTGCTCGCCCCGGCGCTCGTCGCCTGGGCGTTCACGGCGTCGGTGCTGTTCTGGTCGGTCAGGACCTTGGCGGTGGTCGGGGTGGTGGCGGCAGGCCTGGCAGGGCTCGCTGCCCTGGGTCGTCCTGGGCGCGAGGGTGGTGGCGTCCAGGGTCGTGGCTGGCCCGGCGCGCGCCCCGGCGCTTCGTCCACCTGGCTCCGGGCGATTGGGCTCTCGTTGGCGGGGGTGGCGCTCGTGGCGGTCTCGACGGCCGGTCACCTGGCCTCCCGGGCGGCCGGACCGCTGGGTGCCCTGGCCCGGGACCACGCGGTCGTGACGGTCGACGGACTGGTCGCGACCGAGCCGACGGTCCGCACCCTGCCGGGACGCGATGCCGTGACGGTCCGCTTCCGCCTCACCGCCACGCGGGTGACGGCCCGCGGGGAGCGCTCCGACGTGCGCAGCCCGGTGCTGGTGATGGGCGACGAACGGTGGGAGCGCGTCCGGTGGCGCGAAGGCCTCCGGGTGCGGGGCAAGCTCGTCCCGGCCGAGGCAGGTGACGACGTCATCGCCGTGATCCGGCCGATCGGCGGTCCTTCCACGACGTCCTCGCCCGGCACGGTCGAGACCGGCGCCGACCGGTTGCGCTCCGGGCTGCGCACCGCTGCCTCACCCCTGCCCGCTGACGCGCGGGGCCTGCTGCCCGCTCTGGTCATCGGCGACACCAGCCGCACGCCCGACGACCTGACCGAGGCCATGCTCGCCACCGGCATGACCCACCTGAGTGCCGTCTCGGGCAGCAACGTGGCGATCGTCCTGGCGTTCGCCCTCGGCGGGGCCGGACTGCTCGGGGTGCGACGTCGCTGGCGGCCGTACGTCGCGTGGATCGCCCTGGCCGGCTTCGTCGTCCTCGCGCGCCCCGAGCCGAGTGTCATCCGCGCGGCGACGATGGGCGCGATCGGCCTGATCGGGTTGAGCAGGTCGCGTCGGGCGGCAGGCATCCCGGTGCTGTCCGCCGCCGTGCTGGTGCTGCTCGTCGTCGACCCGTGGCTGTCGCGCTCCTACGGGTTCGCCCTGTCGACGCTGGCCACCCTCGGCCTGCTGCTGTTCACCCGCTCGTGGGGCGAGGCCATCGGGCGCCGGCTGCCGGGACGGTTCCGGTCCTGGGGGCCGGCGATCGCCATCCCCGTCGCGGCCCAGGCGATGTGTGCCCCGGTCGTGGTCCTGCTGCAGGGAAGCGTCTCGGTGGTCGGAGTGCTGGCCAACCTGCTGGCGGCGCCCCTCGTCGCACCGGCGACCGTCTGTGGTGTCGCCGCTGCCCTGGTCGCACCGCTGTGGCTCTTGGGTGCGACAGGCCTGTGCTGGCTGGGCGCCCTGCCCGCCGAAGGGATCGCGTGGATCGCCCGCACCTGCGCAACCGTCCCGGGCGGCACGATGCCATGGCCCGACGGGGCCTTCGGCGCGGTCCTCCTCGCCGTCGTCACGGTCGCCGTCATCTCGTCCGGACGGTGGTGGGCGCACGCCGCACGGACCCGGCCGGTCGCGATGCTGTCGGCTGCCCTCCTGGTGCTCGCTGCAGCAGCCCCGACCTCGACGGTGACCTGGCCGGCGCCAGGGTGGCGGTTCGTCGCCTGCGACGTCGGGCAGGGGGACGGGTTGGTGCTGGCCACGACATCCCGCCATGCCGTGCTCGTCGACGCCGGACCCGACCCGGCCGCGATCGACCACTGCCTGCGCAGGCTCCACGTCGAGGTGCTCGACTCGGTCGTGCTGACCCACTTCCACGCCGACCACGTCGACGGTCTCCCCGGCGCCATCGCGGGTCGCGAGGTGCGCGAGGTGCTGAGCACCCCGGTCCGCGAGCCCGACCACCAGTGGAAGGAGGTGGGGCAGTGGGCGCGGGCACGCGGCATACCCCTGCGGGAGGTGGTGGCTGGTGACCACCTGGCCTGGCCGGGGGTGACCGCGGACGTGTGGTGGCCGCAACGGCGGCTGTCGACGGGTTCGGTCCCCAACAACGCGAGCGTCGTCCTGGCGGTGCGGTCCGGGCCGGTCGACCTGCTCCTGCTCGGTGACGTCGAACGTGAGGCCGCCCACGCGGTGCTGCTCGCCCTTCGGCGAGACCCCACGATGAGCGCGCGGGCAGCCGGGTTCGACGTGGTCAAGGTGGCGCACCACGGTTCGGGCAACCTCGACGAGGACCTCATGGCAACGGTGGCTGCGCCCGTCGCCGTGATCAGCGTCGGCAAGGACAACGACTACGGTCACCCGTCACCGAAGGCGCTGGAGGTGTTGCGGCGCAACGGATCAGCCGTCTTCCGGACTGACCAGCGGGGTGACGTCGCAGTGGTCGCCGACGGCGGGTCGGTCGGAGTGACGTGGCGCCGACGGTGAGCCGGCGGGACCGGTCAGTTGCTCGCGAGGACCCGCGGCTTCGCCTTGGCGGCCTCGCAGAGGGCATCGATGGTGGCCTGGACCGCGGGCACCCGCTGCAGGTCCGCGGTGGTGACGACGCTGATGGTCCGGCGCGAGGAGGGCGTGATCGGCAGGGTCACCACGTCGTGGTGGTTGGCGGTGCGCAGGATCAGGTCGGGGATCAGGGCGACACCGAGGCCCTCCGCGACCAGGCCGAGGACGGCGACGTAGTCCTCGGTCTCGAAGCCGACGTTCGGCGTGAAGCCCTCGTTGGCACACATCTGCAGGAGGTGGCCGCGACAGCGGGGGCAGCCGGCGATCCAGTTCTCGGTGGCCAGAGCGGAGAGCTCGATGCCGTCGCGGTCCGCCAGCGGGTGGGTCCGGGGCAGGGCGAGGCGGACCTCGTCGTCGAGCAGCTTGTGCGTCACGAAGAGGTCCATGTCCTCCTCGCCCCGGCCGACGTCGGTGCCCTCGTACGCGAAGGCAACAGCGAGGTCGCACTCACCGGCCTTGAGGGCCGCCAGCGACTCGGGCGGCTCTGCCTCGGTGAAGGTGACCTGGACATCGGGGAACCGCTGCTTGACGAGGGCGAGGGCGCGGGGGACCAGCGTCGCCGAGCTCGAGGGGAAGGCCATGAGCCGAACTCGCCCGGCGCGCAGGCCGGCGATCGCGGCGACCTCCTCCTCGGCGGCGTCGAGCGCGGAGAGGACTGCGACGGCGTGGCGGGCGAGGACCTGACCTGCCTCGGTGAGGCGGACGTTGCGGCCCACGCGTTCGACCAGGACGGTGCCTGTGCGCTGCTCGAGGCGGCGGACCATCTGCGAGATGGCGGGCTGGGAGTACCCCAGCGACAGGGCGGCGCCGGTGAAGCTTCCTTCGTCGGCGATGGCCTTCATGACCCGCAGGCCGGCAGCGTCAATCATGGGGCGATCATAACCGAAAGTTATCGAAGCCAGTAGTTGATGATGCAATGGTGATGAGTGCTGGCCGGGTGGGGGTCGGGGCCTGTGGATGACGGGATGGCCCAAACGGTCGAAATCCGTAGAATCCATGCGATCGGCCGCATCGCTGCGGGTGATCCGGGGACGGCAAAGGGGAGTTGCGTGCGTTCACGACGAACGGGTTTCGTGGTTGCGGTGGCGCTCGGGGGAGCGCTCGTGGCCGGGTGCACCGGTGGCGGGGAGTCACCGCCAGGGACGACATCTGCGACCTCAACGTCCTCGTCGGCCAGCACGACGTCGGCTCCGTCGTCGAGCACGACGGGCACTCCGAGCTCGACCTCGGCCACGGTGGCCGTACCGCCGGCCGCCAGCAAGAAGACCCCCGAAGGCGCCGAAGCCTTCGCCCGGTTCTACACCGAGAGCATGGACGCTGCGATGGTTGCTGGGAGCTCGGCAGAGATCACTGCTCTGTCCCTAAGAAGCTGCAACGCATGCACACGCCTCATCAAGGTGGTCGATGAGCGTGCGGCCAAAGGGCAACACCAAGAGAAGCGCTCGTTCACCCTCGGGGCATCCCAATTGGATCCCAGCTCGTCGAACACCCGGCCGATCGTGGAGGTCCTTGTGACTAATGCCGGCGGGAGGATCGTGGATCAGGAGGGGGTAACCGTGAGCAAGCTCGGTGAGGAGAGACTCAACTTCAGGCACACGTTGGCCTGGCGAGACGGGTGGCGTGTCGAGAAGTCGGAATTGATCCGGTGAGTTGGCGAAGGTCCGGGGGCGGGATCGCCGCGCTGGTTTTGGCGAGTGTCCTGCAGTTTGTGGTGGTGGATGCTGCCAGCGCAGACACGCCGTCACCATCGCCGTCGGCCGGTATCGACCGTCAGTACGCCAACATCTATGGCGAGGACACCGTGCCCCAGCAGGAGCCGACCCGGGCCAGCTCCGGAGTCGAACCGATCTCGTCCACGCGGAGCAAGTTCGTCTACAAGGTCGTCCTGGCATGCAGGCCGGCACGCATCTCGGACACGGCCGGGGGCGAGGAGACCAACTGCTCGTACGCCATGACGGCCTGCTCCTTCCGGAACCCGCCGTCCGACGACGTCCTGTACTGGGTGCAGTCGCGCCCGAGGTCCAACCCCGACGCGGCGTGGACGACCGTCAACACCCTGTGCGGCCTTGACGCCCTTCCTCCGGGCGTCCCGGCACCCCCGGCGATCCCGACCATGGGCCAGATCCAGACGGCGTTCAGGCAGCTGCCGTTCTCCAAGCCACGCGTCGCGATCCAGCCTGCCGGCAACGTCACCCTGGTCAACCTCCCGACGTACTTCCGCGCGACCTGGCCGGGTGACGCCGGCCTCCAGCCGGGCGAAGTCAGCGCCCCGGTGAAGCTCTTGTCCTGGTCGGTGGAGTTCAAGATCGCGCCACGCTCGTACGAGTTCCACTACGGCGACGGCAGCAGCAGCGGTCAGGTCACCGATGCCGGAGGGGTGTACCCCGACGGGAAGATCCGGCACACCTACACGTCGACCGATCGGGCTGCCAAGGTCACGGTCGACTCGCAGCTGACCGGCCAGTACCGCGTCAACGGCGGCCCGTGGACGCCCATCAACGCCGTCGCCGACCTCCAGAACGAGCCGGTCACCACCCTCCAGGTCCGCGAGGCCGAGGCCCGGCTCGTCGACCACTGAGTGTCGGCGACCTCTGGTTTCATCGGTCGCACGATGAACCACGAGCCCACCGCCACCAGCCACGCCACCCTCGACGACGTCATCACCACGTCGAGCCATCGGCGGGGCAAAGCCCTCTGTCTCTCTGGCGGTGGCTACCGGGCGGCGCTGTTCCACCTCGGTGCGGTTCGACGGCTCGACGAGCTCGGCATCCTCAGCCAGCTCGACACCATCAGCGGCGTCTCGGGCGGATCCCTCGTCGCGAACCTGCTCGCCGACGCCAGGCTCGAGTTCCCGGCGGACCGGTCGGCGGGGGAGCGGGTCGGGGGGTTCGACGAGCTGGTGGCCACACCGTTGCGCCGCCTCACCTCCCGCAACATCCGGACCGCGGCCCTGCTGGCCAAGCTCAAGCCGTGGCACTGGCTCACCGACGACGCAGCCGTCAGAGCCTTGTCCGACGAGCTGGCGTCCGAGATCGACTGGTGGTCGATCCCGTTGCGCGACAACGCGATCGCCGGCCCTGCGATCATCACCGGCGCCACGGAGATCGCCTATGGCGTCAACTGGGTCTTCGAGGACCCCACGGCGCACGCACCGCACGGGCGCGTCGGGGACTACCGCCTGGGGTATGCCGCGCCGCCGGCCTCCGTGCGCATCGCCGACATCGTGGCGGCCTCCTGCGCCTTCCCACCGTTCTTCGCCCCGATGGTGTTCGACGGCGAACCGATGCGGCTGACCGGTGGGCACGCGGGTCTCGAGTCACCGCAGGAGCGCCGGCGCATCCAGCAGCACATCCGGCTCACGGACGGTGGCGTCTACGACAACCTCGGGCTCGAGCCCGTCTGGAAGTCACACAGCACAGTCCTGGTCAGCGACGGTGGCGGCGTCTTCCGCGCCCGCACCGAACGCACCATCCACGGCCGGATGCTCCGGATCCTGGGGATCGCCACCAGCGGCGGCCAGTCGGTCCGCGGCCGGTGGCTCCAGGCGGGCTACCACCGCGGGGTCCTCGGTGGCACCGCCTGGGCCCTCGACACAGCGGCACCCGGTTGCTACCCGCGTGAGGTCGCCGAGCTCATCAACGCCGTCCGCACCGACCTCGACTCGTTCTCGACGCAGGAGCAGCAGATCCTCGAGCGGCACGGCTACATGGTCGCGGAGGCGCAGGTGCGCAGCCACGCACCCGAGCTCATCGCTCGCGACGTCCCCGCCGTGCCGCCGCACCCCGAGGTGGCGGACGTGGGGGTGGCGACCCGGGCCCTCCACGACTCCGCCAGGCGCACCCTGCTCGGTCGCACGTGAGAGCGCGGCTCGGCGCCACGGCACCCAGCCCTCGCGTGCCACCGGAGCCCCGGGCACGGGAGCGCGCCGAGCACACACCGTCCAGCCCACGTAACCTGTGGTGGTGACCGAGACGACCCGTGCGAGCCGGCGGACCGACCTCGATGCGGTGGTCGACCTCCTCGGACACGGGAACGTCCTCACCCTGACCGGTGCCGGCATCTCCACCGAGTCCGGGATCCCCGACTACCGCGGCCCGGACGGCAACCGCCGGGTGACGCCCATGCAGTACTCCGAGTTCGTCAGGTCGTCCGAGGCGCGGCAGCGCTACTGGGCCCGTAGCTACGTCGGCTGGCAGCGGTTCAACCTCGCCCGTCCGAACGCAGGGCACGAGGCCGTCACCACCCTGCAGCGTGGCGGCTACCTCGGTCCCGTCATCACGCAGAACGTGGACGGCCTCCACCAGCAGTCCGGCACGACGGAGGTGACCGAGCTCCACGGCGCCCTCGCCAGGGTCGTCTGTCTCACCTGTGGCGACCGCTCGAGCCGGTGGGACCTCGACGAGCGCATGCGGCTGACGAACCCGTCGTTCGAGGTCACGAGCAACGAGATCCGGCCCGACGGCGACATCGCCCTCAACGAGCTCGACGTGCAGGACTTCATCGTCCCGCTCTGCCTCGTCTGCCAGCACGACACCCTCAAGCCGGACGTCGTCTTCTTCGGTGAGTCGGTGCCGAAGCCGTTGGTGGAGCACTGTTTTCGCCTCACCGAGGAGGCGGACGTGCTGCTCGTCCTGGGCTCGAGCCTCAAGGTGATGAGTGGCTACCGGTTCGTGCGGCGGGCGGCCGCACGCGGCATACCGGTCGTGATCATCACGCGCGGGGCAACCCGCGGTGACGCCGAGGCGACCGTCCAGGTCGATGCCCCACTGGGACCCACGTTGACCGAGCTGGTCAGTCGGCTGGTCGCCTAGCCACCAGGACGGCGTCGATGGCGTCGCCACCCTCGGTCGGGCGCACGATCTCCTCGCAACGCTCGACCGACAGTCCCGCGGAGGCGACCCGCAGCTCCTCCAGGGTGTGCAGCAGCGAGGGGTCGGAGGGGCCGCCGACTCCTTCGGTGAGGTTCCGCAGGGCGTGCCCCACGACGACCAGCGCACCACCCGGGGCGAGCCACCGTGTGGTGCGGCTCAGCACGTCCTCGGGCAGGTGCAGGTAGGCCACGAGGACCAGGTCGAACAGGACACCCTCAGGCGGCTGCCACGAACGCGCGTCGGCGACGACCCAGTCCACCCGCAGCGCACGCCGGGTCGCCTCGGCCTCGCCCTTGCCCAGGCCGACGGGCGAGAAGTCGACCGCGGTGACCCGCCACCCGAGCGAGGCGAGCCATACCGCGTGCCGTCCCTCACCCGCGCCCAGGTCGAGGGCGCGACCGCCTCGTCCACCCTGGGCGGTGCGGTCCGGCTGCCAGCCGCCGACGATGCGCTCGACCTCGGCGTTGGGGCCGGCGCTCCATACGCGGTCGCTCGCTGCATACCGTTCGTCCCACATGCGCTGCCGGTCGGTCATCCCCCTAGCATCGCCGACATGAAGGAATCCGCCACCGCCGACGAGGCCACCGTCCGGGACGCCACCGCCGCGGACCTCTCGGCGATGGCCGCGATCTACGACGGGGAGGTGCTGACCTCCGTGGCGACGTTCGACACCGAGCCGCGCGGAACGACCTACCTCGGTGAGAAGCTCGCCCACGCCGCCGGCAGCGACATCGTCCTCGTCGCGACTCGCGGCGGGGAGGTGCTCGGTTACGCCTTCTCGGGACCGTTCCGTCCCCGACCCGCGTACGACGGCACCAAGGAGGTGTCGGTCTACCTCGCGCGGAGCGCCCGCGGGGCCGGCCTCGGCACGCTCCTGTATGCCGCGCTGCTCGCCCGCCTCGACGCCCTCCCGCAGGTGCACACCCAGGTGGCCGTGATCGCCCTGCCCAACGACGGGAGCATCGCCCTGCACCGCAAGCACGGGTTCGTCGAAGTGGGCGTGCTGCGAGAGGCGGGCCGCAAGTTCGACCGCTGGGTCGACACGGCCTGGTACCAGCGGCGGGTGACGGCCGACGGCTAACCGGTCGGCAGGCCCAGCGCCTTGGCCACCTCCGGCCAGACGGCCGCCGCGGTCCGCGCGTGGCCGATGACGGACTGGTGACCGAGGTCGGTGCCGTAGGCGTCGAGGGAGTCGACCACCCGGGTGGCCGCGCCCGCGTCGGTGTGGCACTGCGGGACGCCGGTGCACACCTTCGCGAGCTCGGCCTCGTACGCCTCCATCAGCCGTGTGAGGTGGGCGACCTCGGTGGTGTTGACCGTCT
>NZ_LMGM01000001.1:1085200-1086498 GCF_001427915.1 Phycicoccus sp. Root563 | reverse complement strand
GGCGATGGCGGCGGCATAGGTGGCTGGTCGACCGGCCCCGCTCACGAGGACCACCGACACCTTCGGCGAGGCGGCGACGAGCACGTCCACCGCTTCACGCACCGAGGCACGGAACTCGGCAAGGTGAGCGGAATCGGTTCCGTCACAACGGATGTCGTTGTCCATGATCTGCACCAGGGCCAGCCGTGGAGTGGGCACGAGGCGGAGGGCGTCGTGGGCCTGGTAGGGCAGCAGGGCAGCCTCGGCGCCGTCGCGGGCGAGGTTGGCCACGTGGTCGGCGGTCTCGGGCACGGCGCGGGTGAGGCGGGCGTAGATGCTGTCGACCGCAGGGTTGGTGCCGGTGGCCCAGGAGTTCGCGAACACGTCGTCGTCGGGGGCGTTCGGGTCGGAGTGGAACCCCGTCATCCCGGAGTGGCCGATCGCCACGACGCCGACGGGATGGCCCGGGTCGGCGGTGCTCGTGGTCGACGACGTACCGGTCGACCCGGACGGGCGGGCGCCTCGCTCCGTGACGGCGGGGGTGCCGCTCGCACAGGCCGCCACCACGGTGGCGAGGACGGCCACGGCGAGTCCGCGCCATACGGTCGACGAAGGGTGCAGCACGAGGTCCTCCCGGTGGGCGGGGCTCCCTGCACCTCGAGGCTAGACCTGCCGGCCCGTTCCGGGCGACGGCATTTCCTCGGCGATGTCGAGGGGGCCGGAGGTGCCGTCCGGTGGAGTCAGGAATGGCCCGAACGACCACTGGCGTGTCGTCCGGGACTGTTGCACGCTCGACGGGTCACGCTGTCGAGCCACTGCACGACCGAGCACAAGGAGGCCGGTATGGGAGCTACCGGGACAGGACCGTTCGAGAACGACGACGCGCTGGACTTCCTCGACGCCCTCGAGGACGCCGAGCCGCACGAGCGTCGGGCCCGGGTGGAGCACGCGATGGTCCGCGTGGTCGGGTCGCGTGCCTACATCGAGGCGCCGGAGATGGCCGAGGCCATCGCCGCCGCCGTCGTGGTGGCGGCGAGTGACGACTTCGAGAGTGCGATCCGCGAGCCGTACCTGCCGCGGTGGATCGAGGACGAGCCCATCGTGGTCGACGAGGGGCTCGAGGACCTGGCCACCAAGGCCCTGCACCGCGCGCTGCGGCCCGACGACAACGAGTGGTGGGAGCTGTGGGACGAGGCCAGCGCCACGGACGACATCACCGAGCGCCTGAGCAGGTACCTCGAGACCCTCGGCGAGTGACCCCGACGAGCCGATCCTGCCCGGGGTGACGCCTACCGGCGCCACCCCGGGCACCGGTTAGG
>NZ_LMGM01000001.1:1060546-1085186 GCF_001427915.1 Phycicoccus sp. Root563 | reverse complement strand
CCCGCCGGCGCTGTCCCCCGACGCGGGCGAGCTCGACGTCGACCGGGCGAGTGAGACCACGACCGACTTCGAGGTCGGGGTGTTGCTGCCGATCGCCGTCGAGTCCAGCGGGACCAAGGGGTTGGTCTCGGGGTAGTAGGCCGCGGCCGATCCCCGCGGGGTGTCGTACGAGACCACCCGGAACCCGCGAACGCACCGGACCACGTCGTCACCGGTCCACCGGGTGGTGATGTCGACGAGGTCGCCGTCCGCCAGACCGAAGGCCGCGATGTCGTCGGGGTGCACGAAGACCACCTTGCGGCCACCCTCGATGCCGCGATAGCGGTCGCTGAGGCCGTAGATGGTGGTGTTGTACTGGTCGTGGCTGCGCAGCGTCTGCAGCAGCACGTGGCCCTCGGGCACGTGCACCACCTCGATCGGGGAGGCGACGAACTCGGCCTTGCCGGTCTTCGTGTCGAACGTCCGGGTGTCGCGCGGCGGGTGCGGCATGATCATGCCGCCCGGCTTGCGGACGTTGACCTCGTAGTCCTCGCACCCGGGGACGACCTTGGCGATGTGGTGGCGGATGGCGCGGTAGTCGTCGCGCATCGCCTTCCACTGCAGGCCGTACCGGTCCCCGAGCGTCGCCTCGGCGATGCGGGTGACGATGTCGACCTCGGACTTGAGCTGGGGGCTGGCCGGCTCCAGCGGGCCGCGCGACGCGTGCACCGAGCACGTGGAGTCCTCGACCGAGATCCACTGGGCCCCGCTGGCCTGGATGTCCTTCTCGGTGCGGCCCTTGGTGGGCAGGATCAGGGCGGTCTCGCCGCAGACGAGGTGGGAGCGGTTGATCTTGGTGGAGACCTGCACGGTCATGCGGACCTTGCGCATCGCGGGGATCGCGATGTCGGTGTCCGACACGGCCTGCACGAAGTTGCCGCCGAGCCCCATGAAGAAGTGGACCTTGCCGTCGCGCATGCCACGCAGGGAGTCCACGACGTCGAGGCCGTGCTCACGCGGCGGGTCGAAGCCGAACTCTTTCTGGAGCGCGTCGAGGAACGTCGCCGGGGGTCGCTCCCAGATGCCCATGGTGCGGTCGCCCTGGACGTTCGAGTGGCCGCGGACGGGAAGGAGGCCAGCCCCCTCACGGCCGATGTTGCCCTGCGCGAGGGCGAGGTTGACGACCTCCTTGATGGTGGCGACCCCGTTGCGGTGCTGGGTCAGGCCCATCGCCCAGCAGTAGACGGTCCGGGTCGACCCGCGCAGCATCTCGGCAGCCTGGGTGATGAGCTCACGGGACAGCCCGGTGACCTCGACGACCTGGTCCCAGTCGACGGCGCGGACGTGGTCGCGCCACTGCTCGAACCCCGTCGAGTGGGTGGCGATGAACTCGTGGTCGAGCGCGTCCCACTCGACGAGCAGCGACCCGATCGCCTGGAAGAGCGCGAGGTCGCCGTTGACCTTCACCGGCAGGTGCAGGTCGGCCATCGCCGTGCCGTGGCCGACGACGCCCTTGGGCTTCTGCGGGTTCTTGAACCGCACGAGCCCTGCCTCGCGCAGCGGGTTGATCGAGATGATCTTGGCGCCGTTCGCCTTGGCGATCTCGAGGGCGGACAGCATGCGCGGGTGGTTCGTGCCGGGGTTCTGGCCGGCGATGACGATGACCGATGCCGTGTGCACGTCGTCGAGGGTGACGCTGGCCTTGCCGATGCCGATCGACTCCTGCAGCGCGATGCTCGTGGACTCGTGGCACATGTTCGAGCAGTCCGGCAGGTTGTTGGTGCCGAACGCGCGGACGAACAGCTGGTACGCGAACGCCGACTCGTTGGAGGCGCGGCCCGAGGTGTAGAAGGTCGCCTCGTCCGGACTCGCGAGCGAGCGCAGCTCGGCGCCGATGAGGTCGAACGCCTCGTCCCACTCGATCGGCTCGTAGTGCGTCCCGCCCGGACGCTTGACCATCGGGTGGGTGATGCGGCCCTGCTGGCCGAGCCAGTGCTCGGTGTGGGCGTCGAGCTCGGCGATGCTGTGCTGGGCGAAGAACTCGGGGGTGGCCCGGTCGCGGGTGGCCTCCTCGGCGACCGCCTTGGCACCGTTCTCGCAGAACTCGGCCGTGTGCCGGTGACCGGGATCGGGGTCCGGCCAGGCGCAGCTCATGCAGTCGAAGCCCTCGGCCTGGTTGAGCTTGAGGAGCGTCTGGGCCGTCCGCTTGAGGCCCATGTGGTCGATGGAGCGCTTCATCGACACCGCCACCGCCGTCGGACCGGCGGCGTGGTCCTCCTGGCCCTTGACCACCAGGTCGGCCTCGGAGTAGTCGCTCTCGTCGTGCTTGCCCATGCGTGAACCTCGTTCTCCGGGTGCCTGGCGTTGCCGGGCGCGTGCCGCGCGGGCCCCGGTCCGGAACCTGCGCCTTCACCCCGAACGTACCCAGTCCCACCCGAACCATGCGCGCCCGGGATGCCCGATCCCCGGTGACCACCCGNNNGGGGGTCGGTCCACGGCGGCACACGGGGGAGCTGGGGGGAGGGCGGCCGGGGCACGGCCTCGGTAGCGCTCGGCAGGGCTCGGTAGAGCTCAGTCGGCCCGGACTCGGCTGGGTCGGTCCGGGCGCGGCTCAGACTCGGCGCAGGACCGCCGTGACCTTGCCGAGGATCGTGGCGTGGTCGCCGTCGATCGGCTCGAACGCGTCGTTGTGCGGCATGAGCCAGACCTTGCCGTCCTTGCGCTTGAACGTCTTGACGGTCGCCTCGTTGTCGAGCATCGCCGCGACGATGTCGCCGTTGTCGGCGGTCGGCTGCTGGCGCACGACCACCCAGTCGCCGTCGCAGATGGCGGCGTCGATCATCGACTCGCCGACGACCTGGAGCAGGAAGAGCTGCCCCTCGCCCACGATCTGCCGGGGCAGCGGGAAGACGTCCTCGACGGTCTCCTCGGCGAGGATCGGCACACCGGCGGCGATCCGGCCGAGCACCGGGACGTACGACGCCTCGGGACGCCGGTCGTTCATCCCCGTCTCGTCGAACACCGCCGTCTCGTCCTCGACGCTCGCCCCACCGCGGTAGCCGCGCATGTCGGCCGTCGAGTCGGGGGAGACGACCTCGATCGCGCGAGGGCGGTTGGGGTCGCGGCGCAGGAAGCCCTTGCGCTCCAGGGTGGACAGCTGGTGGGCCACCGAGCTGGGGGAGGTGAGACCGACGGCCTCACCGATCTCGCGCAGGCTCGGGGGGTACCCGCGGCGGTCCACCGAGTTGCGGATCACCTCGAGGACCCGGCGCTGGCGGACGGTCAGACCGTCACCCCGATCGCGGTCGGGGAGCTCCTTGACGTTGTCCTCGCTCATGCCGTTTCCTCGTTTCCGCAGGTCAGGTGGCGTATGCCGCCGTGCTCAGTGCTGTGACGGGTGGGACTGTCAGTGGCCTCTGGTGTGCTGTGAGGCATGAACACAGCGTATGGCGTTCGAACGTCAGTGCCAAACATGTGTTCGAGGCGTGTCTTGAGAAGTTCGAACATGCGTGCTAGAAATCAGCCTAGAGGAACTTCGTACAACCGTTCGAAGGGCTTCGGCCACCTGACCACCACGGAGGACCAGATGAGTGCAGCAGTTGCTTGGGACGTCGCCCCCGCCCCCGTGCGGATGCCCGTTCGGCCCGTGCGCCCGCAGCTCGTCTCGGTGCCCACCGGTGAGGACGTCGTCATCCGTCCGGCGGTGCCGTTGCGGCTGACCCGCGCCGGCCGCCTGGCGATCACCGTGTCCGTGGCCGTCGCGGCGGTGGTCCTCGCGATCAGCCTGCTCTCGGGGGGCGCGTCCGCAGCGGTCATCGAGCACTCGACGACGGTGCAGACCGGTCAGACCCTGTCCGAGGTCGCGGCGGCCCAGCTGCCGCAGCTGCCGGTCACCGAGGCCGTGGCCCGCATCCAGGTCGCCAACGACCTGACCGGATCCGACGTCCACGCCGGGCAGACGCTGCTCATCCCGGCCGCCGGCTGAGCGAGGTCACCTCGCCCCCTCACCCGGCATCGGGTGGGGCCGAGAAACCTCCGTGTGAGGGGCGCTCAGGGCTTCGGCGTGATCTTCGGTAGGGCCTTCACGGCCTTGATGTGTCGGTACTTCAACGCCCCGGTGGTGGTGGCGCGGCTGAGGGCGACGTGGTCGACGAGGACCGGTTCACTCAGCTCGGCGATCGGCATCGAGGTCGAGTAGTAGGCGATCCCGCCCCTCATCCGGTACACGACGCCCTTGGTCGTCCGGAGCATCGTCGTGTCGGCAGGCACCGCTCGCAGGCGGTTGTAGGCGCCGCCGTCACCGGCCCGGTCGATGGCCACCTGGTCGACGATCGTCGTGGCCTTGCTGCCGCCGACGTTCGCCCACGCTGAGACGTGGATCGGGGCGCCACCGGCCATCCGGTAGATCTCCGCCCGCTGCGCGCCCTTGATGAACGTCCCGTCCGGGATGGTGGCCGGCAGGGTGGCGAGGGCGCTGGCCGAGACGGCCATCGTGGCCTTGGCACCGCCGAATGCTGCCCACGTGCTCACGTAGACCGGTGTGGTCCCGACCAGTCGGTAGATCTGCCCGTTCTCCCGGACCTTGAGGAAGCTCCCGGATGCCGGTGGCTGGTAGGGCTGGTCCTTGAAGTGCAGGAAGTTGCTCGGCCAGTTCGCGTCGCCGCGCGGGATGGTCATCCGGGAGGAGTAGCCGCTCCAGGCCGAGTCCGACACGACGATGTAGGAGCTCGTGACCTCTTCCACGTACCCCACGTGGCCGTTGCCGGGCGCGTAGTGGCTGCCGTAGTTCCACTGGGCGATCGCCCCGGTCTTGGCCGTCTGGTCGACCTTGATGCCGCGGTTGCGGGCGCTGGTGGCCCAGCTGCCGCCGCTGCCCATGGCGCTCTGCTGCTTCACCCCGTTCTTCATCAGCCGGTAGGCCGCATAGTTCACGCAGTTGTTCCCACTGGAGTTCACCGGGTACCCCCACACCGACTTCCCGGCGTACCCCGAGAACGAGATGCAGGCGATGGAGTTGGCCTTGCACTCGCGGGAGAGGGTCGCGGCTGAGGCCGGTGGCGCGGTGACCGCGAGTCCGGCCAGGGCGACGAGGGCAACGGTGCCGACGCGGGCGAGGAGGGGGGACAGTCGGGAACGCAGCATGACTTCCTGGGGGTGGGGGACAGGACAGCGCCAGGAGACGCGCATCGCCCCGCCGCGAGGGGTGGCGGCGGACAACCTGTTCAGGCTGGACCGACGGTGTCCGGTTTGTCAGGCAGATCCGGTAAGTCCAACCGTGTAATTCGCCTCCGGTCTCAGATCCCCGTGAGCTCGAGCCGTTTCTCGAGGAACTCGGCCAGCTGCAGTGCCGCGGCACGCACGGCCTCCCGGCCCCTGGCGTCGGCGCTGGGGGCCAGCCTGATGTCGACCTCGACGACGTCTGCCCGGCCGGTGCGCTTCCAGGCGCCGACGTTGGTCTGGTCGAGGACGACCGTGGCCCAGAACGGGTCAGGGTGCTCGGCCAAAGGGTGGTCCGTCGCCACCGGGAAGTTCACGGCCGGGTAGCTGAGCACCACCTCGTCGTAGACCGGGAAGAGGTGTGCCGCGGGGGCGGCCGGGCTGCGGCGCGGCACGACGGCAGGGTCGAACCAGTGCGGTGTCCCGTCGACGTCCACCACGTCCAGGTCGTCGCCCAGGTCGGCCAGCGCGGCCCTGGTCCCCGCGACGGTGAGCGACGACCACCGGGTGAAGTCCTTGATGCCGGCCGGCCCATGCCCGCTGAAGAACCGGCGCACGAGCTCGCGGTGCGCGTCGTCGTGGTCGAGGTGCGTGGCCGGTGGCACGACGTCGTCGACCAGCGCGTACGAGTGGTGCACCCCCTTGACCGGTCCGGAGCACACCAGCCCCCGCAGCTCGGCGACCATGATCAGGTGTCCGAGCTGTTCGCCCGGCCTGATCGGTGATCGCCTTTCCACGAACAGCTCGCCGAGCTCGGGGCGGGTGCGGAACTGCCTGTCCTGCAACAGCTCAGCCAGCAGGGTGAGTCCGCCGTCGAGCCGCCGCGGGTCGTCGAGCCCGAGCTGCCGGTGCCGACCGGCGCTGGCGGCGAGGACCCGGGGAGAGGTCAGCGCGAGGATCCAGCGCAGGTCCTCCCGGGCGACGAAGTGCCACGTCGGCCGCAGGATGTGGGTGCGCACGAAGGTGCCGGCATCGAGCTCGCGGCGCACCGTGGCATTCGTGCTCCTGCGGGTGCGCAGGCCCAGGGAGAAGAAGGCGTGGTCACGTTCCTGGCTCTGCACGCATGTGAGCAGCCGCACGGCCTCGGTCGCGGTGCGCAGCGGGGCGGAGGTGAGGCGTTGCGTCGCGAGGCGCTGGGACAGGACGCGCGAGGGATCCATGGCGCCATCCTCTCGAAACGAGCCGCGCACGGGGCGATCATGGAGGTATGGAGCAGAGCGCCACCATCGACATCGCCGCCCCGCCGGATCGCGTCTGGCAGGTCCTGTCGGACGTCGAGCACTGGCCGGAGTGGACCGACACGGTGCGGTGGGTGCGGCGGGTCGACGACGGGCCGCTGCGCACGGGCTCGCAGGCCAAGATCAGCCAGCCGCGGATCCCGACCGTGGACTACGTGGTCACCGAGCTCGAGCCGGGGAGGTCGTTCACCTGGGTCAGCGGCGGCGGTGCAGCCCTGACCACGGCACGGCACGTCCTCGAACCCCTGCCCGGGGGCGGGACGCGGGTGCTGCTGTCCGTGAAGCAGGAGGGATGGCTCGGCTCGTTCGTCGGGCGGTTCTACCGGGGGCTCACCGACCGGTACCTGGCGACCGAGGCCGCAGGCCTGAAGGCACGGTCCGAACAGGCCTGAGGTCGTCAGCGTGGGCCGTCAGCGGAGGTCGTCAGCGGAGGTCGCGGCGCATCACGAGGCGCGGCATCCTGCTGGCCACGGCGTCGGTGGTGCCGATGACCTCGAACCCTGCCTTCTCGAACATCCCGCGGGTGCCCACGAACGCCATGGTCAGGTCCATCCGCCCCGGCGGGTCGACCGGGTGGGCCTCCACCGCGGGCGCTCCGTGTGACGCGGCATACGCCACCGCACCCTCGAGGAGCTGGTGGGTGACGCCGCGCCGGCGGAAGCCGGAACGGACCACCACGCAGATGATGCTCCAGACGGGGACGTCGTCGACCCGTCGGATGAGCTTCGAGGCCTCCAGGCGGGGGATCTCGGTCCGCGGGCTGATGCTGCACCAGCCGACCGGTGTGCCGTCCAGGTAGGTGACGACTCCGGGTGGGTGGTCCCGCTCGCAGAGGGCGCGCATCGCGTTCTGCCGGCTCCCGCCGCCGAGCTCGCGGATCTGGGGCGCCGCGAGCCGGTGCGACAGGCACCAGCAGTGGTTCTCGCGACGGTTGGGGTTGACGATGTCGGCGAAGTCGTCGAACCGCTCGGGCGTGACCGGGTGCGTCTCCCACTGCTCAGCCATGGACCCACTCAACCACCGCGCGCCGACAGCGCGCGGCGGTCGGGGGAAGGACTCAGCGGGCGAGGTAGCCGCCGTCGATCGGGTAGTAGGTGCCCGTGGCGAACGACGAGCCGTCACTGGCCAGCCACGCGACCAGCTCGGCGACCTCCTCGGGCTCCCCGAGCCGCTGCAGCGCGTGCTGGGTCCCGAGGAAGTCCAGCGTCGCCTGGTCGAGGTGCTGGTCCAGCAGCGGGGTGCGGATGAAGCCCGGGCCCACGGCGTTGACGCGGATCTTGTCACCGGCGTGCTCCCACGCCGCGGCCTGCGTCATCCCGACCACCCCGTGCTTGGCCGCGGTGTACGCGCTCGCGGTGGCGAACCCGACCGCGCCGAGGATCGAAGCCATGTTGACGATGGAGCCCCCGCGCCCACCGGCCTTCATGGCCCTGATCGCGGCGCGCTGCGTGTAGAAGACACCGTCGAGGTTGACGCCGATGACCTGGTGCCACGCCTCGTCGGTGTAGTCGCCGCTGGTGAGCGACTCCCCGCCGATGCCGGCGTTGCAGACGGCGACGTCGACGTGGCCGAGGTGTTCGACGACCTGCTCCATCGCGCCGTCGACGGCGGCCGAGTCGCTGACGTCGACGACCGCGCCGTGCACCCGGCACTCGAACGCGTCGAGCTCCTTGAGCACGACATCGATCGCGCCCTGGTCGAGGTCCCAGACCGAGATGTCGGCCCCCGAGCGGGCCAGGGTGCGGGCGCAGGCGCGGCCGATGCCGGACGCCCCTCCGGTGATGACGGCGACCTTGCCGCCGAGTCCGTAGTGGTTCATGGGTGCTCCTCCTGTGGGGTCCTTCCACTGTCGTGAGGGTGGTGGTGCCCGAGTAGGGTCCAAGGGCCCTGTGTGGCACGGCGCCGCACCGCCGCTAGTGGTTCGTGGATTCGGCGACAGGAGACGGACGTGCTCGAGGCAGGGTTCTGGGGTTTCGTCGGCGGGGTCGCGCTGCTCATCGGCGCGGCAGCCGGCATCTGGCTGCCCACGTCCAAGCGCGTCATCGGCTGGGTCATGGCGATCGGCTCGGGGGTGCTGGTCAGCGCCCTGACGTTCGAGCTGGCCGGTGAGGCCTACGACAAGGCCGGGGGAGTCGCCACCGTCCTGGGCCTGCTCGGCGGGTCGGTCGTCTTCTTCCTCGGCGACTGGTGGATCGACAGCCGCGGCGGCCACCGGCGCAAGAGCCCCAACGGGCCGCAGGCCGGCGCCGCCGGGTCCGCGCTCGCGCTCGGGGCCCTGCTCGACGGCATACCGGAGTCGGCGGCGATCGGCGTGAGCACCATCGGTGGGGGAGGCGTGGGGGTCGCCGTGGTCGCCGCCGTGTTCCTCTCCAACATCCCCGAGGGCCTGTCCTCGTCCGCCGGTATGCGGTCCGCCGGGCACAGCGCGCGCTCGATCATGGGCCTGTGGCTGGGGGTGACCGCGGCGGCGACCGTCGCGGCCGCGCTGGGTCGGGTGCTGCTCGACGGCGCGGACCCGACGGTGGTCGCGACGATCCAGGCGTTCGCGGCGGGGGCGATCCTCACGATGCTCGCCGACACCATGGTCCCCGAAGCCGTCGAGCACGCCGGACGGCTCGTGGGACTGCTCACCGTGGTGGGGTTCTGTGCGGCGTTCCTGCTCTCGATGGCCTGATCGGGCCTGATCGGGCCTGATCGGCGCCGCATCGGGCCGGTTGGGTCCTGCACACCACATGTGGGGACGTTCGCGGCCTCCTGACCCCAGATCTGGGTGCCTCTGACGTCCCAGAAGTCACACCAGCACCACTTCGGGCGTGTCGCGGCGGACCTCCGCACGCCCCTGACCTGCGGCGATGCACACTGCCCAACAAGTTTCCCGGACTCGCTTGCGTCCTGGATCACAGCGAGGCAGACTATCCCTACATCTAGTGGTTACACCGCTGTAGTTCGTCCACATGTAGTGCACAGGACAAGCAGGGTTCTCCACACGTTGTCCCCAGAACGTCCACAGATTCATCCCCAGACCGACCCCGTGGGAGGAGCGCCGCCATGCACTGTCCGTTCTGCCGGCACACCGACTCCCGGGTCATGGACTCGCGCACGACCGACGACGGCAGCTCCATCCGCCGTCGCCGCCAGTGCCCCGAGTGCGGCCGCCGCTTCACGACGATCGAGACGGCCAGCCTCACGGTGACCAAGCGCTCCGGCGCGAGCGAGCCGTTCAGCCGGGGCAAGGTCCTCGTCGGGGTCCGCAAGGCCTGCCAGGGCCGCCCGGTCACCGAGGACGACCTCGCCCTCCTCGCCCAGCGCGTCGAGGAGTGCATCCGCCAGCAGGGTCAGGCCGAGGTCGAGGCCCACGAGGTGGGCCTGGCGATCCTCGGACCCCTGCGCGAGCTCGACGAGGTCGCCTACCTGCGGTTCGCCAGCGTCTACCAGGCGTTCGACTCGCTCGAGGACTTCGAGGCAGCGATCACCCTGTTGCGCGCCGAGCGCGACGCGACGGGCACCGAGCCGGAGCCCCAGCCACAGACCAGGGCCGGTGCGCCGCCGGGCTGAGCCCCGCTGCACGACCGGCGCCTCACGCAAGCACGCACGACAGCACGACCACGTTCCGCACCAGAGCAGCACCACCGGCACCGACCCCCACTGTCAGTGCCGCCACCCAGAATTGACACCACAGCATCACCAGGGGCTAGGGAGGCCACCAGAAATGACTGAAACCGCAGGCGCACGTGCAGGTGCCCGCAAGAAGGGCGCCGCAGGCGTCAACGTCGAGCGCATCTACACCACCCCTGGTGTGCACCCGTACGACGAGGTGACCTGGGAGAAGCGCGACGTCGTCCAGCAGAACTGGAAGACCGGCGAGACGATCTTCGAGCAGCGCGGTGTCGAGTTCCCCGACTTCTGGTCGGTCAACGCCTCCACCATCGTCACCACCAAGTACTTCCGCGGCGCCGTGGGCACCGAGGCTCGTGAGACGGGCCTCAAGCAGCTCATCGACCGCGTCGTCCTCACCTACGTCAAGGCGGGCAAGGAGCACGGCTACTTCTCCTCCGCCGAGGACGCCGAGATCTTCGAGCACGAGCTGACCTACGCCCTGCTGCACCAGGTGTTCAGCTTCAACTCGCCGGTGTGGTTCAACGTGGGCACCAAGAGCCCGCAGCAGGTCTCCGCCTGCTTCATCCTCGCCGTCGACGACTCGATGGACTCGATCCTCAACTGGTACAAGGAGGAGGGGAAGATCTTCCAGGGCGGCTCCGGCGCCGGCCTGAACCTCTCCCGCATCCGCTCCTCCAAGGAGCTGCTGTCCTCCGGTGGCACCGCCAGCGGCCCGGTCTCCTTCATGCGTGGCGCCGACGCGTCCGCAGGCACCATCAAGTCCGGTGGCGCCACGCGTCGTGCGGCCAAGATGGTCGTCCTCGACGTCGACCACCCCGACATCATGGAGTTCGTCGAGACCAAGGCGCGCGAGGAGGACAAGATCCGCGCGCTGCGCGACGCCGGGTTCGACATGGACCTCGGCGGCAAGGACATCACGTCGGTCCAGTACCAGAACGCGAACAACTCGGTCCGTGTCTCGGACGAGTTCATGAAGGCCGTCGAGGCCGGCACCGACTTCGGTCTGCGCTCGCGCACCACCGGTGAGGTCATCGACACCGTCGACGCGCGGGAGCTCTTCCGCAAGCTCGCCGAGGCCGCCTGGGAGTGCGCCGACCCGGGCATCCAGTACGACGACGTCATCAACGACTGGCACACCAACCCCGAGACCGGCCGCATCACCGCGTCCAACCCGTGCTCGGAGTACATGTCGCTCGACAACTCCTCCTGCAACCTGGCCTCGCTGAACCTGCTCAAGTTCCTCAAGGACGACGACACGTTCGACGCGGTCACCTTCCAGAAGGTCGCCGAGCTCGTCATCACGGCGATGGACATCTCGATCTGCTTCGCGGACTTCCCGACCGAGGCCATCGGCGACACCACGCGTGACTACCGCCAGCTCGGCATCGGCTACGCCAACCTCGGCGCGCTGCTCATGGCCACGGGCCACGGGTACGACTCCAACGGTGGCCGCCAGCTCGCCGCCTCGATCACCTCGCTGCTCACCGGTGCCGCCTACAAGCGCTCCGCCGAGATGGCCGGTGTCGTCGGTGCGTATGCCGGGTACGCCCGCAACGCGGACGCCCACAAGCGCGTCATGCGCAAGCACCAGAGCGCGAACGACTCGATCCGCCCCCTCGACACGATGGACATCACGATCCACCGCGCCGCCACCAAGGTCTGGGACGACGTCGTCAAGCTCGGCGAGAAGAACGGCTACCGCAACGCGCAGGCCTCGGTGCTCGCGCCGACCGGCACCATCGGCTTCATGATGGACTGCGACACCACCGGCATCGAGCCCGACTTCTCCCTGGTGAAGTTCAAGAAGCTCGTCGGTGGCGGGTCGATGCAGATCGTCAACCTCACCATCCCGCGTGCGCTCAAGAAGCTCGGGTACACGGGCGAGACCATCGAGGCGATCGTCGAGTACATCGCCGACAAGGGTCACGTCATCGACGCCCCCGGCCTCAAGACCGAGCACTACGAGATCTTCGACACCGCCATGGGCGCGCGCTCGATCGAGGCCATGGGCCACGTGCGCATGATGGCTGCGGTCCAGCCGTTCCTGTCCGGTGCGATCTCCAAGACGGTCAACCTGCCGGAGGACGCCACGGTCGAGGAGATCGAGGACGTCCACATGCAGGGCTGGAAGCTCGGCCTCAAGGCGATCGCGGTGTACCGCGACAACTGCAAGGTCGGCCAGCCGCTGTCCGACGGTGGTTCCACCGCCAAGGACGCTGCGGCTGACAAGGCGACCGCTGCCGCCGAGGCCAAGGTCGAGAAGGTCATCGAGTACCGCCCGGTGCGCAAGCGCCTGCCGAAGCGTCGTACCTCGCAGACCACGTCGTTCGCCGTGGGTGGCGCCGAGGGCTACCTCACCGCCGGCACCTACGAGTCGGGCGACCTGGGCGAGATCTTCCTCAAGTTCGGCAAGCAGGGCTCGACCCTCGCCGGTGTCATGGACGCCTTCTCGATCGCCGTGTCGATCGGCCTGCAGTACGGCGTGCCGCTGGAGACCTTCGTGGAGAAGTTCACGAACCTGCGGTTCGAGCCTGCCGGCCTGACCGACGACCCCGACGTGCGGATGGCACAGTCGATCATGGACTACGTGTTCCGTCGCCTGGCGCTGGACCACATGGACTTCGACACCCGTTCGTTCATGGGCATCCACACCGCTGCCGAGCGTGCGCGTCAGCTCGAGACCGGTTCCTATCAGGCCACCGAGTCCGACGAGTCGGACGAGGAGCTCGAGGACGAGCTGGAGAACTTCAGCCAGTCCGCCCCGGTCTCCGTCGCCAAGCCGGCTGCCAAGTCCGAGCCGGCCGTCGAGGGCAAGTCCCTCAAGGCCGACACGGTGAAGTCCGGTGCTGGTGCGGCTTCGGCTCGTGAGGTCTCGGGTGAGGTGCACTCGTCCGCCGAGCTGCTGGAGAAGTTCCAGGGCATCTCGGCCGACGCGCCGATGTGCATGACCTGTGGGACGAAGATGCGCCCGGCTGGCTCCTGCTACGTCTGCGAGGGTTGCGGCAGCACCAGCGGCTGCAGCTGATCCTGCACTGTCAGTCCCGATTGGTAGAAACGACCCAAACAGGTTGGTGCGGCTCGCGAATCGCGAGCTGCACCAACGCAATTGGGTAGCTGGGTGAGCCAGCTGGAACTTGGAAGGTGCCGACATGGCCAGAACTCTGGTGGACCTCTTCGCAGGGTGCGGCGGTCTTGGGCTTGGGCTCGAGCGGGCAGGCTTCGAGACGGTGTTCGTGAACGAACTGCATCAGGACGCGATGGATACGTACCTGCTCAACCGCCCGCTCGGCGACCTCAAGGCGAAGCAAAACCACGCCAACGATATCGTTGAGGTCACCCAGAGCTCAGGCGAGCTCGATGCGCTGGCTGAGCGTCTTCGCAGGGAACACGGCGACATCGATCTGGTGGCTGGCGGCCCGCCTTGTCAGGGATACAGCGGGATCGGCCACCGACGAAGCTTCGTCCTGGCGAAGGAAGAGATTCCGTCCAACCACCTCTACCGGGACATGGCCAAGTTCGTTCAGGCTGTCCAGCCGAAGGCCTTTCTCTTCGAGAACGTTCGCGGGCTCCTGAACGCCCGATGGATCCCGACCGGCGAGAAGGGTGAGATCTGGGAAGAGGTTCGCCAGACCTTCAAGAACATCACCATCAAGCGCGGACGGAAGACCCTTCACTACGAAATTGGATGGGCCCTCGTGTCGGCGAAGGACTATGGCGTCCCACAGAACCGGCCGCGAGTACTAATGATCGGCTTCCGTTCGGACATCGCACCCGCCAGACGCCCCGGTTTGGTCGCGGATGGCTACCTGCCGCAGCCCGACGGAGGCGCCCCGGACCCCATAGATCTCTTGGGTGACCTGGACGACCCTCATTGGATCAGAGGGGGGAGCACATCCCGCTACCTCGTTGATCCGAAGAATGAGGTGCAGGAGCTCCTTCGCACCAGCATCGACGGCAGGCTGCTGTCCAAGGGTGCCCCGTTGACGGAGCAGGTGTATGGAAACCACGCGGATCGTATCGTCGCCAAGTTCCAGTACATGCTGAACAATGACGGGCAGATCCCTGTCGAGATGCAGACCAAGAAGTTTGCACAGAGGGTCATACCCAAGCGTTGGGGGCCGGGTGGCCCGAACATGACGGCGACGTCACTTGCTGATGACTACGTCCACTTCTCCAGACCGCGCGTACCTACCGTGCGCGAGTGGGCGCGAATCCAAACCTTCCCGGATTGGTACCAGTTCGCAGGAAAGCGAACCACAGGAGGCCGCCGCCGCGCGGGGGACCCCTCGACGGGTGACTGGGTTAGAGAGGTCCCGAAGTACACCCAGATTGGCAACGCCGTGCCAGTCAAGTTGGCCGAGTCCGTGGGCCACCACATTCGTCAACTGCTACAGGGGTGACCCCTGGGCGTACGCGCAACCGCGGCGTAGCAGCTGCGCGATCACGTCGTAACGGATTGTCTCGAAAACACCCGCTGTCGGTTACGTACTTGCCAGACAAATGGCACCAAGCGCCCTAGGGTTGGGAGGCGTCGAGACCAAAGGGTGGGTGGAGCAGTGCTTAAGTCGTCAGACTTCCCAATCGAGTACGCGGTAGGACAGTTTGCCGCAGTTGGTCTGGAAGCGGGTTATCTGGTCCCGACTGAGACGGGGCTGGCCAAGAGCGTCCTGGACGCTCATTACTCGTTGCGTGTCTTCCTCGAGGAACACGGCGTTCACGACTTTGCGACCCAAGAGCAGGGCCAGGAGGCCAGAGTTCTGCGGCCCGCAGACTTCGTATACGCTGACCGACTGGAACCTACGCAGGTCTCGTTCTACAGACCTACAACCAAAAACGGTGACCCGAGACTTTGGATCTACGGGTTGGGGGGCTACGCGGAGCCCGGCAATCTCATCGTTTTGCTGGCCTCGCCATCTGGGCGGCTCCAGGTGGTCAATGTCAGCGTTCCGGAGATCCGCAGTTCCCTGACCGACGATGGATCACCCCTTAACGCTCTTGTTGGGGAAGGCCCCACTGTCGGGCCCCCCATGGAGTTGCCCGCTCAATCGCTCGAGTCTGGCCACATGCTCGAAAACACTTCGTACTGGGACGTGTTGGCGGACCTGTGGGGAAGGTCGACAGGCGGGTCGGATGTCGCGGCCAGCCCAGACTCCGATGCCAGTCCTTGGCCGTCTGCCCCTAGCGCCCCGGGTGTGGATGAAGCCGTCGGGTGGTTTCGCGGCCGGTTGAAGGATTCTGCATCGAAGCCAACTCTCGTATTTCTAGTCGGCGGTCCAGGTGCGGGCAAGTCTTATGCGGCTGCTAGCGCCGTTGCAGAGCTCGTGGCCGTCGATCCACCAACTGATGGTTTGGCTCACCGTACTTATCAGTATCAGGCGGCGGGCCGGAAACTGACGGTGGTAAATGATGCCACGATCACGAGAGCCACCAACCTCGGCTCGGCACTCACGGCCGACATCGATGCAGCGCTCGACGAGCAGCGCCACCTTCTTGCTTGCGTAAATCGCGGCGTTCTAGTCGAAGAGCTAGCCTGCTTGCGGAAGGACGCATCGGTCACCAACCCGGGTGGACTCCTGATTGAGTGGATGCATGGGGCGGAGCCAGAGCCCTTAACGCAAGGCGACTTGAGGCTTGACCCTGTGGAGTCGCATGGATACATCAGGTCTGCGTCAATAACTCGCGGCGAGGACGTGCTTGCAGAGGCCGTTGTTGTCTTTGTTGACGTTTGTTCCCTGCTCGAAGTTCGTCCAACTGTCGATTGGGCATCTTCAACATCCTCCCTCAGTGTGCGCTCGGACCCATACGCGGTCAGTCGCCTCACGCGTAGAACGGTCGAGCACCAGCAGAAGACGTCTGCCGGTGCCCTGTTCCAATCCGTTGTGCGCAGGCTTCAGGACGTTGGCGGTCTGGACGGCACCGGTGACATTCAATTCGACCCAGTTCTTGCTAATATCCGATCCCTCTCTGACTTGCAAGTTCGGACTGGTCTCATCACATTCCTTCGGTCGGCTGAGGTTGCTTCGGCCAAGCGTTTCGCCTTTCGAGAGCTTTGGGGGATTGTGGTGCGCAGCCTCGTAGGACACGCTCCGGAGGGTCTTGATGGAGGAGAATTGCCGAGTCTCCTTCAGCGGCTGCAGCCGGACCCTCAGGGATCGGAGGTCGCCCATTGGGAGGCGCTGCAGGTGCTGGCAGGCATGCGCTTTTCTCAGGGGCTGGTGGGCGCACAGCTACCTGACGGATCGGGCGATCCCAGCGTCAATCCCATTACCAAACTTCTGTGGCCCTTGGATCCAGTAAGAGATGCTCGCCCAGGGCGTTACCAGCCGAAGACGTGGAACAGCGGATGGGCAACGCCCGTTGTCGATGCGTTCTCCGGGCAGATCGCCGCCGGTTCGCCATTGGAGACGCTCTTGGAAGACCTCGACGAGGAGGATGCGCTTCACCGGGCGGTCGCGAATTTCGATTGGGCTTTGGATAAGGCGTTTGTCAGGGCCAGTCGATCAAGTCTAGTAACCACCTCGACGCGGCAAGAGATGATCGCCTGGTATGGCGCGTACCTCATGCGTCTGTACGCGATATCTAACGGTATTTCGGCTTTTCGGTCAGAGGTCGCTATGTGGACTCAGGCATGGCGCGATGCCCCTAATCTGCCAGACGCACTGGATCGCAGCCTGACCACGCTTCTTCGACCGAAGCGCGATCCGAATGATCCAGCGTCCTCGGTTTTGGTCCCGCTTTTCGATAGTCGGACGAGTCCTATCGTGGGAGCTCAGGCTGAGCCGAGGCTGGCGCTCAAGACTGACGGTGTTGAAATGACGACGCGACGAAACGGAGACGCCCTCTTGCTACAGCTCTCAGAAAAGTCCAAGACTGTGGGCAGGGTTGAGTTGGACTTTCCGCTCATTCGGGAAAGTCTGGCTTGCTCGATGGAGCACATCGGAATCACGGAGCAAACGTCTGTGGCGAGTCCGCGTCTCGAGAGGTTCAGAGCGGCACGTCTGGCCCCACATCTGCTGCAAGGTGCGAAGTACAGAATCGTTGTTGGCGCCCACGAGTACACATTTACCGTGGAGGACTGAAGTGGGCGTCTCCGCTGAACACATGATCTTCCCCCTCCCGCGGCCCCAATATGTCGCTGTTCCGGAAGCTCTCACCACGGCTTTGGCTTGGCGAGAGCTTATTGCCCCGTTACCGGGGGATCCTTCGGATGCGCATGGCGGAGAGCGAACGCCCGCCGTCTTGTTCCGGAAAGGGGACCGCAAGGACTCGAAGACGTTGACATATCTCGAATCTGATCCCTCATCCAACGAGGCGCGCCTGCGCCTTCTGGCGTCTGCCCTTGATGAAAACGGCGTGGTCTCGGAGGAGCACCAGGACCTACTGGCCAGGTCCCTGATGAGTAGTCTCGCAGGTGTTCGCGCGGAGAAAGGTTCGTCCCAAGCGGCCGTGCCAATAACGCCGGCGTTGGCCCTGATGCAAGACATGAGGGGCCTCCAAGGTGCGAAAAACCCGCCTGACGTAGGTCTGATCCTTGAGCGAATGTTCGCCCTTGATTGCTCAACATCCAACATCGGTCCAACGGTGGCCGGTCTCTGGCATTCGGCTGTTAAGCACCGGTTGTCTCTTGATCCTTTGGCCTCGGCAATTGACTCGTCGGTTGCAAAGGGCGTGCACAACGATCGCGTCGAGGTGCGAGACAAAGTGGACACCGTGTTGCCGGAGTGGTGGCACGGACGCCTGCCCGACACTCCGTTCGCCTGGTTCCGCGAGACGTGGCTACGTCTGACCGACGATGCATGGGTCGAGGCGCTCCCAGCACGCGTTTGGGTTGACTGGGCCTCGACAGTGCTTCGTCTCGCACTGGGCCTCGGGTACCTGTGGGAAGCCGCTTGGTACGCAACGGTTGCCCGCCACGTCTTGCGGGGGGAGGCCGCCACCTTTGACGAGGTCCGCGGAGCCGTGCCGTCATCACTTCCGTGGAAGTCGACTCAGGCCGACATGTCCCTGCGGGACCTGGCTGCACCCGTTGGTTGGCGCGTGCGACGAAGTCAACAGCTGCGCTCCCTACTTTCGGCATGGATAGACGAGAATGGGGCTGCCTCCGAAGATTTCGCATCCACGATCCTCAGCATGTCGCGGGATGAGGATCTGTCGCTTGCCCTTGAGGAGGCCCTAGGAAGCAGGGTCCGCGCCAATGAGAACCTTTGGGAAGCGGTCAAGTACGCGCTAAAGACCCGCGACACGTCCGGGCCCTACGCTGATCACTATGGATTGCTGCGGTCACGCGGCCGCTATCTGTGGGTCGATCCTGGCACTGAATGGACGGCAGTCGTGGCGAGCCTTTGTTGTGGAAAGCCTGACACGACCGTGGATCTCGCTGCCGTCTTGCGCGCCCTTGGACAGCTAGGCCTCCATCCGGAGCTTGCTGACGTCGTGGCCCTGCTGGAGAGAGCAGGTTTGGCTCGAGGTAGTGCAGACGCCGATCAAGGCGTCGTCGTTCAGAGTGCCTTCTAGAGGGGTTGGATCTTGCAGCACGCGACAATTTTTGGAACTGGCATCGGTCGTTGTCTGGCCAGAGACTCGGGACTTACGGCGGCCTACCTGCCTGAGGGCGTACCTGAAGCCACTGCGGAAGCGATGGTGCGTGCGGCGAATCATGTGAGGCCCGGCTTGCCGCCCTTCGCCATTCTCGTGTCCCCCACAGACGAGTCTGACGAGGATGCGGCGTATTTGCGGGTTTCTCCACAGAACGCCATCAAATACCGTCAAGGTGACCGTCTCGCTGTTGTAGTTGGTCGCCACCCTGACCTCGCGTCCTTCGTGCAGGCCTTTCGTGAGAGCCTCGGCGAGGAATATCCCCTAGCAGCAAAGGGGAACCTCGCCCTCGCCGAGCTCTCGCGGGTCCTCCTGCAGGCTATTGTCGAAGAACTGGGAATAGTTGCTCCGATCACACGAAGCGACTCTGACCGCCTGGCTGCCTGTCTGGCCGCAATCGCGGATACCTACCGATACCTCGGTCAGGGATCTCTGTCCTGGAATGCATACTGGTTCCGACATGCCTCTCTTGGTATTGAACGTCTGGCAAGCTCGTTGTCTGTTTTGGCGCGGGACGAGCCTGAGCTCGATGTTTCCGCGACTCTCGCAAGATATACATTCGCTGCGTTTGGCCTACCCCGGCCCAACGATGGCGCTGCCTACACGCGCCGCCACCGAGGTAGGGAGATTGGTGAAGCACTCGCAACCTGGTGGGGAGATCAGCAGGCGATCGAGACAACTGCAAAGCAGTTGGCACACCACCCTGACTGCGCCGGAGAGCAGCACCCACTAGAGTCTTTGAGTTGGGCCGGTTTTGGCCGCACGTTGGCAGCGGAGGACAATCAACTGTACGCATGGGTGAGCCACGGGCTACATGATGGCCATGGTGCGTTGATCGCTTTCGCTTCCCTAACTGAATCGCAATTTTTCTCTCCACTTCAGGCATCCGCGGGCTCGGAGCTCCGCTTCGAATCCCGTGGCGGCGACGACCTCTCGATCGGCTCGGGATCTGGTGGGTCGTTCGCCATTCCGGGGTGGAACGTGATATCGGATGCTCATGGATCCCTGAGCCATTCCTGTCGAGTGCTGATCCCAACTCTGGCGCCAGTAACTGCCGACCTCCCTGCCACCTCCATTTCGCTTCGGGTTTCTGACAAGAGAGTCACCTGGCGTGGGTCCGCAGAGGTCGCCCCGGACGGGTCGCTTTGGCTAGTTGGGCAGTTTGAACAGTCGGTGGCGGGACCGTCCTTTCGCCATGTAGTTCGGGGCCTGACGGCAACGGTCAGCATCGCGTCGAACGATCAGCTGGCAGGGGTCGTCGACACATCGGCGAGCTCCCGGATCTATCTGTTGCCCCCGGCGGGTACTGGGCTCGCTGTCTGGCCTATCAAGCCAAAGGGTCTAGGTACGGCGAAAGTAGTCGGCCCAGAACGATTCTCTGCCGAGGGCGTGGTTCAGGATCAGGAACCCTTCTATCAGGTTGACGTCGAACCTTCGAAGACGCACGTGGTCCTATTGTGGGGCGCTGATGTCGACGTCCCACTGGTTGCAGGGCAGATCCAACTTCAGCCCTGGGTAAATCAGGGCTACTGGTCAGGTGAAGTTGCGCCTGGCGGTCTGGACTCCATAACTCTTGGTGAGGTGGGATTTGAGCTCCGTACGCCCGATCCCTCGGACTCATTCCAGTCGCCGGTCGTAGCGGCTATTCATCGTGGTGCCGTGGCCAGCGGAGGCGCAAGCCTTCAATCGCGGCGGTCGGTACGGGGCCGTCTGGAGGCCATGATTGGCCAACACTGCGCGAGCTCTGAGTGGTTGGTCGCTCATGGGCATGTTGCGCTTCCAGAGGCGCAGTCGGACAGATCAAACGATCTGAAGCTGCAACTGCACAGTGGTATTCTCATGCCGGGATCGCTCTCCAGCACTTGGTCAAACGTCGCTCAATTCTCTGTTCCGAACGAACTCAGAGATTCAGATGAGGCTAAGGCTTTTCGGAAGGCATTCGTCGACCTCAAGGTGCCGGCCTCGTTGCAAACGGAGGTGCCCGATGGTGGGCAACATTCAGAATGGCCATCCAGAACATCATGGCGCCACTTGTGGCGTGACCAGACCGCGCTAAGCGCGTATCTCGAGGCGTATACCGCCCTGGTGCAGCATGCGAAATCCCTTGGGGATCCCGCCGGACTCTTCTGGGCTACGTACCCTTTCTCTGCGAGCGTATGGGATGCGTCGGAGTCGGGTCGTTGCTCAGCGGTGCTTCTTAGCCCCCTGCATCCAATCAGGTTGGCGTGGCTGTCATGCGTTGAAGAAGTTCTGTGGGAAGCCGAAGATGCTCGGTCGTTGGCGGGAACCGTGGAGGGCTGGAACTTTCCCCTTCTGGGCCCACGGGACTCCGAGGGCGGCCGAATGATTGCCGTGCCAATTGACAACGGCGAAGAACAGATATTTCTTGGCTGGTCGATGCTCGTCGAGGCGTCGGTGGATGGACACCGAGCCTTGAAGTCGCCTGGTGAGATCGCGGGACAGCGTGCACCGGGATCTGCTGCCAGTGGGCTGAACTCCACGGCGGTTGCGTCTGCGCTCAGGAGTTACAGGCGCATGAACCCCCACGTGTCGACCCTCACGGTCGACCTAGCCGCGACCACCGCGACAACCCGACTCGAGGAGATCGACGAGGCGGTACTGGCCGCCGTCAAGTATTGGAACGCGGGGGGGAACAGCGCACTGCGAGGCGGGGTCAGGATCCACGATTCTCTGAACAGACGGGGTGACGCTCCCCGAGATGCCCTGACTCGATTGCTCGAGAGCGACACGATGACACCAATAGCTTGGTCGCGATACCAGCACGACACGAGCAATCCTCAGCTTTGCAACATTCGCCTTTTGCAGGACGCAGGAGTGCAGGTTGAGGTCGGCAACGGTGAGCTGGGCAATGCGGGGTTAGTGGGAAACATTCCGCTTCGCAGGTTTGAAGCGCAGCAGGCCCTCGCATCGGGTGGCAAGCAGGCTGAGTCCAGGCCTGCAATTCGTCCGGAAATGGGTTGGGAACCATTCTCTCATGCGCTGATGGCCTGCGAGGGTGCCCACGCGCAGCCACGCGTGTCATCAAGACTCTTCAAGGCTCTTCTGGTGGATCAGAACGCCGATTGGACGGTCTCCGGGGAAACTATGGTTAATCCGGGAGCAATGGCGGCGCTCGTAAATGAAGGCAGTGGGGGTAGTCAAATGCTCTGGGAATGGCGCCCTCCATTTCTGGATGGTGCTGACGATATGCCTCTACTGGAACGAAGGCCGTTCGTTTCCGTGGTTAGAGTTCCCGGTGGGTTCAGGCGGGAGCTTAAGGCGGTTCTTAGCCACGCGCAGGGCTCCGAGGCCACGGACCTTGAAGTAGACGAATTGCTTGGGACTCTCGGATCTCGGGGGGTGGGACTTTCGTCTTTGGTCGCCATGGGTGGCACCCATGCGGCCGGAGCCCTGGGTTTCTATCTAAGTCTAAAGCTGCTCGAAAAAGGAGCATCTAACCAAGCCTTTGATCAAGTGGTCCTCCCCATAGATGCATGCGACACGTTCTTGACGGCACTATCGCAATCGAAACACGGCGATGCCCTGCGACGCGCTGACCTCTTGGTGGTCCGAGTGGACGACACGGCGCTGACGCTCGTGCCAATTGAGATCAAGTTCTATGGCTCATTATCCGACCACCCGCAACAACACCTGCCACAGCCGGGCGATCAAGCCCTTCTTGATCCTCTGGAACAGCTCGCTTCGACCACGCAACTTCTCCAGAAGATTGAGGCGCGGAGCGAGGCCCTGTCCGCTGGCGTGGATGCAAATTCTGCATTGTGGCACAACGGCTTGGCAGCCCTCGTGGAAGCGGGCCTCCGGCTCAGCCCGACACCTATTCATAATGTCGACAGGCTCGCCGAACGCCTCCATCGGCTCATCGATGGAAAAATGCCGGTGCGAGTTGGGAAGCCAGTGCTTTGTTATTTCCGTCACAGCGCCACAACCACTGATGGGAGGGCCTTTACTGCGCATGTGGACGAGAGTGCGGCGGACCTCGGTGCATATGGCGCCTTGATTGCTAACTCTGGGGCCGCGTTTAACGCAGCTCGGAATGATGGAGATGCATTGTCGGACGCATGGACGGACGTCGTCACTTGGGCGTCCCAACCTCCGGCTGTCCGCGATAGTGATCCCGTAGACCTAGATCCCATTCCTCTGAACGACGTGCCACCCCACGTGTTTCGCACACCACAACGCCCGACCTTGGCTCCAATTGAGCCGGCCCAGGAGGCGCCGCACAAGCCGACGGTGCAAGTGGTCGAAGAAGCGGATGAAGCCGAGCTTGGTTCCATCCCTGAGGTCGGGATCTCTCCTAGCGCCGGCACGCCTGCGCTCGATTCGACGGAGGGCATTCGCTTTCAGGTAGGAAAGCTGACCGGAACCCTTGGTCCCGCAGGCGCTGACTATTGGCCAAGCAATACGGAATTGAACCAACTCAATATTGGGGTGGTGGGAGATCTTGGAACAGGAAAGACGCAGCTGCTAAAGGCCCTTGTACATCAACTCAGGCGCTCGGCCGCAGAGAGTCAGGAGAATCCGGTCTCGCTCCTAATTCTGGACTACAAGCGGGACTTTCAAGACGGCGATTTCCTTGCCAAGGTTGGCGGAGTGGTAATGGCTCCGTCGGGCATACCTCTGAATGTCTTTGCAATCAATGGCCCCTACACTCCACTGGCCGCGTATCAACGAGCGCAGGCCTTCACGAATATTCTCTCGCGAATCTATGCTGGAATTGGCCCGGTTCAAAGGGACCGTTTGGTAACGATTGTGACAGCGCTCTTCAAAGAACAGTCAGGTTTGCCACCCACGTTGGCGCAGGTTTTAGGCCGATATCGTGCCGATATCAAGCAGCCGGATGCCGTTGTGTCGATCTTGAATACTTTTGTCTTGGCGGAGGTGTTTAGCGATGAGCCCGACGACCTCCTCCCTTTTGGGCAGCTTCTCAATGATCGTGTGCTCGTGGTGGCACTCAATGAGCTCGGGGCCGATCAGGAAGCGAAGAATGCTCTTGTGGCATTGTTTCTGAACATGTACTACGAATACATGCTGGAGCTGCCCAAGTGGCCCTATCGTGGAGCAAACCCCCAGCTAAGAAGGTTGAATTCATTCCTTCTTGTGGATGAAGCCACAAATATCATGCGCTATCAGTTCCCGGTATTGATGGATCTGATGCTACAAGGCCGCGAATTCGGCGTTGGCGTGATCCTTTCGTCCCAATACCTGTCTCACTTCAAAGAAGGTGATACCAACTATGGGCAGCCACTCTTGACATGGTTCATCCACAAAGTGCCGAGCGTGGCTCTAAAGGATCTCGTCTCGCTCGGTCTTAATCGTGCGACAGCGGAGCAGGCGGCCGAAATTTCTAGATTGCCTGTGCACCATGCCCTGTACTCGTCCTTGGGATTCCCTGGCCGATTTATGCGTGGGTTGCCCTTTTATGAGCTTGAGGCCTGACCGGCCACGGGGCCCCAGACTGAGCTCACCACCGTGTCTGAATGTCGACAACCTCGAGGGCGGCTGGGTTGGTCCTGAGAGCTTCCAATGCAGACTTCTCAATCTGACGTATTCGTTCTCGAGTGACGCCGAAGACTCTGCCGATTTCGTCCAAGGTCTTGGGCTTTCCATCGTCGATGCCGTGGCGCAAGTTCAACACGGCGGCCTCGCGCCGTGGAAGGGTCGTCAGGATGGCAGCGGCTGACTGCAAAACGACAGCATCTACAGCCAGATCCTGAACGTCAGGCTCACAAGCGTCCCACAGCACTGACGCAAGATCTGTGGTCGGGGCGTCCACATCAAACGGCGCGGAGATCGGTAGTGACTCGACCGAGATGCGAACCGGCTCATCGAGAGAGAACACACGCTGGTCGTAAGCCAAAGCCTGTGCAACTTCCTTGGCCGTGAGGCCGCATTGGGCCGCGACCTGGCAGAGTGACGGACGGCCGTAGCCCCCGTGCTCACGCATTAGAGCTTTACTCGCGGACTGAACCTTA
>NZ_LMGM01000001.1:991584-1060411 GCF_001427915.1 Phycicoccus sp. Root563 | reverse complement strand
GGCGCCGGCGGTCACGACCTGCTGGACCGGGGCGTCGTCCTCGTCGTCGTCGCGCAGGACGAAACCGACGTGTTGGGGGGTACGAATGTGAGGGATTTCTCGTCCCGCACCGCTCGGCGGGGCTGCTTCGGGCTCGAATGTCCGCGAGGCCCCTTCTGTCTCGTCAGGGATTCCAGATGAAGCCCAGCGGCGAGACTCTTCCACACCCGCAGGTTCCGCAACGATCGGAAGCACGGCAACGAGGTAGGCGGCACGTGTGCGCGACATCGAGGTCCCAGCGTCAGCAGCTGCCCGTACCAATTCCCGCACTGATGACTGTGGTTCACAGTTTCGATTGGCGATTCGAATGAACGCAGATGTCAGGTTGCTACGCGCAGTGACCACAATCAGCGAGTCAACCTCCGTACAGACGAGTTGCTCACCTGAAAGATCCATCTGGGATCGCACTTGGTCAGGAGTGCTCGCCAAACCCCCCGCAAGTTCGCGCAAGGTGGCCAAACCGCCGAGCGTCCTTAGTGTCGTCAGGAGTGTGGCTGTCCGCAGTTGGTTGTCTGCGTTGAGCAGAGGGTGATTCGCGGGTTGCCTTTCGGGATCATCGGACCCAGACCACACATGCCTAACTTCGGGCCGTTTCGCCAATGGTGCCTCTTCCAGTGCAGTGCTTGCGAGGGGAGGGGCGCCACTGTCGGATGACAGGGGCGGCCACCCTGCGGGATCAGTAAGCAACGACACAGGCTGCGTCCAGATCTAGGACTACTCCTGTCCACGAGGCCAGCTCCTGAAACTGTTCCAGGATAGGTGAAGCACATTGCCCACCCTTGTAGGACCGGGGCACGACGAGGACGCAAGCTCTGACATCGCGGGCTGATGCGGCCCGGAGTAGTGAGCACAGCGCCTCGTTGTTCGTTCGAGCTCTCCCACCGAGCACGTGAACGGAGACACAGAATTGACGGTCATAGCCGTCAGCATCCACTGACCCAGAACCACCTTGAGTCTGCGTGGGCAACCGGACGCCATCCGGGGGTAGCTCGACTCCCAATCCCTCCAGAGGCGCTCGAAGAGCTGTCACAACGTCGGCCGTTCGGATGCCGCCATAGGGCTCGACGGCGTACCCTGACTCAGCAACTGCCCCCGCGACGGCATTAAGAACGTCGGCCAGGTGGGGCGCGGTCGTCTCACGAAGCCAAATGATCTGATGCACAGTCGTCAAGGTGCCACAGCCTGCAAGGGCGATACCATCGGACTTTCGGCCAGATTGCGCCTAGATGGGGCTTATGTGCTTTTCAGGCACCTTCTTGATCACGCAATGCCCCAACGACGTGCTCAATCATGGTCGGCAATGGCTCGTGCTCCCAGACCCTCACGACCTGCCAGCCCAGGTTCTGCAAGTGCTGGGTTGTCGATCTATCGCGTTCGACATTGCCATCCAGCTTCCACAGCCACCATGCCCCGTTCCTCTTGGGGATGTGGCCATGATCGAGGCATCCATGCCAGAAGCAGCCGTCAACAAACACGGCAACGCGCTTTCGTGTGAACGCGATGTCGATCCTCCGGCGCGGGATGCCAGGAACCGGATGGTGCACGCGGTAGCGCAGACCCATCGCGTGCAAACCACGACGAAGGCTCATCTCGGGTGCGGTCTCGCGACGCGGGAAGGTCGACATCTTTCGAGCGAGCCATGGTTCGGGAGGTGCCAGGCGCGCGGGTTCCTGCCGACTCATGTGTCCAGAATGCCACCCGACGGATGAGTTATCCATGCAGTCTCAGCACACGGCTGTTCGCAATCGTTGAAGTGTCGGCGCTCGCCGGCTCGCCGCTCGCGATCCTCCACGGGCGGTTCGTGCTGCGACGAGTCCCGGGCTGGGGGCATGACAATCTGCCTTACGCGGACTCACACGTCCCCCGCCTCGTTAAGGCTGTTGGGCGTGTGGCGGGTGATGTCGGATCCGCGGCGTGCCGTCGTCGACCCGCGGCGACTGTTCCTAGCGGACTTCGGTGATCCCGGTCGTTATGCCCCAAGGGGCGGTGAACTTCTTAGGTGAGGGGGCTGGGGAGGAGGCGCGCGGTTCTGTCCGGGTGGATCGTGGGAGGCAGGGAAGTGGTGGCACGCCAGTGAGGAGTCGCATCCTGCAACCATGCGGAGCCGCATTGCTCCCGGAAAGTTGGCCCTTCGGACGATCCGGTTTCGGCGTGTCGCTGTCGCATCACCGCAAATCGGCGCAGTCGGTGGCAAATGGACGATCACCCCACTCTCGTTACTACTCGTGCCTCATGAACGGCCTGAAATGGCTGACTGGTGGGCAACGGGTGGCAATTGGTCGCAGGCCTCGCCTACTTGTTTCCAACTGAGACGTCACGCGAGAGCTCAAACTGCCGATCGGTGAGGCACCGGTGGCCAGAAGCCGGCGGGGGAGAGACGCTCAGGCTGGGGGTGGGAGGGTCACACCGAACCCAGCCACGGCCAACCGCAGCAACACCTGACCCGGCGCCAGCAGGTCGGCGATCCGGGCTGCACTGAGCACTTCGAGCTCGGCCAGCCGCGCGGAATACGCGGCCTCTCCCTGGACCCGCGCGCGCTGGAGCTCCATCGTGTTGTGCCACACCTTCTGTCGCGCTTCGCGCAGGAATCGCTTGGAGGACAACCGGTTCAGCGGTTGGAGCGCCCGATCGAGGAGGGTCGGCGGCGACACGGCGCCGAGCTCGGAGTCCTCCGCGGCGACCCGCGAGGAAAGGACACCGTCGATCCGTTCGTGGTCCCGAGCCCGCCGCGCAACAGCCACAGATGAGGCGAAGTCCGCGTCCGGGATCACCGCGAGCAATGCCTGGGGCAGGTCGTAGTTGATGTGTGCGTTGATGCCCAGCAGCACGTGCCGGAGCGCCGGCAGGGAAGCGGGCGCCCCGAAGGCCAGCGCCCACGGGCGGGGCACGGCAGGACTGCCGGACAGGTCGAGATCGAGGGCCGCGAGGTAGAGGTCGGCGAACGCCACGTCCCACCGTTCCACCCAGTCCGGGTCCTCGAAGCACGCGTTCGCAATCGCAGCAGCCACAGCCAGCGTCGTACGGCGGTACGTCTCGAGGAACACCCGCTGCGCGGCTCGTTCGGGAGGCATCCGGAGGAGTCGGTCATCCATGGCAGCAACCACTGCGGTGATGTCGCGACCGGGCGACGGATGGAGCATCTGACCCCCTGACGAGGTGGCCCTGCGCGACTAGTATCGGCCTCAGGACCGGCAGTTGTCAGCGGCTGCCATGGGCGACTCCGGCCGGGAAGTCAGGTGCGCCGTGCTGGGTCGCCACAGCCTCAGTCGCCACAGTCCGCGCGACTTCGATGCCGTCGCGCTGGGTCGCCTCGAGACGCAGGCGTGGGCGAGCTACTACCGGCGCGAGTGGGTCACCGCCCTGCGCTCGTTCGTCGGGATGGTCGGTGCCGGGTTCGGGCTCGGGCCGCGACTCACGCTCGTCGCGGCGTGGTACGTCCTGCAGGCCAATCGGGCGTGGGCTCCGGTGCCCGAGAACGACCCGGACGCTGCCCGGACCGCGATGCTCGGGTTCTACCGGCTCGTCCTGGCGCACTCGGACCTGACCTTCGACCCCGTCAAGGCCTCGGAGCTGGAAGTGGAGTGGTGGCGCCTCCACCGGTACCGCCAACGCGACCTGCCCGTCACCGCGGAGAGCGACGCAGCGACGACCGCCGTTGAGGACGCAGCCCATGGTGACGGTTCCCGCGCCGAGCTCGAGAACGCCCTGGTCGACCTCTACTCCCACGTCTACTCGGCACCGCGCGAGTCGATGCAGGAAGCCGCCCGGTGGCGCGCCGAGGCGATGGACCTCTCGGATGCCTGGGTCGCGGCGGGCTGCGACCTCACGGACCCCTGGCTCGCCGCCGAACGCCGTGCGCTCGTCGCCTCCTACTCCGCCCTCCTCGACGCCGTGAAGCGGCTCGAGGAGGTGGCGACGTGAGCAGCCACAGAGCCCTCGACGACCGTGTCCTGGGCACCACCCGCGCACTCTCCGCCTTCATCGCGCCGTTCCTGCTGGTGGCGTTCGTGATCCTCTACGGGTTCCCCGGGCAGACAGCGCGCGTGTGGTCGTGGCCGATCCAGGCGCAGATGACCTCGATGCTGCTCGCGTCGGCCTACCTCGGCGGTTGCTACTTCTTCCTCCGGGTCCTCCTCGTCGAACGTCGGTGGGTCGCCGTCCGCGCCGGGTTCGTCTCGGTGGCCCTGTTCGCCACGCTGCTCGGCATCGCCACGGTCATCCACTGGGACAAGTTCGTCCATGACCGGCTCGCGTTCTGGCTGTGGGCCGGGCTCTACTTCACAGCGCCCTTCCTCGTTGCTGCTGCCTGGTTCGTCAACCAGCGGTATGCCGCGCCGCCGGCACCGGACGCACCTCGTTTCGGTCGGGTGGCCCGGTGGTCCGTGGCCGGGGTGGGCGGGCTGGCGGTGCTGACCGGTCTGCTGATGTTCGCAGCCCCGGCACGGGCAGTCACCGTCTGGCCGTGGGCGCTCACGCCATTGACGGCGCGAGTCGTCGGGGCGACGTTCTGCCTGGGCGCGGCCGGCCTCGCCGTGCTGACCGACGACCGGTGGGACACAGTCCGGTTGATGCGACGGGTCCAGCTCGTGATGTTCGCGCTCATCCTCGTGGCCGCAGTCCGCGCCCGGCACGAGTTCCTCACCGACCGGCCGTTGACCTGGGTCATGGGCGCCGGCTTCGCCGCACTCTTCGCGGCGTCGGCGGCCTCGGCCGTGCGCGACCTGCCACGAGGTCAGGCAAAGTCCGCGACGTCCATGCCCAGCAGCACGAAGCCGTAGACCGCGATCGCGAGGTAGAACCCTCTTGCCACCAGGGTGCCCGTCGCGGAGGCCGCGAGGCGGTCATGCACGAGCCGACGCACCGCCAGCAGGACGGCGAGGGCGGCACCGACGACGAACGGCGTGCCGTCCGCAGCAGGTGCGTCCGACCGTTGTCGTAGCCACGCGGCATACGCCCTGAAATGCCCGAAGTGGTCTCAGGGTGACCCCTGAGTGGCCCCTGAGCCGGACCCCCAGAGGCGACGAAAACCGTTGTCCACCATCGGAACCGAGGCCTACCGTTGACGAGGACGGCGCCGGCAGGGGGTGCGACAACGCTAGGGAGAGGGCACGGGCATGGCGCAGACGCGGATGGGGGACGTCGGCTGGTTCGCCAGGTTCCCGTCGTCACGGATGACCAAGTGGTTCGTCGTCGGGTTCTGGCTGGTGGTGCTGGCCGCCGCGTTCGGCCCGGCCGGCAAGCTGCAGGGCGTCCTCAACAACGAGGCCGTCGCCTGGCTCCCGGCGAACGCGCAGTCCACGCAGGTGGTCAAGCAGATCGAGGCGTTCCAGAGCAAGAACGAGTTCCCTGCGGTCATCGTCTACGAGCGGGCGGACGGGCTCACCGCAGCGGACACGCAGGCCGTGACCGCGCAGGTGGCGAAGTTCGACGCCCTGGCGCCGGTGAAGAACGACAGCGTCGGCCCGATCCCGTCGAAGGACGGCAAGGCGATCCAGGTCATCGTCCCAGTCGACGCGGGCGACGCGGGCTGGGACTCGCTCGGTGCGACGGTCAAGGACCTGCGCACCATCGCCCAGGACCGCCCCGACGGCCTGTCGATGCAGGTGACCGGACCGGTCGGGTTCTCGGCCGACTCCTCAGAGGCGTTCTCGGGCATCGACGGGAAGCTGCTGTACAGCGCCATGACCGTGGTCATCATCATCCTGCTGCTGACCTATCGCAGCCCGGTGCTGTGGCTCATCCCCGTGGTCTCGGCCGGCACCGCGCTCTTCGTCGCGCAGGCCGTCATCTACTTCCTCGCCAAGGACGACACCCTCACCGTCAACGCGCAGAGCTCTGGCATCCTCACCGTCATCGTGTTCGGGGCAGGCACCGACTATGCGCTGCTGCTCGTCGCGCGCTACCGGGAAGAGCTGCGCCGACACGAGGACCGGCACGAAGCCATGGCCTTCGCCCTGCACCGTGCCGGCCCGGCGATCCTCGCCTCCGGGGCAACGGTCATCGCCGGCATGCTGTGCCTGCTCGTCGCGACGATGAACTCCACCAAGGGACTGGGCCCGGTGGCGGCCATCGGCGTCGCCGTGGGGCTGCTCGTCATGCTGACCCTGTTGCCTGCGCTGCTGGTCGTGTGCGGTCGCTGGATCTTCTGGCCGGTGAGGCCGTCGTACGGCTCGGTCGACCACACCCGGGACGGCGTCTGGGCCCGCATCGGCGCCCGGATCGCCCGGGCGCCCCGGCGCACCTGGGTCGTCACCTCGCTCCTGCTCGCGGTCGCCTCGCTGGGCATCTTCCAGCTCAACGCGGTGGGCCTGCAGAACAAGGACGCGTTCTATGGGACGCCGGAATCCGTTGTGGGCGAACAGGTTCTGGCGAGGCACTTCCCAGCGGGTGCCGGCTCACCGGTCCTGGTCCTCACGAACGCCGGGCAGGCTGCGGCCGTCAGGACGACCCTGCAGGGAGTGGAGGGCGTCTCGTCGGTCGGTGACCCGGTCACCAAGGGCGGCCGGTCGCTCATCCAGGCGACCCTCTCCGATGCGCCGGACTCCGACGCCGCGACGAAGAGCGTCGACCGGATCCGTGCGGCCATCGCAGGCGTCCCTGGTGCCGACGCGATCGCGGGCGGCGACACCGCCACCCGGGCAGACACCCTCCGCGCGTCCGCCGACGACAACCTGCGGATCATCCCGCTCATCCTCGGCGTGGTGCTGCTGATCCTCGTCCTGCTCCTTCGGGCGATCACCGCGCCGCTGATCCTCATCGGCACCGTGGTCCTGTCCTTCGGTGCGGCCCTCGGACTCTCGTCGCTGATCTTCCGGAACGTCCTCGGGTTCGCCGGGGCTGATTCCTCCCTGCCGCTGTTCGTCTTCGTGTTCCTCGTCGCGCTGGGTATCGACTACAACATCTTCCTCATGACCCGCGTGCACGAGGAGGCCAAGGAGATCGGCACCCGTCGAGGCGCCCTGGTGGGTCTGGCCGCCACCGGGGGCGTGATCACGTCGGCGGGGCTGGTCCTCGCAGGTACGTTCGCGGTGCTCGGGACCCTGCCCGTGGTCTCCTTCGCGGAGATCGGGATCGCGGTGGCCCTCGGGGTGCTGCTCGACACGCTCGTGGTCCGCTCGGTCCTCGTGACTGCGCTCAACCTCGACGCCAAGGGGCGCATGTGGTGGCCCAGCGCGCTGTCGCGCCGTGACGCCGCACTCGACGCCGCCGAACCCGCCAGCCCCGGGGAAGCCGCCGAGGAGGGCACGCCGGCGCTCGAACCTGCTCGCTGAACGGAGTGCTGGGCAGTCGGATTGCTGACCGGGCACGCTTCACGGCTGCTGTGACCGCTTGTCCACAGGAGCGACGTGGCGGCTCGGTTGTCCACAGGTAGGGGCTTTGGGGATTGTTCATGACCACTCTGTGTGTCTGTGAAAAGTGTTGCAGCACAACGGGATTGGTTCGCTACCGAGTGGGAGCGCTGTCGGTGGCACCGGTTAGTGTTCTCGTATGGAGGCAAGCCCGGGGCTCGAGCAGCGACGCGAACACATCGCGGCTGCCAGGGAGCTGCTGACCGGGATCGCGGACTCGCTCTGGCAGGTCCCGGGCAGCGGTGGGCTCGGTGAGCTGCTCGGTGAGGTCGATGCCCTCAGCGCGTCATGCGACGCGGCGAGGGTCGCCATCGTCAGCGAGGCCATCGAGCGAGGGGACGCCTCCGGAGGTGCCGCGGCGATGACGGTGACGCAGTGGGTCCGGCACCATGCGCCGTCGACGCGTGCAGGGGGTGCAGGACAGCTCGTCGCTGTTGCTGTCGCCTTCGCCAAGCCGTGCAACCAGCCGATCAAGGAGGCCGTGGACGCTGGACGACTCCCCGTCCGTTCGGCCGCGGTGGTGGTGGCAGAGGCGGACCGTCTGCGACCTGCCCTGGCCGATGGTGCCGAGCCCCACGTGCTGGAGGGCCTGATCGACATGGCCGCGGAGCACGGGCCGCGCGGCTGCCGCCTGGTACGCCCGGCCCTGCTGGCGAGGTACGGCCAGGACGGTGAGCTCCAGCTGCAGCAGGACGTCGCCCGGCGGTTCGTCGCCTTGTCGCAGCCCGTGGAGGACGGCACCGGGACGGCGGAGTACCGGCTCGTGCTCGACGTCGCCGGCAAGGCCGTGCTCGAGGCGGCACTCGGACCCCTGTCCTCACCCAGGCCCGTCGACGGGGAACGCGATCTGCGCGGGTCGGACCAGAGGCGGGGCGAGGCGCTCCTGGCGTTGGTGGGTCGAGCGGTCGCCGCGGGCGAGGGGGTGGGACCCCACACGAAGACCCAGCTGATCGTGACCATGGACTGGGACGCCCTGGCCAGCGGAGTTCGCGGCGCCGGCGTCGTGATCGGCGGTCCGGAGTCGGGGACGATGCTGGCGCCGGGGACGGTGCGCCGCCTCGCCTGCAACGCCTCCGTGGTCCCGTTGGTGCTGGGATCGGCGGGGGAGGTGCTCGACCAGGGTCGGGCAGTGCGCTTCTTCACCCCGGCCCAGACGCGGCGACTGTGGCTGAGAGACGGCGGCTGCACCTATCCCGGGTGCTCGATGCCGCCCCACTGGACGGATGCCCATCACCTGCTGCACTGGGCCGACTTCGGGTCGTCCGACCTGGGCAACGCCGCGCTGTTGTGCGAGCGGCACCACACGACCGTGCACAGCCGGCGCCTGGCCGGGCGCGTGGTCCGTGACGATGCCGGTGAGTGGGTGGAGTGGGACCTGGTGCTCGGCAGCTATGACCAGCTGTTGGCGCAGCGCGCCGCGCAGGAGCCGGCGTGACCCCGCCCCGGACCCTGCCCCTGACCGGGCGGGGCCTCAGCCGTGCCAAGGCCCCGCCGACGCCGGGGACGAGCCGAGGGCTGGGACCGGACGAGCGGGCCCGGGCCGCGCGGCATACGGTTGAAGCATGGAATTCCGATACCTCGGCAACAGTGGTCTCAAGATCTCAGAGATCACCTACGGCAACTGGCTCACCCACGGCTCGCAGGTCGAGAACGACGTCGCCACGCAGTGCGTGCGCGCGGCTCTCGACGCGGGCATCAGCACGTTCGACACCGCCGACGTCTACGCCAACACCAAGGCGGAGACCGTCCTCGGCGACGCCCTCAAGGGCGAGCGGCGCGAGAGCCTGGAGATCTTCACCAAGGTCTACTGGCCGACCGGTCCCGGTGGGAAGAACGACACCGGCCTGTCCCGCAAGCACATCATGGAGTCGATCAACGGCTCGCTGCAGCGACTGCAGACCGACTACGTCGACCTCTACCAGGCGCACCGGTACGACACCGAGACGCCGCTCGAGGAGACGATGACGGCGTTCGCCGACGTCGTCCGCCAGGGCAAGGCGCTCTACATCGGCGTCAGCGAGTGGACCGCCGACCAAATCCGCGAGGGTGTGAAGCTCGCGAAGGAGCTCAACATCCAGCTCATCTCGAGCCAGCCCCAGTACTCGATGCTCTGGCGCGTCATCGAGGACGAGGTCGTCCCCACGAGCAAGGAGCTCGGGGTCAGCCAGATCGTCTGGAGCCCCATCGCCCAGGGCGTGCTCACCGGCAAGTACCAGCCCGGCCAGAAGCCGCCGGAGGGTTCGCGCGCCGCTGACGAGAAGGGCGGCGCGGACATGATCAAGCGGTTCATGAACGACGACGTGCTCACCCGCGTCCAGAAGCTCAAGCCCATCGCCGACGAGGCGGGCCTGTCGATGGCCCAGCTCGCCGTCGCCTGGGTCCTCCAGAACGACAACGTGGCCGCCGCACTCGTCGGCGCCTCGCGCCCCGAGCAGGTGCACGAGAACGTCAAGGCAGCCGGCGTGAAGCTCGAGGCCGGTCAGCTCAAGGCCATCGACGACGCCCTCGGCGACATCGTCGAGCGTGACGCCGCCAAGACCAAGGAGACCGCGCCCCAGTCGCGCGTCGCCTGAGTCCCCGGCTCAGCACCACAACTGCTCAGCACCACGACGCAGGTATGCCGCGGGGCGGCCGGTTCACGACGAACCGGTCGCCCCGCGGTCGTCCGGGAGCGGGCCGTCACCGGGTGAAGCAGGGACCCGACCCGAGCTGCCGCAGGCCCTCGAGGTCGCCCTTGCCGAACTGTGTCCGACCCTGGTCGCTCTCGTACATGATCTGGCTCTTCGCAGGGACGTGATCCAGCCCGACGAGGTGACCCAGCTCGTGCATCGCGATCGAACGGGCGTTCGCCCACCCGTCACCGCTGGTCAGGATGTCGTTGAAGGCCGGCCCGTCGAAGTCCACGATCCCGCTGACGTAGTGCCGGTCCTGGGCGCCGACGGAGCTGGCCTCATCCGGTCCGGCCAGCCCGACGACCGTGCCCTTCAGCCGCGGCACCACGCCGGGGTCGGTCCACGAGACGAGCACCGGGGACCAGCGGTTGCCGTACCTCGCCTGGTCCACCGTCGGCCGGTCCTCCGACGGCCGCTCGTCCGTCGGTCCCTCGATCACGAACTGCAGCCCCGTCGCGAGGCTCACCTGGCTCGCAGCCTCGGTCAGCAGACGGTCGGCGCCGGGCGGAGCGGACGCCGCGTTGACCACGAGGTGGATGGGGCGGCACGGGTCCCACGCCACGGGACGGCTCGCGTCGTCGCTGACACGGTTGAGGAAGGCGTAGTCGGTCGACGCCGATCGCTGGACCGGCGGGCGGCCCAGCGGCGTGTTCTTCGCGTCAGCCGGCACCGGTGGCCACAGGACCGCAGAACCGGTGGCGTCATCGCCGCCGCCCAGGGGCATGCCTGACACCGGGGCGGCCGCGGGCAGCCCGCTGCTGCCGTGGGTGACACCCGGGGTGGATGCCCCGGAGGAGTACCTGCCCAGCAGGGCGGGGATGCCCAGCAGCACGACCCCCACGATCACGATGGTCACCAGCAGCGACACCGCGGTCCTGGGGCCTTCGCCACCGCTCTGCCGACGAGGTCGCTTCGGGGATCTCGGGCCTCTGGGAGAACCGCTCCACTCTGCGACGACCGTGGTCGCGGGGGAGGCGTAGGCACCCGAGGGGCCGGGGGAGAGAAGGGCAAGCTGCTCAGGCCACTCGGTCGTGTCGCGACGGCGCCGTGGACGGGGCCGACCCGCCTGCACGTCGGCCAGACACCAGAGACACACCGGTGTGGGGTCCGTCCCGAGCTGGCCGGCCCGTTCGCCCGCGAGGAGCGGCTCGCCGCAGGCGCACTGCGTCGGCCGTGCGACGTGGATCATCTCCACGGGTTCGTCGGTCCCCACTGCCCCTGCCCCCACATCCCTGCCGAACTCGTCGCCAGATCGTAGGTCGACGAAGGTGGGCCGCGCCGGGAATCGGGACAAGTCGAACCGGTGGTTCACAGTGCCCCCTACGAGGACCGCCGGGATCACCATGAAACCCCACCTTTCGGTTGAACTTGAACCGAAGGACGCACACCGAGCTCGACGAGGCGGCACCATCGCGGCCGTGGGAAGTCCAGGGGGCAGTGCCGACGAGCACGCGAAGCAGCTGATCGACGAAGCCGGCAAGTGGGCGGCCGGCGCCGAAGGTGAGCGGAGAGTCGCCGCTGCCCTGGAGTCCTTGCCGTCCGGCTGGACGGTCGTTCACGACCGGCTGCTGCGGCCGGGCCGCTCGGAGGCCAACCTCGACCACATCGCAGTGGGGCCGACCGGGATCTTCCTCATCGATGCCAAGAACCGCGCGGGGCGCGTGACGGAGCACGAGGGCGGTCTGTTCCAGCATCGGGTGCGTGAGGGACGCACCGAGACGGTGAGCCTCGCGGCAGAGCTGAAGAAGGTCCACGGCATGGCGGCCTACATGGCTGCCGAGGCGGACCGGCCGGTGACGCCCGTCCTCTGCCTGGCAGGATCACGTGCCGCGGAGTTCGGCGAACCTCGCATGGTGCGTGGTGTCTGGGTGGTGCCCGTCACGGCGTTGGCCGGGTGGCTGAGGGCTCGCCCCGCGGTCATGACGTCGGAGGATGTGCCCTCGGTGGCGACCCGGGTCATCACCGACTTCCCTTCGACCACGACTGATCCCACCCTTCTTGCCGCGATGGCTGCCGCAGCCACGAGTGGAAAGGCCCAGGCCCGTCACTCGACCCGCACACCGCGGCCTGTGCGTCCTGGACCAGCACGGTCGCTGCCGACACGACAGCCCCGCCGGGTCCCGAGGTTCGTGCGAAAGCTGGTCCGGTTGACCCTCGGCCTGCTGGTGCTTGCTGCGTCCGTCCTCTTCCTGGCCAAGCTTCCCGCCATCCTCACTGCGGGAGTGGAACGTCTGGCAGGCTCCGGCAACCCGCCTGCAGCAACAGCCGGGCCCGCAGGGACTGCCCCTGACGCATCCGTCGCCACTGCGAAGTCGAGTCAGCCCAAGGCCACCAAGCCAGGTGCAGCCACGCCCAAGCCCGCGAAGCCCAGCTCCTCCAAGCCCAAGGCCGCACCGAAGCCGCTCGGGCCTCCGGACTGCGCCAACGCGTCGGCCGCCGAGGTCAAGGCCGTCATCCACCGGACGGTTCATCCAGTGGTGACGAGCCAGGGATGTGCATGGGGAACGCGGCTTGACGACCCCTCGACGGTGCTGGTCACCATCAATGTCTTCTCGTCGCATGAGGCCTGGGACACCAACCTGGCAACATCAGCAAAGCAGAAGAGGGTCGTGTTCTCTGGTGGCTACGACGCGGCCTACCGGCCCGCCACGACCGTTACGGTCGCTGCTGGGCAACCCATCCTCCAAGGATCGAAACCTGTCCGTGCGCGCTCTGACATCGTCGTGAAAGTGGCGACCGACAAGCTGGGTATCTCGGACGATCGGGCCCGAGCGATGGCCGTGGCCATCGCCGCCAGGGCGAACGGCTGACCTTGCCCGAGTGGCACCCGAGGGTGTGGCGCGGAGGTGGCTCCGCGGCATACCCGTGGATCGGGGACGGTCAGCGGGCGGAACGGATGATGGCGGCGACGTCGCCGACCGGACCGAGGTGGGCGAGCTTGTCCGGGTTGACGATCGAGCGGATCCCGACGATCTGACCGCCGCTGAACTCGAGGGACCAGACGCCCAGGACCCGCTGCTGGTCGTCGACGTAGATCGCGCCGGGTTCTCCGTTGACCTCGACCGGACGCATCGACACCTGCGGGAAACGGGCGAGCGCGTGCAGCCAGTTCGTCAGGGTGTGGGCGACGCGGCTGCGACCGCGCTGCGACCTGGCCAGGGCGGGGACCTTCCCACCACCGTCACCGGTGAGCTCGACGTCGTGGGCGAGCAGGGCCTCCAGGCCGGCGAGGTCACCGCTCCCGGCCGCGGCGAAGAACCGGCGAGCCAGGTCGTCGTGCTGCCTGCGGGTCGTCCGGAAGCGAGGCCGAGCGTCCCGGACGTGTCGACGGGCCCGACTGGTGAGCTGGCGCACGTTGACCTCGGTCGTGCCCACGATGTCGGCGACCTCCGGGTACCCGTAGCCGAAGACGTCGTGCAGCAGCAGGGCTGCTCGTTGCTCGGGGGAGAGCGTCTCGAGCAGCACGAGCATCGCCAGCGACAGGGCGTCGGCGGTCTCCGCCACGACCGCCGGGTCGTCACGACCGCCCGTGACGAGCGGCTCGGGGAGCCACTCGCCGACGTACCGTTCGCGGCGCACCCGAGCCGACCGCAGCTCGTTGATCGCGAGCCTCGTGGTGACCGTGGCGACGAAGGCGCGCGGTGACGTGATCTCCTCGCCGGCCTCCAGCGACTGGTGCACCTTGAGCAGCGACTCCTGCACGACGTCCTCGGCCTCGGAGACGCTGCCGAGCATCCGGTAGGCGATGCCGAACGAGGTCGGCCGCAGCTCGTCGAGCAGAGCCTCCCGGGCGGCGGCATCGTCGGCGGACGTCATGCGCGCGTCCTCTCGAGACCCGCCACCTCGGCGAACCCCTCACGCCAGCTCGAGTGTGCCGGCTGCCAGCCGAGCTCGTTCCTGGCCTTGGCGTTCGAGGCTCCCCGCAGCTCGGTCATCATCGCCACCCCGAGCTCGCCGGTGACGAGCCGCCCGACGAAGCGCGGGACGCGCATCGGCGGTCGCGCCCCCAGGGTCCGCGCCAGCGCGGGCAACCACTCGCGCACCGGAGCCGGCTCGTCGTCGACGATGTTGTACACGCCGGCTCGACCGCGGACGATGGCGGCCACGGTCGCCTCCGCCGCGTCCGCGACGTGGATGAACGACCAGACCCCGCCTCCGTCACCGACCACCGGGAACTTGCGTCCGCGCACGGCCTGGGTCTGCTCGCCGCCGGGTCCGAGCGAGGTCCCGGGGCCGTAGAAACCGCCGTACCGCAACACGATCCCGGTCGTCCACGACGCCGCGAGCACGGCCTCCTCGACGTGTCTGATCGCCGCAACCGTCTCGCGCATCTCCGTGGCCGCGCCCACGCCGAACGAGTCCTCCTCGGTCTTGACCGGGCCACCGACGCGTTCGTAGGCCGCGAAGAAGCTCTGCGCGACGAACCGCTCCACGCCCACGGCCCGGCCTGCCGCCAGCAGGTGGTCGGTGCCCTCGGTACGCAGCCGGTTGGTCATCGAGAAGGCCCGGTCGAAGTGCCGCAGGTCCATCGCGCCGATCGAGGTCAGCTGGTGCACGATCACGTCGGGCTGGATCCGTCCGACGGCATCGGCGACCTGTTCGGCGTCGAGCGCGTCGGCAACCACCGGTTCGGCGCCCAGCCGACGGACCAGCTCCTGCTTCGACGTGCTGTGGGTCATGCCGTGGACCTCGTGGCCTGCTCCGACCAGCAGCGGCACCAGCTGCCGCCCGATCGCGCCGGTGGCCCCTGCGACGAACACCTTCATCCTGCTCACTCCCTCGTGGATCGCTTCCTGTACCCACTCAGACAGGACAGCAGGTGCCGTTGTGACAAGGCGGCCCGTCCCCGCCTCACTTGTGGGGGAGGGTCCGCGCGAACTCCACGGTCCGGTCGACCCACTCGCCCAGCTGCTCGTCGGTGGCGTACCCCGCCTCGGCCACCCGCAACCAGCCCCGCATCGGCGTGCCGCGCATCTCGAACGGGGTCACCACCACGCCGTCGAGGAGGGCGTCCGAGTCGTCGGGATCCAGCCGGGCCATGAGCCCACCGCTGCCACTCACGGCGACCGACATGTTGCCGTTCACCAGGAACGCCAACCCCCCGAACATCTTCTTCTCCGTCACGTCCAGCTCGCCCACCACCAGGTCGCGGATGCGCTGGGCGACGCCTTCGTCGTATGCCATGCCGACCATGGTGTCACCCGGGCCACGGTGGCAGCAGCACAGTTCCGACGTCCACGGGGGCCGAATGGTGCTGTTCTCCACCGTTCGACGGAGGCGGACCCCACGCCACGGGTCCACGATCGGTGCATGGCCCAGGTGAACCAGATCGCAGCGACACAGACGTGGGTGGTGGACGACGGTCCGTCCTGCGTCGATCCCCTCGAGGGGCACCCCGGCTCGTTCGTGCAGGCCTGTGCCGCGCTGACCGACGCCGAGCTCACCGAGCTCTGCCGGTACTGGGAGTCGCGGGCCGACCTTGCCGAGGAGGACATCGACCGCTGGTGGTGCTGGACGGTCGTGCGGTTCGGACGGCGGCTGCTCGCCAGCCGCGAGGAGGTGCGGCAGCGCCCGCGCCAGTGGTTCTGACCTGACCGTGCGGTCCCGGACCGGTGGGTGTCCTAGAGCTGCATCGCGGCCGCCACGACCCGGTCGACGGCGGACGACTCGCCGCCGAGCACCAACGGGGTGAGTCGGGCGACCACGTCCGCGGCCTCACGGTGGATGGCCCGGACCAGCTCGTTCGTGCCGGCGACCGCGGAGACCAGCACGACGCGTGAGTCGGGGACGCCGACGAGCGGGACGAACCGGTAGCCACCCTGCCCGTAGAGGCGGGCCACGGACGCAGGCGCCACGGCCAGGCCGAACCCGGACTCCACGCGGTCACGCGTCTGCAGCGGCCCGTCGGCTCCCGGGCCGCGACGCTCCACCTCGAGGTCGTTCGTCATGGACGTGAGGCTCCAGTGCCGCACGATCTGCGGGTGGACGGTCTCGGTCATCCGGACGTGGGCGCACGAGACGACGTCGTCGAGCGTGAGCTCAGGAGCCCGACTCTCCTCGAAGGTCGAGGGCACCCCCACCCCCATGGGCTCGGACAGCAGCTCGGTGACGACGGCCTCCGCGACGGGGAACGGCTCCCGGGTGATGAGCAGGTCGACTTCGGCGAGGATGCCGGGATGCCACTCCTGCATGCTCAGCGGCCGCAGGTGGAAGTCGACGCCGGGAAAGCGCCGACCGAGCTCGACGAGCAGGGGGCGGGTCAGCTCCAGCGCCCCTCCCGGCATGATCGCCAGCTCGACCTCACCGGAGAACGCGGCGAGCTGGGCAGAACGTCGCGCTGCGCGGGCCGCGTCGAGCATCCGCTGGGCCGGGCCGAGGAGTGCCTGGCCCGCGGGCGTGAGCTCGATCGACCGTTGCCCACGGGCGAAGACGGGGACACCGAGCGTCAGCTCGAGCTCGTGGATCCGGGCGGACACGGCGGGTTGGCTCAGGTACAGGTGGTCCGCCGCGCGCCGGAACCCCTTGTGCTCGACCACGGCGAGAAAGGCCTCGAGGTGCCTGAGCTCCATGACGTGACCCCCGCCCGTGACCGAGCCCGTGACCGAGCCCGTGACCGCGCCCGTGCTCGCGCCCACCCATGGTCACGCCGCCACCCGACCCTCGGCAAGGGAAATCGCGAAATGCGCCTTCGGCCCGCGGGTCGGCGCGAGGGACGAGGTCCGGACCACGCGGCCTTGCCGCCCGCCCCCCACCTTCGGGCCGCGACCCCTGGATCTCCGCACTGGTCCACCGTGACCGCGTCCCTCGACGCCGACAGCGACCAAGATACGACCGGTTCGGGCCGTCGTCCCGCCCCGACGGTGCCCGGGTGATCAGCGTTCCTGATCACCCGGGCACCCGGGTGGGGAACCTCCTCAGCGGCTGGTGACGACCAGGACGTGGCTCCCGGGCTTGGTGGGGACGGTGACCTCGAGGCCCCGGTGGGTGGCCCGGGTGGTCCACCTGTCCAGGCGGTGCCCGTCGAGCGTGACGGTCGCGACCCGGGCACCCTGCGGCAGGGTGTGGCCGACCCAGACCTTCGTCGCGCCGACCGAGCGCGGGACGTCGAGGGTGGTCGTGTAGCGGGAGCCGGTCACCGACGTCGCCACGTCGGCGAACCCACCACCGAGCCGCAGGTGCTTCACCGACGCCGAGGGCTGCCCGGTGGGCACCTGTGGCACGACGACGAGCCGGCCGCTGCCGAGGTCCGGCTGGACGCCCAGCCACTGGTGGACGACTGCCCACGCAGTGCCGTAGTTGCCCCAGGCCTGCATGAACATCGAGCGGCAGGTCCAGCAGCGGTCGATGTTGGCGCCCTGGTCCGGCGAGGGGAAGATCTCCGGCATGGCGCCGGGTTGCTCGTCCGGGGTGCCGCCCGTCGCTGGTTCGGCGAACATCGGGTCGGCCAACGCGTGCGTGTAGCGCTGCTGCTGACCCGCGCCGAGCCGACCGTAGTTGCCCTCACCGATCGACTGGATCGAGGTCGTGAGCCCGAAGACGATCTTCTCGCCGAGACCGTTCGCGCCACCACCGCACGCGGTGTGGAACAGGCCCGTCGAGAGGGGAGCGGTGCCGCTGTAGCAGTCGTTCTCCCGCCCGGCGAGGGCCGCGGTGCCGTGGGCGTATGGCGCCAGCCCGGCCACCGTGCGCCCGTTCACCGTGAGCTCGGCCTCCATCGGCGTCTGGCCGATCCAGTGCTTCTGGAAGGACTGCTGGTCGCCGGGGTCCACGAGGGAGTCGGCGTACTGGGACGCCGCGGCATACCACCACGTCGTGTCGAACCGGTCGTGGATCCGTCGGGCGAGCTTGCTGGCCCACGCGTAGGTCGTGCCGTCGTGCCTGGACTTCGCGAGGTCCGCGAGGTCGTAGAGCCCGCGGATGTAGTAGACGGTGTTGTCGAGCTTCTCCGGCCCCATGCCGCCGCGCTCGACGTTGCCGAGCCCCTCGGGCCAGCCGTCGTGGTCGGCGTCGAGCTGGTTGGTGACGTACTTGAGGTTGCGGACCGAGAAGTCGTACATCTCGTCGCGGAAGGCGTTGTCGCCGGTCCAGCGCCACAGCAGCGCGACGGTGCTGGGGAACTTCACGGTCTCGTCCGTGTTGAAGTTGTAGGCCGTGGTGCCGTCCGGGTTGGTCGAGCGTGAGTCCTGCCCGAACCAGATCGACCCGTCCGAGACGACCTCGTGGGTCACGACGCCGGACCTCTTGTTGAGCAGGTCGGAGATGTCGCGCAGGGCCCTCAGGTGGCCCTTGATGGCCTCGAACTGGCCCACCGAGACCGAGGCGAAGGCGGTGTACTCCGCGTCGGTGCCGAAGATCCACGGGTAGTCCGGGAAGCCGGCTCCGATCCAGGTCGCCTTGGGGACGGTGCCTGCCGGGGCGGGGAACTGCTTGCCCTGGTTGGTCCACCGCACCTGCAGGTTGGTCGCGTTCTGGGTGAGGTCGGCGATGTTCTGCTTGCCCCACTCGACGGCGTCCTGGACGAGCGGGTCGCCGGGGAGCGAGAGCTGGGTCATCTGCGACAGGGCTGCCCTGCTCGCCTGCTTCTTCGCCAGAGCTGCTGCCGGGTCGGTGAGGGCCTTGGCGAGCTCGCCGCGCGCGGTGGCCAACCCCTGGTCGGAGCCGGCGACGGCGAGCCAGACGGTCGTCGAGCCGCCCGCCGGGAGCTTCAGCGAGTAGGTGAGACGACCACCGGTGCCGCGGCCGAAGGGACCGTCGTCGCAGGCCGAGGGCTTGGGGTCGGCCGGGGCGCCGGGCTCGGTGCCGGTGCAGCGGTGCCCGGCCTGGGCGCCGTGGAACTGGTCACCCACCTGTCCTGTGGTGGGCGTGACGGCGGTCCCGACGAGGGCGGCGTAGTGGTGGGTGGGCGCGCCGGGGAGGGCGCCGTCGTCGGTGAAGACGAGGTTCTTGCCGTCGTAGGACCCCTTGTCGGGGAGGTTGTCGCTGGCGTTCGGCGTCACCCCGTCGAAGCCCCACGGGTACTGGCCCATCAGCTCGGAGTGGGCGTCGACCGACAGGGTGGTCGAGCGGGCCGCGCCGGGGTTGGTGACGGTGAGGCCGAAGAGCGCTCCGCGGACTCCGTCCGGGACGAAGTCGGTGCGCCGGACCTGGAGCCCCGCGGTGTCGGGGAGGTCGTAGCGGGTGTAGCCGCGGCCGCTGGTGAACTTCGTGGCCTGGCCGACCCACTGGCCGTCCAGCCCGAACCACACGCCGTCGACGAGCTTGAGCGGTGGCGTCCAGACGCCGCCCATCTCGCCGGTGATGTGCCAGCCGTTGGCATAGAACCGGCCGTCCTCGAAACCGATCGAGTAGGCGCGGGTGCCGGCCGAGACCTCCCGCCGGTCGGCCAGCCTGGTGCTGACCGACAGCTCGGTGGGGGAGCCCGTTGCCGGGCCGGCCGTGCCGGTGGTGGAGCCGGCTCCCGCCGCGGTGGCGGCGGCCGTGCGTCCGGGTGCTGCGACCGCGGGCAGCGACGCCGCCACGACGGTCGTTCCGAGGGCCACCGTGCACGCGGCGGCCATGAGTGATCGAGACATCGTCGTCCTCCGACCCAGTGGGGGAGCGGCGCCGGTCGGCGTCCTCTGGGTGGTCTGGACCGAGTCGTCCACGGGTCTTTCGGACGGCTTTGTCCGGACCGTCGGAACGTACACCCGGGTCACACCGGCGGCAACGCGGACGACAGGCGCCAAGGCGCCCGGGCGTCCGCTCAGCCGCGCGGGGTGACGCTGACCCGGGGGAGACGCACCGAGATCGTGGACAGGCTGACCCGCAGCGACCCGAGGTGGGCCAGGTGACGGCACACGATGATCGTCACGAGGGCGGGCACCACGCCGGACACGAGCAGGGCCACGCGGGCGCCATACGTCTCGGCCATCCAGCCCACGACGGGACCACCCACGGCACCGGAACCGATGAAGACGAGCATGTAGAGGCCGACGACGCGCCCCCGCAGGTGGGGAACGGTCGCGAGCTGGACCAGGGACTGGGCCTTCGTGAGGAACCCGAGGTTCGCGGCGCCCACCAGCACGAGCAGCAGGGTGAAGAGCAGCTGCTGGGGGGCGGCCGCGGCGAGGAGCATGGCGCAGGCGAGGGCCCACGCGGCATACCCGACGGTGCGCAGCCGGAGCGGTCGCTGCCGCCGGGCCGTCGTGAGGGCGCCACCCATGGCACCGAGCGCCACCATGGCGTTGAGCAGGCCGAGTCCGCTTGCGCCGGTGTGGAACTCGTTCTTGGCGAAGGCGGCGAGGGTGACGGGCAGGCTGATCGTGAAGAAGCCGAACGCGCCGGCCATGACGATCGGCCACAGCACCGTCGACGTCTGCAGGGCGTAGGTGAGGCCGGCACGCGCCTGCGGAGCCGGCGCGACGGGGCCGTCGGTGTTCGTCGCGGGGGAGAAGGACCTGCGGGCGGGCGTCCCGCGCATCAGGGAGAGCGCGACGACGGGCGCGACGAAGGTCAGGGCGTTCACGGCGAACGCGTAGCCCGCCCCCAGGGTGCTCATCAGGACCCCGCCGATCACCGGGCCGGTCATCGCGCCGATCTGGAACGTGCACGACACGAGGCTGATCGCGTTGGGCAGCTGCGGTCCCTGGACGACCTCGCTCACGAACGACTGCCGGGTCGGGTTGTCCACGGCCGCGATGACGCCGAGCACGAACGCCAGGGCGAAGACGTGCCACACCTGCACGACGCCCGTCAGCGTGAGCACCGCGAGGACCGCAGCCGTCAGCGACATCGACACCTGGGTGGCGAGCAGGAGGGTGCGCTTGGGCAGCCGGTCGGCGAGGAGCCCGCCGTGCAGGCCGAGCAGGATCGTCGGCGCGAACTGGAACGCGGTCACGATGCCGACGGCGGTCGGGCTGTCCGTGATGGTCAGGACCAGCCAGTCCTGGGCGATGCGCTGGATCCAGCCACCCGTGCCGGAGACGAGGAGTCCGGAGAGCAGGAGGCGGAAGTTGCGGTTCTCCAACGATGGGAAGGTTCGCGAAAAGCCCTGCGGGAGAGTGAGTTTGGGGAAGTGGACTGGGGCGGAGGCGGCGGAGCTCATGTCGTCCTGGCGGGAGTTGCGTTCGGGTGGCGTCGTGGGTGGGCGAAGTGGCTGTTCAAGTGTGCTCCCTGCGACGGGGCCCCCGCGATATTCTGGGACAGAATCAGTCGTATAAGTGCCATTGCGAATCGCAATGACAGATCGATTGCCCCGAGGAGTGCTGACCCGTGTACGACCCAGAACAGCTGCGCACCTTCCTCGCCGTGGCCCAGCACCTCAGCTTCACCCGCGCCGCCGAGTCCCTGGGGATCCGGCAGCCGACCGTCAGCCAGCACGTCCGTCGCCTCGAGGAGGCGGTGGGTCGACCGTTGTTCCTGCGTGACACCCGCAGCGTCACCCTGACCTCCGACGGCGAGGCGATGGCCGGTTTCGCGCGCGAGATCCTGGCCGCCCAGCAGCGCGCCGTCGGCTACTTCACGGGGTCCCACCTCGCCGGTCGCCTGCGGTTCGGCGTGACCGACGACCTCGCGCTGACGCCGTTGCCGAGGATCCTGCGCGACTTCCGCCAGCTCTACCCGCGCATCGACCTCGAGCTCGCCGTCCTGCAGAACGACAGCCTGATCCGGCGCATCGAGTCCGGCCACCTCGACGTCGCGTTCGTCAAGCGCAGCCCGGGTACCCCGACCCCCACGCGCGGCCAGGTGGTGCGCCGCGACCACCTGGTGTGGGTCGGCACCGACGGCACCCGCCTGGACCCGGAGCAGCCGGTGCCGCTCGTCGTCTACCAGGCCCCGAGCCTGTCCCGTGCGGTCAGCGTCCAGGCGCTCGAGAAGGCCGGGCGCCGGAGCCGGATCACCTGCACGGTCCGCGGGGTCAACGGGGTCCTCGCCGCGGTCCGTGCCGGCCTCGGCATCGCCGTGATGGCCCGCACGCTCACGCCCGCCGACCTCGTCGAGCTGCCGCCGAGCCTGGGGCTGCCCAAGCTTCCCCACCTCGACCTCGTCCTGCTCACCACCAGGACGGCCCCGGCCGAGCCGGCCAAGGCGCTGACCTCCGCGATCCTCGCCAGCGGCGCTCCGCTGGGGCCGGTCACCGGCCCCTGACGGTCACCGTCGCTGCGACGCCCACGCCAACCGGATGGCCTCGCGTATGGCGCCGGCGTCGCCGTCCAGCTGTGCCTGCACCTTGCGGTGCGCCTCCCACCTCGGCGGGACGCCGAACGTGGTCGGGTGCGCCTCGAGGAGCTGTTCACGGTCCCCCGGGTCCACGCGGACGAGCAGGGTCCCGGGCTCGTCCTGGCGCACGACGAGGCGGTCGTCGACGTACCAGGCGACCCTGCCGGGGTGACCTTTGCGCTTGCACCCGGCCAGCGAGGTCGCGTAGTCGTCCACCTCGTCCAGGGTCATCGCCATCGATCCCTCCTCACGCGGCCGACGCTAGCCCGACGCCTCGCCCGTGTCATAGGGGCATCCACCCGACCCGAGCCTGGCGAGCCCGGCGCGGTCGCCGGCGGCGAACTCGTAGACGCCGTGGTGGGCGCTCGGGGCCATCACCTGGGAGGTGTTGTCCACGTGGTTCAGGCCGACGAGGTGTCCCACCTCGTGCATGACGATCGCCCGAGCCAGCGCGTGGCCGTCAGGACCGCGCAGCACCTGGGCCATGGCGGGGGAGTCGAACGTGACGACACCGCCGATGTACTTCGCCCGGTCCATCGAGTCGCCGTACCAGTAGATGGGGCCGCCCAGGCCGATGGTCGAACCCTTGAGTTTCGGCATCACGTCCGGTGTCGTCCACGCCACGAGCACGGGTGCGCGTGAGCCCCCGGGGCGACCGAGGGCCAGCTCTCGCTGGGTCTGTTGCGGGTCCGGCTCCTCAGTGGTGGGACCGACGACCTCGAGGGTCAGTCCCGAGGCAGCGTTGACGCGCTCGACGGCCTCGGCGAGGAGGACGTCGGCTCCCTGTGGGGCGAAGCGGCTGTTGACCACCAACCGGATGTGCAGGCACGGGTCCCACGTGACCGGGACACCGCCGGCGGTCTCGCGCATGAACGCATAGGCCCGGGGGTCGTCCGCGGCTGGCCGCGGGCCCTGGCCGATCAGCCTGGCAAGGGGCGACCCGCCGCCGGTCACCGAGGCGATCCCGACGATGATCGACAGGGCGAAGCCGCAGGCCACCGCCACGGCCTTGAGAGGGCTGGCATCGCTGCGCCGGGCAGGTCGACGTGGCCCGTGGGGGTCGAGGTAGATGACGCTCACGCCGGACAGTGTCGGTGACCAGATGGTGCGGTGTGGGCGGATTCGGGGTGATCCGACCGACCGGACCGGTCAGCGCACCCCGAACAGCCGGGTGGTCGCGGCCCAGGTCGTGGCCAGCGTGCGACCCGGGAGCAGGCCGCCGCGGCCGTTGCCCGCGTAGACCAGCGTGCCGTTGGTGCCTGTGCGGGCCAGCAGGTCGGGGACGCCGTCGCCCGTGAGGTCGCCGGTCGACAGGATCGCCGCGTGCCCGCCCCAGCCACGGCTGACGACCTGCCCGGGACGGTAACCCGTGCCGGTCGTGCCGGCCCCGGTCCCGAGGTACAGGTAGAGCAGCCCGGTGTTGGAGCGGCCGATGAGGTCGGGCTTCCCGTCCTTGTTCACGTCACCCGGGGTGGCGATGTCGGTGAAGATCTGCCAGCCGGTGCCGATCTTCCGGGCCGTGCTCGCGAAGCCTCCGACGCCGTTGCCCGTGAGCAGCCAGAGCTCGCCGTTGGTCTTGCGGGCCAACAGGTCCGGCCTGCCGTCGCCGGTCCAGTCGCCGGGGGCGACGAGGAGGGTGCTCGGCTTGAACCCGCTGCCGACGAGGACCCTTCCGGCCAACATGCCGCCGCGACCGTTGCCGCGGTAGAGCCACAGGTCGCCGGTCCCGGTCAACGCCAGGACGTCGGAGAACCGGTCGCCGTTCCAGTCGCCGGGGGACAGCACCTGGGCGAAACCGCCCCACCCCGCGCCGATCTTCACGGCCTTGCCGACGGTGCTGCCGAGGACGGGGTAGAGCATGAGGTCGCCGGCCCTGGTCCGGCCGAGGACGTCGCCCCGGCCGTCGGCGTTGAAGCCGCCGCGCGCGGGGACCGAGAGCGCCAGCGCCTTGGTGTAGCTCAGGCCCGACAGGGCCCGCCAGTCGTTGGCCGACACCACGCCGGTCACCTTGACCTGGGCGGCCTTCTGGAACGAGGACACCCCGGTGGTGGTCTTGGCGCCGAAGGCGCCGTCCGCCGTCCCCACCGCGTAGCCCCGACGGTTGAGCTCGAGCTGCAGGTCGCGGACCGGCCAGCCGGTGGCGCCGGCGGCGAGCGTGAGCTTGCCGTACGCGTCATACAGCTTGCTCGTCTGGACCGGGGCCGGGGTGGGGTTGGAGACGGGCGCCGAGGCCGAGGCGTAGCTCGTGGCCTTGCTGCGGATCGTGTCCATCTTGGGGTAGAGGTACTTGCCGGGGCACAGCGTGTAGGACGTGTTCTGGTGGGCGTGGACCGTCGGCAGGGTGACGGTGACACCGGCGGCGTACTTCGCCCCGGTGCCACCCTGGGAGGTCAGCTGCGTGGTGGCGCTGGGGCTCACGCCGTACTGGGAGAGTTTCCACCCGGCGACCTTGGCGAGCGAGTCGACCATCGCCGAGGGTGCGCTCGTGGTCTCGTAGTTGCCGATCGCCGCGATGCCCATGGTGTTGGTGTTGAAGCCCATCGAGTGGGCGCCGCGGACCGGTTCGGTGATCGACCCGGCGCGCCCCTCGTAGACCCGACCCCACTTGTCGACGAGGAAGTTGTAGGCGATGTCGGCCCACCCCAGGCCCTGCGTGTCGTACGCGTAGATGCCACGCACCTGCGCGGCGGCCGTCTCGGGCGTGTAGTCGTTGGTGCCCGCCGTGTGGTGGATGGTGATCGCCTTGATGGTGCTGCTCAACGTCTTGCTGCCGCGCAGTCGCTCGTCGGCCCCCCACTGGGCGCGGGTGATGATCGTCGGCTGGGCCGCGGCGGCGGACGCCGAGGCGGCAGGGGCCTTCGGCGTGAGGTCGTCGTCCGCGGGGGAGGAGCCCGGGTCGATGGTCGTGACCTCGAGGTCGGGCAGCGACCGGCCCCGCGGGGTGTCGACGCGGACCTGGATGCCGTTGCCGCCCTCGCTGACGATGGGGGTGGTGCCCAGCCTGGCCCCGACCGCCTCGGCGGTGCCGGGCTCCGGGCCGTCGTCGGGGACGGGGAGGACGTCCCAGGCCGTCCAGCCCGAGGCCTCCCTGACGCGCACCTGGACGGTGACGTCGTCAGCGGTCAGGTCGGTGCCGGCCGCCCACGAGATCCCGGCCACCGTGAAGTGCGGCCGGGCCTGCTCGGCGGTGAGGACGGTGGTGACCCGTGCGGCCTGGCTGGTGGCGACCGACCGGGCCGCGTCCGAGGTGACGGTCCGTGCGGACGCCTGGCCGGTGGCCAGGGCACGGCCCGCCTTCGCCTCGCGGCGGGCGGCCCCGGCGTCGATGCCGGAGATGGGGGTGCTCACGACCTTGGGGGCCACGGGGTGGGGGGTGTCGGCGGCGGCGAACGAGACGGTCGGGAGAGCGACGAAGGCGGGGGTGAGGGCAACGGCGAGGGCAGCAGAGATCAGTCGCATCAGGGAAGTCCGGGGGGTCAGCAGGGGCGGGTGTGACGACAGTGAAGAGTGGCACCGCGGCTCCGTGCGACAGGGACTAGAACAAAAAGATGAGCCATTCGGACGACCCGTGACCGGCGTGTCCGGTGCCTCGCCCGGCGTGGCGCGTATGCCGCGGGTCAGGTTCCGCTGGGTCCGCTGCTCCGGGTGCGACCCCCCGGGGTCCGACCTAGGGTCGAGTGGTGAGTGGCAGCGCGGTTCCCTCGACGCACCCGGCACGAGCGGTCCGCGAGGCCCTCGACGCGGTGCGCTCTGCACCGACCATCCTGGAAGGCCTGCGGCTGGCGGCCGACGTGGCCACGGCGTCCGCCGACGACCACGCGGGTTCGTCCCGGCAGGAGCTCCGGAGGGCGGCCGACGACGCCGGCGACGCCGTCGTCGCGCTCGCTGCCGTGCACGCGCTCGCTGCCCTCCCGGTGGCCGACGGGGCACACCTGGTGCGGATGCTGGGGTCGGGCGACCCGTTCCGCGTCGAGCACGCCGCCTGGGCGCTGCGCCGTGCTGCCCCGGTGCCGGCCGCCGTGCCCTCGCTGGTCGACCTCGTGTCCGCGGGTGGCGTCACCGGCATGCTGGCCCAGCGGACCCTGGAGGTGTGGGCCGCAGCGTCGCCCGGGCTCGTCCTGGCCTCCCTCGTGTCCGCCCTCGACCGCGCCCCGCTGGAGCCCGACCCGACCGTCCCGCCGCTCGACGACCGGGCTCGCACCTGGCTCGTCGAGACCATCGACCTGGTCCCCGGTGAGGCTGCGCGGTCGGTGCTGCTCCGTGTGGTGGACGACGAGAGCGAGTCCGCGTCGACGCGGGCAGCGGCGACCGCCGCGCTGGCCGACCGGTTCACGGCCCGCCCGAGGCGGGGGCCCGGGCCGCGTACCCATGGCTCCGCTCACGCGCTCCGCACCGGATCGCACCCGTCCGTGCCCTCGACCGTGACCGGGTTGACGGTGGCCCAGCTGTTCCTGCACGCCGACATCGACGGGGAGCTCAGCAGCGCCGGCAAGGGCGACACCGGAGGCATCGCCACCCTGCTCGTCCACCTCGGCAACGCCCTGCTCGAGTCCGACAGCGTCGAACGCGTCCTGACCATCTCGCGGGGGCGCCCGGACGGCGACCTCGTGCCGTCCGACCTCGCCGCACCGGGGCACCACTACGCCCAGGTGCCGTTGTGGGGCCCGCCGGTGGGGATGGGGCAGGCCTGGATGCACCGGGTCGCCGTGCGTCGCGGGGTCCGTCAGCTGCTGCTCGCGGCGGGTCGGGTCGACGTGATCCACCTGCGGATGGCCGACGTCGGGTCCCTGGCAGCGGCCGAGGCGGCGAACGAGCTCGGCGTACCGGTGGTCTTCACCGTGGCTCCCGACCCGCATGCCCTGCTGGCATCCCGGGAGGCCTCCGGTGAGCTGACGCGGGCGTCGTTCGGCGTCGCTGACGCCACCGAGCACCTCGCCTTCCGCGACCACCTCGTCCGTGGCCTCGCGCGGGCGGCTGCGCAGCTCGTGCTGTTCCCCCGACCCGAGCTCCGCCGCGACAGCCGTGCCCTGCTCGGACTCGACCTGGACGTCGAGGCGCACCGGGCCACGGTCGTGCCCGAAGGCATCGACTTCAGGGCCGTGGAGCATGCCGGTGCGGCACTCAAGCGGGGTGCCACGCCCACCCGCCCCGGCCCCACGGCCGGCTCCACCGGCCCCACGGGCGGCTCCATCGTCACCGCGGGAGGTGACGCCGGCGGTGGCCCCACCGGGGCGGCGCTCGCGGAGCTGGATGCGTTGCTCGTGCAGCTCCCTGCCGCCCGACGCGGGCTGCCCCTGCTCGTCACAGTCGGCCGGCTCAACCGCGTCAAGGGCATGGCCACGCTCGTCGAGACGTGGCACGCCGACCCTGCCCTCAGGGCCCGCAGCAACCTGCTGGTCGTGGGAGGAGACCTCGACGACCCCTCCGCGGAGGAGGCCGCGGAGCTGGCCCGGATCGAGGCCGTCGTCCCGCGTGCCGCAGCTGTGCGGCACGGCCTGCTCCTGCCTGGCCACCGCCCCCATGCCACCGTGGCTGCATGGCTCGCGGCGACCCGGCACGGACGGGGCTCGCTGGCGGCCCCCGCAGGGGTGTACGTGTCGGCGAGCCTCAAGGAGGAGTTCGGTCTGGCCATCCTCGAGGCGATGGCGGCCTCCCTCGTCGTGGTCGCCCCCGACGGGGGCGGCCCCGCGACCTACGTCGAGGACGGCGTCACAGGGTTCCTGACCGACACCGGGTCACCCGCCGCGCTCGCCGCGGCGATCGGCCGCGCCCTGGAGCTGGCCGCGTCCCCGGAGGCTGCCCTGCAGCAGCGCCGGGCCCTGACGACCCTGCGCGACCGGTTCAGCATCACCACCATGGCGGACGCCCTGGCCTGCGTGTACACCGGTGCGAGCGGCGTGGCCGAGCTCGCGCCGGACGACGCCCACCAGGTGCCCCCTACGGGGGAGGCATCGTGACCCTGCTGGTCATCAGCCCCGACTATGCCTCGCACCTCTACCCGCTCGCGACCCTCGCCACAGCCTGGGCGGAAGAGGGGGAGCGGGTGGTGGTCGCCACCGGACCCGCGACGGAGGCGATCGTCCGCGGGTTCGGCTTCGAGCGCGCCCACCTCCAGCTCGGACGCGGTTCGAACCCCGGCGTCATCCGTGCCGAGGAGCAGCCGTCCGGTGAGGACGACGCCCTGCGCGGGTTCTTCGACGCCACCCGTCGCGGGGCGTTGGAGACCCTGGAGTTCCAGGCCCGGGCCCGGGGCGACGACCTCCTCTGGTCGCCGGTCCCGGTCGGCCGCGCGGTGGTCGACGTCGTGGACCACGTGCGCCCGGACACCGTCCTCGTCGACCACCTCGCCTTCTCGGCCCGGCTGGCGCTCACGGCGGCCGGGGTGCCGCACGGCGACGTGGTGCTGGGGCATCCGACCGCCCTGCCCGTGGGCGACGAGGTGTACGGCTGCCCGACGGTGTTCCCGCAGGCCTTCGACGTCGACCCGGGCCGGCTCGGACTCCTGCGCACTCTCTGCGAGGACGTCCGCGACGCCTTCACCCGTGAGTGGAACACCGCCGTCCGTGCTCTCTCCGCCGACGGGTCGCCACCCGAGGTGGTGGATGCGTTCGCCGTCACCGGGGACGTTCTCCTCCTCAACTACCCGGCGGAGCTCCACGACCCCGCCCGCACCTCGCTCCTGCCTGCGCACGAGTTCCTGGGGTCGGCGGTCCGGGCCGAGCCCGAGGACGAGCAGGTGCGCGAGTGGCTCGCCTCCAGCCGACAGCCGGTGGTCTACGTCAGCCTCGGCAGCTTCCTGTCGGTGCGTGGCGACGTCCTCGCCCGGGTCGTCGAGGCCCTGCGTGGCCTCGACGTGCGGGTGGCCCTGGCCCACGGGTCGACCCCGGCGCAGGCGCTCGGGGAGCTCCCGGCGTCGTGGCTGGTCCGTGAGGTCCTGCCGCAGGTCACGCTCCTCGCCGAGGCGGCGCTCGCGGTCACCCACGGGGGCAACAACAGCGTCACCGAGTCACTGTCGGCGGGGGTGCCCATGCTCGTGCTGCCGTTGTCGACCGACCAGTTCTCTGGAGCAGCGGCGCTCGAATCGGCAGGCATGGCAACGGTGCTCGCACCGAACACCGCTACTCCGGCCGAGCTGCGGACTGCCGTGGAGCAGCTGCTCGGCTCGACGGAGACCACGCTGCGCGTCCGCTCGCTGGCGAGCAGGCTGCATACCTCCTCGGGGGCGCACCGCGCCCGCCAGGCGCTCACCGGGGTGGCCGGTGCGACCCGGTGACCCCCGTGGCAGGGTGGACACGACCCCGCCCCAGTCGGCCCGGACGCACGTGCCGGGCTGGCGCCGACCGTAGGAGGACCCTTGATCTTCATCACCGCGAAGTTCCCCGTGAAGCCCGAGCACGCCGACCAGTGGCCGGAGCTGAGCCGGGCGTTCACGCAGGCCTGCCGCGCCGAGGAGGGCTGCCTCTGGTTCGACTGGTCGCGCAGCCTCGACGACCCGAACGAGTACGTCCTCGTCGAGGCGTTCCGCGACGACGAGGCGGGCGCGGCGCACGTGCAGTCCGACCACTTCAAGGCTGCGACGAGCGAGCTCCCGGCCTACCTGTCGGCCACGCCGCGCATCGTCAACACGACGATCGAGGGGACCGGCTGGTCCGAGCTCGGTGAGATGGCCGTCACGGACTGACGACCCGGCGCCCGTCATGGGGTGCGCCCGCTGGACTCAGCTGGTGAGCCAGGACTCCTCGGTGCCCAGGCCCTGGAGCTCGGCGTCGAGCTGGCCGATGGCGCGGACGGCGAGCAGGCGGTTGACCAGCAGGTCGGCCGAGGCGGCCACGCGAGCGGTGTGCTCGGGGGTGCCGACGGCTGCACGGTGTGCCCGGGGCTGGAAGGTTGCGCTGTCGTTGTCCACGAGCGGGACGTTATTGATGCGTGACCTGTGCACGGACACCAACGCCCCGGGACTGGGCCGAACGGACGACCAACCTCCCCGGAAGGGACGAGTCGGACCGCCTTCCCGACCCCCGACCCTGTGGACAACTCGCCGGCCCCCTGTCCGTGGCGCGGCACCATCTCGTCATGAGCTACCACGACCTGCCCGACGACATCCGCACCCGGCCGCTGCATGAAGCCGGCCTCCAGGGCGACGTGATCGACCTCGTCCTCGGCATCGAGGAGCGCCGCAGCGGTGCGGTCGCCCTGATGGTGTGCGACGAGGACGACCGCGGCCTGCAGCCCCTCGTGCTCAGCGACCTCCCCGAGGACGCCTCGGTGGCGGACCTGGTCCGCCTGCTCGACCTCCTCCTGCCCCTGGTGGGGGAGGCGGGCGGGGCGATCCTCGTCGGGCGGGGGCGCCGGCGCGGGCTGCTGCCCAGCGACCTCGACCGCGCGTGGCACCAGGCCACGATCGACGCCTGCGCCCGGTATGGCGTCCGCCTCCTCGGCTTCCACCTCGCGTCCCCGTACGGCGTGGCCGCCCTCCCGCCGCCGCTGCGCGAGGCGTCCTGACCGGTCCTCTCCGGCCGAATCCACCCGGCCGGAGAAACCCCACCGCGGGGCGGGCGGTCCGAACTAGTCTGGCGCCATGTACGAGTACAAGGTGGTCCAGGTCCGCGAAGGCCTCATCGGCGGGAAGATGTCGGCCGACAAGCTGGAGAAGGTGCTCAACGAGTGGGCCGCCAAGGGGTGGCAGATGAAGTCGGTGACCGCCGTCGAGGTGAAGGGCCGGATCGGGCCGGGGGCTACCGAGGGCGTGCTCGTGACGTTCGAGCGCCAGACCGCCTGAGCGATGGCAGCCACGCAGGGGACGCAGCCGTCGGCCCACGCCGCCGACACCCACGACGTCACCCACGCCGCCGGCACCCATCCCGCCGACACCCACGACGTCATCAGGGTCCAGGGGGCGCGGGAGAACAACCTCAAGGACGTCACGGTCGACCTCCCCAAGCGGCGGCTCACGGTGTTCACCGGGGTCTCCGGCTCGGGGAAGAGCTCGCTGGTCTTCGGCACCATCGCCGCGGAGTCGCAGCGGATGATCAACGAGACGTACAGCACCTTCGTGCAGGGGTTCATGCCCAACCTCGCCAGGCCCGAGGTCGACCTGCTCGACGGCCTGACGACCGCGATCATCGTCGACCAGGAGCGGATGGGCGCGAACCCGCGCTCGACCGTGGGGACCGCGACCGATGCCAACACGATGCTGCGGATCCTGTTCAGCCGCATCGGTTCTCCGCACATCGGGCCGCCGACGGCGTTCGCGTTCAACGTGCCCACGCGGGTGGCGAGCGGTGTGATGCGCACCGACAAGGGCGGCCGCGAGGAGAAGTCGATCGTCCGCGACGCCGTCTACCAGGGCGGCATGTGCTCACGGTGCGAAGGCATGGGGGCGGTCAACGACTTCGACCTGACCGCGATCTACGACGAGACGAAGTCGCTGGCCGACGGCGCCCTGCTCGTGCCGGGCTACAGCATGGACGGCTGGTACGGCCGGATCTTCAGCGGCGCGGGCCTGCCCATGGACAAGCCGGTGGCCAAGTTCACGCCCAAGCAGCTCGACAAGCTGCTGTACGGCGAGCCGGAGAAGATCAGGGTCGACGGGGTCAACCTCACCTACGAGGGCGTCCTGACCAAGGTGCAGAAGTCGATGCTGTCCAAGGACCTCGACGCCATGCAGCCGCACGTCCGGCGGTTCGTCGAACGCGCCGTCACCTTCACGACGTGCCCCGACTGCAAGGGGACCCGCCTGTCGAAGGAGGCGCTGTCCTCGAAGATCCACGGCAAGAACATCGCCGAGCTCTGCGCCATGCAGATCAGCGACCTGGCCGTCTGGCTGCGCGACGTCTCGGAGCCCTCGGTCGCACCGCTGCTGGCGAACCTCCAGCACCTGCTCGACTCGTTCGCCGAGATCGGCCTCGGCTACCTGTCGCTGGACCGTCCTGCCGGGACGCTGTCCGGCGGGGAGGCCCAGCGCACCAAGATGATCCGGCACCTCGGGTCGTCGCTCACCGACGTCACGTACGTCTTCGACGAACCCACGATCGGCCTGCACCCGCACGACATCGCCCGGATGAACCAGCTGCTGCTCCAGCTCCGCGACAAGGGCAACACGGTCCTCGTGGTGGAGCACAAGCCGGAGACGATCGCGATCGCCGACCACGTGGTCGACCTCGGACCGGGGGCCGGCACCGCAGGTGGGAGTGTCTGCTTCGAGGGCACCGTCGAGGAGCTCCGCGCCAGCGACACGACGACCGGCCACCACCTCGACGACCGGGTGCGGCTCAAGGAGACGGTCCGCCGGTCGACCGGGGTGCTGGAGGTGCGGGGGGCGTCGGCGCACAACCTCAAGGACGTCGACGTCGACCTCCCGCTGGGCGTGCTCTGCGTCGTCACCGGTGTCGCCGGGTCCGGCAAGAGCTCGATGATCCACGGCTCGGTCGCCGGTCGCGACGGCGTGGTCGTCGTCGACCAGGGCGCGATCCGCGGTTCACGGCGCAGCAACCCGGCGACCTACACGGGGCTCCTGGAGCCCATCCGCAAGGCGTTCGCCAAGGCCAACGGCGTCAAGCCGGCCCTGTTCAGCTCGAACTCCGAGGGAGCCTGCCCTGCCTGCAACGGCGCCGGGGTCATCTACACCGAGCTCGGGGTGATGGCCACCGTGGAGTCGACCTGCGAGGAGTGCGAGGGACGACGCTTCCAGGCGGCCGTCCTCGAGTACCGGCTCGGCGGCCGCAACATCGCCGAGGTGCTCGCGATGCCGGTGGCAGAGGCGCTCGGCTTCTTCGGCGGGGACGACAGCGAGGCCCGGACCCCGGCGGCGCACAAGGTGCTCGAGCGGCTCGCCGACGTCGGCCTCGGGTACCTCACCCTCGGCCAGCCCCTGACGACGCTCTCGGGGGGTGAGCGCCAGCGCCTGAAGCTGGCCACGCAGATGGCCGAGAAGGGGGACGTCTACATCCTCGACGAGCCCACGACCGGCCTGCACCTCGCCGACGTCGAGCAGCTGCTCGGGCTGCTCGACCGGCTCGTGGAGTCGGGCAAGTCCGTCATCGTGATCGAGCACCACCAGGCCGTCATGGCCCACGGCGACTGGATCATCGACCTCGGCCCCGGCGCCGGCCACGACGGTGGCCGGGTCGTCTTCGAGGGCACCCCGGCCGACCTCGTCGCGGGCCGGTCCACGCTCACCGGGGAGCACCTCGCCGCCTACGTCGGCGGCTGAGGGGCTCGGCGGCTACGAGTCGCGGACCACGTCCTGCAGGCGGTCCCACTCGTGGTCGATGTGCAGCTCGCGGGCGATGTCCAGCATCGCCGCCCGGAACAACGCACCCGAGCTGATGAAGGCCGGGTGGACGTGCCCGAACACCTCGAGGGTGACGGTGCCGTAGAGGCGGGCCCACGAGCGTTCGAACATCCACATCATCCCCGGCGTCGGGGCACCGAGGGGCCCGACGCCCGGGCCGCCGTGCGCCAGCTTCCCCTGGGTGGGCTGGCCGGCGGCGATCTCGCCCCGCAGGACCGAGACCACGTCGGGGTCGAGGTCGTCGTCGGTGGGGATCGGGAACCGGTAGCGCACCCACAGCCGGCCGAAGATCTCGCTGAAGAACCCGGCGAACAGGTGGGCGCCGCTCTCCTCGGCGGCGCAGTCGTCGAGCGAGGTGATGGGCTGCGGCGACCCCGTCGCGGGGTTCTTCAGCCCGGCGGACGTGGGTGAGGCGAAGGCGAGCTGGAACTCCTCGTGGTTGCCGAGCGCCCAGCGCCGGAACGCCCCTGCCGACGCGACGATCTGGGCGGCCGGGTCGTCATCCGGCTGCTCGTCCCGGGCCGCGACCATGGCTGCCACGACGTCTCCGAAGATCGACCGGGCGACGAGCTGCATCAGCTCGGCGTGGCTGTCGACGTACCGGTACAGGGCCGGGGGAGTCAGCCCCATCTCCTGGGCGACCGCGCGGATGGACACGTCCTCCCCGGCGCGCAGGAGCCGCCGCGAGACCTCGACGATCTCGTCGTAGGTCGCCTGCCGCTGGCGTTCCCGGCGGGTCGGTGCCGTCGTCATCTGGTCGCTGCTCCTCGCTGTCGTCGCCACTCGCCGGTCGTCGCCTTCGTCGTCGCCGACCAGTGCCCCGTCGCCCTTGTCGTCGCCGACCCGTGCCCGTCGTGGCTGTTCACCACAGAGTCAACCATGAACCCTTGACAAGTTAGTTTACGCCCATCACTGTTACTGCCGTAAACATTCGTGATGCAACATCGCAAGGAGTGGTCGGCATGGAGTCCTGGGGAGCATTCGTCGCCCGACGGTCGTGGGCCGTCCTCGTGGCGGGGATCGTCGTCGTGCTGGCCGCGGCGGCATACGGCATCGGGGTGTTCGGCCACCTCGCGAACGGGGGGTTCGACGACCCGGCGACCGACTCCGCGAAGGAGCTGGTCCTCGAGCAGGCCGCCTTCCCGGGGCGGGACACCGACCTGGTCGTCGTCTACGCGAGCCCGACCCTCACGGTGCAGGACCCGGCGTTCGAGCAGGCCGTGACCCGCACGCTCGGCGCCCTCCCGCGGCCCGACGTGGCCGCGACCACGACGTGGTGGTCGACCAGGGCCCCCGACCTGGTCAGCGGTGACCGGCACGCCACCCGGGTGGTCGTCACCCTTGCCGGGGCGACCCAGGACGCCAAGAGCGACAACTGGGAGGCGGTCAAGGACGACCTCCGGGCCCCCGGCCTGGCAACCAGCGTCGGCGGGAAGTGGGCCGTCTTCGGTGACGTCAACGAGCAGGTCTCGCACGACATCGCGCGCGCCGAGTCGATCTCCATGCCGATCGTCTTCGTCCTCAGCCTGCTGATCTTCGGAAGCCTCGCCTCGGCCCTGATGCCCACCCTGGTCGGCGGCATCGCCGTGATGGGGGCGTTCGCCGTCGTGCGCCTGGTCACCGGCATCACCGATGTCTCGGTCTTCTCCATCAACGTCATCACCCTGCTCGGGATGGGCCTGGCGATCGACTACGCGCTGTTCGTCGTCAGCCGGTTCCGCGAGGAGCTCGCCACCCAGCCCGACGAGAGCCGTGCCAGCGTGGCGGCGGCGATCAGCCGCACCATGGCGACGGCCGGGCGGACGGTGCTGTTCTCCGGCCTCATCGTCGCCGCGTCCCTCGCCTCGCTGCTCATCTTCCCGCAGAACTTCCTGCGCTCCATGGGCTACGGCGGGGTCGCCGCGGTGCTCGTCGCGATGGCAGCTGCCCTGACCATCCTGCCGGCGCTGCTCGGAGTCCTCGGCCCGCGCATCGAGCTGGGCCGGATGCCGTGGCGCCGCGGCACCCGGGCGCACCGGGCCGACGCGCAGGCGCTGCAGGAGGTCCACGGCACCGACCGCGAGGTCGTCCACGGCGCCTGGGCGCGGGTCGCCCACAGCGTCATGCGTCGCCCCGTCGTCTTCCTCGTCGTCATCGTGGTGGGGCTGCTGGCCCTGGGGAGTCCGTTCACCCAGGCGCGCTGGGGCAGTGTCGACGAGCGGGTGCTGCCGGCCAGCTCGCCCAGCCGCCAGGCGGCCGAGCTGCAGGCCGACCTCTTCGGCGGCGAGACCTCGTCGGCGTCCCTCGTCGTCACCGGTGGTGACCCCACCGCCGTCTCCGCGTATGCCGCACAGCTGGGTCGCGTCGACGGCGTCACCGCCGTGCAGCCGACGGGGCGGACGACCTACGAGGGGCAGGCCAGGACCTTGCTGCGGGTGACCTGGCCGGGCAACGGCCAGTCGGCGGCCAGCCAGGACCTGGTCCGAGAGCTGCGCGCCGTCGCGGCACCGGCGGGCAGCACGGTGCGCGTCGGAGGAGCCACCGCCGACGCGGTCGACCTCGTCGACTCCATCGGGGCCCGGCTCCCGTGGATGGCCCTCACGGTGGCGGTGGTCATGCTCGTGCTGCTGTTCGTGGCCTTCGGGTCGGTCGTGCTGCCCCTCAAGGCGATCGTCATGAACGCGGTGTCGATCGGCGCCAGCTTCGGTGTGGTGACCTGGATCTTCCAGGAGGGGCACCTCGCCGGGCTGCTCGGCTTCACCTCCCCGGGGTACCTCGACGTCACCCAGCCCATCCTCATGCTGGCGATCCTGTTCGGGTTGTCGATGGACTACGAGGTGTTCCTGCTCAGCCGGATCCGGGAGGAGTGGGACCGCACCGGCGACAACACGCGGGCCGTCGCAGCCGGGGTGCAGCGCTCGGGGCGCATCATCACCAGTGCGGCGCTGCTGCTCGCGGTCGTCATCGGGGGGTTCGCCACCAGCGGGATCGTGTTCCTCAAGATGATCGGGGTCGGCATGCTCGTGGCGGTGCTCATCGACGCCACGGTCGTGCGCGCCCTGCTCGTCCCGGCCACCATGCGGCTGCTCGGCCGCGCCAACTGGTGGGCCCCCGCCCCGCTGGCGCGGTGGTGGGAGCGCCACGGGCACCGCGAGGAGACCCGCGCGGCGGCGACCGACGCGACCGGGACCTCCGGGACCTCAGGGACCTCCGGGCCCTCGGAGCCGGCTGAACCGCCGGTCCTGCAGCCGGCCGGTTGAGCCGCGGCCCGGTGCTCCCCTCGCGGAGCACCGGGCCGTCGGTCACCCACCAGGTCGCACACCCGGTCGGCCCCCAGCGGCCGCCGGTGGTCCGCCGGTCGCCCGTCCGTTCGCCGCCATCCACCGCGGGCAAACGGCGGCGAACGACGGCGTCCGGCCGCGGGCTGGCTGTAGCACGTCACCCGAGGGGGTACTCGGATTTGTCCTGAACACGGCCAAACGGATGACCCCGGGACCGGCTGACGGGACCGATACTGGGGGAGTGCTGGGGAGCGCGTTCACGGGAACGTTGAGAGAAGCCCAAGCCGGGGATGAGCAAGCCTTCACCCGGCTCTGGCGCGACGCCAACCCCTTGGTCATCCGCTACCTGCGCGTCGTGGGTGCCGACGACCCGTACGACGCGGCCTGCGAAGGCTGGATCACCGCGATCCGTGGCCTCATCGGCTTCACCGGCGACGAGTCCGCCTGGCGGGTCTGGATCCTCGCGTGCGCGCGCCTGCGCGCCCAGCAGGGGACGGGGCAGGGGAGCTGGGCCACGGTCACCCCCATCGACCGGCGGGCGTTCTCGCAGGCCACCACCGCCTCCTCCGCCGCCACCGCTGCCACGGCGGCGACAGCGGCTGCGGCCGCGACGATGGCCCGGCGCCGGAGCGACGCCGACGAGTTCGACATCGACGCCCTGCTCGCTGCGTCCCCTGACACCGACCCTGCCCACCGCGGTCTCGGCGACACCATCACCGCCCTGCGCGCCCTGCCCCTGGGCCAGGGCGAGATCCTCGTCCTGCGCCTCGGTGGGGCGCTGCCCGTCCGGGCGGTCTCCGACGTGGTGGGCTCGGACGCCGAGAGCGTGCGCCGCTCCGAGGCTCGCGCGCTCGAGCGCCTGGGTGCCGACGCCGAGCTGCTCACGTGGTCGCTGGACGCGCCGGCCACTCCCGCGGAGCTCGCCGACGAACGCGTCGCGCTGGGGGCGTTCCGCAGCATCCCGCGGCCTCCGGCCTGGTCCGTCCCGCGCACCCGGGTCGTCACGGTCGGCAACGCGCCGGCCCGTCGGGGGGCCAAACGGCCGCACGGCATCGCCAACGCCGCCGGCCGCTCGCGCACCGCCCTGCTCGGCATCGCGACCATCTCGGCCTCGGTCATGTCGCTCGGTGGACTGAGCGCCGCTGCCTACGTCGGTGCCCTTCCCACGGGGGTCCAGCGGCTCATGCACGAAACCATCGGGGCGCCGGCCCCTGGAGCCTCGCGGTCCGGGGCACCGAAGCCGAAGGCGCCCGGTTCGCCGGCTTCGTCCCGTCCGTCCAACGGCATCGGCCGCATCCTCCCCGGCGGCGGGGTCGCCCCGGTCCAGCCGACCGCCGAGGTGACCGCTCCGGGCAAGGGGAAGGGCAAGGGCGGCACGAAGACCGGTTCGCCCAGCCCGACGTCGACCTCCTCCGTCACCGGCTCGGTGCCCCACGGCACGGGGTCGCCCACCCGGGCGCCGTCCACCGGCTCGACCGCGACGTCGGGGGTCCCGAGCTCCCACACGCCGAACTCCCACTCGACCAAGACCAAGGCACCGACGACCAAGGCGCCGAGGACGAAGACCCCGGGCTCGCATCCCACCAAGGGGCCGGCCACCGGGTCGGGCGACTCCACGGTGTCGTCGACCACCGGCCCCAGCGCCACGTCGACGACGGACGTCACGAATCCCTGACGGTCCTGCAGGGCGAGCGCCCGGCCGGACGAACCCCCGGCCGGACGAACCCCCGGCCGGACGAACCCCCAGGAACCACCCATGCCGGGCGTCGCACCCCGCGCGGACCGGGTGGTTTGCTCGTTGCGTCGGTGGCGATCTCGGTGAGATGACCGATGCCGGGGTCGGTCCTCGGGCGCTGCACTGGAACGTGGCCGGCAGCGGGTCGGCCGCACCCGGGGGTGGGGACGATGGTCAGTGTGGAGCTCGTGCCGATGATCAAGGCACCGCAGGGGTGGCCGGTGGCGCTCGTCGCCACCACGGCGATGGTGGCGCTCGCCGCCCTCGACCTCGCCGGTGCGGTGGCCGCCAAGGAGTGGGCCGAGCACCGGTCGTGGTGGCCGATGCTGCTGGGGCTCCTCGCGTTCGGGGTGCTGTTCTGGGTCTACGCCTCGTCGCTGCAGTACGCCGAGCTCGCCCTCGTCACCATGGGCTGGATCGTCATGCTCCAGGTGGGCCTCGTGGTCGTCGACCGGGTGCGGTACGGCGTCGAGCTGCCCGCAGGGAAGTGGGTGGCGGTCGTCGTCCTGCTCGCGGCGCAGGCCTACCTCGTGCTCGCCCCGGCCGCGTCCCGGACGAGCGCGTCCTGACCGCGACCGCCCTCGGCAGGGCGGTGGTCCTGCTCGCGTAGGCTTCCCGCGTGCTCTTCCCCCTGACCGTGGTCGTCCTCGCCGGTGCGGTGGCCCTGCTCGCGATCGCCGGCTGGTATGCCGCCCGCACCCGCCTCGTCGACGACCGCCTTCTCCTCGTGGCGGCGGTGGTGGAGCTGGGGGTGCTCGTCCAGGCCGCCGTCGCGCTCGCGCACCTCGGCAGCGTCCCCGGGGACGACGCGGAGACGGCGACGTTCGCGGCATACGCGATCACGCTGCCGTTCCTTCCCCCGGTGGCGGTGTTCCTGGCGCTCAAGGAGAAGACCCGCTGGTCGATGGGGGTCGTCGCCGTCGCGGCGTTCGCCGTCGCGGTGATGACCGCCCGCCTCCAACAGATCTGGAACCTCCATGGCTGACGCGCCGCGCTCCACCCGCTCCGGGCCGGGCATCGTGCTCGTCGCCGTGTACGGCCTGCTGGCCCTCGCCGCGACCGGCCGCTCGGTCCTGCAGATCACCGAGTACTTCTCCCGCGCCCCCCTGGCCTACGTGCTGTCGGCGCTGGCTGCGGTCATCTACGTCGTGGCCACGATCGCGCTGGCGCGTGGCGACCGGACCTCACGGCGGGTCGCCACGACGGCCATCACCATCGAGCTCGCCGGGGTGCTGGTGGTGGGCTTGGCGTCGTACCTGGCCACCGACGCGTTCCCCGACAAGACCGTGTGGTCCCACTTCGGCTCCGGGTACGGCTACGTCCCGCTCGTGCTGCCGGTGCTGGGGCTGCTGTGGCTGCGCCGGACCGCGAGCCGGCCCGCCTCGACGGCGCAGGCCGCGGGCGACCCGACGGGCTGATCCTCGACCGACCGGTTCCTGACCGATTCCCGAGCGGCTAGCCCTGGTCGGGCTGGTCCTCGACGGGCTCGAGCAGCAGCACCGGGATCAGCCGGTCGGTCCTGACCTGGTACTCCGCGTAGGGCGGGAAGGCGGCGACGCAGCGCTCCCACCACTGCTCGCGCTCCTCGCCGTCGATCTCGCGGGCCCGGACCGTCCACGTGCGGTCGTCGTCCTGGAGGTCCAGGACCGGGTTCTTGCGGACGTTGGCGTACCACGCCGGGTGCTCCGGAGCGCCGCCCTTGCTGGCCACCGCGGCATACACGCCGTCGTGCTCGACCCGCATGAGCGGCACCTTGCGCACCTTGCCGGAGACGCCGAGCATCGTCAGCATGACCACCTCGCGGTCCTGGACGCTGACCGACCGGGTGGTGCCGGTCTCCTCGATCTTCTCGACCTGCTCACGGACCCACGCGGTGGGACTGGGGACGTACTCACCCTGAATCGTCATGACGCCATGCAAGCACGCGCGCGGGACGACCGCACGACCGGGACCTGTGGACAACGTGCCGGGCACCCGCTCCGGTCCTCCTACCCTCGGGGCCATGACGACGGCAGCGTCGACAGGCGCCACCCCGCAGCCCAGCTCGCGCCTGACCTCGCACCCTGCCCCGGTCTCCACGAGGATCGAGGTGAGCGGTTCCGAGGTCGCCGCGCTGGGCGTGGCGCTGTCGCACGTCGCCACCGACCTGCAGTGGCATGCGGCAGAGGTCGCGGACCGGGCGTGGGCCCTGGGGGTCGGGCACAGCACTGCGGCGCTCGGCGACGTCCTCGGTGACTTCGAGCACCGGCGCCTCGTGCTCGGTCGGGCGCTCGACGACCTCGCGGTCGCGGCCCGCCGGGCCGGCGGTCTCTACGTCGAGGTCGAGGCGGCCGTCGGTGGGATGGTCGACGCCGGACGTACGACGTGAGCAGCTCTGCGGCAGCGGTGCTCGGCCCCGTCGCCGGCGACCCCGCCGGGGTGCGCGGGATCGCAGCGACCCTGTCCGCCGAGGGTGAGCAGCTGGCCGCCCTGGCCCGCACCGCCCGGGGACTCGCCGATCCGGGCGTCGCCGTGTGGTCCTCCCCGGCCGGTGCGGCCTTCGGCCGCAGGTTCGGTGCGGTCCCCGAGGTGCTGGAGCGGGTGGCCCGTCGGTATGCCGTGGCCGCGTCGGCGCTGCGTCGCCTCGCGGACGAGCTCGAGCGTGTGCAGGTCGAGGTGGCGGGGGCGCAGCGGGTCCACCGGGTGGAGTGGGACGCCTTCCTGCGGGCGGGGGAGCTCATGGGGGTCGCGGAGGGCAGCGCGGACCCGGCCCAGCGGGCGCAGGCGGGGAGGTACCGCGCCGAGATGGTGACGCACGGCGAACGCGTGCAGGTCGCGGTGCGGCGCCACGCGGAGGCGCACGACGCCTGGACCGCCGCGGACCGTCGGTGCGCTGCGGTGCTGCGCGGGCTCCTCGACGACGGGCTGGCCGACAGCGGCCTGTACGACGCGCTGACGGGCACCAGCCGCGTGGCAGGAGAGGTGGCGGGTGCCGCAGGGACCCTCGCCCTCGTGCCCCCGCTGCGTCCGCTGGCGGCGGTGGCAGCAGGGTCCGCCGGACTGCAGGTGGCGGCCGATGCGGTGGTGCTCGTCGGGTACGGCGACGGCGACCCGACCCACCTCGCCCTGGCGACGGCGGCCGCGGTGCTGGGGAGCACCGGATCGGTCCTCAAGACCGGTGCCCGGGCGACGAACGCTGCCGTCGTCGGTGCGACCGGCTCGCGGTCGGGGCGCAGCGCGCTGCGGCTCACCGCCCGGGACCGCCTGGCTGCGGGGCTCGCGGAGAACGTCCCCTCGGCCCGGCTCGGTGTGTCCGGCGCGCGCGGGGCCGGGTTCGCGGGGGAACGGCTGGCGCGCAAGGGCGTGCGGCTGGTCGAGGCACCCGCACCACGCGCGCCCCTGCCGTGGACCCGGCCGCCGCGGTCGGCAGCGGCCCTGCGCCCGTGGCTGCACGAGCAGGCCGCAGTACGAGCGGCCACCTGGGCCAAGGTCCGCTGGGTCGACGACCTCACCGCGGTGGCGAGGGCAGAGGGCGCCTCGACGAGCTGGCACGTGGCCGGGGTGGCGGCGGACGGAGTGGCGCGTGGCGTGCACCAGGGCGATGCGGTGAGGGAGCGGCTCCTCGACGCGCGGGAGCAGGCTGACCTGCGCGACAGTGGTACCCGACACCGTTGACCTGTCCTGTATGCCGCAAATAGGGTCCATGGTGCAGAAGCCAGTTTCCGCCATGTGGAATCGTGAGGCATCCCCCCATGGACACCGACGTCCTCGCCCGACGCTTGCGCACCCTCGTGGGTGACCACGCCGTCATCACCGACCGGCAGCAGCTGCGCACCTACGAGTGTGACGGGCTGACGCACTACAAGGTCGTCCCGGCCCTCGTCGTGCTGGCGGAGTGCACCGCTCACGTCGCCGCGGCGGTCACCGAGTGCGCCCGGGCGGGCATCCCGTTCGTGGCCCGCGGCTCGGGGACCGGGCTGTCCGGGGGCGCCCTGCCGCACGCCGACGGTGTCCTCATCGTGCTGAGCAGGATGCGACAGATCCTCGAGGTCGACCGGGCCAACCAGCGCGCGGTCGTCGAGCCCGGGGTCATCAACCTCCAGCTCAGCGACACCACCCGCCCGGAGGGCTACTACTACGCCCCCGACCCCTCGAGCCAGCAGGTCTGCTCCATCGGCGGCAACGTCGCGGAGAACTCCGGGGGAGCGCACTGCCTCAAGTACGGCTTCACCACGAACCACGTCACGGGCCTGGAGTTCGTCACCCCTCAGGGCGAGGTGGTGGAGCTCGGTGGCAAGGCCCCCGACCCGACGGGCTACGACCTGCTCGGTGCGGTCGTCGGCTCGGAGGGCACCCTCGGGGTCGCGACCCGCGTGACCGTCCGCCTGACCCGGACGCCGGAGGACGTGAGCACCCTGCTGGCGGCGTTCGCCTCGACCGACCAGGCCGGGGCCGCCGTGTCGGCGATCATCGGCGCCGGGGTCATCCCGGCGGCCATCGAGATGATGGACGCGCTGGCGATCGAGGCGGCGGAGGCGGCGGTGCACTGCGACTACCCCGCGGGTGCGGGTGCGGTGCTCATCGTGGAGATCGACGGCCCGGCGGTCGACGTGCGGCACGTGTTCGCCGAGGTGGAGCGGCACTGCCGGGAGGCCGACGCCTTCGAGATCCGCATCGCGCAGGACGACGCCGAGCGCGCGCTGTTCTGGAAGGGGCGCAAGTCGGCCTTCGCCGCGGTGGGCCGGATCAGTCCGGACTACATCGTGCAGGACGGGGTCATCCCGCGGACCGCGCTGCCGGAGGTGCTGCGCCGGATCGCTGAGCTGTCGACGGAGTCCGGCGTCCGTGTCGCCAACGTCTTCCACGCCGGCGACGGCAACCTGCACCCCCTCGTGCTGTTCGACGAGTCGAAGCCGGGGGAGGGCGAGCGGGCGGAGGAGGTCTCCGGCGCCATCCTCGACCTCTGCATCGAGCACGGGGGCTCGATCACGGGCGAGCACGGGGTCGGCAGCGACAAGGCGAAGTTCATGCCGCGCATGTTCACCGACGACGACCTCGACACCATGCAGCTCGTGCGGTGCGCGTTCGACCCCGAGTCGATCTCCAACCCCGGCAAGATCTTCCCGACGCCTCGCCTCTGCGGTGAACGCCCCGGTCGGCACCAGGGCGTCCACCCGCTGGCCGAGTCCGGCGTGGCGGAGGTCTTCTGATGGGCGTCGTGCCGGACGCACTCCTGCGCGCGTGCGACGGACACGTCACCGAGGCCTCCGACGACGACACGGTCCTCGGTATGGCGCCGCGCTGGGTGGCGTCGCCCGCCACGACGGCGGAGGTCTCGGCCGTCATGTCCGCGGCCTCGACGTCGGGGCTCGCGGTCGTGCCGCGGGGGAGCGGGACCAAGCTGCGCTGGGGCAACCCGCCCCGGAGGCTGGACGTCGTCCTCGACACCACCCGCCTCGACCGCCTCGTCGAGCACGCGGCCGGGGACCTCATCCTGGTCACCGGTGCGGGGCGGCCCCTGGCCACGCTGCAGGAGGACGTTGCCGCCTCCGCGCAGCGGCTCGGGATCGACCCGACGCGCAGTGGCACCATCGGCGGGACCGTCGCGACGGGGACGAGTGGCCCGATGCGGTTGCGGCACGGGGCAGTTCGCGACCTCGTCATCGGCATGACCCTCGTGCGCGCGGACGGGGTGGTCGCCAAGAGCGGCGGCAAGGTGGTCAAGAACGTGGCGGGGTACGACCTCGCCAAGCTGCTCACCGGGTCGTTCGGCACGCTCGGTGTCATCACCGAGGTCGCGTTCCGGCTGCACCCCGTCCCGGGGGAGCGGCGCTGGGTGACCGTGTCCGTGGACGGGCCCGACGCGGCGCAGGACGCCGTCCAGTCGCTCGTGCACAGCCAGCAGGTGCCGGTCGCGGTGGAGGTCGACTGGGACGGTGCCACCGGGACGGTCGCGGCGCTGCTCGAGGGCCACGCCGAGGCCACGGAGGAGTGTGCAGCCACCGTGGCCCGGGAGCTGGGCGACGACTCCCACGTCTCGGGCAGCGCGCCGCCGTGGTGGGGTGAGGACCTGGAACGCGAGGGGCCCCGGGACCGAGGAAGCAGCCGCACCCTGGTCCGGGTCACCCACGAGATCGCCGGAGCGGGGCGACTGTTGCGCGCCACCGGCGACCTCCGGGAGCGTTGCGGCGTCCTCGCGTCCTACCGGGGTTCGCCCGCGGTCGGCGTCGGCTGCGCCGTCCTCGACGGTGAGGCCACGACCGTGGTCGCAGCGGTCGACCACCTGCGGGCCACCGCGGCGGCCCTCGGGGGCGCCGTCGTCGTCCTCGAGGCCCCCGACGCCGTCCGCGACCGCCTCGACGTCTGGGGGCCCGCGACGGCCCTCGACCTGATGCGCTCGGTCAAGCAGCGCTTCGACCCCGGCGGCGTCCTGGCGCCGGGCCGCTTCGTGGGAGGCATCTGATGACGAGCACGACGAACCCTGCCCCCGGGTCCGGTGGACCCATCGACCCCCACCACGCAGGGTCGTTCGACGCGCACCGCCCGCCGTCGGCGGAGCTGCTCGCCGACTGCGTGCACTGCGGCTTCTGCCTGCCGAGCTGCCCGACCTACGTGCTGTGGGGCGAGGAGATGGACTCGCCGCGCGGACGCATCCACCTCATGTCGCAGGTGCGCGAGGGCGAACCCCTGACGCCCGAGGTGGCCGGCCACTTCGACGCCTGCCTCGGCTGCATGGGCTGCGTGACCGCCTGCCCCTCCGGCGTGAAGTACGACGAGCTCATCACCGCGACGCGGGCGCAGGTGGAGCGCAACACCACAAGGCCGCCGGCCCAGCGGCTCCTGCGATCGGCCATCTTCGCCTTGTTCCCCTACCCGCGTCGGCTCCGTGCCCTGCGTGGCCCGCTGCGCCTGCACCAGCGTTCCGGGCTCTCCCGTCTGTTGCGCAGGTCCGGTGTGCTGCAACGGATCTCGCCGCAGCTGGCGGCGATGGAGGCGCTCGCCCCACCCCTCGGCCGCCCGGTGCCGGTCGCCGAGGTCACCCGGGCGCGTGGGGCCAGGCGGGGCACGGTCGGCATGCTCCTCGGCTGCGTGCAGCGCGAGTTCTTCCCCGGCGTCAACGCCGCCACGGCGCGGGTGCTGGCGGCCGAGGGCTTCGACGTCCTCGCCCCGGCGGGGCAGGGGTGCTGTGGCGCCCTCTCGGCGCACAACGGCCGCGAGCCCGAGGCAGCAGCCTTCGCCCGCAGCCTCGTCGACACGTTCGAGGCGGCCGGCGTGGAGCACGTCGTCGTCAACTCCGCGGGGTGCGGCTCCGCGATGAAGGAGTATGCCGCGCTGCTCGCCGACGACCCCGCCTACGCCGCCCGGGCCGAGGCCTTCGAGGCGAAGGTGCGTGACGTCAGCGAGTTCCTCGCCGAGGTCGGACCGGTGGCCACCCGGCACCCGCTCGAGGTGAGCGTCGCCTACCACGACGCCTGCCACCTCGGGCATGCGCAGGGGATCCGCAGCCAGCCGCGGCAGCTGCTCGGCGCCATACCGGGGCTGGAGCTGCGGGAGGTCCCGGACGGGTCGCTGTGCTGTGGCAGCGCGGGGATCTACAACCTGCTCAACCCCGGCACCGCCCAGGAGCTCGGCGACCTCAAGGCGGCCAACGTCCGTCGCACCGGTGCGGACCTGCTCGTCACGGCGAACCCCGGGTGCCTCATGCAGATCCACTCCGCGCTCGAGCGGTCGGGCACCCCCATGCCCCTCGCCCACACCATCGAGGTGCTCGACGCCTCGATCCGCGGACGACGACCCTCCGACCTCGGCGCCCCGGCGGCCGGACGCACCCCCGGGAGGCCGACCACGACCTGACGCGACCCGCCCCACTCCCGTGTCCGCGAGGACACGTCTCACAACGAGGTGACCCATGTACAGACCGGAACTCGACTCCGTCGCCGGCTCGCTGACCATCACCGCCCTCGTGGCGATGCTGCCCCTGCTGACCCTGTTCGTCCTGCTCGGCGTGCTGCGCCTGGCCGCGTGGAAGGCCGCCCTGATCTCGCTGGCGGTCTCGATCGTCGTGGCGCTGACCGCGTACTCGATGCCCGTCGGCGCGACCCTGTCGGCCGGGCTGGAGGGCGCCGCCTTCGGCTTCTTCCCGATCCTGTGGATCGTCATCAACGCCATCTGGGTCTACAACATGACCGTCGAGACGGGGCACTTCGACGTGCTGCGGCGGTCGTTCGCCAAGGTCAGCGACGACCAGCGGATCCAGGCCGTCATCATCGCGTTCTGCTTCGGGGCGCTGCTCGAGGCGCTGGCCGGGTTCGGGACGCCGGTGGCGATCACCAGCGTCATGCTCATCGCCCTGGGGTTCCGGCCGATGAAGGCCGCGGTCGTCGCGCTGGTGGCCAACACGGCCCCCGTCGCGTTCGGGGCGCTGGCCGTGCCGATCACGACGCTCGCCACCGTGAGCGGCGAGTCCGAGCACCACCTCGCCCAGATCGTGGGCCGGCAGACCCCGCTGCTCGGCGTCTTCGTGCCGATGGCGCTGGTCTACATCGTCGACAAGGGCAAGGGCGTCCGGGCGACCCTGCCGGCCACCCTCACGTGCGGGATCGCCTTCGCCGTGGCGCAGTTCGCCACGAGCAACTTCCTGTCGACCCAGCTGACCGACATCGTCGCGGCCCTCGTGGGGGCCCTGTCCGTCGTCGTCCTCCTGCGCGTCTGGCAGCCCTCGGACACCTACGTCGAGACCGAGACCGACGACGACGAGCTCGTCGGGGCCCGCAGCAGCAGCACCGGCGGCGCCGCCCGCTCCACGGGTGCGACCGCCGCCTCGGGCACGCGTCGGGGCGAGGTACGTCGGCACGACGAACCCGTGCCCTCCACCTCGGCCCACGACCTGGCCGCCCGCGACGAGGGCAAGGTCGACAGCACCGGCGAGGTGGTCAAGGCCTACGCGCCGTACCTCATCATCATCGCGTTGTTCATCCTCGCCCAGCTGCCCGGCATCAAGGGTGCGCTGGACGCCCCGACGCGGTCGTTCGGGTGGCCGGGCCTCGACGGGCTGCAGACGGCCTCAGGCAAGGCGTCCACCCTGCCGACGTTCAAGCTCAACTGGCTCAGCGCCGCCGGCACCCTCATGCTCCTCTCCGGCCTGCTGACGATCCCGGCCATCGGCATCTCCCCGTCGAAGGCGCTGCGGGCCTACGGCGCGACCTACCGGCAGCTGGCGTCCGCGATCCTCACCGTGATGGCGGTGCTCGGCCTGGCCTACGTCATGAACGCCTCGGGCCAGACGGCGAGCCTCGGTTCGTGGATGGCGGGTGCGGGCTCGGCGTTCGCCATCCTGTCGCCGATCCTCGGGTGGCTCGGTGTCGCCGTCACCGGCTCCGACACCTCCTCGAACTCGCTCTTCGGCGCGCTGCAGGTCTCGGCGGCCAAGGACGTCGGGCTCAGCCCCGCGCTGATGGCCGCAGCGAACTCGTCCGGCGGGGTCCTCGGCAAGATGATCTCGCCGCAGAACCTCGCCATCGCCGCTGCCGCGGTGGGTCTGTCGGGGCGCGAGGGCGACCTGTTCCGCAAGGTCGTCGGCTGGAGCCTGGGGTTCCTGGCCTTCATGTGCGTGATCGTGTTCCTGCAGTCGACCGCGGTGCTCGGCTGGATGCTCCCCTGACGGGCGGCATGACGCGTTCGTGAGGTTCGGTGGCGGGCGGACCGACCGGTCCGCGATGAGAGACGGGTATGCCGCGTCGGTGACGACGCGGCATACCCTCTCCACAGGTCATGAGTGCCAGCGGAAAGCCCCGGCTCGCTGGCCGGCAACCCTCCTCCGCGGTGGGGTGCCCCGGGTGAGGACCAGGCGCACGGCACCTGCCGTGCGCAAGCGCGGGAGACCCCAACCACGTGTCCCGCACCGTTTCTGACGGTGGCGACCTGCAGCACTCCACCCTCGGTGACGGACCACGCCGACGCCGCCCACGCGGCACGAGAGTGAAGGTCAGTGACATGAGCAACGCCAACTGGTCGTTCGAGACCCGCCAGATCCACGTGGGCCAGGAGCCCGACTCGGCCACGGGGGCTCGCGCCCTGCCGATCTACCAGACGACGTCCTACGTCTTCAAGGACACCGAGCACGCGGCGAACCTGTTCGCGCTCAAGGAGTTCGGCAACATCTACACCCGCATCATGAACCCCACGCAGGACGCGGTGGAGCAGCGCGTCGCCTCGTTGGAGGGTGGGGTCGCGGCCCTCCTCGTCGCTTCGGGGCAGGCGGCCGAGACGCTGGCGATCCTCAACATCGCCGAGGCCGGCGACCACGTCGTGGCCAGCCCGTCGCTCTACGGCGGCACCTACAACCTGCTCAAGCACACGCTGCCCAAGTTCGGCATCCAGGTGAGCTTCGTGGCCGACCCCAACGACCTCGAGTCGTGGAAGGCCGCGGTGCAGCCCAACACCAAGCTGTTCTTCGGCGAGACGATCGCGAACCCCAAGTCCGAGGTGCTCGACATCGAAGGTGTCGCGGCCGTCGCCCACGAGGCCGGGGTCCCGCTGATCGTGGACAACACGATCGCCACCCCCTACCTCCTGCGCCCGTTGGAGTGGGGCGCCGACATCGTGGTGCACTCGGCGACCAAGTACCTCGGCGGCCACGGCACCTCGATCGCCGGTGTCATCGTCGACGGCGGCACCTTCGACTACGCCGCCGACCCGGGGAAGTTCCCCAACTTCAACACCCCGGAGGAGAGCTACCACGGGCTGGTCTTCGCCCGGGACCTCGGCGTCGGCAGCCCTCTCGGGGCCAACCTCGCGTTCATCCTCAAGGCCCGGGTCCAGCTGTTGCGCGACCTCGGGCCGTCGGCGTCGCCGTTCAACGCGTTCCTCATCGCCCAGGGGATCGAGACGCTCAGCCTGCGGATCGAGCGCCACCTCGAGAACACCCACAAGGTCGCCGAGTTCCTCCAGGGCCACGACCAGGTCGAGAAGGTCGTCTGGGCGTCGCTGCCCGACCACGAGTCCTACGAGAAGGCGAAGAAGTACACGCCTCGCGGGGCCGGGGCGGTGCTGGCCTTCGAGATCGTCGGCGGGGTCGACGCGGGTCGGCGGTTCGTCGAGGCGCTCCAGCTGCACAGCCACGTCGCCAACATCGGTGACGTGCGGTCGCTGGCCATCCACCCGGCGTCCACGACGCACTCGCAGGGCCCCGACAGCGACCGTCTGGCCGCCGGGGTGACGCCGGGTCTGGTGCGGCTCGCAGTGGGTATCGAGCACATCGACGACATCCTCGCCGACCTCGAGCAGGGCTTCATCTCGGCCAAGGGCGCCTGACCGGCGCGCCGCAGCCGCAGCACGAACCCCCTCGCCCGACCCCTCGCCACGACCCCTCGCCCGACCCCGTGTGCAGCAACCTCTGCTAGCAGAGGTTGCTGCACACGGGACAGGTAGCACCGTGGCCCAAGGGCAGCACCCTCTGCTGAGTGGTGCCCGCGCCAGCCCACCGACGTCTCGAGGGACGGGGGTGGGGACGGCGTCGTGGATGGCGGGGACGGCGTCGTGGATGGCGGGGGCGGCACGGGGTGACGGCCCAGCGGCCTCCGTATGCTGGCCTGCATGCCTTCCGTCGACGCCACCGAGCCCGGGGCCGTCCGGTCGGAGGACGCAGGTGGTGACGGTGCGGCCCGGGGCGCCCGCAGGCCTCGGGGACGCCGTCCCCGTCGCGGGGACCGGGAAGGCCGGGGTTCCCGACCGGTGCGGGTGCCGCCCCCGGTCCCGGAGCTGAGGTACCCCGAGAACCTGCCGGTCGTCGCGCGCAAGGACGACATCGCCGCCGCCATCCGCGACCACCAGGTCGTCATCGTGGCGGGGGAGACCGGGTCGGGGAAGACCACCCAGCTGCCGAAGATCTGCCTCGAGGTCGGTCGTGGGCAGGCAGGCCTGATCGGCCACACCCAGCCGCGGCGGATCGCCGCCAGGTCCGTGGCGGAGCGCATCGCCGAGGAGCTCGAGGTCGAGCTCGGCACGGCCATCGGCTACCAGGTGCGGTTCACCGACCAGAGCAGCGACAGCACGCTGGTCAAGGTGATGACCGACGGCATCCTGCTCAACGAGATGCAGCGCGACCGGATGCTGCGCAAGTACGACACGATCATCATCGACGAGGCGCACGAGCGGTCCCTCAACATCGACTTCATCCTCGGCTACCTCAAGCAGCTGCTGCCGCGCCGGCCCGACCTCAAGGTCGTCATCACCTCGGCGACCATCGACCCGCAGCGCTTCGCCGAGCACTTCGCTGATGCGCGGACGGGGGAGCCCGCGCCGATCATCGAGGTGTCGGGGCGCACCTACCCCGTCGAGCACCGCTACCGCCCCCTCGTCGACCCCGACCGCCCCGACGACCCCGAGCGCGACCAGGTGACCGGGGTGTGCGAGGCCGTCGAGGAGCTGTGGACCGAGAACCGCGAGGGCGACATCCTCGTGTTCCTCTCGGGGGAGCGCGAGATCCGCGACACCGCTGACGCGCTGACGTCGATGAAGCTCCCGCAGACCGAGGTCCTCCCGCTCTACGCCCGTCTCTCCGCCGCGGAGCAGCACAAGGTCTTCGGTCGGGCCAGCGGACGACGGATCGTGCTGGCCACGAACGTCGCCGAGACGTCCCTGACGGTGCCCGGCATCCGGTATGTCGTGGACGCGGGAACCGCGCGCATCTCCCGGTACAGCCAGCGCACCAAGGTGCAGCGGCTGCCGATCGAGCCGATCTCGCAGGCCAGCGCCAACCAGCGCTCGGGCCGGTGCGGGCGCGTGGCCGACGGCATCTGCATCAGGCTCTACTCGGAGGAGGACTACGACAGCCGCCCCGAGTTCACCGAGCCCGAGATCCAGCGCACCAGCCTGGCGTCCGTCATCCTCCAGATGACCTCGCTCGGCCTCGGGGACGTCGGCCGGTTCCCGTTCGTCGACGCGCCCGACCCGCGCCAGGTCGCCGACGGCGTGCGGCTGCTCGAGGAGCTGCAGGCGTTCGACTCCGAGGACGAGGGGCGCCGCGGGCGGCAGCTCACGCCGTACGGACGCTCCCTCGCCCGGCTCCCCGTGGACCCGCGCCTCGGCCGGATGCTCATCGAGGCGGGGAAGCTCGGGTGCACCCGCGAGGTGCTCGTCATCGTCGCGGCCCTGTCGATGCAGGACCCGCGCGAACGCCCGGCCGACAAGCAGACCCAGGCCGACCAGTCGCACGCGAGGTTCAAGGACGAGCACTCCGACTTCATGTCGCTCCTCCTGCTGTGGGCCTACCTCAAGGAGCAGCAGAAGGCGTTGAGCCACAGCGCTTTACGGCGCATGTGCCGCAACGAGTTCCTGCACTACCTCCGGGTCCGCGAGTGGCAGGACCTGCACAGCCAGCTCCGCAAGGCCTGCCAGGACGTGGGCATCGACCCGAGGCAGGCCACCTCGGCCGAGGGCGAGGACGCCAACCCGGACGTCATCCACCAGGCCGTCCTCGCCGGGCTGCTGTCGCACGTCGGGCTCCGGGACGAGGCCAAGCGCGACTACCTCGGCGCCCGCGGTGCACGGTTCGGCATCTCGCCGGGGTCGACGCTGTTCCGGCGGCAGCCGACGTTCGTCATGTCCGCCGAGCTCGTCGAGACGACCCGCCTCTGGGCGCGCACCAACGCGCGCATCGACCCCGTGTGGGCCGAGCGGCTGGCGCCGCACCTGGTCAAGCGCAGCTACTCGGAGCCGCGCTGGTCCCGCAAGCAGGGAGCGGCGCAGGCCACCGAGCGCGTCACCCTGTACGGCGTGCCGCTCGTCGCCGCCCGCACGGTCAGCTACGCGCGGATCAACCCCGAGGAGTCGCGCGAGCTGTTCATCCGGCACGCGCTCGTGGAGGGCGACTGGGAGACCCACCACACGTTCTTCCGTGCGAACGAGGCTCTCCTGAAACGACTCTCGGAACTCGAGGAGCGGGCGCGCCGTCGGGACATCGTCGTCGACGACGAGGACCTCGTCACCTTCTACGAGCAGCGCGTGCCGGCCGAGGTCGTCTCGCAGCGGCACTTCGACCGCTGGTGGAAGGACGCCCGCAAGGAGACGCCCGACCTGCTGACCTTCACCGAGGAGTTCCTCACCCGCGACTCGGCGGACGGGGTGTCCGCCGAGGACTACCCCAGGACGTGGAGCCAGGGTGCGCTCGAGCTCGGCGTGACCTACCAGTTCGAGCCGGGCACCGCGGCCGACGGCGTCACGGTCCACATCCCCGTCCAGGTGCTCAACCAGGTGCAGGACGAGGGGTTCGACTGGCAGGTGCCGGGGTTGCGCACCGACCTCGCGACCGCCCTGATCCGCGCGCTGCCCAAGGCCACCCGGCGCCACTTCGTCCCGGCCCCGGACCACGCGTCGGCCGCCCTGACCGCTGTGCACCCCGGAGGTGGGCGCCGGTTCGACGAGGAGCTGGCCCGGGTCCTGCACGCCCAGACCGGCACCCGGATCCCGCCGGAGGACTGGGGCGTCGAGCGGGTCGCCGACCACCTGCGCATCACGTTCAGCGTCGAGGACGACCGCGGCCGGGTGCTCGGCAGCGGCAAGGACCTCGCCGCCCTCCAGGACGAGCTGGCCGGCCAGGTCCAGCGCAGGATGTCACGCGCCGGTGCCTCGGTGGAGCGGAAGGGGCTGCGGCAGTGGGACTTCGGCGAGCTGCCGACGACTTTCGAGACCCGGTCCGGCGGGCAGGTCGTCCAGGGGTACCCCGCCCTCGTCGACCGCGGTGAGGGCGTCGACCTCCAGGTGCTCGCGGGGGAGCGCGAGGCGCAGGCCGCCACCGCCCTCGGGGTGCGCCGGCTGCTGCTGCTCAACACCACCGCTCCGTGGAAGCGCGTCCTCGCCCGCCTGAGCAACTCCCAGAAGCTCACCCTCGGCGACAACCCGCACGGCTCGGTCCCGGCGTTGCTCGAGGACTGCCTCNCGACGCCCTCGTGGCGGAGCGCGCCGGCACGGCTGCCGGCGTGCGGAGCCCCGAGGCGTTCGAGGACGTGCTGGCGACCGTGCGCACCCACGTCGCGACGCGCGTGCTGCTCGTCGTCGACGAGGTGGAGCCGGTGCTGGGGGCCGCGCGTGAGGTGCGTGCCGCGCTGGAGCGGCTCACCGCCCCGGCGACGGCGGCCCTGATGGCCGACGTCCGCGCGCAGCTCGACAGCCTCGTCTACAAGGGGTTCGTCGCCGACACGGGACTGGCGCACCTGCCGCACCTGCGCCGCTACCTGCGCGCCATGGCCCAGCGGCTCGAGAAGGCCCCCTCGTCACCCGCCGCACTGGCCCGCGACGCCGCCAGCCAGGAGGTCGTGGACCGCATGGAGATCGCGTATGCCGACCTGCTCGACTCCCTGCCGCCCGTGGACCGCCGCTCGACGCCCGTCCGGGACGTGGGGTGGATGGTCGAGGAGCTCCGGGTGAGCCTGTTCGCGAACGGGATCGGGACGGCATACCCCGTGTCGGAGAAGCGGATCCGCGCCGCCATCGCGACGCTCGACACCTGACCCCCACAACCACGTCCGGGTGCCCGGGAGTGCGGGGATCCGCACTCCCGGGCACCCGGAGCAGGGTGGTCAGGCCGGGTCAGGCGAGGTGCACGTTCTCGTGGCCCTCGGTCGACAGCTTCTCGTGCTTGACGTTGAGGAACCCGAACGTGATCGCGGCGGCGACGAGGATCATCGTCGCGCCCACGAGGTAGGCCTTGCCCGAGCCGTAGGTCTGCGCCTGCAGGCCGATGAACGCCTTCGCCTGCGCGATCTGGTCCGGGGACATGCCACCCGCGGCCGCCTTGGTCTGCAGCTCGGCGCCGAGCACACCGGCGCGGTCGGTGAGCGCGCTGGCGAAGACGGTGCTCAGGGTCGCCAGGCCCAGGGAGCCACCGACCTGCTGCATCGTGTTGAGGACGGCGGACGCGACGCCCGAGTCCTCCTGCGCCACCCCGGCCACGGCCGTGAGGGTCATCGGGACGAAGACCAGGCCCATGCCGAACGCCATGAGGATGATGAACGGCAGCAGGTGACCCGCGTAGGAGCTGTCGACCTCGAGCCGGGAGAACCCGAACATCGCGCCAGAGGCGAGCAGCGCACCGGTGCCCGAGATGAAGCGCGGGTCGACGCGGGTCATCAGGGCCGAAGCGACCTGCGCCGCGATGACGATGCCGAACGAGAACGGCAGGAACGCGAAGCCGGCCTTGAGCGGGGAGTACCCGAGCACCTGCTGGATGTAGAGGCCCAGGAAGTAGAACATCGAGAACATCGCGGCACCGACCACGAGCATGACGATGAAGGAGACGCCGCGCGTGCGGTCCTGGAGGATGCGCATCGGCAGCAGCGGGTGCTCCGAGCGGACCTCGATGACCATGAACAGGGCCAGCAGCAGGACACCGGCGACGAGCGTGCCGATCGTGACCCCGTCGGTCCACGAGGTGGAGGCGGCGTGGGTCAGGCCGTAGACGAGCGAGACCAGTCCGGCGGTGCCGGTGATGCCGCCGGGGACGTCGAGGCTGCCGCGGCCGCGCTCGGACTCACGCAGGACGCGCGGGGCGAGGAAGACGACGAGCAGGCCGATCGGCACGTTGATGAAGAAGGTCCAGCGCCACGACGCCTCGGTGAGCGCGCCACCGAGGATGAGGCCGATGGCCGCGCCGGCACCGGACATGGCGGCATACACGCCCATGGCGCGGTTGCGCGCCTGGCCGGCGGGGAAGGTCGTGGTGATGAGGGCCAGCGCCGTGGGGGAGGCGAGCGCCGCACCGACACCCTGGAGGGCGCGCGCGCCGAGCAGGATGGCCTCGGTCTGGGCGATGCCTCCGATGAGGGAGGCGACGGCGAAGACGATGACGCCGGTCATGAAGACCTTGCGCCGGCCGAACAGGTCACCGAGGCGACCACCGAGCAGGAGCAGGCCACCGAAGGCCAGCGTGTAGGCGTTGACCACCCAGGACAGGTTGCCCGGCGTGAAGCCGAGGTCGGTCTGAAGGTGGGGCAGGGCGATGTTCACGATGGTGCCGTCGAGGACGACCATGAGCTGGGCGGCGCTGATGACCGTCAGGGCGAGTCCGAGCCGCTTCGGAGCCTTCGACGGCTCCGTGCTCTCGGGCGTCGAGGCGTGCTCGATCGCAGAGGTGGATGACATGGGTGTGTCCTTGGGTGGTGAGGAGGTGCCGCCCGCCGAGTGCGGGGGAGCCGTGTGGGTGAGCTGGTACGGGTGAGGTGGTGAGTGGTGCTGGGTGCGGTCAGTCGCGCGGCAGCGTCGCTGCGCAGGCCGGGAGGACGACGCTGTCCACCAGGGTGACGAGCCGGTCCTGCGAGGGGTGGGACCCCGTCAGCATCGCCTCGTGGATGGAGATCGCCGGCAGCAGGCGCGCCAACGTGTCGAGGTCGGCGTCGTCGCCGATCTCCCCGCGCTGCTGGGCAGCGCGGAAGGGTCGGACCGCGGCAGCCATCTTCGGCCCGATGAGGCGCGTGATGATGGCGTCGTGGAGCTCGGGCTCGCGCTGCATGGCGTTCATCAGCGACCCGAAGACCTTGATCGGGCGGTCGTCGGACAGGCCGCCCTTGGCGCACGCCTGCGCGATGAGGTCACCGCGGAGGCTGCCGGTGTCGGGGTGGCGGTCCGCCTCGACGCCCAGCATGAGCTGCATGGCGTCGACGACGAGGTCGACCTTGGTCGGCCAGCGCCGGTAGAGCGTCGCCTTCGACGCCTTGGCCGTCGCGGCCACCGCGTCGAAGCTCAGCCGGTCGTAGCCGTGCTCCACCAGCGCCTCGAGCGTCGCCTCGAGGATCTCGCGCTCGCGCTCGCCCTCGACCCGGGGGCGGCTGCGGGCCGGTTCCTCGGTGGTGGGGGTCGTGCTGGTGGTGGTCACGTCTGCCGTCCTTGGATGATACGAAACTGTTTCGTTTCATCCGAACAGTAGAACGCCGGGATCCATTCCCGCAACCTGCTCATGGTTTCTCCGCCGAACACCGGGGCCGCTGCCCGGAATCCCCTGTCATGCTGAGGCGTTGGCACTGTCGTACGACGAGGAACGCCGTACGCCAGATCGCGAACCACCCGAGATCCCACCGCTGGAGTCATCGTGCTGAACCCATCCGAGCTCTACCACTTCGAGACCGACACCGACCCGGAGGAGCTGCGCGCCTCCGTCATGGTCGTCGCCCTCGGCGGCTTCATGGACGCCGGACACACCCAGCGGCTGCTGACCGACCACCTGCTCGCGACCGCCGAGTCCACCGTCGTCGCGGCGTTCGACACCGACCAGCTGATCGACTACCGCAGTCGACGTCCTCCCATGGTGTTCGACACCAACCGGTGGCTGAGCTACGAGGACCCCTGCCTGGCCCTGCACCGGCTCACCGACCGCGACGGCACCCCCTACCTGCTGCTCACCGGTCCCGAGCCGGACTTCCAGTGGGAGCGGGTCACCGAGGCCGTGCGCCAGCTCGTGGTCCTGCTCGGGGTCAACCTGGTCGTCACCGCCCACGGCATCCCGATGGCCGTGCCGCACACCCGCCCGATCGGGCTGACGTCGCACGCCACCGACCCGCGGCTCGTGCCCGCCCAGGACAACCCCTTCGGGCGGATCGAGGTCCCGGGCAGCCTGTCCTCCCTGCTCGAGCTGCGCCTCGGGGAGTCCGGCCACGACGCGATCGGCTTCGCCGTCCACGTGCCGCACTACCTCGCCCAGGCGGAGTTCGCCGATGGTGCCGTGACCGCGCTCAATGCCATCACCGGGGCGACGGGCCTCAGCCTGCCGACCGACGACCTCATCGCCCAAGCCGGCCTCAACCGGGCGGAGATCGCCCGTGAGGTCGAGGGTTCGGAGGAGGTCTCGCAGGTCATCGCGGCGCTGGAGCGCCAGTACGACACCTTCAGCGAGGGACGCCAGAAGCCGAGCCTGCTCGCCACCGACGTGAGCGAGCTCCCGTCGGCCGACGAGATCGGTGCGGAGTTCGAGCAGTTCCTGCGCGACGTCTCCGACGAGGGTCCGTCCGCGAGCTGACCCGCGGCACAGGACGCACGAGGCCCCCGGCACCTGCCGGGGGCCTCGCTCTGTGCGGGGGGTTCCTGACCCGCGGTGCCCGGCAGCAGTCGGAGACCGCGGAGGTATGGCGCGTCAGACCTTGGCGTGCTTGGCGCGGGCGAAGCTGTAGACACCGAAGGCGGCGAACCCGATCGCCATGATGACCAGCAGGGTGGTCCCGAAGGCCTCGTCCCGCAGCGACTTCAGGGCCCCGTCGAGACCGCTGGCCTCCTTGGCCTTCTTGTGGAACCCGGCGGCCGCGAAGAGGAACCCGACGATGACCAGGGCCGCACCCTTGGCGATGTAGCCGACCTGTCCGGCACGGGTCACCCAGGTACCGGGGTGGTCGACGAGGTCCTCGAGGAACTTCTTCTTCGCGCCCTTGTAGACGTGGTAGGCGCCGACGGCGATGACGGCGATGCCGATGATGATGACGAGGACCCGGCCCCCGGGCTTGTCGAGGAGGCTGGCGGTGAAGTCGACGCTCTGCTTGCGGCTGCTGCTCTCCTTGCCACGGGCGAACCCGAACGCCGACCACGCGAGGGCGAGGTAGACGACGGCCTTGCCGCCGGCCTTGGCCCGACCACCCCAGGCGTCGGTGTCGTCACCGGGGTGGCCGACGATGGCGTCGGCGACCTGCCAGAGGGCCAGCCCGAAGAACCCGACCACACCGATCCACAGGGCGGCCCTCCCGGCGCCGTTGCCGGCGAGGGAGGACAGGGCGCCGCTCTGGTCGGCGTTCTTGCCCCCGCCGCCGAACGCGATCTGCAGGGTGATCCAGCCGATGAGCAGGTGCAGCATCCCACTCGTCGCGTAGCCCACCCGCGCAGCGGCCTCGAGGGCCGGGTGGTCGGAGGCCTGGGAGGCCGCCCGCTTGACGTCGTGTCCATCCATGGAGGACACCTAACCACCAACCGGGGCCGCAGAGGGCCCGGCGGAGGGATTGCCTCGACCGGCCGGACGCTTCAGTCCTTGGCCTCGGACCAGCGGTGGATCACCGAGGCGTCGGCGACGAACCGCACCTGGGTCGACCCGGTCCAGCGGCGGGCGCTGTCGTCGAGGGCGGTCACCACCCGCGCCCTGGCCTCCTCGGCGTGCTCCTGCGGCACGTGGACGAGCAGCTCGTCGTGCAGGCAGAGCACGATCTGCGCACCGAGGTCGCGGGTGGTCGCACGGACCGTGGCCGCCCACGCCTTGAACAGCTCGGCCGCACTGCCCTGGATGACCGCGTTGCGGGCGAACCGGCCGCGCGCCGCGTCGTGGGCCGCAGCGCCCTCGACCGGCACGTCGGCCAGGACCGTGTCCAGGCGGATCAGCCTGCCCCCGAAGGTGCGCAGGGGTTCGCGACGCACCCCGGCGGCATACGCGTCGTCGAGGTAGCCCATGGCGACGGGGTAGGCGCGCTCGAGCCCCTTGAGGGCCTCGCCGGCTGCGCCGCTGCGCTGCCCGTACATCGCGGCGAGGACGGCGATCTTGGCGACCGGGCGCTCGACCCCCAGGGTGGCGGCGACCGGGGCGTAGAGGTCGTCCGCGCGGGTCGCGGCGGCGAACGCCGCGTCACCGGCGACCACGGCCAGCACCCGGGGCTCGATCTGCCCGAGGTCGGCCCGGACGAAGACGTGTCCGGGGCGCGCCGCCACGGCGGGGCGCAGGGCTGCGGGGAGGTTGTGCAGGCCGTTCTGGGCGGTCATCCGCCCGGCCGCGCCGTCGCACGCGGTCCATCCTCCGCGGAGCCTGTCGTCGGGCCCGACGTGGGTGTCGAGCCAGGTGTGGCCGTACGTCGTGGCGATGCGTTCGGCCTTGCGCCACTCCAGCAGCGCGCCCACGACCGGGTGGGTGTCGCGGAACGGCTCGAGCACCCACTTGCGGGTGTTGGGCACGACGACCCCCACCGAGGCGAGCAGCTCGCGCACCTGGACGGGGTTGCGCAGGTCGGTGGACTCCCGCCCGGGGGTGTGCACGAGCACCGCTGCGTCGCGCTCGGCCCGGATCCGCCGTGCGTCGCCTTCGTCGGTGGGACGGGGGCCGGCGCTCGCAGCGATCAGCGCCTCGGCGGCACCGCGGTCGATGGGGAGGCCGTCGCGGGCCAGCTCCACGCAGAGGTATGCCGCGGCCGACTCCGAGTGGGCCGCAGCGACGCTGCGCGGCCCGACGGACTCGAGGGCGGTGGCCTGGGCGGTGGCGCAGTCGATCGCGGCCCGGCCCCAGGCGAGCAGCACGGGGTCCGGCGGCCGCCACGTCGGCGTCCCTGCGTCGGGGGTGAGGTAGCCATCGGGGCGCACGACCCCGTCGGTGGGCGACTCGTCGGCGGTGTGGAAGTCGAACAGGTCGCCCCGCGAGGCCTCGGGGAGGGCGCCGCGATCCAGGCCGTGCACGGCGGCCCACGCGGTCTGCGGTGAGGCGTCCCACCCGCCGAACAGCAGGCGGTGCGCCTCGGCGACGTCCCAGCCGCGGGCGAGGGGCACGCGGGCCGCCACCAGGGGCGCGGCGTCCACGGCGGCGGCCCACCAGACGAACCGCGTGCTGCCCTGCGCCACGAGCTCCTGCGCGCGGGCGGCGGCGTCGGCCGCGGTCAGCACGCTCGAGGCCTCGGGGCCGACGAGCGCCACCCGACCGTCGGGTGCGGTCACGAACGCGACGAGGGGAGAGGCCATGGCATCGCCATCCTGTCAGGTCGCCCGGACACCTCGGCCGGGCGGACCGGTGAACGATTGAAGAGCGGGCAAACCCCCATACGCCGGGCCAATCGGGCACAGTGCCGGGAGGCCCGATCTGCAGGGCCGGTGCACCACCCCCCACACCAGGAGGCATCCCCATGTCCCACAGGACCCACCGACCTCGCAGCGCCCGCTCGTTCGCGCTGGTCGCCAGCGGCGCCCTCGTCGCCGCCACCTTCCTCACCGGCGGCAGTGCCGCGGCAGGCACGACCGGAGGCCACGGCGGCGACCACGGTCCGCGCTCCACTCCTGTCCCCGTCCTGACCCCCGACGGCTTCCTCATGAGCTACGTCGTCAACGCCAGGCACGCCAACCCGGGGCAGACCAGGCTCGTCGAGCGGGCCGTGCGCGCTGCCGGCGGTGTCGTCGTGCAGTCGTGGCCGCAGATCGGGGTCGTCGTCGCGCACTCCGACCGTGCGGCCTTCCGGGCCGACGTGGTCCGCAAGGGCGGGCAGGCCGTCGAGTCGGTGGGCGCGTCCCGCACCGCCGAGGTGTCCGAGGGGACCCCGTCCGCGGAGAGCACCCGCTCGGCCTCCGCGACCCGTTCGGCGGCCAGGACGGCCGCGACGATGTCCGCGGGCTCCGCGACCCTCGAGTCCGTCACCCCGGATCCCCGCGAGGGCGAGCAGTGGGACAACGCGCAGAGCAAGGCCGACCAGGCCCACCAGGTCACCGACGGGTCCCGCAAGGTCGTCGTCGGTGTGCTGGACAGCGGGATCGAGGGCACCCACCCCGACCTCGCGGCCAACATCGACACCAAGGACTCGGTCAACTGCACGACGGCCGGTCGGCCCGACCTCACCCCCGGCGCGTGGAACCCCACCACCTCCGGGCACGGCACCCACGTCGCCGGCACCATCGCGGCAGCCCGCAACGGGGTCGGCATCGTCGGTGTCGCGCCGAACGTGCGCCTCGCCTCCGTCAAGGTCGTCAACGACGACGGGTTCATCTACCCCGAGTACGCCATCTGTGGCTTCGTCTGGGCCGGGATGCACAAGATGGACGTGACGAACAACAGCTACTACATCGACCCGATGGAGTTCTGGTGCGACGACCAGCCCGACCAGGCTGCCGTGCGCACCGCCGTCCAGCGGGCCGTGTCGTGGTCGACGAAGCAGGGCGTCGTGCACGCTGCCGCCGCCGGCAACTCCGGCAAGGACCTGGCGAACAAGACGACCGACACCGCCAGCCCGAACGACACGACGCCGATCCCGCGCACGATCAACGACGGCTGCAAGGACATCCCCACCGAGCTCCCCGGCGTGGTGACGGTGTCGGCGACGACCCAGGCCACGACCCTGGCGTCCTTCTCCAACCGCGGCCTCGGCGTCATCGACGTCGCGGCGCCGGGCCGCTCCATCCTGTCGACCTACCCCGGTGGCACCTACGCCAAGCTCGGCGGCACCTCGATGGCCTCGCCGCACGTGGCGGGCGTCCTCGCGCTGATGAAGTCCGCGCACCCGTCGTGGAGCCCGGAGACGATGATCGAGGAGCTGCGCAAGCAGGCCGACGACCACGCCTGCGCGGCCGCCGAGAACAACGCCGGCCCCGCCTGCGTCGGCCCGGCCGGTGACAACAGCTACTACGGCGAGGGCATCGTCGACGCCCTCGACGCTGTCCGGAAGTCCCGCCACTGAGGCCCGTCCCGTGACGGGACGCCCGTGACGGACGTCCCGTCACGGGCGCACGTGCCGTGACACGAACGAGGCCGCGGTCCCCCGGGAGGGGGCCGCGGCTTCGTCGTGACCGGGCGCCCAACGAGGTCGTCCTCGTCCGCTGGGCGCGGATGTCGTTGCTACGACTGGGACTTCAGCGCCACCTGCCGCTTGATGCGGCTCAGCATCCCCACCATGCCACGCAGGCGCAGCGGGGACACCGCCTCGCCGAGCGAGAACTGGTACGGCGCCGCCTCGGGGACGGCGAGCACCTCGGCGACGGTCAGCCCGTCGAGGCCCTCATGGAGGATCCCCGCGAACCCGCGGGTCGTGGGCGCCTCCGGCGGGGCGGAGAAGAACAGGTGCACCGCCCGGTCGCCCGGGCGGTCCGCCGGCTCGTCGTCGACCTCGACGGCGAGGAAGATCGGCGACTGGCACTCGTGCACCTGCTCCATCGAGTCGAGCGACCCGGCATACCGCTCGGGCAGCTCGGGCAGGCCCTCGCTGAACTCCAGCAGCAGCTGGAGCCGTTCGTTCGCGGTGAGCTCGGCGAAGTCGTCGGCGACCTCACGCATCGCCGGCGGGAGGTCGACGGTGTCGGTCACTTCGGCGCGCCCTGCTCGACCGGGACGCGGACCGAGTTGCCCCACTCGGTCCACGAGCCGTCGTAGTTGCGGACCTGCCCGAAGCCGAGGAGGTGGGTGAGGACGAACCACGTGTGCGAGGAGCGTTCCCCGATGCGGCAGTAGGCGATCGTGGCATCGGCGGGGGACAGGCCCTGCTCGGTGAGGTAGATGGCCTCGAGGTCCTCGCGGGACTTGAAGGTCCCGTCCTCGTTGGCCGCCCGCGCCCACGGCACCGAGCGCGCACCCGGGATGTGACCGCCGCGCATGGCCCCCTCCTGCGGGTAGTCGGGCATGTGCAGCAGCTCGCCGCTGAACTCGCCGGGGGAGCGGACGTCGACCAGCGCACCACCGAGGTGGGCGAGGACGTCCTCCTTGAACGCGCGGATCGGAGTGTCGTCGCGCTCGACGACCGGGTATGCCGCGTCGCCGGTCAGCGGCGCGACCTGCGGCACGTCCTTGGTGAGCTCGCGGCCCTCGGCGACCCACTTGGCGCGGCCGCCGTCGAGCAGGCGCACGTCCTCGTGGCCGAACAGGCTCATCACCCACAGGGCGTAGGCCGCCCACCAGTTGTTCTTGTCGCCGTAGACGACGACCGTGGTGTCGCGGGAGATGCCGCGCGCCGACATGACGGCGGCGAACTGCTCGGCGTCGACGTAGTCGCGCACCACGGCGTCGTTGAGGTCCTGGTGCCAGTCGAGCTTCAGCGACCCGGGGATGTGGCCCGTGTCGTAGAGCAGCACGTCCTCGTCGGACTCGAGGACGACGATGCCGTCGGGCCCGCCGACCTTCCCGGCCTCGACCTGCTCGGCCAGCCACTGCGTGCTGACCAGCCGCTCGGGGTGCGCGTACGCGGCGAAGGCGGACTCGGTGGTGGACGTGGTGGGGGTGGACTCGGTGTGGTCGGCCATGCTCCCAAGGCTAAACCTGCTGGTCCCGGGACTGCGTGGCAGGATGGTCGGGACGCCCGCGCCAGCGGTCGCAGGGCACGGGTTCGCAGACCCGGACGGACGACGACAGGGAGTACAGCGTGGCTTTCCTCGGGTTGGGCAAGGACGGGTCGGGGGCGAAGGTCCCTGCACTCGAGCAGGCCAGGGCCGGCAAGGAGGACACGGGGATGTTCACCGGCGCCGTCACCGGGCTCGTCGAGAACCTCCTGGACGTCGGGATCGACGGCAAGGGGCCGTTCGACTCCGCGCAGAAGATCGCCGACGTCAAGCGTGCGGAGCGTCCCGACGCCGAGGACGCCGTCGACGCGGTGGTGCGCGGACACCTCAAGCTCGCTGCGGCGGGCGGGTTCGTGACCGGGCTCGGCGGGTTCATCACCCTACCGGTCGCCCTGCCGGCCAACGTCGTCGAGTTCTACCTCGTCGCCACCCGCATGGTCGCCTCCATCGCGTCGCTGCGCGGGTACGACATCAAGCAGCCGGAGATCCGCTCCGCCGTCCTGCTGACCCTCGTCGGCGCTGACGCCGACGACCTGCTCAAGAAGGCCGGCGTGATGTCGACCGGGCGGCTGTCGAACCTTGCGGCGCAACGACTTCCCGGCCCGGCCCTGATGGTCGTCAACAAGGCGGTCGGCTTCCGGTTGCTGTCGACGGCCGGCAAGAAGACGCTGACGCGGTTCGGCAAGGGGGTCCCGGTGCTCGGCGGCGTCGTCGGCGCCGGCCTGGACACCTACCTCCTCAAGCGGATCGCCGACCACGCGCGCCACGAGTTCCCGAAGCGCGCGACCGGGCTCTGACGGCCGGGAATGTCTGGCCCGCACGACTCGTTGGACCCGTGTTCGGGCGCGGTCGGCGCCCGTGCCGTCCGTCCCACCGACCAGCACCGCTGACACACCTGGAGACGACATGGCCGTGAACCGCCTCGGAGCCTTCCGCACCATCGGCACCGCACTGCGCACCGCCCTGCGCCCCGGTTCGCCCGGGTTGGGGGAGCGGTTCGCCAGCCTCCCGCGCCTGCTGCGCGCGACCTTCCGGGGGGAGTACCGGGGCAGCACCCGTGGACGCCTGCTCATGATCGCTGCAGCGGTCGCCTACGTCGTGTCGCCGATCGACCTCGTGCCCGAGGCGTTCCTTTCCGTCCTGGGCCTGGCCGACGACGCCGTCGTGGTGTCGTGGCTCGCCGCGGCCTTCATCAACGAGACCGAGGGCTACCTGCGGTGGGAGCGCACCGTCCGCGGGACCGCCCACCCCGCCGACGGGTATGCCGCGGCCCAGGAGGAGCCGAACGGCTCGAGCCGGCAGCAGGGTCGCACGGTGCCGGGGCACGTCGTCCGGTGACCGCGGTGGGCGGCTGACGGCAGTCGTTCGGCGACTGGGGTGACTGGTCGACCGAGGTGGCTCGTCGATCGCGGGGGCTCGCCGCCCCCCCGGGTCGTCCGTCCACAGGTGGTGGTCACCCGACGGGGTGTCCACAGGCCGCCCCGGACGCCCTGGGTCCTCGGCGTCCGGCCCACCACCGTGGTGGCCATGGAACCGATCCGTCTCGCCGGACCCGCCGACGTCCTTGCCGTCCTGCCCTACCAGCTCGGGTACCACCCCAGCGAGTCCCTCGTCGCGATCGCCCTGCATGAGCGCCAGATCGGTCTCGTGGAGCGGATCGACCTGCCACCTCAGGACGCCGTGGAGGACGCCTGCACGGCCTTGGTGCCACCGCTGCTGAGGGAGGAGCCCGACGCGGTGCTGCTCGTCGGGTACGAGTCACGACCGGGCGACGCGCTCCCGCTCGCCGACGCGGTCCGGGACGCCCTCGTCGCGGCCGAAGTCCCGGTCCTCGACCGCCTCGTCGTCCGGGACGGCCGGTGGTATGCCCCCGACTGCGACCACGGCTGCTGCCCGAGCGTCGGCCACGAGCAGGACGTCCCGCGAGACGTCCCGGCCGTGGCGCAGTTCGTCGCCCTGGAGGTCGCCCCCCTGCCCGGTAGGGAGTCGCTGGCGCAGCTCGTCGCCGCCGACCCGTCCCGGACGCCGGCGGTGGCCGCCGCGCTCGAGGACATCGGGGCACGCGCCGACGGCCGTTCCTTCGGCGGGCGTGCGGTCGCCGTCCACCGGCTCAGGCACCTCGCCACCTGGGCCAAGGTCCTCGATGTCGCCGGCGCGGACCAGTTCCGCGGTGCGTTCGAGCTGGGCCCCGAAGAGGTGGCCCTCCTCGTCGCAGGTCTGCGTGACGTGGAGCTGCGCGACGCCGTCATCGCCTGGGTCTGTCCGGGCACGCTGCCGTTCGACGCGTTGTCGGTCGACCTCGTCGACGCCCTGCACAGCTGCCTCCCTGAGCCGGCCTGGCTGCAGGGTGGGGGCGAGCGTGCTGCCGTGGGAGGACGCCGGGTCCTGTCCCGGCTGCAGGCCGTCGCCCGCGCGGTGCCGGACGACGACTGCGCCGCCGTCCTCACGGTGCTCGCCAACCTCGCCTGGTGGTTGGGGGACGGGGCGCTGACCCGCGTCGCGCTCGACCGCGCCCTCCAGCACCACCCGGGGTACCGGCTCGCCCGCCTGCTGGAACGCATGGTCGACCTCGGGGTGCGCTCCCGGCCGGCGGCCGAACCCCCGCCGCGACACGGGTTCGGCTCCGTGCCCGGAGGCCTGTCGGCCTGACGAGACGAGGTCGTCCTCCTCCCTCCGGTCCAGTGTCCGGACGGGCCGGACACCTCGACCCGGGGCTCGTATGATGGTCGGCAGGTCATGAGTCCCAGCACCAAGCCCCGGCTTGCTGGGCGGCAACCCTCCTCGCGGTGGGGTGCCCCGGGTGAGGACCCGGCCGGCCCTGTCCTGGGCGGCAAGCGCGATGGCCACAGGAGCACCCTCATGACGACCACCTCCCGACCCCCGACGACGACCGGGGCCTGGCGTCCCGGGGACCCGGTGGGTGACCGGCGGTTCGTCGCCCTCGGCGCGGTCGAGCTCGAACGCGGCGGGGTGCTGCCCGACGTCACCCTCGCCTACGAGTCGTGGGGGGAGCTCAACGCCGACCGTGACAACGCGATCCTGGTCGAGCACGCCCTCACCGGGGACAGCCACGTGACCGGGGTGGCCGGGCCGGGCCACCCGACCCCTGGTTGGTGGGACGGCCTCATCGGCCCGGGCCGCCCGCTGGACACGGACCGCTTCTTCGTCGTGGCCGTCAACGTGCTCGGCGGCTGCCAGGGGAGCACCGGCCCCGCCTCACCTGCCCCCGACGGGCGCCCCTGGGGGAGCCGCTTCCCGTTCGTGACCGTGCGGGACCAGGTGCGGGTCGAGGCCCTGCTCGCCGACCGCGTCGGCGTCGAGAGGTGGCACCTGGTGCTCGGCGGGTCGATGGGAGGGATGCGCGCCCTCGAGTGGGCGGTGACCCATCCCGACCGCGTGGCCTCCGCGCTGGTGTTGGCCAGCACGGCCTACGCGTCGGCCGAGCAGATCGCCTGGTGTCAGGCCCAGCTGCTCGCGATCCGCAGCGACCCGCACTTCCACGGCGGCGACTACTACGACCAGGAGACCGGGCCCGACACCGGACTCGGCATCGCCCGGCGCATCGCCCACGTCACCTACCGCAGCGAGATCGAGCTCCACGAGCGCTTCGGCCGCTCGGCGCAGGGTGAGGAGGACCCGCTCGGGGGGAGGGGGCGCTACGCGGTGGAGTCCTACCTCGACCACCACGCCGGCAAGCTCGCGGGCCGGTTCGACGCCAACTCCTACGTCGTCCTGACCGAGGCCATGAACTCCCACGACGTCGGCCGGGGGCGGGGCGGTGTCGAGGCCGCGCTGGCCCGCATCACGGCGGACGTCGTCGTGGTGGCGGTCGACTCCGACCGGCTCTACCCGCCGCGCCTGTCCCACGAGATCGCGGACGCCGTCCCGGGTGCGGTCGTCCACACCGTCCACTCCGACTACGGCCACGACGGTTTCCTCATCGAGCTGGAGCAGGTCGGTGCCATCGTGGTGCGGGTTCTCGGGGACCCTGCCTGACCGGGTGATTTCCGGTAGCGTCGGCCGCGCGGCCACTGCCGCAGGTGTCGACGAACGAGGAGGTTCCCGTGGCCATCGTTGTGGGGTATGTCCCGACGAAGGAAGGGCGAGCGGCGCTACGACGCGCGGCGGACGAGGCGCTGCTGCGCAAGTCCAAGCTCATCGTCATCAACTCCAACCGTGGAGGCCGGGACTACGACAGCGACGAGGCCCAGCGGTTCGAGGCCGAGCTCTCGCGGATCCAGGGCCAGCTCGACGACCAGGGGCTGGTGCACGAGGTGCGCCAGCTGGTCCGGGGCAACGAACCCGCCGAGGACCTGATCGCCGTCGCGGAGGAGGAGCACGCCGAGTTCATCGTCATCGGGCTGCGTCGACGCACCCCGGTCGGGAAGCTCATCCTCGGGTCGAACGCGCAGCGCATCCTGCTCGACGCGTCCTGCCCGGTCCTGGCGGTCAAGGCCGACGCGTAGGCGCCACGAACGACGCGATCGGGCCGCGAACGGCCCGAATTCGTGCACGAATGCGGGAATGAGCGCCTTCTCGTTTTACAATGTCTGGAACGAGGTCGCGCAGGGCACTCCCGCCCGGTCTCGGCAATACTTCCGCCCCCGCAGTTGTTGTCGTAGGCATGCCCCGCCATGCCCGTGATGGCGTGCGCCGTGCCGCGATCCCGCGACGAAAGGTAGTCCGTGTCGCCTGTGTCCAAGAAGGCTGCGAGCCCCGCACCGTCTCTCCCCACCGAGTTCACCCATCCAGCCCTGCAGCAGCTGCTCATGCAGGGCCGCACCAACGGCTCGGTCGACAGCGGCGCGCTGCGTGAGGCGCTCGAGGGCGCCGAGGTCCCGCCGAAGCGGATGAAGGTGGTGCTGCGTTCGCTGGACGAGCAGGGCATCACCGTGACCCTGGACGCCGCCACCGCCTCGCGTGCCGTTGCTGCGACGACGACCCGTCGCACCGCGACCGCGCCCGCCAAGAAGGCGGCCGCGAAGACGACCAAGGCGGCAGCCAAGCCTGCCGCGGCCGACGACACCGCGAAAACGGCGACCAAGACCGCTGCCAAGCCCGCCGCCAAGGCTGCGGCCAAGGCGACGACCACGAAGAAGGCGGCTGCGGCCGCTGCCGAGCCGGTCAAGCCCGCGGCCAAGAAGGCTGCGGCGAAGACCGCGAAGACGGCCAAGGCCGCTGCCGGCAAGGACGACGCGCCGGTCGTCGACGGCGAGGAGCCCGCGGACGCCGAGCCGACCGATGTCGTCGAGGCCGAGCTCGAGGACGTCGTCATCGAGGACGAGACCGACGACAAGAAGAAGGACAGCGACGAGGAGGAGTCCTCCTCGGGC
>NZ_LMGM01000001.1:961829-991527 GCF_001427915.1 Phycicoccus sp. Root563 | reverse complement strand
CCGCGCCATGGCCGACCAGGCGCGCACCATCCGCATCCCGGTCCACATGGTCGAGGTCATCAACAAGCTGGCGCGCGTGCAGCGCCAGATGCTCCAGGACCTCGGGCGCGAGCCCACCCCGGAGGAGCTCGCCAAGGAGCTCGACATGACCCCGGAGAAGGTCGTCGAGGTCCAGAAGTACGGCCGCGAGCCCATCTCCCTGCACACGCCGCTCGGCGAGGACGGTGACAGCGAGTTCGGTGACCTCATCGAGGACTCCGAGGCGGTCGTCCCGGCCGACGCCGTGAGCTTCACGCTCCTGCAGGAGCAGCTGCACTCGGTGCTGGACACGCTCTCCGAGCGCGAGGCCGGAGTGGTCTCGATGCGCTTCGGCCTGACCGACGGCCAGCCCAAGACGCTCGACGAGATCGGCAAGGTCTACGGCGTGACCCGCGAGCGGATCCGCCAGATCGAGTCCAAGACGATGAGCAAGCTGCGTCACCCGAGCCGGTCCCAGGTCCTGCGCGACTACCTGGACTGAGCAGACCCGCCGCCGACGCCGGCGTCGGCTCGGCCTCGAAAGGTCAGGCGCCCCACGGGGCGCCTGACCTTTCTGCGTCCCACCGTGCGTCGGGTGGTCACCCCGGCCCGTGGTCACCTCGGCCCCTGGTCACCTCGGCCCCTAGTCACATCGGGTCATTGCCTGCGTCCCCACCGTGGTGATCCGCTAGGACATGGCGACCGGAGGGGCGGGGGATCACATGCGGCGATCGCAGCGAGGGCTGGCGCTGGTGGTGGTGCTCGGCGTCCTGGGGCTGACCGGGTGCTCGAGCAGCACGGGGGGCGGGACGACGCCGACACCGACGCCGGCACCGGCCCCGGCACTCAACGCCTGCCTGCAGATGAGCTCGGTGAGCGATCTCGCTCAGGCTGCGGCGGTCGACTGCGGGACTCCCCACGAGGGCCAGGTCTACGCCGTGGTCGGGCTGCCACCTGGTCTGACCGACCCGGCGGACCGCACCCAGCTCGGGCGCCTCGACCCGAACGCGGTCTGTCCCAACCTGCGCCCCTGGGTCGGGTACTCCGGTGCCGTCCCGCTGGGGGTCCTGCGGACGTGGCGCTTCCCCACCCGGGAGCAGATCGCGGCAGGGGCCCGGTGGACCGCGTGCGTGGCCGTGGTCGGGCTGGCCCCGGACCACAAGACACTGAGCCGGACGGTCGGCTCCCTCAACGGCCGGCTCACGGGCAAGGCCAACCCTCTTCCCAGCCTCCTGGGCCGGTGCGCGCAGACGCACACGGCCAAGGCGTTCAGCCCGGAGAAGTGCGAGCTGGGGTCCGCGCAGTGGGTCTGGCTCGGGGAGCACAAGAAGCCGACCGGGGCGTTTCCCGGGAAGGCCGCGGCGAAGAAGGTCGCCGACGCCGGCTGCCGCGCGCTGGTGACCAGGTACGGCCGGGGAGGGGGCTGGGTGGCCTACCCGACCACGGCGAAGGCGTGGGGTTCGAGCGCTGCCGACTGGTCCTGCTGGCTGCAGATGTCCCAGCTGAGGTCCTGAGCGCCCGCCGCAGGCAGGGGGGAGTCCGTCACGGGGCTCCGGCGGCCGCCGCTGGTCCTAGCTGCGGCCGCCCCGGGCTTCGGCCCGGCGCTCGGCGCGGCGTTCCTGCCAGCGGTCCCACGGCGTGCGCGCCACCCGGGCGGCGCGTTCGCGGCGCTCGCGCCACTCGAGCAGGCCCTCGCTCGGCCACCACGCGGCCCGCAGCCGGTCCTTGCGGCGGCGCACCCCGGAGACGGCCTTGACGACCTCGTGGGTGTCGGGCCGCACGTCGGTCACCGTCGTGCCCGGGGGCGCGTACCGGGACCGTTCCACGCCGTCCACGACCCGGCGCAGCGCCTGGGTCTGCTCACCCTCGAGGTAGGCCTCGCGCTGGTAGAACCGACCGGCCTGCCGCGGGGTGCTCCCCCGCGGCGGGATGACGCCGAGGTCGCCGAGGCGTTCGACCATGGCCTGCCACTCGATCTCCACCCGGGTTGCCTCGTCGGGGGCGTCCTTGAGCCGTCGGCGCAGCCGCGAGCGTGCGGCCAGCGGCACGGCCAGCGATCCGAGGATCCCGGCCACCAGGGCGAGGAGCACCCACAGCAGCACCGTCCGGGTCTGCTGTCCGAGGAACGACGAGCTGTCGCTGTTGGACCCCGAGGTGGACGTCGGGTCCTGGGCGCCGGGGTCGTTGGCGCCGTCGACCCGGGTGTTGGACGACACCGAGCTGCTGCCGCTCGCCGTCGACGAGGGGTTGGTGGGGTCGGGGGTGGTGGGAGCCAGCGAGTAGGGCGGTGCGACGGTGTTCTGCGTACCCGAGGGCGTGGGTTCGAAGCGCAGCCACCCGACCCCCTCGAAGAACAGCTCGGGCCACGCGTGCGCGTCCGAGGCGCGCACGGTGTACGTGCCGCGGTCGGCCGTCCCGGGCAGGAAGCCGATGGCCATGCGGGCAGGGATCCCGCTCTCGCGCGCCATCATCACCATCGCGGTGGCGAACTGCACGCAGTAGCCGACCTTGCTGCGCAGGAACAACGAGATCGGGTCGGGCGCCTCGGACTGTCCGAACTCGTTGGTCACGGTCTTGGGGAGGGTGAGGGAGTAGGTGAAGCCGCCCCCGGTCCGCAGGTAGCTCTGGATCGCCCGGGCCGCCTCGATCCGGCTGGCGCCCTCGGGCACGACCTTGGCCACGAGGTCGCGCACCAGTGGCTCGGACTCGGGGTCGACCTGCAGCTCGGGCGGCAGCAACGCGCCGGTCGCACCCTGCACGCCCTGGTCGAGGGTCTGCGCGCTGGGGTTGAGGGCCAGGTAGGTGAAGCTGTACGAGCTGGCCGTCCGGTTGACGCTCGCGACGGAGGTCTGGCGGTCCAGGCCCCACGCGACGCCGTCGAGGTCACCGGAGACCAGCGGGGTGGGTGCCGCGATCTGGGGTGCCTCGATGCGGGACTCGTCGACCGAGATCCGGTAGGTCTCGCGCGGGACGCTGTCGTCGAGCTCGGGCGGGAGCTGCAGGTCGGGGCGGCGCGTGTACCGCACGTCCGCGTCGTCGGGTCGCCACTCGTCGTTGGCGTAGTTGACCAGCACCCCGACGCGCAGCGGCGTGAGGATCGGGGCGTTGGTCGTGTACGACAGGACCGGGGCCTTGGACGGGTTCCCGAGGCTGCGCTGGAGGTCGAGGGTCGTCTTGAGGCCGATCTGGCCGTCGCTGAACCCGGCGGCGTCGCTCGACCGCCCCAGGCCGTCGATGAGGTAGCGCGTGGGGAAGTGGGGGATCACGACGGGGAGCGCGACCGCGGTGACGAGGCCGGCCACGGCCAGCGTGCGTCCCACCGCGGCATACCCGTAGGCGCCGTCGTGGTCCTCGGAGGAGCGGCGGCCGGTCGTGCTCATCGGGGTCGTGGTGCTCCACCGGCGCAACGAGGAGATGCCCTGGCGACCGAGCATCAGCAGCCAGACGCCTCCGGCGGCGACGAAGTACATCGGGTTGAGCGACTCGCCGGAGTTGGAGGCCGAGATGAGGAAGGCGGTGAGCAGGGGGAGGCCGGCCATCGCCGGGGAGCGCCGCATGACGGCGAGGTGGTCGACGATGACGGCAGCCACACCGATGGCCAGGCCGATGCCGAGGGTGACGCCGCGGTTGGTGGGCGCGGGGGCTGCGTAGTTCTGCACCGTGAGCCGGGCGTCCACGAGCAGGTTGTTGAACGCCAGGACCATGTCGGGCGTGGGCAGGCCGTACCAGAGGTGCCCGCGGCCGTGGAGCCAGCTGGCGACCAGGACGATGCCGGCGAGCTGGGAGAGTGCGACGAGGACCCACGACGTCGTGAGCATCCGGGCGGCGATGCCCGTCAGCACGACCACGAGGATCACGGCGAGCGTGGGCCGGACCCACGTGTTGGGGGTGAAGAGCGTCGTGATCGGCCAGGCGACGACGGCGGAGGCCGCCCCGGCGAGCAGGGACTCGGGAACGCGTCCGCGGCTCATGCGACGCCCACCCTCGCCGACCCACCGGACAGGACACCCCAGACGGAGGCGAGGTCGTCACCGGAACCCACGACCGCCACCCCCCACCCGGCGCCCCGCAGGACCGGGACGCAGGCGAGCTCGGAAGCAGCGCCGGGTCGGCGCCGCGACGCCCCGAACCCGTGCGGGTCGAGCACGATGGCCAGCGCGGTGCCGCCCGGCTGGCGCAGCGAGGCGACCTGGCGGGCCACCTCCTCGTCGAGGTCGGTCACGACGGCCAGGACCAGGCCACCGGACGCGGTGACGGGGTGGGCGGACTGGAGCACGTCGGCGAACTGGTCCTCCGAGCCGGGCTCGGCCATGGCCAGGACGTCCAGCAGCGGGTCGACCTCCATCGCCGTGGCGGCGCGGCTGTCGTCGGCGGTCTCGTCGCTGACGAGGTGCACGGCATACCCCTGGTCGAGGAGGTGGACCGCGATCGAGGCGCACGCGGTCACGGCGTACTCGAACGACCCCGAGCTGCCGGACCCGTGGTGGCCGCGGGAGCGCGAGTCGAGGACGATCGCCGCACGACGGCGCGCCGGACGGTCCTCCTGGCGCACCATGAGCTCACCGGTCTTGGCCGTGGCCGGCCAGTGGATGCGGCGCAGGTCGTCGCCGTCACGGTAGGACCGGATCGAGACGTCGTCCTCGCCGTGGAGGGCGACCATGTGGGGTATGGCGCCCTCGGCACCGACACCGCTGCCCGGCGGGAGCCCGCCGCCCAGGGGGAGGATGCGGGGCAGCACGAGCACGTCACTGGCACCGGAGATCGCTGCGACCCGGGTGCTGAGCCCGAACGGGTCGCGGAGGCGGACGCCGAGCGGACCCAGGCGGTGACGTCCCCGGACGTGGGAGCGCACCGTGTAGTGGATCTCCTGCCGGTCACCACGACGAAGGCGCGGGACGACGAACCGCGGTCGGTCACCGAGGGCGTAGTCGAGCTGTTCCTCGGCCATGAGCAACGGGCTCGCGGCGCCACCGGCGTTCTCGATGCCGAGGGTGACCACCGACTGCTCGTCGACCTGGATGCGTCCGGGCACCGCGGTGCGCTCGAGCGCGAACCGCAGGTCGTGCCGTCGCATGAGCAGCCCGCTCAGCAGGGGGAGCGCGACGAGCAGCACGCCGATCCGGGTCAGGTCGGTGAACCCGAGCCCGATCCCGCACAGCACCAACGTGATTCCCGCCGCGACGAACGCCCGCCCGCGGGTGGTGAGGAGGTCGCGAAGTCTGCGCACGGCGCAGCCTCAGCGGCCGGCCGCAGGGACCGGCACCCGCCGCATCAGGTCCTGGAGGACCTCGGCGGTGCTCCGGCGGGCGAGCTGGGTCTCGCCCGTGGGGATGACGCGGTGCGCCAGGACGTGGACGACGATGGCCTGGACGTCGTCGGGCAGCACGTGGTCCCGACCCTCGAGGGCGGCGTGGGCCCGGGCCGCGCGCAGCATGTGCAGCGTCGCGCGCGGTGAGGCGCCCAGCCGCAGGGCCGAGCTGGACCGGGTGGCCGACGAGAGGTCCACGACGTACTGCTTGATGGCGTCGCTGGTGAACACCGAGCGGACCGCCCTGACCATGGCGGTGATCGTCGCGGCGTCGGTGACCGGGGTGAGGGTCTCCAGCGGCGAGACCTGCCCGTGGCTGTCGAGCATGGCGACCTCGGCCCGCGAGGACGGGTAGCCCATGGAGATGCGGGCCATGAACCGGTCGCGCTGGGCCTCGGGGAGGGGATAGGTGCCCTCCATCTCGATGGGGTTCTGCGTCGCCATGACGATGAACGGCTTCGGCAGGTCGTAGGTCTGGCCGTCGACGGTGACCTGGCCCTCCTCCATCGACTCGAGCAGGGCGGACTGGGTCTTCGGGGAGGCGCGGTTGATCTCGTCACCCACCACGACATTGGCGAAGATCGCCCCCGGCCGGAACTCGAAGTCGCGCACGTCCTGGTTGAAGACGCTGACACCGGTGATGTCGCTGGGCAGCAGGTCGGGGGTGAACTGCACGCGCCGCACCGAGCAGTCGATGGTCTTCGCCAGCGTCTTGGCCAGCATCGTCTTGCCGACGCCCGGCACGTCCTCGAGGAGAAGGTGCCCCTCGGCGAGCAGCACGGTGATCGCCGTGTGCACCACGTCCGGCTTGCCCTCGATGACCGAGTTCATGGCCCGCGCGAGCCGCCCGGCCACCTCGGTCACCTGGCTCAGCGATGCGGGGGAGCCGGCCGGGAACGACAGCAGGCTCTCCGGTCCGGTGGCGGGTGAGCTGCCCGCTCCCTGCCGCCCGCCGGTGCCGAGCTGGTTCCCTGCGGAACCGCCCATCGACCCGTGGGGGCCCCCGCCCTGGTCCTCGTACCCACCCTGCACAGGCTGTCCTTCCGTCGATTCCGTCGGCGCCACGTTGCGCCCTGCGGATGGTCCCGATCTTTCCCCACATTGCCCCACCGGGACAGCAGGTATGCCGTCTCGTGACCTCACGGGGCTGGTTCGGGAACGCCCGGGCCCCCGTTTCGGTGCCCGGATCGTCCCCGAGGTTCCACTCACCGGTCATTCGTCGCCGAAAGCCGCGACGACGGGCCAATCAGGTGGTCCGGGACCGTCACGGCGCACCACTTTCCACCACCAGTCTGACCTGCAGAAACGGCCGAAAGGATGAGGAAAACGTGCGGAAGTGGGTACCTGTGGGGGTGACGGTGGAGTAAAGTGGGGGAAACAAGAGGGCCGTGGGGTCCTGTGGTCGCAGTGAGGGGAGGGGTGCACCGTGTTCCTCGGGACGCACAGCCCCCGCCTCGACGAGAAGGGCCGGCTGTTCCTGCCCGCGAAGTTCCGTGAGCGGATGGCCAGCGGGCTGGTCGTCACCCGGGGCCAGGAGCGCTGCCTCTACGTCTTCCCCATGCAGGAGTTCGTCCGCGTCACCGAGCAGATGCAGTCGGCGCCGACGACCAGCAAGGCCGTCCGTGACTTCACCCGCGTCTTCCTCTCCGGGGCCTCGGACGAGGTCCCCGACAAGCAGGGTCGCGTGACCATCCCCGCCACCCTGCGCGCCTACGCCGGCCTGACCCGCGACTGCACCGTCATCGGCGCCGGGTCGCGGGTCGAGGTCTGGGACACCGACGCCTGGAACGCCTACCTCGAGAGCACCGAGCAGGGCTTCGCCGACCAGTCCGAGGAGGTGATCCCGGGCCTGCTGTGACGCACCCGCCGGGCACTCGTGCCCGCGGCCCCTGCAGCCAGGTCTCCAGCCGCTTCACATCCCGGGACGACTTCCCCCGTCCCGGGCCGCACGGAGCGGATGGGGACCTGACCGCAGGGTCCACCAGAGCAGGACCGGGCGCACCGCCCCACCCAGCACCACCGGCACCACCCCAGCAGGACCCGGACACCACCCCAAGCAGGACCCGAGCAGGACCCGAGCAGGAGCAGCGCGATGAACTCACGAGGAATGGCCGCCGACCGGCACATTCCCGTCCTGCGCGACCGCATCGTCGAGCTGCTCGCCCCCGCCCTCACCCAGCCCGGTGCCGTCTACCTCGACGGCACCCTCGGCATGGGCGGCCACGCCGAGGCGATCCTCGAGTCCTGCCCGCAGGCCCGCGTCGTCGGCATCGACCGCGACCGGGAGGCCCTCGCGCTCGCCGCGGAACGCCTCGACCGCTTCGCCGGCCGCACCACGTTCGTCCACGCCGTCTACGACGAGGTGCCGAGAGCGCTGGCCGAGGCCGGGGTCACCCACGTCGACGCCAGCCTCTACGACCTCGGTGTCTCCTCGTTGCAGCTCGACGAGACCGACCGCGGGTTCTCCTACAGCCAGGACGCGCCGCTCGACATGCGGATGGACCAGTCCACCGGGATCACAGCGGCCGAGGTGCTCAACACCTACTCGGCGGCCGACCTCGAGGGCATCCTGCGCGAGTTCGGCGAGGAGCGGTTCGCCAGGAAGGTGGCCGGCGCCATCGTGCGCGAGCGCGAGACGGAGCCGTTCACCACGTCCGGCCGCCTCGTCGACCTCCTCAAGAAGGCCGTGCCCGCCGCCTCCCAGAAGAGCGGGGGACACCCCGGCAAGCGGACCTTCCAGGCGCTGCGCATCGAGGTCAACGCCGAGCTGTCCGTCTGGGCCCGGGCGCTGCCGCGCGTCATCGACGCCCTCGGCGTCGGCGGCCGGGTCGCCGTCCTGTCCTACCACTCGCTCGAGGACCGCATCACCAAGCGCGTGCTGGCGCAGGGAGCCAAGGGGAGCAGCCCGGAGGGCCTGCCCGTCGAGCTCCCCGAGCACGCGGCATACCTGCGGCTGCTCACGCGTGGCGCCGAGGAGGCGCCCGCCGACGAGCAGGCCGCCAACCCCCGATCTGCCTCGGTGCGCCTGCGGGCCGCCGAACGCACCCGACTTTCCACTGCAACGAAGGGAACCCACCGATGAGCCAGCAGACTGCGACGGCGAGGGTCGCATCTCGGGCACCACTGCGGCGGCAGGTGTCGCCCCAGCCGCTGCGGGTCGTGCCGGCGGCGATCGGCCAGCCGGGCAACGGCGTGTTCGCGGCGCTGTGCATGACCCTGCTCGTGGCCGGCCTGGTCGCCCTCCTCATGCTCAACACCGCCATGGCGGAGGGGTCGTTCACCCTGCACCGTCTCCAGGCGACCTCCGGTGAGCTCACCGACACCCAGCAGGCCCTCACCCAGGCGATCGACGCCCAGCGCAGCCCGGCCAACCTCGCGGCGCGGGCCGCCAAGCTGGGGATGGTGCCGGCCGACTCGGCCGCGTTCCTGCGCCTCAGCGACGGGAAGGTCCTCGGCGTGGCGAGCCCGGCCAAGAAGCAGGCCGGCTTTACCGTGGTCACGGCTCCGGAGGCGACGTCCGCATCGTCCGCCGCGGCGAAGAGCACGGGGCCGAAGACCACCGTCAGCACGAAGGGGGACGTGACGACGACGACCGAGAAGGTCACCAAGCCGGACGGGTCGCTCGTCACGACGGTGACCAGCGTCGACGCGAAGACGAAGACGACCACCAGCACCAGCACCACCACCCCGGCGAAGAAGGCGACCACGACGCCGACGCCCGCCGCCCCGAAGCCCTGATCGAAGCCCCGATCGAAGCCCCGACCAGACCCTGATCAAGCCCTGACCCAGACACGAGGTACCCAGTGACGCAGACCCGAGGCACTCGCCCCGGAGCCCCGCGCCCTCGTCCTGCGAACGGTGAAGCACCCCGTCGACGTCCGGCACCCGGCGCCGCCGCGGGCAAGGAGCGGGCGACCTCGACCAAGGCCGGCCGTCCCGCAGCGGGCGGCACCCGCGCCCGGTCCGAGGGGGTCCCCGGTCGCCCGGTGCCCCGCAAGCGCCCGGTGGCACCCCAGCGCCCCGCCTCGCCGCCGCGTCGCCCCCTGGGCCGCTCGGTCAGCCTGGACGGGTCGAACCCCCGTCGACGGATGCGGTCGATGACGGTGGCGATCCTGTTCGTCTTCAGCATCTTCGGGGCCCAGCTGCTGCGGCTGCAGGGGTTCGACGCCTCGGCGGTCTCGGCCGACGCCCAGACCAACCGCACGGCCACGGTGGCCCTGCCTGCCATGCGCGGGAGCATCGTCGACCGCAACGGCACCATCCTCGCCTCGAGCATCGAGCGCCGGACGGTCACGGTCGACCAGACCGCCGTGCCGAAGTACATCAAGTCGGTCAACGGCGTCCGCGCCACCGTCGGCGTCGCCGGGGCCGCTCAGGACCTCTCCCCGCTGCTCGGGGTGCCCGTCGACCAGCTCGTCACCGAGCTGACCGGCACCTCGCGCTACCGCGTGCTGGCCAAGAACGTCACGCCCCTGAACTGGCGCAAGATCTCCGAGCTCGGCATCAACGGCATCTACTCCGAGGCGACCTCGGACCGCAACTACCCGACGTCGACCGCGGCCGCGTCCCTCGTGGGCTTCGTGCAGTCCGACGGCTCCGCCGGTGGTGGGCTCGAGGTGCTGATGAACTCCACGCTCAAGGGCAAGGCCGGTCGGACGATCTTCGAGCAGTCCCAGGACGGCCGCGCCATCCCGAACGCCCGGTCCGAGACCACCGAGCCGGTCCCCGGCAAGGACGTCAAGCTCACCATCGACTCCGACCTGCAGTGGTTCGCGCAGAACGCGGTGGCGCAGAAGGTGATCGAGACCAAGGCGCTGTCCGGCACGGTCGTCGTGCAGAACGTCAAGACGGGTGAGCTGCTCGCGGTCGCGTCCTACCCGACGTTCGACCCGAACCAGCCGGGTCAGGACCCGGAGAACTGGACCAACAAGGCGTTCAACGACGTCTACGAGCCCGGCTCGACGGGCAAGGTCATCACGGCGGCGGCGGCGCTCGAGGAGGGGGCCGTGACCCCGTCGGAGGTGGTCGAGGTCCCCAACCGGATCCACCGCTCCGGCACGGAGTTCAAGGACAGCCACGACCACCCGACGGAGTACCTCACCTTCGCGGGCGTGCTGGCCCAGTCCAGCAACATCGGCACCATCCTCGCCGGGGAGAAGGTCAAGGCCTCGACGATGTACTCCTACTTCAAGAAGTTCGGCCTCGGGTCGACCTCGGGCATGGGCTTCCCGGGTGAGGGCCCCGGCTTGCTGACCGACTACAAGGACTGGAGTGGCTCGCAGCGCTACACCGTGCTCTTCGGCCAGGGCCTGTCCGTCAACGCCCTCCAGGCCGCCGGCGTCTTCCAGACCATCGCCAACGACGGGGTCCGCATCCCGCCGCGGATCGTCGCTGCCACGAGCGACGGGCACGGCACGTTCACGCCGGTCCCGAAGGCCAAGGGCGTCAAGGTGGTCTCCGCGGAGACCGCGAAGAAGGTCCGCGACATGCTCGAGGGCGTCGTCGGCAAGGAGGGGACCGCCCCCGAGGCGAAGATCCCCGGCTACCGCGTCGCGGGCAAGACGGGTACGGCCGACCGGTACGACGCCAAGGTGGGTGGCTACTCGGGCAAGACGGCGAGCTTCATCGGCTTCGCCCCCGCCGACGACCCCGAGATCGTCGTCGCCGTGACGCTGCAGCGCCCGATCAAGGGCTACTTCGGCGGTGTCGTCGCGGGTCCGGTGTTCAAGGACGTCATGACCTACGCCCTCCAGGAGCTCCAGATCCCGCCGACCGGCACGAAGTCGCCGACGGTGAAGGTCAAGGCCGACCAGACCCCCGACCCGTCCGACGCCACGGTGCTGCGGGACCGGGGCTCTGACGCAGCCCGGTCACGGCCCTGACGGTAGGCTCGCTGTCCGTGCCTTCCCCCCGTCCGGCGTCCCTGCACGCCACCCCGATCTCTGCCGTGGCCACCCTCGTCGGGGGCACCGTCAGCGGTGAGGACGTCGTCGTGACCGGGGTCACCCTCGCCTCCCAGGACGTCGTGCCCGGCGACCTCTACGCCGCCCTCCCCGGTGCCAACGCCCACGGTGCCCGGTATGCCGCCGGGGCGCTGGAGGCCGGTGCCGTCGCCGTCCTGACGGACGCGGCGGGGGTCGCGGTGCTCGCGGCCGACGGGCTGGACGTCCCGACCGTCGTCGTCGAAGGACCCCGCAGCGTCGTCGGCGCCGTCGCCCGGACGCTCTACGGCACGGCGGACCTCGGGTTGCGGCTCTACGGCGTGACCGGCACCAACGGCAAGACGACCACCGCCTACCTGATGGACTCCGCACTCACCGCCCTGGGCCAGACCACCGGCCTGATCGGCACGGTCGAGACCCGCATCGGTGAGGAGCGGCTGCGCAGCATGCGGACGACCCCCGAGGCCACCGTCCTGCACGCCCTGCTGGCGGTGATGCGGGAGCGGTCGGTCGACTCCTGCGTGATGGAGGTGTCGAGCCACGCCCTGACCCAGCACCGGGTCGACGGCGTCGTCTACGACGTGGCGTTGTTCACCAACCTCTCGCAGGACCACCTCGACTTCCACCCGACGATGCGGGACTACTTCCTCGCCAAGGCCTCGCTGTTCACCCCGGAACGGGCACGGCGCGGGATCGTCTGCGTGGACGACGAGTGGGGACGCGAGCTCGCGACGATCGCCACCGTGCCCGTCACGACGATGACCTCGTTGCCGGACGTCGACGCCGACTGGCACCTCGTGACGGCCGCCGACACCTCGTCCGGGCACGACCCGGCGGACTTCACGTTGTCGGACGGCACCACCACCCTGCGGCTGCGCTCGGCCCTGCCGGGGGACTTCAACCGGGTCAACACCGCGATGGCCGCCCTCGCCCTGCTCGACTCGGGGTCGGCGGCGGAGGAGGTCGAGCGCGCCCTGCGCAGCGACCCGCACGTGCCCGGCCGGATGGAGAAGGTGTCGCTGCCCGAGGGCACGGGGGGTGCCGGGGCCGCCGACGACCCGTCGCTGCCGCTGGTCGTCGTGGACTACGCCCACACCCCCGATGCGGTCGCCGCGGCGCTCAAGGCCCTGCGGCCGCAGACCTCCGGTGCCCTCGTCGTCGTCCTCGGCGCCGGTGGCGACCGCGACCGCGGCAAGCGGGCCGCGATGGGGCGGGCAGCGGCCCTCGGTGCCGACGTGGTCGTGGTCACGGACGACAACCCGCGCTCCGAGGACCCCGCGGTGATCCGCGCCGCCGTGCTCGCCGGCGCGCGTGAGGCCGCCTCGGCCGGCGGCACCGACGACCTGCACGACGTCGACGGACGGGCCGCTGCCATCGAGCAGGCCGTCCGGGCCGCGCACGACCGGGGGCCCGGCAGCGTGGTCGCCGTCGTGGGCAAGGGCCACGAGACCGGCCAGGACGTCGCCGGCACCATCCACCCATTCGACGACCGCGAAGAGGTGGCCCGCGCCCTGCGCGCCGTCGCCACCGGCACGAGAGGTACGCAGTGATCCCGTTGTCCCTGGCGGAGATCGCCACCATCACCGGTGGGCGGCTCCACGGCATACCGGAGGACGAGGCGGCGCGCCTCGTCGTCGACGGCCCCGTCGTCACCGACTCCCGGGAAGCGGGAACCGGTGGCCTCTACATCGCCCGCGTCGGCGAGCAGATGGACGGCCACCAGTTCGTCGGCCCGGCAGCGGCGCTCGGCGCCGTCGCCGCCATGACCACCCGCGAGGTGGACGAGCTCCCGTGCGTCGTCGTCGGCGACATCCAGGCGGGGTTGGCCTCCCTGGCCCGCGCCGTCGTCGACCGCCACCCCGACCTCACCGTCATCGGCATCACGGGGTCGTCCGGCAAGACGTCGACCAAGGACCTCCTGGCGAGCGTCCTGTCGTCCGTGGCGCCGACCGTCGCCCCGGTGGGTTCGCTCAACTCCGAGGTCGGTGTCCCGCTCACGGTCTTCCGCGTCACGCCGCAGACCCGCTACCTCGTCGTGGAGATGGGCGCCCGGGGGATCGGGCACATCGAGTACCTCACGACGATCGCCCCGCCCCGGATCGGGATCGAGCTCAACGTCGGCACCGCCCACGTGGGGGAGTTCGGCTCCCGTGAGGCGATCGCCGTGGCCAAGGCCGAGCTGGTCGCCGCCCTGCCCGACGACGGGCTCGCGGTGCTCAACGCCGACGACGCGGTCGTCCGCGCGATGGCCGGCCGGACCGTTGCCCGGGTGCAGCTCGTCGGGACCGCCCCGGACGCCACCATCCGCGCCGAGGACATCGTGCTCGACGCCTCCGGTCGACCCACCTTCCGACTGCTCACGCCCGCCGGCGAGGCGCCGGTGACGTTGCCGCTGCACGGCGAGCACCACGTCGGCAACGCCCTGGCCGTCGTCGCCGCCGCGCTCGAGTGCGGGCTGCCCCTGGAGTCGGTCGTCGAGGCACTGGCCTCGGCCACCCCGGCCTCGCGCTGGCGGATGGAGGTCGTCGAACGACCCGACGGCGTCACGGTGGTCAACGACGCGTACAACGCCAACCCCGGCTCGATGCGCGCGGCCCTCAAGGCGCTCGCCGCGATGGGCCGCGACGCGCAGGGCCGCGAGCGTCGCACCTGGGCCGTGCTCGGCTCGATGCTCGAGCTGGGGGAGGAGTCCACCACCGAGCACGACGCCATCGGCCGGCTCGCCGTGCGGCTCAACATCTCCCGGCTGGTCGTCGTCGGCGACGTCGCCCGGCCGATGGCCAGCGGCGCGCAGCACGAGGGGTCGTGGGGCGAGGAGGCGGTCTGGGTGCCCGACGCCGACGCGGCGTACGACCTGCTCGTCGAGAATTGTCGCCCCGGTGACGTCGTGTTGTTCAAGTCGAGCCGTGACGCCGGACTACGGTGGCTCGGAGACAAGGTGGCTGCCCTCGGCGCCCCCGAGGCCGGCCCGCAGGGTGCCCAGACCAGCGAGGAGGACGCGACGTGAAGGCGGTCCTGATCGCTGCCGTCGTCTCCCTCGTGGGCGCCCTGTTCGGCACGCCGATGTTCATCAAGTACCTGGTCAAGCAGGGCTACGGCCAGTTCATCCGCGACGACGGCCCGACCTCGCACCACACCAAGCGCGGCACGCCCACCATGGGTGGCGCGGTGATCATCGGGTCGGCGATCGCGGCCTACGCGCTGGCGCACCTCGTCACGGGCACCCCGGTGACGTGGAGCGGCGTGCTGGTGCTGTTCCTCATGGCCGGCCTGGGGCTGGTCGGGTTCCTCGACGACTACATCAAGATCTCCAAACAGCGCAGCCTCGGCCTGCGGTCGCGCGAGAAGCTCGCCGGGCAGACCCTCGTGGCGGTCGTGTTCGCGGTCCTGGCCCTGCAGTTCCCCAACAGCAAGCACCGGACGCCGGCGTCGACGTACATCTCGTTCGTCCGTGACACCCCCGTCAACCTCGCGTTCGCGGGGACCCTCGTCGGGCTGATCCTGTTCGTCATCTGGGCCAACCTGATGATCGCCGGCACGTCCAACGGCGTGAACCTCACCGACGGCCTCGACGGACTCGCCACCGGTGCGTCGGTGATGGTGTTCGCGGCATACGTCCTCATCGGCATCTGGCAGGGCAACCAGAACTGCCAGATCACGCCCGGCCTCAAGTGCTACGAGGTCCGCGACTCCCGCGACCTGGCGGTCGTCGCCGCGGCCTGCATGGGTGCCTGCTTCGGCTTCCTGTGGTGGAACGCCTCACCCGCCAAGATCTTCATGGGGGACACCGGTTCGCTGGCCCTCGGTGGCGCGCTCGCCGGCCTCGCGATCACGACCCGCACCGAGCTGCTCATCATCATCCTGGGCGGCCTGTTCGTCACGATCACGCTGTCCGTCATCATCCAGGTCGGGTCCTTCAAGATGACCGGCAAACGCGTCTTCCGGATGGCGCCGCTGCAGCACCACTTCGAGCTGCTCGGGTGGAACGAGGTCACCATCGTCATCCGGTTCTGGATCATCGCGGGACTGTTCGTGGCCCTGGGCCTCGGACTCTTCTACGCCGAGTGGGTCGTCGGGGCGCAGTGACCCCGGCAGCACCGGCCACCTGACCACCGGCCACCCGAACACCGGTACCGGACAGCAGCACCAGACAGCAGCACCAGCAGTGAGGAAGCACCAGCAGTGAGCAGCACACCGGTCGGCGGACGACTCGACGGGTTGACCAACGGCAGCGCCGACTGGAGCGGCCTGCGGGTCGTGGTCACCGGGCTCGGGGTGAGTGGCTTCGCCGCCGCGGACGCCCTGCACGAGCGGGGCGCGCACGTGGTCGCCGTCGACGGGGGAGACCCCGAGACGAACACCCGGCTGGGGGAGCGGGCGCGCATCCTCGACATCCTCGGCGTCGACGTCCGGCTCGGGCCCGAGCACGTGGCCGGTATGCCGCAGGGCCATGCCGCCGACCTCGTCGTCACCTCCCCGGGGTGGCGGCCGGACCAGCCCCTGCTCGTCGAGGCCGCGGCCGCCGGCGTGCCGGTGTGGGGCGAGGTCGAGCTGGCCTGGCGGATGCGCGCCGCCGTCGGTCCGGCGCCCTGGCTGACGATCACCGGAACCAACGGCAAGACCACCACCGTGACCATGCTGGCCGAGATGCTGCGCGCGGCCGGCCTGCGCGCCACCGCCGCCGGCAACGTCGGGACGCCGATCCTCGAGGCGGTCCTGCACCCCGAGCCCTACGACGTCATCGCGGTCGAGCTCTCGAGCTACCAGCTGCACTGGTCCGACTCCCTCGCCCCGCACGCCTCGGCCTGCCTCAACGTCGCGCCCGACCACGTCGACTGGCACGGGTCGTTCGAGGAGTACGCCGCCGCCAAGGGCAAGGTCTACGCGAACACCAAGGTCGCCTGCGTCTACAACGTCCAGGACCCCGCCACCGAGCGGCTCGTCATGGAGGCCGAGGTCCAGGAAGGGTGCCGCGCGATCGGGTTCACCCTCGGGATGCCCGCCCTCTCGATGGTCGGGGTGGTCGACGACATCCTCGCCGACCGGGCCTTCGTCGAGGAGCGCAAGACCTCCGCCGCCGAGCTCGCCACGCTCGACGACGTCCGAGGCAGTGCCGCGACGCTGGCCCCGCACAACCTCGCGAACGCGCTCGCCGCCGCGGCGCTGGCCCGTGCCTACGGCGTCCCACCCGCCGCGGTCCGTGACGGCCTGCGGGCCTTCCGTCCCGAGCCGCACCGCATCGCCGACTGCGGCGAGGTCGACGGCGTGCGGTACGTCGACGACTCCAAGGCCACGAACCCCCACGCAGCGCTGGCGTCGCTGCTGTCGTTCGAGCACGTGGTGTGGGTCGCCGGTGGCCTGCTCAAGGGCGCCGACGTCGACGAGCTCGTCCGCGAGGCGGCTCCCCGGCTGCGGGCCGTCGTCCTGCTCGGGGCGGACCGCGCGACCCTCGCCGAGGCGCTCGCCCGACACGCGCCGGATGTCCCCGTGGTCGACGTGTCGAGCACGGACACTGGTGCCATGGATGTCGTCGTCGAGCACGCCGCCGGGCTCGCCCGCAGCGGTGACGTGGTGCTGCTCGCACCCGCAGCCGCGTCGATGGACATGTTCACCGACTACGGCGCACGGGGCGACGCCTTCGCCGCCGCGGTGGCCCGCCGGGCCAGCGACGGCGCGACCGGCTCCGGCCGGACGGACCCGACCGACCCGCAGGGGGACCAGGCGTGAGCAGCGTGACCGCCGCGCCCGCCTCGAAGCCGCGGGCCCGCGGTGGTGCCTCGCGTGACGAGCCCACCAAGGTCAGCACCTGGCTCCAGCGCCTCGACTCTCCCGTGACGAGCTACTACGTCCTGCTCTCCGTGGCCGTCGTCCTCGTGGTCATCGGCCTGATCATGGTGCTGTCCGCCTCGTCGGTGAAGTCGCTGGTGCAGACCGACAACGCCACGCCCTACGTCTACTTCCGCAAGCAGCTGCAGTTCGCCGTCCTCGGCGGGATCGCCATGGCCGTCGCCGCGCACGTGCCGATCCGCACGTGGAAGGCGTTGTCGGTCCCGATCCTCGTGGGCGCGCTGTTCCTGCAGGTCCTCGTCTTCACCCCGCTCGGCGTCTCCGTCAACGGCAACCGCAACTGGCTGGGTGTCGGCCCGATCTCGCTGCAGCCCTCGGAGTTCGCGAAGGTGGGCCTCGTCCTGGTGGGCGCCGCCGTGCTGTCCGCGAAGCGTCGCTCCCTCGGCCGGCTGCGGCACGTCCTCGTGCCCTTCCTCGTGCCCGTCGCCGCCGCGACCATCGGCCTAGTCCTGCTGGGCCACGACCTCGGCACCGTGATGGTCATGGGGGGCATCGTCGCCGCCCTGCTCTTCGCCGCCGGGGTGCCGCGGCGCCTGTTCGTCTGGGGGCTCACCGCCTTCACCACGCTCGCCGTCCTCATGGTCGTGACCAGCCCCAACCGACTCGCCCGATTCGACGTGTGGCTGGGCAAGGACACCGACCCGTACGGCGCGGCCCGGCAGCCGCTGCACGGCCGGTACGCCCTCGCCGACGGCGGGTGGTGGGGCGTCGGCCTCGGCGCCTCGCGCGAGAAGTGGTCGTGGCTCCCCGAGGCGCACAACGACTTCATCTTCGCCATCCTCGGCGAGGAGCTGGGTCTCCCCGGCACCCTCGTGATGCTCGGTCTCTTCTGCGCCCTCACCCTGGTCTGCTACCGGATCGTGCTGCGCAGCAAGGACATGTTCGTGCGCATCGCGACCGCCGGGGTCATGGCGTGGATCGTCTGCCAGGCCATCATCAACATCGGAGCCGTGATCGGGCTGCTGCCCGTCATCGGTGTCCCGCTCCCGCTCGTCTCCTACGGTGGTTCCTCCCTCATGACGACCATGTTCGCCCTCGGCATGCTGCTGTCGTTCGCCCGACAGGAGCCCGGCTGCTCCGAGGCCCTGTCGGCGAAGCCGTCGGTCGTCAAGCGGTCCCTCGCGGTGCTCCCGGGGCGGCGGAATCGCTGATGACTGCTGACACCCCCACGTCGGTCCTGCTGGCCGGTGGCGGGACGGCCGGCCATGTCTCGCCGCTGCTCGCCCTCGCCGACTGCCTGCGCCGCCGCGACCCCGACATCCTCGTGACGGCCCTCGGGACCGAGACCGGGTTGGAGAGCCGCCTGGTGCCCGAGCGCGGGTACCCACTGCTGACCGTCCCCAAGGTGCCGCTGCCGCGCCGCCCCTCCGCCGACCTGTTCCGCCTGCCCACCAGCCTGCGCACCGCGGTGGCCGCCGCCGAGCGGGCCATCGACCAGACGCAGGCCCAGGTCGTCGTGGGGTTCGGCGGGTACGTCTCCACGCCCGCGTACATCGCCGCCCGCCGCCGCGGCATACCGGTCGTCATCCACGAGCAGAACGCGCGTCCCGGCCTGGCCAACCGGCTGGGGGCACGCATCACGCGGTACGTCGCCACGACGTTCGCGAGCACCTCGCTGCCCCACGCCACCCCGATCGGCATGCCCCTGCGCCGCGAGATCAGCCAGCTGGACCGGGTCGCGTCGCGCGCCGAGGGCCTCGCGCACTTCGGCCTCGAGGACCACTGGCCGACCCTGCTCGTCACGGGTGGCTCCCTGGGCGCCCAGCGGCTCAACTCCGCGTTCCAGGCCCGCGCGGGTGTCCTGCGCGGCGCCGGGGTGCAGGTCCTGCACCTCACCGGTGCGGGCAAGGAGTTCGTGCCCGAGGTCGAGGGCCCGGGTGCGCCGTACGTCACCGTCCCCTACGCCGACCGGATGGACCTGGCGTATGCCGCGGCCGACCTCGTCGTCGCGCGGGCCGGGGCCAACACCGTCTGCGAGCTCACCGCTGTGGGGTTGCCCGCGGTCTACGTCCCGCTGCCGATCGGCAACGGCGAGCAGCGGTTCAACGCCGCCGACGTCGTGGCCGCCGGGGGTGGAGTCATCGTGGACGACGCGGCCATGGGACCCGACTGGATCGACACCACCCTGTTGCCGCTGGTCGTCGACCGCGACCGACTCGACGCGATGGCTGAGGCGTCCGCGGCCTCCGGCTCGCGGGGCGCCGACGAGGCGCTGGCCGACCTCGTGGTCCGCGCCTTCCGCGAGTCCGGGAACGGTGTGGCAGGGGGCGACCGGTGAACGGCGCCAACGAGCGGTTCGACTTCACCGACGCGGTCCCTCCGCTGGAGGAGCTCGGCGCCGTGCACTTCATCGCCATCGGGGGAGCGGGCATGTCCGGGGTGGCCCGGGTGATGCTCGCCCGCGGGTGCAGGGTCTCGGGGTCGGACGCCAAGGAGTCGCCGGTCCTGGCCGCCCTGCAGGCCGAGGGCGCGACCGTGCACGTCGGCCATGCGGAGTCCCACCTCGACGGGGTCCAGACCGTCGTCATCTCCTCGGCCATCCGGGAGAACAACATCGAGCTCTCGGCGGCCCGCGCCCGGGGGCTGCGGGTGCTGCACCGTTCCCAGGCGCTGGCCAGCACCATGGCCGGCTCGCGGCGGGTCGCCGTCGCCGGCGCCAACGGCAAGACGACGACCACGTCGATGCTCACGGTCGCGCTGCAGCACTGCGGGATCGACCCGTCGTTCGCCGCCGGGGGAGAGCTGGCCAAGCACGGCACCAACGCCCACTGGGGGACCGGTGACGTCTTCGTGGCCGAGGCCGACGAGAGCGACGGTTCGTTCCTCGTCTACCGCCCCGAGGTCGGCGTCGTCACCAACGTCCAGCCGGACCACCTCGACTTCTACGGGACGTTCGAGCGCGTGCAGGAGGCGTATGCCGCGTTCGCCGCGTCCATCGAACCCGGCGGGCTGCTCGTGGCGTGCCACGACGACGAGGGCTCCCGATCGCTGGCCGAGGAGGCCCGCGCCTCCGGCGCCCGGGTGCTGACCTACGGCTTCTCGACCGACGCCGACGTCGTGCTCCGGGACGAGGTGTCCCGGGGGCTGATGAGCCGGGTCACCGTCACCGGGCCCGACGGCACGGACCGCGCCCTGCGCATCAACATCCCCGGACGGCACAACCTGCTCAACGCCGCTGCGGCCTACACCGTGGCCGTGGAGGGTCTGGCCCAGGAGCCGACCCGGGTCCTGGACGGCTTGTTCGGGTTCACGGGGACGCGTCGGCGGTTCGAGCTCAAGGGCTCGGCAGCGGGGGTGACCGTGATCGACGACTATGCCCACAACCCCGGCAAGGTCGCCGCCGTCGTCAGCACCGCAGCCGCCCTGGTCGGTGACCGGGGGCGGCTCGTCGTGGTCTTCCAGCCACACCTCTACTCACGGACCCGGGACTTCGCCGCGGCCTTCGCGCAGGCGCTCGTGCCGGCCGACGTGGTCCTGCTCATGGAGATCTACGGAGCCCGTGAGGACCCCGTGCCCGGGGTGTCCTCGGCCCTGGTCGCCGACGCCCTCACCGCGCTCGACGCGTCGGCGGACGTCAGGGTCGTTCCGTCGTGGTCGGCCGTCGCCGACACCGTCGCCGAGCTGGTTGCCGAGGGCGACCTGGTCCTCACCGTCGGTGCCGGCGACGTCACCATGATCGGCCCGGAGATCCTGCGGGCCCTCGGACGACCGTGAGCCGGCCGTCCGACACCCCGGGGTCCGACCGGACTGCCCGGCCCGCCGGCGCACCGCGCACCGGGGGGACGTCCCGCCCGTCACAGCCCCGGTCGGGGTCGCCGCGCCCCTCGTCGCAGGACCGGGCCGGCCGGTCCGCCTCCGGGACCAGGCCCGGCGCGGCGCCGAAGGCCTCCACCCCGAGGGCTTCTGCACCTCATGGTTCTGCACCGAAGGCCTCCACCCCGAGGGCTTCTGCACCGAATGGTTCTGCACCGAGTGGTCCACGGCCGTCCCGCCCGACCGTCCCGACCGGCCTGGCCTCCTCGGCCGCCCGGTTCCAGCGCCGGGCGCAGGACGTCCGCCGACGCCCCCTGCGGCTGCTGCTGTGGTCCGGGGGGACCCTCGTCGTCCTCGGCCTCCTGATCTGGCTCGTGGCCTTCAGCCCGGTCCTGGCGGTGCGCACCGTCGAGGTCGTGGGGGTACCGGCCTCCGAGGTGGCCCCCATCCGCGCGCTCGCCCGGGTGCCCCTCGGTGAGCCCCTGGCGCGGGTCGACCAGGACCTCGTCGCCGCGCGGGTGGCCGAGCGGGCGACCGTCGCCGACGTCTCGATCGAGCGGTCCTGGCCCTCGACCCTGGTCATCCACGCGAGCCCGCGGGTGCCGTTCCTCGTGGTCAAGAACCCTCAAGGTCAACTAAAGGTTGTGGATGCGGAGGGAGTGGCGTACGCCCAGGTGACGACCGCTCCCGCCGGCGTGCCGACGGTCAACGCCGCCAGTGAGGCCGCCCTGTCGCGCGATGCCCTCGGGGCCGCCGTCAGCGTCGTCAAGGTGCTTCCGGCGGGCCTGCAGCACCGCGTCTCGAACGTCACCGTGAGCAGCGCCAACCTCGTCACCCTCAAGCTGGGGAAGACCACCGTCGTGTGGGGCGGGAACAACGACCCCGAGCGCAAGCTGGCGATCATGACGGCGCTGCTGCGGTCCGCCCCGAAGGTCATCGACGTCAGTGCGCCGGACACCCCGGTGACCCGCTGAGAGTCGGTCCCGACAGGCGCTGCGGACCGGCGCGACCGGACGTGCGAGAGTGGTACGTATGAGGCGGTTGTGACTGATGTGGCGACTGCTCCGAGGCGCCCGGCGAGAAACCCGGAAAACGGGCGAATCCGTGCTGCGACACGCGGGCCGAATCTTTGCCTGCCACGCACCCAGCGCATAGCGTCGGCGGCACCGGAAAGTTGACATAAGTGTAACCCTCGACTTGAGGTCCAGACATTTTCACCGCACTCAGGCACCGTTTTCAGGCACCGCATTCAGGAGAGGCCCACCGCCGTGGCAGCACCACAGAACTACTTGGCCGTCATCAAGGTCGTCGGCATCGGCGGGGGTGGCGTCAACGCCATCAACCGCATGATCGAGGTCGGCCTCAAGGGCGTGGAGTTCATCGCCATCAACACCGACGCCCAGGCGTTGCTGATGAGCGACGCCGACGTCAAGCTCGACGTCGGCCGTGAGCTGACCCGAGGGCTCGGCGCCGGTGCCGACCCCGAGGTCGGCAAGAAGGCCGCCGAGGACCACGCCGAGGAGATCGAGGAGGTCCTCAAGGGGGCCGACATGGTCTTCGTGACGGCGGGCGAGGGTGGCGGCACCGGTACCGGCGGCGCCCCCGTGGTCGCCAAGATCGCGCGGGGACTCGGTGCCCTGACGATCGGTGTCGTGACGCGCCCCTTCACTTTCGAGGGTCGTCGTCGCGCCAACCAGGCCGAGACCGGTATCGCGAACCTGCGCGAGGAGGTCGACACCCTCATCGTCATTCCGAACGACCGGCTGCTGTCGATCAGCGACCGCGCGGTCAGCATGCTGGACGCGTTCCGCTCGGCCGACCAGGTCCTGCTGTCCGGCGTCCAGGGCATCACCGACCTCATCACCACCCCCGGCCTGATCAACCTCGACTTCGCCGACGTCAAGTCGGTCATGCAGGGTGCCGGTTCGGCCCTCATGGGCATCGGGTCGTCCCGCGGTGACGACCGGGCCGTGCAGGCCGCCGAGCTGGCCATCTCCAGCCCGCTGCTCGAGGCGAGCATCGACGGCGCCCACGGGGTGCTGCTCTCCATCCAGGGTGGCAGCGACCTCGGCCTGTTCGAGATCAACGAGGCGGCGCGACTGGTGCAGGAGGCCGCCCACCCCGAGGCCAACATCATCTTCGGCGCCGTCATCGACGACGCCCTCGGTGACGAGGTGCGGGTCACGGTGATCGCCGCCGGCTTCGACGGCGGAGCGCCGCTGAAGCGCGACAACGACCGGGCCATCGGCCAGGTGCAGGGCACCTCGCGCCCCGCTCCGCAGGCTGCCCCGGCACCGGCCGCACAGCCGGCCCCGGCCCAGCAGCCCCAGCCGCCCGCCCCTCAGGCGCAGCCGCAGCGCGAGCAGCCGAACCCGATGTTCCAGCCCTCCCAGCCGGCGGCGCCGGCGCAGGAGCCCGCGGTCTCCCGTGAGCCGGCGGGTCGTCCGCCCCGCACGGTGACCTTCGACGAGGGTGACGACCTGGACGTGCCGGACTTCCTCAAGTAGGACGACCGACCGCCGCGGTGCCTCGTCAGGGGCGTCGGACCCACGGGTCCGGCGCCCCTGACGCATGTCATGACCGGGACGGGGTGTCGACGCGACGGGGCGACGGCGGGGGCCTCGCCCCGGGCAGTAGGTTGGGGCCGTGTTCTTCGCGCGTGGTCGGTCCGGTCCGGTGCAGTGGGCGTTCACCGATCGCGAGGGTGGCGTCAGCACGGGCGACTTCGGCTCGCTCAACCTCGGGGGGCACGTCGGTGACGACACCAGGGCGGTCGAGACCAACCGGACGCGCGTGGCCGAGGCTCTCGGGGTGGATCGCCCGCGGTTGCTCTTCCTGCAGCAGTGCCACGGCAACGACGTGCTCGTCGTCGACGAACCCTGGGGACCGTCGGGGCCGCCGCCCGCGGACGGCGTGGTGACGACGACGCCGGGGCTGGCCCTGGCCGCGCTGGTTGCCGACTGCACCCCGGTGCTCCTCGCGGACCCGACCGCCGGGGTGGTCGCCGCGGTGCACGCGGGACGGCCCGGGATGACCTCGCGCATCGTCGACGTCGCGGTCGAGCGCATGCGCGACCTCGGGGCGACAGAGATCGGTGCCGTCGTCGGGCCCTCGGTGTGCGGTCGGTGCTACGAGGTGCCGCCGGACATGCGGGCCGAGGCTGCCGCCGTGGCGCCCGAGTCCGCGGCCGTGTCCTGGACGGGGACGCCGGCCATCGACGTGGCATCCGGAGTGGTCGCCCAGCTGCATGCGAAAGGCGTTGCTGTGCAATGGATCCCGGGCTGCGCTCGTGAGAACGAATCGCTGTACTCCTACCGCCGGGACGGCCGCACCGGCCGCTTCGCCGGCGTCGTCGTGCTGGACCGCGCATGAGTGACCAGCGCCGCGACGAGCTCGCCGCCAACCTGGAGGTCGTGCGCACCCGGATCCACCGCGCCTGTGCGGACGCGGGCCGCGACCCGGGCGAGGTCACGCTCATCGCCGTGACGAAGTTCTTCCCCGCGAGCGACGTCGACCTGCTCGCCGACCTCGGCATCACGGCGATCGGGGAGAACCGCGACCAGGAGGTCTCCGCCAAGCTGACCGAGGTCACGGCGCGGGACCGCTTGGAGGTCCACTTCATCGGCCAGCTGCAGTCGAAGAAGGCCGGGTCCGTCGTGGGGTACGCCGACGTCGTCCAGTCGGTCGACCGCCCCAAGCTCGTGACGGCTCTCGACCGGGCGGCAGCGGCCGCGGGGGCCACGACCGACGTCCTGGTGCAGGTGAACCTCGACGAGGCGCCCGGGCGTGGGGGAGTCCCGCCGGAAGGGGCGCGCGGCCTCGCCGACCTCGTCGCGGGTGCCACCCACCTGCGCCTGCGGGGGGTGATGGCGGTCGCGCCGTGGGGTGCCGACCCCGATCCCGCCTTCGCCACCCTGCAGGAGGTGGCCGTCGGCATACGGGAGGAGCACCCGGGTGCCGACTGGGTGTCGGCGGGGATGAGCGGTGACCTCGAGGCCGCGATCGCGCACGGTGCGACACACCTGCGTGTCGGGAGCGCAATCCTCGGAACTCGGCAGTCACACCGGTAACTTCGGTCGCGAGCACGAACGGGGAACGCCTCGGTCGGACGAACGACTTTCTGAACCACCCGAAACTTTGATCCACTGAAGGAGCTCGTAATGGCTGGGGCGCTGCGCAAGACGATGGTGTACCTCGGGCTTGCCGAGGACGACGAGCGCTACGAGGGGTATGACGAGTACGACTACGACGAGCAGCCGGCCCGCGCCGAGGCGCCCCAGCAGCCCGAGCGTTCGGCCGCCGTCACCCCGTTGCCGCAGCGCACGCCGGTCGCCCGCGTGGTCCGCGACGTGGAGGTGGGTGCGCTGAACCGCATCACGACGATCCACCCGCGCACCTACAACGAGGCCAAGAACATCGGCGAGAGCTTCCGCGACGGGACGCCCGTCATCATGAACCTCTCCGACATGGACGACTCCGACGCCAAGCGACTCGTGGACTTCGCCGCCGGCCTGGTGTTCGGCCTGCACGGCCAGATCGAGCGGGTCACGTCCAAGGTGTTCCTGCTGTCGCCGGCGCACGTCGAGGTTTCGGCCGAGGAGGGTGTCCCGGCGCCCACCGCCCGCGGCCTGTTCAACCAGAGCTGATCCGCCCAGCCCCCGCCCAGCCGGTCATGGCAGGGTGACTCCATGCATCTGCTCGGCTTCAACATCTTCGCGGACATCATCCGCTTCGTGGTGTTCGCCTTCTACGTCGTGCTCATCGGACGCCTCGTCCTCGACTGGGTGCAGGTGTTCGCCCGCGACTGGCGCCCACGGGGCGTCCTGCTCGTCGTCGCCGAGGTCCTGTACTCGGTCACGGACCCGCCCCTGAAGGCGCTGCGCAGCGTCGTCCCGCCGCTGCAGCTCGGGAGCATCCGGTTCGACCTCGCCTTCCTCATCCTCTTCGTCCTCGTGAGCGTCCTCACCCAGATCCTGTAGGTCCCGCCGCTTCCTGCCGGACCCCGCAGATCCTCTAGGCTGGCGAGCAGCCCAGTCTCTGGGATGCTTGTCCTGCTCTGCTCCCCGCCTGTCAACAGAGGTGACTACATGACGCTCACGCCCGAGGACGTCCTCAACAAGAACTTCACTCCGACCCAGTTCCGTCGTGGTTACGACGAGCGCGAGGTCGACGACTTCCTCGACGAGGTCGTGGCCGAGATGCGCCGGGTCGTCAAGGAGTCCGACGACCTGCGCGACCAGCTCAACGAGTGCCGCCAGAGCAAGGGGATGCCGGCCGTCGCCAAGGCCGACGGCAAGGCCGAGGCGGCCAAGGCCGCCGAGGCGAAGGCAGCCCAGGAGGCCGAGGCCAAGGCCGCCCAGCAGGCGCAGGAGCGGATCGCCGCGTACGAGGCCAAGGTGCAGGAGGCCGAGAAGGCCGCCGAGGCCCGCATCGCCGAGGCGAACGCCAGGGCCGAGGAGGCCGAGAAGATGGCGGCCGCGCGAGCCGAAGAGGCCGAGACCTCTGCCCAGGCGCGCATCGGCGACGCCCAGCAGCAGGTCGAGACGCACGCCGGTGACGCCGAGGCCCGGGCGCAGGAGGCAGAGCAGCGGATCGCCGAGGCCCAGCGCCAGATCGACGAGGCCCGCGCCCGCGCCGAGGAGGCCGAGGCCAGGGCCGCCGAGGCCGAGCAGCAGGCGTCCGTCGCCGCTGCCGCGCCGGCGTCCGATGACGCCGCCCCCGTCGCCGCGGCAGCGGCCGTGGGTGGCGGTGGCAGCGCAGCCGCGCTGCTCGAGATGGCCCAGCGCCTGCACGACGAGCACGTCGGCCAGGGCGAGTCGACCCGCGACCGGCTCATCTCCGAGGCGCAGTCCCGCCACGACGAGCTGGTCTCCACCGGACAGGCCCAGCACGACGAGCTGGTCTCCACCGGACAGGCCAAGCACGACGAGCTCGTGTCCACCGGCCAGAACCGCCACGACGAGCTGGTCGCCGAGGCCACGTCGCGTCACGAGCAGCTCATCACCGAGGCGCGTGAGCGTTCCACCGGGATGGTCCACGAGGCGCAGCAGAAGAAGGCGCAGATCCTCGAGGAGCTCAGTCGCGAGCGGAGCCTGCTCGAGATGAAGATCGACGAGCTGCGCACGTTCGAGCGTGACTACCGCGCCCGCCTCAAGAGCTACATCGAGGAGCAGCTCGCGGACCTCGACCAGACCGGGCTCGCCCCCGAGGGTGGTCCCGAGGCCGAGGACGGCGCGGAGCCGTCCGCCAAGGACGAGAGCCACGACGAGGACCAGGACGGCTCGAACGAGGACCAGAACCAGGGCCAGCAGGACGACGACCGCCAGTAGCAGCACCCGCCGGGTCGGGAGCAGCCCGGCACCACCACTGGCTGCACGACCAGCAGCAGGACCGGCACCCACGACAGGCGCCCACCGCGATCGCGGTGGGCGCCTGTCGCCGTCCACCCAGAATGGTCGCTGATACAGGGTGTTTTGGCGTTGAGTCCCTGACCTCCAGCGCTTATCCTCACCGCACCTGACAGCGCTCCCACGGAGCGCCCTGCGACCGAGGGGCCCGGCTCACCATGGTTCACAAGGCACACGCCGCCACGACGACTGCGACGGGCAAGGCTTCGGCCAAGGTCGCTCCTGCGAAGAAGGCGGGATCCTCCGCCGCGAAGAAGGCCGCGCCCGCGACGAAGGCTGCCGCCGCCAAGACGGCCCCCGCGAAGAAGGCTGCGCCTGCGGCGAAGAAGGCGGCTCCCGCGAAGAAGGCTGCGCCCGCTGCGAAGAAGGCGGCCCCCGCGAAGAAGGCTGCCCCCGCGAAGAAGGCTGCACCCGCGGCAAAGAAGGCGGCTCCTGTGAAGAAGGCTGCGCCTGCGGCGAAGAAGGCGGCTCCCGCGAAGAAGACTGCGCCCCCGGCGACAAAGGCGGCTCCCGCGAAGAAGACTGCGCCCCCGGCGAAGAAGGCGGCTCCCGTGAAGAAGGCCGCACCCGCGGCAAAGCAGGCTGCCCCCGCGACGAAGGCCACGCCGGTCAGGAAGGCGGCCGCGACCAAGGCCACCAAGGCGTCGCCGGCCTCCCTCGTCGTCCGGGACGACGAGTCGCCCTGGACCGCCAAGGAGCTGCGCGAGGTGCGTGCCGAGATCGAGGGCGACGTCGCCCACCTGCGGCAGGAGATCCGGGTGGCCGAGGCCGACCTGGTCGGTCTCATGCGCGACGCGGGTGACGGTGCGGGCGACGACCAGGCCGACGCGGGCGCCAAGACCTACGAGCGCGAGCAGGAGATCTCGCTGGCGAACAACGCCCGCGACATGCTCGACCAGAACCTGCACGCCCTCGAGCGGCTCGACAACGGGACCTACGGCATCTGCGAGTCGTGCGGCAACCCCATCGGCAAACTTCGCCTTCAGGCCGCTCCTCGTGCGACCCTATGCATGACATGCAAGACGAAGCAGGAGCGCCGCTGACCGCGGCCGACGAGTCCACCTCCACCCCCGACCCCCGCAGGGACCGCAGCGGACTGTTCCGGCTCCTGGCCGTGACCGCCGTGCTGGTCTACGTCGCCGACCAGCTCAGCAAGGTGGTCGCCCTGCGCACGCTGACCCCCGGTGAGCCGGTGGACGTCGTGGGCGAGTTCATCCGGTTCAACCTGATCCGCAACCCCGGGGCCGCGTTCTCCATCGCCAACAGCGCCACTTGGGTGCTCACACTCATCGCGTTCGGGGTGCTCGTCTTCATCATCCGGACGGCTCGTCGCATCGGCAGCCGGGGCTGGGCCTGGGCGCTCGGACTGCTGCTCGGCGGCTCGGTGGGGAACCTCACCGACCGGATGACCCGCGAGCCCGGCCCCGGCCGTGGCCACGTCGTCGACTTCATCGACTACTTCAGCCTCTTCATCGGCAACGTCGCCGACATCGCCATCGTCAGCGCCGCCGCCCTCATCGGTGTGCTGGCCCTGCGCGGCATCGGCGTGGACGGCGTGCGCGCCGGCCGCCACGAGGCGCCGCACGCCTCCCGCACCACCCCCTCCCACCACGAGAGCGGCTCCGCCGCCGGTCAGGACGACGCCCATGCCTGACGCCCGCACGCTCCACGTCCCCGACGGCCTCGAGGGCGAACGGGTCGACGCGGCCCTGGCCCGGCTGTTCGGGGTCTCCCGGACCAAGGCGGCCGACCTGGCCGCGGCCGGCGACGTCCAGCTCAACCACGCGCCGGCCGGCAAGTCCGACCGCGTCACGGCGGGCGACCTCCTCGAGGTGCTGCTGCCGACCCCGGAGGACAGCCCGAGCCTGAAGGTGATCGCCGAACCCGTCCCGGGCATGGGGATCATCCACGACGACGACGACATCGTCGTGGTCGACAAGCCCGTCGGGGTGGCCGCCCACCCCAGCGTCGGCTGGACCGGCCCGACCGTCGTCGGTGGCCTGGCCGCCGCCGGCTACCGCATCGCCACCAGCGGCGCGAGCGAGCGCCAGGGCATCGTGTCGCGCCTCGACGTGGGCACGAGCGGCCTCATGGTCGTGGCGAAGTCGGAGTACGCCTACAGCGTCCTCAAGCAGGCCTTCCGCAGCCGCACCGTCGACAAGAAGTACCACGCGCTCGTCCAGGGCCTGCCCGACCCCGTGGTCGGCACCATCGACGCCCCGATCGGCCGCCATCCCGGCCACGACTACAAGTTCGCGGTCATGGACAAGGGCAAGCCCAGTGTCACCCACTACGAGGTCATCGAGGCCTTCCGCGCGGCGTCGCTGCTCGACATCCACCTCGAGACCGGCCGGACCCACCAGATCCGCGTGCACTTCTCCGCCCTGCGCCACCCCTGTGCCGGCGACCTGACGTACGGAGCC
>NZ_LMGM01000001.1:954624-961802 GCF_001427915.1 Phycicoccus sp. Root563 | reverse complement strand
TCGAGCACCCCGGCACCGGCAAGCACGTCACCTTCGAGAGCCCCTACCCGGCCGACCTGCAGAGCGCGCTCGACCGCCTCTGAGGCACCCCACGAGCCGGTGCGATGTGCCGCGGACCCGGGTCCGCGGCATACCGCACCGGTCGTCGGGCGACCGCGACGGAAACCCGCCGCGACACGGTGGGGCGACACGCCGGAGAGCAGTCGGTGGGGCGGCTTAGACTCGACCCGATGTCCTCCCAGCCCGCCGCCCCCACCGCTCGCCCCGGGTCGAAATCCGACTCGTTCGTCCACCTGCACGTGCACACCGAGTACTCCATGCTCGACGGTGCCGCCCGCATCGGTGACCTGTTCACCCGCGCCGCGGAGATGGGGATGCCGGCGCTCGCCACGACCGACCACGGCTACGTCTTCGGGGCCTACGAGTTCTGGAAGAAGGCCCAGGGCACGGGGGTGAAGCCGATCATCGGCGTCGAGGCCTACGTCACGCCGGGCACGCACCGCACCGACAAGACCCGTGTGAAGTGGGGCGACGAGTCCCAGGCGCGCGACGACGTGTCGGGCTCGGGCGCCTACACGCACATGACGCTGCTGGCCAAGAACAACAACGGCCTGCACAACCTCTTCCGCCTCGACTCCCTCGCGAGCCTGGACCAGGTCTACGCGAAGTGGCCACGCCTGGACCGCGAGCTGCTCAGCGCCCACGGGCAGGGGCTCATCGCGACGACGGGCTGCCCGTCGGGGGAGATCCAGACCCGCCTGCGCCTGGGGCAGTACCAGGAGGCCATGCAGGCGGCGAGCGACTTCCGCGACATCTTCGGTGCGGAGAACTACTTCTGCGAGCTGATGGACCACGGCCTGGACATCGAGCGACGGGTCCAGAAGGACCTGCTGCGCCTGGCCCGCGAGCTCAAGCTGCCGCTGGTGGCCACGAACGACCTGCACTACTCCAGCCCCGAGGACGCCAAGGCCCACTCGGCCCTGCTGTGCGTGCAGTCCGGCTCGACGATGATGGACCCCAACCGGTTCAAGTTCGACGCCGACGACTTCTACCTCAAGAGCCCCGAGGAGATGCGCCACACGTGGCGCGAGCTGCCCGAGGCGTGCGACAACACGCTCCTCATCGCCGAGATGTGCGACATCTCCTTCACCGAGGGTGAGGGCCGCTACATGCCGCGCTTCCCCTGCCCACCGGGGGAGAACGAGGAGAGCTGGTTCATCAAGGAGGTCCAGACGGGCCTGATGGGGCGGTTCCCCGAGGGCGTGCCGGAGTACGCCACGAGGCAGGCGGCCTTCGAGACCGAGGTCATCGTCTCCAAGGGGTATGCCGGCTACTTCCTCGTCGTCGCCGACTTCATCAACTGGGCCAAGAAGAACGGCATCCGGGTCGGTCCCGGGCGTGGCTCGGGTGCAGGCTCCATGTGCGCCTACGCCATGAAGATCACCGACCTCGACCCGATCCCGCACGGCCTGATCTTCGAGCGGTTCCTCAACCCCGAGCGTGCGTCGATGCCCGACTTCGACATCGACTTCGACGAGCGTCGACGTGGCGAGGTCATCAAGTACGTCACCGAGAAGTACGGCGCCGACCGCGTCGCGCAGATCGTCACCTACGGCACCATCAAGGCCAAGCAGGCCGTCAAGGACGCCGCGCGCGTCATGGGCCACCCGTTCGTCGTCGGCGAGCAGCTGACCAAGGCGATGCCGCCGGACGTCATGGGCAAGGGCGTGCCCCTGTCGGAGATCTACAACAAGGAGCACAAGCGCTACAACGAGGGCGGCGACTTCCGGGCCCTGGTCGAGTCCGAGCCGCACTTCAAGGAGATCGTCGAGACCGCCAAGGGCCTCGAGGGCCTGAAGCGGCAGTGGGGCGTGCACGCCGCCGGCGTCATCATGTCCAGCGAGCCGCTCATCGACGTCATCCCGATCATGCGACGGCTGCAGGACGGCCAGGTCATCACCCAGTTCGACTACCCGAGCTGCGAGTCGCTCGGCCTGGTCAAGATGGACTTCCTGGGCCTGCGCAACCTGACGATCCTCGACGACGCCATCGAGAACATCAAGGCCAACCGCGACGAGGACATCGACCTCGACGCGCTGTCCAAGGACATGACCGACAAGCCGACGTACGACCTGCTCGCGCGCGGCGACACCCTCGGGGTGTTCCAGCTCGACGGCGGCGGCATGCGCACGCTGCTCAAGCTCATGCAGCCCGACAACTTCGAGGACATCTCCGCGGCCCTCGCGCTCTACCGTCCCGGTCCCATGGGCGTGAACGCGCACACCAACTTCGCGTTGCGCAAGAACGGCAAGCAGATCCTCACGCCGCTCGACCCACAGCTCGAGGGCAAGCTCCAGCAGGAGATGATCGACGCCCTTGGGCCGATCCTCGGCACGACCTACGGCCTGGTGATCTACCAGGAGCAGGTCATGGAGATCGCCCAGAAGCTCGCGGGCTACACCCTGGGCAACGCCGACCTGCTGCGTCGCGCCATGGGCAAGAAGAAGAAGGAGGTGCTCGACGCCGAGTACGTCCCCTTCTCCGAGGGCATGAAGGCCAAGGGGTTCAACGAGGCGTCGATCGCCGCCCTGTGGGGTGTCCTCGTCCCGTTCTCCGACTACGCGTTCAACAAGGCGCACACCGCCGCATACGGGCTGGTCTCCTACTGGACCGGGTACCTCAAGGCCAACTACCCGGCCGAGTACATGGCCGCGCTGCTCACCAGCGTCGGCGACGACAAGGACAAGTCGGCGCTGTACCTCGGCGAGTGCCGTCGCATGGGCATCAAGGTGCTGCCCCCGGACGTCAACGACTCCGTGGGCCGCTTCGCCGCCGTCGGCACCGACATCCGGTTCGGCCTGCAGGCCATCCGCAACGTCGGCCACAACGTCGTCGAGGGCATCATCGCCGCGCGCGAGGAGAAGGGCCGCTTCACCTCGTTCAAGGACTTCCTGTCCAAGTGCCCGGCCGTGGTCTGCAACAAGCGCACCATCGAGTCGCTCATCAAGGCGGGTGCGTTCGACGGGCTGGCCGAGTCGCGCCAGGGCCTGCTGCGCGTGCACGAGGACTACGTCGACAACTTCGTCGACATCAAGCGCCAGGAGGCGATCGGCCAGGACTCGCTGTTCGGGTCGTTCGGTGGTGACGAGGGCGGGGCCGAGTCGGTCGACTTCTCGGTGCTGCCGCCCATCCCCACCGTGGAGTGGGACAAGAAGACGCTGCTGCAGTTCGAGCGCGAGATGCTCGGCCTCTACGTCTCCGACCACCCGCTGTTCGGCATCGAGCACGTCCTGTCCTCGCACGCCGACACCTCGATCGCGAGCCTCACGGGAGAGGACGGCAAGCCCGAGGGCTCCAACGTCACCATCGCGGGCCTGATCACCGGCCTGCAGGTCAAGCGCACCAAGAAGGGTGACCTCTGGGCGATCGTCACCGTCGAGGACCTCGAGGGTGCCATCGAGTGCCTGTTCTTCCCCTCGGCCTACCTCACCGTGCAGCACGCCCTGACCCACGACGCGGTTGTCGTGGTCAAGGGCCGGGTGAACCGGCGTGACGACACCCCGTCGATCTACGCGTCCGACCTCACGCTGCCCGACATCTCGGAGGGTCCGCGCGGCCCCGTGGTCGTCACCATGGACACCAACCGGGCCACCGCGGCCAAGGTCGAGGAGCTCAAGTCGGTGCTGTCGTCGCACCCCGGCTCCACCGAGGTGCACGTGCGCCTCAGCCAGCCCGGTCGCTCCGTGCTCATGAAGCTCGAGGACGCGTACCGGGTCAACGCCACCGAGGCGCTGTTCGGCGACCTCAAGGTGATCCTCGGGCCACGCTGCCTCGTCGGCTGAGCACCCCCGTAGTGTTCTGCGCGTGAGCACGCCCGCGGTCACCCCGCCGTCCGTCCCCCGCCCGGAACAGCGCCCCACCACGCGCGAGCACCACGGCGACGTCGTCATCGACCCCTACGAGTGGCTGCGCGACAAGTCCGACCCCGCGGTGGTGGCCCACCTCGAGGACGAGAACGCCTACGCGGAGGCGATGACGGCCGGCCTGCAGCCGCTGCGCGACGAGATCTTCGAGGAGATCCGCTCCCGCACCCAGGAGACCGACCTCTCCGTGCCCGTGGCGAGCGGCCCGTGGTGGTACTACTCGCGCAGCTACGAGGGTTCGCAGTACTCGCTGGAGTGCCGCGCCCCGCGCGCGGACGGCGCCCCGCGCCCCGAGCCCGAGGTCGGTGCCACGGTCGAGGGCGAGCAGGTGCTGCTCGACGGCAACCTCGAGGCCATGGGTCACGAGTTCTTCTCGCTCGGGGCGCTGAGCATCAGCCCGGACCACCGGTGGCTCGCGTACGCCGTCGACACCGAGGGTGACGAGCGCTTCGCGCTGCGGGTCAAGGACCTGTCGACGGGGGAGATCGTCGACACCGCGGTCCAGGAGGTCGGCTACGGCTGCGTCTTCTCCTACGACGGCCGCTACCTGTTCTACACGCGGGTCGACGAGACCTGGCGTCCGCACCAGGCCTGGCGGCACGAGGTCGGGACCCCGGCCGAGGACGACGTGCTGGTGCACGAGGAGCCCGACGAGCGGTTCTGGATGGGCCTGGGCTCCTCCCGCGACGACCGCTGGATCATGGTCGGGCTGGGCTCCAAGACGACCTCGGAGGTGCGCCTGCTCGACGCCACCGACCCCCTGGGGGAGTTCCGGGTCGTGGCTCCGCGGCGCGAGGGTGTCGAGTACGACGTCGAGCCGGCCGCCGACCGCCTCCTCATCGTCCACAACGCCGACTCCATCGACTCCGACCTGGCGTGGGCACCGCTCGACGCCACGTCCGCCGACCAGTGGCAGCCGTTGCTGCGCTCCGCTGCCGGCGAACGGTTCCAGGGGGTCGAGGCCTTCGACGACGTGGCCGTCCTCGCCCTGCGCAAGGAGGGACTCACCGCCGTGCGCGTCCTCGAGCGCGACGCCGGCTCCCCGACCGGGTATGGCGCGAGCCACGACCTCGACTTCGACGAACCCGTCTACTCGGTGGGACTGGGGGACAACCCAGAGAGCGCGACGACCAGCCTGCAGGTGGTGTTCGAGTCGCTGGTCACGCCCCGCACGGTCCTGGACTACGACCTGCGCACCCGCGACTACACCCTGCTCAAGCGCCAGCCCGTGCTCGGCGGCTACGACCCCTCGCAGTACGAGCAGCGCCGGGAGTGGGCCACCGCCCCCGACGGCACCAGGGTGCCGATCTCGCTGGTCTACCCGGCGGGCAGCGAGCCGGACGGCACCCGGCCGGGGCTGCTCACGGCCTACGGCTCCTACGAGATCTCCTCGGACCCGTACTTCTCGGTGGCCCGGCTGTCGCTGCTCGAGCGGGGGTTCGTGTACGCCATCGCGCACGTCCGTGGTGGCGGCGAGCTCGGTCGCGCGTGGTACGACGAGGGCAAGCTGACCCAGAAGCGCTCCACGTTCACCGACTTCGTCGCCTGTGCCGACCACCTCGTCGAGACCGGCTGGGTGCACCCGGAACGCCTTGCGGCAGAAGGGGGTTCGGCTGGCGGCCTCCTCATCGGCGCGGCCGTCAACCTGGCGCCCGAGCGGTTCCGGGTGGTGCACGCGGCAGTGCCGTTCGTCGACGCGCTCACCACGATCCTGGACCCCAGCCTGCCCCTGACCGTGGTCGAGTGGGAGGAGTGGGGCAACCCGCTCGCCGACCCCGAGGTGTACGCCTACATGAAGTCGTACTCGCCGTACGAGAACGTGCACCGCGCGCCATACCCGGCCGTGCTGGCGACCACGTCCCTCAACGACACCCGCGTGTACTTCACCGAGCCGGCGAAGTGGGTGGCCCGCCTCCGGGAGAACACCACCAACGGACCCGACGAGCGACCGGTGCTCCTGCGGACCGAGATGGTGGCGGGGCACGGCGGGAAGAGCGGCCGGTACGACTCCTGGCGACAGGTGGCGTGGGAGTGGGCGTTCCTCGTGGACCAGGTCGGCGCCGGTGCGCAGAAAGAGACCGTCCCGGCCTCCTCATGATCTGGTCCTTTCGGCCGATGGGAAGGCCACGGACAGGTGAGGCCCCACGGCGCCCGGGTGATGCCTAGGCTTCATGGTGGCGAAAGGTGGAGCAGTGGTCGACGTCGGGACTGAGGGCACGCGTGCCCTCGCCGCCCACACCGACTGGTCCCGTACGCCCACCGGCGCCGCCGACCAGTGGCCGGCGGCCCTGCTGGCCGCCTGGGACCAGGCGCTCGACTCGCTGCTCCCGACCGCGCTGCTCGTCGGACCCAGCCGGGTCCTGCTGTACAACGACGCCTTCGCCGCCCGCCTCGGCGCGAGGCACCCGGCGGCGTTCGGGTGTCCCGCCGACGAGGCGCTGCCCGAGCTGTGGCAGCGCTCGCACCTCGGGCGGCTGCTCGACCGGGTCCTGACCGACGGGGACGGGTTCCTCGACGAGGACTCCCGCGTGGGGCTGCCCTCGCTGGGCGAGGCCGAGGTGGCCGAGCTCCCGCTGCTCGGCCACCACCTGCGCACGGGTTCGCCGATCCGTGACTCGGCCGGTGACGTGGTCGCGGCGGTGCACGTCGTGGTCGAGACCTCGACGTCGCACGACCGGGCGCGCGCGGTCGCCGAGCTCGCCACCGCCCTGGGCACCGCGGTGACCGTGGACGACGTCTGCAAGGTGGTGCTCAGGGAGGCGGTGTCCGCCTTCGGGGCCCGCTCCGCCGGCATCTGCCTGCCCTCACCGGGTCACGGCGGGTGGCGGATCGCCCGCCGCCACCGGATCGAGGACCTCTCACCCGACGAGGAGCGGCTGCCGCTCATCTGGTCCGAGCTCCCGGAGGACCTCGCCGAGACCGTGTCCTGGGCGGTCGAGGAACGGGAGGTCCACGGATCCGACTCCGGCGAGCTCATCGTCGTCCCGCTGGAGGCCCGCACCATCAGGGCCGCGGTGGTCGGCTTCCGGGAGGCCACGCCGCTGCCGCCGACCCTCGGGGTCGTGCTGTCCGCGTTCACCGACCTCGTGGCGGAGGCGCTCGGTCGGGCCGTGGTCTACGACGCCGAACGTTCCACGGCTGAGCTCCTCCAGCGCACGCTGCTGCCCGCGAACCTTCCCCAGTCCGACGCCATCAGCGTCGCAGCGAGGTACGAACCGGTCTCTGAGGGGACGGTGGCCGGTGGCGACTTCTACG
>NZ_LMGM01000001.1:943301-954603 GCF_001427915.1 Phycicoccus sp. Root563 | reverse complement strand
GATGGCCGCCACGGTGATGGGTCAGGTCCGTGCCGCGGTGCGAGGCGCTGCCCTGGCCAACAGTCGGCCCGAGGCGGTCATGGGGGCCCTGGACCGGGTGGTCTGGGACCTCGACGCCCTGTGGCCCGCGTCCCTGCCGCTCGGGACCACGCGGGCGCGGCCCGGCATGTCCTTCGGTGGCGAGCTGTTCGTCACGATGCTCTACGCCACCATCACGCCCGAGACGGGTGTCGTCGAGATCGCCAGCGCCGGGCACCCCCTGCCCGCCCTGCTCTCCGGTCGGGCGGCGCGCGAGGAGGGCGCCCCGCGGGGGCGCCTGCTCTCGATGCCGGTGGGCCCGCCCCTGGGGATCGCCGGGGCCCGCCCGGCGACGACCCTCGTGCTCGAGGTCGGCGACATGCTCGTCGCCTACACCGACGGCCTGCTCGAGCGTCGCGGCGAGGACCTGGTCCAGGGGGAGGCGCGACTGCTCGACGTGCTCGCGGACGTGCCCCCGAGCAGCCCGCGCCGGGTCGCCCAGATCGTCATGGAGGCGATGGTGCCCGTGGCGGGTCAGGAGGACGACTGCGCCGTCCTCACGGTCGGTCGCTCGCCGGCGGGACACCGGCGGTGCACCATCGTCGTCCCGCCCATGCCCGAGTCGGTCAAGGCCGCCCGCGACTGGGCCCGCGCCCAGCTCACGCAGTGGCACGTCGGGGAGTCCGACCAGTACACGATCGTCACGGGGATCTCCGAGCTCATCACCAACGCCGTGCTGCACGCGGGCACCGAGTCCCACCTGACCATGGACCTGGACTCCGGGCAGGTCTCCGTCACGGTGGCCGACAGCGGCAACCGTGGGGAGCCCCTGCTCACCGGGGGCGAGTCGATGGCCGTGCGCGGACGGGGCCTGTCGCTGGTCCGGGCGATCAGCGACGCGTTCGGCTCGCACCGCACGTCGGCCGGGACCACGGTGTGGTTCGAGGTGGTGGTCTCGGCGCTCCCCGGCGAGCAGGGCGTCGACGAACCCGTGCTCGGTGAGCCGGTGCGCTGAGCCGGCCGCGGCCCGCCCAGCGCACCGACGACGGGGATGCCCCCCTCAGCGCATCCCCGTCGGCGCCCGCCCTCGGCGGGCGCCAGCTGGTGGTCGGACGTCCGCGGTCAGCGGACGCCCACGACGAGGCCGGCGGAGGACCAGTCGCTGCCGGAGACCTGCCGCCCGGTGCCACTGGTCAGTGCGCCCGTGCCGGTGCCGTACCAGGCGAGCCAGCGACCACCGGTGGTCAGGCCGAGCAGGTCGGACCGCTGGTCCCCGTTGAGGTCACCGGCCGCGACGATGCTGGTCAGCGCCGGCAGACCGCTCGTGAGCTGCGTGCGCGTCCCGACCCAGCCGCCCTTGCCGTTGCCCTTGTAGAGCCACAGCGTGTCGTCGGGTCGGTGGACGACGAGGTCGGCGCGACCGTCACCGGTGAAGTCACCGGGGGAGAGCACGAGGTCGTAGCTGTTCCAGCCGGTGCCGACGAGGGAGGTGCCGGAGAAGCCGCCCTTGCCGTTGCCCTTGTAGAGGTACATCGCCCCGTCCGGTCGCACACCGATCACGTCGGCGCGGCCATCACCGTTGAAGTCACCGGGGGAGAACAGGGATGAGTAGACGTTCCAGCCGGGTCCCCAGGCCGCCGGCGGCGCGAACGTCGCGTTGCCCGTCCCTCGGTGGAGGCGCAGCACGCCGGCGGCGGTGCGGCTGATGAGGTCGGGATAGGCGTCGCCGTTGAAGTCACCCGGGGCGACCAGGCCGTTGACCCCGGACCAGTTCGTGGCCAGCACCCGACCGTAGGGGTCGGAGGCCGAGTCGCTGAGGGTGAGCCGACCGTCGTTGAGGCTGAGCAGGTCGGAGTCGATGGTGGAATCGAGACCGAGGGCGATCGGCTGGGCCGCGTGCGCCCGGATCAGCGCCCGCCAGGTCCTGGCGTCGGTCACCCCGGTGGCAGGCACGCTGTTGCGCTTCTGCCAGGCGACCAGCGCGCTGGTGGTGGAGCTCGTGAACGACCCCGTGGCGCTCGCACCGATCGCGGACTGCACGGACGTCACCGCGGGTCCCGTGCTGCCCTGCTTGACGTACATGCCCGAGATCGAGACCAGGCGCTTGCCCAGCGTCGTGGCGGTCGGGAGGGCCTGCACCGGCGCCAGGGACTGGCAGCGGGTGTGGTTGGCCGTCGTGCTGGGGCTGGCCCAGTTGGTCATCCACGTGCGGCACGGTCCGTACTCGGGTGCAGCGACCTTCTTCGACCAGTAGGAGCTGCGCTTCATCGCGCCGGCCCACGACAGCGAGATGTGGACGTGGTTGCGGTGGCACGTCGTGTCGTAGGTGCTGCTGGCCTTGGATGCAGCCAGGCAGCCGTTGTACTCCTTCCAGCCCTCCGCCGGACGGTAGGCCGACCAGGACCTGTTGTTCCAGATCAGGTACATGACGCCGAGGCGCCTGGCCATCGCGTACGGGTTGCCGGCCTTGTCCTTGGCGAGCATCCAGGCGACCGCGGCGTTGGCCTGCGCCTTCTGGGTCGCGTTGCGGCTGTTGGCCATCCAGTCGACGGCGCGGCCGTCGTAGTGCTCCGAGGTCGCCAGCGAGTCGGACGCGCAGGCGCGCGCCGAGCCGTAGCTCGTGCCCGGGTAGGTCTTGACGAGGAGGGCGCCGAGGGCGGCGCTGCCGGGCTTGGTCGAGGCGTCGCAGGAGTTGGCGCCGACGTACGACGCGAGCTCCTCGACGCCCGAGGGGAGACCGGTCGGGGTGGGTGGGACGGCCGTCGCGGCGGAGGCGGCGGGGGCGCTCGCGGTGGCGGCGGTGGTCAGGAGGCCGCAGAGGAGGGCGGCGACGGCCAGCAGGATGCCGGCGGACCGACGGGGGCGGGGGGACGAGGACATGACGACAGCTCCGGGGGGTTTCGCGTGTGGGGGAGACGCGCCTGCCAGTTTGTGGCATTTGGGTGCCCTCGACGGCGGTTCGGGCCCGGATGCATCCGTTCGCGGGTTGCCCTACCTCATACGAACGGGTGAGACTGTCCGCAGAATGGTTGAGGTGACCTGCTGCGGCGCGCCGCCCCACCATCACGAGCTGCATGCTCAATGCTGCGCGGTAGACCCAGATCGGCGACGACGCTGATCCCGCAGAAGGGTAGGTGTGGACATGTGGCAGCTTTTCCTGGAGCGCTTCATCCCCGTCATGGAGGACGACACCTCGGTCCTCGACGTGCGTGACGGTGTCGGTCCGGCCCTCGGATCCTGGATGACCGGTGCCGACACGCTCGGTGCAGCGCTGGGCGACACCTCCGCCCTCACCGCCTGACCGTCCCCACCGTCTGACCGTCTGTCCGCCCGCCCCGGGCGCACCTGTTCCACCCCGCCCCGCCGCGTCCCGGCGAGCCGGTGGCTGCGTCCGCAGCCCCGCCGATGCAGGATGGGACGACCGCGGGCACCGCAGCGCCCCGCCGATGGACGGAGTGCGTCATGGGTTTCCTCGACCGACTGCTGGGCCGCGAGGCCCGCGACACCTATCCTCCCCAGCGCAGCTCGCCGCCGTCCCCGGGACCCGGACCGGCGTATGGCGCCCCGCCTGCTCCCGCAGCGTCCCCGGACGACCAGGCCGTGGCCCGCTACCGCTACCTGCTGCGGACCGCGCCGCCGGAGGCGCTCGAGCAGGTCCACGCCGAGGCGTTCGCCCGACTGACCCCCGAGCAGCGACGTCAGGTGCTGGCCGACCTGTCGACCGACCTGCCGCCGGGCGAGCAGCCGCCGACCGACGACCCCGGCTCGATGGCGCGGTTCGCCACCCGGGCCGAGCTGCGCCGTCCCGGGTACCTCGAGCAGGCGTTCGGTCGCAGGCAGGCCGGAGGGACGGGTATGGGGTCGGGCATGGGGACAGGCATGGGGATGGGCGGCACCTTCATGGGTTCGATGATGGGCACCGTTGCCGGGGTCGTGGTCGGGTCGATGGTGGCGGACGCCCTGTTCGACGGCTTCGACTCCTCGCCCGAGGCGGCCTCCGCCGGTGACGGCGTCGCCGCCGACTCGAACCCGGACACCTCGGCGAGCGGTGACACGGTCGCGGACACCGGCCAGTCCGACGACGGTGGTGGAACGGACTTCGCGGGAGGCGACTACGGCGGCGGGGGTGACCTCGGCGGCGGTGACTTCGGTGGCAGTGACTTCGGTGGAGGTGACTTCGGCGGCGGCGGCGACTTCGGTGGGGGATTCTGACCCCGCAACCGGAGGAGACGCACCGAACCACCCGCTGGGGCGCGCGGACGCGCCATACCCTGTCCGCATGGCCGTCGTCACGATCAGCACCCTGACCCCGAAGGCGGAGGTCCTGCCACGCGTCTGCGTCAAGACGGGCGTGCCGACCGGTGACCTGGTCCGTGTCCGGGGGCGCGCCGCCCCGGACTGGGCCGGTGCGACGATCCTCTTCGGGCTGGTGGCGTGGTTGTTCGTCAGCTCGCTGTCCTCGCGGTCCTACGACCTGCTCGTGCCGTTCCGGGCCGAGGCCTGGCGTCGTCATCGCACGCTGCGGACGGCGTCGCTGGCCACGCTCTGGTCCGGGGTCGTGCTCGCGGTCGTGGTCGGGGCCCTCGGGGGCAACGGTGGTCTGATGCTCCTGCTGACCGTGCTCGGGCTGGCCCTGCTCGTCGTGAACGACTGGCGCAACAGCTGCGGGGTCCGTCTGGGGCGTGACGGTGGGCTGGAGCTGACCCGCGTCCACGACGAGTTCGCCGCGGCCGCGCGCCGCTCGGCGATGCGCTCCTAGCCCTCGACGGCCTCGGCGAGCTCGCGCGGCGCCGTCCGGTCGACGTCGTCGCCGGCCGGGACCGGCGGCAGGGTCTCGCCCTCGATGTCGACGCGCGGCAGCACCCGGTCGAGCCAGCGGGGCAGCCACCAGGCCGCGTCGCCCAGGAACGACATGATCGCGGGGACCAGGGCGAGCCGGACGACGAACGCGTCCACGAGCACCCCGAACGCGAGGGCGAAGCCCATCGACTTGATGATCGGGTCGTCGACGAGGATGAAGCCCGCGAACACCGAGATCATGATGAGCGCTGCGGCCACGACGACCCTGGCCCCGTGCCCCACACCGGACACGACCGCCTCGCGGGAGCCCTGGCCGTGGACGAAGTCCTCGCGCATCCGCGAGACGAGGAAGACCTCGTAGTCCATCGCGAGGCCGAACAGGATGCCGATGAGCAGGATGGGCAGGAAGCTCACCAGGGGCCCGGGCGTCTGGACGCCGAGGAGGTCGGCCAGCCAGCCCCACTGGAAGATCGCGACGGTCGCGCCGAAGGTCGCCCCGACGGTGAGCAGGAAGCCGGCGGTCGCCTTGAGCGGTACGAGCAGCGACCGGAAGACCAGGGTGAGCAGGACGAAGCTCAGCCCGACGACGACGAGCAGGTAGACGGGCAGGGCGGCACCCAGCTTGTCCGAGACGTCGACGCCGGCGGCCGTCGCCCCGGTGAGGGCGATGTCGGTCCCGGTCGCCGTGGCCGTCGGTGCCACGCCGTCGCGCAGGGCCCGCACGAGGTCGAAGGTGGCCGCGTCGGAGGGGCCGGACGCGGGGATGACCGCCACGAGCGCCGTCCGACCGTCGGCGCTGGCCCCTCCCGGGGCGACGGCGACGACGTCCTTGGTCCTGGCCATGACGGCGCTCGCCGCCGTGACGGCCTGCTGGACCGAGGCCGGGTCGTCGCCGTGGACGACCATGACGAGCCGACCGTTGAAGCCTGGACCGAAGCCTTCGGCGATGAGGTCGTAGGCGGCCCGCTTGGTGGTGCCGACGGGGGCGGTCCCGTCGTCCGGGAGGGCCAGGCGCATGTCGGCGGCCGGGAGCGCGACCGCGCCCAGCAGCACGACCCCGCCCAGGATGACGGGGATGCGCCGCCGCACCATGGTCCGGCCCCAGCCGAACCCCCGGTTGGACTCGGAGTCCTGGCGACCACCGGCGCCACCGGAGGCGGCGGCCCTGCGCTGGGAGCGGGGGAGCACCCGGTCGCCGGCGAACCCAAGCAGGGCCGGCAGCAGCGTGACGGCGACGAGGACGGCGACCGCGACGGTGCCGGCCGCGGCCAGGCCCATCGCGGTGAGGAACGGGATGCCGACGACGGACAGGCCGGCGAGGGCGATCACGACCGTGAGGCCGGCGAACACCACGGCCGACCCGGCGGTGCCGATCGCCCGACCGGCGGCCTCCTCCCGGCCCAGCCCGGTCGCGAGGTTGTGGCGGTACCGGGAGGTGATGAACAGCGAGTAGTCGATCCCGACCGCGAGGCCGAGCATGAGCGCGAGCACCGGGGTGACGCTGGTGAGGTCGAACGCGTGCCCGGCGAGCAGCAGCCCGAGCAGGCCGACACCGACCCCGATCAGGGCGTTGACCATGGTCATGCCGGCGGCGACCAGCGAGCCGAACGTCATCAGCAGCACCACCAGGGCGACTGCGACACCGATGGCCTCGGTGGAGCCCACCTCGGGTTCGGTCATGAGCGGCTCGCCGCCGGCGGCGACCGTCCAGCCCGCCGGGGCGGCCTTCCCGAGGTCCTCGTATGCCGTGCGCTGCTCGGGCGTGAGCGCGTCGGAGGTCTCCTTGAACTGCACCGTGACCAGGGCGTAGCGGCCGTCCTGGCTGATCGCCTTGGAGTCGTAGGGACTCACGGCGCCGACGACACCGGGAAGGCCGGACGCCTTCGCCACGATTCCTGCCACCGTGGCCTGGTTCGCCGGGGTGGCGACGCTCTGTCCCTCGGGTGCGCGGACCACGACGGTGCCGGCAGCGCCGCTCGCCTGCGGGAACTCACGGGCGAGGGAGTCCAGCGCGCGCTGGGACTCGGTGCCGGGGATGGCCACCCCTGCGGTGGGCGCGGTGCCGACCGAGACGACGGTGGCCACGAGGGCACCGAGCAGGACGAGCCACACCGAGGCGACGACGCCGCGACGGCGGAAGCCGAGACGTCCGATCCGGTACAGAAGGTTGGCCATCGGTGAGCTCCCCGTGGGTGCGTGCGTGCATGCGGGCGGGCCGGCCCGGGTGGACGGCCACCCATCAAGTTAGTCGATCGGCTAGGTCAAGACAAGCCGATCGGCTAACCATGCTGCTACTGTGGCGGCCGTCACGGCCGACGAGCGGTCGGGACCGCACGACACTCGGCCCGGGCGGCCGGAACGGGAGACGCGATGGCCAGGCCGCAGGCGCCAAGGGGTCAGGGTCGCGCCCGCGTGCTCGCGGCGGCCCTGGAGCTGTTCGCGACCCAGGGCGTGAGCGGGACGTCCCTGCAGATGATCGCCGACCACCTCGGGGTCACGAAGGCTGCCGTCTACTACCAGTTCCACGCCAAGGAGGACATCGTCCTCGCCGTCGTCGAGGGCGCGGTCGAGCAGCTGCGCGGCCACATCGAGACCTCCGAGGCGGCGCCGACTGCCGAGGAGGCGACGGTGCTGGCGCTCGACGGGCTGATCGACGTCGTGCTGGCCCACCGACAGGTGGTGGCCTCGATGCTCAGCGACCCGGAGGTGGAGCGGATCCTCGCGGCCCACGAGGACTTCAACGACCTCACCACCCGGCTCGGCACCCAGCTGCTCGGACCCGAGCCCAGCCAGCGGCGCGTCATCGCGGTGCCCGTCCTGGCGCTGGGCATCGCTCACGCGGGGGCCGACCCGCACCTGGTGGACGTCGACGACCAGACCCTGCGTGCCGAGATGCGGCACCTCGGCCGGGTGCTCGTGGACGCCTCGCGGTCGGCCTAGCATCGGGGCCATGAGCTTCGCCGCGTCCATCCGCACCGTGCTGCGCCGGTACGCCGAGTTCGAGGGGCGCTCGGGCCGGGCCGAGTTCTGGTGGTGGGCGCTGTTCAACGTCCTCGTCCTCGCCGCGATCGACGTCGCGACCGGAGGCGGCGTCGACAACCCGACCGAGGGTCTGGGTCGCGCGCTGGCCGGGGTGTGGAGCATCGCGGTCCTCCTGCCCAACCTGGGGGTCACGGTGCGGCGCCTGCGCGATGCGGGATACCGCTGGACCCACGTCTTCTGGCTCCTGGTCCCGGTGGCCGGCGTGGTCGTCCTCGCCACCTTCCTGGCGAGACCGACGAAGGATGCCGCGCCCGACCCGGTGAGCAGCCCCGCCCCGGCCTAGCATCGTCGGCGTGAGCGAAACGCTGCCGTACCTCGACCCCCAGCTCCCCGTCGCCGAACGCGTCGCCGACCTCCTCGGGCGGATGACCGCGCAGGAGAAGGTCGGGCAGATGATGCAGCTCGACGCGCGCGAAGGACTCCCCGAGCACGTGCTGTCCACGCACGTGGGGTCGATCCTGCACGCCTCGCCCCAGCGGTTGGCCGAGGCGCACGAGCTGGTCGCGCGGACCCGGCTCGGCATCCCGTTGCTCGTGGGGGAGGACTGCATCCACGGGCACTCGTTCTTCAAGGGGGCCACGATCTTCCCGACCCAGCTCGGCATGGCGGCCTCGTGGGACCCCGTCCTCGTCGAGCGGGCAGCGCGCGCCACGGCGGTCGAGGTGTCGGCGACCGGCGTGCACTGGACCTTCTCGCCGGTGCTGTGCATCGCCCGCGACCTGCGCTGGGGGCGCGTCAACGAGACGTTCGGGGAGGACCCGCACCTGCTGGGTGAGCTCGCGTCCGCGATGGTGCGCGGCTACCAGGGCGACGGGCTGGACGACCCGACGGCGATCCTCGCGACGGCCAAGCACTTCGCGGGCTACTCCGAGACCCAGGGCGGCCGCGACGCCAGCGAGGCAGACATCAGTCGGCGCAAGCTCCGGTCCTGGTTCCTGCCGCCGTTCGAACGGGTTGCGAGAGAGGGCTGCCGGACGTTCATGCTCGGGTACCAGACCATGGACGGCGTCCCGATCACCGTCAACGACTGGCTGCTGGGCGACGTGCTGCGCGGCGAGTGGGGCTACACCGGGACGCTCATCACCGACTGGGACAACGTCGGCCGGATGGTCTGGGAGCAGCAGGTGCAGCCCGACCACACGCACGCCGCTGCCGCTGCGGTGAAGGCCGGCAACGACATGGTCATGACGACGCCGCAGTTCTTCGCGGGGGCGCTCGACGCGATCTCCCGGGGGCTGCTGTCCGAGTCGGACCTGCACCCCGCGGTCAGCCGCATCCTGACGGTGAAGTTCGAGCTCGGGTTGTTCGAGGACCCGCGCCGACCCGATCCCTCGCGCCAGCGCGAGGTGATCGCCACGGCGTCGCACACCGTGCTCAACCTCGAGGTGGCACGGCGCTCGCTGGTGCTGCTGCGCAACGACGGCGCCCTTCCGCTGCGGGACGCCTCGCGTCCCACCCATGGTGGTGCGCGGCGGATCGCGGTCGTGGGACCGCTCGCGGACGACGCCCAGACGCAGCTGGGGGACTGGGCCGGTTCGTCGGGGCAGGCTGACTGGATCCTCGAGGGTCACCCGCGGGAGATGATCACGACCGTCCTGGACGGACTGCGCGCGGCGGTGCCGGACGACTGGACGGTGAGCCGGGCGCGTGGCGCCGACATCCTCACCCTGGCGCCGGACCCGTCGGGCGAGTTCTTCCCGGACGGGCAGCCACGTCCCCAGGTGGCGGTGCCGAGTCCTCCCGACCCGGCGCTCATCGAGGAGGCCGTTGCGGCTGCGTCTGCCGCGGACGTCGTGGTCGCCGTCGTCGGCGACCGCATCGAGCTCGTCGGTGAGGGGCGCTCGACGGCGACGCTCGAGCTCGTCGGCGGTCAGGTGGCCCTGCTCGATGCGCTCGCCGCCACCGGGACCCCGATGGTCGTGGTGCTGTTGGCCTCGAAGCCGTTGGTGCTGCCCGACTCCGCCCTCGACGCCGCTGCGGTGGTGTGGGTCGCCAACCCGGGTATGCAGGGTGGCCGGGCCATCGCGGAGCTGCTCCTCGGCGACATCGAACCATCGGGTCGGCTGCCGATCTCGTTCGCCCGTCATGCCGGTCAACAGCCGACCTACTACAACCAGGTGCGCGGCCAGCACGGCGACCGGTACGCAGACCTCACGCAGCGCCCGGCGTTCGCCTTCGGGGAGGGACTGTCGTACACGACGGTGGACTACTCCGACCTCGTGCTCGACGCCGACTCGGTCTCGGTGCCTGTCACGGGTGACGGGACGGTCTCAGGTCGAGTCACCTTGTCCAACAAGGGATCTCGGCCGGCCCTCGAGACGGTCCAGGTCTACGTGCGCGACCTCGTGACGTCGGCCAGCTGGGCCGACAAGGAGCTCAAGTCGTTCACCCAGGTGCGGGTCGAGCCGGGTGCCTCGGTGACGGTGGACGTGGCGGTGCCGGTGTCGGCCTGCTCGATCGTGGACGCCTCGGGTCGCAGGGTCGTCGAGCCCGGCGGGTTCGAGCTGCTCGTGGGGCCGTCGTCGCGGGACGAGGTGCTGCTCCGCGCGGCGTTCGAGCTGACGGGCTGACGGGCTGACGGGCTGTCCCGGGCGTCCGGGCCGGGCTTGTGCGTCGAGCGTCGGGCATCCGTGGCCGAGCGTCCGAGGACGGGCGTCGGGGTCGGGTGGCTCAGCTGAGGCAGAGACAGAAGGGGTGACCGGCCGGGTCGAGGAACACCCGGAACGTCGTGCCCGGCTGGTGCTCGTGCTTCGTCGCGCCGATCTTGAGCACTTCGGCCTCGGCCACGTCGAGGTCGTCGACCACCACGTCGAGGTGCATCTGCTGCGGCACGTCCTGACCGGGCCAGATCGGCGCGCGGTAGTTCTCGACCGTCTGGAAGCAGATGCACTGCCCGTACTCCGCGCGCACCTCGAACCAGCCGTCCGAGTCGGTCACCTTCCAGTCGAGGAGGGTGCCGTAGAAGGCGGCGAGCGTCGCGGCGTCGGGGCAGTCGAGGACGATGCTGGGGTATCGGGCGATGGCCATGCCCGCACGGTATCGACGGTTGCGGACACTTCGCGTCCGAATAGGCCAGCGATCCGGCACCCCAGGTGTCGGGGTCCGCATCACGATCCGTGCGCTCGCCCGTCGGCGTGCCGCCTCGTGCGCCCCGACGGATGGGGCCCCGGTACTCAGGGCGTGGACCAGGGGCGTTCTCCGGGTGTCGTGGGTGGGTCGGTCTCCCAGGGGATGAGTCCGTCGGAGACGATCACGAGTCCTGTTCCGTGTGACTTCGTCCTGCGGCCGCTGGTCCGTGAGCGCGTTCTTCTCGGGCTCGGGATGGAGCCAACGGTGTTGCCGGGTGGCGTGCCGTGGGTGAGCTCGTGGTCGGAGGGGAGGGCGAGGTCGTTCCAGGTGATGGGTCCGCCGCTGGGTGGTTGGTAGGTGCCTGCGGGTATGT
>NZ_LMGM01000001.1:942894-943195 GCF_001427915.1 Phycicoccus sp. Root563 | reverse complement strand
CAGGCGCAAGGGGATGGCGTGGCCGCCGTTGACCCAGGCGCCGGTCGTGTCGAGGTGCAGGTAGACCCGGTAGTGCGCCGACCGCGATGTCGAGTTGACCGCCGCGAGGGAGCGGGTAGCCATCTCCTCGAGGGCGTCGGCGTAGGTCGGCAACCCCGCGTAGCCGTCGTCGACGTCGGCATGACGGGACTCGCCAGCCGCCGGGGTGGAGATCGCGGTCGCCTCCGCGTTGGCCGTGCTGGCGGCCTTGCGGCGCAGGAACAGTGCGTCCTTGGCTTCCTTCACGGCTTGTTCGACCAGG
>NZ_LMGM01000001.1:816055-942815 GCF_001427915.1 Phycicoccus sp. Root563 | reverse complement strand
GGTGCCTTGGGCGGCGTGTGCGGCTGGTGCGGGGGCGGCGAACGCGTGGCGGGCGACGGCTCGTCGGAGCTGGGTGACGGTGGCGTTGCGGGCGAACTGGGTGACCGAGGCCTGGTGGGTGACCGGGACGTGGCGGGCCAGGACGGCCACCTGGTCCAGGGACAGCTCCCCGGCCTCCAACGCCACAGCTGCGTCGGTGAGCTCGGTGCGTCGCCGGGCGACGGCGACGATGTCGGCCGCGTGGGCATGGGACAGGCCGGCGCGGACGACGAGGTAGTGCTCGGGTGACTTGAACCCGCCTTCGCCCCAGTGCCGGTCGGTCATGACCTCGTCGATGATGTCGACCAGCTCGGCCTGCGCCCGGTTCAACCGCCCCGCAACAGCCGCGGTCCGCTCCCACAACGCTTGGTTCCGCACGCCCCAGCCACCGTCCGGACCGGTGTCCGGGAGTGCTGCGAGCGGGACTGTCGACATGCCCCAATCGTACAGGTGTTCGAACAGTCGGGGAAGGGGTGTCTGCAGCGAATTCGCTGTGAGCAGAACCGAATTCGTCGATCGATGCCGGATCGGTGACCAGCTGACCCGGCACGCACGGCGAACGCGGACCCCGAGGTGGGGTCCGCGTTCGCGAAGGTGGTTCAACTGCAGGCTCGCTCGGATGTCGCTGAGCCTTCGTTCGACATCTGGCTCGCGAGCTCGCTCAGATGTCGAAGTACATCTCGAACTCGTGCGGGTGCGGGCGGAAGCGGATCGGGTCGACCTCGTTCTTGCGCTTCCACTCGACCCAGGTCTCGATGAGGTCCTTGGTGAACACGTCACCCTCGAGCAGGAACTCGTGGTCTGCCTCCAGCGCGTCCAGGACGGCCGGCAGCGAGCCGGGGACCTGCTCGATGGCGTCGTGCTCCTCGGGCGGGAGCTCGTAGAGGTCCTTGTCCACCGGCTCCGGGGGCTCGATGCGGTTCTTGATGCCGTCCAGGCCGGCCATCAGCATCGCGGAGAACGCGAGGTACGGGTTGGCCGACGGGTCCGGCACGCGGAACTCGACGCGCTTGGCCTTCGGGTTGTCACCGGTGATCGGGATGCGGATGCAGGCCGAGCGGTTACGGGCGGAGTAGACCAGGTTGACCGGGGCCTCGTAGCCGGGGACCAGGCGGTGGTAGGAGTTGACCGTCGGGTTCGTGAACGCGAGCAGCGCCGGGGCGTGCTTGAGCAGGCCACCGATGTACCAGCGGGCCAGGTCCGACAGGCCGCCGTAGCCGCGCTCGTCGTAGAAGAGGGGCTCGCCGTCCTTCCAGAGCGACTGGTGCGAGTGCATGCCCGAGCCGTTGTCACCGAAGATCGGCTTCGGCATGAAGGTGACCGTCTTGCCGCCCTCCCAGGCGACGTTCTTGACGATGTACTTGAACTTCAGCACGTCGTCGGCGGCCTGCTTCAGCGTGTTGAAGCGGTAGTTGATCTCCTGCTGTCCGGCGGTGCCGACCTCGTGGTGGGCGCGCTCGACCGACAGGCCCGCCTCCTCGAGCGCGAGCGACATCTCGTCGCGCATGTCGGCGAAGTGGTCGGTCGGGGGAACGGGGAAGTAGCCGCCCTTGTAGCGGGTCTTGTACCCCTTGTTGCCACCCTCCTCCTCGCGACCGGTGTTCCACGCGGCCTCGATGGAGTTGATGTAGTAGTAGCTGGCGTTCTGCTTGGTCTCGAAGCGCACGTCGTCGAAGACGTAGAACTCGGCCTCGGCGCCGAAGTACGCGGTGTCCGCGATGCCGGTCGACTTGAGGTAGGCCTCAGCCTTCGCGGCGATGTTGCGCGGGTCGCGGGAGTACTCCTCGCCGGTGAACGGGTCGACGATGGAGAAGTTGAGGATGAGCGTCTTTTCCTTGCGGAACGGGTCGAGGTACGCGCTCGTCGGGTCCGGGACCAGCTTCATGTCGGACTCGTGGATGGCCTGGAACCCGCGGATCGAGGACCCGTCGAACATCTGGCCCTCCTTGAAGAAGTCCGCGTCCAGGCTCTTGGCGGGCACGTTGAAGTGCTGCATCACGCCCGGCAGGTCGCAGAAGCGCACGTCGACGAACTTGACGTCCTCGTCCTTGATGAACTTCAGGACCTCGTCAGCATTGCTGAACAAATTGGGGCCTCCTGTTGGTGGGACGGAGGGGATCCGCCCATGACTGAAACGCTGTCGTCGTCGACCCTAACGGGTCGAGGTTGCCCGGCCATGACCCGAATGTTTCGTGGGTGTTACACCCCCTGCGCCTGCTACCGGGTGGGCGCATAGGCTTTCGGTGTGGTCGACCGCAAGGACATCGGGTCCTGGCTCGAAGGGCCGGGTTCGCGCTCAGGCGCCCCCTCGGCATACCCGGGGGAGCGCCTCGGTATGCCGCGCGACGGCGCGGGTTCGCTCGGCCGGTTCGGACGGCGCCTGGTCGGCGTCCTCGTGGACTGGACCGTCTGCCAGCTCATCGCCTTCGCGTTCTTCAGCGTCCCCCTGCCGTTCGCGGGGGTGGCGACCAGCCGCGACACGGCCGTGCTGCTGGGACTGTTCGCGGTGGAGAACCTGCTGCTCGTCGGCACCCTCGGCTCCACGCTCGGCCACCGCCTGGTGGGGTTGCGCGTGCAGTCCACGGACGGCCGGATCCCCCGTCCGTTCCAGACCCTCGTGCGCACGGTCCTGCTGTGCCTGTTCCTCCCGGCGATGTTCTGGGACAAGGACGGCCGCGGCCTGCACGACAAGGCCGCCGGCACCGTCATCGTCCGCAGCTGACCGTGGTCACCCTCCGCAGCTGACCGCGGTCACCGTCCGCGGATGACCGAGGTCACCGCCCGGACCTGAGCACGACCTCGCGGATCCGGGTCGAGGCGTCACCGAGGATGTCGACGATCTCCTTGGTCTGCTCGGAGGTGAGGCCGTGCCGCTTCCACGCGTCCCGCGCCTCCTGGCGCAGCTGGTGGACGGCCTGCTCGAGGTCTCCGAGCCCACCGGTGTCGCGAGGGGGTCGGTCGCTCCACCCCTCGTGCCCGCCGACCGGGGTCGCGGTGCGCCGGGCCTCCTGCGCGGCGGCCCTCAGCTCGGCCCGCAGGTCGCTGCTCTGTCCGCGGACCCGCGAGCGCACCTCCTCGGCGAGCGAACGCACCGACAGGTCGAGGTCGGACTCGAGGCTGGACAGGTCGTCGCGGCGGTCCCGGACCTCGGCCCGCCCGGCCTCGGTGATCCGGTAGACGGCCTTGCGCCCCTCATCGGTGCGCTCCACCAGTCCTTCCTCCTCGAGCTTGGCCAGCCGCGGGTACACCGTGCCGGCGCTGGGGGAGTAGAGCCCGTTGAACCGCTGCTCGAGGTCCTGGATCACCTCGTAGCCGTGCCGGGGGCCGTCGTTGAGCAGCGCGAGCACGTAGAGGCGCAGCTGTCCGTGCGCGAAGACGGGACTCACGCGGGGCTCCCGGCGGGGGCGGCCAGCACGACGACGTTGCCGGACACCGCGTTGGCCTTGAGCTGCAGGCTCCCTGCGCCGTCGGAGAGCCGACCACCGGACGGGCGGGAGAACTTGTCGATCGTGCGGCCGTCGATGACGACCTGTCCCGAGGCGAGGTTGGCCTTGACGTCATACCCGTCGTGCGGGGCCCGCACCGTCACGTCCCCGGACACCGACGTCGAGCCGATGGAGGTGGTGGCGTTGACGAGGTCGAGGGTGACGTCGCCGCTGACGGTGTGGATGCTGACCTCGGGCACGTCGCTGCGCTGCGCGGTGACCGCGCCGGAGACCGTGTTGACCTTGAGCGGCCCGTTGAGCCCGTCACACTCGATCTCGCCGCTGACGGTGTTGATGTCGACCGGGCCGACGATGTCGTCCAGCGTCATCGAGCCGGACACGGTGTTGGCCTTGGCCCCGGCGCGCAGCCCGGCGAGCAGGGCGCCCGCACTCACGGTGCTCACGGTCGTCCGGGTGTCCTCGGGGACCGAGATGCTCAGCGCCACCCGGTTGTGCTCCAGGCCGTCGAACGCCTGTCGCACCTTGTCGAGGATCCGCGACCCGTCGACGCCGTGGGTGATCTTCAGCTTGTCGCCGTCCCACACGACACGCAGCGGCATGCCGTGCACCTCGGCCACCTCCACGCGGGCCGTGGGGGAGTCGCTGTGGGTCACCACGTCGACCCGGCCGCCGACGACGGCGACGCTGAGGGCACGCACCTGCTCGCCCTCGCCGCCGATGTCGAGCACTCGGGGGGAGTCGATCGACCAGTCCTGGCTCATTGGGCTTCCTTTCCGTCGTTCGCGCTATATCGCGTCTTGGCCACTCACGTTATATCGCGTATGCCGCGAGGGCAAGACCCCTGCAACCCCGTCGCCCGGCCGGGTCCGGCTTTGGCAGACTCGCCCGGGTGACCTCCCACCGCATCGCCCTGTGCACCTGGTCGGACCCGGCCTACGTCGACCCCGAACCCCGTGAGGCGGCCGCCCTGCTCCGCGCCCGGGGCCACCGGGCGGACGTCGTCGTGTGGCACGAGGAGGTCGACTGGAGCAGCTACGAGCTCGTGGTGATCCGCTCGACGTGGGACTACTTCGACCGGCTCCAGGAGTTCCTCGCCTGGGTGGACCGCGTCGACGTGGAGAGCCGGATCATCAATCCCCCCAACGTGATCCGGTGGAACGTCCACAAGGGCTACCTCGCCGAGCTCGGCGCTGCGGGGGTCCCGGTGCTGCCCATGCTCGTCCTGCCGCAGGGCGCCGTGGACGTCGCGGCCCGCATCGTTGCCACCGGCTGGGGCAGGGTGGTCGTGAAGCCCGCGGTCGACGGGGGCGCCCGCCAGGCAGCCCTGGGTGAGGCGGGCTCGGAGACGCTCGTCGCGCACGCCGAGCGCATCGCGGGGGTCGGGGACGTCGTCGTCCAGCCCTATGCGTCGGGCATCGAACAGGAGGAGGTCTCGTTGTTCCTCTTCGACGGAGAGGTGTCGCACGCGGTCCGCAAGGTCCCGGCGTCGGGCGACTACCGGGTGCAGGCCCACCACGGCGGCTCCGAGGAGCCGCACGTCGTGACCGAGGCGGAGCTCGCCACGGCCCGGGCCGCCCTGGCCCTCGCCCCCGCGGGCGTCGTCTACGCCCGCGTCGACCTCGTGGAGCACGAGGGGGTCCCCACCGTGATGGAGCTCGAGCTCATCGAGCCCGACCTGTTCCTGCGCGCGGACGACCGGGCCCTCGAGCGGTTCGTCGACTGCGTCGAGGGGCAGCTGCCCCGCGCCTGAGCCGGGCCCGTGACCGGAAGGTCACGGGAAGGTCACGAAATGGGAACCCTCCCATGGACCCCTTGACGGTACCCACCTGCTCGTCGCACTCTGTTCGGGAGCGCTCCCATGAGGGGGCCCGACGAAAGGTGCAACGGTGCACTCACGTTCTCGCTGGCTGGTGCCGGCCACCGTCCTGCTCACCACGGCCTCCCTCACGGCAGCGTGCGGAGGTGGCGGATCGGCCTCCTCGTCCTCGGGCGGGAAGGTCACCCTGCGGGTGAGCACGTTCGGCAAGTTCGGCTACACGGACCTCTACACGCAGTACATGAAGGACCACCCCAACGTCACGGTCGTCGAGACGGCCGAAGGCGACCTCGGCAAGTACAACACCCAGCTCATCCAGCGCATCGCCGCCGGCTCCGGAGCGGGCGACGTCGTCGCGATCGAGGAGGGCCAGGTCGTCAACTTCCTCCAGAGCGCCGACAAGTTCGTCAACCTCCAGAAGTTCGGGAGCAACGAGCTCAAGGACAACTGGCTCCCCTGGAAGTACACCAACGCCACCACGGCCGACGGCAAGACGACCATCGGGCTGGGGACCGACGTCGGCGGGTTGGCGATGTGCTACCGCAAGGACCTGTTCGAGAAGGCAGGCCTGCCGACCGACCGCGTCGAGGTCGGCAAGCTCTGGCCGACCTGGGACGACTACATCGCCACCGGCCAGAAGTACCAGGCCGGGATCAAGGACCCCAAGGCGAAGTTCGTCGACAGCGCCACGAACACCTACAACTCCATCCTCATGCAGTCCGGGGACCACACCTACTTCGACAAGAGCAACGCGCTCGTCATCGAGTCCAACCCGGCCGTGAAGTCGGCCTGGGACGAGTCGCTGAAGATGGTCGACACGGGTCTGTCGGCCAAGCTCAAGGCGTTCTCGCCCGAGTGGAACGCCGGCTTCAAGAACGGGTCGTTCGCGACGCTCGCCTGCCCCGCCTGGATGACCGGCTACATCAAGGACCAGGCCGGTGCGGCGAACACCGGGAAGTGGGACATCACCACGGTCCCCGGCGGCGGTGGCAACTGGGGTGGCTCGTGGCTCGGCGTGCCGACGCAGAGCAAGCACCAGAAGGAGGCGGTCGAGCTCGCCAAGTTCCTCACGACCGGCCAGAGCCAGCTCGCGGCGTTCAAGGCGGCCGGCAACCTCCCGTCGAACCCCAAGCTCTACTCCGAGGCGGCCCTGAAGGACGCGAAGAACGAGTACTTTAACGACGCCCCCGTCGGTGAGCTGTTCGTCGCCGGTGCCGCCAACCTCAAGCCCGTCTACCTCGGCGCCAAGAACCAGCCGGTCCGCGACGCCGTGGAGAACGCCATGCGCAGCGTCGAGGGTGGCCAGCGCAGTGCGGCCGACGGGTGGTCCGAAGCGGTCAAGGCAGCCACCAAGGCCGCGAAGTAGTCCTCGTGACCTCGACGACAGCAGCACCCCCAGCGGCGCCACCGGGTCCTCGCCCGGCCGGGTGGCGCCGCTGGCTGCGCCGCGCTGACGCGCGGTACACGCCCTACGCGATGGTCTCCCCGTTCTTCCTGCTCTTCGCGGTGTTCGGGTTCTTCCCGCTCGTGTACACGGCCTGGGTCTCGACGCACGACTGGAGCCTGCTCGCCGGTGACCAGGGCTTCGTCGGGCTCGGCAACTACCGCGAGCTGATGGCGGACGGGGACTTCTGGAACGCCATGCTCAACACCGTCGCGATGTTCGTCATCGCGACGGTGCCACAGCTCGTCCTCGCGATGGTCCTCGCCCAGCTGCTCAACTCGCGGCTGCGCGGAGCGACGTTGTGGCGCATGGGGATCCTGCTGCCGAACGTCACCTCGGTCGCCGCCGTCGGGATCATCTTCACGATGATGTTCAGCCGTGACTTCGGCCTGTTCAACTGGCTGCTGGGCCACGTGGGGGTCGACCCGATCGCGTGGCAGGACCACCGGTGGTCCTCCTGGCTCGCGATCTCCACGATGGTCGACTGGCGCTGGACGGGGTACAACGCGCTGATCCTCCTGGCGGCCCTGCAGTCCGTGCCCACGGAGATCTACGAGGCGGCCCGGATCGACGGGGCGAAGGCCTGGCGGACGTTCTGGTCCATCACCGTGCCGATGCTGCGACCCACGCTGATCTTCGTCTCCGTCGTCGCCACCATCGGTGGCACCCAGCTGTTCACCGAGCCCCTGCTGTTCAACCCGGGCGCCAACTCCATCGGTGGCGGGACGACCGGGCAGTTCCAGACCGCCGCGATGTACCTCATCCAGCAGGCGTTCACGGGCCAGCGGTTCGGGTACGCCGCCACCGTGGCCTGGGTGCTGTTCCTGTTCATCGCGGTGTTCTCGGCGGTCAACGTGCTGCTGCTGCGCCGGATCCGATCGGCCGAGTGAGGACCCCCATGCCCCCGACCCAGACCCAGCCCCCGACGCGCACCCCGGCGCCCGTTGCTCCGTCGCGCGCCGTGGCCGCACGCGGAACGGACGGTGCCGTGGCTTCACCGGTGAGCAGGCGCCATACCCGCTCGCTGCGACGGGCGGCGGACCGGAGCACCGGTGCCACGCCGGCGACCCCGCTCGTGTACCTGACCCTCGCGATCTCCGTGCTGCTCGCCGCCGGCCCGCTGTACTACATGGTCGTCATGGCCTCGCGCCCCAACAGCGACATCACGTCGATCCCGCCACCGCTCACCCCGGGTGACCAGCTCGGCGAGAACATCTCGCGGGTCTTCGCCAACCAGGACGTGATGTTCGCCCAGGCGATGGTCAACTCGGTCCTCGTCGCCGGGCTGGCTACCATCTCGGTCGTGGTGCTCTCCGCGCTGGCCGGGTTCGCCTTCGCGAAGCTGGCTTTCAGAGGCCGGAACGCGTTGCTGCTCATCGTGATCGGCACGATGATGGTGCCGGTCCAGCTCGGCCTGGTGCCGCTCTACATGCTCATGGGCAAGCTGGGGCTGGCAGGCACGCTCCCGTCGGCGCTGCTGCCGTTCCTCGTGAGCGGGTTCGGGGTCTTCATGATGCGGCAGTACGCCGCCCAGGCCATCCCGAACGAGCTCATCGAGGCCGCCCGTGTCGACGGAGCCTCCACGACCCGGATCTTCTTCTCGATCGTGTTCCCGATCCTGCGACCGGCCGCGGCGGTCCTCGGGCTGCTCACGTTCATGGAGCGGTGGAACGACTTCCTGTGGCCCTACCTCACCCTCGACGCCGAGCACCCGACCGTGCAGGTCGCGCTGTCCCGGCTGTCCGGCGGCTACTACACCGACCAGGCGCTGGTCATGGCCGGCACCCTCCTCGGGACGCTGCCGCTCGTCATCGTGTTCATCGTGTTCGGCCGCCAGATCATCGGCGGCATCATGCAGGGCGGAGTCAAAGGATGACCATGGACCTGTCGCGCAGCGACTTCCCGGACGGCTTCACGTGGGGCGTCGCCACCTCGAGCTACCAGATCGAGGGGGCCACGACCGAGGGAGGTCGCGGCGCGTCCATCTGGGACACCTTCTCGGCGACGCCGGGCCGGGTGGTGGGGGGCGACAGCGGCGCGGTCGCCGTGGACCACTTCCACCGGTACGCCGAGGACGTCGACCTCATGGCGTCGCTCGGCGTCGACGCCTACCGCTTCTCGATCGCCTGGCCGCGCGTGCAGCCCACGGGTTCGGGGCCGGTCAACCGCCAGGGGCTCGACTTCTACAGCCGGCTCGTCGACACCCTCCTCGAGCGCGGCATCAAGCCGTGGGCGACGCTCTACCACTGGGACCTCCCGCAGCCGCTCGAGGACGCCGGCGGATGGCCGGTGCGTGACACCGCGCACCGGTTCGCGGAGTATGCCGCGCACGTCGCCGACGCGCTCGGCGACCGGGTCGGGCACTTCATCACCCTCAACGAACCGTGGTGCTCGGCGTTCCTCGGGTACGGCTCGGGACGGCACGCCCCCGGGCGGTCGGACGCGGGGGCGGCCCTCGCGGCGTCGCACCACCTGCTCCTCGGACACGGCCTCGCGGTCCAGGCCCTGCGGGAGCGGGCGCCTGACGCCGAGGTGGGCATCACGCTCAACCTCTACCCGGTTGCCCCGGCGCACGACGGGCACGGCACCGCCGACGTCGTCCGGCGCGTCGACGGCCTGTCCAACCGGTGGTTCCTCGACCCCGTGCTGCGCGGCAGCTACCCGCAGGACGTCGTCGACGACGTCGCCCACCTGACGGACCTGTCGTTCGTGCACGACGGCGACCTCGCGGTGACCAGTGCGCCCCTGGACTTCCTCGGGGTCAACTACTACACGCGGCACGTGGTGGCACCTGGCGCCCTGCCCGGGACCGGCGAGGTGGACTTCGCCTCCCGCGGGCTGCCGACGACCGCGCTCGGGTGGGAGGTCGATCCCGAGGGCCTCGCCGACATCCTCCAGAGGGTCACCCGGGACTACGGCCAGATCCCCCTCGTCATCACCGAGAACGGTGCGGCGTTCGACGACGAGCTGGTCGACGGACAGGTGCACGACGCGGAACGGGTCGACTTCCTGCGCAGCCACCTCGAGGCGGGCGCGAAGGCGATCGCCGGCGGGGTGCCGCTGCGCGGCTACTTCGCCTGGTCGCTCATGGACAACTTCGAGTGGGCCGAGGGCTACGCGAAGCGGTTCGGGATCGTGCACGTCGACTTCGACACCCAGGAGCGCACGGTCAAGGACAGCGGGCGCTGGTATGCCGCGTTCCTTGCCGGGAAGCGCACGCAATACTGACCCCATGACGAACGGCGTGACCACCGGCACGACCAACGGCACGACCAACGGCTCGAGCGGGCAACCCACCCTCGAGGCGGTTGCTGCCCGTGCCGGGGTCGGGCGTGGGACCGTGTCCCGCGTCATCAACGGCTCGCCCCAGGTCTCGGAGCGGACCCGCGTCCGCGTCCTGCGTGCCGTCGACGAGCTCGGGTACGTGCCCAACATGGCGGCGCGCGCCCTCGTGACCCGCCGCACCGGGGCCATCGCGCTGGTCATCTCCGAGTCCGAGGAGCGCATCTTCGGTGAGCCGTTCTTCGCCGGGGTGGTCCGGGGGATCACGACGGTCGTGGGGGAGGCGTCCCGCCAGCTGGTGCTGGCACTGGTGCAGACCCGCGAGCAGGTCGACCGGCTCGACTCCTACCTGACGCCCCAGCACGTCGACGGGGTCCTGATGCTCTCCGCCCACGACGCCGACACGCTGCCGGGGCTGATCCAGGGGCGCGGGCTGCCGATCGTGTTCTGTGGGCGCCCGAACGGGCTCGCGGACGCGAGCTACGTCGACGTCGACAACAGCGGGGGAGCGCGCGACGCGGTGGCGTACCTGCTGTCCCGGGGACGCTCGGTCGTCGGGCACATCGGCGGTCCGCAGGACATGATCGCCGGCCGTGACCGGCTCGAGGGATACCGGGCCGCCGTGGCGACCGCCGGGCACGAGGTCGACGACTCGCTCGTCGAGCTCGGTGACTTCAGCGAGGCCAGTGGCGCCGCCGCCATGCGTGCGCTGCTGGCCCGACGCCCCGACGTGGACGCGGTCTTCGCGGCGAGCGACCCCATGGCCCTCGGAGCGCTGCGGGTGCTGCGGGAGGCCGGGCGCGTGGTGCCGGACGACGTCGCCCTGGTCGGGTTCGACGACGGACCGCTCGCCGAGGTCGCCGAACCACCCCTGACGACCGTGCACCAGCCGATGGAGCAGCTGGGACGCGAGATGGCGACCATGCTGCTGGCCCAGATCGGCCACGGTGACGGCCGCGTCGACGAACAGCTGGTGCTCGACACCGAGCTGGTCGAGCGCGCCTCCACCTGAGCGTCCGGGTCGCCGGTCGGGCCGGCGCGATCAGCGGCCGCGCATGGCCTTGCGGTCGATGCGGGCGCGCTGCGGGTCGATCCCCTTGGGGACGGGCGGGCGCATGCCACCGAGGGACTTGAGCCGCTTGTTGACCGCGGAGACCTCTTCCTTGGTCAGCACGGGCTTCATGCGCGTCATCTTGTTGCTGAGCTTGCGCACCGGCACCTGGTCGGCACCTTCACCGACGACGATCGCGGAGATCGGGACGCCCGGGGCCACCCGCTCGACCTTCTTGCGCTCCTGGGCGATGAGCTTGGTGCGACGGGCGTCCGGACCCTCCGCGACGAGGACGACGCCGGGACGGCCGATCGCGCGGTAGACGAAGGCCGCGCCGTGCATGTCCTCGGGGCGGGTGCCCCGGGCGCCGTCGATGGCCACCGGCTCCTGGGAGAAGAACCAGCCACGACGCAGCGCACCGAGTGCGGCACCGGCCGCACCGGGCTGGCCCTCGAGGCTGGCGTACGCCGCGCGCTCCGCCCGGCGGCTGAGCACGAGCGTGGCGGCGAGCAGCCCGAGCGGGATGCTCAGGACGAGGGCGTACGTCCAGTGACCGACGAGGACACCGATGGTCGTGCCGACCGCGAGGACGGCGACGAACGCGAGCAGCATCCACCACGGGATGGTCGGGTCTGCCTTCCGTGCCGCCGTGAACACCTGGCGGATCTGGGAGAACCGGCCCTGCTTCTTCGGGGTGTCGGACTCTTGCTTCTTCTCGCGGGCCATGGGGGTCAGGATACGGGTGTCAGGCGGGTGCACCCAACGCGGCCGGCGTGCGTGCGGCCACGAGGGAGGCAGCCTCCTGGCGGGCCGGGTCACCCGCGGCGTCGGCGAGGTGCTGGAGGTGCTCGGGGATGTCGCGTCCCCACTTCTTCATCGCGGTCGCCCACAGGCGGCCGGCGCGGTAGGACGACCGCACGAGGGGGCCGGCCATGACGCCCTTGAAGCCCATCTCCTGCGCCACGTCGGACCAGTGCACGAACTCCTCCGGCTTCACCCAGCGGTCGATCGGGTGGTGCAGCTTGGAGGGACGCAGGTACTGCGTGATGGTGAGGATGTCGCAGCCCGCGTCGTGCAGGTCGCGGATGGCCTGCTCGACCTCGTGGTCCTCCTCGCCCATCCCGAGGATGAGGTTGGACTTGGTGACGAGCTCGGCCTCGCGCGCCATCGACAGGACCTGGAGGGACTTGTCGTAGGTGAACGCGGGGCGGATCTGCTTGAAGATGCGCGGCACGGTCTCGAGGTTGTGGGCGAACACCTCGGGCCGGGCGTCGAAGACCTGGCCGACGAGCTCGGGCTTGGCGCCGAAGTCGGGGGGAAGGATCTCCACACCGGTGGTGGGGTTCTTGGCGTGGATCTGGCGGATGGTCTCGGCGTAGAGCCAGGCAGCGCCGTCGGGCTGGTCGTCACGGGCGACACCGGTGACGGTGGAGTAGCGCAGTCCCATCGTGGCGACCGACTCGGCCACGCGGCGCGGCTCGTCGCGGTCGAGCGCCTCGGGGCGGCCGGTGGCGATGTCGCAGAAGTCGCAGCGGCGGGTGCACACGTCACCGCCGATGAGGAAGGTCGCCTCCTTGTCCTCCCAGCACTCGAAGATGTTGGGACAGGCGGCTTCCTGGCAGACCGTGTGCAGACCCTCGGTCTTCACCATGGAGTGCAGCTTCGTGTACTCCGGGCCCATCTTCGCGGTGGTCCGGATCCACTCCGGCTTGCGCTCGATCGGGGTCTGGGCGTTGCGCGCCTCGACGCGCAGCATGCGCCTGCCCTCGGGTGCCACGGTCACAGCAGACTCCCTCGCCTTGCGTTCGGTGCGCCTCCGGCGGCCGGTATGCCGCGGGGCACGGGTGCGCCCGGAGGTCACCGGGCGTCCCTCAAGACTACGTCAGCGCCGTTCGAGGTATTCCGCCACCGTCCTGCGGTGGGGAAATACCTCGATCCGGCGGTGGGGAGAGGGCTGGGTGAAGCCCAATTCGGTCAGGCGGGGGCGAGGACGTCGGCGAGGTGCTTCTCGGCATACGGGAGGACGTCCTGGACGGTGACCACCCGGCCGGTCTCGCGGCTGATCGAGCTCACCCCGGCGTCCTCGATCCCGCAGGCGATGATGTTGTCGGCCCACGAGAGGTCGGCGTCGCAGTTGAGCGCGAAGCCGTGCATCGTCACCTGACGGCTCACGCGCACGCCGATGGCGCCGAGCTTGCGGTCCGGGCCGCGGTCGTCGGCGAGCACCCACACCCCGCTGCGTCCCTCGACCCGCACCGTCTCGACGCCGAACTCGCGACAGGTGCGGATCATCACCTCCTCGAGGCGACGGACGTGGGCGACCACGTCGATCGGCACCCCGTGGAGGCGGACGATGGGGTAGCCGACGAGCTGGCCGGGACCGTGCCACGTGATGAGCCCACCCCGGTCGACGTCGATGACCGGCGTCCCGTCGACGGGACGCTGCTGGGGTTCGGTGCGCTTGCCCGCGGTGTAGACGGCGGCGTGCTCGAGCAGGAGCACGGTGTCCTCGTCGCCGGCGACGACCCCGGCGTGGACCTCGCGCTGGTGGGCCCAGGCCTGCTCGTAGTCGACGAGGTCAGGGGAGAAACCGACGTGCTCGAACCGCATGGCCCCTACGTTACGCCCGCACCGACGGCGCCTTGAGGCGGACCGGCTCGAGGCGCTCCTCGACGGCGGTGTCGCCATCACGGGTGACGAGGTAGGCCCCCTTGCCGTCCGTCTCGGTGACCGCCCCGGCGAGCTCGGTGCCGTGGTAGACGAGGCCGACGCCGTCGTCGGTGCAGTGCGTCGTCGGCAGGGTGCCGTCGGCGACGAGCTGGTGGACCAGCGGGCGGCGGCGCTCCTCGGAGTCGTAGTGGACGCCGTTGCCGTAGGGGAGCAGGGCCAGGCCGTTGGTGACCGCGCGCAGCTCGGGGCCGAACGAGTCGGTGGTGCCGCCGCGGTACCAGCAGATCGAACCGGCCGAGACGCCGGCGAGGACGACGCCCGCGCGCCAGACCCGCTCGAAGATCTCGTCCAGCCCGTGCACCCGCCAGACGGCCAGGAGGTTCGCCACCGAGCCGCCGTTGACCCACACGACGTCCTGCTGAAGGAGGTGGCCCTCGACGTCCTCGACGTTCGGCATCGAGAAGAGGTTGAGGTTGCTCAGGTCGAACCCGGCGTGGCGACCGGCCTCGTCCATCCAGCCGTTGAAGTAGGCCTGGTCCCCTCCGGCGGTGCCGAGGTGGGTGATGCGCGGGGCGCGTCCCTCGGCGCCGGACAGCTCGACCGCGTGGTGCACGAGCGAGTTGAACTCGAGGCGGATGCGGGAGCCGTAGCGGTAGCCACCCGAGGTGGCCAGGATCGTGGGCTGGTCTGCAGGCATGGCCCCGACTCTAGGACGGCTGCTGACGGCTACCCGCGCCCGGGCCTGTGGACAACCGGGAAGGGGGTGCCGCGTCCGTGGCCAGACTGAGGTGGTGGACCCGGACGACGAGACCCGTGCCGACGAGAAGGCGCCACCGCGGGTGCCCGGCTACAGGTTGGGCGCCCGGATCGGGGCCGGTGGCAGCGGTGTCGTGTGGGCGGCCACCCGCGACGGCGACGGGTCGCCGGTGGCGGTCAAGGTCGTCCCGGTCGGTGTGGGCGAGCAGGCGGACGCGGCGGTCCGCGAGCTCGGGGTGCTCGGCCGCGTCGAGGTCGACGGCCTGGTGCGGTTCCACGAGGCGGTGGCGCTCCCCGGCGCGGACCGGCGGGTGGCGCTGGTCCTCGACCACGTGGCCGGCGGGTCGCTGGCCCGGGTGGTCGGGGCTCGCGGGCACCTGAACGTGGGGGAGTCGGTGACCGTCCTGGCACCCGTCGCGCGAACCCTCGCGGGCCTGCACGCGGTCGGGGTGCAGCACGGCGATGTCACGCCGGGCAACGTCCTGCTCGAACGCTCGGGTCGCCCGTTGCTCGCCGACCTCGGGGTGGCCGGGTTCGTCGGTGAGGCGCCGGGGCACGCGGTCGGCACCGCGGGGTTCGTGGCGCCGGAGGTCGTGGACGGCGGTCCCGTCACCCCGGCTGCCGACGTGTATGCCGCGGGGGCCCTGGCCTGGTGGTGCGTCACCGGGCAGGCCCCCGAGCCCGTCTCCTGGCGGCCCCCGCTCGAGACGCTCGCCCCCGAGGTCCCCGACGCGTGGCGGGACGTGACGACGCGCGCGCTCGCGGCCGACCCGGCGGACCGTCCGAGTGCGGCGGAGCTCGCCCTGGCGTGGTTCGACTCGGCGCCCTGCGAACCCGTGCGGCTGGTCGTTGGCACGGACGAGACCTCGTTGCTGACGCAGCGGCTGCGCCGACCACCATCCGACCACGAGGCGGCACCGGGGGTCGCCGCGCCGGTGGAGGTGGGGACGTGGCTGCGGCGGTCGAGGACGTGCCTGGAGCGGCCGAGGACGAGGGCCGGGGTGGCCGGGGCGGGACTGCTGTCGGCGCTCGTGCTGGGGGCCCTGCTGGCGACGGGGGTGGTTCGGTCGCCGGGGTGGCTCGGACCGGGCCGCCCGACGGACGACCCCGCGCGCGTTGCGAGGTCCACGGAGCGCGGGGCGCCGGCGCCCGGCCCGCGAGCGAGCCTCACGGCGCGGACCCCTTCGCCGTCCGTGTCGCCTCGGCACGCGCAACGGGACCACCGGGCGCCGACGCTCGCCCCCCAGGCCCTCGTCCAGGAGCTGGCCACCCTGCGGGCCGAGGTCATGGTCAGCGGCCGCGACGACGACCTGGCCGACCTGGACGCCCCCGGCTCGGCCGCCCTGGACCGCGACACCGCAGACCTGCGCCGGGTCCGCGAGGCCGGGGTGGCCTACGCCGGCGTCCGGCTGACCGTGCGGTCGGCACGTCCCGACACCGTGACCACGCGGTCGGCGACCGTCGAGGCGGTCGTCGACACGGCGGCATACCGGGTCGTGTCGGCGACCGACGCACGGCGGGTGGTGCGCCGCGAGGCGGCGGTGCGGGGGCAGGCCCTGCGGTTCGTCCTGGTGTGGAGCGGGGGGCGCTGGCTGGTCGAACGGGTGGAGGCAGTCGCGTGACGAGTGGCTGGTAGGAGTGGCTGGTGGGTCTCAGGACTGCTGCGCGAGCACCCAGCGCAGGGCGGAGGCGATGTCGGGGTCGCGGTGGGTGAAGCCGGAGGCGGTGAGTCGCTGAGCGACGACCCGCTTGCTCGTGAGGATCTCGTCGGAGAAGCCCCCGAGCACGAGCTTGATGCCGAAGGCGGGCGCCGGGAAGATCGCCGGCCGGTGGATCTGGCGGCCCAGGGCCCTGGCGATGTCGATCTGGCGATCGGGGGTGGGGGCCACGAGGTTGACCGGACCCTCGACCTCGGGGTGGTCGACGAGGTGGGCGAGCCCGGCGACGGTGTCGCGCAGGGAGATCCACGGCCACCACTGACGGCCGTTGCCCAGCGGGCCGTTGATGCCGAGGCGGGCCAGCGGCAGCATGCGGGACAGGGCGCCGCCCTCGGGGGAGAGCACGATCCCGGTGCGCGGGTGGGCCACCGAGAGGCCTGCGTCGCGGGCAGGGTCCGCGGCTGCCTCCCAGGCGCGGACGACCTCGCTGAGGAAACCGCCGCCCAGGGGGGAGTCCTCGGTGAGGACCTCGTCACCCCGGTCGCCGTAGACACCGACCGCCGACCCACTGACGAGGCGCACGGGCTCGCCGAGGTCGGCCAGCGCCGTGGCGATCGTCGTGGTGCCGTCGACGCGCGAGCCGAGGATCTGCTGCTGGTAGGAGGGGGTCCAGCGGTGGTCGCCGACCCCGGCCCCGGCGAGGTGCACGACGGCCGTCACGCCCGAGAGCGCCGCGGGGTCGAGCAGCCGGGCGGCGGGGTCCCAGCGGACCTCGTCGGGTTGTTCGGGCGCCCGACGGACCAGGCGCACCACCTCGTCGCCCCGCTCGCGCAGGAACGCCGACAGCGCGCTGCCGATGAGGCCGGTGGAACCGGTGACGGCAACGCGCTGCGGCATGAGTGCTCCTGGTGAGGTGGGGAAGGTCAGAGCCCGAGGTCGGACTCGAACCCGCCCTCCTCGAGACGCGTCTTCATCGTGGTGAGGAAGCGCGCGGCATCGGCACCGTCGACGACCCGGTGGTCGTACGACAGGGCCAGGTAGACCATCGACCGGACCGCGATCGTCTCGCCGCCGTCACCGTCGGACACCACGACCGGGCGCTTGACGACCGCGCCGGTGCCGAGGATGGCGACGTTGGGCTGGTTGATGATCGGGGTGTCGAACAGGGCGCCCCGGCTGCCGGTGTTGGTCAGCGTGAAGGTGCCGCCGCCGAGCTCGTCCGGGCCGATCTTGTTGGTGCGGGTGCGCTCGGCGAGGTCGGCGATCTTGCGGGCCAGCCCGGCGATGTTGAGGTCGCCGGCGTCCTTGATGACCGGGACGAGGAGGCCACGCTCGGTGTCGACGGCCACACCGAGGTTCTCGGTGCCGTGGTAGGTCACCTCGGTGCCCTCGACGCTGGAGTTCACCGACGGGTGGGCCTTGAGCGCCTCGACGGCCGCGAGGGCGAAGAACGGCAGGAAGCTGAGCTTGGTGCCCTCGCGCTGTGCGAACTCGTTCTTGGCCTTGGCCCGCAGCCGCGCGATCTTCGTGACGTCGACCTCGACCACCGTGGTCAGCTGGGCCGAGACCTGGAGTGACTCGACCATGCGCTTGGCGATGGTCTGGCGCAGCCGGGACATCTTCTCCGTGGTGCCGCGCTTCGGCGAGACCGAGGCCGAGCCCGATGCCGGGGCCGCCGACGAGGTCGACGCCGCGGGAGCGGCAGCAGGGGCAGCAGCCGCCGGGGCGGGAGCCGCCGCGGCCTTGGCAGCCTCCTCGGCAGCCTTGGCGGCGTCGAGCACGTCCTGCTTGCGGATACGGCCACCGACGCCGGTCCCCTTGAGGGAGCCGAGGTCGACCTTGTTCTCGGCCGCGAGCTTGCGCACGAGCGGTGTGACGTAGGCGGACGCGTCCTGGCTGTCGCCCGACGACTGCGCAGCGGGTGCGGACTCGGGGGCGGCAGCAGCCTGCGGCGCAGGAGCAGCGGGGGCCTCCTGCTCGGGGGCCTCCTCCTTGGGAGCCTCCTGCTGGGGAGCCTCCTGCTTCGGCGCCTCGGGCTCGGGAGCGGGTTCCGGCTTGGACTCCTCCTTCGGGGCCTCGGCCTCCTTGGGGGCCTCGGCGGGCGTGCTGTCGCCCGAACCGCCGGACGAGCCGGAGCCGCCGATGATGGCGAGCTCGCCACCGACGGGGACGGTGTCGTCCTCCTGGACGAGGATCTTGGTGAGCGTGCCGGCGACCGGCGAGGGGATCTCGGTGTCGACCTTGTCGGTGGAGACCTCGAGCAGCGGCTCGTCGACCTCGACGGTGTCGCCCTCGGCCTTGAGCCAGCGGGTGACGGTGCCCTCGGTGACGGACTCGCCGAGCGCCGGCATGGTGACCGTCTCACCCGAACCAGAGCCACCCGAACCAGAGCCACCACCGTCGGAGGAACCACCGTCGGAGGACCCGCTGGCCGCAGCGGCCTCGGGCTCGGAGGTGGACTCCTGCGGCGCCTGCTCGGTCGAGGGAGCCTCGGCCGGCGGCTCGTCGGACTCCGCCGACGCCTGCTCGGCGGAGGCCTGCTCGCCCGCGTCCTGCCCGGCGTCGCCGGACTGGTCGCCGGAGTCGCTGCTTGCGCTGTCGCTGCCGTCACCGATGACGGCGAGGTCGGCGCCGACGGGGACGGTGTCGTCCTCGTTCGCCAGGATCTCCTGGAGGACACCCGCGACGGGCGAGGGGATCTCCGTGTCGACCTTGTCGGTGGAGACCTCCAGCAGCGGCTCGTCGACCTCGACGGTGTCGCCGACGTTCTTCAGCCAGCGCGTCACGGTGCCTTCGGTGACCGACTCACCCAGGGCCGGCATGGTCACGCGTTCAGACATGTCCCTCTATCTCCTTGTTTCGTGTTCGCTGGCGGATCAGCAGTGCGTCTAGGTGTGGGCGTGCAGGGGCTTGCCGGCGAGCGCCAGGTGCGCCTCACCGAGGGACTCGTTCTGGGTCGGGTGGGCGTGGATCAGCCCGGCGACGTCGGAGGGGAGCGCCTCCCAGTTGTAGATGAGCTGCGCCTCGCCGATCTGCTCACCCATGCGGGCGCCGATCATGTGGATGCCCACGACGGGACCGTCCTTCTCGCGCACCAGCTTCACGAACCCCTGCGTCTGCAGGATCTGCGACTTGCCGTTGCCGCCGAGGTTGTACTCGTACGTCTCGACCTCGCCGTACTTCTCGGCCGCCTGCTTCTCGGTGAGGCCGACCGAGGCGATCTCGGGGTCGCAGTAGGTGACTCGCGGGATGCCGAGCTCGTCGATGACGGCCGGGGCCAGTCCCGCGATCTCCTCGGCGACGAAGATGCCCTGGGCGAACCCACGGTGGGCGAGCTGCAGCCCGGGGACGATGTCGCCGACGGCGTAGACACCCTCCACGCCGGTGCGCAGGCGCTCGTCGGTGGTGACGAAACCACGGTCGAGGGTGACGCCGGCCTCGGCATACCCGAGGCCCTCGGTGACGGGCCCACGGCCGACGGCGACGAGGAGCAGGTCGGCCTCGATGGTGGCGCCGTCCTCGAGCGAGACGGTCACGGTGTCGCCCGACTGCGTCGCGCCCGCGAACCTGACCCCGGTCCGGAACGCGATCTTGCGCTTGCGGAACGAGCGCTCGAGCGTCTTGGAGACGGCCTCGTCCTCGGCGGCGACGAGCCGGGGAAGCGCCTCGACGATGGTGACCTCGGAACCGAACGAACGGAACACCGACGCGAACTCGACCCCGATGACGCCGCCACCGAGGACGACGACGCGCGGCGGTACGAAGTCCAGCGCCAGGGCCTGCTCGCTGGTCATGATCCGACCGCCGATCTCCAGGCCGGGCAACGACTTCGCGTACGAGCCGGTGGCGAGGACGACGTTGCGGCCGCGGACCCTACGGCCGTCGACCTCGACGGTGGAGCGGTCGACCAGGCGCCCGGCGCCCTCGACCAGCTCGATCTTGTGGGCCTTGGCCAGACCCTGCAGGCCCTTGTAGAGGCGCGCGATGACGCCGTCCTTGTAGGCGTTGACGCCGGACATGTCGACCGACTCGAAGGTCGACTTCACGCCGAACTGCGCACCCTCACGGGCGGTGTCGGCGACCTCGGCCGCGTGCAGGAGCGCCTTGGTCGGGATGCACCCGACGTGCAGGCAGGTGCCACCGAGCTTGTCCTTCTCGACGAGTGCGACGCTCAGTCCGAGCTCGGCCGCACGGAACGCGCAGGCGTAGCCGCCACTTCCTCCACCCAGGATGACTACATCGAAGATGGTCTCGGCGTCAGCCGACATGCTCGCTCCCTCGCGTCGTGGGCACTGGGTGGTCCTCGTCGACGGTGGAGCGGCCAGGTCGTGACCAGCCCGGGATCGACACAGTGCATCTTGTCACTGTTTGGAGTGCGGGGCGCAAGCAGGTCCACGTCCGTGCAATGGCAGCAGTTGCACAGTCCGTCCCCCTATCGTTGGGTCATGGCGTGGTGGAAGCGGGGACACAAGGGCTCCGGACGTGGTCCGTCCGACGGACCCAACATGGCGGTGGACCAGCAGGCGGTGCGCAAGCACTTCGCCGACTTCACCCAGAGTCGTCGCGGGGTCGAGGCCTACGTCGAGCCACCCACCAACGTCACGGCGACGACGGTGATCCTCATCGCGCACGACGGCGAGTGGACTCGTCGTGCGGCCGGTTCCCGGCAGGCAGCCTTCGACCTGGCAGGGAGCCTGGGCGTCCCGGTGTACGACGTGCTCCAGACCGGGTACCCCAACCGCATGCGGGAGTGGAACTCCCGCCAGCGCAAGAAGGACTGACGCGCCATACCGGTGGCGTCGCGAGGCACGACGCGCGCTCGACCCGACGGGATATGCGGTGGTGCCCCCCGGAGCCGGGATGCGAAGGTTGACCCACGGCGGGTCCGCACGCGGCCCGCGCCGCACGAGCAGCAGGAGGGCACGATGGCCAAGTCCGACGGTGCGAAGTCCCAGGGGTCCCAGGGATCCACGGGGCCCAGCGAGGAGATGAAGCGCAAGTTCCGCGAGGCCCTGGACAAGAAGCAGTCGCACGCAGGGCGCGACGTGTCCGATGACAGCGAGCACGGCAAGGTCGACCACGCCCAGGGCGCGGCGACGAGCGCGACGCAGCAGATGTTCCGGCGCAAGAGCGGTGGCTGAGGCGGCTCGACCGCACTGCTGATCCACGCCTGGATATATCTGCAGAGGGGCCCGTCCGATCCGGACGGGCCCCTCTGCGCTGTCGGTATGACGGGTGGCCGGCATGCCGGTCACCCGTCCGCCGCGTCAGCCGGCGTAGCCCTCCACGAGCGACAGCAGGGTCGCGACGCCGTAGCCGGTCGCGCCCTTCGGCGTGTAGCCGTAGGGCGCGCCCTCGTTGAATGACGGGCCGGCGATGTCGACGTGGGCCCACGGGGTGCCCTCCTCGACGAACTCACTGAGGAACAGGCCGGCCGTGAGCATGCCGCCCCAGCGCTCGCCCTTGTGGGAGAGGTCGGCGACCGCGGACTCGAGCTGCGAGCGCAGGTCGCTCGGCAGCGGCATCGGCCAGGCGGCCTCGCCCGATCCGTCGGCGGCGGCGCGGACCCGGTCGCGGAAGGCGTCGTCGTTGGCCATGATCCCGGCGACCCGGCCACCGAGGGCCACCATCTGCGCGCCGGTGAGGGTGGCGATGTCGACGATGGCGTCGGGGTTCGCCTCGCCCGCGAGGACGAGGCCGTCACCGAGCACCATGCGGCCCTCGGCGTCCGTGTCGAGGATCTCGACCGTGGTGCCGTTCCGCATCGTCACGACGTCGCCGGGACGCTGCGCGCTGCCGCTCGGCATGTTCTCGGCGAGGCACAGGTAGCCGGTCACCGTGACGGGCAGGCCCAGCTCGGCGGCCGCGAACACGGTCGCCGCGACGGCCGCCGCTCCGGCCATGTCGGACTTCATGGTGAGCATGGAGGCCGGGGGCTTGATGCACAGGCCGCCGGAGTCGAAGGTGATGCCCTTGCCGACGAGCGCGACCGAGTGCCGGGCGCCGGCGGGGGCCCACGTCAGGGTGACGATGCGGGGCGGGTTGACCGAGCCCTGGCCGACGCCGACGATCCCGCCGAAGCCGCCCTTCTCGAGCGCCTTCTCGTCCAGCACCTTGATGGTGACCTTGGCCTTGGCGGCGGTGTTGCGCGCCTTGACCGAGTCGGCGAACGACTGCGGGAAGAGGACGTTCGGCGGGGTGTTGACCAGGTCGCGGGCGTAGGCCTTGGCGTCCGCGAGCACCGCGGCGCGGGTCGCCGCCGCCTTGACGGCCTTGAGCCGCGCGTCGGCGGTGACCACCGTGATCGTGGTGACACCCTCGTCCTTCGCCGCGGCCTTGGTGCCCTTCGCACGGGAGGCCTTCACCGGACCGCGGATCCCGCGGTAGTGGTAGGCACCCAGCGCTGCGCCCTCGGCGACCGCCGCGACCGACTCGACGCCGGAGGCGGGCAGCGCCACGACGACCTTGCCGGCCTTCTTCACGGAGCGGACGGCGGCGCCGGCGGCGCGGCGCAGGACCTCCGCGTCGAACGACGTGGTGCGGGCGGTGGCGGAGCCGAGACCGGTGAGCACGACGCGCGGGGCGGCGACCGAGGGCACCGCGGCGAGGGTGAGGACCTCCTCGGGCTTGCCGGTCGCGTGCAGGGCCGCGAGCTGCGCGGCCACGTGGGCGGCGGCGTCGCGGGGGAGCCCGTGGCCGGCGGCGAGGGCCGCGGAGCCGGAGTCGTCGACCGTGCCGAGCACGACGACGTCGGCCTTGAGGTCGTGGGCGGATCGGTCGGAAACGTTGACGGTGGTCACGTTCGCATCCTTCGTGTGGTGTGGGTTTGGCCCTGCTTGCGCAGGATATCCGTGCCGGCGGGGGTCCGCGGCACGGGGCGGTAGCGTTCGGCCCATGAGCGACGCAGCCCTGAAGACCTCCCCCCTGCACGACCGGCACGTGGCGCTGGGCGCCAAGATGGCCGACTTCGGTGGCTGGGAGATGCCGATCGAGTACCCCGGAGGCGGCGTCGTCCGCGAGCACACCGCGGTGCGGTCGTCCGTCGGGATCTTCGACGTGTCGCACCTGGGCAAGGCCCGCGTCTCGGGTCCGGGGGCCCGCGACTTCGTCAACTCCTGCCTGACGAACGACCTCGGCCGGATCCACGAGGGCAAGGCGCAGTACACCCTGTGCTGCGACGAGAACGGCGGTGTCGTCGACGACCTCATCGCCTACCTGCGCAGCGACGAGGACGTCTTCCTCATCCCGAACGCCGCCAACACCGCCGAGGTGGTCCGCCGCCTGGCCGACGCCGCCCCCGAGGGCATCGTGGTGGAGGACCTGCACGAGTCCTACGGCGTCATCGCCGTCCAGGGCACCAGGTCGGACGAGGTGCTCGACGCGCTCGGCCTGCCGACCGGGCACGAGTACATGTCCTTCGTCGAGACCGACTGGAACGGCCTGCCCGTCATCGTGTGCCGCACCGGCTACACCGGCGAGCGCGGCTACGAGCTCGTCCCCGCGTGGGACGTCGCCGCCCAGCTCTGGGACGCCCTCACCGAGGCGGCTGCCCCCTATGACGGGCTGCCCTGCGGCCTGGGCGCTCGCGACACCCTCCGGACCGAGATGGGGTACGCCCTGCACGGCCACGAGCTCTCCACCGAGATCACGCCCGTCCAGGCGCGTGTCGGCTGGGCGGTCGGCTGGAAGAAGGACGCCTTCTGGGGCAAGGACGCGCTGGTCGCCGAGAAGGCGGCCGGCCCCGAGCGGGTGGCGTGGGGCCTGCTCGCGACCGGCCGCGGCATACCGCGGGCGCAGTGTGCGGTGAAGGTGGACGGTGCGGTCGTCGGCGAGGTCACGTCCGGGACGTTCAGCCCGACCCTGAAGAACGGCATCGCGCTCGCCCTCCTCAAGCCGACGGTCGCCGAGGGCGACGACGTCGTCATCGACGTCCGCGGGCGCGAGGTCACCGCCACCGTGGTCAAGCCGCCGTTCGTGACGGTCGACGTCCGCGAGGGCTGACGGGAGGGGGGGCCGGTATGGCGTCGCACGAGTACCGCGCGCAGGTCCGGTGGGACGGCTCCACCGGTGTCGGCTACCGCGACTACCCGCGGGCGCACTCGGCGTTCCTGCCGCCGGCGACCGACGGGCTCGACCTGTCGGCCGACCCACACTTCCGCGGCGACGCGGACCTGCCCAACCCCGAGCAGCTGCTCGTCCTCGCTGCCTCGTCCTGCCAGCTGCTGTCGTTCCTCGCGGTGGCGGCCAGGGCGAAGGTCGACGTCGTCGGGTACGCCGACGAGGCGACGGGGGAGATGCCGCAGGACGTGACGCCGCAGCGGATCACCCGCATCGTGCTGCGGCCCGTGGTCACCGTGGCCGGGACGGTCACCGACGAGGAGGTCGAGCGGTTGCTGCACGAGGCGCACGAGCAGTGCTACATCGCCAACTCGCTGACCACCGACGTCGTCGTCGAGGCCGAGGTCCGTCGCGCCTGACCCCCGGCGCGCCTGACCCCGCCCGCGGGCGCCCCTGCCGTGACCACTGCCGAGCCCCGTCAGGGGCGGGCGAGCGCCGCGACGAGCGAGGCGACCGTGAGGTACGGCGCCGGGCGCACGACCTTGGCGACCTGCGGGGCGAATGCGGGGGAGTCGAGCAGCACGGTCACCGCCGCACCGTCGGCCACGACCTCGCCCTCGGCGAGGACGATGACGCGGTCGGCCACCTCGGCCGCGAGCTCGACGTCGTGGGTGGCGACGAGCACGGCGACGCCGCGTGCGGCGAGCTCGCGCAGGACGCCCACCAGCCGGGCCTTGGCGCCGTAGTCCAGGCCCCGGGTGGGCTCGTCGAGCAACGTCAACGGTGCCCGGCGGGCCAGGACGGTGGCGAGGGACAACGCCATGCGCTGGCCCTGGGAGAGGGCGCTGACCGGACCGTCGGGCGCCGCCCCCGGTGCCAGCCGCGCGAACACCTCGGCACTCCCGTCCACGGCCGCCAGAACCGCGGACACGGGGCCGTCGGCGTCGGCCCCGACGAGGGCGGCCACCGTGGCTGCCGGGTCCTGGGTCGACAGCGCGACGGCTCCGGCGCCGTCGTGGCGCACGCGTCCCGTCGACGGCCGCAGGTCGCGCGCCAGGGCGTGCAGGAGGGTCGACTTCCCGGCGCCGTTGCGGCCCATCAGGGCGACGACCTCGCCGCGGGCGAGGGCCAGGTCCACCCCGCGCAGGGCGACGGTGTCGCCGCGCAACACCCCGAGGCCGCGGGCCTCGACCAGGGGCGACGGCCCGCCCGGGGCCGGACGCCCCGCCGGGGCCGCGGGCGACCCGACGAGCGGTGGCCCGTGGGTGGACGAGCCGTCGAGGGAGCCCCGCAGGTCTCGGGCCGCGCGACGGGCGTCCCGCACGGACAGGGGCAACGGGTCCCAGCCGAGGTTGCGACCCAGGTCGACCAGCGGCGGGTGGATGGCCGAGCGGGCCATCGCGTCGGCGGTGTCGAGCAACGGGCTGACGACGCCGTCGCCGACCAGCAGCACGGCGTCGGCGTGGTGGACGACCCGTTCGAGGCGGTGCTCGGAGACGAGGACGGTGACGCCGACGTCGTGCACCAGCCGGTGCAGCGTGGCGAGGACGTCCTCCGCCGCCACGGGGTCGAGCGCCGAGGTCGGTTCGTCGAGGACCAGCACCCGGGGACCGGTCACGAGGGCTGCGGCGATCGCCACCCGTTGCTGCTCGCCCCCGGAGAGGTCGACGAGGCGACGGCTGCGCAACGGGGTGAGCCCGAGCAGGTCGAGGGTCTCCTCGATGCGGCGCTCGCCACCGTGCGGGTCGCCCGCCGACGCGCTCACGTGGCGCCCGACCTCGGCCTCGACGGTGTCGGTGGAGAACCCCGTCGCCAGGTCCTGCGGCACCCACCCGACGAGGGCGGACAGCGTCGTCTGGTCGCAGGTGCGCGGGTCCGTCCCGTCGACGTCGACCCGGCCCGCCGTCACGGCGGTGCGGGCGTGCCCGACGTCGGCGAGGGTGCGCAGGAGGGTCGTCTTGCCCGACCCCGTGGGGCCGACGACGAGCACGAGCTCACCCTCGGGGACGCTCACGGTGACGTCCCGCAGGGCCTGCTGCGCGCCATACGCCAGGCGCACACCCTCGAGGACGATCACAGTGCCCGACCGTTGCACCGGCGCCCACGGGTGTCAAAGCCGCCCCCGGGCGTGCTGTCGCGGCAGCCGCCTACAGTGGCGCCATGAGCGAAGCGTGGACGTGGACCTATCTCGACGCCGATGGCAAGGAGCTGACCGGCGAGGAGCTCGTGACGACGGCGTTCCCGTCCCAGTCCGACGCGGAGAACTGGTTCGGCGAGAGCTGGCACGAGCTCGGCGACGCGGGGGTCGACGCCGTCGTCCTGCACCACGAGGGCGTCGTCGTCTACGGGCCGATGAGCCTGCGCGCCGCCGAGTAGGGGGCGACCCAGGTCAGCCGACCGGGGAACCGTCAGGCCGGGTACTCGCCGCGCTTGGCGAGGGCGCGCGGCATGCGCGAGCGACGGATCTGGAAGCCGCGCATCACGGCGTACATGGCCAGCCCGCGGCCGACCTTGTCGGCACCGAACTTCGCCACGAGCTTCTTCTTCAGGCCCCGCCACATGAACCACGAGTCGATCGCGGCGGCGAGCAGGAGGCCGTAGACGCCGACCGAGACGATGAGGAAGACCGCCGGCACGCGCACGAACGACAGCGCCAGCACGAGGATCATCACCGGGAGCATGAACTCGCCGACGTTCCAGCGGGCGTCGACGTGGTCGCGGATGTAGCGGCGGACCGGACCCTTGTCACGGGCCGGGAGGTGGGCGTCGTCGCCGGTCGCCATGGCCTGGCGCTGCAGGAGCTGGGCCTCGCGCCGCTTGGCGCGGTCGAGGTTCTTGGCCTCCTTGCGGTCGGCGACGACCAGCGGGCGACGGTTGGCCGCCTCCTGGTCCCTGCGCTTGGGCGTGGGCCGGTTCTTGGCGCCCTCGCGGTGCTCGCGCGCGATGGTCTCGGCCTGCTGGTCGTTGAGGGTCTTGCTGCGTCCAAACACGTGCTCACTGTATGCCGTGCGCCTCGGTTCCCCGGAATCGCGACGGCGTGCGCGCTCCCGTTAGGCTCGCCGCCGTGACCGACGACGTTCTGAGCCCCGACCAGGTTTCCGCCCTCAAGGCCACGGTGGCCGACCTCATGCCCGGCCTGCGTGCCGACCTGGAGGCACTGACCCGCATCCCCAGCGTCAGCCTCGACGCCTTCGACCAGGCCCACGTCGAGGCCAGCGCCGAGGCGACCGCCGAGCTGCTCCGCGCCGAGGGGCTGGAGGTGGAGATCGTCCGCGAGGGCGGTCGTCCGGCGGTGATCGCCCACGTCGACGGGCCCGAGGGTGCGCCGACGGTGATGCTCTACGCCCACCACGACGTGCAGCCCCCCGGCGACGACAAGGACTGGGACAGCGCTCCGTTCGAGCCGACCGAGCGTGACGGACGCCTCTACGGGCGCGGCGCCGCCGACGACAAGGCCGGGATCATGGCCCACCTCGCCGCCCTGCGCGCCCACCGCGGGCAGCTGCCCGTGGGCGTGACGGTGTTCGTCGAGGGCGAGGAGGAGATCGGCTCCGACTCGCTCCCCACCATCCTCGAGCGGCACGGGGAGAAGCTGCGCGCGGACGCGATCGTCCTCGCCGACTCGACCAACTGGGCCATCGGCGAGCCGGCCCTCACCACGACGCTGCGCGGCCTGATCCGGGTCGTGGTGACCGTGACCACCCTCGACCACGGCATCCACTCCGGCATGTTCGGCGGCGCCGTCCCGGACGCGATCACCGCGCTGGTGCGGCTGCTCGCGACCCTGCACGACGACGCCGGCGACGTGGCGATCGCGGGCCTGCGGTCGGGCACCGCCAGCGACCTCGACTTCGACGAGGCGCGCCTGCGTGAGGAGTCCGGCCTGCTCGACGGGGTCGAGGTCATCGGCACCGGTTCGCTGCTCGACCGCATCTGGGCCAAGCCCACGGCCACGGTCATCGGCATCGACGCCCCCTCCGTGGCGAAGTCCTCGAACACCCTCGTGCCCACCGCGAGCGCCAAGGTCTCCATCCGCCTCGCTCCCGACGAGGTCCCCCTCGACGCGTATGCCGCGGTGCAGCGCCACGTCGAGGCGAACATCCCGTGGGGCGCCAAGGTGGAGGTCCACCTCGACGACCAGGGGGCCGGGTTCGCGGCCGACGCCGACGGGCCGGTCTACGACCAGACGCGGGCCGCGTTCACCGACGCCTGGGGTGTCGAGCCGGTGGACATCGGCGTGGGGGGATCGATCCCGTTCGTCGCCGCGTTCGCCGAGAAGTTCCCGCAGGCCGCGATCCTCGTCACCGGCGTGGAGGACCCCGACACCAGGGCGCACGGCGCGAACGAGTCGCTGCACCTCGGCGAGTTCGAGAAGGTCTGCGTGGCCGAGGCGATCCTCCTGGCCAGGCTGGGCGCCCTGCCGCGCTGACCGGAACCGGTTAGGTTCAGGGCATGGCGCAGAGCAAGGGTTACGTCGAGCCGTCGTTCGAACGCGACACCCGCTACATCAACGACCGCATCACCACGACCGGCGACGGTGAGGGGGAGTGGCCCGTCGAGCCGGGGCGGTACCGCCTCGTCGCGGCCCGGGCCTGTCCCTGGGCGAACCGCACGATCATCGTCCGGCGGCTGCTGGGGCTGGAGGACGTCCTCTCGCTCGGGCTGTGCGGGCCGACCCACGACCAGGACAGCTGGACGTTCGACCTCGACCCCGGCGGTGTCGACCCGGTCCTCGGCATCCCGCGGCTCAAGGACGCCTACGAGGCGCGCCAGCCCGGGTACCCGCGGGGCATCACCGTCCCGGCGATCGTCGAGGTCGAGAGCGGCAAGGTCGTCACCAACGACTTCGCCCAGATGACCCTCGACTTCTCGACGCAGTGGCGCCAGCACCACCGTGACGGCGCCCCGGACCTCTACCCCGAGGCGCTGCGCGAGGAGATGGACGAGGTGATGAAGCGCGTCTACACCGAGGTCAACAACGGCGTGTACCGCTGCGGCTTCGCCGGGACCCAGGAGGCGTACGACCAGGCGTACGACCGGTTGTTCACGGCCCTGGACTGGCTGGAGAACCGGCTCGCGGACCGTCGCTACCTCATGGGCGACACGATCACCGAGGCCGACGTGCGCCTGTTCACGACGCTCGCGCGGTTCGACCCGGTCTACCACGGGCACTTCAAGACCAACCGCTCCAAGCTGAGCGAGATGCCGGTCCTGTGGGCCTACGCGCGCGACCTCTTCCAGACGCCCGGGTTCGGCGACACGACCGACTTCGCCCAGATCAAGCGGCACTACTACGTCGTGCACCACGACATCAACCCCACCGGCATCGTGCCGGCAGGGCCCGACCTGTCGGGCTGGCTCACGGACCACGGTCGTGAGGCGCTCGGCGGCAGCCCGTTCGGCGACGGGACCCCTCCTGGTCCGGTCCGCGACGGCGAGGCCGTGGCTGCCGAGGGGCGGGCGTGAGGGTCCGGGAGCACGACGTCGTCGTCTACGGGGCCACGGGCTTCGTGGGGCGGCTGCTGGCCGCCTACCTCGCCGAGCACGCGCCCCGCGGGACGAGGGTGGCCCTCGCCGGTCGTTCGCGGGCCAGGCTCGAGGAGGTCCGTCGCGGGCTCCCCGCCGCTGCGCGTGACTGGCCGGTGGTCGTGGCCGATGCCGCCGACGAGGACGCGCTGCGCGCCCTGGCGGAGTCCACCACCGTCGTCGCCACGACCGTGGGTCCCTACCTGCGCTACGGCATGCCCCTGGCCCGCGCCTGTGCCGGGGCGGGTACCCACTACGCGGACCTGACCGGCGAGATCCTGTTCGTGCGCAAGGCGATCGACGAGTGCGACGCGGTGGCCAGGTCCAGTGGTGCGCGCATCGTCACCGCCTGTGGTTACGACTCCGTGCCGTCCGACCTCGCCGTCCACCTGCTGCACGAGCGTGCGCGGCACGACGCTGCCGGAGGCCTGCTCGACACCACGCTGCACGCTCGGGCGAAGGGTGGCGTGAGCGGTGGCACCGTGGACTCCTCCCGGGCCCAGCTCGAGGCCGTCGCGACGGACCGCCGGGCCGTGAAGACGCTGTTCGACCCCTACTCCCTGAGCCCCGACCGCAAGGCCGAGCCGGACCTGGGCAAGCAGCGCGACCCCATGTCCGTCTTCCGTGACGCCGACACCGGCGACTGGGTCGGGCCCTTTGTCATGGCGAGCTTCAACTCACGGATCGTGAGGCGCAGCAACGCCCTTCGTGAGCACGCCTACGGTCGTCGCTTCCGCTACCGCGAGCTCAGCGCCTATGGCGACGGGTTCGTCGCCAGGCAACGTGCGAACGTCTTCACCGCCGGGCTGGGTCTGGCGATGAAGGCGATGGCGGACCCGCGGACCCGTCCCGTCTTCGACCGCCTCGCGCCCTCGCCGGGCGAGGGCCCCAGCGAGAAGGCCCGTCGCAGCGGCTGGTTCTCGATGAAGGTGCGGACCACGACCGAGACCGGTCGCCGCTACCTCGCCACCGTGACCGCCCAGGGAGACCCGGGGTATGCCGCGACGACGGTCATGCTCGGGGAGGCCGCCCTGTGCCTGGCCCTGGACGGCGACCGTCTGCCGCCGGCGGCCGGGGTGCTCACCCCCGCCACGGCCATGGGGGACGCGCTGGTCAACCGCCTGCGCGCCCGCGACTTCACCCTGCGGGTCGAGGAGATCCCGGGCGCCTGAGGGGACGTCCCCCGGGTGGTGCGGACGCGGCACCCGGGGTCGGCTGTCAGGGGAGGCAGCCGCGAACCGATAGGGTGGTGCCACCGGCCCGCACAGTTCTGCCTCGGGCCGTGGCACGTGATCAAGCTCTTGCGCTGCGAACCCATGTCGGTTTCGCGCCGGGCGGAACACCCCTTTGACTGCTCTGGAGTACCCCTGTGTCTGTCGACACCACCTTCCCGAGCCTCGGCGTCCCCGACGCCCTGGCTTCCGTCCTCGCGGCTCGCGACATCACCGTCCCGACCCCCATCCAGACCGCGACCCTGCCCGACTCGCTCGCCGGTCGCGACGTGCTGGGCCGCGGCCGCACCGGGTCCGGCAAGACCTACGCGTTCCTGCTGCCGATGCTGGCCCGGTTGTCCGCGTCGAACGCCCCGCGCCAGTCGCGCCGGCCTCGTGCGCTGATCCTGGCCCCGACGCGTGAGCTCGTCACCCAGATCCAGGCCGCCATGGCCCCGCTCGCCGAGCCGCTCGGCATCTCCTCGGTCACCATCTTCGGTGGCGTCGGCCAGAACCCTCAGGTGTCCGCGCTCCGCAAGGGCGTCGACGTCGTGCTCGCCTGCCCCGGACGCCTCGAGGACCTGCTCCAGCAGGGCGCCCTCACCCTCGACGGCATCGAGGTCACCATCCTCGACGAGGCCGACCACATGGCCGACCTCGGCTTCCTTCCCGGTGTGAAGCGCATCCTCGACAAGACGCCCCGGAACGGCCAGAAGCTGCTGTTCTCGGCGACGCTGGACGCCGGCATCGACGTCATCGTCAAGCGCTACCTGTCCAATCCCGTGACGCACCAGGCTGATTCGGCGCAGTCGCCGATCTCGACCATGGCCCACCACATTTTCCACGTGCACCGCGACGCCCGCCTCGAGGTGCTCCTCGACCTGACCTCGGCCCCGGGCCGCAAGGTCGTCTTCACCCGTACCAAGCACGGTGCCAAGAAGCTGGCCAAGCAGCTCAACGCCTCCGGCGTCCCGGCGGTGGAGCTGCACGGCAACCTCGGCCAGGGCGCGCGTGACCGCAACATGGCGGCCTTCCACGAGGGCAAGGCCTCCACGCTGGTGGCCACCGACATCGCGGCCCGCGGCATCCACGTCGACGACGTCGCGCTCGTCATCCACGCGGATCCGCCGGTCGAGCACAAGGCCTACCTGCACCGCTCGGGCCGCACCGCCCGCGCCGGCGCCGACGGCACCGTCATCACGCTCATGACCGACGACCAGGTCGCCGACGTGCGCGTCCTCACGAACAAGGCCGGGATCCGCGCCAAGACCACGAGGCTTGGCCTCGGTCACCCCATGCTCCTCGAGGTCGCCCCGGGCGAGCGCGTCACGACCGGCCCGCTCGTCCTCACCACCCCGACCCAGCCCTCGGGCGGGTCCGGCGGGGGACAGTCCCGTCGTGGCGGCTCCGGCCGCTCCGGTGGCGGCGCCCGTTCGGCCGGGGCCCGCTCCGGCGGCCCGCGCACCGGTGAGGGCGCGCGCTCCGGGGACGGCGCCCGGTCCGGTGGTGGCCGCCGCGGTGGTCGTCCGGCCGGTGCCGCGGACTCGACCGGCGGCCCGCGTTCGGGCAGTAGTCGCTCCGGTGGCCAGGGCTCGGCAGGTGGCCAGCGGTCCGGCGGGCAGCGCTCCGGCGGTCGCCCGGCCGGTGGGTCGACCCCGACCTACTCGACGTCCACCGGTGGAGCGGCAGGCTTCTCCGCGGGCAGTAGGCCCGGCGCGCGCCGGGGTCGCTGACCTCACGGCACGGCACCACATCGCCTGACGGGGACCAGCGCACGATGCTGGTCCCCGTCACGGTGTCGCCCCTGCGACTCCGTGACGGGGACCATGCCCCCCTGTGGTGGTCTCCGGTCCGGGATGAGTCGGACCGGGGCGCCCCCTGTGCTCTGTGCCGGCGTCACGCCCCTCCCGCGCGACGCCGGTGGTCCTACAGCCGGTACCTCCAGACCTCTCCGCCGCCCGGGCAGACCGAGCAGGTGGAGACGTAGGCCGAGCCGTCACGGATCGCCAGGCCGTAGGGCGCGGGCAGGTCGTCGGCGACGACCTTGTGCGCGCCGGTCCGCGAGACCTGCAGCAGCGAGCCCGACGGCAGCGCGTCACCGACGGCCAGCAGCCCGGTGTCGGCGAGCTGAACGGCATACAGCCGGCCGTGGCGGTCGAAGGCCAGGCTGGTGACGTTGGTCAGGCCGGTGGCCCACACGGTGGGGGCCTGGCCCTTGACGACGCGGTAGATGTTGGCGTGGCCCACGGGGAACGGGAAGCCGGTGAGCTGGCTGACGTACCAGGCGCCGTCAGGGCCACGGACGACCGCGGTGGGTACCGCCTGCGACGGGATCATCGTCCCGGGAGGCAGCCCGAGGAACGGCGGTGCCTCGGCGAGCTGGTCCTGGAAGACCGCTGTCGTGGTGACCTTCCCGTGCTTGACGGTGAGCAGGTCGTTCCCGCCGGCATCGGTCACCACGAAACCGGAGCCCGACCGCTCCACCGAGCTCGGGTTGCTGTCGGGGTCGTGGATCGGGTTGGCCGTGGCCTCGTGCGCGGCCAGGTCGGCGAGCGTGGTCGTCCACCCGGAGCCCTCGCGGGCCAGCTGGAGGGTGCCCAGGCGGGCCGCCGAGTCGGGCAGTCCGTCGCGGGCCGCGGGAGGTGCGCCGAGGCCGACGAGCACGGCGAGCCGTCGCCCGCCGAGCGCCACGACGTCGGACGGGCCGATGGCACTCGTGCCGTCCGGTGCGGCCAGTGACGGCAGCCCCGTGACCACGCGGGTCTGGTGGCCGCGCTTGCCGATCTTGGTGACGGCTCCGGACGTGCCCAGGCACGCCTGACCCTCCGGCCCGGCGATGCACGGTCCGGCGCCCCCGCGGCCCGCCTCTGCGACGTAGACGTCACCGCGGCCGGTGACGGTGAGCTGGCGTGGGTTGTCCAACCCGGAGGCGACCCTCGACGGGCCCTTGGCGCCGTGGTGGTCTTCGTGCGCGCCTGCGGGTCCGGCGGTCGCGCCGACAGTCCCGGCGGCCAGGGCTGCGCTGGCCGCCCAGGTCACGAGGACCCGGCGGCGGTATCGTCCGATGCTGCTGGTGGTGGTCATACGGTGACTCCCTGCGGTAGGAATCCCTGCAAGTCACCCAGTGTGTTGATCTGTGAACGAGGTCGCCTCCCGCACGAGGACTAGTCCACGTGCGGACCGGGACTAGTCCTTGTGGGTCTCCCCGGGCAGCGCGAGCATCTGGTCGAGGGCGATGCGGGCGTGGTGCGCGACGTCGGGGTCCACGCGGATCGGGTTGACGACCCGACCCTCGACGAGCGACTCGAGCGTCCAGACGAGGTGGGGCAGGTCGATCCGGTTCATCGTCGAGCAGTAGCAGACGTTCTTCTCGAGGAACGCGATCTGCTGCTTCGGGAACATCGTCGCGAGCCGGCGCACGAGGTTGAGCTCGGTGCCGACCACCCACGAGGTCCCGTCGGGGGCGGCCGCGATGGTCTTGATGATCTTCTCCGTGGAGCCCACCTCGTCGGCTGCCTCGACGACCTCGTGGCGGCACTCGGGATGGACGATGACCTTGACGCCCGGGATGTCGCGACGAGCCTGCTCGACGGCCTCGAGGCTGAACCGGCCGTGCACGGAGCAGTGCCCGCGCCACAGGATCATGGTGGCGTCCTGCAGCTCCTGGCGGGTCAGGCCGCCCATCGGCCGGTGCGGGTCGAACACCACGCAGCCGTCGAGGGAGCCCCCGAGGTCGCGCACGAAGGTGTTGCGCCCCAGGTGCTGGTCCGGCAGGAAGAGCACCTTGCCCCCCTCGCCCTTCTCCGCCAGGGCCCACTCCAGGGCGGTCCTCGCGTTGGAGGACGTGCAGATCGTGCCGCCGTGGCGACCGGTGAAGGCCTTGATCGCCGCGGACGAGTTCATGTACGTCACCGGCACGGTCCGGTCGGCGACGCCGGCCTCGACGAGGTCCTCCCAGGCGTCCTCGACCTGCCGGATCGCAGCCATGTCCGCCATCGAGCAGCCGGCCGCGAGGTCGGGCAGGATCACCGTCTGCTGGTCACTGGTGAGGATGTCGGCCGACTCCGCCATGAAGTGCACACCGCAGAAGACGATGTAGGGGGCGTCCGGTCGCGCCGCCGCGTCCTTGGCGAGCTTGAACGAGTCGCCGGTGACGTCCGCGAACTCGATGACCTCGTCACGCTGGTAGTGGTGGCCGAGGACGAAGACCCGGTCGCCCAGCGCCTCCTTCGCCGCTCGAGCGCGCTCGACCAGGCCGGGGTCGGACGCGGCCGGCAGGTCGCCCGGGCACTCCACCCCGCGCTCGCTGTGCAGGTCCCGGCCACGACCGAGGACCAGCAGGGGCAGTGGCGTGGTGGGGGAGGCGTCCGTCGAGGTGCTCACGCCCAGATCGTATGCCGTGGGCCGACGTGCAGCCGACTCACACCTGACCCCCAGCCTCCTGTCAGGCGTCCGGCGCAGGCTGCCCCCATGGGTGGGCCGTGCACGCGCCGCGCGTCGGGGAGTCCGCCGTGTCCCTGACGTCGACGACGCTGCCCGTCGTCCTCGCGCTGGCTGCGGCCGCGGTCTTCGCCCTGCTGGCGTCCGGCCGTCCCCGGGTCAGGCGGCCCTGGGCCGCCACCGGTGCCCGCGCCGCCGGCCTCCTCGTGCTCAACGTGCTCGTCGTCGCCCTCGTCGGCGCCGAGCTGAACGACCACTTCGACTTCTACGTCAGCTGGTCCGACCTCGCCGGTGCGCAGGCGGCGACCACGGTGACGCACCACGGGGCCACCGCCCGGTCCGCCGCCTCCACCCGGCTGCCGTCCGGGCTGCGCCCCGCCACGAGCCTCCCCGCCCTGCCGAGCCCCGGGGAACGGGTCCAGCACTACACCGTGACCGGCGCGCGGAGCGGGGTGCGTGGCCAGGTCGACGTCCTCCTCCCCGCGGGCTACTCGACCGCGACGGCCACGAGCTACCCCGTCCTCGAGGCCCTGCACGGCTACCCCGGCACCACCGACTCCTGGCTCACCGGGATGGGCGTGGAGGGAGCGTTGGACCGGGCCGTCGCCGACCACTCGATCAAGGACGCCGTCGTCGTGCTCCCGCAGATCAACCTGCCGTATGCCGTGGACTCGGAGTGCGTCGACGGTCCGGCGGGCACGTCGCAGGTGGAGACCTGGCTCGCCCAGGACGTGCCGCAGTTCGTGGTGGACCACTTCAGGGTCCGGACCGACAGGTCGTCGTGGGCCGTGGCCGGGTACTCGGAGGGCGGCTGGTGCGCCGCGATGCTGGGGCTGCGCCACCCCGCGGTCTTCGGGGGTGACATCGTCTTCAGCGGTTCGTTCACCCCGGAGTTCAGCCGTGGCTACCGACCGTTCGGGTCGAGGGTCCCGGGCCGCTACCAGCTGGCCGCGGTCGTGCGCCGCGACCCGCCCCCTCTGGCGATGTGGGTGCAGGCCAGCAAGAAGGACGGCTACGCCTACCCGCCGACGGCGGCGTTCCTCAAGTCGGTCAGGGCGCCGCTGTCGGTGACGACCGACCTGCTGAAGACCGGCGGGCACCGCGAGCAGCTCTGGGCGGGGGAGCTCCCGACGGCCCTGAGCTGGCTCGGACGCAGCGTGCCCGGCTTCTCGCCCTGAGCGGACCGTGGGGGCCCGTACGCTCGGCGCATGGACGACACCGCGACCCTGGCCGCGCTGCGCGGGGCCACCACCGCGATGGCCGGGACGGTGGCCGGGCTCGATGCCGCTGCGCCCGTGCCGACCTGCCCGGGCTGGGACGTCACCAGCCTCGTCGACCACCTGGGCCGGGTGCACCTCTGGGCGGAGGCGGCGGTCCGCACCGGAGCGTCGCCGGACCCCTACCCCAGGAGGGACCGTGACCGGGCGCTCGGCGACTGGTACGCCGACAGCGCCGCCCTCCTCGTGCAGACGCTGGCCGGACGGGACCCCGACGAAGCGGCGTGGAGCTTCTCCGCCGTCCCGCACCACGGGACGGTGCGGTTCTGGCGGCGCCGCCAGCTGCACGAGACCACCGTCCACCACGTCGACGCCCTCGTCGCTGCAGGGGCGCTGGACCTGTCAGGGCGCGTGGAGGCCGTGGCGGGCTTGTCGGCCACCGAGGCCGCCGACGGCGTGGACGAGGTGCTCGAGGTGTTCGTTCCCAGGGTGCTGGTGCGCCGGGCGGACGAGCCACCGGAGGTCGTCGTGCCGGCACCGCACCCGGTCGCCCTCGCCTGCAGCGATGTCGACGCCTCGTGGACGTTGCGGTTGGTCGACGGCGTCCCCGTGGTGCGCCCGGGGGTCGGCGGCGATGCGGTCGCGCTCGTCCGTGGACCGGCGACCCACCTGTACCTCTCGCTCTGGCACCGCGCCGACGCGGGGGTGCTCGAGGTCGAGGGGGACGGGGCAGCGGCGAGTCGCCTCCTGGGCGCCTCGCTCGTGCCCTGAGGCCGGGTCTGGCCTAGAGGGGGTGGATCTTGGTGCTGTTGAGGGCCACGCTCACGGTGCTGGCACCGAAACGGACCTCCATGCGGTCACCGATGATCCGGACGACCGAACCCAGGCCGTGCCGGTCGTGGGTGACCCGGTCGTCGACCGCGAAGTCGTGCAGCTCGGGTGCCGGCTTCGCCTGGAAAGGGCTGTTCTTCAGGACGGGCTTCTTGGCGGGCTGTCGGGGGCGCATCAGTCCAGTGTCCTCCTATTTGGCGTGTCCTGGGGACCGCCGTGCCGTCCGATCAGCGCCTTTCCGGCCGGCTACCCTGCTTTTAGGGGCGCCGACGAGCTCCTGACCTGCGCAGATGGGCTCCGCTGCCGGTCGTGGGGCTGGTCAGCACTTCTCCCGGTGACCGGGCGACGACTGCCTGGGGGTGGCGGTGCAGAACGAGACGTGGAGCCCGAGGTCCTGCTGGGAACCGACGCCCGGGGCGTGGCCGTCGGCATCGCTGCCACAATGCCCGTGTGCACGTCGTCATCGCCCCGGACTGCTTCACCGGCACCCTCACGGCCCAGCAGGCCGCCGAGGCGATGGCTGCGGGGTGGCGACGGACCGCACCGCACGACCTGCTCACGCTCATGCCCTTGTCCGACGGCGGCCCGGGGTTCCTCGACGTCCTCGCCGCGGCCATCCCCGAGGCCCGCACCCTGGCCGTCACCGTCGCCGACCCGTTGGGCCGCGAGGTACCCGCCGCGATCCTGCTCGTCGACGGCGAACCCGGCCCGACGGCATACCTCGAGTCGGCGCAGGCTGCGGGCCTGCACCTGCTCGCCGCCGACGAACGCAACCCCGCCGTGACGAGCACGTGGGGGGTCGGGCAGCTGCTCGACGCGGCCCTGGCCGCAGGGGCGACCCGCGTCGTCGTCGGCCTCGGGGGCAGCGGCACCAACGACGGGGGAGCGGGCCTGCTCGCGGCCCTCGGCGTGGGTGGGCCCTCCGAGCTCGCGCGCGGGGGCATGGCGCTCGCGGACCTCGCCGACGACGCCCTGACCGGGCTCGAGGACGTGCGTCGCAAGCTCGCCGGGGTCGAGCTCGTCCTCGCCAGCGACGTGGAGTCCCCGCTGCTCGGGCTCCAGGGTGCCTCGGCGGTGTTCGCCCCGCAGAAGGGTGCGTCGCCGGAGCTGGCCCAGGCCCTCGAGGGTGCGCTGGGGCGGTACGTCGAGGTGGTGCGCCGGACCCTCCCCGAGACCACCGACCTGCTCACGGGGAAGCCGCTGCGGCTCGACAAGCAGCCGGGTGCCGGTGCGGCGGGCGGGCTCGGCTACGCCCTCTACCTGCTGGGCGGACGCCGGGTCAGCGGCGTCACGGAGGTGCTCACGGCCGTCGGGCTGCGTGACGTCCTCGCGGCCGCCGACCTCGTGGTCACGGGGGAGGGCAGCTTCGACTGGCAGAGCCTGCAGGGCAAGGTCGTCGCCGGGGTCGCCGAGCTGGCCCTGGAGACGGCCACGCCGAGCGTCGTCATCGCCGGCCAGACCCTGGTGGGGCGCCGGGAGGCGATGACCCTGGGGCTCTCCGGGACGTATGCCGTGGCCGAGTCGGCGCGCGAGGTGGAGGCCGCGATGGCCGACCCCGTCGGGACCCTCGCGGCGCGCGCTGCCCGGGTGGCGGCCACCTGGTCCCCCCAGCGGTGACCACGACGTACAGTGGTGAGCAGCGGGTGGGAACATATCCCGCAGACCGTGGGTTGGCAGAGATGGTCAGCCGACCCCCGACCACCGACATGAAGGACGTTCCACGATGAGTGTTCAGGACCAGACCGCTCCGGCCACCACCACGGCACCTGCCGAGGCCGCCGAGACGACCCACGGCGTCCTCCTCTCCGACGTCGCCGCTGCCAAGGTCAAGTCGCTGCTCGAGCAGGAGGGTCGTGACGACCTGCGCCTGCGCGTCGGCGTCCAGCCCGGCGGTTGCTCGGGCCTGATCTACCAGCTCTACTTCGACGAGCGCACCCTCGACGGTGACCTCGTCCGTGACTTCGACGGTGTCGAGGTCGTCGTCGACCGCATGAGCGCTCCGTACCTCGAGAACGCCAGCATCGACTTCGCGGACACCATCGAGAAGCAGGGCTTCACGATCGACAACCCCAACGCCGGCAGCTCCTGCGCCTGCGGCGACTCCTTCAGCTGATCGGCTGCTGAGTCACCGCGGCACCTGCCGCGCGACCGAACGGGCCCCCGCCACCGGTGGGGGCCCGTTCGTCGTCAGCGGTACTCGGGGTTGGGGTGCTCCTCGTAGTCGAACCGTGCGCCCGCGTCCCACTCGGTGCGCTGGTTGCCGCCCACGGGGAAGCCGCCGGCAGCCTTGAACATCGCGGCGAGGTGCATGAGGTTCCAGGTCATGAACGTCGTGTTCCGCTTCGTGAACTCGTTGTCGGGGCCGCCGCTGCCGGGGTCGAGGTACGACGGTCCGGGCCCGGCCTCGCCGATCCACCCGGCGTCGGCCCCCGGCGGGATCGAGTACCCGATGTGCTGCAGGCTGTAGAGGATGTTCGACGCACAGTGCTTGATGCCGTCCTCGTTGCCGGTGATGATCGCGCCGCCGACCTTCCCGTAGTAGACGTACTGGCCCATGGCGTTGGTCATCGAGGACCCGGCGTACAACCGCTCGATGACACGCTTGGTCACGGACGAGTTGTCGCCGAGCCAGATCGGGCCGGCGACGACGAGGATGTCGGCCTCGACGATCCGGGAGAACAGCAGCGGCCACTCGTCGCGGTCCCAGCCGTGCTCGGTCATGTCGAGGTAGACGCCGGTCGCGATGTCGTGGTCGACGGCTCTAATGAGCTGCACCTCGACCCCGTGCCGGCTCATGATCGCCGCGCTCGCGTCGACGAGGCCCTGCGTGTGGCTCTGCTCGGGGGAGCGCTTGAGGGTGCAGTTGACGAACACCGCGCGCAGGCCCGTGAAGTCGTGCTGGAGGTCGGTCATGGCAGGCATGCTCCTCCGCCGGGGCCGGGTGGGGCAATGGGTGCCGGGGTGGTGGTGACCGGGTAGGTTTCCCGATTGTGCAGATAGCCATCACCGGGTCCATCGCCACCGACCACCTCATGACCTTCAAGGGCAGGTTCCGCGACTCCCTCGTCGTCGAGCAGCTCGACAAGGTCTCGCTGTCGTTCCTCGCCGACGACCTCGAGGTCCGACGCGGAGGGGTCGCCGCCAACATCGCCTTCGGCATGGCGGGCCTGGGTCAGCGGCCGATCCTCGTCGGCGCCGTGGGCGAGGACTTCGCCGACTACCGCAGCTGGCTCGAGCGGCACGGCGTCGACTGCGCCTCGGTGCACGTCTCGGACTCCAAGCACACGGCCCGCTTCGTCTGCACCACCGACGAGGACATGGCCCAGATCGCGACGTTCTACGCCGGGGCGATGAGCGAGGCCCGGGCGATCGAGCTCGGCCCGATCGCCGACCGGGTGGGCGGCCTCGACCTCGTCGTGGTCGGGGCGAACGACCCGGAGGCGATGCTGCGCCACACCCGCGAGTGCCGCTCCCGCGGCATACCGTTCGCCGCCGACCCCAGCCAGCAGCTGGCGTTCGCCGACGGCGACACGATCCGCCAGCTCATCGACGGCGCGGACTACCTGTTGACGAACGAGTACGAGGCCGCCCTCACCTCGCAGAAGACCGGCTGGAGCCCCGAGGAGATCGCCGACCGCGTCACGACGCGCGTCATCACCAAGGGCAAGGACGGGGTGACCATCGAGCGCCGCGGTGAGGAGCCGATCGAGGTCCACGTCGCCCGCGAGGTGCGGCGTGCGGACCCGACCGGCGTCGGCGACGCCTTCCGCGCCGGGTTCCTCACCGGCCTGGCCGTCGACCTCGGGCTGCGGCACGCCGCCGAGCTCGGGTCGATGCTGGCCACCTATGTCATCGAGACGATCGGCACGCAGGAGTACACCCTCGGCAAGCGCAGCTTCCTGCAGCGCCTCGCCGACGCCTACGGCCAGGAGTCCGCCGACGCCATCGAGCCGCACATCGCCTGCATCGCCCCCTAGCCCGTGAGCGAACCCATCGAACCGCTCCCGACACCCTGGGAGTTCGACCTCACGGAGGTCGACGACGGCGAGGACCTCGTCGCCGTCGGGGGAGACCTGCGCGCCGGCACCCTGCTCGAGGCCTACCGCAGCGGGCTGTTCCCCATGGGGTTGGGGGAGCACGGCGACCGGCCGATGGGCTGGTGGTCGCCGGATCCGCGGGGGGTGCTGCTCCCCGGTGGGGTGCACGCGAGCCGTTCGCTGCGGAAGTCGTTGCGGCAGTTCGAGATGCGGGTGGACACGGCGTTCGGCGAGGTGGTGGCGGCCTGCGCCGACCCCAGCCGTGAGGGGCGGTGGATCACCCCGGAGATCGTCGACGCGTACACCGAGCTGCACGCCCTCGGCTGGGCCCACAGCATCGAGACCTGGCGCGACGGCGAGCTCGTCGGGGGTCTCTACGGGATCGCGGTCGGCGGGCTGTTCGCGGGGGAGTCGATGTTCCACCGCGTCACCGACGCCTCCAAGGCCGCTGTCCTCGCCATGGCCGGGTACGTCTTCGCCGACGGCGACGACCGGCGGATCATCGACGTGCAGTGGTCCACCGACCACCTCAGCACCCTGGGGGTCGTCACGGTGTCCCGGCGCGACTACCTGGAACGCCTCGGACGTGCGATGGAGCTGCAGCCCCCCACCTTCGGCGCCTAGGGCACCTCAGCCCGGTGCGACCACCCGCACCACGTATGCCGTGTGGTCGCCCCGGGGACCGTCCTCGCGGCCGTCATCGCCCTCGGCCACCTCGCGGCTGCCGAGGTACTCCTGGCCGCGCATCCGGCACCACGCCGGGACGTCCGCGGCGGCTGCCGGGTCGGTCGCCCACACCTCGACGACCGTGCCGGGCTCGAGGTCGCGGACGTGCTGGGCCAGCCGGATCACGGGCAGCGGGCAGCGCAGCCCGCGCGCGTCCACGACGACGGCGGCCCTCACAGGTGGGTGGCCCCCAGCTCGGCGCGGACGGCGGCGACCACCGGGGCGATGCGGGACGCGAAGGCGCGGACGTCGCGCTCGCGGTCGGAGGCGACGGCCGCGAGGGGAAGGGTGATCCGCGTGTTGCCGTGGGTCAGCACGCCCATCGCCGCGAGCACGTGGCTCGGCTCGAGGGTGCTCGAGGTGCAGGCCGACCCGGAGCCGACGGCGAAGCCGTGCCGGTCGAACTCGCGGACGAGGGCCTCGCCGTCCGCGTACAGCGCGGAGAACGTGAGCACGTGGGGCAGCCGGTCGACCGGGTCGCCGACGACCTCGACGTCGGTGACGCCCGCAGCGACGGCCCTCAGCTCGTCGACGAGGGCGAAGGCCTCCGCGGCGTCCGAGTCCCGGGTGGCCGCGGTCTGCTGCCAGGCCTCGGCGGCGGCCAGGGCCAGGGGGACCCACGGGAGGTGGCGGCTCGGGCCGTGCAGGGCCGCATCCGGGTCGGCGGGTCCGGGCAGGAGCCAGCGGGTGCGGTCGGGCACGACCAGGACACCGAGGCCACCCGGGCCGCCCCACGACGTCGCGTCGGCGGCGAGCACGTCGAAGGCCCGTGGTGGAGCCACGCGCCCCAGGGACGCCTGGGCGTCGACGCCGAGCGGCACCCCCGCCGCACGACAGGCCTCGTGCGCCGGGCCGAGGGGCTGCAGCGTGCCGACCTCGCCGTTGGCGTGCTGCAGCAGGGCCGAGACGGTGCCGGGCACTGCCACCTCGCGGGCCCAGGCGTCGAGGTCCACCCGGCCGAGCCGGTCAACGGGGACGACGCGGGCCAGGGTCCGGTCGCCGGCCTGCGCGGCGTCGTGGCGGGCCGGCAGGAGCACGGCCGAGTGCTCGACCGCGGAGGTGACGACGCGGGCGCCACGGCGGCGCGCGGCATACGACAGGCCCTGGGCCATCCACCGCACCGCGGTGGGGCCGTCAGGGGCGAAGGTGACCTCCTCCGGGCGCACACCGAGGCCCTCGGCGAGGACGGCCCGGGCGTCGTCGAGCAGCCGGCGCGCCGTCCTGCCCTCGGCGTGCAGCCGCCTCGGGTCGGCCCACCCGGCGTCGACGGCGGCGGCCAGCGTCCGGGCCGCGACCGGGTGGAGCGGGCCGGGGGCGGCGTCGAGCACGACCCGGCGACGGGGGCCGGCGCCGGGCTCGTCGGGAGCCCCGGGAGGGGCCTCGGGGGAGGGGTTCGCCACACCTCGACGTTAGCCGCCCCCTGACCGGAACAGCTGTCCGGGCTGGAGTAGGGTTTGCGCTTGATGGCCCATCACTGTTTCGAAGAAGGTGCACCGTTGCGTCAGCTCGACGTCTCTGCGCCGCGCCCTCACCGGCAGCGGTCTGTTAGCAGGAGATCCGCCACCGGCGTAGGCCTGGCGATCACCACGCTCGTCCTGTCGGGGTGTGCCGGTCGCGCCCAGGACGGGTTCCTGCCGCGCGCGGTCACCGAGGGCGGTGAGCGCGTCACGTCCCTGTGGAACGGCGCGTGGATCGCGGCCCTCGCGGTGGGCGTCATCACCTGGGGTCTGATCCTCTGGTGCGTCGTGGCCTACCGGCGCAAGAAGGACGACACCGAGCTCCCGGTGCAGCTGCGCTACAACGTGCCGATGGAGATCCTCTACACCGTCGTCCCCGTCTTCATGATCGCGGTGCTCTTCTACTACACCGCCCGTGACGAGGCCGCGCTGCTCGACACCTCCAAGCCCGCCGACGTGGTCGTCAACGTCGTGGGCAAGAAGTGGAGCTGGGACTTCAACTACGTCAAGGAGCAGACCTACGAGACCGGCACGCAGGCCGAGCTCACCGGTGAGCCGGGCGCGGAGGAGAGCCTCCCGACGCTCTACCTCCCCGTGGGCCAGCGCACCGAGTTCGTGCTGACCTCCCGCGACGTCATCCACTCGTTCTGGGTGCCGGCCTTCCTCCAGAAGCTCGACATGATCCCGGGCCGCGTCAACAAGTTCCAGGTCGTGCCCACCGAGGTCGGCACGTTCAAGGGCAAGTGCGCCGAGCTGTGCGGCGCCTACCACTCGCAGATGTTGTTCAACGTCAAGGTCGTCACGCCGGCCGAGTACCAGGCGCACATCGCCGAGCTGAAGGCGCAGGGCAACACCGGTCAGCTCGACAACAGCCTCAACGTCAACAAGCTGATGAACGAGGACAAGAACCTCGTGCCTAGTGCAGGGAGCAACTGATGGCAGCCGCCACCGAGTCGACGGGGACGTACTTCCGTTCGACGGAGGCCACTGCGACGCGTCGGCTCACCAAGGGCCAGACCGTCGTGAAGTGGATGACGACGACCGACCACAAGGTCATCGGCAACCTCTACTTCATCACGTCGTTCATCTTCTTCATGTTCGGTGGGGTGCTGGCACTGCTCATCCGCGCCGAGCTGTTCCAGCCGGGCCTGCAGGTCGTCGACAACCCCGACCAGTTCAACCAGCTGTTCACGATGCACGGCACGATCATGCTGCTGCTGTTCGCGACGCCGCTGTTCGCCGGGTTCGCCAACGCGCTCATGCCGATCCAGATCGGCGCGCCCGACGTCGCGTTCCCGCGGTTGAACATGTTCGCCTACTGGCTCTACCTGTTCGGTGGCCTCATCGCCTCGGCCGGTTTCCTCACCCCGTCGGGTGCGGCGTCGTTCGGCTGGTTCGCCTACGCCCCGCTGTCCGACGCCTCCAACAGCCCCGGCCTCGGTGGCGACCTGTGGGTCTTCGGCCTCGCGCTCGGTGGTTTCGGCACGATCCTGGGTGCCGTCAACTTCATCACCACCATCATCTGCATGCGCGCGCCCGGCATGACGATGTTCCGGATGCCCATCTTCACCTGGACCATCCTCATCACGTCGCTGCTCGTGCTGATGGCCTTCCCGGTGCTCGCCTCCGCGCTGCTCGCGCTCGGTGCCGACCGCAAGTTCGGTGCCCACGTGTTCGACCCCGGGAACGGTGGTCCGATGCTGTGGCAGCACCTGTTCTGGTTCTTCGGGCACCCAGAGGTCTACATCATCGCGCTGCCGTTCTTCGGCATCATCTCCGAGATCCTGCCGGTCTTCTCGCGCAAGCCGATCTTCGGCTACAAGACCCTGGTCTTCGCGACGATCGGCATCGCGGCGCTGTCCGTGACGGTCTGGGCCCACCACATGTACGCCACGGGCCAGGTGCTCCTGCCGTTCTTCGCGGTGATGACGATGCTCATCGCCGTGCCCACGGGCGTGAAGTTCTTCAACTGGATCGGCACGATGTGGGGCGGCAAGCTGTCCTTCGAGACGCCGATGCTCTGGTCGATCGGCTTCCTCGTGACGTTCCTGTTCGGTGGCTTGACGGGCATCATCCTGTCCAGCCCCGCCCTGGACTTCCACCTCTCCGACAGCTACTTCGTCGTCGCGCACTTCCACTACGTCGTCTTCGGCACGGTCGTGTTCGCGATGTTCGCCGGGTTCTACTTCTGGTGGCCGAAGTTCACCGGGCGCATGCTCGACGAGACGCTCGGCAAGATCCACTTCTGGATGCTCTTCATCGGCTTCCACACGACCTTCCTCATCCAGCACGTGCTCGGCATCGACGGCATGCCCCGTCGTTACGCCGACTACCTGCCCGAGGACGGGTTCACCGTCCAGAACCAGATCTCGACCTTCGGCGCCTTCCTGCTGGCGGCCTCGACGCTGCCGTTCCTCTACAACGTGTGGAAGACGTGGCGCACCGCGCCGCTCGTCGAGACCGACGACCCGTGGGGGTATGGCGCCTCGCTCGAGTGGGCGACCTCCTGCCCGCCGCCGCGCCACAACTTCGACACCCTCCCGCGCATCCGCTCGGAGCGTCCGGCGTTCGACCTGCACCACCCCGAGGCGGCTCCCGCCGGTGGGCTGCAGGCCGACCCCGACACCCTGACGCGGATCATCGGGCCGGCCGAGGTCGGGGTGGGCGAACACGCCCACGCCACCGGTTCGCTGGACCACGACAAGCACCCCCGGTTCCACGAGGAGCGCGACTGACCATGAAGATCGAGTACAAGCTCTTCGTCATCCTGGCCGCGTTCTTCGCCCCCGTGGGCCTGGCGTACGGCATCTTCACCCACTGGAAGGAGCCGGTCGGTCCCGCCGGGCTGTTCCTGTCCTCCGGTCTGGGCCTGATGATCGCCTTCTACCTCTGGGCGACCGCCCGGCGACTGCCGGAGCGCCCCGAGGACAACCCCAGCGGCGAGATCGCCGAGCAGGAGGGCGAGTACGGCTTCTTCAGCCCGCACTCCTGGTGGCCCCTGCCGCTGGCCGCTGCCGGTGCCGTCGTCTTCCTGGGCCTGGCCGTCGGCTGGTGGCTGTTCATCATCGGCGCCGCGTTCGGTGTCGTCGCCCTCGTGGGGTGGACCTTCGAGTACTTCAAGGGCCCGCACGCGGTCTGACCGGCACCTCCCGACCCTGCGCGTCCGACCGGCGCCCCTCCCGCTCGGCGGGCGGGGCGCCGTCGTCGTCCCGGTGGGAAGGTACGATGTGGGGGCGGCCCGAGGGGTGGCCGTGGCGGTCCAGGTGGGTCGCCGCTCTCCGAGGGGGCCCGGCACCTGCCAGGCCGATCAGCGTTGCGCAGCCGGGCTCGGTTGTTCCAACATCCCGGCTGCGTCGTCGCGGCCGACCACGGACCCGACACGACCGACAACCTCCAGCGGTCCTGCGGCGTCTGTCGAGCAGGGGCCCGTCCGATCGGCCCCTGGTGACGAAGCACGAGCAGGATGCGCGGCCCCGGCCGCGCACAGGGACACAGGGAGTTCACACGTGGTGCGTACGACACAGCGTTCGCGGGGCCTGATGGCAGTGGTGGGGGCCGTGGCGGCCGTCGCCCTGCTGGCCGGGTGCTCCGGCAACGCCGCCGGCCCGGCGACCGACCCCGTGGCCGGTAGCCCGTCGGCGAGCGGGAGCTCGTCGTCCAGCTCGTCGAGCACCACCACCAGCACGCCGGCCGAGCTCACGGTGACGCCCGCCGACGGCAGCACGGGCGTCAAGCCCGACCAGCCCGTCGTCGTCAAGGCCGTCAGCGGAGCCCTGGGCACCGTCTCGGTGACCGACGCCAAGGGCCGCAAGGTCGCAGGCACGGTCGCCGGCGACGGCACGTGGACGTCCACGGCCCGACTGGCTCCCAGCGCCTCCTACACCGTCACCGCGGCAGCCAAGGGCGAGGACGGCACGCCGTCCACCACGACCGCCAGGTTCTCGACCCTCAAGCCCAAGGTCACCGCCACGTACGGCATCCTCAACGCCGGCGCCACCGTCGGGGTGGGCATGCCCGTGGCGATCCAGTTCGACTCGGCGGTCACCACCGCCCAGCAGCGCGCGGAGATCGAGAAGCGGGTCAAGGTCACCACGAGCCCCAAGCAGGCCGGCGCGTGGGGCTGGCTCGACAGCCGCCAGCTGATGTGGCGTCCGGCCAGCTACTGGAAGCCCGGCACGACGGTCACCGTCGCGGCACCCCTGACCGGCGTCCAGACCGGTCCCGACAAGTGGGTCGGCAACGACGACAACGCCAGCTTCACGGTCGGCTCTGCCATGGTCTCCACGGTCGACATCAAGGCGCACACCATGACCGTCCGCCGCGGCGGGCAGGTCATCAAGGTCATCCCCGTGAGCACCGGGCGTCCCGGCAAGCTCACCGAGACCCGCTCGGGCACCAAGGTCATCATCCGCAAGGAGGGGGAGGTCACCATGGACTCCACCACCATCGGGATCGCCAAGGGCAAGCCCGGGTACTACAAGATCGACACCAAGTGGAACCTGCGGGTCACCTGGACCGGTGAGTACCTGCACGCAGCACCGTGGTCGGTGGGCGCCCAGGGCAACTCCAACGTCAGCCACGGCTGCGTCAACATGTCCCTGGCGAACGCGCAGTGGATGTTCGAGAACTCCAAGGTCGGTGACATCGTGAAGTTCACCGGCTCCAACCGCCCGTTCCTGCCGACCGAGGGCATCGGCGTCTGGCAGTACTCGTACAAGGGCTGGAAGGCGCAGAGCGCCCTCGTGTGAAGGTCCTGACGTCGTGCGCCGCGTGCTCGAGATGTCACCTGCGGTGACCCGTCTCCTCGGCGTCCTGGCCTGCGCCCTGGTCGCGGGGGGCTGCGTCGGCGCCCCGGGCGCGCCCTCCGCAGGCACGGCCACCCCGGGCAACAGCACCTCGGGCCCGGCCACCTCGGACCCGGCCACCTCGGGCACGGCCACCTCGCGGCCGCGCTCCGGTCCGGTGACGACCACCACCCCCGCCACCACCCCCACCTCCACCCTCGCTTCGACGTCCAGCACCGCCCCACCGGCCCGGGCCGGCGCGGCGGCCCTCACCGCGCCCGTGGTGACCAAGCTGCTCGTCGTGGTGGTCGAGAACCACTCGCTGGCCCAGATGCGGTCAGCCATGCCCTACACGTACTCGCTGGCCCAGCGCTACGGGTACGCCGACCACTACACGGCCACGCGTCACCCCTCGCTGCCGAACTACCTGGCCATCGCCTCGGGGAGCACGCACGGAGTCACCGACGACGGCGGTCCGGCCGTCCACCGCCTGCACGGCCCCAGCGTCTTCGGGTCGGCCCTGGCCCGGGGTCGCACGGCCGGGATCTACCTCGACGCCATGACCACGCCCTGCCGGCTCACCGCTGCGGGACGCTACGCGGTGAAGCACAACCCCTGGGCGTACTTCGTCGACGAGCGGGCCGCCTGTGGGCGCTACGACCAGCCCCTGGCTGCCTTCGACCGTGCGGTGCGCGCTGGAACCCTGCCCGACGCCGGGATGCTGGTGCCCGACCTGTGCCACGACGCGCACGACTGCTCGCTGGCCACGGCCGACCAGTGGTTCCGCGCCCGGATGGCGCAGGTCCTGACCGGGCCGGACTGGCGGTCCGGCCGCCTGGCGGTGGTGCTCACCGCGGACGAGGACGACCGCACGGCGGGCAACCGCGTGCTGACCGTCGTGGCGCACCCGTCCCTGTCCCACGTCGTCGTCCACACGCCGCTGACCCACTACTCGCTCACCCGGCTCTATGCCGAGGTCACCGGCACGCCGCGTCTGGGCGAGGGGGCGAGGGCCCCGTCCATGGCTGCCGCGTTCGCGCTCCGGACGCGGTAGCGGGGCCGCTCACCCCCAGCCGAGGGCGTGCAGCTTCGCGTCGTCGATGCCGAAGTGGTGGGCGATCTCGTGGACCACGGTCACCGCGATCTCGTCGAGCAGCTCGTCGCGGTCCTCGCACATGCGGCACAGGGGGCCGCGGAAGATCGTGATCCGGTCCGGCAGCGCACCCGCCCAGGCGTCCCCGCGCTCGGTCAGGGGAGTGCCGTCGTAGACGCCCAGCAGGTCGGGGTCCTCCGGTGGTGGCTCGTCCTCGACGAGGAACACCACGTTGTCGAGCAGCGCCATCAGCTCGCCCGGCACCTCGTCCAGGGCGTCACCGACCGCCAGCTCGAACTCCCGTGCCCCCATCTCGACCACGCGCCCAGCCTGCCACGCAGCCCGCCGCCGGCGGGACACCACCCCCGGACAGCGGTATGCCGCCCGCTCCGGGGGGAGCGGACGGCATACCGGTGGATCGGTGCCCGGGAAGGCCTCAGGGGCGCTTGCGGGGCTTGCGGTGCGAGCTCTCGAGAGCCGGGCGGGACGCCTCCTCGTGGGGGGCCTCCTCGATCGCCTCGAGGGCGTGGCCGTCGTGGTGGGCGGCAGCGAGCTCGGCCGGCGTGACCGGGTCGATGCGGTCCTTGAAGTAGAACTCCGACAGCGCGACCCGCAGCTTGTCCTTGCGGGCGGTGGGGGAGGCGACACCGTGCTCGTCGACCCCGGCCGTGAGCTGCAGGGGCTCCTGCTTGTCGTGCTGCACCAGCAGCCAGCGGGTGTACTCGTCGAGCGGCTCGTGCTGCTCGAAGAACTGGCCGTCGGCGGTGCGGACGATGCGGCCGGTCTCGCGACCGTGCAGCACGAGGTCGCGGTCGCGGCGCTGCAGCGACAGGCAGATCCGCTTGGTGACCCAGAAGGCGATCGGTGGGGCGACGAAGAACGCCGCACGCAGGATGTGGGTGATGTCGTTGATCGACAGGCCCAGCTTGATCGCCATGATGTCGTTGCCCGCGGCGAACATGAGCACGCCGTACATCGTCAGCGCCGCCATGCCCAGGCCGGTGCGCGTCGGGTTGTTGCGCGGCCGGTCGAGCAGGTGGTGCTCCCGGTCGTCGCCGGTGACCCAGCGCTCGAGGAACGGGTAGGCAGCCATCAGCCCGTACATCACGGGGATGAGGAGGATGGCACCGATCATGACGTTGAAGGAGAACGTGAACCCGAAGGCCGTGAACTCCAGCCAGCCGGGCAGCAGGCGCAGCGCACCGTCGGCGAAGCCCATGTACCAGTCCGGCTGGGAGCCGGCGGTGACCGGCGACGGGTCGTAGGGCCCGTACGCCCAGATCGGGTTGATCGTGACCAGCGCCGCGATGAGGGCGAGGACACCGAAGACGATGAAGAAGAAGCCACCGGCCTTCGCGGCATACACCGGCATGACCGGGAAGCCGACGACGTTGTCGTTGGTCTTGCCCGGGCCGGGGTACTGCGTGTGCTTGTGGATGAAGACCAGGCCGATGTGGGCGACGAAGAGGCCGACCAGGATCGCGGGCAGCAGCAGCACGTGCACGGAGTACAGGCGGGGGATGATCGCCTCGCCGGGGAAGGCGCCGTCGAACAGGAAGTACGACATGTACGAGCCGAGGACGGGGACCGAGCGCATGAAGCCCTCGGCGGCACGCAGGCCGGTACCGGACAGCAGGTCGTCGGGGAGGGAGTAGCCGGCGAAGCCCTCGACCAGCGCGAGCATCGACAGGATGCAGCCGATGACCCAGTTGATCTCACGGGGCTTGCGGAACGCACCGGTGAAGAACACGCGGAGCATGTGCACCGACAGCGCGACGATGAACATCAGCGCGGCCCAGTGGTGGATCTGCCGGATGAGCAGGCCGCCACGGATGTCGAAGGAGATGTCGACGGTCGAGCGGTAGGCCTCGGAGACGGTGACGCCACGCAGCGGCAGGTAGGAGCCGTCGTAGACGACCTGGCCGGCGCTGGGCACGAACCAGAACGTCAGGAAGGTGCCCGAGATCAGGCAGATGATCATCGAGTACATGGCGACTTCACCGAGCATGAAGGACCAGTGGTCGGGGAACACCTTCTTCATGAGGTACCCGACCGGCTTGGCAGCACCGGTGCGGTCGTCGAGCCAGCCGGCGACACCGCCGACGGCCTTCATCCCGGGGTTCGCCGGGGCCTCCGGCTGCGGGTCCTCGCGGCGAAGGCGATCGATCGGGTCGTCGGAGGACCCGTTGCGGTCGTTGCTCATGCGGAACCACGCTCCCAGAAACTCGGGCCGACAGCCTCGCGGAAGGCGGAGTCGGCCACCAGGTAACCCTCGGAATCAACGGTGATCTTCAGCTGCGGCAGCGGGCGCTTGGCCGGGCCGAAGATGACCTTGCAGTCCTGCGTCACGTCGAACGTCGACTGGTGGCAGGGGCAGAGCAGGTGGTGGGTCTGCTGCTCGTACAGGCCCACGGGGCAGCCCACGTGGGTGCAGATCTTGGAGTACGCGACGATGCCCTCATGGCCCCAGTCACGCTCCTTCTTGGGCTTGATGTCCTCGGGGTTGAGCCGCATCAGCAGGACGGCGGCCTTGGCCTTGTCCTCGAGGACGTGCTCGGAGTCCTTGATCGACTCGGGAAGGACGTGGAAGACCGAACCGATCGTGACCTGGTCGGCGCGGATCGGCGTGCGCTCCGGGTCGCGGACGAGCCGGTCGCCCTTCTTCCAGATGGTCTTGGAGAGCGCGTCCTTCGGCACCGGGCCGAGGCCCGCGACGAGCGGGACGACCAGCGTGATGGGCGGCAGCGCGAGCGCACCGAGCAGGGAGTACTTGATGAGGGGGCGACGACCGAGCTGGGCCTTGTCCCCACCGGCCGTCAGCTCCGAGACCACGCGCTGGCGGTCCTCGTCCTTGGCCCGCTGGGGGTGGCGGTACTCGACCGACTCCGCGTCGGGCATGAGGGTCTTGGCCCAGTGGACGGCGCCGACGCCGACGCCGAGCAGGGCGACGGCCATCAGCACGCCGATGACGACGTTGTAGAGGCTCGCGTCACCGATCCCGGGGATGTAGGTGCTGCTCTCCTTGTCGATCGCGAAGAAGGCGATGATGAAGCCGACCGTCGCGAGGCTCGAGAGGCCGAAGAGCGTGGCGACCTGCTTCTCGGCGCGCTTGGCGGCCTTCTCGTCGAGGTCGGCCATGCGCGCGACGTGGGGCGGGAGGCCGGGGTTCTCGAAGCGCTCGGGGAGACCCCCGGTGCCCTCGATGTGACCCTGGTCCAGCCGCACCGCCGAGGCGCCGTAGCCGTTCGAGCCCGTGCCGACGACCTCGCCGTGGGGCGTGCCGTTTTCGCTCATCGTGAGTTCGATCCTGTCGCGTTGCGGTCGTGAGTTCCATGGTGCGCCTTCGGCGCGGATGTGGCCACCGGATGTGACATGCGCATCAGGCGGCCTTCTTGCCCAGCCAGACCGCGAAGGCGACCATGATGCCGAGCCCGAAGACCCAGACGAAAAGTCCCTCGGAGACCGGCCCGAGGTTGCCCAGGGCCATGCCGCCGACGTTCTCCTGCTTGTCGACCGAGTGCAGGTAGGCGACGATGTCGTTCTTGGACTCGGGGGCGATGTTGGTGTCGCTGAAGACCGGCATCGACTGCGGGCCGGTGACCATGGCCTCATAGATGTGCTTGCCCTCGACGTCGCGCAGCGACGGGGCGTACTTGCCGCGGGTCAGCGCACCACCCGAGCCGGCGAAGTTGTGGCACATGGCGCAGTTGACGCGGAACAGCTCGGCGCCCTTGGCGACGTTGCCGCCCTGGCCGCTGGAGACGTCGCTGTCCGGCACCGTGGGGCCGGGGGCCAGCGAGGCGATGTAGGCCGCGACCGAGGCGATCTCGTCGTCGCTGAACTGGACCCGCTTCTGCGGTGCCTGGACCCCGGGGGCCGCGAGCGGCATACGACCGGTGCCCATCTGGAAGTCGACGGCGGCCGCGCCGACACCGGCGAGGCTCGGGCCGGCCTTGGTGCCCTGGGCCTGCAGGCCGTGGCACGTCGCGCAGTTGGCGAGGAAGAGCTTCTTGCCGTCCTGGACCGAGCTGGCCGAGGCGGTGGCGGCGTCGGCCTGCTTCGGGGCGAAGGTGGCGTAGGCGACGCCGGTCACGACGAGGCCGAGCAGGATGAGCAGGGCGATCGCGGCGGGGTGTCGGCGGCGGGCGGCCAGGGCGTTCACGGTGCGGTCCTGTCGGTGGGTGCGGGCAGGGCGGTCAGGGGACTGGTCGGCAGCGACGTCATGTCGGCGCAGGTCACTTCAGGAGGTAGATGGTCGCGAACAGCGCGATCCACACCACGTCGACGAAGTGCCAGTAGTACGAGGTCACGACGGCGCCGGCAGCCTGTGCGTGGCTGTAGTGCCGGGTCGTGAAGGTGCGGCCGATGATGAGCAGGAAGGCGAGCAGCCCGCCCGTCACGTGCAGCGCGTGGAAGCCGGTCGTCAGGTAGAAGACCGAGCCGTAGGCGTCGGAGGAGAGCGTGATGTTCTCGTGGACGAGCTCGGAGTACTCCAGCACCTGACCCGACACGAAGATCGCGCCGAAGACGTAGGTGAGGACGTACCACTCGCGCATGCCCCACTCCTTGAGCGACAGGAGGCTCGCGCTGCCGCGGTGCGGCTTGCCGTGCTCCGCGGCGTGCACGCCGAGCTGGCACCACACCGAGGAGATCACGAGGATGATCGTGTTCATCGTGGCGAAGGGGACGTTGAGGACGTCCGTCCTCACCGACCAGAGGTCGGGCTCCACCGAGCGGATCGTGAAGTACATCGCGAACAGGCCCGCGAAGAACATCAGCTCGCTGGAGAGCCAGACGATGGTGCCGACCGACACCATGTTGGGTCGGGACACGGGCCCGTGACCGGGAATGCTCCCGGTCGCTCGGGGGACGTCGGAAGTCACGGATGCTGTCGCCACGAGCGCCATTATTGCCCATTCCCGGACGGGCACACCGCCGACCCCCCGACGGATGCCCGACAGATGCCGGACAGCCGCCTGACAGGTGTCGCAGAAAACCTGTGCGGGGTCCGCGACGTCGGCTCGAAGGCCGTGCGACAGGCCGCCGGGGCCGCACCGGTAGCATCTGCGTCATGACCGCTTCGCACGCGACCGCCGCCGACCCGACCCCCTCCACGGGGTCCTCGGCTCGTCAGATCTCGGTGCTCCTCTACAGCGACGACCGCACGACCCGTGACGCGGTGCGCGTCAACGTTGGCCGGCGCCCGGCCCGCGACGTCGAGGTCACCCTGTGGCGCGAGTGCGCCACGGCCGCCGCCGTGGTCGAGGCGGTCGAGTCGACGCGCTTCGACGTGCTGGTCCTCGACGGCGAGACCTCGCCGATCGGTGGGCTGGGCCTGTGCCGCCAGCTCAAGAGCGAGATCTTCGACTGCCCGCCCGTGCTGGTCCTCACCGGACGCCCGCAGGACGGCTGGCTCGCAACGTGGTCCCTGGCCGACCTGGCCGTTCCGCACCCGCTCGACCCGATCGCCCTGGCCGGTGCCGTGGCGGAGCTCGGTCGACGCGGGCGCCCGAGCGCGTCCTGACCGCCGTGTCCTCACAGGTCGGGTCCGCGTACACCTGGCCGGACCTGCTCACCCTGCTCCTCGCGGGTGAGCACCTCACCGGTGACCAGGCGTCCTGGGCGATGGACCAGGTGATGAGCGGTGAGGCCTCGGCGGTCCAGGTCGCCGGCTTCCTCATCGCCCTGCGTGCCAAGGGGGAGACGGTCGAGGAGCTGCGCGGCCTCGCCGACATGATGCTCGCCCACGCCAACCGCATCGTCGTCCCCGAGCCCAGCCTCGACATCGTCGGCACGGGTGGCGACCGTTCGCACACGGTCAACATCTCGACGATGGCGTCGGTCGTCATCGCCGCCAGCGGCATCCGCGTCGTCAAGCACGGCAACCGGGCCGCGTCCTCGTCGTCGGGGTCGGCCGACGTCCTCGAGGCCCTGGGCGTGAGCCTGACGCTCTCGCCCGAGCGCGTGCAGCAGGTGGCGGGCGAGGCCGGCATCACCTTCTGCTTCGCCCAGACCTTCCACCCGGCGATGAGGCACGCCGCCGCGGCGCGCAGCGGTCTCGGTGTGGGCACGACGTTCAACGCCCTGGGTCCGCTGACCAACCCCGCGCAGCCCACGTATGCCGCCGTCGGTGTCGCCGACCCGCGGCTCGCGACGCTGATGGCCGGGGTGTTCGCCGACCGCGGCAAGGACGCGGCGGTCTTCCGCGGTGACGACGGCCTCGACGAGCTGACGCTCAGCACCACGTCCACGGTCTGGTGGGTCCGCGGGGGCACGGTCACCCAGCGCACCCTGGACCCCCTCGACCTCGGGCTCGAACGGCAGCCCATCGAGGCCCTCCGGGGCGCCGACGCGGCCTTCAACGCCCGGGTCGCCCGTGAGCTCTTCGACGGCAGCCGAGGGGCGGTCCGGGACGCTGTGGTCCTCAACGCGGGCATCGCGCTGGCGCTCACCGAGCCCGACCGTGGCACCTCCGACGCGGACTTCCTCGCGGGCATCCGCACAGGGATGGATCGCGCCGAGCAGGCCCTGGACTCCGGTGCGGCGGCGGAGAAGCTCGCCGCCTGGGCCGCGGCCACGACCGCCTGACCGTCCGCCCCCTCGCGTGGGCGCTCGGGCGCGTCAGGACATCTGGCTCAGCCAGCTGACGGCCTGACGGGCTCCTGCCCGGCTCTGCTCGTAGCGGGCGCCCACGAGGAGCAGCGCGACCCCGACGGTGCCGAGGGTGAGGTACCGCGGTGCGTGCAGGGTCACCGGCCCGAGCTGGGTCACCGCCACCAGCGCTGCGGCGGCGGCGCCGAGCACCACCAACGCCTGCCAGCGGCGCCACGCGCCGAGGGCGAGGACGGCGGCGCCCAGCGTGACGGTGACCAGGGCACGGGCGACGTCGTCGCCGACGGCCGTGGCCAGTGCCGACGGCAGCAGCCCGACGGCCAGCGCCGGTCCGGCGACGGCCCAGGACCGGTCACCCAGCTCGCGGTGCGACCACAACCCGGCAGCGAGCAGCACCAGGGCCAGGGGCACCGTGTACGCCTCCAGCCGGGTCACCTCCGCCTCGAGCAGCTCCAGCCACACCGCGGTGGTGAGCCCGAGGACGGCGGCGGTGACGACACCGCGGCGGTGCGGGTGGGCGGCATACCCCACCGCGACGAGACCGTATGCCGCGGCGGCACCCGCCGCTGCGTGCGGCCAGCCGTGGTCGAGGGCGACGGCCACGGCGGCGAACGACGTGAGCACCGCGCCGGACCCCAGCACGAGCTCGTCGAGGGTGCCGCGGCGCCAGGCGGACAGCGCTGCCAGGGCGGAAGCCGTCAGGGCCAGCAGGGTCCACTGCACCTCGGGGGAGACGAGTCCGCCGGCAAACCAGACCGCTGCGGTGCCGCTGACGGCGGCCAGGCCCTCGGCCGCCGGTCGCACCGCGGGACGCAGGACCGCGGCGACCGCAGCGGTGGCGGCGAGGGCGGCCAGGACGGTCGCGGTGACCGCCTCCGGCAGCTGCTGGCCCGCTGACGCGACGAGGGCCAGGACGAAGCCGAGGCCGGCGACGGCGGCCACCGGCAGCTCCTCGGCCCGGTGCGGACGGGCCAGGGCCGCCGAGGCCAGGGCGACCGCGAGCGCTGTGAGGGCCAGGGCCTGGGCGATGGGCGAGACGAGCCCGGAGGCCAGCGCCACGGCGCCGAGGAGGGCGAGCGCGCCGACACCCGAGGCGAGGGACCGCCCGCGGGGGCGCAGGACGGCCGTTGCGGTGGCGGCCACGGTGACCGCGGCCAGGACGGTGGCGGTGACCCCGTCGGGCAGCCGCTGACCGGTCGCGGCGGCGAGGGCGAGGGCGAAGGCCAGGACGGCGACGGCGGCCACCGGCACCTCCTCGGCGCGGGCGGGGCGGGCCAACGCCGTTGCGGTCAGGGCCAGCCCGAGCGCGGTCAGTGAGAACACCTGCACCACGGGGGAGCCCAGCCCCGAGGCCAGCGCGACCGCCCCCAGCAGGGCCAGTGCTGCGACGCCCGAGGCGACGGCCCGCCAGGCAGGACGGCGGGCAGCCGCGGTCGTGGCGACGGAGGCGACCGCCAGGAGGGTGATGGTCGTGGCGACGTCGGCCCCGTGGGCCGCGCCCACGACGACGAGGAGCAGCTGCGCGAGGCCCGCCTGGCCGAGGAGCCACAGGTCCCCGAGTGACCGGCTGGGGCGTCGCAGGACGAGCAGGCCGGCGCCGACCGCCGCGACGAGAACGGCAAGCACGGCCGTGCCGGTCGCACCGACCTGCAGCCCGAACGTCAGCATCGCGGTCGGCGCGGCCAGGGTGGCGGTGACGGCCACCACGCCGAGCGCGCGCCAGTCACCCGTGAGCGCCCGGGCCGACCAGTCGGCGCGCACGGCAGCCCGCGAACCGAGGACGGCGGCACGGGCAGCGACGACCCGGCGGACGACCTCTGCGCCCGCGGCGCAGACGAGCAGGAGCAGGCCCACGCTGGCCGCGCCCGAAAAGGTCACCGAGGAGGGGCCTCCCGGCTCGGCCCCGGCGAGGGCACCGGCGGCGGCAGCGAGGAACGCCAGCACGACCCAGCCGGACGCGGGCCCCGCGGCGGCTCGCCTCGTCAGTCCCAGCGACTCGGGCAACAGCAGCCGTGCCGCGCCGAAGACTGACGCACCCAAGAGGGAGAGGGCTGCCACGGGAGCGGGGTCGTCGGCCAGGGCGACGACACCGGCCCACGCGATCGAGGCCGAGGTGAGCGACAGGAGGGCGAAGGCCGCGATCCTGCGGTCACGGCGGTGCAGCGCCGCGAGCAGGCCGGCGACGAGCAGGCCGGTGACCGTGGCGTACGGGCGCGAGTCGAGGCCGGCCAGGCCCAGCAGCCCGAACCGGCGAGCAGCGGTCGTGTCCAGCAGCAGCAGGCCGCCGGCCACGAGCGCGAGCGCCTCGGCGCTGCTGGACAGGCCGCGCCGGGAGAGCCGGAGGGAGACTCCCGCCGCCACCGCGGTGAGGCCGCCCATGACGACCATCTGGCCGTAGGGGCCGATGAGGAACCAGGCGACGGCGAGGGCGATGGACGAGGCCACCAGGACGAGCAGGACGCCCACTCCGAGCAGGGTCTGCTGAGTGGTCCAGCGCCGACGCGGTGCGGCGGCTGCCGGTGGTGCGGCGGGTGGTGCGATGGCGGCGGGTGGTGCGGTGACGGGTGGTGCGGTGACGGATGGTGCGGCGGCGGTCGTCGGTGTCGGACCGGCAGGGGTGGGCGAGCTCGAGGCGAGGACGTCTGCTCCGGAGCCCGCCGCCGTGGCGACGCCGCCTGCCTCGAGCACGCCCGTGGTGCGCAGCGCCAGCAGGACCTGTGCTCGTTCGGTCCGCAGCGCTGCGAGGCGCTGGTCGAGCTCCCACAGCCGCGCGGCGTCGGGTCCGATCAGGGGCAGTCGGCAGGCGGGGCACTGGACCGGCTGGGCCGGGAGCGGGGCGCCGCAGGACGGACAGGGGATCGGGGGCATCGGTCCTCCAGGGAAGGGCGCGCACCGTGCGCGGTGGCACGAGTGTGGAGGGTGCGCCCTGCCGCCGGATGGGTTCTGCTACTCAGATCAGCCGGACGGGTGTCCGTACTCCCGGGTGGTCGCGCGGACGGCCCCCTGACGACCGGGATGGCCCGTGGGCTCAGTCGCCGTCCAGGCCGAGGCTGAACGCCGCCTCGAGGTCGTGCTTGGAGTACGTGCGGAACGCGATGTGCGTGTTGGTGCCCGTGACGCCCTCGACCTTGTTGAGCCGTCCGGCGATGACGTCGTGCAGCTCCTCGTGCGCGCGGACCCGCACCAGCGCGATGAGGTCGGCGTCGCCGGCCACTGAGTAGACCTCGCTGACCCCGTCCAGCTCGGCGATCGCCTGGGCGACCTCGGGGATCCGGTCGACTTCGGCGTTGATGAGGACGATGGCGGAGATCACCTGCCCACTGTATCGGCGGGCGCGGGTCCGCGGCGTCAGGATGCGGCGACGAAGGCGGAGCGCTGGGACCGTTCGGCCGTCCCCTCCAGCGCGGCGCGGGCACCGGCTGCGCCACCGACGGGGCAGGTCCACTCGCCGTCGACGTCGACGACCCTGACTCCGGGCTGCTCGAGCCAGCGCAGGATCTTCTCGGTCTCCTCCGGGATCGCGGCCGGTGCCGGCCACGGTGCGGGCAGGACCACCTCGGCCGCCTGGCGCATCGCCTCGACGTAGGGCATCGGGTCGGCGCCGCGCGGGGAGATCGTGGAGGCGGCGAGGCGTCCGTGACGGACCACGACCAGCTCCCACCCGCCCGCGGCGGCCCGGCGGGCGGCGACGATCTCCGGGCTGGCGGCGAGGGGCGCGATGCGCTGCGCCCGCGCCATACCGCGGACGAGCGCGAGGAGGCGGTCACGCAGGGTGCCGGCGTCCTCGTACCGCTCCTGCTCGGCGAGGGAGCCCATCCGGCCGCGCAGGGCGGTGACCACGTCCCGGGAGTCGCCGACGAGGGCGTGCACGGCGTCCTGGACGACCACGTCGTACTGCTGGACGGACTGGGCGCCGGTGCAGGGCGCGCCGCAACGGCCCATGTCGGCGAGGGCGCACGACCCGACGAACCTCGTGGGGGAGAGCCGCTGGACGCACTGCCGCAACGGGATCACCTCGTGGACGGCGGCGACGGCCGCCTCGGCGGAGGAACGGCTGCCGAAGGGGCCGATGTACTTCGCGCCGTCGGCCCGGACCTCGCGCACGATCGACAGGCGGGGGAAGGCCTCGACGGTGAGCTTCACCCAGGTGGCGCGCTCGGGGGTCTTCGATCGCCGGTTGTAGCGCGGCTTGTGCTCGGCGATGAGGCGCAGCTCGCGGACCTCGGCCTCGAGGGTCGTGGCGCAGACGACCGGGGTGACGCTCTCGGCAAGGCGCACCATCTCGGCCATCCGTGAGCGGTGCTCGGACGCCGTGAAGTAGCTGCGCACGCGGGTCCGGATGTTGACCGAGGTGCCGACGTAGAGGACGCGGCCGGCGCCGTCCTTGAACAGGTAGACCCCCGGCTGGTCGGGCAGCCCGTCGGCGAGCCAGCGCTTGCGGCGCTGCGCCGGGCTGACCCTGGAGGTGTAGCTCGAGAGCTCCTCGAGGGTGTGGACCCCGAGGCTGCCGACCCGGCCGATGAGGGCGTGCAGGACGTCCACGGTGGCGCGCGCGTCGTGCAGCGCCCGGTGGTCGGGGGTGGTCTGCGCGCCGAACAGCGCCGCGAGCGTGGACAGCTTGTGGTTGCGGGCCTCGTCGCGGGGGACCAGCTGCCGCGCCAGGTGGACGGTGTCGAGGACCGTGTGGCGGGGCCACTCGATGCCCTGCAGGGACGCGGCCATCTTGAGGAACCCGATGTCGAAGCGCGCGTTGTGCGCCACCAGCACGGTGCCGGCGGCGAACTCCATGAACGCGGGCAGGGCCGACTCGATGCGCGGGGCGTCGGCCACCATCGCGGTCGTGATGCCGGTGAGCGCCTGGATGAAGGGGGGGATGGGCAGGTGCGGGTTGACGAGGGTCTGGAACTCGCCGAGCACCTCGCCGCCGCGGACCTTCACCGCCCCGATCTCGGTGATCGCGGAGTCGGCCGGGCTGCCACCGGTGGTCTCGAGGTCGACGACGACGAACGTGACATCGGCCAACGCCGTGCCCAAGTCGTCGAAGGTGCCCTGGACCATCTGCATGTCCCCGACGGTATGCCGGTGGTGTGACAGCCCGACGCAGGCGCGCGGGTCCGGACGGTGCGGCGTCGGGGGCGACGGGGAGAGCGGCCCGGATGGCGTCGGAGGGCGCTGTCGGTGGCGTCTCGTAGCGTCGTCGTCAGGTGGAAGTGGTCCACCGGGTACACCGACAGCTGACGACGAAGAAGGGGTGATCGCGATGATCATCGACTGCCAGAGCTGCCCCGTGCGTGACCTGCACTGCGACGACTGCATGGTCACGGCGCTGCTCACCCCCTCGAGCGCGGAGCTGCCGCTCGACGCCGCCGAGCGGCTGGCCGTGACGCGGTTCGCGGCGGCCGGGCTGGTGTCGGCGCACGAGGCCGGCGACGTCAGCGCTCGGCGCGAGCCGTGGGCCGCCCACGTCCGCGCCGTCGGCTGAGCGATCCCGGCCCGCCGTCCTGCCTACGATGGGCCGGTGCGGACCAGGGCGGGACAGCGGCGAGTCGCCTCGGTGGCGACCGGCCTGACCTGTGCGACCTGCCTGATGCTGACGCTCTCGTCCTGCTCGGACGACGGGCCCCGCTCCTCCGGGTCCTCGTCCGCGTCCTCTGCGTCTTCTGCGTCGGCTGCGTCGGGGTTGACGACCCAGCAGGGTTCGGGCACCCCGACGGTCGACCGCGAGGAGGCGCTCGCCGCCCTCCTCGACCGTCGGGCGCGCGCCGTCAGGGAGCACGACCGCGCAGCCTTCCGGGCCACCCTCGACGACCCGGCCTCGGGGTTCGGGCTGCGACAGCTGCAACAGTTCGACGCGCTCACGAAGCTGCCGCTCGGGACCTTCCGGTACGGCACCCCCGAGCCCGCGCCGCCGTTGTCGACCGACCGCGTCGCCCAGCTCGGTCCCGATGCCTGGGTCTCCAGGGTCGGCGGGCGCTACAGCCTGGCCGGGTTCGACACCGGCACCAGGGAGTTCGAGTCCTACTTCACCGTGGTCCGGCGTGCTGGCGGGTGGAAGCTGGTCGACGACACCGACGGTGGCACCCAGGTGCAGGTGTGGGACCTGCCGGACCTCGCGGTGGCGCGCAGCGCGACGACGCTGGTCATCGGGTCGGGGCCGGCCAGCCGGTTGCGGCCCTACCTCCAGCTCGGGGACCGCGCGGTGGCGGGCGTGCGCGCGGTCTGGACGCCCCGCTGGAACGCCCGACTGGTCCTCGTGGTCCCGGCGACCTCCGGCCAGATGGCCGAGCAGGTCGGACAGGACCCCACGGCGGTGGCCCAGGTGGCTGCCGTCACCGACGGCCCTTTCGACCCGACGGGGCGGACGGGGACCGACTGGGTGGTCATCAACCCGGAGGCGTTCGCGACGCTCGAGCGGACGGGCCAGCAGGTCGTCACCACCCACGAGGCCACGCACGTGGCCATCCGGGCGACGACGACCAGGCAGGTGCCCCTGTGGCTCTCCGAGGGGATGGCGGACTACGTCGGGTACCGCGACGTCGACGCCACCCGACAACGGATCGCTGCAGCGCTCCTGCAGAAGGTCCGGGCCGGCACCGGGCCGACGGCGCTGCCCACGGCTGGTGACTTCGACCCCGGACGTTCCACGATCGCCCCGAGCTACAACGCCGCGTGGCTCGCGGTGTGCCGCATCGTCGACCGGCACGGCGAGGCCGGGCTGGTGCGGTTCTACCTCGACGTGGCGACCGCTCCCGGAGCCGCGAGCGGTTCGACGAACACCTCGGTCGACCCCGACGCCGACGCGCGGGTGGCCTTCACGACCGTCCTGCGGACCACCGAGCCCGCCTTCACCCGCGACTGGCTGGCGTACCTGCGCCGCCTGGCCGCGTCGTGACCCGCGAGCACGTCGGCACCGACCGGGCCGGGGACGACGACGTGGCGGAGGTGGTGCACCGGCGTGCCGCGCGGGTCGTCGTCGTGGATGCCGACGGGTACGTCCTGATGATCAAGGGGTTCGACCCGCACCGCCCGGAGGACCCGTACTGGTACACCGTGGGCGGGGGCGTCGAGCCGGGGGAGAGCGACCGGCAGGCGGCGGTCCGGGAGGTCTGGGAGGAGACCGGAGCCACCATCACCGGTGACGACCTCCTCGGGCCGGTGCACGCCGACCGGGGCACCTTCTCGTTCGAGGGGCGCACCATCCACCAGGAGCAGGTGTTCTACGGCTGGGTGACCGAGCGGTTCCCCGCGGAGCCGTCGGCGCTCGAGGAGCTCGAGGTGCGCTCGACGATCCGGATCGACTGGATCGAGCCGGCGCAGACCAGGGCCGCAGGTGAGGCGGTCTACCCCGTGATCCTGGAGCAGCTGGTGGAGGACGTCATCGAGGCCGCGGCGACGCGCTCCTGACCTTCCAGACCTGCCGCACACGCGGCATACGTCGATCTGTCGGGCTCTGGCCAAGCCTTGACCCGGACATTTCGGGCAGCCGAACTCCCGCCGGTTAGGAATGGAGGAGTGCCGCCGGCAACCGGCCGACGACACCGACCTGACACCGATCCCACCAGGAGCCTGGACATGTCGAAGTACCGCCTCACCCTCGCCGCGGCAGCCGCCGCACTCGCCTCCGGAACCGCGTTCGCCGCGGCGCCGGCCCCGGTCGGTGCAGCAGCGGCCCCTGACGGCGCGGCCACCGTCGCCCGGTCGAGCAGCTACCTGCCGAACGAGCGTGAGAAGGCGCAGAACGAGCGGCTCCAGAGGAACCTCGACGCCGCGATCGCCAAGGCGGCCAAGGACAAGGCTGCCGGCCGTCAGTCCGCTGCCTCCGCCGTGACGACGATCTACTACGACGACGCCAACGCCCCGTCCTTCAACTCGCTCATCGACCAGGGCGCGGCGATCTGGAACTCCCGCGTCAGCAACGTCCGACTCGTCCAGGGCAACTCCTCGAACGCCAGCCTCGCCTACTACGAGGGCAGCGACCCGAGCGGCTCCTACTACTCCGGCGACGGCCACGGGAGCGGCTACATCTTCCTCGACTACGACCAGGCGAACACCTACGCGCCGCAGCGCATCGTCACGCACGAGACCGGTCACGCGCTCGGCCTGCCCGACCGCTACACCCAGCCGTGCTCCAAGCTCATGTCCGGCGGTGGCCCCGGCCCGTCGTGCACCAACCCCTACCCGGACTCCGTCGAGGCGTCCGAGGTGAACACCCTCTGGGCCAACGGCTTCGCCGCGGTGGGGACCTTCGCGAAGGTCGGCTGACCCTCAGGGAGCTGCGGCCTCTCGCGACGACCGGGCGCGCCCCCCACCCACGTGGGCGGGCGCGCCCTGCTGCGCCCCGTCGCCCGGCACCGTGGCCGCCGCAGGCACGCGCACGGCGAGTGAGACCACGACCAGCGCGCCGACCAGCCAGAACTGGTTGTAGAAGGCCTGCTTGTTGACGAGGTTCGCCACGAGCAGCACCAGGGCCAGCCAGCGCAGCACCTGACCGAGGTCGGGCTGGCGCCGCCGGACCGTCCAGACCACGGCGGCGAGGGTGCCGAGGACGACCACGCCCGTGACGTAGAACGGCAGGGTCACACCAAAGGTGTTCAGCGCCAACAGGTACAGCGTGTTCGCGAACTTGATGGGGTGGAACGACAGCAGCAGCGTGATGGTGTCGTGCACGAAGTCGGGAGGGCTCGCGAGGAACCACGGCGCGATGAGGACCCCCGTCAGCGCGCCCGTCGCGAGGGTCCGCTGCCAGCCGAACGGCCGCCACACGAGCAGCACGGGGAGCAGCAGCGCGAGGTGCTGCTTGCTCGCGCACGCCAGCGCCAGGGGGACGACCGCCCACCACGCCTCGTCGCGCTGCACGAGGACGGCCCACCACACGATCCCGGTGAGCAGCAGTGGTTCGGTCCAGGCCTGGTCGAGCTGGGTGAGGGTGCCCGGGGCCAGGAGCAGCAGGGCGGTCGCCGCCGCCGCGGTCCAGGTATGGCGCGCCAGCAGCCAGACCCCCGCGACGCCGACCAGGGTCCAGACGGCCAGGGCCCAGCGGACGTCGCCGGCGATCCAGCGGCCGGGGGCGAGCAGCACCGCCGTCCACGGCAGGTAGGTGAAGGCGTCCTGGATGCCGGGGGAGCCGGTCCAGTTCATGGCATAGAAGTTCTCGCCCCTGGCGATGCCGTCGCTGGCCTGCTGGAGGGTGACCCAGACGTCGATGCGCGGGCGCGGTGAGGAGATGACGGCGGTCGCGGCGGCGACGGCATACGCGAGGACCGCGGTGGCCCCGGCCGCCCGCGCGGCGCGCACCGCGCCGCGGCCACGGGACCACAGCAGCGCCGCGCACACCAGGGGTCCGGCCACGAGCGCGCTGGTCGCGACGGCGAGGCCGGTGGGGGCGAGGTAGCTGAACAGCGGGATCGCCAGTGTCGCGAGCGCGGCGCCACTGAGGGCGAGGGCGACAGCCGGCCCGGTCAGGCGCACCTGCCAGCCGCGCCACTGCCACAGCGCCAGGGCGACGGTGGCCAGCGTGAGCGTGGCGACGATCGGGATGCGGTAGCGCACGACGCTCCACTGCAGGACCGTGAAGAACACCAGCCAGGCCACCGCGAGGACGGTGGCCCGGCTGGACGGGCGCGTTCGGGTGCCGGAGGGCATGCCTAGACCGTAGAGGTCACTCCCGTGCGCCGGAGTACAGACCCTCCACCTGGTCGTGGAAGTCCTTCATGACGATGTTGCGCTTGAGCTTCAGGCTCGGGGTCAGGTAGCCGTTGTCCTCGGTGAAGTCGCCCTCCAGGACGGCGAACTTCCGGATCGATTCCGCCTTGGAGACCGACTTGTTGGCGTCGTCCACGGCGTCCTGCAGGGCCTTGAGCACGGTCTCGTCGGTGCGGGCCTGCTCGAAGGTCACCCCGGGGATGCCGTTGTTCTTGGCCCAGGCGGGGTACATCTCCTCGTCCAGGGTGATGAGCGCGGCGATGAACGGCTTCTGGTCGCCCACGACGATGCACTGCGACACCAGGGGGTGGGCCCGGAGCCGGTCCTCGAGGGCGGCAGGGGCGACGTTCTTGCCGCCGGCGGTGACGAGCAGCTCCTTCTTGCGACCGGTGATCTTGAGGTAGCCGTCCTCGTCGAGCTCGCCGATGTCGCCGGTGTGGAACCAGCCGTCCTGCATCGCGCCCGAGGTCGCCTCGTCGTTGTTGTGGTAGCTGGCGAAGACGTTGTTGCCACGGATGAGGATCTCGCCGTCGTCGGCGATGCGGATGCCGACTCCGGGCAGCGGCGCGCCGACCGTGCCGATCTTGACGCGGTCCGGGACGTTCACGGTCGCGGGGGCCGTGGTCTCGGTCAGGCCGTAGCCCTCGAGGACGGTGACGCCGATGCCGCGGAAGAAGTGGCCGAGCCGGGTGCCGAGCGGGGCGCCACCGGACACGGCATACATGACCTGGCCGCCCATCGCCGCACGGAGCTTGCCGTAGACGAGCTTGTCGAACACCCCGTGCCTGACCTTGAGGGCCAGGCCCGCGCCACCGGTGTCCTGCGCGGTCGACCAGGCGATGGCGGTGTCGGCGGCGGTCGCGAAGATCTTGCCCTTGCCGTCGGCGGTCGCCTTGGCCTCGGCGGAGTTGTAGATCTTCTCGAAGACGCGCGGCACGGAGAGGATGAAGGTCGGCTTGAACTCGCCGAAGTCCTCGAGCAGGTTCTTGATGTCGGCGCTGTGGCCCATCTTGGCCTCGCCGGTGACGCAGAGGACCTGGATGAAGCGCGCGAAGACGTGCGCGAGGGGGAGGAACAGCAGCGTCGAGGCGTTGTCGGCCTTGACGACCTCCTTGAGCTTGGTGATCGCGTTGTCGGCGAGCGCCATGAAGTTGTCGTGGGTGAGCTGGACGCCCTTGGGGCGGCCGGTGGTGCCCGAGGTGTAGATGATCGTGGCGGTGCTGGCGCGGTTGACCCCCGCCGTCGCCGCGGCGAGCGCGCCGTCGCCGACGTCGCTCCCGGCCTTCTTCAGGTCGGCGATCGCGCCCGCGTCCACCTGCCAGACGTGGTCGAGGCCGGGCAGTTCACCGCGGACCTCGTCGAGGGTGGCCTGGTGCGACGGCGTCTCCAGCATGATGGCGCGGGCGCCGGAGTCGGCGAGGATCCACGCCACCTGCTCGGCCGACGACGTCTCGTAGATGGGGACGGTCACGCCACCGGCGGTCCAGACGGCGAAGTCGGTGAGCGTCCACTCGTAGCGCGTCTTGCACATGATGGCGACGCGGTCGCCGGGCGTGATGCCCGAGGCGATCAGGCCCTTGGCCACCGCCCGCACGTCGTCGTTGAACTCACCCGCCGTGACCTCGACCCAGCCGGAGCCCTCCTTGCGGGAGAACGCGACGTTCTGGGGGTTGTTGGCCGCGTTGCGGGCGGGCAGGTCGGCAAGGCTGCCCTCCGTGGTGGGCTCGACGAGTGGGGGCGCGACGTGTTCCTGCACGGAGTCTCCTTTGACGGCGGCATCACTGGCCTGAGGGGCCAGGGCCCTCAGGACCACAGCCTACCGATGGGTAGCTGCCGTGGGGAGGGCGCGTCGTGACGAGTCACGTGAGGTGCGGAACACTGGCGGCGTGAAGGACTCGCGCATCGACGTCGTGGACGAGACCTTCGTCGACGCCCCGCCGGCGGTCATCCGGGAACGGGTCGGCGACGAGGCGTGGGCGCAGCAGGTCTGGCCGCACGTCCGGCGCGAGGTCGTCCGCGACCGGGGCGTCAAGGGCATCCGCTGGGCCGTGACGGGTCAGGTCTCCGGTGAGATGGAGGTGTGGATCGAGCCCTGGTGGGACGGCGCCATCGTCCACCACTACCTGCGCGGCCACCGCCAGCCCGGTGCACCCCGTGACGTGGCCACGCGCCACACGCTGCGGTGGAAGCGGGCCGTGCACGGACTGAAGGACGGGCTCGAGGGGAACTCGTTGTAGCCTTCGGCGCATGGCCGACCGCACCGAATCCAGCATCGACATCGCCGCCACCCCCGGCGAGGTCCTGGACGTCATCGCCGACTTCGAGAGCTACCCGGAGTGGGCCACCGAGGTGAAGAAGGTCAGCGTCCTCACCGAGGAGGGCGACGGCTGGGCCGACCAGGTGCAGTTCACCCTGGACGCCGGCGCGATCAAGGACACCTACGTCCTCGACTACGAGTGGGACGTGACCAAGGACGGCACCGGGGTCGTGTCCTGGTCGCTGGTCGAGGCCAACGTCCTCAAGGCCATGAACGGCTCGTACACCCTTGCAGCACAAGGGAAGACGGGTACGACGGTGACGTACCGCCTCGCCGTCGACGTGAAGATCCCGATGCTCGGGATGCTCAAGCGCAAGGCCGAGAAGGTCATCATCGACACCGCGCTCAAGGAGCTCAAGAAGCGCGTCGAGGGCTGACCCGGCGCCAGCCGGGGCACACCCATGCGCGTCATCCTCTTCACCGGCAAGGGCGGGGTGGGCAAGACCACGACCGCCGCGGCGACGGCCGTCCGCGCGGCCCGCGGCGGCGTCAAGACCCTCGTCATGTCGACCGACGCCGCGCACTCCCTCGGTGACGCGCTCGGGGTCCCGCTCGGGGCGGCCGAAGCCGGCCAGCCGGTCGAGGTGGAGCCCGGGCTGTCGGCCCTGCAGATCAGCCCACCGCACCTGCTGGGTGAGTCGTGGCGGGTCGTGCAGGACTACCTCCTGTCGGTCCTCGGCACCCTCGGCATCGACACCGTCGTCGCGGAGGAGCTGACCCGCCTGCCCGGAGCCGAGGAGGTCGCGGCGCTGCTCGAGATGCGGGCCCAGGTCGACTCCGGCCCCTGGGACCTCGTCGTCGTCGACTGCGCGCCCACGGCCGAGACGCTGCGACTGCTCGCCCTCCCCGAGGCGCTCGCGTGGCACCTCGACCGCCTGCTGCCCGCGCAGCGGGGCCTGATCCGGACCCTGCGCCCTGCGGCGGCAGCGGCAGCCGGGGTCCCGCTGCCTGCCCCCGAGGTCATCGAGGCGGTCACCGGCTGGCAGCGCCAGATGCGCCAGGTCCACCGGATCCTCACCGGCGACGAGACGTCCGTGCGCCTGGTGCTGACCCCCGAGCGCGTCGTCATCGCCGAGTCGCGCCGGACGTGGACGTCCTTGTCGTTGTACGGGTTCGTCGTCGACGCCGTCGTGGTCAACCGCGTGTTCCCGGACGCGGGGGTGCCGGAACCGACCTCGACCGACACCGTCCCCGACCCGTGGCGCAGTGGCTGGAACACCGCCCAGCGGGCCGGCCTGGTCGAGGTCCGCGAGTCGTTCGCCGGCCTGCCTGTCGTCGTCGCGCCCTACCTGGCTGCCGAGCCCATCGGCGTCGAGGCGCTCGCCGCGCTCGGCCGGTCCCACGGCGACGGCACGGACGACGCCCGGGACCTGCTCGCGCCCGTCACCCACCGCGGCATGACCGTCGAGCGCACCGACGAGGGCTTCACCCTGACCCTGCCGCTGCCCCTCGCGCACGCCCGCGACCTCGGCCTCCAGCGGCGCGGCGACGAGCTGCTCGTCGCCGTGGGCGAGCACCGCCGGGTCCTCACCCTCCCCGCGGCTCTGCAACGATGCGTGGTCGACGGAGCCTCCGTGCGTGACGGGCTGCTGCGGATCCGCTTCGTCCCCGACGAGGAGGTGTGGCCCCGTGGCTGACCGGACCGAGCACGAGGACGGCCGTCCCCCGGTGGGTTCGGTCGCGGACGAGGCCGCTCGGCTGCTCGACGCCCTGGGGGGCTGGGTGAGCACGAGCGGGTATGCCGCCGGACCACCGCGTGCCGCCGGGCCGCCCCGCGCCTCTGCCCCGACCGGGGCGGGTGGCCCTGACGACCCCTCCGACGGGGCGCCGGGACCGGTGCCGCCGGAGGATGCGCCGTCGCACCCGGTCGGCCACTGCGACCAGTGCGGTGCCGCCAACGGAACCGGTCAGGCGGTCACCTGCCAGTGGTGCCCCGTGTGCCAGGGCATCGGCCTGCTGCGCTCGGTGCGGCCGGAGACGGTCGAGCGCCTCGCGGACCTCGCGGGAGCGCTGGCCAGCGCCCTGCGTGACGTCGCCGGCCACACCCGCGGCGCGGGTGGGGCGACCGACGGCGCGCCGCCACCGCACGACCCGCGGGCCCGCGGCACGCGGGTGCAGGACATCACCATCGAGGACGAGGACCAAGGGAGCGCGACGCGATGAGCGTGACGATCGGCGTGGACATCGGCGGCACGAAGATCGCGGCCGGTGTCGTCTCGGCGACCGGCGAGATCCTCGCGAGGGCCCGCCGCGACACCCCCGCGCAGGACCCCGACCAGATCGCGCACGACGTGGCCGACCTCGTCACCGAGCTCGCCGGGCCGCGCGGTGACGTCGTCGCCGTGGGGGTGGCGTGCGCCGGCTTCGTCGACCGCACCGGCTCGACGGTCCTCTTCGCCCCGAACCTGGCGTGGCGCGACGAGCCGCTCAAGCGTCGGCTCGAGGCGCTCGTGGAGTTCCCCGTCATCATCGAGAACGACGCCAACGCGGCCGCGTGGGGCGAGTTCCGGTACGGCGCCGCCCACGAGGCCGACGACATGGTGCTGGTCACCGTCGGCACCGGGATCGGTGGCGGCGTGGTCGTCGACTCACGGCTGCTGCGCGGTGCGTACGGCGTGGGCGGCGAGCTCGGCCACATGCGGGTCGTGCCCGACGGCATCAGGTGCGGCTGCGGCAACCGCGGCTGCTGGGAGGTCTATGCCTCGGGCAACGCCCTGGTCCGCGAGGCCCGCGAGCTGGTGGCGTCCGGGACGCCGCACGGTGCCGCCCTCTCCGAGGCCTGCGGCGGCGACCCGGCGGCCCTGCGCGGCCACGACGTCACCACCGTCGCGCAGGCCGGGGACGCGGCGGCCGTCGAGCTGCTCGCCGACCTCGGGCGCTGGCTGGGGGAGGGCGCCGCCTCGGTCTCCGCGATCCTCGACCCGGAGCTCATCGTCATCGGTGGGGGCGTCGTCGCCGCGGGCGACCTGCTCATGGAGCCGGCGCGGGCGGCATACGGGAGGCAGCTGACGGGCCGCGGGCACCGACCGGTGGCAGAGTTCGTCCCGGCCGCGCTCGGCAACGACGCGGGTCTCATCGGCGCCGCGGCGCTCGCGGCGGAGGGGATCGGTTCATGAGCGAACGGCTCGCGGTCGGCATCGACATCGGTGGCACCAAGGTCGCCGGCGGCCTCGTGGCCGAGGACGGCACGATCGTCGCCCGTGCCCGGCGCGACACCCCGCACCGCTCCAAGAGCCCCGGGGTCGTCGAGAACACCATCGTCGAGGTCGTCACCGAGCTGCTCGACCTGGCGCAGGACGAGGTCGTCGCGGTCGGCATCGGTGCCGCGGGCTTCGTCGCGGCCGACCGGGCGACCGTCGTCTTCGCCCCCCACCTGTCCTGGCGCGGGGAGCCGCTCGAGGCGAACCTCCAGCGCCGGGTCCCCGTGCCGATCTCCGTCGACAACGACGCCAACGCGGCGGCCTGGGCGGAGTGGCGGTTCGGTGCGGCGCAGGGCGAGACCCACCTGATGATGATCACGCTCGGCACCGGGATCGGCGGCGCGCTGCTGTTCGACGGACAGGTCGTGCGCGGCAAGTACGGCATCGCCGGGGAGTTCGGCCACATGCAGGTCGTGCCGGGCGGCCAGCGCTGCGAGTGCGGCAACCGCGGCTGCTGGGAGCAGTACGCCTCCGGGAACGCCCTCGTCCGGGAGGCGCGTTCGCTGATGACCGCGAACAGCCCGGTGGCCTCCGACCTGCTGGCCCGGGTCGAGGGTGACCCGCTGGCCCTCACCGGCCCGCTCATCACCGAGGCCGCCCAGGAGGGCGACCCGACGGCGACCGAGCTGCTCGGGGAGATCGGCACCTGGCTCGGTGTCGGCATCGCCAACCTGGCCGCGGCCTTCGACCCCGGGACGTTCGTCATCGGTGGTGGCGTCAGCGCAGCGGGCGACCTCCTGCTCGACCCGGCGCGCACGACGTTCCGTCGCCACCTCACCGGTCGCGGCTACCGGCCGGAGGCGCGCATCGTCGCCGCCCAGCTCGGCAACGACGCGGGCCTGATCGGGGCGGCCGACCTGGCCCGTCGCGACGCATGACCACGATGCGGGTGGCGTCCTACAACCTGAAGGACCTCACCCTCGACCGGCACGCGGCCGCCCGCGTCATCCGGGCGATCGACCCCGACGTGCTGTGCCTGCAGGAGGTGCCGCGTCGCCTGTTCGGGTCGTGGCAGGTGTCGTCCTTCGCGGCCGAGTGCGGCCTGTACTGGTCGGGGCGCCACCGTGGCAGCGGCGGCACCACCATCCTCACCTCCCTGCGCGTCGACGTCCGGGAGTCGCGGCACCACCGGTTGCGGGTGGCCGCGCTGCAACGCACCCGTGGGTATGCCGTGGCGCGCGTCGCGCCCGCGGGTCACGAGCCGCTCGTGGTCGCGTCGGTCCACCTCAGCCTCGACGCGGCCGAGCGCGAGCGGCACGCCGGGGTGATCCTCGAGGGGGTGTCCGGCGGTGGCCCGGTCCTGCTCGCCGGAGACCTCAACGAGGGAGAGACCGGTCGCGCGTGGCAGCTCTTCGCCGCGCCGCTGCGCCTCGTCTCGCCGACGGCGCCCACCTACCCGGCCAAGGCTCCCCGCACGCTGCTCGACGTGGTGTTCGCCTCCCGCGACGTGACGGTCCTTCCGCACCGTGCGGTGCCGCTGGACGAGGCCGACCTCGTCGCGGCCAGCGACCACCGACCGACTTGGGTCGACCTCGAGCTGGACCCGTACCCGAGCCAGGTGCCCGACCCGGCCTGAGGCAGGGCGAGGCAAGGAAGGGAGGCGTGGCGAGCGCCTCGGTCAGACGCGGGCCCCGTTGTCGGGGTCGTGCTCGTCGCGGTCGTGCGGCTGGCGCAGGACGAGCAGGACGAAACCACCCACGGTCAGCACGACGGCTGCGAGGGTCCACCAGCCACTGACCTGGGGACGGAACAGCACCAGCCAGAGCACGAGGAGCGGTCCGACGACCAGCCCGACGACGATGCCCCAGAAGTGCAGGTCCTCCTGCGGAGGCAGGGGGGCGGTGGGGCCGGGCTCGAAGTGCTCCTCGTCGTCGAGGTCGACGAGCTCGGCCGGTGGGGTGTCCTGCTCGGGCTCCGGGGTGACGGGAGGCGGCTCGACCTCGGCGCCGCGCCACACGACGAACGGACGGGTCGGCGGCGGGTTGACGTGGGTGTCGGGCTCGAGCGGCGGGTTGACGCCGCTGTGGTGCGGCTTGTCCGGCAGCGACTCGACGTCGTCCCAGTGCGCGACGATGTCCGCGAACTGCGCGTCGACGTCCTTGTCGCCCATGACGGTCCTGCTTCCTGCTGGGGAGGGCTGCGCGATCAGCTGAGCCGCTCGATGAACTGCACCGACTCCTCAAAGATACGTGGCGCGTCGTGGTCGAGGGTAGCCACGTGGAAGCTGTCGTGCAGGACGTGCTCGGTGACGTCGGTGCTCGACGTGCGCGAGAGGAACAGCTCGGAGCTCGAGGCGGGCACGACGTGGTCGTCGGCGCTGTGCCAGAGCACCACCGGCTGGGTCACCTCGGGCAGGTCGCGGACCACCGTCGCCCACAGCTGGGTCTGGGAGTAGAGCGCCTTGAGCGGGATGCGGTCGTAGCAGATCTCGTCCTCGCCCGGCTTCTTGATGTCGTTGCCGATCCCCGGCAGCGACGGCAGGACGGCCTGCAGGACCGGCAGGGCCTTGAGGCGGACGTCCTCCACCTTGTACGCGGGGTTGACGAGCATCAGGCCCTTCACCCGCGGGCCGTGCTCCTGGGCGAGCCGGGTGGCGAGGGCACCACCCATGGAGAGGCCGCCCACGAACACCTGGTCGCACTGCTCGTGCAGCTCGCGGAAGGCACGGTCCACCGCGGCATACCAGTCCTGCCACCTGGTGCGGTTCATCTCCTGCCACGTCGTGCCGTGGCCGGGCAGCCGGGGGACGCGCACGGTGTGGCCGGCGTCGGCGAGGAACTGGCCCCAGGGGCGCATGCTCGCGGGGCTCCCCGTGAACCCGTGGGCGAGGACGACGCCGGTGCGGCCGAGGTCGCCCGTCCCGTCGTGGGAGTAGGGCTCTGCACCGGGTCGGACGGACAAGGGGGGCGCTCCTAGGGCGGGCCACGGACGGACGTTGGCGCGCATCCTCGCACGCACCACGACGGGCGTACAGAGTGCCGTAGAGTTCACCGCGTCACATGGAGGTGAACGGTTGTTCTACTGGGTTCTGAAGACGGTCGTGCTCGGCCCGATCCTCAAGCTGTTGTTCCGCCCGTGGGTCGAGGGCGAGGAGAACATCCCCGAGGAGGGGCCCGTCATCTTCGCGAGCAACCACCTGTCGTTCTCGGACTCCATCTTCCTACCGCTCGTCGTGCCCCGGCGGATGACGTTCCTGGCGAAGTCGGACTACTTCACCGGACGGGGGATCAAGGGCCGCCTCACGGCGGCCTTCTTCCGCGGTGTGGGGCAGCTGCCCGTCGACCGTTCCGGTGGTCGCGCGGGTGAGGCCGCGCTGCGCTCCGGACTGCGGGTCCTGCGTCGTGGCGAGATGCTCGGCATCTACCCCGAGGGCACTCGCAGCCCCGACGGCCGGCTCTACCGCGGCCGCACCGGTGTGGCCCGGATGGCCCTCGAGGGTGGTGTCGTCGTCCTGCCCGTCGCGATGATCGGCACCGACAAGGCCCAGCCGACCGGCAAGAAGATCCCCAAGCTCATGCGGATCGGCGTGAAGATCGGCAAGCCGCTCGACTTCTCGCGGTACGAGGGCATGGAGGACGACCGCTTCGTCCTGCGCTCCATCACCGACGAGATCATGTACGAGCTCATGCTGCTGTCCGGCCAGGAGTACGTCGACATGTACGCGACGTCGATGAAGGACCGCATCCTGGCCGCCGCCAAGACCAAGGCCCGTGAGCTGCAGGAGGCAGCCCTGCCGGGGTCGGCTGCGAAGGAGCTCGAGGAGGCCCTCGACGCGCACGACGACGAGGCGATCCGTCGGGCCCGCCGCCGCGTGGACGACGCCGCCGCCGACATCGACGAGACCACCGAGCGCGGTGGCGGCTCCGAGGTCGGCGACGAGGACGAACCGCGCGGGCGCCGCCGCCGGCGCGAGGCCAGCTGAGCCGTTGACGTCGGGGGAGGGCGTGGCAGCGGGGGAGCGCGGCGTGCGCGGAGCGGGTCGCCGGGTGTGGCCGGTGGCCGTGCCCGACTCCGAGCCCGCGGTCGTGTCGGCGTTCTGGAAGGGCATCGACGTCTTCCGCCCCATCGCGCTCGCGTATGCCGCGTACTCGCTGTGGGACCGGCCCCAGGACCTCGTGCGTCCCGCCCTGGCCTGGACGGTCCTGGGGATCCTCGCCGTCTGGACGGTGTTCCTCGTCCTCTACCGGCGGCGTCGCCTCTCGCTCGTGGTGGTGGAGCTGCTGCTCGGTGCGGGGGCGATCCTCGCGACCCGGCTGGTGGACTCGGCCGCGTCGATCGAGGCGGGTTCGCGGACCCTGCCGACGTTCTGGCCTGCCGCCGGCGTCGTCTCGGCCGCGGTGCTGTTCGGCCGCAGGGGTGGTCTGGCCGCCTCGGTCCTCATCGGCCTCGTCGACCTCGTCGAGGTGGGACGGGCCACGCCCAACACGATCAACAACATCGTCCTGCTGCTGCTCATCGGCACCCTCATCGGCTACGCCGTCGACCTCGCCAGGGAGGGCCACGCGAGGCTGCGTGAGGCCATCGCCCTCGAGGCCCAGGTGCGCGAGCGCGAACGCCTCGCACGCACGGTCCACGACGGGGTCCTGCAGACCCTGGCCTTCATCAACCGGCGCGGGGCCCAGCTCGGGGGCGAGGCCATGCAGCTCGGCGAGATGGCAGCAGACCAGGAGCGCCTCCTGCGGGCCCTGGTCAGCGGCGCGACGCCCGACGAGTCGGCCAGCGCCGTGCACGGGGACGTCGACCTGCGCCAGCAGCTCGGGCGGTACGCCGAGGGCCGGGTCCACCTCGTCGCCCCGGCCGATCCCGTGCTCGTGCCACCCCGCGTCGCGGGAGAGCTCGTGGCCGCGGTCGGTGCCGCGCTGGACAACGTGCGCCAGCACGCCGGCGACGACGCCCAGGCGTGGGTCCTGGTCGAGGACGAGGGGGAGACCGTGGCCCTGACGGTGCGCGACAACGGCGCCGGTATGCCGCCGGGTCGCCTCGCAGAGGCCGCCGCGGCAGGACGCCTCGGTGCCTCGTCGAGCATCCGCGGACGGCTGGCCGACCTCGGGGGAGAAGCGGTGTACTCGGGCCGGGAGGGCTCGGGGACGACGGTGACGATGCGGGCACCCAGGACGGGCGCCCCGGGTGGAGGAGTCGCATGAACGACCAGCAGGAGTCCGCAGCGGTCACCGGGACGTCGGACCCGCTCAGGGTGGTCGTCGCCGACGACCACCCGCTGTGGAGGGACGCGGTCGCCCGCGACCTCGCCGAGGCCGGGATGACGGTGCTCGCCACCGCCGACGACGGGCCGTCCGCCGTCAACCGGACCAAGGCGACCCGTCCGGACGTGCTGGTGCTCGACCTCAACCTGCCGGGGCTGCGCGGCCACGAGGTGTGTGCCGCCCTCGGGTCGCTGGAGACCCGCGTGCTGGTCCTGTCGGCGTCGGGGGAGCAGCAGGACGTCCTCGAGGCGGTCAAGGCCGGGGCCACCGGGTACCTCGTGAAGTCGGCGACCCGGGAGCAGATCGTGGCCGCGGTGGAGGCCACCGCCCGCGGGGAGGCGGTCTTCACGCCGGGACTCGCCGGGCTGGTGCTGGGGGAGTTCCGCAAGATGTCGACCCAGCCGCAGGCCGACCCCTCGCGACCGATCCCCGAGCTCACGGAGCGGGAGACCGAGGTGCTCAAGCTGGTCGCCACCGGCATGTCCTACAAGGAGATCGCAGCCGAGCTGTTCATCTCCCACCGCACCGTGCAGAACCACGTGCAGAACACCTTGGGCAAGCTCCAGATGCACAACCGGATCGAGCTCGTCCGGTTCGCCATCGCCCGGGGACTGGACACCCCCGAAGCCTGAGGCGGGCGCCATACCGCGGCCGTCGGTGACCGCGATGCGGGCTGGGGGACGGGGCGGTCCGGCGCGCACCTATCCTTGGCGGGTGAGCACCACGCACCAGGACGCCCTCGCCAGCCTCGCGGCCGGCGCCGACCTCCCCGCTGCCCAGCAGCCGGTCTGGCCCGACGCCGCCCGCCTCTCCAGCGCCGTCGCCGAGCTCGCGTCGTATCCGCCCCTGGTGTTCGCCGGTGAGTGCGACGTCCTGAAGTCGCGGATGGCTGCTGCCGCCCGCGGCGAGGCGTTCGTCCTCCAGGGCGGCGACTGCGCCGAGACGTTCGCCGCCGCGACCGCCGACAACATCCGCGACCGCGTCAAGACGATCCTGCAGATGGCTGCCGTCCTCACCTACGGCGCTTCCGTGCCGGTGGTCAAGGTCGGCCGGATGGCCGGTCAGTACGCCAAGCCGCGCAGCAGCGGTGACGAGACGCGCGAGGGCGTGACCCTGCCGGCCTACCGCGGTGACATGGTCAACGACTTCGAGTTCACCCTCGAGTCGCGCACGCCCGACCCGCAGCGCCTCGTCAAGGCCTACCACGCGAGCTCGGCGACGCTGAACCTCGTGCGTGCCTTCACCATGGGTGGCTTCGCCGACCTGCGCCACGTCCACGACTGGAACAAGGGCTTCGTCTCCAACTCGGCCAACAGCCGCTACGAGCACCTGGCCAAGGACATCGACAAGGCGATGAAGTTCATGTCGGCCTGTGGCGCCGACTTCGACGCCATGCGCACGACCGAGTTCTTCTCCGCCCACGAGGCGCTGCTGCTCGACTACGAGCGTCCGCTGACCCGCGTCGACAGCCGCACCGGCGAGCTCTACGACACCAGCGGCCACTTCATCTGGGTCGGGGAGCGCACCCGCGACCTCGACGGCGCACACGTGGACTTCGTCTCCAAGGTGCTCAACCCGATCGGCGTGAAGCTGTCGGCGAAGGCGGAGGTCGACGACGTCCTGCGCCTCATCGACAAGGTCGACCCCGACCGCGAGCCGGGGCGCCTGACGTTCATCACCCGGATGGGCGCCAAGACCGTCCGTGAGGCGCTGCCGACCCTGGTCGAGAAGATCACCGCCTCGGGCGCGCAGGTCACCTGGATCTGCGACCCGATGCACGGCAACACCTTCGAGTCGGCCAGCGGGTACAAGACGCGTGACTTCGAGGACGTCGTCGAGGAGGTGCGCGGGTTCTTCGAGGTGCACCGTGGGCTCGGCACCGTTCCCGGCGGCATCCACGTCGAGCTCACCGGCAACGACGTCACCGAGTGCATCGGCGGCGCCGAGAAGATCCTCGACGCCGACCTCAACAAGCGCTACGAGACGGTCTGCGACCCCCGCCTCAACCACCAGCAGAGCCTGGAGCTGGCGTTCCTCGTCGCCGAGATGCTGGCCAAGGACTGACCGCGCTGATGAGCACCCCTGTCGACGTCGACCTGCTGTCCGACACCCTGACGCGGCCGACGGAGGCGATGCGCCACGCCATGGCCACCGCCGCCGTCGGTGACGACGTGTTCGGCGAGGACCCCACCGTCCGCGAGCTGGAGGAGCGCGTCGCCGGGCTCCTCGGCCACGAGGACGCGCTCTTCACGCCCTCGGGCTCGATGGCCAACCAGCTGGGGCTGCGCCTGCACGTCAACCCGGGCGAGGAGCTCGTGGCCGACTCCCTCGCGCACGTGCTGCGTGCCGAGATGGGCGCCGCCGCCGCACTGTCCGGGCTGTCGTCGCGGTCGTGGGTGGCCACGCGGGGCCTGCTCGACGCGGCGGACCCGCTCGCCCTGATGATCCCGGACGGCGGCACCTACCAGGTCAACACGCGGCTCGTGGTCGTGGAGAACACCCACAACTTCGGCGGGGGCACGGTCCAGCCGCTCGACCAGATCGTGGCGCTGCGCGCTGGCACCCAGGCGCGCGGCGTCGCCATGCACCTCGACGGGGCCCGCCTCTGGAACGCCCACGTGGCCACCGGCGTCGCGCTGTCCGACTACGGCCGGCACTTCGACACCGTCAGCGTCTGCCTCTCCAAGGGCCTCGGCGCCCCCGTGGGTTCGGTGCTCGTGGGGTCGCGCGACCGGATGGCCGCGGCCCGCATCTGGCGCAAGCGGTTCGGTGGCGGCATGCGGCAGGTGGGCATCCTCGCCGCGGCCGGCCTGCACGCCCTCGACCACCACGTGGAACGGCTCGCCGACGACCACGCGCGGGCGCACCGCTTCGCGACCGCGGCGGCTCAGGCGGTCCCGGGGTCGATCGACCCGGCCACGGTGCAGACCAACATCGTCGTGCTCGACGTGTCGGTCGCGGGGTGGACATCGGCCGCCTTCGTCGAGGAGGCGGGCCGTCGCGGCATACGCCTCTATCCGGTGAGCGCCACCGGGGTCCGGCTCGTCTGGCACCTCGACGTCGACGACGCCGGCACCGCCCGTGCGACCGATGCGCTGGTGCCCCTGCTCGAGCAGGGACCCTCCGCGGCCTGACCACCCGCCGCGCCGGACCCTCAGACCCAGCGCCGCACCCGTCGGGCGTAGTCGTCGTACTGCTCGCCGAAACGCGCGCGCAGGAACCGCTCCTCGGGGGCGATGGCGCCCCAGCGCACGAGCAGCACCGCGACGGGGAACAGGACCAGCCCCCAGGTGGTCGACCCCAGCAGGGCCAGCGCGAGGTAGAGCGCGAGGAGCCCGACGTACAGGGGGTTGCGGGAGAGCCGGTAGGGACCCTCGACGATCATCGCGTGCGTCTCCTGGCCCGGGAGCAGCCCGGTCCCGTGGCGACCGAACAGCCACAGCGACCAGCCGTTCCACCCCAGGAAGAACACCACGAGGGCCCAGCCGACCGGCACCCGCCACCCGCCGAGGTCGACGGGGTCGCCCCACCGCGCCGTCGCGAGCCATCCCACGAGCAGGGGTGCACCGATGGCGACCGGCGGCCAGAGCCGGAAGGCCACCACGTCCTGTGCGCCGCCCATGTCGTCATTGTCGTGCGCGCTGCCACCGCCGACCAGCAGTGCGGTGTCGGCGTCGTGTGGGATGCTCGCGCGGACGATGACCGCCCCAGGGAAGGCACGACCCCGATGCAGATGAAGCTCGAACTGATCCCCGTCCCCGTCTCCGACGTGGAGCGCTCGATCGCCTTCTACACCGAGCGGCTCGGCTTCACCAAGGACGTCGACGTCGAGCCCGCCCCGGGCATGCGCATCGTGCAGGTGACGCCCGACGGTTCGGGCTGCTCGATCGGTTTCGGGACGGGCCTGCCCGTGTACGACGGTGAGCCGGGCAGCATGCGCGGCCTGCACCTGGTGGTGGAGGACCTCGACGCCGCCCGGGCCGAGCTCGTCGGCCGGGGTGTGGAGGTCGGCGAGATCCATGACTTCGGGGGCGGGGTCAGGGGCGCGGACTTCACCGACCCCGACGGCAACGGGTTCGAGCTGCAGGAGATGACCTGGCGCAGGGGCGACACCTTCTAGGAGCGCCTTTCCTCTGGTGCCTGGGGGCACCCCTCCCGCGCAGTCGGGTCAGACCTCGTGGTGCAGCAGCTCGGCCGGGCGGTCCTGCTCGGCGGTGGCGCCGGGGGACCGCCTGCCGAGGATCTCCACGACGTACATGGCGACCAGGACGAGCCCGCCACCGACGAGCATGCGCGCCGTGAGGGACTCGCCCCCGAGCAGCACCGCGAACAACGCCGCGAACACCGGCTCCATCGTCATGACGATCGCCGCCCGCGTCGCCGGCAGGTGGGACTGCGCCCAGGTCTGCGCCCACAGCGCGACGGCACCCGCGACCAGGGCCATGTAGAGCAAGGATGCCCACTGGCCGCCGCCCTGCGGCAGCGTGATCCCGCCGGGGACGGCCCCGACCAGCGCCACGGCCGTGATGACGAACGCCTGCACCGTCGCCAGCCCGGTGGCCGAGCCCGCGGTGGAGAAGCGACCGAGGCCGATGATGTGCAGGGCGTAGAGGACGGCGGCGGCCAGGGTCACCGCCTCACCGAACCCCACCGACATCCCCCGCAAGGACAGGACCCCCAGTCCGATCGTCGCCAGGGCGACGGCCAGCCAGGTGGACAGCGGTATGCGGTCGCGGAGCAGCACCGCGCCGAGGACCGGCGTGAGCACGACGTAGGTGCCCGTGACGAAGCCCGAGACCGACGCGTCGGTGTGCTCCAGCCCGACGGTCTGCAGCAGCTGGGCGAGCCCGTAGAGGACGCCGAGACCGACCCCGATCCCGACCTCGCGCCGGGTGAGCGCCAGCGTCTGGCGACGGAACACCACGGCCATGACGACGGCCGCGATCGCGAACCGCACGGCGAGGAAGTCGGCCGACGGGACGTGCTGCACGAGGTCGCGGATGAGGAAGAACGTCGAGCCCCAGACCGCCGTGACAGAGAGGAGCAGGAGGGTGGCGAGACGGCTCGCAGACAGGTTTCGCACAGGGTGCCCCGGGGGTGGTCGGTCGTCGGCTCGGTCGTCGGCGAGAGAGCGTCAGACGATGACGAGCGTGACGGTGCTGTTCTTCGGCTGCTCGGTGCCGGCGGCGGGGTTCTGGCTGCGGACGGTGCCGAAGATCCCACCCATGAACCGGTCGACCTTGACCTGGAAACCCGCGTCCTTGAGCATCTGGACGGCCTCGGCCTCCTGCTTGCCCTGCACGTCGGGGACCTTGACCAGCTCGGGTCCCTTGGAGACCACGAGGGTGACCTTGTCGCCCTTGAAGAGGTTGCCGCTGGAGGGGGTCTGGGAGATGACGGAGCCCTTGGGCACCGTGTCGTCGTTCTTCTGCTGCGTCGCGTCGACCTCGAGGCCCTTGCCCGTCAGGTCCTTCACGGCGTCGTCGGCGGGCTTGCCGGTGAAGTCGGTGACCTCGATCGGCTGGCGGCCCTTGCTCACGGTGATGGTGACCTTCGTGCCGCGCTTGAGGGAGGTGCCCTCCTTGGGATCCACGCTGATCACCAGGCCGGCGGCCACGGTCTCGTCGAAGGCCTGCTTGGTGTCGCCGACGACGAGCTTCTCGGCGGTGATCCTCGCCGTCGCCTCGTTGGCGCTGGCCCCCACGACCTGGGGCACGGCATACCGCTCCGGACCCTTCGACACGGTCACGGTGACGTCCTGGCTGCGGCGCAGCTCGGTGCCGGCACCCGGGTCGGTGGACATGACCACGCCCTTGGGGATGGTCTCGTCGAAGGCGTCGACCCGCTTGGCGGTCAGGTGCGCGGTCTGCAGGGCGCTCTGCGCCTGGGTGTACTGCTGGCCGGTCACGCGGGGGACCGTCGTCGGTGAGCCGGGACCGGCGAGGAACCACCACGCCGCGATGCCGGCGATCGCCAGGACCGCGAGGGCGGCGACGACCCAGCCCCACGGGGTGTCGCGACGCGCGCCCACCACCCGGCCCTCGAGGGCGCGACCGTCCGAGGCGTAGGGGTCGGGGCCCGGGGGGACGGTGGGGGTGTGGTCGATCGGCAGGGCCACCGGGCCGACCGGGCGTGACTGGCGGGGCTCGTGCGAGGCCTCGACGGGCAGCGCACTGGTGCGTTCGACCGCGACGGTGCTCGCCCCCGGGCCCAGGGCCGACGGACCCTCCGGTCGACGGTCGAGCTCGGTGGGCGTGAGCATGGCCCGGGACCTGCGCACCTCGGCCAGGAAGTCCGCGGCGTCGGCGGGGCGCTGGTCGGGGTCGCGGGAGGTCGCCAGGGCGACGAGCGCGTCGAGCTCGGCCGGCACCGTGGTGACCCGCGAGGACGGCGCGGGCACCGAGCTGTGCACGTGCTGGTAGGCGATGTGGATGGGGGTGTCGCCGGTGAACGCCTTCGAGCCGGTGAGCATCTCGAACAGGATCAGGCCGGCGGCATACACGTCGCTGCGGGCGTCGGCGATGCCGCGCTCGACCTGCTCCGGGGACAGGTAGGCGACCGTGCCGAGGAGCACGCCGGTCTGGGAGTGCGACGTCTGGTTGCTCACGGCGCGGGCCAGGCCGAAGTCGGCGACCTTCACGGTGCCGTCGTCCTCGCGCAGGATGATGTTCTCGGGCTTGACGTCGCGGTGGATGATGCCGGCGCGGTGGGCGGCGCCGAGCGCCTGCAGGACCGGCGCCATGATGTCCAGGGCTGCCCTCGGGGTGAGTGGGCCCTCGGCCTTCATCACCTCGCGGAGGGTCTGCCCGGGGACGTACTCCATCGCGAGGAACATGTGGCCGTCGTCGTCGCCCTGGTCGAACACCGACACGACGTTGGGGTGCGACAGGCGGGCCGCGGACCGCGCCTCGCGCCGGAACCGGCTGACGAACGCCTCGTCCTGTGCGAGGTCCCTGCGCAGCACCTTGAGGGCGACGTCACGGTCGAGGCGGGTGTCCAGAGCGAGGTACACCGACGCCATTCCGCCGTCGGCGATGTGCGACTGGACGCGGTAACGCCCGTCGAGCACACGGCCGAGCAAGGACTCGGTGACACCGGAAGACACCCGCAAAGTGTAGGAGGTCGAGCCGGTCAACTGATGCAGGCGGGTCCGGGGGAGGCCCCACGAACCCCCTCAGAAGCGGGCGCGGTGCGCCTTCACGGCCTTCACGTAGACCTTCGTGTCGGCGTACATCCCGTGGTGCTGGACCGAGTAGAGGCCCTGGTAGTAGCCCGCGATGGCCTGGTCGACGTTCTTCGCCGACCGCGTCAGGGAGCGCAGGATGACGACCCCGGCGGTGATGTTGTCCTGGGTGCGCATGAGGTTCAGCCTGCGGCCGCTCATCTGCGAGGCCCACTCGCCGGAGGACGGGATGACCTGCATGACGCCGATGGCGTTCGCGACCGAGACCTGGCGCTGGTTCCAGCCGGACTCCTGCCACGCGACGGCGAGGGCGAGGCGCGGGTCGACGCCGTGGCGGCGGGCCGTCGCGATGATCATCGCCCGCGTCTGGTCGCGCGTGGGCACCGAGGAGCGGGCGAGGGTGTCGCGGTTGCGGTTCGCCGCGCCGACGGTCGAGCTCGGGTAGGTGCGTCCGGCGAAGGTGTTGGCGCTGCTCGCCGTCGAGGCCTTGCGGCCGGGGAGGCGCAGCTTCTGGCCGACGCTGNNNGGAGCCGGTTCTCCTTGAGCAGCGCGGCGAGCGAGACGCCGTGGCGGGCGGCGATGCCGCTGAGGGTGTCGCCACTGCGCACGGTGTACCCGGAGGTCGAGGTGCGCGAGACGGCGGTCGTGCCACGGACCTTGAGCTTCTGCCCGGGGTAGATGGTGCTGCGGCTGCTCAGGTGGTTCAGCGAGTAGAGCTTGGCCAGGGGGGTACGGGTGCGGCTGGCGATGGCGCTGAGGGTGTCGCCGCTGCGCACGGTGTAGCGCGTCGTCGACATCGTCCTGCCACCACCCGAGGGTCGGTGGGCGCTCGCGGCCCCGGCTCCGGGGATCCGCACCTTCTGGCCGATCTGGAGCACGGACCGGCTGGACAGGTGGTTGGTCTTGAGCAGCGCCGCCAGGGAGACGCCCTTGCGGGCGGCGATGCCGCCGAGGGTGTCGCCGGACCGCACGACGTACGTGCTGCGGGCGATGGCGGCCGCACGCGCCTTGGCTGCCGCGCGGGCGCGGGCGGCCTCGGAGCGGGCCTGCGCGGCGGACTTGGGGACGGACAGGTGCTGGCCGATCGACAGGTGGCTGCCCCCGCCGGAGAGGCGGTTGCGGGACACGAGCACGCCGGTCGTCGTGCCGAGGCGGTCGGCGATGGCGGCGAGGGTGTCGCCGCTGCGCACGGTGTAGGAGGTCCAGCCGTGGGGAGCGGGCTTGGCCTTCTGGACGACCGCGGTGACGACGTGGGTCGACGCCGAAGGGAGCGCCGCGGGAGCGATCACTGGGGACATCGGGTGCCTTTCGGGGTGCCCACCGCGTGCGGAGCGGTGCTGCAGTGGGGGGAGGTGCTCAAGTGGGGGGTGGGGCGACTGTGACGAGAGTGAAAGGTACACCACGCAACCGGTCCCATATCGACTTACATCGATGTAATTTGCAATGCTCCCGCGTGCTGGCAGGCTGTCCCCGTGACCGACCAGACCCCCGCATCGCCCGAGACGTCCCTGGAGGACCTCGTCGGGTCCTGGCTGACCGTCCCCGACATCGCCGAACGCCTCGGCATCCCCCTGTCCAGCGTGCGGCGGCTGATCGAGGAGCGCGAGCTGATCAGTGCCCGCATCGGCGAGCGCCGCGTCGTGGCGGTGCCCGAGCAGTTCCTCCTGGAGTCGGTGTACCCCTACCTCCGTGGCACCTTCACCGTGCTGACGGACGGCGGCATGGACGACGAGGAGATCCTCACCTGGTTGTTCACCCCCGACGAGACCCTGCGAGTGCCCGGCACGCCCGTCGACAACCTGGCCGCCGGGTTCAAGACCGAGGTGCGTCGCCGCGCCATGGAGCAGGCCTTCTAGTCGCCGTCTCGCGCGGGGCCCGCCGTGGTGCCCCGCCCTGGCGTCCGTCCGCGCCTGGCCGGTCGGGGCCGGGTATGGCGCTCAGTGCTCGCGGGTGGTGGCGCTGTCGATCAGCTGGTCGAGCACCGCGACGGCTTCGGGGTCGAGGCCGCGCGTCGACTTCAGCGCCATCCGGGCCGAGTCGGCGAGGCGGGCGATGTCGGCCTCCACGGCGTCCACGGCCCCGCTGGCCGTGATGACCTCACGCAGCCGGTCGACCGTCGCGCCGTCCAGGTCGGCGTCGCCGAGGTGCGCCTCGACGAGGGCGACCCCGGCCTCGTCGGCCCCGGCGAGGGCGTGGGCGACGAGCACGGTCCGCTTGCCCTCGCGCAGGTCGTCGCCGGCGGGCTTGCCGGTGGCCACAGGGTCGCCGAACACCCCGAGCAGGTCGTCGCGCAGCTGGAACGCCTGTCCGAGGTCGAGGCCGTAGCGCGACAGGGCCGCCAGGTCGTCACCGTCCGCGCCACCGGCGCTGGCCCCGATGAGCAGGGGGTGCTCGACCGTGTACTTGGCGCTCTTGAACCGGATGACGCGCTCGGCCCGTTCGATGCGCTCCGCCGTCGGCACGCCGTCCCAGGAGCGGACCGACTCGACCACGTCGAGGAACTGCCCGCCCATGAGCTGGGTGCGCATCAGGTCGAACACACCACGACCACGGGCCAGGTGGGTCGCGTCCAGGCCCGAGGTGGCGTACAGCTCCTCGGTCCAGTTGAGGCAGAGGTTGCCGGCGAGGATCGCACCGGCCACGCCGAACCGTCCGGCGTCACCGGACCACGACTCCTCCTCGTGGCGCGCGGCGAGCGAGCGGTGGGCGGCAGGCATGCCGCGCCGGGTGTCGCTGTCGTCCATGACGTCGTCGTGGATCAGGGCGGCGGCCTGGAAGAACTCCATGGCGGTCGCCACCCGCACCAGCGCGTCCGAGTCGGGCTGGCCCGCACCGCGGTAGCCCCAGTAGAGGAAGGCTGCGCGCAGGCGCTTGCCGCCGGTGAGGAGGCGGGCCACCGCTGCGAGCAGCTCCTGCGCGTCCGGGCCGACCTCGGCCAGGACGCCGGACTGGTGGGCGAGCACGTCGTCGACGCACCGCTGCACGCGCTCGCGCAGCTGCGCGGCATCGAGGGGGCTGACCACCACGCGCTCCTCCTGTGCCCTGTCGTCTCACCGTGTGCTGGTCCTGAGCCTACGGTGTGGGTGCTCGACTAGTCTCACCGCCATGGCACTGGGGCAGCCCTCTCGTCTCGAACGTCCGGCGCAGCTGACCCGGTCGATCCCCGGCATGCTCTCCTCGCCGGCGCCGTCGATGAGCTTCGAGTTCTTCCCCCCGAAGGACGATGCGAGCGAGGCGGTCCTCTGGGACGCGATCCGTCGGCTCGAGTCGGTGCGCCCGGACTTCGTGTCCGTGACCTACGGCGCCGGCGGCACCAACCAGGACCGCACCGTGCGGGTCACCGAGCGGATCGCCCGGGAGACGACCCTGACGCCGTTGGCCCACCTCACGTGCGTCGGTGCGTCCGTGGCCGCCCTGCGCCAGGTCGTGGGCCTGTATGCCGCCTCGGGTGTGCGCAACATCCTCGCCCTGCGCGGTGACCCGCCGGGCGACCCCGGCGGGCAGTGGGTGCCCCACCCCGAGGGCCTCAACCACGCCACCGACCTGGTCGGGCTGGTGAAGTCGTTGGGGGACTTCACCATCGGTGTGGCCGCGTTCCCCGACGTCCACCCGGCCTCGCCGAGCTTCGAGCACGACGTCGAGGTGATGGTGCGCAAGGCCGACGCGGGCGCGAGCTTCGCGATCACCCAGATGGTCTTCGACGCCGAGAGCTACCTGCGCCTGCGGGACGCCGTCGCAGCCCGTCGCCCGGACCTGCCGATCACCCCCGGGCTCATGCCCGTCACGAACTTCAAGCAGGTCGCCCGGATGTCCCAGCTCATGGGGACGCCGCTGCCCGAGACGGTCGTGTCACGGTTGGAGGCGGTGTCGGGGGATCCTGCCGCCACCCGTGAGGTGGGCGTCCAGATCGCCACCGAGCTGGCCAACCGAATGCTCGGCGAGGGCGCGCCCGGGCTGCACTTCATCACCATGAACCGCTCGACGGCGACCCTCGAGGTGCACCGCAACCTCGGCCTGCACTGACCCGGATCTGACGGGGCACGAGCCCGACGCGGCCTCCCCTCCTGACTGCGCCCGCGGCTCGTACCCCGCGCTGTCGCATTCCCCCGACTGCGACGCGTCGAGCCTGCCGTCGACCGGCAGGGTCCGGCATCCGTACCCGTACTCAGATCGCGGTGGTCAGTCCCGCGTGGTGAAGCGGCGCAGGAGCGCCGCCGCGGCGGAGAGCACGGCGACGACGACGCCATACACGGTCGCGGTCGTCTCGAGGCCGAGGTGCGGCACCGCGAAACCCGCTGCCACGGCAGGGAGCCCGAAGGCGAGGTAGCTCACGACGAAGACCGAGGAGAAGAGCTCGCCGCGCTGGTCCGGGCCCACGGTGGGGGTGACCGAGCGCATGATCCCGAGGAACGACGTGCCGAAGCCGGATCCCGCCACGACGACGGCGAGCAGGAACCCGACCAGCGACCCGAGGTGCATCGCGACCAGGGTCAGCGCCGTGCCGACCGCGAGCATGACGGTGCCGTAGAGGGTGACGGCCCGCGCGGAGCGGGCTCGCGCGAGGTAGGAGCTGAGGCCGCCGGTGCCGGTGAGCAGCGTGACCGCCGCGCCCTGCGCGATGTGGTCACGGCCACCGAGCGAGGCGACGAGCGGGGCGCCGAGCGAGAGGTAGAGGCCACCGGTGGCCCAGCCGGCGACGAGCGCGGGAGCGCTGCGGTTGAAGGCTTTTCGCGCGGAGACGGGGATGCCGACCTGCGGCCGCAGGGAACGCAGCCAACCGTCGTGGCGGGGTGAGGTCTCCGGCAGGGCCAGGGTGACGAGCGCGAGGACGAGGTAGGCCGCGGTGAGGGTCCCGAACACGACGGGCAGTGCGCTGGGGGACCAGTCGAGGGCGGCACCCGCGGCGAGGGCGCCCGCGGCCAGGCCCACCATCGGGGTCACGCCGTTGACGGTGGCGGCGAGCCCGGGACGGGTCGGGGGTTCGAGGTCGACCGCGGCGGCGGAGACCGTCGACATGAGCAGGCCGGCGGCGACTCCCTGCACGGCACGGGACACCATCAGCGTCGTGACGTCGTCGGCGTGCCAGAAGCCGAGCATGCTCACCGCGAGGACGACGAAGCCGACGGCCAGGACCGGACGACGGCCGACGTGGTCGGACAGCGACCCGGTGACGAGCAGGGTCGCGAGCAGGGTGAGGGCGTAGACGCCGAAGATCGTCGTCATCGTGCCGGCAGAGAAGCCGATCTGGGCCTGCAGGACGGGGTAGAAGGGGGAGGGGGCGCTGGCGCCGACCATGAGGGCTGCGACGGCACCGACGGCGGTGGTGAAGGCGGGGCCGCGACCCAGTCGGCCCGGTCGGTGGGGTCGGCGCGCTCGACGCTCCCGGCGCGACGGCGCGGCGGGTGTCGTGGCGGGCAGGAGCGTGGTGGGGGTGGTGCGCTCGGCCATGACGGCAACCTCTCGGGACGACACTCGGGGGACTGACATTGGTTCGACAATTGTCGAACGGTGTCAGCAGGTGGGGCATTCCCGATCGCGCGAAATCAGTTCGAGTATTGTCGAACCATGAGTGGAACGCCAGAGCTGGTGCACCCCGACCTCGGTGACGTCGCGCTGACCGACGTGCTCTTCGCGCTGAGCGACCCCGCCCGGCTGCAGATCGTGCGTGACCTCGTCGACGGGCCCCTCGAGATGGCCCAGTGCGGGGCGACCAACCCGGCCCTGCCCAAGTCGACCAAGTCCCACCTCATGAAGGTGCTGCGCGAGGCCGGGCTGATCCGCAACGAGCCCCACGGTCGACAGCGGCTGGTGTCCCTGCGCCGCGACGAGGTGGACGCGGCCTTCCCGGGGCTGCTCGACAGCGTCCTCGGCCCCCGCTAGGACGGTCCGTCGAGCAGGCTCCGTCAGGACGGTCCGTCGAGCAGGCTCCGCTAGGACGGTCCGTCGAGCGGGCGCAGCTCGGCCACGAGCGGGACGATGTCGGCGACCGAGTCGACGACGCGCGTCGGCTGGTAGGGGAACTGGTCCACCTGGTGCCGCTGGGTCGATCCCGTCAGGACGAGGACCGTCCGCAGGCCGGCCTCGAGGCCGCTGATGACATCGGTGTCCATCCGGTCGCCGACCATCACCGTCGACTCGGAGTGCGCGTCGATCCGGTTGAGGGCGCTGCGCATCATCAGCGGGTTGGGCTTGCCGATGTAGTACGGCTGGCGGCCGGTGGCGGCGCTGATCAGGGCGGCCACCGAACCCGTCGCGGGCAGGGAGCCCTGCGGGCTCGGCCCGCTGACGTCGGGGTTGGTCGCGATGAACCGTGCACCGCCCTCGATCAGCCGGATCGCCTTGGTGATGGCCTCGAACGAGTAGGTGCGGGTCTCGCCGAGGACGACGTAGTCGGGGTTGCGCTCGGTGGTCGTGTAGCCGACGTCGTAGAGCGCGTTCGTCAGGCCGGACTCGCCCACGACGAACGCGCTCCCGCGGGGTCGCTGGTCGTCGAGGAACTGCGCGGTGGCCAGGGCCGAGGTCCAGATCGACTCCTCGGGCACGTCGATGCCGCTGGCCAGCAGCCTGGCCCGGAGGTCGCGCGGGGTGAAGATCGAGTTGTTGGTCAGCACGAGGAACCGGCGCCCGTGCTCGGTGAGGGCGGCGAGGAACTCCGCGGCCCCCGGGATGGCGCTCTCCTCGTGGACGAGCACCCCGTCCATGTCGGTGAGCCAGCACTCGACGGGCCTGGGTCTGGTCATGTCGCCCATTCTGGCGCAGAGCGATCACCACTTTGGTGGATCGCCCGGGCTCGGACGGGGAGGACGCTGGGAGGTGCCTGAAGGAGGTGCTGGTCATGTCACTGGCCATGAGTGCAGTTGCGACGATGCTTCCCGTCACGGACACCGATCGCGCGAAGGAGTTCTACTCCGACCGGCTGGGCCTGCCGTTCCAAGGGACGAACGCCGAGGGCAGCCTGATGTACGAGCTCAGCGGCGGCACGGTGCTCATGCTGCTGCCTCGGGAGACCGGCTCGCAGAACCCGAGCACCGCCCTGACGTGGGAGGTCCCGGACGTCGCGGCCGAGATCGCCGAGCTCGAGGGCAAGGGCGTGGTGTTCGAGGACTACGACCTCCCGGGGTTGCAGACGCAGGACCACATCGCGGACTTCGCGGGGGAGCGGGCCGCGTGGTTCGTCGACCCCGACGGGAACGTCCTGTGCATCCACGAGGCGCACCGCACCTGAGCGGCCGGGCGCACCCGTCGGCGGTGTGGCGCGCCCGTCGGCGGTATGGCGCGGTCAGGCCACTTCCATGGCGTGCCCGGCGGTGACGCGCAGCAGCTCCTCGTAGGTGGTGCGGTAGACGGTGTGGCTGTGGCCGGCGGCGGCCCAGACGTGGCGGTAGCGGCTCAGCGACACGTCGACGACGGTGCGGATCGGGGCCGGGTGGCCGACCGGGGCGACGCCGCCGATGGCGAACCCGGTCGCGGCGCGGACGAAGTCGGCGTCGGCGCGGTCGACGTGGTCCACGCCGTCGAGCAGCTCGGCGACCTTGACGAGGTCGACCTGGTGGGCACCCGAGGTGAGCACGAGCAGCGGGGTGATCGTGCCCTGCTCGTCGTGGGCGCGGAAGATCAGTGAGTTCGCGATCTCGGCCGGGGTGACGCCGATGGCCGCGGCGGCCGCGGCGGCGGTGCGGACGGCGTCGGGCAGGCTGACCAGCTCGGGGTCGACGCTGTGCACGGCGAGCGTGGCCAGGACCCGCTGCACGGCGGGGTGGCCGGTGAGGTCGCGGACCTCGGCGGGGGGTGGAGCGACCGGCTCGGGCGGGCTCATGTCCGGAGCCTAGGGGTGGCTGCCGACGGCCACCAGCGCTGGAGCGTCGACGGCGACGCGCCCGGGTGGCGACGACGCGCCGTCGCTCTTGACGAGCTGTCCGAGGGCAGGTGTACGGTTCTTCATATCGAACATCTGTTCGAATGGTTCCACCGAAGGACCGGGCGACCAGCAGGGCGGACGACTCCCGCCACCTGCCGTCCGCGCCCAGGGACCACCGTGGGGCTCTGGCCCGCAGCGGACGCCTCGACCCCGTCCCCTGCAGGGCCAGAGCCACACCATTCCACCCTGCCCTGACGAAGGAGCCTGCTCGTGGTGCGCCGGTACGAAGAACCCATCGAGGTCCGCCAGACGGCGACCGGTGCCCCCGGTGCTCCCGGTGCTCCCGGTGCCCCCGGTCCCGAAGGCGTCCACGGTGTCCCCGTCGAGGACGGTCCCACGACCCCGGGACCCGAGGCGTTCGTGTGGCGGGGTCGGCTCTACGTCGTGCGGGCGGTCCTCGACCGCTGGCAGGAGCGTCGGCCGTGGTGGCGCGAGGCGCGCGAGCAGGGCAGCAACGACGTCCTCACCGACGCCCGGGAGCGCCAGGTGTGGCGGGTGGAGGCCAGTGCCGGCCGGTGCGCCGCGGTCGGTGTCTACGACCTCGGTGCGGACCACCAGGACCGCGGCCTGCGCTGGCGGCTGCTGCGTGTGGCGGACTGAGATGGCGACCATCACCGTGGACGCCTCCGCGACCGGCACCAGGCACAGCGCGGGCGCCAGCCTCGACCTGCTCGACCGGTCCCGGCACTCCCTGCTCGAGGCCTGCCAGAGCCGGGAGGTGTCCCAGCGCTACCTGCAGGCCCAGCTCGGTGCGTTGCGGGCCGCTGCCGCCCTCGTCGCCGCCCGCGCCACCCCGGACGGCCACTGCGGGCCGCGCTCCCTGTGGGAGCTGCTGCCGACGGTGGCCCCGGAGCTCGCGGAGTGGGCCGAGTTCTTCGAGCTCGTGACGGCCCGGCGCGGCCAGCCCCACAGCGCCCGGGAGGCCGACGACCTGATCCGGCAGTCCGAGGTGTTCCTCGACCTGGTCTGCCGCAGCCTCGGGCTGCCGGTCCAGCCGGGCAGCCACGACGAGGTGCTCGTACCCACCGCCCTCGCGACGACCTCCGCCGGCTCGAGCTCCGCCGGCTCGACGCGCGCAGCGCCATGAGCGCCGCTGCCGGCCCGGCGGCGGAGTTCGTGCACCTGCACGTCGCCTCGGGGTTCTCGATGCGCTACGGCACCTCCACCCCCGAGGCGCTGGTCGAGCGCGCCGCCCAGCACCGGCAGCCGGTCCTCGCGCTCACCGACCGCGACGGCCTCTACGGCGCGGTCCGGTTCGTCCAGGCCGCCACCGCGGCGGGGATCGCCCCGGTCCTCGGCGTCGACCTCGCCGTGGGGCCGGACGCCCCGGGCGACCACGGTGGTGCCGGGGAGGGACGACGCGACCCCGCCGCATACTCCTCCCGGTCCGCCTCCTCCTCCGCGCAACAGCCACTGCAGCAGCCGAGCCGTCCGCCGCGCACCCCCGCCCGGGGTGGCGCCGACCGCGACCCCCGCCACCCGCGGGTCACCGTGCTGGCCCGGGGCCGGGCCGGCGGGGTCCCGGCAGGAGTCGGGTGGGCGGCGCTGTGCCGGTTGGTGACCGAGACCCACCTGCGCGGGGAGCGAGGGGTGCCGGTGACCTCGGCCGCGGTCGTCGCCGCAGGCTGCTGGCGTGGCGGCGACCCCCGGTCCAGCCGGGACCACGCCAGCCCGCTGCTGGTCCTGCTCGGACCCGACTCCGACGTGGGCCGGGCGCTGCTGGTCAAGCGCGTCGACCGGGCGCGGGTCCTGCTCGACGCGTGGCGACGACGGCTGCCGGCGGGCGCGGTCGCGATCGAGGTGGTCTGCCACGGCGGCCCCGAGGGCACCCCGGCGTCCCGCAGCCACGCCCGCCGGCTGCTCGGCCTCGCCGACGAGCAGGGTGTCCCCGCGGTACTCACCGCCGCGGTGCGCCACGTCGACCCGGGGGAGTCGGCCGTGGTCGACCTGCTCGACGCGGCGCGGCGGCTGGTCGCCCTCGACACCCGTCACCTCGACCGGGTCACCGACGCCGCCCACCTCGCCGCGACCCCGACCATGCATGCCGTCGCCCTCGAGGTCACCGGCGGCGACCGTGGTCGCGCCGACGAGCTGCTCCAGCGCACCCTGGCCGTGGGGCTGTCGTGCGCCCAGAGCGCCCGGCACGACCTCGGCATCGGCTCGGTCCACCTGCCCGAGCCCCACACGTTGAAGATCGAGCCGGGGGAGAGCCCGCAGGCCAGGCTGGAGCAGCGCTGCCGCGCAGCCGTCGGGGGCCGCTACCCCGGCATCGGGGAGAAGGAGTTCGCCGCGGTCGAGCGCCGGCTCACCGAGGAGCTCAAGGTCATCGCCGAGCTGGGCTACCCCACCTACTTCCTCACGGTCGCAGAGGTCGTCGACCTCATCCGGGAGATGGGGGTCCGCGTCGCCGCGCGCGGGTCGGGGGCGGGGTCGCTGGTCAACTACCTGCTCGGCATCAGCGGGGTCGACCCGATCCGCTACAACCTGCTCATGGAACGGTTCTGCTCGCCGCTGCGGGCCGAGCTACCCGACATCGACATCGACGTGGAGTCCGCCCGCCGTACCGAGGTCTACGAGCGCATCCTCGACCGGTTCGGCGGTGAGCGTGTCACCTGCGTCTCGATGATGGACACCTACAAGGTGCGCCACGCGATCCGTGACGTGGGCGCGGCGCTCGGCCTGCCGCCGACGGAGATCGACGAGATCGCCAAGGCCTTCCCGCACATCCGGGCCCGGGACGCACGCAGCGCCATCGCCGAGCTGCCCGAGCTGCGCTCGCGCGGGCTGGACAGTCCCCGGATGCGGGTGCTGTTCGACCTCGTCGAGCGCCTCGACGGGCTCCCTCGCCACATCGCGCTGCACCCCTGCGGGGTGGTGCTGTCCGACGGCGGGCTGCTCGACCGGACCCCGGTGGAGGCGAGCTGGCTGGGGTTCCCGATGAGCCAGTTCGACAAGGACGACGTCGAGGCCCTGGGCCTGCTCAAGCTCGACGTGCTGGGGATCCGCATGCAGTCGGCGATGGCCCACGCGCTGCAGGAGGTGCAGCGGGTCGACGCCGTGGAGGTGGACCTCGACGACCAGCGGCAGGTGCCGCTCGACGACGAGGCGACGTTCCGGCTGATCCGCACGAGCCACACGCTCGGCTGCTTCCAGATCGAGAGTCCCGGCCAGCGCGAGCTGATCGGCAAGTTCGGGCCGGAGCGCTTCGAGGACCTCGTCATCGACATCTCGCTGTTCCGGCCCGGACCGGTGAAGTCCGACATGATCACGCCGTTCCTCGAGGCCAGGCACGGGTGGAAGGAGCCCAGCTACCTGCACCCCACCCTCATCGAGGCGCTCCGGGAGACCGAGGGGGTCGTCGTCTTCCACGAACAGGTGCTGATGATCGTCGCCGAGACGACCGGGGTGTCCCTCGCCCAGGCCGACGAGGTGCGCCGCACCCTGGGCACCCCTCGAGGTCAGGTGGAGATCGAGGCCTGGTGGCGACCTGCGGCCCTGGCCCGCGGCTACGACCCGGCCGACGTCGACCGGATCTGGGAGGTGCTCAAGGCGTTCGCGTCGTTCGGTTTTTGCAAGGCCCACGCGGCGGCCTTCGCCCTGCCGACCTACCACTCGGCGTGGCTCAAGACCCACCACCCGGCGGCGTTCCTGTCCGGGGTGCTCACCCACGACCCCGGCATGTACCCCAAGCGGCTCATCCTCGACGACGCCCGGTCGCTCGGCATCGCGGTGCTCGGGCTCGACGTCAACGCCTCGACCGGTGCCTACCGGGTCGAACGCCTCGACGACCTCGCCACCGACGTGCAGGTGCAGGACTTCGACGAGCCGTCCGTGGCCTTCGAGGGGGTCGGGCACGGGTCGTTCGACCCCGAGCGACCCGACCCCGACCTGCCCGACGCCCGCGGTTACGGCATCCGGTTGTCCCTGTCCGACGTCCGGGGCATCAGCGACGCCGAGGTCGCCCGCATCGTCGCGGGCCAGCCCTACGCCGGGCTCGCCGACTTCTGGCACCGCGCGCACGTCTCCCGACCGGTCGCGGAGCGGCTCGTCCTCGCCGGTGGGTTCGACGCGCTCTACGGCATGGGTTCGCTGGGTGGTCCCGGGGGAGTGCCGAGGGCAGGAGGCGGCGGTGCCTGGGGTGGAGGAGGCGGTGCCGTGGGATCACGCGGCATGGGCAGTGGCGGCCTCGGGCGCCGCGGGCGCACGACCCGCCGTGACCTGCTCCTGCACGTCGCCGAGCTCGACCGCTACGGCCGGGCGCTGGACCGGTCGGCCAAGCGGGCGGCCCCTCGGCGCGGCCGGGGGACCCGCGGCATACCGGTCGGGGGACGGTCCCCGGAGGCGGGGGTGAGCGACGGGTCGGGCGTGCGGGCCCTCGCCGCGGGACAGTCGCAGGCCGCCCTGCCGGTGACGGCGGCCGCGGAGCAGCCGACCCAGCTCACCCTCGACCTCGGCGACCGGCCGGAGCTCACCTCGGGCACCGGGCTCCCGGAGCTCACCGGTCCCGAACGCGTCCGCGCCGAGCTCGACATCCTCGGCCTGGACGCCAGCGCCCACGTCGTCGACTTCTACGCGCCGCTGCTCGAGGCGCTCGGGGTGACCCGCAGCCGTGACCTGCTGCGATCCCGCAGCCGGTCCACGGTCTGGGTGTGCGGGGTCAAGGTCGCCACCCAGACGCCACCGATCCGGTCGGGGCGACGGGTCGTGTTCCTCACCCTCGACGACTCCACGGGACCGGTCGACGCGACCTTCTTCGAGGACGTCCAGGGGCCCTACGCCGCGACCGTGTTCCACTCCTGGATGATGCTCGTGCGGGGGGTGGTCCGGCGTACCGGACCACGGGGGATCTCGTTGCGGGCCACGGGTGCGTGGGAGCTGACGCCGCTGTGGGAGGCCTGGACCCGCGGGGGGATCGAGGCCGTGCATGCCGCGATGGAGGACAGCGAACGCAGCGCCACGGAGCAGGCCGAGGCTGCCGAGGAGGTCCAGCGCGCCGCAGGTCCCGCAGGACGCCGGGTGCTGGTGCACGCGTCGGGCTTCAAGCAGTCGCCCTACGCCGACATCAAGCCGGCCGGTGGGGACGTCCGCGGGTCACGGGCGCTGGCCCAGGGCGCCGAGGTGCCCGACGACACCGGCCTGGGACAGCTCGCCGCACCACGCAAGCTGTGGCACTCCAGCCCCGGCAGCTCCGGCCACTAGGGTGAGCAGGACGATCCAGCAGGAAGCACAGGAGGTGGCCGCGGTGGCCGACGAGCAGTGGCGGACCCGACGCGGTGGCGTCGAGACGGCATTGCGGACCTCCGCGGTGTGGACCGCGGTGACCGGTCTGCTCGCCGCCCAGCAGGCTGCCCGCGCCGACGGTGACGTCCAGCCGTTGCGGGTCCTCGACCTCGGTGGCGGCACCGGCGGCCTCGCCGTCCCGCTCGCCGAGCTCGGCCACCAGGTCGTCGTCGTCGACCCCAGCCCCGACGCCCTGGCGTCGCTGTCCCGCCGCAGCGCCGAGCGCGGGGTGGCCGACCGCGTCACCGCCGTGCAGGGTGACGCCGACTCCCTCGCCGCCATCGTCGGCGACCGGCTGGTCGACCTCGTCTGCTGCCACGGCACGCTCGAGGTCGTCGACGACCCCCAGGCCACCCTCACCGCCCTCGCCGGGGTGGTCGCCCCCGGTGGACACCTGAGCATCGTCGCGGCGCAGCGCCTCGCCGTCGTCCTGGCCCGCGTGCTCGCCGGCCAGTTCACCCAGGCCCACCAGGCCCTCGTCAGCGAGGACGGGCGCTGGGGAGCAGCCGACCCGCTGCCGCGGCGGTTCGACGCCAGCACCCTCCGGTCGATGGTCGAGCAGACCGGCCTCGTCGTGGAGGACGTCCACGGGGTCCGCCTGTTCAGCGACCTGGTGCCCTCCGCGCTCATCGACTCCGACGCCGACCGTGCCGCGCTGCTCGAGCTCGAGGCCGCCGCCAACCGGCACCCCGAGTTCGCGTTCCTCGGGCAGCTCGGCGCCGCGGTCCACGTCCTCGCCCGCACGTGAGCCGTCGCCAGTTCACCCTGCCGTCGCGCAGTGCGGACCGGCCGCCCGACGACACCGGGTGCACCGTCCTGCACGTCGACATGGACGCCTTCTACGCGTCCGCATCCCTGCTCAGTCGTCCCGACCTCGTCGGCACCCCGGTCATCATCGGCGGTGGCGGCAACCGTGGCGTGGTGCTGTCGGCGACCTACGAGGCCCGCCGTTTCGGGGTCGCATCGGCCATGCCGATGTCGCGGGCTCGCCGCCTGTGCCCGCAGGCCACCGTGATCGCCCCCGACCACGCGCTCTACAGCCAGATCTCGGCCGCCGTGATGGCCACCTTCGACACCATCACCCCCATCGTCGAACCCCTCTCGCTCGACGAGGCCTTCCTCGACGTCGCAGGCTCGGTCCGTCGGCTGGGCAACCCGGCGCGGATCGGCCAGCTGGTCCGCGACACGATCCACGACGAGCAGGGCATCACCTGCTCGGTCGGCGTCGCCCCGACGAAGTTCGTCGCCAAGCTCGCCTCAGGCCTCGCCAAGCCCGACGGCCTGGTCGTCGTCCCCCGCGACGAGGTGGTCAGCTTCGTCCAGCAGCTCCCCGTCGGCGCGCTGTGGGGCGTCGGCGACAAGACCGAGGAGACGCTGCTGCGGCTCGGGCTGCACACCGTCGCCGACATCGCGCACACCCCCCTCGACACCCTGCGCCGGGCCCTGGGGGAGTCGGCCGGCCCGCACCTGCACGACCTGTCGTGGGGTCGGGACCCCCGAGGGGTCGAACCGGTCCGCCGCGAGCGCAGCATCGGTTCGGACGAGACGTTCGAGTTCGACATCGACGACCCGGTGCAGATCCACCGCCACCTGCTCAAGCTGAGCGACCGCACCGCGGCCCGGGTCCGCTCCGCCGGCATGCTCGGACGCACTGTGACCGTCCGCGTGCGGTTCTCGGACTTCACGACGATCACCCGAAGCAAGACCCTGCGCGACCCCACCGACGTCAGCCGCGAGATCTACGAGACCGCGCGCAGCCTGTATGACGCGCTGGGCCTGCAGCGCGCCCGCATCCGCCTCGTCGGGGTGCGGATGGAGGGTCTGGTGGACAGCGCGGGTGCCCCCATCCAGGGCCTGCTCGACGAGCCCGACCACGGCTGGCGGGAGGCGGACCGGGCGGTGGACCGGGCCAGTGCCCGGTTCGGCGCCGGCAGCGTCCGCCCGGCGGCCCTGATCAGCGACAAGGACCGCGACCGACGTGCTCCGGGACGTCCCAGTGACCCCCCTGCGACGGGTCGTTGACCGGGTCCTTGGTCCCTGACGCAGATCACCTCGACGGGTGCCGGCGAACGGATGGTGCAACACCGCTGCGCGACATATCCTGATGGTGTCGGCGCCACGCCACCGACCGGCAAAGATGCTCCTTCGCAGGCGCAACGAATCGGCGGCCTGGCGCGTTGGAGCACATGCACGCCGATTGCCAGGAGGTCACTGTGCCGCTCTCAGAGCACGAACAGCAGCTGCTCGAGCAGATGGAGCAGGCTCTGTACGCCGAGGACCCCAAGTTCGCGTCACAGATGCAGGGTGCCGGTGCTCGTGCGGCTGCCCGACGACGGGTGGCCATCGGCGTGGTCGGTGTGGTCCTCGGCCTCGCCCTCGTGCTCGTGGGGGTCAACACCACGATGTGGATCGGGGCCATCGGCTTCGCCATCATGGTCGCCGCCGTGGCCTTCGCCCTGACCCCGCCCCGGCGCGGCAAGGCGGCCCTCGGCGCGGTCCAGCCGGACGGAACCGTCCGCCACCCGATGGCCCGGCCCAAGGCCGGTCAGGGCAAGGGCCCCAGGTCTCGTCGGACGGCCGGGTCGTTCATGGACCGGATGGAAGAGCGCTGGGACCGTCGCAAGGACGGCGGCGCAGGCGGGTACTAGCCGTCAGGTCGTGACGAGCACGGCGACCACCCACGTGGTCGCGATCGCCAGCCCGGCCAACAGCTCGATGCCGATCGACAGGAAGACCGCCCCGAGGGCGGCCCTGGTCGAGGCCCACGCGGCATACCTGTCGCGGGAGTGGCCCAGCTCGACGAGGTAGATCCCGCCCACGAACCCCACCGCGGCGCCCACCACCGGGATGACGAAGAACCCGACGATGGCGAGCAGGACCGCCAGCAGCAGCGTCGAACGACGGACCCCGGCCGCGCGCATGCGCCGACCGGGGAGGGCGTACTGCAGGGCCGTGCCGGCCACGTAGAGGGCCGCACAGAGCGCGAAGACCCACCAGCCGGCGGTCGTACCCGTGTCGAAGGCCCAGATGAGCACGGCCGCGAGCACGAGCAGCAGCCCGGGCAGCACGGGGACGACGATCCCCACCAGCCCGATCACGATCAGGACGGCGGGGACCCACAGGGTGGCCTCCACGAGGGAGGGGTGGAGCGGCCGGTCTACCGGTCCTCGTCCGGCACGGTCGCGGGCGTCTCGTGGAGCCGCTCGCTCTCGTCCTGGATGTCGGCGTGCTCGCGCAGCTTCGGCAGGTGCTCGCGTCCGTGGTGGGCGCAGAACAGCAGTTCCCCACCAGCGTGAAGGCGAGCGCGCACGTAGGCCTGGGCGCCGCAGCGGTCGCAGCGGTCGGCCGCGTTCAGAGAGGGTGCCAGTGCAGTGGTCACGTCAGCCTTCCTTCATTCGTCTGTCTCCATGAGACGTCCTCCGCCGGTTCGGGGTTGTCACAGGGGTGAGACAACTTTCCGGGTCCGGCGCCGGTTAGAACAGTCAAGCACGCCACGTTCTTCCCGGCTCGTATTGGGTCACCATGTGGGTCATGTCATGTCGCAACAGGTGATTCGTAGGTCAGGTGTCCGGTGGATGGGTCCGGACGGATCCAGATCGGTCCGGACGGGGCCCCTGGGCCCGGGCCGGCGCCCCGCGATGGGACCAACGACCACCGGCCCCGGGACGTGCCGCGTGCCTGCGCGGCCCTGTCCGCGCCGCGGGTTACCCTGCGGGGACCGGTCAGCGACCTGGCCGCCAGAGCACCGAGAAGGGAACCCCGTGGCTGAAGCCACCACCGCGAAGAAGGCCGCGACGACGAAGTCCACGTCGGACTACAGCGCCCACCACCTGCAGGTCCTCGAGGGCCTCGAGGCCGTGCGCAAGCGTCCCGGCATGTACATCGGGTCGACCGACGGCCGCGGCCTCATGCACTGCCTGTGGGAGATCATCGACAACGCGGTGGACGAGGCGCTCGGCGGTCACTGCGACCGCATCGAGGTGATCCTCTACCGCGACGGGTCGGTGGAGGTCCGCGACAACGGTCGTGGCATCCCGGTCGACATCGAGCCGCGCACCGGCCTCACCGGGGTCGAGGTCGTCTTCACCAAGCTGCACGCGGGGGGCAAGTTCGGCGGCGGTTCCTACACCGCGTCCGGTGGTCTGCACGGCGTCGGTGCGTCCGTGGTCAACGCCCTCTCGGCACGCCTCGACGTCGAGGTCGACCGGACCGGCAAGACCTATGCGATGAGCTTCCGCCGCGGCGAGCCCGGGTACTTCCCGGATGTGGCGACCGCCGACAAGGCGCCGGACCACGCCTTCACGCCCTACGAGCGCTCCAGCGAGCTGGCCGTCGTCGGCAAGGCCAGGCGGGGCGTCACCGGCACCCGGGTGCGTTACTGGGCCGACGAGCAGATCTTCCTCAAGGACGCGGCGTTCGACTACCCCAGCCTGGTCTCGCGCGCGCGCCAGACCTCGTTCCTGGTCCCGGGGCTCACCATCGTCATCCGCGACGAGCGTGGGCTTCCCGGCACCCCGGGGGCCGACGGGCCGCACGAGGAGACCTTCGTCCACGACGGCGGCATCTCCGAGTTCGCCGAGTTCCTCGCCCCCGACACCGCGGTGACCGAGGTGTGGCGGCTGCAGGGCACGGGCACCTTCACCGAGACGGTGCCGGTCCTGGACGGCAAGGGGCACATGACCCCGACCGCCGTCGAGCGCGAGTGCGGCGTCGACATCGCGGTCCGGTGGGGCACCGGGTACGACGCGAAGGTCAGCTCCTTCGTCAACATCATCGCCACGCCCAAGGGCGGCACCCACATCGCCGGCTTCGAGCAGGCGCTGCTCAAGGTGTTCCGCAAGCAGCTCGAGGTGAACAGCCGGCGCCTCAAGGTCGGCAGCGACAAGCCCGAGAAGGACGACGTCCTCGCCGGCCTCACCGCCGTGGTCACGGTCCGCTTGGCCGAGCCGCAGTTCGAGGGGCAGACCAAGGAGGTGCTCGGGACCAACGCGGTCCGCGCGATCGTCTCCAAGGTCGTCGAGCAGGAGCTCACCAGCCTCCTGACCTCCACGAAGCGGGGCGAGAAGGCCCAGGCGGCCCTGCTGCTGGAGAAGGTCGTCTCCGAGATGAAGTCGCGGATCAGCGCCCGGCTGCACAAGGAGACCCAGCGTCGCAAGAACGCCCTCGAGTCGTCGACGCTGCCTGCCAAGCTCGCCGACTGCCGGTCGTCCGAGGTCGAGAAGTCCGAGCTGTTCATCGTCGAGGGCGACAGCGCCCTCGGCACCGCCAAGCTCGCCCGCTCCAGCGACTACCAGGCGCTGCTGCCGATCCGCGGCAAGATCCTCAACGTCCAGAAGGCCTCGGTCTCGGACATGCTCAAGAACGCCGAGTGCGCTGCGATCATCCAGGTGATCGGGGCCGGTTCCGGGCGCTCGTTCGACCTCGACGCGGCGCGCTACGGCAAGGTCATCATCATGACCGACGCGGACGTCGACGGTGCCCACATCCGGACGCTCCTGCTCACCCTCTTCTTCCGCTACATGCGCCCCCTGGTCGAGGCGGGGAGGGTGTATGCCGCGGTGCCCCCGTTGCACCGGATCGAGGTCGTCAACAACGGTGCCAAGAAGAACGACCTCATCTACACCTACTCCGAGAAGGAGATGCGGACGACGGTCGCCTCCCTCGGCAAGCGCGGGAAGAACATCAAGCAGCCGCTGCAGCGCTACAAGGGCCTCGGCGAGATGGATGCCGACCAGCTCGCGGAGACCACGATGGACCCGCGGCACCGGACCTTGCGGCGCGTGACGCTCGCGGACGCCGAGATGGCCGAGAACGTGTTCGACCTCCTCATGGGCAACGACGTGGGTCCCCGGAAGGACTTCATCGTCGAGTCGGCAGCCGAGCTCGACCGGGAACGCATCGACGCCTGACGGCGGCGCCCACCAGCGTTGCTCGTTGCCGAGGTGGGCGAACTGCGTCAGTGTGGGCCCTGCAGGGGTCGTGAAGGGCGACCTCCGCGACCAGGAGGTTCTGCATGTCCACGACCACGAACGTCGACACCGGGGAAGAACAGACCGAGCTCAAGCGGGTGATGGGTCCCAAGCTCCTGCTGCTGTTCATCGTGGGCGACATCCTCGGCACCGGTGTCTACGCCCTCACCGGCAAGGTGGCCCAGGAGGTCGGTGGGGCGGCGTGGGTGCCGTTCATCGTGGCCTTCGGCATCGCCATGATCACCGCGTTCTCCTACCTCGAGCTCGTGACGAAGTACCCGCAGGCTGCCGGGGCGGCGCTCTACACGCACAAGGCCTTCGGGGTGCACTTCCTGACCTTCATCGTCGCCTTCACCGTGATGTGTTCCGGCATCACGAGCGCCTCGACCGCGTCGAGGGCGTTCGCGTCCAACATGGCCAAGGGGTTCGGGCTCGACAGTGACAACACCTCGCTGATCCTCGTCGTGGCGTTGGCGTTCATGGCTCTCGTCGCGGTCGTGAACTTCCGTGGCGTCGGCGAGAGCGTGCGCGCCAACATCGTGCTCACCCTCGTCGAGCTGTCCGGTCTGCTGCTCGTCATCCTCGTCGGGTTCTACGCCCTGTTCGCCGGCAAGACCGACTTCAGCCGGACCATGGTGTTCGACAGCCCGAGCGACAAGAGCGCGTTCTTGGCCGTCACGGCGGCGACGTCCCTCGCGTTCTTCGCGATGGTCGGCTTCGAGGACTCGGTCAACATGGCCGAGGAGACCAAGGACCCGGTCAAGAACTTCCCCAAGATGATGATCACCGGCATCAGCGTCACCGGTGTCATCTACGTGCTCGTCGCGCTCTTCTCGGTGGCCATCGTGCCCGTCGGCATCCTCGGGGACAGCGAGACCCCGCTGGTGACCGTCGTCGAGCGGGCCGCGCCCGGCGTGCCGATCGACACCCTGCTGCCCTTCATCTCGATGTTCGCCGTGGCCAACTCGGCGCTGATCAACATGCTCATGGCGAGCCGGCTGCTCTACGGCATGGCCCGCCAGGAGGTGCTGCCGCCCTTCCTGGGCAAGGTCCACTCGTCGCGGCAGACGCCGTGGGCGGCGATCATCTTCACGACGCTGCTCGCCTTCGGCCTGATCACCTACGTCTCCGGGGCGAGCACCTCGGCCACGGAGACGCTCGGTGGGACGACGTCGCTGCTGCTGCTCGGCGTCTTCACGATCGTCAACATCTGCGTCCTCGTGCTCCGCAAGGACACCATCGACCGGAAGCACTTCGTCGCACCGACCGTGCTGCCGGTCGTCGGCGCCCTGCTCTGCTTCTTCTTCGTGCTGCCGGTCACCGGCCGAGCGGGGGAGCAGTACAAGATCGCCGGGATCCTGCTGGCCATCGGCGTGGTGCTCTGGGCGATCACCTGGTTCGCCAACCGGGCGCTGCGGGCCAAGAAGACCTACATCCGCGACCCGGAGGAGCTCGGCGAGCGCGAGGGCTCGGTCAACTAGACGACGGCCGGACGGGCCCGAGAAGGCCCGCGCTGGGCCGACCAGGGCTCAGGCAGGCGCCTGTACGGCACCGAGGGCACCGGACCTCGGTGCCGTGCGCGCCCGCGTCGGGCGGTCGGTCCGCTTCGCCCGGGAGCGTGAGGGCGGTGCCGTCGAGCCACGGACCACGAGCTCGACCCCGAGGACCTCGTCGTGCGTGCTGCTCACGTCGTGGCCGTGCAGCGCCGAGAGCATGAGCGAGCCGGCGTGCCGGCCCTGCGCCTCGACGTCCTGGCGCACCGTCGTGAGGTCGTGGATGCGGGAGTGGACGTGGTCGTCGATGCCGATGACCGACACGTCGCCGGGGACCTGCAGGCCGCGCCGACGGGCGGCACTGATCACCCCGAAGGCCATCTCGTCGGAGGCGGCGACGACGCAGGTGGGTCGCTCCGCGGCGGCGAACAACCGATCGGCGTGCTCGGCGGCACCGTCAGCGGTCCAGTCGCACCGCAGGGTCCACTCCGGACGGTTCGGTATGCCGTGCCGGGCCAGCACCTCGTCGAACGCCTCCCGGCGGTCGAACGGGGTCTGCAGGTGCGACACCGAGGCCGGCACCGTCCCGGCATACGCGATCTCGCGGTGCCCGAGCCCCACGACGTACTCGACGGCCATCGCCATCGCGGCCCGGTCGTCGATGCGGACGGACGGCCACCCCGGCTGGCGGTTGCCGACGGTGACGACGGGCAGGCCCAGCCGGTCGAGCAGGTCGCGCTCCTGCGGGTCGGGCGGCACGTTGAGGATGATGACCCCGTCGACCCGTTTCCAGAGCATGTTCTGGGTGATGGGCAGGCGGGCGTCGAAGGTGTGGCTCTCGAGGTCGCACAGCAGCACGTGGTGCCCCTCGTCGCGCAGCGCCTTCTCGATGCCGGTCACGACGGTGGCGAAGAACCACCGGTTGAAGTACGGCGTGATGACCCCGATGCCCCGTGTCCGCCCCGAGACCAGGGAGGTGGCGGCGGGGGAGGCGACGTAGTGCAGCTCGGTGGCCGCCGCGAGCACGCGGTCCCGGGTGCGCGGGCTGACGCGGTCGACGCCGCGCAGCGCGCGCGAGACCGTCGCCACGGACACTCCCGCGGCCTTGGCAACGTCGCCGATGGTTGTCATGACACCCGTCCTGGAGGCTCAGACTCCGGTGTTCTTCCGTGCTCGCCAGACCGCGTACAGGATCGCGAGGAGGACCGCGAGGAGCACGGCGGATGTTCCCGCCGGCTCCCCGCGCACCTCCAGGACGACCGTCTGCACGACGGCCATGAAGGTGAAGACCCCGATGATGCCGAGCAGCGTGTCGAGTCGTTGGGCCCTGGCCCGCTGACCGCCAGTGCCGCTTCCTGGGTTGAACAGTCCCATTGCAGATGTGGGGGATAGGCGCAGGGCCTAGCCCTTCACACCTCCGGCCGTCAGACCGGACACGATGGCCCGCTGGAAGATCAGCACCATGATGATGAGCGGCACGGTGACGATGGTTCCTGCCGCCATGACGGCGGTGTACGGCTCCTGGTGGGGCTGGGAGCCGGTGAACTGGGCGATGGCCACCGTCACCGTCTGCGTCTGCGCCGTGGAGAACTGCGAGGCCAGGAGGAACTCGTTCCAGCTGGCGATGAAGGCCAGGATCGCCGTCGTGAACAGACCCGGGGCCGCGAGCGGCAGCATGATCTTGCGGAAGGCCTGGCCCGGGGTGCAGCCGTCGATGCGCGCCGATTCCTCGAGTTCCCACGGCATCTCTGCCAAGAACGCCGTCAGCGTGTAGATCGTCAGCGGTAGCGCGAACGAGATGTTCGGGATGATCAGGGCCTGGTAGTTGGCTCCGTCGCGCCAGCCGAGGTTCGTGAAGAGCTGGAACAGCGGCGTCACCAGGGCCACACCCGGGAACATGGAGGACCCGAGGATGACACCGAGGACGACGTACTTGCCCGGGAAGTTGAGCCGGGCCAGCGCGTAGGACGCGAAGACGCCGACGAGCATGGCGACCACGGTGGTGACGACGCCGATGATGACGGAGTGCACCAGCGCGGCACCGAAGTGGTTGCCGCGGCCGGTGGAGAACGCCGTCCGGAAGTTGTCCAGCGTCACGTGGGTCGGCCACGGGCTGGTGTCGAACGTGTAGCCCACGTCGCGGAAGGCCGTGACGACCATCCAGTAGAACGGGGCCAGACCCCAGATCACCAGCGCCGCGAGTCCGATGTACATCCGGATCTTGGCGTTGCGGTTGCTCTTGAAGTGGATCTCCTGGGCCTCGGTGCGCCCGCTGGTGGGGGGTGCCGTGGTCGAGGTGGTGGTTGCCGCGGTCATGTCAGGCTCCCGTCGAGGTCGCGTTGGCGGCGACGGGGTTGCCCACCTGGGCAGCCTGGCCGCGGGTCGGAGCGTCGTCGTCCTTCTTCTTCGAGGTCGGCGGTCGCTGGATGACGTCGGCCCCGCCGAACCGGATGAAGAGGAAGGCGACGATGGCGATCAGCAGGAAGATGATCGTCGAGAGGGCGGACGCGTTGTTGAACCCGCCCTGGCGGATCTGGTCGATCACGAGCATCGACAGGGAGGTCGTGCCTCCACCGCCGTTGGTGAGGATCGCCGGCAGGTCGTAGATGCGCAGCACGTCGAGGGTGCGGAACAGCACGGCCACCATGAGCGGCACCTTGACCAGCGGGAGGGTGATGCGCACGAACGTCTGCCACTTGGTGGCGCCGTCGATCTGGGCGGCCTCGTAGACGTCGCCGGGGATGAGCTGCAGGCCGGCGAGGATGAGCAGCGCCATGAACGGCGTGGTCTTCCAGACGTCGGCGATGATGATGGCGAACTTGGCCGCCGTCGGGTCGCTCGTCCACAGCTGCGCCGGGATCCCGACGAAGCCGAGGAGCTTGTTGGCGATGCCGTCGAAGGCGAAGATGAAGAACCAGAGCTTGGCGGTCACAGCGGTGGGGATGGCCCACGGCACGAGGATGGCGGCGCGGACGAGGCCACGGCCCTTGAAGTCGCGGTTCATGATCATCGCGAACCACATGCCGAGGCCGATCTCGACCACGACGCTGACGACGGTGAAGAAGAGGGTGACCCAGAAGGCGCTGTAGAACTGTGCGCCGAGGGTGCCGGGCGGGCAGTCGACGTTGCCACACTGCTGCAGCAGCCAGTGGGTGTAGTTGGAGACGCCGGCACTGCCGCCCTGGACGAACAGGCCGGTGGCCGGGTCGAGTCCTTCGTCCTTCTTGAAGGAGTCGAACACCGCTCGGACCAGGGGATAGAGGATGACGGCTGCGAGGAAGGCCAAGGTCGGCAGGACCAGCAGGAGGCCTTGACGTCTCTGGGCGTCGTTGAGCCCCTTGGGCTTCTTGGTGGGGGGCGATTTCTTCGTCGACCCCTGCGTCGACTGTGCGACTGCGCTCATGCCTGCTCCTTGCCCGGAAGCGATGGTGGAAAGACCGTGATGTGTTTCGCGCTCGGCGACGTTCGGNGGGACGGTTCCCGGAGGAACCGTCCCCACGACTCGGGTCAGGCGGCGTGGATCAGCCGGAGGCGGCCTGCATGGCGGCCTGCATGTCCTTCACGGCGGCCTCGGGGGTCTTCTGACCCTGGATGGCTGCGTAGAAGTTCTCCTGGATGGCCTTGCTCACGGCCGGGTAGAACGGGGTGACGGGACGCGACACCGCGTTGGAGATGGACTCCTTGAGCGTCGGCAGGTACGGGTACTTGGCGACGAGGGCCTGGTCGGTGTAGATCGACTCGATGACCGGAGCCAGCGAACCCTTCTCCATGTTGGTCTTCTGCTCCTCGGGGCTGGTCAGGAACTTCAGGAAGTCCAGGGCCGTGGCCTTGTTCTTCGAGAAGGCGCTGATCGCGGCCATGTGGCCACCGAGGGTCGAGGTGCCGGGGCCGTCCACGCCGGGCAGCGGGGCGACGGCGAACTTGCCCTTGACCTTCGAGGAGGCGTCGGTGCTGGCCAGGTTGTAGACGTAGGGCCAGTTGCGCAGGAACAGCAGCTTGCCGTCCTGGAACGCAGCGCGGCTCTGCTCCTCCTGGTAGGTGATGGCCTGCTTGGGGATGTCACCGTTCTTGTAGTGGTCGGCCAGGGCCTTCAGGCCGGCAGCCGCCTCGGGGGAGTCGACGGTCGGCTTGCCGGCGTCGTCGACGACCTTGGCGCCGTAGGCGTTCATCCACTCGGTCGCGTTGCAGGTGCCGCCCTCGTACTTGGCGAACTGGCCCGCGTAGCAGTCCATGCCGTTCTGCTTGGCGATGGAGCACATCGACCACATCTCGTCGAACGTCTTCGGCGGCGTCTTCACGAGGTCGGAGCGGTAGTAGAGCATCGCGCCGTCGGAGGAGGTGGGTGCCGCGTACAGCGTGTTGTTGTACGTGGCGGCCTTGATGGTCGGGGCCAGGAATCCGGTGGTCGGCAGGGCGAACTTGTCCTTGAGGGGGGTCAGCCAGCCCTTGGCGGCGAACTCCGCGGTCCAGACGACGTCGACCGAGACGACGTCGTACGCCGTGCTCTTGGCCTGGAAGTTCTGCACCAGGTCGTCGTGCTGCTGGTCGGCCTGGTCGGACTGCTCCTTGATCGTGACCTTCTCGGTCGGGTGGGCCGCGTTCCAGCGGGCCGCCTGCGGAGCGAGGAGGTTGCTGTTGTCCTTGCCCTGGACGTAGGTGATGGGGCCGCGGGCGTCAGCCCCGGAGGACGCAGCAGCGTTGCCGCCGCCGCCGCCGCCACCACAGGCCGCTGCGACGAGCGCAACGGACACTGCACCGGCAAGCACCGTGAAGGTGTGCCGCTTGTTCATTCGGAGGGCCATGCGCCCGCCTCCATTTCTCGCGTCGTGCTGAGGCGGACGTGCCTCAGCGCTGAGGTAACGGCCCCATGTAAACGTTTGCGCTCGCCTGTGGCAATCGCTTCATGAGGACAAGGCGGTAACGATTACGTAACTGCCGGGAAACCGAGCGTGGACGACCGTCGCTCAGGAGGCGACGCGGGTGTCCCAGACCGACACGTGGACAGGGTGCTTGCCGCACGACTCGGGCAATTCCCCTGCGAGCAGCAGTCTTTCGCACTGCACGACCCAGCTCCGGCCGTCCTCGTGGACCACCTCGAAGGTGCTTCCGACCGTGCCGACCGCTCCCGGCGGGGTGCCGTCGGGGGTGTCCAAGGGGGTGTCTGAGGCAGTGTCTGCGGGGGTGCCTGCGGGGGTGCCTGCGGGGGGTGCCGAGACCCGCGCCAGCTCGGTCACGGTGAACGCGGTGAGCGAGACCTCCGAGACGAGGTGGCGCACGTGCGACTCCGCCGCCTGGGCGCCGGGTGCGAGGGCGCTGCGCCCACGGTCGTGGGCGGGGCCGAGCAGGCCGAGCGGGAGGGCCCCGTGCCCGGCCGCGGCCAGGACCTCCCCGGCCAGCGTCGCGTCGAGGCGCGCCAGCGTCGCGCCGTGGGGGAGCAGCACGCCGGTCGGGGCGAACCGGTGGCCGCCGGTGTGCGAGGCCTCCCAGACCCGGCCGGGCGCCTCGGCGGCTGCGTCGAGGGCGACCGGTCGCCCTCGCACGGCGCAGCAGACGTCGCGCCGCCCGTTGGTGCAGACGAGGAGCACCGGCGGGCACGGCGCCATACCGGGCAGGGACCGCGTCACGGCGTCTCGGTCGCCGCGGGCCAGGGCGTCGAGGTCGACGTCGAGGAGGACGGCGGGGTCGGCGACGCGTCCGGTGAGCAGCCACGGCTGCTCACCCGCCCAGGCGAGGTATGCCGTGTGGCCGGCCGGCGCCGGGTCGTGCGAGTCGTCGGGGTGGCGGCCCGGGCGTCGGATCAGGCTGAGCCGCCCGCCCCTGCTGCTGCAGGCCTCGGCGAGGGCCGACCCGAGGTCGGCAGGGAGGTGCGACTGGGTGGCGGCGTCGCGGCCCCAGGGGCCCGGCTGCTCGAGCGCCACGAAGAAGTCCGCCCGGGCTGCGGTGCCGTAGGCGGAGACGCCGGCCCGGTCGAACCCGACCGAGCAGGCGTCGGGAGCCGGGGTCCCGTGCCCTGACCCTGACCCTGAGGTTGACCTTGAACCCGTCGGGGTCACTGCGGGGGACCCGCGATGCGGGCGATGGCGGCCGGGGCGGGGACGCCGGAGCCGTCGCGGCGACCGGTCGGCTCCGGGAGCTCGAGGGCGACGCCGTTGGCGCCGGAGGCCTTGGCGGGCAACGGCCCGGCCCAGGCGAGGACCAGCGTGTCCTCGCCGCGCAGGAACCGGTGGCAGCGCACGCCGCCGGTCGCCCGACCCTTGGGCGGGTACTCCGAGTAGGGCGTGGCCTTGATCGAGCCGGGCTCGGTGCCGGGGAGGGCGCCGGAGGAGCCGGAGGACGTGACGACGACGGCGTCGGCGCCCTGCGGCACGGCGCCGAAGAAGGCGACGGTGGCGCCGGCAGCGAGCTTGATGCCGGCCATCCCGCCGGCGGCACGTCCCTGGGGGCGCACCGCCGAGGCGCCGAACCGCAGCAGCTGGGCGTCGGTGGTGATGAAGACGAGGTCCTCGTCACCGCTGGTCAGGCCCACGGCGCCGACGACCTGGTCGCCGTCCTTGAGCGAGATGAGCTCGAAGTCGGTGCGGCCAGGGTAGTCGGTCGTGACGCGCTTGACCACGCCCTGGGCCGTGCCGAGGGCGATGCCCGGGGCGTCGGCCACGAGGCTGACGATGGTCAGGGGTTCCTCACCGGACGGCAGGTCGACGTATGCCGCGAGGGGCGCACCGCCGGACAGCGAGGGGGCACCGTTGGTCGGGGGCAGCGTCGGCAGCTCCAGGGCCGAGAGGCGGATGAGCCGGCCACGGGACGTGACCAGCCCGACCTCGCCGCGCGCCGTGGTGCGGACCGCTCCGACGAGGGCGTCGTGCTTGCTGCGCGCGCCGTCGGCGGGGATGGGGTCGGCGCCGTTGGTGCGCGCCATCAGCCCGGTGGAGGAGAGCAGGACCCAGCACGGGTCGTCGGCCACCTCCAGCGGCGACGCCGTGGTGGCGGGGACGCCGGCCGACTCGAGCAGGACCGTGCGGCGGGGCGTGCCGTGGGCCTTGGCGACGTCGGCGAGCTCGGTCGACACCGTCCTCAGGAGCAGCTTCTCGTCGCCCAGGATGGCCTCGAGCTCCTCGATCTGTCGCTCGAGGTCGGACTTCTCGGTCTCGAGCTCCATGCGCGAGAACTTCGTGAGCCGGCGCAGCTGCAGGTCGAGGATGTAGGTCGCCTGCGGGTCGGTGAGGTCGAAGACGTCCATGAGGCGTGCCTTGGCGGTGTTGCCGTCGTCGGAGGTCCGGATCACCTGGATGACCTCGTCGATGTCGAGGATCGCGATGAGCAGTCCCTCGACCAGGTGCAGGCGGTCCTTGCGCTTGCCGAGCCGGTACTCGGTGCGACGCCGGACCACGTCGGTGCGGAAGTCGACGTAGACCTTGAGCAGGTCCTTGAGCCCGAGGGTGCGCGGCTGACCACCGACGAGGGCGACGTTGTTGATGGAGAACGAGTCCTCCATGGGGGTCAGCTTGTAGAGCTGCTCGAGGACGGCGTCGGGGTTGAAGCCGTTCTTCACCTCGATGACCAGCTGCAGGCCGTGCTTGCGGTCGGTGAGGTCCTTGACGTCCGAGATGCCCTGGAGCTTCTTGGACTGGACGGCGTCCTTGATCTTCTCGATGACCTTCTCGGGGCCCACGAGGTAGGGCAGCTCGGTGACGACGATGCCCATCCTGCGCGGCGAGGTCTTCTCGATGCGGGTGGTGGCGCGGGTCTTGAAGCTGCCGCGGCCGGTGAGGTAGGCGTCGCGGATGCCGTCGAGCCCGACGATGCGCCCGCCCGCGGGCAGGTCCGGACCGGGGACGAACTTCATCAGGTCGTCCAGCGAGCAGGTGGGGTTGGCGATGAGGTGGCGGGCCGCGCCGATGACCTCGACGAGGTTGTGCGGCGCCATGTTGGTCGCCATGCCCACCGCGATGCCGCTGGCGCCGTTGACGAGCAGGTTGGGGAACGCCGCCGGCATCACCTCGGGCTGCAGGAGCTGGTCGTCGTAGTTGGGGACGAACTCGACCGTCTCCTCGTCGAGCCCGGTCGTCATGAGGACGGCGGCAGGAGCGGGACGGGCCTCGGTGTACCGGGAGGCGGCCGGCCCGTCGTCGAGCGAGCCGAAGTTGCCGTGCCCGTCGACGAGGGGCAGGCGCATCGTGAACGGCTGCGCCATGCGGACGAGGGCGTCGTAGATGGCCGTGTCGCCGTGCGGGTGGTACTTGCCCATGACGTCGCCGACGACGCGGGAGGACTTGACGTGGCCGCGCTCGGGGCGCAGGCCCATCTCGTTCATGGAGTACAGGATCCGTCGCTGGACCGGCTTGAGGCCGTCACGGGCGTCGGGCAGGGCGCGCGAGTGGATGACGGAGACGGCGTACTCGAGGAACGCCCCCTGCATCTCCTCGCGGACGTCGATGTCGACGATCCGCTCGACGAACGGCTCGTCGACGGGGGCTGACGGGGTCTTGCGGGCCATACCTGGGTGCCACTCCTAGCAGTCGTCCCGCGGGGCGCGGGGGTCGTCCCAATCTTGGACCACGGCTAGACGGGCTCGGTCGCCGACTCGCCGGGGCCGGTTCCCCGACCACCCCCGAAGCGACCCCGGTGCACGACCTCCTGCTCGCTGCGCCGACCGCGCCGCAGCGACGGGGACGTGGTCCGCTCCCGCTCGTGCCCCAGCGCGACCACCCCGACGAGCCGCCGGTCCTGCGGTATGCCGTGGGCCCGCCTCACCTGCGTGTGCCGGTCCGGGGGCACCCCGAAGAACAGGGCGCCGAGGCCCTCGTCGACCGCCGTGAGCAGCATGAGCATCGCCGCCATGCCGGTGTCGACGTCCCAGTAGGGCACCGGCCAGCGAGCCGGGTCGCGGTCGGTCCAGCCCTTGTCGGGCTCGGCGTAGCGGTCGAGGTAGGCAGTGGGGTCGGACAGGCAGAGGACGAGGACGGGGGCCGCCGAGACGCCCCGCAGCCACGCGTCCGGCTCGCGCTCAACGTCGCGGGTGGCGGCCCAGAAGGCCTGGGTCTGCGACGGTCCCTCGAGCACGACGAAGTCCCACCCCTGGCTGAACCCGGCGCTGGGAGCCCGCTGCGCGGCATACAGGATCCGCTCGAGGACGTCCCCCGGGACCGGGCGGTCGGGGTCGAAGCGACGCACCATCCGACGGCGACGGACCACCTGCGAGAGCTCCATGACCCCATCCTGTCGCGAACGGCCGACGAGGCGCTGACAGGATGGGCCCAACCACGCGCGGGGGTGCGGCGTCCACCAGGCATGACGACGATGACCGCCGTGGCTCTCAGGGGAGGGGTGGCAGTGGCGACGCGGGACCGGGTCGACGTCGAGGCTGCCGTCCGCGAGGTCTACGACGTCCACTACGGCCGCCTCGCGGGGTGGACGGCCCGGTTGGTGGGCGACACCGACCTCGGCCACGACGTGGCCACGGAGGCGTTCCTCAAGCTGTTCCGGGAGTTCGGCAAGGTCGACGACCCCAGGGCGTGGCTCTACACCGTGGCCGCCAACCTCGTGCGCGACCACTGGCGCAAGCGCGGCCGCGAGGCGGTGGCGTACGAGCGGCACCAGGCCGGTCGCGACGACTTCACCCCGGCCCCCGACCTGGCGACCGCGCTCACCGTCCGCGACGCCGTCCAGCAGCTGCCGGACCGGCTGCGGGTGGTCGTGCTCCTGCACTACTTCGCCGACCTGCCCGTGGCCACCGTGGCCAGACAGCTCGAGAAGTCCGAGGGCACCGTGAAACGGGACCTGTTCGACGCACGCCAGCGCATGGCGAAGATCCTGGGAGAAACGAGATGAACCGCGACCCCCTCGAGGACTTCTTCGCGCGCGAACGCGCCGACGTCCGCGAGCTCCCCGCAGGCGAGGAGCGCTGGGAGGCGATGGTGGCCGAGTCGCGCCGCCCGCACCGCCGCGGCGCCCTCGCCTGGCTCGGTGCCGCCGCTGCCGCTGCGGTGGTCGCCGGCTCCGTCGTCGTCGGCACCGGGAACGTCCCGGACCTGCAGACGGCGTCGGACACCCCGACGAGGACCGTCGCCACGACCTCCGGGACCCCGCAGCCCACGGTGACCGTGACCCGGACCGTCCAGCCCGGCCCGCCGGCCACCGGCGAGGCCACGACGTCGTCCCCGAGCCGCACCACACCGGCCAGCAAGATCCTGCCCGTGCCGGTCGGCTTCGGCCTGGCCTCGATGACCAACGCGGGCGGCGGTCACCTCTACGCCCTCGGGGCGGGGGTCTGCGCCACGGGCGACTGCACCGCCGTCGTCGGCTCCGACGACAACGGGCGGACCTGGTCGACGCGCGCCTCCTTCACCGACCTCACGACCCGCGGACCACTCGTCACCCCGGCAGGACCGCACCAGCTCGTGGGCGTGCGGTTCGCGACCCCGCAGGTCGGGTACGTCTTCGGCACCGAGGTCCGGCGCACCACCGACGGCGGACGGAGCTGGACCCCCGTCGACGTGGGTGGGCGCACCGTGCTGTCGCTGGAGACCGACGGCTCGCGGGTCTGGATGGCCACCGCGGCCCGCTGCACCCACCAGGGTGCGGCGGCCACGCTCGGGTGCTCGGACCTGCAGGTCCGCACCGGGTCGGTCACCGACCGGACCACGACGGCGGTCCGGGTCGAGGGGCTCGCCAAGGTCGTCGAGAACGCCTGGATCGCGATGGACGGACCGGACGCCTACCTCAACGGCACGTCCACCGGCGCCCAGCAGCCACTGCCCGCCATCCGCGTCTCGGGCACGCCCACGGCGCTGCCCGTACCCGAGGGCTGCGACCAGTCGCAGGGACTGACGCTGGCGGCCACGGCCAACACCCGTGGCACCCTCGTCGGCCTGTGCCCGTCCGCCGACGCCCCCGACAGCCGCTGGACCGTCGTGACGTCCACCGACCGGGGCGGCTCCTGGCGCTCGCGGTCGGCGCCCGGGCTGGGCACCCCCACCCGGGCGGGGGTCTGGTTGACCGCGACCGATGCCACCCACCTCGTCGCCGTGCGACAGGCCCTCCCGGCGAGCACCGGGGAGGTGCCGTCGCCGACGACGATGCTCGCGAGCAGCACCGGTGGCGCCGCGTGGGCGCCGGTCGCACCGGGTGGTTCGACGGACACCGCGTGGGCCGGGGCAGCCGGGGGCGGGCTGGTCTACGCCTTCAGCGGAGGTGGTTCGTACTGGCTCAGCACCGACGCCGGCTCGACCTTCGAGACGGTGCCCCTGCGGCGCTGAGCCGGTCACCCACCCGGGTGCAGGCTCGTGCCATGCTTCGTGCATGAGTCGGGCCGCGAGCGAGGCCGCATGACCGAGGCCGCAGGGCGCCCTGTGGGGTACCCGACGCAGTGGGAGGCCGACGTCGTGCTCCGCGACGGCTCGGTCGCCCACCTGCGGCCGATCACGCCGTCCGACGTCGAGGCCGTGCACCGGTTCCACGCGGGGCAGTCCGACGAGTCGATCTACATGCGGTTCTTCGCGCCGCTGCGCAAGCTCAGCGACCGCGACGTCACGCGGTTCACCAACGTGGACTACCACGACCGTGTTGCCCTCGTCGCCACCGTGCGCGGCGCGATCATCGGCATCGGTCGCTACGACAAGATCACCGCGACGAGCGCGGAGGTGGCCTTCAACATCTCCGACTCCTTCCAGGGCAAGGGGATCGGCTCGGTCCTGCTCGAACACCTCGCGGTGATCGCCTGGGAGTCGGGCATCGAGGAGTTCACCGCCGAGGTGCTCCCGCAGAACCGCAAGATGATCTCGGTCTTCAGCGAGGCGGGGTACGAGGTCAGCAGGCGCTTCGAGGACGGCGTGGTCTCGGTGCGGTTCCAGATCCGGCCCACCGAACGGTCCGAGGCCGTGCGGCTGTCGCGGGAGCACCGCGCGGAGTCGGTGAGCATGCGTTCGGTGCTCTTCCCCGACACCATCGCCGTGGTCGGCGCGAGCCGGCGCAGCGACTCGATCGGCCACCACATCCTGTCCAACATCCAGTCGGCCGGCTTCAACGGCGCGGTGTACGCCGTCAACCGGGAGGCCATGGAGGTGCTCGGGCTGCACGCGCACGCCCGTGTCTCCGAGATCCCCGACGAGGTCGACCTGGCCGTGGTCGCCGTGCCCGCCGAGGAGGTCCTCGACGTCGTCGCCGACTGCGCCGAGGCGGACGTGAAGACGCTGCTCGTGGTGTCGGCCGGGTTCGCCGAGGCAGGACCGGCGGGGGAGGAGCTGCAGCGCGAGCTGCTGGCCACCGCGCGGGCCGCGGGCATGCGGGTCCTCGGACCCAACTCCTTCGGCGTCATCAACAACCACCCGAGCGTGCGCCTCAACGCCTCCCTCGCCCCCGAGCTGCCCCCGGCCGGGCGACTCGGGCTCTTCGCGCAGAGCGGGGCGCTCGGCATCGCCGTCCTCGCGTCCGCCGCCCGCCGCGGGCTCGGGATCTCGGTGTTCGCCTCCGCCGGCAACCGCGTCGACGTCTCCGGCAACGACTTCATGCAGTACTGGATCGACGACGACGACACCGACGCCGTGGGGCTCTACCTCGAGTCCATGGGCAACCCGCGCAAGTTCTCGCGCATCGCGCGCCGGCTCGCCACGACCAAGCCGGTCATCGTCGTCAAGTCCGGGGTGTCGTCGTATGGCGTGCCACCCGGCCACCGGGCGCGGCCCACCCGGGTGCGCCCCGAGGCGTTCGACGCGATGCTGCGCCAGGCCGGTGTCATCCGGGTCGAGAACGTCCACCAGATGTTCGACGTCGCCCAGCTCGTGGTGCACCAACCCCTGCCCCAGGGCAACCGGGTCGCGATCGTCGGCAACTCCGACGCCCTGGGTGCGCTCACCGCCGAGGCCTGCGTGAGCTGGGGGCTCGAGGTGGCGCACGGACCGGTGTCGTTGCCCAGCGACGCCAGAGGTGAGCACTTCGCCGCCGCCCTGGCCGACGCGTTCGGCGACCCGGAGGTCGACAGCGTCCTCACCTGCTTCATCCCGCCCCTGGTCACCGAGGACGCCGAGGTGGCCGCGGCGGTGCGCGATGCGGCGATCGCCTCCGACAAGCCCTGTCTCGCAACGTTCCTCGGGATGCGGGGTGTGCTCGACCGGTTGTCCGACCAGCCGGGCGCAGGACGGGTCGAGGTCGTCCCGGCCTATGCGATGCCCGAGGACGCGGTGCGGGCCCTGGCCGCAGCCACCCGGTACTCCGAGTGGCGCTCCAAGGACCGGGGGGTGCAGGTCAACCCCGTCGGGATCGACCGCGAGGCGGCCGAGGCCCTGGTCGAACGCGTCCTCACCGAGTCGCCCGAGGGACGCCGCCTCACCCATGCCGAGGTCACCTCGTTGCTGTCGGCCTACGGCGTCGACCTGTGGGGGAGCGTGCCGGCCCGGACCGTCGACGACGCGGTGGCGGCGGCCGAGGCCGTCGGCTACCCCGTGGTGATCAAGTCGGTCGCCCCCCTCATGCGCCACCAGCCGGGCCTGTCGGGGATCCGGGTCGACCTGCGCACCGAGGGCCAGGTGCGCGAGGCCTTCGCCGGTCTCACCGAACGGCTCGCGCCGCTGTCCGCCAACTCGTTCGTCGTCCAGCGGATGGCCACCCCCGGCGTCTCCTGCGTGGTGCGCTCCGACGAGGACCCGCTGTTCGGGCCCGTCGTGTCGTTCAGCATCGCGGGGCCGCCCACCGACCTGCTCGGCGACATCGGCCACCGCATCCCGCCGCTCACCGACGTCGACGTCTCCGACCTCATCTCCTCGGTCAAGTCCTCGCCGATGCTGCACGGCCACCGGGGGTCGACCCCGGTCCACCGCGCGGCGCTCGCCGACCTCATCGCCCGCGTCTCGGTGCTCGCGGACAACCTGCCCGAGGTCTCGAGCCTCGTGCTCAACCCGGTCAACGCCCACCCCTCCGGGGTCGACGTGCTCGGCGCCGAGGCCGTGGTGGCCCCCACGCCCCGGCGCAAGGACCCGGGCCGACGCACCCTGACCTGACATCACCGCAGGTCACGCTGGTGCGGGGCCCCCGGCACGGGCCGGCCACCGGCGGGGGGCCGCGTACTAGGGCAGGATGGGCGTTATGGGCTCCACCTCCTCCCACCCCGCACCGCCGCCGCTGGCTCTCCCCGACGACCTCACCCGGGCGATCCAGCAGGCCGGCTACTACCCGGCCCTCGTCGGTGACGTCGTCCGCGCGGCCCTCGGTGGGGACGAGGTCGTGTCGCACCTCGTGCACCAGGAGACGACCTTCGACCACGACGTGGTGCGCCGCCACATCACGGTCCTGGCCCTGACCATGAGCCGCCTGGTCATCGCCCACGCGGACGACCACACCGACGGCGGGCCGGGCCAGGAGGACGTGGCGACGGCGACCACCGAGAGCGTCCCGCTCAGCGCGGTCCGTGGAGTCATGGTCACCCACGTCGTCGCGCGCCCCCAGGACTACCAGCCCGGGTCGCTCGGTCGCGAGATCACGCTCACCCTCGGCTGGGGAGCGGTGAGCCGCATCGACCTGATGCCCGCCTCCTGCGCCGACCCCGACTGCGACGCCGACCACGGCTACGAGGGCAGCGTCGCCTCGGACGACATCTCCCTGCGCATCAGCGCCGACGCCGAGGGTGAGGTCGCCCTCCAGCAGGCACTGGACTTCGCCCAGGCGCTGTCGACGAGCATCGGCAGCTGACCCGTGCCTCCTCCCACGTCCGTGCCCCGCCGCCGGCCGGTCTCCCTGACGGCGACGGCGTAGGCCGTGCCCCACGAAGGTCTGCTCCACCCGCGCTATGACGCGGCGGGACTCGCAGGAGTCCTGCCGGCGGTGGCGGCGACGCTCGGAGTGGACCGGTTCGCCGGTGCCCTGGCCGACAGCTCGACGCAGCCGACCGGCCCTGCCAGCACCGGCCCGGACGGGCTGGACGAGGCCGGCAACTCCGGCCTGGCCTTCGGCCCGTCGCGCCGTGCCGTGGTCGTCCTCGTCGACGGGCTCGGGTACGAGCTGATCCGTCGCCGCGGAGGTCACGCACCGTTCCTGCGGTCCCTGCTCCCCGCGGCATACCGGATCACGGCGGGGTTCCCGTCGACGACGGCGACGTCGATGGGGACGTTCGGCACCGGGCTCCCTCCGGGCAGCCACGGGCTGCTCGGGTACGAGGTGCTGGTCCCTGGGGAGGACCGCCTCGTCAACCAGCTGTCGTGGGAGGACGGACCCGACCCGCTGACCTGGCAGCCGCAGCCCACCGTGTTCGAGCAGGTCGAGCGGGCGGGGGTGTCGGTCACCCGCATCGGTCCCGGGTTCTTCGACGGGTCCGGCCTGACCCGGGCGGCGCTGCGCGGCGGCCGGTTCAAGGCGGCCGACACGCTCGAGTCGCGGGTGGACGCCTCGGTGGCGGCCGTGCGGGCGTCGAAGCGCTCGCTGGTCTACCTGTACTGGGGTGAGCTCGACAAGGTCGGGCACGTGCACGGGTGCCAGTCGTGGGAGTGGGGCGACGAGCTCGAGGCGATCGACGCCGAGCTGGCCCGCCTGTGCCGCTCCGTCCCGTCGGACACCGCCGTCTACGTCACCGCCGACCACGGCATGGTCGACGCCCCGCACGCCCTGCGCATCGACCTGGCCCACGACCCCGAGCTGGCAGCCGGGGTGCGCCACGTCGGGGGCGAGGCCCGGGCCCTGCAGCTCTACTGCGAGGACGGCGCGGCGGCCGACGTCGAGCAGGTCTGGGTCGAGCGCGTGCGCGAGCGGGCCTGGATCAGGTCACGGGAGGAGGCGATCCGCGAAGGGTGGTTCGGACCGGTCAGCGGCGAGAACCTGGCCCGCATCGGTGACGTCGTCGTCGCCATGCGCGACAACTTCGCCATCGTGGACTCCCGGCGGGCGCGGCCCGAGCTGCTCGCGCTGGTGGGGCTGCACGGTTCGCTGACGGCGGACGAGTCCGCCATACCCCTCTTCCACGTGCCGGCCCGGGACACCGCCTAGGGTGTTCCCTCGTGGCTGAGCTCGTCTTCTTCTCCGGGACCATGGACTGTGGCAAGTCGACCCTTGCCCTCCAGATGGACCACAACCACCAGGCCCGCGGCCGGTCCGGCCTGATCTACACGAAGATGGACCGCGCCGGGACCGACGTGCTCTCGTCGCGGCTCGGTCTCTCCACGGCGGCCCACGAGGTGGGCGACGACCTCGACTTCTGGGACGCGGTCGTCGAGCACGCCACGAACGGCGTGCGGGTGGACTACCTCATCTGCGACGAGGTGCAGTTCTACACACCGGTGCAGGTGGAGCAGCTCGCCCGCCTCGTCGACGAGATGGCGATCGACGTGTTCGCGTTCGGCATCACCGCCGACTTCCGCACCCAGCTGTTCCCGGGTTCGCGCCGCATGATCGAGCTCGCCGACAAGGTGCAGGTGCTCCAGGTCGAGGCGCTGTGCTGGTGCGGGAAGCGCGCCACGCACAACGCGCGCGTCGTGGACGGCGTCATGGTCGTCGAGGGCGAGCAGGTCGTGGTCGGCGACACCAAGCCGGGCAGCGAGACGCTCGTGGAGTACGAGGTGCTGTGCCGCCGCCACTTCATGCGGCGGATGAACTCCGCCGCGGCCCGGGCCGCAGCAGAGTCGCCCGACGTGCTGCCGTTCGACCTCGACCTGTGCCCGGTGCCGCAGCAGTAGCCGCGTCAGTCGCGGGTCCTGGCCCCGAACATGACGTCGTCCCAGCTCGGGACGCTGCGTCGGCCGGCCTTCTTCGCCGGGCGCGGCTTCGCCGCAGGCGCGTCGTCCTGGTCGGCCTTCTCCGCGGCAGGCCCGACGTCCTCGTGCCGGTCGTCGGCCCCGGCCTCGACGGCGCCCAGTCGGTCGACCTGCTGGGCCGGTTCGGGCTGGGCCGCGGGTTCGGGCGCAGGAGTGGGTTCCGGAGTCGGCTCGGGGGCGGCAGCGGTCTCGACAGCGGGGTCGGTGACCGTGGCGACGTCCTCGACCTCCACCTCGGCCTCGGCCTCGAGCGAGGGCTCGACCCCCGGGTCGGGGACGACCTCGTCGGGTGCCTCGAGGACCACTGCGTCGTCGCGTGACGCTGCGGACTCCTCGACGGGGTCGAGCGGGTGCGGGCCTCGCGCCGCGGGCGGCGGCGGCATCGTCTCGGGGTCGTAGGCGAGATCCTCCAGGGGGAGCGCGTCCTCACGAGGGGCGTCGTCGCCGGGGGTCTGCGTCGCCGACGCCTTGCGGCGGCGCGGGCGACCCCGGTGCGACGCGCGCTCGCGCATCGCGGTCATGAGGTCGAGGGGCTCCTCGGTGCGCTGGGGAGCAGCGCGGCGCGGGGTGGCCTGCACGCCGCCCTCGGCCTCCACGTCATACACGGTCGTGGCGCGGACGGGCGGGGTCGCGAGGTGCGGGGTCGGCAGGGGAGAGGCGCCGCTGCCGGTGTCCTCCTCGCTCAGCCAGCGCGCCTCGTCGTCGGCCGCGGTGACGGTGCGGGCCGGCACGTCGAAGTGCCAGCGCGCCTCGCGCTCGCGGCCGCCGGCCGGGAACGTGACGAGGACCGTCCACTCGCCGGCCTCGTTGCGGGCGGAGTCCCACAGCGCTGCCGCGGGGTCGACGCCACGGCCGGAGAGCCGGGCGCTGACGCGCGCCGAGAGGGTGGGGGTGGTCGACCCCGCACCGGCGCGACCGCGGAGCCTGACGGCGCGGGCGAGGCCGGCGACGTACTCGCGCTCGGCGAGGATCGGTCCCTCGTAACGACGGACCTTCTCCACCGTCCACCCGGAGCGGTCGGCGACGTCGTCGGCACTCAGGCCGGCGCGGATCATCGCCTGGACCTCGCGGGGCCGCATGCCTCCGTCGATCTCGATCTGGAGCTGGCCGAGGCGCGGTCGGTCGCGTCGGACCGCCGCTCGCAGGGGCTCGTCGAGGGGGACGCTGAACTGCTCGCCCCCGGAATCGGACAGCAGCAGCTGCTGACCGTCCTCATGGACACCGATCAGCCGCAGGTTGCGCATTGCCTTCTCCCGTATCGCCACATCGTGGTCGACTCTGCCACCACGGGCCTCGCCGAGGAAGCGACCACGCCGCGAGGGTAGTTTTGACCTCGCGATGCTCACCTTCGACCCCCACCTCCAACTGGCCCTCGACCTGGTCGGCGTCTTCGCCTTCGCGTTGTCCGGTGGACTCGTCGCGGTGAAGAAGCGCCTCGACCTGTTCGGGGTCCTCGTGCTGTCCGGTGCGGCCGCCCTCGGCGGTGGGGTGATGCGGGACGTCCTCATCGGTGCGCTGCCCCCGGTGGGCATCTCCGACTGGCGACTCCTCACCAGCGCCCTGGTCGCCGGGCTCGTGACGTTCGTCTACCACCCCGGGATCGAACGCATCTCGCGGTTCGTCCGGGTGCTCGACGCGGCCGGGCTGGCCGTGTTCGCGATCGGCGGGTCGCTCAAGGCCCTCGGTGCGGGGATGGACCCCCTCACGGCCGTGATCGTCGGCGGCATCACCGCCGTCGGCGGCGGCATCGTCCGCGACGTCCTCGCCGGGCAGGTGCCCGAGGTGCTGCGCCGGGAGATGTATGCGCTGCCCGCCCTCCTGGGGTCCGCCCTGGTCGTCACCGCCCACCACTTCGACCGGGTCGGCCCGGTGGTGATCTGGGGCTGCGTCGCCCTGGTCTTCGCCGTGCGCATGATCGCCGTCGTCCTCGATGTGCACGCCCCCAAGCCCCTGCGAACCGGAGAACTCACGTGAGCACCCCCCACCCCGACCCCACTGCCGACAACAGCCCGGAGGCCTCGCCGCTGGAGCCCTACGACGGGATCCTGCTGCTGTCCTTCGGCGGCCCGGAGAAGCCGGAGGACGTCCTGCCGTTCCTGCGGACGGTCACCGCGGGCAAGAACATCCCCGACGAGCGGCTCGAGGAGGTCGGTGAGCACTACTACGGGTTCGGCGGCCGCAGCCCGATCAACGACCAGAACCGTGCCCTCATCGCGGCGCTGCGCGGCGAGCTCGACCGTCGGGGCATCACGACGCCGGTCATCTGGGGCAACCGCAACTTCACGCCGTTCGTCCCGGAGGCGCTGCGCGAGGCCCACGACCAGGGCCTGTCGCGGCTCGTCACGGTGATGACCAGCGCCTACTCCTGCTACTCCTCCTGCCGCCAGTACCGCGAGGACCTCGCCGGGGCGCAGGCGGAGGTCGCCGAGGCCGGTATCGACATCGCCATCGACAAGATCCGCACCTACGCCAACCACCCGGGGTTCTCGCGCACCAACAGCCGGCTCGTCACCGAGTCCGTGCGGGAGGTGCTGCGCGGCGGGACGGACGCGGGCGCCATACGGCTCCTGTTCGTCACCCACTCCATCCCCACCGCCATGGACGAGACGTCGGGCCCGGGTGACGAGGACGGCAGCGCCTACAGCCGCCAGCACATCGCCCTCGGTGCGGCGATCACCGACGAGGTCAACGCCACGCTCGACACGGACCTGTCCGGTGAGCTCGTGTTCTGCTCGCGGTCGGGTCCGCCGAGCCAGCCGTGGCTCGAGCCCGACGTCAACGACCGGCTCGAGGAGCTGGCGGCCGAGGGCGCGCAGGTCGTCGTCGTGTCGCCGATCGGGTTCGTCTCCGACCACATGGAGGTGGTCTACGACCTCGACACCGAGGCGGCTGCCACGGCGGAGAAGCTGGGCATCCAGCTGGTGCGCGTCCCCACGGTCGGCATCGACCCGGAGTTCGTCTCCGGCCTGGTCGACCTCGTCGAGGAGCGCGCCGCCGTGGCCCGGGGGGAGCAGCCGGTCCAGCCGTCCTGGCCGGGTCGCGACCCGTTGCGGTCGACGTGCGCGCCGGGGTGCTGCCCGAACCTCCGGGTCGCCAAGCCGGCGTTGTGCGGGCAGGACTGACCGTGTCCGCGCTGACCGTCCCGGACGCCGTGGTCCTCGTCGAGCTCGAACGCCTCGCCGTCGAGGTCGCCCTCGAGGCCGGTCGCCTCATCGTCGACGACCGGCCCGCCGACCTCGGGGTCTCCAAGACCAAGAGCACGGCCACCGACGTCGTGACCGTGATGGACCAGCGCTCCCAGGACCTCCTGCGCTCGCGGCTGCAGGCCGCCCGCCCGGGCGACGGCTTCCTCGGCGAGGAGGAGGGCGGCACCGACCGCGAGTCCGAGATCACGTGGGTCGTCGACCCCATCGACGGGACGGTCAACTACCTCTACGGCATCCCCTCGTATGCCGTGTCCGTCGCCGCCGTCGTCGGCGACCCCACGACCCCGGGGGCGTGGCGCCCGGTCGCGGGTGCCGTCGTGAACCCGGTCACGGGGGAGCTCTTCCACGCCCGCCTCGGTGGGGGCGCCCGGCTGCGACGAGGCGACGGCGACGCCCGCCGGCTCGTCATCGCCGACCCGCCCGGACTCGGCCACGCGCTCGCGGGCACGGGCTTCGGCTACGACACCCGTCGTCGGCTGTGGCAGGCCACCCTGCTCGTGCAGGTGCTGCCGCACCTGCGCGACATCCGCCGGATCGGCAGCGCGGCGCTGGACATCTGCGCCGTGGCCGCCGGCACCCTCGACTGCTACTTCGAGCGCGGCCTCAACCCGTGGGACATGGCGGCCGCGTGGCTGGTGCTCACCGAGTCCGGCGGGGTCTTCACCGGGCTGGGCGACCTCGCTCCCGACCAGGACATGGTCGTGGGGGCGGCGCCCGCGCTGCACGCCGAGCTCGAGCCGCTCGTCCGGCGGGCTGTGGAGTCGGTCGGCGCGGAGTAGGCCGGCTCGGAGTAGGCCGGCTCGGAGTGGGCCGGCTCGGAGTGGGCCGGCTCGGAGTGGGCCGGCGCGCAGCAGATCGGCGCGGAGTCGGCCGGTCGCACGTCCCACCCAGCGCGAACGGCGCGACCGCGGTGGCGGTCGCGCCGTTCGCAGCGTCGGGCTGGGTTAGGCGGCATCAAGCTGCGTCAGGCTGCGTGGTACCCCGCGAGGTCGGGGATGCGCAGGCCGTGCTCGTCGGCGAGGCGGGCCAGGTTCTCCAGCTCGGCCTCGCGGACAGAGGCCAGGTAGTCGTCGCCGGCCTCCTGCGCGGTCCGCAGGGACTGCACTGCGCGGCTGGCGCGGCGGGTGATCTCGGTGTGGAACTCGGTCATTGCTGCACCCCTCTCTGAGTCGTGTCACGAGTCGGTTCGGGTGGATCCGGGTGAATCCAGGTGGATCCGGGTCGGGCCGGGGTCCTGTGTCTCAGGGGCTCCGAGGTGCTCGCGCAGCCTCGGTCCCGGGTCGGGCGGAGACAGGACTCTACGGTGGCAGACGCCCCGGAGCCCACTCGGGGTTGCGTCCCTTGGGTGAACTGTGGATGAACCGAGACCGGTTCTTGGGCCGGCACGGCGCCGGTTTGGGCCGGTTGCCGACGGTCTGGGGAGGCCCTGCGGACGCTGTGGTGGACGCGGTGGTGACGGCGCCAGCGAGATAGGGCACAATCCCCGCCGGCGGTGGGCACAAAACCACGACGATCAGCGTTAACACCGGCGACTTGCCTTCTCGATCATCGAGCGGGCACAGATGCGACTGAAGAGGGAGAGCGACAGCGACTATGGCGACTGACTACGACGCGCCGCGCAAGACCGATGACGAGCTGTCCGAGGACTCGATCGAGGAACTGAAGTCCCGCCGGGTCGACAAGAGCGCTTCGAGCGTCGACGTCGACGAGACGGAGCAGGCCGAGGGCTTCGAGCTCCCCGGCGCAGACCTGTCCGGCGAGGAGCTGTCGGTGCGGGTGATCCCGCGCCAGTACGACGAGTTCACCTGTTCGCGCTGCTTCCTCGTGCACCACCGCAGCCAGCTGGCCAAGGAGGTCAACGGGCAGATGGTGTGCCGGGAGTGCGCAGCCTGAGCACGCACCAACCACCGATAGGGTCAGTCCACGTGACTGGCCCTATCCGCGTCTCCGTCCCCTTGCGCCGGCTCGACCCCGACCTGCCGGTCCCGTCCTACGCGCACCCCGGTGACGCCGGGGCCGACCTGCACGCCGCGACCGACGTGACCCTCGCACCGGGGGAGCGGGCCCTGGTCCCCACCGGCGTCGCCCTCGCCCTGCCCGACGGCTACGTCGGCCTGGTGCACCCGCGGTCCGGCCTCGCGGCCCGGCACGGCATCACCATCGTCAACGCCCCGGGCACGGTCGATGCGGGCTACCGCGGAGAGGTTCTCGTGAACCTCGTCAACCTCGACCCGCGCGAGGAGTTCACCGTCCACCGCGGCGACCGGATCGCCCAGCTCGTGGTGCAGCAGGTCGCCGTCGCCGACTTCCTCGAGGTGGATTCGCTCGAGGACACCTCCCGGGGGGACACTGGTCATGGTGCCAGTGGCGGCTTCGGCAACCACCCCCAGACAACGAAGGACTG
>NZ_LMGM01000001.1:759762-816047 GCF_001427915.1 Phycicoccus sp. Root563 | reverse complement strand
CCCTCGACCCGGCGCTCGACGCGACCGAGCTCGACGAGCCGACCGATGCAGCGAACGCCGACGAGTACGGCTCGGCTGACGACGCCGCCGCGGCCCCGGCTGCCAAGGCGGCCCCGGTCGACCGTGAGGGCAACGGCCCGCACGACAGCTCCGAGGTCGACACCACCGACGACGGCAGGCTCGACCTCGGTGCGCTGCGCATCCGCGGCGTCGCCGGCATGGAGCTGCGGCTCGAGGTGGACGAGGCGGCTGACCAGGTCGTCGGTGCCACTGCCGTGATCGGCGACTCGGCCGTCCAGCTGCAGGCCTTCGCCGCACCGAAGACGATGGGCATCTGGGACGAGATCCGTTCGGAGATCGCCGAGTCCATCCTCACCCAGGGCGGCACCGCCGACGAGGTGCACGGCGCCCTCGGCACCGAGCTGCGCACCCGGATGCCGTCCGCCGGACCTGACGGCCGCACGGTCTTCGCCCCCGCCCGGTTCGCCGGCGTCGACGGACCGCGCTGGTTCCTGCGGGCCGTGTTCTCCGGTCGCGCCGCGATCGACGACGAGGCGGCGGCCCCGCTGCTCGAGGTCGTCCGGAGCGTGGTCGTCGTCCGCGGTGACAACGCGATGGCCCCACGGGAGATGCTCACGCTCACGCTGCCGGTCCAGCCCGACGCAGAGTCCGACGGCGACGTCGACCCCGAGGCGTCCGAGGACGCCGACACCACCGTCCACACCGACGACCTCAAGCCGTTCGAGCGTGGCCCCGAGATCACCGAGGTCCGGTAACCACCATGGCCCACGACGTGCAGACCACTCCGCCCCGCGGCACCAAGGGTCCCCAGGGACACCACAAGTCGGCGATCGCGCGGCTCGGTGAGCGCCTCACCAAGTCGGTCACCCAGATGGAGGCCGACGAGCTGCGCGAGGACGCGGCCCGCCTGGGCTGCACCCCGATGTGCGACCTGCTCGACCGTCAGCGGGCCACCGTGTCCGGCACCGTCCGCGCCGTGACGCTGCGCCCGCGCGTCAACGTGCCTGCCCTGGTCATCGACCTCTACGACGGCAGCCGCACCATCAACCTCGTCTGGCTGGGCCGACGGTCGATCGCCGGGATCGAGCCGGGCACCTACCTGCGGGCCCAGGGCCGGGTGACCTACTACCGGGGCATCCCCACGATCTTCAACCCGTCCTACGAGATCGTCCCGCTGCGTGCCCACTGACCGCGAGCTCGGAGCCCACGACGGTGTGACCGGGGTGGACGAACCCGCGCCGACCGGGGCGCCGGTTCCGCCCGCGACCGTCGAGGAGGTCATCCGCCAACGGCTCTCCAAGGCCCTCGGCGGGTGGCGCGGGTCGCTCGAGACGGCCCTGCCGACCGTCGCGTTCGTCGTGGTGTGGACCGCGACCAAGGACGTGCGGACGGCCGTCATCGCTGCCGCGGCCGTCATCGTCGTGCTCGCCGTGGTGCGGCTGGCCCAGCGCCAGAGCCTGCAGTTCGTCGGGTCGGCCGCCCTGGCCACGGCGATCGCCGCGTTCTTCGCGCTGCGCAGCGGCCGGGCCCAGGACGCGTTCCTGCCGGGCATCCTCACGAGCGCGGCATGGGGTGTCGCCGCCCTCGTCTCGGTCGTCAGCCGGTGGCCGCTGGTTGGGTTCATGGTCGGCGCCGGCGACCCCCGCGCTGCCGAGGACCCCTTCTCCTGGCACCGCGACCGGGGCCTGGTCCGCGTCTGCCAGCGCCTGACGATGGTGCTCGTCGTGATGTATGCCGTGCGCGTGGCCATCATGCTCCCGCTCTACTTCGCGGGTGAGGTGGCCTGGCTCGGTGTGGCCAAGGTGGCGCTGGGCTGGCCGTTGTGGCTCGCCGGGCTCGCCGTGATGGGGCTGATGCTCGTGCGCGGCCAGACGCCGCAGGACCTGGAGGGGTCCACCGCCGAGAGCGGCTGAGCTCAGGCCTCGCCGCGGGGGTTGCGGTCGCCGGGGCTGAGCATCGCCTCGAGCTCGTCCTCGAACTCCGGCGTCGAGATGAAGAGCAGCTCGTCGTGCGGCTCCAGCGAGTCGTCGCGGCTGGGGGCGATCGGGTGGTCCTCGCGGATGATGCCGACCAGGACGGTCTCGCCGGGGAAGTCGACGTCGCCGACCCGCTTGCCGGCGTAGGGGCTGTCCGGCGGCAGGGTCAGCTCGACCATCGTCGCCTTGCCCTGCTGGAACTGGAAGATGCGCACGAGGTCGCCGACGCTGACGGCCTCCTCGACGAGGGCGGTCATCAGGCGCGGGGTCGAGACGGCCACGTCGACACCCCAGGCCTCGTCGAACATCCACTCGTTCTTGGGGTTGTTGACGCGGGCCACCGTGCGGGGCACACCGAACTCGGTCTTGGCCAGCAGGGAGACGACGAGGTTGACCTTGTCGTCACCGGTCGCGGCGACGACGACGTCGCACTCGGCCAGGCCGGCCTCGTGCAGGGCCGTGATCTCGCACGCGTCCGCCAGCAGCCAGTTGGCCTCGGGGACGCGGCTGGACTGGATGTCCTTGCGGTCCTTGTCCATGAGGAGGACCTGGTGGCCGTTGTGCAGCAGCTCCCGGGCGATGGAGCGCCCGACGCTCCCGGCCCCGGCGATGACGACGCGCATGTGGTTCCTTCTGCTCAGTGCCCGGACGGGGCGGGCGGGGCGTCGAGGGTGCGCTCCGCGGCCGGGAGCTCGGACGCGAGGGCGGCGACGTGCAGCAGGTCGCCCTCCTGGAACACGGTCTCGGCGGTCGGCAGGATGCCGGAGCCGAGTCGCGTCAGGTAGGCGGTGCGCGTGCCGGTGACGCTCTCGAGCTCGCTGACGAGCCGTCCGACCCACCCGGGGTTCACGGTGACCTCGGCGATGACGACCTTGCCCGACGGGTCCACCAGCTCGGGCACGTGGCCTTGGGGGAGCAGGCGGCGCAGCATCTGGTCGGACGTCCACTTCACGGTGGCGACGGTGGGTATGCCGAGGCGCTGGTAGACCTCGGCGCGGCCGGGGTCGTAGATGCGCGCCACGACGTGCTCGACGCCGAAGGTCTCGCGGGCCACCCGGGCCGCGAGGATGTTGGAGTTGTCACCACTGGACACGGCGGCGAAGGCGTACGCGTCGGAGATGCCGGCCTCGGCCAGGGTGTCGCGGTCGAAACCGACACCGGTGACCCGGCGACCCTCGAACGCGGAGCCCAGGCGTCGGAACGCGGACTCCTCCTGGTCGATCACCGCGACGTCGTGGCCCTGGCTCTCGAGGCTCAGCGCGAGGGACGAGCCCACTCGGCCGCAGCCCATGATCACGAAGTGCACGACGGTGACGCTACACCGCGGCATACCCCCTCGTGCACGCTGCCGCGCAGGTCCGCGGCAGGGTCTCGCACAGCGACCCCGTGCGCCGCCTAGAGTGTTCGCCGTGGCAACTCCCGGACGCGTCCTCAAGCGTGTGCTTGTCGGTCGCGCGATGCGCAGCGACCGCCTCGGCGACACCCTGCTCCCCAAGAAGCTGGCGCTGCCCATCTTCGCCAGCGACGCGTTGTCGTCCGTGGCGTACGCGCCGGACGAGATCTTCCTGACCCTCGGCCTCGCCGGTGGTGCGCTCGCGCTGACGCACTCGTGGCAGATCGGGTTGTGCGTCGTCGCGGTCATGCTCGTCGTCGTCGCGTCCTACCGCCAGAACGTCCACGCCTACCCCTCGGGTGGTGGCGACTACGAGGTGGCCAACACCAACCTCGGTCCCAAGGCCGGCCTGACGGTGGCCTCGGCGCTGCTCGTCGACTACGTCCTCACGGTCGCGGTGTCGATCTCCTCCGGTGTCCAGAACGCCGCTGCTGCACTGCCGTTCATCCGCGGCCACGAGGTGATCGTCGCCGTCGGGCTCGTGGTCCTCCTCACGGCGATGAACCTCCGCGGGGTGCGCGAGTCGGGGCAGGCGTTCGCCGTCCCGGTCTACCTGTTCATGCTCAGCGTCATCGGCATGGGCATCGTCGGCGTCGTCCGCGAGGTCACCGGCAACCTGCCGCAGGCCGAGAGCGCGGGGCTGACCCTCGTGCCGGAGGACGGGTACGGACAGCTCGGCAGCTTCGCGATGCTGTTCCTCCTGCTGCGCGCGTTCTCGTCCGGCTGTGCCGCCCTCACCGGGGTCGAGGCCATCTCCAACGGTGTGCCGGCGTTCAAGAAGCCCAAGAGCCGCAACGCCGCCAGCACGCTGCTGCTCATGGGCGTCATCGCCATCACCATGCTCATGTCGATGCTCACCCTCGCGAAGTGGACCGGCATCAAGTACGCCGAGGACCCGGCGACCCAGCTGCTCCGCGACGGCAAGCCGGTCGGCCCCGGGTACGTGCAGGACACGATCATGGGCCAGGTCGCCAAGGCGGTCTTCCAGGGCTTCCACCCCGGCGTGATCCTCGTGTCGATCGTCGCGGGCCTGATCCTCATCCTCGCCGCCAACACGGCCTTCAACGGCTTCCCGGTGCTCGGCTCGATCCTGGCCAAGGACGGCTACCTCCCGCGCCAGCTGCACACGCGAGGTGACCGGCTCGCCTTCTCCAACGGCATCCTCATCCTCGCCGGGGCGGCTGCCTTCCTCATCGTCCTGTACAACGCCGAGGTCACGAAGCTGATCCAGCTGTACATCGTCGGTGTCTTCGTGTCCTTCACGCTCAGCCAGACGGGGATGATCCGCCACTGGAACCGCCACCTGCGCCTCGAGCGCGACGCCTCCGAGCGGTCGCGGATGAAGCGCAGCCGCGTCATCAACGCCGTCGGCGCCACCATGTCCGGCATCGTCCTGGTCGTCGTGCTGCTGACGAAGTTCACCCACGGCGCCGGTTACGCCATCGCCGCGATGGTCGTCCTGTTCTTCCTCATGCTCGGCATCCACAAGCACTACGAGCGGGTCCGTGCCGAGCTGCGGGTCTCCGACGACGACGTCGACGCGCAGATGCTCCCCAGCCGGGTGCACGCGATCGTGCTGGTCTCCAAGATCCACAAGCCGACGCTGCGGGCCTTGGCCTACGCGCGGGCCACCCGTCCCTCCAAGCTCGAGGCCATCACCGTCAACGTCGAGCCCGACGAGACCAAGGCGCTGCAGGACGAGTGGGACCGCCGCGACATCCCGGTGCCGCTCAAGGCGCTCGACTCGCCCTACCGCGAGATCACCCGTCCCGTCGTCGACTACGTGAAGTCGCTGCGCTCCGGCCACCCCCGCGACGTCGTGGTCGTCTACATCCCCGAGTACGTCCTGGGCAAGTGGTACGAGCAGGTCCTGCACAACCAGAGTGCGTTGCGCCTCAAGGGCCGGCTGTTGTTCACCCCCGGGGTCATGGTCGCGAGCGTGCCGTGGCAGCTCGCGTCCTCCGAGGGCCAGGAGGAGCGGTTCGACGGGCCCACCGCCGGTTCGGTCCGGCTCGGCCAGTGACCGTCACCGAGCAGGCTTCAGGGCAGGCCGACCTGCGGGTCGGCAACGAGGTCGAGGTCGAGGTCGGCCCGATCGCCCACGGCGGCTTCTGCATCGCCCGCCACGAGGGACGCGTCGTCTTCGTCCGGCACGCGCTGCCCGGTGAGCGGGTCCGGGTGCGGGTCACCGAGGCGCGGGACGGCCAGCGGTTCGTCCGCGCCGACTGCGTCGAGGTCCTCGACGCCAGCGAGCACCGCGTCGCCGCCCCCTGCCCGTATGCCGCGCCCGGCCTGTGCGGCGGCTGCGACTTCCAGCACGTCCGGGTCGCGCACCAGCGCGACCTCAAGGCCACCGTGGTCCGCGAACAGTTCTCCCGCATCGCCAAGCTCGACGTCGAGGTCGTCGTCGAGCCGGTGCCCGGGGACCACGACGGGCTCCGGTGGCGCACCCGCGTCGAGTTCGCCGTCGACGAGGTGGGCCGGGCCGGCCTGCGCCAGCACCGGTCCCACGACGTCGTCCCGGTCGACACCTGCCTCATCGCCGACGAGCGCATCCTCGCGACCGAGGTGCTGCGTGGGCACTGGGACGGTGAGGACGCGGTCGACGTCGTCGCCCCCTCGCGAGGGGAGGCCGTCGTCGTCCGCGTGCCGTCCGGCGAGGCCGACGCCCCGACCGTCGTCGAGCACGTCGAGGCCGCGTCGTTCGTCGCCGACTTCGAGGTGTCGGCCCGGGGGTTCTGGCAGGTCCACCCCGGTGCCGCAGCGACCTTCGTCGAGACCGTGCTCGGCATGCTCGGCCCGCGCGAGGGCGAGATCGCCCTCGACCTCTACTCGGGGGTCGGCCTGTTCGCCGCCGCCCTCGGGCGGGCCGTCGGCCCGCAGGGCAAGGTCGTCGCGGTCGAGTCCGACGCGGGTGCCGTCGCCGCCGCGGCCGGCAACCTCGCGGCATACCCGTCGGTCCTGGCGGTGCGGGCGCGGGTCGACGACGCGTTCGGGGTGCCGCGAGCGACGAAGTCGGGTCCCGCCGGCCGTCGCGGCCAGCGGTCACGCAAGCTGCGTCGCCACCCGCTCCTGCCGCTCACCGCCGACCTCGTCGTCCTCGACCCGCCACGGACGGGTGCGGGCAAGGACGTCGTCGGCCAGGTGACCCGGTTGTCCCCGCGCGCCATCGCCTATGTCGCGTGCGACCCGGCGGCGCTGGCCCGGGACACGTCCTACCTGCGCGAGGCCGGCTACGAGCTGAGGGAGCTGCGCGCCTTCGACGCGTTCCCGATGACGCACCACGTCGAGTGCGTCGCCCTGTTCGAACGGTGAGCGGGGGCCCACCTCACGCCACCACGGGGTCGGTGTGGCGGCTGCCGGGCATGCCGGCGCTCGGGATGCTGTCCGTCCTGGGCTTCAGCGGGTACGCCGCCCTGCTCTCCGTCGCCCCGCTGTGGGCCGTCCGCGGCGGCGCCGACGAGGCCGGATCGGGGCTGGTCAACGGTGTCCTGCTCGCAGCCACCGTCCTCACGCAGTTCGCCGTGCCCGCGCTGCTGCGCCGGTTCGGGCACGGCCCGGTCATCGCGGTCGGCGTGGTGCTCATGGGGGTGGCCTCGCCGCTCTACCTGCTGTCGGACGCCCTCTGGTCCGTCCTCGCCCTGTCCGCGGTCCGGGGTGCGGGGTTCGGCATCCTCACGGTCACCGGGTCGGCGGTCGCCGCCCACCTCGTGCCGGCCCACCGGCGGGGCGCGGCCATCGGCGCCTACGGCCTCGCCGTGGCCGTGCCGAACCTCGTGCTCCTGCCCGCCTCCGTCGCCGTCGCCGACCGGTGGGGCTTCGGATGGGTGTTCGCCCTCGGCGGCCTGCCCGTCCTGGCCGCGCCCTTCGCCTTCGCCGTGGCCCGGGCGCTGGGCCCGCTCGACCGGGTCACCGAGCAGGCGCCGCGGCTCGACCGCGCGGGTGTCGTCGCGGTCGCCCGCCCCACCGGCGTGCTGTTCGCCGTGACCATGGCCGGGGGAGGGTTGCTCACCTTCGTGCCCCAGATCGTCCGGTCGGGCACCGCCTCGGCTGCCGTCCTGCTCGTCCTCGGCGTGGGGACGGCCGCCTGCCGCTGGGGCGCCGGTCACCTCTCCGACCGGTATGGCGCCGAGCGCTTCCTCGCGCCGCTGCTCCTCACCGGGGCGGCTGGGCTTGCCGTCTGCGCCTGGGGGGCCGCCAACGGGGGAGACCTGGCGCTCCTGCTCCCCGGTGCCGCACTGGTCGGCGTCGCCTACGGGGCCCTGCAGAACCTCACCCTCGTGGTCGCCTTCGCCCGGGTGGACCCGGCGCACATCCCGGTGGCCAGCGCCGGCTGGAACGTCGGGTTCGACGGTGGGACGGCCGTCGGTGCGGTCCTGGTGGGGGCGATCGCCACGGCGGCCGGGTTCCCGGCCGGGCTGCTGTTCCCCGCAGCCGTCTGTCTCGCCGCGCTCCTGCTCTGCGTGCCGTCCCATCGGTGACGGTCGCAGGGACCCGGCCCGCCGCCACACCTGCCCCTGCGGTGCCGGGCCGTGGGGGTAGGTGACCTAGGCTCGCTCGTCGTGTCGATCCCGCCCGAGCCCCAGACCGAGTCCCAGCGTGAGTCCCAGCGTGAGTCCCACCGCGAGTCCCAGCGTGAGTCCCAGCGTGAGTCCCAGGCCCAACCCCTGAGCGAGCCCCAGGGCGAGCCCCCGACCCAACCTGCGAGCGGGTCCCGGGGCGAGCCTGCCGCCTTCACCCACCACGTGGAGGTGCACTTCTACGAGGTGGACCAGGTCGGGGTGGTGTTCAACGCGTGGTACCTCGCGTGGTGCGACGACGCGAGGCTGGCCTACCTCGCCTCCCGTGGGTACGGGTTGGAGCAGGCCCGTGCGGCCGACGCCCTGCCACTCGTGCGGCACGCCGACATCGAGTGGCTGGCGAGCCTGTCGGCGGGGGACCGGGCGGACATCGTCGTGCGGCCGGTGCGGGTGGGCACGACGAGCTTCACCCTGCGGCACGAGATCCACCGTGCCTCCGACGGCATGCTCTGCGCCGTCCTGACGATCACGTACGTCGCGGCCGGTCTCGCCGAGCGGACCAAACGGGAGCTGCCACTTTCGCTGCGCAGCGCATTGGACGAGGATCGAGTCCGAGCCTGACCACGCGACCACGCACGGCCGACGTGATATCTTGACGTCAAGATAAATCGAGATCGACATCAGAGTGCAACGACGCACACAACTGAGCATCGAAGGAGCAGGCAGTGGCCAGCACGAACAGCTTCAACGCCCACGGTGAACTCACGGTCGGCGACCAGTCCTACGAGGTCTACCGACTGTCCACGGTCGAGGGCAGCGAGACCCTCCCGTACAGCCTGAAGGTGCTCCTGGAGAACCTCCTGCGCACCGAGGACGGCGCCAACATCACGGCCGACCACATCCGTGCCCTCGGTGGCTGGGACGCGAACGCCGAGCCCGACACCGAGATCCAGTTCACGCCGGCGCGCGTCCTCATGCAGGACTTCACCGGTGTCCCGTGCATCGTCGACCTCGCGACCATGCGCGAGGCGGTCAGCGACCTCGGTGGCGACCCGGCCAAGATCAACCCGCTCAGCCCTGCCGAGATGGTCATCGACCACTCCGTGATCATCGACGTGTTCGGGCGCAAGGACGCCTTCGAGCGCAACGTCGAGATCGAGTACCAGCGCAACGGCGAGCGCTACCAGTTCCTGCGCTGGGGCCAGACCGCGTTCGAGGACTTCAAGGTCGTGCCCCCGGGCACCGGCATCGTCCACCAGGTCAACATCGAGCACCTCGCCCGCACCGTCATGGTCCGCGACGGTGTGGCGTACCCCGACACCTGCGTCGGCACCGACTCGCACACGACGATGGTCAACGGCCTCGGCGTGCTCGGCTGGGGCGTCGGCGGCATCGAGGCCGAGGCGGCCATGCTCGGCCAGCCCGTGTCGATGCTCATCCCGCGCGTCGTCGGCTTCAAGCTGTCCGGCTCGATCCCGTCCGGTGCCACCGCGACCGACGTGGTCCTGACGATCACCGAGCAGCTGCGCAACCACGGCGTCGTCGGCAAGTTCGTCGAGTTCTACGGCGAGGGCGTCGCCCAGGTGCCGCTGGCCAACCGCGCCACCATCGGCAACATGAGCCCGGAGTTCGGCTCCACCTGCGCGATCTTCCCGATCGACGACGTGACGCTGGAGTACCTGCGCCTCACCGGTCGCTCGGAGCAGTCGGTCGCGCTCGTCGAGGCCTACGCCAAGGAGCAGGGCATGTGGCTCAAGGCCGGCCCCGACCAGCCCGAGGCGCGCTACTCGGAGTACCTCGAGCTCGACCTGTCCACCGTCGTGCCGTCCATCGCCGGGCCGAAGCGCCCGCAGGACCGCATCGCGCTCACCGACGCCAAGACCTCGTTCCGCAAGGTGCTGCCCACCTACGTCTCCCACGACGAGGGTGACGCCGGTGTCGCCAGCAGCTTCCCCGCCAGCGACCCGTCGCCGCAGGGCGCGACCGACGGCACCAACGGTGGCGACAAGCCGGCCGACCAGGGTGACGGCGCCGGTCGCCCGTCCCGCAGGGTCTCGGTGACCTCGGCCGAGGGCACGACCTTCGAGATCGACCACGGCATCGTGTCCATCGCGTCGATCACCTCGTGCACCAACACCTCGAACCCGTCGGTGATGATGGCGGCGGCCATGCTGGCCAAGAACGCCGTCGACCGCGGCCTCGCCGTGGCGCCGTGGGTGAAGACCTCCATGGCCCCTGGCTCCAAGGTCGTCACCGACTACTACGAGAAGGCCGGCATGTGGCCCTACCTCGAGAAGCTCGGCTTCCACCTCGTGGGCTACGGCTGCACCACCTGCATCGGCAACTCCGGCCCGCTGAGCGACGAGATCTCCAAGGCCATCAACGACAACGACCTCGCGGTCGTGTCGGTGCTGTCGGGCAACCGCAACTTCGAGGGGCGCATCAACCCCGACGTGAAGATGAACTACCTGGCGTCGCCGCCCCTCGTCATCGCGTACGCGCTGGCCGGCACGATGGACTTCGACTTCGAGACCCAGGCCCTGGGCACCGACACGTCCGGCAACGAGGTCTTCCTCAAGGACATCTGGCCCACCCCGGACGACGTCGAGCGCACCATCGCCTCCTCGATCAACCAGGAGATGTTCACCTCCGACTACGCCGACGTCTTCGCCGGTGACGAGCGCTGGCAGTCGCTGCCGACGCCCGAGGGCAAGACCTTCGACTGGGACGCCGAGTCGACCTACGTCCGCAAGCCCCCGTACTTCGACGGCATGTCCATGGACACCACGCCCGTCGAGGACATCACGGGAGCGCGCGTCCTGGCCAAGCTGGGTGACTCGGTCACGACCGACCACATCAGCCCGGCAGGTTCGATCAAGGCCGACAGCCCGGCGGGCAAGTACCTCGCCGAGCACGGCGTGGACCGCAAGGACTTCAACTCCTACGGTTCGCGGCGCGGCAACCACGAGGTCATGATCCGTGGCACCTTCGCCAACATCCGCCTGAAGAACCTGCTGCTCGACGGTGTCGAGGGCGGGTTCACCCGGAACTTCCTGTCCGGCGGCGAGCAGACGACGATCTTCGAGGCGTCGGCCGCCTACCAGGAGGCCGGTGTCCCGCTCGTCATCCTGTCGGGCAAGGAGTACGGCTCGGGCTCGTCGCGCGACTGGGCAGCCAAGGGTACGCGGCTGCTGGGTGTGAAGGCCGTCATCGCCGAGTCGTACGAGCGCATCCACCGCTCGAACCTCATCGGCATGGGTGTCATCCCGCTGCAGTACCCGGCCGGCGAGAACGCCGACTCGCTCGGCCTCGACGGCACCGAGACCTTCGCGGTCTCCGGCATCACCGCCCTCAACGAGGGCACGACGCCGAAGACGGTCAAGGTCACCGCCACCCGCGACGGTGCCGACCCGGTCGAGTTCGACGCGGTCGTCCGCATCGACACCCCCGGCGAGGCGGACTACTACCGCAACGGCGGCATCCTCCAGTACGTCCTGAGGTCGCTCGTCAACAGCTGAGTTCGGTTCTCCCGCAACACGACCGAGGGGTATGCCGCGTGGTCACCACGCGGCATACCCCTCGCGTCATGAAGCACTGGGGGGACACGGCTGCGGCCCCGCCGGGGGCGGGGTATGGGGCGGGATCAGGGTCGTTCGGGGTCCGGTGGGCCGGGCAGGGCGCGAGCGCCCGGGCTCGGGAAGCGCCGGGTGTCGTAGGAGCCGGGCGCCAGGTCCCAGACGACGGTCGGTCCGTGTCGGGTGTCGACCACAGCGCCACGCAGCCGTTCCCGGTGGACGACCGTGTGGTGTGCCCGGCAGAGCAGGGCTGCGTTGTCGATGTCGGTGCGTCCGCCGTCGGCCCAGTGCACGAGATGGTGCGCGTCGGTCCACCGGGCGGGCTTGCTGCACCCCGGGAAGGTGCAGTGCCGGTCGCGCAGCCACAGGTGGCGGATCTGGGCGGTCGTGAACAGCCGCACGGCGGTGCCCTGGTCGAGGACCTCTCCGCGACTGCCGAGCACGACCGGGACGACCTCGGCGTCGCACGCCAGTCGCCGGACGGCGTCGGTGGTCAGGACGTCACCCGTGAGGGTGAGGCCGGCGCCCCGAGCCCGCCGCTGCAGCACCTCGAGCGGGACGGTCACGAGCATCGTGGTCCTGGCCTGGCGCGGCAGCCCGTCAGGGGCCGACACGGCGCGGGTCACCAGGTCGACCAGGGCATCGGCGCGTCGCGCGGCAGGAGTCCGGTGGTCGAGCTCGCCGGTGTCCTCGTCGCGGTGGGGCCGGGCAAGGGCCTCGACGGCCGCGTCGACGACAGCGGCGCCCTCGTCGTCGAGCAGGAGGGTGTAGCGGGACAGCCCGACGGGACCGCGGGCCTTGGTGAGGGAGCGATGCGCCCGGACCGTGTCGGCGTCGCGCTCGACGAGCCCATCAGGGCGCAGCAGGTCACCCGTGCGGCGCAGGCAGATGGCCAGGTCGCGCTCGCTCAGGCCACGAGGACCGGTGGCACCGTCCAGGAGCGTGCCGAGGGCCTCGTCGAGCTGGTCGGGATCTGCCAGCCCGGCGACGGACCGGTGGAAGCGGACGAGCTGGGCCGCCTTGCCGACCGGAAGCACCCCGGTCGCCGTGTCGGGGTCACCGATTTCCCTGGCCGCGGCTGCGGTGGCGGCCTCGACGACCGGACCGAGCCGTGGGTCCCGAGCGGCTCGGGCCACGGTGTCGGCGTCGGTCAGCGTGCGCAGCGGCAGCAGCGGGGCCAGGGACCGGGCCCAGTCCACCGGCCCCCAGCCGTCACCCGTGCCGAGGCCGCGGGCCTTGGCTTCGGCGAGCACGGCGACCAGGTGCGCGTCCACGGTGGCCGACAGCTCCCCGAGCGCCCGGACCGCACCGACCACCTCACCCTCGGACAGCGCCCACAGCCGTTCCGGCTGGGAGTCCGTCAACGCGACGAGGGCTGAGGACAGGGCGCCGAGGACCGGCCGGGCGGGGTGGTCCCCGCCCTGCCCGGCATACTCCTGCGGTGCAACTGCCATGAACTCACTGTAGGTGCGACCACTGACAGTGCCGCAGTGCCAGATACCGCTGAAACCGTTGGTGCGCAACAGCATTCGTGTGACGCCCGAGGTCCGTTCCTCGATGCGCAGGGCCTCAGCCCATCGTCTTCTGGCCGTCCAGCGACTCACGGATGATGTCGGCGTGGCCGGCGTGCTGGGAGGTCTCGGCCAGCAAGTGCAGGACGGCACGGCGCACGGACCAGCGTGCTCCCGGCTCGAACCAGGGCGCCTTGGGCAGCTCGTGGTCCGTGTCGAGGTCCAGGGTCTGGACGAGCTCGTCGGTGTGGCGGGCGATCTCGTCGTAGCGCGCGAGCTGCCCCTCGAGGGTCTCGTCGTCCTTGAGCCGGTGGGAGTCGGCGTAGGCGGCGATCTCCGCCGGCGGGTTGCTCCAGTCGATCGACTCCCAGTCGATGTCCGGGGCGCTGCCGGCGCCCTCCGTCATGAAGGTCGCCCACTGGACCTCCGTGTCGGCCACGTGCTTCACGAGGCCGCCAAGGGTGAGCTCGCTGACCGTGGTGCGCTGCCGGGCCTGCTCGTCGTCGATCCCTCGCACGGCGAAGCGCAGGAAGTCGCGGTGCCTGCGCAGTGCCTGCACGAGGTCGGCGCGCTCACGGCTGGAGGCGGACTGCTGGGTGCTGGACTCTGGTGTCGTGGTCATGACACCAGCCTAGGAAGGGAAGCGGTCAGTTCCTGACCGCTGGGACCTCCGAGGTCGACTCGAGCCACACCCGCTCGGAGAATCCACCACGCACGATGCGCTTGAACGAGGCGGCCTGCTCGACCTCGTCGAGGGTGAACCCCAGCTCGGTCACCACCGTGGTCAGCACCTCCCAGACGTCCGCGAGCTCGTCGAGCTGCCCGCGGGTCGGCGCCATGCGCAGCTCCACGCTCTCCTCGACGAGCTTGTCGAGGAGGGCCGGGGTGAACTCGGCCGGCGCGAGCACCGTGGTCTGCGCCTCCTCGCCCTTCGATCGGATGATGGCGGGGACCCGGTCGCGGACGAGCTTCCGGTGGCGCTTCTCGTGCATGGGAACACCCTAGGTCCTGCCCGACGCGCCGCTGCCCACCGGTCGCCCGTACGGTGATCCCATGCCCCCCAACCCCGCTGCCCGTGCCCTCGACTGGGCCATGGACAAGTCCCTGGTCCTCGGCTACACGCGGCTGGGACCACGGATCCGTCGCTCGTGGTGGCCCGCGGACCCGCGTCCCGCCTGCCTCGCCGGCCGGCACGTCCTCGTGACGGGTGCCAGCGGCGGACTCGGCCTGGCCGCGGCCCAACAGCTCGCCGGCCTGGGCGCGACCGTGCACCTGTTGGGGCGCAACGCCGAACGCCTGGAGTCGGCTCGTGCCGAGCTGGTGGCGGCCGAGCCCTCGGCTCGGGTGGAGATCGCGCCCTGCGACCTCAGCGACCTCGACGCGGTGCGCGAGTTCTGCGCTGACTTCACCAAGCGGGTGCCGGAGCTCCACGCCCTCGTGCACAACGCCGGCGTCCTTCCGCCCGAGCGCCGCACGACCGCGCAGGGGCACGAGCTCACCCTCGCCACCCACGTGCTGGGCCCGCACCTGATGACCGCCCTGCTCGCCGACAGCCTGCGCGGGGGACGGGTCGTGGTCGTGTCCTCCGGCGGCGCCTACGGGCAGAAGCTCGCTGTCGACGACCTCGAGTACGCCGAGGGCGACTACTCCGGGGTCACGGCCTACGCGCGCACCAAGCGCATGCAGCTCGTCATCACCGAGCAGTGGGCCGACCGGCTGCGCGGCCGCGTGTCCGTCCACAGCATGCACCCGGGCTGGGCCGACACCCCGGGCGTCACCGAGTCGCTGCCCGGGTTCAACAAGGTCATGGGCCCGCTGCTGCGCTCACCGGCAGAGGGGGCCGACACGGTCACCTGGCTCGTCGCGACCGACGACCCGATCGGCACCGGTGGCTTCTGGCACGACCGCAGCCGTCGGCCCACCCACTACGCACCGGTCGGGGTCGAGACCGCCCCACAGCGCCAACGGTTCTGGGAGTTCGTCGTCCGAGCCACCGGCGAGAACCTGGCCTGAGCGCGGGGGCCGGCCACGCGGCATACGGGCGATCCGCAAAGGGGTATGCAGCAGGGCTGGCCGCGCGCGCCGTGGCCAGCCCTCCTGCTGCCAGAATCATCGCGCTTCAGCGCGGGTGGTGCGACTCCTGCAGCCCGTAGACGGGGGTCTCGAGACCTTCGTACCGCGCCCTGAGCTGGATGGCGAGGAACTGGCTGTAGTGGCGTGACTGGTGCAGGTTGCCGCCGTGGATCCACAGGTGGTCGACGTTGGTCGGCTTCCACATGTTGCGCAGCTCGCCCTCCCAAGGACCCGGGTCCTTGGGGGTGTCCGAACCGAAGCCCCACACCTTGCCGACGCGGTCGGCGACCTCGGGGGAGATGAGCGTCTCGAGCCAGCCGTTCATCGACTGGTAGCCGGTGGCGTAGACGACCACGTCCGCCGGGAGCTCGGTGCCGTCGGCGAGGACGACCGAGCTCTCCGTGAGGTGGTCGACCTGGCCGTTGACCACGGGGATCCGGCCGTCGATGACGAGCTGGGAGGCGCCGACGTCGATGTAGTAGCCAGAGCCCCGTCGCAGGTACTTCATGAAGAGCCCGGACCCGTCGACGCCGAAGTCGAGGTCGAACCCGGCCTCGCGCAACGCGTCGTAGTAGTCCTTGTCGCGCACCTGCATCTCGTCGTACGCCGGCTTCAGGACGCCGGGCATGATCCGGTAGGGGAGTGAGGCGAAGACCAGGTCAGCCTTCTCCGTCGTCACGCCGTTGGCCAGGGCGCGCTCGGAGTAGAGGTCGCCCAGGGCGAGGTCCATGAGCGACTCGCTGCGCACGATGTGGGTGCTCGACCGCTGCACCATCGTCGGCCTCGCGCCGACCTCCCAGAGGGAGGCACAGATGTCGTGCGCGCTGTTGTTGGAACCGATGACGACGACGTCCTTGCCGGCATACGCGTCGCCACCGGGGTGCTGGGAGGAGTGGTGCTGCTCGCCGCGGAACGTGTCCGCGCCGGGGAAGGCGGGGATGAACGGGTACCCGCTCACGCCGAGCGCGATGACGAGGTGCTTCGGCCGCAGCGTGACGTCCTTGCCGTCACGGTTGACCTTCACCTCCCACTCGCCGGCGGCCTCATCCCATTGCGCCCCAAGACATTCCGACCGCGTCCAGTAGTTCAGCTCCATGAGCGCGGTGTAGTGCTCGAGCCAGTCGCCGATCTTGTCCTTGGCCGCGAAGACCGGCCAGTGGTCGGGGAACTTGAGGTAGGGGAGGTGGTCGTACCAGACCGGGTCGTGCAGGTGCAGCGACTTGTACCGCTTGCGCCACGAGTCACCCGGGCGGTCGTTCTTCTCCAGGATCACGGTCGGTATGCCGTGCCGCTTGAGGCGGGCGCCGAGCCCGATGCCGCCCTGGCCGCCGCCGACCACGACGACGTACGGCTGCTCGGTGTCGCCGAGGGCGGCTTCGTCGGCGGTCTTCTTCTCCAGCCAGCTCTGCCGACCCTGGTGGATCTCGTGCTCGACGCCCTTGACCCGCCGCGGACCACCCGGCTCCTCGAAGCCCTTGAGCTCGGTCATCGTCGTGAGCAGCGTGAACGCCTTGCCGTCCACGAGGCGCAGGTGGCCGTGGCCCCGGGCGTCGGCCGTCTCGAAGTCGATCCACGCCTCGACGGTCCCGTCGGCCTCGGTCGCCGGTTCGGCGAGCGCCCAGCCCTTGGGTTGCACGCGGCCGAGCGTCGCCGTCAGCATGTCGGCGATCTGCTCCCGGCCCTCCATGGTCCTGATGTTCCAGGTGAAGGCCACGAGGTCGCGCCAGTAGCACTCGTCCGCGAACAGGTCCGTGACCGCGTCGACGTCCTGGGACTGCAGGGCCTGGTCGAACGACGTGAGCCACGCCTCGGCGGCGTCGCTGGGGGAGGTGCCCATGGTTGCTCCTTTGCATCCGGGGAGGCCAGTCCACGACACGGGGCGTTGCACCGGCGTTGCACGCAGCCCTGGTGAGCCGGTGAGGGGGACGCGCGGGACTCCCGAAACCGGCGTGTGCGTGCGAGAGTGCAGCCATGGGCCGACGCAGCGTCGCGGGGCTCCGCGAGGCGCACGACCGGGTCCTCGCGGGGGAGGACGACGCGCGCGTCAGCGACCAGATCGCCGCCTCGTGGCGGCGGGCGGTGGCGCAGGGCATCGACCCCGAACGCCAACGCCCCCGCCGGTTCCACGAGGTCGACGACACGGTGCGGCTGCGTGCCGAGCACCCGCTCGCGCCATACATCCCCGTCGTCACGGGTCTGCTCGGGGACTCCTCGATCAGCGACGACCACCTCGTCGTGGTCACCGACGTCTCGGGGGAGGTGCTGTGGCGGATCGGTTCGGCGGCAGCGCTGCGGGTGGCGGAGTCGATCGAGTTCGTCGAGGGGGCGAACTGGTCGGAGGGCGGGATCGGCACCAACGCGATCAGCCAGAGCCTCGTGACGGGTTCGGCGGTGGACCTCGTCGGCGGGCAGCACCTCGTGCACTCCCACCACGGCTGGCTCTGCTCGGCTGCCCCGATCACCGACCCCGGCACCGGTGACATGGTCGCCGTGCTCGACGTGTCGGCGCCGGTCGGGCTTGAGCCTGTCGCCGCAGGGGCGTTGGTGCGCACCGCGGCCCGACTGATCGAAGAGATGATGCGCGGCGACGCGCTCCGGCGACGGGCGCAGTCCCAGCCGGCGCTGCGGGCCGTGGCCCAGATCGGGGTGAACCTGCTCGGCGCCCGGCCCACGGTGCGCGTTGGCGGGGTGGTGCACGAGCTGACCCCGCGCCGCGCCGACATCCTCGCCCTGCTGACGTCGCGCGAGCCGGGCTGGAGCGCCGACGAGCTCGCCGGTGCGCTGTACGGCGACCGCGGGGTGCCCTCGTCGGTCCGCGCCGAGGTGCACCGCCTGCGCGAGGTGCTCGGCCCGCGGCTGGAGTCCTCGCCCTACCGCCTCGGCGGTGACGGGGTGTCCGTCGACGTGTGGAGCGTGCGCCGGGCGCTGGCCGCCGGTGACCTGACCCGCGCCCTGGAGCGGTATGCCGGCCCGCTGCGTCCCGGCTCCGGCTCGCTGGAGGTGGCCCTCCTGCGGGCCGAGCTGCACGAGACGCTGCGCGGGGCGGTGCTGCGGTCGGGGGACGCGGGGCTGCTGGCCCGGTGGGTGGACGGTGGGGGAGCGGACGACGTGGCCGCCCTCGAGGCCCTGCTCGCGGCGCTGCCCGTGGGCAGCCTCGCCAGCTCCCTGTATGCCGCGCGGCTGGCCCGGCTCGACGCGACGTTGCGCTGAGGTAGGGCTCGTCCGCACCACCCTTCATGGCCCCGGAGCCAGGAATGGTCGTAGGTCACCCTCGCTGAGCACCATCCGTGGCCGCGGAGCCACGAACGGTCGCGAGTGGCTGTCCGCACAGCCCGGCATGACCTAGACTCGAACACATGTTCGAACGCGGCGACTCCCACACCCGGTCGTCCGCCACGCCGCCCGGAGCTGGTCGTGCCGAGCCGCGCCCGCCGGGCTGAGGTCCTCGGGGCGGTCCCGCCGGGCTGGCCGCCGCTCGTGCCGCCGCCGGAGAGCCCCGGGTGGCAGGTGCCGGCCGTCTCGTGGCTGCTCGACCACTGCCCGTCGGACTACCGCTCGTATGCGGGGTGGCGCCGCCAGCCGGTGGCCCTCGCCTGGGTGGCGACGCGGCACATCGACGCCCAGCTGGTGGCGATGAGACAGGCGTACCGCGAGGTGCGCGTCGAGCTCGGCGACCACCTCACCAGCGAGGGGCTGACCCAGGTGCTCGCGGACCTGGAGGCTGAGGGCGTGCGGCTGTTGGCGGCCCGCCGCAGCGCCGGGCTCGTGTACGACGCCCTCCAGGGCAAGCGCTACGTCCCTCGGTTGTGAGCCAGCCGCGTTCTCGGTTCGGCCTGCAGCACGTCTGAACAAGCGCACTCTCTCGAGAACCTGCCCCATCCCGCCCAGATAGTCGCGGCCACCGCCGGCCCCGCCCTCCTCCTGCCCCTACTGCCCAACGCCCTGGACCTGCTGGCCCTCCGTCGGATGACCCACCGCGCATTCGGCACCCTGACGGCACTAGAGCCCGCCTTCGGAGTCCTCCTCGGATTGCTCGTATTGCACCAAGGCCCCTCGATAGTCCAGGTCGTCGGTGTCAGCCTGGTCGTCGTCGCAGGTACGGCCGCCCAGCGAGGCGGACAGCGCGAGCCTGATGCGGCCGGTAGCGGGCCTCATGTCCATTCTCGAATGGACCTACGGGGATGACCGTCAGGTAGCTCGACTACAAGTCCGGCTAAGCATCGGCCGTACGGCGGAGCCAGCGCGTGGCTACTGCGCCGGAAGGCCGCGGAACTTGTCATAGCGGTTCTCGAGAGCCGGCTTGGTCCCCTCCAACACCCGGACTGCCCTCGCCGCTGTGTCGACCTGTGAGATCGCACCTGCGGCAAGATGGAAGCTGTCGTCTTCGTAGCGGCACTCAACGACTTGGTCCGCGTCGCCGACGACAGCCAGATTGGCGTTGTGAGTAACGGCGATGATTTGTCGCCGCTTGGACGCTTCGCGCAGAGCCGGAACAACCACACTCGCGACAGTGTCGTTGTCGAGATTCTCCTCCGGCTGGTCTAGTAGTAGGGGAGATCTGCCTCGGTCAATCAGTAGATAGAAGAGCAGGAGCACGAGACCGCGTTGGCCGGGCGAAAGCGTGCTCAGCGGAGCGTCGCCGCTGAGCAACTCGACTCGTTGTCTCACCCACGTCATTCCCAAGACGTCAATCAAGAAGCCTTTGGCCGAGAATCCCGACTTGAAGTTGGTATCCGGGTCGAGTGGAGCTTCGGGGGTTCCGACAGTCAGGTCGACCAGCCTAAGAACTTGGGCCTCCAGCGACCCCCAGTCGTCTACATCGCCGCCCGGGAAATCCAAGGTCGTTGGTAGCAGCGCCGTTGAGCGTCTGCGGTCGATTGAGTCCTGGAGCATGGATAGCCGGGAGGCCGTATCTAAGGAGACGTTCGCCCGGATCTCGATCGCACTAAGACTCTCGTTCTCAGCGGCAAAGCGCTCGACGGGGGCGAACAGTTCACTGACCTGTGCTGACGTGCTCAACAGGTTGGCGTGAATCGCTCTTGAGTGGTTCATCAGTTCAGCACGCATGTCAGCGATCTGGCCGGGCGTTGACTCCCTGCGACGCAACAACGCCTCAAGTCCTCTGAGGGATTGGGGGTCCTCGTCTGCGCCGATGAGACCCGTCAAGTGCGCCTCACGGTCGCGCACCAACTGTCTCGCGCTCTCTCTTGCCGCGTCGATTTGCGCCAGCTCTCGCGATACCTCGGTCAGTTGCTGCTGCAACTCCTCGAGCCGCGCGTCGACGTCGGCCTGACTAGCAGCGAGACGCTCGAGCGCTGTGGTCCGGCGACGCTGCGCTACCTCACGCCAGTCTTCACTCGCGATGAGCTGCAGTACCGGCGACGAGGCAGGAACGATATCGAGAACCCTGTAGACGTCGCTCTGGATACGAGTGTTTATGGAGGCTATCTCTCCTTCAACCCCCTGCACTCGAGCGGCAAGAGCCGCCTCTTCGAGTTCCGTCCCACGAATTGCAGCAAGGGAGGCAACGATCGTGGCCCGTTCTCCCAGAAGCCCAGCTCGCTGAGCCTCAAGGGCGTCTGCACGTTCACGGCGCTCGACAACCTCCATGCCTTCCCGCCCAACCGTTTGGGCGGCAGCGAGCTCTGTGCGCGCCTCAGCCAGCGCGCTCTCAGCCTGAGCAACGGCCGCCTTCTGCCGCTCCACTGCCCCGCGGAGGTTGGCCAGCGGGTTGCGTCGGTGGAATTGCACGACGTCGAGCAGAGTCGCAACATCCTGGCCAAGTTCGCCTCGCAAACTCTGCAGCTCCACTTCAAGAGCAGCCGTTCGCCTCTTCTGCAAGTCCTCGAAATTCAGGGCGCCGGCGCGTTCCTCTTCGCCAATGTGCGAGAACAGAACCTTCTTCAGCTCCGTCTCGAAGTCACGCGCTGCGTCGCTATTGGGCCGGGCCGTACAAACGCGCTCGACGAACGCCTGCGGTAGGTACTCGACTCGCACTTCTCCTGCGAACGGCTCTCGGGCCGTCTTCAAGTTCAGCGACGACGTGGTGCCGTTCTGCCAGGCAATCGTCGAAGTGTACGAACTCGCCTCGTCCGAGTTTCGGGGTGCCAAGAACCGATTCTCATTCAGAAACGCAAACTCCTTCCGGCGCGGGCTGCCCCCGGCAAGTGCGATGCAATCCAGCAGGGCCGACTTGCCCTGGCCCTTGTTTCCAACGATGGCCACAAACTGACTATTCAGCGGAAGAGAGTAGTCGAACTTTTGGTCACCCCCGTCTGTTGAGACGGGACGGATCGAGACTGATTCGATGTACCGATCTGGATACCGATTGACGTTCTGGAGGTGCTGGGGTTGTACTCCAACGAAGACTCGCTCTTTAAACTCCGTAAGGGCGTGGCGCAAACCCGAAAACGAACGTTCCGCATTGATCCAATTTAGGCAGTTGCCGAGGCGAGCGTTATCAGTCGAGGATGCCCAGTTGTGCGCATCGCTACAGTCGAAAAGCTTGGACAGGACGTTCTGCGCTCTTAGTGCCTCGACGCTCGGGGCCCACCGTTCCGGATCGTCGAACGCTGTGAACAGTAGGTCGGCTCGCTCGATCGTGTCCCGCTTGAGGGCGGCGGATTGATTCCACCTCATGGCCGACCACTCAGCCTTGCCGAGCGCTTGAAGCGTGCGGCCCTTGAAGTACGAGGACTTCAACACGTCGTCGATTCGCTCACGGGACATCACCAAGTTCGCGAACCCGACCTGCAACGGTGACGCCATCTGCGCACGCGTTTCCTCGGGGGTTAGAGCGAGGATCTTGGTCCCCAAGTCCTGCAGGGACTCGCGAGTGACCACTCCAGACCAACTTCCCCGGTAGTCGTCCTTCGACAAGTCGAAGCCGGAGGTGAGGGCCGCCAGGAACTGCGCGTCGATGACATCCGGCTCAATCGTGGGATCGAACAAGACATGAAGATTCTGCCGACTGAGTTTGGTCTCAGTCCCACCGAGAATGTCCAATCGCATCTCCACGACAGGAACGATCAGCTCGATGTTCGGAAGGCTGCCCGCCAGCCAAGCCGCGCGCACTCTCCGGTATCCGTCGATGAACCAGTAGTCGTTTATCCCAAGCACGCGGATGCTTGCTGGCAAGTCCGCGAGAGCTTGGAGGTACTTGTCCCAGACCTCGACCTGGTCGCCGCCGTAGTTCTGGATTATCGATGCAGGCGTATGCACGTGTAGGTCCCAAATGGACCATTCACTGCCGCGCTCAACGCTCACCCTTCATCCCCCACCCTGCTGAAGACGGAAACCGTAGGCGGATCGTAACGGCAACACACGTGTGGAGCGGGGCACCACCCGGAGTTTCCTGGGGCCCCGCGGCGGCGCCCGGCGCTGAAAGGTCTGAGTCACGTGACCGCCCCAGCCTGTCGCGCCGGTCCGCATCAAGACATCGCTAGTGAGGCCTTGCCCCGTCTGTCATATCGGCTCCCTTCTGTTGTCAACCGGCTGGTACGAGGCTCTTGGCGGCGCGGGTCTTCCGGGGCGTCGAGGCTGGGCGTAGCGTCGGTATTGCGGGTCCGGGAAGTGGCTGATCCGAAGTGTCGATGAGCGGGGGTAGGTCGACCGCGCTGGATCTTGAGTCGCCCCGCAGTGCCCTCCCGGACCCGCGCACGCTCGCTGTGCCGCATCGATCTGCGCATCTGCGAGGAGCTGCCGGAAGATGGCGTCAGAGATCCTTCGCTTCAAACACCTGATCGCTTCGAGGGGTTTCTTGCCCTCGGCTCGTTTGCGTTGGTACTAGGCGCGGCCATCGGTGTCGAGGCGGATCTGGCTGATCGCGGCGATGTGGATCATGTGGTTCATCCGCCGGTTGCCGGCCCGGGACAAGCGGTGCCGGTTCTGCTCACCGGAGGACGCGTCCAGGGGTGCGGTGCCGGTCCAGGACGCGAAGCGGTTGCGGTCAGCGAACCGGGTGACGTCGCCGACGTCGGCCAGGACCCGGGCCGCGACGACGGGGCCGACGCCGGGCAGGTCCATCAGGTGTGAGCCGCGGGCCAGCACGATGGCTTTGAGCTCGGCGGTGGCCTTCTTGATCTTGGCCTCGACCGCGACCAGCTCCGCGAGTTCCTCGGCGGCGATCCGTCGTCGGGTCTTCCCGGCGATGTCACGCGGCCGAACCGAAGCGAGCATGACCTTGGCCTGACCGGTAGTGATGTCCTTCTTCGCCTGTCCTGGAAGGAGTTCGGCCAACAACGCCTGGAGCCGGTCAACGGTCTGGACCCTGCGCCGGGTCAGTGCCTCACGTCGGTCAGTGAGCATCCGCAAGGCTTCAAGCTCCCCGTCGAGCTGCAGCACCCGCAACGTCGTGGTGCGGACCGCGACGACCGCGATCGAGTGCGCGTCACGGGCATCGGTCTTGCGGTTATGACCGGTGTCGAACAACCGGACCCTGGCGGCGAGCTTCGCGGGGACATCCACGACACGCTCGCCGTCCTCGAGTAGTCGCTGCGCCAACGGTCGGCCGGCGCCGTTGCTGCCCTCGACCGCCCACACCCGGTCCGGCCACCCGGCGACGTACTTGCGCATCGCGGCGTAGCCGGCCCGGTCGGTGGTGAACCGTCCCGAGCCGAGCAACTTCTCGTGATGGTCGACGACCTCGATGGTGGCCGACAGCTTGTGGGGATCGACCCCGATGATGATCTGCTCCGTGTGTTGCATGTGCTACTCCCGCCTGCGCTCGTTCCCGGGGTGGACGGCGAGGTGGGCATTGCTACTACGAGCAGGGCAGTCCCTTCTTGAGCCACGCCTCGGCACGGTGACCGGCGGGCCGCTGACCGATAGAGAGCCACACCAGTTCAGCCGGTGGGCAGCCGCATGGAGAGCTGCCCGCCGATCACCTAGACGAAGTCTGGCCAGACACCGGCCCTGGAGGAATCGTCTAGTAGCCGCAAGGGTCGCGACCGGCCAACTCATGAGTGGTCGGTTGGCGATTCAAGCCCGACCTGCCCCTGACATCGTTTGCCGAGGTCAGCGTCCTACGCGCGTCCCTTCGCCCTCTCGGATCCGCCGCAATCTCGCCCCGGTGGGCATTTGTGGCACATGTGCATCGAGCAGAGCGCAACGGAGTCCAGGTCGTCACCGAATAGCCCGGCGTAGACGTCAAGCATCATGGCGGCCGAAACATGCCCCAACATCCGCTGCACAGGCCTTGACGTGCGCTCCTGCCGCGACGGCCATAGTCACTGCTCGGCAGCACCGGATCTACCGAGTATGGATTTGACACCTTCGGGGGAAGGTCTCAGCGTGAGAAGCCGATGGCATCGACGTAGGCATAAGCGCGGGCGGTCGAGACGGGCGAGAGGACCACTTTGACGGTGTGCTTGCCGTACGTGACGGGCGCACTCCAGAGGGTCTGCCGGTACACCGTGCTCGCTGAGTACAGGTCCACGGTGGCCTTCAGCGAACCATCAACGTAGACCTTCAAGCGACCCGAGTTCGCCGCCTTCATACCGATGACGCTGATGCCGGAGGTCCAGACCGCGCTGGATGACAGTGCCGCGCCCGAGGTCGCGGAGCGCCGGACAGTACCGGCCCACGACGAGCTAGACGTTACGTCCGCCCAAGCGCCGGACTTAGTCAGTGAACGGTCATCGGTGGGCCAGAGCATCGAACTGACAGCGGACCATGATCCGATGCGGCCGAAGTTGTCCTTGGCGCGTACCCGGAACTGACGCACCGAACTCGCCGTGGCGACGTAGGGCTTGCTGGCGGCCGTGCCCGAGCTGAACGCAGTCCAGGCGCCGTAAGTCCGCGTCCCGGTTGATGACACGGTCACCACTCGGGCCTGCACCTCGAACGACGTGGTCGTACCCGGAGCGGGGCTCACCGCCTTCCACGTAACGGGAGCGGTCGTCGTCGCTGACACGCTTGAGGCAAGTGCGGCGTTGGTCATGGCCGCGCTTGGAGCCTGTGTGGCCATCCTGAGCGACCCGGCGATGACCGAAGTGCCGTCGATGCCCACCGGAGAACCAGAACCGTCGCTGGCCACACCCGTGAGCGTCCAGGTGTAGGAGCCGTTGGGCTGCAAAACTCCTGCACCGCTCTTGCCGTCCCAGATGGCAGACCGGATCGAAGCGTTCGTGGTGGTGCCGCCCGTCAGGGTGCGTACAGCAGTGCCAGCGGAGTTCTTGATGACCAGCGACCACGAGGACAGGTTCTTGGTGAGGTCGATCTGCGGCGACCAGGTCGTCGACTGACCGGAGACGTTCGGGGCGAACACGCTCGGCAAACCCATCAGGCCCAGCAGCCGAGGCTTCGACTTTCCAGCGTTCAGGGTCGCTGGAAGCGAGCCGACCCGCGCCTGCTGATCGCTGTTCCCGACCCAGGCGACCTTTGCGCCTTCGACATCCCACGCGAAGGGGTCGGAATCGGTCGTGATCACAACCGGGGCGCTGCCACTGACTCCGTTCCACGCCTTGAGCGTGCTGCCTTCGTTGAAGACGACGATGCCGTCGTCAACCTTCAGAGTGTCGGGCTGCGCGGTCAGGGAGCCGGTGACGGTGCCGGTGCGTGCATCCCGGACCTTGATCGCACTGGCCCCGTCGAAGTACGCCAGCCGGTCACCCCACATGCTCACAGCGCCGGCAGTGTCAGACCACATTCCCAGTGACTTCGGGTTGGTGGCACTCGTCGCAGCTGACAGATCACGAATGTAGAGCTTGCCCGAATAGGAGTAGAGCAGCCGCGAGCCAAACAGCGCCACACTCGATGATCCATCGGGAAGAGTTGCCAGGAGCGCTCCATCTGCGCGCCTGATGGTGTACGCCGAGGGACCCGCCCCGTAGTTCAAGAGCCCGACGTACGGACCGCTGGCCGCAATGATTCCCGAACCGTGAGCCATGTACGTCTTGGTCTGTCCATCGAAGAACGTCACGTCGTACGCGTCCGGTGCTGGGCTGCCCAAGCCTGTCTCGAGGTACGTGCGTCCCGCGGTGGCGAAGTCGAAGCCGTACCAGAATGCGGCCTTGGCGGGGAAGACCGACTCGCTGCCGACCGGCGACGTGAGCGCACGACTCCACACGGTCTCGGGCGCAGCGCCCAGACGCACTGCATCCTGCCGCTGGTCAGCCCCCCATAGGCGACCCGCATTCAGATGCAAGAAGGTGGGACCGACGCTCACTGCCGGGCTCGCCACACGCGGCCCGACGGCTCCCGTTGTGCTCACCGCGTACAGCCCGCTTACACCAACACCGGACCCCCACACCTTGAACCCGGAAGGGCCAGCGGCGATGTAACCAAGAGCCACACCCGATGGCACCGGCACGGACGAAACTGTGTTGCCCGTAATGAGATGCGGCAAAGGACTGTTGACGAGGGTCGCGGTGTCGTTCGCCGCCCACACGGGGTAATCCGGGGTTGGCACGGTGACCTTGCTGAGCGCGCCACCTGATCGAGAGAACCGGTACACAGTTGCCGTGGTGGCGTAGTCCCACGCAAGAAGCACGACGGACGAGGGAGTGACATTGATATGTGGCCTAGAGCCAACCATCGGCACAGTACCCAGCACCGTGGCAGCTCCGCCCTTCGGCGGAACCGAGGTGATGGTGAGGGTCCTGCTGCCGTCGGCGAGAGTCTTGTCCTGGCAGAAGATGATGGCCGTCGCGTCAAGTGCGCACGGTGACGTGTCCGTCGCGCGGTCATGCCGGTACACGACACCGCTCTGGACGTACTCCGAGTAGAGCACGTCCTGGACGCTGTCGTACTGGCCCAAGAGGTAACCGTCGTCGCTGACGAAGTCGAGCGCGCCATCGCGCAGCAACTCTGACGTCTTCGCTCCTGTCAGCGGATCGAGACGGGTGAGCTGGTTAGTCGCTCCGTCTACTGAGTACAGCTTCGTGCCCGACGACGCCCACCCCGGGTCACTGGTCGCGAACGAAGTCAAGGGTCCGCCATCCACGCTTCTGTACAGCTGCGACCCCGCAACGATGGTCGTCCCGCCAGAAACGAGTACGGGAATCATGCTCGTCGACGTGGCCGCAGCCTGAGCAACCGCGACCGTGTCCGGTGGGTCCGCCACTGCGGGGGTCGCGACTAGCCCGAGGGCGGCGGCTACCGCCGCCGCCGTAAAGAAAACCGTCGCCCGCCGTGCCCGATTCACAATGACTCCGATCAGAACGCTCGCCCCGCCTCGGGACCAGATCGCGTTCAACTTGGCGAGATATATCAGCACACTGGTCGCGCGCGCCCGCACCTTCGAGAAACCGCAACATAATCTCAAATTGCGGCATCAATCACGCTGCCAGCGACCGGCGCGGACTAGATGCTCTCCTCCGAAATGACGAGATGCTCGACGAGGCCTAGCACCGCGGCGGGGCGCTCCTATGGGGGCAGGCGGTCCATCAAAACGGCAACCATGTCGGGTCCCTTCATCAGACCTGCTCACCTACCCAGGCCACGGGGACATCCTGCCGGAAGAGTGCACAAGCATTTGAGTTGCCTCAGAGGAACTGACGTCTTACCGCCGCGTGCCGCTCAACTCGACGTGCCGCCCTGGAGCCGAATGGTCGGCTTGCCCCGGAGGCCGCTCTGTTCAGCCGCCTTCAATGCCATCACATCGGCTACGATGAAGCGTGAACTGGGCTGGCCTTGGCCAACTGATCGGATGGGCTCCGGGGGCTACTGTTGGCGCCCTAATCGGTGGGCTGGCCGGCGTCTTCTCATTCGATTCCCTATGCCAGGTGTGTAGTTCCATCACGAGTGACACGGTCCTCGGTAAGTCCACGCTCAACTTGCAGTGCGTCCATACCGTCGTAGGCGATTTCTATTCGGGGACAGCCTTTGCTGCCATGACCGCGGTCGTTGGCGCGGTTCTGGGTATAGGGGTCTCTCTCGTTCGAGGGGCGGGCGCCCCAACCACGTAGCTGCCACGGCACGCGGATTCTGAGCGAGGTCCCACCGTTTCGGAGGTGAGTCCCTCCGCCGCCACTGCCCGTCTGCAGGGCTCGTTAGGGCCACGCAAGGACCGTCCCAATCGCGGTGCCGACCATGAGGGCGCTCCATCCCCACGCGTTCCATTGCTCCCGCAGCTTCACTCGCCGCTTCTCGTTGCGAAACTCTGCGCTCGCCAGCTCATCGCGTTCCGTCACGGCCGAATGACGGGCAGCCAGGACGAACTGAATCGAGGAACCAGCTAGAAGAAGGACAGATGAGACGAAGGGCCAATAGCGAGTCACCTGGCTGAGCATTCCACGCATGCATGTCAGAGCCGTGGGGATGGTCGTGACTCAGCACCGGTGTGGTTACGTCAGCAGAGACGGTGCGTCTAACCGCCGCATTCGGCTCTCTACACCTGGGCAGCACAATTGAGACTCGGCGGAAACGGCGACTTAGGTCGTCACCATCTCAACCCGAACTAGTTGGTCAGTAGGATGGCGACCACCAGTAGGAGAGCGGTGGCAACCGTCAGCACGATCAGAATGCCGGGGATAAGGGCCCACGGCTTCTTGCCCGGGTTGTTCACAATCCTTCACGCTACTCCTGCGAGGCCGCTGCCCCGTCGTGCGAGTTGCCTCGCCGCGTTGCTCAAGGCGCCCTTTGTCCGCAGGCCAGCTCGCCCCACCGATCAGGAGCCGCGTCACGTCGCCGCGCTGGGGATTGCGGCTCAAACACCGGGACTTGCCGCCTGCGTTCGCCTGTCGCCCGCTCAGGGTCACGAGAGCGATCGAGCGGCTGCTTTCTCAGCCCTGTTCGGGGCGCTTGCGACTCGGTAACGTGCCGTCGATGAAGATCCGCGAAGTTGGGCGCAGGGCCTATGTGGTGGTCTTGATCGCGGTGGCCTTCGGTTGCGTCTTGTTGGGCATCGCGGTTGCCAACTTGGCCTGGGATTGGTGGGGTGAGCCATGCAACTGCTCGGACCTCGGCCCACTCGGCACATTCTGCATCGATACGTGCATCTCGGTTGGTCCTTTGTCTGTCAGCCACGTCTGGGGTGCCCCTCTGCTTCTGTTCGGACTGCCGGCGTTGGGTTCCGCCCTGGCGGGGGCATTGATGCAAAGGGCTGAACGCGCCAGCGCCCCGGAGGGCTGACCCCCGGCTCCCAAATGTCGGCTGACTCGCTCAGCTGAAGAAATGGGGGGTAGGTGCATAGGGTCCAGAAGCGTGAGCTACTTGGGCGCTGCTGATGGTCCGACGTTCCGCCGCGTCGTGGGCGACTGCGTTTACCGGATCCGCCAATGAGCGGAGGTCCCACACTTCGCTGCGTCGGGGCAAGTTGACGTCCCCTCATAGCCGATGAGCGATCAACGAAAAAGGGGGCGGCACAGAGCCGTTGACATCGTCGGGCAGACCGGAGGCGAACGTACCGTATCGACGTTCGAGATATGGCGCGTGCTCCCACTGTTCCTCTGGGGTTGGCAGCGTGCCGGTGGCTCTGCCCTCGGCCAAATTAGGGCGGCCGGCCTGGGATCCTCACTGCTCTCGCGCCGAGGTTCGCGATTGCTCCTTGACGTGCTACCGGTGCCAGTAGTGGTCCGTTCCGTTCCGTGAACCGCTTTCGTTCGGCCGACCGACCCGAAGGACCTGCTCAGCTGCTCGCTGCCGGCCCTCCGGGTCAGGACCGCGCTGACTACTCATGGCCTAGGGACTCCACTTACCTGCCGTCTCCAGGACGACGAATGCGACGGGTGCCAGGCTGACTCCCACGTAGGTGAGGATGCGACGGGCTCTGCTCATCAGGTTCACCCCCTCCGGGGGGTCTTGAGGCGGTCTTTTCGAGGGGCCGTGGTCCTATGCGAACCAGTCCCGGAATCGGGACCTTCAGGGGCTGTTCTTGCCGGCCGTCTCCAGGATGAGGAACGCGACGGGTGCCAGGCTGACCCCCACGTAGGTGAGGATGCGACGGGCTTTGCTCATGATGTTCACCTCCTTCCTTGCTGCGGGCTGGAATCTGCTGTTCGACCATCGGTGCATGGGACCTTGGGCCGGTCCGTGCGCCCGGCGGCCGCGGTGCCCGCTTCAGCCGGTCCTGATCCTCGGCGCGGTCTCCAGAAGGGCTAGCAGCGCAGCCCCGCACGAAACGGTTGCCACGGCTGCAATCCTGCGGATGCGCTCAGACATGAACATCACCTCCTCCCCCGACTGGGGATGGCGTCGTGGGGTCGGGTATCGACTGCGACCCGCCGCCATGCGAGCACTGCAGCGACCATGCCCACCACGACCGCGATGTCCGCGACGTTGAGCACCACCGGGCCTGCCGGGATGAAGTCCCGCACGGACCCGTTCAGCGCCCGGTCCACCAGGTTCCCCCCGGCACCGCCGAGCACGAGCGCGACCGGCCACCAAGACACGCGGCCCGCTGCAATGGCCCGGCAGCTCACCACTGCGGCAACGCCTACCCCGAGCGCCATCAGCAGGACCAGTACCGCCGCGGCGCCACCAGCTACACCCAGGCTCAGTTCGTCGTTGGTCAGAACCGAAGGCGTTGGCAGGCGCCGCTGGGCGACAGCTTTAGTCAGCAGGTCCATACCGGCGACGGCCCCGCTACCCAGCCCTGCCCACAACAAGGAGGTGCGAAACGTGCGCGGCTGCGTGACAGTTGCGGGCATCGAAGTGGCCTCCCCTGCAGTGGGCTGTGCACACCATCCCAGCGCAGCGCACATGTCCAGCACCCGCGTTTGTCCTACGTCACGTCGGCGGCCATGTAGAGCCCGGACTCCAACTCCGCCAAAGAGCCTGGCCGATCCGATCCGAATCGGATGCACGGGCGGCGCCCCGCTGCTCTCGACCGCAGCCCCTAGGCGGGTGTGCTACTTAAACGCAGGTGCGCGGGCACGCGAAGCCAGCCGGGGCCCAAATCATCCCAGTTGTTTAGCATCTTCTACGTCATACCGCCGCGAACCGGGCTGTCTGCCGCGGGGAGTTCTTGGGGGTCGTCCGGCTGGTGTGAGCGGCCGGGGCGCCGGACGCCGCGTGGGTCCTCAAGGGGCTCAGCCGTCATACCCCGGCTTGGCGACAAGGACGGACTCGAAGTACCGGCCCTCAGGGTCCTCCGCGCTCTCTGGCACCGTCGGGCGCCAGAGAGCGATGTGCAGGCTCGGCGCGGTGACCGAGTGCCCGCCATCGGTGACGTTCACTTCCGCGTGCGGATCCAGAGCCTCGATGACCTCGTCTGCGGGCGTGCCGAAGACATCGATGCCGAGGAAGGTCACGCTCTCGCCGTTGTCGGGACGGCCGAGCTCTACGGCGTTGACCCTGTCGGCGTCATCGAAATAGACGAAAATGGTCGGTCCCGATCTCGCTCGCACCATCAGGGACGGGACGGTCTCATCACCGCGGTGGAAGGTCTCGGGGTCCCCGTGGACGGCGCACTGTCGGGCTGCCTCCGCCCGCCCGACGCCGATGTGGACGCCCGCCGCTGCGGTCGGCGGCTCCAGCACGATGCCCATGCAGGAGTACACCACGCACCGTCGGTTCCCGGCCAGCATCAGCTCACACCGTCTCGGCCTCAACGTCCGAGGCGACTGGGCACCGTTCTGGTGTTGGATGTTGATCGTTAGCACTCGCCTCGAGCAGGTCCATCCCGACGTCGCGGCTCGGTTTCGCAGCCTCTCGCCTGACCGGCAGTCGGAGCTCGTCGGTCGGATCGCACTCGAAGCGGTCAGGAAGACGGACCTGTCACTGCCGCCTCGGGAAACCGACCTCACCGCGTGGTCGGCGGCCGTGGATTCGCAAGGATGGTCTCGGGACGCCGAGGGGGAGCCGCTCCAGGATGAGTCTGATTTCGCTCGTGCGCGTGCGGCCTTCGCCCTACGCGATGCTACTGAGGGCAACTCCCGAGCAGACGCAGCCGAGGACTCCCTCTACGAGAGCATCGCGGCATTGGGGCTCGACGTGGTCCGGGACTTGCTAGGCCCAACAACGTAGCCGCAGCCCAGGGTAAGCGCGGCCGCGATATGTGAGGGCTGCCCGCGACTGCGTCACACCGCCGCCTTCCGACCCTGCCAGTCTTCACGGCTCTGCTGATGGTTTGTCGCCATGAGTACTGGCGTGTTGCTTCGTGTCCTCCTATCTTCGAGTAATGAGCCGATTCAGTTTCGGCAAAGGGCCGCAGGACCCTCACGCCGACGCGGCCGTCGCACCCGAGGACCCCGTGGTGCGCCAGTACCGCTACCTTTTGCGCACGGCCCCGGTCGACGCGCTCGAAGCCGCCCATCTCGAAGCGATACCGCTGCTGTCGGAAGCTGACCAAGAGGCGCTGGTAGCGTCCCTTCGAAGCAGCTTCCTCGTGGGTGATCACCTGACCGCCCGCGACCACTTGAAGATCGCCCACCTGGTGACCAGCGGTGAGCGCCGGTCCCCCGGGCAGCTGCGGATGGGCCTGCCGCCGGACACGCTCCAGAACTTGGCCGCACGCGTGCTGAGGTCCGAGTCCTGCTTCGGGCTGTTCGGCGGCTACGCCTACTGGGACGGTGCCGAGCCGCAGCCCGAAGACGACTCCCTGTGGGCAGACGGGGGTTTCGACCCCAAGGTGGGCCGGTGGGCGGCGAGCAGCGACCCGAGGGTCGCATACGGCCTCGACGGCGAGGGCATCGGCGGAAACCACTGACCAGGACAAGTGGAGCAGCCGCACAGCAAGCAGTTCTGCAGGGAATCGGGACGCCGACGCTGTCCCATGGACTCTAGGAGGACGACATGACGCCATCGAGCAGGTCCCTGTTGTGCAAGACGAATTTCCACCACCACTGGGAGTACGCGCGAACCCCGGATGGAGTGCGCTACGAGCGCTGTGCCCATTGCCTCAAGGAACGGCGTGACGGCATCAGCCCCGGGACGAACGCCGGGATGGGCATTGCTGGTGGCTTCATGGGCGGCGGCGGGGGATAGCCGGCCGACACCGGTATGTCCGTCCGGCGCCGTGTCCCTCAGCCGCCGACGGCGGGCACGATGGCGTCCGCGATCAGACCGCGCACGTGTTCCCAGCGCATGTTGGGGTCGATAGCTTCGGTGGCCATCACGACGACCAGACGCAGGTCGGGGACGACTTCGACCACCTGGCCCCCAAACCCGAAGGCGGCATACGCGGGATGCCCCTTCTCCTGGGTAACCCACCACTGGTACCCGTAGCTCTCGGCGAGGGCGCCATGGGCACTCTGGGTGGCTACCTGGGCGGTGGTGGACGCCTCCACCCATTGCGCCGGGACGACCTGGCGCCCGTTCCACCGGCCGCCGTCGAGGTAGAGCTGGCCCAGCTTGGCCATGTCGCGTGGCGCCATCTTCAACGCGCCGAAGCCGAGCTGGATGCCGCGGGGGTCCTTCGGCCACGCGAAGTCCGCCTTGTCGTATGCGGCGATGGCAGCCTTGTCCGCGGTACGTGGCTCCACCGCGTTGCGGGTGTTGATGCCGAGGGGGTCGAAGAGGTGCGGTCGGGCGTAGTCCAGGGCGGATTTGCCTGTGGCGTGGGTGAGGATGGCCGAGAGCAGGTGCGACCCGGCGCTGGAGTATGCGAAGGACCGGCCCGGAGGTGCAACGGTGCCGGTGCGCAGGATGTTGCCCACCCAGTCCGCTCCCGACAATGATGTTGGTGGGTCGCCGTTGGGCTGGTCCGGGGGTAGGCCGGCGGTCATGGTGAGGAGTTGGCGAAGGGTGATGGAGCCAACCGTGGAGTTCATCTCGCCGGAGTGCTGGGGAAGCATTGTCGCAAGAGTGTCATCGAGCGAGTGCAGCCGACCTTCGGACAGGGCGATCCCGATGAGGGTGGCGATGACGCTCTTGGTGACCGAGTGCACGTCGTGGGCCTCCGCCGGGTTGCTGGAGCGGTAGAGCTGCACGAGCGGTTTGCGATCGACGGTGACCAGGACGGCGCGGACGTTCGAGATCGCCGGCGACAAGATGTTGGACAGGTACTTGTCGGTGGCGGAGGTGACTTGGTCCGCGTTTGGCGGACTCGAAAGGGCCGCGGACGCTTGGTTCGAAGGCGTCGGTCCCGGGTCGCCCGAGCTGTTGTTGCCCGCGCAACCGCCGATCATCATCACTGCAGCCAGCGAAGTAGCCGTGAGGACTCCCACAAGTTGGGATGTGGGTGTGACGTGAGAATCAGAAGACTGTTGGCGCGAACTCATGCGCACCTCCGGGTACGACTCGAGTGTCCCCCAAAGGAAGTCAACTGAGAAGGGTCACGACGTGCGCTTGCCGCTCATGGCTGGACGGGCCACCCCCGTGAGAGGAGCCTTAAGGCACAGGAACGCAGCGCCGCCATCTCGGATTCCACACAACCCGAAAGTCGGGTGCTGCGCCCAGGGAGGAAGCCATGTCCGGTCGTTGGCGGTGCTTGCTGGGCTTGCACAAATGGGCCAGGAAGCGAACCGCGGACAACAAGCCGTACGAGGCATGCCTTCGGTGCGGTAAGGAGAACACCGCCGGAGAGGGACGAACTCCAGGCTTGCCATGAAATGCAGAAGCGCGCACTTGCACTGAAGGAGCACCTGAGCGACATCGGCATGAATGCGACTAGGCCGCGACACCTCGAGGAGGTTGAGGCACATCGCCGCCTGACGACCAAGGCATCGGTTCAGAGCGGTGCTCTGAGGGCAGGCGCCTTGGCGTCATCGTTGCCGAAGCGCTCCGCGTCATCGCTGGCGAGGCGCTCCGCGCTCCCACCAGTCGGCTATCGGACGCTCACGCACGAGGTCCGCAGCGAACTCGGGATCGCCAAAGTTGCAGAACTTCCACGTTCCTTCGCCGCCCGCGAGTATTGAAAGAGGACCTGATCAACCTCGAAGGCGTCGAGCTCGCCGGTGCGGAAGCGTTCGAGCGCAGCTCGCACGCGCTCCTGCAGTGAAGCCAACTGATTCTCGTGGTACTTCACCATCGCTTCTCGCGCGGCTTGTCGGTCGGACTTCGCGGACACAGATCGAGGTTGGCCCGAGACCTCACATCCGCGCGACGAGCGGCATGTGCGGATGATGCCTAGCCTCCTTCGCGGACTGGCAGCGGCGCCCCCTCCAGAAACGCTTCGTAGGCATCACGGGCGTCGTTGTCGATCGTGGGCTTGATGCCGCTGTACCGGGTGTCGCGGCCGTCGCGGTGAGGCCCCGAAATCCAGTACTCCTCCTCCGTCGCCGTGTCGTAGAAGTTGGCGTCAAACATCCCCGTCCAGCGATGCAGGGTCTTGCCGTGCCAGCGCGCGGTCTTCCATGAGCGGTTGAACGAGACGACGCTGATCCACGCGGGGCCCTTGTCCGTGTTATGGCCCGTCTTCAACTGGACGAACATGACGCGATCGGGCATGTGGACAGCATCCCGTGGCCTGGTCACTCCGCGCACCTGGTTTCGCGCAGCGCCGCAGATCCGGTTGTCCTACTCGATGTAGCCGGAGGTGGGATCGACCTGGCTTGGACAGTTGCGAATAGCGTCCGCGAGCTCAACGTCAGTTTGACCCTCACCACCGCAGGTCGACGTCGCGAAACCGTAGTCCGCGTTTGGGCCCGAGACCCATCGAAGCTCGTAGACGCTTGGCTCGCTGACGCGCTCGGTGACGTCGAAGTGCTCCCCGTCAACCGCGATCCGCTTCACGAGGTGAGGCTATCTATCCGCGGCATGAGCGGATGTTTGGCATACGTCGCCCCCGCGCGCCTCAAGGTCAACCGCAGACGTGATTCACGGTGCGCTGGACCACCTACGGGCGTCGCCTCGACTCCGCCGGCGCTGAAGTGCCGAAATCACCGTTGGCCGACTTGACCCAGCTCTACAGTCGACGCATGGGGAACTGGTTGACCACGAGAACCGTGGTCTTGATCTGGATCGTGGCCGCCTGGCTGACAGCCAGCGCGGTGTGGGCGGCGGCGGGCCTCAGCCCAGGCATGACGCACAGCTCTCTGATCGGCGAGATCCTCGCGGCGATCGTCAGCACTGGTGTCGCGGGCTGGGCGACCGCATTTCGCTCCCGCCATCGTGACGCGACCGAGACAATCGAGTCGTAGCTCAGCGGCTCCGGCGAACGCCGACTTGCCGCCGAGCCCGACGCGATGCCCCGGCTGGGCTCACCTCGTCCACCTGTGACCGCGCGGATCGCGGCATGAGCGGACGGTCGTCGATTTCGCCCGCCGACCCCGCACGGCCAAACCGCCAAGCATGTTCAGCGGGACTTGCGGGAAACCCATACGTGGGCAAACCGGGCCATCTAAGGTTTCCGTGTGGTGACTCCTCGGACGATGACTCGGCTCAGCACTGCAGCCGTCTTCGGTAAGGCGCTGATCGCACTCATGGGTGCAGCCGTCGTGCTGAGCGGGTGCACGAAGAGTTCGGAACCGGGCTTCGCGGCTACCTCGATCCCCTCGCTCACCATGGATACGACGGGCGGAGGAATCGTCGAGCCTGGTGCCGACCAACGGACCGGAGACGACCAGGTGACCTTGGCAGCCTGCCTCGCCCTCGTGGACAACATCGCCGCCTTAAGTGAGTTGGCATCAGCGAAGCTGACGGTCCCCGGTGCAACCGACGACGCGGCAAAGCCCGCTCGCGCGGTCTACCCCCACCATCCCGAACTTGCCGAGAGAATCGTCGCCATCGGAGGGAAGTTAAGCGCGGAAGCACTCAGCGCCGAGGAAGAGGCGAAACGCAACGGCCAGCCGTCACAGTCGGTAAGCGCGCGCGTGGAGACGACATCTGCCGCCCCTTGCCGCGCCATCGCGGAAGAGTTCGCCTCGCAGGGCACCAAGTCCGTCACGTCGACGACGAAGTAGCACCTTGGGTAAGGACCCTGCTCGTCGTACGGTGTTTAATCCTTCGTGACACCTGCCCGTGGTGCGTCCCCACATCGGCTGCTTGTTTCATTGACGCAGGATCGGTGCCTGGCAAGGCTCGGTTCCAGGCGTCCGGGCTGTCGCTCTCACATCGGCTGCTCGCCTACGGGTGTGGCTCTCATTTGGCCTGCGCAGTCCCGGGCGTCGCCAGGGCCGGGAGAGGCTCAAGAGGGGTGTGCCCAAGCTCAAAGCAGCGTTGCCCTCCCAGCTCGATAACCGGTTCGGTTCGAGCAGAGGAGAGCACCGTGGAAGAGCAACGAACCAGTCGCGTGGTGATCGGGATGGACCCGCACAAACGCTCGGTCACGATCGAGGTGATGCGCCCGGATGAGTCGGTCGCAGTGGGTGGGCGCTTCGCCACCGATCAGGGCGGCTACGCAGCCATGCTCGAGGTAGCGCGGGCCTGGCCCGAGCGGGTGTGGGCGGTGGAGGGCTGCAACGGGATCGGTCGTCACGTCGCGGTGCGGCTGATCGCTGACGGTGAGCAGGTCATCGACGTTCCGCCGCGGCTGTCCGCGCGGGTGCGGATGTTCGCCACCGGGCAGGGCCGCAAGACCGACGCCACGGACGCGCACTCCATCGCGTTGGTCGGGGTCCGGATGGCTGGGCTGCGCCCAGTTGTGGACGACGAGCAGCTCGCCGTCCTACGGGTGCTGGTGGATCGACGCCGGGCCCTTGGGGAGGACCACACCCGGATGGTTTCGCAACTGCATCACCTTTTGCTGGAGCTGATTCCGGGCGGTGCGAAGAAGGACTTGTCCGCCGCGCAGGCCAAGAAGCTGCTCGCGACGGTGCGCCCTCGCGACCTCGCCGGCAGGGCCCGCCGTCGGGTCGCGGCCGAACTGATCAGCGACCTCGAACGGATCTATGCGCGCAAGAAGGCGGCGAACAAGGAACTGTCGCAGCTGCTCACCGCGACCGGCACGAGCTTGACCGGGCTGCACGGCATCGGACCCTCCGGCGCCGCGCGGCTGCTCGTCGAGGTCGGGGACATCACCCGCTTCCCGGACAACAACCACTTCGCGTCCTGGACCGGCACCGCCCCGATCGACGCCTCGTCCGGGGACCACGTGCGCCACCGGCTATCGCGCGGCGGGAACCGTCAGATCAACCGGGTGCTGCACATCATGGCCACTGTGCAGCTGCGCAATCCGACCGAAGGGCGAGCGTTCTTCGACCGCACCAAGGCGCGCGGCAAGACGTCCAACGAAGCCATGCGACTGCTCAAACGCCGGTTGTCGGACATCGTGTTCCGCACGATGCTGGCCGACGCGGCCCGGCAGATGGCGACGGGCCCGGGAGGGCAACAGGGTGACGACTCTGACTCCAGCGCGGCCGGCTCACAACCCCACACCAGCTCTTCGGACAAGCCACTTCCCGGACCCGCCACCACCCACCCTAGAACCGGGCTTGCCGCCGCGTCTTGACACAGAGGGGAGCCATGAGAGTGCGGATCAGGTGCGTCTTTTCGCCGCGTATGCCGTGAAACGATCGGCGGATTCTTCCTTCCGGTCGGACGATCGGCTTGTGGTGGCCAAGCCCGCCGGATCTGCTTGGGATAGCGTCGCGGGGTGACGCTGAACCATGTTCGACGCGGAAGCGGAAGCCCGTTGCTACTCGTGCACGGTCTGGGCGCAGGGTGGCAGTCCTGGGCTCCGATCATCGACGACCTAGCCGAGCACCGTGAGGTCATCGCCGTCGACCTTCCGGGGTTCGGTGAGACACCTTCGCTGACCGGTGAGGTATCGATCGCGACCTTGACCGACTCCGTCGCGGACTTCATCCGGGAACAGGGGCTTGACGGGGTCTCCACCGTTGGCCAGTCGATGGGCGGTCGCATCGTGCTCGAGCTCGCGCGGCGGGGAGTCGGCGGCGACACCGTGGCGTTGGACCCGGGCGGCTTCTGGAGCGACCGCGAGCTGGTGGCCTTCGGTGCCACCCTGCGGCCGTCGATCGCTCTGGTCAGGGCACTGCGGGGCGTGCTGCCATCACTGCTCGGCAACCCGGTCGCCAGGACCGTGCTGCTGGCGCAGCTGTCGGCGCGGCCCTGGGCGCTCTCGCGCGACACGGTGCTGCCAGACGTGCGCGGCCTGGCCGACTCCCCGGCGACCGCAGCGGCCATGGACGCCCTGACGAAGGGGCCCAAGCAACGGGGCGCCCCGGCTGGCACAGTGCCCGGCCGGGTCACGATCGGGTGGGGGCGCCGTGACTTGGTGACCGTGCCGAGACAAGCCGCACGCGCCACGGAGCTGTTTCCCGACGCGGTGCTGCACTGGTTCGAGCGGTGCGGTCACTTTCCGCAATGGGATGCACCGCACGAAGCGGTGCGACTCATTCTCGACAGCACCAGCTGAGAGCAGTTGCTCTCCCCAGCCAGGCGACATCCGTTGCCGTAGGCGGATGGCGCGGCGGCCATCGCTGTGACTGTGGCACCGCGCCACCGTTCGTCGCACCGGTCAACTCCGTGCCCTGGGGTGTGGTTTGGCTGGGTCGGCCGTGCGACGCTTGTCAGGGCGGGCGAAGGCTGAGGAGAGGGACGTGGCAGCAACCGGTATGGAGGTCATCCGGCAGATGGTCGAGCGGACCAACGCCCACGACCTCGAGGGCATGGCGGCACTGATCCATGAGGACTACCAGAGCGAGCAGCCCTTTCATCCGGCCCGAGGCTTCGGCGGACGGGCGCAGATGAAGGCGAACTGGGGCGCGATTCTCACTGGGGTGCCGGATCTGCGCGCCGAGGTTCCGGCTTCGGTGCAGGACGGCGATGTGGTGTGGAGTGAGTGGCACTGGTGGGGCACGACCGAGCAGGGTGAGCCGTTCGACCTGCGCGCGATCACTCAGTTCACAGTGCGGGAAGGTCTCGTCGTGCGTGGGCGGCTCTTCGCGGAGCTCGTCGAGCAGGGTGGAGCCGACATCAACGACTCGGTGCAGGCCCAGTCGGGCCACCGCCCTCAACTGCAGGACTGAGCCGGAATCCACCTGCAAGGCGATTCAGCTGGGTAGGGCAGCGACTGCCGCGATCGTGCGGTGCGCCATCCCGCCTGAGGCCGAGCGCGCGATGGCCGCCAGGGCAAGGGCGCACACCGTCGAGATCAGAAGCTCGCACGTCGCGATGATCAGCCACCCGGTGGTCGTCACGAACCTCATCCTCAACGCCATCAAGAGCACCCGCTCCTGACTCAGCGACGCAGTCGGTGCCCGATCGGTCGCCCGGTCGGGCACCGACTGCGTCGTTAGCCTGATGGCTAATGCTCCAACACCTGAGCTGGGGCAGCTGCGCCGGGTCATGGCGACCTGGGCGTCCTGGTGACCGCTCAGCGCACGTTCGTATCCAGACTGCGAAGCTCTCTGGCCGACTGGGTCGCATTCGTCGGGGAGGCGGCCATGCTTCGGCTAGGAGGTCGAGAAATGCCCCGCCAAACCGGTCGAAATGAGCACGGCGCCACCGGCACGGTGGGGGGACGCCCCTTCGTGGGCGCTCCAAACCGCAAGGACCGCTGGAGCGTCGGTCCTCAGACCCGGGGGCCCGGGGCGCTCGCTCGGTGAGGAGCCCGAACCACAACGGAGGCAGAACGCACCATGAGGTCGACCCAGGACAGCCTTCCTGCCTCAGCCCAACCGGTCGACCCAGCCGCTCTTCAGGCGCTGATGTGCCGCTCCGGGCTTGCTGTCGCAGTCCTCGGCGGGTCCGGATGGTTGTCGATGCTGAGTCCGGGCCTCGAGCACCTGCTGCATCAGCCGTTCGCAGCCGTGCGGGCCGAGTCGTTGGCGGAGGTGTTCCACCTCTACACCGAGGGCGGTGACCGGGTCCTCCAACCGCATGAGGTGCCGATCGTGCGGGCCTCGAGAGGAGAGGTGGTCGAAGACGCCACCGTCACGGTGAGGGCTCCGGGGCAGCCGGTCCGTCACCTTCGGGTCAACGCCACGCCGATAGTGGGGCTCGACGGCGAGCAGCAGGGCGCTTGGGCGGTCATCACCGACGTCACCAGCCTGGTGGCGGCCGCCCGCGGAGAGCTGAACCGGTCCATGGCCGAGACCGTGAACCACAACCTTCGGACACCACTGACCACGATCCTGGGTCACGCCGAGTTGCTGATCGACCAGCAGGACGAATTCCCCCCGGGAGCCGCTCGTTCCCTTGAGGCGGTGTGGCGGGCGGGTCACCACCTCAAAGACGTGGTGACCTCGATCTCCGAATGGATCGACCTCGCCTACCCATCTGAGGGCGAGGGCGAAGCAGTCGACTTCGCCGAGTACGTGGATCGAAAGGTGCACCCGTAGTCCCGACACCCGCGCCATCGACACTCAGGCGAGACCCGACGGACATGGCTCGTCATCGAGAGAAATGATGGCTCCCCACCGGCCGTGTCGCGGGTACGTCAAGGCCGCTCCCACCATCCCACCCCCCGCGCGATGTCGTGGTCGCATTAGCAAGGAAGGCTGCACAGTGACGACGTTGGAGCAGGACCACGCCCGAGTCGCCGAACTCGCGAACTACCAGGTGATCGAGCAGCCAGCTCGCAGCGACCTGGTCGCCGTCGAGGTGGCGGCGCAGATGGCCGACATGCCGATGGCGGCAATCAACCTGTTCACCGACATCGAGGAACATCCGGTCGCGACGCACGGCTACGCCGCCGGGGCCGGCGCCCGGGAGAACTCGATGTGCAACGTGCTGCTGGATCTCGAGCACCCGGTGGTCGTGCCGGATGCCAGTAAGGACGAGCGTTTCAAGAACAGTCCCAACGTCGACGGCACCACCGGTGCAGTCCGGTTCTATGCCGCCCATCCGCTGATCACCCCGCAGGGGGTCACGATCGGGGCGTTGTGCGTCTTCGATACGAAGCCGCGCACCATGAGCGGCGAGCAGGCGCAGGCCCTGGGAGGCTTGGCTGAGCGGGTGGTCGACCTGCTCGAACTGGATTTGCGCACCCGCAGGCTGAGCGAAACGGTGGCAGAGCTCGAGTCGGCTCAGGCGGAACTGCGCCGCTCGAACGAGCGGCTGACCGCCTTCGCGGGCCAGGTGAGCCACGACCTGCGCAATCCGTTGACAGCGGTGTCGATGGCGCTGCGAATGATCGATGAGGCAATCGGCAGCGATGGGCTTGCAGGCGACGCCCTTCAAGACATCGGGTGGTTACTGCATCGCGCGATCAGCGGCTCGAACAGGATGCAGCGCCTGATCGACGACCTGCTGGCCTTCGCTCGTCTGGGGGGTGAACTCGTCCGGGTCCCGGTCGATCTTTCTGCGGTGGCGAGGGGGGTGGTCGAAGACCTGGCGGTCGCCTTGATGGGCGCTACGGTCGAGGTGCGTGACCTCCCCAGGGTCACCGGTGACCCTGTTCAGTTGGGGGCCGTGGTACAGAATCTGGTGGCGAACGCGGCCAAGTTCACCCGGCCTGGGGAGAAGGCGAACGTGGAGGTCGCTGCCCATCGAATCGCCGGTGGGTGGCGGGTCGAGGTGTCCGATCGTGGACCGGGGATCGCGGAGGCAGATCGCGAACGGGTCTTCGAGCCGCTGGCGCGGGTCGATCCTGACGTTGAGGGTTCGGGGATCGGTCTGACGACGTGTCGGCGCATCGTCGAGGCGCACGGAGGTCGGATCGGTGTGAAGCCTTCTCCGTGGGGTGGCACCACGGCGTGGTTCGAGCTGCCGGACTAGCTGGTCAGCGTTTGAGGGCGCGAGGGGAGCCCCCCGGCAGCTCGGTCACCGGCACCTTGTCGGCGTTGATGACGTCGGGATCGATCGCTTCGCTCGAGATGCGCCTGCGCCGGGGTGCTGGAGCGGTACAGCTGCACCAGCGGCTTCCCTTCGACGGTGACCAGAACGGCTCGGACGTTCGTGATCGCCGGCGACAAGAGGTTGGACAGATACCTGTCGGTGACGGAGGTGAGTGTGCTTGCGGCTGGTGGACTGGTCGCGCGGCAGATGCCGGTTCGGCGTCGACGCGCGACCGCTGGAAGGGTCGTTCCCTGCGCAACCGCTGACCATCATCACAGCAGCCAGCGCGGCAGCCATGACCACAGCCCGACGCCGGGTCACCTCACACGTGTCTGTAGGGACGTCAGGAGCAGAAGGCTGCGGGCGCGAGATCATGCGCACCTCCGGGGTACGACCCGAGATTCCCCCGAGCAGGCCGACTGGGAAGGGCCACGAGCCCGCGATGACAGGGTCCATTCGTTTCGATTCGCACGATGAACTGATCGGGGGAAGAGAAGATCCGATTCCCAAGGAGGGACGGTCATGCTCAGGAACGAGCTCGGCGAGAACCACGGCAGCAGGTCAGCCAAGGAAGTGGTGTCGCCCGCCTCTTGACGGATCACCCGGGTACGAGAAGCGTTGGTATCTCACCAGCGAGGCATCAGTGTCTGCGGTGTGAAGGGGGGCCCGCGCCGACAGAGTGGGCGGACGCGTCGTACCAGCGCAGCACCCGCAGCGCCCTCAAGGTGTTCCACCGGCTAGGTCCGCCGTCGGGTTCCTCGAACCGGAAGTGGACTTCGCCGGGATGGGTGTTCTCGAGCAGCCAACGTCCGTCGGGCTGGCGCTTGGCGCGGACGTGTTCGACCGCTTCGTCCACCCGCGGATCCGGAGTGCCCCCACGCCGCGCGAAGTACTCCGTGGCCTTGAGCAGGTCGTAGTACCAGCGTGGGGGGTAGGAGAACAGTCCCCACTGCGGGTTGACCACCTCGCCCGTGCGCAATGACCGGAGGAGGTTGCGCCGGAGCAGGTACTCCTCTCCCGCCTGGCGAGCTCGACGGACCTCTTCGGATCCGCCCGTCTGGCGCTCCCACCGCAGCAGAGCGTCGATCACATCCAGGGTGCTGGCGAAAGATGACGGCGATGGGCGTGTCGTGGCCCAGCAGTTCCAGCCACCATCAGGCATCTGGTCAGCCACGAGCCGATGCACCGGCCGGTCGACGTTGACGCGCAGGTAGGTACCGATCAGGATCGTGCCCGCGTTGATGCAGCAGTCCACCTCACCGTCGAAGAACGGCAGCCCGTCATACTCCCAGCGGCAGTTACGAGCCACCAAGCGCGCGGTCTCCTGCATCACCGGACTGCTGGGTGGTGCGCCCAGGTGGCACAGGTCGAGAAGCACCGGGTACGTCGCGGTCCAAGGCTGGCCCGGCTCGGCACCAGACCCGTCGCTCGGTACCTCGGCCGGCTCCGCGTCGGTGGACGGGAAGGGCGGCGGCGGCTCACCGGCAGCCAGGGCCTGCGCGGTGGCCTCTGCGAATGTCGCGGTACCGGGAAAGCATGCCCCGTTCGCCCACTGGCCATCAGGTGCCCGCAAGGCCAGCAGCCGGGCGCCCCAGCCCTCGTGCCCGACACGCGCGCGCTCGGTCGCCACCACGGTCTCGGAGGCATCCACGAGGTCACGCAGCACCTGCCAGCGGATCGCTGGATCTCCCCGCAGCAGCCACTGCACCACCGGATCGTCCTCGGACAGCGGCGCCGCTCGCGGTTGATAAGAGCGTTGGTGCTCCATCGGCCCCATCCCGCAACCCCTCCTACGTGACGTCTGTCCTTCGGAAGATAGCAATGCGTCAACGCGGGAGACATCCACTCAGACCACTACTAGTGCGGCGGGTGAACAGTCAGCGCACAGATACCGGATCGTGCAGCATGTGGGGATGGCTTTGGATCCGAGTCGCTTCCTGACCGCCCACGACGAACGCAGCACCTACGCGACGGCGCTGGCTGAACTGCGCGCGGGGCGCAAGCTCAGTCATTGGATGTGGTTCGTCTTTCCACAGGTCGCCGGGCTCGGCCACAGCCCGACGTCGCAGTTCTACGCGATCTCAGGACTCGACCAGGCCCGGGCCTACCTCGATCACGCGGTCCTGGGCCCACGGCTGGTCGAGTGCGCCAACGCGCTGCGGGACCTACCCGGCGACGATCCCTCAGTGGTCCTGGGCGACGTCGACGCCCAGAAGCTCCGTTCATCGATGACCCTCTTCAAGCATGCAGCGGAAAGCGACGAGGAACGCGCGGTGTTCTGCGCTGTCCTCGAGCAGTACTTCGGTGGCCACGAAGACCCGGAAACGGTCAGCCGACTTTGAGGTTCGTTGGTTCAGCATGAAACCCATTGCGTCGCAGAGCAATCCAGGTCGACTCGGAGCCTGGTTCGGACACTTGAAGCAGGTGGTCGGCAGGTTGAATCTGTCGAGCACCGCCACGTTGTCTGACTTCGCCTGATGCTCGACATTGGTCTCGAGTCAAAGCCTGACAGTTCGGGTGATGGTCGACAGTTACTTCGACCGATACCCGTCACTCATCCCGACCACGGACCGAGCCATCCACGGAGCCGCGCCAGGTGATCAACTCAGGGGACCCACGCTCCCGAGGCGACCGTGCGTCTTACCGCCGCGAGCGGACCGTCCTGGGCCAAGTGGGCGGTGCATTTCCCATCACCCACCTGGCCGCCTCCCGGTTCGCCATCTGAGCGACTCAGGTGTCGGCGGACGCGGCTAGCGTGTTGCGCATGGCAACCCTGCTGCCCGAGCTGCTCGTGACTGACCGGGCCGCGTTGCGAGCATGGCTGGAAGAACACCACGCGACTTCGCTCGGCGTGCGGTTGGTGCTGACCAAGAAGGGCGGCTCGGACACCACGATCACGTGGGCGAGCGCGGTCGAGGAGTTGCTCTGCTTTGGCTGGATCGATGGCCAGACTGGCAAGCGCGACGAGCACAGCTACACCGTGCGCATCACTCCGCGCCGGTCCAAGGGCAGCTGGTCCCAGCGAAACGTCGCGCTCGTGACGAAGCTCGAGGAGCAGGGACGGATGACCGACGCCGGTCGCGCGGTGGTCGAGGCCGCGCGCACCGATGGGCGGTGGGACGCGGCGTACGCCGGACCGGCGACCCGCCAGGCGCCAGACGACCTAGTGAAGGCGATAGCGGCGGCGCCGGACGCGCAGGCGATGTTCGACGTGCTCACGAGCGCCAACCGGTTCGCGCTGATCCATCGCGTCGAGAGCATGAAGCGCCCTGAGAGCCGCACCCGCAAGATCACCGAGATGGTGGAGATGCTGGCGCGCGGCGAGACGCTCCATCCGCAGAAGGCAGGTCACCCCGGGCGGGCAGGCCAACACGTGACGCCCGTCAATGGGGTCGCCCATGACCGAGCGGAAGTTCCTGACGACGTCGATTCGAGGTAGCTGGCGGAAGCCGCGGCGAGTGAGTTCAGGTCGGCCTGCGTCACGTCGCCGCTAGGGGGGTACGCCTGGGGGGCGGACCCTCCAGCGTCGATGTCTGCTGCTGACTCAGGTGGTCGTTGCACTGAGGGATTCGGCGTTCCACCATCGGAGTGTGAGCGATGAGGTGCAGGACCCGGCCCTCGAAGCTGAGAGGGCGCTCATGGGTGCGCTCTTCAGCCCGGACGGACGGAGCGACCCGGCGGCCACGGCGCGTTCGGTGCCGGTGGCCGGATGCAGTTATGCCTTCGTGACGGAGGCACTCCACGACCGGCGACTGATGGCGACACCCATACCCCCGTCGGACGATCTGATGTTCCAGGTCGCCGCACGGTTCATGTCGCGCGTCGACGGCGAGCGTCACACGGCGTCTCGAAAGGCGTTCAGCGGCCTGTTCTCGCCACGACGAGTTGAGCGGTACCGCGCACAGATCCAAGCCACCGCCGCCGAGCTGCTCGAGGCTCTGCCAGCCACCGGGCCAGTGGACATCGTGACCACGTTCGCTCACCCCCTCCCGTTCGCCGTCATCTGTCAGGTCCTTGGCGTGCCGAAAAGCCAGCAGCCCTGGCTGGCCGAACGCATGGACACGTTCGGTCGGGGAGTGGCGGGCCAACGCGACCGGGCCAACATCGACGCCGGAAATGCGGCGGCATCAGAGATGCTCGCCTTCTTCGACGACCTCCTGGGCCACCGCCAACTTCATCCCGAAGGCGACTTGCTCACCCTGCTCGGGGCCAGCGCAGCATCGGACGGGGCCCACGAGTACCTGCTCGCCAACTGCATCTTCTTCGTCCTCGCCGGACACGCAACCACCACAAGCCTGCTGACTGCCGGGGTTCACGTCCTGTCGTCGCACCCCCACCACGTCACTGACCTCCAAGAAGACCCTGCGGGCTGGATGCCGGCGGTCGAAGAGCTCCTGCGCCTCGTCTCACCAACGACCTTGACAGGTGTCACCGCAACTGCCGACGTGCAGATCGCCAGCTGTGAGGTCCCCGCCGGCGCCAACCGTGCCGTGGTCTTCGCCGCCGCCAACCGAGATCCGAGCACGTTCACAGACCCCGACACCTTCGACCCGACACGAACCCCGAACCCGCACGTGTCGTTCTCCGCCGGCGTCCACTACTGCTTGGGCGCACCGCTGGCTCGCCTCCACGCAGAAGTCGCCCTCCCCATGCTGTTCGGCTGCCTCCCAGGCCTGCGCACGATCGGCGACCCGACATGGTTGGGCAGCGTGCCCATCCGACAGGTTGCCAGCCTCGAGATCGACTGGGACGCGCACCGACAGGCACCGGCTGCTAGCCCGCTGCGTCCCGGATGACCTCCTGCAGGGCCTGGCGCACTTCCTGGGGATCGACGGTCATGGCGTTCTCACCGACGGTGACCTCGAACCGGCTGCACCTCGGCGACGTGGTGGGCCGCGGGTAGAGGAAGAGCTCGAGTCCCCGGCGCTCGACGAATCGCTGGTGTGCTGCCGCCAGTGCCTCGGGCGGCACTGGAACGATGACGTGGAAAAGAGGGGTCTGCGGCGGGTCAGGGACGACCTCGACGCCGGGGATGTCCTGGAGTGCCGCAGCGAGCTCGGCGGCTCGCTCCCAGAAGGCAGGCATCCTGGACACGAGCGTGTCGAGTCCGATTTCCGCGGACACCGCCAGCGGCCACGCGTGGTGGAGCTGCCCGCCCAGCCGAGCCCGCCACTGCCGAGCCTGGTCGATGAGGTCTGACCGCCCCGCGAGCACCGCCCCGGAAAGACCTTCAAGCCCCTTGTACAGGGAGACGTAGACCGTGTCGAAGAGGTCGGCGATCTCGGCGTGCGGACGCCCGTAGTACGGCTGCGCCTCCCACAGCCGCGCGCCGTCGAGATGGGCCGCGATGCCTCGGGCACGCAGCCAGGACGTCTGGGCGGTCAGCTCCTCCCACGAGGGGAGGCGCCCGCCGAGGTCGCGCTGGGGCAGCTCGAGGAGCACGGCGGCCAACGGCTCGCGGACAGCCTCCAGATCCTGCACGGTGACGAGGCGGTCGTGATCGCCGAGCAGCATTCCGTGCAGCTGGTGGACGATCTCGTACCCCTTGTGCTCGTGCACCTCGATGTGCGCCCTGGGGTGGAACCCGATCGTGCGACACGTGCGGGCGTCGGCGTGCAGCCTGAGGGCGACCTGCGAGGCCATCGCACCCGTGGGCATGAAGACCGCCGCCTCCTTGCCAAGCATCTCGGCGACGCGTCCCTCCAGCCGGGCCACCGCTCCACCCCGACCATAGGTGTCCTGGTCGCCGTCCTCGATGCGCGACAGGAACTGCTGCAGTCGGCGGGTCGGGGCTCGGCGCTGCTGCCCGTGCACGGAGAGCGATCTCGTCAACTGTTCAGGGGCGCTGGGGGTGGCGTGGGACTCCATGGGTCCATCCTGACCCACACACCGTCGGAGTTCGTCGCAGCCGTCTGCGGCCATCCGCTCGGTAGGCCATCCCGACGGATTCGTGTGCGGTACACCGCCGCGTCGAGGGGAGTAGGCGCGCATCGGTGCTGGGGGCGAACATTGAGCCCATGACGCCCACTGAGTCCCCAGCCCACCCCCTGCATCCCGTCACGCGGGCGCTCACCGCCCAGCGCGCCGAGAACCTCCAACTGATGATTGCGGATCGCATCACCGCCTTCGCTGGATCGATGCCGTTCGTCTACCTCCACGCCGGAGCCTTCGCGGGCTGGATGCTGCTCGTCGAGAAGAGCCCGTGGCCGACGCTCACGCTCATCGTCTCCTTGGAAGCGATCTTCCTGTCGACGTTCGTGATGATCGGCCAGAACCGGCAGGCCGCCTTTCAACAGGCCAAGGCCGACCATGACTTCGTCGAGTCAGAGATCGAGCTGAAGACCAACACCGACCTCACCCGGCAGATCCACGCGCTGACGACCGAACTGCATCGGAGAGTTGTCACAGAAGGCAGAAGCTGAGTGAGGTGACAGGCTGAGGACCCGGCGTGGGCGCGGAGGTACCGCCATCCAGCGTCGAGAGCGGATGGTGTCTTCCACACCACCGATTCACGACCTCGGATCTCCGCGCAACCAGCGAAGGGCCTTCTGACCCGGCCCTTCCGACGGAGAAGCGATCGTGCCTGCCAAGGCCTGCGGATCGGGTCGACCTCCCTGTTCGTAGTAGTGGAAGGTCTCGATCACCTGCTCGAGGAACTCATCGACTTCCTGCTCGTCATACCCGCGCCGAAGCTTGGTTGACGTGAAACGGTGCCCTGGGGTCGGAGAGGCAGGCGCCCCTGGCCCGGGTCGACCTCCCGCCTCGTAGTAGCGCAAGGCGTTCGCAACCTCGTCCAGCAGGTCGTCGACCTCGCGCTCGTCATACCCGGCGTGAAACTGCGTCGGCGTGAGCGTCTTGTCCATGACGTCCTTCGAGGTGAGCACGGGGCCATCATGCGCCCCACCGAGGCGGTGACCTTGGAACTTGCCGAAGACCCACCGGTCGGACACGTCTGGACACCCGCTCGTCAAGGTCGTCGTGACCCACCCGACACGGGTGAGTTGCCGATCGGCCTGTGCCGGCAAGGGCTACGAGTGCTTGCCCAGCTCTCGACGGACGACGCGTCGGCGCAGGGTGGGCGAGGCCACGACCTCGTACCCGGCTTCGACGAAGACCTGCAGCAGCCCGACCGACGCCTCGTCCCAGATCACGGTCTTCCCCGGTGGCGGCTCGATCGGGTAGCCCTCGAGGACGCGGGCACCGACCTGCTCGCCGTACTCGATGGTGGCGGCGGCGAGCTCGTAGGTCAGCCCGGCTTGGCGAAAGCCCTTGCGCACGACGAAGCAGGTGACCGACCAGACGCCTTCGAGCTCGGGGTCCATCCGCATCCACGGCTGCTTCCGGCTCCACAGCCTGGGGTAGTTCTCGCGCGGCTCGATCGCGACCCAGCCGGCCGCCTCGCCGTCGACGTACCCGATCAGCCCGGAGGTCGGTCCCGGAGTGCCGCACGCGGTCTGCTCCACCAGGGCGGCGTCCCTCTGCTCCTGCGTGGTGTCGCGCCAGATCCAGCCGGGCACCTTCATCGCCTGGCACCGGCACTTGTGCGCGCCACCCGAGGCGAACACCGCATCGACGTCCTGGATCGCCGCCTGGTTCGCTGGGAGCCACGTGAAGTCAGGCACGCGCTTCTCCTGTCTCGAGTCACCGTGCAAAGGGACTGCCCCAGTGGACGCGGTCGGCTTCGACCACCTCGTCAGGCTCCCATGGGACGACCCGCTCCTGCGACGACTTGGCAGCAGAAAGCGGTCATTCCGTCGCGAGCCGGCAGTAGGGTCAGCGACGTGGGGGTGCGCAAGCTGCTCGGGTCGCTGGGGTTGGTCCTGCTCTGCGCGGCATGGGGTGTGTTGCTGTTCGGTCTGTTCGGCCTTCCCGCATCCGACGACCCGATGGTCGAACTCGAGGCGGGGCCGTCGTTCGCCATCAACCTCGAGGTCTACCTGCCCGCGATCGTGCTGACCCTCGTCCTGCTCCTGGCGGTCCTGGCCGTGCTGAAGGACCGGGCTGCTACCGCGGTCGGGATCGGCGCGGCCCTGGTGGCCGGAGCGTTCGCGGCATTGGTGCTGAACGAGGAGCCGTTGCTCGACTACCTCCCGCAGCTGCGAAGCACCCTGCTGTTCTCCGGGGGACTGAGCATGCTGTCGCTGCTGCTCTTCCTCGGCCGATCGGCAGTGACCCTCGAACCGCAGGCACGCTCCACCGACCCCTCGATTTCTCCGACATGGGCGCCCCCGCGGTTCTAGCGTGAGCGCATGGCGCACTACGAGCGGGACCTGACCGGGAACGTGGACGACCTCGTCGCCCACCTGGACCGCGCCATCCCGCAGGGGAGCATCAGCGCGAAGTACGAGGCGGGATCGGACCACCGGGTCGGTGACGCGCGGATGCTGGTGCGGGCGTACGAGCGCTACAGCGCCCTGGGTGGCAACCGGGTGAGCCTGTGCATCAGCGTCCTCGCGGTGGGTGAGGAGATGTCGCTCTCGATGGTGAGCGCGGGTGGCAGCGAAGCCGTGTTCTTCAAGGTCAACACCTTCGGCGAGGAGGCCTTCCTCGAACGCGCCATCCAGGCACTCGAGGCCTACCCGGGCTGAGGCGCGACTTCCATGGACATGACATCGTCGCCGGACCCGCTGATCGACGCCACCCCTCGGCTCCCTGCCACCGGTGAGCGGGCACTGGTCCTCGGCGGTGCCGGCTCGGCGGCTCGACGGCGCAGCGCTGGCGGGCCGTCGCCACCGGGTACGCGCGGGTGCTGGTGCCCTCACCGCGACCACCCGTCGCTGCCGGACAGGCTCGGATCCTGTTGCACCACAGGCGTATCAACAGCAGCTCCGGGCCCTCCTTGCTGACAGAGGGGTTGGACGTCCTGCCCGGCCCACGGTTGGAGGTCGTCATGCGCGACACATTCACCGCCCGGATCTCGAGCCTGGCAGTCATCGTGGCTGCTCTCTCGACCCTGGGAGCCGTGATCTACCTGTCGGTGCGGGGCCAACAGGTCAACGAGTACCTGGCAGGCCTGGCCGGTCTGACCATCGGCGCGCTCCTGCCGTCGCCCCTGTCTCCATCAGGAGCGACGACCGGAGCGACGGGAACGTCGTCCGGAGCGACGTCCGGAGCGACGTCCGGAGCGGTGACCACTGCCACGCCGGGTGCCACACCCGCGGGGTCACCCGGAGTGGCCACCGGGGTGGCCAACGGGGGGAGCCGGGGCAGTGCCGACGTGGCGCGCTGAGCCGGCGCAGCACGGCATACCAGGTGGCTCCATGCCTTGGCTGGGAGGGGAGGGGCGCGGACAATGACGGCCATGAACACACGCGTGCGGTCATGAGCAGCGCAGGCGGTCCCGAGGGCCGGCCGCAGCTCGACGACCTCGTCGAGCGGGCCCGCGCCGGACTGCGCGACTGGACGGACCGGACCGACCACGACCCGGGCGTGGCGCTCCTGGACCTGTTCGCGTTCGTGGGGGAGCTGCTCGCGAGCCACGCGGACCGCATCGCTGACGAGGCCTACCTCGGCGAGGAGGGACGGGCCGGGCTCGACATCGGTGACGGTGTGCACGGTCGTCGGCCGCCAGGGGGTCGCTCGATCAGCGCGCGCTACCGGCAGGGTGGTGGGTACGTCGCGGTGCGCCAGCAACAGGGCCGGGTGCCACTCGACGGCGACGTCGTGGAGGAGCCGCCGCGCCCCGCCATCGGCGTGCACCGGGCGGTCGTCGTGAACAACATCGACCCGCTCCTGCGCAGCCGCCTGCTGGTGTCGGTCCCCGACGTGACCGTGGAGGACGGACCGGTATGGGCCGTGGCCTGCCTTCCTGCCACCGTCCCCTCCGCCGAGGGCGGGGAACCACCCGTTCCTGCGGTCGGCGACGGGGTGTGGGTGGCGTTCGAGGGTGGCGACCCGTCATTTCCCGTCTGGCTGGGGCGCAACGGCGGCTGAGGGGTCGTCGAGGACGTCGCGCCACGAGTGCCGGGGCGCGTACCCGAGGAGGTCGCGCGCCTTGTCGATGGAGTAGAACGTCTCGTCGCGGCCCATCTCCCGTCGCTGCTCGACCCCGGCGTAGAAGCGCTCGCGGACCTCGTCGGTCGTCACGGCGACTGACATGTCGGCGTTGGCGACGTTGAAGACCTCGTACCCCAGTCCGTCGACCTCGAGGCAGCGCTGGACCAGCTGGCCCAGGTCGCGGGTGTCGATGTAGGCGAAGATGTTCCGCCGCCGCAGGGAGGGGTCCGCCAGGAACGCCGGGAACAGCTCGGCGTACTCGTGCGGCTCGATGACGTTGTTGATGCGCAGGCCGTAGACGTCGGTGCCGGTCCGGGCCTGGAACGACCGCGCGGTCACCTCGCCCGCCACCTTGGACATCGCGTAGGAGTCCTCCGGGACGGTGGGGTGGTCCTCGTCGACCGGGACGTACAGCGGACGCCGGTCGCCTTGCGCGAAGCAGATCCCGTACGTCGTCTCGGACGAGGCGAAGACGACCTTGCGGATGCCGAGGCGGGTCGCGGCCTCGAGCACGTTGTAGGTGCTGAGCACGTTCGTCGCGTAGGTCGCCGCGTCGGTCGTGAGGAGGATCCGGGGGACCGCGGCGAAGTGCACCACGGCGTCGTACGCGGGCTTCTCCGCGAGCTCCAGCTCCTCCATCCGAGCCAGGCCCGCCATGGCGGAGTAGGTCTCACCGATGTCGGTGAGGTCGACCCGCAGGTCGGCGACGTCGGGATGGCCCAGGGGGACGAGGTCGGCGTTCGTCACGTCGTGACCCTGCTCGGCCAGGTGGGCCGCGACGTGCTTGCCGGCCTTGCCGCTGCCGCCGGTGAAGAAGATGCGCATGTCCTGATCCAACCATCGTGGGGGCGGGCGGGCGCGCGGGCCGGGTCCGGGCGTGACGGGACTAGTCTCGGGAGGTGAAGATCGAGGAGCTGGACTTCGGCGACACCCCTTGGGGCGAGATCAGCCTTCGGCGGCGCTGGGACCGCGTCACCGAGCGCGACGTGCACGAGGTCAAGCTCGGCGACGACTTCCTCATGTCCAGCCAGTTCACCGTGGGTGAGCAGGAGCTGTCGCGCATCGGGCTGGCAGCCACGCCCGGCACCTCGCTCACGGTCCTCGTCGGCGGCCTGGGCCTCGGGTACACGGCGGCCGCCGCCCTCGAGGACGACCGCGTCGCCGAGCTGACCGTCATCGAGGCGCTCGAGGCCGTCATCTCCTGGCACGAGCGAGACCTGTTCCCGGACACCCGTGGGCTGGCGGCGGACCCCCGCGTGCGCCTGGTCCGCGACGACTTCTTCGACGTGGTGCGGACCGGCCGCGCCGACCGCACGTACGACGCGGTGCTGGTGGACATCGACCACGCGCCGGACTGGCTGCTGCGTGACGACCACGGTGACCTATACACCGTCGAGGGCTTCGCCCGGGTGGGCGCGATGCTCGTCGACGGTGGGGTGTTCGCGCTGTGGTCCGACGAGCCGCCGGAGCCCGAGGTGGTGCGACGCATGGGCGAGGCCTTCGAGCGGGCCGACGCCCACGTGGTCCCGTTCCCCAACCCCCTCACCGGCGGCGAGTCCGCCAACACCGTCTACCTCGCCGTCAGCCCGAGGCGCTGAGCGCCACCGCCTCGACGCTCACCCTGCCGTATGCCGCAGGGTGAGCGGACCGGGTACGTCCCCACCGGCCCGCTCACGGTTCGTGGCCCCCGGTGACCTACTCCTTGACGCCGCCCTCCAGCGAGCCGGAGATGATCCGCTTCTGGAAGATGAAGAACATCACGGCGACCGGGATCGTCATGAGCACCGCCGCCGCCAGCTTCAGGGGATAGCGGTTGCCGGCCCCGAGGGCCCCGGTCAGCAGTCCGGCGACACCGGTGGTCAGGGTGTTGAGGTTGGGGTCCTGCCGCGAGACCAGGAAGTGCGGCAGCTCGTTCCACGAGGACTGGAACGAGATGATCGTGATGGTGATCAGGGCCGGCCGGGCGATCGGCAGGACGACCGACCAGAAGGTGCGGAACGGGCCGCAGCCGTCGAGCCGTGCCGCCTCCTCGAGGCTGACCGGGACCGTCTCGAAGAACTGCTTCATGATGAAGACACCGGCTGCGTCGGCGAGCAGGGGGATGATCATGCCCGCGTAGGAGTCGTAGATCCCGAACTGCTTGATCACGAGGAACTTCGGGATGAGCAGCACCACGCCGGGGACCGCCATCGTCGCGATCAGTGCGGTCGTGACGAACCCGCGACCGCGGAACTTCATGCGCGCCAACGCATACCCGGCGAGGCTGTCGAAGAACACGCGGCCGGTGGTCACGAGGACGGTGACGATGACCGAGTTCTGGGCCCACAGCGCGAAGTTCTGCTGGAACAGCTGGCGGTACGCGGCCGTGGAGAAGTTCGACGGGAACGGGTTGAGCGGTGCCGCGGTCGCATCCGGGTCGGTCTTGAAGCTGGTGCCCACCTGGATGATGAACGGGAAGAGGTACAGCAGGGCGAACAGCGTGAGCAGCGTGTACCCGAGAGCCTTGAGCACCATCCCGCGACGGGCGTGCGGCGTGGCGGGGGAGGCCGTCGTCGCGGTGGTGTCCTTGCTGGGCCGCGTGGTGGTGGTGGTCATGAGGACATCCCTGCCGTCGACGAGTTGGTGGCGTTGCCGATGGTGGCCCGGGCGACCGCACGTCGACCCTGCTCGCGCTTGCGCTGGCTGCGAGGGGTGTCACGGTCGCGCAGGAACAGCCACTGGATGCCGGTCAGCACGAGGATGATCGCGAAGAGGATGAACGACATCGCCGTGCCTTGGCCCCACTGGCCGTTGTTGATCGAGCTGTCGTAGGCGAGGAACGCCGGGGTCAGGGTCGTCTTGCCGGGGTTGCCCTTGGACATGATGTAGATCTGGTCGAACACCTGCCAGGTGCCGATCAACCCGAGGGTCAGCACGGTGAAGAGCGTGGGCCGCAGCTGGGGGATGACAACCGACCAGTTGGTGCGGATCGGGCCGGCGCCGTCGATGGCGGCGGCCTCGTACACGTCGCCCGGGATGCTCTGCAGGGCGGCAAGGAACAGCAGCATGTAGCCACCGGCCGAGACCCAGATGACCAGAGCGATGATCGTGCACATCGCGATCGAGGGACCAGACACCCAGTCCCACCAGGTGAGGCTGAAGAAGCTGTGGTTCTCCATCGCGGAGGGGCCCTGCCCGTCCTTGCCGATCCCCAGCCCGTTGAGGACGAGGTGGCCGATGCCGCGCGGGTCGGCGAACCAGTTCGGTCCCTTGATGCCGACGAACGACAGCAACGCGTTGACGCTGCCCGCCCCGGCGAACAGGAACAGGAACACCGACGCGATTGCGACCGAGCTCGTCACCGAGGGAAAGTAGTAGGCGGTCCGGAAGAAGCTCAGGCCCTTGAGCCGACGCTGGTTGAGCAGCAGGGCGAGGCCGAGCGCGAGCACGGTCTGGATCGGCACGACGAGCAGCACGTAGTAGAAGTTGTTGCGGATCGACGTCGCGAAGTCGCTGCGCGCCAGGGAGTCGGCACCGAGCAGCTGCTTGTAGTTGTCGGTGCCGACGAAGTTCACCGCGCCGGACAGGGGCGATCCGCGCCCTGCCCAGTCGCTCAGGCTCACCCAGAACGCGATGACGATGGGGAAGACCAGGAAGAGACCGAGGACGACGATCACCGGGGTGATGAACAGCCATCCGGATCGTGCCTCGGCGGCCTTGGCCGAGTTGAAGCCGCG
>NZ_LMGM01000001.1:732809-759757 GCF_001427915.1 Phycicoccus sp. Root563 | reverse complement strand
GAACCAGGGGGTTCGCGCGGGCACCGGGTCTGGCTACTTCAGGACGGCTTCGCCGTTCTTCTGGAGGCGCTCGAGCATCTTCTTCGGGTCAGCACCGGGCAGGCCGGCCAGCTGGGTGTCGAAGTCCTTGAGCACGGGGTCCATGCCGGCAACCGTCACCGGGCCCTGGGCGTAGCTCGCACCGGCGAGGAACGCCGTGTCGTCCGGGAACGCGGCCTTGTAACCAGCCTCCGCGGACTTGATCGGCGGGATGACGCCCAGGCCCTTGGCCAGCTCGAGGGACGGCTCGGCCGTCGACAGGTAGTTGACGAGGTCGATCGCCGCTGCCTGGTTCTTGCTCGCCGCCGCGATGCCGTAGCACTGGGTGAAGCTCAGCGTGCCCTTGCCGGCGGGACCGGCCGGCAGCTCGGCCGCCATGTACTTGACGTTCGGGAAGTCCGCCTTGAGGGCGCCCTTGATCCAGTTGCCCTCGATCGTCATGGCCGCCGAGCCCTTGCCGAAGGCCTCGCCACCCCAGCCTGCGTCGACGGTCTTCGGGAACGCGGTCGACTTGCTGGCGAGCAGCTTCTGGACCTCCTGGAGACCGGCGAGGTTCTCGGCGGAGTCCGCGGTGACCTTGGTCTGGTCGTCGTTGACGATCCAGCCACCGGCCTGCTTCATGAACGCACCGACGCGGTCACGCGTGTCGCCGATGACGAGGCCAACGTGCTTGCCCGTCGTGAGCTTCTTGGAGACCGCCTCGAGGTCGGCCCACGTCTTCGGGACGTCGGCGTCGGTGAGGCCGGCGGCCTTCCACATGTCGGTGTTGATGATGAGTGCCAGCGCCGAGAAGTCCTTTGGCGCGCAGTAGAGCTTGTTGTCGTACGTGAAGGTCTTCGTCAGGCCCTCGTAGAAGTCCGCCTTGTTGGCGAGCTTGTCGCCGTAGGCGAACATGTTGCCGGCCTTGGCGTACGTGGGGAACACGTTGGCGTCGGTGAAGAACAGGTCCGGCGGCGAACCGGCGGCGAAGCCCTGGCTCAGCTGCTGGTTCATGTCCGACGCGGCGACGATCTCGACCTTGTTGCCGGTCTTGGTCTCCCACGCCTTGACCGTGTCCTGCTGGAGCTTGACGTCAGCCGGCCCGTTGGACGTGATCATGAACTTCAGGGTGACGGGGCCGCTCTGGCTGCTCGGCGAGCCGCTGGAGCCCGAGTCGAACCCGCCTCCGCCCGAGCAGGCGCCGAGGGCCAGTGCCCCAGCGGTCAGGCAGACCGCGAGGGCGGTCCGTCGGGATCGGTTCGTGTATGGCGTCATGGTGTGTCCTTTCGACGGCCGTGTGCCGTGCCAGTGGTGTCCGGAGCGGTGGCGGTCCGGGGTGGGTGGGGGGTGCGGGTGCTGCTGGAACGAACCGTGAGCTCGGGGACGAGCAGGACGGGTTCGGTGCTTCGGGGGGACAGGAGCATCCGCCAGGCGGTCTGGGCCGCCTCGGCGATGGGCTGCCGGATGCTCGTGACCGACAGGGCCTCGGCCACGTCGGTGTCGTCGAAACCGACCACGCCGACGTCCGGGCCGAGGGCCAGGCCCGCGTTGCGGGCGGCGCGGACGGCGCCGAGGGCGAGCATGTCGGAGGCGCAGACGACGGCGCTCCCGGGACCGAGGCGGGCGAGCAGGCGCTCGGCCGCTGCGGTGGCCTGGTCGAGGTCCTGCACCGACTCCTCGGCCTCGGCCTCGTCGGGGTCGGTGCGGCCGGCGTCGGCGAGCCCCGCGAGCCAGCCGTTCCGGCGGTCGTCGCCGACAGGGGAGCCGGCCGGCCAGCCGAGGAAGCCGATCCGGTCGTACCCGGCCTCGACGAGGTGTGCCACGGCGTGGCGGACGCCGATCCCGCCGTCGACGTCGACCCACTGGTGCAGGTCGGGCAGGTCCCAGACGCGACCGAAGGCCACGAAGGGCACGTCGTGCTCGAGCAACCACTGCGGGCGGGGGTCGCCGGGACGGGTGTCCGCCAGGACGAACCCGTCGACGAGTCCGGTGGCGAGGGTCTGCCGGTAGCCCTCGACGACGTCCTCGGGATCCGGGGCGAAGGTCATGACGTGCGAGCCGTGGCCGGGTGCGGCGACGGTGAGCTGGACGAGGAACTCGTCGAGGATGTGGCCCATCCTGGCGTGGCCGGAGGGGTTGACCTCGAACCCGAACGCGGCAGCCTTGCGACGGCGCAGCTGCTGGGCCGTGACGTGAGGGGTGAACCCGAGGCGGGCGATCTCCGCGCGGACGCGTTCCAGCGTCGGGGGAGCGACCTTGTCCGGGCGGTTGAGCACGTTGCTCACGGTCTGGCGGGAGACGCGAGCGGCACGGGCGACGTCGACGATGGTCGCCCGCGTCGACGGCACGGTGACCCTCGACCCTTCCGCCATGGCTCGCTCCCTTGCGATCTGGTCGTGCGATGTGATCGTTCAAATCGGAACGGGTTTGAACGTTCCAACAAATGCGAGCATGCTGCACGCACCCGGCATCGTCAAGGGCATGATGGGATGGCGAACCGACCGACCGAGCTGGCGCGCTGCGTCGTCGCGACGGTGCCGACAGCTCGCTGACCTGCCCAGACGTCGACGGAGAGAAGGCAAACAGGTGTCCGACCACGAGGCGACGGAGGCTGCCGGAGCAGCTGTCCCGGCGCGGCAACCCTGGCTCCACGAGCTCACCATCTGCGTGAACGGCAACGCCACGGCCCTGTCCGGTACATGTGGGGACATCGACCCGGGGACCCCGCACGGTCTGTACGTCGACGACGTGCGGGTGCTCAGCACGGCGACCGTCCGGCTCGACGGCGAAGCACCCGCCTTCGTGGCCCAAGGTGCGAGCGGCGCGCGCGCCGAGTTCGTGCTCTCGGCCCGCAACCTCGGCAACCCCGGCCCTGACCCCACCCTCGAGGTGCACCGCACCCGGGTGCTCGAGGACGGTGCCATGGTCGAGCGGCTGGTCCTCACCTCGCGGGCCAGCCAGACGGTCGCGACCACGCTGAGCGTCGAGCTCGCAGGCGACGGTGCACCGATCGGCTCCGTCAAGGCCGGGCACGTCGTGCACCCTCAGGTGCTCCCGTCCCGCGATGGTGACGCCCTCGTGTTCTCCTTCGACCGGCACACGACCCGCGTCGAGCTCGACCCGGCGCCCGCTGCCGTGGTCCTGTCCGACGGTCGGGCCGTCGTCGACCTGCAGCTGTCGGTCGAACCCGGTGGGAGCACCGAGGCCACCCTGCGTGTCGCGACGTCCCGCGAGTCCGCATCGGCCCTGGACGCAGACCCCGGGCACGCCGCCGTCACCTGGGCCGGGGTGCGGGTCGTCGCCGACGACCCGCGGCTGAGCCAGCTCGTCGCCCGTTCGATGGACGACCTCCAGAACCTGCTGCTGCGCGACCCCGAGGACGCCCACGACGTGTTCGCCGCGGCCGGAACCCCTTGGTACCTCACGCTCTTCGGGCGGGACTCCATCTGGGCTGCGCGGATGATGCTGCCCTTCGGCACCGACCTCGCCGGTGGCACCCTGCGCGTCCTCGCGCGCCGGCAGGGGACGAAGGTCGACCCCCGGAGCGCCGAGGCGCCCGGCAAGATCCCCCACGAGCTGCGCCGCACGGCATACCTCGATCCCGAGAGCGGACTGGCGCTGCCGCCCGTCTACTACGGCACGGTCGACGCCACGGCTCTGTGGGTGACGTTGCTCGTGGAGGCGTGGCAGTGGGGTCTGGCCGAGGACGAGGTGCGTGCCCTGCTGCCCAACGTGCGCGCCGCCCTGGGCTGGCTCACCACGGACGGCCGCCCCGACGACGACGGGCTGCTCAAGTACCTCGACACCTCCGGCAGCGGCCTGGCCAACCAGGGCTGGAAGGACTCCGGCGACTCCATCCGCTGGCGCGACGGGCGCGTCGCCGACGCCCCCATCGCCCTCGTCGAGGCCCAGGCGTATGCCGTCGAGGCCCTCTCCGGCGCCGCGCGCCTCCTGCGCGCCCTGGGTGAGGACGGGGCGGACGACGCCGAGCGGCAGGCCAAGGAGCTGCGCGAGCGGATCGCGGACCGGTTCTGGGTGCAGACCGACGCCGGTCGCCACCTCGCGATCGCGCTCGACGGGCACGGCGAGGCCGTCGACGGCCTCGGTTCCAACATGGGGCACGTCCTCGGCACCGGTGTCCTGACGGAGGCCGAGTCCGCCTCGGTCGCCGCCCAGCTGACCGGCGAGGAGCTGCTCGACGAGTTCGGCATCCGCACCCTCGGCAGCGGCAACGGTGGCTTCAACCCCATCGGGTACCACACCGGTTCGATCTGGACCCACGACACGGCCATCGCTGCTCTGGGCCTTGCGCGGGAAGGACATCGGGCCGAGAGCGCCCTCGTGGCCCGCTCGCTCGTCGCCTCGGGGGAGGCGTTCGACCACCGCTGGCCCGAGCTGTACTCCGGGTTGCCCATGATGGGCCGCCCGTCGCCCTACCCGGCGTCGTGCCGTCCGCAGGCCTGGTCGGCGGCGTCCGCGGGTGCCCTGGTGACGGTCGCCCTCGGGCTGCGGGCCGACGTGCCCGCCGGGTACGTCGACATCGACCCGGTGGTGCCGGCCCCGTTCGGCGCGGTGCGGGTCGAGGGACTGCGCATCGGGGACGCCACCGTCACCGTGAGCGTTGACAGGGACGGGCAGGTCGAGGTGACCGGGACACCGCACGGTGTCGAGGTCAGGGTGCGCGGCGGCAACGCCTAGCCGCAACGCTTAGACTCAGTCGCTTGCCCGATGCGGTGGACCGTGGCGTGGACCCGCTGCGGTCGACCGGGCGAACCGACTGTGTGAAAGGACGGCCCTGCGTGGGACTGCTCGAGACGATCCAGAGCCCCGCCGACCTCAAGGCGCTGCCCGCGCCCCAGGTCGCCGAGCTCGCCCGTGAGATCCGTGCGTTCCTCGTGGAGTCGGTGTCCAAGACCGGTGGCCACCTCGGACCCAACCTCGGTGTCGTCGAGCTCACCATCGCCCTGCACCGGGTCTTCGACAGCCCCCGCGACACGATCGTCTTCGACACCGGCCACCAGTCCTACGTCCACAAGCTGCTGACCGGCCGCCACGACTTCAGCAAGCTCAAGAAGCAGGGCGGCCTGTCCGGCTACCCCAGCCGCGCCGAGTCCGAGCACGACGTCGTCGAGAACTCGCACGCCTCCACCGCCCTGTCGTGGGCCGACGGCATCGCCAAGGCGCGCCGCCTCAAGGGCGAGCGCGGGCGCCACACGGTCGCCGTCATCGGTGACGGGGCACTCACCGGCGGCATGGCGTGGGAGGCCATCAACAACATCGCCGCCGACAAGGACCTGCCGCTGACGATCATCGTCAACGACAACGAGCGTTCCTACGCCCCCACCATCGGCGGACTCGCGGACCACCTCGCCACGCTGCGCACGACCCGGGGCTACGAGCGGTTCCTCGACTGGGGCAAGAACACCCTGCACCGCACCCCCGTCGTGGGCGGCGCGATGTACGAGACGTTGCACGGCATGAAGAAGGGCATCAAGGACATCGTCGCCCCGCAGGGGATGTTCGAGGACCTGGGCCTGAAGTACCTCGGCCCGGTCGACGGGCACGACGAACCGGCGCTGGAGTCCGCGCTGCGCAAGGCCCGCGCCTTCGGTGGGCCGGTGCTCGTGCACGTCATCACCCAGAAGGGCCGGGGCTACCAGCCGGCCGTCAACGACGACGCCGACCAGTTCCACAGCGTCGGCAAGATCAACCCCGAGACGGGGCTGCCGTTCGAGGTGAGCGGCCGGATCTGGACCGACGAGTTCAACGACGAGATGGTCGCCCTCGGCGCCGAGCGCCCCGACCTCGTTGCCCTCACCGCGGCGATGCTCATCCCCGTCGGGCTCGACGGGTTCGCCGCGGCCTACCCCGACCGCGTGTTCGACGTCGGCATCGCCGAGCAGCACGCGACGACCATGGCCAGCGGGCTGGCGTTCGCCGGGCTGCACCCGGTGGTGGCGGTCTACGCGACGTTCCTCAACCGCGCGTTCGACCAGCTGCTCATGGACGCCGCGCTGCACAAGGCCGGCATCACCTTCGTCCTCGACCGTGCCGGCGTCACCGGCAGCGACGGCGCGTCGCACAACGGCATGTGGGACATGGCGATCGCCTCGATCGTCCCCGGCCTGCGCCTCGCCGCGCCGCGTGACGGCCAGCAGGTCCGTATGCAGCTGCGCGAGGCCGTGGACGTCGCCGACGCCCCGACCGTGATCCGTTTCCCCAAGGGCGACGTGGGCGACCCGGTGCCGGCCGTGCGCCAGGTGGGTTCGCTGGACGTCCTGCACGAGACGTCGACGGAGGCCTGCGACCTGCTCGTCGTGGGGGTGGGTGCGTTCGCCGCGCTGTCGGTCGACGTGGCCGGGAAGCTCGAGGCGCAGGGGCTGCGGGTCACTGCGGTCGACCCGCGCTGGGTGCTGCCCGTGAGCGACGACCTGGTCGAGCTGGCCCGCACCGCCGGTGCCGTCGCGGTCGTCGAGGACAACCTCGTCACGAGCGGTGTGGGGGTGGCCGTCACGGTCGCCCTGCGCGACGCCGGCCTCGACGTGCCGGTGCACCTGCACGGCATACCGAAGACGTTCCTCGACCACGCCTCGCGCGGTCAGCTGCTGGACGAGCTGGGGCTCACCGCCGACGCGGTGGCGACGTCGCTGGCGACGCGCCTGCACTGAGCCGGCGCAGCCGCAGTGCCAGCTGCAGCTCCAAGGCCGGGTCCGGCTGCTGCCAGTGCGGGCCCAGCAGGGCCGAGATGCGTTCGAGCCGCTGGCTCACCGTGTTGACGTGGACGTGCAGCTGGGTCGCGGCGTGCCGCGGGCTCCCACCGGCGTCGAAGTAGGCCTGCAGGGTCTTCACCAGCTCGGAGCCGCGCCTGGCGTCGTAGTCGAGCAGGGGGCCGAGGTGGTCGGTGACGTAGCCGTCCACGTCAGGGGCCGAACCGACGACGAGGCCCGCGAAGCCGAGGTGGGCCGAGCTGGCGCCGGTGCCGCCGAGGCCGAGCGACTCCAGCGCCTGAACGGTCCGCACCGCCTCCGCCCAGGTGGCCGGGACGTCGTCGCCGAGGCTCACGGGCCCTGCGGCGCCGACGCTGACCCGGCCGAGGCGGCCCAGCCGACGGGCCAGCTCGCCGGCCGCCTGGTGGGCGTCGTCGGAGGGGACCAGCGCCACGACGCGACCGTCGTGCTCGCCCACCACCGAGTCCGGTCCGGCCGCCGCGTGGGCAGCGAGCAGCAGGGTGCGGCGCGGCACCTGGCCGTCGGCGTCCGCTACCAGTACGGCGTGGGGGACGGTGGGGTCGACGCCCTCGCCGCGCGCACGGGAGGCGAGGGTCTGGGGGTCGCCGCGTCCACTGACGAGGTCGGCGACGAGGTCGGTGCGCACCCGCTGCTCGGCCTCTGCGGCGGTGCGCTCGAACAGGAGCACGAGGGCGGTGACGACGGAGGCGCGCTCGACGGTGCGCCGGTCGGCGTCGTCGAGGACCCCGACACCGCCCAGGACCAGCACTCCGAGCGGGGTCTGCGGAGCCTTGACGCCGATGGCCCACCGGTCGCCCGGGGCGTCGTGGGCGAGGCGGCCCGAGGCCTGCGTCATCCGGACGACGGGGGAGTCGGCCAGCAGGCCCGCGCGGGAGTCGTCGGTCGGCGGGGCGTCACCGTGCGTGCTGAGGCACTCACCCTCGGAACCCAGCAGCACGACCCAGCCACCGAGCAGGTCGCCGAGCGCCTTGGTGATGTCGTCGACCCCACCACCGGCGAGCACCAGCTCGGCGAACCGGTCGTGCGCGGCAGCGGCCCGCTCGACCCCGGCCGTGTGGCGGCGGACCTCCTCGGCGCTGCGGGTCTGCACGATGGAGACGGCGGCCAGCGCGGCGAGCGAGCCGAGCAGGGCGACCTGGTCGGGGGAGAACGGTCGCGGTGAGCGGTTCGCGGCGAAGAGCACCCCGACGAACTCGTCCTCGACGGTGAGCGGGGTCCCGCAGATCGACACCAGGCCCTCGTCACCGACGGCGCTGTCGATGGTCCCGGTGTGCTGGAACCGGTGGTCGTGCAGGTAGTCGGCGCTCCAGTAGGGCTTGTGCGTCGAGGCGACCAGGCCGCCGAGGCCGTCGCCGAGGGAGAGACGCACGCTCTGGAACTCCACACTGACCGAGCCGTCGGTGGCACGCATGAAGGTGTCACCGGCCCGGGGGTCGTACAGCGTGAGGTAGGCGACGTCGGTGCCGATGAGGGTGCGGGCCCGCCGGACGATCGCCTCGAGGATGCCGCTGGGGTCGCGCAGGGCGGCGAGGTCCCGCGCGGTCTCCACGAGCGCGGTCAGCTCCGCCTCGCGGCGGCGCCGTGAGTCGAACGCCGCCCGCACCCGCAGGGCCAGCTCGCGGGCCTCACCACCGGGATCGGCCACGGACCCCAGCTCCGACGCGGGTGCCCCCTCCGCCAGCAGGCGCAGGAGGGTCATCGCTGAGTCGTCGTGGGCGTCCATCGAGTCGGATCCTAGGCGGCCGGGTGCCGTCAGTGGGCCGTCCAACCGCCGTCCATCGCGAAGGACGCCCCCGACACCGAGGCAGCAGAGGGGCCGCACAGGAACGCCACGAGCTCGGCGACCTCATCGGCCTCCACGAGCCGCTTCACCGCGACGGGTTCGAGCATGATCTGGCTGACCACGTCGTCCTCGCTGATGCCGTGCGACGACGCCTGGTCGGCGATCTGCTTCTCCACGAGGGGCGTCCGGACGTACGCCGGGTTGACGCAGTTGCTCGTGACACCGTGCTCGGCGCCCTCGAGGGCCGTGACCTTCGACAGCCCCTCGAGGCCGTGCTTGGCCGACACGTAGGCGGCCTTGAAGGCGCTCGCGCGCAGGCCGTGGACGCTGGAGACGTTGACGATCCGGCCGAACCCCTGCGCGTACATGTGGGGGAGCACCCGGCGGGTGAGCCGGAACGGCGAGGTGAGCATGAGCCGGATGATGAGGTCCCACGTCTCGACCGGGAACTCGTGGATCGGGCTGACGTGCTGGATGCCGGCGTTGTTGACGAGGATGTCGACGTCGCCCGGGAGCTGGTCGACGGCCGCGAGGTCCGACAGGTCGGTCGGCAGGGTCTCGACCCCGGTGAAGGACGCGAACCGCTCGAGGCCCTCCTTGTCCCGGTCCACCGCGTGCACCCGCGCCCCGGCCGCTGCGAGCCGCTCGACGCACGAGGCGCCGATCCCGCTCGCGGCGCCGGTCACCAGGGCGGTCCGTCCGGTCAGGTCGAGGAGCGCAGGCGTCGTCGGCATGCCGCGAGACTAGGTCCGCGGTGCAGAGTCGATCATGTGGCGGCGAGCCACAGTTCTCGGTGGACCTGTGTGTGGGGATTCCGTGTGGCCGGGCCAGGTCACCGGCTCGCGGCATCGGGACGGAAACCCGAGCACATGATCCGCAACCAGCCGATCCGCCCCTCGGCATCGGTCTCGAACACCGCGTGCTGCTCGGTCACCCGCGCCTCGCCCTCACAGCTCAGCCCGAGCCGGTACGTCACGCGGTCGCGGTCACCCACCGTGTCGACGTCCACCTCGCGCACCTCGACGATCTCGTCCTGCGGCTCGAACCAGTGGCCGAGCAGGACCCCCAGCACCTCGTCGTGACCCGTCCCCTGCCAGGTGTCGTTCGGGGTGAGACCGCGGAAGTCCACGTCGTCGCGCAGCACCTGTCGCAACCGGCCCTCGTCCTTGGCGGCCAGGGCGTTGACGAAGGCGTCGGCGGTCGTGGTCATGCAGGCATGGTCCTCCGACGACGACGCCCCGACAAGGAGCTGTCGGGGCGTCGTCGGGTATGCCGGGTACGGACTAGGCGGGGACGCTCGCCGCTCCGGCGGGCAGGAACCGCTTGCCGGTGACCTTCTCCGAGACGCCCTCGCGGTCGAGCAGCGGGGTGAGCCCACCGTTCCAGAACTGGAACCCCGCACCGGTGATCATCGCCAGGTCGAGGTCCATCGGCGCCTGGGCGACGCCCTCGTCGAGCATCCGTCGGGCCTCGTCGGCCAGGACGCCGAGGACGCGCTCGCGCACCTGCTCGGTGGTCAGGACCACGGGGTCGGCGGGCTTCTCGAACAGCGCCTCGACCTCGGGGTCCACGACCGGCTTGCCCTCGGGCCAGGTGTAGATGGCCGACTTCTTCGCCGCGACGACCCTGCGCAGGTTCTCCGAGACGTAGAACCGGTCGGGGAACGCCTTGGCCAGGGTCTCGTTGTTGTGCAACGCGATCGCGGGCCCGACGAGGCCGAGCAGGATGAACGGCGGCATCGGCGCGAGGCCCGCGAACGCGCGGTCAGCCACCTCGATGGGTGTGCCCTCGTCGACGACCTTGGCGACCTCTCCCATGAACCGGCCGAGGAGCCGGTTGACGATGAACGACGGCGAGTCCTTGACCAGGATGGTCGTCTTCCTCAGCGTCTTGCCGGTGGCGAAGGCCGTGGCGAGCGTGGCGTCGTCGGTCTGCTCGCCCTTGATGATCTCGAGCAGCGGCATCACGGCGACGGGGTTGAAGAAGTGGAACCCCACGACCCGCTCCGGGTGCTGCAGCTCGGCGGCCATCTCGGTGATCGACAGCGAGCTGGTGTTGGTCGCGAGGACGCACTCGGCCGACACGACGGCCTCGACCTCGGCCCACACCTGCTTCTTGACCGACATCTCCTCGAAGACGGCCTCGATGACGAAGTCCGCGTCGGCGAACCCGTCCTTGCTCGTGGAGCCGGTGACCAGGCCCTTGATGCGGTTGGCCTTGTCGGGGCTCACCCGGCGCTTGCCGAGCAGCTTGTCGACCTCGGCGTGGACGTACCCCACGCCCTTGCCCACGCGCTCCTCGTCGAGGTCGGTCATGACGACCGGCACCTCGAGCCGCTGCGCGAACAGGAGGGCGAGCTGGCTGGCCATCAGCCCGGCACCCACGATGCCGACCTTGGTGACCTTGCGGGCCAGGGCCTTGTCCGGTGCCCCGGCCGGGCGCTTGGCCCGACGCTGGACGAGGTCGAACGAGTAGAGCCCGGCGCGCAGCTCGTCACCCATGACGAGGTCGGCGAGCGCCTCGTCCTCGGCAGCGAACGCCTCGTCGCGCGTCGCGGTGCGTGCCGCGGCGACGAGCTGGAGTGCGCGGTACGGCGCGGGGGACTTCCCGCCGGTCTTCAGGTCGACAAGGCCCTTGGCCGCCTTGATGGCGCCGGCCCACTCGGACTCGTCGCGGGTCACCTCGGGGCGGTCGACCTCGGTCTCGCCGGTGAGGACCCTGGCGGCCCACAGCAGCGACTCCTCGAGGAAGTCGGCCGGGGCGAACATCACGTCCGCCATACCGAGCTCGAAGGCCTGCGGGCCCTTGAGCATCCGGTTGGTGTTCATGGGGTTCTCGATGATGACCTTGAGCGCGTTGACCGGTCCCACGAGGTTCGGCAGCAGGTAGCAGCCACCCCACCCGGGCACCAGGCCGAGGAACGTCTCGGGCAGTGCGATCGCCGGGACCCCGGCGGAGATGCTGCGGTAGTCGGCCGACAGGGCGATCTCCACGCCGCCACCCATCGCGGCACCGTTGACGAACGCGAACGTCGGCACGGGGAGGTCCATGATCGCGCCGAACGCGGCGTGCCCGGCGCGGGCGACCTCGAGGGCCTGGTCCCGGCTGGTCGCCTGCGCGACGGCCTTGAGGTCGGCCCCGACGGCGAAGATGAACGGCTTGCCGGTGATGCCGACCGCCTGGATCTCGCCGGCCTCGGCCCGGGTGCGCAGGCCCTGGACGACCGAGAGCAGGTTGGCGATGGTCTGCGGCCCGAACGTGTTGGGCTTGGTGTGGTCGAACCCGTTGTCGAGGGTGATGAGCGCCAGGACGCCGGCGTCGCCGGGAAGGGTGATGTCGCGGACCGGGGCGTGGGTCACGACCTCGTCGAAGGCCGGGTTCTGAGTGGTCGCCTGGTCGCTCATGCCGCGACCTCCTTGCCGTAGTCAGCGTGGTGGGGGTTCTCCCAGATCACGGCGCCACCCATGCCGATGCCGATGCACATGGCGGTCATGCCGTAACGCACCTCGGGGTGCTCCTCGAACTGGCGCGCCAGCTGGGTCATCAGGCGCACGCCGGACGACGCGAGCGGGTGGCCGGTCGCGATCGCCCCGCCGTACTGGTTGACGCGCGGGTCGTCGTCGGCGATGTCGAAGTGCTCGAGGAAGGCGAGCACCTGCACGGCGAACGCCTCGTTGAGCTCGAACAGGCCGATGTCCTCGATGGACAGCCCCGCCTTGCCGAGCGCCTTCTCGGCGGCCGGCACCGGACCGATGCCCATGACCTCGGGCTCGACACCGACGAACGCGAAGTCCACGAGCCGCATACGGATGGGGAGGCCGAGCTCCTGGGCGGCGGCCTCGGAGGCGAGGATGCACGCGGTGGCGCCGTCGTTGAGGCCCGCGGAGTTGCCGGCGGTGACGTTGCCGTGCGGCCGGAACGGGGTCTTCAGGGCGTCGAGGTCCGCGCGCGTGGTGCCCGGGCGCGGCGGCTCGTCCTGGATGGCGAGGCCATAGCCGAGGTCCTGGTGCCGCGTGGCGACGGGCACGAGGTCGGGCTGGACCTGGTGGTTGGCGTAGGCCTTGGCGAGCTTCTCCTGGGAGGCCACGGCATACGCGTCCGAGCGCTCCTTGGTCAGCGTCGGGTAGCGGTCGTGCAGGTTCTCGGCGGTCGAGCCCATGACGAGCGCGCTGGGGTCGACGAGCTTCTCGGCGACGATGCGCGGGTTGGGGTCGACGCCCTCACCCATCGGGTGGCGGCCCATGTGCTCGACCCCGCCGGCAATGGCGATGTCGATGGAGCCGAACGCGATCGACGACGCGGTGGCGGTCACCGCGGTCATGGCGCCGGCGCACATGCGGTCGATCGAGTACCCCGGGGTGGTCTTGGGGAGGCCGGACAGGAGGGCAGCCATCCGCCCGAGGGTCAGGCCCTGGTCGCCGATCTGGGTGGTCGCCGCGATGGCGACCTCCTCGACGCGCTCGGGGGGCAGCTCGGGGTGGCGGCGCATGAGCTCGCGGATGCAGCGGATGACGAGGTCGTCGGCGCGGGTCTGGGCGTAGATGCCCTTCTCCCCGGCCTTGCCGAACGGCGTCCGGACGCCGTCGACGAAGACGACCTCACGAAGGGTGCGGGGCACGGGTGGCCTCCTGTGTTGGAGCGACGGGTGGTTCGGCGCAGGGCGGTCCGCCCGTGCACCTGCCACCGATGCTACTTCCCGGTAACAAGGCGGTCACCAGACCCCGCGCGTGAGAGCCATCACCCCCGGTCACTGCACCTGCCGACCTACTCGTCGGGGTGGGCCTCGAAGGCTGCGGCGACGAGGGGCGCGACGACGTCGGTCTGCCAGTGCCGCGCACCGAGCCCCTGCAGGGCCTCGGCGAACCCGGCCGCGCTGCGGTCGGCCGGCGGGCTCCAGATGACGCGGCGCAGGGGCTCGGGGGACAGCACGTTCTCCACCGGGATCGAGTGCTCGGTGGCGAAGGCCGTGAGGGCTTCACGGGTGGCGGCGAGGCGGGCGGCGGCCACCGGATCGCGCTCGGGCCAGGCGCGCTGAGGGGGCGGGCCGTCCGAGCGCAACGTCATCGGGGGCAGGTCGGCCTCCGGGACGGCGTTGGCACGAGTGACCGCCTCGAGCCACTGGCGCTGGTACCGGCGCACGGAACGGTGACCCGAGGGCAGACCGGCCGGGGTCGTCGGGGCAGCCATGGCGATCTCGACGAGCACGGCGTCGGGGAGAACCCGGCCGGGGGAGACGTCCCGGTCCTGCGCGATGGCGTCGCGGGTCTCCCAGAGCTCGCGGACGACCGCGGCGATGCGGCGCTGGCGGACCTTGTGCATGCCGGACGTCCGTCGCCACGGGTCCACGCGCGGGGCCGGGCCGGTGAAGTCGAGCAGCGCCTCGAACTCCTCACGGGCCCACCCCGCCTTGCCCTGCTTGGCGAGGTCGACACCCATGAGGTTGCGGACGTCGACGAGCACCTCGACGTCGAGCGCGGCGTACCGCAGCCACGGCTCGGGCAGGGGACGCGTGGACCAGTCCACGGCCGAGTGCTCCTTGGCGAGGGACAGCCCCAGGTAGTGCTCGACGACGGCGGCCAGTCCCACCCGGGGGAGCCCGAGCAGTCGCCCGGCGAGCTCGGTGTCGAACAGCTGACGGGGACGCAGGCCGACCTCGGCGAGGCAGGCGAGGTCCTGGGTCGCGGCGTGCAGGATCCACTCGGCGTTGCCGATGGCCTCGTCGAGGGGGGACAGGTCGGGGCAGGCGATCGGGTCGATGAGCCAGGTGCCGGAACCCTCACGGCGCAGCTGGACGAGGTAGGCCCGCTGGCCGTAGCGGTAGCCGCTGGCGCGCTCGGCGTCGAGGGCGACCGGGCCCTCGCCTGCGGCGATCGCCGCTGCCGCCTCCATCAGTCCGCGCTCGGTCTCGACGACCGGGGGGACGCCGTCGGCGGGCATGTCGAGGGGGATGAGCTCGACGGTCTCGGTGGTGCCGGAGTCGTCGACGGAGGTGTCCGCGTCAGCGGTGGAGGGCGCCGTTTCCCCTGCAGGGACCTCGGCGTCGGTGTCGGTCACCGGCCCAACCTACCCGGCGCGGTGCTCAGCGCCGCGGCCCAGGCAGCGCGATGACTCCCTCGGGCAGCGGGGGGAGGCCGGCGATCGTGCACAGCAGGTCCGACCACGCCACCAGGTGGGCACCGACGTTGCCGGCGACGGGGGTCCACGAGGCGCGGACCTCCATCTCGACGCTGGCGGGCCGGTCGGACAGCCCGGCGAAGCTCTCGGACACCACGCGCGTGACGGTCCCGGCCTCGGCGGTGTACCCGAGGTGGTGCGACTCGAGGGCGTCGGTCAGCCAGGACCAGCCCACCGCACCGAGCATGGGGTCGTTCGCCAGCTCGGGCTCGAGCTCGGCCCGCGCGAACGTCACCGCCCGCCAGGCTCCGTCCCAGGGGTCCGGGGCCGAGGGGTCGTGCAGCAGGACGAAGCGGCCGGACGCCAGCTCGTCCTCGTCGGCGGCCGCACCCACCACTTCGGCGGTGAGGGCCACGGCATACGGGGCGATGCGCTGGGGCGCGGGCACCTCGGTGAGCCGGATCTCGGGGCGCAACCGCGCACCTCGCAGGTCGCTGAGCGCCTGCGCGAACTCGGGTGACTGGTCGCCGGGGACCGTTCTGCTGCCCACCGTCAGAGAGTATGTCGACCGGTCGCGTATCACAGGGAGGCTGAGGCCGCGCCGTGTCGCGACCGCCGGGTAGCGTGCGCGGGTGCTCTCCCTCCTCGCGCTCGCCTCCAGTGCGGTGTGGGGCACCTCGGACTTCTTCGCCGGGCTGTTCTCCCGACGACGCCCGGCCGTCGCCGTGGTCGGGTGGACCCAGTCACTGGCCTTCCTGGTGCTCAGCGTGGTCGTCCTCACCCAGCTCGGGGACGTCACGTGGACGGGCTGGCCGCTGTGGTCGGTGGCTGCCGGACTGTCGGGTCTCAGCGGCCTGCTGTGCTTCTACACCGCCCTGTCCACCGGGACGATGGGCGTGGTCGCCCCCATCGCCGCCCTCGGGGTCGCCGTGCCCGTGCTGCTCGGGGTGGCCACCGGCGACGAGCCGTCGGCGTGGACGTGGGTGGGCATCCTCGTGGCCGTCATCGGCGTGACGCTCGCCTCCGGACCCGAGCTCAGTGGGGACGTCTCGACGAGGCCGGTCGTGCTGGCGGGAGTGGCAGCGGTGGGGTTCGGCCTCGCTCTGTTCTGCCTCGACCGCGGTGCCCGGAGCTCGACGCTGATGACGTTGTGGGGTATGCGCTCCACGTCCCTCGTGGTCTTCCTCGTCGTCGCCCTGGTCACCCGTTCCGTGGGGGGAGTCGTCGCCCGCGAGGTCCCCGTCCTGCTGGTCATCGGGTGCGGGGACATGGCGGCGAACGGCCTGTTCGCGGTCGCGTCGTCCCGGGGCGAGGTGAGCATCGCGAGCGTCCTCGGCTCGCTCTACCCCGTCATGACCATCCTGCTGGCGCGCGTCGTCCTCAAGGAACGGCTCCGCCCCATCCAGCAGGTCGGGGCCATCCTGTCCCTCGCCGGCGCTGCGATCATCGCGGTGTGAGGAGCCGCGCGACCGCGACCTAGGATTGCCCGCGTGACCTCCCCCCTCCACAGCCCCCTCGACTCGGCCCTGGTCAGGGCCGCCCGCCGCGAGCCCGTGACCCACACCCCCGTGTGGTTCATGCGCCAGGCCGGACGCTCGCTGCCGGAGTACCGGGCCGTCCGCGAGGGCGTCGGCATGCTCGAGTCCTGCCGCCGGCCGGACCTGGTCACCGAGATCACCCTCCAACCCGTCCGTCGCCACAAGGTCGACGCCGCGATCTTCTTCTCCGACATCGTCGTGCCGCTTGCCGCCGTCGGGGTGGACCTCGACATCGTCCCCGGCGTCGGGCCCGTGGTGGCCGAGCCGTTCCGTACCCGGGCCGACCTCGACCGGCTGCCGGAGCTGACGCCGGAGCACGTCCCCGACATCACCGAGTCCGTGCGCCTGCTCGTCGCCGAGCTCGGGGCCACGCCGCTGATCGGGTTCGCCGGGGCTCCGTTCACGCTGGCGAGCTACCTCGTCGAGGGCGGCCCGAGCAAGAACCACGAGAACACCAAGGCCCTGATGTACGGCGATCCGGAGCTGTGGCACGACCTGTGCGCCCGGCTCGCGCAGATCTCCGGTGCGTTCCTCGACGTCCAGGCGGCGGCCGGCGCCTCGGTCGTCCAGCTGTTCGACTCGTGGGTCGGCAACCTGCCCCGGGCCGACTACGAGACCTACGTGCAGCCGCACTCGCGCGTCGCGCTCGCCGCGGTGGCGAAGCACGGCACGCCGACCATCCACTTCGGTGTCGGCACCGGCGAGCTGCTCCCCGCGATGGGCGCCGCCGGCGCCGACGTCGTGGGCGTCGACTACCGCGTCTCCCTCACCGACGCCCTCGCCCGCATCGGGGACGGGTATGCCGTGCAGGGCAACCTCGACCCTGCCCTCCTGTTCGCGCCGTGGCCGGCCCTCGAGGCGAAGGTGCGGTCGATCGTCGAGGAGGGTCGGGCTGCCCCTGGCCACATCTTCAACCTCGGGCACGGTGTCCTGCCGTCCACCGACCCGGAGGTCATCACCCGGGTCGTCGAGCTGGTCCACGAGGTCGGCGCTCGCTGACCCGAGCCTGACCCGAGCCTGACCCGGGCCTGACCCGGGGCTACTCCGGGAGCACCGTCGGCACGGTCACCGTGGCCGGCGCCGGACGCCGACGACGCCACGCCAGCCAGAGCGGGACCCCGACGAGGGCGAAGGCGGCGGCGAACGGCACCAGCGCGCCGACGATCGTCAGGACCACCCGCACGGACGAGGTGAAGGCCGTCCAGCCGCCCAACAGCCCGGCCATGAACCCGGTGTCCTGGGCCGGCTTGGGGGCTGCGATGACATCGGTCTCGGTGGTGAGGCTGATCTGGATGGGGGACCGGGCCACGCTGTTCTTCAGGGCCGCGAGCTGCGCCTCGAGCGCCTCGAGGTCGGCCTGGCGGCGGCTGACCTCGGCCTCGAGGTTGACGATCTGGGTGAGGTCGGTCGCCTTGGTCATCAGGGCCCTGACCCGGTCCACGCTCTCGCGCATCGTCTCCAGTCGGGACTGGGTGTCGACGATCTGCTTGCCGACCTCCTCGCTCGAGCTCTCGGACCGGATGACGGTCCCGAGCTTGCCCAGCTCGGCCATGACGGTGTCGAGCCGGGTCGCCGGGACCGACAGGGTGATCTCCCCGTAGGTCGTCGCCGTGACCTTGGAACGGTCCTCCAGCGGGACGTAGGTGCCACCGGTGCCGATGTTCTCGGCGAGGATCACGCCGTCGGAGGCCACCGAGAGGGACCGGATCGCGGCGACGCTCTGGGAGAGGTTCCTGACCTTGAGCGCGACGGTGGCCCGCCGTGCGAGGGTCGACCCCGGGGCCGTGAGGACGGCGGGGTCCACGGCGCCGGTCCCCGTGTCGGCCGGGCCTCCGGACGCTCCCCGGAAGGCGGTGCCGGGCTGGGCTGCCGTCCCTTCCTTGGCCGAGTCGCCGGCGGCGCCGGAGCCGCTGGCGGCCGGGCCCGGTTCGGCGCCGACGGCGTTGCTGCCGGCGGCGCTGTCCGAGGTGCTCGAGCTGCCGCCGCCGCTGCAGGCGGCGAGGCTGACGGTGGCGAGGAGCGCGGCCGTGAGGCCGACGAGAGTGCGGTGCGGACGATCACGGAACATGGCGACCCCCAGGTCAGCGTCGATCGGGCGAGTGTGATGCCACTCGGACTCCACCCGTCACGGGCCCGTTCCCACCCCCGTGGTGTCGAAACCGTCACGATGCCTGAAAGGGTGGGGGGATGGTCGGGTCGCACGTCGTCGTCATCGGGGGAGGCATCTCCGGGCTCGCCGCCGCCTGGCAGCTGCTGGGGGCCCTGCCCGGCGTCTCCGTCACCGTCGTCGACGCGTCCGACCGCCCCGGCGGCAAGCTGCGTCGCGAGCCCGTGGCCGGGGTCGCGCTCGACGTGGGCGCGGAGTCGGTCCTGGCGCGGCGGCCCGAGGCGCTGACCCTGATGTCGGAGCTCGGCCTCGACGAGCACGTCGTCCACCCCGAGGCGACGACGGCGAGCATCTGGTCGCGAGGTCAGCTCCACCCGATGCCCCGAGGCACTCTCATGGGCATCCCTTCGCCGGCGGCCTCGGCCGCGGGTGTGCTGTCACCCGAGGAGATCGCCCGAGCCGAGGCCGAGATGCCTTGGGGTGGAGGGGATTTCGACGACGTGTCCGTGGGTGACTACGTCGCCGCGCGACTCGGGGACGCGGTCGTCGACCGCCTGGTGGAGCCGTTGCTCGCCGGGGTCTACGCAGGACAGGCGCGGAGCCTCTCCCTGCGGGCCTGCCTCCCCCAGGTGCATGCCGCCGTGACCGCCGGCGCCTCCCTCACCGAAGCCGCCGCGACCGCAGCCCAGACGTCGGCCCTGTCGTCCGCGGGGTCGTCGGCCCCGGTGTTCGCCGGTCTCGACGGGGGAGTGGGCCGGCTCGCCGAGACACTGTCGGAGACGTTGCGATCACGGGGCGTCACGATCCTCAGCAGCACCATCGCCCGTGAGCTGCACCGGGACGGGGCCGGGTGGGCCGTCGTCACGGGCTCCCGGCCGAACCCGCGGCGGCTGGCCGCCGACGCCGTCGTCGTGGCCGTGCCCGCGGCCCCCGCCGCCCGGCTGATCGCGCCGCACTCCCCCGCCGCCGCCTCGTCCCTGCGCGAGGTCGAGTACGCCTCCATGGCCATCGTCACGCTCGCCGTCGACTCCGGTGGTGGACCGCTGCCCGGCTCCGGCTTCCTCGTCCCGGCCGTGGACGGCCGCACCATCAAGGCGAGCACGTTCTCGTCGACGAAGTGGGGATGGACCGCCGAGGCGGCCCGGGACCTGTTGTTCCTGCGCGCCTCCGTGGGGCGCTGGGGTGAGACCTCGGACCTCCAGCGACCCGACGACGAGCTCGTGGCGATCGCGGTCGCCGAGGTCAGCGAGGCGCTGGGCCACCAGCTGCCACGGGTCGTGGACACCCACGTCCAGCGCTGGGGCGGTGCCCTGCCGCAGTACACCGTCGGCCACGTCGACCGCGTCGCCCGGATCCGGGCCGCAGCGGCGGCGTTGCCCGGGCTGGAGCTGGCCGGCGCGGCATACGAGGGGGTGGGGATCCCGGCCTGCATCGCGAGCGGACGGGCCGCGGCCCTGGCCGTGACCACCCACCTGCGCGCCCGCCACGGGGACGCGGGAGAATGAACCCATGAGCAGCAAGCCCTCCCCGTCCCGGATCCGCGAGATCAACGACTCCATCAGGTATGCCATGTGGTCGGTGTTCAGCGTCACCGCGCCGCTGGGGGAGGACCGCGAGCAGATGGCCAAGGAGGTCGAGACCCTCTTCGGCGAGCTCGAGGAGAAGGGGGTCCTGACGCGCGGCGTCTACGACCTCGGCGGCATGCGGGCCGACTGCGACTTCATGGTCTGGTGGCACGCGGAGAAGATCGAGGACGTCCAGGCGGCCTACCGCGCCTTCCTGCGCACCGACCTCGGGCACCTCCTCGAGCCGACCTGGTCGGCGGCAGCGCTGCACCGTCCGGCCGAGTTCAACAAGAGCCACATCCCGGCCTTCCTCGCGGACGAGACGCCCAAGGACTTCATCTGCGTCTACCCGTTCGTGCGCTCCTACGAGTGGTACCTCCTCGACGACAAGGAACGCCGCGACATGCTGCGCGAGCACGGGCAGATGGCGCGTGACTACCCCGACGTGCGGGCCAACACCATCGCCTCGTTCGCGCTCAACGACTACGAGTGGGTGCTGGCCTTCGAGGCCGACGAGCTGCACCGCATCGTCGACCTGATGCGCGAACTGCGGGCGTCGCGGGCCCGCATGCACGTGCGCGACGAGCTGCCGTTCCACACGGGTCGGCGCGTCGAGGTCGCGGACCTGCTCGCGTCGCTGCGCTGACGCTTCGCACGACTGCGGATCTCCTTGCCGGCACAGGGGTGTGCCGTGGACCACACAGGGTCGGGGACGATGGTCCCTGTCGGTGGTGACTGCGTGCCCGGATGCTGGGGGTGCCCAGAAGGGCATGACCACCCGGGGCCGCAAACCCCGACCAGCTGGAGACGACAACCATGCGACGCAGAACTCTCGACACGCTCCTGACGATCGGCGGCCTGATCCTGGCCGCGGTGCTCCTCACGGCCGGCGGACTGCTGACCTGGGCGAGCAGCTTCGTCAGCGCCAACGTGCACAGCCAGCTCGCCGACCAGAAGATCACGATGCCTTCGGGCAAGGCGATCGAGGACCCGCTGATCAAGCCGTACCTGTCCCAGTACGCGGGCCAGGAGCTCACCACCGGCGCGCAGGCCAAGGCCTACGCCGACCACTACATCCTCGTCCACATGAACAAGGCCAGTGGTGGCAAGACCTACGAGGAGGTCAGTGGCGAGTTCATCGCCGCCTCGGCGGACAAGACCTCCGACCCGGCCACCGTCGCCGAGCTCGGGCAGCTGCGCCAGACCCTGTTCATGGGTAACACGTTGCGCGGCCTGCTCCTCAACGCGTACGCCTTCGGCACCATGGGCACCATCGCCCTGTGGGGTGCGATCGCGGCATTCGTCGGCTCCGGCCTGATGTTCATCCTCAGCGGACTCGGGATGTGGCACCGCCGCACCGTCCCGGTCGAGGAAGAGGTCCGGATCGGTGTCGGCAGGGCGGCCACGCCGGCACACGCCGTCTGAGGCGTCCGGCGCGGAGGGGGGGACGGCCCCCGACCACCACGGTCGGGGGCCCTTCCCTGTCCCGGTGGTTCGCTCGGGTCGGCGGCGGTCCTCAGGCGCGTCTCAGGTGGGGGGAGCAGGCTCCCGGGGTGGCACCCTTCGGTTTCGGCGACGTCTTCACCGCGTGGGTCCTGTCGCCGGTGGGGACGGCGCTGGCCGTCCTCCTGGGTGGGGCGTATGCCGCGGCCGTGTGGACGCTGCGACGTCGCCACGAGCCCGTGCCGGTCCTGCGCGTGATCACGTACGCGGTGCTGGGGATCGGCACCCTCGTGCTGGCCACCGACGGCGGCCTGGCTGCGTTCCGCGACACGTCCTTCGTCGCCGCGGCCGCGCAGTCCGGCGTGCTGGCGGCCATCACCCCGGTCGGCCTCGCCCTCGGTGACCCGGTGGGGCTCGGGCTGCGGGCCGTGGGCCCCGTCCGGGCTGCCGCGGTCCGCGAGTTCCTCGGCGGTCGGGTGGCCCGGGTGCTGATGTTCCCGCTCGTCGGCTCGGTCGTGGCGACAGGGGTCCACCTGGCCATGTTCGTGACGCCGTGGCTGGCCCGGTCGCTGGAGCTCGGGTGGCTGCGAGAGCTCACCTACCTGCTGCTCGTCGGCACCGGGCTGCTGTTCGTCCTGCCGCTGCTCGCCGACGAGCTCGCCCCGGCCTGGTGCACGCCGGGGGTACGGGTGCTCATCGGGTTCGGGGACGGGTTGCTCGATGCCGTGCCCGGCGTGGTGGTGATGGCGTCGCCTGCGCTGCTGGGTGCTCCGGTGGCGGCCTACCTGGCGGCCCGTGACCCGTTGTTCCAGCAGCACGTCGGCGGCGGTGCGATGTTCGGGCTGGCCGAGGCCGTGGGCCTCCCGCTGCTCGCGGCGACGGTGGCCGCGTGGGTGCGTGCCGACCGGGTCGAGGCGGCGCTGGTGGACGCCCGCCTGGACCTCGAGCCGGCCTCCGACCGTCCGTGGTGGGAGTCCGACCCGCGGTACGGCGGACCCGGTCGTTGACGGTCGTCGAGGATCCGACGGGTCCTGGCCCGCCGGATACCTCAACGACCTCGTGTGGTCAGCCTGGGGTGGTCAGGACTGGTCGGCCGGGCGCAGCGTCATCGAGATCGAGTTGATGCAGAAGCGCTGGTCGGTCGGGGTGCCGTAGCCCTCGCCCTCGAAGACGTGCCCGAGGTGGCTGCCGCAGTTGGCGCAGCGGACCTCGACCCGCTTCATCCCCATGCTCACGTCCTCGATGTACTCCACGCTGTCACCGGCGAGCGGGGAGTAGAAGGACGGCCAGCCGCAGTGGCTGTCGAACTTCGTGCCCGAGGTGAACAGCTCGGCACCGCAGGCGCGACAGGCATACACGCCCTCGGTCTTGGTGTCGGTGTACTCGCCGACGTACGGCCGCTCGGTCCCCGCCTGGCGCAGCACCTGGTACTCGGCCGGGCTGAGCTCGGAACGCCACTCGTCCTCGGTCTTGGACACGGCATACGTGCGGTCGGTCTTGTCCATGGTCATGTCGTGACTCCTTCGGAACAGTCTCACGTCGTGCTCAACGCCGGCAGGGCCGGAAATGGTCCCGCCCCGGCCACCCTGATTCTTACGGGTCCGTGACGTACCCGCCGGATAGGGTCGGCCCATGGCGGCAGCGGCGACGACGGTGGACGTGCCCGAAGGACCCTGGGGGGATGCGCGGGAGGTGCGGATCTCCAGCCCGGACCGGTTGATCTGGCCCGACGAGGGGATCACCAAGCTCGACCTGGCGCAGTACGCCGTGGACGTCCGCTCGGGCTTCATGAACGCGCTCGGCCACCGCCCCGTGACCCTGCAGCGCTTCCCCGAGGGGATCGCGGGTGAGGAGTTCTGGACCAAGAACCCGCCCAAGGGGATGCCCGACTTCATCACCCCGGTCATGTGCACCTACCCGTCGGGCCGCAAGCACCTGCAGGTCGTCGTCGACGAGCCGGCGGCTGTGGTGTGGGCGATGCAGATGAACACCGTGACCTTCCACCCCTGGCCGGTCCGCACGACCGACGTGGACAAGCCGGACGAGCTGCGCATCGACCTCGACCCGCAGCCAGGTCGGACGTTTGCCGACGCGGTGGAGGCTGCGGTGGCACTGCGCGAGCTGCTCACCGAGATCGGCCTCACCGGGTGGGTCAAGACGTCGGGCAACCGCGGGGTCCACGTGTTCGTCCGCGTCGCCCCGACCCACGAGTTCCTCGACGTCCGCCACGGAGTCATCGGGATCGCCCGTGAGCTCGAGCGGCGCCTGCCCGACCTGGTGACGGCCTCGTGGTGGAAGGAGGAGCGCGGGGAGCGCGTGTTCGTCGACTTCAACCAAGCCTGCCGCGACCGCACGATCGCCTCCGCCTACAGCCCGCGCCCGCTCGCCGGCGCACCGGTCAGTATGCCGCTGGGCTGGGACCAGCTCGTCGGTGTGGATCCGGGGGAGTTCACGGTCCGCACGGTGCCCGGCATCCTCGCTTCGTCCGGTGACGCCTGGGCGGCGATGGACGAGGCCGTCGGCGACGTGGCCGGGGCAATCGCCTTGTGGGACAAGGACATCAACGAGCGCGGGCTGGGTGAGCTGAACTTCCCGCCGGACTACCCCAAGATGCCGGGGGAGCCGCCACGGGTGCAGCCGAGCAAGCGACGCCAGGACAAGGCCGACGACGACTACATGACCCCCAAGGCCGACCGCGACGCCGAGCTTCGGCAGCAGTGGGGGCCGGTGCCGCCCCCGGTCGCGCCCATGCTCGCCAAGCCGGTCAAGGGGATCCCGACCGGGGACTACCTGTTCGAGCCCAAGTGGGACGGGTTCCGTTCGATCATCTTCCGGTCCGGTGACGCGGTGGAGATCGGCAGCCGCAACGAGAAGCCCATGACGCGCTACTTCCCCGAGGTGGTGTCGGCGGTGCTGGAGAACTTCCCGGAGCAGGCGGTCGTCGACGGCGAGATCGTGGTCGTGGGCGCGTCGGGGGACCGGCTCGACTTCGAGGCGCTGCAGCAGCGCATCCACCCTGCCGCGAGCCGGGTCAAGAAGCTGGCTGCCGAGACGCCCGCGCAGTTCGTGGCGTTCGACCTGCTGTCGCTGGGCGGGGAGGACCTGACGGGGCGGCCGTTCGCCGAGCGGCGGGCGCTGCTGGAGCAGGCCTTCGACTCGGTGGCGGCGCCGATCCACCTCACCCGGGCGACGCGCGACCCCGCGGTGGCGCAGGAGTGGTTCGAGCAGTTCGAGGGCGCGGGGCTCGACGGGGTCATCGCCAAGCCGCTGTCGGGCACGTACGAGCAGGACAAGCGGACGATGCTCAAGATCAAGCACGTCCGTACCGCTGACTGCGTCGTGGCGGGCTACCGCACCCACAAGACCGGGGACGACCTCATCGGGTCCCTCATGCTGGGGCTCTACACCGACGACGGGTCGCTCATGAGCGTCGGCGTGATCGGTGCGTTCCCCATGGCGCGGCGGCGCGAGCTGTTCGAGGAGCTTCAGCCCCTGGTGACCTCCTTCGAGGACCACCCCTGGGCGTGGGCCGAGCAGGAGGCAGGAACGAGGACGCCCACCAGCGGCGCCACGAGCCGGTGGAACGCGGGCAAGGACCTGTCGTTCACCCCGTTGCGCCCCGAACGCGTCGTGGAGGTCAAGTACGACCACATGGAGGGGATCCGCTTCCGCCACACCGCGCAGTTCGTGCGCTGGCGCGAGGACCGCGACCCCCTCACGTGCACCTACGAGCAGCTGGAGGAACCCGTGAGCTTCGACCTCGCCGACGTCCTGGGTGAGGCCGGCCGATGAGCTCTGACCGCCGTCAGCTGCGCACCGCAGCGACGGTCGCAGGGGTCACCGCGGGCTCCCTCGCAGCCACGGCGGCGGTGTCGTCGGTGGGCGTGGCCGCCTATGTCGCCCGGCGGGCCCTGACCCCCGACCGTCAGCGGCCGGACGACACCCAGGTCCTCGCCGTCGACGAGGGGAGCGTGACGCTGGACCTCACGCCCGAGAGCATCGTGCCGGGCCGGTACGGGCTGTGGCTCGACGGGTCGTCGGGGCACGTGCGGCTGGGTGACCTCCTGGATGTCGACGAGGACCGCGGCCGCGTGCGCCGGGAGCTCCTCGGGGTCGACTCGGGTCACCTGGCGCCGGGGTACGGGCGGTGGGACCAGTACTTCTACGCCGGCCCCCCGGACCGCGCGCTGGGGCTGCGCACCGAGTACGTCGACGTGCTGACCGAGCTCGGCACCATGCCTGCCTGGGTGGTCCGTGCCGAACAGCCGTCGACCCGGTGGGCGGTGCTGGTGCACGGCCGCGGGGCGCGGCGCGACGAGGGACTGCGTGCCGTGAAGCCGTTGCACGACAGCGGGATCAACGTGATCATCCCGTCCTACCGCAACGACCTCGGCGCCCGACGCGGGGCCGATGGCCGGTACAACCTCGGCCTCTCGGAATGGCGCGACATCGAGGACGCTGCCCTGTTCGCCGTGCAGCAGGGAGCGCGTGAGCTCATCCTCGTGGGCTGGTCCATGGGCGGCGCGATCGTGCTCCAGACCCTGAGCCGGTCCTGGCTCGCCGACCACGTCAGCCACGTGGTCCTCGATGCACCGGTGATCGACTGGACCGACGTGCTCATCCACCACGGGCGGCTGCACGGGGTGCCCGACACCATCGGTGGCTTGAGCCGGTACCTCATGGGGCGCAGGCTGACCCGTCGTCTCGTCGGGGTGCACGACCCCGTCGACGTGGCGCAGACCGACTGGGTGGCCAAGGCGTCCGAGCTGCGCCACCGGATGCTCATCATCCACTCGGTGGACGACGAGTTCGTCCCGGTTGGGCCGTCGCAGGAGCTGGCTGCCGCTCGCCCCGACCTCGTGACGATGGAGCACTGGGACACCTCGCGCCACACCAAGGAGTGGAACGTCGACCCCGAACGCTGGGAGCGGTCGGTCGCCGACTTCGTGAGCAGCTAGCAGCACGCACCTTGACCACGGTGGGCTATCCCGGCCGGCCCTGTCCCGGCCGTCCCTGTCCCGGCCGTGCCGCTTGGGTGGCCTCCATGGCCGGTCGTCCGGGCCTGCTGGACGTGGTCGAGGATCTGGTCGACCACCTGGGTGAGGGGTTGCGTCGCGTCGACGACCACCCCGGCGGGCACGTCCTCCCCGGTCCGGTGCAGTCGGACGATGAGCTCTCGCTCGGCCGGCTTCGAGCCCCATTCGTCGGTGGGACGACGGTCCAGCCGACGGTGCAGGGTCTCGGCGTCGATGTCGAGCACGAACACCTCGTCGAACAGGTCGATGAACATCGCGAAGTTGCGCGAGCCCCCGCAGAAGAAGGTGAGCGGCTGGCTGTCATCCGCCGCGAGGGCGCGCACCTGCTCGACGTCCCAGATGTGGTGCTCGTGGCCCGAACCACTGACCTTCACGCCGGTCACGGGATCCCCTTGGTACGCCAGTTCGCGGTCGCCGTGGATGGCCTGGTAGCCGCGTCGCCACAGCTCATCGCACACGGACGTCTTCCCCGTGCCCGAGACGCCTTCGACCAGGAAGTTGCGTACGCCCACCGCCCCAGTCTCGAGCCAGCGGCGTGCGGGGGCAACGAGTAGGGGGCGCCGCGCGGCGGGGGCAACGCGCGGCTCGGCTCAGT
>NZ_LMGM01000001.1:732615-732780 GCF_001427915.1 Phycicoccus sp. Root563 | reverse complement strand
TGTCGGGGTCGTCGAGCCAGGAGATGGTCTGCGCTGGTGGTGGGGCGAGGCTGAGCCCGGGTGCGGGTGGGGTGCCGTGGGTGAGTTCGTGGTCGGAGGGGAGGGCGAGGTCGTTCCAGGTGATGGCCCCGCCTGAGGGCGGTTGGTAGGTGCCTGCGGGGACGG
>NZ_LMGM01000001.1:732186-732469 GCF_001427915.1 Phycicoccus sp. Root563 | reverse complement strand
CAGGCGCAAGGGGATGGCGTGGCCGCCGTTGACCCAGGCGCCGGTCGTGTCGAGGTGCAGGTATACCCGGTAGTGCGCCGACCTGCTGGTGGAGGTGACCGCCGCGAGTGATCGGGTGGCCATCTCCTCGAGGGCGTCGGCGTAGCTCGGCAAGCCCGCGTAGCGGTCGTCGACGTCGGCAGCCCGGCCAGTCCGGGTGGGGTCGCTGGCGTCACCGCTGTCGGTGTCGCGGCGGCGCAGGAACAGTGCGTCCTTGGCTTCCTTCACGGCCTGTTCGACCAGC
>NZ_LMGM01000001.1:709694-732110 GCF_001427915.1 Phycicoccus sp. Root563 | reverse complement strand
GGTGCCTTGGGCGGCGTGTGCGGCTGGTGCGGGGGCGGCGAACGCGTGGCGGGCGACGGCTCGGCGCAGCTGGGTGACGGTGGCGTTGCGGGCGAACTGGGTGACCGAGGCCTGGTGGGTGACCGGGACGTGGCGGGCCAGGACGGCGACCTGGTCCAGGGACAGCTCCCCGGCCTCCAACGCCACAGCTGCGTCGGTGAGCTCGGTGCGTCGCCGGGCGACGGCGACGATATCGGCCGCGTGGGCATGCGACAGCCCGGCGCGGACGACGAGGTAGTGCTCGGGTGACTTGAACCCGCCCTCGCCCCAGTGCCGGTCGCGCATGACCTCGTCGATGATGTCGACCAGCTCGGCCTGCGCACGGTTCAACCGACCCGCAACGGCAGCGGTCCGCTCCCACAACGCTTGGTTCCGCATGCCCCAGCCACCGTCCGGACCGGTGTCCGGGAGTGCTGCGAGCGGGACTGTCGACATGCCCCAATCGTACAGGTGTTCGAATGCTCTGAGAAGGGTTGTCCACACCCCGATCCCACGAATTCGCTCTGAGCAGAACCGAATTGGCGCCGTCCACTCGCCGCCAGTGGAAGTGGTGAGAGGAGTGCGTCAGTGGTCGACGCGCCAGCGACTGAGGACGGTCCCGTCCTCCTCGAGCAGCAGCATCGGGGTGAGCGCGACGTCGAGGTCCGGCCCGCTGGTGATCCGGCCGTGCTCGCCACCCACCAGGGTCGGCGCCCAGGTGAGGTCGACCTCGTCCACGACTCCCGCGCTGAGCATCGTGCCGAAGAGCGACGGTCCGCCCTCGGACAGGATGCTGCGGAACCCTCTGTCCTCCAACGCCGCTCGAGCCGCCCGCAGGTCCACAGCTTCCTTGCCGACCACCACGACATGGTCGTCTCCGAGGACCTCCCTGGCGGCGGAGACGTTGGACGAGGATGCCGACTCGCACGTGATGAGCAGGGCCGCTCCCCGAGGTGACGTCATCGCAGCGACGGTTGGCGGTAGCTCCCCGCGGTTGCTGACGACCGCGAGCACGGGCGCCTCCGGGTCCTCGTCCCGCAACGCCGGATAGCCCTCTGCACGAACGGTTCCCGCGCCCACGACGACGACGTCTGCGAGCTGCCTCAACACGGAGAAGACCCGGAAGTCGGCCGGGGTGTTGATGCTCCCCGAGCGCCCGTCCGCACCGGTCACCGCGCCGTCGAGGGAGGCCACGAAGTTGACGCGCAGCCACGCGCGGTCGGCCGGCGCGGCATACGCCTCTCGCAGGGCAGCGTCGTCCACATCGGTGCCGGGGGCGTGGGAGCCGGTCTCGCTGAGCAGCAGGCGCATGCGGGAAGTCTGCCTCACCTACGCTTCCCCCGTGCCCTCCTCACTCACCGAACGCTCCCCGAAGCTCGACCGCGAACGGCTGGTGCGGGACCTCGTGCCCCCGCCGCGGTTCGACGCGGAGCGGTTCTCGACGTACCGCCCCGATCCCGCGGAGCCCAGCCAGTCCGCGGCGGTGGAGCGGCTCGAGGCGTATGCCGCGTCGTTGGGCGGAGCCACTGGGAGCACCGGTCTGTTCGGGCGACGTCGCAAGCGGGCGAAGGCCGGGCGCGGGATCTACCTCGACGGCGGGTTCGGCGTCGGCAAGACGCACCTGCTGGCGAGCCTCTGGCACGAGGCGGAGGGACCGAAGTCCTTCGGGACGTTCGTGGAGTACACGAACCTCGTCGGGGCGCTCGGCTTCGCCCAGACCGTCGAGGCGCTCAGCGCGCACACCCTGGTGTGCATCGACGAGTTCGAGCTCGACGACCCGGGCGACACCGTCCTCATGGCGACCCTGCTCGCGCGCCTCACCGAGGCCGGGGTGTCGCTGGCGGCCACGAGCAACACCCTGCCGGATGCGTTGGGGGAAGGGCGGTTTGCCGCTGAGGACTTCCTGCGCGAGATCCAGGCGCTGGCATCGCGCTTCGACGTGCTGACCGTCGACGGCCCGGACTACCGGCACCGCGACACGGTCGACAGCCCGCCGCCGCTGACCGAGGCGGAGGTCGCCGAGGCGACCCAGCGGGAGGGTGCCGTGCTCGACCACTTCATCGACGTGACCCGTCACCTGTCGACCGTGCACCCGAGCCGGTACCGCACCCTGCTCGACGGGGTCACGGCCGTGGGATGGACCCACGTGCGCCCGGTGACCGACCAGGCGGTCGCGCTGCGCCTCGTGGTCCTCGCGGACCGCCTGTACGACGCAGACATCCCGGTGTTCGCCAGCGGTCAGCCACTGGGAGAGGTCTTCTCCGCCGAGATGTTGTCGGGCGGCTACCGCAAGAAGTACTACCGCGCCATCTCCCGTCTCACAGCCCTCGCGCGGGCTGACCAGCGGTGACAGGATGCGCCAATGGGCAAGAAGGACAAGAAGGCCACCAAGCATCCCGAGTCGAAGCCGGCTGAGGTCACCCCGCTGGCTCCCGTGACGTTCAGCGAGGCGCTGCGGGTGCGGGAGGGCTTCGTCCTCGCCGAGTGCGACCCACGCTCGACGCCAGCCTTCGACGGCGACAAGGAAGCCGGGCAGGCGGCCCTGGAGCTGCGCGCGGGGGAGATCGGCGAGTTCCAGGAACGCCTGTACGCCGAGGCCAAGATGGACGGTCAGCGGTCGCTCCTGCTCGTCGTCCAGGGCATGGACACCTCCGGCAAGGGTGGCATCATGCGCCACGTCGTTGGTGAGATGGACCCCCAGGGCGTGCGGTACACCGCGTTCAAGGCCCCTTCGGCAGAGGAACGCCGGCACCCGTTCCTGTGGCGCATCCGCAACGCGCTGCCGTCGCCGGGGCAGATCGGCGTCTTCGACCGTTCGCACTACGAGGACGTCCTCATCGTTCGGGTGCACGATCTCGTGCCCAAGGCGACGTGGTCGCGGCGCTATGCCCAGATCAACGCGTTCGAGGAGAAGGCGATCGCCGACGGCACCACGATCATCAAGGTGATGATGCACATCTCCTCGGACGAGCAGAAGGCCCGGCTGACCGAGCGGCTCGCTCGGCCCGACAAGCAGTGGAAGTACAACCCCGGCGACGTGGACGAGCGGTTGCAGTGGCCGCACTACCAGGAGGCGTACCAAGCGGTCCTCGACCGCACCTCGACGGACGCAGCCCCGTGGTATGTCGTCCCCGCCGACCGCAAGTGGTACGCGCGCCTGGCCGTCCAGAGCCTGGTGCTCGAGCACCTCGAGGCGATGGACCCCCGGTGGCCGGCAGTCGACTACGACGTCAGCAAGGAGCAGCAGCGCCTCCGCGTGACGTGAGGGTGCGATGAGTTCCGCTCCCCGGCGGAGTCTTCACGGGTAGGTGGTGCCACGTCGGGCGCCGCCACGACGAAGGGAGCTGGGCGTGCTCAGCGAATCGAAGGCATTCAGTGGCTTCTCCGCCAACGACATCGACGCAGCGCGGACGTTCTACTCGGACGTTCTCGGGCTCGAGGTGACCGAGCAGATGGGCATCCTCAGCCTGCACCTCGGGGGTGACCACCGCGCGATCATCTACCCCAAGCGCGACCACGAGCCGGCCGGGTTCACCGTGCTGAACTTCCCCGTGGCCGACATCGAGGCGACGGTGGACGGCCTCACGACGGCAGGGGTGAGCTTCGAGAAGTACGAGGGGACGCCGATGGCGACGGACGCCAAGGGCATCTTCCGCGGGGGCGGTCCGCTCATCGCGTGGTTCCGGGACCCGGCCGGGAACGTCCTGTCGGTCATCCAGGACTGAGGCAGGACTGAGGCAGGACTGAGGCCCGGGGCGCGGGCCCCCGCCCTTGCCCGGTCTGCGCTCAGCTCAGCCCGGGCGGCGGCGGGACCTTGCCGAACCCCCACAGCATCACCCAGGTGGCGATCCCGCAGATCGTCAGCAGCACGATGCCCCCTGCAACGGTGGCGGCAGGTCCCGGCTTGCGGATCGGGCGCATCCAGACCTCGTGCTGAGGTCGGGGTGCCGGCGCGCCGAGCATGGCGCCACCGCAGGCCGAGAGGACGACGATCGGGCCCCCGATGTAGAGCAGCGGGTCCAGGACGTCCATGTAGTTGAGCCCCTTCATCGCTGCGGGCAGCAGGATGACCAGCGCCGCGGTCACGGCGCCGAGGAAGAGCCCGATCAAGGCTCCCCGTCCGGGTTGACCTCTCATGCTGCCGAGTATGCGGCGGCGTGGACTCCGCGTCGATCAGCCGTTCGTCGCGTGTTTCCGGCCGGTCAGAGGGTGAATGCGCGGTCCACGAGGGTCCTGGACGCCTGCGTGCTGAGGCCGACGTCGAGCGTCCCGAAGGTCGCGCCGTGCCGTCCGCCCAGGCGGCTATCGATGAACGCGTCAGCCACGACGGTGGGGGCGAGCCTGGCCAGCAGGGACGCCTGCAGGGTGACGGCGAGTCCCTCGACCACCGAGCGTGCCCCGGCCTGGGCATCTGGTCGGGTCGCCCGAGCGAGCAGCTCCGGAAGCCCGTCGATGGCGTCGTCGAGCACGCGGTGGTGGCCCCGCGCGAGCCCGACCTCGGCGAGGTAGGCGTCGACGGAGGCCTGCTCACGGCCTACGGCTCGAAGGACGTCGAGGGCGTTGACGTTGCCCGAGCCCTCCCAGATCGAGTTGAGCGGCGCCTCGCGGTAGAGGCGCGCCAGGCCGTTCTCCTCGACGTAGCCGTTGCCGCCCAGGCACTCCAGGGCCTCGGCGACCATCACCGGGGTGCGCTTGCAGACCCAGTACTTGCCCAGCGCGACACCCAGTCGGGACAGGGCCGTGTCGCCCTCGTCGACGGCGTGCGCGAGCCGCAGCGCGAGTGTGGTGGCCGCCTCGGACTCGAGGGCGAGGTCCGCCAGCACGTTCTGCATCAACGGCTGGTCGACCAGCAGGGCGCCGAACGCACTGCGGTGCCGGGCGTGGTGGATCGCGCGGAGCAGAGCGGCTCGCATCGTCGCGGACGATCCGAGGATGCAGTCGAGGCGGGTCGCCGCGACCATGTCGAGGATGGTCCGGATGCCGCGGCCCTCGTCGCCGACTCGCACCCCCCACGTGCCGTCCAGCTCGACCTCGGAGGACGCGTTGGACCGGTTGCCCAGCTTGTCCTTCAACCGCTGGAGCGCGAAGGGATTGCGCTCACCGTCGTCGAGCACCCGGGGAACGAGGAAGCACCCGACACCCGCCTCCGTCTGCGCCAGCACGAGGAAGGCGTCGCTCATCGGCGCCGAGCAGAACCACTTGTGCCCCGTCAGGCGGTAGGTGTCACCGCCGGCCACCGGGCCGCCGTCCCTGGCCACGGCGCGGGTCGTGTTGGCGCGGACGTCGGAGCCGCCCTGCTTCTCGGTCATGCCCATGCCGGCGATGGCCCCGGCCTTGGCGTCGAGCGGGCGCAGGCCGAGGTCGTAGCTGCGTGAGGCGAGCGGGGGGACCCAGCGCTGCGCGAGCGCGGCGTTGGCCGCCAGCGCCGGCGCGGCGGCATACGTCATCGAGACGGGGCAGAGGTGGCCCTGCTCGACCTCCGACCAGGTCGTGAACCCGGCCGCACGTCGCACGTGCGCTCCGGTGCCCGGGGGGCGCGTCCATGGTTCGGCGGTGAGCCCGCCCCCGACGGCGACTTCCATGAGGGAGTGCCACGCAGGGTGGAAGTCGACCTCGTCGAGGCGTTCGCCGGTGGGGGAGTGGGTCCGCAGGACGGGGTGGTGGGTGTTCGCCTGCTCGGCCCACTCGCGCGCCTGCGCCGACCCCGAGCGCGCGCCGAGATGCTCGACCTCCGCGTATGCAGCGTCGTCGGCCCAGCGCCGAACGGCCTCTGCCAGCGCGGCGTTGCTGGTCAACGCGTTGTAGTCGGGGAGGGCGGGGACCTGGTTGGTGACGGCGTGGGTGGGCACGACCGCAGAGTATGCGGGATACCGTGGGCAGGTGAGTGTGAAGGCGCGGGTCCGTCGCGAGCTGGTGCGCGTGCCCGGAGCCATGCCGGTCGCGCGGATGACGGTGGAGACGATCAGGGTCTGCCTGAAGTACCGCGTGACCGGGTTGGCCTCCGAGGCGGGCTTCTTCATGCTGCTCTCGCTGCCGCCGTTGGTGCTGGGGCTGTTCGGTGGCGTGGGGTACCTCGGCAAGTGGCTGGGGGACGACACCGTCACGCGGATCATCGCCCAGATCCAGACCTGGGCCGGGCAGTTCCTCACGCCCGGACTCATCCAGAACACGCTGCTGCCCACCGTCCAGGACGTGTTCAAGGACGGCCGGTTCGACCTCATCTCGGTCGGCTTCCTGCTGTCGGTGTGGTCGGGTTCGCGTGCGCTCAACGTCTTCGTCGACACCATCTCGATCATGTACGGCCAGTCGGGGGTGCGCGGCATCGTCCGGACGCGGGCCCTGTCGCTGACGCTCTACGTGCTGTCGCTCGTGGTCGGCATCGTCGTCATCCCCTTGGTCGTGATCGGCCCGACGTGGCTCAAGGACCTGCTGCCCAAGGAGACGGGCTTCCTGGCCTGGCTCTACTGGCCCGTCGTGACCGTCCTCGCGGTCGCCAGCATCGCGACGCTGTTCCACATCTCCACCCCACGGCGCAGCCCGTGGCTCCGCGACGTGCCCGGAGCGGTGCTGACGCTGGTGCTGTGGTCCCTGTCGTCGTACGTCCTGCGCGGCACCGTCGCGGCCTCGCTGAAGGGCGGCACGTCGATCTACGGACCGCTGTCCGCCCCGATCGTGCTGCTGATCTTCCTGTACGCCCTCGCCATCGCGGTCCTCATCGGCGCCGCGCTCAACGCCGCCATCCGCACCCTGTGGCCCGTCGAGGAGCGACTGTCGCTGCGGGCACGCGTCGTCGAGTGGGTCCAGGGGAAGCTCGCCTCCCGCCGCGCCGGGTCCGCGGCCCCTGCGCCGGGTGGCGCTCGTGCCGGCACGGCCTCCGTCGCCTCGGCGACCCGAACCCCCGCCGACACCGCCCACGGCGCCCCTGCGGGCAACGGAGCAGTCGCGTCCGGCGGCGTGGCCGGGCTGCTCGCGGCCCAGGCGGACGCCACCGCGGAGGAGGAGCTCGTGGGGTCCCTGGCGGGTCTCCGGGAGGAGGCCCGCAAGCCGCTGACCCCCGTCCCGGACGACTCGGACGACACCCAATTTGGAGAGGAAGCGCCTGATCCGATAAGTTTTCTTCGCACGCGCAGCGGGTAGCAAAAACTCCCCGTTCGTCACCAACGCGCGTGTAATGCGGATGTAGCTCAGTTGGTAGAGCGCAACCTTGCCAAGGTTGAGGTCGCCGGTTCGAGCCCGGTCATCCGCTCGGAGGGTTTGACCGCCTTCACGGTGGAGTGGCCGAGAGGCGAGGCAGCGGCCTGCAAAGCCGCGTACACGGGTTCAAATCCCGTCTCCACCTCGACTACGTACGAACCCGAAATCTCCACCCTCGGGCGATTGGCGCAGTGGTAGCGCGCTTCCTTGACACGGAAGAGGTCACTGGTTCAAACCCAGTATCGCCCACCAGTACGAAACAGCCCCTGACCTGCGGAAACGCAGATCAGGGGCTGTTCTTCGTAGGGCTCCGAATCGGCCCTGAAGGGCGATGCTTGACTAACTGCTTGACTAAGGATCCGGTTTTGGGTCAGATTCCGGTGTCGGAATGGAGGCCGGACGTGGGCGGACGTCCTCGGACACGAAGATGCGGTCCATGGCCTCCGCGCCCTCGGTCAGCACGGGTCTGAGCTGCTTTCGGTAGACCGCCTCGGTGACCGTGGTGCTCCGATGGCCGACAAGCCGGGCGATCTCCTCCAGAGGGACGCCTGCCTCGGACAGGATCGAGACGAAGCTGTGCCGGAGCTCGCGGGGTGACCACGTCCCGTCGACCAGGCCAGCTCGGCGCACGACGCTGCGGAAGGCACGGCGGACGTTCGCCGAGTCCAGGGCGAGCCCTGAATCGGTGCAGAAGACGAGGTCGTTGTTGGTCCAGCTGTCCCCGGCTGCCTCCCTTCGATGGTCCTGCTCCCGCCTGTGAACAGTGAGCGCTTCGACGGCGACGGCAGGCAACCGGAGGGTCCGTCGAGACCGCTTGGTCTTGGTGTCGCCAGTTTCACGCACCGAGCGCCAGACCTGGATGGTCGGCGGCCGGGGTGGTTTCGACGCGAGGTCGCCGGTCAGGTCCAGGTGGGCCCAAGTCAGCGCGCGCAGCTCCTCCGTCCGGGCGCCTGTGACGAGGCTGAGCGTGATGTAGGCATTCATGTCCGTTCCACGCGCGGCGGCCAGCACGGCCGCAGCTTGCTCGAAGGTCAGCGCCCTCGACGGGCGCCCCTCTCGTCCCTGCGGGACCTCGCAGTGCAATGCGACGTTTCGTCGGAGCCGGTCACGGGCCACTTGGCGAGATAGGGCTCGACGTAGGATGGAGAGGATGCGCTGCAAGGTGGCGCGGCTCAGGTCAGGTGCCTTCCGCTTGAGCCATCGGTCGACGTCCTCGGCTGTGAGCTCCTCGACCTTCCTGGCTCCCAGGTCCGGGATGACATGTCCGTTGGCCAGGATCCGGCACGTGTTGATGGTCTTCTCGGATCGGCCGGCGAGACCGAACTCCAGCCAGTCCTCGACGGCCGAGGCAACCGTCATGCGGGCAGCTACCGAAATACCGTCCCGGTGGTCGCGAATGAGCTTCTGGAGCTTGTCCTTGGCCTCGGTCTTGGTGCGACCGGTCCCAGTCTTGACGATGCGTTTACCGTCTGGGTGGAAGCCCACCTGAGCGGTCGCGATCCAGCGCTGGCGTGACTCCGAGAAGTGGACGCCACCCTCGCCGCGACTACGCCGTGTGGCCATCCGCCTCCGCCTCTGACTCGAGCAGGGCGACGTAGCGTTCGATCGCCGACGCAGTGACGTAGCAGCGGCGCCCTTGGTGCACGGTCTGCAAGCGCCCCGCACGGATCTGCTCATAGACGACGGTGCGGCTCATGCTGAGCAGTTCCATCGTTTCCGCGATGCCGAAGAGCGCGCGTTCTGCCACTGCGGTCATGGTTTCTCCCTCGTCGTTCTCGACTGGACAACGGTGACGAGGGGGCACCATCCGCGCCAGATCGTCGTTTAGCCGGGCGTCAGCACGTTCACTTGACCTAGGAGTTGCGTGATCGTCGCCGAGGCTGCTGCTCAACTAAGTGCAGTGAGTTCGAGACAAGCGTGGTGTCCTCCTGAGCCCCGAATCCGCTGATTATCCGGGGGGAGTGCACGCCGCTACTCGTCCCTGCCGTGAATAGCCTCTGACCTGCATAGATGTGCGAATACGGTTAGTGAAGGTGCTCGCCATCTCCTGGCCTTGCTCGACCTAAGTCGGAGGGTAAACCGGACGGCGGCAGGCTCACTGCCCCAGCGGAGAGCCCTGTGGCTGGGGCAGAGCTCGAGCGAGCTCTGGACTGGCGAGGGAACCTTCCGATTTTCGGACATACACATACGCGCAGGTCAGGGGCCACTTTCCATGCGGCGTGCCACATTTCGTGCAGTATCTCGCCGCGTCAAACAGGTCGCGGGCTTACTGACGGGGTGGGGTTGGGGTGTTGGCTAGTCCGCATATGTCGGGTTGCGTGATCGCGCCAGGCAACCCAACCTTGGTCCTTAGGCGGAGTCACGCACGCAGAGCAGATGGTCTTCGAAGTGCTCAACCGGGAGTGCTTTGTCCCGCATTGCCATCGGTCACGACTCGTGCCGTGTACTCGGTCATGGCCAAGGTGTTGACGTCGATGGTCGTGCAGAGCCCAGATCTCGCTCCCAGGCAGCCGTGATTCGACCTTGCTAGGCACGCGTAGCTCCACCTGTCACAGCGGTCGTAGCAAGGCCGCGACGGCGGGTTGGCTTTCACGAGTCGCTGTGCCAGAGCGCGCGTGTTGACTCGGCGAAGGCGCGAACGTCCATGGGGGGTCGCGGCTCGGCGGCGCTATAGCCCAGAGCGAGGACGCCAAGGAGGTCACCCGTGAACCCCAGCCGGCCCCCAATCGTCGACTCCGCGATTACCACATCTCCCATGAAAGCCGCCGCCACGCCGAGTGCATTGGCAGCGATCCACATGTTCTCAACGGCCGCTCCGATGCCGATCAACTCGAACGCGTACCCGGCTAAAGACCCGGCCAGGGCCTCGTTCGGGACGCTGAGCAGGGTCTTTCGACCAGAACTAAAGGCGCCCAGGTTCTCGACCCAGATGGTCGCGGGGACTTGGCGAAGCACCTCCGCCGAGTTGCGGACGGTCGACGTGTACTGCGCGTACGGTCGTCCTGTGCCGGGGTCGTGAGGGACGTAGTCGTCGATGTCCCGCGCTCCCGTCACCACATCCGCCAGCTCGTCGAGGGTGGGACGGTCGGTGACGATGTGGAACCGCCAGGGCTGAGCGTTCTTCGACGAAGGTGCCGCGAGACCGCAGGCGACGATGCGTTCGAGCGTGGAACGGCTCACGGAGCGCCCGTCGAAGCCGTATCGGATGCTCCTGCGGTTCATCAGGGCGGCGAGGATCACGTCGGAGTCGGACATCGCGGATAGGATACGGCGAATCATTCCTCGAGGGATGCCCATCTCGACGCAAAGGCTCATGGTGTCCACCCTCCACCTCACGCAAGCACAGTTGCTAAAGTTCGAGCTCTTGGACCAGGGGCTCGTCATCTCTCGGGCTGCCCTCGACGCGTTGCGCGAGCTGAACGGGGAACGGTCCCTCAGTCCGCACGACTACGCGTCAACCTCCGGCATCATCCTCAATCTCGAGGACGACGTGTGGGTCAACGCCCCGATCGAGCGCTACAACCCCAACTTCGTCTCTGCCACCCCTTTCGTGCTCGGCTTCGACGAGGGTTTCTTCGTCGAAGGAGCTGGCCTGTCCAGCCGGGCGACCTTCTGGCCCCAGCCGGAGTACCACGGCTCGGCGATGGACTTCGGCCCGCTCAACAACTACGTGGTCACGCACGGGGACCGGGCGAGACTCTCACCGGTTCGCAGTTGCTCGATGACGTGCACCTTCTGCAACATCCCGTACGACGACCCGCTGTCTGTCTACGCGCTGAAGCCGGTCGCCGCGCTCGTGTCGGCGGCCCGGGTTGCGCTGGGTGACCCGCTCCAGCCTGCCCGGCACATGCTCATTTCCGGCGGAACTCCCAAACCGAAGGACATCCCCTGGATGCAGGAGCTGTACGCCACGGTCCTTGGGGCGTTCCCCACCACCAAGGTTGACCTGATGATGGTCCCCCTGCCGGGCCTGTTCGATCTGCCCAAACTGGCGGACCTCGGTCTCCACGAGCTCTCCATCAACCTCGAACTGTACAACCGCGACCGAGCGCGCGACTACATGCGGCAGAAGTACAACCAGGGCCTTGACTTCTACCTGGACTTCATCGAGTCGGCCACGGTGGCACTCGGCCAGGGCCGCGCCAGATCGATGCTGATGGTTGGTCTGGAGCCGCTGGAGGACACGCTGGCCGGGGTCCGCGCGATCGCCCAGCGAGGTGGCACCCCAGTCCTCAGCCCGTTCAGGCCGGACATGGCCACACCCCTTCGCGACCTCAAGCCGCCCACCGCCGACTTCATGCGCGAGGCCTACGAGCGAGCGAGCGACATCGTGGCCGAGTTCGGCGTCATCCTAGGACCGGACTGTCCGCCCTGCAGCCACAACACCCTTAACTTCGCCGCTGGTGCCGACGGGCGGGTCGCCTATGCACACGATCGGCCGGTGATGATCGGGGCCGGTGCGTGAGCCTGTACCGCTCCGTCACCGACTTCCGGGTCGAGGACGTCGACTGGATCCTTGATCGAGCCGCGCGGATCAAGGCGGGCGAGCCCAGCGCGCAGCTGCCGCCTCGGGCGGTTGTCGGTCTTGCCTTCCTGGAGAGCTCCCTTCGGACGCGGACGGGGTTCGCCGCTGCCGCTATCAGGCTCGGGGCGACACCGGTCGAGGTCCTCGGCGTGCGAGAGAGCGCAGTGTCGATGCCCGAGTCCGTCGACGACACCCTGCGCACCCTCGCCGGGTACTGCGATGCCGTGGTCGCGCGAGTCGGCGAGCACCTGGTGTTGCCTGCCGGGGTGCAGGTCCCCTTGGTCAGTGGTGGAGACCGTGGCCTCGTGGCAGAGCACCCCACACAGGCGCTCATCGACCTCTTCGCCCTGACGCGGCTCGCCGTGCCCGTGGGGGACCAGGTCGTGGCCCTCTGCGGGGATCTTCGGATGCGGGCCGCACGGAGCCTCCTGCTGCTCCTGGAGGCGTACCAGCCTCGTCGCCTCGTGCTGGTCACCGAGCCCGGCCTCCATGAGGGACTCACCGTCCCGGAGGGGCTGGCCACCCTGTGCGAGGAGCGGACGCTCGGCGACATAGGTGACGTGGACGCCCTGTACGTCGTGGGCATCCCGCACGGCGCACTGGACGAGGACGGCCGAACTCGGTTGAGGGTCACGTCGGCCCACCTCGACAGCCTGCCGCCGCGCGCCCGCGTCTACTCACCCCTGCCCGTGATCGACGAGATGGAGCGCGACGCCCTGCACCATCCTCGGGTCCGCATGTTCGAGCAGAGCGACGACGGGCTCTACGTCCGGATGGCGACGCTGGAGCTCGTTCTCGGCCTCGGCGCTCCTGCGTGATGCAGGGCGCCAGGCAGGATGACCGCCTGACGGAGGGTCAGTGCAAGGCGATTGACGCCGTCGTCCGGGCCGAGCGAGCCGATCTCATCGCGTGTGCGCTGACGTCGGTGCAGGGCGTGAGAGCGGGCGGACCACCTCGTCTGACGATCAACTTCCACCCTGACCGTCTGACCCGCGACGGCCACACCGTGATCGAGGGCCTGGCGTCGACTGGTCGCTACCGCAACCAGTTCGAAGTGGGCTACACCAACGGCGTGGTTTCGCCGGAGCCCGGGGGTCTGCGCGACCGGTGTGAGCGGGCGATGTATGGCGGGGCCTATCACAGGCCCGGTACCAGGCCGGAGGAGCGCCCGAAGTACGGCTCGCTGACGTTCGACGACTCGCCGTACGGCGGTTGGCCGCGGTTCGGCTCCTGCCACCTGGTCCTCAAACCTCAGGTGCTCGACCGCGTCACCGTGTCCGTGGGGGACAGCGTGTTGGGTCCGAGCTGGTTGGCGGGCTCGGCCACTGCCGTGGCCGCAGCCGCGGCGGGGAGGACTGCGCCGAGCGAGCCACGCCTAGCGCGCAGGCTCGACGGTCCTCTCGAAGCACAGGTCCACGGGCCCGTCGACCTCGGGCGCGACGTCGAGGCCATCTCGGTCGATCCGAGCTTCGTCGGTACGCCGGTCGCCGACGGCCTGGCCCTCGTCCACGCACGGTTCGGCGTACCGTGGCACACAGGTCCGCCGGTCGAACGCAGTGCGCAGGGATGGTCGACGACCCGCGACCAAGAGCTCGTCCGTCGCGCCCTGCAGGAGCGGGCGAGCTCGGGACAGCCGTGCACCGCAGCATGGGTCGGGGTCGTCGCGCGCTCCAGCCTGTGGGCGTGGACATCAGGGGACGACAAGGTCATCGGCGAGATTGCGAAGTTCCTATGGAACGAGCTGTTCAGTCCGACCAGACCCGCCTGAGAGCGTCTAGTTGTCCCGGCCTCCGGAATCATCCGTCATGCGCTCTCTGGAGTACCGGCGGTAGTCGATCTTCCTGCTCGCCTCGTCGACCGACGCCCGGCCATCCCACGCGGGAGCCAGATCGGTGGGCTCCGCGACCCCCAGTGTCAGAGCGGACATGGGCAGTTCCTGGTCGCCGGGCAGGGCGCCGACGTTCACGGCGCCGTACTGACGACTGAGCGGAGTCCGCACCGTGAAGTCCTTGGGGTCCGCGGCGTTGAAGAGCTGCCAGACCACGCAGCTGTCGAAGGTCGCTCTGCCACGAAGGCCGACCCCGAACCAGGTGTTGATGATGTGCGACTCGGTGAAGTCCAGGACGAAGTCCCTCGGCCTCGACCGTTGGGAGTGTTCGACCGGCCGCGTGATGGTCAGTCCTCGAAGTGCGGCGTCGAACATGCTCAGCCGCGCGTGGGTCTGCTCTGCGAACTCCACCGAGGTCCCTGCCACGTGCCGCAGCGAGATCTGGCCGGACCGGACGAACGTGCAGCTCCTGATCTTCAGCGAGCTGAGGCGGCCGCCGAACATCGTCAGGCCGCCGGGCTGGCGCTCGAAAGGCAGCTCGCTCGGCGAGCCCTTGGAATCCGTGACCACCGCGGCAACTTCCGGCTCGGACAGGATGCGCAGGTCCGCAGACACGTCCTGCCTCGGCTCGGCATACCAGCGCAGGGCCTGGACGACATCGGCGTCGTCGACGAGGAACGACGGCCGGGAACCCAGACGGTCGCGATCCTCCGGGGGGATATCGGTCGAACTGGGGGTCGGCGAGGGAGATCCGACGACCGTGCAGTCGAGCATCTCCACGTCGTCGAGGATGCAGTTGACGAACTGCACCCCGTTGAAGGTGCACCGGCGGAAGACCGTCCCCTGCAGGTCGCAGTTCACGAAGGTCACGTCGCGAAGGTCGGCGGAGACCTCACAGAACTTCCATCGTTGGTTGACGAGCAGCCGGCCGTTGAGGAAGGTCTCGTCCACGCGGTTCTGCCAGCTCATCCGCACGCCGCGAAGCGCCGAGAACTGGTGCACGGCCTCCTCGGCCGTCAGGCCGCCGGAGGTGTCGCCGACGGCCGCGCTCCACTGGATCAGGCCCGCACCGAACAGGTCGTGGACGAGGCTGACCATCGTCTTGCCCTGCTCCGGAGTGGTGATCCGGACGAGCTGTGACATCCGCAGCCACTCGATGGCGAAGTGGAAGGCGCGGTACTCCTCCACGTGGCTCTCGATCGGCGACCGGCCGAGCAGGACGCCTGCCGTCAACTCGTGCTCGTCACGAGCTGACTCCACCCCGCCCATCAGTCCGTGGCGCTCGACGGCCAACCAGTCGCGGTTATCAGTGTCCTTCTGATCGTCCCCCCTCGTGGGCGACCCCCCGACGATGGACTCGTCGACCCGGGTGGCCAGCGCAAGACGCGCCCGCTCTGCCGTGGATCGGAACTGGTCGGGGAGGTCCTGCGTGCCGTCGCGTCTGACGACGAGCCGACCCAGGTCCTCACGGGAATGGTCGACCTTGAAGCCGCCACTGGACAGGTGTGCGCTGATCGCCCGGACGTAGTGCTTCGTGCGGGCGGTGAGGACGTCGGGGATCCCGGCCGAGGCGCAGGTCTGGCTGCACAAGTCGACGGAGACCGCGACCGCCTCCGCCAGGGCCGTGTGGAAGAGCGCCGCTCCCTCCTGGTGGCGGAAGTACCTCGTGAGGTCGGAGGCCTCGATTCGACGGCCCTCCACGCGCCTCCACAGCACGAACAACAGGGCCTGCAGGTGCAGTAGCCCGCGATCCTGCGGCATCCCATCCACCCCGGCAGCAACCCAGGCGTCCACGATGCGCCTGCTCGCTCCGAGGGTGATGTCGCCCCGCACGACGTCGTCGGATGCCGTGGTCCGCACATGGGGACCCTCGATGATGCGCGCCACGTGCTCAGGGCTGGTGATCGGCGCGAGCTCGAAGCGCTTCTGGCTGAACGGACCCAGCCGCAGACCAGCGTGCCCACCGAGTTGGTGCTCGTACTCCACCCGAAGCGAGATAACAACGCGGACGTCCGTCACGGCCGCCTTCTCGATCCAGCGGAGCACCCACTGGAAGGCGTCCGGCCGGTAGCGCATGAGCTCCTCGAACTGGTCGAGGACCACGACGCACTTGTCCCCGTAGGACCGGTCGAGAGTGCTGAGGAGGTCCCCGCCCTCGGTGAGACCCAGTCGGGCACGCACGGGAAGCTTCTCTGTGAGCAGCGCCTGCAGGAGCCGGTCCGCCTTATCGGCAGGATCGAGCTGCGAGGTCGTCATCTCGACGATCTCGGCGATCTCGCTGGAGCGGCGGCTCCATTGGTTGCACAGGACGACCGTGTAGCCGGACTCACGCAGTCCTGGGACGAGCCCGACCTGAAGCATCGACGTCTTGCCCACGCCGGAGGCACCGGTGAAGACCAGGACGTCCGTGTCGAAGAGGAGCCGCTTGAACCTCAGGATGTCGTCGTCGCGGCCGATCAGCTCGGTGGCCGCGTGGCGGCCCTCCTGCATGGGGCGTGGCCCGGCCCACGGACAGTCCGACGCTGTTACTCCTTTGCGCCACGTGTCGAGCAGGCTCATGCGGCACCCCCCTCGATCGTGCACGACCTCTCGCCCGGGAGTCGCCGTAGGTCAGGGTTCGCCGTGTGGGCGGCCATGTGCCGCAGGGCGGGCACCACCCGTTCATAGGTCGCCGCGACGACGTCGAGGCCTTGCCAGAGGAAGACCTCCCGCTCATTGGGGGTCGTGCGCCGGTTGACGACGACACCGGCACGCTCTGTGGTGCGCTGAGCGTCGTTGACGTGACTGCGGAGGTCTGCCGTACCGACCACCGCGGCCGTACGGTGCCGCACGGCCTCGTCGCTCAGCTGGACCCCGAGGGCGAACCAAAACCGGGCGTCAGTGGCCATGCCACCCTTGAAGAGGCGAGCCGGGAGACCGAGCCTTTCCTCACCCTTGGCTGGATCGATGTGCGGTGGCTGCGCCAGCTCCGCGGCCCACTGGTGCAGGGCCGTGTACTCGTCGAGCAGGACCGTCCCGGCCAAGGTCCTTCCGGGAAGCCCCCCGAGACTGCCCACGAGGTCACCGACCCAAGCGGTGTCGGACCCGGCCCGGGTGGCGTACTTCTCCTCCTGCTCATCGAGGTCGTCGAATCCCTCGACCTTGATGAGGGGTGACCCCGCTACCCGCACCACGATAGGCAGGGTGAAGTCGTCCTTGGTGGCGTCGGGGTGGCTCGTCAGGAGGGACCACCCCCGGGTGACCCGAAGCGCGAAGAGGTGGTTGAGGGTCAGCTTCGTCCGGGGCGGCAGAGCAGCAATGGTCGTCTGGAGCCAGACGAAGGCCTTGGCCTCGGAGGCGGTGCCGACGTAGAACGGGACGACGAGTCGGAAGGGTGTGCGCGCCGCCAGCAGCGCCATCTCCAGCTCGAGGTCGAAGGACGTCACGAACGCGACGGCAGGCGGGAACTGCTCGCGGCCTTCGCGGTCGGTCGAGGACGCGTGGCGAGCGGCCTGGGCGATGAGCAGCTCCGCGACGGCGTCGTACAAGCCGTCACGAGCACTCGGCGAGACGCCGGTGGCGCCCCGCGAGCCCTTGGTGCTGGACGAAGGAGCATTGCGGACGCGGGAGGACCACGAGTCGACGGTGGTCTGGATGAACTGCGCGTGCAGCCGGGCGCGAGCGGCCGACAGGTTGTCGAGGTGTGGCCAGCGGTGCGACCGCACCGCCGACTCGCTGGCGAGGATCAGCTGCGTGAGCAGGTCCGACCAGCCGGGGTACTGCGACGTGCCCTGCGTCATGAAGTGCCACGCGATCTCGGACATGAGCGTGGCGTCGGACCGCGTGACGGATGGCTCGTCTGCATCGAGGTCCTTGAGGACCGCTTGGGCGAAGTCCGCGACGAAGGCCAGCTGCTCGTGGCGTCCTTTGGTCTCCGACCGGAGCAGCGTGAGCTGAGCCTTAAGTGGCACCACGAGGAGGTCGACGAGCTCGGCGCCTCGCGGAGTGGGACCGACCAGGTCCGACGAGAACGTCAGGGGCTCCTCGGATCTCGCGATGGCGCCGTCGGCGAGGGTGCCGACCTCGAAGTACAGCCTGGTGAGCAGGTGGGCGCACAGCGTGGCGCGGGCCGCGAGGCGCACGTCGTGCTGCGCCAAGGCGTCGAGCTGAGCAGTCCTCGACGATGCCTCGGCCGAGTCGCGGTCGGACGCCATGGGGCCGAGCCTCGACCGCACCAACGACAGCCCGAAGGTCTCGACGACCTCGGCAGCACTGCGTCCCTCAGGCAGCCGACCCCACGCGCGAGCTTGATCGGCGAGCAGCCGGGGAATCGCCTCGACGGCCGCCGACGACCCGGCCTCGCTGAGGCCCAAGCACCCACTGCCGAGCACCGGCGTGATCCAGGGAAAGGCCAGCCGTGCCCTGATTTGGTCGCGGTCCTTCTCGTAGCCGCGGAGCAGCTCGTCACGGTCCGGATCGTCGCGCGGGCGCCCCTGCACCTTGGCGATCTCGGCGTCCAGCTCGCGGATCGCGTCCTGGACGGCCTTCGCGTAGATGTCGGTGATCGCCGCGCAGAACGTGGGGTCGGCCGTCCCCTTCCACCGCTTGAGGTAGTCGTCCCAGCTGGGGAAGAAGGCCGGCGGGTCATTGCGCCGAGACGTCGACAGGGCCATCAGTCGCCCACCCCGACGCCCTCGGCCGTCCTTGACTGCCAGCCGGAGATCACGGCGTCCAGCGGTGCCGTGAGGTCGAACCCGCTGTCCGTCACCCGCCGACGCACAGTGAACCGCGCCACCGCCGAGCCCGGGTCGTTGACGATGCCGGTCGGGGTGACCACGTCACTGCGGACCGTGTCGTCGGTCTCCCGCAACAGGTCCGTGAGCGCGAACGCGTCGGTCACCTGGGCGCCCGGACCGGTCCAGTGCACCACGACGTTGGCGAAGTCGGGCATGGCCGCCACCAGCTCGCGCAGCGGGCGTGGCTCCGGGCTGGGCGCACCGAGCCACGCGGCCACGTGCTCAAGCATGAGGCAGGCCTCACCGGCCTCGATGGAGAGTCGGCACGAGGCGTGGGTCGACCCCTGGAAGCGGGGGTTGACCTCGGTGAAGAGCGGAAGGCCCTCGTGGACGAGGTAGTCGACGCCGAAGGTCCCCAGGTAACCGTGTCGGTGCAGCCAGACCCCGATCGCCCTGGTGGAGGCCTCGATCTGGTCGAGGACTTCGTCACCCAGGTCACGAGCACGCCCGAAGTCGTTTCCGCAGTAGCCGAACTCGCGGGTCACGCAGCTGTCCACGCCGATGAGCTGGACCGAGGGGTGGTGCACAGTGACTGTGCCGTCCTGCCACACCGTGGCGCCAACGTTGACCGGCACTCCACCCCCGATGAACGGGGCGACGCTGACGAAGGCCTCGTCGACCTTCGGCCATGCTGCGGCCAGCTGGTCGGGGGAGTCCACGTGGACGAAGCCCTGGCCGCCGGAGGTGCGGCTGCGCCGCAGGACGAACGATCCGTGGCGGCTCACCTCGCGCGCCTTGAGTTGCTCCTCGTCGGCGACGTAGGTCCAGGGGATACGGGGCAGACCCATGGCGCGGACGGCGGACTCGACCCACGGCTTGTGCTCGAAGGCGGAGGCCTGGGCACTAAAGAGCCCGAGGTTGAGGCTGTCGTCCTGGCGGGCGAAGTGGATGGAGGACAGGAACGGAGACGGCCGGTAGGGCAGCAGGGCGCTGTCGGCCGAAAGGGCGCGCAGAAGGCTGTGGCGGAACTCGTTGGTGGCGGGCTCGCGCAGCTGGTCGTCGATGTCCCAGATCTCGGGGTCGACCCGGACTCCGGTGAGGTCCTCGTAGGCGACGGACTGGACGCCGCCACGGTTGGAGTAGTTTCCGGCGATCGAGAATGACGCGGAGAGCTGCGACAGGTCGGACAACGGCTCGATGTCGTCACCGCGGATGCCGGCCCAGACGAGCCGCCGGTCACCCAGACGCCGTTCGACCTCAGCCAGCATGCCACCCCGTGCGACCAACGTTCCACCCCTTGCCTCGAAGACAGCGACCTCACATGGCTCCCGGACCCACTCGGCGGAGTCTAACGGCGCAGGTGCCGTTCCATCCCGAGAAGCGGCGAGGTCCAGTGCTCGAAGGGCCGGCTCCGCATCGGCTGGGGTGACAGCGGGACGACCCGGTCCCGGCTGTCGACGACGTGCGGCGGGCCGCCCCCGGGGAGATCGAGCCGCAGGGTGGCCCCGCTGTCCACCTGGTACCGGAGGCGGCCGTCCCTCTCGACCCAGGCGCTCCATCCGTCGTTGGCATCCAGTCCGTGGGCGAGCACCACGACGGCCCCGCCGGCGGCGGCCGCCACGAGGGACGACACCTTCAGGTCGGGGAAGGCAGGGCACTCGCCGGAACCGTCGCGCGTGGCACCGTGGAGAAGGACGCGGCTCCCGCTCATGACCGCTCCTTCAGCCTGGCGGGAGGCCAGTGTGTCGACGACCTCGAGGGACGATTCGGCATGACGGGCCACGTATAGGAACGTGCCCTTGGGGGACGCCCACACGAAGGCGACGTCGGCGCGGCCGGCACCCCCCACGGCGAGGACGGCGCCCGCCCCCAGGCGGGACAGGTCGAGCGCGCGCTCCCACTCGGCGGACTCTCCCGTCACACGGTTGAGCCTGGCGATGCGCAGACGGTCGTCCTCCCGGGCGGCGATGAGGCTGGCGTCGGAGGCCACCAGCGTGCCTGCGCCGGCGGTCTTCGCCTCGGTCCACTGCAGCCTGTTCCTGACCACGGGGACAAGTCGCCTGCTCCCGACGAGGACGACGGGCTGGGAGGCGTGGGTCGCCGTGGTCGTCGTCTCCGCGCCACCCTGGGTGGTGGCCGGAGCAAAGTCCCGTGGCTCAGGGGGGTGCCGGTCGCGGATGTCCGGCCACGACGCGATGGCCGCCTCCACCCTGGCTCCGTCGAAGGAGTCGTACTGGAAGCCTCTGGCGTCCTTTCTCGCGATGGCGTAGTTCTCCACGACCCTGGGGATCGCAGCGGCGGCGCAGAAAGCCGTGAACGAGTCACCGAGCTGCAGGCCCGCGTAGATCCGACCCATGCTGGTCTTTGCCCTGGCGTAGAACTTGCCTTGGGTATTCACCCTGGAGACCTTCGGGTCGTTGCTCAGACCCATGGTGCACAACCACATCGCGTGGATGCGTGTCGGCCAGGAGTCGTAGTCGAAGGCTTCCACGTGGGCCTTCCCACGGCCGGCCACGCGAGCCCCACCGCCCCATACCGTCATGGCCCAGGCCATCCACTCCGGCCAGGTGAGGTCCTTGATCTCAGGCGTGGGGTCGAAAGCCATGCCGCTCATCCTGTCACCCGGACGGCCCGCCCGACGCTGGATCGGGCGAGGTAGCGCCGTGGTATCGCGTTACCAGTAACACGCCCAGGAGCCTGTAGTCACGCGCCGTTACCAGACTTCCGTGGCCCTCACAGCGAGCGACAAGCGCTCGCTGAGCGAGGAGTCACCATGAACGAGAACACCTTCCACAATTGGCAGGCGATCAAGCCGGCCAGGCCGATCATCAAGCGCAAGCGGAGCGTCCTCAACGGACACATGCTCCCGACCTGCGCATCGGGTCGGATCCGCTACCGCGACCGGTCCCAGGCGCAGGACGCGATCGTTGGCCTTCGCCGCACCTTCAGCAAGGCCAAGCTCGAGCGCGTCGAGGTCGTGGCCTGGCACTGCCCGACGTGCCAGGGATGGCATCTGCGGAACAGTGCCCGCCTGCACGCCGAGGTCGGTGCCTGATGGGCGCCGCACATGGGACCGTCTGGTTCGATGGCGGTGACCCCCCGGACGGGGACCTGCCCGCGACGCTGCGGCAGGGCCTGCCTCGCCTCCACGAGGCGGCCGCGGCCGCAGGAATCGCGCGGGGGACCGTGGACGCCGTGATCGCGGCCGCGTGGAGTCCCTACGGCGGGTTCGTCGCACACGGCACGGACGGCTTCCACGACGTCGTCGACGCGTCCCTCGCCGTGAACGGGTGGGCCTGGACGGAGGCTGTGCTGGTGGAGCCGGCGAGGCGGCGTGAGTGCTTCGCGTCGGTCACCACCGCTGCTCGCCGGAGCACCCGCCGGACGTGGTCCCGACTCCCGGAGCCGGTCCGTGAGGCAGCGGCTGATGACGCCATGCTCGGGCTGAGCACCCGCCTCCTCGAGGATCCGCCCTCCGGGTACCTGATGCCCGGGTGGGCGTCGTGGACGGTGGTCAAGCAGAACGTCAGGTGGCGCCTGACCACCGCGGCAAGCAGGTATGACGCGGAGCATGCCCGCGGGCAAGTCCAGGTCATCTCGCTCGAGGCCCACTGGGAAGCGGTCGGGGAGCACGAGGTCCGCGACAATCGTGTGGGAGCGGGATCGGTCGACGGACGCGCAGTGGAGGCGGTCGTGTGGGCCTCGGCCGCCGCTCACCTGGCACGGCACGCGGACGCGATGGTGGCGGGCACGCGCTCCGGCGCGGCTCGCGACAAGGTCGCGCTCACCGTGGCTGCCGCCGGCTGGGTGCTGTCCGAGGGCGCCACGGACCAGCGTGACGTCCACGGCGATCCCGTGGCGGGCAGCGCCGAGGAGCGCCGCCACCAGTTCGCCCAGGACCCTCTGATCGTGTCGTTCCAGGCCCTGCGCCAGGTGGCTCCCCGGACGTGGGGCAGGTACCCCGCGGACCGGGTCCCCACCCGCGAGGTCATCGAGCACACGGCGCGCGAGGCAGCGGCTCGCGGTGACGAGAACGCAGCGTGGTTCGCCACGCTGGAGGCACGACGCGTGGAGGTGGCCAAGAGCGACCGGCTCCTGCACGGGATCAGGCAGCTGGTCGAGCGACTACTCCGGGA
>NZ_LMGM01000001.1:706204-709688 GCF_001427915.1 Phycicoccus sp. Root563 | reverse complement strand
GGCGGGCGGTGCCCTAGGGGCGTCGCCCGCCGTACCGTTGCTCGTCGGGGCTGCCGGGTTGCCTTGGTGTCACCGGCGGCTCGCGGACCTCGCCTCGAGGGACATGACACTTAACATGAACAGTGGCACCCCCGTCAGCGGCGCAGCTCCCAGTGCATCAACTCCGGTCCACACGGCTGCTCAGGCCCTACAGTTCACGGCAGCGCCTGACCTCTTCGAGGGTCCCGCCGGGGTGCTTCCCGGCGCGACGACTGCGCTCGAGGGTCCTGCCGAGGTCGGGGAGGTGGGGATCGCGGTCCCCGGCCTGATCGTGCTCGACGTGTCGTGGTCGATGGCGGAGGACCTGGCCGGCGCTGCGGCAGCACTCGAGCGGTTCCGCTCCAGGCTCCGGCAGAACGGGATGACGAGCTCCAACGCCTACCTCGGGATCGTGACGTTCGCGGACACGGCTCGGACGGACCTCCAGCTGACCCTCGTCGCCGACCCGTCAGTGCAGATGCCGGCCATCGAGGCGCGGGGGCAGGGCACCAACTTCCATGCGGCGTTCACCGAGGTCCTCGCGGCATACCGCGCTGCGCTGCCGGAGCTGGCGGTGACCGCCGACGGCCGCCGACGCCAGACGTTCCGGCCCTCGGTCTTCTTCGTCTCCGACGGCGAGCACAACACGGGTCACGACTGGAGGGCACCGCTCGCCGAGCTCAGGTCGCGTTCGTGGAAGCCCAACGTCTTCGCCTTCGGATACCGCGACGCGGACCCTGCCACCATCCGCACGATCGCGGACGAGGGCCTGGCCTACTTCGCCAGGCAGGGTGAGGACCCGGACACGATGTTCGAGACGATCCTCAACGTGATCTTGCGGTCGATGGTCTCGGCGACGGTCACGGCTAACGGACAGGCTGGCAACCCCACCGCACCGACCATGGTGCCGGTGGTGGACCCGAGCATCGACCCGGCCACCGCGGGCATGGCCCTCATCGACCCCATCGGGCCGACCGTCGACTGACCACGTCGTGCAGGGGCTGGCAGCACCCGGGCCAGCCTCTCGCGCGTCGGTCGAGCAGCAGCTCGACCCGAAAGGTGACTCATCGTGAACCTCGACCCGAGGTCGACCAGGCGTGCCCGCACGCTCGTGCCGAAGGACGCCCCGACGGACGCTCCGACCGCCACACCTCCTTCGCGCTTCGCACATGGTCCGACTGGCGGCCGGGTCCACAGGCTGTCGGTTGACGGTCGACGGGCGACGCTCGACCTGTCGAGCGGCAGTGGCTACGAGTACGGCGACGACGGCTCGGTCCGCCGCTTGAACGGCGCCGAGCGCCGGCTGGTCCTCCTCGACTGGACCCGCCGACGCATGCCGGTCCCGTCGCCGCGGGAGCTTTGGATACTCGAAGCGGCTGTCCTGGCCTCTCGGAGTGCGCAGCCCTGGCGCGCCTGGGGGTCCCGCGGCCTGGCCCCTTCCTTGGCAGCACTCCTGCGGTCCCGCCGGGACTGGGCTGGCGCCGAAGGGCGGATCCGCGACGCCCTCGACGCGGCGCGGGCCGACGAGGCCGGGGTGGACGAGGACACGCTGTCGGCGGTGCTCCGCCTCGTCGGCAGCGTCCTCCCGGACCGCTGGCGCGACGCCAGCCCTGCCCAGGCCCCGCCGGCGATCATCGTCCCCGGGTGCGCCGAGGTCGAGTGGGACCGGGTCGCGGCGTCAGGGGTGGACTTGGGTCCGTACGGCATCCGGTTCGGGATCGCCGACACCGTGTGGGCGGCCGCCATCGGCCGGCGCCGCTCTCAGCCCCGCGGCGCGTCGCCCCAGCAGCTGTGGGCCCGACTCGTCGACGAGGAAACCGGTGCCGTCCACGACGCGGTCGAGATGCGTTGGACGGCCGGATTCCACACCGCGCGCGGGTACGTGCCGCCCGTCGCACGGGCGACCCGGACCCGGATCGAGGTGATGGCGGACATCCGACTGCCCGCCCGTGATGGCGAGCACAGGAACCGTGTGCTGGCCGAGCAGCGCCTCTTCCGCCGGCTCCTGTCCGACCGCCGAGCGGGCAAGCCGCGACTCGTGTCCACGCGGGACGTGCAGGCGGGGAGTCCCTTCCTGGCGGAGCTGCACCTTCGTCCGGCCGATCTCGCGTCCGCGTCTGCCGACGTGGTGTCCCCCGGAGCCGCGCTCGCCGCGCCTAGGCCGGCATGATCACGATGACGAGACTGGACGTCGGCCCCCTTCTCGGCAGCGGAGGCCAGGGTGACGTCTACGAGCTGCCGTCGGACCCAGGGCGGCTGTTCAAGCGCTACCGCAGCGGGGTGCGGGTGGACGAGACCGGTCTGAGCGCACTCGTGGAGTGGCGACTCGAGCTCAGTCCGCGGGACCGGGCCGTGGTGGACAAGCACACGGCCTGGCCGCTCGAGGTGGTCGACTGCCCGGGCGGGACCCTGGGGATCCTCATGAACCGCGCGCCTCGGGACTTCTGGCACACGGTCGAAGGTGGCGTGCTGCCTCGTGACCTCTCGTGGGCCTTCATGTCGGAGGCGGCGCGCTTCGTCGGGTTGGAGCCGGCGACGCCCCGGGCGGCGGTCGCGATCATGGTCCAACTCGCGACCGCCTTTGACGTCCTACACCGCAACGGGGCCACCTACGGGGACCTGTCGGCCAGCAACGTGTTGTGGACGGGCGACGGCTGCCCCAGTGTCCTGTTGATCGACTGCGATGCGGCCGAGGTGAACGGCCGGCCAAGGGCGCTCAGGGAGGCGCAGACGCCCCTATGGAGCTGCCCGTGGCCGGGAGTCGAAGGGCGGGAGCGAGATGAGTTCAAGCTGGCCATGGCCTTCCTGCGCCTGTTCTTCCGCTACGAGGGCCCCATCATGGACTCCACCTCCAGCATCGAGGTTCCGTCCCACCCGCCGGTCACGGGCGAGGCGGCCGACCTGCTCACGGCAGGCCTGCGGCAGGTGAGTGTCCGGCCCGCCGCCGCCGACTGGCTGCCGGTGCTGCGAGAGCTGCACGGGGGTCTTCGGGCCCGCAGGGTGGCGTCATGAGCCGCGCCACTCCGGACACCTTCGACCCGGAGTCGTGGAGCCGGCTCGGCGCAGAGTCTGGTCGGCGCAACGATCCACGGGTGCCTGACGGTCCCGCCCCCGTGCGGGACCTGCTGGCGTCGGCGTGGTTGGTCGAGCTGCGCGAGGAGCGTTTGGCCTTCCTCGATGCCCTTGACGCGCTGCACCAGCGTCGGCTCAACGCGAGGCGTCACCTGCACGAGCTCCAGGTGCAGGCCGCCATCGACGCCCGTCAAGGGGCGGCCATCGCCACGCTCGTCGAAAAGCTCCAGGAGCTCGCCGACGAACGAGCCATCCGGTGCGACCAGTTCCTCCAGGTCCTCGAGACGGTCACGCAGCGAGCAGTCACGTGTGATGCGAGCTGGCGTGCGGCGAACGAACGTCATCGTGACCGCCGACTGTCCATCGCCCCGACCACGTTCGTGGTGCCGCCAGA
>NZ_LMGM01000001.1:694205-706197 GCF_001427915.1 Phycicoccus sp. Root563 | reverse complement strand
CGCCCAAACTCACATGAACCTCAACGACACCGGCCGACGGTGATGAAGCTCTTGCGGCCTGGGGACGACGACGAGTTCGACGGTCCCTTCGAGGATGCACTGCTCGAGGGCCTGCCGGACGGCCTCGAGCCGCCACCCACCTCGGGCCTCGAGGACCTCGAATGGCAGGCCGAGGTGGACGGGTGCGCCCGACTGGGCATCCCGCGGCCCGGCGGCCCTGTGCGCGAGCTCGCGTTCGAACGCGGTGTCGTCGGCCGCTTCGTCGCCCACATGCACGACCTAGACAAGTGGGCGGCGCGTCAGCGCGCACTCCTCCTCGCAGTGCGGGTCGACGCGGCGGCTCGCTGCAGCCACCTGGAGCAGGAGGGCCGGCGGCTCGACGTCGACGTCGCCACGACCGAGTCCGACCTCGAAGCCCAGCGTGAGCAGCTGGCGGACCGCGCCGACCGGTTCGCGTCGGGGAACGGCGTAGTCGACAAGCGTCTCGTCATGGGGATCGTCTGCCTGGCCGGCGTGGAGGTGCTGGTCCTGACGCCGTTGATCGGTGTCCTGATGGGTGACAATGTCGTCACCGCGTCGGCGTTCGCGTGCTTGGTCGTCGGCGTCGTTGGGTACGGGTCGTGGCAGCTCGGATGCCTCCTGCACCGCTGGCTTGCCTACGAGGGCCCACCTCGGCTTCGTCGCGCCCTAGGGTTGACGGCGCTCGCTCTCGGCGTCCTCGCCGTCACCGCCCTGGCGGCGGTGGTCCTGGCTCGACTGGTGGGCCTCGGGGACCTGGCGAAGGCCGAGGCAGACGCGCCGGTGCTGTCCGCCCAGGACACTGTCGTCTCCGCGCTGGTCTTCCTCGCGGTCCAGGGTCTGGTTCAGCTCATTTCGGGCATCCACGGCTACCGTCACGGGAACCCACGCCTGCGTGAGCTCGCCGGCACCCAGGCCTACCTGTCGCGCGTGCGTACGGAGCGGGACGAGGTCGTGGAGCAGCTGGGGGAGATGCAGACCTGGGCCGAGACGCTCGACGAGTTCCGCGTCGGCGAGTGGCTCACGCGGCACCGGTCCGCCATTGCCGCCTGCTACGAAGCCAGGGACCACCTCTTCCGCAGCGATCTCGAGAAGGCGCTCGTCCACGCCGGGCAGCACGCGTCGGCGGACATGCTGTTGATCCTTCCGATCCCGCGGTTCGTGCCGCCGGTCGACCACGACGACGACGACGCCCTCGGCGGCTGGCGGAACGGCTTCCTCCTCCGCCTCTGAGCCGACCTGCGGGAGCTCGCTCCCCTCGATGACGCGGTTCCTGTCCCCTACGAGCCCCCCGACCCGGCCTCAACCGCACGAGTCCGACGTCGCTTCAGGCGACCGCACAGGAAGCAGGCCGATGGCCACTGACCGTTACACCCCCAGGTCGCGCCACAGCCGCGCGGCCACCCGCCCCGTGCCGCGCCGCCGGCCCGGACCGCCCCCTCGGCGCCCTGCACCTCCCCCGGCCGGCCCGAGCAGCACGCCCTGGTTGCTGGCGGGAAGCACGCTCGGCATCCTCGCGCTGGTGCTGACGCTGGCCACCTGGCTCACCCGACCCGAGCTGGACGGCCCGCAGGCTGGCTGCGTCATCGCCGTCGACGCCCAGGGAAGCGCCGGCGCCATGCTCACGTCCTACCGGCAGTGGCTCGCAAAGCAGGCCAGCGACTGTGCTGCGGAGGATCGAGGGCGCTTGAGCATCGCCCTCGTGTCGGGCGAGACCCGCACAGGGACGGTGACGCCGGTGACGGTGGACCTGCGCGCCCTGAAGCTCACGGGCAACGACGTCCGGGACGCGGCCAACGTGCGCCAGAAGATCGCCCGTGCCGTCCAGGAGGCCGACCGGGCCATCTTGGCCGCGCCGAACCAGCACGGCGGCACCGACATCGTCGGCATGCTGTGCGTGGCCGGCGACCTCCTGCAAGGTCACACCCCCGCCACGCTCGTGCTCGACACGGACGGGATGAACAACAAGGCGCCATACCGGCTGAGTGCGATCCCGCTCGACGACGCCAGCATCACCACGTACGTCAAGCAACTGAAGGCCGACGGGCAGCTCTGCGACCTGCGCGGAACACGTGTCCTGATGTATGGCGTGGGGATCGGCGCTGGGACGGGCAAGCTGTCGGCGCAACGGCTGGCCGGCATCCAACGGTTCTGGGAGGCCGTCGTTCGCGGCACCGGAGCGGAGCTCGCGGTCTACCAGAGGAATCCGTGATGGGTGGCCGTGGGACGGTCCGGACGTGCTCGAGGTGCCGGGCGTACCTGGCCGCGGGTGGCCCCTGCCCGCGGTGCCCTTCCGCGGGACCGCCGCTGGGAGCGACGCGGGCCTTCGCCCAGGGGCTGCGCCTGCAGGCGTCCACCCCGCCATCAGCCCCGAGGCCGGCACCCATGACCTCACCCCCGCGGACACCGGTGCTCGCGGCCTGCTGGGGGCCCTTGACCGGTGAGGTCCGACGTGAGCAGGAGTCCTGGATGAAGGGTGCGCGCGGCACCACCATGGTCGCCGTTGGCGGGCTCGCCCTGCCCGTCACCGTGGCCATCGGCACCGGGGCGATGACCGCCGCCGGTGCCGTCGGAGCAGTGCTCACCGCGCTCGGGGTGTTGTTCCTTCCGCTGGTCTGCCTCGGCTTCCTGATGTCGCTCGGCCGCGGCGGCCCTCTGTCGTTCGTCGGCCGGGTCGCCGGGAACGTCGTGAGGGTCGGGTCCGGGGTTGCGGGCAGCCACCGACCTCGCCGCGGCGGCCCCGGACGGGTGCTGATCCTCGAGCACGACGGACGGAAGTCGAGGGTCGTCGTGGCACGCCCGCTTGACCTGCCGATCGGCGCCCGGGTGACCGTCCACGGCCTCAGCGTCGCCGGGCACCGCCACGCCTGGTTCGTCCGCGTCCACGGGCTCGACCGTCACCCGCTGCCCGCCCGAGGGGTCGTCCTCGCCCTGGTCTGCCTCGGGACCGGGACGCTGCTGAGCACGGTCCTGGTCATCGGGAGCCTGGCGGAGGTGCTCGCGTGACCATCGTCGTCGGCCACGCTGCGAGTGGGCAACTGGTCACGGTGGCCGACGAGGACGGATGCCTGGTGTGGGGCATGCCGCGCTCCGGGAAGACGCGGGGCATCGTCATCCCCACGTTGCTCGCGCACCAAGGTCCCTGCGTGGTCACCAGCTCGAAGTACGACGTCCTGAGGGCCACCATCGAGGCGCGCTCCGACGACGGCCCCATCTGGGTCTTCTCCACAGATGGACGTGTGCCGGTCGTCGCGGGTGTGGACGTGCGACTGGCGACGTGGACGCCGGTGCCACAGTGCGTCGACTTCGACCTGGCCCTCCTCCATGCGCGGGCGATGGTCGGGTCGATCATCGCCGGCGAGTCACTCGGCGACTCGAGGTTCTGGTACGTCCACAGCGAACGGCTTCTGGCAGCCCTGATGCATGCCGCATCGCTGGCCGAAGCCAGCCTGGCCGACGTGGCCGCGTGGGTGGTGGGCGGCGACCTCGCCGGGGCCGTCGACGTGCTGCGTTCTCATCGGGCCGGGTGGGCCATGGCGATCGTCGACGGTGTCGATCGCGCTCACGACCGGTTCCGCGACTCCGTCCTCGCCACGACGAGCGAGGTCCTGCGCGTCTTCGACCACAGCGTGGCTCGTGCCCTGGTCAGCCGCGAGCCGTTTGCGGTCGAGGAGTTCCTCGAGCGCAACGGGACGCTCTACATCTGCGTACCGTCCGAGCAGCACGAGCTGTTCGCGCCTTTGGTCGTCGGTCTCCTTGAGGAGATCATGCGCACCAAGTTCGCCCGGGCCGACGTGGGTTGCCCGGACGCGACGTTGGGCGTCTTCCTCGACGAGCTCCGTCGGGTCGCGCCGATCCACCGCCTGCCGGGCTACCTCGCGGAGGCAGGGAGTCACGGAGTACAGATCCTTGCCGTGCTGCAGGACCTGAGCCAGGCCCGGGAGAGATGGGGCACGTCCGTGGCCGACGGCTTCCTCACGTTGTTCCGATCCAAGGTGCTGCTGCCCGGTGTCCTCGACAGGCCGTTGCTGGAGAACCTCTCGGCGCTACTCGGCGAGGACGTCTGGGGCACCTCAACCGGCGTGATGACGGTGCGTCCGCGCTGGAGCCCCCATGCGCTGTCCGCCCCGCCTCCCGGCCACGCCATCCACATCGACCGCTCCGAGGCCGCAACGGTGCGCCTCGGCTTCGCGCCCTAGCAGTTAGGAGCCACCCATGAAACTGCCGCGGACGCTGCTCAGGAGAGCCGGGAGGGTCTTAGCCGGGATCAACGTACTCTTCACCATTGGTAGTGCGGTCAAACCCCCGGACCCGCAGCTGCCGGCACCGACCCAGGAGGTGCAGGTGCAGTGGGCCAAGCACGAGAAGGCGCGACTCGAAGCGTGGCGCACCCGCGCGGGCGAGCTGGGTCAGCAGCTGCGGGAGCCCGCGGCGGGGGAGTATCGGCCGCGCGAGCGCACGGACCGCGGACAGGAGAGCGACGAACCGGGGCAGCCAGCGATGGTGAGGGACGACCGTGACGAGATGCTCAGCAAGGGGCCGGCGCGCGGCAGAGCCTTTCGCGCCGGGCACTCCGGTGCGAGGGAGCGTGGCCGGGAGCGGTGACAGCGGTCTGCTGTCACCCGGAATCGGCCCTCGGATGCCAAGCATTCATGACACCTGAGGAAAGCCACTGGGCTTCACCACTGCAGCCACCACCGGACATCGTCGCGACCAGCCTCGGCGCGGGCGGGCTGGAAGCCCGAGCCGTGTCGTTCAGGGGGTCGGCCCACGAGCACTTCTCTGAGCCACGACAGGACTCCTTCGCCCTGGCGAGCGATGCCGAGTGGCTCGTCGTCGCGGTGTCCGACGGCATCGGCTCGTGCGAGATGTCGCACCATGGGTCACTGGCCGCGGTCGGTGCGGTCGTCACGGCCTTTCAGGCCGGCCACCTCGATCCGCAGAACGGTGCTGAGGTCCTCCGGGTCGCGGCGGAGGGCGTGGCCGCGGCTGCGGCCACGCTCGGGTGCCTCCCCGACTCGCTTTCGGCCACTCTCAGCGTCGCTGCCATCGAGCGGGTGGCCCAGGTCGACGGCTCACATCACGTCATCCTGCACGCGGTCGGGGACTCGCCCACCCTCCTGCTGGATCCGGCCATGGCGACGTGGACCTACCTCACAGCCGGCGAGGATGGGCCAGGCAACATCGTCCGGAGCTGGGTCCCCGGCATGCACGAGGACCACATCTCGTTGGGAGTCAGCCTCCCCCCGGCCAGCCTCCTCGTCATCGCCAGTGACGGCTTCACCACGCCGCTCGGGGATGGGACCGGACCGCTCGGGAGGGAGTTGGCGGTTCGTTGGGGCGGCGGCCCGCGGGCGATCTTCCCGTTCATGGTCGACCTCTCGTTCAACGGTTACCACGACGACAAAACGGTCGTGGCCGTCTGGAACTCCGAGGCAGGTGAAGGACATGTGTGAGCCCGCCCGCCTCCTCGCGCTCTACCGTGCCGTCGTCGAGCAGGGCCTCGGCGTGGGTGCGTGTGCCGCGCAGGACGACGGGGCACTGCTGTTCGTCCTCGACGACATCTCGTTTGTCCTGCGCAACACCGCTCCCGCCAACCCCGGCCTCCTGGATGTCGCCGTGTACCTCCATTTCGAGGCCTCTGCGTGCGTGAAGGAGGAGGCCTGCCGACAGGTGGCGCAGGCCGTCCCCTGCCTGAGGGCCTGGGTCGACGCGGACGGGGACATCGTGCTCAACCTCCAGAGCATCTCCGGGCGGCTGGGGATGGTCCCACCCCCGGGGGTGGTGAAGGACCTCCTGCCCCAAGCGATCGACATGCTGAGGTATGCCGTCTCGCAGGTGCGCGACCACGTCGTCCTTGCCGGCATCCTCCGCGCGACCGGCGAGTCCGATAAGTCGTCCGAGCTGCCCGGTGAACCCAACGACCATGCCGCCTGAGGTCGAAACCGTGGCCGTCCTCACGCGAAGGGGGTCGGCCGCTGCGCTCCGCCACCGCCGACACTGAACGACGCCATGCCGGGTGGTGCCCAGTGGTGCGAACCAGCGAGGGCAGCCACGCACGGGGAGGAATTACGTGGAGCAGCAGGGTCCCCTCGAGCGACTTGCCAACCTCATGCGGGATGCCACGAGCGCCGACGACGCCGAGCAGCGCTCGGCGTCGTCGACGCAGCATGGCCGGAGATGGTTCGGCGAGAACCCACGATGCAGGACGCGGAAACCTGCCGACTGGCCGCAATCCTGGCGTCGCAGCTGGACGAGCACTCGCACGCTCGGTGTGGCGGACTCGGGCACTGACTCGGAGCGTCGCGACAGGCTGGGACGTGGGCGTGGCGACGTCCTGCTCAGTGAGGCGCTGGTCGAGCTCGCGCGCAGCAACGACGGCTACGCGCGTGGAAGTCGTCTCGACACGCCCGAACCCTCTCCTGCCGCCCTGCAGATCGTCGTCGAGAGGGAGTGGTTCGCGCCGGACACGGAGGGACCTCATGTGGGCTTCGGAGCGCCTACCGCTGCCGTGGTACAGCGCTTCATCCACGAGAACCGTGGGCTAATCCTCCTCATCGTAGGCCGGCTGGACGATGCTCGCGCCAACTACGCCCGCGCGGTCGACGCGGCGGCCAACAACTCGTGCGGCCGCATAAAGAGCCTCCTCGGCGTCGCCCTCGTCGACCATGTGCGCGCGCTCCGCGAGGGCGGTCCGGTGTCTCGGAGCCCACCAGGGCCCTCACGGCAGAGGCCAAGCCCCTGGGTTTTAACGACCTCGTCGGGGCCGGTAAGCACAACGTCGAGTAGATGGAGCGCGACGGCCTGAGCCTCGTCGTTTACGCGAGCCTGTAGGTACTCGCGGTCAGACGTCGGAAACGACCGATTTGGGTCACGGTCTGGTCACACGGGACCTAGGCTGGTCGGCATGCGGGTCCAGCACGTCCTGTTCGACGCCGACGGCGTCATGCAGTTCATTCCGGGCGGCCTTCACCTCGGTCTGGTGCCGGCATTCGGCGAGCGGGCGTTGGCCTTCGCGCAGCAGCCATGGCATTCCGACCCGGCCTTTCTCACGGGTTTCGACGACTACCCAGCCCGGCTCGCCGAAGAGCTCGCCCTCACCGGTGTCGATCTGTCGGCCGACGACGCCTTTTCCCTGATGTGGGAACGCGTCGAACTAGTGCCTGAGGCGGTCCAGGTCGTCCACGACCTCGCTTCGGCTGGCTATCGCGTGCACTTGGCGACCAATCAGGAACGCCGTCGTGCCAACTTCATGCGGGAGGCCGTGGGCTATGACACGATGTTCGAAATGTCGTTCTACTCGTGCGATCTCGGCGTTGCCAAGCCGGATCGGGCGTTCTTCGACGAGGTTCTGAGGAGGCTCCGGGCCGCACCGGATGAGGTTCTCTTTATCGACGACCATGAGCTAAACGTCATGGCTGCCGCGAGCGCGGGGATGCGCGCCACGCAATGGCACAACCTACAACCAACCGAGGAGTTGTTCGAGGCCTTCAACCGGCACGGGGTCCGGCTGCATGCTGGAGGTCCTTGATCGGCAGGCTCAGCCACGATTCGCACACTCCTCAGGCGTCAGCGACCGGGCGAGGCGGCGCTGGCCACCCCGTCGGACGTCGTTGGTGCTCGCCGACCCGCAGACGGGCGTGCGAATGCGCTGCCGTCAGGAGTTTGTGGCTCGGCCGCCCGATGCCCGTCACGTGATGGACGTGGAGCCCACGCCTGCGCGCGGCCGCCGCAAGTTCGGCGAACCGCCCGTCTCCGCTGGCGATCACGAGTCGCCTGAAGCGAGTCACAAGGTGGTCGAGGTCTATCTCCTCGAGGATGGCGAGCTCCCCGCCATCCTGGCCGTCGCGCGCACGGCGCTGAATCCCCTCGGGAAGCAGCCACCACGTTCGGCGGGCGAAGAAGCGGCTGGAGCCAACGATCATCTGATCCATCGGGGACCGGGGGATGCCGCCGTGATATGCGGCCCAGACACGCTCGATCGTCGTGTCGGGGGCCGAGGGGCCGCCCACGAGGTTCTCAAGGTCGATGAGGTGCATGGCTCTCGAGGTGAAGGAACCGCTGGTCCCTAGCTCAACGGACTTCGTCGCAAGAGAGAGCACATGCGGGTTAGCGGGGTTCGCGGTGGTGCGTGAAAGCGGTAGGGGAGCATCAATCATGGATCTATTGGCTTGGCGGCCGGGTGACGGGTGACATCAAGGGTCGTCCCGCCGAGCCAGCTTCATGTGGAACTCGCCGACCACTCGTGACGTTTGCTCCCTGTGCCTCCGCAGGCAGTCCGGCTGGGGTCGGGTGACAGTGGCCGTTGGGCAGCGTCTGTGGCGAATTCGCGGCGAAGTGGGCCTTCGAACCATAGGCAGCTCAGAGGTCCGCATGCGCCGTTACGTGAATCTGTCCTGAATAGTTCGAGGTATCCAAACCCCTTCACCTCTGAGATGGAGGTGTCGCGCAGGTGGAGAGCTATGTTCACGGTGTAGCCGGCCCATCTTGTCGACCAGAGTGCCTCCACACCGGCGTCGGGTCGGGTCTCCCTGCTCTGGCCGTGGAGCCCGGAGGATCGACAACTGCCGGTCGGCTTCGTGGCTCAACCGGCTCGACCGGTTGACCTTCCCATCTTCAGGCATACGCAGATCCGCAGGTCAGCGGGGGTCGTTGGGTAGAGCGCGACGTCTTCGTGCCTCATCTCGTGCTTCAAAAGCTCTTGGGGAGCTTCGTAGCGTCACCGTCCAGGGCCATGTCGGAGAGGGCCTTGGCGATCTGGGCATCCCTGCCTTCGACCGCGTGCATGTACCGCTGTGCGGCGGCAGTGGATGAATGGCCGAGACGCTTCTTCAGGTCAACGAGACTCGCGCCAGTAGCGGCAGCGAGACTCTGCCCGGTGTGCCTCAGGTCGTGAAACGAGATGTCGACCCCGACCTTCTTTCGCGCGCGCACGAAGGCCTGGTACACCGCGTTGCTTCGCACCCTTGTCCCGTAGCGATCCACGAAGAAGAACTCGGTCCCCGCGAACTTCTCGAGGTGATGTTTCAAGATGGGGGCGACGTGCGGGGGGATGGTGACAGTGCGCTTGCCGGCGTCGCTCTTGGGGTCCTTCTCGAATCGTGTTGGCTGTTCGAGCAGTTCGACGTAGTTCCGTCGCACGCGAACGACGCCCGCGTGCAGGTCGACGTCTTCGGTGCGCAGGGCGCAGATCTCGCCACGTCTCAGGCCGCACCAGGCCGCGAGCACCACGGCGGCACGGAATCGTGGCGTTGTTTCCTGGACAAGCTGAGCGACCTGTGCCGGTGTGGCGATCTTCCTCTCAGGGCTGCGTTGGGCTCCGGCGCGGGGGATCTGGCAAGGATTCCGAAGGATGGCACCGTCCTGAACGGCAACATTCAGGACCGACCTCATGAGCCGGTACGACTGGCTGATGGAGGTCCTCCCTCCGTTCCCGCGTAGTGCTTTCGCATGCCAGGCCCGCACGATAGGGGATGTAATGCTGATGATCGGCATGTCGAGGAGTTCCACCATGTGGAGGCGCATATTGCGGCGGCATGTCTCTGCCCACCGCAATCCAACTCTCGGGTTCTCCTCCAGGTATGCCTCGCAGCATTCGCGAAGGGTGCGCCGACCGAGCCCTTCGTCCGCCATCCAGTGTCCGCGCTTGATCTCGCGATCAATGCGCTCGAGGTAGCGCGCCGCATCGGCCTCGGTCCGGTAGGTCTCAGGAGCCGTCTGACGCCGCCCGTTAGGGTCGATGAACGACGCTTGGAAGTTCCCGGACGGTAGTCGCCGGATCCGCCCGAACCGGCGACGGACCATCAGGGCCGACCCCCTCGCGCGGTGGCGGGCTGAACGGTGCCGGCTTCCACGAAGGCCTCGAGCTCGCACTCGGGGATGCGAACGTGGCGACCCACTCGAACGAACCGGATCCGCCGCTCGGCAATCAGCCGTCGCGGAAACCGTGGTGTGGTGCCGAGGAAAGTCGCTACTTCGTCGACAGTGAGCAGTTTCTCCATGGCTGCCTCCGTTCTCGTGACACCGGGACTACGGTTGCGCCGGGGCACTATGCGACCCAATGCAGCGGCGCGGATTGGTCATAGCTCGAGAGAACGGAAGGCGGGGGAGGGGCCGGGGCAAAGGTCGAGCCGTTGCAAGGAGTGCTCGACTCGCTGCGCCTGTCGATGGGCGTCGTTCCACAGCGCTTGCAGGTCGGGCGCCTCTTCTCGCGTGACGGGGACGAATCTCCCTTGCCGTTGGGAGCGCATTCGGGTGAGGGACGGTGGCAGGGCTCGTGCGGGGGCGTAGACGAGTCCGGATCGGAGCAGACGGTCTGGGAGAGTCTGACTGAGCTCCATGACCTGTCGTAGCGTGTCGACACCTCGGCTGAGGTCGCGCAGGCCCCTTCGCCTGTTCCAGTCATGCGCAGGTTGGGATGCCCGGGCACCGACTTTGCTCAGGGCGTTGAAGAGTTCGCGACTTGCGGCGGCGAATTCGGCGCTGCTCCGGCTTGCGGTGGTGAGCCCTTCCCAGGGCTTGTCGGCGCCTCGGAAGGCGCGTGCCCCGGCGACCAGGCAGACGCTGACGGCGTCGAGCGACGCGTCATCGATGCTGTTATGGGGCGCGGCGGTGAGCACTTGGTGGGTTATCGCGTACAGGTGGGCTCCCTGGTTGGCGAGCATGCGCAGGGTGTCTGCGCTCGGAACCAGCCGCAGGAGCTCCGGCTCGGCCGCTTTCGTCCAGTGGTCGACGGCGGCTTCAAGTCTCTCGTTGAGTGTCGTGGGTGCGGGCTCAGGCGAGATGGCGGTGAGCCGCATCAAGGCCAGCGGGCGTTCCGCACCCTTGCGAAGCGCATCGATCGACTGTTCGGCATATTGCGCGATGGCCAAGGGTCGGTCGGCGTCCACGACGGCGTCGTAGGCCAAGGCATGGCGGGCTGCCGAGTAGGCCAGGGACAGGATGTGGATGTAGGTGCCGGCCAGTTGCGCCTCGTCCATGAGGCGGCCCTGATCGACCTGTCGCTCGGTCACGGCCAGATCTGCGGCCGCGCCGAGCGTGCAAGCGATCCGGGCCAGCGGGTGCGGGTCGCCAAGGTCTGAGGGTGTGACGTCGGGGTCAGTGTCCAAGTCGCGGGTGTTGACCAGGTAGACGCCCGCGTCGCGGAGCACATGCAGGTTGCCGTGCTGCACCCTGCGACGGAAGTAGTCGGCCTTCTTGCCGGTGAGAGCGGCGGCCTGTTGCAGGCTGAGCTGGGTGTTGACGGGATGCCGCAGCGGCTCGGGGTAGGAACGGAACACCGCGAGCGTGGGCGCGAGCGCCGTCCGCGTCGTGCCAGGCTCATGCATCGCGCCGGGTCCCACGAGCTCGAACATGAGCCGGTGCACGGTCACGTCGAAAGTGGCCCACTGCTGGCTCGTGATGGGGACGTCACTGTCGCGCAGTTGCCGAATGAGTAGGTCGGCGTGGGCCAGAAGATCGGCTGCGCTGGTGGTGCTCATCGCGCGTCCGTGTCCTTAGCGATCCGGACGAGGTCGGCGACGTGCCATGCCCACATCGGGAGGTCTGGCGGGCCTTCAAGTGGGTGGATCTCATCGAGGCTGTCGAGTGCGGCCTTAAGCTGCTCCGGGATTGAGCAGTCGACCCACCGACTCTCGATCGGCTCGGGGTCGCAACTGAGGCCTGCGGCGTTCAGCCGGATCTGGCCAGCGAACGCGCGCAACGACGGCGAGTCGTGCAGGTGCCCGAGATTGTCGACCTGTTGGGCGGCCGCGTGCAGGTGGCCTGCTGCTCGGTCGAGCAGTTCGGTTGTGCTGGTCATGGCTTCCTCGCTTCGGTATGCCGCATGTTTGATTGCACGCGTCAGAGGCTGGGGCCGGCGTTGTCGACCGTGAGCGCAGCGGTCAGGAGCATGCTGCGTTCGGCCGAGTGGGCATCCATGGCCCGGCGGCGCAGAACGGGGATCGCGGTCGCGGCTGGGTCCCAGCCGTGCTGG
>NZ_LMGM01000001.1:562103-694198 GCF_001427915.1 Phycicoccus sp. Root563 | reverse complement strand
CGATTCGACCTGCCACAAGAGCTGGGCCGCCTCACGGGGCGAGCTGGCCAGCAGGGCCAGCGGTACGACGGTGTCGATGATCTCCTGCAGTGGGTTCCGGGCCCGTGCCGCGATGGCCCTCACCAGTTCGCGCCCTGACTGTCTGGGCACCACAACGTTCCGCTCCCACTGGTGCTGCGGGTCGAAGGCCGACAGGCCCGGGTAGCCCTGCGCCGCAAGCCACTCTGCGGGGTCAAGTCCGTCCGGCAGCCGGGTGACCATGGCCGATCGACCCATGCCGCGGCATACCGCGTCCACCCACCGCTGGGTGCCCTCGGCGCCGGCTTGGTCTCCGTCCAGGGCGACGACGATGCGATCGGCGCCCGACGTGGCTACGCGCTCCGCCTGTGTCGATGACACCGTCACCCCGTTGGTGGAACACGGCCAGAACTCGTCGAGACGATCTGCCTGTGCGGCTGAGGCCGCCACGGCCAATGCGTCGAGCGGGCCCTCGACGACCACCGCGGTCGCGTGGGCGCCGGGAGGCTCGATGAGGGGTGTGTAGAGCACTTGGGACTTGTCGAAGGTCGCAGTACGGGTGGGGTTGCGGTACTTCGGTCCCCGTTCGATGTCGTCGACCTTGCGACCGATGAAGCCCTCGATGTGTCCGGAGCCCGATCGGACTGGAACCATGAGCCGGCCGTGGAAGGTGTCGCACGGCAGACCGGAGCTGCTGCGGTGCGTGAGGTCGACGGCCTGCAGCTCGTCGATCGATACCCCGTCTCGCAGGAGGCGGTCGGTCAGCCAGGACCAGCAGCGCCCGCTGTGACCGATGACTGGCTGTGCGAGAGCCGACTCCAGCTCGCGGACGTCGATGCCGCGGTGGTGGTGCAGGTAGCTGACTGCGAACGCGTGCCGGACTTTCGACGCGAGGTGTTCCCATGCCAACCCGTGGATCTCGTGGGCACGGTCGACGCTGATGCGCCTCCACTGTGGGGGCTCGGCCTGCGATGGCCGTCGTCCCGGCGCGGTTCGGGTCGAACGGTCGGTGTTCTCGAGGCGGGCAACGGCATCGCGAAAACCCACTCGCTCGCGGAGTTGGACGTAGTCGATGACGTCACCCGAGGCGCCGCACCCGAAGCAGTGGAACCGGTCCGGGTCCTTGCCTCCCACGGACAGCGAAGCGGTGGAGTCGTCGTGGAACGGGCAGCAGCCCATGAAGCCGTGCCCCGAGCGGCGAAGTTCGACGCCCGATGCGGTGATCACGTTTTCGATCGGGTGACGGCGTCGGAGCTCGGCGACGTCAACGGAGGCGGAGGTAGCTGTCACAGCTCGACTCCCCGGGACGGGTGGCGTTCGATCGCGCTGCTCCGTGCGAGGAGTTGGCCGGCGAAGAGCTCCGCGAACTGCGGGACAGTCATGTGCACGTCGACCTCGACGGCCTTGGTGAACGTGGACTCCACGGCATCGGCCGGCGCGTGGGTGCTGATGACCGCGTGCTCGTCCCAGGTTGGGTCGTAGGCATACAGAAGGCCCTCGCTGGCGGTGGCGGTGCGGCGCAGCGAGATCCGCTGTTCGCGGCGTTCACCCCAACGCATGCCGTAGTCGCGGTCGATGCCAGGCAGGTGTCCGTAGGCGGCTTTGAACGCTTGTGGCCCGGTCCAGGTCAGTGAATTGGGCGTGGGGTCGCCGGGCGTGCGACCCGAGGCCGCCATCGTCAGTGCGCTGAGTTCGTGGATGCCGTCACTGAGCGCACCGGTGATGCGGTCAGCGACGGTGAAGGCGACATCGTCGACGCTGTTGCTGAGGGTGAGCCCGACAGCGTGGGCGTAGGCGTTGCGTTGTCCGAGGCGGTACCAGTAGTCCGCGGGGTCGTCGAGGTCAACACCCTGATGTGCGTTGCGGGACAACGCGATCAGCCTTTCTACAGCGCGGTTCTGGTCTGTCCCCTCCGACGTGGCGCTCATGACGGCCTTCCTCGCGCGGGCCCTTCCCGCGCTCCGTCTGGACAACGGCGGCGTGGGGGCACTATGAGGTGGCAGCCCAACCGGCGGTCAGGGCGCGGGTCGCTGTGGCGGGTCCCGGTGCTCTCGTATGGTGCACTGGGTCACCGCGTTGAGTTCCCTGAGGAGATGCGTCACGTCCTGCAGAGCGCGCAGCCAGTCGACGGCCGCGGTGGGTGCCGCAGATTGCGCGAAACAGGCCCGCTCATGGTCCCTCAGGGCAAGCAGGGCCTCGACCATGCCGCCGTGCTCCTCCCAGCAGGGAGGGATCGCCCGGGCGTCGACGCAGAAGCGTTGCACCAGCTCGGCCACCCACTCGCGTAGCTCCGCCTTCGCCTGCTCACGGACGACACCTGACAGCGACGGCAGGTGCACAGGTCCGGTCAACTGACCAAAGGTCACCACATGCTCGTCGTCGCCGAAGGCCAGAGCTGGTTGACCGCTCACGAAGCGTCCCGCTGGCTGGCACCGAGACGTCGAAGCAGCACGATGATCCCCAGGCTCGCCTGCCGTCTGCTCAGGTGCCGCCAGCCCGCGCTGCGCTCGAGAACGCGGTGCAGCTGCCTGTGGTCTCGGGCACACAATGGCACGAGGTCCTCATCGTCCTCACGCCCGATACGGATGTAAGTGAGGTGATGCAAGTGCCCACTGCGGGGGCACCAGACCCGGTCGCAGACCAGGCACTGAGGTGGGGTCCCATGCGAGGTCAGCCAGGCGGCATACCAAGCGTGCCGCCGCGCCCGCCATCCGCCGGAGGTGAGGTAGGCGTCGTAGGCCGCCCGGCGGGCGATCTGGTCGACCCGGCGACGTCTATTCGTCCGAGGTGTTCGCACGATGGATCGCCTCCTCGAGGAGTCGGCGGTCGGCGACGAGTTGTTGGGCATCCTTGCGGCTCGTCCAAGGGGTCATGGCGAGGTCGATGGGTTGGGCGGCGCGAAGGAGCATGACCGCCTTGCCGAATGGCAGGGTGCGCAGCTGAGCGGGTTCGAGGATGGGCACCCGAGTCGTCGTGGTGGAGTGAGTTCGTCGGCCGTCGGCACCACGGCTGGTGGAGGTCTGCGTCTCCTCGCGTTGACCGAGGAGCTTCGAGAGGTCCTCGAGGTCCCGCGCGTTCGAGCCGCCGCCAAGGATCACCTTGACGATGGCGGCGTCCCAGATGGCGGAGGCGGCATGCTCACCCCAGACCGCGCGCGCCTGGGCAAGGGACTGCAGCACGACAACGGTGGAGATCCCCGTGCCGCCACCGTCGGACATCAGGGCAGGCAAGGACGGCAGGGGATAGTTGGCGGCCTCATCCAGGACCAACGTCAAGGGCGGATCGAGCCGGGCAGCAGGGGAGCGCGCAGCGATGCGGCGGGCCGCTTCGACGACGTCTTCGACGAATGCACCGACCAGTCCCGCCGTGGCTGCGCTGCCCGTCGAGGTGCCCAGCAGGTAGACCGTGCCGTCGCTGCGGAGGAAGTCGCCAGGGTCGAAGACCTCGTCAGGGGAGGGGGAGAGGGCATCCATGACGCGGGGGTCAGCCAACGCCGAGAAGACGATGGTGACCATGGCCCAGACCGAGTCTCGCTGGCGCGGGTCTGCGCTGATGATCGCGTCGAGTCCCTGATACCACCCCGCGGCGGCATCGGGGTGGCCGTTGAGGATCTGGACGGCTTCGCGGGCATGGACGGCGGACAGTGACCACCGGAACAGCTCCGAGCATGAGTAGCCGCCCAGGGCGGCGGCGTGGAGCAGGCATCGCACAGCCTGCTCGGCCGAGGCCTGCCAGAAGTTGGAGTCGGTGGTGCCAGCGGCAGTGCCGCTCGTCAGCGCCTTCGCGCGCACCATGGCCGTGTGCGGGTCCTCGCAGCCCCGGATGGGGGACCAGCGAGTGGCGGACGGTATGCCGGGTGCGAGTCCCTGTGGGTCAAACACCGCGACCGGTCCCCATGCCGCTCGCCGCCGCAGCGTTGCCGTGAGGTTGTCCGGCCGAGTGCTCGTCGTGAGCACGGCGCCCGGGGAGTCGAGGATCATGGGAATGGCCAGATGCAGCCCCTTGCCCGCACGCGGAGGACCCAGGACCACCACGGAGTCCTCGACCGAGCAGAAGCAGGCAACTCCGCAGGACTCCCCGAGGTGGTAACCGAGGTCCTGAGACGTCGCGGTTCGAGTCATGGACGGTCGTAGGGCGGCTGCTCTTTGATGCAGGCGACGTTGGCCGGCACTGCCTTGCACCTGGCGGCGCGCTGCCATCCCTGGCCTTCGAGGGATGCGCGTGCCTTGCCGGGCCGCCACGGCCAACAAGCACGCAGCCGAGGCTACAAGCAGTACTAGGACTGGCCAGCTGGACCACGCGGAGCCGATCGAGGCTCGAGCCTCTATCTGATCCCAGACGTGATGAAGGTACTCGTCCAGACCCGACTGGCCGGCGAAAAGGGATGCGTGGCCCAGCCAGGACGGAAGCCGCGCGCCCAACGCTGCGGTACCGCTCGTCACTCCGCGACGCGGCTGTCTCCGTGTAGGCAGTCCGACACGCATCAATACCCCTTACTTCGATCCCCTTTCATGGGGAGACGTGGCCAAGGGGGCACCATTCGCGCAGCCATCGGCCGCAGTGAACCTTCGCATGGGGAAGGGGAGAGGCGCGGGGCTGGCGCCCGTCCGTGCTGGCCCGTGCGCACAGCCCACGCTGGAGTTCGCCGAGACCTGCTGCCTTCCGCCGCGAAGTCACCGGTTCCAGAGTCCGTGTGGTCGCAGGAGTGGGACAAGCTCGCCTTCGAGGACTTTTGCGCTGGGGCCATCGGTGACGATGGTCCAGCTGACCTCAGGAGAGAGCCGCAAGATAGCGTCCGCCGCCCATTCCTTGGCCCGCCTTGGTCCCTCATTTTCGAGGCGGTCAAGCTGGACCCCGATCCAATGCGGATCGGCGAGTGCCCGATCAAGTGCGGCCTCACCGAAGCCGCTCACGGCGCCCTTACCAGTTCGGTAGACAGAAAGCCGACCGTGTAGTCCCATGGGGCGTCCGCTTCCGGCGCGCTCTCCTGCCATGCCTGCGTAGCGAATCACCTGGGATCCAGGCTCGCGGAAGAGGTACACGCCGGGCAGCCGCGGCGCAGAGGTCTGCCCCGTCAGGAACGGGGACCACGGAGACCAGTCGGCCGCGGCCTCGACGAGGGCATATGCCTGTCGAGTTCCTGAATCGAGTATCTGTTCACCCACCCATGCCACGAGGCCATCCTGCCGGATCGTTTCCGGAGGAAACGGCGTACGCAGTGCGTGACCGAAAGGACGGTCTTTTCGCCGCGTCAGTGGAACTCCGCAACAACCTCGATCAGCCCCACGATGTGGTTGTTGAACTCGCCAAGGTCATCGGCCGGGATCCAGTACTCGAGGATGGTCTGGCCTCCAGCCTGCTGAACGTCGTACCGGTCCAGGTAATCCTTCTCGACCTCAAATCGCGTCACATAGCCGACCCCGCTCGCCTTCACATTCCAGTCACGAGCGATTCGTGTGGCGTAGTCCTCGTTCAGCACCGGGTAGAAGATCGGCTGGTCTGGCAACCGTGGCGGCCACGCATGCCATCCGGTGGCCTCGACCAGTGCGAGCTCCTTTGGGCCCGTCGGTCGCCAAAGGGTCACTGTCTGCCTGCTCATCGCAGCAGGATGTCAGGGTCAGGCGTGGGAGACCCACCGATTTAGCAGCGTCTTTCCGCCGCCAGCCGGTCACGTGCCTCCACCGATCGAGTCACCTAGTGGTGCAGCAGACCCCAATCTTTCCCTCCTCAGTGCTTAGGCCCGGCGACGTATACCGCTTGCGCACCAGATGGACATTGAGCATCCTCAAATCAAGTCGCGAGAAACCGGTCGCCTGACCCGTTTGCGTTGTTCCCACTTGCGCCTCCGCGGGCGGAGGCTGCGCGCGGTCGTCTCGGGGCCGCGACGTCCGCGCTGCGAGGTCGCGCGTAATCGGGGGCACGGGGGTCCGACGGATGCTTGACTAGCTGCTTGACAACGGCGGCGTGTTTTGGCGCATTTCGAGGGACGTTGGGGGAACGGTCGTGCTCGGGTGGACGTGCCGGGACACCGGTGGACGTGCTGAAGGTGCATGGCATGGAAGGGGTCAGGGGTTCGAATCCCCTCAGCTCCACAAGAACACGAGATGGCCCCTGGCCAGCGGAAGCGCTGGTCGGGGGCCATCTCGCTTGAAGCCGCCCGTGACGACGTCCTTGGGCCGAAACCACCCAATGCTTGACTGACTGCTTGACTGACCTGTGGCCAACGGGCACGTTTTCACCCATCTCGCCAGTGCCAAGGGGTCCGCTGACGCGCTTGGACGTCCGAAGCTCTGCCTGTCACTTCCCATGCCGGGAAGGGGTCATCTCAGGTGGCTCGCGCCACAGAGGCCTGCAGCCCGAGCGCACCGCTCTGGCGTGGCGACGCACCGCGTTGTCGGTGGCGGTCCGTTCGCTCGCGAGATTTCGCGGCCCCACGTCAAGCGTTGCCGACAGCGGCGCACCGCCGCCGACAGGAAGAAGCATCACAACCCCAAGCGGGGCCACGCGTTCGTGAACACCGTCATCAACGACCACTCCCGGGTCCCCTACGCCGAGGTCCATGACGATGACACCGCGGTCAGCAGCTCATCGGCCTCAGCGGTCCCTGCGGATACGCGGGAGCCGGGGCACAGCGATTCAACGAATCTGGGTATGACGTTGGCGCGCCGCCGATTCAGACCGCCTGCGGTGTGGTCGACCTCCCGATGAGCGCGGTCTCAGCGAGGGGCAAAGCGCTTCAGACGTTCCAGCATCGCGTCGAGTACCGGACCGGCCAGATTCGTTGCGAAGATGTTCTGCGCGTGGGCCGAGCCCGCAAGGATCTTCACCACGTTGTCGTCACCTGGCGCAGACTCGGCCAGCTCTGTCGAGACGTGGGCCACGGGCTCGTCCTTGCTCGCCACGAAGAGCTTGGGTTGGTCCCCGAGCCCGTCTACGGTTGCGTTGGGCGACAAAAGGATCAACTGATCGGCCAGGCGCGGGTCCCGGCTCGAGAGATCGAGAATGGCATCGGCGCCCGCGCTGGCCCCGATGAGAGCGACATCAGCGACTCCCTCGCCCTGCAGTTTCTCTACGGCGTCGCGGATCGCATCGGGGTCGATGTTCTCGACCGCGATCACGGTCGCTCCCTGGTGGGCTATCGCGACGGCCTGCTTCTCCCAGCTGGCAGCATCGAAGGCAGCGCCGTGCGCGAGTACGACTCCGTAGGCTCCGTCGCCCCATTGCAGCGCGGAGGAGCCTTCAATGGCGATCGCCTTACCTGAGGTGTCGCCGCCCGAGGCGGGGATGCTCGTCTCTGAAGGTTCTCCGCAACTGGTGAGAGCCATGACGACGGAAAGTGCCAGTGCTGTACGCGCCATGATTTGGAGCATGCCCACGAGACTAGATCCCCACGGCTTCAGCGGTTCTTTCAAGAGGGCAACGGCATGGGTTGCTGACCGTGGCTCGGCGGTTCACCGGCAGAGATCTGCGGCTCGGTCCAGCGCGAAGGTGGTGCGCAGGAACGCCTCGTGGCGCCGATGTCCGTTGGCTGGTGAGGGATGGGGAACGGCCAGGGTGGGCACGAGGACCGGGGTATCGGTGAGCGTGAGGTAGCGCATCCAACCCTCCAGAGCCGCTCCGCCGAAAGTCACCACCACCTTCAGAAAGGGCAGTCCGCTGACCAGCGTGGTCAGGGCCGGGCGGGCGTCTTCCAGGTCGTCGACGCGGGGGCTGCGGCGTCGACCGTCCGGTCCGAGCAGTGCCCAGGGGATGACGTTCCAGCGCAGGCAGTGTGCCGGGTCGAGCCGGGAAAGGGTCATCGCCCGACGGACCTTCTGGGTGGTGGGATCCTCGTTGTCAAGCGAACTGAAACCCAGATCGCCCACCGCGACCGTCTGGGGCCCTGGTGACTCCATCAGGAGCAGGACCTGGGCCTTGGTGCCCGCACCGGCCGGGTCGAACCAGGGCACGAACCTGGTCCCGTTCGCACCATCGAGCCGCCACTGCTCGACCAGCTCGTTCAGCGGGCCGACCGGATGGTCCCGGACGTGGGCCCGTTTGCCCGCAGGCTCAGGGTGCTCCCCTGGGTCGTGGTGCACGCGATCAGCCCCAGCCCACGATCGCGACGCCGGCGGCGGCGGCGGCGGCGAGGCGAAGGGTGCTGACCGCGGTCTTGTGGTCACCACGCCCCCGATCGGTGCTCGATCTGAGCGTGAGCCCGACGCGCGACCCCGGACCTTGGGGCGGCGTGGGCGAGCATGGGCAGGGCCACGTGTCCTTCGTCCGCCTTCCTGCTGTGTGTAGACCGTTCATGTTCCGCTGTCGGGGTCCGGCTGACATAGGTGGTGGATGCCAGCGAACGATGGCGATGGCGAGGGAGCCCGGCCAGCGCCCCACGGGCCAAGGTGTGGGCCTGGTTCCTGGTGATGTCGTCATTGGTCGGGGGCGGCGACCCCGACGGCTGAGGTTGTACCTGCCCAAGGACCCCTATGAGGCGTAGCCACCATGCTGGCGCGCGCATGGGGGCGATGCGTGTCGAGGGGGATGTCTGCTGCTGGAGCGTTCGGGCTCGCCGATTGCGATCAGGCGGGGTCTCCGTTGAGGTGGAAGGTGACGGTCTCGATGTTGGAGGCGACCCCGATGGCCTTGAGGTCGCGGCGGTCGATGCGTCGGTCGCCGTTCTGGTCGGTGATGACGTTGGGTGCGTCGTCGTAGATGCCGTTGTGGTTGAGGTCGGCGATGACGGCGACGGTCAGGGTGGTGTCGACGTTCTTCCCGGCGATCGGGGCGCCAACGATCCAGGTGTCCCAGAGTTCGGTGCCTTGGCTGTCGCGGTTGGTGACGCCGGTGAGGTTGAACAGGTTGGCCAGGTTGGTGCCGGGGCCGGAGAAGCCGGGCAGGGTGTTGTTGGTGGTGGAGGTCAGCACGACCAAGCCGGGCATCCGATCGTCGCGGCCGGTGGAGAAGGTGCCGGGGAAGGGAGCGATGTTGTTGTGCGCGGCGGGGCCGGTCAGCTGGAGGCCGGTGAAGCCGGTCTGGGCCAGGGTGCTGCCGTCGAAGTCGACGTCGAGGTCGACGAACCATCCGGCTCCACTGATGCCAGCGTTGTCGCCTTCCGAGGGGGCGAACACCTCGACGTGGACCGGCTTGTCTGATCCGGAGTTCGAGTCGGCGCTCGCACTGGTCAGGGTGGTGGTGGCATAGGTCGCCGCGAGTGCGGTGGCGACTGCGATGGCGGCCAGGGCTTGGGTCTTGGTCTTCATGGCTGTCCTTCCAGTTGGGATGTCATTGAGGCGTACGCCGGAACCTGGACAACGGTTCAGCGGCGACCTCAGATGTCGGTCGACAGCAGCAGCGTTCCGTCGGTGGTGGCGACGCGCACGGCCGCGACGTCGGTGCGGGCCAGGGCGCTGGCTCCGGTGACGTGGGCGATGCCGTCGGGTGTGGAAGCCCAGGTCGCCGCTTGTTCGCGGGTGCCGTCGGTGGCGATCACCCACACGATGAACCGTTGGTCCTTGGGCAACGCGGACAGGTCGAGATCGATCGAGGTGCCCCACGGTCGAGCGGAGAGGCTGGTCTGGCCGCGCGCTGGGCTGCCTTGGACAGCGACAAGATGCAGGGCTGCAGGGTTGGTCTGGGGGGTGTCCCTGTGCCCGGCAACCAGTCCCGCTGTCGTGGCGCCGAGGCCGAGCACCAGTACCGCAGCGGCCGCGGAACCGAGCAGCGAGCGGCGTCGTCGGCGGCGACGTCCCTGCCGGAGGGCCCCAACGGCGCGGGTCAGCGCACCGTCGTCCAGTTCGGCTGTAGTGCTCGAGTTGGGTCCGTGCCCGAGCCGCAGTAGCGATGGCAGGCCTGCGTAGGCGGCGACCTCGTTGCGACAGGTGGGGCAAGTGCTGAGGTGGCCGTCGAGCAGGGCTCGGTCGGCCGCATCGAGTCCACCCAGCACGTAGGGTCCCAGCAGTTCACGCACCCGGTCGTGTTCGGAGCTCATCGTGTCATTCCCATCTCTTCGAATGCGGCACGCAGCACACGGACCGCGTAGTAGGCACGCGACTTCACGGTGCCGGCCGGGATGCCAAGCAGTTGGGCGGTCTCGGTGACTGTCGAGCCGCCGTAGTAGAGGTGGTCGACCACGGCCCGGTGCTCGCTCGAGAGTCGTTCCAGTGCCTGGTCAACCATCCAGGCGTCGACCTGGGCATCGAGCCTGTCTTCGACCGGTTGCGCCGCAAGAACTTCCTCGTCGGTGACCAGTCGCGGGCGGCGCTGCTCGGCGCGCCAGATGTCGATGACCACGTTCTTGGCCACGGTGAACAGGTAGGACCGTGGGTCCCCTCGTCGCGGGTCGATCAGATCCAGGTTCCGCCAGGCCCGCAGCATCGTCTCCTGGACGACATCCTCGGCCTTCGCCCGGTCATCGACCAGCCGCAGCACGAATGCGAACAACACCCGCCCATGCAGCCGGTACAGCTCCGCCAGCAACTCCTCCTCGCTGGCGGGCGTCCCTGCCTTTCCCACCTTGGACCGGCGCGTGCGGGGTCGCCACGACTCGGTCGGACCATCGCTGCTCACAAAGAGGTGTACGCCTTTTCCTGATGAGCGGTTCACCCCTACTTTGCGCCGGTTCTCTGATGCCCTAGTCGTTGCTCGGCTGCGCGGGCGATCGAGACCAGTTCGCGGCCCGGCCCAGCGGGTGGCTGCCTGGTGCCTACCCACACGGCGCGGAAGACGCGCTTGAGGTCGAGATTTTCAGTCGGCACCACCACGAGATGGCCGGAGTCCAGATCACGTGAGACAAAGCGATGACTGAGGAAGGCCGGCGAGCTGCCAGCAAGGACCGCCTCGCGGATGGAAGTCGCCGTGGTCAGCTCGACAACCGCGTCGCCCATCGTCAACCCTTGCTGACCAAGGGCCACCTCCAGGACCTCGCGGGTCCCAGAGCCACGTTCGCGGCTGGTCAGCGGCAGCTCTGCGACCTCCGCCGGAGACAGGGGGGTGCGTCGCCGGCTGATCGGCGTGCCAGCCGCGGCCACCAGGACGAGCTCGTCGTGTCCGATCGAAGCACAGCGCACTCCCCTGGGTGCCTCGACGCCCTCGACGAAACCCAAATGCGCGGTTCCGTCACGAACCGCTTCGACTACATGCGAGCTGTTGGAGGCGTTCAGGCTCACCGCCGTCGGCAGGTGTCCCTCGCCCTGCTGACGCTGACGGAGGAGGACCAGCCAGCGGGGGATGAGGCTTTCGGCGATGGTCATGCTGGCCCAGACTGAGAGCTCGCGACTGCGATCGCCACGGAGCCCCTCGATCGCGGTGTCGATCTCGTCCGCGACCTCGATCAGCCGGGCAGCCCACTCGGCCACCACCACACCGGCAGGGGTGAGCTTCGATCCGCGGGCACCCCGATGCACCAGGGTCAGGCCGGTCTGAGCTTCCATCGCACGCAGGCGTTCTGAGGCTGCTTGCTGGCTGATGCCGTTGGCTCGAGCAGTGCCGCCGATGCTGGCATGCTGGGCGATTCCCACCAGCAGCCTCAGCCCGTCGAGTTCTGGCACATGAGGTGAGGGCACACACCCACCCTACAGCACCCACAAGCCAAGGTTGTGCATCCACAGTCGGCTGGGGACTACTGACGACTGTGGCCTGCTCGCAGACTGGATACGTGAACACTCTTCAAGCCGCAACCGGCAATGTCGACCAGCACGCTGAGGGCAATCGTTCCTTCCTGACAGCTCTCGAAGGGCAGCCCGCGTTCGGGTTCATTGGCCCTAACTGGTTCGCCTGCGTGATGGGCACCGGCATCGTCGCGAATGCTGCCGCAACCTTGCCCGTCAAGGTGCCAGGACTGCTGCTGTTCGCGCGGACCGTGTGGGTGCTGGACGGGGTCTTATTGGCAGTTATCGCTGTTGCGACGCTGATCCACTGGACGCGACACACGAGCACTGCCCGCGGACACCTCGCCAACCCGGTGATGTCCCACTTCTACGGCGCCCCGGCGATGGCGTTGATGACCGTGGGAGCAGGTGCCCTGCTGGTCGGTCAGCCGCTGGTGGGCCAAGGCACCGCCGTCGGCATCGACTTCGTGCTCTGGACCGCAGGCACCCTGCTGGGCCTCTGGACCGCGGCGGCGGTGCCGTACAAGGCCTTCACCACCCACGACGTGAAGCAGGACGCCGCCTTCGGCGGCTGGCTCATGCCGATCGTGCCACCCATGGTCAGCGCCGCCACCGGCCCGTTGCTGCTTCCCCACCTACCCGCCGGTCAGTGGCAGCTGTCCATGCAGCTGGCCTGCACCATGATGTTCGGATTGACGATCGTTGCGAGCCTCATCGTGATCACGATGATCTGGAGCCGGCTGGTGCATCACAAGGTCGGGCCCGCCGCGGCGGTTCCCACGCTGTGGATCGTGCTCGGTCCGCTGGGCCAGTCGGTCACCGCCGCGCACACCCTTGGTGCCACCGCCACGAGCGTCCTCCCAGCGCCCTACGGCTCCGCCCTCGAGGCGATGGGTCTGGTCTACGGGGCACCCATGTGGGGGTTCGCGATGCTCTGGCTCACCCTTGCGACCGCGATCACCGTGCGCACCGCTCGGCACGGGATGCCGTTCTCGCTGACCTGGTGGTCCTTCACCTTCCCCGTGGGCACCGTCGTCACCGGTACGTCGGGACTGGCTGCTGCCACCGGCGCGCGCTTCCTCGTGGTCGCCGCCGTCGTCTTCTACGTAGGGTTGCTGGTCGCCTGGGCGACAGTTGCGGTCCGCACCGGACGCGGAGTATTCCACGGACACCTGCTGCGCGTCCCTGCCCAATGACCCGGCCCCTGTTCTCCGCTGGATTCGGGCAGGCCGGCAGCCGACAGCCAGCATGCGTACGCCTCGTTGAGTTGAACGGTTCAGGCAGGGTGTCCGGGCGCCACCGGTGAACCGTTCGGCAGTTACGCGCGTACGCAAGAAGAGGAAGGCCGATCTTTCGCACCTCCGACGTGGGCTGGGGAGCCGAATCCCCGAACCACCAGTGTGTCCAACCGCGCGGCCCGACGACAACGCAAGAGGGTCGCCACGTCACTACAAGGAGCCTGATGCAACTCGTTCACCTTTCTTCCCGGCGCCGCCTGCTGGCGGCCGGTACGGTGCTGGCCCTGGCTGCCGGCGGGACCGCCGTTGCGCTGGGCGCCGGACCGACCCAGGCCAGCGCCTCTCACCCTGCGGATCCCATCCAAGCTCCCGCGCTGCCGGGTGCTCCGCCGATCGGCCGGGCCGATCGGGTTTATACCGCCGACCAGACCTCCAACACCGTCACCGTGATCGACCCCAGCACCCGCAAAGTTCTGGGCACGATCCCGTTCGGGGACCAGCGCCTGGGCGGCGATCTCGGACCCCAGTACCTCAAAGACGTCGATGTCCACGGCCTCGGGTTCTCCCGCGACGGCAGGTATCTCAACGTCGTGTCGGTGACGACCAACACCGTCACCGTGGTGCGGACGGTCGACAACACGGTGATGTCCAAAACGTATGTCGGCAGGGCCTCGCACGAGGGCTTCTTCGCTCCCGACGGCAAGACCGTCTGGGTGGCCGACCGGGCGCTCGCCCGCGTCGACATCGTCGACGCCCGTCACGGTGGCATCGTCGGGCACGTCGCCACCGGCGACGGACCGTCGAAGGTGCTGTTCAGCCCCGACGGCCGGTACGCCTACGTCAACCACCTCCGCTCCGCCACCATCGACGTGGTCAAGGTGTCCTCCCGCAAGGTGGTGCGGCGCATCAGCGGCCTCGCCGACGTGTTCTCCTCCGACATGGCGCTCTCACCCGACGGCACCGAGCTCTGGGCCGCACACAAGAAGGTCGGCAAGGTCACCGTGATCGACCTGCAGGCCGGTCGAATCACCAGCGTCCTAAAGACCGGCCCGGATACAAACCACCCGGCGTTCGTGACCACCCCGCGCGCGGGATTCGTCTACCTCACCGTGGGTGCTGAGAACACCACCAAGATCTACCGCCGACACACCGGCGCTGCACCCACCTTGGTCGGTGCGGTGCCTTCCAGCGGCGTGGAACCGCACGGCATCTGGCCCAGCCCCGACAACTCCACCGTGTACGTCGTCAACGAGCACTCCGACAGCGTCGACATCATCGACACCGCCACCCGCAAGCGAACCGATACCCTGCGGGTCGGTCAGGAGGGCCAGGCCCTGGTCTACGTCGCCGGCGCCGTCCCCTCGGGCCCGGGCACCCAGCACCTCACCCGGCAGGGTCTCGACCAGCCTGTCCGCAACGCTGACGCCGCCGTCGCCGGGCCGGGCAAGGTCGCCGTGACCGTCCGCGCAGTCGCGGGTCTCGACATGGTCCAGCTCCAGGGCAGTGGTCTGACCCCGAACACCACCTACACCGCGTCCGCCCGGCACGCTGACGACCTGATCCCGTTGCTCTCGTTCACCGCCGACGCCACCGGCGCCCTCCCGCAGGCATTGGCCTTCGTCAAGTTCCTCGGCGTCTACGACGTCACTAGCGTGCAGGTGCGACCGGCCGGCTGAATGCCTGTGCCAAAAGGTCGTTTCCGGTGCGAAGTTCCAGTCAGAGTTCGGGACCCATCCACTTCGTTGAATGGCTCCGAAGCGCCCAAACCCAATGCTCAGCCCACGGCAGCCGCTGGTTGCCCGACAAAGGAGTCACCTGAATGCGTACTACCACCAAGATTGCCACCGTTGCCCTCGGGTCTGCGGCGCTCCTTCCCTTCCTCGGTGCAGGCATCGCCCAGGCTGCTGACGGCAGCACCATGGCAACCCTGCGTCCCGTGGCGCTGAACGGCGTCGACGCCAGCGGCACCGCAATGGTGACCGTGAAGGGGACGAAGATCGACGTCACCATGGCCGCTACCGGCCTGCTGAAGGACAGCCCCCACGCTGCCCACATCCACTTCGGCGCCGACGCTCGCCACGAGTGCCCAAAGGCCTCTGACGACAAGAGTGGTGACGGCACCTTGACGACCACCGAGGGTGGTCCGGCCTACGGCCCGGTCGTCGTGTCGCTGACCAAGACCGGCGACACCTCGCCCAAGAGTGGCCTGGCCGTCGACCGTTTCGACACCGCCCCCGGCGGCAAGTTCAGCTATGAGCGTGGCAGCATCACTGTCTCCTCCGAGCTGGCCCAGGCGGTCACCGATGGCCAGGCTGTCGTGGTCGTCCACGGTGTGGACCACAACGGCAATGGCAAGTACGACGGGGCCACCAAGAGCGACCTCGACCCGAAGCTGCCGACCGAGGCGACCGACCCGGCCATCTGTGGCGTCCTCAACGCCGCGCCCGCCGGCGGCATGGACACCGGCGCCGGTGGCACCTCCACCCCGAACAACGAGGGCATGCTCCTGCTCGGTGGCGGCCTGCTCATCGCCGCCGTCGGCTCCGGTGCCTTCACCGCTCGCAAGGCTCGCAACCGCGTCTGATGTCCGCATCCTCGAAGTTCGGTGACCGCCGCGGCAGCATTGCCGCGGCGGTCACCGTCGTGCTCCTCGTCGTCGGAGGGGTGCTGGTCGCCAAGTCCTTGACGGGCAGCGACGCGCCTCCGCAACCGGACGCGTCACAGGCCGAGGCGACCACCTCGGCGCCCAGCACGCAGCCGCCGACGAGCACGCAGACGCCGACGTCGTCGGAGGCGGCCACGAAGTCGCAGGCGCCGGCCACGCCGCAGAGCAGCTCCGACTTCGGGCCCATCCTGGAGCCCAGCGCACCGACCTCGCTGACCATCCCGTCCATCGGGGTGCGCACCAGGGGCATCGTCGACCTGGGCCTGGACAAGAACGGCAGGCTCGAGGCGCCAACCGACTTCGACCGGGCGGGCTGGTACGCCAACGGCCCGACGCCCGGCGAGTTCGGGCCGGCAGTCATCGGCGCCCACGTCGACAGCAAGGCCGGTCCCGCCGTCTTCTACCGGTTGGGCTCGTTGAAGAAGGGCGCGACCCTGTCCGTGGGCCGCGAGGACGGGTCGACCGCGCGCTTCCTCGTCGACCGGGTGGCGCGCTACTCCAAGGCCGACTTCCCGACGTCGACCGTGTACGGCGACACCGGGGGCCGCGCCGAGCTGCGCCTCATCACCTGCGGCGGTGCCTTCGACCAAGCGACCGGGCACTACGTCGACAACATCGTCGCCTTCGCCCACCTCGTGAGGTAGGTCCGGGGCCGCCAGACGCCGCTTCTCTACGACGGCCGACTCGTCCGCGGCGGCTCGCCCATGGGTCTGCTGCACGAACAGGTGACACCTGATCTGCGTCGATTCGTGTCGGCGCTGGAAGGATGTGCACCATGCCCAAGGCGTTTCCCAAGGAGTTCCGTCAGGACGTGATCCGGGTCTACCGCGACTCGGACGCATCGATGGCCCAGGTCGCGAAAGACTTCGGCATCTCGGCGTCGTGTCTGAAGCGGTGGCTGACGATCGACGAGCGCAGCTCATCGGTCTCGTCTGGTTCGAGCCGGCGGGGCGATGAATCCGAGGCGTTGCGTGAGGCCACCAAGCGGATCAAGCTGCTCGAGCAAGAGAACGAGGTCCTGCGCCGCGCTGCGGCGTACCTGTCCCAGGCGGACCTGCCGGGAAAATGATGTACCCGCTCGTCCGCGAGCTAGCCGTCGACGGGATTCCCGTCACGGTGACGTGCCGGGTACTGAAGATCGCTCGCCAGCCCTACTACCGCTGGCTGGTGAACCCGGTCACGACCGCCGAACTGGTTGCGGCCTACCGCGCCAACGCCCTGTTCGACGCCCACCGTGACGACCCTGAGTTCGGCTACCGTTTCCTGGTCGACGAAGCCCGCGACGCCGGCCAGGTCATGGCGGAGCGGACCGCGTGGCGGCTCTGTTCGCAGCTGGGCTGGTGGTCCGCGTTCGGCAAGAAGCGTGGGCGCAACGGCAAAAAGGCCGGTCCACCGGTCCACGACGACCTCCTGGCGGTCACCGACGACAAGGGGCGGACCCGGCACGAGTTCACCGCCCACCGCCCGAACCAGTTGTGGCTGGCCGACATCACCGAGCACTGGACCGGTGAGGGGAAGCTGTACCTATGCGCGGTCAAGGACGTCTACTCCAACCGCATCATTGGGTACTCGATCGACTCACGAATGAAGTCACGCCTAGCCGTCGCCGCACTCGACAACGCCGTCGCCAGGCGCCGGGCCGAAGGCGCCGACGTGGCCGGTTGCATCCTGCACACCGATCGCGGATCGCAGGGCGGATTCAACTGGTCGTCGCAACACCCCGTCATGGAGGTGTTGAGTGGCTCGTCGTCAACAGGCAGCGGATCGGGCGATTCGACCAAAGCTGCGGTCGCCGGGTGCGCCGAGGTTCCAGCGTCATGTCCAAGTGGCGTTCTGGGAGCAGATCGCCGAAGGGTTGCTGCCTGAGGAGGCTGCCGGGGTGATCGGCGTGGCACAGGCGGTCGGTGCGCGCTGGTTCCATCACGCTGGCGGCATGCCGCCGTTCGACCTGAAGTTCACGCCCACGGGCCGGTACCTATCCTTCGCTGAACGGGAGGAGATCGCGCTGCTCAGGGCCCAGGACAGGGGCGTGCGCGAGATCGCGCGAGAGATCGGCCGTGACCCGGGCACGGTGTCACGCGAGCTGCGGCGCAACGCCGCCACCCGTGGTGGGAAGCTCGAGTACCGGGCGTCCGTCGCGCAATGGAAGGCCGACATGACCGCCAAACGCCCGAAGGCGGCGAAGCTGGTCACCAACCCGCGATTGAAGATATACGTCCAGCAGCGGCTGGCGGGGCAGATCAGCCTGCCGGACGGCACCCCATTCCTGGGTCCGACACCACCGCGGTTCACCGGCCGGAACAAGCCGCATCGCAAGGACCGCCCGTGGTCGTTGGCGTGGAGCCCGGAGCAGATCAGCCATCGGCTCAAGGTCGACTTCCCCGAAGATGAATCCATGCGCATCAGCCACGAGGCGATCTATCAGTCGCTGTACATCCAGGGCCGTGGGGCGCTCAAACGTGAGCTGGTCTGGTGCCTGCGGACCGGTCGCGCGTTGCGGGCCCCGCGGGAACGATCGCGGCGCAAGACCTGGGCACATGTCACTGCCGAGACTCTGATCAGCGAGCGGCCCTGCGAAGCAGAGGACCGCGCCATTCCGGGGCACTGGGAAGGCGACCTGCTGATCGGGCTGGAGCGCTCCGCGATCGGCACCGTGGTCGACCGCACGACCAGGTTCACGATGCTGGTCCACCTGCCGCGTGAGGAGGGCTACCGGCACAAACAGACCCCGAAGAACGGGCCGGCGCTGGCTGGCTACGGGGCGATCACGATGAAGAACGCGCTGGCAAACACGATGAAGACCTTGCCGACACAGCTGGCCCGGTCGCTGACGTGGGACCGCGGCAAGGAGATGTCCGCTCACGCCAAGTTCACCGTCGAGACCGGAATCCCGGTCTTCTTCGCCGATCCCCAGTCGCCGTGGCAGCGCGGCACGAACGAGAACACCAACGGCTTGCTACGCCAGTACTTCCCCAAAGGCACCGACCTCGCGCGCTGGTCCGCCGAGGAAATCCAGGCGGTCGCTCAGGCACTGAACACCAGGCCTCGTAAGACCCTCGGCTGGAGAACGCCAGCCGAGGCGTTCAATGAGCACCTACTGTTGCTCCAACAAGCCGGTGTTGCATCGACTGGTTGAACCTGGTCAGTTTCGAAGCCGGAAACTCGTCCGCACACTCAACCGCCACACCATGGTCGGATCCATGGGCCGCGTCGGCGCCGCCGGTGACAACGCGGCCATGGAGTCCTTCTTCAGCCTGCTGCAAAAGAACGTCCTCAACCGGCGCCGCTGGGCCACCCGCACCGAACTTCGGATCGCGATCGTGACCTGGATCGAGAGGACCTATCACCGCCGCCGACGGCAAGCCACACTCGGCCGATTGACCCCCGTCGAATACGAGCTGATCATGACTACACCCGCCGCCCAGGTGGCCTAACCAAAACTGTCACCTGTTCGTGCAGCAGACCCGTGTTCATGAAGAGCACCATCGCCGTGAACACCGCCGAGGGCACAGTGACGCTGCCCCTGCAGCAGGGACTGCACGACGGGGCAACCGTCTGGTACGTCGTCACGGAGTCCTCGAACCGCGACGACGCGCAGCGTCGGGGCGTGAACTATTCGCCGAAACTCGTGAACGCGCTCGGCACCGCCGCGGTCCAGTCGGCCCGCAGGATCGGATCGCAGCTGGCGTTCAGCGGCACGGTGGACTTCAGTCCCACGCGTGTCGTGGTGCCCGGCCCGACGGCCTTCCCACCCACCACCGTTCACGCCGGTGCCGTGGGCGACGCTGACTACAGCCCACTGGTGTCCGCAGACGGGCGTACGGTGATCAACGCGACGCAGGTCGCCAACGCTTCGGGCCTTCACGACGCCATCGTGGACATCAACTTCGACCGACGCCAAGTGACGCTGGACACCCTGAACGGCTTCTACGAGGGCAAGCGCGTGCAGTACCTCCACCAGGAAGCCTCCGTCGAGCTGGTGGCTGCTCTCGAGGGGTCGACGTGGGCTCCTAACCTCGATGCAGCCCCGGGGTTGGCTTCCTTCGACCGGAAGTCTTCGGCACGGGCGGCCATCATCCCCATCGTGAATGGCCCGCAAGGCGCGAACAACCCGCAGCGGCAGGGACTGCAGTCGGCCGTCGCCGGCCAAGGTGACCCGCTCAACATCACCCAGGTCGTGCCGGGCGACAACGACTACTCGCCCGTTTGGGACGTGACCCCGGCCGTTTGGACCGAGGCTGCGATCACGGCAGGTCAGCGAGTCCGGCTGACCGATCATGATGACGTCGCCAAGCTGTTCTCCGACGGACTGCTCGTCAGCGCTGGTGGTGGACCGGCCAACGCGAGCCTCGACGGTCTACGCGCACTGCCGGGCATCTCGAATTGCCCTGTGGTGGTCGAACTTGGCTGATGTAGCACTCGTCTGGAAGGGCTCGACTCGCGTCGGGCCCTTCCACAGCGCATCGCCTTGACGGACAACTACCCCAGCCCTTGAGGAATCAGCCTGGGTGCCGCCTCCAGCTAGTACCCCCAGAGGCCCGAAAGGCAGGCGACTGAAGAAGCCAGCACACCAGCGACCGGCCCAGCCCTGGACGATGGGGTAGGACCACCACCGCGAGCACCACACCACGGGGCCGGGCTCTACGCCCGCCGCCTTCCTGCTCATTGACAGGACTGTCGTTGAGCGCACCCGGAGGCGGAGGAGGACAATGAATCCTTGGAACGCGGGACCGGCAATGTTGGAAGCCTCGGGCCGGGTCTTTCTGCCGCAATATCTGTGTGCCCCACCGGGAGGTCCCATGGTCACCGACGACCAGCGCTCGTGCGAAGCATTGCCTGGACAGCCCCACAGGGCGCGCAACATGGTCGCCATGACCCGGCGCCGGGCGGTTGCGACGGCATTGTTGCTGCTGCTGACCCTTGTGGCGGTGGGTGGGTGCTCCGTTCCCACGCCGACCACGGGCGGCGGCGGCAGCACCGGTGCGGTGTCACCGTTCGCACACGTCGGCGCCATCCCGGACACGGTGTCCGGTGCCGCGTTCGATGCGGCGACCTTGACCGGCAGACCGGTCGTCCTCTGGTTCTGGGCTCCGTGGTGCACCATCTGCCGCAGCGAAGCACCAGCGGTCACCAAAGTCGCCGCCGAGTTCGCGGGGCAGGTCGACATCATCGGGGTTGCGGGTCAGGGGGGGGCAAGGGCGCCATGGTCGACTTCGTCAAGCAGACCGGCACGTCCGCTCTGACCCATCTCGCTGACACCAACGGCACCGTCTGGCGCGAGTACGGAGTCACCGTCCAGCCCACCTTTGCGTTCATCACCGCCGATGGTCGAGCGGACCTGCGGGTGGGCAGCCTTGACGAGGCGACGTTGCGCGCTCGGGTGGCTGAGGTCGCCGCAGGAGCTGCGACGTCCACGGTGAGCCTGCCGCCGGGACCTACGTGCAGCAAGGCCGCTGACGGCACTCTCCTGTGTGGGTCAGCTGGCCCGGGCCAGCCCACGGGAGCCATCCCCGACCCGTCCTCGACGACGACATTGTGAGCCGTGCCGGGAGTGCCAAGGTGCCGGCGGTGGCTTGGTGACTGCCGCTGTCGCGTTGGCGGTCACGGCCGGCATGCTGGCCGCGTTCAACCCCTGCGGGTTCGCCCTCCTGCCCGGATACCTGGCCTTGTTCGTGGGACAGCCGCACTCGAGGAGCGGGGTCGTGGCTCGCGCCCTGGTCGTCGGAGTGTCGGTGACCGTCGGTTTCGTGGCCGTGTTCGGGGCTGTGGGTGTGGGCATCTCAGCCCTGTCCCTGACGTTGGGCCCGTGGCTGTTCGTGGCGACGTTGGTCGCCGGCGCTGCGCTGCTGGTCGTCGGAGTGCTGCTTCTCCTCGGTCACGACGTGACCGTTCGGACGCCGCGTGCCCGGTCCCGGGTCGATGGTTCGGTGCGCGGCATGGTGGCCTACGGCGTGGTGTACGCGACGGTGTCACTGTCGTGCACGCTGCCGGTGTTCCTGTCGGCGGTGGCGTCGGTGTTCACCAGCGGCGCCGGGGCGTCGTTCGTGGTGGGCGTGTCTGCTGCGGTCGCGTACGCCCTGGCAATGGGACTGGTCATGACCGTGCTGGCAGTCGTCGTCGGACTCCTCGGGCGGGCTGCGATGGCGCGGGCCCGCCCGTGGACCCGCCATGTCGGGCGCGCCTCGGGGGTGGTCGTGACCGTCGCGGCCGGCTACGTCCTCTGGTACGGGTGGGTCGAGCTACAGCTCTACAACGGCAACACGGTCGCATCCGGACCGGTCACGGCTGTCGCCGAGGCTTCCGGTGCCGTGAGCCGAACCTTGACAGCGCTGGGTGCCGGGCGCTTGCTGATCGTTGTGGTGGTCGGGCTGGTCCTGTTCGTGGTGGCGTCCGTGGCGGTGCGGCGGCGCAGTGGGTTACCAGCCCGCTCTGCGGCGTCACGGCGCCGAACTCACTGAGGGTGGTGCGCGAGCAAGGCCTGGCTGTACCCGGCCGCTAGGTTCGCAGCACAGTGCACGTCCCTATCCGGTCCCGGGACTGCGGGCCAAGGTAGCCGATGCCTTCAAATTGGCTGTGAAATGTGACCGGTTCCCCACATCGGCGCTGTCTGCTCCCGACCAGCGCCGACGGCATGACTCGACCTCACGTCCGCTCATCGGCTACTTGTTTCATTGACGTCATGGCCGGGATCTGACGAGGCTCGGTCTAGGCGTTCGGGGTTGTCGCTCTCATTTCGGCTGCTCACCTCGGTGTGGCTCTCATTTGGCCTGCGCATCCCCGGACGTCGCCAGAGCGGAAGTGGCTCAAGAGGGGTTTGCCCTAGCTCGAAGTAGCGTTGCCCTCCCCGCTCGACAACCCCATCAGGTTCGAGTTCGGAGGACAACATGGAAGGCACGCCAGCACGAGTGGTCATAGGGATGGACGCGCACAAACGCTCGGTCACGATCGAAGTCATGACCGGTGGCGAATCCATCGTCGGGAAAGGACGACTCGCGACCGACCGTGACGGTCTTGCCGCGATGCGCCGGTACGTGCAGGCGTGGCCGGAGCATGTCTGGGCGACCGAGGGATGCCAAGGCATCGGCCGGCACGTGGCCAACCGGCTACTGGCCGAAGGCGAGCAGGTCCTCGACGTCCCGCCGAAGCTGTCCGCGCGGGCGCGGGTGTTCGCCACCGGTCAGGGCCGCAAGACCGATGCCACCGATGCGCACTCGGTGGCGCTGGTGGGCACCCGGATGAGTGGGCTGCGCCCGGTCGTCAACGACGAGCAGCTGGCGGTGCTGCGGATTCTGGTCGACCGGCGCCGATCCCTGGGCGAGGAGCACACCCGCAAGATGTCCCAGGTCCACCACCTGCTCCTGGAGTTGATCCCGGGCGGGGCGAAGAAGGAACTGTCCGCGGCACAGGCCAAGGCGCTGCTGGCAACCGTCCGCCCCCGTGACGCTGCGGGCAAGACCCGGCGTCGCGTCGCGGCCGAACTGGTCGTGGACCTCGAGCGGATCTATCAGCGCAAGAAGGCCGCGAACAAGGAACTGACCGCTCTGGTCGCCGCGACCGGCACCACCCTGATGGACCTGAACGGGATCGGCCCGTCCAGCGCGGCCCGGCTGCTGGTCGAGGTCGGTGACATCACCCGGTTCCCGGACAACAACCACTTCGGCTCCTGGACAGGCACCGCAGCCATCGATGCCTCCTCGGGGGACAACGTCCGCCACCGTTTGTCCCGAGGCGGCAACCGTCAGATCAACCGGGTGCTGCACATCATGGCTACCGTGCAGCTGCGTAATCCCACCGAGGGCCGCGCGTACTTCGACCGCTGCAAGGCTCGAGGGAAGACCTCGAACGAGTCGATGCGGCCGCTCAAACGCCGACTGTCCGACATCGTGTATCGGACCATGGTCAACGACGCTGCACGACACATGGCGACGGGCCCGGGAGGGCAACGAGGCAACGACTCTGACTCCAGCGCGGTCGGCTCACAACCTCACACCAACTCTTCGGACAAGCCACTTCCCGGACCCGCCACCACCCACCGTAGAACCCGACTTGCCGCCGCGTCTTGACACAGAGAGGAGCCAAAGTCGGACGGATCGTCGGCCGCAGGACCTGCGTCACATCGCCGCCTGGCGCTCACCTCGGTTGCGACTCCGGCCCTTGGCGGCAATGCCGGTGGCAGCGCAGCGTCCCTGTGTGATGCCGCCCCGGGCTCGGGCGGGTAGGGGCGCGCCTTGGCGTGACTTTCGCGGGACGTTGCCAGCGGCTTGGGAGCGCTCCGGAGGGTCCGTTGTTGATGCGCCGCGACGGATCAAGGGGGCCCCTGGAGGAGGGACGCACTGTTGCATTCAGTTAGTCGATCGCGGGCGAGGTGGTGCCGCTCTGCAAGCTGACGCGGACGGAATGTACGAGGAGCTCGCCGTGCCCTTCGTCAGAGCCGCGGGCAACGATTGCTACGCACAGCCGTCGCTCGGGCGGCGGCACGCGCCACCCCGATGCACGCTCAGCCGGACTTCCTCCACTGCTCGATGGCCGCGCGGCACTTGGCGGCCTGTTCTGGATCGTCGGGCAGGTGGAGGTTGATGGTCATGGAGTCTGGGACGGAGACCCATTCAGCGAACGTGAGCGTTGCGCCGTTGCGACGAAGCGCGTGGATGAGCGGCCCCAGGTCTCGGCCGGGCTCGGGTGCGAACTCTTCGACGGTCATGGTCGGGACGATAGCCCCGGGGTGCGCCTTGGAGCAGCGACGTAGACTCGGGAGTGATGAGCATCCAAGACCGGTCCGGGACCACGGCGCGACGCGCCTTGTGGTTCGGCGGGCTGCTCATCCTCCTCGCGGGGATCGTCGGAATGCATGGCCTGAACAGCCACAACGGTGGCATGGCCCATGACATGGAAGTGGTGTTCCACGAGCCGGTCGACGCGTCGATGCCTACGGCGCCGCTACCCGGGGCCCACGAGGCGATGGTTGCGGCCGCCCACGATGTCGGAGCTGTTGGTGCCACGGTGGTCGACGCCACGACCGGCTGGGACATGGACATGACGGCTATGTGCATGGCTGTGCTGACGATGGCTCTGCTCGTGCTGCTCCGCATGCTGAGTGGCGCCCCCGCGCTGCCCTTGTATCAGCGTGTGGCGGCCCCAGCGAGGGCACCCGGTCCGCACGGGCGTGACCCTGATCCTCCGTCTTTGATTGTTCTGTCGATTCGGCGCTGCTGACCGGCTGCGGAGCCCGTGTGTGACGCGTGGCCGATCCGCGGCTTCAGCATGCCCCCTCTACCCGACAGACCTGATTGGACGACCCGTGATGAAACGACTCTTCAGTGCCCTCGCGCTTGCCGTGGTGGCAGCGCTCGCCTTGACCGGTTGCGGCAACGCCGCAGACACCACCGCCAGTGGCAGCAACAACAGCAGTTCCAGCAGCTCAAAGGCCGACTTCAACGACGCGGACGTCAAGTTCACGCAGTCGATGATTCCTCACCATGAGCAGGCTGTGGTGATGGCGAAGATGGCCGCGACTCATGCTCAGTCAGCCCAGGTGAAGGATCTGGCCGCCAAGATCGAAGCAGCCCAGCGCCCCGAGATCGACACCATGTCCGGCTGGCTCAAGGCCTGGGGGCAGGAGCAGCCCTCCCGCGGCGGCATGGGTATGAGCGGCATGGACCACGGCTCAGATGGCATGGCAGGGATGATGAGCGACGACGACATGAGGTCGCTCGACTCGGCCAAGGGAACGAGCTTCGACCAGATGTTCCTGACGATGATGATCTCGCATCACGAGGGCGCGATCGAGATGGCCAAGACCCAACAGGCGGACGGCAAGAACGCCGACGCGGTCGCACTGGCGAAGAAGATCGAGGCCGACCAGACGGCCGAGCTCGCGCAGATGAAGGACATGTTGAAGTCATGACCCCGGCCGCCCAGGTCGACCGCACGGCCAAATCCACGTCGCGGTCGACCTGGGCCCCTCGGTAGCGCCCGCCTTGACTGGGCGTGCACCACTCTCCGAGTCGAATCCCGCCTGTCAACGCATGCAACGACCCTGTCGTTCGTTGGTTGACCAGATACCCCCAGGGGGTACACGATGAATGACATGAGCGAGCACAGCGAACACGCGCGGGTTGCGACCACGGTGAAGGACCCCGTCTGTGGGATGGACGTCGACCCCGCCTCCAGCGAGCACCACGCGTTGCACGACGGGCGCACTCATTGGTTCTGCTCCAGTCGGTGCCGTAGACGCTTCGAGGAGAACCCTGACGCCTTTCTGCATGCGGTGCCCGCTGACGCGAACGCTGATCACGGCCACGGCCCTATGGAAGGTGCGCCGGGGCAGGAAGCCAGCAGCGGTTCGGCCGGGGACTTACAGGAGTGGACGTGCCCCATGCACCCAGAGATCCGGCGCCCCGGCCCAGGCTCCTGCCCGATCTGTGGGATGGCCCTCGAACCCCTCATGGTGACCGCGGAGAGCGGACCCAGCCCGGAGCTGGCCGACATGACTCGCCGATTCTGGACCGGTGTGGCCCTATCCTTCCCTGTTGTCGTCCTTGGCATGGGCGGCGACTTGATCCCAGCGATCCACGACCTGATCTCTCCACGAGCGTCGACCTGGGTCCAGCTGGTCCTGGCCACCCCGGTGGTGCTGTGGGCGGGGGCCCCTTTCTTCCAGCGCGGCTGGACCTCGGTGCGGACCATGAAGCTGAACATGTTCACCCTCATCGCGATGGGCACGGGCGTCGCTTGGTTGTTCAGCGTGGTCGCCACCGTGGCGCCGGGTATCTTCCCGGAGGCGTTCCGGATGGACGGTGCGGTCGACGTCTACTTCGAAGCCGCCTCGGTCATCACCACACTCGTGCTGCTCGGGCAGGTCCTTGAGCTCCAGGCCCGGGAGCAGACGTCCGGCGCGATCCGGGCGCTGCTCGATCTGACCCCCGACACCGCGCGCCGGATCAACGCGGACGGCACCGAGCATGAGGTGACCCTGGACCAGGTCACGGTGGGTGACCGGTTCCGGGTCCGTCCGGGCGAGAAGGTCCCCGTCGACGGCGTGGTCGAGGATGGTCGTTCCACTCTCGACGAGTCCCTGGTTACCGGTGAGTCGATGCCGGTGACCAAGACCGTTGACGACTCGGTCATCGGCGGCACCATCAACCAGACCGGGTCGCTGGTCGTCCGCGCGGACAAGGTCGGCCGGGACACCATGCTGGCCCGGATCGTGCAGATGGTCGCCGAAGCTCAGCGTTCCCGTGCACCGATCCAGCGAGTGGCGGACAAGGTCGCCGCCTGGTTCGTGCCCATAGTCATCCTCATCGCGATCGTCGCGTTCGTGGTCTGGGCCGTTGCGGGACCAGACCCGCGCCTGGCTCACGCGCTCGTCGTGGCGGTTTCCGTCCTGATCATCGCCTGCCCCTGTGCGCTTGGTCTGGCCACACCGATGTCGATCATGGTCGGTGTCGGACGTGGCGCTGGGCTCGGCGTGCTGATCAAGAACGCCGAGGCCCTCGAACGGATGGAGAAGGTCGACACGGTCGTCGTGGACAAGACCGGGACGCTGACGGAGGGCAAGCCGTCCGTGACGCAGATCGTCACCGCGGCGGGGTTCGAGCAGGACGACCTGTTGCGGCTCGTGGCCGGGGTTGAACGTGCCTCCGAGCACCCACTGGCCACAGCCATCGTCAACGCCGCCACGGACGCTGGTCTGACCATCTCGGCCGCGACCGACTTCGACGCGCCGGTCGGCAAGGGCGTCATTGGCAGCGTCGATCAGCGCAAGGTCCGGGTGGGCAGCGCCTCATTCCTGACCGGTGAAGGACTCGACCCGAGCGCACTGACCGCGCAGGCCGACCGTTTGCGCGCCGACGGGGCCACCGTGATCTTCGCCGGTGTCGACGGCCAGGTCGCGGGGATCATCGCGATTGCCGACCAGGTCAAGGGAACAACCCCTGCGGCCGTGGTAGCCCTGCGCGCCGAAGGGGTTGAGGTTGTCATGCTCACCGGTGACGACCGCCTCACCGCAGAAGCCGTCGCTCGCCGACTTGGCATCGACCGGGTCGAGGCCGAGGTCATGCCGGACCACAAGGCCGACGTCGTCAAGCGACTACGCAGCGAGGGACGCGTCGTGGCAATGGCTGGCGACGGCGTGAACGACGCACCCGCCCTCGCTGCAGCCGACGTGGGCCTGGCCATGGGGTCGGGCACCGACGTCGCCATTGAAAGCGCGGGCATAACCCTCCTTGGCGGTGACCTGACCGGCATCTTGCGTGCACGGAAGCTCTCCGAGGCGACCATGTCGAACATCCGCCAGAACCTCGTGTTCGCGTTCGTGTACAACGTCGGGGGAATCCCCATCGCAGCCGGGGTGCTCTACCCGACCTTCGGGCTCCTGCTCTCTCCCGTCATCGCCGCAGCCGCCATGGCCCTGTCGTCCGTCAGCGTCATCGGCAACGCCCTGCGCCTGCGCGCCCGCCACATATGACCCGGACGGCACGAATGGCCGCATCAGGCCTTGACCTCGTAGGAGCCAACTTGTTCCGCCGCGCAATCACATTGGCAGCATCCTCGATGCTGGTCGCCGCCGTCGCAGCGTGCTCCTCTGGGTCGCCGGAAGGCGTGACCACTGCGCCTCCGGGATCTTCGGCACCCGCGCTGGGCCATGTCCACGGGCTAGGGGTAGACCCCGCCGACGGCACCCTGTACGTCGCCTCCCACACCGGGGTCTACCGGCTGGCAGCCAATGGCAGCGCCGACCGGGTCGCCGACCGGTACCAGGACACCATGGGGTTTGCTGTCGTCGGTCCCGGCAACTTCCTTGCCAGCGGTCACCCGGACCTGCGCGAAGACCTGCCGGGCCAACTGGGGCTGATCGAGTCCAAGGACAGCGCGAAGACGTGGACCGCGGTCTCCCTGCAGGGCAAGGCAGACTTCCACGCCATCGAACCTGCCGGGAGACGAACCTACGCATACGACTCCGTCAACGGAGCACTGATCACCTCAACCAACCGGCGGGACTGGACCGTGATGGAGAACCAAGAGCTGCTGGACCTCGCCGCCGACCCCTCCCACCCCCGCGTCCTGTTCGCCACCACGCCGGAGGGACAGGTACTCCGCTCCGAGGACGGGTCCAAACTGACGCCAGTGACTGGGGCGCCTAGGCTCGGACCGCTGGACTGGCAGACCGACGGGCCGCTCGTGGGCGTCGGTGCCGACGGGACCGTGAGCGTCAGCAGCGACGAAGGCGCCACATGGGCCAAGAAGGGCACGGTGGAGGGTCAGGTCGAGGCGCTTGACGTCATTCCGGGTCGGTGGCACGTGGCAACAGACCGCGGCATCTACGAGTCCACCGACGACGGTCAGACTTGGATGCCAGTGCTTGTGGCCACCACGAACCACTGACCCCGGCAAGCCAGATGATCGGGCTGACTCTCCCGTGCCGGTGGCGGCGGTGTCCTTGCTCCATCCCGGGTTCTACGCCCCGGGATTCCGGATTCTGGTACCTGCCGCAAGAGGTCCAACCGGGACGAAGAGGCCATCCGACCGTTTGACGCAGTGTCTTTGACCTGCTCGCGGACGGCAGCAGCGTTGCAAGCGAGGCGCATGACTTCCACATCAGCGACCAGGCGGGGTACCGGTGGCGTCGCCAGACCGGATCGACCCCGGCCTGCAGCGTGACCTGAACCCTAGAAGGCGAACCGCCACGTGAAGGAGCGGGTCGCGGAGCTGCAGCCTGAGCTTGAGCCTGAGATCGAATCGTCGCACGAGCAGTTTGCTCATACAGGCCAGCCTCGAAGGGCGGTAAGCGGCCGCCGAGGGTCACCGCACACCCTCCCTCTCGACGTCGCGTTCAGGGTTATCGTCTCTGAGTCGGGTACCACCAGCACATCAGGCGCCATCGGAGCGCTCCACTACGAGGGCTCACCCAATCGCGTTTGAACGCAAGGGCAGCAACACCTTGGTATGAGGATCGAACGAAACGCGACTCCTCCGAAACCGGGACAACTGTGGCCGATGACTGGTCCCGGGGCGCGGGATCTGCCATGGCTGGAAGACGATCATGCAACGCCAAAGGCGGCTAGCGGTCTTTCAGGTCCAGCGCGGGAGGCGCGATCCTGACCTGCGTCTTAACGCCGTGAAGATCGGCGGATCCGCCTGGTTCGGTGCCGATTACAGCCGCGTATGTCATGTTTCCGGGAATCCATTGAGCTGAACTGTCATGCGCGATGACGTGTCGAAGAGCCGGAGTTCGTTCTCGGTCGCGACGTGACGGACGACAAAGGCGCGATTGCCAACGCGCCAAAGTCCCTCTCCGACCTGCAGATCCGGGAGTTGTGCTTGCTCAGCACTCGAGAGCCCGAGTTCGAGCGCGGTCCGGGGGCCTTCGGAGATCTCCTGTTGGTAAATGATCTTGGTCGAGCAATCCGCGAGCAGTCCTCGGGCCAAGGCTCGGGCTTCGGAGTTGCTGTTGCCGACGGCGTCGAGGTCGGACAGACGGTGGACGATGAGCAAGTTGGCGATGCCCAGCCCTCGGCAGAGCTTCCACTGTGACTGCATGCGGGCGAGCAACGCCGGCTGCCGCATGAGTCTCCAGGCCTCGTCGTAGACGACCCAGCGTTGTCCACCGTCTGGTGCGGCGAGCGCTGCCTCCATCCAGGCGGAGGCGCAGGTCATGACCATGGCGATGAGCTGGTCGGCGCCTTGGATCTGGGAGAGGTCCAGCGACACCATGGGCAGTGAGGGGTCGAAGACAATCGTCGAGGGCCCGTCGAAGAGTCCTGCAAGATCCCCGGAGACGAGGCGTCGCATGGCGTGGCCGAGGTCGCGCCCGTCACGCGCGAGTTCGGCGCAGGTGGCCCCGGGACGCGAGGACTTGGGCTCCAGGAGCGCGTCAACGACCGATGGCAGTGTCGGCGTGGGGGATTCGGCAATCGTCTCGTCCAGTGCCACGTCAAGCGCGGTGTGCTCCACCGAGCTGAGCGGGCGTCCAAGCGCCGACTCAGACAACGAGCCGAGCAGGGTTCGGCGACGGATTCGGAGCAGGGTCGCCCACTGCAGGTTGTCCATGGTGCCGATTCGCGGACCGGGGTCCATGGGGTTGAGCCGGTTGGCGCTGCCGCCCCCCAGCTGGATGGCCGCCCCACCGACGGTTCGGGCGACGGCGGACCACTCGCCCTTGGGGTCGCCGGGGACGTAGACCCGTCGGCCGAAGGCGATGGAGCGGGTGGCCAGCGACTTGGCCAGGCAGGACTTGCCTTTGCCGACGACGCCAGCGAGGAGGCAGTTCGGGTTGGTGAGAACTCCCTGCCTATAGAGGGCCCAAGGGTCGAAGCAGAAGCCTCCGCCGGACCAGGCGTCCTGCCCGACGTAGACGCCTTCGCCGCCGAGCCCAGCCTCGGCCAGGAACGGGTAGGCGCCGGCCACAGTGTCCGAGGTGGCGCGGTGGGTGGGAACCCGCAGGGGACGGAGAGACCGCAATGCCTCTGGCCCGGTCTCGCCGTGGGCTGGGACCAGGGTGGCCTGGGGCGCCTGCTCCTCACGTCGGTCAACCAACGTGTCGTGCTGCAAGGAGGTGGCCGATCGGCCTCGCCTCTGCGCGCGGCGGCGGCTTCGCGATGCGGCGGCCTCAAGGTAGAACCCTGCTGGTGAGGCCTGTCGGCGGCGCCCTCTCATGCGGAAACTCGCCTGGCCAGGGGGAGTGAGGTTGCCGCGAAAGCCCGCGCCTGCCGACCGTACAGTCGCCTGGTCTCGCAGCCGCTCTGGATGGCGGCGCGTGAGATCTCGGCGACCGCTGCCTCCAGCCCGTCGCGCGTGGCTGCAGTGATGGAAAGCATCCCGGTGAAGCGGATGTCGGCGTGTCCGCTGATGAGTGCGCGTTCGCGTTCGAGGACGTCGTCGCGCTCCACCGAGTCGGACAGGTCGGCGATGGTGCCGAGCTTGGCCTTTTGCGCGGCGTCGGTGGCGTACTCGACCTTGGCCTTGCGGATGTCGCGCAGTGCTGCGTCGGCGGACACTGGCTCGAGGGTGAGGGACAGCGTCTTGCGGATTCCCGGCTGGAACACCAGTGCGTGCAGGAAGAACGGCGGGACGGCGACACGTGGCCACTCGCTGACCCACAGCACTGCGGAGAACCCGGTGTCGTGCCGCAAGTAGTCCCAGTGCTCGTCGACGGCGACCGGGCCGGCAGTGGAGAGGGTGCAGGTGCCAAGATCTTCGCGGTCTACCACCGGGTCGTAGGCCGCCCGCAGCGTCGCAGCGAGTTCCGACTCACCGAGCCATCCGGTCAGCTGCAAGTCGGCCGCGCGCAGGCCCGCCTCGAGCGAAGTCATCTCCTGACGCAGGAACGCGGACGCCCCGGCCGTCCCACGACCCGCCTGCCTGATGTGACGTCTGGCCTTTCGGAGGTCGAGCGAGATCGCGATGAGCGTGCGATGGGTAGAGGCTGCCGGAGCACACGTGCGCATCAGCTCCTCGTACTCTCGTACCGCCCACTGTCGTGGATCCTTGACCCCGTGGGTGTCCCACCACCCGGTGATTCCTCGACCGGAGTCCGGCAGGGACACCTCAAGCACCTGCACCCGCGCACAGGTACCGGTCGCGGAGAGGCCGGCAAGGGCGCGTCCCCAGCCGTGGACGCGGCGCGCCTGCTCCTCCGGTGAGAGGAGCACGTATGCCGGGTGGCGAACGAGCGCCACGGCGGTCAGGGTCTGCGCGTGCGGGTCGTGGAGCATCGCAGCCCCGCTCTCTTCATCGATGTGGAGGCGCAGCGACGCGGTGTCCCCAGGGAGGGCCAGCGTGCCGGCTGGGCGCGGACGGTCTGGCCGCGCGCGGTACCTCGTTTGACCGTGCGCCTTCCGGAACAAGAAGTGACCTGCCGTTGGCGCGAGCTCGGCGGCGGGCTGTCCGCCCCAACGTGCAAAGGCGAGAACGAGGAAGGTGAGCCAGAGCGGCGACGAGGCGGCCGCGCCCGGGGCGCCGGCCACGAACATCATCGGGACGAAGGTCGCGGCCGCGCACGCGATGCAGGCGACTCGGAAGGCGGACAGCCCTAAGAGCAGGCCACGTCGGGGGCGTCGGCCGAAGCGGACGGTGAACTGGGACTGTGCGGCGTCAGTCATGGATGTGATCTCTCGGACTCATCAGGTGCTCCTGGGTGGCTGAGTTGTAACTGGTGGGTCGCCGCGGCCGACGGTCGCAGTGTCGGACGAGGGTGCGGCGGTCTCGACTGCGCCGATGGCCTTCTGCCCGGCGGCCTTCGTGGCTTGTGCCGTGGTGGCTGCGGCGATGGCGGGAGCTGCGGCTGCTGAGATGGCTGCGGCGCCTCCGCTTCCTGCGGCAGCTCCCGCCGCCTCCCGACCGCCTGCAGCCGGGATCGCTGACGGTGCGGGTGTCGCCGGCCGGGTGGTGTTGATGAGTTCCGCCTCGCGGTCCTTCGGCCAGGTAGGCACCGAGGAGCTGCGTGCTGGGGCGCTGGGCATGAGTGCGCGCGCTTGGTACTGCAGGGCGTTGACCTTCTGGGGTGCGCTGATGACGGTCCGGGCTCCCGCGGACGCCTGTCCGGCAGTGGCGTGCGCGGCATACAGGGTGTCGCCCGCGAAGCTGAACATCTTGATGGCGACCCAGGGCGCGAACCCGCCCATGAGCAGGATCAGCGCGCCGCCGGCGAGTTGCGTGCCGGTCTGCGTGGGGCCGCCGCCTTCTTGACCGGCACCGTTGAAGACGGTGATTCCGATGCTGAGGATGATGACGAGCAGGAGCTTCGAGACGATCATCGCGCAGACGAACTCGACCCACTTGCGCACCCAGCCGCGGGTGATGTCGGCAGTTGCGCCGGCGAACGCCAGCGGCGCCAGCACTGCGGCGATCAGGAGCATGACCTTGCGGATCATCATCGCGGCCCACACGACGACTACTGCCGCGAGGATGACGATTGAGAAGATGAGTGTCACCGCGGGGTTCTGCACGTTGGCGAGGCTGGTGAAGGCGAGCTTGGAGCCCAGGCCGTTGATGTTGGTGCCCATCGTGTACTGCACGAGGCCGGCACTGAGCGAGTCCACCGCCCCGAGGAGTACTCGTGTGGCGGTGAGCGCGAGTGCCGACCCGACGAAGCTGATCAGGAGTCCCTGCAAGCCGCGTCCGAGTGCTGCCGGTTCGCGTCGCAGGACGGAGGCGATCATCTGGATGACGAACAGGCCTAGGCAGAGGACCGCGGCGACGCTAGCGGTGGCGGCCATCTCTTTGGCCAGCCGCGGCGAGCTCAGGTCGAGGGTGGTGGCGGTGTCGATCTCCTTCCAGAGCCAACTCGTGGCGTTGGTCGCCGCGAGGCCGAAGTAGCCGGCCATGCGGCTGAAGGCGCTGTCAACGGCTCCGGTCGTCGCGCCCTGTGCGGCTTGCCCGGCCAGGCACATCGGGTTGAGGGCGAAGATGCCAGTGCAGCTCATGGCGCACCAATCGGGATGGACGCGTAGGTCACAGCCGCGACGAAGCCCCACGTTGCCCGATCGGGCGGGCCTTCGAGGTTGAGTGTCATGGCGATGCCGAACCTCTGCGCATGCTCACCGCGCGAGCCCTTGGTATGCCGCGTGACCAGGGCGGCAACCTCGCGCCCGGTGATGCCCGGGTCCGTGATTCGACCGTCGGCGACGGCGTTGGTCCAGGCCAGTGGCTCCGTGACGTGCTGGATCTGGACGGAGGTGTACGAACCGGCAGCGGCTAGTTGCCTCCATTCCTGCTCGGTGGGCACGGGGGATGCTCCGTCGGCAGCGTCGCTGACCGAGTACACGGCGAGCCGATCGCGCAGCTCGGGCGGCACCAGTCCGACCACTAGCGGTTCCTTCGTCTGTGCTGACTCGGTCTGCACCCACGCGAGGTGCGTCTGGCGTGGTGAGCGGTAGTCCTGGGTAAGCAACCGGCGGACGAACTCGGCGGCATACAGGTCGGGCTGTTGCGCTTGCTCGCCCGCGATCCGGCGCGCAGCGCCGTTGGCCTGCTCGGGCTCGACGGCGCGCAGACGCTTCAGGTCCTGCTCTGCCGCCAGCGCGTCGGACGCCGGAGCGATGGACTCGTGCGGTGACACCGACGCTGTGGCGCGGGCCCGCTGATGCGTCTGCAGTCCTTCGCTGCCGACCGTCGTTGGTGAGGTGTGATGCAGAACTGTCCAGCCGGCAAGGGCCAGCAGCCCGATAGCTGCGCAGACCGCGATGGTCACCCTGGTGCGGCCGCTGGCGTGCATCCCGTTCATCGCAGCGAGGAGCCGGCGTTGTTGAAGAAGGTGACCAACGTGTTGGCGGCCCCGATGAGCATCGCCGCAGCACCGGCGACGAGGACGCCGTTCTTGCCCTTGCCGGCGACGTGCGGGTTGGAGGAGTTGGCACCGACGGCCCAGGCGATCGATGAGATGGCGACCCCGGCGACGGCGGCGATCAGACCGAACGTGAGCACGGCACCGACGATGTTCTCGACCGCGCCGATGCCGGGCAGACCAGTGGTGTTGGGCTTGATGTCGATTGCTGGTACGGACATGGTGGACCCCTTCGCAGCACGCGGGCCACTCCCGCGCATGTCCTGGCTACGTCACGCCGGGGGCACCATGCGTCGGGGCGCAGGTCAACCGATGTGCCGCAGCCCCGACACGCCGCTGGTGGTGAAGGCGCTCAGGGTGGTCACCTTGACCACGTCGCCGGTCCTTGGTGCGTGGATGACGAGACCGTGCCCGAGGTACATGCCCATGTGCCCCGGCGCGGCAAGGCTGCCCTGGCTGCCGGGGATCAGGACCAGATCGCCGGGCGCGAGGGCTGCCTCGATGGTCGGCGCACCGTCGCGCAGCTGGTCCCAGGTGGTTCGGCCGATTGGTATGCCGGCCCGCTGCCACGCCGCCTGGGTCAGGCCCGAACAGTCGAAACGGTCTGGCCCGGTCCCTCCCCACAGGTACGGCTTGCCCAGTTGGGCCAGGGCAAAGGCGACCGCGATTGCCGCCTGCTGGCTGGTGTCGGGCGGGAGCGCGTAGCCCTCGGGGAGGCCGTGCGATGCCGGATCGCCGCGAGGCATGACGTCGGAGGCCCCGCAGTCCAGTCTCGATGCGTCGCGTTCGACGACTGCCAGGACTCCTGCGGCGCGGTCTGTCTGGCGTAGATAGTTCTCGCCGACCTCGGCCGAGTAACCGTTGGCGGATGTGGGTCGGCCGTCAAAGGCCGACTTCTGCACCAGTTGTGCAGCGCGCCAGGGCGGTTGCCCTGCCCAGTTGGGGATCGTCAGCAGGGCGTCGACGAAGAGTGTCGTGGATTCGGTGGCGCTCATCCGTTGCGCCGCGCTGCCCCAGTTTCGTCGCTGCTGGAAGAGGCCGAGCGAGTCGTGGTCGTAGCCTGTGCCTTGCGAGGGCAGACCAGCGCCGCTGGGGTCGTTGGGGTTGGCGAGGATTCGCAGGTCCGACTCGGCCATGGCCGTCATCAACGCGATCAGCGCTGCTCCGTGACCCCCGCGTCCCGATGCTGTGCTCACCACGACTCTCGCGTTTTGGGCCTGGACAGCTGAAAGGCCGACGATGGGACCGGAAGTCGTGCAACCCGGCATACGAGGCGCGCTGGGTGAGTCAATGGCGACCGCGGTCGCCAATCCCAGCCCGCCGCAGCCCAACACCGTGGCCGCGACTGCGGCGGCGGCCATCCCGGTCAGCCCCATGGTTGCCAGACGCGCAGCGGGGGGCACCATGCGTCAGGTCGTTGCGCTGTCGGTGCCTGGGGCGACAGTGTGGTGATGATGCGGCAGCTCAAGGAGGGACCCGTGAAGGTGAACAGTCGTCGTGCACCTCGGACCCTGACCGGTCCGGAAGTCGCGGACGCCCGCGCCCTTGCGCTCGAGCTGGTCGGGATGCGTGAGGCTGCACGGATCGACGCCATGGTCCAAGGGCTTGTTCTTGAGCCGGACGAGGTAGGCCGACGAGTTTCGGCGCTGTGGTTGCGAATCCGTGTTGGTGGGCAATGGAGCCCGGCGAGCTGGTCACAGGTTCTCATCAGCGATCATCGGCTGTTGGTTCGACTCAGCGGCGGGGAGCTGGTGTCACTGTGGTGGGGGTCGCTGGTCGGGTTCGAGGTGAACCTGGGCGAGCACTTCGTCATCCTGGATTTCGGCGACGGTCGGCCGCGGGCGCTATCCGGTCCGGGGGTGTCCCTGGTCGCCGTCGCTGGAGTGGCTCGGCTCTACGGTGTGGGGGCTCTGACGACGCATCCGGCGCTGGAGCCGTTGCGCGCCGGATGATGAGGAGCTGACGCCGGACGTAGAGGCGCTCGGCAGGGGTGAGGTCTCGGCTCTGCCCATAGATCGCGAACAGGCCGGCCCAGGTGGACGTGCCAGTCAGCAGTCGATGGACCGCTCGACGCTTGTTTGGGGGAAACCGCAGCTGGTCCAGCATCCGCCGAGTCACGGTTCGGGAGTGCCCGCCTGCCTGCTTGCTCGACGCGGTCACCAGGGGTTGGGCGGCGCCGTACCGACTTGCCATCAGTGCCCTCGAGACCAGGAGGTCCGCTGCGGCCGAAAGGCCCATCTCCTCGAACTCCTCGCAGGACAGCTCCAGACGTGCCGCAGCCCAGGCTTCCCACGGCGTGACGGTCATGACGCCACCGGCTCCTCGGAGTCGAGCGCGCAGAACCGGAGCGGACCGCCGGCGGGCACATGCGTGAATCCGTGCAGGGCGTCGGCCAGGGCGGCTCTGCCAGATCCGTGCATGCCCTTGGTAGCGGCGCACCGCATCTGACGGTAGAGATCGGCCGGAATCATTGCCCGGGCGCACTCTTCGTGGTCGACGACCCACTCCATCGCCGCCAACAGCTCCTGGCTGGCGTAGTCGGCAGTGACGACCACCGGCGCCTTGGAACCTAAGGGAATGACGGTGCGCCGGGTTCTCGTGCACAGGAGTAACTGCACCAGCAGCCAGAGCGCGTTTCGCTCCTCCGACGGCTCGGTGAGCGACGCACACCCGGCGAGCGCCTCGGCGATCTGCACTGCGTGGACTTCATCGGTCTTCATCGCTGCACCCCCGCTTCGTACCCTGCTGCGCCGACCCTCGCGGCGCTTCTGCGATCGAACGACGTGCCGTGTCGCACGGGAACCGTGCGGTCCGCATCTGTGGAAGTCCTGGTCGGCGTTCGCACGTCGTCCACAGGTCGCGGGACCCGGCCCCCGACCATTGGAGCGCCTTGCCCGTGGACCCTGCCTGAGTTATCCACAGCCCTGCAGCGGAGGGTGCCCTCGTCCTTGTGTTTGGCCATTTGCTTCCCTGCCTTTGCGCGTCTCGTTCCCTTCCGATACGCACCAGTCAGCCCGCCCACTGTTGACGTTCACACCGCACGTGGGTGACGCTTGGGACGTTTATGAACGACCGGTGAACGTCCCAACGTCCTGAAGCTGGCGCCGATGAGCAACGAGAGACTTGCCGGAGCGATCGCGCGCGGCCACAAGACGATTGAGCAGATCGCGCGCGAGGTCGACGTCGATCCCAAGACGGTTCAGCGCTGGATGGCCGGTCGGACACCACACCCGCGGCATCGCTACGCACTGGCTCACTTGCTGGGGGAGAGCGAGGAGTTCCTGTGGCCCGGTGTGCATCGCCGGCCGGCCGATGCACTCGGCGCGACGGCCGAGGTGGTCGCGGCCTACCCGCACCGTACCGACCTCAATACTGACCGCTGGTGGGACCTCTTCCAGGGTGCTGCAGCCCAGATCGACCTGCTCGGTTACACGCTCTACTTTCTGCCACACCAGCATCCCGAACTGGTCGAGCTCCTCCTCGAGAAGTGTGCGCAAGGGTGTCGTGTCCGCATCGCCTTGGCCGACCCAGCATCCGAACACGTCCGGCGGCGGGACGAAGAGGAACACGAGGCCATCACCTTGGTGCCGCGGATACGGTCGACACTGGAGGCGTTCGCGCCATTGCTGGAATGCGAGAACGCGGACCTGCGGTTCCAGGACGCCCCGCTGTACAACTCGGTCTTCCGATTCGATGACCAGATGCTCGTGACCCCGCACCTCTACGGGATGCCGGGTCGCTCCGCACCACTGCTCCACCTACGCAGGCTCGGACCGAGCGGGGTCTTCTCCCGGTTCTCGGCCCACTTCGAGGGGATATGGTCGGACAGCCGGGCAATCGACCAAGAGCGTCCCACTACACCGCTTCGATCCGGCACCTGATCCGAGGAGAGGTAGCCATGGGCCGGCGCGACTTCTACGACGACCCTGCCGCACCGCCGGCCAACTCTTTGGTGCCTGCCGCCTCCGCCGTGGTCATCGACAACGACAACCGGATCGTGCTTCAGCGTAGGCGCGACAATGAGATGTGGGCACTGCCGGGCGGGGTGATGGAGCTCGGCGAGTCCGTGGCCGAGTGCGCGGTCCGTGAGACCCGCGAAGAGACGGGCCTCGACGTCGAGGTCACGGGCATCGTCGGCGTCTACAGCGACCCCAAGCACGTCTTCGCATACGACGACGGTGAGGTCCGCCAAGAGTTCTCGATCTGCGTCCTGGCGCGGGTCCGAGGCGGGAACCTCGAGGTCAGTGACGAGTCGCACGAGGTGCAGGCGTTCACAGCCGACGAGATCGCCGAGCTGCCGATGGTCCCATCGATCCGCCTGCGGATCAGCGACTACCTTGCTGGCGGAGCGCCGGCAGTTCGCTAGAGGGAGACTCCGGCTTCTGCGCAATGTCGTCGTACCCGTTCGCGACCGCGCTCGAACCCGGGCATGCCAGCGAGGACGGTGCGAGCCACCACGTGATCGGGGCCGTACCGCTCGACGATCTCCGCCACACGCTCCTCGATGGTCACGATCTGCCCATCGGGACTCGTGCTCAAGTCGCAGAACGTCAAAGCGTCGTCGAGGAGCGTTCCACCAAAAGGGAACTCATCTTCGTAGTTCTCGATCCCGCGCAGTCCCGCCTCATGCCTCGCGTTCGTGTGGTGGGCGACCAGACGAGCCAAGTCCTCCTCCCCAAGCGAGCGAAGGTGTCGGGCGCCGTCGAGGGGATGGAAGCCAGTGGCCGCGAGCTCGGGGGCATATCCGATGTCGTGGAGGTATGCCGCCGCCACCAGTAGTTCCCCATCTGCGCCTTCGAGGCGGATCGACGCAGCACGGGCTGCGACGGCTTGAACGTGCGCCCAACGTCGACCCAAGGTCGACATGAACTGCTCGGCCTGGGCCCGCGCCCAATCGACTCGGTCGCCCCGCATCTGCCTCACCATACGCAGGGACGCGGTTTGGCGCGTATCGGTCACGTCGTCGACGGATGTGCACCTGGCGACGTTCCGGTCCCGGCGGCCGGCCGGGCACCAGGGGGCTTGTCATCACCGGCGGCCTGGGCCGCCAGCTTCACGCGTCGCCTGAGCTCGCGAGGCTGCCTTTCGAGGAGCTGGGCGGCTCGAGACAGTCCGGAGACCGACACGAGGTCGGACTCGGCCATGGCGAGCTCGAGATCGATCGCGTGGAGGCGTCCGACTAGCGAGTCGAGACGGTGGGCCACCTTGCCAACCTCGCGTAGGGCCTGCGACTCGGCCCGCTGCGCCTCCAACAGGCGGAGCCGGGCCTGGTGGTCAACGGTATGGGCGCGACTCATGAGTTCCTCCTCGATCGGTGTGTCAGGTCAACGGCCGCCATGGGGCACCATTCGCGGGAACCTGCCGTACCCGATGGCCAGGCGCTACCTCGGGCCCAAGAAGCGCCTTGCCCCCGCGACTTACGCGGCCGTGCCCCGCACCGCCACGGCCGCCACCCTCTGACCGCCACGCCCGGCAGCCTCTGACCGATGTCACCGGTCTCGTGCCCCCCAGCCCTCCCGCCAGCCCGCGCCGGATCCTGTCCCTCCACCCCGTCCGCGTCAGGCCCAACCTCAGATCCACACGTCTGGCACCAAGGTGGTCGGGTGGGCGCCGATGGTGCCCCTTCGACACCGTTGTCCGACTATGACGATGTCGATCAGGCGCATGACGCTCGGGGCGGGATACCGCTATCTCATGTCGTCGGTGGCCCGGGCCGACGAGGCCACCAAGGTCGCTGGGCTGACGGGGTACTACGCGGCGACAGGTACGCCGCCGGGCTGGTTTCTGGGCGCCGGCCTCGCGGGTCTTGCCGGGGGAGCGGGCGTCGAGCATGGCTCGCTGGTCACCGAGGAGCAGCTGTGGAGGATGCTCGGGATGCTGCAGGACCCGGTCACTGGTGAGCAGCTCGGGCGACCGCCGACCGGTACGGGGATGGTGTTCGTCGACCACCTCGGGCGGGTGCGGAAGGCGAAGCCGTCGGTGGCCGGGTTCGACCTGACGTTCTCCGTCCCGAAGAGCGTGTCGGTGGCGTGGGCGCTTGCGGACGAACCCACGCGGACGCGGATCCACGCCGCGCACCGGCGCGCGTTGCAGGCGGTGATCGCGTACGGGGAGTCGCAGGTGTTCGCAACCCGCACCGGCCATGCCGGCGCGATCAGCGAGGACGTGCGCGGGGTGGTCGCCACCGCTTTCGACCACTGGGACTCCCGCGCGGGGGACCCACAGCTGCACACCCACGTGGTCGTGCTCAACCGGGTTCAGTCGGTGGTGGATGGCCGCTGGCGGACCCTGGACTCCAAGGGGCTGTTCCGCGCCGCGGTCGGCATGTCCGAGCTGTACAACGGTCTCCTGGCGGATGAGCTGACCCGCGACCTGGGATGGACGTGGGTGCCGCAGGAACGAACTCGGTCGACGGAGCCGAAGTGGGAGGTCGACGGGGTCGGCAAGGTGCTGCGGGAGGAGTTCTCGCGGCGTTCGAGTGTGATCGAGCGGGCCAAGGACGAGCTGGTCGAAGCGTTCGTGGCCTCCCATGGTCGGCAACCTTCGGGCAGGGAGGTGATCGGACTGCGGCAGCGGGCGACCCTGGCCACCCGTGAGGCGAAGCAGGTCAAACCGCTGGCCGAACTCATCCAGGGCTGGCGTTTCCGCGCCCGGGACTTCGTCGGCGACGACCAGCCGGCGTGGGTCGTCGCGCTCGCGGGGCGGCATGCCCAGAAGCTCGTCACCGCGCACGACCTGGGGGACGGGATCCTCGCCGCCGCCGCCACGCTGGTGGTGGCGAAGGTCGCGGACAAGCGGGCCACGTTCACCCGGGCGAACCTGTTGGCCGAGGTACACCGGCAGCTCCACGGGGTCCGGTTCGCCACCACGGTCGACCGCATCGACGTAGCCGAACGGACCGCCACCCTGGCTGCGGACCGCGCGGTCATGCTCACCCCCGCCGCGGCCCTGAACGTCCCGGAGCACCTGCGCCGCGCGGACGGGTCCAGCATGCTGCGCGCCCGCAACAGCGAGGTCTACGCCACCCAGGAACTCCTCGACGCCGAAGCCCGACTCTTGGCTGCCGGACAATCCACCGATGGCCCCGCCGTCACCACGCGCGTCACGGCCCGGCTAGGGCGCATGCTCGTGCCCGGCAAGGAGCACGTCCTGTCCGCGGAGCAAGTCCACGCGGTCGCCGCTGTGGTCACCTCCGGTCGCCGGCTCGACGTCCTGGTTGGCGCCGCTGGGACAGGCAAGTCGACTGCCATGGCGGGAGTGCGGGCGGCGTGGGAGGCCGAGCACGGGCCTGGGTCGGTGGTCGGGTTGGCCCCGTCAGCGGCGTCCGCGGAGGTCCTTGCCGACGCGGTCGGGGTCCCCACCGAGAACACGGCCAAGTGGATCAGCGAGAACCAGCGCACCCCCGAACGCGAACAACGCCTGCAAGAGTATGCAGCGCGCCTCTCCGGCGCCTACCCCTCCGTCACCACCCGCCAACTGCAGCAGCGTGCGGCCGTGGCCCGGGCGGCATACGCACGCTGGACCCTGCGGCCCGGGCAGCTGGTCATCATCGACGAAGCGTCCATGGCCGCCACCAAGGACCTCGACCACATCACCGCCGCCGCGACCCGGACCGGTGCGAAGGTGCTGCTGGTGGGGGACTGGGCGCAGCTATCGCCGGTGCAGGCCGGCGGCGCCTTCAAGCTGCTCGCCGACGACCGTGGCGCCGACGTGGCGACCCTGCACGACGTGCGCCGGTTCCGCCACGAATGGGAGCGCGACGCCACCCTCCACCTGCGCGCCGGCAACCCCGAGGTCGCCGATACCTACCTGGCGCACGGGCGCGTCGAATCGGGCGCTCGTGAGGACGTGCTCGACCTGCTCTTCGAGGCTTGGCTGACCGACACCCGAGCGGGGCGGCGGTCACTGATGATCGCCGCTGACGCCCAGACAGTCGCGGATCTCAACGCTCGAGCCAGAGCCCACAGAGTCGCCGGGGGCGCAGTTGCGGACGGTGGTGTCACCACTGCCGACGGCACCGACGTCGGGGTCGGGGACGTAGTCGTCACCCGACTGAACGTCCGCGCACTGTCCACGGGGCGCGGCTGGGTCAAGAACGGGGATGACTGGATCGTTCGCGAGACGCGGGACGACGGATCGGTACGCCTCACCCGCCCGGACAACGGTGAGACGGCGAATCTCCCCGCAACCTATGTTGCTGAGCATCTCGAACTCGGGTACGCCTCCACAGCCCACCGCGCCCAAGGCCGCACCGTCGACACCGCCCACGCCTACGTCACCGCGACCACCACCCGCGAACCGCTGTACGTCATGGCTACCCGCGGCCGGGAATCGAACCGAATGTATGTCGACACCGCCCACGACCCGGACGACGCCACGAGGCACAGCGAACCTGAGCATGCCGATCCTGATGAAGTGCTGCGCAACGTCATCGCCACCACGGGGGCGGAAACCTCCGCCACCCAAACGCGTCGTGCCGAAGCCGCGGCGGCACGGACGCCGTGGCGCACCGAGGGACGAGATGCGACCGGTGTGGCCCTTCGCGATCTTTGAGGGCGGTGTGCGGTCAGTTGTCGGACGGCGCGGAGAGAGTCAGCTGGGCACGGTGGTGGCATCCAACAGGGCCGCAAACCCGCGGCCGACCCAGGCCGGTTGGCTCGATAGCAGGCGCACCAGCGGGAGCAACCTTCGGACGACGAGGAACCCGAAAACCATGTGGAACAGCAAGTGCTCGTTGCTCCACCGGGTTCCGGACGTGCGAGCCCGCAGTCGGGGGGCCTTCGCGGTGGCAAGCAGATACCGAAGGTCGGCGCGACAGGCGATGAGGTCGACCACGATCGCATCCCGATCCACGCCGGGGGGCACCCCTGTCATGTCGTTCATGATGGCCCTCGGATGCATGAAGGGCCAGACGCTGCCTCAAGGGACATTTGTGCCATCATGCTCCACGAGCCTAGGATCGCCACATGACGATGAAATCGCTCGATCACGTTGAGTCGCGGTTAATGGATGAGGAGGCTGCCTTGACCGCAGCGGCGTGCCTGTTCCACGGTTTCTCCGACCGATCCCGCCTTTCCATCGTTCAGCACCTCGCTCTGGGAGAGCACCGCGTGGTCGACCTGACCGGGCACCTGGGGTTGGCGCAGTCCACGGTGAGCAAGCACCTGGCGTGCCTTCTTGACTGCGGCATCGTCACGGTCCGCCCCCAAGGGCGCGCCTCGATGTACTCCCTAGCCCACGCGGAAGCGACGATGAACCTGCTCGCGGCGGCCGAGCAGCTCCTTTCCGCGGCCGGTGACGCCGTCACCTTGTGCCCTCGCTTCGGTGAGCAGGCAACCAGGTGAGCGGACACAGCCACGCCGGTACGGGTCATGCCGGTGGCGCGCACCGATGGCGCCTTCAGCTCTCCTTCGTCCTGGTGGCCGGGTTCTTCGTCGTTGAGCTAGTCACCGCCCTGACGTCCGGGTCGCTGGCGCTGTTGTCCGATGCCGGGCACATGGCCGCCGACGTCGTCGCCCTCGGCGCCGCCCTGGTCGCGACGCGTATCGCGACCCGCAAGGACACCACCGGCATGCGCACCTTCGGCTCCTACCGGGCAGAGGTATTCGCCTCCGGCCTGGCAGTCCTGCTCATGCTCGGGGTGTCAATGTACATCGCTGTCGAGGCGCTTCGACGCATCGGCGGCGCTGCCGAGGTGTCTTCCACCCCGATGCTCGTCGTCGGTGCCATCGGCCTGGTCGTCAACCTCATCGCCCTGCTGCTCCTGCGCGGCGGCGCCGGTGAGTCGTTGAACGTCAAGGGCGCCTACCTCGAGGTCGTCGCCGACACCGCCGGGTCCGTCGGCGTCATCGCCGCCGGCATCCTGGTCGGCGCCACCGGCAACGCGTGGTGGGACACCGGCATCGCATTGGCCATCGCCGCGTTCGTTGCCGTCCGCGCCGTCATGCTCGGCCGGGAGGTCCTGACCGTGCTGGGTCAGCACGCCCCCACCGACATGGCCCCCGAGGACGTCACCACCGCGCTGGCCGCGGTGCCGGGCGTGACCGATGTGCACGACCTGCACGTGTGGACCCTCACGTCGGGGATGAACGTGGCCACCGCGCACCTAATGACCGACGCCGACACCGACGCACACACGGTGTTGGACCAGGCGCGGTCGGTGATGCGGACCCGGTTCGGGGTTGAGCACGCCACCCTCCAGGTCGAACCCGACACCCACACCGGATGCAAGGAGGTCACCTGGTGACCACGTGGACCACCCTGACCAGCCCGGCCCGTCGGGCCACCCTGATGCGTCGCGCGCAGTTGCTCGCCGCGACCTCGGTGACGTACAACGTCATCGAGGCCGTCATCGCCATCACCGCCGGCAACGTCGCCGGGTCGACCGCCCTGGTCGGGTTCGGCCTGGACTCCATCGTCGAGGTGTCCTCCGGCCTGGTCATCCTCTGGCAGTTCCGGCACCCGATGCCCGAGAGCCGCGAGCACGCAGCCCGACGACTCATCGCCGTATCCTTCTTCGCCCTAGCCGCATACCTGCTCGTCGAGGCCGGTCACGCCCTGCTGACCGGCGCTCAAACCGACGACAGCCCCATCGGCATCGGCCTCGCCATCGCCTCCTTGGCGGTGATGCCGTTCCTGAGTCTGTGGCAGCGCCGCACCGGTAGCGAGCTCGGTTCCGGCGCCGTTGAAGGCGACGGAAACCAGACCCTGCTGTGCACGTACTTGTCCGCCGTCCTGCTCGTCGGCCTCGTTCTGAACGCGACCCTCGGCTGGAACTGGGCCGACTCCGTCGCAGCCCTGGTCATCGCCGCCGTCGCGGCCAAGGAAGGTTGGGAGAACTGGCAGGGAGACGACTGCTGCGCCCCGACCGCGCTGGGTGCGGTCAAGGCCAGCGATGGCGCGGCAACGGCCAGCTCCTGCGACGACGATTGCTGCCAAACCACCCCCGGGACCGTGTCAGTGGCACCGGAAGCCTCGCAGCCGGTGCCCGTCGAACTCACCAGCCGCAGCAACGACCACTGAGGGCCGGAGCCTTCCCCGACCACACACGCGCTGCGCCGAATGACCCCCAAGTACCGCCCACTCATACCGACCCAACACCGCCAGGTCGGGCCGATGTCCGAGTGAACACGACCCGGCTCGGCGGGTCGTAGGTGAGGATCGTGCCCACCGGCACTCGGACCGTCCGTGCCGCGGTCGATGATGTGACCTCCGACCCGTGGCTCGAACACGGTCGCCGCGACGTGCACCCCCAGCAGGTCGTGCTCGGCCGGCGTGAAGTCGCCGAACCCGTCGGTGAACAGGGCGAACGCCCGCTCAACCGGGACGTTCACCACCACTTTCCTGCGCACTACCGGCGCAGCGGCCGGGGTCATGACTGCTCCCTTGGTGCTCCTTCGTTGGTGTTCCGCACGTACCTGGTCAGGGTCCGATTCCAGAACGTGTCGAGCTGGTCGCGCATCGCGGCCACACCCTCGGGGTTGAGCCGGTAGATGCGGCGAGTGCCTTCGGCCTGCTCGGTGATCAGGCGGGCGGCCTTGAGGACCTTCAGGTGCTGGGACACCGCCGGTCGGCTCACGGGCAGGACGTCGGCCAGCTCACCCATGGCGCGGGGCCGTTCGGCCAGGCACTCGAAGATGGCGCGCCGCGTAGGGTCCCCGAGGGCGCTGAGCCCATCCACCTGTTGGTCAGCCACCACGAACGGTCAGTTATCACTTACCGATGGAGTTGCCCACCCTCGACCGGTGCCGGGTAGGCGTGGACGACTGCGTGCCGCAGGCGAGGAACTGCGGCGACCATCCGTTGCTGCGCGCGGTGGGCCAGCTCGTGGGCCGCCGCTGCGCTGAGGTGGGGGTCGACGTCGAGCGTGACGTCCGCTTCCAGCACGTGGCCGACCCATCGCATCCGCAGGTCACGGACCGCCACGACCTGCGGCATCGTGGTCAGGGCGTCCTGCGCGGCCTGCACCTTGTCCGGCTCCACGCCGTCCAGCAGGCGCCGGAACACGTCCCGGGCGGCGGTGCGGAGCACCATGACGATGGCGACTGTAATGAGCAGGCCCACCAACGGGTCTGCCCAGTTCCAGCCGACGGCTACACCTCCTGCCCCGACCAGGACCGCCAGGGAGGTCAGGCCGTCGGTGCGCGCGTGGTGGCCGTCCGCGACGAGAGCTGCCGAGCCGATGGCGTTGCCCTCGCGGATCCGGTACGCGGCCACGGCTTCGTTGCCGAGGAAGCCGACGAACCCGGCCAGAGCGACCCAGCCAAGGTTGTGCACCCGTGCCGGGTCGAGGAGCCGGCGGACGGCCTCCCAACCAGCCAGGACTGCGGAGGCGGCAATCATCAGGATGACGAAGAGGCCGGCAAGGTCCTCGGCGCGACCGAACCCGTAGGTGTACCGGCGGGTCGGTGGGCGGCGCCCGAGCCAGAACGCCACCCACAGCGGGATGGCGGTGAACGCGTCGGAGAAGTTGTGAATGGTGTCGGCGAGCAGAGCGACCGACCCTGACGCCAGGAAAACCAGCAGCTGGAGGACAGCGGTGAGAGCCAACCCGACGAGGCTGACCTTGACGGCACGGATGCCGCGGGCGCTGGACTCCAGGGCGTCATCGACGGAGTCCGCCGCATCGTGGGAGTGCGGGGTGAACACGTGGCGAACCCGACCCAGCCACCCGTGGTCGTGGTCGTGGTCATGATCGTGGTCACGCACTCGCTCGCCCTCGTGCGCATGATCGTGGCCGTGCAGGCCATCGACAACCCGTGGCTCGTGAGGCTGGTTCGGCACGTTCGGCGGCGCGGGCATGAGTGCAGCATACCTGCATGTATGTGAAGGTACGCAGGCGGTAGGGTTTGCTGTGTGCACGACGAACTCCCCACCTTGTCCATGCCGCACGACTACCAAGCTCAGCTGGCGGCGGAGACCTTTCGGATGCTGGCTGACCCCACCCGGGTCAAGCTGCTGTGGGCGCTCATGCAGGGCGAGTCCTCGGTGAGCTGCCTGGCCGAGCTGGCCGGTGCCACCCCCACCTCGGTGAGCCAGCACCTGGCCAAGCTGCGCCTCGCCGGACTGGTGCGGGGCCGCCGGGAAGGAACGTTCATCTACTACACGGCCGCCAACACCCATGTGCACGCCTTGTTGGCTGAGGCGCTGTCCCATGCGGAGCATGCCGATTCCGACCTGGGCTCGGAGGGCACGCACCGGCATGCCCTTGGTGCTGGCACCCCGGTCCCTTCTGACGCTGACCCATGACCCCGCTGAGGAACCCTGACCGGGCGAGCTCACGTCACGAACCCTGCGAGGGGCGACGCTGACGTTCAGCTCCCCGAGAGCAGCCCACTCATCGTGGTGATTTCCTTGGTCTGACCGTCGACGATGCTCTGGGCCAGGGTCCGGACCTGCGTGTCTTTCGTGGTGGTCAGGACGTCCTTGGCCATGGTGAGAGCGCCTTGGTGGTGGGCGATCATCATCGTCAGCCACATCCGGTCGAACTGGGCACCGGACGCCTGGCTCAGCTTGGTCATGTCGGCCTGGCTCATCATGCCGTCGCTGCCGTGGTCCATGCCGGCCATACCGTTCATGTCTGCGGAGCCGGTGGGTGCGCCCCACTGGCTGAGCCATCCGTTCATGGTGGCGATCTCGGGGTCCTGAGCGGCCTTGATCTTGGTGGCGAGGGCCTTGACGTCGGCGGAGGAGGCCCGGGTCAGGGCCAGGTTCGCCATCTCGACGGCCTGCTGGTGGTGCGGCACCATCGACTGGGCGAACATCACATCGGCCGGGTCGACCCTCGCCGCGGACGTTGCGCTCGAGCTCGCACTCCCCACCCCGTTCATCCCGGTCATGCCGTTGTGGTCGGTATCTGCCCCGCCGCAGGCGCCCAGGGCGATGGTGCCGGCGAGAGCAGCGGTGACGGACAGGGCACGAGCAGTGGTGCGCACGGCGTGAACTCCTTGCGTTGGGGGCCGGGACGCGGGTGCCGGGCCGTAAGGGGGGACTCGCAGGCCCGGCACCCACACGAACCACTGTCCGGTTCGTCCCCTGAGGGTCTGGTCGGTATCCGATGAAGGTTCGATGAAGGGCCAGCCGGACCGGGTCAGCGGCGCCCTTCCCCTGTGGTCGGGCCACTCGACCTCCGGCTACCGGCGTCGGGGTGGGGTGGGCGTCAGGTGCGGTACGAAAGCGTCGTCATCATCCCGGCCTCACCGTGGTAGGCGTTGTGGCAGTGCGTCATCCACTGGCCCGGGTTCGTTGCGTCGAGATCAACGGTGACCGTACGCATCGGGGCCACGATGACCGTGTCCTTGCGCACCCCGGGCCGTCCGTTGCCGTCCACGACGGCGAAGGTGTGGCCGTGAACGTGCATCGGGTGGAACATCATCGTCGCGTTCTTCAGCCGCAACCTCACTCGTTCCCCCCGGCGCACGTCCAGTGGCCGTTGCCGGTCGAAGGTGCGCCCGTTGATGGTCCACACGTAGCCGTCCGAGGACCCGCCCATGCCGCCACCCATCCCACCCATCGAGCCCCCGAGGACCAGGTCGTGGGTGCGGTCCACGCCGCGGGTGGGCATGGCCGCGGACGCGGCCGGTGCGAGGTCGGCAACGGTCAGGACGCGCCCGTCGAGCTCGGCCAGTCGTCCCGTAGGTGTCGGTGCCGGCCCGGTGGCGGTGCGCACCACAGCCATACCTTGGCCTTGCTTGCCCTCGGCGGACGCGACCAGCGGGAACGCGCCGTCGCCCAGGGTCAGCAGCAGGTCGACACGTTCACCCATGCCGAGTAGGACCGCGTCACCGGACACGGGCACCACGGGGAACCCGTCGGCGTGGGTGAGGCTCAGCTGGTGCCCACCGACCGCGACGCGGAACGCGGTGTCCGAGGCTGCGTTCACCAGGCGTACCCGGACCCTCTCCCCGGGACGACCGGTCAGTGTCACCGGCGCCGCCGGCACGCGGCCATTGACCAGGTAGTGCGGGTAGGCGACATCGCCGGCGCCACCCAGCAGGGGTGACGTCATCGACTCACCACCCATGCCACCTCCACCCATGCCCATGCCCATGCCGCTCATGCCGGACCCGGTGGCGGCCCTGAGCGAGGCCAGGACCTGGTCGGGGGTGCGGCCGGTGCCGTCGACCCAGTCGTCCAGGACCACGACCCACTCCTGGTCGTAGGCTCCGGGTTCGACGGGGTCGTCGACGACGAGGACGCCGTACAGGCCGCGGTCGAGCTGGACCCCGACATGTGGGTGGAAGAAGTACGTGCCCGGGTCCGGGACGGTGAAGTCGTACCGGAACGAGGTGTTCGGGGCGACCGGCGCCTGCGTCATGTCGGGGACGCCGTCCATGTCGTTTCGCAGCGCAATCCCGTGCCAGTGCACCGTCGTGGGCGCCGGAAGGCCGTTGCTCAGGTCGACGACGACGCGGTCACCTGCTCGGGCACGGATCGTGGGCCCCGGCACCGACCCGAACGACCATGTGTCGACCACAGGTCCGCCCAGGTCGACCCGTCCCGGCGCCGCAACCAGTCGGGAGGTCACAGTCCGACCGGTGTGCCGACGGGCACGGTCGACTGCCCCCACCACGGGGGAGCTCGGGCGGACGAGCCGCGACGTCGGGGACCCGCACGCCGCAAGGACTCCCAACCCGGCCAGCCCGGCGCCCCCCGCCAGTACTGCCCGTCGCGCCAGGGACACGGACGGCGGGTCGGTGTACGCGGGGTCGACCCGGTGTCGCGTGCTCGATCGGCTCATGCCCTGCTCATCAGGGCGGCAAGCCGGGACCGGTACTCGGTCTCGTCGATCTCACCTGCGGCGAACCGCTGCTCGAGCAGGGCTCGCGCCGCCGGGGACACCTCGTGCCCGACCGGGGGCGCCGAACCGTTGTCGGTCCTGGCGACCATCGTGCGGTCACGTGCACCCCATGGCCAGCGCATCACGGCCACGATGGCCACAGCCACCAGGACCCATAGCCCGACCATCATCACCGACATGACCACCCAGCTGCCCCAGCCGGTGTCGTAGCCACCCATCATCAGGACCACCCTCTTCATCTTCTTCTCGTTGTGTCCTCCCAGCGTGCGACGGCCCCACTGCACCCCCGGTCGCGCAACGATGAAGGTTCGCTGAAGAAGCACCCGGTATGGCTCTTGGCATCTCGGCCGCACGCGATGGCCTGCGACGATGTCGCCATGAGCACCCCCGACGCCGCCCAACAAGCCAGCCAAGTGCGCGGGCTGCGCGCGCTGGTCGTCGAGGACGACACCCCGATGGCTGACGTCATCGCCAGCTACCTGGACCGCGACGGGTTCGAGGTCCGCACCTGCGGCAACGGCCTCGACGCGGTCGACGTCGCCCGCGAGCTCGACCCTGATGTCGTCGTCCTCGACCTCGGTCTACCGGGCCAGGACGGGCTCGAGGTGTGCCGGCAGCTGCGCACGTTCTCCGACGCGTACGTCGTCATGCTCACCGCCCGCACCGACGAGGTCGACACCCTCGTCGGCCTGTCCGTCGGGGCCGACGACTACATGACCAAACCGTTCAGCCCCCGAGAGCTCGTCGCGAGGTTGCGCGCCATGCTGCGCCGCCCCCGGCCCATCGGTGGGCACGGGACCGCGCAGCCCCAGCTGCGCACCTTCGGCGATTTGTCCATCGACCCGCTGGGTCGCGACGTTTGGATTGGTACCGAGCCGGTCCCCTTGACCCGCACCGAGTTCGACCTCCTCGCTGCCCTGTCAGCCAGGCCGCAGATGGCGTTCAGCCGACGACAGCTCATCGAGGACGTGTGGGGGTCGGGTTGGGTCGGTGACGAGCACCTCGTCGACGTCCACGTGCTCCACCTGCGTCGCAAGCTCGGTGACGACGCCACCACGTCCCGGTTCATCCGCACCGTTCGCGGCATCGGGTACCGGATGGGGACCGGCGCATGACCACCTCGGCGCAGCCGACGCCCCCGCCGTCGCCCGAACCAGCGCGCTCAACGCCGTCGTCAGGAACGCCGGCACCTTCGTCGTCAGGGCGGGAACGGCGGCGTCCCGCGGGGCTGTCGACGCGCCTGCTGCTCGCCCAGGGGCTGCTCCTGGTCGCCGGGGCAGGCACCGCATGGCTCGTCGCCATCGCCATCGGCCCCGGCATTTTCCACCAGCACATGATCGAGGCCGGCGGCACCCACACCCCGGCCGAGCTCGACCACATCGAGCGCGGTTTCCGTGACTCGCTCGTCGTGGCGCTGTCCACCGGCCTGGTCGCTGCCGTCCTCATCGCCCTAGTCGTCACGTGGTGGTTCAGCCGACGGCTGCGCACCTCCACCGCTGCCGTCGCCGCGTCCACCACCCGCATCAGCCACGGCCACTACGACACTCGCGTGCCGACCGTCGGCCTCGGTCAGGAGTTCGACCACCTCGCCGACACCGTGAACGAGCTCGCCACCCGCCTCGGGCACGTCGAACAGACCCGCACCCGGCTGCTGGCCGACCTCGCCCACGAGATGCGCACCCCGCTGGCCAGCATCGACGCCCACCTCGAGGCCATCGAGGACGGGGTCCGCACCACCGACGCAGCCACCATGGCAGTCCTGCGCGGCAACAGCCGGCGCCTGCACCGCCTGGCCAACGACATCACCACCGTCAGCCGCGCCGAGGAAGGACGCCTGGACCTGCGACCGACGCCCACGGCAGCGGCCGACCTCCTGCGCGGCGCCGCCTCTGCTGCCTCGGACGCCTACTGCACCGCTGGTGTCACTCTGCGGACCGAGGTCAACACCCCGGCCACCATCGACGTCGACCCCGACCGCATCAGCCAGGTCCTGACGAACCTGCTCGACAACGCCCTGCACCACACAAGGGCCCCAGGAGCAGTCACCCTCACCGCCCGCCGCGGTCAGGACCACACGGTCGAGCTCGTCGTCACCGACACCGGGACCGGCATCAGCGAAGCCGACCTGCCGCACATTTTCGAACGGTTCTACCGTGCCGACCCGTCCCGCCAGCACCGGGGCGGAAGCGGCATCGGACTGACCATCAGCCGCGCCATCATCGACGCCCACGGCGGCACCCTCGTCGCCACCAGCAACGGACCCGGACGCGGCGCCACCTTCACCGCCACCCTCCCCGAATCCGGACACCACCACCCCTGACCCGCCGTGCGGCGGGGCCGCCCAAGGACCTTCACCTCTTGACGAGATACCCCCTAGGGGTATCTTGGTGGACATGGACACAACCCACGACCACGCGAACCACTCCGACCTGCCGGGGGACGTGCGGGTGTCGTCGGTGAAGGACCCCGTCTGCGGCATGGACGTCGACCCCGCCACCAGCGAGCACCGCACCGACCTCGACGGGCGCACCCATCACTTCTGCTCGCCCGGGTGCAAGGCGAAGTTCGACGCCAACCGCAGCGCCTACCAGGGCGGCGGACCCGAGGCCCACCAACACCACGCCGACCGCACCGCTCACGCCGCCGCCGCTGCCGACTCCGGTGGGGGCGTGGCGGCGGCCGAGTGGACGTGCCCGATGCACCCCGAGATTCGCCGGCCCGGACCCGGCACGTGCCCCATCTGCGGTATGGCGCTCGAACCAGTGACCGTCACCGCCGACAGTGGCCCCAACCCGGAGCTTGCCGACATGATCCGCCGGTTCAAGGTCGCGACCGCGCTGAGCATCCCGGTCCTCATCCTGGGCATGGGCCGCGACCTGGTCCCGGCCCTGCACGACGCCATCTCCACGACAGCGTCGAACTGGGCCCAACTGGCGTTCGCGACACCGGTCGTTCTGTGGGCCGGCGCCCCGTTCTTCGAGCGAGGCTGGACCTCGGTACGCACGATGAAGCTGAACATGTTCACCCTCATCGCCATGGGCACCGGCGTCGCGTGGTTGTTCAGCGTCGTCGCCACGGTGGCGCCGGGGGTGTTCCCGGAGTCGTTCCGCATGGATGGCGGTGTCGCGGTCTACTTCGAAGCGGCCGCCGTCATCACCGCCCTCGTCCTGCTCGGCCAGGTACTCGAGCTCCGCGCCCGAGAGAGCACCTCCGGCGCCATCCGCGCCCTGCTCGACCTGACCCCAAAGACCGCCCGCCGTCTTGAGGAAACCGGCAACGAGACCGACGTGCCGCTGGACCAGGTGGTCGTCGGCGACCTGCTGCGCGTCAGGCCCGGTGAGTCCGTCCCCGTCGACGGGCAGGTCCACGACGGGTCCTCCACCCTGGACGAGTCCATGGTGACCGGCGAGTCGATGCCCGTCACCAAGACCACCGGCGACCCGGTCATCGGTGGCACCGTCAACCAGACCGGTGCCCTGGTCGTGCGTGCCGGCAAGGTCGGCGCCGACACGATGCTGGCCCGCATCGTCCAGATGGTCGCCGACGCGCAACGCTCCCGGGCACCCATCCAGCGCCTGGCCGACCGGGTATCAGCCCTGTTCGTGCCCGCCGTCATCTTCGTCGCGGTCGCAGCATTCATCATCTGGGCCACGCTGGGTCCTGACCCCCGCCTCGCACACGCCTTGGTCATCGCGGTCAGCGTGCTCATCATCGCCTGTCCCTGTGCGCTCGGCCTGGCAACGCCCGTGTCGATCATGGTGGGAGTAGGACGCGGTGCGTCGCTGGGCGTGCTCATCAAGAACGCCGAGGCGCTCGAGCTGCTCGAGAAGGTCGACACCCTCGTCGTCGACAAGACCGGCACCCTCACCCAAGGTAAGCCGTCCCTGACCCACATCACCCCTGCCGACGGGTTCGACAGGAACGACGTGTTGCGCCTTGCGGCCGCGGTCGAACGCCCCTCCCAGCACCCGCTCGGGGCAGCCATCGTCGCCGCGGCGGCCGACGCCGCCCTGACGGTTCCGGACGTGACGGACTTCGACGCCCCCACCGGCAAGGGCGTGCTCGGAACTGTCGAGGGGCGACGGGTCTTGGTCGGCACCGCCTCGTTCCTAGGCGCCAACGACGTTGCCACAGCTGCCCTGGATGAGGAGGCGGACCGGTTGCGCACCGAGGGCGCCAGCGCCGTCTACGTCGCCGTCGACGGCGACCTGGCCGCGGTCCTGGCCATCGCTGACTCCGTCAAGGACACCACCGCAGTCGCGCTGGAAGCGTTGCGCCGAGACGGCATCGAGGTCGTCATGCTCACCGGCGACAACACCAGGACGGCCCAAGCCGTCGCCCGCACGTTGGGCATCGACCGGGTCGAGGCCGAAGTCATGCCCGACCACAAGAGCGATGTCGTCACCCGGCTCCGCGCCGAGGGCAAGGTCGTGGCCATGGCCGGCGACGGCGTCAACGACGCCCCCGCCCTGACCGCAGCCGACGTCGGCATCGCCATGAGCACCGGGACCGACGTGGCCATCGAGAGCGCAGGCGTCACCCTCCTGCGTGGTGACCTCAACGGCATCGTCGCAGCACGCGCCCTGTCCAAGGCGACCATGGGCAACATCCGGCAGAACCTCGTGTTCGCGTTCGTCTACAACGCTGCCGGCATCCCGCTAGCAGCGGGTGTCCTGTACCCGGCGTTCGGGCTGCTCCTGTCACCGATGATTGCCGCCGCAGCGATGGCACTGTCATCGGTCAGCGTCATCGGCAACGCGCTACGGCTACGAACCCGGCGCCTGTAGGCCGGTACCGAACATCCCGGGGCGGCCGCGCCGGCACGACCACCGTGTGGTCAGCGCGTTCGCGCGGGCGAGACGGCTGACGTCATCCGAACAAGCACGACGACACCGGACCCCGCCGTGAGGGCGGCGACGACCCAGATGGCGGGTCGGACGCCCCACAGGTCGGCGATGACGCCGGCCAAGAGGGCGCCGACTGCGAAGCCGCCGTCGCGCCACAGGCGGTAGATGCCGACCGACCGTGCCCGCCAGGCGGGGTGCGCGACGTCGCCGATGGCGGCGAGCAGGGTCGGGTACACCATCGCGGTGCCCGCGCCGAGCAGGACGGCGGCGGCGAACCAGGCCCAGAAGGTGTCGCTGAGGGCGACGAGGGCGAGGGCGACGGCTTGGGTGAGCATGCCGGTGACGATGAATGGTTTGCGCCCCCACCGGTCGGACAGTGCGCCGGTGGCGACCTGCCCGAGCCCCCAGACGGCGGGGTAGGTCGCGGCGAGCCAGCCGATGCGGCTCACGGACAGGCCGGCGGTGGCGAACAGGACGGGGAACAGTCCCCAGGCCAGGCCATCGTTGAGGTTGTTGACCAGGCCCGCTTGGCTGACCGAGGACAGCGTTCGGTCACGCCAGCTGGTGGCCGCGAAGATGTCGCGGTTGGTCAGCGTCGCCGCGCTGGCGTGCGTGGCAGGCGAAGTGGTTGCTTCGTGGTGGGCGTGGCCGCGGGTCTCACGGACGAACAGCACGGAGGCGCCCAGGCCGAGGGCAGCGAAGGCGATGCCGAGGTAGAACGGCTCGGGTCGTAGTCCGGCGTGGGCGGCGATGTACCCGGTGGCCAGTGCTGTCGCCGCGACGGCGCCGTACCCGGCGGTTTCGTTCAGTCCCATGGCGAGACCGCGTCGGGCCGGGCCCGCGAGGTCGATCTTCATGACGACGGTAGTCGACCAGGTCAGGCCCTGGCTGATGCCGAGCAGGATGTTGGCGACGATGACCCATGTCCAGGTGGGAGCCCAGATGAGCAGGAGCGGGACGGGCACTGCGAGCAGCCACCCGGCGACGAGGACGGGCTTGCGCCCGTACCGGTCGGACCAGGTGCCGGCGGCGTAGTTCGCTGCGGCCTTGGACAGCCCGAAGGCGGCGATGAACGTCAGCGCGGCGGTGTGGGCGGTGAGCCCGAACTCGTCTGCTGCGAGCAGGGGTAGGACGGTGCGTTCCTGGCCGAGCATGCCGCCGACGAGGGCGTTGACGGCCACGAGGAGCAGGAACTGCGGGAGGTTCGCGCGCAGGCCCAGGGTGGGCGCGTCGGCGCGGTCCCGACTATCGGCCGTCGGTGCGGTGCGTGTCGGCATGTCAGGCGAGGGTGAGGAAGAGCTTCTCCATCGTGGCCTGGTCCTCGGCGTTGATGCCCTCTGGGGAGGACATGCACTCACGCATCCCGGAGGACACGATGGCGAACCCGGCCCGGTCCAGAGCACGGTTGACGGCAGCGAGCTGGGTGACCACGTCACGGCAGTCACGGCCCTCCTCGATGAGGCGGATGACGCCGCCGAGCTGACCCTGGGCGCGGCGCAGGCGGTTGATGACGGGAGTCATGTCGTCGGTGTTGAGGGTGACCATCGGGATGCTCCTAGGTGGGCGGGAGGGTGCTGAGCGGAAAGTGCGGGGTGGACGGTGGTTCAGGCAGTGAGGGCGGCCAGGGCCGCGGTCAGGCGTTCGCGGGCGTCGGCAGCGACGTCGGTGAGGTTCTCGTTGCGGGTCATGGTGACCATGACCTTGGGGTCCATCGCCTCGACGAGGGTGGTGCTCGCGTCGATGGCGCGGACGACAACGTTGCACGGCAGGAGCAGCCCGATGGATGGTTCGGCCTGGACGGCTGCGTACGCCAGTGGTGGACGGCAGGCGCCGAGGATGACCTGGGCGGGGATGTCGGCGTCGAGCTTGGTCTTGAGGGTGGCGGCGAGGTCGATCTCGGTCAGGACGCCGAAGCCCTGGTCGGCAAGTGCGGACCGCGTCGCCTCCAGCGTGGGCGCGAAGGGCTGGTTCACGGTGGTGCTCAGTGCGTAGCTCACGACGAGGTCTCCTTGGTCAGTGCTGGCGGTGGTCTGGGGCGGAAGCCACTTGGTGCTTCAGGCGGGCTGGCTCTGCTGGGCGAGCTGGGCGGCGATGGCGTCCATGTCCAGGGCGCGAACACCCGCGATGACCTGCTCGAGGCCGGCTGCGGGGAGGGCGCCGGGCTGGGAGAACACCAGGATGCCGTCGCGGAACGCCATCAGGGTGGGGATGGACGTGATCTTGGCAGCAGCGGCCAGGGTCTGCTCGGCCTCGGTGTCGACCTTGCCGAAGACGATGTCCTCGTGCTGGGCCGAGGCCGCCTCGAAGACGGGTGCGAACTGGCGGCACGGGCCGCACCAGGAGGCCCAGAAGTCGACCAGGACGATGTCGCTGGCGGTGATGGTGGACTCGAAGTTCTGCCCGGTCAGGGTCGTGGTGCTCATGGGGTGCTCCTTGGTCTGCTGAGGTGAGGATACCTGCTGGGGTATGCAGCGCCATCTCAGTCTCGCCCATTCCCACCGCCCGAACAGATACCCCGTGGGGTACATCACAGGCCCGGTTCTGGATTTGACGGGAATGCCCCCAGGGGTACTACCGTTGGGTCGGTCAGATACCCCGCTGGGTATCAAAGTCCAAGTCAAGGAGAGCAGTCAGATGTCCGAGGTCAGCCTTGAAGCCTTCGCCGCGGCCCACGACGACGGCGCATGCGTCATCGACGTCCGCGAGCCCGGCGAGTACGTCGGCGGCCACGTCCCCGGCGCCGTGCTCATGCCGATGGGCCAGCTTCCGTCGCGCACCAGCGAGCTCGACCGCGACCGGACCGTCTACGTCATCTGCGCCAGCGGCAACCGCTCCAGCGCCATGACCGACTACCTCGTCCACGCCGGCTTCAACGCCCTGTCCGTGGCGGGTGGCACCTCCGCCTGGGCCACCAGCGGCCGCCCGGTCGTCACTGGTCAGCGCCCCACCGCCTGACCGCAGCGCCTCCCTCACGACCGCGTCCCGGAAAGGACCACCCATGAACACCAGCACGAGCACGACAGTGAGCACCCCGGTCATCGTCCCGATCGACACGCCGACTCTCGGCGACCGCTCCTACCTCGCCCATGACGGGCTGGTCGGCGTCGTCATCGACCCGCAGCGCGACATCGACCGCGTCCTGGCCCTGGCCGCCGACGCCGGCGTGCGAATCAGCGACGTGTTCGAGACCCACATCCACAACGACTACGTGACCGGCGGACTGGCCCTCGCGCAGGCCACCGGGGCGAAGTACCACGTCAACGCGGCGGACGAGGTGTCCTACGAGCGGTCGCCCATCAGCGACGGCGACGTCGTCGAGGTGTCCGCCACGATGCGGGTCCGCGCCATCGCCACCCCCGGCCACACCTACACGCACCTGTCCTACGCCCTCGAGGCGGCGCCCGCTGCCGGGGAGGCGTTCGAGCCGGTCGGGGTCTTCACCGGCGGGTCGCTGCTCTTCGGTGCCACCGGCCGTCCGGACCTGCTCGGGCAGGACCACACGCACGACCTGGTCCACCACCAGTTCGCTTCCGCGCACCGCCTGGCCGACGAGCTGCCCGAGCACACCCACGTCCTTCCCACCCACGGGTTCGGGTCGTTCTGCTCGGCCGGTTCCACCGGCGACACCACCGCCTCGACCATCGGTGACGAGAAGCGTCAGAACCCGGCCCTGACCCAGGAGCAGGAGCGCTGGGTCGCCGACACCCTCGTCGGCCTGGACGCCTACCCGGCGTACTACGCGCACATGGGACCGGCGAACAGCTCCGGTCCCGGGGCGCCGGACCTGAGTGCACCCGAGGCCGCCGACAAGGACACCCTCGCCGCGCGCATCGCCGGAGGCGAGTGGGTGGTCGACCTGCGCACCCGCACCGCATACGCCGCCGGCCACGTCACCGGCACCCTGAACTTCGGCGTCGACGGGCAGTTCGCCACCTACCTGGGCTGGCTCATCCCGTGGGGCACCCCACTGACCCTGCTCGGGGACAGCCCGCAGCAGGTGGCCGAGGCGCAGCGTGAGCTCGTCCGCATCGGCATCGACCACCTCGCCGGCGCCGCCACCGGCACCCCCGAGAACTGGACCGACAACGCCCTCGGCAGCTTCGAGCGCGCCGTGTTCGCCGACCTCGCCCAGGTGCGCCACCACCGCCAGGTCGCCGTCCTGGACGTCCGCCGCGCCTCGGAGTTCGACGACGGCCACATCGACGGGGCCGTGAACATCCCGCTGCACGAGCTGCTCGCCCGCATCGACGACGTCCCGGCAGGTGAGGTCTGGGTGCACTGCGCCGGCGGGTACCGCGCCTCGATCGCTGCCTCGGTGCTTGCCGCCCGGGGTGTCCCGGTGGTCGCCGTGGACGACAGCTTCGGCGAGAACGCCGCCAGCTCCGGCCTGCCCATCACCGCAGCAGCCTGAAACCTCCGACCTCGCACCTCGCAGGACCACCGAGCTCGACCCACACCCCCGTCTGAAGGAGAACCCATCATGTGCCGTCCCGTGAACTGCAAGGTCTGCGGCAAGACCACCTGGGCCGGTTGCGGCCAGCACGTCGACCAGGTCATGGCCGGCGTGGCCCGCGCCGACCGCTGCCCCGGCCACAGCGCCGACGAGAAGGCCGCCGCCAGCAGCGGCTCGTTCCTCGGACGTCTCTTCGGGCGGAACTGAGCCACCCGCTCACCCCACAAAGCTGGGAGTCGCAGTCATCCCCCCTGACGGCGGCGCCCTGACCGGGACGCGCATCCCCCGAACCGCGTCCTGGTCAACCCGTCGGGGGCCGGCGCCCCTGCGCTGGTCCCCGACGGGCCCACGAAAACCTAGGAGAGAACACCCACCGTGTCGCCCCTGGTACTGCCCCTTGGACTGGTCATCGGCCTCGCGCTCGGCGCGCTCGGCGGTGGCGGGTCCATCCTCACCGTCCCCGCCCTCGTCTACCTGCTCGACCAGGACCCCCGGTCGGCCACGACCAGCTCCCTGCTCATCGTCGGCGTCACCTCGCTCATCGCCCTCCTGCCGCACGCCCGCGCAGGCCGGGTCCGGTTCGGTCAGGGCCTGATGTTCGGCGCCCTCGGCACCGCAGGGTCCTTCGCCGGGTCCGCCCTCGCCGCCCGCGTCGACCCGCAGGTCCTGCTGACCGCGTTCGCCGGCCTCATGCTCATCGTCGCCACCCTCATGATCCGCCGCTCACTACGCAGCACCGGCGTCAAGGGCGACCTCGAAGACCCAACGATCGAGCCCATCCTCACCTTCCACCCCATCACCTGCGCGTGCCCGCGCCTGGCCAAGGTCGTCGTCACCGCCACAGCAGTCGGGCTGCTCACCGGGTTCTTCGGCGTCGGTGGTGGCTTCGTCCTCGTCCCAGCCCTCGTGCTGGCCCTGTCGTTCCCCATGCCGGTCGCCGTCGGCACCTCGCTGCTCGTCATCGCCGTCAACAGCGCGACCGCCCTGACCGCGCGCATGACCACCGGCAGCACCGACCTGGACTGGAAGCTCATCGCCGGGTTCACCGCTGCGGCCATCGTCGGCAGCCTGTTCGGCGGACGCATCACCTCCCGCGTCAAGCCGGCACACCTGACCCGCGCGTTCGCCGTCCTGCTCGTCGCCGTCGCGTTGTACACCGCAGCGCGCAGCATCCCTGCCCTGTTCTGACCCGCGGCCACCGCATGCGCCACCCGCAGCTGCGCGAGGTTCGGCGCCGCAACAGGCGCGCCCTCAACACGTTGCCGGGAGTCACCCGGCGCGCCCTCGAAAGGAAACGATGACCCACCCCACCACCACCGACACACCCACCACGGCGACCCTGACCGGCACCCGGCTGCGGCGACCCGCCGCGCTGGACGCCGCAGCCGTCCAGAACTGGCTCACCGCAGCGGATGGGCCTCGCCTGCTTGATGTGCGCAGCCCTGCCGAGTTCACCACCGCGCACATCCCCGGGTCCTACAACGTCCCCCTGGACCTGCTGCGCGAGCACAAGGGTGAGCTGCGCACCCACCTGGGCGACGATGTCGTCCTCGTCTGCCGCTCCGGCGCGCGGGCTGCGCAGGCCGAGACCGTCCTGGCCACCACCGGGCTGGAGAACCTGCACGTCCTGACCGGTGGCATCACCGCCTGGGAAGCCGCGGGTGGACCGCTGACGCGCGGCGCGCAGACGTGGGAGCTCGAGCGGCAGGTGCGCCTCGTCGCCGGCAGCATCGTCCTGGCCGGAGTCCTTGCCAGCACCGTCGCCCCGTGGGCCAAGTGGGTCTCTGCCGGCATCGGCGCCGGCCTGACCGGTGCAGCTGTGACGAACAGCTGCGCCATGGGCATGCTGCTGTCCAAGCTGCCGTACAACCGGCGCAACGCACCCGACATGGCAACCGTCCTGCGCGAGCTGCGCGACGACCGGTAGTTGTCGAAGCGGCGGGGGTAGCGGTCAGCCGAGGCCGCCACCCCCGTTGCGCCGTGCCCCGTGCGACAGCTCACCGGAGTCGAGGCCCATGATTCTGCGCTCAGCCAGATGTGATGAGTCCGTTGATGAAGGCAGCCAGATTGGTCGCGATGAAGCCGCCACCGATGACGCCGCCGACGATGGCAGGAATGCGGCCAGCGCGGCGGCCCAGACGTACCGCAGTGCGTCCGTGGGTGATGGCAAGGATGCCGGGGGTGACGAACACGACCAGGGCGGGAACAGCCGCCAGAGCCCCTTGCCAGAACGCGGCATGCTCGGGGTCGTCGGTGAGCAAGGCCAGGATGCCTTCGCCGAGGCCGAACGCAAGCAGGAACGTGAGCGGGTACAGGGTCAGGGACCACCAGGCGCGACGGTAGGCGCGGGCGGCAGCCGCGTGGTCGTGCCGGCCGCCGTGCGTCGCATAGCCCGTGGGGGCCGCGGGACGTGGGTCGCGAGGTCGGGTAGTCATCAGTGCACCTCCTGGGCGCGCCTCCACGATCGCAGCAACAGGTACCCGCAAGCAGGGTCGTAGGTCACGGTTCGTTCCCGTCAGGCCGGGATGGTCAAGGCGCTCCGAATCGCAGGCAGGGTTGCAGCGAAGTCCTTGACCATGCTTTGCAACGCTGATGGTTGGCCGCCGGCATGAAGTCAGCGTCGCAGGACCCCGTTGCCCGTGACGATGCCGCACCGGAATTCCCTGCGCACCACAGTTTCACCCCGGCCAGCACGCGTGCCCATCAAGCGTGTGGTGGTCTACACGTCGCGGTGAGGACGACGCTGGCGGCAGGCGCAGACACCCCGCGGCGGGCGCCGCAATCCCGGACGTGTCTGCGGCACCCGTTGCAGCTGTCTGGGGTCAGGACTTGGCGGCGGTAGCGACCTTGTCCATGCCGGCCCGGGCGACCTTCGTGACCTCACGGGTCCACGTCCCATCGGGGATTCGAGCCTTGTCCGTCGCCGGCGCGGTGGAGGTCGGCGCGGTGGAGGTCGGCGCGGTGGTGGACGGTGGCGGGGAGGACAACGGCGTCGCTTGCCCGCTGTCCGGTGCGCCACCGCACCCTGCGAGCAGGATGCCGACGGCCAACAGCGTCGCCGCCTCGGTTCGTGTCCTCATGACTGGAGTCCCTTCAGGTCTGCCTACTTGTGTACAGGCCGGCGCCGTCGCTCAGGTTGACGTCGCTCAAGGGGCGACCGTCCAGGCGGTAGCCCCCAGCACGCCCACGCGCGCCGCGCATGGGTCGTCCACCGCCATCAGGGCAAGCCGCGACCCGGTCCGGGTCACGGCGTACCGGCCCAACGGTTGGCCCGCGCACCGGTCTTGGCTGAACAGGTCGGTGCGCATCTCCTGGCCCTGCACGGCGTACAGCACCCCGGACACCACGCCGGAGTAGGTGGGAGGCGCGGTGACGGTGAGCACCCCACCGGCCTTGAACTCGAGCACCCATCGCCCCGCGACCTCCGGAACCGTCGGGAGCGCAGCGACCTGTCCGGCATACCGGCCCTGAATGGCGACCGATGCGGTCGGCGTCTTGGCTGGGAGCACCGGTGCGTCGCGGTCGCTTCCCCACCCGCCGATCACCAGGACGATTGCGGCGGACGCTGCCGCGACTAGCCCGCCCGTAGCGGCACCCCAGCGCAACCACAGTGCACGCCGGTGCGTGGCGAGGGCCGACTCGAGCAAGACCTCAACGTCGGGGTCAAGGCTGCGGGCGTTGCGGACCAAGCCGCTTCGCAGACGCTCGTCAACGGACATCGCCGGTCACCTCCTCGCCAAGGGTCTGAGCAAGCCGGGCCCGGGCCCGGTGCAGATGCTGCTTCACCGTTGACTCCGACACCTGAAGGATGCGGGCAATCTCGAGGACCGGTCTGTCCTCCCAGTAGTAGAGAGCGACCGCCGCGCGCTGCATCGGCGCCAGCGTCGCTACGGCCCGGGCGACGTCCGGGTCAGGCAGCGTCGGGTCCACAGGGGCGGGTTGAGCGCGACGCTCGCGCTGCGGTCGGGACCGTTCACGCCCGACGTAGCGCACCGCCATGCGCACCGCGACCTTGCGCGCCCACGCCTCGGGTCGCTCGTAGTCGGACACCGACGACCACTTCTGGAGCAGCTTGAGGAAGGCGTCCTGGGCGATCTCCTCTGCGACCGCCCGACTTCCCACGATCAGGAACACCGTCCGGGCCACGGAGGTGAACCCATTGCGGTAGACCCACTCGTAGTCCCGCTGCTCGTCGCGCTGCATGGTGTCCCTTCCGCCATCCCCGACACGTGCTCACCAGCGTGGTCCGGGCCGCCCACCGCTGATGCTGTCACTGTCCGGCCGTGGCTGCTGCGCATACAGCAGCGATGAAGGTGTCGTCGCTGAGGACCTCTGAGAGCGGGGCGTTCTCATACCGAATGGTCTGCGACCCAGCGGTCACATGACCGCTGAAAGTGGCGCCCGAGTCAGGGGGCTCGACGAGAGTGCCAACCGCCCGCCACACCGCAGGCCCCGCAACCGGGCGGATGTCCCACAGGACGCCGTCGCTGACGATGGTGCGGGTGGTGTCGTCGCCCGGGACCGCGAACGTCTCGGCAAAGCGGACGTTCGTGCTGATCGTCGCCGTGGCCGGGCCAGTGGGGGAAGTGCGCAGGAAGTCGATGTCACGCGTGCGGAACTCACGGCGGGAGTCCAAGTAGTCGCGGTTGTAGTACCGGGTCTGGTACCGGTCGGACTCGCCACGAGCCCAGATCTGGGTGTCGCCACAGGGGAAATCGGAAAGCTCCCATGCCCCGGAGAAATGACGCTCGCCCTTGCACACTGGGCCGGACTGCGTGGTCCGGCACGACCACGGCGCGAAAGACGGGCTCAGCGACGGCACAAGGCGCGACTGCTCAACCGGCGGCGGCGCGCCCGCCCGCGCGGACGATGGTGCCCCAAGGACGGTGAACGCGAGCACCAAAAGCACGATCAGGGCATGACGTGAACGATTCATGGCGGTTCCTCCATCGTGGTGACGCCGCACCGGCCGCGGGTTGTTCGCCACCCATGTACAGGCCGGCGACGCTCCGAAGGTTTACCCTGCGACGAAACTCTCGCTGCCCGACAGCCGTCTCTTCCGCCCGGGCATCTGGTGTTACTCCAGGGCTGGCCGCCACTCGCCAGCCGAGCAGGCATGGCCACGGCGTCCGCCTGGGCGGGGCGGGGAGGTGGCGCGCTGCTACTCATGGTGCACCCGCAATCTGTGCTGGGCGGCCGGGCCCGTTCAGACGATCACGCCGGGGTTGTCTGGAGGTGAATGCGCTCCAGCTGAGGGCGGCTCACGTTGCAGGGGGTATGAGCTTTCCTTCCGCTGGGCGACACCCACCTCGCCGGCAGGAGGCCACCGTCCTTGAGCGTTTCAACGGACGGGAGGCGCACCGGAGTGTCGCCCAAGTCTGTCCGTCTGGTTGAGGGCGGACCTGTACGGCCAGGTGCGAGCTGGCGCGTGTGCGATGTTTGCGCCGTGTGCATGAAGAAGGCAATTACGGGCGCGACCGGAAATGGCGCGCGGCCTGACGCCACCGGCTGGTGGTACGGCCACCTGCACAAGAACACGTCCGGCCTTGAACACGCGGATGAGCTTGCCCAGGTCGCTGGTGTGGCCTGTTCGCCGTTCGCCACGGCAACCAACACCGCACACCGGTGGGCTCCAGCCGCTCGTCGAGCAACGGCCGCACTTCCGTCAGCAGCTCCGCTGTACAACGCGCTGATTGCCCTGTCCCGACGAGCCGGTGAAGACCTCGCACGCTGACAGTGACCTCAGGCGAGGCTCAGCCGCGAGCTGAAACACCCAGCTCGAGCACGAACCACACACTCATCCCCCCAAGGTCCACCTCCGAACCCCAACCTGTCGCCAGCGCGTCGACCAGCGCCAGCCCACGACCATGCGCCGCCAACGGGTCCTGTTCCACCCTGCTGGGGTCGACAACGACGTTAGAGCCGCCGTCGCGAACGGTTGTAGTCAGGACCTGCTCGTCGAGCAGGAGCTGAACCTCGCACCCAGCTCCGGTGTGAATGACCGCGTTAGTGACCAGTTCGCTGAGGCAAAGCAACGCGTTGTATACGACCGCCTCGTCAACGTCCCACGCGGCCAGCGTCCGCGACGCGAAGTGACGGGCCCCAGCGACGCCATGGGTGTCCGGGGCCACGCTGTGGGTAGCCGCTCGCACCCCACCTGGCACCGCCATCGCCGCAAGCGCCCCCGCCGGGGTCACAGCACGCTGGACCCGGCGCAGCCCCTCCCCGAGCTGAGCCCCCACGCCCTCCAGATCACTGACCTGTGACGGGTCGAAGGACTGCGGACAGTCGTAGAACAGGATGTACCCACCCATCACCTGACCGGCCGCGACAACGGGCACGGTCACCAACGACATCATCTTGGGCAGCTGACGGTCCATGAAGTCCCCGAACCGGCCCGCCAAACTCTCCCGTGAGCCCGCCACAACTTCACCTGTGCGCACAGTGTGCGTCAACGGAACATCCGCAGAGGCGTCGATCTCACACCAAGGGACACTGCTCGTACCGTCACGGTCGCTCGCCGTGAACAACAGCCGCCGCCCGCCACCCTCAACCACAGCCAAACCAGCTCGGTAGGCGCCAGGCACATCAGCCAACACCGCGAGAGCGATCCGCGCCCACGGCTCTCCCTCAGGAACGGGCCTGCTTGCGACGGTATGCGCCACTCGCGCAGGATATCGGCCCTGCCAAGCCCTTTGAGGTGACAGCCAAGAGAGCCGACGAGCGCCACGGCAAGGGTCCGCACCTCAAGAAGCGACACTTCCGGCGCGCCCGTTCGCGTGTAGTGGTCTACACGCATTCGGGTGGTGCGTATGCCTCGTCGTCGTCGTCGTCGTCGTCGCCGTCGCCGTCGCCGTTCCGGGTACCGGGCGGTTCAGCTGTCGCCGCAGCTGCATCAGGCAATCTCGGACGAGGCGCAGTCGTTGGCGGACCTGGCCGATCCGTTGGCGGCCATCGCGGCGGTTGGTGACACGTTCGCCGCGTTGGACGACGCTCTGGCTCAGCTGGCGCTGCCGCGGTTGCGGGCGGTGGCGGAGCTGCGACGGCAGGGGTGGAGCTACGACCGGATTGCTGCGGCCACGAACCTGTCGAAGGGGCGTGTCGCTCAGCTCGCGAAGGAAGCGCGCGCCCGTCGTTTGTGACCCACCGGGGGCAAAAGCTGTGGATGACCGGCGCGCAAGCCGTGCTCGGCACACAATGAGCCACGGCACTGGGCGCACGATGACGGCCGCAAAGGGGGTGAGAAGTGACGACCTCGAACTGCGACGCGGTGAAGGCGTGCGCCTTGCTGGGGTTGGGCGCTGCGTGGGCGCCGGTCCTCGCCGAACACCTGGGGCCCGCGGATGAGGACGGACACTGGGCCGCCCATCAGGTGCACGTGGCCCGGCGCCGACTCCTGACCGGGTTCGACGAGGTGGGCGTTGCCGACCTGCGCGCCATCGCCCGCGCTGCGACGTGGCACCGCGGCGCTGCGGGCAGGCGCATACCTCCCCGGCTGCAGAAGGTGGCGCTGACCGTGGCGCTGGCGGCCGCTGGTGACGATGCCGGCTGGCGCGGCAGCCAAGGCCGCACCACCCGGACCCTGCTGGCCCGTGGTCTGGCCACCAAGAACGACATGGACGCCGCCACCCTTGTCGCGTTCGACGCGTTGTGGGTTGGCGGGTGCTCCCGCACCCACATTGGCGCCGTGCTCATGTTGAGCAACGCGGCGGTCGAACGCCTCGCCAAGCAGGCATCACCGCCGAGGTGGGGGTACCGGGCTGTGACCCGGCACCTTGGCTGGTCACCGGACGACCTGCGGCTGCGACGCAACAACGGCACGTTTCCCGAGCCGGACGGAACCGACCGAGGCAAGGACTGGTGGTGGCCGAACACTATCGATTCCTGGGCCGACCGGGCGGGGCTCGAGAGGTGACCGGTCGGACGCACCTAATGGGCCGTATCAGCAGACCGCGCGCGCCCAGGATGTCCTGCTCGACCTCTTGCCCGAGTTCGGTGACCGGGAGCGCCCGATCTCGCCTTCGAAGAGTCCCACGTCCTTGAACAGCAGGTCGTACTTCACATCCCTCAGGTTGTCGCCCATCCAGCTGTCCTGTCGACACCTCGATCGCCTTCGGCGAGGTCCAGGGCGGGGACGCCCAAGGATGCGCCAAGGGTCAGCAGCCTTGAAGCCGCAGCGAGGTTGTAGGTGGCAAGCGCATTGTCATCGGCATGGGAGTGCATATGGCCGGCGAGGTGGGCGTACCTGTTGGGCGATGGTGCCCCGGCGAATGCGTGGGCAATGTGAGTGCCGTGCGGGCTCTCGTCGGCGACGAGATCAATAGAGGGGGCTTGCTTGACTAACTGTCTGACGACGGGTGCGTGTCCGAGTGGATGCCAGCGGACCGCGGGGGACTGGTTTCGTGCTCAGATGGACGTCCGGGCACGTCCGCGGATGGTGGGGGAATGCCATGCGGGGAAGGAGTCAGTCGGGCGGTTGCGCCTGCACACAACCCTCCTGTCCCTGACCTACCCAAAGATGAGGGCGATCTCCCTTAACCGCTCGGGCACCAGCGTGAACCACGCCCATGTGCCGCGGCGCTCGCGACGAAGTAGGCCTGCCTCGATGAGGACCTTGAGATGGTGGCTCACCGTGGGTTGGGACAGGCCCACCGCATCGGTCATGTCGCAGACGCAAGCCTCCTGGCTGGGTGAGCTGCGGATGAGGTTGAGGATCTGCAGTCGTGCCGGGTCGGCGACGGCCTTGAGCAGGGTCGCCTGTGCAGTGGCCTCGTGCCGGTCGATGGGGACGACACCACCCGGGCGGCAGCTGGGCGCCAGCGTCGGTGTGCTGACTGCGAGGTCCGGCATCGAGTTCACCTTCCGTTCAGATCCATTGATGCACTCCTATATTGACACCGAACAATACAGCGTGGAACCCTCACAGCATCGACGGCTGTCGATGCGTGCCGCACGGCACGTCACCCTGATGAACGCGACGGAAGGCTTCCTCCCCGTGAGCACCCGCTTGACCCCGCCCACAGCGCCGACCCACGACCCGGTCGCCGGCAAGCTGTCAACGCTGGATCGTTTCCTGCCGGTCTGGATCGGCATCGCGATGCTCGTCGGCCTCCTGCTGGGACGCCTCATCCCCGGCTTGGGCGACGCACTGAGCAAGGTTGAGATCGACGGTGTCTCACTCCCGATCGCCATCGGTCTGCTCGTGATGATGTATCCGGTGCTGGCCAAGGTTCGCTATGACCGACTCGACTCGGTCACGGGGGACAAGCGTCTGCTCGTCGGTTCGCTGCTGCTCAACTGGGTCCTTGGCCCGGCGCTGATGTTCGCGCTCGCGTGGATCTTCCTGCCCGACCTGCCCGCCTACCGCACGGGCCTGATCATCGTGGGATTGGCTCGGTGCATCGCCATGGTGATCATCTGGAACGACCTCGCGTGTGGTGACCGTGAGGCTGCTGCCGTCCTGGTCGCGCTCAACTCCATCTTCCAGGTCTTCGCCTTCGCGCTCTTGGGTTGGTTCTACCTTTCCGTGCTCCCCGGCTGGTTGGGTCTGTCGCAGACCGGGATCGACGCGTCGACCTGGGACATTGCCCGCTCGGTGCTGATCTTCCTCGGGGTGCCCCTGGTCCTCGGGTTCCTGTCCCGCCGTCTGGGGGAGCGTCGGCGAGGCCGTGAGTGGTATGAGGCGAAGTTCCTCCCGCGCGTGGGGCCGTGGGCGCTGTACGGCCTCCTCTTCACCATCGTGATTCTCTTCGCGCTGCAGGGCGACGCCATTACTTCCAACCCGCTCGACGTGGTCAGGATCGCTGTGCCCCTCCTGGTGTACTTCGCCGTGATGTGGGGTGGTGGCTTCGCCATGGGCGCGGGACTGGGACTGGGCTACGCCCGCACCACCACGCTCGCGTTCACCGCTGCGGGAAACAACTTCGAACTAGCCATCGCCGTCGCCATCGCGACTTTCGGCGCCGCATCAGGCCAAGCACTCGCTGGGGTGGTCGGTCCGTTGATCGAGGTGCCCGCGTTGGTCGCCTTGGTCTACGTCAGCCTCGCGCTGCGCAAGCGGTTCAGCACCACCTCGCCCACCTGATCGACCACGGTTCCCCCAGAACGAACGGAGCGTCACGTGAGCACTGAACGCAAAGTGCGGACCGTACCCGAGGCCACCTACGAGCAGATCGTGGACGACCTCACGTACCGGTACGCGGGGACGTTCAACCGCGAAACCGTCCAAGCAGCGGTGGCCACGGCCAGGGCCGGTCTGGAACCTGTCTCTACCGTCCCCGACTTCCTGCCGGTGCTGGTCGAGCGCTTCGCCAAGGACCAGCTCCTCGCTGCGGCCAAGGCTCAGGGACGCCTGCCGTCCACGACACCTGAGCTTCTCTTCGTGTGCGTGCACAACGCTGGCCGGTCCCAGATGGGTGCAGCCCTCGCCCACCACCTGTCAGCCGGCCGGGTGCACGTCCGGTCCGCTGGGTCGGCCCCGACCGGACGGATCCTGCCCACCGCCGTGCAAGCCCTGGCCGAGCGGGGCATCGAGATCGCCGACGAGTTCCCCAAACCCCTGACCGACGACGTCGTCCACGCAGCCGACGTCATCATCACCATGGGCTGCGGCGACGCCTGCCCGGTGCTGCCCGGCAAGCGCTACCTCGACTGGGACGTCGCTGATCCGGACGGGCAGCCGATCGAGGTGGTCCGGAGAATCCGTGATGACATCCAGGCGAGGGTGACCGGCCTCCTGGCCGAGGTCCTGGACCGCACTCCTTGAACACCAACAAGAATCTCCACGAGAGGAACCCGAATGTCTGAGAAGCCCAGCGTCCTGTTCGTCTGTGTCCACAACGCAGGCCGGTCCCAGATGGCGGCGGCATACCTCGCCCACCTCTCCGGGGGCGCGGTCGAGGTCCGCTCAGCCGGATCCGCCCCGGGTGACCAGGTGAACCCCGCCGCCGTCACCGCGATGGCGGAAGAAGGCATCGACATCTCGGCCGAGAAGCCGAAGATCCTCACCACCGACGCCGTCAAGGAGTCCGACGTCGTCATCACCATGGGGTGCGGCGACACCTGCCCGATTTTCCCCGGCAAGCGCTACGAGGACTGGGAGCTCGAAGACCCCGCAGGTCAAGGAGTCGACGCAGTCCGACCGATCCGCGACGACATCAAGGGCCGAATTGTCGCCCTCCTCGGCGAGCTGAACGTCCCGGTCGCGATCGCCTGAAACGGCACAACAGTCACAACTCAGCAGGAGATCCANGATCATCATCGGCTCCGGCCCGGCGGGCTACACCGCCGCCGTGTACGCCGCCCGGGCCAACCTCGCACCCCTGCTGTTCGAGGGCGCCGTCACCGCCGGTGGCGCGCTGATGAACACCACCGACGTGGAGAACTTCCCCGGGTTCCGCGACGGCATCATGGGGCCCGACCTCATGGAGAACATGCGGGCCCAGGCCGAGCGGTTCGGCGCGCAGATCATCACCGACGACGTGGAGTCCGTGGACCTCGAGGGCGAGGTCAAGACGGTCGTCGACGCGGAGGGCAACACCTACCGCGCCCACGCCGTGATCCTCGCGATGGGTTCGGCCTACCGCGAGCTCGGCCTGCCCGACGAGAAGCGCCTGTCCGGCCACGGCGTCTCGTGGTGCGCGACGTGCGACGGGTTCTTCTTCCGCGACCAGGACATCGCCGTCGTCGGCGGTGGCGACTCGGCCGTCGAGGAGGCCACCTTCCTCACCAAGTTCGCCAGGTCGGTGACCATCGTCCACCGTCGCGGTGAGCTGCGTGCCTCCAAGATCATGGCCGAGCGCGCCCTGTCCAACGACAAGATCAAGTTCGCCTGGAACTCCGCCGTCGAGGCCATCCACGGCGACGCCAAGCTCACCGGTGTCACCCTGCGCGACACCGAGACCGGCGAGACGCGCGAGCTGCCCGTGACCGGCCTGTTCGTGGCCATCGGGCACGACCCGCGCAACGAGCTCGTCAAGGACGTCGTGTCGCTCGACGACGAGGGCTACGTGCTCGTCGAGGGCCGCACCACCCTCACCAACCTCCCGGGCGTCTTCGCCGCTGGGGACCTCGTCGACCACACCTACCGCCAGGCCATCACCGCCGCCGGCTCGGGCTGCGCCGCTGCGCTGGACGCCGAGCGCTTCCTCGCCGACCGCGACCACGCCGGCGCCCCCGACCAGGACGCGGCCCTTCTGCGCGCGGAGGCGGCGGTAGATGCCTGAGCCTGAAGAGGCTGGCGTACCCGCCCGTCCGTCGGTCATGTTCGTGTGTGTCGGCAACGGCGGGAAGTCGCAGATGGCTGCCGCCCTGATGCGCAGTCTCGTGGGGGACGCCGTAGAGGTCCATTCTGCGGGTACGAAGCCCAAGGATGCACTCAACGCATTGTCTCTTGAGTCCTTGAAGGAGGTAGGCGTGTCCATGGAGGGTGAGTTCCCCAAGTCCGTTGACCGGGATCTGCTGGCGCGTATGGACGTGGTCGTCACCCTCGGCGCAGAAGCGAAGGTCGACCCCGTCGAGGGGCCTGCGTTCGAGACGTGGGTGACTGACGAACCTTCGGAGCGAGGCATTGACGGCATCGAGCGGATGCGCTTGGTCCGTGACGACATCGCCGATCGGGTTCATGACTTGCATGTCCGCCTGACGGGGTCAGCGGACGGGTGAAGCCGGCTCCTTGCCGAGCAGTTGGGCCACCTGCCGAGTGGCGTCCCGGGCAGTCCGGCCCACCCCGATCAGGGTGGCTGAGGCGGGACCGGTCCAGTCGCCATACCCGAGCAGGTGAAGGCGTGGCTCGTCCGCCGCGCGGGTCCCCACTGTCACCGGGTGTCCGTCCTGACGGCGCAGTCCGAGGGGGGACAGGTGGCCCAGGTCGGGGCGGAAGCCGGTGCACCACAGGACGACGTCCACGGGCCGTTCGGTCCCGTCAGCCCAGGCCACGCCGGTGGGTGTGAGGCGGTCGAACATGGCCTCGGCGACAAGCACGCCACGGTCGCGGGCTCGGTGGACGGGCGGGACCATGACGACATCGCCGAGGGAGGTGACCCCGCCGGTGTCGCGCTGTCCAGAGTCCAGCGCCTTGCGGCGAGCCGTGGCCACGTCGAACAGCACCCGACCGTCGACGTCGTCGGGCAGGAAGCGTGGTGGCCGCAGCGTCACCCAGGTCGTGTCAGCCACCAACGACAGCTCGGCCAGCAGCTGAGCACCCGTGTTACCGCCGCCGACCACGACCACGCGCTGTCCTGCGAAGGGCTCAGGCAAGCTGTAGTCGGCGCTGTGCAGCTGACGGCCCGTGAAGGTGTCCATCCCGGGGTAGCGCGGGATGAACGGCCGACCCCACGTCCCTGTCGCCGAAACCACCGCCTGCGCCGACCACGTGCCGACGGTGGTTTCCACGAACAGTCGCCCGGTCGGGTCGTCGTCGGCGCGGCGCACCGCGTCCGCGCGAATGCCGTGGTGCACGGGCAGGCCGTATCGCTGCTCGTAGCGCGACAGGTAGTCCACGACGTGCGCTGCGGGTGGGAAGTCCTCACCCTCGCTCGGCGGCATGAGCCAGCCGGGCAGGGAGGAGTACCCGGCTGGGGAGAACAGGTGCAATGACTCCCACATGTGCTGCCATGAGCCGCCGGGGGAGAGGTTGGCGTCCAGGACGACGTACCCGCTGCCGGGGACGAAGCCGGCACGCTGCAGGTGGTAGCCAGCGGCCAAGCCGGCCTGTCCGCCGCCGATGACAAGAACGTCGACGTCGTACCCGCTCACCTCAGCACCGGTGAGTGCGGTCACGTCCCGAGCGCGAGGGCATCGCCGATGGCGGCCAGCCGTTCGGGAACCGCGCGGTAGTAGACCCAGGTACCGCGCTTCTCTCCCGTGACCAGCCCGGCCTTGCGCAGGATGGACAGGTGGTGGCTGGCAGTCGCCTGGCTCTTGCCGATGCCGTCGGCGATGTCGCAGGCACACACCTCTTCGGCGTTCAGCAGCATCGACATCGCCTTCACCCTGGCCGGGTCGGACAGAGCCTTGAACATGGTGGCAAGCGACTGAGCCGCGTCGTCAGCCACGGCCGAATCCACCGGAGCACAGCAGGCGGTCAGCACGGTCAGTGGGGTGCCTGAGGCCTTAGTGGGCAGTGAGGTCTTGGTCGTCATCACAGCCGATCCTACCTTCGGGCGAGAAATACTTCGACGAAGTTCGATGGAATGCTTCCACATGTCTCGAAGTTATGATTCGATGAACGTCGAAGCGAGACGTGATGTTCCAACGCCGAACCGGGTCCACCCGTAGGCAAGCAGTCGAAGGAGACACCCATGAGCATCACCCAGGCAATCACCCAGAGCGCACCAATCCCCGTAGCCGATCCACCGGTCGTGGTCATCGGCGGTGGCCCCGTCGGCCTCGCCGCGGCCGCGCACCTGGTCGACCGCGGCATGAGCGCCTTGGTCCTGGAGGCGGGTGACCACGTCGGCACCGCGATGACCCAGTGGGGCCACATCCGGACCTTCACCCCGTGGCAGTACATCGTCGACGAGGCCGCAGAGCAAGTCCTCGCCCCGACCGGCTGGACCCGGCCGACGGAGCGCCAGTCCCCGACCGGCGCCGACATCGTCGACCGGTACCTGCGCCCGTTGGCGGACGCCCTCGGCCCGGACGTGGTCCGCACCGGCGTACGCGTGCTCGCCGTCTCGCGCGACGGACTGGACCGCTCCCGCACCGTGGGCCGAGCTGACCGGCCGTTCGTGGTGCGCGTCCAGCACACCGACGGTGCCGTCGAGGACCTGCAGGCACGGGCAGTCATCGACGCCTCCGGAACGTGGGAACAGCACAACCCGCTCGGCTCCTCCGGACTCGCAGCCTTGGGGGAGGAGCAGGCTCGCACTGCCGGGTTCCTCGTCGGCCCGCTGCCCGACGTCCTCGGCGCCGACCGCGCCCGGTTCGCCGGCCGCACCACCTTGGTCGTCGGGATGGGCCACTCCGCCGCGAACACCCTGCTCGCCCTCGCGCAGCTCGCCCGGGAGGTGCCCGGAACCCGCATCGTGTGGGCCATCCGCGGCACCAGTGCGCGCCGCGTGTTCGGTGGCGGCACCGACGACCAGCTCGCCGACCGCGGACGCCTCGGCTCGGACCTGCAGGACCTGGTGACGTCCGGAGCTCTGGAGTACGTCACCGGGTTCGCCACTCGGCAGCTCGACATCCACACCAATGACACCGTCTCCGTCGTCGGTGACACAGCGGACGGAGAGCGACTCATCGCCAGCGTGCACAACATCGCCGCCGCGACCGGGTTCCGCCCCGACCTGGCGATGCTGTCGGAGCTCCAGCTCGACCTCGACCCATCCGTTCAGGCACCCCGTGCCCTCGGCCCACTGATCGACCCCTCTTTCCACTCCTGCGGAACCGTGAGTCCGCACGGCTGGCGAGAGCTTGCGCACGAGAGGGAACCTGGCTTCTTCACGGTCGGGATGAAGTCCTACGGCCGTGCCCCGACCTTCCTCATCACCACCGGCAACGAGCAGGTTCGGTCCATCGCTGCGCACCTGGCCGGTGACGACGCCGCGGCAGACGAGGTCCAGCTGGTGCTTCCCGAGACAGGCGTGTGTTCCTCCTCCAACGCGCTGTCCGATGACGAAGTCGCTACTGGTGTTCAGTCTTCGGGTGGCTGCTGCGACACCACTCCCGACGTAGCCATCGCCGACCCTGCGACCGAGGAGTCGCTCGAGCGGCTGCGAGTCGGATTCGCGACAGGGGTGCCGAACGGCCGCGCAGGGGATCTCGAGGCGCAGCCGACTACCCGCACGTCCCTCGCGCTGGCGAGTGGGACGTCACCGAGTTCTGGTGGCGGCTGCTGCGGCTGAGCCGTACCGAGGTGGATACGCCCGCCCCGCCCGGGGATGGGGCGGGCATGGCAAGCCGCGGCAGAACGCTTTGGCCTGCTTGACTAACTGCTTGACAACGAGGGCGTGTGCGGGCGGATTCAGGGGCACGTCGGGGGACTGGTTCGTGCTCAGATGGACGTCTGGGCACGGTCTCGGACGGGTCGAGAATGCTTGACACGGAAGAGGTCACTGGTTCAAACCCAGTATCGCCCACCAGTACGAAACAGCCCCTGACCTGCGGAAACGCCGGTCAGGGGCTTCTTCGTTGGGTCGGGCCCGCGACGCCTGCTTGACCAGCTGCTTGACTAAGACGTCGCGTTTCGGCCCTGGTGCCGGTCCCTGCACGTCCCCTGACGTGCGTGGACGTGCGAAAGAGAGCTAGTCACTTCCCGTGCAGGGAACAGGTCAGTCGCTGCGTCTCGAGGCCGTCTCTCTATTCTCCTGAGACCGACCTCACGGCCATGGCGATCGTGTTGTGGACCTTGGACGAGTACGTCCGCCCTCTGAGCGGCCTGACGTCCCGCGGAGCTGGGCCGCAGCATCTCGGTGTGGGTCGACCACCTCGAAGGATTGGGACTAGGGGACTTCCCCGCAGAGCGGCATCCTGCCGGGCAATCCCCGGTCTATTGGCCGACGCATCCACTGTCACGTCCATGACGTCTGAACGTGGCCCAGGCGGTGCGTCATCAACAGGCAGGTGGACGTCGCCCACGCTTCCCACGCGATGTATACCGAACTGGGCACGAATAGTTTCGAAGTCCATAGGCTTCAGGGGTCGATCGGTGCCGTCATCGAGGCAAAGTCGTTGGAATGAGCGACGTTCAGCCCTGCGCTCGTCCAAGAGCCGAGATTTCAGCTCCTGCGACCATTGACGTGTCGCGCCGAATTGTATACCGTCCGAGATCTACCGACTGAGAGGTGCCAATGAGCACGTTCCGCCTTGTAGGGGTGCTGCATCTCCCGCCGCTGCCGGGGGCCGCCAACTATGGTGGTGCCTGCGTCCGGGAGATGGCGAAGACCGCCGCGGCCGATGCCAAGATATTGGAGGCCGCGGGATTCACCGACGTGATGGTGCAAGACGCCAGCGACAATCCTCAGCCCTCCTTGGTGGGGGCCCCGACCGTCGCGGCATTGGCCGTGGTTGGAGCGGCCGTGCGCGCTGCCACCAGCTTGGGGCTGGGTGTGATCGTGGGCCACAACGATGGAGCCGCTTCCGTTGCGGTCGCACATGCTGTTGGCGCGCAGTTTGTCCGTGTCAAGGTCCTCACTGGCGTCTCCGCGGGCCCGACGGGGTTCATCCAGGGTTGCTCGCTGCAGGTTGCACAGATGAAGCGGCTTCTCGGCAGCGAGGTGGAAGTCTGGGCAGACGCCCACGAGGCGACCAGTGCATCCCTCCTTGGCGACACCCCTTGGGCGGCAGCGCAGGCCGTGGCTTTCGGCGGGGCTAACAAGCTCATCGTGACCCGAGACAGCGGAGTCGGCGACGCGATTGACGACATCGCTCGCGTCAAGGCCGAGTTGGGCGCCGGGATCGACGTGCTTGTTGGCGGCAGGGTCACTGCCGAGTCATTGCCTGCGGTTCTTCGGGGAGCCGACGGAGCGATCCTAGGAAGCGTGCTCAAGACCTCCGGCGGGTCCGCGCCGCGGATCGACGCCGCGAGGGCCGATCATCTGGGGTCGCTGTATCGCGACTCCCTTCCGCGCTGACGTCGTCGGCCCCTGTGACCCGGTGTGACCACTGACCTGAAAGGCACCTGCCAATGACCCTCGACAGTCCCCTCCTGGGGCCGGGCAGCCCCCTCGATGCGCGCCAGCAGTCTGTCGTCGCGCGTGTCTCCGAAGGGGAACGCGCGAGCATTCTCGCGCTGCCGACCGACGACCCCTTGGACCCGAAACGTCGACACCGCGTCGAGGTCACCCGAGGAGAGATGTTCGGCCAGCCGCAAGCCATCCTCGACACGTGGGAGCGGAACGTCGCTGGTCTCGACTCGGTGAGCGAGCACATGGCTACCCGGTCGTTCGACCGGATCTTCCTGGTCGGCGCCGGTGACTCCTTGGCCGTGATGATCGCGGCGCGACAGGCACTGGAGCTGATGACCGGCGTGCCCTGCGAGGCCGTGCAGTGCATGGAGTTCGCCTACTACCAGCAACACCTCGTCACCAACCGCTCCATGGTCATCGCCCTGTCCAGCTCGGGAGAGACGACTCGCACGGTCGAGGCAGTGCTGGTGGCCCAGCACGCTGGCGCCTACACCCTTGCGCTGACGAACACACCCGCCTCCTCGATCGACCAGGAAAGCCAGCACTCCCTGATGATCGAGGCCACGAGAGTGGGCTGGCCCACGCAGTCGTCCACAGCCGCTCTCGCGCTCCTGCTCCGACTGGCGAGCAAGGTCGGCATCCAGCGTGGCGCGACGGGGGCGGCCGACCTGGGTCGTGAACTCGCTGGTGCCCCCGAGCTGATGGCCCGTGTGCTTGATCGAGTGGACGGGCCCATCGCCCAGATCGCTGCTGCCGAAGCAGCACGGCAGATGTACCTGTTCTCGGCGGCAGGCCCGAACTGGGCCGCTGCAATCGTCGGCGCCGCCAAGGTCAAGGAGACGACTCCGGACCACGCGGTGGAGATCCAGGTCGAGGAGTACCACCACTACAACTCCCAGAAGCCGCACGAGCCGTTGTTCCTCTTCGCGCCCACAGGACCTTCGGTGGCTCGGGCCACATACACCGGGCGGGACGCTCGACGGTACGGCGGCACGCTCTACGCCATCAGTACCGAAGGAGAACGAGCCTTCGACGCGGACGCCAACCAGGTTGTGGAGATGCCTGCGGTCTCGGAGACCCTGAGCCCCCTGCTGTACCTGGTGCCGGCCCAGATGATCGGTTATCACCTCGGGATGGCGAAGTTCGCCCTTGCTGAGGCGGCCCTCGGTGACTGACGGGACGTCGGACCGCTCGTTGGTCTGCGTCGGCAACCTGACGATCGACGAAGCAAGGTACGGTGGAGAGCGCGGCAGACCGGCGCTCGGTGGTGATGCGGCGTATGCGGCGCTGGCCGCCCGTCTGTTCACCGAGAACGTCAGGATGCTGGCCCCGGTGGGGCACGACGTCCCCCAGGAGCTCCTCAGCGCCCTCGCTACGGCAGGCGTCGGCGCCGATGACCTCCCCGAGAGGGACAGCGCGACCATCCGCAACATCATCACCTACCACGCGGACGGGACCCGCACCTGGGACATGTTGTCGACCGAGGAGGACTTCGACCTCATGTCGGTCTACCCAGTGGACGTCCCGCACGCAGCGTTGGGCGCCGACGGCATCGTCCTGTTGGCCATGAGCCTGGCCTCGCAGCTCGCGCTCACACCGTGGCTGAAGAAGAACAGCGGTGCCCGCCTCTACCTGGACCTCCAGGAGGACTACCTCGAGGGGAACCGGGAGTCGATCAACGCGATGATCTCGTGCTGCGACGTGTTCCTGCCCAGTGAGGTGGAAGCTGTCGCCTTGGCCGGCACCACGGACCTGGTAGCTGCCGCGCAACAGTTCCGAGGACTTGGGCCGCGGACGGTCGTGATCAAGCGGGCCGAGCGGGGGAGTCTCGTGGTCGAGGAAGGCCGAGTTCTCGAAGTGCCGACCGAACCTGTTCCCGCGATCGACAGCACCGGGGCGGGAGATGCCTTCTGCGGAGCGTTCGCGGCAGTCCACCTGCGCACCGGTGACGCCGCGACGGCCGCCCGTGCCGGAGCCACGGCAGCGAGGGTCGCGATCAGTGCCTACGGCGTCGACGCCCTCGTGTCAGCAGCTCAACAGGTCGAAAGATCCGGTCAGGTTTTTGGGCCAGGCGCTGGGGATGGAGGTGTCGGCAGATGAAGGACGCACTGCGGATCGCGGTCGTCAATCCCAACACCACCGAGTCGATGACTGCTGCTGTGGTGGCTCGCGCTTCCCTGGCGACCCGGCCGGGGACAGAACTTGTGGGTGTCACGCCGGGACACGGCGTGGCCACGGTGGAGAGCCACACGGATGAGGTCACCGCTGCCCTCAGCGTCCTCGAGGAGGTCGAGAAGGCGGAGGCGACGGACGAGCCGCCGGCTGCCTACGTGATCGCCTGCTTCGGCGACACGGGACTGCAGGCGGCCCGCGAGGTCGCAATCGGCCCGGTGGTGGGGATGACCGAGGCCGCGCTGCTCACCGCGACCCTGGTGGCGCACCGGTTCACGGTGATCACAATGCCGCGGCGCACGCTGGCCCAGTCTGACCGGGTCGTGCGCGCCCTGGGGCTGGGGCACCGCTGCACGGTTCGTGCGATCGACGTGCCGGTCAGCGAACTGGCTGACGGATCCAGCCACCTGCTCGAAGCATTCGTGGAGCAGGGCAGGATCGCCATCGAACAGGAATCGAGCGAGGCCATCATTCTCGGCTGTGCCGGCTTGGCTGATCTCGTCGTTCCGCTGCAGGCGCGCCTCGGCGTCCCGGTGATCGAGGGAGTAGCAGCAGCAGTCGTGCTGGCCGAGGGGCTGGTCGCGCAGGGCGTGGCCACCTCCCGTGCGGGTACCTGGGCTCGGCCCGACCGACCGACGACGGGGGACCGATCATGAGCGTCCTGTTCACGGATGTCTTCGTGTACGACGGCGACCACCCTGCAGGGATGGTGGGCCCCACCGACCTTCTGGTCCTCGGCAACCGGGTGGCCTCGATCGGGGCTGACGCTCGACGGCTTTTCGACGAAGGGCTCGGCCAGGACGGCCCGCACCGGGTCATCGACGGCAGGGCACAGAAGCTCATCGTCCCCGGTCTGGTCAACGCTCACTTCCATTCGCCCGCGAACCACCTCAAGGGTTCGCTGCGCAGCCTGCCACTGGAAATGTTCATGCTCTTCGAGTCACCGTCGGACGAGCAGCTCGTCCCCACGCCGCGGGAAGCGTACGTGCGCACGATGCTGGCGGCTCTGGAGATGCTTCGCACGGGTGTGACCACGGTGCAGGACGACGCGTTCCTCATGCCCTTTCCCACCTCGGAGATCATCGACGCCGTCATGCAGGCCTACGCGGATTCCGGCATGCGTGCCAGCGTGGCGCTGGACCAGCCCGAGGTCAGGGAGGCGGACAAGCTCCCCCTCTCCCAGACGGCAGACCCCCACGTCCGTGCAGCCCTGTCGGCGTCGCCCCCGATGGGCGCGGCGGCGCTGCTCGACATGTACGACCACCTGATCTCCCGCTGGCACGGCTCCGAGGGCGGTCGCCTCACTGCCGCCGTGTCCGTGTCGGCACCGCAACGAGTGAGCCCTGAGTACTTTGCGGCGCTGGACGACCTGAGTCGTGTCTACCGGATCCCTCTGTTCGCGCACATGCTCGAGACGAAGTTGCAACGGACGTTGGCGACGACCCAGCCACGGTTCGCTGGCCGGTCCCTGGTGGAGTACACCGCGGACCTCGGCCTGCTGAGTGAGCGGATGAACGTCATCCATGCTGTCTGGGTCGATGACCACGACCTGGACCTCATCGCATCCTCTGGAGCCATCGTCGCCCACAACCCGGTCAGCAACCTGCGGCTGGGAAGCGGCGTGGCGCCCTTCCGCAAGCTCAAGGATCGCGGGATCACCACCTGCCTGGGGATTGACGAGGCGATTTGCGACGACTCGTGCAACCTGTGGGGAGTCGTCAAGATGGCCGGCCTGATCCACAACGTGTCCGGACTCGAGAGCGATGAGTGGCCATCGCCTCATGAGGTTCTCGACAGTCTTTGGGTGGGCGGCGCGGCGGCCCTGTTGCGGTCTGATGAGCTCGGCGCGGTGCGAGAGGGGTTCTTGGCCGACCTGGTCGTCCTTGACCTTCATAGCCGGGCCTTCACGCCCTTCAACGACCTGCGCGGTCAGCTCGTCTACTGCGAGTCCGGCAATAGCGTGGAACTGACCATGGTGGATGGGCGCATCGTCTTCGAGGACGGCGCCATCTCGACCGTCGACGAATCCGCCCTCCTGGACGAAGCGCGCGACCTCTTCGCCCGGAAGCGGCCAGCGGTCGAGCGCGCCCGCCATGACGCCGAGGCTTTCCTTCCCCATTACAAGGGGCTCGTCCACGACGCGGCGCTCGCCGACGTCGGCATGAACAGATGGGTGGGATCCGCATGACATGCGTGCCAAGGCCTGACGAGCGTTACGACTACTCACCCATCCTGGACCGCCCATCCGCCTCCTGGCCCGGTGGTAAGAAGCTCGCCGTCTACGTGGCCATGGGCGTGGAGCACTACACCTTCGGAGAGGGCCAGACCGAGGACCTCCTTGAAGGAGTCTCGGCGCCCGATCTGGTGAACGCCAGCTGGCGCGACTACGGCAACCGCGTGGGCGCCTTCAGGCTGCTGCGGCGCATGGAGACCTTCGACATCGCACCTACGGTCCTGCTCAACACGGCGCTCTATGACAGCGCGCCTCAGCTGCTCGAGGCCGTGCGTCGAAGCGGCGCCGAGGTGGTGGGCCACGGAGTGTCCAACTCACACTCTCTGGGTTCCTTCAGCGAGCCCGAAGAGCTCCTGTACCTCAAGGAGGTGGCTGCGCGGATCCATGACGAGGAGGGTGCAGCCCCCCTCGGCTGGTCAAGCCCATGGCTGACCCAGACCAGCAACACGCTCGACCTACTGGGGGAGAGCGGCTACCGCTACGTGCTGGACCTCCGCCTGGACGACCAGCCCGTCTGGCTGAACACTCGCTCGGCTCCGTTGCTGGCGATTCCTTACGCCCTCGAGCTCAACGACAGCACGTCGATCATCGGTCGCAACGTGGGCGCCCGCGAGTTCGCGGACATGATCATCGACGAGTTCGAGGAGCTGCTGCTGGCTGCCGGGGAACAGCGACTGGTCATGAGCATCGTGATCCATTCGTTCATCTCGGGCGCGCCGTTCCGACTTCGGCAGCTCGCTCGCGCGCTGGAGCACCTCGCCAGCAGGGGAGACCAAGTCTGGTTCACCCAACCGCGTGAGATCTACCGCGTCATGGCTGACGAACGATCCGCAGCAACCGGAATGGACGTGACTGATGAAGTTCGCTGACGTTCGCTCGAAGCGGTCGACCGGGGACCGGCCCGACCCGCACCCCGCCGAGGGTTTGGCTGCCTCCATCCGTGGGCTCACGGTCAGCCTGGAACGCGACGGTGCACGCAGCGAGGTGCTGCGTGGTGTCGACCTTGACGTCGGACGCGGCGAGATCGTGGGACTGGTGGGCGAGTCCGGATCGGGCAAGAGCGTGCTTGCGCTGAGCATGATGGGCCTGCTGCCCCAGGCGTCCCGACCGCGCACGCACGGTTCGATTGAGATCGCGGGCGTGGACGTCCTCAACAGCGCGCCATCTGAGCTGCGTCACCTGCGCCGCCACGAGCTTGGTGTGATCTTCCAGGATCCAATGACCTCGCTCAACCCGACCATGCGGGTGGGCAAGCAGATCGGTGAGGTCAGCCACGACCGGGAGACGTCGCTCCAGCTGATGACGTCGGTCGGGATCGCTGATCCCGAACTACGTTTCCGGGTGTTCCCCCACGAGCTCTCAGGCGGACTGCGCCAGCGGGTGATGACGGCCATCGCTGTAGCAGGGCGACCCTCCTTGATCATCGCCGACGAACCCACCACCGCCCTGGACGTCACCGTGCAGGCCCAAGTGCTGGAACTGCTCGCCGACCTCCGCGACACCTTTGGCTGCAGTGTCGTCCTGATCACCCACGACCTCGCCGTCGCTGCCCAGATCGCCGATCGCATCGCTGTTCTCTACGCCGGACGGGTGGCTGAGCTCGGTCCCGTCGCGGAGATGCTGCGACGTCCCACGCACCCGTACACCGTGGGGCTGCTGAGTTCCCGGCTGTCCCTGGAGACACCACGCAACCTGCCACTGACGACCTTGAAGCCGGAGACGGCTACCCCGGCCGAGCGCATGCTGGGTTGCGCCTACCACTCGCGGTGCCCCCTCGCCGACGAACAGTGCTCGCGCGAACAGCCGCCGCTAGCTCCCGTCGCCTTGGGCGCCGATGCGACCCTCCTGCACGAACGGTCGTGCTGGCGATCTGTGGCTCAGGTGCAGGCTCTTGCCCACTCGCGGGCTCCCGTCGATCCGGTGCTGCGGTCCGAGAGCCGTCAGCTCTCGGAGGCAGGGGAGTCGGTACGCCTCGACGACGTGCACGTGCGGTTCGTCCTGAAGTCCGGGGCGCGCCACCGCGAGGAGGTGCATGCCCTTCGTGGCGTCGACCTGACGGTCGGAGCCGGCGAATCACTCTCGATCGTGGGTGAGAGCGGGTCGGGGAAGTCCACCCTGCTGCGCGTGGTGGCGGGACTGATCCCCCCCACCTCCGGTGCCGTGCACGTGGGCAACAAGGGAGCGCAGATGGTCTTCCAGGATGCCGGCTCATCTCTCACGCCCTGGTTGACGGTGGGTGAACTCCTCCGTGAGCGCCTGCGCCCGCTGCGCCTGGGTTCGGCTGAGGTGCAGCGCCGGCTGGACTTGGCGCTCACCACGATCGGTCTCCCGGCTGGTATTGCCAATGCCCGCCCGAGCGAGCTGTCCGGCGGCCAGAAGCAGCGTGTCGCCCTCGCTCGTGCCACCGTCATCCCACCGTCCGTGCTGTTGTGCGACGAGCCGACCAGTGCCCTCGACGCCTCCTTGGCGGCCAGTGTGCTCAACCTCATCCGTGAGCTGCGCAGCGCATTCGCGATGACCGTCATCTTCGTGACACACGACCTGTCGGTAGCTCGCCTCATGGGCGACCAGATCGCCGTGATGACCCAAGGGCAGATCGTCGAGATGGGACCGGCGACGGATGTCATCGAGAGACCGGAGCACCCCTATACGCGCTCTCTTCTTGCCTCGGTCCCGACGATCGAGGTGACGACGTCATGACTGTTGCGAAGATCCCCGCGTCACGAATGCGCGTGCTGGCGTTCACGTCTCGCACCCCCTCGGGGTCACGGGCCAGTACGGCTGTCGCCTCACTGCTTCTGCTCGTCACCATCGTTGCCGTTCTCGGTCGCGTCCTCTCGCCCTACGACCCAGTCCAGCCGGTGGGGATGCTCAACTTGCCGCCAGGGTCTCCCGACCACCTTCTCGGCACCGACTCGATCGGCCGTGACCTGCTCAGCCGAACCCTGTGGGGCATCCAAATCAGCTGGTTCACCTCACTGGTCGTCGTGGCCTCCGGCTTGGTCATTGGCGGTGCGATCGGCGTCACGGCAGGGGTGTGTGGCGGTTGGATCGACAACCTGCTCATGCGGTTCACCGACCTGTTTCTGGCGCTACCCGGCGCTCTGGTGGCCATCGCCATCGTCGCTGCGCTCGGACCCGGACTCAAGAACACCCTGATCGGAATCATGATCGTCTGGTGGCCCTACTACGCCCGCATCATCCGTGCCGAGGTGAAGTCCCTCGCATCGAGACCGCATGTGGAGGCGGCGCGGCTCGCCGGTGTCGGGCGCGGTCGCTTGGTGCTGCGACACATCGTCCCCGGAGCCGTGCCCACGGCCCTGGTGACGGCCAGCCTGGACATCGGGAACGTCATCCTGCTCCTGGCAGGTCTGTCATTCCTCGGGCTCGGCCAGTCCGCCCCTGCCCCCGAGCTCGGAGCAGACACTGCCCGCAGTCTGCAGCTCTTGCTGACCCAGTGGTGGATTCCCATCACTCCAGGCATCGCCGTGTTGTTGATGAGCCTGATCGCCAACCTGGGCGGGGACGCCGTCCGGCAGCTACTGAACTCAAAGCGATAAGGGGACGACCGTGCTCAAGTTCATCTTGCGTCGCCTAGGGTCGAGCCTCGTTCTCATCCTCGTGCTGTCAGCAATCATCTTCCTTCTCCAAGAGATCACCCCCGGGGACCCGGTCAAGGCCTACATCGGACTGAACGCCTCGCCGGAAGCCGTTGCGGCGGCCCGGGAGTCTCTCGGGTTGAACAGCCCACTTCCCCTACGCTATCTGCACTTCTTAGGACGCCTCCTGCACGGTGACCTTGGCGTCTCCTTCCGCACTCACAGGTCGGTCGTCTCCGACCTAGGCGACTTCCTACCAGCGACGGCCGAGCTCGTGACGGTGGCGTTCGTGTTCGCCCTTGTGCTGGGCATTCTGTTCGCCGTATCGGGGGCACTGCGGTGGTGGGGAACCTCGGTCCTACGCGGCCTGCTGCTCGTGCTGGCCACCGGCCCGTCCTTTCTCCTGGCCCTGGGCGGCATCGTCCTCTTCTACTCTCGTCTCGGCTGGCTCCCGGGCGGCGACCGCGGCGCCAACGCCTCGGGCCCGACCGGGTTCCTAATGGTCGACAGTCTCCTCCATGGAGACGTAGCGCAGTGGGCGACAGCCCTTCAGCACCTGGTCCTGCCCGCCCTTGCCCTGGCGATCGCCCCGGCCATCGCCATCGGACGCATCCTGCGCGCGAGCCTGGAGACCACGATGAATGCCGACCACGTCCGCACCGCGCGTGCCAAAGGCCTCAGCGAAGGGGCGGTTCTGGGAGGCCACGTGGTTCGTAACTCGATCGGACCAGCGCTGTCGATGGCCGGCCTGCAACTCGGCTTCATGTTTGCGGGCGTGATCGTCGTCGAGCAGATCTTCAGTTGGCCCGGCATCGGGAACTACCTGGCTCGGAGCATTCCGGTATCGGACTTCCCGGCCATCGCCGCGGTCACGCTTGTCCTCGGCACGATCTACATCATCGCCAACGCGCTGGTTGATCTCCTCCAGGCGGCCGCCGACCCACGCTTGAACCTATGACCCGCCGTGCTGCCCCGAAAGGGCGCGCGTGCGACCAGCTTGAACACAAGAAGTCTGCCGGATCACAACTAAGGAGTAGCGCGTGATGAATCAACTAGGTGGGAAGAGGGCTCTGAAGGCGCTGGTCGCCGTCGCCATCCTTCCTCTGCTCGCAGTCGCCGGCTGTGCTGACAAGACCAGCTCCCAGGGGTCCGCGGGCGGTAAGGCGGCCCCTACCGACGGCGTGTTGACGGTTGGACTGCTGGGTGACATCGGACAGCCACCCGACCCCGATGTGTACTACGCCAACAATGGCTGTGCCATCATCCTCAACGTCTACGAAGGCTTGGTGCAGTACAAGAACAACCTCGACAAGGTAGAGGTCGCGCCGCGTCTGGCTGAGTCCTGGACCGTTTCACCGGACTTCAAGACCTATACCTTCAAGTTGCGCAAGGGTGTCACCTTCCACGACGGCACCCCGTTCACCTCGGACGCTGTCCGCTCGTCCTTCGCCCGCCGCGCGGCGGTCAAGGGTGGCGCTGCTTACATGGTCGAGGATGTCGCGTCGGTCAAGACGCCGGACGCAGCCACGGCCGTCGTCGAGCTCAAGTCCTCGAACTCCGCCTTCCTGGACTACCTGGCATCCCCCTTCGGCCCGAAGATGGTCTCGCCCGACGGTGTGAAGAAGAACGCAGGGTCGGACAACGCCCAGAAGTACCTGTCCACCCACGACCTTGGCACAGGCCCCTACGAGCTGAGTGACGTGCAGGTGGGATCGAAGTACGTCCTGAGCCAGTACAAGGACTACTGGGGGACGATCTCGCCGTTCAAGACCATCAACATGCCGGTCTACGACGACGTGTCGTCGCTGCAACTGGCAATCGACAACGGCGACGTATCCGTCAGCGTGGCAAACCTGCCGTCCTCGAGCCTGAAGAAGTACCAAGACAACCAGACCGTTGCCAGCTACTTCCTGCCGACCATCCAGTCCGCGATGATCTTCATGAACCCCAGCAAGGACTTCTTCGCCAAGCAGGAGGCCCGGACCGCATTCCTCCAATCCATCAACCAGAAGCAGCTCGTCGAACAGGTGCTGGGCGCCCGGTCGACACCCGCGACGACGATCTACGCCAAGGGAATGATCGACGACGGGTCAGACAAGCAGAACATCACGTACGACCCGTCCGTGCTGAGCAAGTATGCGAAAAGCTTGCCCGCCGGGACGGCAATGGTGATCGGACATGCTTCTGACAATGTCAACGCTCAGCAGATGGCCAACATCGTGGCTGCGCAGTTGCAGGCCATCGGGATCAAGGCCAGCGCTCAGAGCTATCCGACGTCGCAGGTCTTCAACTGGCCCAACGACCCCACCAAGGGCCCAGACGTCTTTTTCGACGGCAACAACGGACCTGACGGAGGCAGCCCGTACATGTGGGGCCACGTGTTCTGGGACAAGACCGGAGGCATCAACTACTTCAAGTGCGACGACCCGTCCACGGACGCCGACCTCAACGCCGCGCTAAAGACCGGCGACAAGGCGCTGTTCGCCAAGGCCGCCCAGACGTACTCGGCCACGGGTTGCTGGATGAACCTGTCCTACAACAAGGACTGGGTGGTGGCGCAGAAGTGGCTCACGGGCGTGCCGGAGTCCCAGAACATTGGCGCCAATGAGCTCAACTTCAGCATGCTGTCCATCAAGAAGTAGACACGCCCGCGACAGCGGGGGCCAGCAGACGACTGCTGGCCCCCCAGGCGAGATCGGGTCACCGCACGAGTGCCGCACGTACCCAAATGAAGGAGTCACATGGCCACCCAGGAACGGGAACTGGTCGAGGTTGCTCAGAAGGACTCGTTGGCGCGGCAGGTCTACTTGGCGCTGCGCGAAGGAATCATCCTCGGGACCTACCCGCAAGGTTCGCGTCTGATCGAGCAACGCCTGGCCGAAGAGCTCGAAGTCTCCCGGGTTCCACTCCGGGAGGCAGTTCCGCAGCTGGAGATGCACGGCTTTGTGGAGACGTCTCCGCGCAGAGGTGCCGTGGTGGCCACGTGGGACGCCAAGCGGGTGAACGACCTGTTCGACCTGCGGCTGAGCCTCGAAGTCGGGGCTGCGCGCTACGCCGCCGCACGGGTCGCTGCCGGGGCGTCGACAGAGCCACTGGATGCGGCACTGCAATTAGCTCAAGATGTCGTGCACGAGGGTGACCCCTACAAGATCGCGGAGGCCAGCACCCGCTACCACGAGGCAATCGTTCAGCTGGCGGGTAACGACCTGATGGCCACCTTGATGCGGTCAGTCTCGGAACGAGCCCTCTGGCTGTTCTACCTGACCTCGCAGCTCGATGCCGACGAGGCGTTCAACGATCACGTGCATCTGACTGATGCGATTCGCTCGGGCAACGAGCGCCTGGCTGAGGCACTCGCCTACACCCATATTGAGCACGACCGCATACCCTCCTTCACTGCGCTCCGATCAAGAGAAGGCTGAGCATCTTGGAGGTGCAGAGGAGGGGCCTCGCTATCGATTGGCCGTTTAGCTCGTCCGGGTCGGCGGAACGAAAGGTCGCAACGTGTCTGGGGTGGCGACGGCCACGGACGCGTCAGCACGAAACCACCCAAGGTCGCGCCCCGGCCGACCCCCGGTTCCCGTGACAGTCGCATAACGTCTGCTTGACTAACTGCTTGACAACGCCGGCGTGCTAGACCGGATGTCGAGGAACATCGGGGGACTGCTTCGTGCTCAGCAGGACGTCGACGAACAGTGACGCACGGCATGAGAATGCTTGACACGGAAGAGGTCACTGGTTCAAACCCAGTATCGCCCACCAGTACGAAATAGCCCCTGACCTGCGGAAACGCTGGTCAGGGGCTTCTTCGTTGGGCCGCGTCAACGACGCCTGCTTGACTAGTTGCTTGACTAAGAGGGCGCGTTTCGGCCCTGGTGCCGCTCCCTGCACGTCCGCTGACGTGCGTGGACGCCCGAAGGAGGGCCAGTCACTTCCCATGTGGGGAAGAGGTCAGTTGGCTGCGTGAAGGGGGCGTCGGTGCTTGAACGTCGCATGGTCAGAGACGGGATCGTTTTCGAACACTCGCGACCGCTGTTCAGGTGGGCGGGCTCAGCGCCACCCTGGGCGCTGAGACGAACTGTGTCGGTGCTACTGCGGGAGGACGACGAGCCCGATGATGCCTAGGAGGTAGAGGCCCAGGACCGCGATGCTGTCGATGCCGAGACGGGCGTGCTGCTTCGCTGGACGGAAGATCAGGCCGGCCATGTAGACGACTGTCAGGAGTGCGGCCAGACCCGTGAGGTAGATGTCGGCGGCGTGGGCGTTGGGCAGGACGGCCTTGCCCGAGACCAGGACCGCCAGCAGGAACAGCACCGGCAGGAAGGCGTTGCCGCCGAAGATGTCGCCGAACGCAAGCTTGTAGTCGCCCTGCCGCGTCGCGTTCAGGCCCGTACTGAGCTCTGGGAGGGACGTCGCAGCCGCCAGCACGGTCGCACCGAACAGCACTCCTGACAGGCCCACCTGGTCGGCAGCCGCCGTGCCGCTCTCCTCGGCGACGGCACCGGCGACCAGGGTCGCCACCGCTGCGGCACCGAAGATGAGGATGACCCGGGTGGTGCTGACGCCCTTTCGGGTCGCCTCGGCTGAGCGGGTCTTCTGCGAGTGGCCACGCGGCTTCGGCTGGCTGTCGGGGGCTTCACCGCTGTTGGACCAGGGCAGCTTCCCCCCTGCCCGCTGGGTCAGCATGAGCCCCGCGACCCAGACCAGCCCGATGAGGACGACGTCGGGCGTCAGCCGGGCGACCACGAGGTCCTTGGGCAGCTGGGTGCCCATCACGACGACGACGAGCACTGCCAGGACGATCGCCCCCTCGATCACGAGGGTGAGGCTCGCGGCCTGGTACGTCAGCGGCCGTCGTTCACGAACACCGAACGCGTCCAACGCGACCAGGACCACAGTCTGGATCGCGATACCTCCGAGGATGTTGCTCACCGCCACGTCCAGCTTCCCGCTGGCCGCAGCGCTGTAGGTGATGGCGATCTCGGGCAGGTTGGTGGCCACCGCGAGGAGGATGAGACCCCCGAGCGCCTGACCGAGGTGGAGCCGGTCGGCCAGGATGTCGGTGTAGTTGGACAGCGGGATCCCGGCGACCCAGATCACGGCTGCACTCGCGACGAAGAGCAGCAGCTCCGCCCACAAGGGCAGGTGCGGCAGCACGTTCAGGCCCTCCCGGGGGTGAAGGCTGCCGGCGGGTCGGCCGGGGGAGCCACGATCAGGGCCTGGGGTGCGGCGGACTTCATCCGGGTCACCAGCCACGCCAGCTGGCGGGAGACGTCCTTGCGTGCGGCCTTCTCGATGGACAGCAGCTCTTCGTCACGCAGTCCCTGCGCCCCTTGTCCGATAACCGTCCAGGTGCTGTCGACCAGGGTCGCGAGCATGTGGAGGTCCTGCAGGTCGCGCAGCAGGCCGACGGCTCCACTGCGAACCTCGCCGACACCCGAAGCATGCAGGCGTTGTGGTTCTTCGACGTCCGAGGCCTCGCCGTACCTGGCCGCAACGGGTTGCAGCTTCGCCACGTGCTGCCGGCTCATCTTGGCCAGGGCCTGGCAGGTGAACAGCACGTCTGGATGGTTCGCGTGTCCTTGGCCGATAGTGTCGAAGGAGTCGGCCAAGGTGGCTTCGCTGGCGTGGATGAGCGCGACATACGTCGCGAGGTGGGTGCTCATGACCGGCCCCCTTCCGACGTTCTGGCGTCGCCTTCCGGCAGGACAGGGACGCGTCCGGACCTGGGTGCCTGCGCAGGGTCGTTCGGATAAAGGGGTATGGGGTCGAGGACGACGCTGGAGGTGGGTGTTCCTCCGCGGGTCGGTGGCACGTCGGCTTGAGCGGGGGCGGAGGCCGCCGTGGTGGGAGCGGGGGAGGGGCCGTCGCCGTCGCGCACCTTGACCACTCGGCAGGCGGCCGTCTTGAAGTACGGCTGCTTGGACACGGGGTCCCACACGGTCATGGTCAGCTCGTTGGCCTGCCGTGAAGGGCTGTCGAGCTCGGCGTCGGTGAGGTCCCAGGTGCCGTAGTGGAACGGCGCGAAGACCGCGCCCTTCATGACGCGGCCCACGCGGGCCTGAACCTCGATGGCGCCTCGGGGTGACTCGACGCGGACGACGTCGCCCTCGGCGACACCGAGCCCTGCCGCATCCTCGGCGCTGAGCTCGACCCAGGCGTCGGGCGCGGCCTCGTTGAGCCTGCGCGCCCTAGCGGTCTTGGTCCGTGTGTGGAACTGGTAGACGGTCCGACCTGTGGTGAACAGCAACGGGTATTCGTCGCTCGGGACCTCGTGGGCGGGGGTCCACTCGCACCCCTTGAGGAAGGCCCGGCCGGCAGGAGCGAGGGCACGGTGCTCGGTCTCGGTGACGGCACCTCCGGTGAGCAGGTCGTGTCCGTAGGTCTCGCACTCGTCCGTGTGGGTGGGGAAGACGGCGTCGGTGTAGAGCCGGTCGGTGCCGTCGGGTGCGGTCTGGGCGTTGACCGGCCAGGGGATGCCGCTGGGGCCGCGGAGCTGGTCATAGCTCAGTCCCGTGTAGTCGACCGGGCGTCCGGCCGTCGCTTCCTTCCACGCCTCGAATGCCTCTTCAGGGGTACGCCATGACGGCAACGGCCGGCCCGAGCGGTCGGTGAAGCCCATCAGCTCCGCGTACAGCGTGAAGATCTCGAGGTCGCTCTTGGCCTCACCTGGGGGCTCGACAGCCTTCTCGGACAGGTGCACGGTGCGATTGACGTTGGTGAAGGTCCCGGTCTTCTCGCCCCAGCCCGCGGCCGGGAGCACCACGTCGGCCAGCTGCGCGGTCTCGGTCAGGAAGAGGTCCTGCACCACGACGAAGCACTGGTCGCCGCCGAGGATCTTGCGCATCCGGGCTGACTGGGGCATGGACACCGCAGGGTTGGTCGCCGACACCCACAGCATGCCGATGGTGCCCTCCTCGGCGTGGCGGAAGATCTCCATGGCGTTGGTCGGGGGAGCCCAATGGGGTATGACCGACGCATCGACGTCCCACAGGTCGGCGAGCTCCTGGACGTGGGCGGCGTTGTCCCAGTTGCGGAAGCCGGGCAGGTCGCCGTCGGCTCCGCACTCACGGTTGTTCTGGGCCGTCGGCTGGCCATTCATCTGCAGCACACCGGAGCCGACCTTGCCGATCTGCGCTCGCAGGAGGTGCAGGTTGTTGACCGCGACCGACGCCGCTGTCGCCTGGTGGGACTGGTAGAAGCCCTGCAGGACCGTGGACAGCACGTGGTCGCTCTCACCGAAGATCCGCGCCGCACGCCGGATGTCCGCGGGGTCGAGACCGCAGATCTCCCCGGCCCACTCGGGGGTGCAGTGCTCGACCGTCTCCAACAGGTCCTGCAGGCCGACGGTGTGGGCCTGCACCCACTCCTGGTCCACCCAGTCGTTGACGAACAGCTCACGGGTCAACGCGTTCATCAGCGCCAGGTTGGTGCCCACCTTGGCCGCGAGGTGGACGCCCCCCGTGCGGATCGCCTCATCGGCGACGCGTGTGCGGCGCGGGTCGACGCAGACGATGGTCGGCGGGTTCGGACCACGCGTCCGGTCCAGGATCCGGGTCCAAAGGACGGTCTGCGTCTCGGCCATGTTGTGGCCGAACAGGAAGATCGCGTCACAGTGCTCGATGTCGGTGTACGAGCCCGGTTGCCCGTCGGCGCCGAAGCTCTCCTTGAACGATGCCGCAGCCGTGGCCGTGCACAACCGCGTGTTGCCGTCCATGTGAGGTGTTCCCAAGCAGGCCTTGCCGATGACGGCCAAGGCGTAGTACTCCTCGATGAACAGCTGCCCGGAGGTGTAGAAACCGAGTGACAGCGGCCCCTTCTCCTCGAGAAGGCGCTTGCTCACCTCGACGACTGTGCCCATGGCTGTCTGCCAGTCGGTCTCCACCAGGACCCCGTCCCGCCGCACCAGTGGTCGGGTCAGGCGATCCGGGGACGATGCCCACGGCGTGCTGCCGTACAAGCCCTTGGGTCCCAGCCGTCCGTGGTTGACGACGTCACCGCCACGTCCCCGCACCCCTACCATCCGGCCGTCCTTGACTGCGATGTCACATCCACATCCGTTGCTGCACAGCAGGCACGCCGACTGGACCCACCGGTCGACCGAGTCCGGGGTGATTCCTTCCTCGAGGTGGGTGTCGACGCGGGCGGGCCACGCCGTGCCGCGCGCGTGCGGGGTCAGGGGGCCCCAGATGTCCGCAATGCGATCGATCGAGTCGGTCATCGTCCGCTCCTTGTTGTCGTCGTCAGCCCGCCCCGGTGTCCAGCGAGGGAGTGCTCCCTCCGAGAGGCCTGACTGCAGCCTGCCCAAGTATGTGCGCGCCCGCAACAGATGCGATGCCGCACACTATTTCTCCGACGGGAGTCAGCTGCGCCCGAGGCGGTTCGGGCCGCCTACTCGTTCGTGCCGCAGGGCGTCATGGTCCTCCCGAAGGAGGTCCTCGGCCCGGCGCTGGTCCGGTGGGGACGGAGTGGGGACCTGGTCCGAGAAGTAGAGGCCTGCCGCTGCGCGACTCAGCCGCCCACGCAGCCCCGTGACGTGCAGGCGAGCTGCCTGCGTGCCAAGGACGTTGCGGTCAGGAGCGTCTTCCGCCGAGTCGGACGTCGGCAGGCGCTCATCTTGTCCATCTCCAGCAGCGACGTCGGGTTGCCCGTGCGCCACCAGGCGCCACTGCTCGTACGTCGACAGTGGGCGGTGTGCTTCGAAGAACCCGCCACCGGCCGTGCGCACCAGCGTGCCCGTCTCACGACCCTTCAGGACCGTTGCGCGGTCGCGTGACTGCAGTGACAGGCAGATCCGGCGTGTCGTCCACCCCACGACCAAGGGCGCCAGGACGACCAGGATCCGCAGCGACCAGGTGATCGCCTCGATGGACAGGTGCAGCTTGAGCGCGATGATGTCGTTCCCGCCGGCCAGAAACAGGCCGACGTAGAAGGTCAGTGCACCGGCACCGATCGCCGTACGGGTAGGTGCGCTCCGCGGTCTGTCGATGAGGTGGTGCTCTTGCGGGCCGGCGCGGGTCGCCCATCGCTCTATGAAGGGGTACGCGGCGGTGACGGCGTACATCACCGGGATCAGCAGGACCCCAGGGAGGAGGACGTTGAGGCTGAGCGTATGGCCGAACGCGTGGATCTCCCATGGCAGCATGAGCCGCAGGGCTCCTTCGGCAAAACCCATGTACCAGTCCGGTTGCGACCCGGCGGAGGCCGCCGTGGGGTCGTAGGGACCGAACATCCAGATCGGGTTGATGGTGACCAGGGCTGCGATGAGGGCGGTGACCCCGAAGACGATGAAGAAGAACCCACCGGCTTTGGCGAGGTAGGTCGGCATGAGTCGGAAGCCGACGACGTTGCGGTTGGTGCGGCCGGGGCCGGCGAACTGGGTGTGCTTCTGGACGACGACGATCAGGACGTGCACCAGTGCCAGCCCCACGAGCAGGGTGGGGATCAGGAGGATGTGGGCCACATACAGGCGCGGGATGATGTCGTCGCCGGGGAACTGTCCGCCGAAGACCGCGAACGCGAGCCACGAGCCGATGACCGGGATGGACAGCATGAGGCCGTTGGCGATGCGCAGACCCGTGCCCGACAGGAGGTCGTCGGGAAGGGAGTACCCGGCGAAGCCTTCGACGATGGCCAGCAGGGACAGGCTCACGCCGATCACCCAGTTAAGCTCGCGGGGCTTTCGGAACGCACCGGTGAAGAAGACCCTCATCATGTGCACGGCGATGGCAACGGTGAACAGCAGTGCAGCCCAGTGGTGGACCTGCCGGATCAGGAGCCCACCGCGCACGTCGAAGGACATGTCGACGGTCGACCGGTAGGCCTCGCTGACCGTGAGCCCGCGAAGAGGCGCATAGGACCCCCCGTAGACGACGGTGCCGCTGCTCGGCACGAACCACACAGTGAGGAACGTCCCGGTGACGAGCAGCACCAGCAGCGAGTACAGCGCCAGCTCGCCCAGCATGAACGACCAGTGGTCGGGGAAGACCTTGCGCAGGAGGTGGCCGATGGGCTTGGCTGCACCGGTGCGGTCGTCCAGCCAGCCGGCGACCCCACCCAAGGTCCTTCGTGAGTCCATCACGCCACCCTGTACGGGATGACGTCGGACTCCCGCAGGGTCAGACCATGGCCGGGTGAGTCCGGGCGGGGTGTCAGGTGACCGTGCGCGGGATCGAGGGTGCCTTCGAAGAACATCGTCTCGATCCGGACGTGGTCGTGGAACCACTCGAGGTGCCGAAGGTTCGGGGTGGCTGCAGCGACGTGGGCGTGCAGGTGGGGAGCGCAGTGCCCGGAGACCTCCAGTCCGAAGGACGCCGCAACAGCCGCCGCACGCAACCACTCGGTGATGCCGCCGCACCGGGAGGCGTCAACCTGGAGGCAGTCCACCGCCCCGGACTGGCACAGGCGACGAAAGTAGTAGAGGTCCGTCCCGTACTCGCCGGCGGTGACATCGGCATCGATGGCGTCGCGTACCTGGCGCAGTCCCTGGTGGTCGTCGGAGGACACCGGCTCCTCGAACCACCGCACCTCCAGATCGTCTGCGGCCCGAATCAACCGGATGGCCTGCTTCGCCGAGTACCCGCCGTTCGCGTCCACGAACAGCTCGACCTCCGGCCCGATCACTGTGCGCGTATGGCGCATCCGCTCGAGGTCGCGCCCGGTGTGGGTGCCCCAGGACTCGCCGATCTTGATCTTCACCCGCGGGATGCCCTGCCCGCACCAGCCAGTGAGCTGGTGGTCCAGCTGTGCGGCGTCGTACGTGGTGAAGCCGCCGCTCCCGTACACCGGCACGTCATGGCGGACCAAGCCGAGGAGGCGGTGCAAGGGTAGGTCGAGCAAGCGGGCCTTGAGGTCCCAGAGGGCGACGTCGACGGCGCTGATCGCGTAGGACACCAAGCCGGGACGCCCGGCGTTGCGCACCGCGCGGATCATCGACTGGGACAGGCCCGTCACGTCCAGGGGGTCGGCACCGGACACCACGGGGGAGAGGAGCTCGGTGACGAGCGCGGCCGCCGCGGCGGGGGCGTAGGTCCAGCCCGTTCCCACGACGTCGGCCGCCCTGACCTGCGCCAGGACCACCGTCGTGGAGTCCCAGGTGGTGGTGCCATCCGCCTCGGGTGCGTCGGTCGGCACCGTGTAGACGCTCACGTCCACGTCGTCGATGACCGGGTGGGACTGGCCCCGGAGCCGCTTGGCGGTCATGCGCGCTGGTCTCGGCACATCAGCTGTCACCGCCGGGCATGACCTCGGCGACCTTGGTCTTCACGCCCTCCTTGATGACACCCCACCGGTCCTCGTCGCCCCCGAGGATCGACCGTGCCGTGGCCTTCATCTCCGTCCAGGTCGCGTGCGGGGGCACGGGGGGCACGTCCGGGTCGACGTGCACGTCCAGCACCGTCGGGCGGTCGGCAGCGAACGCTCGCCTCCAGGCGTCTTCGAGCTGTCCTGGGTGGGTGACGCGGATCGCTTGCAGGCCAAGGCTTTCCGCGAAGGCGGCGTAGTCCACGTCCGGCAGTCGCTGGGACTCGACGAACTTGGGCGCGCCTTCCATGGCCCGCATCTCCCACGTGACCTGGTTGAGGTCGTTGTTGTGCAGGACGGCGACCACCAGTCGCGGGTCGCTCCAATGCTCCCAGTAGTGCTTGATGGTGATCAGCTCCGCCAGACCGTTCATCTGCATGGCTCCGTCACCTGCGAAGACGACGGCAGGCCGATCGGGGTGGGCGAACTTCGCTCCGATGCCGTAGGGCACGCCGGGCCCCATCGTCGCGAGGGTGCCCGAGAGCGAGCCGCGGATGTCTCCCCGGAACTTCAGCTGTCGGGCGTACCAGTTCGCTGACGAACCTGAGTCCGCGGCCACCATGGCATTGGAGGGCAGTTGTCTGGACGCCTCGTGGAAGAGCCGTTGCGGGTTGACCGGGTCCGCGTCCACCATGGCCTCGCGCTCCATCGCTCCCCACCAGTCGGCGACGTTCCCCTCGATCGTCTCGCGCCAGGCGCGGTTCTCGTTGCGGTGCAGGTGCGGGATCAGCGCCTGCAGCGTCGTCGCAGCGTCGCCGACGAGGTTGAGCTCGTAGGGATATCGCATCCCGATGAACTTGCCGTCGATGTCGATCTGCACCGCGCGCGCCTGCCCGAACGCCGGCATGAACTGGGTGTAGGGGAAGTTCGACCCGATGGTCAGCAGGGTGTCGCAGTCCGCCATCATCTCGTAGCTGGGCCGGGTGCCCAGCAGGCCGATCGAACCGGTCACCCAGGGCAGGTCGTCCGACAGCACGTCCCTGCCCAACAGGGCCTTCGCCACACCCGCACCGAGGATCTCGGCGACCTGTCCGATCTCGTCCGCCGCGCCGCGGGCACCCTGCCCGATGAGAATCGCAGGCTTCCCACCGCTGTTGAGCAGATCAGCGGTCTCGCGGATGGTCTCGTCGTCAGGGACCACCGCGGGCCACCGGACCCCGAGGCTGGAGGGGACCATCTTCATGGCGTGAGTGGGGGCGGAGTACTCCAGCTCCTGCACGTCGGAGGGAATGATGATGGCCGTCGGCGCGCGCTGCGCCACAGCGGTACGGATGGCGCGGTCCAGCACGTTGGGCAGCTGCTCCGGCACCATGACCATGTGCACGTAGTCGCCGGCGACGTCCTTGAACAGGGTGAGCAGGTCGACCTCTTGCTGGTAGGCGCCGCCCATGCCGCTGCGCGCCGTCTGTCCGACGATGGCCACGACCGGCACGTGGTCGAGCTTGGCGTCGTACAGCCCGTTGAGCAGGTGGATGGCTCCGGGGCCCGACGTGGCCATGCAGACACCGACGTGGCCGCTGAACTTGGCGTAGCCGACGGCCTCGAACGCGGACATCTCCTCATGTCGGGACTGGATGAACTGAGGTGTGTTGTCTGCTCTCCCGAACGCGGCGAGGATGCCGTTGATGCCATCGCCCGGGAAGGCGAACACGTGCTCGACTCCCCAGTCACGCAGTCGTTCCAGCAGGTGGTCGGCGACCGTCTGTGCTGCCATGTCTACTCCTGTGATCGAACGGGTGGGCCCCGTCTCAGTGGGCGCGTGAGGTCCTCGAGCGAGCGTTCTGGTCCGCCTGCCGTTCCGGGTCCCTGCGCGGGGCACCGCCGCGACTTCCAGCGGCGAGCAGGTCGGCGGCTCGTGCGGCGACGGCCATGATCGTCAGTGCGGGGTTGGCGGCGCCCTGGGTCGGCAGGACGCTGCCGTCGGTGATGTAGAGGTTCGGGACGGCGAAGCTGCGGCATGACGCATCGACGACACCTTCGCGTTCGTTGGCGGCCATGCGGGCGCCCCCCACCAGGTGTGCGGAGCGGTTGATCGTGATGACCTCACCTGCACCTGCCGCGCGAAGGATCGACTCCATCACCTCACCGGCCGCCTTCAGGAGCATGCGGTCGTTGTCGCCCTGTGAGTACGAGAAGTGCGCCACCGGCAGTCCGTGGCGGTCCCGCTCGTCAGAGAGGGTGACCCGGTTGCCCGGCCGGGGGAGGAACTCGCAGAGCGCACCGAGACAGGCCCAGTGCGGGTAGTCGCTCATGTACCGGCGCAGGTCCGCACCGAAATGGCCCTGAGCCGAGACGTGCTCTGCCCAGGTGATGGGCAGCGGGGACACCGTCTGGATCGAGAAGCCGCGCTTGTACGGCTTGGCCGGGTCGGTCTCGTAGAACGCCTCAGTGCTGGCCTCGGGCGGGGGCGCCTTCCACATGCGCACCTCGCCGTCGAACCTGCCCGCGGTCTGGGGCGCCCCCTGCACCATGAGGTAGCGGCCCACCTGGTCGAAGTCGTTGCACAGGCCCTGGGGAAACCTGGCGGAGTCTGAGTTGAGCAGCAGCCGTGGGGTCTCGATGGAGTAGCCGGCGACCGCCACCATGCGCGCTCGTTGGAAGCGTGCCCTGCCACGTCGGACGAAGTGCACACCCGTGGCCAGGCCGGTCCGTTGGTCCACCTCCACCCGGGTGACCATCGAGTCCGCCCTGACCTCCGCGCCGTGAGCGAGGGCGTCGGGGACGTGGGTGATCAGGGGCGAAGCCTTGGCGTTGACCTTGCACCCCTGCAGGCAGAACCCCCTGTAGATGCAGTGCGCGCGATGTCCGAACCGGCCGTTGGCGATCGCCACCGGACCCACCTTGACCGGGATGCCGAGCACCTCGGCGCCCCGCAGGAACACCTCGCCGTTGCCGCCGACCGGGTGCGCCGAGTGGGGGTATCGGTGCGGATCCCCCCAGGGCCAGTCCTCGCCGGCCACGGGCAGCTCGCCCTCAATGTCCTCGTAGTAGGGGCGCAGGTCCGTGTACTGCAAGGGCCAGTCGGCTCCCACCCCGTCCTGGGTCCTGGTGTGGAAGTCGCTGGGGTGGAACCGAGGTGTGTACCCGGCGAAGTGCACCATCGATCCGCCGACGCCACGCCCGGAGTTGTTCGAGCCCAGGGGGACCGGGTTCTCACCGGCGATGACGCGGGGCTCGTTCCAGTACAGGTGGTGGGAACCGGCCTCGTCGCTGACCCAGTCGCGCTCGGGGTCCCAGAACGGGCCGGCGTCCAGGGCGACGACCCGCCAGCCCCGGCGCGCCAGTCGTTGCATCAGCGTCGAGCCGCCTGCACCACAGCCGACGATGACGAGGTCGACCTCGTCATCGTCGTCGAAGGTGCGCATGTCGGAGCGCAGCTGGTGGTTGACGTCGCGACCGTCGGCCGGCACCAGCCACGCGGACTCGTTCCGGCTGCGGACCGCGCGGCCGTCGAGTCCCTTCACTGGTTGCCCCGCGGACGCAGGGGGTCGAGCTGGCGACGGGTGTCCTTGACCTCCCACGGTTCCAGGGCGTCGACGCCGAGGTTCTTGTAGCCGCGCGGGTACGCGGGGCCACCGAAACCGATCTCGTTCCACGCCAAGGGATGGGAGTAGAAGGCGGTGTCGGCGTAGCGGGTCCATAGGCTCCATACCGAGTCGGCCGGCATGCCGTGCCATGACCCGGTGGCATGCTGGACGGCACGCAGGACCGCGAGCTGGTCAAGCCACCTGCACTCTGCGAAGTCGGCGCCGAAGGCGTTGCGTGCATCGGCGTCGATCCCGGCCAGGCTGTCTCGCCAGGCCTGGGCGTCCGGGGGCATGTGGACGTGGTGCCAGCCGTCCCCCTGGCCTTCGGCGAGGCGAGCGTCGATCATCCGCACCACCGGTACGCGAGGGTCTTCACGCTGCCCCAGCAGCTGGTCGGTGAGGGCGCACGCCGCGGCTTCTTCCGAAAGGGTGAAGAAGCGTAGGTCGGCGGGGATCCCGATCCGTGGCGCCACGATTCCGGTCGTGGCGGCGTCCCAGTGCTGCGACTGGGCAAGGGTGTCGAATCCCGGGTAGCGGCCACCGCCGTCCTCGGGGCTCAACGGCAGCGGAACCCCTTGGCCGCGTGCACCTTTCACTTCTCCCTCCGGAGAATGGCTGCGACCACGCCCATCCCGCCGACCAGGGTGACCAGCAGGGGGGCCAGCAGGGGAGGGCCCATCTCCACGTTGTAGCGCCAGTTGCGCCATCCGCCCGGCTTGTCGGCCACGCCTCGCGCATGGAGGTAGGTGCCTTGGAGTCCGTTGGCGACGATCGCGGCCGAGGCGATGGGCAGCGCGGTCTTGGCGGCGCGCTGGCTCACCACTCCTGCAACGCCTGCGGCGGCGCCTATCGGTCCCAGGACGACTGGTGTCCACATCCACGGGTTCCCGAAGCTCGCCTTGTCGTGCTCGAAGTAGATCTCCGCGGCGGTGATCAGGGCTCCGGCGGCGGTCAAGGCAGACAGGCTCCGCTCGAACCGTCCGTGGGCGACGTTTCGCACCAAGCGATCGATCCCATGGGAGGCGCTGGGTGGGTGGTGGTCATGACGTGTGGACACAAAGGGCTCCTGACAGGTCGGTGCCGTGGTGCAACGATTGCGCGGGTGCAACTATAGCGAGGATGACACGCCAAGAATGAATCCACAAGCGCAACGATTGAGTGGCTGCAACGGCTGGCATACTCGTGTCATGAGTGGTGATTCGGTGGCAAGTGTCAATGACCCAGACCGGCAGGCCGATGCGGTCATGCGTGCGGCGCGGGTGCTCGTAGGGGTGATCGCCCGGTCGGTGGCTGAGGTGGAGGACATCGTCTCGTTGCCACAGCTGCGCGTCCTGGTCCTCGTCGCCAGTCGCGGGACACTGAACCTCGGGCAGGTCGCCGATGCCCTAGGTGTCCACCCGTCCAACGCGACCCGGACGGTGGAACGGTTGGTGGTCGCAGGGCTTCTCGAGCGCACGGAGGACCCCGCAGACCGTCGATACCTGGCGCTGGAGCTCTCGAAGGGTGGCCATGACGTGGTCGAGCGCGTGATGGCCTACCGTCGCGAGTCGATCCTGGCGGTGATGGAGAACATGAGCCCCACCAGCCGTCGGGCTCTGGCCCGGACGCTGGAATCGTTCGCGGAGGCAGCTGGGGAGCCGTCCGAGGGTGAGGATGCCTATGTTCTGGGGCTCCCCACCTGACGTAGGTGGCGGTGGTCAGGTGGGGCCGTGCGGGGGAAGCTCCAACCCGGTGTCCTGCATGGCGGGACCGTTCACCACATAGATGTTGCCGTTGACCAGGTCGATCGCGGCGGCCTCCAACCAGGGCTCTGGCGGCACGCCGAGCCCTCGGGCCTCCAGAGCGCTCACCAGTGCTGCCCGGGTCTGCGCCAGGTTGAGGCCGGGGGACTTGGCGAGCACCTCTCTCAGGGCATCCTGACGCTCGTGCCGGTGCCGCCTTCGTAGCGCGGCGCCACCCGTCAGTCCCCGGTCCGCTATCGGGAGCACTCCCTTCGGGTGCGGGGGTGCGGGGAGGTCGAGCAACGGCTGCGGCGTCCGCGTCGCGGGCCGTCGACGGGGGGCGAGGGCGTTCGAGTTGTCCTCGGTGGGACTCGAGGGTCCGGCGAAGAGGGTGGCGACGGCGGCGTCTGCCATGGCCGTGCGGGTCCGGTCCGGGGCCCACGCGGCCAGCAGCAGCATGCTCGCGGCGTGCAGCAGGTCAACGGCGCGGCCCACTCGGCGCACGGCGGCTCTGCCGTCGCGCGCGACCAGAAGGGCTTGGGCGATGTGCCGGCCGCCGAGGATGCGCGCCGTGACGCGCGCCCGACGGTCCAACCCGCCTCCGGTCAGCACCCTCGCCACGCGCTCGGGACGAGTCAGGAGCAGGAATCCGTACCCGAGGCGCACCGCGTCGCGGACCTTCATCGAGGAGACCGGGTCCGTGCTTCGTCGAGCACCGTGGTCCTCACCGTCGCCTGGCCCAGATACCGGCGACCAGGCCGCCGACCAGCGCGGCTCCCGCGCCGACGACTCCGTGGTGTTGGGAGGCCCAGACCTGAGGGCTGCGGGAGGTCGAGCGTGCGTCGAACCTGCCATGTGCTCCGAAGTCGTGGTCCTGGTCGGCCGGATCCCACAGGTTGACCGGTGCGTCCGACGGTTGCGGCTCCTGGGTCTGCTGTGACGACATTCCGGTGCGGGCCAGGTAGCGGTCGAGGATCCCTGGGGCGACGGCGTTGGCGATGAGGGTGCCCACCGTGCTGCCCCCCACCCAGTACTCGCGCCGCTGGGGATGATCTGCAGCATGGACGACCGCCCGTGCGGCCACCTCTGGTTGGTAGATGGGCGGCACCGGTTGCGGTCTGCGGGGCAACCGCGAGAGCACCCAGGAGAACTGCGGTGTGTTCACGGCCGGCATCTGCACCATGGTGACCTTGACCGGGCTCTTGTCGTGCAGGAGCTCGCACCTCAGCGATTCGTGGAAGCCCTGGATCGCGTGCTTGGACCCGCAGTACGCGGTCTGCAGCGGGATCCCGCGGTAGGCCAACGCCGAACCGACATGGACGATGGTTCCCCTACCGCGGCCCTTCATCAGGGGGAGCACCGCCATCGACGCGTAGACGTAGCCGAGGTAGCTCACCTCGGTCACCCTCGCGAACTCCGCAGGGGTGATGTGGTCGAAGCGGCTGAAGACCGACGTGAATGCCACGTTGACCCAGACGTCGATCGCGCCAAGCTCGGCTTCGATCTGGTCGACCGCCTCCTGTACCTGCGCAGGGTCGGCCATGTCCGTGGGGACGACCAGTGCCACGCCACCGGCGGCCCGCACCTGCTCGGCGGCAGCCTTCAGGCCCTGCTCGCCGCGGGCCACGAGCGCGACTGCGGCCCCTTGCCGGGCGAACTCGATCGCGGTGGCCCGACCGATGCCTCCGGATGCTCCCGTGACTGCGACGACGCGACTTCGCGCTGCAGGCTTTCGGGTCTGTTGACTGTTCATCTGTCGTTCCGTCATGAGCTTCATCTCTCCTCGTGGGCGGTTCGGATGGCAGGGCTTGCCGCCGGATGATCAGGTCATGGGTGCGGTGCTCGGGCCGGCGAGTCGCGTGGCCGACTCGATGAGCAGAGCGTGGACGAAAGCCTGGGGGTAGTTGCCCCGTAGCTGGCGCTGCTCGACGTCGTACTCCTCGCTGAACAGTCCAGGAGCACCGCAGGCGGCCCGATTGCGCTCGAACCAGCGCATGGCCTCGGTGTGCCGTCCTTGTTGATGGACCGCCATGGCGAGGTGGAATCCGGACAGCAGGAAGGCGCCCTCCGCTTCACCCAGGGGTCGTTCGTCCTGGCGAAAGCGGTACACGTAGCCCCGGGAGCCGAGCTGTCTGGCCACGGCGTCGACGGTGGCCACGGTCCGTGGATCTGACGTCGGCAAGGCACCGCGAATCCCGGGTAGCAGGAGACTGGCGTCGGTTCGCCCATCGTCGGGTGAGCGCTGCCAGTGTCCTGAGGGGTGGAGGCAGTCCCGCGCCGCGTCGGCGACGATGGAGTCGGCGAGCGAGCTCCAGGCTGACCCCTGACGCGCTGGCGCGTGCCGGCCGAGGGCTCGCAGCCCGGCGGCACACATCAGTCGTGAGTGGGTCCAGCGGCGACCCTCGAGCTCCCAGATGCCGGAGTCTGGCTGCTGCCACCGGTCGCGGATGGCCGCAACGGCGACCTCCGCGGCGCGCCAATGTTCGACGTCCAGGCGGTCGCGCCCGGCGCCTGCTGCGAGCAGGAGCAGGACCTCTCCGAGGTTGTCCAGCTGGAACTGACCGTTGATCCAGTTGCCGACGGTGCTGCTGCCACCGGGATACCCGGGCAGGTCGAGCCGGCGCTCCTCGGGGACCGGTTCACCGGTCACCGTGTACGCCGGCGCGAGCTGGTCACCGTCGGCCAACACCCTGTCGCTGACGAACCGCACGGCGGAGTCGAGCAAGGTCAGGTCACCGCTCGCGGCCATCGCCTGTCCGGCGTAGCACTGGTCGCGGATCCACGCGTATCGGTAGTCGTAGTTACGTCCCTGCGCAGCCCGCTCAGGAAGGCCGAAGGTCGCGGCAGCCACCATGGCCCCACTACTGCTGGTCAGCCCACGCAATGTCGCCGCAGACTGTCGGGCGTCGTCCGCCGCGATGGTCGTGTCCATCGCGGGTACGGCGGACGACCATGCGTGTTCGGTGCTGTCCCATGCGACATCCGGGGACGGCGCCGGTCCATCCCATGGCCTCGTCGAGATCTCCAGGACCAGGTCGTGGTGGTCGCCTTCGGCCACGACAAGGTCGAGCTCGAGACCGCCCCCGTGGGAGGAGCGGGCTTGGGTACCGCCGGACCACCGGACGTAGAGGGAACCCAGACGGCCGGTCCACACCCCGTCGCGCTCGGCCAGGCGAGTCATGCCGAAGCGACCGAACTCCGTACGCGGACAGAGCGTCACGCGGACGGCCGCCGGCCCCGACATGGCCTGCACCCGACGCAGTAGTACCACAGTCTCGGGGGTGGCGGGAAAGGCCAGCGCTTCACGACACTCGATGATGCCGCCGCTCGTCACCCACCGGCTGCGCCAGATCAGGGAGCCGTCCTCGTAGCGTCCGCCCCAAACATGGCGGTCGTCCTTCGGCGTCACGGCATACGCGCTTGGTGCGCCCAGCAGCGAGGCGAACACGGCGTCGTCGTGCCAGCGGGGGGCGCACATCCAGGCAATGTCTCCGCGAGGGCCGACAAGTGCGCCGCGTTCACCGTCGGCCAGAAGTGCATACTCGCGCAACACATGCGGCGGGAGGGGGGAAGGGGCCTTGCTGGTCATACCTTCGTTCTATCACGCAATGATTGCGTATGCGCAATTGAATGACCTCAGGCTCAATTGAGTTGGTCCGACACGTCCCGCTCGGACGAACGGACGCCGCGCCCTTGGTAAGGCGGGAGTTCTCCTGATAGCGACGCCGCCTCCCCACGCTGCTGGAGGAGACGACGCCTCCATGAGTCCGCATACCCACGAGGACCCGTTCCACTCTCATGCACGCCGCATCGTGACCGTCACCGGGTTCATCGCCCTGATCGCCCTGATCGTCTGCAGGACCTTCTCACTCCGGGAGAGCGACCATGACTGCGCCAGCGCCCGGTACAAAGACGTCGAGTGTCTGGCCAGATCCGGTCCAGGAGATCGGCTGGCGGCTCGCTTTGCGGCTGACCACCGGTTGTATCGGTGTGAGTTGAGGGAGGGCGCGCATGGTGGGAATGTCGCCCGCGCTACGAGCAGACCTGGCAGGGAGGCAGTCAGTCTGCGCGATCCACGCAGCGCACCTCGGTCGGCGAGTCACATTGCAGCCTCGGTGAGGAGCTCCTCCACGTGGCCGCACGGCACTGTGGCTATGAGGTGTCGAGTTGTGCGCACGGTGACAGCAACGACACGGACGGTGGGTCGTCGGGACAGCAGATGATCCGATCCGGGCCACTGGCACCTCCAGGACCGGTCAGGTACCGGTGGGCGGACGTCCGGTTCGCGGCCGCTCGTGTGCGCAAGCCCAGTTACCGAGTCAGGGGTCCCGGTTGGTCGGCTGACCCGGCTTCCGGGCCATGGTCGCCACGCCTTGCGGTGCCCTCGGAGGTGAGCAGGGCACGCAGCGACTGGACCTCTTCCTGACAGGCGGCACAGCCCTGCAGGTGCCTGTCCATGGCGAGGTCGTGATGGCCGGGGTCACGCAGCAGCGCCTCGACGTGGGTGTCCATGCGTTCGAAGCATTCGTCGCAGGACAGCCACGGGGTGGTGTCCAGCACCAGCTCTCCGATGGCAGCTGGGGTCAGGCTCCCGGATTCGGAGGGTGGTGTTGGGTTCATGGCGTACCTGCCGGGTTGCTGAGGATCGGTTGGTCCTTCGGAGCGACGGTTGCCGTGGCATCGAGAAGGTAGCCGCGGCTGGCGAGCTCGGTGCGCAGGCGCACCCGGACGTCGTGGACCGTCTTGTACAGGGCCCCCCGGCTGGTTCCGAGCCGGTCGGCCAGGACGTCGATAGGGATGTCGTCGACCAACAGGGCGAGCGCGACGCGTCGCTGGTGCGGCGTGAGAGCGGTGCGCATGGCACGGGCGACGGCCCGTGCCAGGTCGCTGGCTTCGGCCTGGTGTTCCGGACTGTCGTGACCGACGGTGGGCGGGTCGCTCAGTTCCAGGTCGTGCAACTCGACCTCACGGTGCTGCCACTGCACGCGGCGTACGTCGGTGGCGGCCTGGAGGATGGCGAACTTGTACGCCCACGTGGTGAACCGGCTGCGGCCCTCGAACGTGTGCACCTTGGCCAACAAGGCCGTCATCGCCTCGTCCGCGGCCTGGTTGGCGATGACCTCGACGGCGCCTGGTGAGGAGTTGGGCAGGACGGCCCGCATGCGCCACACCTGATGCGCTGCAGCGCGCACCATCAACTGGTGCAGCAGGTGCAAGGCCTGCACCTGCCCGGGACCGGGCGTGCTGAGCGCCTCCACCCAGTCGGCAGGCTCGCCCCGCTCAGTCATCGGCGTCGCCGAGATCCTGTCGGAGCCAGGACTCGGGCGGTCGGGCCGGTGCTCGTCACGCCTGACGGCGGTCACCACGAGGTTCTCGTGTCGTCGGCCGGGGACAGGATGCGTGCGGCCAGATCGGGGGCACAACCCGCATCGACGAGCTGCAGCAGCGCATGCAGGTCGACATGTTGGGCCGCCAGGGCGTCGGCCAGTGGCAGGGGGAAGCCGGCTTCGCGCAGTCGGCATGCCCGCCAGGCGACGACGTCGACCGGTGGGCCGGGCAATGCGCACGCCCCGGGGGTGCGAGTCCGATGGGTGGTCATACCGTGTTTGCTGCCCGCGGCGCCGAACCTCTTACCCGAACCGGCTGGGCGGGTAAGACCTTGAGGACCGGTCACCACTAACACGGTGTCAGCCTCCCACGCGCTCGCTCGTGCCAGCCAGACCCGCAGCCTCGGGAGGACACCGCCAGTCCTTGGAGGACCCACCATGGCCACCACTCTCACCCCACGCGAGACCCACGTCCCCCACCCCGCGCCGAGGGACGCTTCGTACCAGGCGTACTTGGTGCTTCGTACCGCGTTCGTGGTCGCACCCGTCGTGTTCGGGCTCGACAAGTTCCCGAACCTGCTCGTCCACTGGGACAAGTACCTCGCCCCTGTCATCGCCCGGCCGCTGCCCGTCACACCCCATCAGGCCATGTATGCCGTCGGGGTCGTTGAAGTGTTGGCCGGCTTGCTCGTCGCCTTCCACCCACGTCTGGGCGGGATCGTCGTGGCCGGCTGGCTCGGGGGAATCATCCTCAACCTGCTGTTGATTCCCGGCTACTACGACGTCGCCCTTCGGGACTTCGGTCTGCTGCTGGCCGCTGTCGCCCTGCAGCGACTGGCGACCAGGTACGACTCTCGAGCCATCTTCTGGCCGCTTCGCAGGGCGTAGGACATGAGCGCCCCTGGTAACGCGGTCCGTGGTGGCGCAGGTAGGACGGCGTTCGTCCTGACCGGCGGCGGCAGCCTGGGAGCCGTCCAGGTCGGGATGATGACGGCCCTGCACGAGCACGGCATCGATCCCGATGTGCTGGTCGGCACATCGGTCGGTGCGGTGAACGCCGCATACCTGGCCGGGCCTGGCACCACCGGGCAGCGGCTGACCTCATTGGCGGCCTTGTGGACTGGGATGCGCCGTCAGGACGTGTTCGTCGCAGAACCGCGGCGCTGGGTCCGCGCGGCCGTGGGCGGTGCGCCGTCGATGTTCTCGTCTCGACCGTTGCGTCTACTCCTCACCACCCACCTCGGCTACGAAGCGTTCGAGGGGGCACGCCTCGGCCTTGCCGTGACGGCCACCGACATCGTCACCGGCGCAGCACTGTTGCTGGACAGCGGCCCCGTCGTGGACGCGGTCGCTGCCAGCGCGGCCGTGCCGGGGATGCTGCCCCCGGTGCGTCGCGGTGGGCGGACCCTGGTCGACGGTGCGATCGGGCACGCGGGTGCGCTGGCGTATGCCGACGCGCACGGGGTTGCTGACATCTACCTCCTACCGGCCGGCTACCCGTGCGCGGCACCGCCCCCGGCCACCGCACTGGGGGTGGGTCTGACCGCCCTGAACCTGCTCCTGCACCGGCAGCTCGTCCAAGAGGTGCGCGCCTATGCCGGCCCTGCCCGGCTGCACATCGCCCCGCCCCTTTGCCCGCTGGCCACCTCATCGGCCGACTTCACCCACGCGAACACGCTCATTCGCCGCGCGTTGACCAGCACCCGCCACTGGTTGGACCAGCCCGCCCACGCGACGACGATCGCGACCCAGAACGCTGGCGCCGCAAGCGTTCTCGCCATCCACGGCCCGCACCACCACGCAGCCCCACCCATCACCCGTGCCGTCTCAGCACCCATGAAAGGAACGCTCGCGTGAGCACCTCAGCCATTGACCTCAACGACGAGGACCCGAACCCCCACGCGAACGGCGCCCACTCCGGACGACGACAGCCGCGAGGGCGGTGGGGCGGTACAGGAGCCGTCCCACGGCCCGACCTTCTGGCGGCGACCTCGGCGGCGCACGACCTGCTGCGCGCTCTCGGTGTGGACCTGGACAGCGAATCGATGACCAAGACCCCGGCGCGCATGGCGTCGGCTCTGGCCGAGCTCTTGACGCCACGGCCGTTCCAGCTGACGACGTTCCCCAACGACGGCGGGTACGACGAGCTGATCGTGGCCCGCAGCATCGCCGTTTGGTCCGTGTGCGAGCACCACATGCTGCCGTTCATCGGCGTCGCGCACATCGGCTACCTGCCCGGCGAACGGATCCTGGGGCTGTCCAAGCTGGCCCGCGTTATGGAGCACTTCTCCCGCAGACCCCAGGTGCAGGAACGCCTGACCACCCAGGTCTCCACATGGTTGCGCGACCAGCTGGGGGCCGCCGGTGTCGGCGTGGTCATCGAAGCAGAGCACCTGTGCATGACTCTGCGCGGCGTCCAGGCACCGGGGACCACGACGGTCACCTCGAGCCTGCTCGGCGTCCTGCGTGAGGACGCGCGCACGCGAACGGAGTTCCTGGCACTCACCCGGATTGAGCGTTGACGAGCCGGCTGCGCTGCGTCGGTGGCGGCCGAATAGATCGAGCGCTCACAAGACTGGTCTGGAGACTGCCTCGGTCAGGCGATGAAGGCGCCACCAGGCGTCCCCCTTCCTGAGTGCCAGATTGGCACGCGCCGCGGCATCCACAGCGCTGAATGCCGCAGCCCACCGCCATCATCCCCTGCTCCCTGCGTCACCCTCTGGTCGCCGCACGGCCTGGACGCGACACTGAGCCAGGGAGACAGAGCCGCTGGTCGAGATCGAGACTCCTCACGGCCTGATGCCGTCCTGTGCGGCGATCCCCCCGACGGCGCCGCCGTGGCCAGGCGTCGTCATCATCCACGACTTCACCGGCATGAGCCAGGACCTGCGGCACCACGCGGACTGGCTGGCCGGAGAAGGCTTTCTGGCGATCGCACCTGACCTGTACTACTGGGGCAGCCGGCTGCGCTGCCTTCGCACGATCATGCGTGAGCTCGGTCCTCGCCGTGGGCGCACCTTCGACGACATCGAGGCGGCACGGCAATGGCTACGTGACCAGGTCGGCTGCACAGGTGTCGTGGGCGTGGTCGGCTTCTGCATGGGCGGCGGGTACGCCATCGCACTGTCCGAAGGCCACGGGTTCGACGCCTCGGCGGTGACCTACGGGGTTGCCCTTCGGACGCCGCAGGCTGGCTGCCGCGCGCGTGCCCGGTCGTCGGAAGCTTCGGCAGCGCTGACAGGTCCCCGTTGGGCGCCAAGGCCGGTGAACGGCTGGAGAACCTGCTGACCGAGTTCGACGTGCAGCACGATGTGAAGATCTACCCCCGCGCCCGGCACGGGTTCATGAACAATCACGCAACCGCAGACCAGACGCTGTTCTTGCGCTTCCTGGCCCGGAGCTCGGGCACCCGGTACGACCAGGAGGCCACTGTGGATGCTCGTCGGCGTATCGCGGCGTTCTTCAGGGAGCACCTCCGCCCGAATGCGCCCTCGTCAACCTGACCGCGCGCACGGCAACTCAGAGGGTCTTCGCTTCCTGCGCCTCCGTGGCAGCGTTGGGCACGGCGTGGAACTGGATAGCGAGCGCGCGCTTGATCTCCAGGTGGCGCACCAAGAAGGCGCGCTCGTCCAGCCGCTTGCGCCGCAGCCAGCCCGTGACCTCGTCGTTGCACTTGCTCGAGTTGCAGGAACCACAGGCCGGAGCGACGTTGTCGAGCGTGTACCGCCCGCCACGTGAGATGGGCAGAACGCAGTCCCGCTGAAGAGGTTTGTTGGTGGCTCCGCAGTAGGCGCAGCCACCACCCCAAGCCGCCTGCAGGGCAACCCATTCGGCATCGCTGAGGTCATGGGCGACGCTGTCCATCCGGCGTTTGCGTCGGCGGGCGATCCTCGCCCTGCGACTTCGATTGACCGCCATTGGCACAGCGTAGGCACCGGAGCTCTTGAAAAGATCCATGTGACGCGCCGACGGACCGTGTCGGCGTGCACCACGTTTACCTGAGCACCGTCGCGGCATTCGGGCGGTAAGTCGCTGCAGTTCGAGGCATCGCTTTGGCGGACGGATCGGGTCATGAGCGGACGTTCAGGCCGAGAAGGGCAGGCTACTCGCCGATCATGAGGTCCTTGGGGTGCGCCTCGTGCCACGCCTGCATGGAGGCGTCCCATTCATCGCCACTGAGGGTCACCAGCGCTGCGGGGAAGAGTCCGTCCTCCTCCTTGGCGATGTGTTCGTGCAGCTCGAAGACCGCAGTGCGCACACGTGCCTGATCGGAGGGCTTGGTGAGATCACATGCGTCGAGCAGTGTCTCCAGCTCGCGGTGCTCCTTCACCAGTGGCCCGATGTGCTCGGCGAAGAGCTCGTCACGACGCATCACGGCGAACAGGCCGTTCTCCTCTCCCTGCCAGTGGGAACGCAGCTCGGCGGCCATGGCGCGCAGCAGTGCGGTGGCTTCGGTCAGCTCACCGCGGTCGAGCGCGCGCACTGCGTCGCCTCCCAGGTTGGTCGCGCGTTCGTGTTCGGCGATGTAGTCCCGGATCAGCGGTATGTCGCGGCATCCGCAGTAGTGGCACATCGTCTAGGGCCTCGTCCCCGGTCGCGCGATCATGACGCCTTCAGTCGGTACCGATGTCACGTCTTCTTGGCCACGGTCAGCAGGATGACCGAGTCCTCGACTGCGTGCAGGGCGTGTCGGGAGTCGGGGATGAACAGGAGGTCGCCCGGCGATCCGTTCCAGCTGTCGTCGCCGGCGATGAGGGTGACCCGTCCCTGGAGCACCTGCAGGGTGGCTTCGCCTGGGTTTTCGTGGTCATCCAGTCTGCTCCCGGCCGCGAGTGCGATGAGGGTCTGACGCAGGACGTGCTCGTTGCCCCCGTAGACCGTGTGGGCGCTGCGACCGCTGGAGGCGGTCGATGCCATCTGCAGCTGGTGTCGGGCCAGTGCCGTCAGTGACTGCTTCTGCACGTTTGCTCCTGAGCTAGGGGTGGGTGGGGACGTCGACGTGTCCCGCACGTGGGTGATCAGCTGACGCGATCCCAGCCTCGCCGGTCCCGGTGGCTGCCGAGCTGGTCGTCGTCGCGGCTGCGGTAGACGATGTAGGGCCGGGTGAGGTAGCCGACTGGCGCGCTGAACACGTGCACGAGCCGGGTGAAGGGCCACAGTGCGAAGAGCCCGAAGGCGACGAGCGCGTGCAGCTGGAAGCCCAGTGGTGCCCTTGCCATCAGGGACGCGTCAGGCTGGAAGGCCAGGAACGAGCGGTACCAGACCGACACGCCCTCGCGGTAGTTGTACTCGCCACCGATGGTCAGGATCGACCCGGCAATGGTGTTCCACATGCCCAGGACGATGACGACGGCCAGGAACGCGTACATCACCTTGTCCATCACGGTGGTCGCGGAGAACACCGGCCCCACGGTGCGGCGGCGATAGATGAGGATGACCATGCCCACCAGGGCCGCCAGCCCGGCGACGAGGCCTCCCGCCACGGCCACCACGTGGTAGCCGTGTTCACTGATCCCTACCGCCTCGGTCCAGGACTCCGGCACGAGGAGACCGATGATGTGGCCACCGACGACCCCGAGCATGCCGAAGTGGAACAGCGGGCTCCCGATCCGCAGCAGTCGGTTCTCGTAGAGCTGGGACGACCGGGTGGTCCAGCCGAACTTGTCGTAGCGGTAGCGCCACAGGTGTCCGACGACGAAGGTCGTCAGGCAGACGTATGGAAAGATGACGAAGAAGAACACGCTCATGTCCGGGCTCCGGGGAACGAGGGCATGGGCAGCTGGATGGACCCGGCGACCTCGCCGCTGGAGGCGCCGGGGCTGAACTGCGGGCTGGCGAACGGGGCGAGCCCGACCTCCTCCTCGGGTGGGCCCTCTGCGGCCAGCCGTCGAACTGCGTCCCGCTCGTCGCCACGCAGCTTGGGCAGGGTGGTAGTGACCGCGTCGATGAGGTCGGCCCACGGAGAACCCATGTCGCGCAACGAGAGCCGCAACAGCTCCAGGCCGGCGCGGTGGTCGAGGAGCAGGTCCCGACCGCGGGCCCGGTCGACCGTGGCCGCGAACTCGAGCACGACGCAGAGGTGGTCAGGCAGCTCCGCGTCATCGAGCTCGAAACCTGCCTGCAGGTAGGTCTGCTTGAAGCGCAGCAGCGCCATCCCACGCTTGCGGGTGTCACCGTGCGCGAAGTACGTGAGGAACAGGTTGCAGCGACGACGCGTGTCGAACGTCTCCACGTAGTCGGCCTGGAGCTCAGGCAGGGGTGTCTGCTCGACGTGGTCGAGGAAGGTCGTGAGGGAGTCGCGGATGACCGGGGACACGTCGCGCGATGCCGATCGGACGAGCGCGACCCGGTCCGGGAGCCGGTCGTCGGGGTAGTCGAGCAGGAGGGAGACCGACTGCCACACGATGGTCAGCTGGTCGGGGGGCAGCGTGGGAGCAGGTCTGCGGTCGCTCATGAGTCGGACCCGGTCGGCGGGAACATGCCGGGGGGTGAGCCCTTGCCGTCCCAGTTGAGCAGGTTGACGCGTCCCGCCTTGTTGACCGGTCCCGCAAGGGAGTCGGAGGTCTGCCGGGCCTGGAGCATCTGGAAGTTCTCGACCGCCACCGGAGTGGGCGTTCCGGACCCCTCGCCGAAGACGTCCTGCTGCCCGCCGCCGTAGTCCGAGACGGAGCACTCCGTCGACAGCTCCTCCAGGGAGTGCGCCAGCTCGGCATGCGCCGGTGGGATGACGTACCGCTCGTCGTACTTGGCGATCGCGAGGAGTCGGTACATGTCGTACATCTGCTCCTCGGTCATCTCCACCGCGGCGGGGATGGACGCGTCCGGGTCGCGCCCGATGTTGATGTCGCGCATGTAGCAGCGCATGGCTGCGAGCTTCTTGAGCACCGCGTCGACGGGCCCGACGTCACCGGCGGTGAACAGCTCCGCGAGGTACTCGACCGGGATCCGGAGGGCGTCGATGGCAGCGAAGAGGTTGCCCGTGTCCTCGGCGTCCTCGCCGGTCTCGGCAACGACGTCCACCACCGGGGACAGCGGCGGGATGTACCAGACCATCGGCATGGTGCGGTACTCCGGGTGCAGGGGCAGGGCGACGCGAAAGGTGTTGATGAGCGCGTAGATGGGGGAGCGCTGGGCGGCGTCGACCCAGTCCCGGGCGATGCCCGCCCGCTCTGCCTCGCGCATCACCTCGGGGTCGAAGGGGTCCAGGAACACGTCTCGCTGGGCCTCGACGAGACCTTCGTCATCGGTGGTCGAGGCGGCCGCGAGGACCTTGTCCGCGTCGTAGAGCATCAGCCCGATGTATCGCAGTCGCCCCACGCAGGTCTCCGCGCAGACGGTCGGCAGCCCGACCTCGATGCGCGGGAAGCAGAACGTGCACTTCTCGGCCTTGCCGGTGCGGTGGTTGAAGTAGATCTTCTTGTAGGGGCAACCAGAGACGCACTTGCGCCATCCACGACACTTCTCCTGGTCGACCAGGACGATGCCGTCCTCCTCGCGTTTGTAGATCGCGCCGCTGGGGCAGGACGCGGCACACGACGGGTTGAGGCAGTGCTCGCAGATCCGGGGCAGGTAGAACATGAAGGTCTGCTCGAACTCGAACTTCACCTTGTCGGCGATCTTCTTGAGCATCGGGTCACGGTGGGCCGTGGCCATCGACCCTCCGAGGTCGTCGTCCCAGTTGGCCGACCACTCGATCTTCATGTTCTTGCCGCTGATGAGGGACTTGGGTCGTGCGACCGGGGTCTGCTCCTGCGCCGGGGCGTCGGTCAGGGTCGAGTAGTCGTAGGTCCACGGCTCGTAGTACTCACCGATCGAGGGCAGGACGGGGTTGGAGAAGATCGTCATGAGGTTCTTCAGGCGCCCGCCCGCCTTGAGCTTCATCCGTCCGCGCTTGTCGAGCTCCCAGCCGCCCTTCCACTTCTCCTGGTCCTCGTAGGTGCGTGGATAGCCCAGACCCGGCCGGGTCTCGACGTTGTTGAACCAGATGTACTCCGTGCCAGACCGGTTGGTCCACGCCTGCTTGCAGGTCACCGAGCAGGTGTGGCAACCGATGCACTTGTCGAGGTTCATCACCATCGCCATCTGGGCCATGACCTTCATCAGTACGTCACGTCCTGGCTGCGCTTGCGGATGATGGTGACCTCGTCGCGCTGGTTGCCGGTCGGGCCGAGGTAGTTGAACGCGAAGGTGAGCTGCGCATAGCCGCCGATCAGGTGGGAGGGCTTGACGAGCAACCGGGTCAGCGAGTTGTGGATGCCTCCGCGCTTGCCCGAGGTCTCTGCCAGCGGCACGTCGATCAGCCGGTCCTGGGCGTGGTACATGTACACGGTTCCTTCCGGCATGCGGTGGGACACGATCGCCCTGGCCACGACGACGCCGTTGCGGTTGACCGCCTCGATCCAGTCGTTGTCCTTGATGCCGACCTTGACCGCGTCTCGGTCGCTCATCCAGATGTTCTGGCCTCCGCGTGACAGCGAGAGCATGAACAGGTTGTCCTGGTACTCGGAGTGGATCGACCACTTGTTGTGGGGTGTCAGGTAGCGCAGGGTCAGCCCCTCGACCTGGCCGTCGGACCCGTCCGACACCGTCCCCAACGTGGGCTCGGAAAACAGGGCTGCCATGTTCAGGGGTGGCCGGTAGACCGGGAGGCCTTCACCGAGTTCGGTCATCCAGTCGTGGTCGAGGTAGAAGTGCATCCGTCCCGTGAGGGTGTGCCATGGCTTCTTGCGTTCCACGTTGATGGTGAAGGGGGAGTATCGCCGTCCTCCGGTCTCGGAGCCGGACCACTCGGGAGACGTGATCACGGGGACCGGTGGCCCTTGCGTGTCCGCGAACGTGATCTGTTTTCCCTCGTGCTCGGCAGCGAGGTCTGCGAGCTGGACACCGGTGCGCTTCTCGAGGGTCCTGAAACCCTGGGTGGCCAGGTGTCCGTTCGTGGTCCCGGACAGGGCGAGGATCGCCTCGCAGACGTTGACATCCTTCTTCAGGGAGGGCCGGCCGTCGGCCACACCGCCGCGGACGGCTCCGTTCTTGGCCCGGAGGTAGTCGACCTGCTTGCTGAGCTCGAAGGTGACGCCCTTGGTGGTCGCGCCGAGGGTGTCCACCAGGGGACCGAGGGCATTCATCTTCTCGAACACGGCGCCGTAGTCGCGTTCGACCTCGACCAGCCTGGGCATCGTGACGCCCGGGATCGGTTCGCAGTCGCCCTTCTTCCAGTCGCGGACGACGCCGTGCGGGTTGGCCATGGCGTCCGGGGTGTCGTGCGTCAGCGGCACCGCGACGACGTCCTTACGGACCCCCAGGTGTGTGCCTGCGAGCTCGCTGAACTTCTCGGCGATCGTCTGCCAGGCGTCCCAGTCGGTGCGGGTCTGCCAAGGAGGTGCGATGGCCGGGTTGAACGAGTGCACGAAGGGATGCATGTCGGTCGTGTTGAGGTCGTGCTTCTCGTACCAGGTCGCGGCAGGGAGGACGACGTCGGAGAAGATCGTGGTGCTGGTCTGGCGGAAGTCGATCGTCATCAGCAGGTCGAGCTTGCCCTCGGGTGCCGTGTCGCGCCACGTCACGTCGACAGGGCGTTGGTCCACGGGTGTCTCGGTGGCGCGTACGGAGGAGTCGGTGCCCAGCAGGTGCTTGAGGAAGTACTCGTTTCCCTTGCCAGAGGAGCCCAGCAGGTTGGCGCGCCAGATGGACAGGATGCGGGGGTAGTTGCCGGGTGCGTCGGGATCCTCGCCGGCGAACTCTAGGTCGCCGGACTTGAGCTGGTCGACGACGTACTCGCCGACCGGCTTTCCGGCGGCGGCGGCGTCGTCGCTCAGGTCCAGGGGGTTGCGGTCGAACGTGGGGTAGGAGGGCATCCAGCCCATGCGGGCGCTCTGCGCAATGACGTCGGCGGTGGACTTGCCAGCGAGCTGCCCCTTGCCGGTGGTGGCCGAGAGGGTGTCGGCGCCGAACTGGTCGTAGCGGAACTGGTTGGTGTGCAGGTACCAGTACGCGGTCTGGATCATGTTGCGGGGAGGGCGGTTCCAGTCCAACGCGTTGGCGATCTGGGTGTATCCGGTGATCGGGCGGACCTTCTCCTGGCCGACGTAGTGCGCCCAGCCGCCGCCGTTGACGCCCTGGCAGCCCGTGAGGTTGGTCAGGGTGAGGAAGGCGCGGTAGATCGTGTCGGAGTGGAACCAGTGGTTGGTGCCCGCACCCATGACGATCATCGAGCGGCCCTTGGACTCCTCGGCGTTCTGGGCGAACTCGCGCCCGATCCGTGCGGCCGTGGCTGCCGGAACGCCGGTGATCTTCTCCTGCCACGCAGGGGTGTATGGCGCGGACGCGTCGCCATACCCCCTGTCGTCCCCGGTCGGCCACGCTCCGGGCAGCGGCTGGCCCTGGAAGGTGCGGCCCACCCCGTACTGGGCGAGGAGCAGGTCGAAGACGGTGGTGACCAGGTGGCCGTCCACACGACGCACGGGGACGCCGCGCGGGAGGTCGGCGGCAGCGCCGTCGGCGGTGTCGAACCGCGGCATACGGACCACGACCGACTCGGTGGCGGAGTCGAGGAGCGACAGATGGGGGTCGACGTCCCCGAGGTCGAGGTTCCAGGACCCGATGCCGCTCTCGCCGTAGCGGTGGCCCAGGGAGCCGTTGGGTATGACGGCCTGGTCGGTGACCGAGTCGAGGAGGACGGTCCTGAAGGCTGCGTTCTCCTCCGCGGCGTGGGCCGGGAGGTCGTCTGCCGTGAGGAACTTGCCAGCGGTGTACTCCCCGTTGGCCGATTCCTCGAGACGCACGAGGTGGGACAGGTCGGTGTAGGTCTTGACGTACTGGGTGAAGTACGGCGTCTGCCGGTCGACGAAGAACTCCTTGAGGACGACGTGGCCCATCGCCATCGCCAGGGCACCGTCGGTGCCGGGCTTGGCGGCAAGCCACTCGTCGGCGAACTTCACGTTGTCGGCGTAGTCGGGGGCCACCGCGATCACCTTCTGGCCGCGGTAGCGGGCCTCGGTCATCCAGTGCGCGTCCGGCGTCCGGGTCACTGGGAGGTTGGAACCCCACATGATGAGGTAGCCGGCGTTCCACCAGTCACCGGACTCGGGGACGTCGGTCTGGTCCCCGAAGACCTGGGGTGAGGCGACGGGCAGGTCGGCGTACCAGTCGTAGAAGCTCAGCATCGAGCCGCCGAGGAGGTTGACGAACCGTGCGCCTGACGCGTGGGAGACCATCGACATGGCAGGGATGGGGGAGAACCCGGCGACGCGGTCGGGCCCGTACTTCTTGATCGTGTGGACGTGCGCGGCGGCGATGATCTCGGTCGCTTCGTCCCAGGTGGCCCGGACGAGTCCGCCCTTGCCGCGGGCGGACTTGTAGGCCTTGGCGCGCAAAGGGTTCTCGACGATGTGCTCCCAAGCCTTGACCGGGTCGCCGTCGTGCTGGGCCTTGGCCTCGCGGAACATCTGGAGCAGCACGCCGCGGACGTAGGGGTAGCGCACACGGGTTGGTGAGTAGGTGTACCAGGAGAACGCCGCCCCTCGAGGGCAGCCGCGCGGTTCGTACTCGGGGGAGTCCGGACCGACGGAGGGGTAGTCGGTCTGCTGGGTCTCCCAGGTGATGATCCCGTCCTTGACGTACACCTTCCACGAGCAGGAGCCCGTGCAGTTCACGCCGTGGGTGGACCGCACCACCTTGTCGTGGCTCCACCGGTCCCGGTAGAAGTCGTCGGCCTGGCGACCACCGACCTGCGAGATGGTCCGCAGGTCGGCGGAGACGGTCCCGCGGGTGAAGAACCTCCTGCTGCGGACGAGGGCCCCCAACAGGGGGCCGTCCATACCGATGTCGGGCGTGGAGTTCTTCCGCGGAGGGGTCAACGCGCTTCCTGTCCTTGGGCGGCTGTTCGTCGGACGACGGTGACGGTGAGAAGCAGGGCGAGGGCGGCTGTGGCGCAGAGCATCCACAAGCCGATGGCGTAGGACTCTGTGCGACCGTACACGTAGCCCATGACCAGGGGCGGTACGAAGCCGCCCAGGCCGCCGGCAGCTCCGACGAGCCCGGTGACGCCGCCGACGCGGGACGGTTCGGTGACCTTGGCGATGAGGGCGAAGGTGGCCCCGCTGCCGGATCCGAGTGCGGCGGCCATGGCGAGGAAGGCGACGGTGCCGATGCCCCGCAGGGGCGGGGTCCCCGCCGAGATGCCTGCGCACACCACGACCACGCCGAAACCGGCCGCGAGCACCGGGATCGCCCCCACCTTGTCTGCGAGCCAACCCCCGACCGGGCGCATGACAACGGCGACGAGCACGAAGCCCGCCATTCGGCTGGCGGCGTTGTCGGGGGTGAGGTGGTGGGCGGTCTTGAGGTAGGCGGGGAGGTAGACCGAGAACGCCACGTACCCACCGAATGCGACCGCATACAGGAGGCATGCCTGCCAGGTGATCGGGAGCCGGGCGTTCGCGGAGATCCGTGAGGCGAGGGAGGTGGTGGGCACGGCCCTGCCGGGTGCGTCACGCAGGATCACCCAGGCGGCGACGGCATACACCGCCAGCACGGCGGCCGTGATGAGGAAGGGAGACCTCGCACCGAGGTGAGCCGTGAGCTTGACCGTGGTCAGGGCGCTGATGGCCGTTCCGCCCATGCCGGCGCCGAAGACGCCAATGGCGAGGCCGCGCTTTTCCGGTGGGAACCAAGCGTTGACGAAGGGGACGCCCACGGCGAACGCCGTGCCTGCGATCCCGAGGAAGAAGCCGCCGAGGAGGAGCAGTGCGTACGACTCGAGCGCGAAGAAGGCGATGAACAGGATGGGCAGGATCGTCACGCCCGAGACGATGGGGAACATCACCCGGCCGCCGTACCGGTCGGTCAAGCCGCCGACGACGATGCGTCCCAGCGAGCCAACCACGACCGGCACTGCCACCAGCAGCGCGACGTCGGACTCGCTGAGCTCACCGAGTGATCCGGTCGTGCGGAAGAGTGGACCCAAGGGGCTGATGAGCGCCCAGGCCCAGAAGTTCACGGCGAAACCCAGAGTGGCCATCGCCAGCATCACCCACGGCGACCCGGTTCCCAAGCCGGACGGGTGCACACCGACCGGAGGAGAAGTCGCCTCGCTTCCACTCGGCGGCCGTGGCTCGTCTGCTTCGACGCCATGACCGGAAGATGCGACGGCCTCGCTCGCCATGTCCAGTCTCCTCGATGTCCATCGGCGGCGGGCGCCACGCGAACCAAAGATAGGGAAGTTTCTTGGCCTGACTAGTGCCAAAGGTCCCTTGTTTCGGGGATGTCACGGGCGAGGGTGTGCGCTGGCAGGTCGGTAGACATGGCGAGTGCGCGAGGCCGCTCGAGCGACAGAGTGAAGGACCGAGGATGCTTGACTAACTGCTTGACAACTGGAGCGCGTCCGGGTGGGCGCAGGCGAACGTCGGGGGACTGGTTTCGTACTCACACGGACGTCGAGGCAGGTTCGCGGATGGTCTGGGAATGCTTGACACGGAAGAGGTCACTGGTTCAAACCCAGTATCGCCCACCAATACGAAACAGCCCCTGACCTGCGAAAACGCGGGTCAGGGGCTGTTTCGTTGCCAGGTTCGAGGGGCCAAATCTGACCTCTTCCCTGCTGATGAGTGACTAAGTCCCTCGCGCTCACTCCTTGCAGCTATCCATGGAGGTCTGCTGTCGTGCGTAGGGATGCTGTGGCGGCCGGCACCGATCGGCCGATCTTGGGTCCACTCACTGCTGACTTCTTCTGTGAGCTGAGCGCATTCGGGCCGACGACGCCGAGGAGGTCATCAGGCACCGGCAACAGGTCTACCGCGCGCAGACCGAACCCCTCATGGCCGTGTACCAACGTAGGAGCCTGGTCCAGGTCGTCGATGGACGGCGCGAGATATTGGAAGTCGGCCAACGATGCCTGAAGGCGATCAGCGGGGCGGGGGCTGCCTCCATGTAGCGGCCAATCGCCGAGACCAACGGGAAACGGCCCCTGCTCCAGCAACGGAGATCAGGGGCCGTTTGGGTTGACGAGGTCGTTCACAACGACGCGTAGAGCGCTTCCTCGAAGTCGCCGTAGAGCTTCCAAGCGTCGTCACGGGTGATGAACGGCAACGAGTTCGTGTAGATCGACGCGCAGATCCCAGTCGTCCTGTCTATGAAGAAGTGAGTGTTGAACAAGCCGGCCCACGCGCCGCTGCCGGCACGACGCCGCCCCGGGACGTCGCTCATGTTGAGCAGGAGGCCGTAGCCCCACTTGTTGCCGGGTCCGGCATACATCGTGTCGGTGATCGGAGGGTCCGCGGTGGGGATCTCCGCAGGGAAGTCGAGGTCGCCGATCTGGTTGGAGAAGGCCGCGTCCACCGTCGCCTCCTTGAGGATCCGCGTGCCGTCGAGCTCGCCACCGCGCAGCAGTGCTCGCTCGAACCGGATGTAGTCCTTCGGGGTCGAGTAGAGGCCGTGACCACCCGCCCACCAGTCCGGCTCCTGGTTGAGGATCTCGCCCGCGGACGTCCAAGCGCCGTCGTCACCCTTGACGTGCACTGTGACTGCGTTGGCGGTCCTGGCCTCGTCGAGCCGGAACATGGTGTCATCCATGCCGAGCGGCCCGGTGATGCCGTCCCGGATGACGTTGTCGAGTGTCGTGCCCGCCACAGACTCGACGACCTTGCCGAGCCAGTCGGTGTTGATGCCGTAGACGTACCGGGTGCCCGGGTCAGCCACCAGTGGCGCCTTGAAGGCGTCTGCGGAGCCGGGGACGACGTTCGGGATGCCGGTCGCTGCCTCGTACTTCACCAGATCGGCATTCCAGAACCAGTAGGCGAGACCGGAGGTGTGGGTGACCAGCTGGTGCACGGTCGCTTTGCTGGCAGGGTTCCGCAGGATGGGTGTGTCGCCGTCGAACCCTTCGAGAACCTTCACGTCAGCGAACTCGGGGCAGTACTCCTCGACAGGGGCGTCGAAGTCGAGCTCACCTCGCTCCTTCTGCTGCAGGGCCGCTGTCGTTGCCACCATCTTGGTCATCGACATGATCCGGAACTGCGTCGACGTTCCCACCTGGTCGTCGGACTCGCCAGCTATGCGGACGCCAGCGCCGCCTTCATAGAACACTCCGTCGGCATCCGCTGCGATCGCCGCGACGTGCGGGACTGCGCCGCGGTCAACTGCGTCTCGCAGAACTGAGTCGATGCGGTCGGCGTTGATGGTTCTGCTCACGTCGAAACCTCCTGAACGGGCGGGGCCGCGCCGTTGCGGCCCGCATAACGGCACGGTCCCGCAGGTCCGTCTCGCCCGGAACCGAAGAACGGACGCGGAATCATACGGATTGACCGCCAAATGGCGGGGTGTCGAGTTCCCTACCGCCGAACTCTCGCCAGTGCGTGCACGACGGACTAGCGTGCCCGACAGCGGTGAGATTCGACCCACGCGTGAAGGAGAGGCGATGCCTGCAAGTGGGGTGGTGCGTCCCGACTTCGACGCCGAGCTCCGCGGCGGGCTTGCAGTGGTGGGCGGAATGTTCCCACCCACGATCACGCCCGACCTCGTGTCCTTCATGCGGGTCTCGTACGCGTCACCACCGATCGACGACCTCCTACGTGAGCGCCGTATCGGGCGCGCGGACGTCACCATCGAAGGCCATGGCGGCGACCCCGTCGAGCTGTCGGTACTCACGCCGCCGGGGCATGGGTCGAGGTCAGGTCCCCGGCCCGCTGTCGTCTACGCCCACTCCGGGGGCCTGATGTTCGGCGACCGGTTCAGTGGCATCGACCTCGTCCTGGACTGGGTGGACCAGCTCGGTGCGGTCCTCGTCACGGTGGACTACCGGCTCGCCCCCGAGTTTCCGGACCCCTACGGCCGCGAGGACATGTATGCCGCCCTCAAGTGGACGGCCGTCCATGCCGAGGACCACGGCATCCGCCCCGACCGGATCATGGTGGCAGGCGCGAGTGCGGGTGGCGGGCTCGCCGCCGGCATGGCTCTGGCGGCGCGCGACCGCAGCGGTCCGGAGCTGTGCGGCCAGGTGCTCGACTACCCGATGCTCGACGATCGTTGCGTCTCACCCTCCACCCACCAGTTCGACGGCATCGGTGTCTGGGACCGGGTCAGCAACGAGACCGGGTGGGCGGCATTGCTGGGTCCGGCCCGGGGCACTGCTGATGTGTCGCCGTATGCGGCCCCGTCACGGGCCGCTGACCTGGCGGGGTTGCCGCCTGCGTTCATCGACGTCGGGGCAGCCGAGATCTTCCGCGATGAGGCGATCGCGTACGCCGACGGCATCTGGCGTGCGGGCGGTGACGCCGAGCTCCACGTCTGGTCGGGGGCCTTCCATGCGTGCGACATCTTCGCGCCGCATACGGCCGTGGGGCAGAGCATGATCCGAACGCGCAACGCGTGGGTCGAGAAGATCCTCGCTGACTGACGCGGCACCCAACTGAACGCCACACGAGAGAGGGCAAGGCATGCAAGAGCTCCTGGGCCGTATCGCGCGGCTGGACCCCACTGCGAGTCTTGGTCTGCGGGTCATCGCCTGCTTCGACGAGCTGGTGGTCGGGAACGTCAACACCCGGGCCTTGCTGTCGGCTGCGGCGTCGCTCGCCGGGTGCACCGCCGGCTTCCGACACGACCCTTCGGCGCGCTCGGAGCGGATCACCCCGCGTGGGCAGAACGCCCCCGTGCCGAGTCACCCCTCGGCGGCACCGACCGACGCGGGCACGTCGGACAACCCTTGGCCGACCGCCTCCGCGGATGGCCTCACCGTCTGGTTGGAGCGGGCCGGCCCTGGACTGCCCAACGACGCGATCATCCTCGAGCGGCTCGCCCTTGCGGTACGCATCAGGCACGGCCGAGGCCGCACGGGAGCCGACAATCGTCGCGATCTCGGTCTGCTCGTCGACTCCGCCGTGCCCCTCGAACAGCGAACGACCGCCGCCGGTGCCCTCGGTCTCACGTCAGGTCGGCGGTACCGCGTTCTTGCGGCCCCGCTCTTCGCGGTGTGGCGTGAGCATCCCAGCGGTCCTGAGGACGTCGTGCCCACAGTGCACGGGCCAATACACGTCCTGATCGTCCCTGAGCACGCTACGACGGTGGTGGCGAGCCCGGTCGGGGTCGGCACGGCCGCCGTGATCACCGAGCTGCACCACTCCTTCCGGACCGCGCTGGTCTCCTTGAGGCTCTGCGAACCTCCGGCCGTCGGCGTGGTGCACGCCGACGACTACGGCAGCCTCATCGAGCTCTTGGCCCAGCTGCCGGAGGACGCACCCCACTCCGACGCCGAGGGTCTGGCGGAGCTCGCCGACCACCCTTGGGGCCGTGCGACCATCGACGCGGTCGTCCGGTCGCAGTCGGTGCGTCAGGCTGCGCGTGCTGCCGGTGTCCACCACAGCACCATGCAATCGCGTGTGGACACCATCATCAAGACGTTGGGCTACGACCCGTTCGAGGGCTTCGGCAAGTCCCGCCTGGGTATGGCCTACCTGTTCTGGAGGCTGTGTCACTCTCGCGTGCTCGACCTCCCAGCGCCTGCGGTCTCGTCGGGTTCAGCCTCGCTGGCCTAGAGCCCAGGAGGTCATCACGGCGGGAACCGAGATGGCACGTGAGGCGAGGTGTTTGCCCCGACAAACCTCTCGGCCGGACGGGAGCGGGAGCGGGAGCGGGAGCCAAACTCTGCGCCGACCTGCGAGGTGAGTGACTAAGTGAGTGACAACCGGTGCGGATTTGGACGGACGTCTGGGGACTGCGGGGGAGTGGTTTGTGCTCAGACGGATGCCGGCGGACGGCTAAGGACGGTGTGAAAGTCGTTGACACGGAAGAGGTCACTGGTTCAACCCAGTATCGCCCACCCATACGACACAGCCCCTGACCTCCGAAAACGCGGGTCAGGGGCTGTTTCGTTGTCTGCCCTGAGGTTGGACTGATCTCTTCTCTGAAGACCTCGCGTCCTTGACTAGCTCGCTCGCTTCGACAAGATGTGGTCGGAGACGCGCCAGGCGTTGGCCATGATGGTGAGTGTCGGGTTCGCCCCCGTGGCTGTGGGGAACGGCGAGCCGTCGACGACGAACAGGTTGTCGATCTCGTGGGCGCGGCAGTTGCGGTCCAGGACGGAAAGCGCAGGGTCATCGCCCATCCGAGCGGTGCCGTGTTGGTGCGAACAGTTGCCGGTCACCTGCTCGGCGTAGACCCGGTCGACCTGCTTCGCTCCTGCAGCGTCGAGGATCTCCCCGCACCGGTCGACGAGGAACCTGCCCTGGTCGATGTCGTTCTGGTGCGTCTGGAGGGTGATGCGGGCGACCGGTAGACCCCAGGCGTCCTTGACCTCGGGGTCGAGGTCGACCCGGTTGTCGTGCTGCGGCATGTCGTGGAGGACCATGGCCACCGCCATGCTGTGGCTGAAGTGGTCTCGGTCGTTCTGCTTGGCCTCAGCGCCCCAAGTGGGTCGACCCGGCAGTCCCCAGTTGATGGGGAGGGGGATGCCGACGCCTGCGGCGGCGATGTGCCCTCCGCTGACGAAACCCCTCGACTCGTCGTGCTCGTAGAACTGGAAGCTGCTCGCACTGACGTAGCCGCCACCGGCCCAGGCGTTGATCGGGTCCTCGAAGGTGCCCACCGACGCGCTGTACTCGTGGAAGGTCACGTTGCGGCCCACGAGGTCGCTGCCATTCGCGAGGCCGTTGGGAAATCGTGCGGACGACGACAGCAGCATCAGACGGGCAGTCTCCACGGCGCCACAGGCGAGGACGAAGACATCCGCCTCCTGTTCGACCAGACGACCTTCGGAGTCCTCGTAGACGGCGCTCTTGATGCGTCCCTGAGAATCCACGGTGAGCTCGCGGACGTAGCAGTCCGCCCGGAGGTCGTACCGACCCGTGGCGACGGCGTCAGGGATGAAGACGTTCAGGGCGCTGGACCGGGTGCCACTGGGATCACCGTGCTGCTGCGCGAAGGCGCTGATGACCGTGGCGGGCCGTCCGTTGAACGGCTGCGACAGTGCTGCCTGCGGAGTGGGGAACGAGTTCCACCCCAGCTCTTCGCAGCCGAAGTGGAACTTCTCGGCATAGCGGGACTGTGGCATCGGCGGGCAGGGGTAGCCGCGCGAACGGAAGGACTCGAACGAGTTCGCACCGGCCTGTCCCGAGACGCCGAAGGCCCACTCCACCTTGTCGTAGTACGGCTCGAGCTCAGCGTACGTGATCGGCCAGTCGGCGAGCGTGGTGCCGGCGAGCTCGCCGGCGATGCTGCGCAGGCGGAAGTCGTTCTCGGTGAACCGGGGGAGCCACCCCTGCCAGTGGACCGTGCCGCCGCCGACCATCTGCGGGACGGGGCAGAAGAGGTCGACCTCGGCGTCGCTGTCAGTGTCACGCCGTGAAGTGCGAGGGTTCAGCAGCGGGTCGGGCCACAGGTTGTAGCGGTTGACGTTGGCCAGCTCGTCCCCGCCGAACGACTCCTTAGTGCGCCACGGTCCCTTCTCCAGGGCGACCACGCGCATGCCGCCCTCGGTCAGCACCTTGGCCGCCGCTGCTCCGGAGGCGCCGGCTCCGATGATCACGGCGTCGACCTTCTCGGGCCTGGTCGCGGGGGTGGTCATGAGTGGTCCTCCAGGCTGCGGTGGGTGGGGTTGTCCGAGAAGTACTGGCGGGTGGTGTAGCGGCCGCTGTGCACCTCCGCGAGGTCCTTCGGACCGGGGAAGCCGATGGTCTGCCAGCCCACCTGGCCCCGGTTACCGCCATAGATCGGATCGGAGAGGAAGCCCTGGCGGGTGTGGGCCACGAGCAGTCCGAAGAAGTCGAGGTCGGACTCGGCACTGGTCTGCTGCAGCGCCGGCTCGTCGGGGCCGCCGTAGTTGATGGTGGCTGCCGTCGAACCCCGCTCCAGACCGTGCAGGACGTCGTCCTGCTCGGTCTCACCGAGCTCTGCGAAGGCGCGTGCGTGGGCGAGCTCGGCACGCCTGTCGAGCTCGGCGACTCCCGCGACGTACACCGCACGCGCGTGGTCGACCCGCTGTTGCCAGGCCTGCGCCTGCAGGCCGGTGAGCGTCTCGAAGCCGCTGCCGTCAGGCAGTGCGTAGATGTAGCCGATGCCTGACAGGTAGCGGTCGAGGAAGTCGATGGTGCCGGCCTCACGCGCGCCCGGTGTGTCGTCGGTGGGGATGATGCGGGCCATTGCCGCCTCAAGGGTCTCGCGCTGGTGGGCGTCGAGGAAGGTGTCGGCCATGGGGGCCTCCGTTCCAGTCGTCGGGATCAGGCGATGATGAGTGGTCGCAGGGTCCGGTGGGCGACGAGGAGCCCGGTCTCGATGCGGCCCTCGCTGCCGCCCCATACGGGGTCTTCGTGCTCCACGGACAAGACGCCGTCGAACCCGCCCTCGTAGAGCGTGTCGACGATGCGGTTCCAGTCGACCTGGCCGCGGCCGGGAACTCGGTAGCGCCACCAGCCGACGTTCCACGGGTCGGCGCTCTTGTCGGCGATGCCGGGCCAGCCGAACCGGTTCCGCTTGTGAGGGAAGAGCTCGATGTCCTTGGCCTGAGCGTGCGCGACCCGGTCCACGTAGGGGCGCAGGGCCTCCACGGGGTCGATGCCCATCCAGAGGAGGTGGGACGGGTCGTAGTTCAGGTACAGGCCCAGCCCGAACATCCACTCCCACAGCTCGGGCGAGTACGCGAGGTTGCCGGGGTAGCCGTCGGGGTGCCAGCCCTCCATGACGCAGTTCTCGATGACGAGCTTCACGCCCTTCTGGCCCGCGTGGTCCACGAGCCGCGGGAAGATCCGCTCGGCCTCACGGAGGTTCTCTGCGACGGTCTGGCCGGGGTGGCGGCCGATGAACGTACCGACGGTGGGAACGCCGAGCATGGCAGCAGCGTCGATGCACGCGATCACGTGGTCGTTGACGGCCTGCCGCTCCCGGGGGTCGGGGTGGAGGTTGTTGTCGTAGAAGGCCAACGAGGACAGCGTGATCCGGTGCTCCTCGAACAGCGAGCGCGTTCTCTCGGCGTCACCGTCCGTGAACGACTCGGCCGTGATGTGGCTGGCCGTGAACGGACGATCGCCGAGCGCCGGCCACGCGGCCACCTCCAGTGCCTCGAAGTCGTGCTCCGACGCCCATCGGACGATGTCGTCGAGCGACCGGTCCGGCAGGCAGGCAGTCAGGAATCCGAGCTTCATGAGGGCACCTCCACCCATGAGTCCTTCATGGCCGAGGCCAGGACGGCCTCGGTGATGACGGCGGCCCGGTGGCCGTCGCTGAAGCTGGGCAGCCCCTCGGGGCGCGGACCGGACACCGCGGCATAGGCATCTGTCATGAACGCGGTGAAGCTGTCCTGGTAGCCGTGCGGGTGCCCGGCTGGCAGGCGTGAGTAGTCGGCGCCGCCACCGGCGCTGAACGTGTCCGGTCCCCGGGGGATGACCTGGCTGGAGGAACGTCCGCCGATCCACAGCGAGTCGGGAAGCTCCTGGTCGAAGACGTATGCCGCGTCGGTGCCGTCTAAGGAGAACCAGAGCTTGTTCTTGCGACCGAGGGACACCTGGCTGGCCACCAGCGACCCAGTGGCACCGCGGTCGGTCTCGAACAGGATGACAGCCCCGTCCTCGGTGCTGACCACCGAGTCGGACTCGTCACCCTTCCGGCTCGGGTGAGCCTGGGACAGGCGGGACACGAGGCGCGTGATGCGGTGCCCGGTGGTGAACTCCATGACGTCGCACCAGTGGACGCCGATGTCCCCGAAAGCTCGGGACCCTCCGCCCTTGGCCGGGTCCACGCGCCAGTTCGTCTCCTGCGAGCTGGAGAGCCAGTCCTGGAGGTAGGAGCCGTGCAGCATCCACAGGGCCCCGGCCTGGCCGCTCGAGATGCGGTGCCTTGCTTCGAGGACGGACGGGTAGAAGCGGTAGATGAACGGCACCGCCGTCACCGCGCCCGTGGATCGCGCCGTCTCTGCCAGTAGCGCTGCGTCCTCGGAGGAGGTGGCCAGCGGCTTCTCGCAGATGACCGCCTTGCCCGCCTTCATCGCGGCGAGCGCCAGGTCGAAGTGGGTGTCGTTCGGGGTGCAGATGTGCACGACGTCGATGTCGTCCGACGCGATGAGTGCCTCGGCGGACTCTGCGCTCGAACGGGCTCCGAGCCTGGTGGCGGCGAGTGCGGCGGCCTCGGGGGAGTGGTCCGCGACCTGCATCACGACACCCCCGCTGGCTCGCACGGCGTAGGCGTGGACACCACCGATGAAGCCGCCGCCGATGATCCCCGCTCTCAGGGTGGGCACGTCGGTCACTTCTTCCGGGCGAGGGCGACGGCCAGGATGATGATCACGCCGCGGACGACCTGCTGCTGGCTGCTGTCCAGCCCGGCCAGGATCAGCCCGTTGTTGATGAGGCCGATGAGCAGCGCTCCGAACAGCGTCCCGACCACAGAGCCGGCTCCGCCGAACAGGCTGGTACCACCCAGGATCACTGCCGCGATCGCGGACAGCTCGTCGCCAGCACCCCACTGGAACCGACCGGACTGAAGCCGCCCGGCGTAGAGCATGCCTGCGACGCTGGCCACCGTCGCGGAGAGCAGCAGCACCTGGAACTTGATCCGCCGGGTGTTGACGCCGGTGAACTGGGCCGCGGTGCGGTTGCCGCCAGTGGCGAGCACCTGGCGGCCGAAGCGTGTCTTGGCCAGGACGATGGCGCCGATCGTCACGAAGATGGCACTCCACGCGAGCAGGCCGGGGACCGGGCCGAAGTTCCCGCCGCCGAAGATGAGGTTGAAGGTGTCGCTCAGGATGGGCTGCGGCGCCGAGCCGGTGATCCATTGCGCCACCCCCGCAGCGATCCCGAGCATGCCCAGGGTGACGAGGAAGGACGGGATGCCCAGCAGGCTGACCAAGGCGCCGTTCACGGCACCGACCGCAAGGCCCACCGCGAGTCCGGCGAGGACCCCGGGGACCAGACCCCAGCTGGACAGGGCCATGGCCGTCACGACGCTCGACAGCCCGGCCACGGATCCGACGGACAGGTCGATCTCGGCGCAGGCGATGACGTAGGTCATCCCGACGGCGATGACGGTGATGGTCGCGGTCTGGCGGAAGATGTTGAGCAGGTTGTTCTGGGACAGGAAGCCCTCGTCCCGCAGCAGCACGGCGAAGAACGCGAAGACCACGACGAAGCCGATGTAGATGACGTACCGCCGCCAGTCGATCGTGGACAGGCGGCTCTGGAAGGAGGCCCCGGACGAGGTCTCCTCGGTGGATGTGATGGTGCTCATGGCTCAGACTCCTTGAACGGCGAGTTGGAGGGATTCCTCGTCAGCGATCTCGCTGCGCCGCAGGTCGCGGGTCACGGAGCCGTCACGCAGGATGAGGATGCGGTCACTGACCGCAAGGAGCTCGGGATACTCCGAGGAGATGACGATGACGGCCTTGCCTGCATCGGCCAGGGCGCGGACCATGTCGAGGATCTCCGACTTGGTCCCGATGTCCACCCCTGCGGTGGGCTCATCGAGGATGAGGACGTCGGGTTCGGTGCCCAGCCACTTGGCGATGACGACCTTCTGCTGGTTGCCTCCCGACAAGAGGCGGATGGGCCGACCGGGGTTGGCCGCCTTGATGGCGAATCGTTGGATCAGGCTGGAGGACAATGCCTTTCCTGCTTTCCCATCGAGCAGCGGACCCTTCCTGAGCTTGCGCAGCAGGGGGAGCAGGAGGTTCTCGCGCACGGAGTGGTCCAGGACCAGTCCCTGCTCGCGACGGTCCTCCGGGACGAGCGCCAGCCCGTGGCCGATGGCGTCGCGTGGGTCGCTGATCGTGACCTCCTTGCCACGCAGCCGGATGGTCCCGCTCGTGGCCTTGTCGATCCCGAAGAGGGTCCGGGCGAGCTCGGTGCGTCCGCTGCCCATGAGGCCTGCCAGCCCGAGGATCTCGCCGGCGTGGACGGTGAAGGAGACGTCACGCACCAACGGACCGCTGGTCAGTCCGACGACCTCGAGCAGCGCCTCGCGCTGGTCCAGGCCCTCGCGCTCGCGATAGCTCAGCTGCCCCTCGATCTTCTTGCCGACGATTCCCTCGACGATCTGCTCGGGCGTCACGTCAGCCAGGGGCTCGGTCAGGAGCCGCTGCCCGTCGCGCAGGATAGTGATGCGGTCGGCGATGCGGTAGATCTCGTCCATCCGGTGGGAGATGTAGATGATCGAGATGCCCCTGGCCTTGATCCGACCGATGAGGTCGAACAGCGCCTCGGTCTCATGCTTCGCCAGGCTGGCGGTGGGTTCGTCCATGATCAGGACCTGGGCATCCTGTGCCAGCGCTTTCGCGATCTCGGTCAGCTGCCAGTAGGCGGTCCCGAGGCTGGCGACCGAGGCCTTCGGGTTGACCGAGACCTCCATGTCGGCGAAGACCTCCCGGGCCTGCGAGACGGCGGCCCGGTCGTCGATCAGGCCGAACCTTCCGGACGGCTCGTCTGCGAGATAGATGTTCTGGGCCACCGTGAGGCTGGGCACCAGACTGAACTCCTGGAACACCATGCCGATGCCCGCGGCCCGCGCACTCTGGATGGAGGTGATGTCGACGGGAGCGCCGTTGACGCGGATGCTGCCCGCATCGGCCCGGTAGACCCCCTGGAGGATCTTCATCAGTGTCGACTTGCCAGCGCCGTTGCCCCCGGCAAGAGCGTGAACCTCGCCTCGGCGGACGTCGAAGTCGACGTCCTTCAGCACGACGACGCCGTCGAAGGCCTTGTGTATGCCGTGCATCTCGACCGCGGTGG
>NZ_LMGM01000001.1:121312-562097 GCF_001427915.1 Phycicoccus sp. Root563 | reverse complement strand
GGCGGGTCTAGTGGGACCCGCCCCGCTGGGTGGCTACTTGACGTACGAGCTCTTCAGGTCGGCCGGTGCCTCCTCGTGGTAGACCTGCTTCCACGCCTCGAGGACGTTCGAGTGGTCGACGGGCAGGGAGCTCAGGGCGATGTACGCCGGTGCCTTCTTGCCCAGGAGTGCGCCGGCGCCCAGCCTTGCCTCGGTGACACCCTGGTCGAACGGCACCTGGGCGCCGAGACCGACCACGAGCTGGTTCTTGGCAAGGGCGATGGCAACGTTCTTGCCCAGGTCCTCGGTCGCGATCTTGAGGTCCGTGCGGCCGGAGGCGCGAGCCGCGGCCATGATGCCCTCGGCGGGAACGTCCCAGACTCCCCAGATGCCGGACAGGTTGGGGTGCTTGCTCAGCATCGCGTTGGCCGCGCCCTGGGCGTCGCCGGCGAAGTCAGGTCCGGCGATCCCCTTCTCCTCCACGATCTTGATGTCGGGGTAGTCCTTGGTGATGGTCGTCTTGAACCCGTCGTAGCGCTGCTTCGTGACGAAGAAGTCGGCCTCGTGGAAGACGAGACCGATCTCGCCCTTGCCGCCCAGCGCCTTGGCCATGAGGTGGGCCGAGGTGACGCCGTTGCCGTAGTTGTCGGCGGACACGACGGAGACGTAGTCAGTGCCGGCCTTCATCCCCTGGGGGACGTTGTCCATGAAGACGAGCTTGGCTCCAGACGCTGCCGCCTTCTTGAAGGCGGAGGCAGTGGCCACCGGGTCGGTGGGGATGGAGACGATGATGTCGGGCTTGAGGTTGAGCACCGTCTCGAGGTCGGAGACCTGCTTGTCCGGCTTGAAGTTGGCGTCGGTGACGGCGACGACATCGATGCCCATCTTGCCGAACTCGCTCTTCAGGCCGGCCACCTGCGCGTTGGCCCAGTCGTTGCCGCCGTAGTGCATGACGATCGCAGCCTTGGCCTTGAGGCCCTTCACCTTGGCGATCTCGTCGGCGCTGAGGTCAGCCGCCGAGGCCGGCGACGGGTCCTCGCCGTTGGGTCCCTTGCTGAGCACGGTGCCCTTGATGTTCGCCAGGGCCGCCTCCGCCTTGGAGGACACGCCGGCGTCTGCCGTGGTGGTGGTGGTGGTCGCTGCGCTGCAACCGGCCGTAGCCAGGGCGAACGAGGCAGCCAGGCCCGCCAGGCGGTACGTGGACTTCTTCATGGAGTTTCTCCTGAGGGAAGGGTGCCGCCGGCGGTCGCGAGCAGCTCGTCGAGGTACTTCTTGCTGGTGGCGGCCGCCTCGCGGGGGTCGCCGTCGTAGGAGTCCAGCTCGACGACGATCCAGCCGTCGTAGCCGCTCTCGTTGACGGCCGCGATGACGTCGTGGAAGTCGACGTCCCCCTGGCCGAGAGGGAGGAACTGCGTGGTCGCCCGATCGACGTCCTTGAGGTGCACGTGACGCAGCCGATCCGCATACCGCCGGATCAGCTCGGCAGGGTCGCCGCCACCCGCAGTCAGGTGGGCCGTGTCGGGGCAGAAGCCGATCCGGGTCAGCGGCATCAGCCGGTCGAGCTCGTCGGGGCTCTCCACGATCGTGCTGAGGTGCGGGTGGTAGCACGCCGCGAGGCCATGCTCCTCCGCGATGTCCGTGACCTGGTCCAGGGCGGCACCCAGGGCTGCGTAGTCGTCGCCGGTGGTTCCGGAGGCCCGGCGGGCGCCGCCGCCCACGACGAGGTTCGCGGCTCCGAACTGGGCGGCCAGGCGGGCCGCCTGACGGACGCGGTGCAGCTCGTCGGCCAGGATGTCCGGGTAGATGAAGTTGCCGCCGGTGTAGACCCCTGCCAGCGCCAGGCCGGCATCGGCCAGCAGCGTCCGCAGCTCGTCGGGACGGTCCGCATAGTCGGCGACGTTGCCGTCGAACATCTCGACGCCGTCGTACCCCGCAGCCGCGATGTCACCGATCGCGCGGTCCATCGGGCCGTTCACGCGGTAGACGAGGTCCTTGACGCTGGTCACGCCGGTGGCGTCGCCGACGACGCCGCCCCAGGTGATGGTGTGGTAGCCGAGCCTCATCGTCGAGTCCGTCCTGTTCGCCGCGTCATCGCGTTCGTCGTCCGTTTGTGCTTCTTTCGTGCATACTTCTGCATGCTGTGTGCAAAAGTCAAGGGTTTGCGTGCTGATATCTTGTCGCGACCACAACAGAAGGAGCAGGAGTGGTGGAGCCCAGATCCGCCGGGGCCCTGGCCCCGGACCATGTCGACGACCTCGTCCGCGTGCTCGAAGCGGTGCGTTCCGGTCGGGCCGGCACGCGCCCCGAGCTCGCCCACGTCACGGGCATGGGCCGGAACGTCGTGACGCAGAGGGTGGCCCACCTGATGGACGCGGGCCTCCTGGCCGAAGGGCCGACGCTGCGCTCGACCGGCGGCCGCGCTCCACGGGGGCTGCGCTTTCCGGCCGAAGCTGGCCGGATCCTGGTCGCCGAGCTCGGTGCGACGAGCATCGGAGCGGCGGTCAGCGACCTCGAAGGGACGCTGCTCGCCCAGCGAGAGGAAGAGGCCGACGTGACGCTGGGACCGGACGCGGTGCTGTCGCGGGTGGCAGAGATCTTCGAGCAGCTCCTGCAGCAGGTCGGTGCGGGCCCCGCAGTCTGGGGTGTGGGGGTCGGGCTACCGGGTCCGGTCGAGTTCGCGACGGGAAGGCCGGTCGCGCCACCGATCATGCCCGGATGGGACGGATTCGACGTCCGTAGCTTCTTCGCGAAGCAGTTCCGCGCCCCGGTGTGGGTGGACAACGACGTCAACGTGATGGCGCTGGGTGAGCTGCGAGCTGGTTTGGCCAAGGGGCTGAGTGACGTCGTCTACATCAAGATCGGCTCCGGCATCGGCGCCGGACTCGTGTCCCAGGGGCGCCTGCACCGAGGGGCCCAGGGTTGCGCAGGCGACATCGGACACGTCACGGCGGAGGAAGGGTCTTCGGTGCTGTGCCGCTGCGGGAAGTTCGGCTGCCTCGAAGCCTTGGCTGGTGGTGCGGCACTGGCGCGCGATGGTGAGGCCGCCGCGCGCGAGGGTGCAAGCAGCTACCTCGCTGCAGTGCTCGAGCGCGGCAGCGCGATCGATGGGCGCGCCGTGAGTAAGGCCGCCGTCCACGGTGACCCCGTAGCCATCAACCTCCTCGGCGACTCTGCTCGGCTGGTGGGGCTGACGCTGGCGCGGATCGTGAACTTCTTCAACCCCTCCTTGATCCTGGTCGGAGGGGGCGTCGCAGAGGCGGGCGACTACTACCTCGCGGAGGTCCGGCAGACCGTCCTCAGCCGGTCACTTCCCCTGGCCACGCGCTCGCTCCAGGTCGTCCGCTCCCGCATCGACGACCGCGCAGGTCTGCGCGGAGCCGCCCACATGGTCATGGACGCGCTGCTGTCCGCAGAGATCCTCCCGACGTGGCTGGGCCAGGGAACCCCGGCGGGCCGCGCCGAGCTGACTGCCTGACCTGGTGTCCACGGAGGGGGCCTGACCGGTTGCGCCGGCCGCTTCGCCAGATGGCTCCCACGCTGATGCGTGTGGAGCGCCCGAGTGACTCAGTGAGTGACGACAGGTGCGGATTTGACGGACGTCGGGGGACTGTGGGGGAGTGGCTCGTGCTCAGTCGGAACCCCGATGACGGCTACGGTGTGAAGTTCGCGACGCACCGCCGCGGCGGTCATGAGTGTTCGGGTCCCTCGGACCGCACGTTCTCACCCCCCAACCGCCGCCTCAGCGTCTGGGGAGCGCAGCAGGAGTAGCTCTCGGTCACGAGCTCGGCCACCTCGTCCCAGTCGGTGTCCTTGTCAAGCACCATGCCGACGACGGTGGGGGACCACGGTGGCTTGTAGAACGGCGGGCCCGCGTTGGACAGCGCCGCCAGCTCGTCACCGGATGACCGAAAGGTCAGCACGGTGGTTGGCTCGGTCAACCCCGGTGACATCGCGGTAGGCCGACGTGTAGCCCTCCTGGGCGACGAGGATGTGCGCGAGGGTCTTGCTCCGGATCCGCCATCTCACGCCGGTCCAGGCGTCCGCCTCGTAGGACTCGGGCAGCGCCAGTGCCGTGGCGGCGACGCGGGCGACCAGGTCGCCAGGAGGCTCGATGCGCGGCGGCTTGGTCATGCCTTGAGTCTGTCAGCGGATGCAGACAGGTGGCCGTTGGTTCCTCCTGATCAACAGAGCGCTCCCACAGTCCCAATGATCGAGTGTGGATGCCCTGGCCCGACGGTCCACGACGTGAGCGTCGGACTGAACGACGACAGAGGACGAATATCCTTCCAATCCAGTAGGCGTTCAAGGCGTCCCCGACCTCCCGCAGTTCGGACGGCGCTTGCCTGTGTTCCCGTTGATCGCAGAAGATCGCCACGGCGACAACCGCTCACGATCGTGTTCGCTCCCGAGAGGAGTTTCTCCATGGCTGTCTCCACCGGCCGTCGACTCATCACTTTTGCCCTCGTCGGTAGCGCCTTGGCGATGGCCGCGGCGTGCGGCGCTCCCACCGACGAGTCGTCTGCTGCGTCGTCCAGCTCAACGGGGTCGACCTGCGAGGCCGCGACCTTGCCCACGGTGAAGGCCGGCACCCTGACCGTGGCGACGGACAAGCCGGCATACGGTCCGTGGTTCCAGGATGACGACCCGGCCAACGGCAAGGGGTATGAGTCGGCCGTGGCGTATGCGATCGCAGACAAGCTCGGCTTCGCCAAGGAGAAGGTGACCTGGGTGGTTGCCCCGTTCAACACGGTCATAGCTCCAGGACAGAAGTCCTTCGACTTCGACCTCAACCAGGTGTCGATCACCGACGACCGCAAGAAGGCCGTCGACTTCTCATCGGGTTACTACGACGTCCGGCAGACGGTCGTGTCCTTCAAGGGCAGCAAGCTCGACGGCAAGACCACCGTCGCCGACCTCAAGGGCGCAAAGCTGGGTGCGCAGGTGGGGACCACGTCGTACGCCGCGGCGACAGATCAGATCAAGCCGGACGCCAAGGTGGCGGTGTACGACTCGAACGACCTGGCGGTGCAGGCTCTGAAGAACAGGCAGATCGACGGCATCGTGGTGGACCTGCCGACCGCGTTCTACATGACCGGGGCGCAGCTCGACGACGGAGTCATCGTGGGGCAGCTGCCCTCGGCGTCCAGCAGTCCTGAGCAGTTCGGTGCGGTCCTGGACAAGGGCAGCAAGCTGACCGCGTGCGTCACCCAGGCGGTGGACGCCCTGCGCGCTGATGGCACCCTCACGCGGCTCGTGGACCAGTGGCTCTCCACCCAGGGCGCTCCCGAGCTGAAGTGACTCACGTGAGCAAGAGGCCGTCACCGGTTGGCGTGAGCCGCACCCTGGATCGGTGGGCGCCTTCGCCGGTGGAGCGCGAACGGCGGTCCCTTCGTCAGCGACAGGCTCGACGCTCAGCCGTGCTCGCCGCACTCTCGACACTGGCCCTCGTCGGCGTGGTCGGCGCGGTGATCGTCTCGTCACCGGGGTGGCCTCGCGTCCATGAGACGTTCTTCGACCTGGGGCGCGCACGTGAGGCGCTGCCGGCGGTCCTGTCCGGACTGTGGCTGAACATCCGGGTGATGCTCGTCTGTGCTGTGCTGATCGGCATCATCGGCCTGGGTGTGGCCGTGCTGCGCACGACGCGCGGCGCGGTGACGTTTCCGCTGCGACTGATGGCCACGGCATACGTCGATCTGTTCCGCGGCCTCCCACTCCTGCTCGTGCTGTTCCTCCTGGGTTTCGGCGCGCCGGCGTTGCGGCTGTCCGGCCTTCCCAGCTCCGCGCTGTTCTGGGGCGCCTGCGCGCTGGTGCTCACCTACTCGGCCTACGTCGCGGAGGTGTTCCGAGCCGGCCTTGAGTCGGTCCACCCGTCACAGCGGGCCGCCGCCCGCTCGCTCGGGCTGAGCTATGGGCAGAGTCTGCGATTCGTGGTCCTGCCGCAGGCCGTTCGCAACGTGGTGCCGGCCCTGCTGAACGACCTGGTGGCGCTGCAGAAGGACTCCGGCCTGATCGCCGTCCTCGGGGTGATCGACGCCATCAGGGCGGCACAGATCGAGACAGCCACCGACTTCAACTTCACCCCGTATGTCGTCGCCGGTGCCCTGTTCGTCTGCCTGACCGTTCCTCTGGCCCGCCTCACGGACTACATCGGTCGTCGGCAGGGTTATCGCGGCACGACCACGGTGCTGTGATGCTGCCGACCCAAGGACGCGTGGGCCAACCGTGACGCTGCTTCGGCTCCAGCATGTTCGCAAGTCGTTCGGCGATACCGTCGTCCTCCGTGACGTCGACCTCGAGGTCGAGCAAGGCCAGTGCATCGTGTTCATCGGTGCCAGCGGGTCCGGGAAGTCCACGCTGCTGCGGTGCGTGAACCTGCTCGAGGTCGTCGACGACGGGCAGATCTTCCTCGACGGTGCCGACATCACCGATCCGCGAGTGAATGCCGATGCCGTGCGATCGCAGATGGGCGTGGTTTTCCAGTCCTACAACCTGTTCCCTCACCTGTCCGTGCTGGACAACATCACCTTGGCACCGCGGCGAGTCCATGGCCTGGCTCGCGAGGATGCCGAAGAACGCGGACGGGCGGTGCTCGACCGCGTCGGCCTGAGCGATCGCGCCAACGCCCGGCCGGACGACCTGTCCGGCGGTCAGCAGCAGCGGGTCGCCATCGCTCGAGCACTCGTCAGCTCACCTCAGCTCATCCTTCTGGACGAAGTCACTTCGGCGCTGGACCCGGAGCTGGTGGGCGAGGTGCTCGACATCCTGCGGTCGCTGACGGCTGAGGGCATGACCATGCTCGTGAACACCCACGAGATGGGCTTCGCGAGGGAGGTGGCCGACGAGGTGTGCTTCCTGCACGAGGGGATGATCCACGAGCAGGGGCCACCCGAGCAGGTGCTCGATGACCCTCGTGAGGATCGGACGCGTCAGTTCCTGGCAAGGCTCAGGACCTGAGGGTCGCGACGCACCTCATGCCTTCTCGAAGCGACTCCTCCGAGCAACGTACGCTGACCCGATGTGACCTCTCTTGCCGCTGTCGCCGCCTGCCTGCTGCTGGGGGCTCTGGCGGTGTTCCAGATCCTGTTGGTCTGCGGCGCGCCTCTCGGGCGCTTCGCCTGGGGTGGACAGCATGAGGTCCTCCCGCCGCGGTTGCGCGTGGGCAGCTCTGTCTCCCTGATCATCTATGCGCTGATCGGGTGGGTGATCCTCTCCCGCGCCGGGCAGGACGGCGGTCGTCACGGAGTCCTGGGGCTGGCCACCTGGGTCATGGCCGGCTTCTTCCTCCTTGGCGCTGCAGGCAATCTGGCTTCACGAAGCCGTCCTGAGCGAGTCGTGATGACTCCCGTGGCGTTGGCCCTCTGTGGTCTGACGGCTGTGGTCGCTGCTCTCGGTTGACGTCCGGGCGGTCGGGACACCGGCCTGACGCCACCTGGGGCAGACTGCAGAGGTGTCCCGTTCCCCCTTGCCGTCCAAGCCGTGTGCCCGTTGTGGCCGAACCATCACCTGGCGAAAGGTCTGGGCCAAGGACTGGGACTCGGTGCGCTGGTGCTCGGACAACTGCCGCAAGCACGGCGTCGGCGAGGTCGACCGGCAGCTCGAGGCCTCTCTGGAGTCGCTGCTGGATGCGCGCTCAGCCAGTGCCTCGGTGTGTCCGTCGGAGGCGGCGCGTGCCGTCGGCGACGACGACTGGTCCGAGCTGATGGAGCCGGCGCGGATGGCTGCTCGACGCCTGGTGGCCGCGGGGCGTGCCGAGATCACCCAGGGTGGTCAGGTCATCGACCCGAGCAAGTTCAAGGGTCCGATCCGCGTGCGCCGACCACGATGAGCGCCGACGCCGGACGACAGGGCACCGTGCTGCCCACGCCGTCCGTCGGTGACGAGGTCGCGTGGGTCCAACGTCACCTCGGTCACCTCGCGCTCGAGCCGGAGGTGGCCGCCAGCCCCGACTTCCGTGGCGGGCAGAGCGCGGCCGACCTGGCTCTGGCGAACTTCGACGTGACGGGGTACGCGCGGGCACGGAACGAGGTCTGGCCCGAACGCAGGCGAGGCGCCAGCCGCCTGAGCCCCTACATCCGCCACGGTCTCATCGACCTGCCCTCGCTGTGGGCCCACGTCGCCGACGGCCCCGCCGGCGACCGTGACAAGTATCGCGACGAGCTGCTCTGGCAGGAGTACGCCCGCCACCTGCATGCCAGGCTCGGCGACGCCATACGTCGACCGCTGCGTCATGAGCCTCCACGTCGCGACCGCGTCGGGGAGTGGGGCTGGAACCGTGAGATGGCGTGTGTCGACCTCGCTGTCGAGGAGCTCGAGACCAGCGGCTGGCTGGTCAACCAGACCCGGATGTGGCTCGCCTCGCAGTGGTCCGTACGGGCCGGGTTCGACTGGCGGGAGGGGGCCGAGCACTTCGAGCGCCACCTGCTCGACGGCTCGGCCGCCGCCAACCTGCTGGGGTGGCAGTGGACCGTTGGCACCGGCACCGGCAAGCCCTACGGGTTCAGTCGCTGGCAGGTGCGCAAGCGCGCCCCCGGTCTTTGCGAGACCTGCCCGCTCAACGATCACTGCCCCATCGACGGCTGGCCCGACTCCGATGGCGGGCCGACGGTGACCCACCCGGATCCTTTGCTCCGTGCAGATCCCCGGGCCGCCGTCACCGCGGGGCCGGCCTCGGTCGAGAGGCTCGACGGTGACCTGGCCCCGGACGCGGTCTGGCTGACGTGGGAGTCGCTCGGCGACGGCGATCCGGCGCTCGTGGCGCATCCCGACCTGCCGGCCGTGCTCGTCCTCGACGAAAGGCTCCTGAAGCACAGGCGCCTCTCCGGCAAGCGTCTCGTCTTCGTCGCCGAGACCCTCGCCGACCTCGCCACCCGCCGCGACGTCGAGGTGCACCTCGGCAATCCGGCCACGGTGCTCACTGGTCGCCGCCTGGCCGCCACCGCGGCTCCGGTGCCGGGGTGGCGCCGGCTCGCCCCCCGCCTCGAGCTCGAGAAGCATCCGTGGCCGTGGCTGGTGCGTCCCGGTTCCGGCCCGGTCACGAGCTTCACCGCGTGGCGCCGGTCGAGCGGTGCCCCCACGACGGGTGCGGCCCGGACGGGCGCGCGACGCCCGCGTCGCTGAGGCGCTGTGCGCTCTTGGTTTGCGAGCGCGCTAACGGCCTCGCCATGAGTCCGAGGCTTGTTCGTGGCGCTGTCGTGCTCAGCGCACCCCGCCGTCGCCGAGGTCGGATCGCGTGGCGCGGTCTGGTCGGTGATCCACACCCGCCCTCGTCTGGTCCAGGGTCCACCGCCGATCCCACAACCAAGCCCCGAGAAGGAGCACGGCCAAGGCCAGGCCCGTGATGATCCAGAACCACATCATGATGGTCCTTCCTGACTCCGGGTCCCCACCCCCGGCCCATCTTTCCATCGAGACGCAGCGCCGCCAATGCTTGGTGCGGCACACAGGCGTAGCGTCACGCAGCGGGTGAGATTCCATCCCCCCAGCCAGCCTCACTCAGCGCTGACCCCCTCACGCCCTGCTGAGGGGGTCAGCGACGCTGGTCAAACGGAGCACCCTCTACTGCCAGGTCCACATCAGTCGGAGGCCCGCCAGCGCCCGCGGGCGCCTTCGGCGGCTTCCCGCCAAGTCGCTTCGACGTCATGGCGCTGGGTAAGAGATCAGTGTGAGTGGCCCCGTCCGCGCACAGGGGTGCCAGACGGGGCCACTCTCGAGGGGCGGTGGCGCAGTCCCGTCGGTGTGATTTCGGGGCGTGCCGAACCGGATCAACATCCGTCTTTAGGACGCCTCGGCCTCACCGGCGCCGATGCGTCGGTCGATGTCTCGCAGAACGTTGAGCAGGTTCCGTCCGGGGTCAGGACTCGAGTACGACGGGTTGGACAGTCCGCTCGCGATGTTTTCCGCGATCTCGGACAGCTTCGTGTTGGACCGACTCGAGTAGGCACGAAGGAGATCGAAGGCACCCTCATCATCGATGCCGAAGCTCAGCATCAGGGCACCCTTGGCCTGCTCGATGACAGCCCGGTGCTCGAGGGCGCCGGCCACCGCATCGGCAGCGTGAATGCGAAGCATCTCGGTGATGTCCACGACGAAGCCGAACAAGCGGGTGACCGAACCGCGTTCGGCCTCGGCGTGGCCCACGTAGCGGAGTCGACGTAGATGACCCTGGCCGTCCCGCATCTGATACGTGCACGTGTAGGGGCCCGGAGTCCTGAGGTGCTCGGCGAATCTTCGGCTCATGTTGTCACGATGCTCGTCGAGCATGCGCTCAAGCATGAGTTCTGTAGTTGGGACATCATCGGGACCCAGGCCATGCAGCTCCCGCAGCCCTGGTGCCCAGGACCAGCGCTGGGCCGGAACGTCGTACTCGAACGCGAGAGCGATCTCGTTGGTTCGCGTCGAAGACATCGGGGGACCTCCTACCGACAGGCGACCCAACAGAGCCGCGATGAGGGTGGCCGCTCCTTGACCGGAGACAATCTTGCCACTGTCATCGCGGCACGAGAATGTTTGCCTCCCCGTTCTGTGTTCACGCGCGGAGCGCGCCCGTAGGAAGACCTGGTGCTCGTGAGGAACACGGGGGGTGACGCAACACCTACGGGTCGGCACCTCCTGCGAGCCTCGTGGCGACCTCCAGGATGACGCATCGAGTGTGTTAGACAGTGGATCCACTCGAAGGGGTATCCGTGCAGCAGCTCAGCCTTGGAATCGTCTCCCGCTCACGCAAGGAGAACGAACGCCGACTTCCCATCCACCCGCGGCACCTGGAACGCCTCGACCCGGCACTGCGGGGGCAGGTCTTCCTCGAGCAGGGGTACGGCGAGAACTTCGGGATCTCGGACGAGCAGCTGCGCCCGTTCGTCGGCGGGATCCTCTCCCGCCAGCAGCTGGTGGACGAGTGCGACGTCATCATGCTGCCCAAGCCCCTCGCGGCCGACGTCGCGGAGCTGCGGGAGGGCCAGGTCCTCTGGGGGTGGCCGCACTGCGTCCAGGACGCCGAGATCACCCAGCTGGCGATCGACAAGCGGCTGACGCTCATCGCGTTCGAAGCGATGAACCACTGGCGCCCCGACGGTGCCTTCAACCTGCACGTGCTGCACAAGAACAACGAGCTCGCCGGCTACGCGTCCGTGCTGCACGCGCTCTCGCTGGTGGGATCGACAGGTGACTACGGACGTCGACTGAGTGCCGCCGTCATCGGCTTCGGTGCCACGGCCCGTGGCGCAGTGACCGCCCTCTGCGCCCTGGGCCTCAACCAGGTGGACGTCCTCAGCCTGCGGGAGGTCGCCGAGATCGCGTCGCCCATCCACTCGGCGAACATCGTCAACTTCGACCGGCCCGAGGGCGGGAGCAGCAGCGTCGCCTACACGGAGAACGGCCCGGTGCCGTTGGCGACCTACCTGGCCGAGCACGACATCATCGTCAACTGCGTGCTGCAGGACCCGAACGCGCCGATGGTGTTCCTCCACGACGCGGACCTGCCGACGCTGGCGCCCGGCACGCTGGTCATCGATGTCTCGTGCGACGAGGGCATGGGTTTCAGCTGGGCCAGACCGACGACGTTCGAGGACCCGATGTTCACCGTGGGTGAGCACGTCCGCTACTACGGGGTCGACCACAGCCCGTCCTACCTCTGGGACTCCGCGACCTGGGAGATCAGCGAGGCACTGCTTCCCCACGTGGCGACGGTGCTGGCGGGGTCCGCCGCGTGGGACTCGGACGAGACCATCAAACGCGCCGTCGAGATCCGTGACGGCGTGATCGGCAACCCCGCGATCCTCGCCTTCCAGTCCCGCGACGAGGAGTACCCGCACGTCAGGGCCTCGGAGCGGCCCTGAGCCGCGGTCCCCGCGCAGCAGGTCACGATTCGGGGTTGCCTGAAGTCAAGGCGGTGTATGCCGCCCAGCGCTGGGTACTGTCGGCGGCAGTCAGACGTGGGTCGACCACGTTCACTACCGCCTAGGAGTACTCCGGTGACCACCTCACGCACACGCCGCGCCAGCGCCCTCGCTGTCGTCGCGCTCACGTCCACGTTGGCCCTTGCCGCGTGCGGTTCCGGTGACGATGCCGCCCCCGCCGCCACGAACTCCGCTGGCGTGGCGCTGATCACGGGGGGCAAGCTCAAGGCCTGCACCCACCTGTCCTACAAGCCGTTCGAGTTCAAGGAAGGCTCCAAGGTCGTCGGCTTCGACGTGGACCTCATGGACCTCGTCGCCAAGAAGCTCGGGGTCGAGCAGGAGGTCGTCGACATCGAGTTCGCGACGATCACGTCGGGTGCTGCCTTTGCGGCCAAGAAGTGCGACGCCGGCTACGGGGCGACGACGATCAACGACAAGCGCAAGCAGGCCATCAGCTTCTCGGACCCGTACTTCGACTCGACGGCGGCACTCATCACCAAGAAGGACTCAGGTGTCACCGACCTCGCCAGCCTCAAGGGCAAGAAGATCGGCGTCCAGACCGACACCACGGGCCAGGAGTTCGCCGAGAAGGAAAAGGGGGCCAACGGCTTCACGCCGGTGGTCTTCGATGACCTGCCGACCCAGCTCGCGGCCGTGCTCGCAGGTCGGGTGGACGCCGCGATCAACGACAACGGGCCCCTCCTGGACTACGTGAAGGACAACCCGACGACCGCGGTCGTCAAGGAGTTCGACACCGGCGAGCAGTACGGCCTGATGTTCAAGAAGGACGCCAACGGTCAGAAGCTCACCGAGCTGACCAACGAGGTACTCAAGGCTGCAGTCGCCGACGGCAGCTACAACACGATCTACAAGAAGTGGTTCGGAGTCGACGCACCGAAGTGACCTCGCGCAGCGTGGGGGGCGGCAGTACGGTTTCGACCGGCCGTCGCCCCTCGGCGTTGCGGCCCATGACCCCGCAGGTCGGCAGGAGAACTGATGAGCGCCACCCACACCGAAGCGCCACCGAAGAAGAAGCTGTCCCCGCGCAGGCGCGCCCAGCGGATCCGGTGGGTGCAGTACGCAGTTCTCGTCGGCGTGGCGCTGGTCATCGCGTTCGTCGCGGACTGGGGCCAGATCCAGCAGCAGTTCTTCCGCAGCGACCTGATCAGGACCACCCTGACCGAGGGCGTCGGGGGTGCGCTCAAGAACACCATCGTCTACACAGCCGGCGCCTTCGTCATCGGCCTCCTGCTGGGCACGGTGCTGGCCCTCATGCGACTGTCGTCGGTCGCCCCCTACCGGTGGATCGCGACCATCTGGATCGAGTTCTTCCGAGGCCTTCCGGCGATCATCGTCTTCATCGCGTTCGGCCTCATGTCGCTGGCCTTCGAGGGGTTCGTCATCCCGTACGACCCCTACGGAACGGTGTGGGTCGCCCTCGGCCTCGTCGCCTCCGCCTACATGGCCGAGACGATCCGAGCGGGAATCCAGGCCGTACCGCCCGGACAGATCGAAGCTGCTCGTTCGCTCGGTATGCCGTCCGGCGTCGCCACGCGGAAGATCGTCCTGCCGCAGGCCTTCCGGGTCATCACTCCGCCGTTGACGAATGAGCTCATCCTCCTCGTCAAGGACTCCTCGCTCGTCTACGTCCTGGGGCTGTCGGCCTCGGGCTACGAGCTGACCAAGTACGGACGCCAGCTCTCCAGCGACAACGCCAGCCTGACACCTCTCGTGGTGGCCGGCTTCTGCTACCTGATCATCACCCTCCCGCTCTCCATCATCGTGCGCCGCATGGAAGCCCGACAGAAGAAGGAGCGCTGAGCCGTGACCGCACCCACCCCGGCCGCCCCGATCGTCGAGGTCACCGACCTCCACAAGTCGTTCGGCGCCAACGACGTCCTGCGCGGGCTGAGTGCCACCATCCGCCAGGGCGAGGTCGTCTGTGTCATCGGTCCCTCAGGTTCCGGCAAGTCGACCTTCCTGCGCTGCATCAACCTCCTCGAGAGCCCCACGAGCGGCTCGATCAAGGTGGGAGGGGAGGAGGTCAACGACCCCGACTGCGACATCGACGCCATCCGTCGCAACATGGGCATGGTCTTCCAGCAGTTCAACCTCTTCCCGCACCTGTCGGTCCTCGAGAACTGCACGGTCGCCCAGACCACGGTGCTCAAGCGGAGCAAGGACGAGGCCCAGGCCAAGGCCCGCGAGAACCTCGAGAAGGTCGGCCTCTCCGAGAAGGAGGACGCCTTCCCCGCGCAGCTCTCGGGTGGTCAGCAGCAGCGCGTCGCCATCGCCCGAGCGCTGTCGATGGACCCCAAACTGATGCTCTTCGATGAGCCGACATCCGCCCTGGACCCCGAACTGGTGGGTGACGTCCTCTCAGTCATGCGCCGGCTCGCCAGCGAGGGAATGACGATGTTCGTCGTGACCCACGAGATGGCCTTCGCCCGCGATGTCGCCGATCGCGTGATCTTCATGGACGGTGGCGTCATCGTCGAGGAGGGCGCGCCCGAGCAGGTCATCGGAGAGCCCACCGAGGAGCGGACCAAGGTCTTCCTGCAGCGCGTGCTCGACCCGACGCACGTCGAAGCGGGAGCCGAGGACGCGGCATACGCCAAGCGTCACGTGGGTGAGGTCGCAGCCGACGACGTCGATGAGCGCCACCCGGCCACGCACGGTCGCAACGGCGGTGGCGCCGGCCGCGGCTGACAGAGCACCCAGGGGGCGGTTCCGTCCGTGAGCCGTGCGCCTTCCCAGCGCCCTCAGGAATCGGTGACGGCTCGCTCTGCGCCCTCGGCGAAGAAGGCCGCCACGTCGTCCAGCTCTGCCATCAGCCTGGCCGCCCCGAACGACTGGTTCCAGAAGTCGCCCTGTCGCCGCCGCCACGGACCGACGTAGGCGTAGGGCTCGGGGATGACCGCATCGCCGGGGGAGACCCCGTAGTTGACCTCGCCGAGCGAGATTCCGATGTCGAAGTGCTCGGGCCAGAGCACCGGCTCCTCGGACGCCGCGAACGTGCGCAGTGCCGCGTCGCCCCGGGCGAACGCGTCGAGCAGCACGCCGACGTGGTCGGGGTCGGTCACGATCGAGTCCTCCGGGGCGACGTCGACGGTGTCGCTGTAGACGTCGCCCAGCCCGCGGGGCGTCACCCCAAGGACTGCGGCCGCCGCGGCATAGGTCCCGGTCAACGGGTGCCGCCCGCCCGGTCCGACCAGCTCGGAGCCAAGCAGCCGCAGGTCGGGCCGGGCCACGGTCGCGATGCCGCCGGGGACGACGCGCAGGCGGATGTCGCCGCAGGCGTCGTACTGGGGGCCCGCGAGGAGGAGCTCGGCCACCGCGTGCAGGCTGGTGCGGGTCTGGGTGAGGTCCACGTCGTTCTCCGATCGACTCCCGGCCACAGGAACGTACTTCTGACTAGGCGGGCAGGCGGACGACGAAGCGGCAGCCGTTGCCGTGGTTGCTGACGGTCACGGTTCCCTGGTGTGCCTCGACGAGCCCTCGCACGATGGCCAGACCGAGGCCGGCGCCGGTGTCCGGGCCCGGTGTCCGGGCGCGGGTGCCGCGCCAGCCCACCTCGAACACCGACTCGAGGTCGTCGGGGTCGATGCCGCCACAGCCGTCGCTCACGGTGAGCTCGACGGTGTCCCCGGCTGTGCGGCCCTCGACGAGGACGACCCCGTCGGTCGGGGTGTGGCGGATGGCGTTCATGACGAGGTTCCCCACCACCCGGGACAGCGCCGTGGCGTCGGCGCGGACCTCGACGTCGGGCACGACGTTCCCGCCGAGCTCGACACCGCGGGTGGTGGCCACCGGGGTGGCGCCGGCGATGGACTCGCTGACGACGTCCCGCAGGACCATGGGTTCCAGGGTCAGGTTGAGCGCGCCGGCGTGGATGCGGGACAGCTCGAACAGGTCGTCGACCATGCCGGCCATCCGGTTCGTCTCCGTCAGCATCTGCCGGTGGTAGCGCCGGGGGTCGCTGGCCACGCCGTCGTCGAGCGCCTCGGCCATGGCACGCAACCCAGCCAACGGGGTCCGCAGGTCGTGGGACACCCAGGCGACGAGCTCGCGGCGCGACTGCTCGAGCTGGCGTTCGCGCGCCTGGGAGGTACGCAACCGTTCACTGCTGCGTGCCAGCTCGTCCGCGACCTCGCGCATCTCTGACGGGTCTCCGGCGGGCGCCTCCACGTCCTGCCCCGCGCCGACAGCAGCGGCCATGCCTCGGAGTCTTCGCGCGGACAGGGTCAGGGTGCGGGCCAGCAGGAGTGCGAAGGCTGCCGACACCACACCGGAGACACCGCAGACGAGGACGATGACGCCCAGGTCGTGGCTCGACAGGAACATCGCCCGCGCAGTTCCGACGACGCCGGCCACGACCCCGCCGACGGCGACGACGGCGATGAGCCCGGCGGACCAGCGGATGGGAGCACGCCTGATGCGCCATCCGATGAGGGCACCGACGACACCGACGCCCAGGGACCAGCCGGCGGCGATGAGGACCACGGTGACCTGGTCGCCGGTCACTGCGGTTCCCACCGGTAGCCGACGCCCCACACGGTGAGCAGCCGGGCCGGGCGACGGGGGTCGGTCTCGACCTTCTCGCGCAGGCGGCGGACGTGGACGGTGACGGTGGACTGGTCACCGAACGACCAGCCCCACACCTCGCGCAGCAGCGCGTCGCGGGACCAGACCTGTCGGGGGTTGGCGACCAGGAAGTGCAGCAGGTCGAACTCGCGCACCGTCAGCGGGAGGACGGCACCGGCCAGCGTGGCCGTGTGCTCGGACGGCTCGACCACGAGGTCGCCGTCGGTCACGGTCGCACCCTTGGGGTGTCGTTGCCCGACGCGACGCAGGACGGAGTCGACGCGCAGGGCGAGCTCGCGGGGACTGAACGGTTTCGTGACGTAGTCGTCGGCACCGAGCCTGAGCCCGACGAGGCGGTCGGTCTCGGCGCCGAGCGCGGTGAGCATGATGATCGGGACGTCGCTGCTCTCGCGCAGCCGTCGGCACACCTCGAGCCCGTCGACGCCGGGGAGCATCAGGTCGAGGACGACCAGGTCGGCACCGCGGCCGCGCATGGCTCGCAGCGCACCCTCGCCGTCACCGGCTTCCTGTACGCGGTGTCCACCGGCCCGGAGGTAGGACACGACGACCTCGCGGACGGTGAGGTCGTCGTCCACGACGAGGACCTCAGCCACGGGGTGCTCCTTCGCGTCGGTCGTGGACGGCCACAGCTGCCGCTGCGACCAAGACTACGGCGACGACCGCGGCCCATCCTGCGGCATACGGACGGTCGAGGAGGGTGGGGTTGTCGGCCTTCGCGCCGAACCGGCCCAGCGCCGGCACCGCCAGCAGCGTCAGCGGGCCGAGGACGACCAGGACCAGGAGTGCAGCACGACGGCTCCAGGTCGGCAGGACGCGCGCCGCTGCGACCCCGACGAGGACGATCACGGGGGCGACGAGCCCGTCGTGGACGACCACGACACCGGCCAGCCAGGGGACGGTCGCCAATAGGTTGCCCCAGCCGAGGCCGAGGAGGCGCACGACGCCATACAGGCCGAGCACGAGCCCCACCGCGCCGATGACGGTGCGTGTGCCGCGCAGGGTGCCGGTCATGCCTGCACCTCGATCCGGTTGACCCACTTCGTCTGCAGCGCGCCGGGGCGGTTGGGAGCGATGATCCGGCACGGGTACCCGTGGTCGAGGGACAGTCGTTCGCCGTCGAGGGTGAGGGCGAGGATGGCTTGCGGATCGGCAGCCACGTTGGCCGGCAGGCGGCTGCGACTCGACGCACCGCCGCGTTGGAGGGACTCGACGAGGACGGCCGAGCCGGTGGGCGCGTCGAGCAGGGCCATGAGGTCGGTGATGCGCACCCCGGTCCAGGTGCCGGTGGCGCTCCACCCTTCGACGCAGGCGATGGGCAGGGTGGCAGTGGTCTGCGGCATGGACTCCAGGTCTGCTCGGGTCAGCTGTCGGTGGGCACCGCCCAGGCTGACGGTGAGGGTGAACCCGGGGTCGGCCGCGGCGGTCGTGACGCCTGCGGCGGCAGCGGTCTTGTTGATCGGCACGTTGCCGGGCCCTGTGCCGGAGCGTGGGGCGAGGACCGACAGGCGCCTGACGCTCGGGACCCCGGAGGCGGCGCTGGTCACCACGGCGACGCCGGCCGCCGCCCAGGTGGCCCGCAGGATGGTGCGCCGGGACACAGCGCCCGGCACGGGTGCCACCTCTGGCCCCAGCCAGGCGCTGCGAATGACGGGCAGCTTCACCGCGACGTGGACGAGCAGGGAGCCCATGGCTACCCAGCCGAGGGCGAAGTGAGTGGACCGGAACGAGAACGACCACGGGTACCACTGGGCGGAGTTCGCCAGACCGGTGACGAGCTGGAACGACGCGCTGGAGACCAGCACCAGGATGGACAACCGTTCGACGGCGTCGAGCAGCCTGGCTCGGGTCGGCGTCGGTGGGCGCCGGAACAGCTGGGGGAACACCGACCACAGCTTGACCAGCAGCAACGGCACGGCCGCGGTCCCCGCCGCGACGTGCACGCCCTGGGTGACCCGGTACAGCCAGATGGGTCGGGTCGGCAGGGGGACCAGCGGGTTCGGCAGCTGTGCGAGGTGGCTCCAGACACCGGTGAGGAAGGCCACCAGGAAGCAGACGCCGAGCCAGGTCCCGACCCGCGCCGTGAGCTGCGGGCTGCGGGCAGGGCTGGTGAAGTCCTCCGGCGTGGGGGCTCGGTCGAGGAGGCTCGTGAGGGAGTCGGTGACCCGGGTGCCGCTCACGACTTCACGCCGGTGGACGGGGCCAGGACGCCGACCGTGCGTCCGTGTCGTTGGGTGACGGCAGCGACGACGAGGCCGGCCGCGGAGGCAGCCTGCGGCAAGGCGTCGGGGCCGAGCTCGGCCCACGGGAACGACGTGGACGCGAGTCCGCCGGCGCGCAGGTGCAGCTGGTGGACGCGCAGGCCGGTGCCCGCCTTCGCGAGGTCGACGACCACTTGACCGTGGTCGTGGATGAGGTGCCTGGCGCGGGCGAGGAGGGCGGTGGGGTCGCCGCCGATGCCGATGTTGCCGTCCGCGAGCAGGACGGTCTCCCACGTTCCCTCACCCGGCAGGGGGTCGAACAGGCTGCCGCACTCGACGGGCACGCCACGTCGTCTGGCTTCGACCAGCGCTGTTCGGGAGGTGTCGACGCCGAGGACGTCGTGGCCCCGGGTGCGGAGCTCGGCCGCCAGGCGACCGGGACCGCACCCCAGGTCGATGGTGGAGCCGTGGCAGTGGTCGAGCAGGAACCTGTCGCTGCGGGAGGCCTTGCCCGTCCAGCTCCGGACGGGGAGGTCCCGATGGGTGGTGTGCCCCTCGATCACCGCCGTGAGCGTCCCCAGGGCGAGGGCCGTGGCGAACACCCGTGCAGGTGAGGCATGACCGGGACGGCCCCCCGCCTCCGCGTCCGTGAACGGGCCGACGCGAGCAGCCCCCGCGGTGGTGCCTCCCGGGCTGGTGACGGTGCTCATGCGGTCCTGCTCTCCGGGGTGGTGTCCAGCTGCCGCCACGCGTGGGCGAACCTGGTGTGCGGTGCTGCTGCGGCGACTGCGTGGGCGTCGGCGGCGGTGTCGACGTCTCCGAGCTCGGCGGTGTGCAGGACGGTCCCGGCAGCGCCCTCCACGGCGGCCCGGGTGCGCACCCACGTGTCCGGGTGGGACATCGGCACCAGGGGCAGCCCGGCCACGTCCCCGGGCGAGGTGGTGGCCAGCACCCACCAGCCTCCGTCAGGCGCACGCCCCAGGACGGGGCGACCGCCACGTGTGGCCGCGATGACGTGCTCGAGGTGCCGGGCGGTGACGTGGGGGGTGTCCATCCCGAGCTGGACGACTGGGCCGCCGTGGGTGGCGTGGACGTCCCGGTGCGCGGTGGCGAGCCGGTGCGCGAACGTCGGACCGTCCTGGCCGACCACGTGCCAACCGGTCAGCGCCTGGAGCAGCTGGGCGGGGTCGACGGTCCGGTGGATGCTCCCGGCCAGCGCGAGCACGCGACGTCCCCGCGGAAAGACGGACTCGCACACGGCCAGCGTGTCCAGCAGGGCCGCCTGCGCCAGGCGTGCGGCGTGGTGTGCTCCCACGGTGGCTGCGAGACGGGTCTTCACCTCACCAGCGACCGGGGCCTTGGCCACGACGAGGATCGTGGCGCCGGTCACGGGAGGGCCTTGACGAGGTCGTGCGCAGCCCTGGCCGAGCCGAGCAAGGACCCGGACACCTTGGAGGTCGTGCCCTCGGCCCGCGGCAGGTACGTCATGTCGTGCTCGACGACGGACCATCCTGCTCGGTGTGCCCTCACCAGGACCTCCACCGGGTACCCGAAGCGCAGGTCCCGGACCCCGAGCGCGAGCAGGTCTGCGCGGCGCGTCACCCGCACGGAGGGGATGTCATGCAGCCGCATCCCGGTGCGTCTGCCGATCCACCACGCCGCCACCACGTTGAACACCTTCGCGTGCCAGCTCATGGTGGCTCGGGTGACGGGGCGGCGTCGCCCGACGGCCATCGTGGCCCGGCCTCCGGCGACGTGCTCGAGCAGGGGGAGCAGCTCCGCCGGGTCCAGCGAACCGTCGCCGTCCATCACAGCGACGTACCTCGCTCGGGCCGCGGCCACTCCTGCTTGGACCGCTGCGCCGTACCCGGGACGGTGCTCGACCACCACGCTCGCCCCCAGCCCGCGGGCGACGTCGGCGGTTCCGTCGGTCGAGCCGTTGTCGACGACCAGGACGGACATCCCCGCGGGAACCCTGGCGAGCAGGGCCGGCAGGGCTCGCGCCTCGTTGCGGCACGGGAGGATGAGTTCGCAGTCCAGGACCATACGACGACGCTATGGCGGCCACCGATCGCGTTGCGGGGCCAAACATTACGGAAGTCTGACCAGTGAGCCCGTGGCCGGTCACCGGTGCCCGGGGCGTGCGAGGGTCAGCGACGTGACCACACCACGTGCAGCCACGGCTCCCACGCACGCAACCGCCCAGTCGGCGACGCCGACGCCGACGCCGACGCCGACGCCGACGCCGACGGCGACGCCGACGTCGAGGGCGACGCCGACGGCGACGGCGACGGACCACGAGCCGCGCGCGGACGCCGGGTCCCGGAACGAGCGGGCACTGCTGCGGGGTGTCCTGGTGGCGATCTCGCTCATCACCGCCGCGGTCGTGGTGGCGCACCTGCCGGGGGTGAACGTCCACGGCGGCGCGGCAGCGCCGTTGCAGGCCGCGTGGTCCCCACGAGTCGGCGTGGGCACCCTCCCGGCGCTGGGGTTGCTCGGGTGGGCCGCGACCCCGCATCCGTGGACGGTCATGGCGCGGTTGGGCTGGGGCAGGCTCCTGCTGGCGGTGTGGGCACTGTCGGTCGCCTGGATGGTCTCCCTCGCTCTCGTGGACGGTCTGGACGGGATCGGCACAGTGCTGGACCACGACACCGAGTACCTGGTCAGCGCTCGAGGCGTCGGTGACACCGGCGAGCTGCTTCGCTCGTTCATCGGTCGGATCCCGTTGACTGCCAACGACAACTGGCCGGTGCACGTGGCCGGTCACCCACCGGGCGCACTGCTCTTCTTCGTCGCCCTCGTCCACCTGGGACTCGGCTCCGGGCTGGCCGCCGGCCTGGTCGTGGTCGCCGTCGCGGGGACCGTCCCGGTCGCGGTCGCCGTGACCTGCCGGGCCCTCGGCCACGACGCCCGGGCCAGGGGAGTGCTGCCCTTCCTGGTGCTGGGTCCGTTCGCCGTCTGGCAGGCCGTCTCGGCTGATGCGGTGTTCGCCGCCGTCGCGGCCTGGACCGTTGCCGTGGCTGCGTTGGCCGGTACCGCGCCCACCCGCGTGAGGTCCTCGGCGTTGGCGGTCGCCACGGGACTCGGCCTCGGTGGCTGCGCCATGCTGTCCTACGGGCTGCCCCTCGTGGTGGTGCTGGTCCTCGCGGCACTGGTCGCCGCCCGAGGTTGGCACCGTGACGTGGTTGCGCTGGCGTCAGTGGTTGCCGTCGGGGCAGGCGTCGTCGTGGGTGCCTCTGCCTGGTCCGGGTTCGCGTACTGGCAGGCGTATCCGGTTCTGCACCAACGGTACTGGGACGGCCTCGCCTCCGCCCGGCCCGCCTGGTACTGGGTCTGGGCCAACCTGGCCCTGCTTGCCGTGTGCGCCGGGCCGGTCCTGTTCGGCGCCCTCGCCGCGTCGGCCGGACGCCTGCGGGCCACTGCTCACCGACCCGACGGTGACCCGGTGCTGACACTCGTGGTCGGTGCCGTCCTTGCGATCGTGGTCGCGGACCTGTCGCTGATGAGCAAGGCCGAGGTGGAGCGCATCTGGCTCCCGTTCGTCCCGTGGCTGCTGCTGGCCACGGTCATGGTCCCCGTACGGGCACGGCGGTGGGCCCTCGTGGGCCAGGCTGCGCTGGGGCTGCTGGTCCAGTCGCTGCTGGTGACGCCGTGGTGACGCAGGCTTCGATGACCGTGCTGGTGACCGGCGCGGCGGGGTTCATCGGCACGGCGACAGCAACGGCCCTGCGCGCCGCAGGACACGACGTGGTGGCCGTGGATGCGATGGTGCCGCAGGCCCATGTCCGTCCAGTGACGGCACCGGAGGGTGTGCACGTCCTCGACGTCCGCGCCGCCGACGACTGGGTCGGGCTCCTGCGCGGCGTCGATGTCGTGTGCCACCTTGCCGCGATGGTCGGCGCCGGCGTGACGGTCGCCGACCTTCCCCTGTATGCCGCACACAACGACCTCGGTACCGCCTCCCTCCTTGCCGCCATGGCCAGGGCCGGGGTGCCACGGTTCGTGCAGGCGTCGTCGATGGTCGTCTACGGCGAAGCCCGCTACCGGTGTCCGGACCACGGTCACCAGACGCCGGCACCCCGCACCGTGGAGGACCTGGAGGCGGGCCGGTTCGACAACGCGTGCCCGCGCTGCGGCAGGGTGCTGGACTGGGAGACGGTGACCGAGGACGCCCTCCTCGACCCGCGCAGCAGCTACGCCGCGAGCAAGGTCGCCCAGGAGCACTACGCGACGGCGTGGGCACGCCAGGCTCCCGGCTCGGCCATCTCGCTGCGCTACCACAACGTGTACGGGCCGGGGATGCCCAGGAACACCCCGTACTCGGGCGTGGCCGCCATCTTCCGGTCGGCCATGGAGGCCGGGCGGGCTCCGGTCGTCTTCGAGGACGGCGGTCAGGTGCGCGACTTCGTCCACGTCGAGGACGTCGCCCGCGCCAACGTGGCCGCGGTGCAGGCCGTTGGCGGGCGCGACCAGGGCAGCCACGCCGCCTACAACGTGTGCTCCGGTGAGCCGGTGACCATTCTCGACGTGGCCCGGATGGTCACCGCCGGCTCGGCGGCCTCACTCAGCCCGGTCGTCTCGGGGGAGTACCGGCTGGGCGACGTGCGACACGTCGTCGCCTCACCGGCGCGTGCAGCCGACGAGCTCGGATTCACCGCCCGGGTGGGGCCGAAGGAGGGGCTGGCACGGTTCGCCCGGGACCCGCTCCGCGCGTGAACGCCTCGGCCGGTACGGATCGATCTCGTCCGTCAAGGGACAGCCCAGCGGCGCCGACCACGCTGCTGTCAGGGACTCATCACTGTTGCTCGCCCACGAGCTGATCGACGAACCCGCGCAGGCGCGCCACGGCAACGGGGTCGGGCACCGGTCGTCCCGGCCAGCGCGACAGGGCCCGGTGCAGGGTCCGGTGCTCGTTGGCCACCTGGGCGCAGGTCTCACAGGTCGCCAGATGCGACTCGAGCCGGGACACCTCGCCGGGCGTCAGCAGTGCCGCTGGATCGGCATCGAGGTATCGCTGGATGCGTCGCGCGCTCCAGTGGCAGGTGACCACGGCACGCAGCGAGCGGATCATGGAAGCCTCCTTGCGGTGAGGATGTTCGGGCCGAGGTGGTGGCGGACGCGTTCTCGGGCACGGCTGAGCCGGGACATCACGGTGCCGACAGGCACGCCGAGCGCCGCGGCTGCTTCGGCGTAGCTGAGGTCGTCGACGTCGACCAGCCACAGGACCGCACGGAAGCGCGGGTCCAGCTCGGCCAGAGCGCGTTCCAGGTGGTCATGCAGCTCCAGGCCGATGACCTCCTCCTCGGCGCTGTGCGGCGCGCTTGCTCCGAAGGCCGGTCGCGTCCTGCGCAGCGACTCCCAGTCCGCCACCGTCTCGGGCCGTTGGCGACGGTGCATGTTCAGGTGAGTGTGTCGAAGGCTGGTCAGCAGCCACGCCCGGGGATGACGTCCGTCGAAGCGGCCGACCGCGTTGTAGGCGCGGATCAGGGTCTCCTGGGTCAGGTCCTCGGCGTCGGCAGCGTTGCCCGTCAGAGACTGAGCCACGCGCAGGAGCACCTCGAGCTGTGGTTCGACATGCTCACGGAACGCGCGGGCCGACGCCTGCGCGTCAACGTCCGGTCGGGGTTCGGGCACACCCCGGGAACCCGCTGGGTGGCTCATGGTGTTCCCGTCAGGTGGGTTCGGTCCCTCACGAAGGTCTCGGCCGCCTTCGGTTCCGGGCGAAGGTCCAGCACATGAGGACGCTGGTGCGACAGGCTGACATCGCACCAGTGGAGACGAAATCGCGCAAGGAGTCATCGATGAGCACAGAGATCAGGCCTCGGCCAGGGTTGGTCGTCTTCGACGTCAACGAGACCTTGTCGGACATGAGCGGGCTGCAGCAGACCTTCGCCGATCTGGGCGCCCCGCCCGCGCTGGCCGGGATGTGGTTCGCGTCGCTGCTGCGCGATGGTTTCGCCCTGACCGTCACCGGGGTCAACCCCGACTTCGCCGACCTGGCCGCCACGTCGTTGGCAACGGTGCTGCGGCCGCTGCAGCTCGATGACGTCGACCTGGCGGTCGATCGGGTGATGGCTGCATTCGCCACCTTGCCTGTTCACCCCGATGTCCTGACCGGGATCCCGGCGTTGGCAGCCTTGGAGATCCGACTCGTGACCCTGAGCAACGGCTCGACCGCTGTGGCGGAGGGTCTCCTCCACCGCAACGGCCTCACGACCACGTTCGAGCGACTCCTGTCCGTGCAGGCGGCGCCCCTGTGGAAGCCGGCCGGGGCCGCCTACCAGTACGCGTTGGACGTCTGCGGGGTGGCTGCCGATGAGGCGATGTTGGTCGCCGTCCATCCCTGGGACATCCACGGCGCGCACCACGCCGGCCTGAGGACGGCGTTCATCAACCGGACGGGTGCCACCTACCCGAGCTGCTTCGCGCGCCCCGAGGTGGAGGTGACATCACTGCTCGAACTCGCTGAGGTGCTGGGCGAGCTCTGAGCGTGGGTGCGTGGCGACATTCGTGACGGCAGACCTGTTGTCGGACAACGCAATTCTTTCGTCCTCCTTACGGACCCCGAAACCGGGAAGCACGGGCACCTGAGGGGTGGTTTCGAAGTCATCGCATCCACCAACTCAACGGGAGAACCTCATGAACACCACACGCACATCAGTCCTCGCTGCAGCTGCAGCCACGGCGGCTGCACTGATGCTCGCCACGACTGCGGGCGGCGCCTCCGCCCATGAAGCCAGGGCGGGCGACGCGGTCGTCGGCCACGTGTACGAGGCCACGAACGCAGCGGCAGGGAACGCTGTCGCCGTCTTCGACCGCACGCAGGACGGTTCGCTCCGCGCAGCTGGAACAGTCGCTACCGGAGGTCTCGGCGCCGGCGCATCGCTGCACTCCCAGGGGGGTGTCGCCCGGGACGGCCGGATCTTGTTCGTGGTCAACGCCGGCGACGGTTCGGTGTCGGCCCTGGTCTCGACCCGCCGCGGTCTTGTCCTGCGAGACCGGATCAGCTCCGGCGGCGACTTCCCGGTGAGTGTCACGGTGCGGGATGGGGTCGGCTACGTGCTGAACCAGGGCGACGACACGATCCGAGGCTTCCGCTACGACGCCGACGGAGATCTGCACAGCCTGCCGGGTTCCACACGGAGCCTCACCCCCAACCCGGCAGGCGGCACCACCGACGCCGCGCAGGTCTCCTTCACCCCCGATGGGCACTCACTCATCGTGACCGAGAAGGCCGCCAACCGGATCGAGACGTTCCGAGTCGTCGGCGGCTACGCCGGGGACGCGAGGCCACACGCCTCGGCGGGTACGACGCCCTACGGCTTCGACTTCGACCGACGCGGACACCTCATCGTGTCGGAGGCGGCGACCGGATCCGCATCCTCGTACCGGGTCCGGCCTCTACGGCCCATCACCAGCGCCCTGGCCGACACGCAGAAGGCGGCCTGCTGGTTGGTCGTCGCGGGCGACTGGGCGTACGTCGTGAACGCGGCCAGCACCTCCATCTCGGCCTACCGCATCTCCCACGACGGCTCGCTGTCGCTGGCAGCGGCCGTTGCTGCGACGACTGGCGCCGGTCCCACGGACGCCGCGGTGTCGTCGGACGGACGGACCCTGTCGGTGCGTCTGGGTGACGGTTCGGTGTCTTCCTTCCGGGTCGGTGCCCAGGGAGGGCTCACCTCCACCGGCACCGCTGCCGGCACGGCATACGGAACCTCGGGCCTGAGTGCCGACTGACGGACGTCGACACCAACGGTGTCCGCTCCTCGGGGTGGGCACCGTTGGTACGGACCGGTGCCGCCCGCGAAGGACGGTCTTCGCGCCCGACGGGCGTTGTTCTCGTGACCGAACCGAGGCTGGCAGGCCATCGCGGCTCCCGGCTCCGCGACGTACCGTGGGCGGGGTGATCCGCTCGTGGCGATGGCCGGTGGTGGTGGGTTCGGCGCTGACCATCGCGGCGGTGCCGCTGGTGCTCCGTGTCCTGCCGGTCGGCGGGGAGCACGACGATGCTGCTGCTCTGCTCCAGCGGATCGTGGCGGCCAGGGGGGCGGCCTACTCGGGGTACGCCGAGTCGACGGGTGCGTTGGCCCTGCCCGTCGGCGACGAGTTCAACGACGTGTCGACCCTGCTCGGTGGTCGCACCGAGCTGCGCGTCTGGTGGCGGGACGACGACGAGTGGCGCGTGGACACCCTCGACCCGGGCGGTGAGCGGAGCCTGCGGGTCAGCCCCTCCGGGTCGTGGTCGTGGGACTTCGAGGACAACCGGGCCACACGGGCCGCCGACGCCCCCGCGGGCACGGTCCGACTGCCGAGGGCCGACGACGGTCTTCCCCCGGCGCTGGCTGCACGCCTCCTCGGTGGGGCCACCGGTGCCCAGGCGTCGATGCTGGCGGCCCGCCGGGTCGCGGGCCGGGCCGCCGACGGGTTGCGCATCCGGCCGCAGGACCCGCAGAGCAGCATCGACCGCGTGGACGTCTGGGCCGACCGTGAGTCCGGCATCCCCGTGTCGGTCGAGGTCTACGGCCGGGGCGAGTCCCGCGCAGCCATGTCGACGACCTTCCTCGACTTCGCCCCCGGGCGACCCCCGGAGGCGGCGATCTCGTTCACCCCGCCGCCGTCGGCGCGGGTGCGGATCAGCAGCCGGTTCGACCTCGTTGACGCGATCGCGCGGTTCTCACCGGCCCAGCCCCCGGACGTCCTGCGCGGGTACCCACGCCAGGACCCGCTCGCAGGCACCCGCGGCGTGGGCCTGTACGGCAGCGGAGTCACCCAGCTGGCGGTGGCCGGACTCCCGGGCCGTAGGGCGCGGTCCCTCGACCAGCAGCTGCAGCTCGCAGCGGGCTCGCACGCCGTACCGGCCGGCACCGCCGTCGACGTCGGCCCCCTCGCCCTCCTCCTGACCCGGCCCGACCGGTCGGGGATCCAGTGGCTGCTCACCGGGACGATGACCCCCCTGGGCCTCTCCGAGGCCGCGGACGAGCTGCTCCACGGTCAAGGGGCCCCGTCGTGATCCGCACCGAGGGCCTGGTCAAGCGGTATGGCGCGGTCGCGGCCGTCGACGGGATCGACCTCGACGTGCGTCCCGGTGACGTCTACGGCTTCCTCGGTGCCAACGGATCGGGCAAGACCACGACGGTGCGTTGCCTGCTCGGGCTCGTCCTGGCGACCTCGGGGGAGGTCCGGGTCCTCGGACAGCCGATGCCCGAGAACGCGGCCAGCGTGCTGCCCCGTGTCGGGGCCCTCGTCGAGGGCCCGGCTGCATACGGCCACCTCTCCGGTGCAGCGAACCTCACCATCCTCGACGCGAGCGGTCCGGCGCCCCAGGGTCCGTTGGGTGGTGGCCGTCGCGGCCGCCGGGACAGGGTGGCGCAGGCCCTCTCGCTCGTCGGCCTCGCGTCCGTGGGCCGTCGTCCGGTGCGTGCCTACTCGCTCGGCATGCGTCAGCGGCTGGGGCTGGCCGGTGCCCTCCTGCGCCAGCCCGAGCTCCTCGTCCTCGACGAGCCGACGAACGGGCTCGACCCCCAGGGCATCCTCGAGGTCAGGACCCTCCTGCAGACCCTCAACGCCGCCGGCACGACGGTCTTCCTCTCCAGCCACCTGCTCGCCGAGGTCGAGGAGCTCTGCACCCGCATCGGGCTGCTCGACCGTGGCCGGCTGGTCGTCCAGGAGGACCTCGCCACGTTGCGGGCACCCACCGGCAGAGTGGTGGTGCGCACCCCTGACGCCGACGAGGCGCACCGCCTCCTCGACGGCCGCGTCGAGGTGCGGGAGGACGACCTGCTCTTCGTCCGCACCGCCGACGCCGCTGAGATCAACGCCCGGCTCGTGGCCGCGGGGCTGCGCGTCGTGGAGCTCGGACCCGAGCGCCGCCGCCTCGAGGACGTCATCGCCGAGCGCACCAGCGCGCGGGCTCCGGGAGAGGTGGCCCGGTGATCGTCGTCGAGCTCGGCAAGCTCTTCCGCCGCCGCCGCACCTGGCTGACCATCGCCCTGCTCAACCTGCTGCCGACGATCGTGGCGGTGCTGCTCGCGGTGACCGGTATCGCGCCGCGTCCGGGTCAGGGGCCCGCCTTCCTCTCGGCCGTGGTGGCCAACGGGTCGCTGTTCGCGATCGCGGCCCTGGCCATCGTGCTCCCGCTCTTCCTGCCGATCTCCGTTGCCGTCGTCGCCGGGGAGGCGGTGGCGGGTGAGTCCCAGGCAGGAACGTTGCGGTACCTGCTGATCCGCCCTGTCGGCCGTACGCGGCTGCTCGTGGCCAAGCTGGTCGCGAGCACGGCATACGTCCTCGTGTCGGTGCTCACCGTGGCTGCCGTCGGGTTCGTCGTGGGGCGGCTCACGCTCGGGAACGCACCGCTGTCGCAGTCCATGGTCAGCGTCTCGGGCACCCTGCTCACTCCCGGTCAGATCGCCTGGCGCACCGTGCTGGCGATCGCCTTCATCACCTTCTCGATGCTCGGGGTGGCGACGATGGCGCTGTTCCTGTCGACGCTGACCGACTCACCGCAGACGGCGACCCTGGGCGCACTCGCCTTCCTCATTGGGTCCTCCCTGCTGCTCACGATCGACGCGGCCCGTCCCCTGCAGCCCTACCTGCCGACGCGGTACTGGCTGACGTTCGTCGACCTCTACCGTGACCCCCTGCTGCTGAGCGGGGTCGAGCGGGGCGTCGGGTTGCAGGCCGTCTACGTCGCCGTGCTCCTCGGGGCTGCATGGGCCAACTTCGCCACCAAGGACATCACGAGCTGAGTCGGGCGCAGTCCGACGGACCCCACGCGGGGATGGGCTCCGCGCCGATGGACCCGGCCACCAGGCCCACGACGACGACGTCCTCGGGCAGACCCGAGTGGCGCACCCCGTCCGTGGGACACACCTGCTGGACCGAGACGCTGGTCGCGCCGTCGAGCTCGGCCGACGCCGCGGGCACCACCACGTCGTCCTGGGTCGTCCACACCGCGAGGTAACGGGGACCGCGGGGGAGTGGAGCGCTGTTCAGCCGAGCCAGCACGGGACTCTCCGGGGCCAGCTGCTGGCACGCCACCGGGCAGGCGCCGGCGACCAGCGAGCCGAGGGCGGCGAGCTGGGTCCCGTGGTGGGGCGACCCGAGGGTGACCAGCCGACGCACGGAGCTGGCTCCGCCGCCCTCCTGCACCCAGAGCCGAGCCACCACACCTCCCGCGGAGTAGCCGACGACGTCCACCGAGGTCGCCCCGGTGCGGGCGAGGACGCCGGCTGCGACGTGGGCGAGCTCGTCGGCCTGGCGCTGCAGGTCGCCGAGGGCCTGGTCAGGCAGCTGGACGACCGTGACGTCCCGGCCTGCCGAGCGCAGGGTCGAGGCGAGTCGGCCGAACGCGGAGGTCGAGCCGCCGTACCCGGGAACGAGCAGCACCGGTCCCGGCACGGCCTGGTCGACCGGCCTGGCCGCGCCGTCGCGTCCCACGACGACGGCGACCCCTGAGGCAGCGATCGCGACGAGGACCAGGCCGCCGACAGCAAGGGTCAGGCGCCGTCTGGCCGGGGCGAGGGAAGAGAGCACCCGACCATCATGCGTCCGGCCCCCCCGACTGGGAGAAGCAGCGGCCCCGGCTCCCTTGTTTCGCCTTCCCGAGTGTGGTTGCGTGGCGAGACCGTCCCCGCCGTCCGGCGAGGTGCCACAGCGAGGTGGGATCGATGGACTCGTACGACTACGTCATCGTGGGGGCGGGATCGGCGGGCGCCGTGGTCGCTGCCCGGCTGAGCGAGGACCCGGACGTCCGGGTCTGCCTGCTCGAGGCCGGCGGGCCGCCACCTCCCGCAGAGCTGGTGCCGGCCGCCGTCGCCAGCCTGCAGAACGACCCCGCGACCGACTGGATGTACAACGGTGATCCCGGCGGGGTCGGCAAGGGCCTGGTCGGCGGTCGGATGATGGTGCCCCGCGGGAAGATGCTCGGCGGCTCCTCCGGACTCAACTACATGGCGTACGTGCGGGGGCACCCGGGCGACTTCGACTCGTGGGCCGCAGGGGGCGCGGTCGGCTGGTCCTACGAGGAGGTCCTTCCGTACTTCCTCAAGGCCGAGGGGTTCGTGGGCAGCCCCGACCTCCACGCCGACCCCGACGCCCACGGCCACGACGGCCCGGTGGGGGTGTCGGTGCGTCAGCCGATCCTGCGTGCCTCGGTGCAGTTCGTGGAGGCCGCGGGCGCCGCAGGACTGAAGCAGGGTGACTACAACGGTCGTGACCGCCTCAACCCCGACGGGGTTGCCTCGCTCTTCCAGACGACGACGAAGGACGGCAGGCGGAGCTCGACCTTCCACGCCTACCTCGAGCCGGCGATGGACCGGGACAACCTGACGGTGGTCACCGGCGCCCTCGTCGAGCGGGTCCTGTTCGAGACGGCCGGTGAGGTGCCTCGCGCCACCGGGGTCGCCTACCGCACCGAGCACGGCACGTCCGAGACGGTGGCCGCGAGCACCGAGGTGGTGCTGTGCGCAGGCGCCATCGGGTCGCCGCACCTGCTCCTGCTCTCAGGGGTCGGGTCCCGAGAAGAGCTCACGGACGTCGGGGTGGCCTGCGTCGTGGACCTCCCCGCCGTCGGGCGCCATCTCAAGGACCACCTGCACACACCCTTGATGTTCGCCGCCGACGGCATCGGGGAGACGATGACCGAGGTGGCGATGTCGCTCGGGCCGGATGCACTGCGGGCCCCCGCCGGACCGCTGCCGGCCGACCCCGCGGACGACGACGACCTGCCCGAGCCCCTCGCGGCGGCCAAGGCCGAGGCCGAGCGCCGCATCGGCGAGTGGTTCACGACCGGCAGCGGCCTCGCCTCGTCCTCCCTCTACGACGCGGTCGCGTTCTTCTCGACCGGACTGGGCGACGACCACACGCACGACGCGCAGATCGGCTTCCTCGCGACCGGCTACACACCGGCGATCTGGGAGGGCGTCTTCCGGCTGCCGCCGGCTGCCTTCTTCGAGGATCCGGAGACCTTCCTGGACCCGACGCGCGGGCAGGTCGTGGTGCTGCCCAATCCCGTGCAACCCCACTCCGAGGGTTCGGTGACGCTGGCCAGTGCGGACCCCGCGGTACCGCCGACGATCGACTTCAACTACTTCGGCGACCCGCACGACGTGACGGTCATGATCGCCGTGATGCGCCGAGCACTCGAGGTCGCGCAGGCATGGCCCGGCGGCGGCCTCGGCGAGCCGGTCATCCCGCCGCACCTGGCTCAGGCACACGGCCACGTCGCCGGCTCCGAGCCGAGCGACGAGCTGCTCGAGGACCTTGCCCGCCACTACGCGCTGACCGTCTACCACGCGACGTCGACCTGTCGGATCGGTGACGTCGTCGACCCGCGGCTGCGGGTCCACGGCATCGAGGCCCTGCGCGTGGCCGACGCCAGCGTCATGCCGAACGTCGTCAGCGGCAACACCAACGCCGCCGCAATCATGATCGGGGAGAAGGCCGCCGAGCTCATCGCCGCGGACCACGGGGTCCACCTCCACGAGGTGGTCGGCTGACGGCCTGGTCGGCTCGCGCCTGCAGGGACCCCGGACTCAGGCCGGCGGCACTCGTGGGCCCCTTCGTGGGGAGCGCGACGGCTGGGTCGAGATGCGCAGCAGCTCGGCAGCCGGCCCGCGGGGTCGTTGGTGGGGGTTCCAGATCGCTCGCAGGGCGCGCGGCATGGAGAGGTCGGTGACCTTCACGCGCACCAGGCGTCCGGTCGCGAGGTCGTCCACGACGGCAAGGGAGGACAGGATGGTGGGAACGCCCATGGTGCGGGCCGCGTCGCGCACGGCTGCCGTGGAGGCGAGGGTGTGCAGGGGCGAGGCGTGGCCCGGCAGTGCCTGCTGGATGTGGGTGCGGGTCCCGGAACCGTCCTCCCGCAGGATGAGCGGGGTCATCGACAGCTCGGCCGTGTCGATGCCTCGCCGCCTCCGCGCCCAGGGGTGGTCCGGCGGCGCCACGACGATGAGCTCGTCGTGGGCGACGGTCCTGGAGCGCAGCCCTCGGGGGATCTGCGGCGTCTCGACGTAGCCCAGGTCGACCGCACCGTTCGTGACGGCCTCGATGACGGACCGGGAGTTGCCCGGTTCGACCTGGAGGGCGACATCCGGGTGCGCGCGGCGCAGCCGGGTGGCCCACTGGGGGAGGAGCGCCTCGGAGATCGTGTTGCTCGCCGCCACGAGGAGGGTGCGCCCGGAGGCGTCCATCCCCTGTATGCCGTCGCCCAGGTCCCGGGCTGCCTCCAGCACCCGCTCTGCCCAGGCAAGCACCAGCTGTCCTTGCCCCGTCGGCCTGACGCCGCCGCTCGACCGCTCGAGCACCGCGAGGCCCATCAAGGTCTCTGCGGCGGAAATCCGTGCACTGACTGCCTGCTGGCTGATTCCCAGCTCACGGGCAGCAGCCCCCATGCTGCCGTGGGCGGCGGCAGCAGTCAGGGCCGACAGCTGCTCGAGCGACGGGATGCGATGGAGGCTCTGCACCCCTGCACCCTAGGGGCTCACAAGCATCTCTTGTGGCGCGACACCATCGGGCCGGGTACCGCACGTCGCCTCGCGGGCCCAGAGTGAGGCTCATGAGAACCGTTGTGGGCCAGGTCGCCACGCGCCTGCCCCGAGAGCGAAGTGGGCGCTCGGCTCGACCCGTCCTGCCTCCGGCGGGACCGGTGTGGTTCTCCTCCGTCATGGGAACGGGGATCCTGGCGACCCTCCTTGCACGTGACGCCTCCCAGGTCCCGGTCCTGCTGGTGCCGGCGTCGCTGCTGACGCTGGTCGGCGTGCTGCTGCTCATCGGGCTGACGGCTTCTTTCGGTGGGCGTGCCGCTCGCGACCCGGCCGTCCTGACGAACACCCTCCGCGACCCAGCAGTGGTGCCGACATGGGGCACCGTGTCGATGGGCATCCTCTCGATCGGTTCAGCGCTGCTCACCGTGCTGCCACAGCTAGGGGCGCACGCCGCTTCCGGCGCCCCCGCCCGATGGGTGGTGGTCACCGATGCAGGGTGCTGGGTGGTGGGCACGGGCCTCGGTGTCGTCACCGCCTTCGGGTTCGCCACCGTCCTGCTCAGGCGAAACCTCCGGGACCCGGTCCCCGCGTGGGGGCTCCCGCTGGTGCCGCCGATGGTGTCCGCGACGACCGGCGCGGCCCTGATCCCCCAGGTCGGCCCCCACGTCCGCATGGCCCTCCTCGTGGCCGTCGTCGCCTGCTTCTTCCTCGCGCTGTTCCTCGGGACGCTCGTCTTCGCGACGGCCTACCACCACCACTTCCGGAGAGCGGCCCTACCGATCGCAGCCTCGGCCTCGGCCTGGATCCCGTTGGGCATGGTCGGTCAGTCGATGGCCGCGGCCCAGGTGATCGCGAGCCAGAGCTCGCCGCTCCTCACGCCCTCAGCGGCCGATGCCGCTCGACGCCTGGCCGACGCCTACGGCTACGTGATGCTCGCCGTCGCCGTGCCGGTGGTCGCCCACGCCGTCACGATGACGGTGCGAGGAGTCCGCGCACGTATGCCGTTCAGCCCGGGATGGTGGGCGCTGACCTTCCCCATCGGCACCCTGGCCCTCGGTACGCGGCTCCTGGGCAGCTCGACGAGTCACCCCTGCATCACGGCGGTCGGCGTGGCCGCGACCGCGGCGCTGTGTGGCACCTGGGCCCTCTGCGCCGTCGCGAGCGTGGTGACGATCCGGCGGGTGCACGCCCGGCGGTGACGCCGGCGGACGTGACGGCCGGGGCCACCCGGCACACAGGTCCGGTGGCCCGCCGTGCTTCCGGCCGCGCGGGGTCAGGATCCCTGGCGCGCCGCCTGCTTGGCCGCCCGCTCCTCGCGGCGGGCGACGAAGCGAGCCGCCTCCTCGTCGAGGGAGGCGACCGCGGTCGCGAGCTCCTCCCGGGCCTGCTCGCCGGAGGCGTCAAGGCCCTCGAGGTCCCAGACACCCCACTGGCGCAGCATCGGGGTCACGATGTCGTCATGGTGGATGCGCAGGTCGTAGATGCCGGCCATGGCCATCTGCACCGCCTTGCGCCCGAAGCCGGGGATGATCGAGCCGGGCATCTGGAACGTCACGACCTCGTCGGTGATCGCCCGCATGGTCTGGTTCGGGGTCAGCTCCAGGGCCGCCTGGACGAGGTTCCGGTAGAAGATCATGTGGAGGTTCTCGTCCTTGGCGACCCGCGTGAGCAGCTTCTCCGCGATCGGCTCCTCGGTGTAGCGGCCCGTGTTCCGGTGCGAGACACGGGTGGCCAGCTCCTGGAACGAGACGTAGGCGCAGATGTTGAGCAGCGCCTTGTCACCTGAGTCGTAGCCGGTCTCCATCGTGTCCATGCGGGCCCGCTCGAGCTCGTCGGGGTCGACGCCCCGGGTGACGAGCAGGTAGTCGCGGATGCAGAACGCGTGTCGCCCTTCCTCGGCGGTCCACCGGTTGACCCAGGTGCCCCAGGCACTGTCGCGGCCGAAGGCCTGGTCGATCACGCGGTGGTAGCTGGGCAGGTTGTCCTCGGTGAGGAGGTTGACCTCCAGGGCCGTCCGGGCGATCGGCGAGAGCTGCGACTGGTCCGGTGACCACGGGTCGCCCCCCAGCTCAGCGAAGTCGCGGCCCATCGACCACGGCACGTACTCGTGCGGCATCCAGTCCTGGGCGGCCTCGAGGTGACGGTTGAGGTTCTCCTCGACCACCGGCTCGAGTGCGGCGAGCAACTGGGCGCTGTCGAGTGTGGCGGCCACGGGGTCCTCCTCGGTGACGAACGCGAAGGTCGCGCCCACCCCCTGCCTACACCCTCACGAGCCACCGGGCCAGAGCGACGGACCGGCCACGACGTACCTGCGTGCCGGGCGAAGCGGCCGACGCCGACCGCGTGTCCGAAAAGTGGCGATCGCCCTGTCTGCGCCGGAGATTGGCCGCCAAGGTGAACTCTGTGTGCGCGGGGCTCGTGGTGAGCAGTATCCGACCACGCGTGCTCAAGCGCGCTCGAGCAGAGGAAGTCTGATGAGAGTTCACAGATCCATCGCTCTGGCCGCGGTCGCGGTCATCGCCGTCGCCGCCCCGGTGGCTGCGGCCACTGCCCTCGCAGATCCCATCCCTTCACCCATCCCGGTCAGCAACACCCGCATCGCTCTCAAGCCCGTGGCCACCGGTCTGGTGGCTCCCGTCACCGGCGCCGTGGCTCCCGGAGACCACGACCACCTCTACATCGCGGACCAGGGCGGCCAGATCTGGCAGGTCGACGTCCGCGGGAGGTCACCGAAGACCTTGGTCGCCGACCTGTCCGCGCGGCTCGTCTCGGACCTCGCCAAGGTGATCCCCGGACTGCCCTACGACGAGCGGGGCCTGCTCGGCCTCGCCTTCGACCCGGGGTACAAGCACAACGGCCTGCTCTACACGTTCACGTCCGAGAACCCCACTCCCTCACCGGACTTCACGACGCAGCCCGGGGTCACGCCCGGGGGAGGACAGACCGTGATCGCGCAGTGGAAGGTCCGGAACGCGCGGGCCGAGCACCCGGTGGTCGACCCGAGCACGCGACGCGAGCTGATGCGCATCGACAAGCCGCAGTTCAACCACAACGGCGGTGAGATCGCCTTCGGTCCCGACGGCAAGCTCTACATCGCGATCGGTGACGGGGGCGCTGCGGACGACCAGGGTCCGGGGCACGTCGCGGGTGGCAACGCGCAGAGCCTCGCTGCGGGCAACGTCCTCGGCAAGGTGCTGCGCATCGACCCGCACGGACACAACTCGGCCAACGGGCAGTACGGCATCCCCAGGAGCAACCCGTTCGTCGGTCGCGAGGGTGCGGACGAGATCTGGGCCTACGGCTTCCGCAACCCCTACCGGTTCTCCTTCGACTCCCGCTCCGGTCGCCTCGTGGTCGGTGAGGTGGGCCAGAACGACATCGAGGAGGTGGACGTGGTTCGCCCGGGCCGCAACTACGGCTGGCCGGTCAAGGAGGGCAGCTTCCTGTTCGACAACGGCGGCGACGGCCCCGGCTTCGTGACGGCAAATTCGCCGGGCAGCCCCGCAGGGCTGGTCGACCCGGTGCTCGAGTACGACCACACCGCGCCCGGTGGGACGCGGTGCGGCGGTGGGGCGCCGGCCAGCGCCTGCCAGGGCATCGCCGTGGTGGGCGGTTACGTCTACCGCGGCCACGACGTGAAGGCCCTTCGTGGGCACTACGTCTTCGGTGACTACTCGCGGGCCTTCGCCCAACCGCTGGGGCGGTTGTTCGTCAACAAGGGCTCGGCGGTCACCTCGCTGCAGGACCCCGGCATCGCCGTGTTCGGGTTCGCCCAGGACCGCAGGGGTGAGCTCTACGTCCTCGGCAACACCACTGGGGTCCTGTCCGGGACGACCGGCACCGTCCTGCGGATCACCCGGCCCTGACCTCCGGTCGACCGGTCGCCGGCCCCGGCGACTGCGTCGATGCCCCGGCCCCTCTCATCGTCGGATGAGGGGGGCCGCCGCATGCGTCCCACCGCAACCAGGGCCCTGAGAGGTCAGGGCCGTCAGCCCGTGGACGGTTGACTGCCCTTGCGTGCCAGGCGCAGGCGGGCGTTCTCCTCCTCGAGCACGAGGACCATCCCGATCCCCGCGAGGTTGAGGCCCGCATCGAGGAGGTCGCCGATCCGGCGCAGCCGGTCCAGGTCGTTGGCGCTGTAGCGACGGGTGCCTCCGTCGGTGCGGTTGGGCTCGATCAGCCCACGCGCCTCATACAGGCGCAGGTTCTGCGCGCCCATCCCGACCAGCTCGGCGGCCACGGAGATCGCGTAGACGCCGCGGTCGCCGTCGGGGGCCGGTGTCGCTGCGGGCGCGCGCCCTGCTGAGGAATCCTGTCTGGCCACTTGCGACAGTATGGTCAGTGGTGCTACAAGAAATCTATAGCAGCGGCATCAGATGTTGCTCTGGATGGTGCCGCTGTGGGGAGCATCAGAACAACACAACGGAGGTGAAGACGATGCTGATGCGCACCGACCCGTTCCGTGAGCTGGACCGGCTCACCCAGCAGGTGTTCGGCCCGGACGGCACCTTGGCCCGTCCTTCGGTCATGCCCATGGATGCCTGGCGTGAGGGAGACGTGTTCCACGTCGAGTTCGACCTGCCCGGCGTGAGCCAGGAGGCGATCGACATCGACGTGGAGCGCAACGTCGTCACGGTCAAGGCCGAACGTCCGGCCAGGGCCAGCGACGCCGAGCTCCTCGCCGCAGAGCGACCGCGTGGGGTGTTCAGCCGGCAGCTCGTGCTGGGCGACAACCTCGACACCGGCCACATCGAGGCCAGCTACGACACCGGAGTGCTCTCGCTGCGGATCCCTGTCGCGGAGCAGGCCAAGCCCCGCAAGGTCGAGATCGCCAGCAGGCACGAAGGACAGCAGGCGATCAGCGCCTGAGCCGCGGGTGGTGGTGACCATGGCCGCGAGCCCCGCTGATCGCAGCGACCTCGCCACTGGATCGTGCGAGGACTTCTTCGACCTCGTGCTGGCCGATGAGGACTTCCTGCGCGAGGAGTTCGACGCGATCATCGGCGAGGCATGGGCGAAACCCCCAGCGGGACGTGGGAGCGCGAGAGGGGCGACGGCACCGGGCGACCGGCCGAACCCACGACGGTCCGTATGGCTCCGGGCCGCCACCCCCGCGCGACCGCAGCCACGACCCGTCAAAGGTCGCCGTCGACAGCGCTCACCTCCGGGCGCGTCTCGGCCCCGCGTCGGGAGGTGACGGCACAGCCAGCCGGTGGGCGTGTCAGCTCGTGCCCGCCGGCTGGCCAGCGTCCGTGGTGTTCGGGCGTTTCGAAGAAGTTTCGAAGGGGCTCCTGCCATCATGCCGACATGAGACCCGGCACCGGCGACGAGTCCGCCCTGGACGCCCGGCTGACGGGGCTGGCCCGGGTGACCGCCGAGCTGATCGAGGCCAGGACCTCGGACGCGGTCACGAAGGTGGTGGTCGAACACAGTGCGGTCGCGGTCGGTGCCACCATCGCGTCCCTGACGCTGCGTGCCGAGGACGACGAGGTGCGACTCGCGGGTCTGTTCGGCGGGCTCGACGGGGACGCGGAGGTGTTCGCCTCGTATCCGCTCGCCACCGCGACTCCAGCGGCGGACGTCATCCGTTCAGGACGACGGATGGTGCTGGTTGGGCGTGAGGCGATCCTCGAGGCGTACCCCACGGTGCCCCGGATGGACCGAGGGGAACGCTCCATCCTGGTCCTGCCGCTCAACACGGCGGACGGCACGCTGGGTGCGGTCGGACTGTCCTTTCCCGGACGCCGGCACTTCGAGAACGCCGAGCTGAACTTCCTCGACATCCTTGCCGACAGCTGCGCGCAGGCGCTGCTGCGCATCCGGGCCGAGGGGCAGGCTGCTGAACGACAGGCCCAGCTCTCCTTCCTGGTCGAGGCGTCGGCCGAGCTCGCCAGCAGCCTCGACTACGAGGCCACGCTGGCTCGGGTCGCGCAGCTTGCTGTCCCGAGCCGCGCCGACTGGTGCGCCATCGACCTGGTCAAGGACAACCGACTTCGACGCCTCGCGGTGGCCCACGTCGATCCTGCGAAGGTCGAGTACGCCCACGAGCTGGCACAGCGGTATCCGAGCGACCCGGACTCGGGCAATGGACCGTGGCAGGTGATGCGCACGGGACGCAGCGAGCTCATCCCCGAGATCACGGACGAGATGCTCGTCGCCGCGGCCCGCGACGACGAGCACCTCCGGATCGCACGGGAGCTGGCGCTCCACAGCGCGATCACCGTGCCGCTGATCGCCCGTGGACGAACCCTCGGGGTGATGACCTGGGTCAGGGCCGAGTCCCGGGTCCGCTACGACCAGGCCGACGTCGAGCTCGCCGAGGAGCTCGCGCGCCGGGCCGCCGTCTCCATCGACAACTCCGACCTGCACAGCCAGACGTCGGCAGTGGCGGGACGTCTCCAGCACGCCGTGCTCCCACGCGCCCTGCCGGCGCTGGTGGGTTGTGATGCAGCCGCGCACTACTCGCCCTCCGGTCGCACCGGTGTCGGTGGAGACTTCTACGACGTGCTCTCCCTGCCCGACGGACGGGTTGCCGTGTTCGTCGGGGACGTGATGGGCCGCGGGGTGGAGGCCGCAGCCTCCATGGCCCAGATGCGTGCCTCCGTGCGCGCGTATGTCGCCGTGGACCCGCGACCCGACGTCGTGCTCACCAAGCTGGACATGATGATGGCCGCGTACGGGGAGGACCAGCTCGTCACGCTCGTCTACCTGGTGGCCGACCCGAGCAGGAACGAGATCGTGGTGGCCAACGCAGGACACCCGGCGCCGACCCTGCTGCGCGACGGCGGGGTGGTCGAGCACCTTCCCTGCGCTGACGGGGCTCCGCTCGGGATCGTCGGGCCGCGGCGTCGCCGGAGCACGTTCAGCTTCTGCCCCGGCGACACGATCGTCGTGTTCACCGACGGCCTGATCGAGCGGCGCACCGAGGACATCGACGCGGGTAGGACTCGACTCGAGGAGGCGCTGTCCGGCCTCCGCGGCGACGACCTCAGCAGTGGCCTCGACGGCTTGGTCGGGCGAGTGCGCGACGACACCCAGGACGACGACGTCGCCGCGGTGGCCCTCCGCCGACACGGCGGCGGACTGCAACCACACCTCTCGAGCTAGGCCCCCGAGAGCCCACCACCGGCAGAGCTTCGGGTGACCACACCAGTGCCGTCACCCGCCTCGGCCGCGAGCCCGATGACGATGTCCAGCAGGCTTCGCGCCGGCTCTTCGCGGGAGAAGGCCGGATCACCGAGTCCATCGACGATCCGGTCGGCGACGGCTGCCAGCTTGATGTTGTGCTGGCTCGAATAGGTGCGGAGGAGGTCGAAGGCCACGTCCTCGTCGATGCCGAAGGTGACCATCAGGGCGCCCTTGGCCTGCTCGATGGCGGCCCGGTTCTCGGCCGACGCCGCGACCGCGACCCGGGCCCCCTCGCGCATCGCCTCGGTGATGTCCGCGACGAACCCCGTCAGTCGCTTGACCGTTCCCGCCACTGCCTCGCTGCGACCCACGAGGACCAGCCGACGGGCTCGCCCGTGCGCGTCGGTCATGGTGTAGACGCACGAGTAGGGACCGGCGTCCTCGAGGTGGTGCTGGAACCGGGACAGCATCGCGGCCCGGTCGTCGAGGACGATGCGGGCAAGCATCGCCTCCGTGGTGGGCTCCTCACCCTCGTCGAGGCCGTGCAGGTCACGGAGCCCCTGTGACCACGACCAGCGGCGCCCCTCCACCTGGTACTCGAAGAACATCGCCTGTCCGTCAGGCTGCACTGCGTGCCGGGCCACCGTTTCCTCCTACGTGACGACCCTGGGGATCTCTCAAGCGAGAAGGCCACTCCTTGACCGATCCCGATGGTACGACGGGCAGCGACCGGTGCCAACACACCGGGTCGTCGCTCGACTCGCGGTGCAGGAGGAACCGGGCCCAGGGCAATTCGAGGCCGTGGCGGTGCGCAGCACAGCCTCCTCTGCGGCCCGGAACCGCTCGGTCACGCGCTGTCGGCCGACTGGCTGTCGCGCCGGCTCGACACGGCCCGCGTCAGCTCCCGGCACAGCTCGTCAGGGTTGGCGAGGACCCACGTCGCGCCGGCTTCGTCGAGCTCGCACCTGCTGGTGCCGCCGCACTCCAGCCCGACGGATCGCGCGCCGACCGCTTGGGCCGCCTTGACGTCCCACACCGAGTCACCCACGACCAGGATCTCGCTCGGCTCCAACCCCATGCGCGACAGGGCGACGGCCACGAGGTCCTGGCTCGGCTTCGAATCCCGGACGTCGTCGATGGTGACGACCACGTCGAAGTCCGGGTGGTCGAGGACCCGCAACATCGCCTCGAGGTCCCGGCCCGCGGACGACGAGGCAAGGGCCGTGGTCAGACCCATCCGGTGGCACAGACCCACCAGGTGGCAGGCGCCCGGCAGCTCCTCGACGCGGTCGTGCCAGGTGGCGAAGATGACGTCGTGGGCGTTGACCATGTCCTCGTCGTGCCGGGGGTCACGTCCGTCGCCGAGGACGTGTGGAAGGAGGCGGTCGGCACCCATGCCGACCGCACGGTGCAGTCGCGCCATCGGGACGACGTAGCCCGACAGCTCGAGGGCCTGCCACCACGCCAGCGCGTGGAGGTAGGTGGTGTCGACCAAGGTGCCGTCGAGGTCGAAGACGATGCCCGCGGGCACGGTCAGCACAGGGTCCACGGATGACGTCACCCCGACCGGCGCCAGGTGACGTGGGCGGAGCGCGCCGCGACGGCGCCCGCCGCGAGGGTCGCCGCCGCTGCGGCCGGACGCATCCAGTGTCGTCCCCAGCGACCGTGCAGCGCCTCGCCCGCAGGCTGCGGTTCCAGAACGTTGCCCGCAGAGTTGGCCGTGGCGGAGTGGGACAGGCCGCCGATCTGCATCAACGGGGTGACGAGGGCGTCGAACAGGCCGGGGAACACCCGGAACCCGGTCACCGCCAGGTGGTTGGCTGCTCCGACGGAGACCTCGCGCCGTGAGCGCCCCAGCGCTCGGACGATCGCCCGAGCGACCTTCTCGGGCGGGTCCACCGGCGGCGGCGGACGACCGTGCCGACGGAGGTACGTGCCGGCCTGGAGGTAGACCGGGGTGTCGACCCCACCGGGGGAGACCAGGCTGACGTGGATGCCCGGCGTGCTGCGGGCCTCGACCTGGAGGGTGCGGACCAGCCCGTGCACCCCCCACTTCGCGGTCACGTAGGAGCTCATCCACGGGGTGCTGATCTTGCCCAGCAGGGAGCCGACCACGACGAGCGAGCCTCCCTCGGGGGATCGCGCGAAAGCCGACAGGGCGCTGCGGGCCACGTTCGCCGTTCCCAGGAGCGTGGTGCGCACGGCTGCGTCGAACACCTCCACCGGTACGTCCTCGAACCGGCCGTAGGCCAGCGACGCAGCCGAGTGCACGACGGCGTCGACCCGGCCGAAGACCCGCTCCGCCGAGCGGAAGGCAGCCGCCACGGCCTGGTCGTCACCCACGTCCGCCACAGCCACTCGTGCTCGTGCCCCTGCGCCCACGCACTCGGCCTGCACGGCTTCGAGTGACGCCTGGGACCGGGCGACGAGCACGAGGTCGGCGCCCTGCGAGGCGAGCAGCAGTGCGGTTGCCCGCCCGATGCCGCTGGAGGCGCCGGTGACGAGCACGGTCCTGCCGGCCCAGGACCTCACGGCTGCAGGACCACCTTGACGCAGCCGTCGGCCTTGGCCTGGAACAGCTCGTAGCCACGGGCCGCGTCGGACAGCGGGAGGATGTGCGTCGCGAGCTTCGCCGTGCCGAGCGGGTCGGCGGGGTCGAGCACGAACGGCATGATCTCGTCGATCCAGCGCTTGACGTGGCACTGACCCATCCGCAGCGAGATCCCGCGGTCGAACATCTCCATGAGCGGCAGCGGGTCGACCTCTCCACCGTAGACGCCGCTGATCGACACGGTGCCGCCTCGACGAACCGCCTTCAGGGCGGTGAGCAACGCGTCGAGCCGGTCGACCGCGAGCCGGTCGATGAGCGGCTTGGCCAGGGCATCGGGGAGCAGCCCGACAGCAGCCTGGGCGGTCTTGGCGACGGGGTTGCCGTGGGCCTCCATGCCGACGGCCTCGAGGACGCCGTCGGGCCCGCGACCCCCGGTCATCTCGATGAGCGCGGCGGCGACGTCGTCCACCTCGCGCAGGTCGAGCGTCTCGATCCCGTGCTCCCGGGCGAGGGCCAGGCGCTCGTCGACGAGATCCACGCCGATGACTCGGCCGGCACCCAGGAGCTTGCCGATCCGGGTGGCCAGCTGGCCGACCGGTCCGAGCCCGATCACGGCCAGCGTCCCGCCCTTGGGCACCTCGGCGTACTTCACGCCCTGCCACGCGGTCGGGAGGATGTCCGAGAGGTAGAGGAAGTGCTGGTCCGTGGGTCCTTCCGGCACGACGATCGGCCCGAACTGGGCCTGCGGCACCCGCAGGTACTCGGCCTGTCCACCCGGCACCGCGCCATACAGGCTGGTGTAACCGAACAGGGACGCGCCCTTTCCCTGGTCGCGGACCTGGGTCGTCTCGCACTGGGCGTAGAGGCCTCGGTCGCACATCCAGCAGTGGCCGCAGGAGATGTTGAACGGGATGACCACCCGGTCGCCCGGCTTGAGGTTGGTGACCTCGGGCCCGACCTCCTCGACGATGCCCATCGTCTCGTGACCGAGGACGTCGCCGGGCGTGAGGTACGCGCCGAGCACCTCGTACAGGTGCAGGTCGGAGCCGCAGATGGCTGTGGAGGTGACCTTGATGATCGCGTCGGTGGGCGCCTCGAGCTCGGGGTCGCGCACCTCCTCCACGCGCACGTCACGCTTTCCCTGCCACGTCAGTGCCTTCATCGGTGAGGTCCTTTCCCACGTCGCGCGTCCGAACCGGACGCGTCGTCCGTCAGTGCAGTGCCCCGTCCACCGCCGTCCCAAACCCCCGCGAACGGGGCGTGGGGGATGAGACCGACGCGCGAGCGGTGTGGCAACAGGCAACCGGCTCACCGGGGGAGTAGACCAAGGCCGTGAGCACACAGATCCACCGTCGACAGCACCCAGGGGAGGTGCGGCTCCCGGCAGCGCTCGCGGTGGTGACGGCGATCGGCCTGTATGCCGCCCTGCCGCAGAGCCTCCTCTTCGCGCCGCGGCTCGTGGTCCCGGGCCTGGAGGCGCTGCTCTTCATCCCGCTCGTGGCTGCCAACCCGCGGAGGATGACCCGCGACAACCGCGGGTTGCGCAGGGTGTCGATCGGCCTGGTCCTGCTGATCGCCATCACGAACGGCTGCGCCCTGGTCCTGCTGGTCCGCGCCCTGGTTTCGGGGCAGGCCGAGCAAGGCAGCAGCCTGCTGCTGGCGGCCCTGCAGGTGTGGCTGACGAACGTGCTCATCTTCGCGCTCGCCTTCTGGGAGCTCGACCGTGGCGGTCCCGTGGCCCGCACCCAGACCTCCCGCCCCGGCCTGCCGGTCGCGGACTTCCGTTTCCCCCAGGACGAGGACCACGACGCCATCGGCGAGGTGGCGGCCCGCTCGTCGGCCAGGTCGGGTTGGGTCCCGGGCTACATCGACTACCTCTACGTCTCGGTGACGAACTCCTCCGCGTTCAGCCCGACCGACACGATGCCGCTGTCACCTCGGGCGAAGATCCTGATGGCGTTGGAGTCCGTGTCGGCGCTGATGCTCTCGGTCCTGGTCATCGCGCGGGGGGTCAGCCTGCTCAAGTAGGCGGCGTCGGAGGTGCGACCGCTCAGCGCATGTTGCCGGTGTGACCGAGGCTGAAGCGCCCGGGCTGAGGCCACACGCACAGGCCGTGCGGACCGGAGTCGACGGGGATCCTGTGCAGGAGCCTGCCCGTCGTGGTGTCGAACACGTAGACCACGGCGTCGTAGCGTCCGGCGAGCCACAGCTGCGACCCGTCGGCGGTCACGCCGCCCATGTCCGGCGACCCTCCGCCCGGGATCCTCCACAGAGCCGTCCTGGCCAGCGTGGTGGAGTCGAGCACGGTGATGGTGCCCTCATCGCGGTTGGAGACGTAGACGTGCCTGGCGTCGCGCGACGGGTAGATGCCGTGGGCGCCGAGCCCGGTGCGGATGAACCTGGTCACCGTCAGGCGGCGTGCGTCGACGACCCAGACGCCGTTGCGCAGCATGTCCGCGACCAGGAAGTGCCTGCCGTCTGGGGCCAGCCGGACGTCCTGGGGCATCGCGCTGGCGCCGGGGGCCAGGCCGTTCTTGGGACTGCCCGGCATGGCCATCGCCTCGCCCGGGGAGGTCGCTCCAGGTGTCCTCACCGCGTTGAGGTCGATGACCTTGCGGACCTTCGTCGCTGCCCTGTCGATGACGAGGAGCTTGCCGCTGAACTCGCAGCTCGCCACGAAGAAGGACTGGTCGGCCGAGTAGTCGGCGTGGTTGATGCCCGAACAGGGCACCGACAGCGAACGCTGCAGCTTCATCGTGTGCGCGTCGCGGACGTCGATGCGGTGCAGGCGCTCGGCCATCACCAGCGCGTGGGCGCCGTCCGGGGTGAAATACAGGTTGTAGGGGTCCTGGACGGCCACCGGCCTGCCCGCGTGACCGGTCACCGGGTTGATCGGGGTCAGCGTGTTGCCCTTGTCGGCGTTGACCCACAACGTCTTCAGGTCCCACGAGGGCACGACGTGCTGGGGCTCCCGCGCGGTGTGGAAGCGCCCCACGACCTTGTAGGTGCGCGGATCGATGAGCTGCACCGTGTTGCTCAGGGTGTCGGGCACGTAGACCATCGGTCGCGCGCGGCGCGTGACGGTGGTGAGCGCCTGGGCGCCGGCGGCGGCATACACGTCGGGCGTGGTGGTGGTGCCGGCAGCAGCCACGGGTGCGACGCCGGAGGACGTGGTGGCCGCCGACGACGAGGTGTGGGGCGTGCTGTGGCCGGCGGCGCAGCCTCCCGCGCCCACCGCCAGGAGGAGGGCGAGGGCGGCGGTTCGCGCCATCCGCGAACGGCCGCGGCCGGTGGAGCGCGAGGGGAGCAGCCGAACGGGCATCGCAGGCACAGGCGTCCTCACGCGTCACGCAGCATCGTCGAGAGGGTGACGGCCCGGAGACCCTTGCGCTGCAGGCCCGCGAGGATGGCGGGCAGCGCGTCCACCGTGCCCCGGTGGCCGAAGTGGAGGCTGACGATGGACCCGGCCTTCACCGCTCCGAGGGTGCGGTCGCGGACGGCGGCTCCGCCGGGGTCACGGAAGTCCTCGGGATCCACGTCGTAGGAGACGCACCGGTGGTAGCCGGCGGCCGCGGCGGCAGCGCGGATCGTCGGGGTGCTGCGTTGCGTACCCGAGGGACGGAACCACCAGCCGGGCGTCCCGATCGCTGCCTCGAGGGCGTGGGCGCCACGGACGGCCTCGTCCACGGCCTGCGCCGCACTCAGCTGCTTCATCTGCTGGTGGCTCCACGTGTGGTTGCCGAGCTCGTGGCCCGCCGCCACCACCTGCCGACCGAGGTGCGGGTTCTGTCGCAGCCACGTGCCGACGGCGAAGACGGTGATCCCTGCCTCCGCGTCGGCGCACGCCCGGAGGATCTCGTGGGCCAGGTCTGCCGGTCCCTGGCCGTGGAAGGTGAGGGCCACCTGGTGGGTGGACGACGGGCCGTGGGTGATGTCGTCGCCGGCGGTCAGGGCGATCGCCGGCGGACCCGAACCGGGCCCCGCGACGTGGGCGGCCGTCGTGGTCGGAGCGCTCGTCGAGGACGTCGGGCTGCCTGCGGACGCGGGCCTCGCAGGCGATGTGGGGGAGGCCTGCGGCTGGCCTGACGGGGTGGAGCAGCTCGCGACGGCCAGGGCGGACGCGCCGGTGAGGGCCGCGCCCAGGACCGCCCGACGGGTCGGCGCGGGCGGGGAGGTTTCGGTGACCGGGTCCGGGCGCTGCTCCACAACCGCCCACGCTAGGTGGGTCGACTTGAGCGGTTCCTGAGAGAGCGTCGTCGAGTCAGGTCCTTGGTCCCGCAACCGCCGGTCCGACCGGTTCCTCGGGGACGGATACGGGCTCAGGAACCCGCGTAGAGGCTCGTCATCTGGCCGTCGGCGTCCAGCGTCGACAACAGGGCGTCACCGAGCTCGCGGAGCTGGGCGACCTGTCGCGCGTCGAGCGCGTCGAAGACCAGCCGCCGCACCGCGCCGACGTGCCCGGGTGCCGCCGCCACCACGGCCTCCATTCCCTCGGGCGTCAGGCGCGCGTTGGTGGCCCGTTTGTCCTGGGGGCAGGGGAACCGTTCCACCAGGCCGCGGTCCTCGAGGCGGCGCACGACGTGGGACAACCGGGGGAGGGTGGCATTGGTGCGCTGGGCCAGGGCCGTCATGCGCAGCGTCCGGTCGTCGGCTTCGGAGAGCATGGCCAGGACGAAGTACTCGAAGTGCGTCACCCCGGCCTCGCGGCGCAGCTGCGAGTCGAGTGCCGCGGGCAGCAGCTCGACGACCGCCATGAGGCGCAGCCAGGCCGCCCGCTCGTCGGGCTCGAGCCAGTTCGGTTCCATGGGCCGAGGCTAGATGAATACTTGATGGAACAACTAATTGGTGTAGGCTCTTACTTGAAGCATCAACCAATCACCACACCCCCGGGAGAGCGTCATGGCACACCTCAGCATCATCGGCACCGGCACCATGGGTCAGGCGATCGCGGCCGTCGCGGGTCGCGGAGGCCACACCGTCCAGCTGCTCGGGCAGTCCGACGCGAGCACCTCGATCACGGGCGACATAGTGGTGCTCGCCGTCCCCTACCCGGCCGTCGCCGCGGTCATCGCGGAGCGCGGGGAGTCCTTCGCCGGCAAGGTCGTCGTCGACATCACCAACCCCCTCAACTTCGAGACGTTCGACTCGCTCACGGTTGCCCCCGACGGTTCGGCCGCGGCCGAGATCGCTGCCGCCCTGCCGCAGTCGCACGTGCTGAAGGCGTTCAACACCAACTTCGCCGCGACGCTGGCCGGCGGCACGGTCGGAGACCTGCCGACCACCGTCCTCATCGCCGGTGACGACGCCGACGCCAAGTCCACGCTCGCCGGCATCGTCACGTCGGGCGGTCTCAAGGCCATCGACGCCGGACAGCTCTCGCGGGCCCGTGAGCTCGAGGCCATCGGCTTCCTGCAGATCACGCTGGCCGCCGGCGAGAAGATCGCCTGGACCGGCGGTTTCGGCGTCGTCCCGGCCTGACACGCAGGGGCGCCCCTGGTGCCTCACCGTCCCGCGAGCGTCACACCACCCACCCCCTTGGAGCACCCGTGAGCACCCCCGTCAGCCCGACCACCGGACCGACCCAGCCGTTCGGCCGCCCCGTGGTGGCCTGGTCCGGCTCGACCGACCCGAGCGTTCCGCTCGTCGTCCTGCTGCACGGGCGTGGTTCCACCGAGCGGGAGATCCAGGCGCTGGTTCCCCACCTCCCGCAGCAAGTGTCGTATGCCGCGGTGCGGGCTCCGATCGCCGAGGGTGGCGGCTTCGCCTGGTTCGCCAACCGGGGGATCGGCCGTCCCGTGGCCTCGTCGCTCGAGGCCACGATGGGCTGGTTCGAAACGTGGCTCGGCGAGGTCGCCCCTGCCGGGCGGCCCGTGATCCTGGTCGGGTTCAGTGGTGGCGCCGCGTTCGCCGGCGGTCTCGTCCTGTCGGATCCCTCCCGCTACTCCGGAGCGGCGATCCTCTACGGCACCTTGCCGTTCGACGCCGGTGTCCCCGTCACGACGGGCCGACTGGCGAACCTCCCCGTCCTCGTGGCCCAGGGCGAGGCGGACCAGGTCATCCCGCGCGAGCTCCTCGATGCCACCTGGACCTATCTGCTGGGCGAGTCCGGGGCGCCGACGGTGGCGCACCGGGCCCCGGGCGGTCACGGGATCACAGCCGCCAGCCTGCAGCGGCTGTCCGGCTGGATCGCAGATCGGTGCGACCACCTGCAGCACCACCCCGCCGCGCTGGTCGGTGTGCCGGTGTACCCCCACTGGTCACTCGTTCCTGGCGGAGTCCTGCCGCAGCGGTCTGGCGGACGGCCGGACGTGTCCTGGTCCATCCCGCAGCAGCAGGTGTCGCAGAACGCTCCGCTGGACCTCCAGGAGGCCCTCTTCAGCAGGATCAGCGCGCTGGAGGGCGTGACCGTCGCGGACTCCATGATCTCTGTGCCGGGGGCCCGCGCGTTCCTCCTCGCGGATCCTGGTGGCCCGGCTGAGGCCTACCTCGTTCCCCAGGTGGGGGAGTTCGCCCACCTCCACCCGGGGTACGACGGCTCGCTGCACCTCGCCCTCCCCGCCGAACTGGCCGCCGACCTCGTCGCGCACGGCTGGGGCGCCCCGCACCCGTGGGCGGGTACGCGTCTGGCCGCCGGCTTCGTCATGGTCTTCGGGCCGCGGACCCCGCAGGAGCTGGAGACGGTCTTCGGCGTCGTCGCCACGGCGCACCAGCTGAGCGCCGCCACGGCGTAGCACCGGTCTCGGGGTCCAGGAGGCTGCGCGGTCTCCGGCCGCCGACGAGGATCACCCCGGCCGCCGCGACGGCGAAGGCGATCATCGCCGGACCGTGGAGTGGGTCCAGGGCCGGGACCCAGCGCGCCAGGTGCAGGGCGAGGACGACCGTCAGGCTCCACCAGGGCCAACGCCTTCGCGATCCCGCCACGTCCCACAGCAGCGCCCCTGCCGCCAGTCCGGCCGTGTAGTAGCGGTTGGTGCCCGGGTCGAGGGCCAGCCGGCTGGCCATGACGAGCAGCAGGACCCCGGTCGTCCTCCGGCGCCACACCGCGACCCCGCCGAGGACGAGGCCGATGGCGGTCTGGAGAGGCCGGTCCCAGAACGGCGTCCGGGCCGCGCGGGGGTCCAGGAGGTGCAACCTGGACAGGGGGCGGTTGACGATCGTGTAGTGCATGGCGCGGATCGTCTGCGGGTCGGCGACGAAGAACGGCAGCCACCCCGCGGTCACGCCGACCACCGCCGCGCCGACGCCGATGGCCCGGGAGCGCAGGCCGGGGAGGGCCAAGAGCACGACCGTCACCGGGAGGGCCCAGGGCTTGGAGTCGACCGCCGCGGCAACGGCCACTCCAGCCCAGACGGGGTGGTCGGAGAGAACGCACGACAGGGCGATGACGCAGAACGTCAGGGCCAGGACGTCGTCGAGGTGGGCCGAGCTGATCGCGGCGTACAGCCAGACAGGCGTGAAGCACAATGTGGCCAGCAGGAGGGGACCCTCGGCGCCCTTGCGGGCCGCTGCGCCGCGTTGCCGGCGGAGACGGGCGTCGATGCCGTGGACGAGGACCACCACGGCGGCGCCCGACGCGGTTCCGAGGGCCTCTGCGGCGAGCAGGCCGTGGCCGGCCGACAGCTGGGGCAGCGCCCAGGCCAGGCCGAGCGCCACGGGGCCGATCTGGAGCAGCGGGTGCTCGGCATACACGTGCAGTCCCGCCGTGGTGCCGTCGTCGAGGTCGGCCAGAACCCGGCCACCGGTGGCGAAGAAGTGCCACGAGCCGCCGCCGTGCACCGCCAGGGCGGCGAACCAGCCCGCAGCCCAGACGGCGAGGACCACGGTGCGCCACCACGCCACGACCAGCGCCACGACCGACGCCACGACCGACGCCGGGTCCGGCGCCAGGAGGCGTCGGACGGCGCCGGAGGTCGCCATACGGGTCACGGCCTGAGTGTCGGCCGCCCGCCCTGAGCAGCGTCTGAGAGGTCGTGGACCACGCGGTGCGGTGGGCCCGGTTCGGCCCGGAGGAGGCCGGGCGGGACGCTCGCGAGGCAGGGGTGATCCGCAGTACGGGCTGCTCGACGTCCACCTCGGCGGGGATGGCAGCATGAGGCGACCACTCGAACGAAGGCTCAACCGGAGGACATCGCGTGAAGGTATTGCTGCTGGAGAACGTGCACGCACGTGCTGCCGAGGCGTTCCGCAGGAGTGGCCACGAGGTGGACCTGCGGGCCGCCTCCATGACCGAGGACGAGCTCGTCGAGGCGCTCGAGGGAGTGTCCCTGCTCGGCATACGGTCGAACACCAAGGTGACCCGACGGGTCCTCGAGTCGGCGCCCGACCTCCTGGCCGTGGGCTGCTTCTGCATCGGGACCAACCAGGTCGACGTCGCCGCGGCCTCCACGCTCGGGGTGGCGGTCTTCAACGCGCCCTTCTCGAACACCCGAAGCGTCGTCGAGCTCGTGCTCGGCGAGCTGATCGCGCTGGCGCGCCGCCTGCCCGAGAAGACCCAGCGCATGCACGACGGCATCTGGGACAAGTCGGCCAAGGGCAGCCGCGAGATCCGCGGTCGCACGCTGGGCATCATCGGGTACGGCAACATCGGCACCCAGCTGTCCAACGTGGCCGAGGCGGTGGGCCTGCGGGTCGTGTTCTACGACACCGCGGACCGTCCGGCCCACGGCAACGCCCGACGGGTCGACACGCTCGAGGAGCTCCTCGGCCAGTCGGACGTCGTGAGCCTGCACGTGGACGGTCGGCCGGGCAACGCCGGCCTGTTCGGCGCCGAGCAGCTCGCACAGATGAAGCCGGGGGCGGTGCTCATCAACGCCTCCCGCGGGATGGTCGTCGACGACCTCGCCCTGCGCGACCACATCCTGTCGGGACACCTCTCGGGTGCTGCCATCGACGTGTTCCCCGCCGAGCCCAAGGCGCAGGGCGACCCGTTCGACTCGCCGCTGCGCGGCCTCGACAACGTCATCCTCACCCCCCACGTGGGCGGTTCGACGCAGGAGGCGCAGGAGGAGATCGCCGGCTTCGTGTCGACCAAGCTGCTCGGGTTCGTCGAGGGCGGCTCCACGTCGCTGTCGGTGAACCTGCCCGAGGTCGCCGCACCGTCGGCCGACAGCGTCCAGCGGCTCGGGTACCTGCACCACAACGTCCCCGGCGTGCTCGCCTCGATCAACCAGATCTTCGCCGAGGCCGGCACGAACATCACCGGCCAGTCCCTGTCGACCCGCGGGGAGTACGGCTACGTCGTCACCGACACCGACACCCCGGTCCCCGAGGAGACGGCCGAACGCCTGCGCCAGCTCGACAACACGATCTGGATCCGGTCATGGGCCGTCTGAGCGGTCCGTGCACGCCGGGCCGGGGGAGCCGGGCATGACCGACACCGCCGCGCTGCAGGATCTCGCCGAGCTGCTGCCCGGACGGGTGGTCACCGACGGCATCGCGATGGAGGCCTTCTCGACCGACGCGTCCCGCGCCGTCCTGGTGGGCCCCCCGGCTGCGGTCGTCACGGCGACGTCGACGTCGGACGTCAGCGTGGCCCTGCGCTGGGCGAGCCGCCACCAGGTGCCGGTCTCGGTGCGTGGCAGCGGCACCGGGCTCACCGGGGGCGCCGTCGCCTACCCCGGGGGCCTCGTCATCTCCCTCGCCAGCATGGACGCCATCGAGGCCGTCGACCCCGCGAACCGCCTGGCCCACGTCCAGGCCGGCGTCATCACGGCCGACATCGACCGCGCTGCCGCGGCGCACGGCCTGATGTACGCACCCGACCCGGCCAGCTACCAGGAGTCGACCATCGGCGGGAACATCGCCACCAACGCCGGTGGGCTCAGGTGCGTGAAGTTCGGCGTGACGGCGGACAGCATCGCGGGCCTCGAGGTCGTCCTCGCGACCGGCGAGGTCATCAGGACCGGTGGCCAGACCCGCAAGGACGTCGTGGGGTACGACCTGACCCGGTTGTTCGTCGGCTCCGAGGGCACACTGGGCGTCGTCACGTCTGCGACGGTCCGGCTGCTGCCCCGACCCACGGGCGACACCATCACCTTCCGGGCGGCCTTCCCCTCCCTCGTCGACGCGGGGGAGGCGGTGACGGCGATCATGCGTCGCCCGAGCCCGCCCGACGTCATGGAGCTCATGGACCGCCTCAGCGTCGAGGCCGTCGAACGGCTCCAACCCACGGGGGCCGTCGTCGAGGGTGCTGCCGCCGTGCTCGTGGGCCAGTTCATCGGACCGGGGGCACGCGAGGACGTCGTCGCGGTGGCCGAGATCTGCCGCCGACAGAACGCGCTCGGCGTCGACCAGGCCGACGGCGACGTGCTGCTCGAGGCGCGTCGCGTGACCGGCCGGGCCCTCTCGGCCGAAGGGCTGCGGGTGTCCTCGGACATCGCGGTCCCGATCTCTCGCCTCGCCGACATGTTCGCCGCGATCGAGCAGATCGGTATGGCGCACGGGGTCTCGATCCCGACCTTCGCCCACGCCGGTGACGGGAACCTGCACCCCTCGGTCATCGTCGACCCCGACGACGCCGAGGCCCGCGACAGGGGGGAGATGGTCCTCGACGAGGTCAGCGACGCGGCCCTCGCCCTGGGCGGCACCCTCACCGGGGAGCACGGCATCGGCTCGCTGAAGCGGCACGCGCTGCCCAAGCAGCTCGACGCCCCCACGCTGGCGGCCCACCGGCTCGTCAAGCAGGCGTTCGACCCGCTCGGCATCCTCTCGCCGGGCCGCGGGATCTAGCGTCCGGCTGGGCGGGCAGGGACCCGTCGGGCGTCGCAGCACCCTCCGGGTTCCGTCGACTAGGCCTGCTCGCCGACCACGTGGGGCAGCCTGACCGTGAACGTGCTGCCCCTGCCCTGGGCCGACGCCACCTCGATGTCGCCCTGGTGCTGGGCGACGATGGCATGGACGATGCTCAGCCCTAGACCGGTGCCCTGGATCGCCTGCTCGGTCACGGTCGAGGAACGGAAGAATCGCCGGAACAGCTGACCGTGCTCGGCCTCGGGGATCCCCATGCCCGTGTCGTGGACGACGATCTCGCTGCCCGACGTGGTGTGGGCCAGCCGGACCTCGATGGAGCCACCGTCCGGAGTGAACTTCACCGCGTTGGTCAACAGGTTGAGCAGTGCCCGTTCGAGCTGCACCGGGTCGACGTGGCTGACCAGCGGCCCCTCGGGCACGACGGTCGAAATCTCGAGCGAGCGAGAGGCCAGTACCGGCGCGAGCGACTCGAGGGCCCCGCTCACCGTGCGGCGCAGGTCGGTGGGGACCAGCTTGAGCTGCAGGTCGGAGGACTCGATCTGCGACAGCGTCAGGAGGTCCTCGACGAGCAGCAGCAGTCGGCGGCTGTTGCGCTCGACCCGGCCGATGATGTCGTGCTGGCGGGTCGTGAGCTCCCCGGCCACGCCGTCGTCGAGGACCTCGGTGTAGCCGATGATGTTGGTGATGGGGGTGCGCAGCTCGTGGCTCACCGTGGCCAGGAAGTCGGCCTTGACCCGGTCGGTCTCACGCAGCCGCTCAGCCGCCTCCCGCTCGTGCTGGAGGCTCATCATCAGGGCCTCGTGGGCGGCCTCGCGTTCGGTGACGTCCTCCGCGGTCGCCAGGAAGCCGGACACCCCGCCGTCCTCGTCAGGGATGGCGCTGAGGGTCATCCGGACCGACCGTTCCTCACCGTCGCTGCGCCGGAACGACCACAGCCGGTGGGTGTCGCCGAGCCCGACCGAGGCCCGACAGATGCCGGCGAAGGTGGGCTCGGCGCTCAGGTCCGAGGCGTGGCGACGGAGCTCGTCGGGGGACAGGTAGGCGTCCAGCAGGCTCCCGACCACGGCCTCGGGCCTGCGCCCCAGCATCGTCTCCGCGCCGGGGTTGAACAGGACGACCCTGCCGTCGCGGTCCGTGGTGACGACCGCGGTGCCGGTGGCCTGGGCCACGAGCCGTTCCCGGGTCTCGCGTTCCCGAGCCGCGCTCGCCGCCGACATCCGTTGCTGGGTGGCCATGACGGCCAGCGGCAGCAGGATCAGTCCCGAGTCGATGAGGAACAGCTGGAGCACGCCGGCGGCGAGCTCGGGTGAGAGGTCGTAGCGCGCCCTGATGTCCCAGATGGGCCCGAGGTGGGCCGCTGTCAGGCCGGAGCCGATCACCCCGACCGCGGTGAGGAGCAGAGTGGCCTCCCGCAAGGTTCCGCGGAACGCCAGCCAGGCGAACATCGGCATCACCACGAAGATGATCGGTGGCGCGTCGGCCACCACGAACACCACCACGGTCGTGGCGAGGAGGATCACCGACTGCACCAGGCGCTCGCGCTGACCGGCCAGCGGCTGGAACCTGGGGGTCCTCAGGAACAGCGGCAGCAGGACCATCAGTGAGGCGGTGTGGGAACCGAAGGCGGCCAGCGCACCCAGCAGGGGGTTGCCGGTGCCGGTGACGGCGCACACCGCGCCATACCCCAGGCCCGCCACGGCGGCGCCCATGGCCGTGGAGCCGATCATCGTGGACACGTCACCCTTGTCGAGCAGGGCAGCCCGTCCGCTGCTGCGGATGAGCAGCTGCCGAACCACGTGCGCCGCCACCACCGAGCTGGCGCTGAACCCCGTCGCGATGGCCAACGGGTAGCCGCGCAGGAGGTAGGCGACCACCATGACGGCGAAACCCGCCGCGAGCAGCCGTGGTCGCCAGACCCGGGACGAGGTCAGGTGGAATCCCGCGATGAGCCCCACAGCGGGCCACACGGCCGGGACCCGGCTCGACGCGTCGACATCGCCCAGGACCAGCCACGCCGCGGCGAACACGCTCAGCTGGAGCAGGACCACCCGGAACGCCCGGTGCCCGGGCACGTGTCCAGCACGCAGCCGCCATCCCTGTGCGGCTCTCATCGCATCCACGCCGTTCCCTCGCCAGAGTCTCGACACGGAGTCATCGAGTACGGACTCCCATCGGCCGGGGGAGCCGCGACCTGAGGCCTCGGACCCGGCGGATTACGGGGGCGACGCCTGGCCCTCGACGGGCAGGATGGGGGCATGACTCGACTCCTCGACACCACGGCGCCCGTCACCCTGGAGCCTGTTCCCGCCACCACCGTCGTCGAGGGCAGCCCTCAGGCCGGTGCGCGGCCGCTCGCCGAGGTCGTCGGGACAGAGGTCGGCGTGTGGGAGCTGACGGCCGGCACCGTCACGGACGTCGAGGTCGACGAGGTGTTCGTGGTGCTGAGCGGGTCCGCGACCGTCAGCTTCGAGGATGGCGAGGTGATCGACCTCGGGCCCGGCGTCACCGTCCACCTGCGGGCGGGCGACCGGACGACGTGGACGGTGCACGAGGTCCTGCGCAAGGTGTACGTCGCCGGGGCCTGAGACCAAAGCGGCTCGGACGTGCCTCGCCGCAGGACCTGACCCGGCGTCAGCAGGCGCTTGGGTTCAGGCCGAGACACGCGTCCGGCGCGCGTGCGGAGCCGTTGCCGCCGGTGACGCCGGTGACGCGGATGACGTCGGTGAAGCCGGTGTCGCGGACCCGGTCGCCAGGGCGCGGAGCCGGTCGGTGCTCACCCGCTGCACGAGCAGCGGGACGTAGTCACGGACCGGTCCGTCGAACGTGCCGTAGACCTCGTCGACGACCGTTCGCACCGCCTCGGGGTCCACGGACGGGAACTTCGACACCAACTGGCCGACGACCTGCTCGAGGGCGCTGGCCTCATGAATGCTGGACACGTCCAGCAGCGTCCTCCTCGCGCCTGTGCTCCGCAAGGCTTGCCGGCTCCGTCTCGCCTGTCGTCCGCAGGGGGTCGGGGTTTGCTTGACTGTGCGCATGCCGACCGATGACTGGCACACCGACTCGCTCGACCTCGAGGGGTACCTGCTTCGGGTCGGGCTGCCTGCCAGGGCCCCGGGGGTCGATGCGCTGGCGGAGCTGCACGAGGCCCACGTCCGCACCTTCACGTTCGACAACATCGACGTGCTGCTCGGCCAGCACCCCGGTGTCTCGCTCGACGCAGTGCAGGAGAAGTTCGTCGGCCGGGGACGGGGTGGGTACTGCTTCGAGCACAGCACCATCTTCGCCGCCGTCCTGCACCGACTGGGGTATGACGTGCGCCGGCACCTCGGTCGGGTCGGCGATCCCGCGGCCGGGACCCAGCAGGGTCGCACCCACATGGTCGTCGAGGTCGTCCTGGACGGGCGGCGGCTGCTGTGCGACACCGGGTTCGGGATGAGCCTGCTGCGGCCGATCCCGCTGGAGGACGGCGCCCGCGCCGAACAGGAGCCGGGCTGGGACTACCGGGTGCGGCACACCCCGGGAGGTTGGGCCCTGGACCGCCGGCACGGACAGGACTGGGAGGTCACGCACACCACCGACGAGCTCGAGGTGCGGCCGGTCGACGTCGTGATGGGGCACCACTTCACGAGCACCTTCCCGGGCTCGCACTTCACCCGCGGCCTCATGGTCACCAAGCACCTGCCGGGCCGCCACGTCGCGGTGACCCACGAGGCGCTGACCATCCGCACTCCCGGCGAACCGACCCAGCACCGCCCCCTGGCGGTCGACGAGGTCGATGAGTGGCTGACGACGCTGTCCGTGCCCTTGTCGTCGGAGGAGCGACGTCGCCTGCTGCGCACGCTTGGCTCGTGAGGTGCCTCCGCCCGGGCCGGGGTGGGACCGGCACGACGTGACCCCGCACCCGTGAGGGAGGGTGCGGGGCCACGCCTGTCGATCGGGCGGTGCCTGTCGACCTAGGGGATGTACGGCACCACCCACACGTGGCCCCTGCCGGACCTGGCACCCGCCGTGACGTCCTCGGTGACGTAGAGGTCCGAGCTCGTGGGGTCCACGAACAGACCCTGGGCGAACGGGAACCCGGTCGTGCCTCCCGGCGTCAGGCTCGGGTCTGCCGGACGGGTGCAGGTGAGGGAGCAGTACACCGTCGCCTCGGGTGACCCGGCCGCCGGAACCTTGCCAGCGGTGACGTACACGGTGCCCGCGGACCCACCGGGCAGCGCGGCCGTCAATGTCGAGGCGTCGAACCGGTAGATCGTGGCGTTCGCGGTGCCGGGCGACTCCGAGATGTAGACCAGGTTGTGCTTCGAGTCAGCAGCCACCCCGGCGATGAAGACCGGCGCGGGGGTCGGCAGGAAGTCGACCGTGGTCGTCTGGCACGGTGCCGGGTTGGGGCTGGCGGTGGGGTTGGCGCAGGCGGCCGTGGTGTCGAAGTAGGTCGCGGCGTTGTTCTCCGGCAGGAAGAGCCGGTTGCCGAGGAGACTCATCGTCCCGTTGATCCCGCGGCTGGCAGCGCCGACCTTCTGCGCCTGCGTCACCGCCACGACGTCCACGGTCTGCGACCTCGGGTCACCCGCGATGCCGTTGATGCGGCGGATGTTCCCGTCCACCAGGTCGCCGACGTACAGGGTGTCGTGGGCGGCGTCGAGGGCCAAGGAGTTGGTCTTCAGGTTGTCCAGCAGCCCGGGGGCCATGCCGACGGGCGCATCGATCGTCGCGGTGTCGGGGTGGAAGGTCAGTCGCCAGACGCCGGGGCTCCGGACCGCGTTGTCGGGCACGTACACCCAGTGCGTCCCGTCGGCCCTGGCGCGCGGGTCGTAGACGGCCTGGCCGGGGGAGCCGATGGTGAAGCCGGGGTCGCAGGCTGCGACGTTGGGCGCGTTCACCTTGGTCCCCGGCACGGGGTCGAGACGGCACAGCCCGTTGCCGTGGTCGGAGACCCAGTAGTGCCCACCGGACGAGGTGCCGTCGGGGATCCAGGTCACCCCACCCTTGGGCGCGGTCACTCCGGAGCTGTACAGCGTGCCGATCGGCGCGGCATACGTGAACCGGTCGGCGGCCACGGCGGCGCTGGTGCCGGCGGTGGTGGTGACCTGGACGTCAACCACGGAGCCGTCGGTGCCGGCGGGACTCACCACGGTGCACTGGGACCCGTCGGCCAGGCAGCTGACGCCCGTTCCGGACGCCGTCCCGAAGCTGATCGTCGCGGTGCCGTCGGGGCTGACCAGGGCCGTGCCCTTGACGGTGACCGCCGTCCCGCCCTTGGCGAGGCCTGTCGTCGGGCTGATGCCGGTGACGACCGGGCTCCCGGGCGCGGGGGCCGTCGCCGTGTAGGTGAACTGGTCGGCCCCCACCCTGGCGCTGGTCTGCGACTCGACGTTGGTCACCCGCACGTCCACGACGCCGGAACCGGTCGAGGCCGGCGAGGTCGCCGTGCAGGAGGTCCCGTCGGCCAGGCACGACACAGCCGTTGCGTGCAGGGTGCCGAAGCTGATGGTGGTCCCGAAGGCGACCGGGTCCGCCGACCCTGCGACGGAGTTCACGAGGTTCTTGCCCGTGACGGTCACCGCGAGCCCACCGGCGACGTCGCCCGTGGCGGGGGAGACACCGGTGACGCTGGGCTGTGAGGCGGCGCCCGCCACCTTCCACTCGTGCGCCTGGGCGTTGACCGGGGTCGCGAGGGGGAAGCTGGGGTCGTCCCCGACGTACACGTCGAGTGTCGCCGGGTCGACGGCCACGCCGGTGATGTTCTGGTACTGCGTGCGGCGGACCCCGTCGAACGTCGAGGTGTACGCCGGGCTGATGTCGGTGGACAGGACGTCCGTCGCGCCCGTGCGGGGGTTGTACGTCAGGACCTGCGACGGCGTGTTCCGCGGTGCGTCGGCGATGTAGAGGACCTTGCCGTCGTTGGCCAGGCCGCCCGGGAAGCTGAAGAGCGCGGCGCCGTTGGCGCTGGCCACCGTGGTGGCCGTGCACGCCGAGGCGCCACAGGCGGGCCGCCCGCCGGTGCCGTCGACGTCCTTGATGACCGACATCCCCGCGCCACCGAGCTCCGCAACGTACAGGTCGTGGTGGGTGACCCCGTCGGACCCCGTCAGGGAGATCAGGCTGAGGGCGTTGACCCCGCGGCCGTCAGAGGTCGAGCCGATCTTCGTCACCGTCGGCGTGACCGTGGCGCCCGTGCGGTCCTTCCCGGAGGGGTTGAGCACCTGCATGATGTCGCCGGACTTGAGGTAGCCGACGTAGAGCCGTTCGGCGCCGTCGGGTCCGGTGCCGAGGGCGATGCCCTGGGCGCGTCCACCACCCGATCCGCCGCCGACTGCCGTCACGTTCGGCACCTGGAGCGCCGTGGCACCGCCCAGCCCGTCCGAGGCGGCGGTGTAGGTGAAGCGGAGGACCTGGTTGGTCTTGCTCGACGAGTCCGCTTGGTAGACAAGGTTCTTCGTGGAGTCGTAGGCCACCTGGCCGCCCTTTGCCGTGCCGTTGCACTTGGTGGTGCCGGCCGTCGCGGGAAGGGTCTCGCACAGACCCAGCACCCCGTCGCTGACCCAGAAGTGGCCGCCTCCCCCGGGGAGGAAGACCCCGCCGCCGGGTCGGGTGAGGTTCTGCGCCACCAGGGTGCCCGTGACGAGGGCTGCCTGGGCCGTGGTGGCCAGCGTCGCGGAACCCGCGACCGCCAGCAGGGACGCGACCGCGACGGCGCCCAGCGCCTTGCGACGCCTGCTCCCGACCGTGCTCGCTGCTGGTGGGACCGGAACCGCGAGGCCAGCCTGCCCCCAGCTCTGCCTCCGAGGCTGTGTGCTCATTTCGTCCTCCGTGGTCTCGGGCGGTGGTCCGAGGGATCCCGTCCCTGTTCGTCGACACCGGATGTGTCGTACCGATGCATCGTCTCTGCGTGACCTCGGGGTCACCTCGGGCCGCCAGCCCCCTCAGATGGGGGACCTGCTCAGGCGGAGCTGGCCACCCTCAGGCCGCAGCGGTGCCGGGCCGTGGCGATGAGGGCGTCGAGGGCCCGACAGGCCTCCTCGAGGCCCGTGGCGTCGCCGGTGCGCTCGACGGAACGAAGGGGTGGGGGAGAGAGCTCGGCGTGCACGCGCAGGACCGCTTGCAGCAGGCTCCCCAGCCCCCCGTCGTCACCCCGGGTCCCGGCGAGCAGTCGGCTGAAGGCCGCCCTGACCCCGGGACCGGGGGCGCAGCCGAGCTCTCGGTCGAAGAGTCGCCGGCAGGTGTCGTAGGCGCGCACACCGTCAGCGTGCAGGCCGCGCACCTCCAACGACTCCAGCAGCACCCTCCAGGCCGTCTCGTCGAAGGCGTCACGGTCCAGGGCCCGACGGGCCCAGTGTTCGGCGAGGACGGGCTGGTCGGCGTCGAGCGCCAGCATCCCGGCCTCGACCACCACCTTGCCGACGAGGGCGGCGTGCGCTCGGCGCTCTTCCTCGAGCCACGACGGGGCGAGCTCGTCCGGGACGAGGCCACCCTCCACGAGCAGGAGGCCGGCGGCGTAGTCCACCAGCGCCCGCGTCGGAGGGTTCCCGGGGCGTCGCGCGGCTGCCACGAGGGCACGGAAGCGCTCGACGTCCACCTCGACCAGCGACGGGTCCGCGAGGTACCCCCCGGGCACGGTGCGGACCGGGCTGTCCTGTCCCGGGTGCAGGGGCTCGATGCGCTTGCGCAGCAGGCTGACGTAGCCCTCGAGCGTGCCTGTCGCCCCCGACGGCGGCGCGTCTCCCCAGAGCGCCTCGACGAGGCGCGCCTTCGTGACCGGCTGGCCGGCCCGCAGGAGCAGTGCGATGAGGATGTGGCGCGGTTTCGTCCCCCCGAGCTCGCGCGGACCGAGCACCGATCCGTGCCCCGTGACCGTCACCCGTCCGCACAGCGTGGCCCGCAGCACCGCGGTGCCTGTGATGTCCTCGACCCCATCCCCACCGGTCATGGCCGTTCCCCTTCCGCCACGACCATGCTCGCGCCGAGCAGCGATCCAGGGCTCCGGCAGCCTCGGGGTCGAACGACACCCAATCTGGGGCGGTGGGATCCACGCGCCCACGGCGGTCGCGATCGTTCGCTGCGGTTTGCTGTGGTTCACGACACCATCGGGTGGCCACGATGGTTCGCACGGACTATGGCCCGGGGGACGGGCCGCGCGGATACTGGGCTTGCTGGGCGGGGGTCCACGGCGTGGGGGACGCCGCGCCCTGCATCGGGGGTGACCTGTGGGGAGGTGGCGGCTCTGGTGGGCGAGGTGATGACGCGCGTGCTCGTCGTCGACGACCACGGGACCGTCGCCGACGCCGTGGCCGTCGCCATCTCGAGGGAGGACGACCTCGAGTGCATCGCGACCACGGGCGACGCGGACGAGGCGCTGAGGTTGGCCGGCGAGCTCCGCCCGGACGTGGTCGTCATGGACGTCCGACTCCGCGACGCGGACGGGATCGACACGACGTCGCGGCTGCTCGCCACCGCACCAGCGACGCGGGTCATCATCCTCACCGGGTTCGTCACACGTGGGCTGCTCGAGCGTGCCGTCGCTGCGGGCGCCTGCGGGCTCATGCCCAAGGACGGGCAGCTCGACGACCTCCTGGCCGCGGTCCGGTCGTCGCGCCGGGACGACTTCATGGTGCACCCCAGCCTGGTGCGGCTCCTCGTCGGTGGTGGTGCCGGGAAGCACCACCCCCCGACCACCCCCCTCACCTCCCGGGAGCGGGACGTCCTTGCGCGCCTGGCGGCGGGCGAGGACGCCGGCGGGATCGCCCGCGGCCTCGGCATCTCGCTCCTGACGTGTCGGGGCCACATCAAGAACATCCTGTCCAAGCTGGGTGCCCACACCCAGCTCGAGGCGGTCGTGACGGCGCACCGCCGCGGACTCATCCAGCTCGATGACCCCGACTAGGCTCCTGGCGCGGTGGAGGAGACCGGTCGGGGGCCGGTCCCTGGCCTTCGCCGTCACGCGGTACCTCCTCTCCAGCGCGGTGGTCCTCGTGGCCGTCGGCATCGCGGTGGTGCTCGTCGCCCGCACCCTTGCCGCCGACATCGCGCTGGGTGAGGCGCGCGTGCGCGGTGCGGCCTTCGCCCACACCGTCGCCGCGCCCCTCGTCGACGCGGCCGTGCGTAGGGGTGACCCGGCGCGGACCACGGTGTTCGCCAACGTGATGCGGGCGCGACTGCAGGACGGGTCGATCGTCCACGTGAAGCTCTGGGGGCCGGACGGGAAGGTCATCTGGTCCGACGAGTCCGCCCTGATCGGCGAGCGCTACCCCCTGGACGCCGACGTGGCGGAGCTGTTCGGCACCGAGAAGGTCACCGCAGCAGTGTCCGACCTGACCAAGGTCGAGAACGTCGAGGACCGCCCCAGCCGCCAGCTGCTCGAGGTGTACGCCGGTGCGCACGACGCCGAAGGACAGCCGATCGTGTTCGAGTCCTACTGGTCGACCGACCGGATGCGCGCCGACAACCGCGACATCGTCGTCAAGCTGTCGTTGCTCGCCCTGGGTGCCCTGGCCCTCTTCCAGCTCGCGCTGCTGCCCCTGGTGCGCACCCTCGTGCGCAGGGTCGACAAGGCCCGGGACGAGCGGAACGTCATGGTGCGCCACGCGTTGTCCGCGTCGGACCTGGAGCGGCGCCGGATCGCCGCGGACCTCCACGACGGCCTCGTCCAGGACCTGACGGGGCTGGCGTACACGCTCCCGGCGGTGATCCGGGCGATCCCGGAGTCCGACGCCGACTCACGGCGGGTGCTGGTCGCCGTGCGTGAGGGGCTCGACCGGGACGTCATCGCCCTGCGTGGTCTGCTGACCGACATCTACCCTGCGGACCTGGCCGACGAGGGGCTGCTCGTCGCCGTCGAGGAGCTGGCCGAACGAGCACGCGAGAAGGGGCTGGACGTGCACGTGCGCATCGACCCCGAGATCCCACGCGCCTCCGCCGAGTCGGTCCAGCTCGTCTACCGGGTCGTGCGGGAAGCGCTGCGCAACGTCGTGCGCCACGCCCACGCCTCGTCCGCGTGGGTGGAGGCGTGGGTGGAAGGGCCGGTGGCCCGCGTGACGGTGGCCGACGACGGAGTGGGTATGGCGCCGGGTGCCACGGAGCGCGGTCATGTCGGCCTTCGCCTGCTCGCGGACACCCTGGTCGACTTCGGGGGCGGCCTCGAGCTGGGCACCCCGAAGGGTGGCGGGGTCGAGGTCCGGGCGACCATCCCGTTGACCCTCGACCCGCGGCTGACCTCGCTGGACACCGTGCGCTCCGATCCGGCGTCCCGCCGTGACTAGCAGGTGTTCGTCGGGCCCGAGGTCAGCCCGAGGCCGTTCGGCGACGATGCGTCCACGGGCCTGGTGCAGTGGCCCTTCCGCTACGACAAGGAGGTCGAGGTGATCCGGGTCCTCGTCGTCGACGACTCGGCCCCGGTGCGGCTGGGGCTGCTGGCCCTGTTCGCCTCGCAGCACGACCTCGTGGTCTGCGGGGATGCACGGGACGGCCACGCAGGGGTGCTCATGGCCACGACCACGTCCCCCGACGTGGTCGTCATGGATCTCTCGATGCCCGGACTCGACGGCCTGGAGGCCACCCGCCAGATCCTCGAAGCAGCCCCCCACGTCCGAGTGGTCGTGCTGACCGGACGCTCCCGCGCTCGCTCGGAGAAGGCGGCTCTGGAGGCGGGGGCCACCGTCTTCGTCATGAAGGGAGACGGGCCGGAGTCGTTGCTGGCGGCCGTCCGGGCGGCGAGCCCAGTGACCTGAGCACAACACTTCTCAGTGGTGGTGCCCCGCGACGGTGGAGCCGTGGGCGGGGGCGACGCCGAAGCCGTCGAAGCCCGCGAGCCCGGTGCCGGAGAACCCGACCGTGGTCACCGTGAGCAGGGCCATGACGGCGATCCAGCCGCGGTGTGGCCCGGTCCCTGGCCGGGACCCCAGCCCGGGTCGCGCGAGGACGAGGACGACTGCTGCCGCCAGGGTGGCGAGCTCGAGCAGGCAGGCGGAGACGTCCGCCAGCCCGACGGCCTCGGCGGTGCCCGGCTCGGGCCCGAACGGCAGCCCCACGGTCCGCGAGCAGAGCCACACCAGGAGCGGTCCCAGCGAGGCGACCGCCGCGGCCACCAGGGTGGATGCCCGGGGTCGTCGGATGACGAGGATCGCGGCGGCGAGCTCGACACCGGTGAGTGCGACGAAGAAGGCGCCGGCCGCGGGCCACTCGACCAGGTGCTCGGGTACCACGGCGCCGTGGATCACCGCGCTGCACACCAGTCCGACGGCGAGCAGGCGGCGCAGGTCGTCCGCGCGGGAGCGTGCCGCGCCCTCGGCCCGCCCGGGCGCGCTGACCCGGAGCCTTCCCCCGCGCACCGCCACCACCCAGCCGACCAGGACGAGGTTGGTGAGCAGGATCAGCCCCATCCCCATGACGACCGAACGCTCCTGCAGGGCGAGCGTCGCCCGGCGCTGGATGCCCAGGCAGTCTCCGGCCACGCACCGGCCCTGCATCGTGGCCATGAGGCCGAGCTGGCTGCTCTCGAGCTCGTAGTCGTAGGCCGTGCTGGCCCCGAGGGCGAGGAGTCCGGCGACGGTCCCGGCGAGGGCGATGAGCAGGGCCGTGACAGGGACCGAGGGCCGGGCTCGCAGCACCGGGCCGTACAGCCGGGCCGAGAGGACGAGCGCTGCGAGCACGGCCAGCACGAAGGCGGGGACGAGGACGGTGGAGTCACGCACCCAGCTGCCGAACAGGTCCTGCGTGCGTTGGATGGCTCCGAAGGCGCCCCGCAGCGACGTCATCCAGTACCCGTCCGCGAACGACATCAGCACGGCAAGCGGCAGGACGGTCAGCCAGGGGACGGCTGCGCGGCCGGCGACCGCGGGACGGTTCGTGGCGATGGAGGTGGACATGGAGGTGGACATGGAGGTGGACACGGCGCACTCTCTCGTTTCGGCTGTCGCCGGTCAGGAGGTGATCTCCCAGCCGAACATCATGGCGTGGTCCTCGTGGGCGAGGTTGTGGCAGTGGGCGACGTACGGGCCCACGAAGTCGCGGAACCCTCGGTAGACGATCACCGACTCACCGGGGTCGAGGGCGGCGAGGTCCTCGCGGGAGACGTCGTCAGGATGGCCCTTGTCGCCTCCGGCAGTGACGTCCTTGCCGCCGCGCATCACGGTGCGGTGCTCCTCCATGTGGAGGTGGAACGGGTGGACCCAGCCGCCTCCGCCGTTGCGGATCTCCCACAGGTTGAAGCTGTTCTTCCGCTGCTGGGCGAGGGGGGTCTTGCCGGCGTTGTTCTTCAGGCTCGTGGCGACGACGTCCGGGGTGAACGGGCTGCCGTTGATCAACCACTCGATCTCGCCGCCGGCGCTGCCTCGCTGGACCTCGAAGATCAAGCGGTTGTCCAGCATGGTCTTCCAGTTGCTGGGCAGAGGGGGGAGGGGCCGCATGGCCGTGGGGACCTGGCTGTCGTCGGGGGCGCTGTCGCCGATGACGAACTTGAGCACCGGCACCTTGTAGTTCGGGTCGGGGGAGAACCTCGAGGAGTTCGACCACATCCGGCCGTTCGGCATCTTCATGACGTCGGTGAGGTAGATGACGTCGCCCTTGGTGGTGGGCGTCCCGTCCTGGTACCGGGTGAAGTCGATGATGACCTCGCGGCGCTTGGCCGGCCAGAGCTCGAACGAGTCGCGCTTCACGGGGAACGGCAGCAGCCCGCCGTCGGAGGCGATCTGGGTGAACTGCATGCACTGCTGGCCGTCCGGGATGCGGTACTGGCCCTCGAGCTCGTCATCGGTGTAGCCGAGCGAGGCTGCCGTCCGGGGGCCCTGGGTCGAGGCCATCAGCTTGAACTCGTAGATCCGGGCGACCGAGCAGTCGAGGAAGCGGAAGCGGTACTTGCGGCGCTTCACCTCCAGGACCGGGTATGCGGTGCCGTTGACCGTGAAGATGTCGCCGACGAACCCGTGGCTGGGAAAGTGCTTGAAGAACGTCTTGCCCCACCACTCCGGGTGGACCGACGGGTTCTTGGCCGCGGGGAACTCACCGAGGGTGTCGTGCATGTCCTTGTGCATGGTGACACCGTCGTCGAGCCGGCAGTCGTAGAAGGCCAGCGGGATGTCGTAGTCCACGTCGAAGGAGCCGTCAGGGTGGTCGGTGCGGACGCCGGGCAGCCGAAGGCCCTGCCGCTCGTCGCCCATGTCCATCCCGTTCTTCGGGTCGTAGATGGGGTAGAGCCCGACCATGCCCTTGTAGACGTTGGCTCCGGTGTGGTCCATCCGGTGGTCGTGGAACCAGAAGAAGCTCTGCTTCTCCCGGTCGTCGTTGCCCGCCGGCCAGTTGAGGTAGAGGTTGTCGCAGAAGGTCTGCGGAAGGTAGCCGTGGTACTTCGGACCGGCCGTCATCGAGTAGTGCGGGTTGCCGTCGCTCTCGGGGGCCGTGTGGCCGTTGTGCAGGTGGGTCAGGAAGGACCAGTCGGGTGCGCCGAAGTCCTGGCGGTCCAGCCCGAGCGGGTTCTCGTCGAGGTGGTTCTCGAACCGCACGAGGACGGGCCGCCCGTACTCGGCGTTGATCATGGGACCGGGGAAGGCGCCGTTGAAGCCGTAGATGGTGCTGAGGGGGAGGAACCGCTTCGTCCCGGCGGCGACCGGGTGCCCCTGCTGGTCGAAGGAGAGCGTTGGACGCCCGTTCTTGTCGATGGGCAGGACCATGGACGTCGTGAAGGCGTGCTGGCGAACCAGCAGGTCGATCTTGTAGACGAGCGGGTCCGGGCACCCGATGTCGCTCGACCAGATCTGGTGGCGCTCGTTCTGCATCGAGTTCTGTTGGCCTGACCCGGGACCGGGTGGCTTGGACCACGAGCTGAACTCCGACACGGGCACGGGTGCGAGGGCCTTGGGCACCGGCAGGACGTCGGTGAACGGCGACAGGATCAGTGGGCTCGTGGGGAAGGCCTCGATGTAGACGAGGTCGGCCAGGGCTGTGGAGGTGGCGGCGAAGGCGCCGCTCGGCGAGAGCAGCCCCCGCTGGGAGAGGAAGAGGCTCCCCGGTCCCTGGGCGGCCGCGACGGCGAGGCCGAGGCTGCCGGCGGCCCCGAGGCGCAGGACGGTTCGCCGCGTCACCCCGGCGCTGTCATTGTCCTTCGTGGCGGTGCCGACGGGGTCGGCTCCCCCGAGCGGTTCGCCTGGGTCGATGGTCACGTCGTTCATGAGGTCACCGTCCCGCCGGGACCTCGGGATTTCCTCGGGTCAGGGACTAGTCCACACTGCGGTCAGGGTGCCTGCCCCTCACCTCGGGCCGTGCGAGCCGCTGGGTCGACGGCGTCGGCGAACCAGGCCCTGCACCTCCGCGCGGAGGGCCTGCGCCCTCCGCAGCTCGCGTTCGTGGAGGACGCCGAACACGAAGCTCTCGCCCGGCGAGGAGCCTGCGGCCGAGCCGAGCCGCAGCAGCAGCTCGGCACCCACGGTGCAGTCCCGGTGCTCTCCCAGCGCCTCCTGCAGCCGCTCGTGGCGCCGTGCCGACTTCGCGGCCGCCGGTCCCACGACCGGCAAGAGCACCTCTGCGGCATACCGGGCCCGCTTCGCCGCCTTGCGGGCACGGTGCAGCTCGTCGAGGTCGTCTGAGGCGGCCGCCCGGCGCAGCGTCCGGTCGACCGTCCGGTCGGCCCTGTCCACCATCGTGGCGACGGCGGAGGAGGACCGGAGGACGCCGCCGCTCCAGGCCGGACGGGCACCCCAGCTCGTGACGGCAACGAGGAGGGCGCGGTGCCTCACCCCGGCGTGCGCCTCCCGGACCCGGGTCCAGTGCTCGAGCCTGTCCCGCTCCAGCGCGGCATCGATCCGAGCCCTGACACGGTCCCGCGGCAGTGCCGGGTCGACCCCGGACACCAGCGTGTCGAGTCGGCCCTGGAGCACTTGCAGGTCGCGCACGGCGCCGAGAAGCCCTGACCACCAACGCAGCTCGCCATCGAGGGCATCGGCCGCCTCCCTGTCGAACAGCGGTGAGTACACCCGCAACGTGCTGCGGATCCGACGACCGGCGACCCGCGTGTCGTGGACCGCGGAGTCGTCGCCGGCACCGAGGCGCTGGTCGCCGACCACGAGGGCGGCGCACTGCTGCGCGAGGTAGGCCGCGACGAGGCGGCGAGCGCCCTCCTGGTCCAGCACCGGTAGAGCCGCCCCGGCCCAGCGGTCGCCTGACGCTCGGTGCCCCATGCGAGGACCCTACCCACGCACGGGAAGGGCCCCCGGGTCGCCTGGCGACTCGGGGGCCCTGCGTCCGTACGGGTCACTTCACCTCGGTGCGACGGACGACGAGGAGTCCGACAGCCATCGGCAGGAGGAACCACAGCGCCCCGGACACCCCGAGCTGCTGCCACTGCTGGCTGTTCAGGCTGCCGTCGAACAGCGGCCGCTGCGCGTAGCTGTAGTCCACCCAGGGCTGCAGGTCGGCGAACCACTTCTGGTTGGCGGCCAGCAGGCCCAGCAGGGGAGGCAGCACCAGGGTGTAGACGAAGTAGGTGACGATCGCCCCGGCGGAGTTGCGGATGACCAGCCCCAGCATGAAGCCGAACAGCATGCCGAGGACGCTGCCGAGGACGATCAGGGCGAAGTGGGCCACCGAGACGTTCCAGACGGGGTCGACCCCGGCGACGGCGCTGCCGACGAGCGTGCCGACCGCGCCCACGGCCAGGGCGACGAACATCGACACGACCCCCACACCGGTGGCGGCGAGGAACTTCGCGCCCAGCACCCGGCCGCGGTGGGGGACGAGGGTGAAGGTGGTCAGGCCGCTGCGCTGGGTCCACTCACTCGTCACGGCGAGGATGCCGATCATGGGCAGGATGACGGTCATCGGTGCGCCGATCGCCGCGGCGAAGTTGTCGAACGTCAGCTGGTCGTCGGGCGCGAACACGATGATCGCGGCGGTGGCCAGGAGGTTCGTGATGACCAGGCTCGCCATCAGCCAGAACCCGGCGCGGGTGTCGAACATCTTGCGCAGCTCGACCCCGACGAGACGGGTCAGGGGGATGCGCGTCTGCGTTCTCCGGGGACGGGGCGCGACGGTGCCGCTCGTGGACCGGGGCGGGCCCGCGGTCGGGGTCGACGGGGTCAGGGTCGTGGTGGTCATGCTGCTGCTCCTTCGCGCTGGGTGTCTGCGGTGAGCTCGAGGAACATCTCCTCGAGCCCTGCCCCCTCGGCGGCACGGAGCTCGGTGAGCACCACACGCGCGGCGAGGGCCGCCTCACCGACCTGGTCGGGCGAGGCGTCGGTGCGCACGCTGCCGTCGGCGTGCACGGTGGCGGCGAGTCCGGCCTGCTCCATCGCGCGGGCGAGGGCCGCGGCATCACGGGTGCGGGCGAGGGTGCCCGCAGCAGCGAGGAGGTCGGCCTTGGTTCCCTGGGCCACGATCCGCCCGTGCCCGATGACGACGAGGTCGTCGGCGATGACCTCGATCTCGTGCAGGAGGTGGGAGGAGAGCAGGACGGTCCCGCCCTGGTCTGCGAACCCGCGCAGGAGGTCACGCATCCAGCGGATCCCGGCAGGGTCGAGCCCGTTGGCCGGCTCGTCCAGGATGAGGATGCGCGGGTCGCCGAGGAGCGCGGTGCCGATCCCGAGCCGTTGACGCATGCCCAACGAGTAGTCGCGGACCCGGCGGTCGGCCTCCGCGGAGGTCAGGCTGACCAGGTCGAGCATCTCCTGGACCCGCGTGCGGGGCAGCCCCATCGTCCGCTGGGCCAGGGTGAGGATCTCGCGCCCGGTCCGGCCGGCGTGCTGCGCCGACGCGTCGAGCAGGACGCCGACCTCGGCACCGGGGTTCGGCAGGTCGGCGAACCGGTGCCCGTCCATGGTGACGGTCCCGGAGGTGGGAGGGGTGAGGCCGACCATGATGCGCATGGTGGTCGACTTGCCGGCGCCGTTCGGGCCGAGGAAGCCGGTCACCCGCCCGGTGGCCGCGGTGAACGAGACGTCGTCGACGGCGGTCATCGCGCGTCCGTAGGTCTTGGTGAGTGATTCGACGGTGATCATGACGAGCATCGTGTCGCCGCACGGGTGCCCGCCACATCGGGGAGGAACCCCTGCCCGTCCCTGACCGCACCCTGAGGCGGCCTCAGGGTTCCTCGATGAGTACCCTTGCGGGTACGTAACCGACCGGGTACTCTCGCTGCATGGATGCAGTGCTGCAGGCGTTGGCGGACCCGAGCAGGCGCACGGTGATGGGGATCCTTCGGGACCACCCGGCCACCGCGGGCGAGCTCGCCGACGCCCTGCCCATCGCGAGGCCCGGGGTGTCACGGCACCTGCGGGTGATGCGGGAGGCCGGGCTGGTCGAGGTCCGCCAGGACGCGCAGCGCCGGATCTACAGCCTGAGGCCCGAGGCGCTCGTCGAGGTCGACGAGTGGCTGGAGGACTACCGCGCCCTGTGGCAGAACCGCCTCGGTGCGCTGCACACGGAGATCGCTCGAGGAAAGAAGGCACGCAGATGACCGTCAACGGGACGATGAGGGCCTTGGACCAGACCAGGGGAGCAGTACGCGTGGAGGACGTCTACGACACCGACATCCACGACCTGTGGGACGCGTGCACCGTCCCCGAGCGGCTGGCGCGCTGGATCGCCGAGGTGTCCGGCGACCTGCGGGAGGGCGGCACCGCGCAGGCGGTGTTCACGAGCTCGTGGGCGGGGGCGGTGCGGATCGAGGTCTGCGACGCACCGCACCACCTCCTGATCAGCTCCGAGCCGGGGTCGGACGAGGCGTCCACGATCGAGGCCTGGTTCACCGTCGAGGGTTCCGGCACCCGTCTCGTGGTGGAGGAGCGCGGGCTGCCGGTGGGTGCGCTGGCCTTCTACGGCGCCGGCTGGCAGGCCCACCTCGAGGACCTCGGACGGTCCCTGCGGGGCGACGGGCCCGTCCACGCCACGGGGTGGTCCGCCGAGCAGCCCGCCCCGGCCTGGCACGCACGGTGGACCGAGCTCACTCCCCGTTACCAGGACGCCGGGGCCGCGACGTCCCCCTGAGCGGCCGCAGGTGGCTCAGACCGTGGTGCGCATGACCCAGCGCCACTTGGCGATCTGCCGGTCACGGACGAAGCCGAACTGCTCGAAGAGCTCCTCCGGGCCGGTGTGCAGGAAGGCGCCTCGCTGCGGAGGACGCTCGGCGGTCTGCTCGGGGTAGGCCTCGACCACACCGCCCCCGGCCGCCCGGATGGCCTCGAGGGCGCCGTCGACGGCAGCCCGGGCGACCCCCGCGCCACGATGCTTCGCACCGGTGAAGATGCACCCGATGCGCCAGTCGGGCAGGACGTCCGCACCGCGCTCGTACCTCGCGCGGTTCTGGATGTTGGGGAGCTCGACCGGCGAGCCGTACTGGCACCAGCCCACGCAGGTCGCGCCGTCGTAGACGAGCACCTGGTGCACCGTGCCGCGTTCGACGTGCCCCAGCTTCGCCTGCCGGTTTCCCTCGCGCGTGTGGCCCGCGCCGACGCCCTCGGGATGGAACCCCATGCACCAGCACCCGCCCCATACGCCGTTGTTGGCCTCGACGAGCGCGCTGAAGTCCGGCCACGTCTCGATGGTCAGGGGTGCGGTGCGGTAGGCGGTCCGGCGCTCCTCGCTCACGAGGGAGATGGTGCCACGGGCCACCGACACGGGTCGTGCCCCGAGGACGGCGCCGCAGCTGCGGCGCCGCCCTCGGGGCGATGGGTCGGGTGGCCCGGGATGCGTGACCGGTCAGGCGTCGCTGCGGGCGGGCAGGGCGGCCACGGCCCTGCGGTCGAAGCCCTTGAAGGTCATCCAGCAGCCGAGGGCGAGCTCCCACGCCGCGATCGGGAGGGCCAGGACCGAGGCGACGGGGGAGACCTGGTCGAAGGCACCGAACAGCGTGGCGAGGACCGAGCCCAGGAGCAGCGGTGCACCGACCAGCCCCACGGTGGTGATCAGGCGGGGCACGAGCCGTGCGCGGTGCAGGACGGTGGCGAGGAGGATGGCGTTGAGGGCCGGCATGAGCCCGGGCCCGAGCAGGAAGGTCCAGTTCCGCACGGCCACGAGCGCCTGCCCGGTGGCCGTCAGGGCCGTCGTGTCACCGGCGAGGCCGGCCGCGTCCTGGCGCAGGGTGACCACGGCCAGGAGGCTCACCACCCCGATCATCACGACGGCGCCCTCCATCAGCCGGGAGGTGACGAAACCCAGTGCCATGGACTCGTTGCGCCGCTTCAGCACCGGGAACAGGGCGACCGCGGACCCGACGGCGGTCAGGGCGTTCACGACGTCGAGGACGCAGCCCCAGATGACGCGGGTGTCCTGTCCGCCGCCGGTGATGTAGTCGGCGTCGTGGAGCACGGGCCCGAGCAGGATGAGCGCGGGGATGGAGGACGCGAACGTGAGCAGGTAGAAGATGCCTGCCAGTCGGGTGTGGTTGCGCGTGGCGTCGATGGGCGCCCCTCCGGTCAGGACGGGCGGTGCTGCGGCGGTGGTGGTCATGTCAGGCTCCTGTGGGTGAGGGGTCCTGCCGTGGTGTGCCGGGTGGGTCCCGTGGTCGGGCTGCGTGACCGAGGCCAGGGGCAGCCCGAGGTCGCGGAGCTGCTGGAGTAGGCCGTGCAGGGCGGCCTGGTCGGCGACGGGACCGCTGAGCTGGCTGAAGCCGTCACGGGTGGTCAGGGCCATGCCCTCGAACCGGGTCGCCCACCGCGGCTCGAGACGGCCGCGGAGGCGGATCTCGTACCACCCGGACTCGTCCGGGCGGCTGGTCGGTGCGGTGTCCATGCCCGAAACCTAGGAGCGCCGGTGGCGGCCTGGCCTCACCACATCTGGTGAACCGTGTGGTGGTCCTGCCTGGTGGTCGCAGGGGGTGGTCCCGGGCGGCGCGCCCCGGTGGGGCCGTCAGCGTCGGTCGGGGAGCAGGCCGAGCTCTCGGCCGCGCGTCACGGCGGTGAGCCGGCTGTTGACGCCGAGCTTGGCGTAGATGCTCTTGGTGTGGGTGCGGACGGTGTTGAGCGACACCACGAGCTCGCGCGCGATGGCAGGCCCGTCGAGGTCGCTCGCCAGCAGCCGGAGCACGTCGAGCTCTCGCCCGCTCAGGGGGTCGACCAGCCCTTGCTGCACTGCCGGGGCGGGAGGTGTTGGCACAGAACGGAATCCGTCGAGGACTCGACGGGGATGGCCCCACGTCGGGTTCGCGCGGACCAACGCCTCCATCAGGCTGCGCATCGGCGACCCCTCGTCGACGAAGACGCGGACGTGGCCCTCCACCTCCGCCAGGCGCACGGCCTGTTCGAGGACGCGTATGGCGCCGGGCTCGTCCCGACGGCCGTGCCGGGCCCGGTGGGCGAGGGACTGGAGGACCAGGGTCTCGATCACCGTCCCGGTCCGCCCGCCGCCCTGGGCCGCCTCGTGGAGCCGGCCGAGGAGGTCCTCGGCCGCTGCGAGGACGCGGGTCGAACCTTCGAGTGCGTTCTGGCGCAACAGGATCCGTGCGAGAGTGAGGTGTTCGTACTCCCGCACGTAGTGGAGCTCGTCGTCCGCGCCGAGGTGCTGCTCGCGCACCCAGTCGAGGGCGTCGGCGAGACGGTCCACGGCGAGGAGCGCCCTGGCCCGTTGCGCCGGGACGGGCCGGACGTTCGGTGAGAAGTCCCCGACGTAGACGCGGTCCGCCTCCTCGAGCAGGCGGATCGCCCCCGCCGGGTCTGCCGTCGCCCGGAGCAGGCCGGCCCGGGCGACGCGCAGGCGGTAGGGATGCTGGGGCAGCCCGTTGGGCTCGCCGAGCTCGTCTGCGCGACGGAGGTGCTCCGCGGCGGCCGACAGCTCACCGCGCTCGAGGGCGACCATGGCCAGCCCCACCATCATGTCCGCGCTGCCTCGCAGGGCGCCGCCCTCCGAGTGCTGTTCCGCCAGGCGCAGGGCCCCCTCGTAGGTGTCCACCGCATCACCGAGACGTCCCTGGGTGATGCGCAGGTCGGCCAGGGTGATCGAGCAGCCCAGCACGTCGGAGTGGTTGCCGGCCCGGCGCAGGCCCGCGACCGCGGCGGAGTAGCCGCGGTGGGCGGTGTCGAGGTCCCCCGTGGCCCAGGAGGCCAGACCGGACAGGGCTGACCCGGCAGCCACGGTGAGGTCGTCACCGGGCGCTGCCCGCGCCACCGCGAGGTCGGCGTGGGCGGTGGCGCCGGCCAGGTCGCCGCGGACCAGGGCGAGCGCCGCCCGGTAGGTCTCCATCGCCCCCGGCAGGCGTGGGAGCTCCGAGGCGACCAGCACGCGCGTGTCCGGTGGGGGGTCGTCGAGGACCGACTGGAGGTCGCCCAGGCGCTCCTCGACATCGGCGAATTCGCCGCTGGACATGAGGGCCCCGATGAGCCCGAGCGCCAGGACCGGGCGCCGGTGGGCGACCACCGCGGGGATGTCGGCGATCCAGCGTCGGACGGTGCTCTCCCGGCGGTCGCGCAGCATGCCGATCACGCACCCCTCGACGACGTCGGCCGCGAGCTCGACATCGTGGCCGGCCACGGCGTGACGCACCGCCGCCTCGGGCTCGCCGTGGGCGGCATACCAGCGGGCTGCGCGCCGGTGGAGCTCGACGGCGCGCCCCGGCGCCTCGTCGTCGAGGTGGGAGCGCAGCACCTCGGCGAAGAGGTGGTGGTAGCGGTACCACTGCCGGGTGTCGTCGAGGGGGACGACGAAGAGGTTCAACCGCTCGAGCTGCTGCAGCACGGAACGGCCGTCGTCGCCCCCGGTGACGGCATCGCAGAGCGGACCGCTGAGGCGGTCGAGGACCGAGGTGTCGAGCAGGAACCGGCGCACCTCCTCGGGTTGGCGGGCCACCACCTCCTCCACGAGGTAGTCGACGACGTACCGGTCGTCGCCGGCGAAACCCGCGATGAAGGCGGTGGGATCAGGACGGTCCTGCAGCGACAGGGCCGCCAGCTGCAGGGCCGCGATCCACCCCTCGGTCCGGCCCTCGAGGGCCGCGATGTCGCTGGCCCGCAGACCCAGGCCCACGACGCCGTTGAGGTAGGCGGTGACCTCGTCGCCGGTGAAGCGCAGGTCTGCGGCCCGGACCTCGAGCAGCTCGCCGCGGGCCCGCAACCGGGCCAGCGGGAGGTCGGGGTCGGCACGCGTGCCGATCACCAGCCGCACCTGCGGGGGCAGGTGCTGGAGCAGGAACTCGACATCGGCCGCGACCTGCGGGCCGTCGACCAGGTGGTAGTCGTCGAGGACGAGGTCGATCCCGTCGGGGTGGGCCGCGAGCTCGTTGAGCAGCAGGGTGATCGCGGCACGGACCGGGGTACGTCCGTCGTCGAGCAGGGTCGCCGCCCCCGCACCGACCCCCGGGGCGGCCTGCTCGAGGGCTGCGACGACGTGGGCCCAGAACGTGTCGGGGTGGCGTTCGGAGGACTCCAACGACACCCACGCGACGGCGCGCCCGGCGGCCGCTGCCGTGGCCGCCCAGGTCGCGAGGAGCGTGGACTTGCCGAAGCCGGGTGGCGCCGACACCAGCACCAGCCGCGGGCCTACGGAGCCGTGGAGACCCACGGAGCGTCGGTCGGGGTGGCCGGCGGAGGGGGCCGACAGCCGGGAGGACAGCCGTGGCCGGGGGACCAGGTCGTCGCGCGCGGGAGGGACGTGCAGCTTGGTGCGGACGAGGGGGGTCGGCAACGGGTCACCTCACTCTTCTCGCGGCGACGATCCCGACCCTAGGGCACGGGTGGCGCGCGATCAGGCGGGCTGCCAGAGCTCCACCCGGTTGCCCTCGGGATCGGTGACCCAGCCGAACCGGCCGACCCCGTCCATGTCCTGCGTCTCGGGGGAGACCGCGGCGCCGCGGGCCCGCAGCTGCGCCAGCATGGCGTCCAGGTCACTCACCCGGAAGTTGAGCATCACCTGCTGGCTGGGGGAGCCGAAGTAGTCCGTGTCGGAAGGGAATGCCGCGACGACGGTGGGCCCGGCCTGCGGCTGCCACGAACCGTGCTCGTCGAGGTCGAGGCCGAGGCACTCGCGGTACCAGGCCACCAGGGCTTCCGGGTCGGTCGCCCGCACGAACCATCCGCCGATGCCGAGGACACGTTCCATGGGGTCATCCTGCCAGCCCGGCCGCTACAGTCGCTGGCGTGCACCGAGCTGCGCGCGCCTTCTGGACGGTGGGCCCCTCGACGGGGGAGATCCGGCCCGTCGGGCTGGCGTCGGTGGGGCCCGACGACGTGCTCGTCCGGGCCACCCACTCGGGGGTGAGCCGGGGGACCGAACGCCTCGTCTTCGAGGGTCGGGTGCCGCCCGGGGAGTATGCCGCGATGCGGGCACCGTTCCAGGAGGGCGACTTCCCGTGGCCGGTGAAGTACGGGTACCTCAGTGTCGGCGTCGTCGAGGAGGGGCCACGAGAACTGTTGGGGCGCAGCGTGTTCGCGCTCCACCCGCACCAGACCGCGTACGTCGTCCCGGTGGCTTCGGTGTCGGTGGTGCCCGATGACGTCCCACCCGAGCGGGCCGTGCTGACGGGCACGGTCGAGACGGCTGTGAACGCCCTGTGGGACGCGGCACCGCGCATCGGCGACCGGGTCGCGGTGGTGGGCGCGGGCATGGTGGGGTGCTGCGTCGCGCGGCTGCTCGCAGGGGTCCCGGGGAGCCGCGTCACGCTCGTCGACGTCGACCCCACCCGGGAGGCGGTGGCGTCGGCCCTGGGGGTCGGCTTCGCCCCCGCCGAACGGGCCCGCGACCTCGCCGGCGGTTGCGACCTCACCGTGCACACCAGCGCGACGTCGGCCGGGCTCCAGCTGGCCGTCGACCTGCTGGGCGCCGAGGGTCAGGTGCTGGAGCTCAGCTGGTACGGCGACCAGGAGGTCACCGTGTCGCTGGGCGGTTCGTTCCACTCGGGGCGGCTGTCGATCCGTGCCAGCCAGGTCGGCGCAGTGGCCGCGGCCCGACGCCCGAGGCGTTCGCCCGCCGACCGGCGCGCCCTCGCGCTGGAGCTGCTGCGGGACCCGGCCCTCGACGTGCTGCTCACGGGCCGTTCGGACTTCGACGCGCTGCCCGAGGTCATGGGCCGGCTGGCCGACGGCAGCCTCCCCGCGATCTGCCACACGATCACCTACGACGCGGAGGCGCCATGTTCACCGTGACCGTCCGGGACCACATGATGGTCGCGCACAGCCTGCGGGGTGAGGTCTTCGGGCCGGCCCAACGCCTGCACGGAGCCACCTACGTGGTCGACGCGAGCTTTCGCAGCGCGTCCCTCGACGAGGACTCCGTCGTGGTCGACATCGGGCGGGCAACCGAGCAGCTGCACGAGGTGCTCGGGGAGCTCGGCTACCGGAACCTCGACGAGGTGCCGGCCCTGGCGGGGCTCAACACCACGACCGAGGCACTGGCCCGGGTGGTCGCGGACGCCCTCGCCGTCCGCATCCGTGCCGGCGGGCTCGGGGAGGGGGCACGTCGGCTGGCGGGGATCACCGTGACGTTGCGGGAGTCCCACCTCGCCTGGGCCAGCTACGAGCTCGACCTGTGAGGACCGTCCACGTCGTGCTGCCCGACATCGTCGACGACCCGCTGCACCCCAGCGGGGGCAACACCTATGACACCAAGGTCTGTGCGGCCCTAGCCGAGCTCGGCTGGGGCGTTCACCGGCACCTGCTGCCCGGAGCCTGGCCGGACGCGGACCCGGCGGCCCGTGGCGGGCTGGCGGCAGTCCTTGCCGAGCTGCCGGACGGCGCGACGGTGCTGCTCGACGGCCTCGTCGCCTCGGGCACGGCGGAGCTCCTCGTGCCCGCGTCGTCGAGGCTGAGGGTCGTGGTGCTCGTGCACCTTCCGCTCGGTGCGGCTGACACCGTGAGCGGCGCGGTGCCCGTCCGGACCCGACGCGATGCCGAGGGGGCGGTCCTTCGCCGTGCCGCCGCCGTGGTCGCGACCAGCGACTGGAGCCGGGAGTGGTTGCTCGAGCACTACGCGATCTCCCCACAGCGTGTGCAGGTCGCCGAACCGGGGTCGGACCCCGCGCCCGTCGCCACCGGGGCCCCCGGGGGGCGCGAGCTGCTGTCCGTCGCGGCGGTGGTGCCGGCCAAGGGGCACGAAGAGCTGGTGACGGCCCTGACGGGTGTCCGTGATCTTCCCTGGCGCATGACCTGCGCAGGCGCCGTCGACCTCGACCCGGGGCACGTGCGGCGGTTGGCCCGCCGGTGCGAGGAGGAGGGGATCGGCGACCGTGTCCGCTTCGTGGGCCCGCAGTCGGCCGGTCGGCTCCAGCACACGTATGCCGCGTCCGACCTGCTCGTCCACCCCTCCCGGCTGGAGACGTACGGGCTGGTGGTGACCGAGGCGCTGGCGAGGGCGCTGCCGGTGGTTGCGACCGCCGTGGGCGGGGTCGCGCAGGCACTGGGGACGGCTCCCGACGGCGAGGTGCCCGGACGCCTCGTGCCCGCAGGCGACGCCTGTGCCCTCACCGGTGCGCTCCGGGACTGGCTCGGCGACCCGGACCTGCGGGACCGGTGGCGCCGGGCGGCCCTCGGCCGCCGAGGCACGCTGCCGTCGTGGACGGCGACGGCCCGGACGGTCTCCGCCGTCCTGGAGCCCGCCGCCCTGTCGGCGTGAACCTCCGGGGCGGCTCCTCCGTGTACCCACTGAGCGCCCTCCGAGGGAAGGTGGTGTCCGCCAGTGGACAGGGATCATCGTCGTCCCGCCACGGCCCGAGCCGGACGCCTGAGTCGGTGGGGTTGGGTGCGCGCTGCCGTGGCGGTGGCCGTCCTCGCGACCGTGGGCTGGCGGGTCGGGACGGACGCGTTCCTTGCCGGGCTGTCCCGGGTGGACGCACGGTCCCTCGCCGTGGGCTGCGGCGTCGCCCTCGTCACCACCGTCTGCTGCGCGTGGCGGTGGACCCTCGTGGCCCGGAGCCTCGGGGTGCCGGTGCCGCTCACTGCGGCGGTGGCCGCCTACTACCGGTCGCAGTTCCTCAACGTCGCGACGCCCGGCGGCGTGGTCGGGGACGTCGATCGCGCCCTGCGCCGTGGGAGCGCCGTGGGGGACACGGGCCGGGTCGTGCGGTCGGTCGTCTGGGACCGGGTGGCCGGCCAGGTCGTCCTCGTCGCGGTGGCGATCGCGGGGTTGACCGTCCTGCCCTCGCCGGTGAGGGATCAGGTGCGCCTGGCCGCGATCGCCGTGCTGGCAACGGGTTTCGTCGTCACCCTGGTCACCCTGGCTGCACGTCGTGGGGGATCTTCGAGACCCACCGGCGACAGGAGCCGCCGGTGGTCGGCGATCCCGGGGTCGGGTGACCTCCGTGCGGTGCTCCTCACCCGGCACACCTCGTCGCGCGTGCTGCTCGCATCGGTGGTGGCCCTGGCGGGGCACGTGCTGACGTTCCTGGTCGCGGCACGGACGGCGGGGGCGAGCGCGGCCACCGCGGCGGTCCTCCCGCTCGCGCTCGTGGTCCTGCTGGCCATGGGACTGCCGAACGTGGCGGGCTGGGGACCCCGCGAGGGCGTCGCGGCGTGGAGCTTCGGCGCAGCGGGGATGGGCGCACAGCAGGGTGTCACGACGGCCGTCGTCTACGGCGTGATCGTCTTCGTCGGGGCCCTCCCGGGTGCGGTCGTCCTGCTGGTGTCGGCGGCTGGACGGGTACGGGGAGGGCGCCGTGGCTGACCGCCCGTACACGTTGCTGAGCTGCTGCATGTCGCTGGACGGGTACCTCGGCAGCGCCTCGCGCGGGCGGCTGCAGCTGTCGAACCTCGCGGACTTCGACCGGGTGGACGGTGAGCGCGCCGACTCCGACGCCATCCTCGTCGGTGCAGGGACGATCCGCTGCGACGACCCGCGGCTGCTCGTGCGGTCGCAGCAGCGACAGGCCGAGCGGGTGGCCCGCGGGTGGTCGCCCTCCCCGGTCAAGGTGACCGTGACCAGACACGGGTGCCTCGACCCCGCTGCGGAGTTCTTCGCCAGCGGTGACGGCGAGAAGCTGGTGTTCTGTGCGGGGCCGGCCCTCGCCACGACGCGGGAACGACTCGCAGGCGTGGCCACGGTGATCGACGCGGGCGAGCCGGTGGAGCTCCGGTGGGTGGCCGAGCAGCTGCACGCGCGAGGGGTGCGCCGACTCATGGTGGAGGGCGGGGGCACCGTCCACACGCAGATGCTCACGCAGGGTCTCGGCGACGAGCTGCAGCTCGTGGTGGCGCCCTTCTTCGTGGGGGAGTCGGCCGCGCCGCGCTTCGTCGGCGACGGGGCGTTCCCGTGGAGCGTCGCCCGCCGGGCAACCCTGGCCGAGGTGCGTCAGATCGACGACGTGGCCCTGCTGAGGTACGCGTTGTCCCCCCGGTACGGCGAGGGGTGAGGGTCGGGATGCTGGTGCCGCTGCCGTCGCCCCCACCCCCTGCGTCGATCCGGACCCAGGTCGAGGTCCCGTTGGCGCTCCCGGACGGCTCCACGACGACGGCGAGGGTGGTCACCTTCAACGGACTCGTCGACGGGCTCGAGCACCTCGCGTTCGGGCTCGGGAGGTACGCGGAACGCCATACGGCAGTGGGGAGCTCGCCCGCCACCCCGGTCCGGCTGCACAGTGAGTGCCTGACCGGGGACGTCTTCGGCAGCCAGCGCTGCGACTGCGGTGCCCAGCTGCGTGAGTCCATCGTGCAGCTGGCGACCGAGGGGGGCTTCCTGCTCTACCTCCGGCAGGAGGGACGCGGCATCGGCCTCTACGCCAAGCTGGACACCTACGTGCTGCAGGACGTGGGGCTCGACACCTACGAGGCCAACGTCGCGCTCGGGTACGCCGTGGACCAGCGCAACTACACGGTGGCTGCGCAGATGCTCCTGGCCCTCGGGCAGCCGCGGGTCGCGATGCTGACGAACAACCCGGACAAGGTCGCCCAGCTGCGGCGCCTCGGCATCGACGTCGTCACCCAGGTCCCCACGGGGCTGCACGTGAGCGACGCCAACGTGCGCTACCTCGCCGCGAAGGCGCGCCACGGTGACCACACCCTGGACCTCGCGCAGCTCACCGGGGCAGGGCGAGCACGTCCTCGTGCTGCACCGTGACCGCGAGTCGGCCCGCAGAGGCCTCGGCGAGGCGACGCTCCGCGTAGGTGCCCGCCCGTGCGACCAGGGACGGGTCCTGCTCCAGTGCAGCACCGAGCCAGCCGGTGAACCACTCGCGCACGAGCTCGCGGTCCTGCGCTTCGAGCAGCCACGGACTGGGCCGCCGCAGCACGTCGAACCCCAGGCGACCGAACGCGTCGACCGCGGCGCGGGCGCCGTCGGGACCGAGCAGCCGGTGGCCGCCCACCGTCCGGCGCTGGTGGGCGTTGAACGCCGCCTCCACCTGCCGGTCGAAGGGATCAGCGGGCTCGAGGGAGACCCTCCCGACGACGCTCAGGGTGACCAGGACCGGGCAGCGCGCTGCCGCGCACGAGCGGACGAAGCGGTCGAGCTCGGCACCGGTCAGCATGTCCAGCAGCGCCGAGGCCGTGACCAGGTCGCTCCCCGAGAGCCCGTCGGGGCCGAGTCGGGTGATGTCCCTCTGGTGGCTCTCGAGGGTCACGGCAGCTCCGCCGGCCGCCCGCTCCGGCACCCTCGTCGCGGCCACGGCGAGCAGGTCGGCGTCGCGGTCGAGCAGCACCCAGTGCTGCGGTCCGGGGAGCAGCGGGGCAAGCCACCGGGACATCGACCCCGTCCCGCACCCGAGGTCATGGACGACGAGCCGGCGCCCCGGTGCCCTCCGCTCGCGCCGACGACCTGCAGCCGCAAGGTCGGCGTCGGTGTCGGTGCCAGCCAGCGCGTCGACCAGTGCGTCGACCAGCTCGCTCGATCTCGCCGCGGCATCGGCAGGCTCGCGCAGCGCCAGCCAGGTGGGGGTCGCCCGACCGTGTCCGTCCTCCACCGCACCTCCTCGCGTCGCGGTCGGCGGACCCACCGCCGGTGGATTCCTGCTCGTGGATCCGGCCGGTGAACCGACCACCGATGACGACCGTAGTAATGCTGTACGCCCAGAACGGTTCCACGTCCAGATGGGGAGGCGCTGTGCTGACGGTGCGTCGCCTCACCGGGGCCGGGGTCGTCGGCGTGGCCGTGCTGCTGGCCGTGGTCGGGAACAGCGTCGGCCTGACCGCCACGGGGTGGGCCGTCGGCCTGCTGTGCGGCGTCACCGTCAACCTCGTCGTCGCCCAGGGCCTGCGGGCTGCCGGCGTCGACCCGGGTCCGGCCGACGCCGTGACCCTCGGTCGCGCGGTCATCACCTGTGCCGTGGCCGCCCTGACGGCGGATGCCCTGCTGCACGGGCGCACCACCGCGCTGCTGGTGCCGATCACCGTGGTGGCCCTGCTGCTCGACGCCCTCGACGGCTGGGTCGCCAGGCGCACCGGGACCACGTCGGCCTTCGGCGGCCGCTTCGACGGTGAGGTCGACGCGTTCCTCATCCTCGTGCTGAGCGTCTACGTGGCACCGGACCTCGGTCCGTGGGTCCTGCTCGCCGGCCTGGTGCGGTACCTGTTCGCGGTGGCCGGCTGGGGACTGCCCTGGCTCCGCGCGCAGCTGCCGTTCCGCTACTGGCGCAAGGTGGTGACGGCGTCCGTGGGGATCGTGCTGACCGTCGCGGCTGCCGATGCCGGTCCGCACTGGTTCGTGGTCACCGCCGTCATTGGCGGGCTGGTGCTGCTGGCCGAGTCGTTCGGCCGTGACGTCTGGTGGCTGTGGCGGCACCGCGTCACCGCCCCCGTGGGTGCCGTGCGGATGCGGGGCCTGTCGTGGCGTCGCGTCGGGGGCGTCGTCGTCGACACCGTCGCCGTCGCGCTGGTCTGGGTCGTCCTCGTGGCCCCGGTCGAGCCGGGCCGGCTGGCGCCGGTGGCGTTCCTGCGGCTCCCTGTCGAGGGCCTCGCCCTGGCGGCCCTCGTCGTGGTCCTCTCGGGGAGGTCCTCGAGGGTGGTGGCCCGGGTCGCTGGACTCGCGCTGGGCCTGCTGGGGGTGCTGGAGGTGGTTGAGCTGGCGTTCGTCGAGGTGCTGGACCGACCGGTCGACCTCGTGACGGACGCCGGTCACCTCGGGGCCGCGGTCGACTTCGTCCGTGCGTCGTACGGTCCGTGGGCGGCCACCGGCGCGCAGGCGGGCGCGGTGGTGCTCCTGCTCGCCCTCGTCGCGGGCGTCACCGCCTCGGTGGGTCGTCTCGCGCGGCAGCTTCGGCGCCGACGCAGGCGGTCCGCTCTCGCCGTCGTCGCCCTGACCGTCGCCTGGGCGCTCACGGCGGTGTCCGGGGCGCAGGTCGGGAAGGACGAGCCGGTCGCGGCCAGGGCAGCCCTCGGTTTCGCGGTGGGGCAGGCGCGCGGCATCTCGACCTCGCTGCGCGAGCAGCGCGCCTTCGACGCGGCGGTGCGGCACGACGCATACGCGGACCAGCGGACCGGTGACCTCGCGGGCCTGGCCGGCAAGGACGTCCTCGTCGCCTTCGTCGAGAGCTACGGCCGGGTGGCCGTGGAGGGTGACGCGTCGGCGGGCGTCCGCACGATGCTCGACGCGGCCTCGGCCCGGCTCGGGGCCTCCGGGTATGCCGCGCGGAGTGCCTACCTCACGTCCCCCACCTTCGGGGGAGTCAGCTGGCTGGCCCACTCCACCTTCCTGTCGGGGGTGTGGGTCGACAACCAGACCAGCTACGACACGCTCCTCGCGGGGAACCACACCACCCTGCCCAGCGTGTTCGCGCGCTCGGGGTGGCGGACCGTGGGGTTGCTCCCCTCGAACCGGGGGACCTGGCCGCAGGGGCAGCGGTACTACGGGTTCGACACCATCTACGACAGCTCGGACCTCGGGTACGCCGGGCCCGCGTTCGGGTTCTCCTCGATGCCCGACCAGTACGCCCTCGACGCGTTCGGGCGGCGCGAGCTCGGCCCGGGCCGGACGTCCCCGGTCATGGCCGAGATCGACCTCGCGTCGAGCCACGGGCCGTGGGCGCCGCTGCCACGCATGGTGGGGTGGGACGACCTGGGGGACGGCACGGTCTTCGATGCCGTGCACGCCGGGGCCGAGTCCGCGTCCCACCTCTGGAGCCACCGCGAGCGGGTCCCGGCGGCCTACATGGACTCGATCGAGTACTCCTTCACGGCCCTGCTCGGCTTCGTCGAGCGGTACGGCAGCGACTCCCTCGTGCTCGTCCTCCTCGGCGACCACCAGCCCGCCACGATCGTCAGCGGGTTCGGGGGCAACCACGACGTGCCCGTCACCGTCCTGGCTCGCGATCCCTCCGTCCTGGCCCGCATCTCCTCGTGGGGTTGGCAGGACGGCCTGCGCCCCGGTCCCCGGGCGCCGGTATGGCGCATGGACGCCTTCAGGGACCGGTTCCTGGGCGCGTTCGGCGACCGGTCGCCGGAGGTGGTCACGGCCGGGCAGACCGCTCCCGCGGCCGGCGTCGCGAGCGCCCCACCCACCCGGGCCATCAGGTGAGGACCATCGGCCGGGAGGTGGTCGAGGCCGGGCTGCTCGCCGCCCGCCTCCAGGCCTACGAGCCCGGCGAGTACGTCGGGCAGGAGAGCTTCATGCGGGCGACCGAGATCCGGGACCTCGCCACCAGGGCCGCCATCGGGGCGGGGACCTCGGTCCTGGACCTGTGCTGCGGTGTCGCGGGTCCCGGCCGGCTCATCGCCGAGGCGCTCGGCTGCACCTACCTCGGGGTCGACCGTTCCCCGGATGCGATCGCCGTGGCACGCAGGCGGGCCGGCCCCCGGTGCCGGTTCACCGTCGCCGACGTCCCCCCGGTGCCCGAGGGCGGGTTCGACGTGGTCCTGCTCCTGGAGACGATGCTCGCGTTCGCCGACAAGGCGCCCCTGCTGGGCGCGGTCGCCGGCGCCCTCGTCCCCGGTGGCCGGTTCGCCTGCACCGTCGAGACCGGGGCGCCCCTCACGGCGGCGGAACGGTCCCTCATGCCGGCGTCCGACACGGTCTGGCCGGTGCCGGACGCCGAGCTGAGGTCCTCCCTGGAGGACGCCGGCCTGAGGGTGACGTGGGAGACCGACAGTACCCGTGCCCACCACACTGCCGCCCGAGCCCTGACCCGCGCGTTCTCGGAGCACGCGGGGGACATCCGAGCGCATCTCGGCGACGCCTTCCTCGACGACCTGCTGACGGCCCACCGGCTCTGGACCCACTGGCTCGAGCAGGGGCGCATCCGCAAGCTCACCCTCGTCGCGACCCGAGGGGGTGGGTGAACGCGGGGTCCGCGACCGTCGTCCTACCTCCTGCCACCCGGGAGCGGGGCCGGGACGGCCAGACCACCATGCAGGACCGCACCCGTCGCGGTGCGCGACCAGAGAGGCACCACCGATGACCGCACTGAGGAAGACGTCCCTTCTGGCTGCCGTGTTCGCGGCGGCCGCCACGCTGGCCCTCGCCGCTCCACCGGCGACGGCCGACCATGACGACCACGCCGACCACCGCCACCACGTGGACCGGGCGATCGTCCTACCCGGCGCCACGGGCACCGAGGGGGTCGCCAGCGGTGGCGGCTCGACCTTCTACGCCGGGGACCTGCTCACGGGCGACGTCTTCCGCGGAGACGTCGGCAAGGGCACCGCGGCCAAGTTCATCGATGCACCGGCCGGCCGTTTCGCCACCGGCATGAAGGTGGACCGCGACGACCACCTGCTGTTCGTCGCCGGAGGCCCGACGGGCCAGGGCTACGTCTACAGCACCTCCACGGGGATGCCGGTGGCGTCGTACACCTTCGCTGCAGCCCCTACCTTCATCAACGACGTCGCACTCACGGAGAAGGGTGCGTGGTTCACCGACTCCGCGCGGGCGGTGCTGTACTTCGTCCCCGTCAGGCACGGCACGCCCGGCGCCTTCCGGACCCTCTCCCTGAGTGGGCCCGCCGCAGAGCTCGCCGGCGCGTTCAACAACAACGGCATCCAGGCCACGCAGGACGGTTCGCGGCTGCTCGTCGCCCACAGCGCCCAAGGTGCCGTCAACGTCGTCGACCCCCGCACCGGGGCGAGCCGGGCCGTCGCGGGGTTGAGCGTCCCGAACGTCGACGGCATCCTCCTCGACGGGCGGACCCTGTGGTCGGTGCGCAATAACGACAACCTGGTCGTCGAGGCCCGGCTGGCCAAGGACCTGTCGTCGGCCACGGTGCGCAAGGTCATCACGAGTCCTCTCTTCGAGACACCCACCACGGTGGCCCGTGTCGGCGGCCGGCTCGTCCTGGCGAACGCCAAGTTCGACACCGGTTTCCCGCCCACGGCGACGCAGTTCGAGGTCGTCGTCGTGAAGCGGTAGACCTCGTCCGGTCAGCGCCTGAGCGTGACCGGTCCGCACCCCGGGGCACGGCCGCGACCCAGGTGGCCGCACCCGGGGTTGCGGCGCGTCGCCGTGCGTGCTTCAGTCGGAGGACCAGCTCGAGAGTTGCCCTGGACCCGGCGGCACGACGCCGACACGAGGTCCCATGGAACAGCCACCAGCGGCAACCAGCGCACCGTCCGCGACCCAGCGCGTTGCCCCACGGCGACCGCGACCCCCCAGCGACTACGCCGTCCTGTCCGAGCGGATCCGCGGGGCGGGCCTGCTGCAGCGCCGAAGGTTGCCCTACCTCGTGCTGCTGGTGTCCCTGGGTGCGGCGCTGACCGGCACCGGCGCGCTCCTCGTCGTCCTGGGCGACTCGTGGTGGCAGCTGGGCACCGCGGCCGGGCTCGCGCTGGTCCTCGCCCAGCTCGGATTCCTCGGTCACGAGGCAGCCCACCAGCAGGTGCTGGGCACGAGGAGGGGCAACGAGTGGTTGGCGCGCTGCCTGTCCTGCGGCGTGGTCGGCCTCAGCTACGCGTGGTGGACCCACAAGCACAACCGGCACCACAGCGCCCCGAACCAGGTGGGTCGGGACCCGGACATCGCTCCGGGGGCGATCGCCTTCACCCGTGAGGCCGCCGCCGACCGCACGGGGTTCCCCGGCTGGTTCGCCGACCACCAGGGCTGGTGGTTCTTCCCCCTCCTGCTGCTCGAGGGACTCAACCTCCACCAGGCCGGTGTGCGCGTGCTGCTGCAGCGTCGTGAGCTCCCGTGGCGCCGGCTCGAGCTCGGGCTGGTCGCCGTGCGGTTGGCCGGGTACGTCGTGGTCCTGCTGCTCGTGCTCGACCCCGTCAAGGCGCTCGCGTTCCTCGCGGTCCAGCTGGGGTTATTCGGGTTCCTGCTCGGTGCCGCCTTCGCGCCCAACCACAAGGGGATGCCGATCGTGCCACGAGACGCCCGGATCGACTTCCTGCGCCGCCAGGTGCTCATGTCGCGGAACATCCGCGGCGGGTGGCTCGTCACGTTCCTCATGGGCGGGCTCAACTACCAGGTGGAGCACCACCTGTTCCCGTCGATGCCGAGGGCCAACCTGCGCCGCGCCCGTCCCCTCGTCCAGCAGTTCTGTGCCGAACGCGGGGTCACGTACACCGAGACCACCCTGATGGCCTCATACGCCATCGTCGTCAGGTACCTCGACTCCGTCGGCCCGGGAAACCGTGATCCCTTCAGCTGTCCACTCGTCGAGCAGTACCGCGGCTGAGGCGGCCGGGGCGAGCACCGCCCCCGGCGCCGGGGACGACTGCCGTCACGTCGGCGGCCCGTGGCCGCCGACGTAGGGTCCACCTGTGATCCTCGCCCTCCTCGCCGCCCTCGTCGGCACCCTCGGGTATGGCGCGGGGTCGGTCCTGCAGAGCGTGGGCGCCTCCCGGGCCAGTGGCGTCGCCGTGGCGCGCCAACCGACCTACGTCGCCGGTCTCGCCTTCGACGCCGTCGCGTGGATGGGCTCGCTCGTGGCCCTGCGCCAGCTGCCGCTGTTCGCGGTCCAGGCCCTGCTCGCGGGCTCGCTGGCCGTGACCGTCGTCCTCGCCCGCCTCGTCCTCGGCGTCCGGGTCCGCCGCCGGGAAGGCGTCGCGGCGGCCGTCATCACCGCCGCCCTCGTCGTCCTGGCCGCCGGTGCCGGACCGCTGTCGGCGGTGCGACCGCCACGGCCCTTCAGCCCGGTCATGCTCGTCTCCCTGGGGGTGTTGGCGGTGGCGACGGTGCTCGCCGGGCGCCGTGCCCGCTCGACGGAGCTGGCGGTCCTCGGCGGCGTCGCCTTCTCGGGTGCGGCCCTGTGCGCCCGCGCCGCCCACGGGTCCGGCGACTGGGCGAGCCTGCTGCACGAACCCCTGGCCTGGGCTGTGCTCGGCTACGGGGCCCTCGGCATGATCGGCTACACGGGAGCGCTGGAGCACGGCTCGGTCGGTCCGGCGACGGCGATCCTCTGGGTGGTCGAGGTCGCCCTGCCGGCCGTCGTCGGCGTGTGGGTCCTCGGCGACGCGGTCCGTCCGGGCTGGGCAGCACCGGCGGCGCTCGCGCTGCTGCTGGCCCTGGGTGCCTGCGTCGTGCTGGCAGCCGCCCCCGGTCAGTCGGGCGGGGCGACCGTCCCGTAACCGACGAGCCAGCTGGGCTTGAGGCGGTACATCCGGATGTCGTCGCTCCACGTTGTCGGGTCCGAGCCGTAGTGGGCCGTCCAGTGCGCGATGGTCTCGTCCCAGGTCGGGTCGCCGGGGGAGAGCAGGACGGCTCGTCCGTGGCAGAAGACCCCGAGTCGCTCACCGTCGAGGTGGGCAGCGCTCACCGCGGGTCGAGCCTCGAGGTGACGGGCCTTGGCAGCCCGACCGTCGGTGCCGAACGTCCAGCACCCGTGCAGGAAGTGCCCGTCCACGGCACTCACCCGGGGTTCACCCCTGGCCGTGACGGTGGCCAGGCTCAGCACCTTCATCCCGTCCAGGGCGGCCACCACCTGCGCGGCGGTGAGACGGCGGTCGCCGGTGATGATCTCGCGCAGGTGGCTCGTGCCGGCCGCGTGGGACGCGTCCATCAGGACCTGCAGATCGTCGACCTCGCGTGCCGTCTCCTTCACGGTGTCGACGGTACTCGCGGGCCCCGACACCCGGTCGGTGCTGACGTGCCGATCCGGTCAGGAATCGAGAAGCACGGGCGGGGGTGAGCGGCCTAGCCTTCCATCGAGGGGCCCGGAAGGGCGCCATACCGGGATCACACCACGAGGGGACGATGACATGGCCACCAAGACCGCCGACACCAAGAACGCCGGCACCACGGACGGGTTCACCGCGCAGGAGCGTGCCGCGATGAAGGAACGGGCCGCGGAGCTGCGCGCCGAGGGGAAGAAGGGCGCGAAGCTGGCGGACGGGTTGCAGGACCTGCTCGACAAGATCGCGGCGATGGCGCCCGACGACCGTGCCCTCGCCGAACGCGTCCACGTCGCCGTGACGACGACCGCGCCCGACCTCCTGCCGAAGACCTGGTACGGGATGCCCGCCTACGCGAACGCGGACGGCAAGGTCGTCCTCTTCTTCCAGGACTCGGGCAAGTTCAACTACCGCTACTCGACCCTGGGCTTCCAGGACGCTGCGAACCTCGACGACGGTGACATGTGGGCGGCCTCGTTCGCCCTGCTGCGGTGGAGCCCCGCGGTCGAGAAGAAGGTCGTCGCGCTGGTGAAGGCCGCCGTGTCCTGACGCCGGGCACGGTGGGCGCAGTCGGTGACCACCGGGCCCTGCGCCGGCCCGCGCCCCGTAGGTTGGTCCCCTCGGGGCAGCAAGCCCCACGAAGGGACGTGCCATGAGGAGCCGACTGGCCAGGGCGGTGCTGCGGCTCTCGCGGTGGACCGCCGTCGGCGAGGTGCCCCGCAGCGGCATCCTCGTCGGGGCCCCCCACACGTCCAACTGGGACTTCGTCATGATGCTGCTGATCATGTGGCGCGGCGGGGTCACCCCGCGGGTCCTCATCAAGCACAGCCTGTTCAGGGGGCCGTTGGGGTGGTTGCTGCCCCGGCTCGGCGGGGTCTCCCTGGACCGCGAGAACCCCGGTGCCGTGGTGCGGGACCTCGTGCGCGAGGCGCGCAGCGGAGAGCCGTTCCTGCTGATCCTGGCCGCCGAGGGGACCCGCACGAAGGGCGAGTACTGGAAGTCCGGCTTCTGGCGCATCGCCCGCGAGGCGCGGCTGCCGATCGCCCTGGCGTTCATCGACGGCCCCTCGCGCACAGCGGGATTCGGGCCGACCATCGTGGCGGACGAGGACGTCGTGGTGGTCATGGACCAGGTCCGAGCCTTCTACCGGGACAAAAGGGGCATCCACCCCGAGCGCCGGACGGAGCCACGGCTGCGGGAGGAAGGGGGCGCCGCCGGGCGCGCCCCCGGGCGGTCCTCCGGCGCCTGAGCGCCGACCCCGCCCCTCGCCCCACGGCTGGTCCTCGACATGGTCCGGAGTCGTCAAGGAGATGGCAAAGGGCACGCATAACGGCAGGTGGCGCCCCTGCGACCCTGACATGGTCTGCCGGATGGAGCTCACCGTCATGGCCGACTGGAACGCGGACCCGGTCTGGACCAAGCAGGGCATGGTCGACCTCGAGACCCTCCCGCTCTCGCCGCGGTTGACCGCGGACCTGCTCGCCTGGGCGCGTCGCTGGGAGGAGCTGCACGACCGCACCCGTACCGCGCCGCAGCAGGACTCCTACTCGGACTGGGTCAGCTCCGGGCGCCGGCTGTCGCGCGACCTGCAGCTCGAGCTCGGACCGGCGTACGACGTGGAGTACGCCCACGACCACGAGGGCTGACCTCAGCCCCCGGCCGCGATCGTGCTCGCGGTGTCGAGGAACGTCCGGGCCTCCTCCGGGTACCCGTGCCACGCGAGGTACAGCCCGGTCGTCACCCGCTCGACGTAGGCCCAGCGCCAGACACGCTCCGCCTCCACCCCGGCCAGCTCTGCGGCGTGCTCGCACCCCTGGCGCAACAGGTCGGTGCCCGAGCCGGGCTCGGCCTCCTCCAGGTCGCGCAGCTCGTGGCAGGCGTCGCGCAGCGCCACCCCGAGGTCGTAGGCGCGTTCCCCGACGAAGCCGTCCGGGTCGATCAGGGCCCAGCCGGTCCCTCGCCGCAGGACGTTCCCGCCGTGCGGGTCGCCGTGGCAGACCACCTCCGGTCGCTCTGTCGTCGCGAGCTCGCGCGCGTGGGCCGAGGCCAGGGCGAGGGCACCCTCGTGTCCGCCGCCGTACCTGGGTCCGAGGTCGTCGAGGATGGCCACGAGACCGGCAGCCTTGCCCTCGAACCGTTTCCCTGACCCGGCCGGCACCTGCCACGCCTCGAGGAGCAGGGGCGCGACCACCTCGACCTGCGCGGACACCGTGCGGTGCTCGGTCCAGAGGTCGGCGCCGAGCCGCTCGGTCAGCAGGGCGCCGGCGGCTTCGTCCCAGGCCAGGACCTCGGCGTAGCCACGCCCCTCGGCGGCGAGCATGACCGTCGCAGCCCGGTCGAGGGCGCCGGGGTCCGCGATCTTGAGCACCGCCCCGGTGCCGTCCACGCGCACCACGTCGAGCGTCGGAGCCCCCGCTCCGCCGTCGAACCACGCGCGGGCGGTGAGGTCCCAGGCGGTGCAGACGGGGCCGACGGTGGCCCGGAAGTGCGCGACGGTGGTCCTGAGGTCGCGGTCGGACCGGTCACGGCGCCGGTCGGCCTCGGCCACCGCGCCGGCGATGACGTCGTCGTGCTCGGGTGGGCGCCTCACCGCCTCAGGCTAACCACCGGCTCCCGTGCCGGGGCAGGCCACGGCTGGTTGGATGAGCAGATGGCCCCTGTCGTGAACGTCACCGGTGGACTCGCTCGCGGCACCAGCCGCGACGGTGTCGACGCCTTCCTCGGACTCCCGTATGCCGCGCCGGCCGTGGGCGCCGACCGGTACCGGCTGCCGCAGCCCGTCGTGCCGTGGGAGGGGGAACGCGACGCGGGCGTGCACGGGCCGAGCGCAGCCCAGACGGCGTACCCGAGCCCGATGGACCAGTTCCTGCCGGCCTCGGTGGCCCCGGGGGACGAGTACCTCAACGTCAGCGTGTGGGCGCCGTCGGAGGGCGGGACGGACCTGCCCGTGATGGTCTGGATCCATGGTGGGGCGTTCGTCCGAGGCGCGAACAGCGTTGCCACGTATGACGGTTCGGCCTTCGCCCGTGACGGGGTCGTCCTCGTCTCGGTCAACTACCGCCTCGGCGCGCCGGGCTTCGCCGTGCTGGACGGTGCTCCCACCAACCTCGGTCTCCGCGACCAGGTCGCCGCTCTGCGGTGGGTGCGCGACAACGTCGCGGCGTTCGGCGGCAACCCCGACGACGTGACCGTCTTCGGTGAGTCGGCGGGCGGCATGAGCGTCGCGACGCTGATGGCCTCGCCTGCCGCAGGAGGCCTCTTCCACCGTGCCATCGTTCAGTCCGGAGGCGGCACGGCCGTCTGCGCACTCGAGGACGCCCGACGGGTGGGGGTCGAGCTCGCTGCGATCCTCGGTGTGGCCGCCACGGCGGAGGCGTTCGCAGCGCTGGATCCCGAAACCGTCGCCGCGGCCCAGGGGGCCCTGACGCTGGCGGTCCAGGCCGACCCCGACCCGGCCCGCTGGGGTTCCTCTGTCCTGCGCGGCGGTCTCGGCATCATGAGTCTGTTCCCCGTCGTGGACGGTGACGTCGTGCCCGAGGTCCCGGCGACCCGGATCGCGGCGGGGTCGGCCGCGGGGGTGCCGCTGCTCATCGGCACGACGACCGAGGAGATGCGCCTGTTCATGGTGCCGACCGGAGTCGCCGCCACGATCTCCGAGCCGGCCCTGCCGTTCCTCGCAGCACGCTACGGCTGGCCGCAGCACGCGGTCGAGACGTACGTGCGCAACCGTCCTGAGGCGTCTGCGGGCGACGTCGCTGCGGCCATCCTCACCGATGCCGGTTTCCGGGTCCCCACGGCGCAGCTCGCCGCGGCCCAGCACGGCGTCGGGGCGCCGGTGCACGTGTACGAGTTCGCCTGGCGGACACCGTTGGCCGACCTCGGCGCCTGCCACGCCCTCGAGCTGCCGTTCGTCTTCGACACGCTCGGCGCCGGGGCGCTGATGGCGGGTGGGGCGGCGCCGCAGCCGGTGGCGGACGCGATGCACCGGGCCTGGGTCGAGTTCGCCAAGGGTGGCGACCCGGGGTGGCCGTCCTGGGCGCCCGACGAGCCGCTCGTCAGGACGTTCGGCGCGTCGCCGGAGGAGCCCTCGTCGGACGTGTCCGCCGTGAAGGTGTCGACCTGGCCGCGTCAGGACGAGCTGGCGCTCTGGGGCTGACCCGCACCGCCCGGCGTGCCGGCGGCCAGCAGCTGCGCGCCGACGGCCCGGGCCACCTCCTGGAGCTCGGTGCACCCGACGATCCGGAACGGTGCGCGCAGCACCGCCAGCTGCTCGGCGTACCACCACAGGCTGCTCGTCGTCCCGACCAGCCGCGTCGTCTGCTCGTCGACCGCCTCGAGCCGCCCCAGCGCCCGGGGGAGCCAGTGCGACACGATCTCGACCGGGGCCTCGACCAGGACGTCGACGGCATACTCCCAGCCCGTCGCGAGGTGCTGCTCGAGGAGGGCGACGGGGTCGAGGTCCGGGGGAGGGGTGAAGGTGAGGTCGAGCACCTCGACGGCCGAGACCCGGTCGACGCGGTACGTCCGCACCGCCGCCTCGTCGGACGTGGGACGGGTGAGGCAGAGCAGGTACCAGCGTCCGTGGCGGACGACGACCGCCCACGGGTCCACCTCCACGTCCCACGTGCGACCTGACTCCGAGTGGTAGGTGACCCTGACCCGGCGGTGCTCCGCGCTGGCGTCCACCAGGGTGGCGGCCGTGGTCGGGTCCGGGCGGGCCGCAGCCCGGTCGGGTGCGGAGGCAGCCGTGCGGCGGACGGCATCCGCCTGTGCGGCAACGGAGTCGGGCAGGGCCCGGAGGATCTTGGCCAGGGCGCTGCCGACGGGGTCGGCGGGGTTGCCGGCGTCGTGGTGACCGTCGAGAACGGCCATGACCAGACCGAGCGCCTCGGCGGAGCTGAACGTCAGCGGGGGCAGCCGCAGACCCCGACCCACGCGGTAGCCGCCGTAAGGGCCCCGGGTGGACTGGACGGGGATCCCGGCCTCGCGGAGGATGCCCACGTAGCGGCGGGCCGCGCGTGACGTGACCCCGAGCCGCTCGCCGAGGCGGTCCGCGGTGATGCCCGGTGAGTCCTGCAGCAGCTCCAGGCAGAGCAGGGCCCGGGCGGTCGGGTTCGTGGTGTCCACGTGAACAGATTGGCACACGTTGCGGAAGCGATCCGTCCGGAACCAGCCGTACCGTGCACCCATGACGACCGAGCAGAGCACCGACACCGGACCGGCCGCCGCCCCGGACGGCGTTGCAGCGCAATGGGTTCCGCCGAGCTGGGAACCACCGTTCGCCGGCACCGAGCTGGAGCACCTGACAGGAGCGTTGGACCGGCTGCGCACGACGTTCCGCTGGAAGGCGGGCGGGCTCGACCGCGAGGGCCTGGACACCAGCGTCGGGGCGTCGTCCCTGACCCTGGGAGGTCTGCTCAAGCACCTGGCCGCCTGCGAGGACCACGTCTTCACGACGAAGCTCAAGGGGGAGCCGCTGGGGTCGCCCTGGACGGAGATGGACCAGGACGACGACGAGGGGTGGCACTTCCGGTCCGCCGCCGCCGACACGCCCGAGGAGCTGTACGCCCTGTGGGACCGCGCGGTCGCGAGGTCCCGGGCCACCCTGGCCGCAGCGGTCGCCGAGGGTGGGCTGGAGCAGGAGGCCCACGTGACGGCCCCCGACGGACGGCACGCGAGCCTGCGTCGGCTGGTCTTCGACCTGGTCGAGGAGTACGGCCGCCACACCGGGCACGCCGACCTCCTCCGGGAGGCCGTCGACGGACTGGTCGGCGAGGACCCGCCCGGCGACTGGCGACCGTGACGGGCGCAGGTGCGAACCGGCTCCGGACCGGGCAGCCGGCTGCTCCCTATCCTGCTGCGATGGAGCTCGAGTTCAGCGGTGACGTGTGGTTCTGGCGAGGGCCGTCGCCGTGGCACTTCGTCACCGTCCCCGACGAGGAGTGCGGGGCGCTCGAGGCGGTCGCGTCCCGCGTGAGCTACGGCTGGGGCATGATCCCCGTGCGGGCCCGGATCGGGCCGACGACGTGGACGACCTCGTTGTTCCCCAAGGACGGTGCGTATGCCGTGCCCCTCAAGTTCGCGGTGCTGCGGGCCGAGCAGATCGAGGTCGGCGACCTGGTGACCGTCCACCTCTGCGTCGACACCTGAGCCGCAGGGTCACGCCGCGAAGAGCAGGACCAGGCCACCACACGTGTAGCCGACCATCACCACGAGCATGGGGACCTGGCCGCGGACGGCCGCCTTCCGGTCGAACAGGCGCAGGGCGCGTTCGTGGGCGTGGACGATGCCCAGGACGTGGCCCGTGACGATGGCCGTCACCTGCAGGCAGGCGACGAACGTCGGGCCGATGAGGGCGGAGCCGGGGGTCAGTCCACGCGTCCCGAGCCAGTTGGCGCCGGTGCCGAGCGGGTCGGACAGCAGGGCGAGGGTGAGCTGTCCGCCGTAGACCCACAGGGACCAGTAGTGCGCGACGACGTACCCCGCGGCGATGGGCACCAGCGACGGGGCGAACGCCGTGGCGCACCCGCGCAGCGACACGACGCCCGCGATCCTGGCCGCCAGCCCTGCTGCGGCCGCCAGCGTCCCGGCCACCAGCACGCAGAACCCGAGGAGGCCCAGGGTCTGCGCCGCCACCGGGGAGGCCGACGACTGCGTCCAGCTGAACCACGCGGTGAGCCCGGAGAAGCCGTCGTACGCCGTGCCGCCCAGCAGGACGGACACCGTCGCCAGCAGCCCGTGGTCGGCCTCGATCCGGTCCACGCCGTGCAGCGGGGTGCGGACGACCCACGTGCGGTCGGGTCGTCGCCCCAACGGGCTGAGCGCGCCGTAGAGGGAGGACAGGACCTCGAAGGGGTCGGCCCGCTCGAACCAGCGTGGACCGAACACCACCGCGCCGAGGAGGGTGAGCAGCATGACGCCGAGGATCGTGGGCAGGAGGACGGCTCGCGTCGTGCGGTCGGGCGCGATGAGCTCGAGCCAGGTGAACGCGAAGAGCCCGACGGCGGCCGGCCAGTAGCCCAGCCGGTACCGCAGGATGCCGTTGAGCGGGTCCAGTCCGCCCGCCCGGCACAGGAGGAGGAAGAGCGCGCGGAGGGGGTTGAGCACCCTCCAGACGGGACCCAGCACCAGGGACAGGAACGGCAGCCCGATCCAGAGCCAGACGTAGACGACGTACGGCGTGGGGTTGTTGGCGTTGTCGGCCCCGGCGACCAGGGCCATCAGGGTCCAGGCCGACAGGGCGAGCGCGAGGGCGACGGCGCCGCCCCGCAGCCACCGGCTGTCCAGGAGCCTGGCCGTCGTGGCAGGGAGGGGGTGGCCGCCACCCGGGTGCAGGCGCGGGGTGCGCCAGAGTGCTCCCAGGGCCACGAACGAGACCACGAGGGCGACGGACGCGCCGGCGACGACCAGGGGGAACGGCAGCGGCAGGTCCTCGCGCTTGCCCACCCCGTGCGCGACCCACGCGGCGGGGTTCAGCACAGGGGTCACGGGCGGTTCCTCCGGGGGCCGGCCGTCGTGCGCGACGGTCCCTGAACGGTACTGCCGGGACGTGCCCGGCCACCGGTGTTTCGGCGAGGCCGCGACCTGGTGGACCCGCGGAGAAATCTCCGCCGTCGACGGGCTGGCGACCCTAGACTCTGGACGCGGACCGGCTGCGGTCCGTCGGCTCCGGGAGGTCCCATGCACGCGTCGTCACGGTGGCCACGCGTGCTGCTGCTGGCGGTGCTCGTGGTGGCCCACCTGGTGTGGCTCGGGCAGGCGCCTGCCTCGGCCCACTCACCCATCTCGACCATCGTGCTGCAGGTGTCCGGCAGCGGTGGTGACGTGGTGGTCACGGCCTCGATCCGTTACCCCGACAGCGATCCCGTCGTCGGCGAGACCGTCCGTGCCGTGGCGTACCTGCCCGACACGGCCGAGTCCCGCCCGCTCACGCTCAGCGAGACCAAGGGTGCCCGTGGGCAGTGGCGGGGCACCGTGCACGCGACCCCCGGGCGGTGGCAGCTCGAGGTCGACGCCGTCCGCAAGAGCAAGGGCCTGCAGAGCATCGGGTTCGTGGTCGGCGACGACGGGTCCATCAGCGACGTGGCGAGTCCGTCACCCCTCCCGGCGACCGTCGTCGTGCCGGGAGCTCCCGCCGAGGCCGCGCGGTCCGGGCTCCGCGAGGCGCCGAGGACCAGCGCCACCCGGTCCCAGCTCACCTGGGCGGTGGTCATGGGAGTGGCCGGGATGCTCGTGATGCTCGTCATCGTCCGCCGGATGGCAGCCAGACCCGAGGAGCCGGCCGAGGCCGCGGACGTCGGATGGTGAGCGCCCGCTCCCGGTGCGGTGCCCGTATGGCGTGAGCCACGACGCCCGGGTGACGTGCGCCCGCGCGGTCGGTGCCCGGTAGTCAGGCGCCGGTCGGCAGCTCGGCCCAGACGACCTTGCCGTCCGAGACCGCGTCGCAGCCCCACCGGTCGGCGACGGCCTCGACGATGCTCACGCCGCGCCCGTTGACCTCGCCGGCCGAGGGGTGGCCCAGCTCGAACCATCCGCGCTGGGCATCGTGGACCGACAGGTGCAGCACGCCCGGGCTGTGGTGCAGGAAGACCCGGAACGGTGACTCGGCGTGCAGCACGGCGTTCGTGGCCAGCTCGGAGACGAGCAGCAGGGCGTCCGGTGCCACGTGGTCGAGGTCCCAGTGCTCGAGCGTGGCGCCCACGAAGCGGCGGGCCGCGATCACGGCCGTGGTGGTGGGAACGAAGACCTCGGTGCGCTGGGCGGTCGTGAGGTCGTGGACCAGGGCGCCCGGGTCCTCCGGGAGGGGGCGGAGGGAGCCGTACCCGGGTGGTGCGTGCACCTCGGAGTGCCGGACGCAGGTCTCGCGGATGCCCGGCAGGCCCGCGGAGGCGAGGAGGGCGGTGGGGTAGGCGCAGAGCAGGCCGGTCCGGTGACCGGTCAGCACGGTGTTCCAGGCGGACTCGAGCCCGATCGCGGCGGCGACCTCACCCTCCTCCCAGAGCAGGGCGACCAGCTCACCGAAGACGCGGGCGCGGGTGTCCTTGGTCGTCACGGAGGCGAGCAGCTCGCGCAGGTGGGACTCGAACCGCTCGAGGTCCAGCTCGCCCTCGGCCCGGAACTGGGCCAGGGTTGCGGCCGCGTCGCGCAGGTGGAGCGTGCCACGCGCGGTGGCCTCGGCGACGTCGAAGCCTAGTGCCGACAGGACCTCGAGGATCACCGGTGCGTGCGTCGCCGTGGCGATGAGGAGGACGACCTCCCCGGACTGCAGGCCCTCATGCGCGTACCCGGCCACCGCCGAGACGATCTCGGAGTCGTGGTCGTAGAAGATCACCGCATGGTCGTCGGGAGCGGCCACCGGGTCGCCGGACAGCACGCCTCGCACTGTACGCCCGTATGGACGGGCGTCGGCAGGTTTCTGGCGACTTGTCTCGCCGGGGGACGGTGGTGGACTCCTCGGGGGCACCGGCACCAGAATGTTGCGGCGCCCGCGACGGCGGACCGGTGCGCGCGCCATACCTCGCCGTCCGGTGCCCGGACCCGGAACCGGGCCGCCCTTCCCGCCCTCCCCACACCTGCCGAGAGGTCCTCCCGTGCTGCAGACCGACCACTTCATCCGCTTCGAGAAGGTCGGGGAGGTGACGGCCACGGACCGCGGGCTGCTCGCCGAGGTGGAGACCGAACAGCTGCGGGTGGACCTCGTCAGCGACGACGTCGTGCGCGTGAAGATGAGCCGTGGCGGGGTGTTCGACGAGGAGCCGACGTTCGCGGTCTGCGTCGACCCGCTGTCGGGCCCGGTCGACTTCACCGTGGACCGCGACGACCAGCGAGTGACCGTCAGGACCTCCGCGATGGTCGTGTCGTTGTGGCTGGAGCCGTTCCGCCTCGACGTGCACCGCACCGACGGCACCGCGGTGGTGGAGACCGCTGCCGACGAGCACGGCCGTTACTGGGGGTACGCCACGCTCAACGACACCTTCACGATTCGTCGGCGCTGTCGGCAGGAGGACGCCGTCTTCGGGCTGGGGGAGAAGTCGGGACGGCACAACCGCAAGGGTCGGGGCTTCACGATGTGGAACACCGACGTCCTCAGCCCTGACGCGGCAGGGGAGTTCACCGCCGGCAAGGAAGCGGGTGACCCGCGCGGCGACCGCACCAGCGTCGAGTTCGACCCGTTCTACGTGACGATCCCGTTCTTCTACCACCAGACCTACCCGGCGGGGACGATGGCCGGGTCGTTCATGGACAACGGGTACCGGGGTGAGTACGAGTTCTCCGCCCACGACGAGTACCGCATGACCTTCCGCGGCGGTCAGTGGACCGAGTACATCTTCGCGGGCCCGGACATGCCCGCGATCCTCACGGGGTACACCGCGCTCACGGGACGCACCCAGCTCCCTCCCCTGTGGTCGCTGGGCTACCACCAGTGCCGTTGGTTCGACTACACCCAGGAGGCGGTCGAGGCGCTCGGCCAGCGGCACCGGGACGACGAGATCCCGTGTGACGCACTGTGGCTCGACATCGACTACATGGACGGCTACCGCGTCTTCACCTGGGACACCGACAAGTTCCCCGACGCCCCGGGGATGCTGGAGCGGCTGTCCGACCAGGGGTTCAAGGTGATCACCATCATCGACCCCGGCGTGAAGTGGGACCCGGGGTACGCCGTGTTCGACGACGGGCTCGAGCGCGACGTCTTCTGCCGGACCGAGGGCGGTGACACCTACATCGGCCAGGTCTGGCCCGGCAACACCGCGTTCCCGGACTTCGTCACGCCCGAGGCGCGCGCGTGGTGGGGAGAGCTCAACGCCAGGCACGTCCAGTCCGGCCTGGCCGGGATCTGGAACGACATGAACGGGCCGGCCACCGGGTCGATCGCGCCCGACGGCATGCGGTTCGGGCACGGCGAGTTCTCCCACGACCGCTACCGCAACCAGTACGCGTTGCTCATGGCCATGGGCACCACCGAGGGCCTGCGGGCAGCGATGCCGGAGCTGCGCACGTTCATCCTGTCGCGCGCCGGGTTCGCGGGCATCCAGCGGTATGCCGCGAACTGGATGGGCGACAACCTCTCCCGGTGGGACCACCTCTGGCTGAGCATCGCCATGGGTTCTGGTTTCGGGGTGTCGGGCCAGGCGTTCGTCGGTGCCGACGTGGGTGGGTTCGCGGGCAGCTCCGACCCCGAGCTCTTCACCCGGTGGATGCAGTACGGCGTGCTGACACCGTTCTGCCGCAACCACTCGATGATGGGGAACGTCGACCAGTACGCCTGGGCGTTCGGGCCGGTGGTCCAGGACCTCGTCCGCGAGGCGGTGCGCCTGAGGTACCGCCTGCTCCCCTACATCTACACAGCATTCGTCCGGGCCTCCGAGACCGGTGAGCCGGTGCAGCGGCCCCTGGTGTTCGACCACCAGTACGACGGCACCGTCCGCGACATCGACGACCAGTACCTGTTCGGGACCGACCTGCTCGTCGCCCCGGTGATCGACGCCGGGACGACCTCCCGGCAGGTCTACCTGCCCGAGGGGGACTGGTACGACTGGCACTCCGACGAGGTGCTGCCCGGCCGCTCGTTCGTCGTGGCCGCGACACCGATGGACCGCATCCCGGTCTACGCCCGTGGGGGAGCGGTTGTGCCGATGTGGGTGGAGGCCCCGGCATCGACCGACGGCCACCACCCCGAGGCGGTCGAGCTGCACGTCTTCGTCCCCCGGTCGGACGGCGTGCACACGTCACGACTGGTCGAGGACGACGGCCTGACGACCGCGTCGGTGCAGGGGGCTGCCTGGCGGACGACGTTCACGCTGACGCGGGACGGTGCCTCGGTGTCGCTGCGGGCCGGGGTGGAGGGCGAGGGCTATCCGCAGTTCCGGCGTCGCGCATTCCACCTCGTGCTGCACGGGGCTGCCCCGGCGAGCGTGGACCTGGACGGGACCGAGGTGCCGGTCCGGGACGCGGTGGCGGTGCTGCCCGTGGGTGCAGAGGAGTTCATGGCGACCTTCGTGCTCTGACCGGTCCCGCGACATCTGCGCGCAGGGGTGCGTCAACCACTCGACGTCCTGGTGACGCCGGCTCAGTCCAGGTCGGGTTCGAGGGCGCCTTGGTACGCGGCCCGGTAGAGCCGCGCGGCGGCGACCATCCGCCCACCCCCGGGGGTTCGGCACACGACGCGCATGGCGGGTGAGGCGTCGAACGGGGATGCGTCGGACCCCGAGGCGGCGGCGCGGCCGGCGTCCTCGGCGATGGCGGTCATGAGCTCGAGCTCGAGTGGGGGAACGGTGGAGGTGATGGCACCCGGGTCGAAGGGGACCGGCGAGGTGGCGTCGACAGATGCGGTCATCGGAGGTGGACCTTCCACGGGCGGGGTCGATGCAGGACCCGCCGGGGTCCGGGGCGATTCTCGGACGGTAGCAGGGCTCATGGGCGCACGCATCGCACGACGTCGATCCACGGACGGGCGGTTCCTGCGATGGCCTTCCTCCGCCGAGCGTCAGCAACGCCCGCTCGTGCCGACGTGGCCTGCGACGGCAGCACCACCGCTCCAGCCCCTCAGGTCCAGCCGGTCGTGTGGACCGGGCAGCGCCCAGGGCTGTGCGTGCTGCGCCGCCGGACCGCGGTGCGCACCGCCCAGCGGATCCGGCGTCGCGCGAGGAGCAGCAGCACGCCGACCCACAGCCCGACGGCCCATCGTTGTGGCCCGACGGGTGGGTCGGGCACCGGTCGGTAGCCGCCGTCGTCGAGTCCGGCTGCCTGCTCGAAGTGGTTCTCCGACCCGGGGAACAGGGTGTCGTCGACGAGGTACGCGACAGGCAGCAGGGCGATGCCACCGACGAGGGTGAACACCGCCCACTGGTCCACGTGGCGGGACTCGTGCTGCGCCAGGAGCCTGGCGCGGACCGGGTTCACGCGGGGGGTGGGGGAGGCGAGGAACACCTCGCCGACCATGCTGCCGGGGAGGTCCTTGGCGGCCGGGATGAAGGCCAGCGTGATCTGTGGGTCGCCGACGCTGCACAGCCCACGCCCCTTGAGCTCGGCGAACCCCAGCGCCAGCCCGCTGACCGGGGCGGTGAGCAGCGACCTGACGCGCGAGCGCACCGACGACCGGGCCGGCATGACGGGGTCGGCGATGGTCCGTCCCTCCGAGATCGAGATCGGTGCCACGCAGGCCGGCAGTGCCCGCGCCTTCTGCGACACCCGGAGCCCGAGCCCCACGACCGACAGCAGGGCGAGGACGACCATCGCCGCGAGCAGGCGGCGGTGACGACGCTGGCACAGGTCGCAGGCCAGGACTCGGCGTGGGCGCAGGACCCGGGTCCGGGGCAGGACCAGCAGCAGTCCCAGCACCCCGGCCCCGGCGAAGGCGACCACGGCCCACACGACCCGCATGGGTGCGGAGGTCGGGCGGCGCCGCCCGGGTCGGTCGTCCACGAGGGTCATCCTTGCGCCGCCCAGCCGCCCCGCGCCAGCCATGGGAAGGGGTGGGCGCCGCCTTGTCCCGGTTCGCGCTCGGAAGGCCGATTCGTTCTGGCTCAGGTAATTTCGAGTCATGACCTCCAATGCCGACAAGGCCCGTGAGCTCCTCCGACTCCACACCGACCCCGAACTGCTGCTCGTCGTCAACGTCTGGGACGTCATCACCGCGAAGGTGGTCGCGGACACCCCCGGCACCAAGGCGCTGGCGACCGCCAGCCACTCGATCGCCGCCTCCTACGGCTACCCCGACGGCGAGCAGATCCCGCGCGACCTCATGATCGAGGCCGTCGGCCGGATCGCGGCCGCGGTCGACCTGCCCGTGACCGCCGACCTCGAGGGCGGCTACGGCGACGCGGGGGAGACGGTGAGCCGCGCGATCGACGTCGGCATCGTCGGGGCGAACCTCGAGGACCAGATGAAGCCGCTGGCCGACTCGGTCCGTGCGGTCGAGGCTGCCGTCGCCGCCGGGGAGAGGGCCGGCATCCCCTTCGTCCTCAACGCCCGCACCGACGCCTTCGTCAAGGCCGGGGACCGCGACCTGCAGGAGGTCCTCGACGAGGCCGCTGCGCGCGGCCGCGCCTACCTCGACGCCGGAGCCTCGACGTTCTTCGTCCCGGGACCCCTGGACGAGGCCATGGTGAGCCGGCTCGTCGACGAGCTCGGCCCCCAGAAGGTCAACGTCATCGGCATCCCCGGTTCGGTGCCGCTGGCCCGCCTCCAGGAGCTGGGCGTCGCCCGGGTCTCCTACGGCCCGTGGAGCCAGAACGTCGCCCTGACGGCGCTGGCCGAGCTCGCCGAGGACGTGTATGCCGGTGGCGGACTGCCGGAGGGCACCCGCAAGCTCAACTGACGGCCGGGAGGGTCACCCGCGCAGCAGGGCCTCGTGGCCGAGTGAGGCGTGCACACCCCAGGTCTGGTTGGCGACCTGGGTGACGTGCAGGTCGACCGCTGCGCTCGACAGCCCCAGGGCCTCGGCGCGGGTGACCGAGAGCAGCGACTCCATCCACGTGACCATCGCGTCGAGGGCGGCAGCTGTGGCGGTGTTGAGGTCGGTGTCGAACCCCAGGGTCAGCCGGGCGGTCGGGGTGAGCGCGTGCACGGTCCGCAACGGCGGGTCGACGACGACGTCGAGCGCCATCGTCGTCGTCATCGGGCACTCGATCGCGGTCCCGCCGACCTCTCCGTGGCCCTGGGCCGCGTGGCCGTCGCCCGCCGTGAGGAGGGCGCCCGGGACGTTGACGGGCAGGAACAGCGTCGAACCGGCCACGAGGTCGCGGCAGTCCATGTTGCCGCCGCTCTCCGGCCTCGGAGGCACGGTCGACAGCTCTCCGTCGACGTCGCACGCCACGCCGACGACGCCCAGGAACGGTGCCAGCGGCACGGCATACCCGAGGTGGCTGCGGGCCAGGCCCGCGGCGGTGTCGACCTCCCACAGGAGGTGCCCACCGTGCCCCTCGCCCAGTCCGAGACGGTGGTTGAGCCACGAGTCGGCGCCGCCGGAGGCGGTCCAGCCCCACGGACCGGGGTCGATGGCGGAGAAGTGCACCGCGAGCACGTCGCCGGGACGCGCTCCGTCGACGGCCACGGGCCCGGTCAGGCAGTGACCACGGCGGGGAGTGAACATCCGCGGGCGGTCCTCACCGGGGAAGGTCTGGCGCTCGAGGTGGCCGCCCGAGTCGAGCGACTCCAGGACGACGGTGTCACCGGGTTGCACCGTGAGCACCGGGGGGCTGTCCCGGGAGACGGTCTCGACGACGGTGGCGGGGCTGACGGGGAGGTGGTGGATCACGGTGCTCCAGGTGGTGGTCCGGGTGGGGGTGGGCTGGTGCCGGGTGGCGGTGCGGGGCAGCCGAGGTGACGATGGGACCGACCCTGCCACAGCCGTCCGGCCGTGGCCCCTGCGGAGAGGACCCCATGGAGTACGTGAAGCTCGGATCCACCGGACTGGATGTCTCACGGATCGTGCTGGGGTGCATGAGCTTCGGCGAGCCGGACCGGGGCAACCACTCCTGGACCCTCGACGAGGAGGCCAGCCGGCCACTGCTGCGTCAGGCCGTGGAGGCGGGGATCACGTTCTTCGACACCGCGAACGTCTACTCGGCAGGCAGCAGCGAGGAGATCGTCGGACGCGCCCTGGCGGAGTACGGGCGCCGCGACGAGTTCGTCGTCGCGACCAAGGTGCACGGCCGCATGCACGACGGGCCGAACGGCGCCGGGCTGTCCCGCAAGGCGATCCTCGCCGCCATCGACGCCAGCCTCGCGCGCCTGGGCACCGACTTCGTCGACCTCTACCAGATCCACCGCTGGGACCCGCACACGCCGGTCGAGGAGACGATGGAGGCACTGCACGACGTCGTCCGGTCGGGGAAGGTGCGCTACCTCGGGGCGTCGTCGATGTGGGCGTGGCAGTTCGCCAAGGCGCAGGAGACCGCACGGGCCAACGGGTGGACGCCGTTCGTGTCGATGCAGGACCACTACAACCTCCTCAACCGCGAGGAGGAGCGCGAGATGCTGCCGTTGTGCGCCGACCAGGGGGTGGGGGTCATCCCGTGGAGCCCGCTGGCGCGCGGCCTGCTCACCCGGGAGTGGGGCGAGCAGACCAGTCGCAGCGAGACCGACGAGTTCGGCCGGACCCTGTACGGCGAGGCCGACCGGGCCGTCGTCGAGGCCGTGGGCGAGGTGGCGGCGGCCAGGGGCGTGCCCAGGGCGCAGGTCGCGCTGGCCTGGGTGCTGCGGAACCCGGTGGTGACCGCACCGATCGTCGGGGCGACCCGGGCGGGCCACCTCGAGGACGCCGTGGCGGCCCTGGACCTGGAGCTCACCGACGACGAGGTCGCGAGGCTCGAGGCACCGTACGTGCCGCACGCCCCCGCGGGGTTCTAGCCCGCAGCCGGTCAGGCCGGTTCGGGCATCAGGCGTTGCAGGATGTCGGGGACCCCGACCACCCCGAGCGCAGGGCCGCCCGGTTCGGCAACGACGACCAGCTGGGTGCTGGTCTGCTTCATCCGGGTCAGGGCCTGGTGGACCAGGGCACACGGTGGCATCGTCTCGGGGTGGCGCATGATCACGGTCACCGGTTGCCCGGGATCCGAGGTGAGGGCGTCGCGGACGTGGACGACGCCCAGGACGCTGCGTCCGTCGCGGACCAGGACCCGGAGGTGGCCGGTGCGCCGCGAGGTCTCCCAGAGGTCGGCCGCCGTCGCATCGACCCCGACCGAGGTCAGGGCCCCATGGTCGTCGACCAGGTCCGCCAGCGTGAGCGTCTGGAGGTCCAGCGCCCCGGAGAGCTGGGCGGAGTACGCCGTGTCGAGCGTCCCGACGCTGGTGGAGTGCTCCAGCAGGGACCGCAGGTCCTCGGGGCTGCGGCCCGAGGCCACCTGGTCCGTCGGCTCGACCCCGACCCGGCGCAGGCACCAGTTGGCGACCGCGTTGAGGGACCGCAGCAGGGGCCGGGTCGCCCACATGAACCCCCGCATCGGCAGCGCCAGCATCGTGGCGGAACGCTCGGGGTGGGCGATCGCCCACGACTTCGGCGCCATCTCGCCCACGACGAGGTGCAGGAACGTCACCACCACCAGGGCGAGGACGAAGGCGACGACGTCGGCGGCCCAGACCGGCAGGCCGGTGGCCTCCAGCGGCGGCATGAACCAGTGGTGGACCGCCGGCTTGGTGATCGCACCGAGGGCCAGGGTGCAGACGGTGATGCCGAGCTGGGAGCCGGCGAGCAGCAGGGTCAGCTCGTGCGAGCTGCGCAGCGCGGCACGTGCGGCCCGGCTGTGGTGCGCCGCGTCCTGGAGCCGGTGCCGCTTGGCCGACATGAGCGCGAACTCGATCGCGACGAAGAACGCGGACAGCGCGATGATGGCGACGGTGGCCGCGAGGATCACCCAGGTGTTGCTCATGACTGCTCCTCGGGCTGGTGCGGTCCAGCGGCATCCGCCTCGCCGCTCTGCGGCTCGGGGGCCCGCTCGACCCGCAGTCGGACGCTCGCGGGAACATACCGTTCGACCTCGAGCACCTCGATGACGGCGACGTAGGGCGTCGGCTCGCCGTCCTCGGCCAGCTCGGCCGGGTCGATCGGCAGCTCGACGACCACGGTGTCACCGGGGTCCGGCAGCGCCCCGTGGTGGGCGATGACGAGGCCGGACACGGTCTCGTGGTCACCGACGGGGAGGGCTCGGCCCAGCAGGCGCTCGGCCTCGTCCAGGGGCAGGTCGCCGGAGAGCAGCCACGAACCGTCCGCGTCGGGTGCGGGGACCGGCTCCGACACGGCGTCGTCGTGCTCGTCCGTCAGCTCGCCCACGAGCTCCTCCGCCATGTCCTCGAGCGTGAGGATGCCGGCGAACGAGCCGTACTCGTCGATCACGCAGGCCAGCTCACGCCGTCGCCCCACGAGCTCGCGGACGGCGTCGGGCAGGGCCATCGTCGTCGGCACCACGACCGGCTCCTGCATGAGCTCGGTGACCGACCGGGCGCCGAGGCCGGAGGTGGCGAGCACGTCGTACAGCTCGACCACCCCCAGCACGCTGTTTCCGTCCTCGGCCAGCACGGGGTAGCGGGAGTGGCCGGCCGCCATGAGGCTGCGGACGTCGTCGACGGTGTGGCGCGGGTCGACCGTGTCCACCCGCGGACGGGGGACCATCGCGTGCTCGACGTCGCGCCGGGGGAAGTCGAGGACGCGTTCGAGCAGCAGCGACAGCTCGGGGGAGAGGTCTCCGCTCTCGCGCGACTCCGCGACGATGTGCTCGAGGTCGCGGGCACTCGCGGAGTGCTCGACGTCGTGGACCGGCTGGATGCCCAGGGCACGCAGCAGGACGTTGGACGCCCGGTCGAACACCTGGATCAGCCACCCGAAGACCGTGAGGTAGATCGTCGTCGACCGCGACAGCCAGCGCGCGATCGGCTCGGGCCGGGCGATGGCGAGGTTCTTCGGGAAGAGCTCACCGAAGACCATCTGCACCACGGTGGAGAACCCGAGGGCGATCACCGTGCCGACGGCCAGTCCGACACCGGTCGGCACGGGCGTGCCACCGAGCAGGTCCGAGAAGGACTCACCGATCAGCGGTTCAGCCACGTAACCGACCACGAGCCCGGTGACGGTGATGCCGAGCTGGGCTCCGGACAACATGAAGGACGTGCGCCGGGTGACCGCAAGAGCGCGGGCGGCGACCGGGTCACCGGCCTCGGCACGGGAGGCCAGGCGGGACCGGTCCACGGCCATGTAGGCGAACTCCTGGGCCACGAAGTAGCCGGTGAGGGCGGTGATGAGCAGGACGACGAGGATGCCGAGCAGGAGGGACAGCACCGCGGTCACGCGTCAGCTCCCCCGTGGGGTGGGGTGGGACCGACGCGCCGGGCGCGTCCCGGCGTACTGGGGGGTTCCATGGATCTCCGTGGTCGGGTGCTCTGGTGCGGACAGGGTCACTCGGTGGTGGCAACGCCGCAGTGCCCTCCGGGGTTCCGTGGGTTCCCGTGGATTCCCGTGGGTTCCCTGGGAGTCCGTGGGATCCCGGCAGCGCACCCATCCTGCCGCACCGGGGCGGCAACGGACGCGCGAGCCCGTCGACGCGAGGGACGGGCCGGTCTACCGTGGACGGGTGCGCCTCACCGACGGCGGCCTCGAGACCTCGCTGATCTTCCACCAGGGCCTCGACCTGCCGGACTTCGCCGCCTTCCCGCTGCTCGACGACGAGCAGGGGCGGGCCGCGCTCCGGACGTACTGGGCGCCATACCTCGAGCTGGCCCGCGGGACGGGAGCCCACTTCCTCGTCGACACGGTGACGTGGCGCGCGAACGCGGACTGGGGCACCCGGCTGGGGTACGACGAGGCGGCGCTGCGCGAGGTCAACACGGAGGCCGTGCAGTTCGCCCGGGAGCTCGCCGACCAGCTGCCCTCGGCCAGCGTCAACGGGGTCCTCGGCCCCCGGGGCGACGGGTACGTCGTGGGCCACGAGATGGCGGCCGAAGGGGCGCAGGCCTACCACCGGCCGCAGGTCGCGGCGCTCGCCGAGGCGGGCGCGGACCAGGTCGCCCTGCTGACGGTCACGTACGTCGCGGAGGCGGTCGGGTTCGTCCGGGCGGCTCGCGACGTGGGGATCCCGGCAGTGGTGTCGTTCACGGTGGAGACCGACGGTCGCCTCCCCGGCGGTGTCGGCCTGCGGGAGGCCCTGGAGGTGGTGGACCACGAGACGGACGGGTCGGCGACGGGCTTCATGGTGAACTGCGCGCACCCCGACCACGTCGCGCCCGCCCTCGACGACGGGGACTGGGTCGGCCGACTGGTCGGGTTCCGCGGCAACGCCTCCCGGATGAGCCATGCGGAGCTCGACGCCGCCGAGGAGCTGGACGCCGGCGACCCGGACGAGCTCGGCCGGGCGTATGCCGCGTTGCTGCAACGGATGCCGGCCGTGGACGTGGTCGGGGGCTGCTGCGGCACCGACGACCGGCACGTGCGGGCGATCGCGGCTAGCGTGCTGGAGCATGGGCGCACCGACGACTGACTTCTACGGCCTCGAAGGCCACCTCGACGACGACGAGCGCGAGGTCCTGCTGGGGATGAGGGAGTTCCTCGCTCGCGAGGTGGCACCGATCATCACCGACCACTGGGTGCACGCGACCTTCCCGTTCGAGATCATCCCGGGGCTGGCGGCCCTGGGCACGGCAGGCCTCGCGTTCGACGGACCGGGTGGGGGCAAGCGCAGGTTCCTGCTCGACGGGATGCTCGCGATGGAGATGGCCAGGGTCGACCCGTCGATCGCGACGTTCCACGGCGTCCACAGCGGCCTGGCCATGGGTTCGATCCAGCTCTGCGGGTCCGACGAGCAGAAGGAGCGCTGGCTCCCGGCCATGGCGCGGTGGGAGAAGATCGGTGCCTTCGGGCTCACCGAGCCCGACGCCGGGTCGGGTGCCGCCGGTGGGCTGACCACCACCGCCACCCGCGACGGCGACGAGTGGGTGCTCGACGGCGAGAAGAAGTGGATCGGCAACGCGACCTTCGCCGACCTGACGATCATCTGGGCGCGCGACACGACCAGCGACGAGGTGCTCGGGTTCGTCGTCGAGAAGGACACCCCGGGGTTCAGCACCGAGGCGATCGGCGACAAGATCGCGCTGCGCGTCGTGCAGAACGCGCACATCACGCTCGACGGGGTGCGGGTGCCCGAGGCAAACCGGCTGCAGCACGCGAACTCCTTCGACGACACCGGTCGGGTCCTGCTCATGACCCGGGCCGGGGTGGCCTGGATGGCGGTGGGCTGTGCGCTGGGGGCCTACGAGCACGCGCTGGCCTACGCCACCGAGCGGGAGCAGTTCGGGCAGAAGATCGGTGGGTTCCAGCTCATCCAGGACCTGCTGGTCCAGATGCTCGGCAACACGACGGCCTCGGCAGCCCTGTGCGTGCAGCTGAGCCACCTGCAGGACGCGGGGAAGGCCACCGACGCCCAGGCCTCCCTGGCGAAGGCGTTCTGCACCGTGCGCATGCGCGAGACCGTGGGCTATGCCCGCGAGCTGTTGGGCGGCAACGGGATCCTGCTCGACCACCAGGTCGGCCGGTTCGTGGCGGACGCGGAGGCGATCTACTCCTACGAGGGCACGCGCGAGATCAACACCCTCATCGTCGGCCGCGAGATCACCGGCATCGGCGCCTTCGTCTAGCCGAGGTGGCCCCGGGCCGGCGCCCGCACCCCGGTGGCGTGGATGCGGGGCAGCGTGATCGTGAAGACCGACCCGCCGCCGGGCCGCGGCGCGTAGTCGATCTCGCCGTGGTGGGCTCGCGCGATGGAGTTGACGATGGTCAGGCCGAGTCCCGTGCCCTGGATGGCCTCGGCCTGGGCCGTGCTGGACCGGAAGAACCGCTCGAACAGGCGGTGCGCCTCGGCCTCGGGGACGCCCATGCCGGTGTCCTCCACCGCGATCCGCACGGTGTCGTCGTCGGTCTCGTCGACGCGCACGGTCACCCGACCACCCGCGGGGGTGAACTTCACGGCGTTGGAGGCCAGGTTGAGCAGGGCCCGCTCCAGCTGTCCCACGTCGCCGGCGACGAGGACGGGGTCGTGGGGCGCGACGACGGCCAGGGTGACCTCGGCGTCGCGAGCCATCTTCTCGAGGGCCTCGCACGCCTGCCACGAGCAGTGGACGACGTCCACCTCGGTGGGGGTGAACGAGAAGCTGCCCGCATCGACCCGCGACACCGCCAGCACGTCCTCGATGAGGGACAGCAGGCGGCCGGCGTTGCGCTCGACCTTCTCGACCATGCTCAGCTGGAGGCGGTTGAGGTCCCCGGCGTCACCCTCGGTGAGCATCTCCGCGTAGCCGATGACGCTGGTGATCGGCGTGCGCAGCTCGTGGCTGATGTTGGTGACGAAGTCGTCCTTGGCCTGGTCGAGCTCGGTGAGCCGTTCCACCGCCCGACGCTCCTTGTCCAGGGCCGAGCGCAGCTGGGCCTCGGCCTCGCGCCGCTCGGTGACGTCGACGAGCTGGGCCGTGTAGAGGTCGCCGCCGTACTCGTCGAGGGGGGACAGCGTCACCTCGAGCCAGGCCCGCGAGGGACGCGCCACCTGCACCTCGCCCTGCCAGCCAGGTGAGGCCTCGTCGTCGCTGAGCACCGACACGGGGGACCCCGGGACCACGGAGTCGACCTCGAGGGCGCTCACGGGGTCGAGCAGCAGCGACCAGCTCTCGTCCAGCAGGTCGGCCTCGGTGCGTCCGTCGTCGCCCGTGAGCAGGCGCAGGGCCACGGCATTGAGCTCGACCACCCGCAGGGCACCCTCTCGTCTACGCAGCAGCAGCATGCCGACTCGCGCGCCGTTGAAGCCGTGGCGGAACAACGCCTCGCTGCGCTCCAGCTCGGTCATCGCGACCTGGCGCTGCCGGATGGCCACGGACAGCGGGAGGACGAGGAGGGCCGCGCTGACCACGAACGCCTGCACCAGGGCCGTGATGACCTCGGGCGGCCGACCCGCCGACATGTGCGCGAACGGCCCTCCTCCCAGGGAGCTGAGCACGGTGCCGAGGATGCCTGCCGTCACGAGCTGCGCACAGACCGTGCGCTGGCCCATCCGCACCGCGCCCCACATCAGCGGGACGAACGGGACGAAGGCCAGTGGCAGGCTCTGTCCCGGGGCGAAGACGAGCGCGACCACGGCCAGCAGGGCCAGCCACTGGGTGATGCGCTCGGTCCGGCGCCGGCGCGGCGTCGGAGAGGCGCCGAGGAACCACGGCAGCACCAGCAGGAGGGCCGCCCCGTGCGAGGCGCCGACGGCGCGGGCCACGTCGAGGAAGTCCCCGGTGCCGGAGAGCTGGACGGTGACACCGGCTCCCACGGCGATGACCGCGACCCCCGCCGTGCACGCCTTGAGGAAGTGACCGAGTCCGGCCATCGACGCGAGTGCGGTCCGGGCCCCGCCGGCGCGGACGAGCAGGACGGTGACGACGACGGTCTCGGCGAGGTTCGCGGCAGCGAACCCGAGTGCGACGGGCAGGGACCGGTCACCGAGGAGGTTGCCGATGACGGAGACCACGAACAGCCCGGCGCCGAGCACCCAGCGCTGCCGCCCGCGCAGCCAGAGGAGCGCAGCAACGGAGACCCCTGCGGCCGGCCACCACGCCGCCACGCTGGATCCCGACGGGGCCAGGACCACGGAGGTGCTGGTGAGTGCGAGGACGGTGCCCAGCAGGCCGGTGAGGGCCACGACGGGGCGGACCCCGTCGGGCAGCCCGTCGAACCAGGTGCGCAGGGCCCCGTCCGGGCCGACCCTGACCACGGGCTCGCGGACGTGCACGGTGGCGCTGGCGCCCTGCGGGACGTCCGGGTGGCCGTCGGCGGCTCGGCGTGCGGGTGTGGGGCGGTGGCTGCCGGACCTCACGGGGTCCGTCCCGGGCTCGGGACGGGCACGACGCGCGCAACGGACACGCGAACACCTGACTCTCGGCCGGGGGGAGGGGACGAGGGCGATTCTGCCCGAACGCGGCCCGTTATCCCACCAACGCGCCGCACCAGTGGGGGACAGGGGTATGGCGCGGCGGCGCCATACCCCTGTCCGCGCAGGACCGTGCCCACTAGGTTCGGTTCCGCAGCCGAGGGCGAGCCGTGGGCGGCCCGTCACCGATCCGTTCCCGATCCGTTCCAGGAGTGGCCCATGAGCAGCGCCGCGGACACCTCCGGCACCGAGTCGCCGGGCCCCGACGGGGCCGAGGCGTGGTGGCGCAGTGCGGTGATGTACCAGGTGTACCCGCGCAGCTTCGCCGACGGGAACGGTGACGGCGAGGGCGACCTGCCCGGGCTGCGGGAGCGCCTGCCCTACCTCGCCGACCTCGGTGTCGACGGGCTCTGGATCTCCCCGTGGTTCCCCTCGCCGATGGCCGACGGTGGGTACGACGTCAGCGACTTCACGGACATCCACCCGATGTTCGGGACCCTGGAGGACGCCGACGCGGTGCTGCGCGACGCCCGGGCCCTCGGACTGCGCGTCATCATCGACCTCGTCCCCAACCACACCTCCGACCAGCACCCGTGGTTCCTCGCGGCGCTCGCCGGAGGACGCGGCGCACCGGAACGGGCGCGGTACTTCTTCCGCGACGGCCGCGGCGACGGTGGCGACGAGCCGCCGAACAACTGGATCAGCGCCTTCGGTGGACCGGCGTGGAGCCGGGTCACCGAGCCGGACGGGTCCCCGGGCCAGTGGTACCTGCACCTCTTCGCCCCCGAGCAGCCGGACCTCGACTGGAGCAACCCCGACGTCCTCGACGACTTCGACGACGTGCTGCGGTTCTGGTTCGACCGAGGGGTCGACGGCCTGCGGATCGACGCCGCCCCGGCCATGTCCAAGAAGGCCGGCCTGCCCGACGCCGACTACGGCGGGGTGCTGCAGTTCCGCACCGTGGACTGGGACGACAACCCCCACTGGGACGTCGAGACCGTCCACGAGATCTTCCGCCGCTGGCGCGCGATCGCCGACTCCTACGACGGGGAGCGCGTGTTCGTCGCCGAGGCCGTCGTCAGCACCCCGGAACGGCTGAGCAAGTACCTGCGCCCCGACGAGATGCACACGGCGTTCAACTTCCCCTACCTCAAGGGTCCGTGGGAGGCCACCGCGCTGCGCACGGTCATCGACGACACGCTCGCGTCCTTCGCCCCCATGGGCATCCCCGCCACCTGGGTGCTGACGAGCCACGACGAGATCCGGCCGGTGACGAGGTACGGCCGGACGACGACGAGCTCGTACTTCATCACCGATGGTGAGGGCGAGGTGCCCGACCTCGAGCTGGGCACCCGGCGGGCGCGGGCGGCCGCGATGCTCATGCTCGCGCTGCCCGGGGGCGCGTACATCTACCAGGGTGAGGAGCTCGGCCTCCCCAACGTCGACGACCTGCCGGACGAGGTCCTGCAGGACCCCATGTTCCTGCGCAGCGGCGGGGAGATGCGAGGTCGAGACGGCTGCCGCGTGCCGCTGCCGTGGTCCGGCACCGAGCCGCCGTTCGGGTTCTCGCCCGAGGGCGTCGACCCGTGGCTCCCGCAGCCCGAGTCCTGGCGCGACCTCACGGTCGAGGCCGAGCTCGCCGACCCCGGCTCCACCCTGTCGTTGCACCGCGAGGCACTTCGGCTGCGGCACGAGCTCCCCGGGCTCGCTGCGGCGGGACTTGCCTGGCGGGAGTCGTCGTCAGGGGTGCTGGACTTCGAGCGGGGGGCGTCCCTGCGCTGCGTCGTGAACCTCTCGGGACAGTCGGTACCGCTCGAGGGCTGCACCGTCCTCCTGTCGAGCATCCCGCTCGAGGACGGCGCCCTGCCGGCGGACGCGACGGCTTGGGTCAGTCCGGGCTGACGCCGCCGCGTCCGGGAGTGGTGCGGTCCGGTCGACCGGCCTCAGGCGACCGGGCTCAGGGGGTGGATGGCGATGTCTCCGCCGAGGTGGTCGGCGCTGGCGGTCATGGCCTCGGCGATGTGCGGCGTCGTGAGGTGGGCGTCGAGGTCGGCCTGAGCGCGCCACCGCTCCAGCGTGACGAACGTCCCGGGAGCGGCCCCGGACTCGAACAGGTCGTAGGCCAGGCAGCCCTCCTCCTCGCGGGTGGCGGCGGCGAGCGTGGTGAGCAGGGCTCGAACGGTCTCCTCCGACCCGGGCTTGGCAGGAATGGTGGCGACGACGTGGAGCTCGGTCATGGTGGTGCCTCTCGGGTCGGGTGCTCCCCACACTAGGTCCGCGTGGTCCGGGCCGCAGGTGAGCGCGAAGTGGCAGTGGGACGGGACACAGGGCCCGATCCGGGCCATTCCGGACGACGACCCGACGATGCGGGCCCGGATGTCGTCGTCGTGGTCCCGGACCAGTTCCCCCTCGGCCACCTCGGGGAGGTACTGTCGCCCCGTGGATGCACGATCGGACCATGTACGCGCAGGTCAGGACCTTGGGGGAGCTGTCACCGGGGACAGCGCCGAGGCTCGCGAACGCGCGGCCGCGGACGCCCGGGTGGGCGCCGCCGACACCGTCCGAGACGTCTTCGACCAGCTCGGCGTGATGGTCGTCGCGTGGGAGGGACCGGAGCACGTGGCGGTCGCGGCCAACGCGCCGTACCGCCAGTACGTCGGCCGCGACGCCTTCATCGGCCAGCCGTGGAGCCGGGTCATGCCGGAGCTCGAGGGGCAGCAGTTCCTCGAGATCCTCGACCGTGTCTACTCCTCGGGCGAGACGCACGTCGGTTCGGAGTGGCGGTTCCAGATCCGGCGGGACGACACCGACCAGCTCCACGAGATCTACGTCGACTTCACCGTCACCCCACGGCGCGACGCCGACGGCCGGACCATCGGCGCCGTGTGCTCGGTGGTCGACGTCACCGACCGCGTCCACGAACGTCACGAGGCGGCCCTGCGCACCGCGCACGCGCAGGAGCGGTACGAGGCGGTGCACGACGTCGTCGTGGAGCTGCAGCGCGCCCTGCTGTCCATGTCGTTGCCGGTCCTGCCCACGGCCACGATCGCCGCGCGCTACCTCGTCGCCGCGCACGACCAGGCCGCCGGCGGCGACTGGTTCGACGCCTTCGTCCTCGACTCCGGCATGCTCGCGCTCGTGGTGGGCGACGTGGTCGGGCACGGCGTCGTGGCCTCTGCCGCGATGGGCCAGCTGAGGGCGGTGCTCGAGGAGCTGCTGCGCACCGAACGCGAGCTCGACACGGTGCTCGGCCGCCTCGACACGTATGCGGCGCACAACCCGACCATGCGTGCGGCCACCGTGGCAGTGGTGCTGCTCGACCCCGAGACGGGGAAGGTGGTCTACGGCCGGTGCGGCCACCCCGCTCCGCTCGTGCTGGCCGAGGACGGGACCACCCGCCTGCTCGATGCCGGCGCCGGGGGACCGTTGGGGACGGGGGCGATCCAGTCGCTGGCGCACACCACGCTGGCCCGGGGGGAGGTCGTCCTGCTCTACAGCGATGGCCTCGTCGAGCGCAGCGGCCACTCCCTGGACGACGGCGTCCGTGAGCTGAGCAAGGTGGCCTCCGACGCCATGGTCAACCGAAGCCTGCCCGTGAACGCCGCAGCCTCCGCGGCCGACCGCGTGGCCGAGCTCACCATGGAGCTGATGACGCGGAGCGGCCACGAGGACGACGTGACGGTGCTCGTCGCCCAGCGCCTCGCCCAGCGGGTCGAGGACCTCGACCTGCGCCTGACCGCGACGCGAGAGAGCCTGCACCAGGTCAACGCCGCGTTCGGGGCGTGGCTGGCTGCGCTCGGGCCGTCGGCGGCGGACCGGTTCGCCCTCGAGCTGGCCGTGACCGAGGCCGTCACCAACGTCATCGAGCACGCCTACCCGGGGGGACGACCGGGGGTGCTCAACCTCATCGCCTCGGTCCTGCCGACGGGAGGAATCGCGGTGCGCGTCGGCGACGAGGGGCGCTGGCAGGCGCCGCCGTCGAAGGCGGCGACGGGAGGACGGGGCCTGCTGCTCATGTCGCAGGTCGTCGACGAGGCCGAGGTCCTGCACCCGCCCCAGTCCGCGAACGCCCCGGAGGGGGACCGCGGGACGACCGTCGTCCTTCGTCACCGGGCGCACCGAGACGCCGTGATGGCCTCGGGCCGCAGCCTCCTGCACGACGAGACGCGGGAGGGTGACTTCCCCGAGGCCGACTTCGAGGTGGTCGTGGACGACTGCGACGAGGGGCCGGTCGTGCGCCTCACCGGGACCGTCGACCTCGACACCGCCGAACGCGCGAGGGCGGCACTGCTCGGGGCTGCGCGTGGTGGGGTGCGTTCCCTGACGATCGACCTGACCGGGGTGCACCAGCTCGCCAGCGCGGGTGTCCGGGCGTTGTTCGAGGTTCGCGAGCAGCTGCTCGCCAACCGCAAGCAGCTGGTCATCGTCGCCGAACCGGGCAGCCCGGCAGCGATCGTCCTCGAGCTCGTCTCGCTGGCCTACCACCATCCCCTCACTGCGCCGCCGACGACCGCCTGAGGTCCGGGCGGGGCCGCGTCACCAGCGCGGTCGCCACCTGGTCTGCCAGCAGCACGGCGGTGCGGCGCTGGTCGCGGGTCGGGCGGATGACGCGCGAGGCGGCGGTGAGCAGGAAGGTGCCGAGGACCTCGCCGGCGGCGGTGACCTCCACCGCGACCTCCGTGTCCACGGGCAGGCCGTCGCGGTCGACGTCGTGGCTGCTGCCGCGGCCGGTCAGGGCGCCGGTGCGCGACAACCGCGGCACCCCCGGTGCTGCCGGGCCGGCCTGGAAACGGCACCGGTCCAGCCCGAGGACGGCGGTGATCCGCTCACACACGTCGGCCACGAGGACGTCGACGGGGCGGTCCGCTCCCTGGGCCGCATCGGCGCTCGCGACGAGGCCGTCCAGGAAGCCCGAGGCCCGGCTCGCGCGGGCCTGCTGCCGCCGCCCCCACAGGGACAGCTCGGTGACGGCCACGCCGACCAGCATGAGCAGGGCCATCGCCTCGAGGTCCTCGCGGTCGTGGATCGCGAGCTGTCCGTAGGGTCGGGTCAGCAGGACGTCGAACCAGACGGCTGCCGAGGCAGCAGCGAGCAACCCGGCCGAGCGCAGTCCGGTGGACGCCGCCGCGACGACGAGGACCACGAGGACCAGGACGGCCGGCGCGTTGGCGACCTCGGCACGCACCGTGGTGAGGGCGAGGCACGCGAGCAGCGGGAGGCCGGCCGCGAGGCCGAGGACGAGGGGGCGGCCCGAGGACGCCGTCATGGTGGTCACACCTCCATGACGCCGCGCCGGTCGGCGAGGGTCAAGGGGCCTTGACGCGATCCATACGCCGGATGTCGGTGTGTGCGAGGGTGGTCACGTGCCCGTACCCGTCGAAGGATTCGCCCACGTCCGCCTCACCGTCACCGACCTCGCCCGGTCGAAGGAGTTCTACGACGCCGTCTTCGGGTGGGACGTCGCCTTGGAGGTGCCCGAGGGCGCCGACGAGCAGACCCGTGAGCAGCTCGCGTTCCTCTACGGGGGAGTGATCTACACGTTCGGCGGGGGCCTGTTCGGCCTGCGTCCCGTCGCGCCGGAGTCCGACGAGTTCTCCGAGGACCGCGTGGGTCTGGACCACGTGGCCTTCGCCGTCGCGTCCTTGGCGGAGCTCGAGGCGGCCGCGGCCACCCTCGACGAGCTCGGCGTCGCCCACGAGGACATCAAGGACCTGGGCCGGATGTCGATCCTGGAGTTCCGCGACCCCGACGGTGTCGCGCTGGAGCTGACCGCCCCGACCGGCTGACGGTCAGAGGCGTTCGCGCACCGGTGGCACAGGGAGCCGGATGCCCCTGGGGCTGTGGCCGTGCCGCTGGTGCTCCTCCGACGCCTCGCTCCCGGAGGGGTGCACGACGGCGACGGGGCAGTGGGCCGCCCTGACGACGGCCTGCGACACCGAACCCTTGACCCAACCCGAGACGACGCCGCGCCCACGGGTGCCCACCACGAGCAGGCAGGCGTTCTCGCTCAGCCGGGCCAGCTCCTCGACGGGGTGTCCCTGGACGACCGAGCGTCGGACGTCGACGTCGGGGTACTGCTCCCCGAACCCGGCGAGGGCCTCCGACGTGACCGACCGCTCCTGCTCACCGGCCTGCTCCCAGTCGACCGACCACGCCATGGAGGCCGAGGCGCCCTCGACGGCGTCGAGCTGCCAGGTGTGCACGACGGTGATCCCGACCCCGCGGGAGGCTGCCTGCTCGAAGGCGAAGGCGAGTGCGGCCACCGAGGTCTCGGTGCCGTCGACGCCGACCACGACCCGCGCGTCCGGGACGGAACGGGTCGCCGCCTCGTGGACCACGACGACCGGGCTGTGCGCGTGGGCGCAGACGTGGGTGGAGACCGAACCCATGAGCAGGCCCCGGAGGGGACCGAGCCCGCGCGCCCCGACCACGACCAGGGCGGCGTCGCGCGAGGCGCCCACCAGGGCCTCTCCCGGCGACCCGGCGCCCGTCTCCACGGCGACCTCGAGCCCGGGGTGTGCACTGCGGACCCGCGCCGCAGCCTGGGTGGCGGCGTCGACGGCTGCCCTCCGGACGGAGTCGTCGAGGTCGGTGACGACCGTCCCCCCGGGCACGCCGGCCCTGACGGCGGGGTAGGTCGGCAGCGAGTAGGCGTGCACGACCAGCAGTCGGCAGCGGCTGCGGGCGGCTTCGACGGCAGCCCACTCGAGGGCCAGCTCGCTGGTGTGGGACAGGTCGATGCCGACGACCACGGTGCGGTGGTTGGTGTCCATGGAATGCTCCTGGTTCTCGTCTCTGTGGAGTCCACGGTGGCTGCGAGATCCCTGTCGGCACAGGGCACTTGGTCCCTGTGCCGCTCCATCGACGACCGACAGGGTGGGGTCACCACTTCCCTCGAAGGAGACTCCATGCTGGTGCGCGAGCTCATGACCGTCCCGGCCCACAGCGTCCGCACGGGGAGCACCCTCGAGCTGGCGATCCAGCTGCTGGCCCGGGCCAAGCTGTCCGCGCTCCCCGTCGTCGATGCCGACCACCGGGTGGTCGGCATCGTCAGCGAGGCCGACATCCTGCGGCTGCACCTCACCCCGGACCCGCGGGCGCACCTGCGCCCCATGGAGATCGAGGCCGGGCCGTGGCCACAGCTCGTGGACGAGGTGATGACCCCCGACCCCGTGACCGTGCTGGAGACCTCGGACGTGGCGGAGCTCGGGCAGCTGCTGGCCGACACCGGCTGGAAGAGTGTTCCCGTGACCCGGGACCGGGTCCTGGTCGGGATGGTCAGCCGCAGCGACATCCTGCGGTCGATGACCACGTCGGACAGCGTGATCCGCCGGCACCTCACGAGGGAGTTCGCAGCCCTGGGCCGGGCCCGCTGGTCGGTGAGCGTCGCCGAGGGCGAGGTGACGGTGTCCGGCACGCGGGGTGGGCGCGAGGCCCGCCTCGCGCAGGTGATGGCGTCGGCGGTCGCCGGGGTGCGCCGCGTGGTCGTCACCGGTGGCGTGGTCGGTGACCAGGACCCCTCGAGCGGTCAGCCGGGTGGTGCGGGCGCCTGACGCGAGCCGGACGGAGCACGACCGCGACACCGGAGGTGGTGCCGCGGTCGTCCTCGAGCCGGCTGGTGCTAGCGCAGCCAGCGGTGGTGCCGCACGACGGTCAGGCGGTTCCACGCCCTCCCTAGACCGAGGTGCTTCCCGGCACCCGAGGCGAGCAGGACGACCAGGGCCAGGGCGTACACGAGGTGGTCGTCCATGAAGGGGTTGTTGTCCGGGGGCAGGTAGGCGCTCCACATCATCACCAGCATGGCCGAGCCGGCCACGGTCGCGATGCGCATCCCCACGCCGAGGACCAACGCGACGCCGATGCCGAACAGGCCGAGCATGAACAGCCAGTCGGCCCAGGCCGCGCCGGCGAAGCTGCTGTAGAAGTCCTTGAGCGGTCCGGCGGTCCCGAACGTCAGGAACCCCTTGGTGGGTGAGCCCCCGTTGACCCAGGCGGCATCGCCGAACCGGTCGACCACGCCGGTCTTGGCGTCCCTCCCGGTGGCGAACCCGAGGGCGAACAGCTTGTCCAGGAAGGCCCACAGGAACACCCATCCCAGGGCGAGGCGAAGGAGTCCGAGGGCGGTACCCAGACCCTGCTGCTGGGAGGGTTCCTGAGGCGCCTTGGTGGTACTGGTCGATCCGCGGTGGCGCGAGATGGTGGACATCGTCTTCTCCTTGTCAGGCATGGCTGGGGCCGTGGGACGGGGTCGAGCGACCCCTCCCTCGGCGCCGTGGCGCCAAGAGCCCAGTCATGACGTTAGGAGCCGGATGCCGCTGTCTCCCAGTGGCTTTGGTCCCTGACGTCCGATGTGGCGGCACGCGGCACGACGTGCACCGGGCACCGTGCGTGCGCCGAGCAGTAGGCACCCACCTGCGTCCCACCGGGACCCGCGTCGTCGCTGCTCCGGTCCTGCCCCACGACCAGCCCGACGGCCTTGGAGCTGCGCTCGACGAGGACGACCGCGGGGTCGCCGGTGGGTGACTCGAAGGTCACGCCACGGTGCTTCCCGTGGCGCAACGCCTTGAGCCCGGCCGCGAACGTCGCGCTCTCGGCCTCGGCCCGCTCGGTGGGGTCGAGCCCCACCGGCACGACCTGGACGAACCGGATCGAGGCGCCCAGGCTCGCGGCCAGCTCGACCCCCCGGACGGCGACACCCAGTGCCATGCCGTCGTTGACGAGGCCGACGACCACCTCTCGCGCGGTCGGGTCGGGGTGGCTGGGTCGAGGCACGTTGGTCATGGGGCCAGTCTCTGCGAACCTGCGCGCGGACCGACACGGGCGAAGGTCCCGCCCACCGTCGCCCGTCGAGGTCCGGCACCGGGCACGGCCCGTATGCCGCCGCAGCGGCGCCGTTCGCGGCACACCGGTCCCGCGCCGCCGGCCCCGCCTATCCTCGGGCCATGGACCCCGGCAAACCCCACGCAGTCCCTGTCCCGTCCTCACCGCAGACCGATGGCCTGCTGGACGCGGTCATCGCGGTCAGCGCCGGGCTCGAGCTCTCCGAGGTGCTCACGCGCATCGTCCGGTCCGCGTGCACGCTGGTGGGCGCCCGGTACGGCGCTCTGGGGGTCCTGGCACCGGATCGCGACCACCTGATGGAGTTCATCACCCACGGCCTGGGGGAGGAGGAACGGCAACGGATCGGCGACCCACCCCGAGGGCACGGCGTGCTCGGCCTGCTCATCCGCGACCCGCGTCCGCGCCGGATCGCCGACATCACGTCCCACCCCGACTCGTACGGGTTCCCGCCCAACCACCCGCCGATGAGCAGCTTCCTCGGGGCACCGATCCGCGTCCGGGACGAGGTGTTCGGCAACCTGTACCTCGCGGTGAAGGAGGGGGCGCCCGAGTTCTCCGACGAGGACCAGGAGCTCGTCGTGGCCCTGGCCGCTGCGGCGGGTGTGGCCATCGAGAACGCCCGCCTCTACGAACGCACCCAGGTCCAGCGCCAGTGGGCGCAGGCCGTGGCCGACGTGACCCAGGCGCTGCTCGAGGGGGAGACCGAGACCGCCGCCCTGGGGGTCGTCGCCGACCAGGTCTGCCGCGTGTCGGGGGCGAGGGCCTGTGCCATCGCCCTGGAGCGCGAAGGGCTGCCGCAGGTGGTCGGAGTGGTGCACCGGCGTGACAGCGGTGCCGTCGAGATCCCCGACGGGAAAGGCGATTTCGGCACCCTGGCCGGACCGCACTGGGAGCAGGTGCGTGACGTCCGCCAGCCCCTGCTGCTCATCCCGGGGGAGCAGCAGGCCGCAGTGGCGGAGATCGTCGACGACGTCGTGGCCATCACCGGGGTCGAGAGCTCCGGCCCGACCGCGCTCGTGCCGATCGTCGCCGGAGCCACCCCAGTGGGGGCCTTGCTGGTCTGCTGGGAGTCGGCCGACCAGGACGTGGCGTCCGGGGTGCTCGGGCCGTTGCAGGAGTTCGCCCAGCACGTGGGGCTCGCGCTGGTGGCGGCCAGCGCCCAGAAGGACCGGGCCGTGGTCGCCCTGCTGGAGGACCGGGAGCGCATCGCGCGGGACATGCACGACCACGTGATCCAGCGGCTCTTCGCCACGGGGCTGTCCCTCCAGGCCAGCGGGAGGCTGGCGCAGCACCCGATGGTGCGGTCCCGGCTCGAGGAGGCGGTGGGGGAGCTCGACCTCGCCATCAAGGACATCAGGCAGGCCATCTACCAGCTGACCCCCCTCCCGGCGCCGACCGGCCTGCGGGGTCGGCTGGAGGAGCTGGTCGGCAGCTACACCGACGTGCTGGGCTTCGCGGCGCGGCTGGAGCTGTTCGGTGAGGCCGTGGGCATCACCCCGGAGCAGGAGCAGGACGTGGCGGCGGTGGTCCGCGAGGGCCTGGCCAACGTGGCCCGTCACGCGCAGGCGACCTCGGCGACGGTCCGGGTGTCGATGGGGCCGAGCCTCGAGGTCGTCATCGTCGACGACGGCGTCGGCGCACCGGCGACCGGCCGGCGCAGCGGCCTGGCCAACCTCGCCGAGCGCGCTGCGGCCCGGGGCGGTCAGTGCGCCGTCAGTGCCGCACACCCGTGCGGCACCCGCCTCACGTGGAGCGTCCCCACGGGCGGCGGTGCGGCCCCTGCCGGTCGTGCTGCCCGACCGGGGGGACCATGGTCCCGGGCGTGAGCGCCGCCAGGTGTCATCGTGGTCTCGGCGTCATCGTCGCCACCACCAGCACGCCCGAAGGAGCACCATGACGACGATCTTCCTCCTGGACGACCACGAGATCGTGCGCCGTGGCCTGCGTGAGCTGCTCGAGGGCACACCGGGTTTCACGGTGATCGGGGAGTCGGGGTCGGCCCAGGAGGCCGCCCGTCGCATCCCGGCGCTGCGCCCCGACGTGGCGATCTTCGACGCCCGGCTCCCCGACGGGTCCGGGATCGAGGCGTGCCGCCAGGTGCGGTCGGTCGACCCGTCCATCGCCGGGCTGATCCTGACGTCGTTCGACGACGACACCGCGCTCACGGCTGCGATCCTGGCCGGTGCCGCCGGGTACCTGCTCAAGGACATCCGTGGCAACGGTCTCGTCGAGGCCATCGAGCGGGTCGCCCGCGGCGAGAACCTGCTGGACCCCGAGCGGGCACGTCGGGTGCGCACCGACTGGTCGCAGGACCACGACGCCGACCCCCGGCTGCGGTCCCTCAGCCCCCAGGAGCGCCGCATCCTCGACCACATCGCCGCAGGGCTGACCAACCGCCAGATCGGCGAGGCCATGTCCCTGGCGGAGAAGACGGTGAAGAACTACGTCACGTCGGTCCTGGCCAAGATGAACATGGAGCGACGCACGCAGGCCGCCGTCTACGTCGCCACCCACGGCGCCGGTGGTCGCGGCGGGCGCGCCGTCCCGTAGGCGACCGGGAAGGCATCCGCGGGGCCGGGTCCACCACCGAGCCCACCACGAGCCCACCTTCGAGCGCACCTTCGAGCCCACCACCGACGTCAGCCGGGCAGGAGCATCCGACCGGTGACCTGACGGGTGGACACCCGGACCCAGCGCGCCTCGCGCTCGTCGAGCCTGACCCACGGACGACGGGCGAGCGAGACCAGCCGAGCGGCCTCGGCCTCGTCGGTGACGACCGCGGCCGTCCCGTGCACGAGCACGGACCAGCCCGAACGGGCTGCCGCGTCCCACTCGTCGACCTGGAAGGACACGGCGTCCCCGTCCAGCGCGGCCTGGATCTTGGAGCCTCCGGCGGTCCGGAAGCAGATGTCCACCCCGTCGAGCAGGTGGTTGACGGGGAGCACCGCGATCTCGCCGTCGAGTGGGAACGCCAGGCGGCCGACGGGGGCCGCCCCCAGACGGTTCAGGCAGTCCTCCAGGTCGAGGACCCGCAGGCCCGTGTGGTCGGTGGCGTATGCGGTGCCCGGCCCTTCCCGAGGGACGGCGCCGGGGACGGCGGGGGAGGTGTCGAGGTCGTTCATGGGAGCTCCTTGTCCGAAGGGGTGGACGGGGTGGCAGGGGTGCCGCCCCCGGTGGTCAGGGGGTGCCCGGATGGCTGGACGGCACGACGGTCAGGGGGCACCGGGCGTGCGTCACGAGCGACGCGCTCACCGAACCCAGGAGCAGACCCCGGAAGCCACCGCGGCCGCGTGTCCCGACGACGAGCAACTGGGCGTCGCGCGACTCCTCGGCGAGGATCGTCGCGGCGTGGCCGCGGACGAGGGTGGTGGCGACGTGGACGTCGGGGTACTTCTCCTGCCACCCGGCCAGCATCTCGGCGACCTCGAGTCGTTGGGACTCGGCGACGTCGCGCCACTCGCCCTCCCAGTCGCGCCCCGACAGGAACGGGTCGGGCTCCTCCCACCACCACGTGTGGACAGCGAGCAGGGGAGCCTCGCGGGAGGAGGCCTCGGCGAACGCCCAGGCGACAGCGGGCATCGACTGCTCCGAGGCGTCCACGCCGACGACGACCGGTCCGTGGGCCTTCCAGTCACCCCGGTGCGGAGCCAGCAGCACGGGGCAGCGGGCGTGCGCGGCGACGGCGCGACTGGTCGAGCCCAGGAGCAGCCCGGAGGCGCGGCCGAGACCACCCGAGTCGACGACGACGAGGTCGGCCGTCCGGCTGGCGTCGACGAGCGCTGCAGCCGGGTCGGCGACGACGGTCCCGCGGGTCACCTCGAGGTCGGGCGCGGCCTCGCGCGCCTGACGGGCTGCCGCCTCGGCGACGAGGTCCTGCGCCTCCAGCCGCTCGGTCGTCCAGGGCACGATCCCCACACCTGTCGCGTGCAGGACGTGCAGGGGCCGACGCAGGCGACGGGCCTCCTCGACGGCGACGTCCAGCGCCCGGTGGGCGGCCGCCGACCCGTCGACCCCGACGACCACGGCGTGCCGCGGTGGTTCGTCCAACCTGTTCATGACCAGCTCCTCTCGCTCTCCTGCCTGCCCACGGTCGCCCTGAGGGGGCATCGGCGGGAGGGGCGAAGGTCCCGGACGTGGGCACGGGACCTTCGCCCCATACGGCTGTTGCGGGCCGGGAGGACGCTGCTGTCATGACCACGAGCACCGCACCCGCCACCCACGAGATCCCCCGGCACGAGTGCTGGGCCCTGCTGCGCGAGGCCGTCGTCGGACGGCTCGCGACGGCCATCGACGGCCAGCCGGAGATCTTCCCGGTCAACCACGTCGTCGACCACGCGTCGATCGTCATCCGCACCGCTGCCGGCACCAAGCTCGAGAGCGCCCTGGGCCACCTCGTGGCGTTCGAGGTCGACGGGTACGACGTGGCCACCGCCACTGCGTGGAGCGTCGTCGTCAAGGGCCGGGCGGCCGAGGTGTCCCGGCTGCACGACGTCCTCGAGGCCCTGTCCCTGCCGCTGTTCCCGTGGCACGACTCGGTGAAGCCGCACTTCCTGCGGGTCGAGGCGGACGAGGTCAGCGGGCGTCGGTTCGCCGTCGCCGGCGGCGTCCACCGCAGCGAGCCGTCCGGCCCGGCGACACCATGACGACGCGGCCGGAGGAGGGCCTGGCGGTCGTCGTCGGGTGCGACGGGTCCTGGGAGTCCGTCGAGGCGGTCGACGTGGCCGTCGAGGAGGCTCGGCGCCGAGCGCTCCCGCTGGTCGTCCTCACCGTCGAGGACGGTCGCGGCGCCGGGCTGCACGACCTGCGCGACTGGTCCCGGGCGAGCGCCGAAGGCGCGCTGTGGGCCGGTGCGATCGGGTGTCGTGCGCTCGAGCGCGTGGGCGACCGGGTCCCTGTCACGGCCCTCACCGCCACGGAGGTGGACTCCCCCCAGCTCGACGGGCTCGCCGGGGGGACGGCCCTGCTCGTCGTGGGCCGGCACGGCTCCGGGGGACTCGGGGCCTTCGCCTCCGGCTCGACCAGCGAACAGCTCGTCCGCCGCCTTCGGTGCCCCGTGCTCGTGGCCGGCCCGAGGCCCGGGGCTGGCGCGGTCCACCGGGTCGGCGGGCCGCACCCGGTGGTCGTCGTGGGCGTCGACGACGAACCGAGCGCCGCCGTCGTGCTGCGTGTCGCCGTCGAGGCGGCCCAGCTCCGGGGCTGGGCCCTCACGGTCGTGCACGCCGTCCCGCGGACGGACACCGAGCTGCACCTGCTCGCGCGGGGTGTCTGGGAGCGGCACGGCGACCTCCTGTTGGCCCAGCGGTCGCCCGACCACTCCCTGGCCCGGGTCGTCGTCGAGGTCGAACGACCGGTGCCGGCGCTGCTGTCCCACGCCGGACCCCACGACCTGGTCGTCGTGGGGACCCACGGGGAAGGTCGGCTCGCAGGACTCATCAGCGGGTCCGTCGCCCGTGGCGTCCTCGACCGGATGCCCTGCGACGTGCTGGTCGTCCCGCCCCACGTCGTCGCGCCCGACGCCGTCCCGGTGCCCCGACCCGACCAGGTCGCGGCCGCCGCGGTCGAACCCGACCGCCGGCACTGATCCCCGCCGGCACTGATCCCCGCCGGTCCTCAGGGAACGACGACGCGCTCCCCGAGGCGCGGGACGACGACCGTCGCACCCGTCTCCCGACGCAACCGGTCGGCCAGCGCGGCGGCGGCCTGCGGCTCGCCGTGCGTCACGAAGACCGCCTCGGGCGGCTGGACGAGACCGATGACCCACGCGACCAGCTCGTCGGCGTCGGCGTGCACCGAGAAGCCCTGGTCCTGGACGACCTCGGCCCGCACCCGGACGTACGCCCCGGCGATCTTGACCTCGTGGGCGCCCTCGGCGAGCGCCCGACCCCGGGTGCCGACGGCCTGGTAGCCCGTCAGGACGACGGTGTTGCGGCGGTCAGGGAGGAGGGTGCGCAGGTGGTGCACGACCCTCCCGCCGGACGCCATCCCGGACGAGGAGACGATGATGCTCGGCTCCTTGGGGCGGTTGACCCGTTCCGACTCCTGTGCGGTCGGGAGGGTGCGCAACCCCGGCAGCCGCACGAGGTCGTCGCTGACGCCGAGGCGGAGCTCGTCCCGGTGCCGGGGGTCCCGGTAGACGTCGAGGACCCTCAGGGCCATCGGACTGTCCACGTACACGGGGACCTGCGGGATCCGGTGCTCGTGCCAGAGCAGGCTCAGGGCGTTGAGGACCAGCTCGGTGCGGTCGACGGCGAACGCGGGGACGAGCACCGAGCCGCCGCGCGCGACGGTGCGACGGATCGTCTCGGCGAGCAGGTGGTGGTCGGGGTCGAGGGAGGGGTGGCTGCGGTCGCCGTAGGTCGACTCCACCACCACGGTGCGTGCGGCCGGCGCGGGCTCCCGAGGGCGCAGGACAGGATGCTCCGGGCGCCCCAGGTCGCCGGAGAACAGCACCGTGGTGTCGGCGGTGGTCAGGTGCGCGCTGGCGGACCCGAGGACGTGTCCGGCACGGACGAGGACCAGGGTGCCTGCCCCCTCCAGGGCCACCGACACGCCATACCCCGTCTGCCGGAACTGTCGCAGCGCCTGCTCGACGTCCCCGGCGGTGTACAGCGGCACGGGCGGGTCGTGCCGGGAGTAGCCACTGGTGCGGGCGTAGGACGCCTCCTCCTCGAGGAGGTGGGCGCTGTCGCGCAGGACGATCGGCGCGAGGTCCGCGGTGCCGGGCGTGCACCACACCGGACCGTCCAGGCCCTGGCGCACGAGGGCAGGGAGGTAGCCGCAGTGGTCGAGGTGCGCGTGGGTCAGCACCACGTCGTCGATGCCTGCGGGTGAGACGGGGAAGGGATCCCAGTTCCGGTGCCCCCACTGGCGTTCGCCCTGGTAGAGGCCGCAGTCGACGAGGGTTCGGGCCCCGGAGTGCTCGACCAGGGTCCTGCTGCCCGTGACCGTCCCCGCGGCACCCAGGAAGGTGAGCACCGTGGTCATCGGTCGGCCCGCCGGCCCGGTCGGTGGGCAGCGGACTGCGACGCCGAGGGGCACACCACGGCCACGGCCGTCCCGGGGTGGTCCCGGCGGACGCGCTCCACCGCACCGACGAGGCTGCGCACGACGGTGCGGTCGTGCGCCCCCAGCGCCACGAGGACGGCGTCGCAGCCTGGGTCGTCGGCGAGGGCGTCGACGGCCGCGGCGAGGCTCGTCGACGTGCAGGAGGGGGTGAGGTCGACGACGTCACGGACGCTGGCAGAGGGGGCGGCGCACGACACGAGCCGGAGGGCCCGCCCTCCCCGCGAGGAGGTGTGGGGCGCGGACGTCGTCGGGCACATGGTCGGGCTCCTCGCTCGAGAGCGGTGGTGCAGCTGTGCTCACCCCACTGTCGTCGTCGGTGGCGACACCCGGGCAGAGACCTAGGTCCCTTCCCGCGGGCCGCAGCGAGGTCCTGCCGCGGTCAGGGGCGGTCGATCTCCGCGAACACCGGGCGCCCCAGGGTGGGCTGGGACAGCAGTCGACCGAAGTCGGTGGTGTTGCGCGAGATCGAGATGAGGAGCCGTCCGTCTGCCAGCCGTATGCCGGGATGGGCCAGGGGGGCGTAACGCAGCTGCCCGGCGGGGTCGCGGAACTCGGCACGGACCCCACGCCTCGGGGTCCACGGCCCGGTGGGCGAGCCCGACGTCCACGAGTAGACCGTGCTGCCGAGGTCGCCGTCGCGCTTCGAGACGACGACGAAACGCCCGTCCACGACGTCGACCGACAGGGTCTGCGACACCCCACCCTCAGCCGGGAGCACGGCCGTCGCGGAGTCGGGGTCGAGCGACCAGCGCACCCCGTCCCAGAACTGCCAGGTGCCGCGGTCCCGCGCGTCGGCCGCCGGGGCGCGGGCGACGTACAGGGCTCGTCCGAAGGAGGTACGCCCGGGCAACCGCGTGCCGTAGACGTAGATCCACCGACCCTGGACCGTCATCGCCGAACCCCAGTTGACCTGGTCGGCCGCCGTGCTGTCCGGGGTGATGTCGAGCTGGCTCTGCAGCTGCGGAGACCCGGCCGTCGTGGCGTCGAAAACCGTTGCGCTGCTACCGAGATACGTGAAGTCGAGAGCGCCGGCCGTGCCTCTGCGGATGCGCGCCGAGATGACCACGAGCAGGGTCCGATCGCCGCGTCGCAGGGTGGCGACGGACATGGGCCAGTGCACGACACCGTCCTCGCGGTCGCGGATGACCGGACCACTGTCCCGCGTCTGCACCTGCGAGGTGCACAAGCCGCTCGTCACCAGCATCGAGTTGGCGACGACCCGGGGACGGACGTCATCGCGACGGACGGTGTCGCCGAAGACCCACACGATCCGACCGTCCGGCAGCCTCGTGCTGGCGCCGATGTCACCGGCCTGCCACAGGGGCAGGTCGAGCCCGGCGACGACGCGGTTCAGCTCGTCCACCGTCACCGCCGGCGGGGTCGTGCCCGTGACCACCGGGCACGAGGGCGTGAGCCGCGGGTATGCCGCCTGCGTCGAGACCCGGGGTCCGGTCCCGCCGCCGGTCCGCGAGGGCGTCGCGGTGCACCCGGCCAGCGTCGTGGCGGCGAGCACCAGCGCCAGGACTCGCCTCCGTCCGGTAGTCGAAGCCGTCGAAGGGGCAGCCGACGGGTGGCGGACCGGTCGCCGGGGCCGGGGGAGTGCGGGCACGGAGGAAGCGTAGGGCGGCGACACGCGGACCCCACATGTGGTGCTGTCAATCGCCCCCGTCACCCGCATATGGTGTGTCTCGCTGGTCCGGGTCCCGTGCACACGGGACCCGGGGCAAGAGGGAACCCGGTGCGAGTCCGGGACTGCCCCGCAGCGGTGAGTGGAAACGACAGTCGTCACCAAGCACTGCACGCCTCGGCGTGTGGGAAGCGACGGCCAGTAGGTGTCTCGCCGGGTCCCAGGACCGTCCACGGACGGTCGGGGGAGCCGGCAACGACGGGTCCACGAGTCCGAAGACCTGCCAGCGGCCGCGCACACCGTGCGCGGTTGAGTCGTGGCCTCGAGGGTGGGTCACCCGGCTTCTGCAGTCCCGTGTCGGTGTGCCGGCACGGCTGCGTCGTCGTCCCCCCTCGCGCCCGCGGCACCGATTCGCTCGCGAGGAGAGAGCAGGATGACCCAGGCCCCCGTGGTCGACCCGTCGACCACCAGCACCACCCCCACCCGTCGGACGAGCATGGCCGTGCGCAAGCGCAACGGCGACAGCGAACCCGTCGACGTCATGAAGATCGTCCGCGCCGTCGAGCGCTGGTGCGACGACCTCGGCGAGGTCGACCCCATGGCGATCGCCACCCGCACGATCAGCGGCCTCTACGACGGTGCGACGACCGCCGAGCTCGACCGCCTGTCCATCCAGACCGCCGCGGAGATGACGGCGAGCGAGCCGGAGTACTCGCGGCTCGCCGCGCGCCTGCTGTCCAACTACATCGACAAGGAGGTGCGCGGACAGCAGATCGCGTCGTTCAGCCAGGCCGTCCGCCTCGGCCACCTCGAGGGCCTCATCGGCGACGAGACCGCCGCCTTCGTGGAGGCCAACGCCCGCAAGCTCGACCACGCCGTCGACGTGTCGAACGACCGTCGCTTCGAGTACTTCGGGCTGCGGACCGTGTACGACCGCTACCTGCTGCGGCACCCCGAGACCCGCAGCGTCATCGAGACCCCGCAGTACTTCCTGCTGCGCGTCGCCTGCGGCCTCTCGCGCACCCCGCAGGAGGCCATCGCCTTCTACCGGCTGATGGCATCGCTGGCCTACCTGCCCAGCTCGCCCACGCTGTTCAACTCCGGCACGCGGCACACCCAGATGTCCTCGTGCTACCTCGTGGACTCGCCGCAGGACCAGCTCGAGTCGATCTACGACCGCTACGCCCAGGTCGCGAAGCTCTCGAAGTTCGCCGGGGGCATTGGGATCTCGTGGTCCCGGGTCCGCTCGCGAGGCGCCCTGATCCGGGGCACGAACGGCCACTCCAACGGCATCGTCCCGTGGCTGCGCACGCTCGACTCGTCGGTCTCCGCCGTCAACCAGGGCGGCCGTCGCAAGGGTGCGGCCTGCGTCTACCTCGAGCCGTGGCACCCCGACATCGAGGAGTTCCTCGAGCTGCGTGACAACACCGGCGAGGACGCACGGCGCACCCACAACCTCAACCTCGCCAACTGGATCCCCGACGAGTTCATGCGCCGGGTGGAGGCGGACGAGCAGTGGAGCCTGATCGACCCCGACCAGGTGCCCGAGCTCCCCGACCTGTGGGGCCCCGCCTTCGAGGCCGCGTATGCCGCCGCGGAGCGCGACGGCCGCGTGGTGCGCACCGTCAGCGCGCGCGAGCTCTACGGCAAGATGATGCGGACGCTCGCCCAGACGGGCAACGGCTGGATGACGTTCAAGGACGCCAGCAACCGCACCTGCAACCAGACCAGCGACGACCAGGTGGTCGGCTCACCGGTGGTCCACCTGTCCAACCTCTGCACGGAGATCATCGAGGTCTCCAGCAACGACGAGACCGCGGTCTGCAACCTCGGCTCGGTCAACCTCGCCCAGCACCTCACCACCGGCCGCGATGCCGTCGACTGGGCGAAGCTGCGCGCCACCGTCCGCACCGCGGTGACCTACCTCGACCGGGTCATCGACATCAACTACTACCCGAGCGAGGAGTCGGCGGCCTCCAACCCGCGCTGGCGCCCCGTGGGACTCGGGGTGATGGGGCTGCAGGACGTCTTCTTCGCCCTGCGGCTGCCGTTCGACTCCGACGAGGCCAAGGAGCTGTCCACCCGCATCGCCGAGGAGGTCTACCTCTCGGCGCTCGAGCGGTCGACCGAGCTGGCCTCCGTGCACGGTCCGCACCCTGCATACGAGCAGACGCGCGCGGCTCGCGGCGATCTCCAGCCGGACCTCTGGGACGTGACCCCGACGCAGGCGGAGCGTTGGACGGAGCTGCGGAAGGCCATCAAGGAGAACGGTCTTCGCAACTCCCTGCTCATCGCCATCGCGCCGACGGCGACCATCGCGTCGATCGCCGGGGTGTACGAGTGCATCGAGCCGCAGGTGTCGACGCTGTTCAAGCGGGAGACGCTGTCGGGGGAGTTCCTCCAGGTCAACACGGCGCTGGTGCGCGAGCTCAAGGCGCGCGACCTGTGGACCCCCGAGGTGCGTGAGGCGATCAAGCGCAGCGAGGGGTCGGTGCAGGGCATCACGGCGATCCCCGAGGACGTCCGCCACCTCTTCCGCACGGCGTGGGAGCTGCCGCAGAAGGCGCTCATCGAGCTGGCGGCCGCGCGCCAGCCGTACATCGACCAGAGCCAGTCGCTCAACCTCTTCCTCGCGTCACCGACCATCGGGAAGCTCAGCTCGATGTACCTCTACGCGTGGAAGGCCGGGCTCAAGACGACCTACTACCTGAGGTCCCGCCCGGCCACGCGCATCCAGCAGGCCACGATCGGCCTGACCGCCGCCCCACCCACCGTCACCGACGAGGCAGCCATCGCGTGCTCCCTCGAGAACCCCGAGAGCTGCGAGGCCTGCGAATGACCACCACGACCGACACCACCACGACCGGCCCGACCGCCACGAAGATGCTGCTCGACCCCGGGATGAACCTCACCCTGCGGCCGATGCGCTACCCGCACTTCTACGAGCGGTACCGCGACGCCATCAAGAACACCTGGACCGTGGAGGAGGTGGACCTGCACAGCGACCTCAAGGACCTCCAGCGGCTGACGGCGGCCGAACGACACCTCGTCAGCCGTTTGGTGGCGTTCTTCGCGACCGGCGACACGATCGTCGCGAACAACCTCGTCCTCAACCTCTACCAGCACGTCAACTCACCGGAGGGACGGCTCTACCTCAGCCGTCAGCTGTTCGAGGAGGCCGTGCACGTGCAGTTCTACCTGACGCTGCTCGACACCTACGTGCCTGACGAGAAGGAGCGGCACGAGGCGTTCGCCGCGGTCGACAACATCCCGTCGATCAAGGCCAAGGCGGACTTCTGCTTCGAGTGGATCGACACCGTGTTCGAGCTCGACCAGCTCGAGACGCGTGAGCACCGCAGGGCGTTCCTGCTCAACCTGATCTGCTTCGCGGCGTGCATCGAGGGGTTGTTCTTCTACGGCGCCTTCGCGTACGTCTACTTCCTGCGGTCCCGGGGTCTGCTCAACGGTCTGGCCAGCGGCACCAACTGGGTGTTCCGCGACGAGTCGATGCACATGGCGTTCGCCTTCGACGTCGTCGACACGGTGCGGGCCGAGGAGCCCGACCTGTTCGACGACGAGCTCGCCGACCAGGTGCGGGCGATGATCCGGGCCGCCGTGGACGCCGAGGCGCAGTTCGCCGAGGACCTGCTCGGCGGGGGAGTGGCGGGCCTGTCCACCGCGGACATGCGCACGTACCTCGAGTCGGTCGCCGACCGACGGCTCGAGCAGCTCGGCCTCGCGCCGGAGTACGGCTCGAAGAACCCGCTGGCGTTCATGGAGCTCCAGGACGTGCAGGAGCTGTCGAACTTCTTCGAGCGCCGCGTGTCCGCCTACCAGATGGGGGTCAGCGGCTCGGTCGGGTTCGACGAGGACTTCTGAGCCCTGGTCGGGCGCCTCGCGAGGGGGAGGCGCCCGACCAGCCGCGGAGGCGGTGCGGGGTTAGGGTCGCGGTATGAAGCCTGTGCGCGTGGCCCTCGGTGCCTTCCTCGTCCTCATCGGGGTGGTCTGGTTCCTCCAGGGCATCGACGTCCTCGGCGGCAGCGTGATGAGCGGCGTGACCCTGTGGGCCGTCATCGGCCCGGTCGTCGCGGTCGTCGGGGTCGTGCTGGCCCTCAGCGGCCTGCGGGGCGGTCGTCACCGCACCCTCCACGAGGACTGACCGAGGTCACCACCAGCCCTGGCGGCGGGCCCAGCGCAGCAGCCAGAGGCTGATCGACGTCATCACGGCGAGGACGACGACGAGCTGGACCCAGTGGGTGCTCTGGTTGACGATCACGTTCATCCCGTAGACCGAGGCGATGGCGGTGACCGGCAGCGTGATCGCGGCGATGACCGCCAGCCGCTCCATCGCCACGGTCATCTTCGTCGTGACCCGGGTCTGGTAGAGCTCGATGACGCCGAACAGGAACGCGCTCTCGCCGTCGGCGAGGCTGCGCACCCGGTCGAACTGCTCACTCAGGTCCTGGGCATGGCGCCGGGACTGCGTGGAGGAGAAGCGGTCCAGCGAGGCGAGCCTGCCGAAGATCTCGTGGGCCTGCCCCGCCTGCGTCCGGGAGATCAGGAGCTCGTGGCGGAGGAGGAACAGCTGCTCGAGCAGCACCTCCGGCTGCCGGAAGTCCGATCCCATGACCTGCATCTCGAGGGCGGGGAGACGGGCTGCCACCGAGCGCACCACCTCGCTCTGCCGCCGCGCCATGGCCGACCCGATCGCGTACGAGAGGTCCCCGGGAGTGGTGGGCCGGAGCCGTCCCGCGGCGATGCGTTCGCGGACGGCGTCGGTCTGGGCGGTGGCCTCGGACGCGGGGACGGCGGGGTTGCGTGGGCCGTGGACGGTGACGAGGTAGCGGGCACCGACGAGCTGGTCGAGCTCGAGCATGTGGACGTGCCCGCCCTCCCCGGGGAGTGGCGTGTGCACGACGACGAAGGTGTGGTCCTCGTAACCGTGGACCGTCGGGACGAAGTTGCGCTCTCGGCAGGCCTTGAGCACCAACGGGTGCGCGTGGAGCACGTCCCGCAGGACGTGCTCCACCTCGTCGTCGAAGTCCGGGGCGTCCACCCAGACGAAGCCCTCGGAGCGGGCCAGCAGCGCGGCGATGTCCGAGGACGGGTGAGGTTCGATCCCGTCCGCCGTCACCAGCCAGGTGTCCACCGGTCCCGGCTCACTCGCTGAAGCTGGACTCCAGCGTGATGGGCACCGACAGCGCCTGGCTCACCGGGCAGCCCGCCTTGGCGGCCTGGGCGGCCTCGTCGAACTGCTCGGCCGTCAGTCCGGGGACGACACCCGTGACCGTGAGCGCGACCCCGGTGATGCCGGTGCCCGGTTGGAACGTCACTGCCGCGGTGGTGTCGATCGACGTGGCCGGCGTGCCCGCCTGGGCCAGCCCGTGCGAGAGCGCCATCGAGAAGCAGGTCGAGTGCGCTGCTGCGATGAGCTCCTCCGGACTGGTCCTGCCGTTCGCCTCCTCCGCGCGCGAGGGCCAGGTCACGTCGTACGTCCCGAGGCCGGACGAGTCGAGGGTGACGCTCCCGGCACCCTCCATGAGGGAGCCCTCCCAGTGGGCCGAGGCGTTGCGGGTGGTGGCCATGACTTCTCCTGACGGTGTGGGTGGATGGGGGTGGGTCAGAACGTGGTGTACCCGCCGTCGGCCACGAGGACCGACCCCGTGACGAACGACGACGCGTCGCTGGCGAGGAAGACCACGGCGGGCGCGAGCTCCTCGACGGTGCCGTAGCGCCGCATCGGTGCGTCGTCGATCCAGTGCTGGCGGAACTTCGGGTCGTCGACCGGCGACATGTCGGTCTTGATGTAGCCGGGGGCGAGGGCGTTGACCCGGACTCCGTGCGGCGCCCACTCGGCGGCGAGGCTGCGGGTCAGGTGGTGGACCGCGGCCTTCGAGGCGTTGTACGCGGGCTGCCACTGTGGTCGGTTGACGATGAAGCCCGACATCGAGCCGATGTTGACGATCGACCCGGACCCCTCGGCGACGAAGTGACGACCGAACGTCTGCGAGCAGGTCCACACGGCGTCGACGTTGACCGCCATGACGGCCCGCCAGTCCTCCGGCGTGACGTCCAGGGCGGGTGCGTGGACGCAGGCACCGGCGTTGTTGACGAGGATGTCGACCCGCCCGAAGGCTGCGAGCGTCGCGTCGAGCACGCGTTGGACGTCGTCGGGCACGGTGACGTCGGCCTCGACGAACTCGGTGCGGATGTCCTTGGCGCGCAACGTCGCGAGCACACCCTCCGCTGCGGACACGTCACGTCCGACGAGGACCACGCTGGCGCCGGCGTCCCCGAGCGCCTCGGCGAACCCGGCACCGAGCCCGCGCGTCCCTCCGGTCACGACGGCGACGCGGCCCGCGAGGGAGAAACGCTCCAGTGCACTCATGCGAGCCAATCTATGGGGCAGCGCGTATCAGGGCGAGGGGTGTGGACCTCCTGTCTCGTGACGGCGACGACGACGACGACGAGCGTGGGAGCGGACGATGACGATCCTCGGCAAGCTCTGAAACCCGCGCGACACCGGGGGCCACGCGCCATACCCTCACGGCATGGCAGGACGACCGGAGGGGTTCGCGTTCGAGCGACGCGGCGAAGAGGTCGTGGTGACGCACCACGGCCGGCTCGCCTCCGTGCTGCGCGGACGTCGCGCGGCGGAGTTCCTCGAGGACGCGCAGCGCGGTGACCCGCAGGAGCTCATGGCGCGGGTGACCGGGAACTACCGGCGCGGCAACGAGCGCCGGGCCCGGCAGCACCCCCGCAACCGCGACCGCTGAGCCGGGGGGCATTCAGGGGGCGACGAACTGGACCCGCGTGCTGTCGTTCCACCGCACGACGATGGTCGCGCTGCCTGGCCGGTGCGGGCAGGGGGAGACCTGCTCGGAGCAGGGGACGAGGAACATCCGGTCGCCGTTCTGGACCAGCAGGCGCAGCCCTCGGTACCGGTAGCGGAAGGTCTGTCCCTCCTCGACCGGCAACGCCGTCTCGGTGACGTCGGGGCTGCGCAGGTACAACCGTTCGCGGGTGTCGACGACGACCCGCGGGAGGTCCTCGAGGTGCCCCGCCTGCTCCTGTGCCAGTCCCGTCCCCGACCACTGGGCCACGGTGGCGTTGGCCCAGAAGATGGCTGCCGCCACGGTGATCCAGAGGGCGACCCGCAGCCGGATCGAGCTCCCTCGCAACCCCAGGGTGTATGCCGTGACGGTGCCTCCCAGCGCCATGAGGACTGGCGTGACCAGGGGGTAGTACGGCCACCGGCCGACCATCGCGTAGGCGAACAGCAGCACGAGCCCGGCGGTGAGGAGCCCCATTCCGACGGCGAGGGCGAGCGAGGCGCGTCGCGTCAGTCGCGGCGCGAGCCAGCGGTTCGCGGCGATGGCACCGGCCACCAGCAGGACCAGGACGAGCAGCGGCACGAGCAGCGGACCCGGGCTGCGCATGACGAAGCTCTGGGTCGAGAGCCCGATCGTGTCGACGTCCAGCCCGAAGTAGAGGTACTGCGCCCGGGTCGAGACGTAGCCGAAGTAGAACAGCAGGGTGCTCAGTGCGGTGGCGGGCGCCACGATGTTGCCGGCCACGCTGTAGACGCGGTCCCACGAGACCCCGCGGGCCGGCTCGTCGGCGGCCATCATCCGCCGTCGGTCGTGGCGTCCGTGCCCGTGTCGGTGCCCGAGTCGCTGCTCGTGTCGGTGCTGGCATCGCCGGACCCGGGCGGCAGCTGCGGCACGTTGAGCGACACCGAGAGCTGCTGCTCGTTCGCGAGCGCGCCGACGAAGTGCCGACACGTCGCCGAGGTCGGGTCGGGGCAGAAGACGAGGCCGGCGAAGCCGAGCGAGGGGTTCGCGTCCTGGGCGACGTCGCCGGTGGCCCGGACGGGGAGGTCGCACTGCAGGGCCGATGTCCGGAAGACGTAGTGCAGGCAGCTCGGGCGTTCCGAGCCGCACCCCTGGTCGACCGCCTCGAACGACGCGGGGTCGAACAGCACCCGGGTGATCTCGATGCCGGTCCCCCGCGGGATCTGCCCGTCGGGACTGGCGATCCACGTGACGTGGGCGCACTGGAGCCGGGGGTCGTCACCGTCGTCCTGCGCATCGCCGCCGATGGGGAGCCTGGCCACCGCGATCGCCGGGGCGTCGTCCGAGGTCGAGCTGTCGGAGCTGTCCGGGGTCGTGGGCTCGGGTTCGGGGGAGTCGAAGGTCTCGCTGTCCCCGGACGCCTGCGAGGAGCCGTTGCCGGGGTCGCCGGCTGCGGTCGCACCACCCGAGCCACCGCTCGCCGCGCACCCACCCAGCAGGAGCACCCCGACGGCCAGCACCGCCGCCGCGTGCGACCGGGCAGGTCGTGACGTGCGGTGCGAAGCGCGGTGCGTCCTCATCACGGGTCGTCCGTCCCTAGGTCACCGGGGTGGTCCAGAGCGCGGACCACGTCCTCGGCCCGACCTCACCGTCCACCTCGAGCCCCTTGTCCTGCTGGAACCCGCGGACGACGCGGTCGGTCACGGGCCCGAACTCGCCGTCGGCGTCGAGCTCCCACCCGCGCTGGACGAGGCGGCGCTGGAGGGCCAGCACCCCCGGGCCGGTGGACCCCTTCCTCATCAGTCCCGGGAACGGCGGGGGCGTCCCCACCGGGGCTCGGGCGGTCCCGCGGGAGGCCGTCGCGGCGTCACCACGGCCCTGCGTGGCAGCCGCCTTGGTGAGTGGCACCGCTCCCGAGTACGCGGGGTAGCCGTAGCCCACGATGAAGCGGGTCGAGCGGTCGTGGACCCAGACGCCGTCGCTCTTGCCGGGGATGGCGGCGTTGCCCTCGATCGTGCGGACGCGTCCGTTCGCGAGGGGTTCGACGACGAGCCCGATGTGGTCGATGGCGTCGATCCGGCGACCGCCGTCCCAGTCGAAGAACACCGCGGCGCCCGGACGGGGTTCGTGGCCGAACCGCCCTTGGCCGTCCCACCACCGCGCGCACGCCACGGTGGAGGCGAACTTGCCCAGCAGGTCGTAGTCGCCGGCCACCCCGAACCCCACGCGGGACACGAAGATGTTGCACCAGGCGACACCGTTCCAGCCGTACTGCGCCCCGAACGGCTGCCGGTTGCTGCCGACCGGGTCCTCGATGGTCCCGCGGTGGCGCAGGGCCTCGGCGAGGACCGCACCGGCCAGGCCCGCGGCCTCGTGCTCGCCGGGTGAGGGGAGCTCGACCGCGTCCTGGTCGGGGACCTCGCCGTCGCCCTCCTTGGGGCCGTTGTCGGTCTGCACGGGCTCGTCCTCGGGCTCACCGAGGCTGTTGGTGTGGACGTCCGTCCCCTCGGTCGAGGTCATGGAACCTCCTGCGCCGCACCGACCGCGTCGAGGACGGCTGCCGCGACATCGGGGTCCGAGAGGTAGTCCTGGATGGAGTGCGGGTCCGAGGGGTTCTGCGCCCGTTCGTCCCGCATCGCGTCACTGCCCGGTGCGAACAAGGGGGTCAGCGGGTGCACCAGCGCCACGACGTCGTGCTCGTCGTAGGCGTTGAGCCACCTGAGCGTTCCACCGACCGGTTCGATCCCCCCCGGTATGCCGCGGTCCGCGTCCCCTTCGGCGCCGCCCCAGAGGTTCCGCTTCACGACCGCGTACCCGTCGGGGGAGCCGGCCGTGACCAGCAGCCGCACGCGAGGTCCGGGGGTGTAGCGCTGCAGGGCGTCGTAGGCCACACAGCTGCCGAGGCTGTGGCCGACGACGACGAGGTCGGTGTGGCCGTCGGCAGAGGCCTGCGCGATGGCGGCGGACACGACCTCCTGGACGGCGTCCCGCATGGCGTCGTCCTCGAGGTAGTAGGCCACGTCGGACAGGAACCTCGTGATGATCGCCTGCGGCGCACCGGTCTTGTCGCTGATGAAGCGCAACGCCTCCCGCACGACCTTGGGGCGCAGCAGGTCGCCCCACGACGCCTCCTCGCCGCTGGCCCGGGCCTTCTCCACGTCCCGGGCAGCACCGGCCAGCTCGGGGTCGGTCTGTTCCAGCCGGCGGGAGGCGACGAAGCCGATCTCGGCGGCGCCGTCGAGCAGGAGGTCTTCCCCGGTGGCCTTCGCCTGGGCGGCGACGTCGAGCCCCTCGAGCTGTGGCGCCGTTCCACCGGCCTTCTCGTGGGCGGCGATCCGGTCCGCGAGGACGTTGCCGTAGTAGGGGAAGTAGACGGCGCCGGCGTCGGGCTGGGCCCGTCCGGCGAGGGTCGCCCCCTTGGCGAGCCCGGCCAGCCACTCGCGCTTCTTGCGGGCGACGTAGTCGGCGACCGCGGCGTCACTGCGGTCGCTCCCCGCAGGCATCTGCTGGCTGCGACCGTGGATGAGGAGCAGGGCGGTGCTCATATGTTTCCTCCCAGTCCGAGCATCTGGCCGACGAGGTCCTTGGCCTCGGTGCCGTTGCTCTCGTCGAGGGTCCGCGCACGGAGGTCGGCGACCAGTGCGGAGACCCGGATTCCCTTGTTGGCGACCCAGACCCGTTTGGACTCCGGCGTCTCGTCGGTGGCGAGGTTGCCCTCGGCGTCGACGTACTGGTTCTGCGCGTTGCGTTTCTGCTCGCTGGCGTGGTGGAGGGCCACGAGCTCCCACGTGTCGCTGAGGACGGGTGACCCGGACGAGCCCGGCTCGGTGTCGGCGCCATAGAGGACGAAGGTGTCGTCGACGACCTCGAGCAGCAGGTTGTTGCGGACGCAGATCTCCCGTGTGCGACCCGACGGATGCTGGATCACGTTGACGTTCTGGCCCACCACGATCTTGCCCACGCCGCCGTGCAGCGGGATCGAACCGAACTGCTGACCCGGGGGCTGGCCGTCCAGCGGCGCCACAGCGACGACCGTGTAGTCGAGGGCATCGCGGGGGCTCGTCACGAAGCAGCGCTCGGGCTGCAGGGCGACCTTGCGCGGGGTGATGTTGCCGTCGGCGTCCTCGACGTAGCGGAACCACGCCACCGACCCGGAGGCCGTCTCGGGTGAGTCGATGACGTGGTTGTTGGTCATCAGCAGCCAGGGCGACACGAGGAACCCCGTGCCGAGCTCGCTGGTGGTGTTGATCTTCGCCACGGCATCGGCCTTGGTCGCGCCGGTGCTCAGCCACGCCCCGGCGAGGAAGTCGGCGTTCTGGAAGATGCGCTCGAGGGCCGCATCGACGTCGGGCGCCGCGGCGTCCTTGGCGACCGGCTCCCCGCGGCGCCGGGCGAACGCCTTCTTGCGGGCGAGCGGCTCGCTGCGCCAGGCCTGTCCGGGCTGCGCCGCGACCGCGCTGATGCGTGCCAGCGTCTCGGGCCCGAGCCGGAGCTCGGGCTCCCCACGTGGTCCGTGCCGGTCGCCTTCGTTCGGCTCCGGCAACGCACTGACGACTGCCATCTCTGCCCACCTCCGTGTGGTGATCCTGTCCACGGCACGAGTCGGAGGAATTCGCTGCGGATGACTCAGGGTGCGCCCGGTGGCAGCACGGCGGCATCAGCAATCTGACGTAGCGGATACCGGCGTTTCCGTGCTGCTACCGGGGCACAAGCGACATCCCGGCGTGGGTTCAGCGGGCCAGCAGCTCCTCGAAGGGCACCGGGTCGGCGAGCTCGGTGCCGCTGCGGGCCGGTGCCGCCGCAGCGGCACGCCCCGACACGAGGTCGGCGAGCTCGGCCGCGGCGACCTCGACACGGGTGGACAGCCCCTGGCCCGGGTCGCCACCGCCCCAGTCCTCGGACGCCGCGAACACACCCGTCGGGACCGTCACGGCCTTGAGGTAGGCGAACATCGGACGCATCGCGTGCTCGAGGACCAGGGAGTGGCGGGCAGTGCCTGCGGTGGCCGCCATCAGCACCGGGGTGCCCCGCAGGGAACCCTCGTCGAGGACGTCGAAGAAGGTCTTGAACAGGCCGCTGTAGGACGCCTGGAACACCGGCGTCACCGCGATCACGGCGTCGGCCGAGGCGACGGCGTCGACGGCCTCACGCAGCGCACCGCTGGGGAAGCCGGTGAGGAGCGCGTTCGCCAGGTCGTGGGCGTGCTCACGGAGGTCGACCACGTCGACGGTCGCCTCCTGCCCGCGCTCGAGCAGCGCGTCGCGGGTGGCGGCGGCGAGCCGCTCGCCGAGCAGGCGGGTCGACGACGGCTGTCCGAGGCCCGCCTGGACCACCACGACCCGGCGTGGGCGCGACTGGGACGACAGGGGACTCGTCATCGGGAGACCTCCAGGGATCGGGCCGCGGCGAGGCGGCTGGCGTGGGTCGGGGCGTCCGGCACGTGGGCCGGCTTGCGGGCGGCGGCGATCCTGCGCAGCTCGGGGACGACCTGCGTGCCGAGGATCTCGACCTGCTCCATCACGGTCGAGTGCGGCAGCCCCGCGTGGTCGATGAGGAAGAGCTGGCGCTGGTAGTCGCCGACGGAGTCGGCCATCGCGGCATACCGCTCGATGACCTGCTGGGGCGAACCCACCGTGAGGGGCGTCTCCCGGCTGAACTCCTCCAGCGACGGGCCGTGGCCGTAGACGGGGGCGTTGTCGAAGTACGGGCGGAACTCCCGCACCGCGTCCTGGCTGTTGGCCCGCATGAAGACCTGCCCACCGAGGCCGACGATGGCCTGGTCGGCCGAGCCGTGGCCGTAGTGCTCGAAGCGGCGACGGTAGAGCGCGACCATCTGACGGGTGTGGCTCATCGGCCAGAAGATGTTGTTGTGGAAGAAGCCGTCGCCGTAGTAGGCCGCCTGCTCGGCGATCTCGGGGCTGCGGATCGAGCCGTGCCAGACGAACGGCGCGATGCCGTCGAGCGGGCGCGGGGTGGCGGTGAAGGACTGCAACGGGGTGCGGTACTTGCCCTCCCAGGTGACGACGTCCTCGGTCCAGAGCCGGCGCAGCAGCGCGTAGTTCTCCACGGCGAGGGCGATGCCGTCGCGGATGTCCTTGCCGAACCACGGGTACACCGGGCCGGTGTTGCCGCGGCCCATCATGAGGTCGACACGACCGTCGGCGAGGTGCTGCAGCGTCGCGTAGTCCTCGGCGATCTTCACGGGGTCGTTCGTCGTGATGAGGGTCGTCGAGGTGGACAGCAGCAGCCGCGAGGTCTGGGCGGCGATGAATCCCAGCGTCGTGGTGGGGGAGGACGGCACGAACGGGGGGTTGTGGTGCTCACCGGTCGCGAAGACGTCCAGCCCGACCTGCTCGACGTGCTTGGCGAGCTCGACGGTGTCCTTGACGCGCTGGTGCTCGCTGACGGTGGTGCCCGTGGTGGGGTCGGTGGTCAGGTCGCCGACGGTGAAGATCCCGAACTGCATCGGTCTCGCCTCTCGTGTAGGTAGTTGCGAATTCAACTACATCAACCCGCGAGGTGTCACATCCATTCCCCGCGCACGGGGTGCGCGGCGCACGTCAGCTCGGCCGGGACTCGAGCCCGGTGCACGCGTTCGCCTGCTCCCAGAGCCCGTGGAGCCGCTTGGTGTCCGCGGCCCCCGGACGACGGGGTATGCCGTCGATGCCGATGAGCATGGGCGTCCAGCTCGCGGTGCGCACCACGCTGTGGCCGTTCGACCCGGTGCCCTTCGCGGCCTTGACGTCCAGGGCCAAGGTGAGCACGCCGGACCTGGAGTCCGGCTCCTTGCTGCGCCACCACACGAAGTTGCCGAGCCCGTACGCGACGTAGGAGCGCCCGAGCCACCCGGCGCCGTTGACCCGGTGGGAGTGGCCGCCGACGATGATGTCGGCTCCTGCCTCCTCGAGGACCTGCGCGGTCTCCGCGGACAGCGGGTCGGGGCACTTCTGGTAGTCCAGTCCCCAGTGCAGGAAGACCACGACCACGTCGTACTTCCTGGACGCTGCGGCAACGGCCCTGCGCAGCCGGGTCACCGGGGCGGCGCTGGCGATGCCGCCCTTGCCCGGTCCGGCCGAGTAGCGCGAGAGGGTCATCTCGAAGACCTCGGAGGCGCCGAAGACAGCGACCCGCAGGCCCTTGGCCGACAGGACCGCCGGGGCGAAGGCCTCGTCCTCGTCGGCGCCGATGCCCACGACCGGGATGGGGCTCGTCCGCTTCGCGGCGAGGGTGTCCTGCAGCCCGACCGGTCCGTAGTCCACGCCGTGGTTGTTGGCCATGCTCACGGCGTCGACTCCGGCGCCCTGCACGGTCCTCAGCGCCGAGGCGGGGGCCCGGAAATGGAACTCCTTGCCGATCTTCGTCCCTCGCGTCGTGATCGCCGTCTCCAGGTTGACCATGGCGAGGTCGGCGGCGCCGAGGGAGTCCTGCAGCTCGGCGAGGCCGTCGGGACGTGACGCCAGGGGGGCGAGGTAGTCCTCGAAGTGGACGTCCCCGGCGAACGCCATCGTCAGGGTGTTCGGGTCGCTCGGCCGGGCGGCCGTGGTGGAGCTGGGCGACGCCGTCGTCGACGACGTCCCGGGCGCGCGCGTCGTGGTCGTGGCGGACGTGCCGCTCGCACTCGGGGTCCCGCCGGGCCGGGTGCTCGGGCTGCCCGTCCGGCTGGTGGCGGTCCCGTCGGAGGCGCCCGCGGAGCAGGAGGCCGTGAGCGTGACCGCGAGGGCGGCAGCGGTGACCGCTGCGAGTGGGCGCATGAGCGCCGAGTGTAGGTCGCCCTAGGATCGCCATCGTGGAGGCGGCCGCATCGGGACACGGGCGGTTCGGGTCGCTCGTCGCGACCGGGCCCGTCGAGGTGCGTCGGGACCTGTCCGGGCTGGAGGCGCTCGACGGCCTGGGCTCGGGGTTCTGGGCCGTGGTCGCCGAGTTCGAGGGGTCGGTCACTGCCGTGCGGTTCGCCCACGTGACGCGTCAGCCGCCGAAGGCGCGCACCGTGCCGTGGGTGCCGCTGCGCGGGGAGTGGGGCACCAGCCTCGACGAGGCGGGCTACCTCGCAGGGGTGCGGGAGATCCGCGACCGCATCGCCGCCGGCACCGTCTACCAGGTCAACCTCTGCCGGGTGATGTCGCACGAGCTGGCCGAGGAGGCCGACCTCGACGGCCTGGCGCAGCTGCTCGCGCGGGGCAACCCCGCGCCATACGCCTCGCGCATCCACGTGCCGGACGCGGGACTCGACGTCGTGTGCGCGAGCCCGGAGGCGTTCCTGCTGCGCGACGGTGACCAGCTGGAGTCGCGGCCCATCAAGGGCACCGCGACCCACCTCGAGGCGATGCTGCCCAAGGACTACGCCGAGAACGTCATGATCGTCGACCTGGTGCGCAACGACCTGTCGCACGTCAGCCGCCCCGGCACCGTGCGGGTCGATCACCTCTGCGCACCGGAGGAGCACCCCGGCCTCGTGCACCTCGTGTCGACGGTCTCCGGCGAGCTGCGTCCCGGGGCGAGCTGGGAGGACGTCATGGCCGCCACCTTCCCACCCGGGTCGGTGTCCGGCGCACCGAAACACACTGCGCTGCAAGCCATCGCCGACCTCGAACCGGTCCCTCGCGGTCCGTACTGCGGGGCCGTCGGGTGGGTCGACGCCGATGCGGGCACGGCGGAACTCGCCGTCGGCATCCGGACGTTCTGGGCAGAGCGGGCTGCGGACGGACGACGGTGGTTGCGGTTCGGTACCGGTGCAGGCATCACGTGGGGATCGGACCCCGCGGGTGAGTGGGAGGAGACCCGGGTCAAGGCCGCACGGCTGGTCGGGCTCGCATCTGGGAGGGTGGACGCATGAGCAGCGTGAGGGTCTGGGTCAACGGTCGGCTGACAGGGGTGGACGAGCCGTCCATCGCGGCGCTCGACCACGGGGTGACCGTCGGGGACGGCGCGTTCGAGACCGCGAAGGTCGACCACGGGCAGGTGTTCGCGGCCACCCGCCACGCCCGTCGGCTCGACCGCACGATGGCCGGGCTCGGCCTGCCGCCGGCCGACCACGACCGCCTCGCCGAGGGCATCGAGGCGGTGCTGTCCGCGGGCGACCCGATCGAGTTCGGTCGGCTGCGCTACTCCGTCACCGGAGGCGCCGGCCCACTCGGGTCCGACCGGGACGACAGCCCACTCACGTACATCGTCACCGCCGGCGCCCAACCGCGACCGCCGGCGAGCGCCTCGGTCGCCGTCACCCCGTGGACGCGCAACGAGCGCTCCGCCGTCGCCGGCCTCAAGACGACCTCGTATGCCGAGAACGTCGTCGCCCTCGCGTACGCCAAGGAGCGCGGGGCGATCGAGGCGGTGTTCGCGAACACCCGTGGAGAGCTGTGCGAGTGCACCGGGTCCAACATCTTCGTCGTCGTCGACGGGGTGCTGCGCACGCCGCCCCTGGACTCCGGCTGCCTGGCCGGTATCACCCGCGAGGTCACCATCGAGTGGTGCCGTGAGGACGGGATGGAGGTCGTCGAGGAGGCCCTGCCGCTGGACGTCCTCGACAGCGCCGACGAGGTGTTCATCACGAGCAGCACCAAGGACGTCCTGCCGATCCACGCCGTCGACGACCGCACCCTCGAGGTGGGCCCGGTGACCCGGCGCGCGGCCGAGGTGTTCGCCCGGCTCTGTCAGGAGAGAATGGATCCGTGACCGACCAGACACGGGGCCGCACCCCCGAGGCCAGGCAGGACCAGCAGCAGTCGCCCTCCGACGAACGACGCCGGTCACGAGACCGGGAGAACGACCGGGAGAAGGACTGGGAGTGGCGGCGCAAGATCCGCTCGAACCCCCACAGCCACCGCATCTACAAGTGGGTCGTGGGGATCGTCGGCGCCCTCGTCACCATCGCCGGACTGATCGCCGTGCCCGCTCCGGGACCCGGCTGGCTGATCGTCTTCGTCGGCATCGGCATCCTGGCGTCGGAGTTCGAGTGGGCCCAGCGGCTGCTCGACTGGGGCAAGGCGCGCCTCGCCGACTGGAACGACTGGATCGGCCCCAAGCCGCTCTGGGTCAAGGGCCTCGTCGGGCTCCTGACCGCAGCGCTGGTGGCGCTCGTGTTCTACGGGCTGTTCCTCCTGTCGGGCGTGCCCGGGTTCCTGCCGGACGTCATCGAGGACTGGCTGAACTCCCTGCCCGGCCTCTGACCGGTCGGCGACGCCCCGACAGACCCCCGGATTTCGCCCATCGCACCCGCTCCCGCTATTCTTCGGCAGGCCCGCAAGGGCACCTGGACGTGTAGCTCAGTTGGTTAGAGCGTTCGCTTCACACGCGAGAGGCCATGGGTTCGAGTCCCTTCACGTCCACCAGGTCGGCACCAGCCGCCCATGCCGTCCGTCGAAGCCCTTCCCGTTCCGGGGAGGGCTTCGACGCGTTGCGGGTGGGTTCCGCGGCAGGTTCCGCATCCCCGCGGGGTCTCGTCGCGTCATACGGGAGGCGGGCGAACATGAGGGCGGACACCGGCAGCGGCACCACGACCCTCGACGAGGTCCAGGCCATGTGCCAGCTCCTCGGGGCGGTGGCCGTCAAGCAGGGGATCGACCTCGACCAGGTCTTCGAGGGCACGACCACGGGGACGAGCTGCCAGGCGGTGGCGCAGCAGGCCGCCCACCCCTGACGGCGGGTCCTCCGGTGGAGGCGGTCCGGACGAGGGGAGGGACGCGGCGGCGAGCAACCGAGGAATAGCATCCGGAGGGTGAGCGACTCGATGCACACCACAACCATCCGGATCGCCGGCGCCGACGGCGACGAGATCGAGGCCTACCTCGCCCGGCCCGACGGCGACGCCCCCCGCGGCGGGGTCGTGGTGATCCACCACATGCCCGGCTACGACCGGGCCACCAAGGAGATCGTGCGCCGGTTCGCCGAGCTGGGGTACGACGCGATCTGCCCGAACCTCTACTGGCGCGAGGCTCCCGGCGCCGACCCGTCCGACGCGGCCGCGGCCGCCCGGGCGAACGGCGGGGTCCCGGATGCGCGGCTCGTCGGCGACGTCGGTGGTGCCGCGGCACACCTGCGGTCACTCCCGAGCAGCAACGGGAAGGTCGGTGTCATCGGGTACTGCTCCGGCGGCCGCCAGAGCGTCCTGGCCGCCTGCCACCTCGACGTCGACGCGGCGGTGGACTGCTACGGGGCGTTCGTCACGGGCACGCCGCCGGAGGGGTTCCCGCTCAAGGTGACCAACCTCGTGGACCAGCTCCCCGGACTGCGCGCGCCGCTGCTCGGCCTCTTCGGAGCGGACGACAAGACCCCCAGCCCCGAGCACGTCGCCGAGCTCGACACGCGCCTGACCGAGCTGGGGAAGCCGCACGAGTTCCACTCCTACGAGGGCGCGCCGCACGCGTTCTTCGCGGTGGACCGACCGTCCTACCGGCCCGAGGCCGCCAACGACGGCTGGGAACGCATCGCCACCTTCTTCGCCACCCACCTCTCCACGCAAGGGGCCTGACGTGTGCACGTACGCCACCGTGACCGAGTCCGTCGACGGCAGCGCCAAGGGACCGGGGGGCCAGTGGTTCCACGTCAGCGACGCGACCGTCTACTACGACCACCCCGTCCACGCCATGGCCGAGCACACCCTCAACATCGACCTGGCCGACCCTTCGAGAGGACCGGGGCAGCGGGTCGCGGTCGAGCTGACCCGTGCGTCGGCCACCCGGCTCCGCGATGCCATCGACACCGCCCTGGCGTCGGCACCCGAGGGGGTCTGATGGCGACGCCGACGGTCCAGAGCCTGCACACGTACCCCGTCAAGGGCGAGCCCGGCCTCACGCTCGAGGCCGTCGTCGTCGACGACGCGGGTCTGGAGGGCGACCGCCGCAAGAAGGCACCCGTGCAGGTCATCGCCGCCGAGGACGTCCGCGACGACACGCGGGCCAACGTGGTCGTCACGCTGGCCTCGGCCGACCTCGCCGCGACCGTGGGCTCGGTGCTGCGCGTGGGGGAGGTCGTGCTCGACGTCACGGGCCCCGCCGGCGGCTGCCCCGGGGTGTATGCCGCGGTGAGCCGCCGCGGCACGGTGCGGGTGGGGGACCCCGTGACCACGGATCAAGAACCCGCGTGACGACTGTTGCACGCGCGGCATAAGGTCGAGCCGTGGTCAGCTTGACGACGACAACGGGGCAGGGGCGGTCGGCACCGCTTCCGATGGTGCCTGCGGCCGCGCACGAGGCCGCCGTCGCACGGCTGGCGGCGAGCTACCGCGCCATACCGGCCGATGCCACGGTGCGGCTCGCGAAGAAGACGTCCAACCTGTTCCGGGCCCGGGCCAGGACCGACGCCCCCGGCCTGGACGTCTCCGGGCTCGGTGGCGTGCTGTCGGTCGACCCGGTGGCCCGCACGGCCGACGTCCAGGGCATGTGCACGTACGCCGACCTCGTGGACGCCACGCTCGCGCACGGGCTGGCACCGCTCGTCGTCCCGCAGCTGAAGACGATCACGCTCGGCGGAGCGGTCACGGGACTGGGCATCGAGTCGACGTCGTTCCGCAGCGGGCTGCCGCACGAGTCCGTGCTCGAGATGGACATCCTCACGGGCAGCGGCGAGATCGTGACCGCCCGCCCCGAGGGGGAGCACGCGGACCTGTTCCACGGCTTCCCCAACTCCTACGGGACGCTCGGCTACGCCACCCGGCTGCGCATCTCCCTGGAGGAGGTCGATGCTGCGGTGGCGCTGCGGCACCTGCGGTTCCACGACCTCGAGTCGCTCGTCACGGCGATGGGGGCCGTCGTCGACACCGGAGAGCACGAGGGGGAGCGGGTCGACTACCTCGACGGCGTGGTGTTCTCGGCCACCGAGGCCTACCTCACGCTGGGGCGGCGCTCTCCCCTCACGGGGGCGCCCAGCGACTACACCGGCATGGACGTCTACTACCGGTCGATCCAGCACGACGGTGCTCGCCCGCGCACCGACCTGCTCACCACCCACGACTACCTGTGGCGCTGGGACACCGACTGGTTCTGGTGCAGCAGGGCGTTCGGGGTGCAGCGGCCTGGCATCCGTCGGCTGTGGCCGAAGCGGTTCCGCAACAGCGCGTCCTACTGGAAGCTCATCGCGCTCGACCACCGGTTCGACGTGGCCGACCGGCTCGAGGCCCGCAAGGGTCGGCCACCGCGCGAACGCGTCGTGCAGGACATCGAGGTGCCGCTGGGGCGCACGGCCGAGTTCGTCGAGTGGTTCCTGCGCGAGGTGCCGATCGAGCCGATCTGGCTCTGCCCCGTGCGCAGCTCCGGCAGCTGGCCCCTGTACCCCCTGCGGCCCGGGGAGACGTACGTCAACGTCGGGTTCTGGTCCAGCGTCCCCCGCGACCCCGACGACCCCGGCGCGACCAACCGCCTCATCGAGGCGAAGGTCACCGAGCTCGACGGCCACAAGTCCCTCTACTCCGACTCCTACTACGACGAGGGTGAGTTCTGGCAGCACTACGGCGGCGCGACGTACGCGGCGCTCAAGGCCAGGTACGACCCCCGTTCCCGACTGCTCGATCTCTACTCCAAGGCGGTGCGACGCACATGACGATCCTCAAGAGCAACCGACCCGACTCCGACGTCCTCCCGGCAAAGCTGTCGATGGCCCAGATCCTCGATGCCGTGACCTCGGGGGAGATGCCGTTGCGGTTCACCGCCTACGACGGCTCCCGTACCGGCCCCGAGGACGCCGAGTTCGGCCTCGACCTGCGGACCCCGCGCGGTGCCAGCTACCTCGCGACGGCACCCGGGGACCTCGGTATGGCGCGCGCCTACGTCGCCGGGGACCTCGACCTCATCGGGGTCCACCCCGGTGACCCCTACCCGCTGCTCGCGGCGATGGGCGAGGTGCACTTCCAGATGCCGGCGCCGAAGACCGCTGCGGCGATCGCCCGGTCGCTCGGGGTGGAGCTGCTCAAGCCCCCGCCGCCGCCGCCCCAGGAGTCCCTGCCGAGGTGGCGTCGAGTCGCCGAGGGGCTGCGGCACACCCGGACCCGTGACGCCGAGGCGATCCACCACCACTACGACGTCTCGAACGCGTTCTACGAGCGTGTCCTCGGCCCGTCGATGACGTACACCTGCGCGGCCTACCCGCAGGACTCCTCGACGCTGGAGGAGGCGCAGGAGAACAAGTACCGCCTCGTCTTCGACAAGCTGCGGCTCAAGCCCGGTGACCGGTTGCTCGACATCGGCTGTGGCTGGGGCGGCATGGTGCGGTATGCCGCGCGGCGCGGGGTCCGCGTCATCGGCGCCACCCTGTCGGCCGAGCAGGCCCAGTGGGCCCAGGAGGCGATCGAGCGCGAGGGGCTGGCGCACCTGGCCGAGGTCCGCCACACCGACTACCGCGACGTCGCGGAGACGGGCTTCGACGCGATCTCCTCGATCGGCCTCACCGAGCACATCGGCGTGCGCAACTACCCGTCGTACTTCCGCTTCATCGAGGACCGGCTGCGCCCGGGTGGCCTGCTGCTCAACCACTGCATCACCCGTCCCGACAACAGGCGCACCTCCACCGGGGCGTTCATCGACCGCTACGTGTTCCCCGACGGTGAGCTGACCGGCTCCGGCACGATCATCGCCGCGATCCAGGACGTCGGCGGGCTCGAGGTGCGCCACGAGGAGAACCTGCGCGAGCACTACGCCCGCACCCTGGCGGGGTGGTGCGACAACCTGCGGGACAACTGGGACGCCTGCGTGGCGGAGGTGGGCGAGGCCACGGCCCGCGTCTGGGGCCTCTACATGGCGGGGTCGCGACTGGGGTTCGAGCGCAACGTCGTCCAGCTCCACCAGGTGCTGGCGGTCAAGCTCGGTGACAAGGGTGCGGCAGGCCTTCCGCTGCGACCGTGGTGGGACGGCTGATGGACCAGCGGATCTCGCTGGTCACCCTCGGCGTGGGCGACCTCGCCCGCGCCGAGGCGTTCTACACGGCGCTCGGCTGGCGCCGGGGCAACGACGAGGACGAGGTGGCGTTCTTCCAGTGCGGTGGCATCGTCCTCGCGCTCTGGGACCGCACCGCCCTGGCCGAGGACTCGGTGGTCACCGATGACGGCGGCTGGGGCGGGGTGACGCTGGCGCTCAACGTCGCCAGCCCTGCAGAGGTCGACTCCGTCCTCGAGGAGGCCCGCGCAGCCGGGGCCACCATCGGCCGCGGCGGCGCCGACACGGTGTGGGGCGGGTACTCCGGCATCTTCGTCGACCCCGAGGGCCACCCCTGGGAGGTCGCCCACAACCCGTTCTGGACCGTCACCGACGACGGCCGCACGCTGCTGCGCGCCCCCTAGTCCAGCGGAGCGAGCAGCTCGGTCCCCAGCCACTCCTTCGGGATGCCGAACGCGTCGACGAGCTCCTGGGCGTGCGGTCGCAGGGTCGCGCAGAGGTCGTTGACCGCGGCGGTGACCTGCTTGCTCCGGGCCGGGGTGATCCGGCCGTGCTCGAGGTACCAGCCCTTGTCGGCCTCGATCTGGCTCAGCGCGTAGAGGTCGCACACGGTGGAGAGCATCGCCGCCGCCGTGCGGTCCTCGCAGGCGTCGATGCCGGCGACGAAGGCCTCGAGAATGGTGCGGTCGACGTGGGCGCGGGCCGCCTCGACGACGTGGTCCTGGGCGAGGTTGAAGACCTCGAAGAGGTCGGCGCCCGGCTTGCCCGCCTTGCGCAGGCGCAGGGCGAGGGTCTCGAGCAGGTGCCGCTCGCGGTCCTCGAACAGCGCCAGCTGCCAACCGCGGTCGGTGGGCCCCTTCTCGCTGTCGCGTCCCGGCGCCGCGGCGACCAGGCGCTCGACCAACCCGCGGGCAGCCGTGCGCTCGATGACGGCCCCGGCGAACTGGCGGGCCCCGAAGCGCACCATCCCAAGGGTGTCGAGGTTGCCGAAGCTGTCGCGGTAGTCGGTCAGCAGGCCCTTGGCGACGAGCTGGAGCAGCACCGTGTTGTCGCCCTCGAAGGTCGTGAACACGTCGGTGTCGGCCTTGAGCGCGGGCAGCCGGTTGACGGCGAGGTACCCCGCGCCACCGCAGGCCTCCCGGCACATCTGGATGGTCGTGGTGGCGTGGGTCGTGGAGACCGCCTTGATGCCGGCGGCACGGGCCTCGAGCTCGCGCTGGCCGTGCTCGTCGACCTCGTCGGGAGCGCTCTGGACGTCGTGCATCAACGAGACGAGCTCGTTCTGGGCGAGCTGGAGGGCGTAGGACTTCGCGAGGGCCGGGAGGAGCTTGCGCTGGTGGGCCCGGTAGTCGAGCAGGACGACCTCGTCCTCGGCGCCGGGCGGGGTGAACTGGCGGCGGTGACCGGCATACGTCACGGCGAGGGTGAGCGCGGTCCGCGTGGCCGAGCCCGCGGCACCGGCGACGCTGACCCGGCCGCGGACGAGGGTGCCGAGCATGGTGAAGAAACGGCGGGTCGAGTTCTCGATGGGGGAGGTGTACCGCCCCTGGTCGTCGATGTCGCCGTACCGGTTGAGCAGGTTGGTGCGCGGCACCCGGACGTGGTCGAAGGACAGCCGGCCGTTGTCCACGCCCGCCAGGCCTGCCTTGGCCCCGCAGTCGCCGATGGTGACGCCGGGCAGGGGCGTGCCGTCTTCGTCGCGGATGGGCACGAGGACGCAGTGCACGCCGTGGCTCTCACCGTCGGTGATGAGCTGGGCGAAGACCGCGGCGAGCCGGCCGTCGCGGGCGGCGCCGCCGATGTAGTCCTTGCGGCTGCGCAGGTCGGGCGTGTTGACGACGAGCTCGTCGGTCGCGGGGTCGTACGTCGCCGTGGTGCCGAGCGACTGCACGTCGGAGCCGTGCCCGGTCTCCGTCATCGCGAAGCAGCCCGGGAGCGTGGCGTCGATGATGCGAGGCAGGTATGCCGCGTGGTGCGCGGCGGTGCCGAGGTTGGCCACCGCGCCACCGAAGAGGCCCCAGTGCACGCCGGCCTTGACCATGACCGACAGGTCGGCGTGGCCGAGCATCTCGAACGCCGTCACCGACCCGCCGAGGTCGCCGTTGCCGCCGGCCTCCTTGGGGAAGCCGCGCGCGGGGTGACCGGTCGCGGCGATCTTCTGGACCTGGTCGGCGACCCGCGCGCGGTACTCCTCCATGGTCAGCTCCGCCTCGGGGGCGGCGAAGTCGCTGGGGGACAGGTCGGTGCGGGCCTCGTCCTTGATGTGGGCCCACCGCCCGTCGAGGGCGCGGCGCAGCTCGGTGGCGAGGTCGGTCATGGTGGCTCCTTGGACGATCAGGACGGGTCGGGCCAGGCGGCGGACAGTCCGCCCCAGGCCAGGTCGGTGAGGTGTGCGGTGAGGTCGGGGCGGGTCAGCGAGGGGTCCGCCAGCCACTGGTCGGCAGCCGCCCGGACCATGCCCACGACGCCGGCCCCCCACACCGTGGCGGGCGAGGTGTCGCGGCCGACCGAGGCGAGGGCTGCGCCGATCAGCGCGGACATCTGGTCGGCGATGTGGCTCGTCACGGCCAGGGCGGGGTCGCCACCGGACGGGGCGTCGAGCAGGGGGGCGTTGACGACGAAGCGGTAGACCTCCGGATCGCGCTCGACGAGGGCGAGGTAGGAGTCGATCGCCGCGGCGATGATCGCCCGGGGTGACCCCCCGGCGCGGGCGAGGTCGGGCGACCCGCCCCCCATGGCGGACCCGAGGTCGCGCAGGATCCGCGCGTCCACGCTCTCCGACACGGCGGCATACAGGCCGGAGCGGTCGGTGAAGTGGCGGTAGAAGACCGTCTTGGACGTGCCGGCTGCCGCCGCGATGTCGTCCATGCCGACCCCGGCACCGTGCTCCCGGATGGCGCGCAGGGTGGCCTCGACGAGCTCACGGCGCCGGCTGGCGCGGTGCTCGTCCCAGCGGGTGCTGCGACCGTCGGTGGTGGTGCTCACGCTGTCGACGGTAGCAGGTACCAGCCGTACCTGCTACCGTCGGTATCAGTAACCCTCGACCTCCAGGAGCATCTCGTGGCCGCATCAGCGAAGCCCCGCCGCGCCGCCGTCATCGGTGGCAACCGCATCCCGTTCGCCCGTGCCAACAGCACGTACGCCAAGGCCTCCAACCAGGACATGCTCACCGCGTCCCTCGAAGGCCTCGTGGCCCGGTTCGGGCTGGCGGGGGAGCCGGTCGGCGAGGTCGCCGCCGGAGCGGTGCTCAAGCACAGCCGCGACTTCAACCTCACCCGTGAGTCCGTCCTGGGTTCGAGCCTCGCGCCGACCACCCCGGCGTACGACGTGCAGCAGGCCTGCGGCACCGGGCTCGAGGCGACCGTCCTCGTGGCGAACAAGATCGCCCTGGGTCAGGTCGAGTCCGGCATCGCCGGCGGTACCGACACGGCCTCCGACGCGCCCATCGCCGTGAACGAGGGGCTGCGCGAGACGCTGCTGGCGCTCAACCGGGCGAAGACTCCCGGCCAGCGACTCAAGGCGGTCGCGCGCCTTCGCCCCGGCCAGGTCGTCCCCGAGATCCCGCGCAACGTCGAGCCGCGCACCGGCCTGTCGATGGGCGAGCACATGGCCCAGACGGCGGCGCACTGGGGCGTGACGCGTGAGGCCCAGGACGAGCTGGCCGTGCAGAGCCACCGGAACCTCGCAGCGGCCTACGACCGCGGCTTCTTCGACGACCTCCTGACGCCCTACCTCGGCCTCACCCGGGACCAGAACCTGCGCGCGGACTCCTCGGTCGACAAGCTCGCGAAGCTCAAGCCGGTCTTCGGCCGGGGCGACGGCGCCACCATGACGGCAGCCAACTCGACGCCGCTGACCGACGGTGCCTCCGTCGTGCTGCTCGGCAGCGACGAGTGGGCGGCCGAGCGCGGCCTGCCCGTCCTGGCCCACCTCGTCGACGCGCAGACCGCGGCGGTCGACTACGTCACCGGCCACGAGGGACTGCTCATGGCTCCCGCCTACGCGCTGCCCCACCTGCTGGAACGCCAGGGCATGAAGCTGCAGGACTTCGACCTCGTCGAGATCCACGAGGCCTTCGCGGCCACCGTGCTGTGCACGCTCGCGGCCTGGGAGAGCGAGTCGTTCTGCCGCGACAGGCTCGGTCTCGACGCGCCCATCGGGGCGCTGGACCGCACCAGGCTCAACGTAAACGGTTCGTCCCTGGCCGCCGGCCACCCCTTCGCGGCGACCGGTGGACGGATCGTTGCGTCCCTCGCCAAATCGTTGCAGGAGAGGGGATCCGGCGCGCGTGGCCTGATCTCGATCTGCGCCGCCGGTGGGCAGGGTGTCATGGCGATCCTCGAGGCGGCCTGACATGACCGGCGCGTACGCAGGATTCGTCAACAGTGCCGTGGGCACGAAGCTCGCGGCGCAGCTGGGCCTCCCTCGGCCCGTGCGCCTGCGCCGGTATGCCGCGGACGCACCGCTCGTGGAGGGTCCGGTCCTCGTCGCAGGGCTCGCCGACGCCGCGGTGGCCGAGCACGTCCGCACGCTGCTCTCCGACGAGGGGGTGGAGGTCGTCGACGCGGTGCCGGCGGGATCCAGGCTCGGCGCGGTGGTCCTCGACCTCACGACCGTCACGGAGCCCGGAGACCTCGACCTCGTCCGCGTCGTCCTCGCCCCCGCGGTGAAGGCGCTGCGGGCCTCCGGCCGGGTGGTCGTCGTGGGTGCGGATCCGGCGTCTGCCACGTCGGTCGCCCAGGCGGCGTCGCGTCGCGCGCTCGAAGGAATCACCCGCTCGGTCGGCAAGGAGCTGCGCTTCGGAGCCACGGCCAACCTCGTCCTCGTCGCCGAGGGCGCCGAGGCCAACACCGACGCCGCGGTGCGGTTCCTGCTCTCCGGCCGCTCCGCCTACGTCGACGCCCAGGTCGTCCGCGTCGGACCGGGCACCCCGGCCGAGCCCGCCGACTGGGCCCTTCCGTTGGCGGGCAAGGTCGCGGTCGTGACCGGGGCTGCTCGGGGGATCGGCGCCTCGATCGCCGATGTGCTCGCCCGCGACGGAGCGCACGTGGTCTGCGTCGACATCCCGGCGGCGGGGGAGTCGCTGGCCCGCACCGCGAACCGGGTCGGCGGAACCGCACTGCAGGTCGACGTCACGGCGGCCGACGCGGGGCAGCGGATCCTGGACGCCACCGGCCGCCACGGGGGCCTCGACATCGTCGTCCACAACGCGGGGATCACCCGCGACAAGCTGCTCGCCAACATGGACGAGTCCCGGTGGGACTCGGTGCTCGACGTCAACCTCGGCTCGATCCTGCGGATGAACGAGGTCCTGCTGGGGGAGAACGGGATCCGCGACGGTGGGCACGTCGTCCTCGTGTCCTCGATCGCGGGGATCGCGGGCAACCGTGGCCAGACCAACTACGCCGCGTCCAAGGCCGGGGTCATCGGCCTCGTCGACGCCCTCTCGGTCGACGCCGACCTGGTCCGTCGGGGCATCACCGTCAACGCGGTGGCCCCGGGGTTCATCGAGACCGAGATGACCGCCAAGGTCCCCTTCGCGACGCGGGAGGTCGGGCGCCTGCTCAACTCGCTGAGCCAGGGCGGCCTGCCCGTCGACGTCGCCGAGACGATCGCGTGGTTCAGTCAGGACGCCAACGCGGGAGTGACCGGCAACGTCGTCCGTGTCTGCGGCCAGAGCCTGTTGGGGGCCTGACGTGGAGCTGCGCGAGGTCGCGTCGACACCTGCCCTCGGACCGCTGTTCGCCCGGGCTGCGCTCACGCAGCGTGGACGGGGCGGGGCGCTGCCCGCGCACGGGCTGCACCTCGCCGCAGTCCAGGTCGATCGCGCGCACCTGCTCGACTACCAGCACCTGTGCCGGTTCGCCGGGGGAGACGTGCTGCCGCACACCTACCCGCACGTGCTGGGGTTTCCTCTCCAGGTCGCGCTCATGGCCGGACGTGACTTCCCGCTGCCGCTGCCGGGCCTGGTGCACCTCGAGAACCGCATCACCGTGCACCGTCGCCTGACCGCGGACGACCGCCTCGACGTCACCGTGCACGCCGCCGACCTGCGCCCGCACGCCAAGGGTCAGCTCGTCGACCTCGTGACCGAGGTGGACGTCGACGGGGAGCGGGTCTGGGAGGGGCGCAGCACCTACCTGCGACGCGGTCGAGGCGACGCGAACGCCGTGGCGCCGCAGTCGGGTCCACCGATGCCCCAGGGGCCTCCCGCCGGCGTCCTGCGCCTGCCCGAGGGACTGGGCCGTGCGTATGCCGCCGTGTCCGGTGACGTGAACCCCATACACCTGCACGCCCTCAGCGCGAAGGCGATGGGGTTCCCGCGCGCCATCGCGCACGGGATGTGGACGGCGGCGCGGACCCTCGCCACCCTCGGGCCGGAGACGAGCGGGCCCTCCACCTCCGAGGTGTGGTTCCGCAAGCCGGTCCTGCTCCCCTCGACGGTGGAGCTCGTGGTCGACGACAGCGGGCCGCGCACCGTCGTGGGTCTCCGGTCCGGCCGCGAGAGCGTGCGTGAGCACCTCGTGCTGACCCTCGACGTGGAGGCAGGCGCCTGAGCCGGGCGGGGTGATTCGTCCGGCTTGGTACCGACCCGTCCGGCGTGGATTGGTGGGGCGGGAGAGCCCCACCTAGGGTCGACGGCGTGGAGACAGCAGCGCGGGACCGTCCTCGCCCGGGCGAGCGGGTCCGGGCCGTCGTCGCCGGGTGGTGGACCACCGCCTCGCAGGCGGTCCGCGTCGCAGGGCCTCAGCGTGACGCCGCGCTGCTCATGGCCAAGGCGGCGCTGGCGACGGTGCTCGCGTGGCAGTTCGCGGTCCTGGTCCTGCACAGCTCCAACCCGTTCTACGCGCCCATGGCCGCCCTGCTAGTCGTGGACAGGACCATGGTGCGGTCGTTGGGCGCCAGCGCCCAACGCGTCGTGGCGGTGGTCGTCGGCATGTCTGCGGCCTGGTTGGTCGGTTCGTGGCTGGGGGTGCACTGGTGGAGCATGCTCCCGGTGCTCTACCTGGCCCTGCTGCTCGCGCGCTGGCGTCGACTCGGTGACCACGGGATCCAGGTCCCGACGATGGTCCTGCTCTCCCTGCTGACCGTGGGTGGGACCGACGTGGAGTTCACCTACCTGACGATCATCGAGACCATCGTCGGCGGGGTCATCGGGGTGGCGACGAACGCGATCGTCCTCGCACCGTTGCACGTGCAGCAGCCGCGCGACCAGATCCGGTCGTTGACGACCCGGGTCTGTGCGCTGCTCAACGAGATCGCCGCGGGGCTGCGCGAGGGCTGGGACACCGATGCGGCTCGGAAGTGGTACGACACGAGCTCGGAGATCGTCGGCCTCGCGCCCACCATCCAGGAGGAGATCGAGACCGGTCGCGAGAGCATGCGGTTCAACCCTCGCGACAACCTGCTCGGCATGGAGGTGGACTGGGCGGGGTACGCCCGGACCGTCGATGCCATCGGTCGCGCGCAGTGGCAGCTGTCGGGCATCGCCCGCACGCTGGTCGACGCGGCCGACGAGGACGACAGCCAGCCGACCCCCACCAAGCGATTCCTCGACCGCTACGCCGAGGCGCTCGACAAGGTCGCCGGCGCCATCAGCCACTTCGGTCTCCCCGGCGACGAGGAGGTGGGAGCGGTGACCGACTACCTCCACTCGGCGGGCGCCGTCCTGGACCAGCTGGGGCACGACATCCGCGAGACCGAGCTGGAGGACCCGCGAGCCTGGCCTGCGTACGGCGCCCTGTTGCTCGATGCCCAGCGCCTGATCCGCGAGCTCGAGGTGGCCAGCCACCAAGCGGTCATGCCGACCGACAGCGGACCGATCCGCAAGCCCGGCCGCAGGGTCATCGGCCGTTGACGCAGAACCCGAATGGCGTTGCTGTGCAACGGCATTGGGTCTGTCGATGAATGCGGGGCGTTGTCGGTGGTCGACGATAGTGTTCCTGGTATGGCGATCAGCGCGGACCTTGCTCCTCCCACCTTCGGTGGTGAGCAGCGACGCCCTGTGGTGGATGCGGCCGCGGTGGCGCTGGAGGTGTTGTGCCACGGGGAGCCTGACCGGTTGTGGTCTCTGGGTGATGCTGAGGTGGGTGCCGCGCTGGCCCTGTTGAGCGAGGTCGTGTCGGCGGCGAGGGCGCAGCTGGTCCTGGTGCTGGCCGAGGCCAAGGGCCGCGGGCTGGGGGTGGAGCGGGGGTTGGGGCCGGTGGACTGGGCTCGGTCGGTCGCGCCGTTGCTGGCGACCAGGGACCTGCTGGACGCCGACGTCGTGGCGTCGGCCGTGGCCGAGGGAGCAGCGGTGGGGTCGGTGGGGTCGGTGGGGCCGGTGGGCCACCGCCTCGACGAGGTCGTCGAGGCGGTAGTGGGGGCGTGCACGTCGGACCCTGGGGTGCGGGCGGAGGCGTTGGCGGTGGGCAAGGCGGCGCAGATCTGCCGGTTCCACCGCACGGTGCGAGGCATGGCTGAGCCGGTCGGTCTGGACGGGGCGGTGTCGGTGCTGGTGTCCGGCGCCCGTGGTGCCGGCGGGTTGTCCGAGGCCAGGCTCGCGGTGGCCCTGCGGCACGCCGGTGAGGTGGCCCGCCCGGACGGGGCGGTGGAACGCGACGCGCAGATCCGTCGGGACCACCGCTCGCTGACCAAGGGGCCCGGCCCGGTCGGGATGTGGCGGTACACGCTGCTGCTGGACGAGGAAGGCGCCGCAGTCGTCGATGCCGCCGTGGACGCGTTGGCGAGGCCGGTGCGCGACGAGGACAAGGGCGAGCTGGATCTGCGTACCCCCGCCGCGCGGCGCGCGGACGCCCTGCTGGACCTGGTGACCCGAGCGGTGTCCGCGCCGGAAGGCCTGCCTCGTCAGGCGAAGACGTCGCTGGTGGTGACGGTCGGGCTGGACGCCCTGCAGGGCCGGTGCCGTGGCGCCGCGCTCACGGCCGGCGACGAGTCCCTGACGGTGGGGGCGGTGCGGCGGTTGGCGTGCGACGCCCAGGTGATCCCAGTCGTGCTCGGCAGCCGTGGGGAGGTCCTGGACCAGGGGATGGGTCGGCGGTTGTTCGACCGAGCCCAGATACGGCACCTGTGGCTGCGGGACCGGCACTGCACGTTCCCGGGCTGTTCGAAACCGGCGGCGTGGTCGGATGCGCACCACCTGGTGCACTGGGCTGATGGTGGCCCCACGAACGTCGACAATGCCGCGTTGTTGTGTCGGGCGCACCACACCATCGTGCACACCTACCGTTATGGCGGACGGCCCAGCAACGAGGGCGGCAGACCCAGGGTCGAGTGGGACCTGACCACCGGCTCCTACGACGAGGCCCTCGACGAATGGCGCCGACGCGACCGAACCCGGCCCCGCCCCATACCCGCCACGACCTGAGCGGGGGATGGGTCACGCTCGCGACCCGCTGACAGCCAGCGGAGGGGCGACGCCCCGGGTGTCAGCCCACGCCTAGGTTGCCCCTCCGTGCAGGAGACTCTTGGCGTAGCAGCGGGAGAGGTCGGAGTCGGCATAGTGGCCGAAGTCGATGGTCCGGGAGTAGCCGCACGACTCGTACAACGCGATGGCGTCCCCCTGGATGATTCCCGTCTCGAGGACCATCACTGCGACCCCGGCGAGTCGAGCGGTGCGTTCGAGGTCGGCGAGCACGAGCCTGGAGACACCACGGCGCCGGGCCCGCGGGCTGACGTACATCCGTTTGACCTCGGCAACAGGTGCGCCGAACAGGCGCACGAGGTCGTCCCTGCGTCGCCATCCACCCATGGCCACCGGCCCGGTGTCGTCGGTGGCCAGCACGAAGGCACCACGGGGTGCCGCGAACTCGCCGTCGACGATGGGGGATTCGTCAGGCCCGCCGTAGATGGACACGTAGTAGGCCTGCACCTCCGCGACGAGGTGCTGGACGTCGTCGTCCTCGAACGGGACGCTGCGCAGCTGCACACCCCGATCGTTGTGGGGCACAGGGCGATCCGTCACGCTCAGGCAGGGTCCGTGGGAAGGGCAGCCACGGCTTCGGCGATGGGGACGTGGCCGGAGACGAGCTCCAGGACCAGGCCCGATCCGGCACCGGTCGCGAGCAGCTCGGCCAGGACGCTGGCGACGTCGGCCCGGGGGACGGCGCCCCTCTCGACCGTGGGTGCCAGCGCGACCCGGTCGGTCGCCTCGTCGTCGGTGAGCCGCCCCGGACGCAGGATCGTCCAGTCGAGCTCGGTGCGCGCACGGAGGTCGGCATCGGCCGCCCCCTTGGCCCGCAGGTAGACCTGGAAGACGTCGTCGGAGTCGGGGTCCCCGGAGTCGGCGCCCATCGAGGACACCATGACGTAGCGCCCGACCTCCGCCGCGACGGCGGCGTCGGCGAGCAGCACGGCGGCGCCACGGTCGACGCTCTCCTTGCGAGTCGCCCCGCTGTCCGGCCCCGCGCCGGCTGCGAAGACCACGGCGTCGGCACCGGCGATGGCAGCAGACAGGGCCTCTACGGTCGTGTGCTCGAGGTCGACCACCTCGGCCCTGGCCCCGTGCTTCTCCACGTCAGGGACGTGGTCGGGGTTGCGCACGAGGGCGATGGCCTCGTGCCCACGCGCTGTCAGCTCCTTCTCGAGCAGCAGGGCGATCTGTCCGTGTCCTCCGGCGATGGCGACGATCATGCGTCCTGTCTACAACCTCGGCCGCCGGGCCGCGCGCCCGGGGCGGACGACGCACCCTCCGTATGGCGCGGCGCCATACGGAGGGTGCGTGGTGCAGCGACGAGCCTCAGGCGACGTCGAACCGGTCGAGCTCCATGACCTTGGTCCACGCCGCGACGAACTCGTCGACGAACTGGTCCTTCGCGTCGTCGCTGGCGTAGACCTCGGCGAGGGCACGCAGCTCGGAGTTCGAGCCGAACACCAGGTCGGCGCGGGTGCCGGTCCAGCGCACCTGGCCCGAGCCGTCGCGGGCCTCGAACGTCGAGGCGTCCTCGGAGGTCGAGGTCCACTGCGTCCCGAGGTCGAGCAGGTTGACGAAGAAGTCGTTCGTCAGCGTGCCGGGAGCATCGGTGAGCACCCCGAGCGAGGAGCCGTCGTAGTTCGCGCCGAGGACGCGCAGGCCGCCGACGAGCACCGTCATCTCGGGCGCGCTCAGCGTGAGCAGGTTGGCGCGGTCGAGCAGCTGGTACTCCGCGCCGAGCCGGTGGCCCTTGCCCGGGTAGTTGCGGAAACCGTCGGCCCGCGGCTCGAGCCACGCGAACGACTCCACGTCCGTCTGCTCCTGCGAGGCGTCGACACGACCCGGGGTGAAGGGCACCTCGACGTCGCGGCCCGCGGCCCTGGCCGCCTGCTCGACACCCACGCCACCGGCGAGGACGACGAGGTCGGCCAGCGACACCTGACGTCCACCCTGGGCGTTGAACGACTCCTGCACACCTTCGAGGGCGCGCAGCACCGTCGCGAGCTGGGCGGGGTTGTTGACCTCCCAGCCGTTCTGCGGGGCGAGGCGGATTCGGGCACCGTTCGCGCCACCGCGCTTGTCGCTGCCGCGGAACGAGGACGCAGCCGCCCAGGCCGTGGAGACGAGCTGCGAGACCGTCAGGCCCGTGTCGGCGATCGCCGACTTGAGCGCGGTGACGTCCTCCGCGGTGATCGGCTCTCCGGAGGCGGCGGGGAGCGGGTCCTGCCAGAGCAGCTCCTCGGAGGGGACCTCCGGACCGAGGTAGCGGGCGACCGGCCCCATGTCGCGGTGGGTCAGCTTGAACCACGCGCGGGCGAACGCGTCGGCGAACTCGGCCGGGTTCTCCAGGAAGCGCCGGGAGATCTTCTCGTAGACCGGGTCGACGCGCAGCGCCAGGTCGGTCGTGAGGAAGTTCGGGGCGATCTTCTTCGTGGCGTCGTGGGCGTGCGGCACGGTGCCCTCGCCGGCGCCGTCCTTGGGCTTCCACTGGTGGGCGCCCGCGGGGCTCTTGGTGAGCTCCCACTCGTAGCCGAACAGGTTCTCGAAGAAGTTGTTGCTCCACTGGATCGGCGTCGTGGTCCAGGTGACCTCGATGCCGCTGGTGATCGTGTCGGCGCCGTTGCCCGTGCCGAAGTCGTTCTTCCAGCCCAGGCCCATCTGCTCGAGCGGTGCGCCCTCGGGCTCGTCGGACACGTGCTCGTCGGGGTTCGCCGCACCGTGCGTCTTGCCGAAGGTGTGGCCGCCCGCGATGAGGGCGACGGTCTCCTCGTCGTTCATGGCCATCCGGCCGAACGTGTCGCGGATGTCGCGAGCCGACCGCAGCGGGTCGGGCTCACCGTCGGGGCCCTCGGGGTTGACGTAGATCAGGCCCATCTGGACCGCGGCGAGGGGGTTCTCGAGCTCGCGGTCACCGGTGTAGCGCTCGGCGCCGAGCCACTCGGTCTCAGGACCCCAGTAGACGTCCTCGTCGGGCTCCCACACGTCGGCGCGGCCACCGGCGAAGCCGAAGGTCTCGAAGCCCATCGTCTCCAGCGCGACGTTGCCGGTGAGGATCATCAGGTCGGCCCAGGAGAGGTTGCGGCCGTACTTCTTCTTGACCGGCCACAGGAGGCGGCGGGCCTTGTCGAGGTTGGCGTTGTCGGGCCAGCTGTTGAGCGGGGCGAACCGCTGCTGCCCGGCGCCCGCGCCGCCACGGCCGTCCTGCACCCGGTAGGTGCCGGCGCTGTGCCACGCCATGCGGATCATGAACGGGCCGTAGTGCCCGAAGTCGGCCGGCCACCAGTCCTGCGAGGTGGTCAGGACCTCGGCGATGTCCTGCTTCACCGCTGCGAGGTCGAGGGACTCGAACGCCTTGCCGTAGTCGAAGTCCTCGCCGAGGGGGTTCGCGACCGCAGGGTTCTTGGCGAGGATCTTGACGTTGAGCCGCTCGGGCCACCAGCCGCGGTTGCCGCCGCCCTGGGCCGGCTCCGGCGCACGGTTGTGCACGACGGGGCACTTGCGGTCGCTCTCGTTCATCTCGCCGACGCGGGTCTCGTGACCCTCGGCGTTGGTGTTGCTCTCGTGGTTCTGGTCGGACATGGCTTCCTTCCGGGCAAGGGGTGGATGGACGGGTATGGCGGGTGGTTCGTGGTGGGGTCAGGCCGTGGCTGCAGCGGCGCAGGTCGGGCACAGGCCGCGGTAGACGACCTCGGCCTCGTCGATGGTGAAGCCGTGGTCGTCCGACGCCGTCAGGCAGGGGGCGTGGCCCACGGCGCAGTCGACGTCGGCGATGGTGCCGCAGGACCGGCACACGACGTGGTGGTGGTTGTCGCCGACGCGTGCCTCGTAGCGGGCCACCGAGCCGGGCGGCTGGATGCGGCGCACGAGACCCGAGCGGGTCAGGGCGCCGAGGACGTCGTAGACGGCCTGGTGCGACACCTCGGGCACGTCGCGGCGGGCGGCCGCGATGAGCGAGTCGGTGTCGGCGTGGGGGTGCGCACGGACCGCACCGAGGACCGCGACCCTGGGCTGGGTCACCCGGAGCCCTGCCTCGCGCAGGAGCTGCGGGAGGCCCTCGGGGTGTCCCGCTGACGTCGTGGTCATGCCGCACACTCTGGCCCCGTATCTGGAACGAGTCAAGATTCGACACGGTGCCGTGAGATGACGGGTGGGTGAACCTGCGGTGCCGGTATCTCGCGCGCGACGACGCGACCCCGGCCGATAGCATCGGAGGGCTGCGCGCGGAGGTCCGCGGGCGGCATACCCGAGGGGCCAGCACCGGTCCCACACCCGAACCAAGGAGAGCGCACCGTGTCTGCCCAGATCACCGTCACCATCGCCGGGAGCGAGCGACAGGTGCCGGAGCAGACGACTGCCGCCGACCTGTTCGAGGGTGACCGCGCCGTCCTCGTCGCGCGCGTCAACGGCGAGCTGCGCGACCTGGCCCAGGTCGTGGCCGACGGCGACGTCGTCGAGCCCGTGACCGCCCAGGAGCAGGACGGCCTCGACGTGCTGCGGCACAGTGCGGCCCACGTGCTGGCCCAGGCGGTCCAGGAGGTCAACCCGAAGGCGAGGCTCGGCATCGGGCCGCCCGTCCGTGACGGCTTCTACTACGACTTCGACGTCGACGACGCGTTCACCCCCGAGGACCTCAAGGCCCTCGAGAAGGTCATGCAGCGCATCGTGAACGAGGGCCAGACCTTCGTGCGCCGGGAGGTCAGCGACGAGGCCGCGGCCGTCGAGCTGGCGGACGAGCCGTACAAGATCGAGCTCATCGGCCTCAAGGGCGGAGCCGCCGGTGACGCCGCCGAAGGTGCCGACGTGGAGGTGGGCGGCGCGCAGCTGACCATCTACGACAACATCAAGCGCGACGGCACCCGGGCCTGGGGCGACCTGTGCCGCGGACCTCACGTGCCCACCACCAAGGTGCTCGGCAACGCCTTCAAGCTCATGCGCAGCGGTGGCGCCTACTGGCGCGGCAGCGAGAAGAACCCGCAGCTGCAGCGCGTCTACGGCACCGCGTGGGCGACCAAGGACGAGCTCAAGGCCTACCTCGACCGCCTCGCCGAGGCGGAGAAGCGAGACCACCGCAAGATCGGCGCCGAGCAGGACCTGTTCAGCTTCCCCGACGAGCTGGGCTCCGGCCTGCCCGTGTTCCACCCCAAGGGTGGGGTGATCAAGCGCGAGATGGAGGACTACGTCCGGCTGCGCCACATCGAGGAGGGTTTCGAGTATGTCGGGACCCCGCACATCTCGAAGGAGCAGCTGTTCCACACCTCGGGTCACCTGCCCTACTACGCCGAGGGCATGTTCGCGCCGTTCGACGTGGACGGCACCGACTACCGCCTCAAGGCGATGAACTGCCCGATGCACAACCTCATCTACCGCTCCCGAGGCCGCTCCTACCGCGAGCTCCCGTTGCGGCTGTTCGAGTTCGGGCACGTCTACCGCAACGAGAAGTCCGGAGTGGTCCACGGCCTGACCCGCGTGCGTGGGTTCGCCCAGGACGACTCGCACTCGTACGTCACCGCCGAGCAGGCTCCCGGCGAGATCAAGCACCTGCTGGACTTCGTGCTGTCCCTGCTGCGCGACTTCGGGATGGACGACTACTACCTCGAGCTGTCGACCCGCGAGACCGAGGGCGACAAGAAGGACAAGTTCATCGGGTCCGACGACCAGTGGGAGCTCGCGACCGAGGTGCTGCGCGACGTCGCCACCGAGTCGGGTCTCGAGCTGGTCATGGACCCCGGTGGCGCGGCCTACTACGGCCCGAAGATCTCCGTCCAGGCCCGCGACGCGATCGGCCGCACCTGGCAGATGTCGACCATCCAGTACGACTTCAACCAGCCCGAGCGGTTCGGGCTCGAGTACCAGGCGGCGGACGGTTCGCGCCAGCAGCCGGTGATGATCCACTCGGCCAAGTTCGGGTCGATCGAGCGGTTCCTGGGCGTGCTCGTCGAGCACTACGCCGGGGCCTTCCCGCCCTGGCTCTCGCCGGTGCAGGTCCTGGCCGTGCCCGTCGCGGAGGAGTATTCCGAGTACCTCCACGACGTCGCGGACCAGCTGCGGCGCAAGGGGATCCGCGTCGAGATCGACGACAGTGACGACCGGTTCCCCAAGAAGATCCGCAACGCGAGCAAGTCGCGGGTGCCGTTCACCCTCATCGCCGGCGAGGAGGACCGATCGGCCGGTGCCGTGTCGTTCCGCTACCGCAACGGTGAGCAGAAGAACGGCGTCCCGATCGAAGACGCCATCGCCGAGGTCGTCGCGGCCGTCCAGGCCCGCGTCCAGGTCTGACCGGTCACGCCTGCGTTCGGTGAGCGCGAGGTGTCGGAATCCCTGTGCGATTCCGACACCTCGCGCTCACTCAGTTCTCACCTTCGTGAGATCAGCGGGTATGGCGCCCGCTCACCCGCGCGGTCGCCAGACCAGCCGGACGTCGGGGGCGCCCTCCTCGTTGTCACCCTCGGTCCACTCGACCGGGACGAACCCGTGCCGCTCGTAGAAGCGCAGGGCGCCGGTGTTGCTCTGGAACGCCCAGAGCTGCACCCCGTCGGGGAACCGCTCGCGGGCCACCTCGACGAACCGGGCGCCGAGTCCCCGGCCGGTGTGGTCGGACGCGATGTAGAGGTGACCCAGCTCGTCGGGCTCGGCCAGCGCGAGGAACCCGACGACCCGCCCGTCGTCATCCGCGACCCAGACCTCGCCGTCGGCGATGAGGACGTGCTCGACGAACGCCAGCACGCTCTCGCGCGGGTGGACGATCATGGGGATCCGGGGCGCCGACTCGGTGCGCACCTGCCAGAACAGCTCTGCGACGGCGGGTGCGTCGTCCGGCGTCGCGGGACGGATGGCCACCGACGGGATGCCGTCGGTCGCCGGGGTGGCCTGGGTATGCGGTTCGGGCACGGCGAACATCATGCCGACTCCGTCCGTGGCCGGCTGCATAGGATCGGGGCATGAGCGACGCACCCGAGCCGGACACCGACTTCGCGAGCGTCCAGGACGGGTTCGAGCGGTTGTGGACCCCGCACCGGATGGCCTACATCACCGGCGACCGCCCGAGCGAGGCGGCAGGGGACGGCTGTCCGTTCTGCGCGGCGCCGGGTCGTGGCGACGCCGAGGGGCTGGTCGTCCACCGGGGCGAGCACTGCTACGTCGTCATGAACCTCTTCCCGTACAACCCCGGCCACGTCCTCGTCTGCCCGTACCGGCACGTGTCCCTCTACGTCGACCTCACCGAGGAGGAGACGACCGAGTTCGGCCGGCTCACCAAGGAGGCCATCGCCGCCCTCGACACGACGTCGCAGCCGATGGGCTACAACATCGGGATGAACCAGGGGGCCGTCGCGGGAGCCGGGGTCCAGGCACACCTGCACCAGCACGTCGTCCCCCGCTGGGGTGGCGACATGAACTTCCTGCCCATCATCGGGCAGACGAAAGCTCTTCCGATGCTGCTGGAGGACGTGCGCTCCCGGCTGGTCGCCGCCTGGCCGGGTGGGGGAGCCGATGCCTCGGACGGGTCGACCACCACGGACCGAGGCGTTCCAGCGGCAGGAAGCTGAGCAGGCAGACCACCAGCGGCAGGAAGTGGATCTTGAGCATGAGGTAGGTGCTCAGGTGGAACCCGCCCCAGAACGCCAGCGCGGCATACAGGGCCCTGCCACGGAGCCAGAGCAGGACGGGTGAGCAGAACTCGGCCACGAGCACGATCCACTGCATGGCATGGGTCAGGGCCGGGTGCGAGCCGACCCATGGGCCGATGCCGTTGGGTCGGCGGGTGAGCGCCCAGATCAGGGTGGCGCCGTTGGCCCAGTCCCAGCCCCCGAAGCGCATCTTGGCGCTGGCGGACAGGAAGTAGATCGACACGGCGCCGACCTGCACCATGCGGACGGCCCACCCGGCCGCCTGCGAACGCACGTCGACGTCCGGGACCCGCGCCCGCCCCGCGGTCGGCAGCACGAACAACGCCACGACGAGGGCGAAGTGGTCGTGGTCGACCTTGGAGTACGCGAAGGCGTTGCTCACCCAGTCGAGCATCCCGACGGCGCAGACCCAGCCGGCCAGGCGCGGGAGCCGTCCGGTGGCCGCGACGAGGGCGCTGACGACGATCACGCCGAGCAGGACCCGGACGTAGACGTGCGAGGGCGCGGGCAGGTGCAGGACGTCGCGGACGACGAGCCCGCGGTAGAGGGAGGGCGGCACGTCGCCGTGGGGGATGGGGTCGGTGACGATCCACAGGACGTCGAGCAGGACGAACGGGTAGATCACGTGGCGCAGCCACGCGACGCGCGCGAGGGGCAGCTCCGGGGCGAGGAACCGCTCGACCGGGTTCACCGGGACCCCCTCCCGCCGGGGAGCCCGCTCGGCTGCGGGTCGAGGGGGTCGCGGACCTGCCAGGTGGCGAGCGTGTGCACCGTGGCGTCGCCGGTGGGGATGCTCGTCGAGGTGTTGCGGAGCCAGATGGTCGCGTACGGCGTCTCGTGCGGCAGGCGCCGGTGGTGCAGGACGGCGATGTCCTGGAGCAGCTCGGGGGTGCGGATGATCCGGGGCGCCTGGCCCTCGATCTCGGCCCGCTCGATGCCGATCATCTCCTTGGAGAGGGGCACCCGGACGACCTCACCGTCCGTCGTGAGCGCGTCCATCGTCAGGGAGTTGATGACGCCGTTGTTCTGCACCGAGAACGCGTACTGCGACATCGGCGCGAACGGCCACCACTCGTCGTCGCCCACCCAGGTGCCGAGGCAGACGGTGGTGACGACGACGGCCGTCGTGGCCAGCCGCCACAGGAGCGAGTACGGCCCGAGCCGCTGTGTGCTGCCGCCCGGACGCCCCCTCATGGCCGTCATGGTGCCACGCGGGTGAGAGACTTCGGCCATGGACACCGCCCCGGACAGCACCCCGAGGGGGCGCGGCCTGCTCATCTTCGACGGTGACTGCGGCTTCTGCACGACCAGCGCCCGCTTCCTCTCCCGCTGGGTCGACCGGCACCAGCGCTACGAGGTCCAGCCGTGGCAGCAGCTCGACCTCGCGCCGCTCGGCGTGACCGAGGAGGACTGCATCGCGGCGGCGCAGTTCGTGCGGCAGGACGGTTCCGTCGTCGCCGGGCACCGGGCGATCGCGGAGGGGCTCAAGCACGGAGCGCCGGCGTGGCGGCCGCTCGGGCACCTGATCACCCTCCCGGGCATCTCGTGGCTCGCCGCCCGCGCCTACACCTGGGTCGCCGACCACCGGTACGCACTTCCCGGCGGCACCCCGGCGTGCGCGCCGAAGGTTCCGGCCGCGCCTCAGTAGGCTGCCACCACCATGCTCAACAAGTACGCGCGCGCGCTCTTCACCACGATCTTCACCCCCGTGGCCCGGCTGTTCCTGAAGCTCGGCATCAGCCCGGACGTGGTGACCGTCGTCGGGACCATCGGCGTCTGCGTCGGAGCCCTGGCCTTCTACCCCCGGCACGAGTTCTTCTGGGGCACCATCGTCATCACCCTGTTCGTCTTCTCCGACACGGTCGACGGGGTCATGGCCCGCATGTCCGGCCGCTCGGGCAAGTGGGGGGCCTACCTCGACTCGACCCTCGACCGGGTGGGCGACTCGGCGATCTTCGGCGGCCTCGTGCTCTGGTACGCCGGTAGCGGTGACAACTTCCTCATGGCCGGGCTCGCGCTGGCCTGCCTGATCCTCGGCAGCGTGGTGTCCTACGCCAAGGCCCGCGCCGAGGGCCTGGGCTTCTCCGCGGACGTCGGCATCGCCGAGCGGGCCGACCGCCTGGTCGCCGTGCTCGCCACGACCGGCCTGGTCGGGATCGGCCTGCCCGAGGTCGTCCTCACCGTCGTGCTGGCCCTGCTCGCCGTCGCGAGCCTGATCACCGTGGTCCAGCGGATGCTCATGGTGCGCCGCCAGGCGCTCGCCGCAGCCCCGTGAGCCGCCTCGGCGACGTCCTCGCCGTGACCGGCTTCCGGCTCGGGTGGGGGACCGTCCGACGACTCCCCGAGCGTGCCGCGTATGCCGCGTTCGACCGCATCGCCGACCTCACCGTCGCGCGGGGTGGCAAGGGGGTCGAGCGGCTGCGGTCCAACTACGCGAAGGCGCGGCCCGAGCTCGACGACCGTGCCCTCGACGCTCTGGTGCGCGCAGGCATGCGCTCCTACCTGCGCTACTACTGCGAGGCCTTCCGCCTGCCCGACCGCTCGACCGCCGACATCGCGGGCCAGGTGCGCGTCGTCGGCGACGCTCCCGTGCGGGCCGAGCTGGGAGCCGGGCGCCCCGTCGTCTGCTTCCTCGGCCACCTCGGCAACTGGGACCTGGCCGGCGCGTGGGGCACCAAGGCCCTGGGGCCCGTCGTCACCGTCGCGGAGCGGCTCGAGCCCGAGGAGGTGTATGCCGAGTTCCTCGAGTTCCGGGAGTCGCTCGGCATGACGATCCTGCCGCTCACCGGTGGGGGAGACGTCTTCGCCCAGCTCCGCGGCCACCTGGCCTCCCCGGTCCTCATGCCGCTGCTGGCCGACCGCGACCTCACCGACCGGGGGATCGAGGTCGACCTGCTCGGCCACCGTTCCAAGATGGCCGCCGGTCCGGCAGCGCTCGCCCTCGGCAGCGGTGCCGCACTGCACCCCGTGTCCATCCACTACGAACGTGTACCCGGCTCCCGCAGGCACGGCCTCGTCATCACCTTCCACGAGCGGGTCGAGGTCCCGGCCACCGGCGCGACCCGCGCGAAGGCCGTCGCCATGACCCAGCAGTGCGCCGACGTGCTGGGGGCGGCGATCCGCGAGCACACCGAGGACTGGCACATGCTCCAGCGGGTCTTCCTCGACGACCTCGAGCCTCGCCCCGCCCGACCGGCCGCCGCCGAGGTGGCGCCGTGAGGATCGGCATCGTCTGCCCGTACTCGTTCGACGTGCCCGGGGGAGTGCAGTTCCACGTGCGCGACCTCGCCGAGCACTTCCTCGCCCAGGGCCACCACGCGTCGGTCCTCGCGCCGGCCGACGAGGACACCCCGCTGCCCGAGTACGTCGAGTCGGTGGGACGTGCCGTCCCGGTCCGCTACAACGGCTCGGTCGCCCGCCTCAACTTCGGTCCGGTCACCGCGGCACGGGTCGGCCGCTGGCTGGAGCGCGGCGAGTTCGACGTGCTCCACATCCACGAACCCGTCACCCCCAGCATCGCGCTGCTCGCCCTCTGGTCGGCCGAGGGCCCGGTGGTGGCCACGTTCCACACGTCCAACCTGCGCTCACGGGCCATGCAGGCGGCATACCCGCTGCTGCGTCCCAGCCTGGAGAAGATCAACGGGCGCATCGCCGTCTCCGAGGACGCGCGGCGCACGGTCACCACGCACCTCGGCGGTGACGCCGTCGTCATCCCCAACGGGGTCAACGTGAGCAGGTTCGCCGACGCCACGCCTAACCCGGAGTGGACCGGCACCGAGCAGGCGCCGACGCTGGCGTTCCTCGGGCGCATCGACGAGCCGCGCAAGGGCCTGCCCGTCCTGGCGGCCGCCCTGCCCGCCGTCCTGGCGGAGCACCCGGGGACCCGCGTCCTCGTCGCGGGCCCGGGTGACGTGGAGGCCGCGCGCGAGCGGCTCGACCCGGCCGTGTGCGCCGCGACGGAGTTCCTGGGGATGATCAGCGACGAGGACAAGGCGGCGCTGCTGTCGTCGGTCGACGCCTACGTCGCGCCGCACACCGGGGGCGAGAGCTTCGGGATCGTCCTCGTCGAGGCGATGAGCGCCGGCGCGCCGGTGGTGGCCAGCGACCTCGCGGCGTTCGTGCGTGTCCTGGACGGCGGCCGGTGCGGGGCGATGTTCGCCAACGAGGACCCGGCCGACCTCGCCCGCCAGCTGCTGCGGCTGCTCGGCGACCCCGCCGAGCGGGAGCGGTTGCGCGACGAGGGCAGCCGCCGCGCCCAGGTGTTCGACTGGGCGGTCGTCGCCGAGGACGTCATGGCCGTCTACGAGACGGTCACCCACGGTGTCGACGACTGGCGCGAGGTCCGGGACGACCGGGCCGACCCGGCCGACACCCGTTGGACCCGGCTGCTGCGCGGCCGCCGAGGAACCGAGGACTGATGCAGACCGTCACCTGGACCGCCGTCGCCGTCGCGGTGCTGCTCGGGATCGCGTGGTACCTGTCGTACAACGCCGCCCGCCTCGACCGGCTGCACACCCGGGCGGAGGGAGCGCTCTCGGCGCTCGACGCCCAGCTGGTGAGGCGATCCGAGGCCACCCTGGAGCTCGCCAACTCCGGGGCCCTCGACCCCGCGAGCGCGCTCATGCTGGCCGGTGCAGCGTCCGAGGCCCTCGAGGCGCACAACGAACGCGTGCTCGAGGAGGACTTCCTCGAGGGCCAGAGCTTCGGCCAGCGCGAGGAGCTCGAGAGCGACCTCACCGCAGCCCTGATGGCAGCGCTCAGCGCCGAGGTGGTGGGGGAGATCCGGCGCGACGACAACCTCGGCGCGCTCGCGCTCCAGCGGGTCGAGGCAGCCGGGGTCCGGGTGCAGCTGGCCCGACGGTTCCACAACGACGCCGTCACCGACGTGCGCCGGGTGCGGCGCAAGGCGGTCGTCCGGTTGTTCCGGCTGGCCGGCCACGCCGACCTCCCGCGCACGGTCGAGTTCGACGACGAGCTCCCCCCGGCCGTCCGCGACTGAGCCCGCCCCGCGCCATACCCGCCCCGCCGGCCCCCGCCACTCGCCGCCCTGCCGGCCCCGACGCCCCCGGCACAACGCTGGTTGCGCGGCAGGACGAGGGTTGGAGACGCGTGTTCTGCCTCGCAACCGACGTTCTGCGAGCGTGTCGCGTGGTGGGGGTGCGTGCGCCGGCCGGTCGCGCATGGCGGGGCAGTGGGCCCGCACGCAGGCTCGGTCCGCGGCGCTCGGGGCACCAACTAGCATTGGCCTCGAAGCGCGTCTTCTGCGCTGCGCCCTGAACAGATCTGGAGCTCGTCGTCATGTCCGCCGACACCACCACCCCCGTACCGCAGTCCTCGTCGCAGCCCACCACCGGCACGTCGCGCGTCAAGCGCGGCATGGCCGAGATGCTCAAGGGCGGCGTCATCATGGACGTCGTCAACGTCGAGCAGGCCAAGATCGCCGAGGACGCCGGCGCTGTCGCCGTCATGGCGCTCGAGCGCGTCCCGGCCGACATCCGCGCCCAGGGTGGCGTCTCCCGGATGTCCGACCCCGACATGATCGACGGCATCATCGAGGCCGTCTCGATCCCCGTGATGGCCAAGGCCCGCATCGGCCACTTCGTCGAGGCCCAGGTGCTGCAGTCCCTCGGTGTCGACTACATCGACGAGTCCGAGGTGCTGACCCCGGCCGACTACGCCAACCACATCGACAAGTGGAACTTCACCGTTCCCTTCGTCTGCGGCTCGACGAACCTGGGCGAGGCCCTGCGCCGCATCACCGAGGGCGCGGCGATGATCCGCTCCAAGGGTGAGGCCGGCACCGGCGACGTCTCGAACGCCACCACCCACATGCGCAAGCTGCGCGACCAGCTCCGCTGGCTGCACGGCCTCCCCGAGGACGAGCTGTACGTCGCGGCCAAGGAGCTGCAGGCCCCGTACGACCTCGTCAAGGAGGTCGCCGAGGCCGGCAAGCTCCCCGTGGTCCTCTTCACGGCCGGCGGCATCGCCACCCCTGCCGACGCCGCGATGATGATGCAGCTCGGCGCCGAGGGAGTCTTCGTCGGCTCGGGCATCTTCAAGTCCGGCAACCCGGCCCAGCGCGCCGAGGCGATCGTCAAGGCCACCACGTTCTTCGACGACCCCGACGTGATCGCCAAGGTCTCGCGCGGTCTCGGCGAGGCCATGGTCGGCCTCAACGTCGACGAGATCCCCGAGCCGCACCGCCTGGCCGAGCGCGGCTGGTGAAGTCAACCGACGGCGGGGCTCAGGCCCCGCCGTCGGGGAGCGTCATCAGGAGCACCGGGCGGTGGGTGGCCGGCAGCCACGGCGGCCTCGCCTCGCCAACCACCTGCCAGCCGCTGCGTTCGTAGAGCCGCACGGCGTTCTCCGTCTCCTGCACCACGTCGAGCACCGGGGTCCTGCCGCTGTCGCGGATGAACCCCACCGCCGTCGCCAGCAGGGCCGCACCGACACCGCGCCCCGTGACGGCATGGTCGATGAACAGGACCGACACCTCCGCGAGCCCGTCCAGCGGGCGGCCGGTACCGGCGCTCCACACCGTCGCCATGTCACCGGGGACCACCGCTGCCACGGCGACGTGCCCCACGACGGCTCCGTCCAGCTCGGCCACCCAGGACCGCAGCTCGCTCGACCGGTGGAGGAACTCCTCGACGGGCATCGGCAGCGGCCAGCGTTGCGGGTAGTCGCTGTGCTCCCGCTGGGCGGCGAGCACGTCGGCCAGGACGGGCAGGTCCTCGGTGGTCCGTGGACGGATGGTCAGGTCGCCGGTCATGCCCCCACGCTAGGGCCGCACCGGCCGCCCGTAGCATTCGCGTCGTGACAGCCCAGCCCACCATCGGTGTCCTCGCCGTCCAGGGAGACGTCCGCGAGCACCTGCATGCCGTGCAGGAGGCGGGTGCCCACGGCACCACCGTGCGCCGCCCGCGGGAGCTCGCCGAGGTCGACGCCCTCATCATCCCCGGGGGTGAGTCGACGACGATGGACAAGCTGGTCCGCGCGTTCGACCTGCACGAACCCCTGCGCGAGCGGTTGGCGGGGGGCATGCCGGCCTACGGCTCCTGCGCCGGCATGATCATGCTGGCGGACCGGATCGCCGACGCCCGACCCGACCAGCAGACGCTCGGTGGCCTTGACATCACCGTGCGGCGCAACGCGTTCGGGCGACAGGTCGACTCCTTCGAGGAGGACATCCACTTCACCGGTCTCGACGACACCGTGCGCGCCATCTTCATCCGTGCGCCCTGGGTCGAGCAGGCCGGCGAGGCGGTCGAGGTGCTGGCCCGTGTGGAGGACGGACCGGCCGCCGGTAGGATCGTCGCCGTCCGTCAAGGGCCCCTGCTGGCCACCTCCTTCCATCCGGAGGTGAGTGGTGACCACCGGGTCCACGGACTGTTCGTGCAGATCGTGCGTGACTACCTGTTGGAGGGCATGGAATGAGTGGCCACAGTAAGTGGGCGACCACGAAGCACAAGAAGGCTGCCATCGATGCCAAGCGCGGCAAGCTCTTCGCCAAGCTGATCAAGAACATCGAGGTCGCGGCCCGCACCGGTGGTGGTGACGTCACCGGCAACCCGACGCTCTACGACGCCATCCAGAAGGCGAAGAAGACCTCGGTCCCCAACAACAACATCGACAACGCGGTCAAGCGCGGGTCCGGTGCGACGGCGGGTGGGGCCGACTGGGAGACGATCACCTACGAGGGCTACGCCCCCGGTGGTGTCGCCGTCCTCATCGAGTGCCTCACCGACAACCGCAACCGCGCTGCCGCCGAGGTCCGGACCGCGCTCACCCGCAACGGTGGGCAGCTGGCAGAGCCCGGCTCGGTCTCCTACGTCTTCGACCGCAAGGGCGTCGTCGTGGTGCCCAAGGCCGACATGTCCGAGGACGACATCCTCGAGGTCGTGCTGGAGGCCGGCGCCGACGAGGTCAACGACCTCGGCGACTCCTTCCAGATCATCTCCGAGGCGAGCGACTTCGTGGCCGTCCGCAAGGCGGTCCAGGACGCCGGCATCGACTACGACTCCGCCGAGGCCTCCTGGGTGCCGAACCTCCAGGTGCCGCTCGACGCCGACGGTGCCCGCAAGATGATCCGCGTCATCGAGGCCCTCGAGGACTCCGACGACGTGCAGGACGTCTTCGCCAACGGCGACATCAGCGACGAGGTCCTGGCCGAGCTCGACGAGGACGAGGACTGACCCCCCCGCTCACGGACGCCCCGTCCTCCCCGCGTGTTGCTGCGGGGGAGGCGGGGCGTCGTCCGTGTAGCGTTCACCCGAACACGTGTTCGGATGCCCCGGCCCCGGACGTCACCTCGGAGGGAGCAGTGGAGTGCGCGTACTCGGTGTCGACCCCGGCCTCACGCGATGCGGCCTCGGTGTCGTCGACAGTGGTCGCGGCAACCGGCTGACGATGGTCGCCGTCGGTGTCGTGCGCACCCCCGGGGACCGCGACACGGGGGAGCGGCTCGTCTACCTCCAGGACCAGATGGATGCCTGGTTGGACCGGTTCCAGCCCGATGCCATCGCCCTCGAGCGCGTGTATGCCGCCGACCACGTCCCGACCGTGATGACCACGGCGCAGGCCTCCGCCCTGGCCCTCCTCGCCGCCGCGCGCCGCGGGCTTCCGCTCATCACGCACACACCCACCGAGGTGAAGGCGGCCGTGACCGGTTCCGGCCGGGCTGACAAGGCCCAGGTGACGGCGATGGTCACCCGGATCCTCGAGCTCGAGGTGGCACCCAAGCCCGCTGACGCCGCCGACGCCCTGGCGCTGGCGATCTGCCACCACTGGCGTGGCGGCGGGGACCAGCGGCTCGCCCTGGCCGCGGCGTCCGAGCGGGCCCGGCTCAAGGCGGTCGCGACCCGCGCCGCGGAGGGCTCCGCAGCCGTCCCCGGCACGCAGGCCCGCTCCCGCAGGACGGCGGTGTCACGATGATCGCCTCGGTCCGTGGGTCCGTCAGGCACATCGGTCTCGACCGCGTCGTCGTCGAGGTCGGGGGAGTCGGCATGCTGCTGCACACCACGCCGGCCACGGCCTCGGCCCAGCACCTCGGCCACGAAGCCACCCTGGCGACGACCCTGGTCGTCCGCGAGGACTCGCTCACGCTCTACGGCTTCGCGTCCGACGAGGAGCGCGACATCTTCGAGCAGGTCCAGACCGTCTCCGGCGTGGGGCCCCGGCTGGCCCTGGCGATGCTGTCGGTCCTTGCCCCCGACCGGCTGCGCGCCGCGGTCACCGGAGGCGACCTCGCCACCCTGACCAAGGTCCCCGGCATCGGCAGGAAGGGCGCAGAGCGCATCGTCCTGGAGCTGCGCGACAAGATCGGCCTCCCGTCGGGTGCAGCGGGCGCGACGCCCAGCGCGCCCGTCGCGTCGGGTCCGTCGTGGCGCGACCAGGTGACCGAGGCCCTCACGGGGCTCGGGTACTCCGGCAAGCAGGCCGAGGAGGCCGTGTCGTCCGTGGCTGCTGCGGCGCCGGCGTCGCCGAACGTCTCCGAGATGCTGCGCGCCGCCCTGCGCGAGCTGGGGCGGTGACGGGTGATGGCTGACGGCTTCTCCTCCGAGATGTACGAGGACTCCTCCCTCGACGCCACGGCCCGGGTCGTCGACCCCGCCGGCAACACCGATGAGCGCCAGGTCGAGATGGCCCTGCGGCCCCGCCGGCTCAGCGAGTTCACGGGGCAGACGCGGGTACGTGACCAGCTCTCGCTCGTCCTCGAGGCCGCCCGTCGTCGTGGCACCCCGCCCGACCACGTCCTGCTCTCGGGGCCGCCCGGCCTCGGCAAGACCACGCTGGCCATGCTCATCGGCACCGAGCTCGAGCGCCCGATCCGCATCACCAGCGGCCCGGCCATCCAGCACGCGGGCGACCTCGCGGCCGTCCTGTCCTCCCTGACCGAGGGGGAGGTGCTCTTCCTCGACGAGATCCACCGCATGTCCCGTTCGGCCGAGGAGATGCTCTACCTCGCCATGGAGGACTTCCGCGTCGACGTCATCGTCGGCAAGGGACCCGGGGCCACCGCCATCCCGCTCGAGCTGCCGCCGTTCACCGTGGTGGGGGCGACCACCCGAGCCGGGCTGCTCCCGGCGCCCCTGCGCGACCGCTTCGGCTTCACCGGCCACCTCGACTTCTACGCCACCGACGACCTCGTGACGATCCTGCACCGCTCGGCCCGCCTGCTGGACGTGGTGGCGGACGCCGACGGCATCGAGGAGATCGCCCGGCGGTCCCGCGGCACACCCCGCATCGCCAACCGCCTGCTGCGCCGAGTGCGCGACTGGGCCCAGGTGCACGGCCGCCACGTCGTGGACGAGACGGCGGCGCACGCGGCGCTGGCCTTGTTCGACGTGGACGACCGGGGTCTGGACCGCCTCGACCGGGCGGTGCTCGACGCGCTCTGCCGCAGGTTCGGCGGGGGACCGGTGGGCCTGTCGACGCTGGCGGTGGCCGTGGGCGAGGAGGCCGACACGGTCGAGACCGTCGCAGAGCCGTTCCTCGTCCGCGAGGGCTTCATCACGCGCACCCCACGTGGCCGGGCAGCGACGTCGCTGGCGTGGGACCACCTCGGTTACACCCCACCGGCCGGGCTCGACCGGCAGCCCGCACTGCCGCTGGACACCGGCGAGGGGCGCTTCGGGGCCTGAGACCGGCCCTGCCGGGTGCCCTCGCGGCATACCGGCGCGACCTGGTGGGGCCCCACCGCGGCACCGTGGGTGGCCCCGCGGCGGCACGGCGCGAAATGGTCACAATTGGAACGCGACCACGGTGGGGCACGTTGGTCGGTATGCCGTGCGTCACCTACACTCGGGCGGTCACCCGGCCAGCGTCGGGGAATCGTGCGCGCCCGAGACCCGGCTGCGCGCACCACCTGCCAACCGTGAAGGGATGCTCCATGTCGAATGGCGGCTCGCCCACTGCCAGCCTGCTGATCTTCGCCCTGCCCGTGCTGCTCATCGCCTTCATGGTGTTCACGCAGCGGCGGCGCCAGCGCGACGTGCAGAAGCTGCAGGCAGGACTGGCGGTCGGCGACGAGGTCTGCACGACCTCGGGGCTCTTCGGCACGGTGCGTTCCCTGGACGACGCGGTCGTCACGCTCGAGGTGGCCCCAGGGGTCGTCCTCCGGTTCGACCGCCGGGCCATCGGCCTGAAGACCGCCGCCCCCGCGGCGACCGACCAGCCGGGCACCCCCGGCACCACCGAGTAGAGGTCACCACCCGTGGCAATCAACCCGTACAACCGCAAGCCGCTGAAGGTCCTGTCAGCGCTGGCGGCCGTCACCATCGGCCTCTACGGCCTGCTGTTCGCAGCGACCACCTGGGGTGAGGCGCAGCTCGAGCCCAAGCTCGGCCTCGACCTCGCCGGTGGGACGCAGCTCGTCCTCGCTCCCCGCCTCGTGGGCAACGCGAAGGTGACGACCGACCAGCTCAACCAGGCCCGCGACATCATCGTGCAGCGCGTCGACTCCAACGGTGTCGCCGGGGCCGAGGTGACCACGAGCAACGACAACATCGTCGTGAGCATGCCGGGCACGCCCGACAAGGCCACCGAGGATGCCATCCGCCGCTCCTCGCAGATGCAGTTCCGTCCCGTCCTCGTCGCTGCCCCAGGCACGAACGTCCCGGTGCCCACGGGTACCGCGACGGGCACGGCCACGGGCACCGCCACGGGCACGGCGACCGGGACCGCCACGGGCAGCAAGACCACCTCCACGCCCCCGAAGGCGACCGGCGCCACCACCAGCGCCGGCAGTGGCCTGCCCGGCGCGTTCGTCCGGGCCACCACCCCGCAGCCCAGCGCCACCACCGGGGCAGCCACGCCGACCGGCGGTGCGACCACGGGCACCGCGACCAAGCCGACCGACGCCAGCGACCTCAACCAGATCACGCCGGCGCTGACCAAGGAGTTCCAGGACCTCGACTGCGCAAAGCCCGGTGTCCTGGACGGGATCGTCGACGACGCGACCAAGCCGCTGGTCACCTGCAACGTCAACCTCGGCGAGAAGTACATCCTCGGCCCGGTCGAGGTGCGCGGCGACCAGATCAAGGACGCCGTCGCCGGCTACCAGCCGCTGCAGAACGGCCAGCCCTCGAGCATCGTGGAGATCCGGCTGTCCTTCAACGGCAGCGGCACCACGGCCTTCGGCAACGTCACCAAGCGCCTGGTCAGCCTCGAGGACCCGCGCAACCGGTTCGCCGTGACGCTCGACTCCCAGGTGCTCACCGCGCCGACCGCGCAGGCCGCCATCCTCGACGGCCAGGCCAGCATCACCGGCAGCTTCACGATCGTCAGTGCCCGCGACCTGGCCAACCAGCTGAAGTTCGGCGCCCTGCCGCTGTCGTTCGACCTGCAGACCCGTGACGAGATCAGCCCCACCCTCGGTGGCGAGCAGCTCCGCATGGGCCTGCTCGCCGGGGTCATCGGCTTCGTGCTGGTCTTCGGCTACTCGCTGATCCAGTACCGCGCCCTCGGCCTGGTCACCGTCGCGTCGATCGTCATCGCCGCGGTGCTCACGTACGTCTCGATCGCCTTGCTCGGGTGGTCCCAGAACTTCCGGCTCGACATGGCCGGCGTCACGGGGCTGATCGTGGCCATCGGTGTCACCGCCGACTCGTTCATCGTCTACTTCGAACGCATCCGCGACGAGGTGCGTGAGGGACGACCGCTGCGCGCCGCGGTCGACACCGGGTGGCGTCGCGCCCGGCGCACCATCCTGGCCGCTGACGGCGTGAACTTCCTGGCCGCCTTCGTGCTGTACCTGCTGGCGTCGAGCAACGTGCGCGGCTTCGCGTTCACACTCGGCCTCACGACCCTCATCGACCTGCTCGTCGTGGTCATGTTCACCCACCCGGTCGTGGCCCTGCTGTCCACCACGAAGTTCTTCGGCGGCGGCCACCGCTGGTCCGGTCTCGACCCGCAGCGCCTGGGTGTCAAGGCCTTCAAGCCCCGGTATGCCGGACGAGGACGGATCGCGATGCCTGCCATGAACAAGACCGCGTCCGCCACGAACGACGGGAGTGCGCTGTGATCAACTTCGCCGCGCTCGGCAACGACCTCTACACCGGCAAGCGGTCCATCGACTTCGTCGGCCGCTACAAGCGGTGGTACCTCGTCTCCGGGGTGTTCATCCTCCTGGCGGCCCTCGGCCTGGTCCTGCAGGGGCTCAACCTCAGCCTGGAGTTCTCGGGCGGCTCGGAGTTCCGGGTCTCCGGGGTCAGGGTCACCGACTCCTACGAGCAGACCGCCAAGGACGCGGTGACCTCCGTGGCCGCAGCGGGTGCCCCCGAGGTGACGACCATCGGCTCGAGCACCGTCCGGGTGCAGACCGAGAAGCTCAACGACTCCCAGAGCCGGGACGTCCAGGACGCCCTCGCCAAGGCGTTCGGCACCACGTCCGACAAGGTGTCCGCCACCTTCGTCGGCCCGTCATGGGGCGCCTCGGTGAGCCAGAAGGCCCTCCAGGCCCTGGCCGTCTTCCTCGCCCTCGTGGCGGCCGTCATGGCGATCTACTTCCGCACCTGGAAGATGGCCGTCGCCGGCCTCGCCGCGCTGCTGCACGACCTGTTCATCACGGTCGGCATCTACGCCCTTGCCGGCTTCGAGGTGTCGCCCGCGACGATGATCGGCTTCCTGACGATCCTCGGGTACTCGCTGTACGACACCGTCGTCGTGTTCGACAAGGTGCGCGAGAACACCACCGAGGCCCGGGGCAACGGACGGATGTCCTACGCCCAGGCCGCCAACCTCGCCGTCAACCAGACCCTGGTGCGCTCGATCAACACCACCGTCGTGGCCCTGCTGCCGATCGCGGCGATCCTCGTCATCGGCTTCCTCTTCCTCGGCCCCGGCACCCTGCTCGACCTCGCGCTGGCGCTGTTCGTCGGCATCGCGGTCGGTGCGTACTCCTCGATCTTCATCGCCACCCCGTTGCTCGTGCACATGCGTGACCGCGAGCCCGAGATGGTCGAGCTGACGAAGAAGGCCGAGCGCTACCAGCAGCGCCACGGCGGCAAGGTGCTCGCCTCCGACGCCGCCCCGGTGGACCACGGCAGCGACGACGACCTCGAGCCGGCGGCCGTCGGCACCGGGGAGCGCCGAACCACGTCCTCCACGGTCCGCGAGACGCACAAGTACGCCTCGCCGTCCGGTCCGCGGAACCAGCCGAAGCGGCCTCCGAAGTCGCGTCGCTGACATGACCACGACCGCCTCGGCCTCCCTCGTCGCGCTCATCGAGAGCCGACTGCGTGACATCCACGACTTCCCCAGCCCCGGGGTCGTCTTCAAGGACGTCACGCCGTTGCTCGCCGATGCAGAGGCGTTCGGTGCGGTGGTCCGCGACATGGCGGACCGCCGGCGCGGGAGCGTCGACCTGGTCGTGGGGATCGAGGCCCGCGGGTTCATCTTCGGAGCAGCCCTGGCTCACGAGCTCGGGATCGGGTTCGTGCCCGTCCGCAAGGCAGGCAAGCTCCCCGGGAAGACGATGGGCGTCTCCTACGACCTCGAGTACGGCAGCGCCACCATCGAGATCCACGAGGACTCGTTCGTCGGCGGGGAGCGGGTGCTCGTCGTCGACGACGTGCTCGCCACCGGCGGCACGGCCGAGGCGGCCTGCCGCCTGCTCGAGGACGCGGGCGCCGAGGTGGTCGCGTTCGAGGCGCCGATCGAGCTCGCGTTCCTGCACGGGCGCGACCGGTTGACGGGTCGCGAGGTGCACTGCAGCCTCGTCGTCCGAGGCGACTGAACCGGCCTGCCCCCATCACGTAGGCTCAGCCCATGAGCGAGGACGTCGTCACCGGGCCGGTCCCCACCGGCGCCTCGTCGGCGAGCCGCGTGCGGGCCAGGTTGGCGCGCTTCGGCAGCCGTGGGGGCCCGACCAACCCGGTCCTCGAGCCACTCCTGCAGACCGTCCGCGCGACGCACCCCAAGGCCGACCTCACGGTCATCGAGCGGGCCTACGTCGTGGCCGAGGAGGCCCACCGCGGCCAGAAGCGCAAGTCCGGCGACGCGTACATCACGCACCCGCTGGCCGTGACGACGATCCTGGCCGAGCTGGGCATGACGCCGGCCACCCTCGCGGCGGCGCTCCTGCACGACACGGTCGAGGACACGGCATACAGCCTGACCCAGCTGGAGAAGGACTTCGGCCGCGAGGTCGCGATGCTCGTCGACGGGGTCACCAAGCTCGACAAGGTGACGTACGGCGACGCGGCCCAGGCGGAGACGGTCCGCAAGATGGTCGTGGCGATGGCGCGCGACATCCGGGTCCTGGTCATCAAGCTCGCGGACCGGCTGCACAACGCCCGCACCTGGCGGTACGTGTCGGTCGAGTCCGCCCAGCGCAAGGCCCGCGAGACCCTCGAGATCTACGCCCCCCTGGCCCACCGGCTCGGGATGAACACCATCAAGTGGGAGCTCGAGGACCTGTCGTTCGCGACGCTGTACCCCAAGGTGTACGACGAGATCGTCCGGCTCGTGGCCGAGCGGGCGCCGGCGCGCGAGGAGTTCCTCTCGGGGGTGCGCGACCAGGTGAGTGAGGACCTGCGGGGCGCCAAGATCAAGGCGACCGTCACCGGTCGGCCGAAGCACTACTACTCCGTCTACCAGAAGATGATCGTCCGCGGCCGCGACTTCGAGGACATCTACGACCTCGTGGCCGTGCGCGTCCTCGTCGACTCGGTGCGCGACTGCTACGCGGCGCTCGGTGCCCTGCACGCCCGCTGGAACCCCCTCCCCGGGCGGTTCAAGGACTACATCGCGATGCCGAAGTTCAACATGTACCAGTCGTTGCACACGACGGTCATCGGTCCCGAGGGCAAGCCGGTCGAGATCCAGATCCGCACGCACACCATGCACCGCCGGGCGGAGTACGGCGTCGCCGCGCACTGGAAGTACAAGGAGGACGCGACCGCCCCGCCGGCCGGCACCAAGGACGGCGAGACCGGCCCGATCAACGACATGGCGTGGCTGCGCCAGCTCCTCGACTGGCAGAAGGAGACCGCCGACCCGGGGGAGTTCCTCGACTCGCTGCGGTTCGAGATCAACGCGCGCGAGGTCTACGTCTTCACCCCGAAGGGCGAGGTCGTCGCCCTGCCCGCCGGCGCGACGCCCGTCGACTTCGCCTACGCCGTGCACACCGAGGTCGGTCACCACTGCATCGGCGGTCGCGTCAACGGCCGGCTGGTGCCCCTGGAGTCCACCCTCGAGAACGGCGACGTCGTCGAGGTGCTCACCTCCAAGGCCGACGGCGCCGGCCCGTCGCGTGACTGGCTGACCTTCGTCAAGTCGCCGAGGGCCCGCAACAAGATCAAGCAGTGGTTCTCCAAGGAACGTCGCGAGGAGGCCATCGAGACCGGCAAGGACGCGATCGCCAAGGCGATGCGCAAGGAGGGCCTGCCGCTGCAGCGCCTCCTGACCGTGGAGACCCTCACCGGCCTCGCCTCCGAGCTGCGCTACCAGGACATCGACGCCCTGTATGCCGCCGTCGGCGAGGGGCACGTGTCCGCCCAGCACGTGGTGGGCCGGCTCGTCGTCAGCCTCGGTGGTGAGGAGGGCGCGTCGGAGGACCTCGCCGAGGCCACCACCCCGACGCGGTCGATGCGTCGTCGCTCCGGCGACCCCGGCGTCGTCGTCGTCGGCACGGCCGACGTCTGGGTCAAGCTGGCCCGCTGCTGCACCCCGGTCCCGGGCGACCCGATCATGGGCTTCATCACCCGCGGGAACGGCGTCTCGGTCCACCGCACCGATTGCACCAACGCGGAATCGCTTCTGTCGCAACCCGATCGGATGATCGAGGTCGAGTGGGCGCCGTCGTCGGCATCCGTCTTCCTCGTCCAGCTCCAGGTCGAGGCGCTCGACCGGAACCGCCTGCTGTCCGACGTCACGCGGGTGCTGTCCGACCAGCACGTCAACATCCTGTCGGCCTCGGTGCAGACCTCGCGCGACCGGGTGGCGGTCTCGAAGTTCACCTTCGAGATGGGCGACCCGAGCCACCTCGACCACGTGATGAAGGCGGTGCGCAAGATCGACGGCGTCTTCGACGTCTACCGGATCACCGGCACCAGGGCGACGGCCGCCAAGGCCTAGTCGTCTCGTTGTCGCCTCGTCGGCGGGGTCAGGTGAGCGCGATCAGCGCCCCGACGGTCGCCAGGACAGCGCCCATGCTGCGGGTCCTGTCTGCTGCGAGGAGCCGGCGGACTGCCCTGTCGCTCTTGCCGTTTCGGCCGAGCTCCGCGTGGGTCGGGGCGGCGACGAAGGCTGTCGCCGCGAAGGTGAGGATCGTCCCGGCCGTTGCGACCACCAGTCCCGGGCCGATGGGTCCAGCGAGCCACGCCCACGTGAGGGTGGTGAGGAGGGCGGCATACGTGAGGACGACGAGGGGGACGATCGCCCGGCTGTGGGCTTCGTGCGACCTGGACCAACCCTGCGAGCTCGTTCGAGCCAGGGCGGGGTAGACGAGGGCGGTCACGGTCAGCTGGAAGCCGAGGTGGAGGGTCGTCGCAGCCGCGAGGGCCACGAGGGCGGGGGAGCCGGTCACCGGAGGGGACCGTGGGTGGGCGCGCCGGTCACCGCGGTGACGCGACGCGACCCACCGCTGATGTCAGCCGCCGAACTCGTCGAGGTTGCCGCGGGCCTGGGCGAGCCACTGCTCCTGGGCCTCGAGCTTGGACTGGGCGTCCTTGACCTTCTTCTCGTTCCCGGACGCCTGCGCCTTCTCGACGTCGGCCTTGAGGGCCGCGACGGAGGACTCGAGCTGGTCGACCATGCTCTGGGCGCGGGCGGCCACCTCGGGATTCGTCTTGTGCCAACGCTTCTCGTCGGCCTCGCGCACGGCGGACTCGATGCGGCGCATCCCCTTCTCCATGCGGTCGACATCGCCGCGGGGCACCTTGCCGGCAGCCTCCCAGCGGTCCTGCACGGCGCGGAGCGCAGCCTTGGCGGCGTCGAGGTCGGTGACGGGCAGGATCGCCTCGGCCTCCTTGAGGAGCTCCTCCTTCACGGCGAGGTTGCCCCGGAACTCCTCGTCCTCCTTGGCGGCCTCTGCGTCCTTGGCGGTGAAGAAGGCGTCCTGGGCGGCCTTGAACCGGGCCCACAGGGCGTCGTCGTCGGTCCGGGAGGCGCGGCCGGCCTGGCGCCAGCGGTCCATGAGCCGCTTGAACGCGCCCGCCGTCGCACCCCAGTCGGTGCTCGTCGCGAGGGACTCGGCCTCCTTCACCAGGTCCTGCTTGGCGGCCTTGGCCTCACCCTGGGTGCTCTCGAGCTGGGCGAAGTGGACGCGCCGGGCCTTGTCGAAGGAGTTGCGGGCCTGGCTGAACCGCTGCCAGAGAGCACCCTCGGTCTCGCGGTCGAGGCGGGTGCCGGCGCGCTGGTGCTTCTTCCACTCGTCGAGCAGCTCACGCATCCGCGCACCGCTGCTCTTCCACTGGATCTTGTTCTCCGGCTGCCCGGCGATCTTCTCGGCCTCGGCGACGATGGCCTCACGCTCGGTGGCCGCGATCGCGCGAGCCGCGTTGCGCTCGGCGCTCTCGGTCTTCTTGCGCTCGGCGACCGCCTCACCGATCTCGGCGATCTTCGCCTCGAGGGCCTCGAGGTCGCCCACGACACCGGCTTCGGCAGCGTGCTCGCGCAGCTTCGTCAGGCCCTCGGCACCGTCCTTGGCGGACAGGTCGGTGGTCGTCACCCGCTGGTGGAGCAGGTCGGCGGACGCGAACAGCTCGTCGTACTTGCGGGCGAAGTAGTGCAGCGCCTCGTCCGGCGTGGCGCCGGGGTAGGCCCCGACCTCCTTCTCGCCGTCGGCGGTACGGACGAACACGGTGCCGTCCTCGGCCACCCGGCCGAATGTCTCGGCCGGCGGCCCGCTGGGGGCGGCAGCCGTGAGGGTGGGCAGCGGGTGGGCCACCTTGCGCACGGCAGCGGGGGACGGGATCGGCGCCGGCTTCGGCACGGGCCGCGGCCTGGCCGCCGGAGCCGGAGCGGCGGGAGCGACCTCAGCGGGAACGTCCTCGCCGGCGGGAGCCTCGGGCTCGGCAGGCGCGGCTTCGGGCTCGGCAGGTGCGGCTTCGGGCTCGGCCACCGCGGCCTGGGGCTCGGGTGCGGCCTCATTCTCAGCGGCGGCTGCCGGGGCGTCGGCCACGGGGGCCTCGGGCTCGGGTGCAGCCTCTTTCTCGACGGCGGCTGCCGGGGCGTCGGCCACGGGGGCCTCGGGCTCGGGAGTCTCTGCTTGGGCAGCCTCGGCCGCGGGGGCCTCGGGCTCGGGTGCCTGCGCAGCGGCGTCCTCTGCGGCCGGAGCCTCCTCCGTGACGGCCTCAGGGGCCGCCTCGGGGGTCGCCTCAGCTGCCGCTTCGGGGGTCGCCTCAGCTGCCGCTTCGGGGGTCGCCTCAGCTGCCGCTTCGGGGGTCGCCTCGGCGGTCTCGTCGACGGTGGCGGTGGCGGCGGTCTCCTGGTCGGCCTGGGGCTCGGCGGGAGCCTGCGGCTCGGTGGGGTCAGCCGGGGGCGTCTGCTCGGTCACGTCAGGCCTTCTTCTCGGTCACAGCAACCTTGAGGATGCTGATGGGTGCAGCCGGGGCGCCATCGGTGGCGCCACCACTCACACCTGCTGCGGCGATCTTCTCGACAATATCCATTCCACCGGTCACCGTGCCGAAGATGGAGTACCCCTCGGGGACGCTGCTCAGGTCGGTGTCGTCGTAGACGATGAAGAACTGGTCGGCGTTGCTGTTGACGTCGGTGGTGCGCGCCATGGCCAGGGTGCCCTTGGGGTACTTGCCGTCCTTGGGCGTGTTCTCGAGCCCGTACGCGTAGCCGGGGCCGGTCCCGGTGCCGCCGAGCGGGTCTCCGCACTGGAGCACGAAGATGCCCTGGGTCGTGAGCCGGTGGCACGGCGCGTCGTTGAAGTAGCTGCTCCTGGCGAGCGCCACGAACGAGGCCACGGTCTGCGGTGCCTTGGCGCCGTCGAGCTGGAGGGTGATGTCGCCACAGTTGGTCGTCACCACCGCGGTGAAGGTCTTGCCCGCGGCGGTCGCCTTGGCGGGCAGGCCCTGCGTCTTGATGGCCGTCGGCACCGCAGGAGGCGCGGTGCACCCCGCGACGGCAGCGGTGGTCGCGCTGGTGGAGGCCTGCGGCGTGCTCGTCGCGCTCGGCGAGGCGGCGGGGGTGGTGTCGTCGCCACCGAGCCGGGTGGCGAGGAAGACGAACGCCGCGACGACCACGAGGACGGCAGCGACGACCACCGCGACCTGACGGTTGCGTGCGGCCTCGCGCTCCCGCTGGGCCGCTCGCGCGTCCAGCTTCTCCTGACGTCGGTGGGCCCTGGCTCGTTCCTGCTCCTTGGTCACGCGCGCCAGTCTAGGCAGGAGAGGGCGATGACTAGGCTGCCGCCCGTGCTGACCGTTGCTTTTCCTGCTGCCGCCTTCGACACCAACTGCTACGTCCTGGCCCCCGCGCGGGGGGAGGAGTGCGTCGTCGTCGACCCGGGCATCGGGATCGAGGAGACCCTGAGGGCGGTCCTGACCGAGCACCGGTTGCGGCCCGCCGCGGTCCTGCTCACCCACGGCCACCTCGACCACGTGTACTCGGTGACACCGGTCTGCGGCGCCGACACGGCGGCATACATCCACGCGGACGACCGGTATCGGCTGGTGGACCTCCTCGGGCAGTCCAACCCCGGGCTGGTCGCGATGCTCGAGCAGCAGTTCGGCACCCGGGCGACGTGGACCGAGCCCAGCAACGTCGTCGAGATCGGGGACCGGACGCACCTGGAGCTGGCCGGGCTGGGGTTCGACGTGCTCCACGCGCCCGGGCACACCGAGGGATCGGTGATGTTCGCGGTGGACGCGGTGCCGGACGGCATCGGCGACCAGGTGGACGTGGACCGGACCCTGCTCAGCGGTGACGTCCTCTTCGCCGGCTCGATCGGGCGGACCGACCTCCCGGGCGGGGACCCGGCGGCGATGAACCGCTCGCTGCGCGACGTCGTCCTGCCCCTGCCGGACACGACCCTGGTGCTGCCCGGCCACTACGGCGCCTCCACGATGGAGCGGGAGCGGGCCACGAACCCCCACCTGCAAGGATTGGGCGCGTGAAGATCACCCCGATCAGCGGTTTCCCCGAGTACCTCCCCGCCGAGCGCATCGTCGAGCAGCACTTCCTCGACGTCATCCGCGAGACCTTCGAGCTGCACGGCTTCCCCTCGATCGAGACCCGTGCCGTCGAGCCCGTCGAGCGACTCCTCGGCAAGGGCGGCGACGCCGACAAGGAGATCTACGGCGTGAGCCGCCTCGCCGGCGACGACGCCGGGTCGCGCGACGCCGAGCTCGGCCTGCACTTCGACCTGACCGTCCCGTTCGCGCGCTACGTCCTCGAGAACGCCGGACACCTCGCCTTCCCGTTCCGTCGCCACCAGATCCAGAAGGTGTGGCGCGGTGAACGCCCGCAGGAGGGCCGCTACCGCGAGTTCACCCAGGCCGACATCGACGTGGTCGACGTGGGGGAGCTGGCGCCCCACTTCGAGGCCGAGATCCCGCTCGTCATGGCCGAGGTCTTCTCGAAGCTGCCGATCGGCCAGATGGTCATCCAGGTCAACAACCGCAAGATCCCCGAGGGGTTCTACCTCGGCATCGGCGTCACCGACGTCATCGGCACCCTGCGCATCGTCGACAAGCTCGACAAGATCGGCCCGGCCAAGGTCGCCGACCTCCTCGTCGAGGCCGGCCTGACCCGCGAACAGGCCGACCAGTGCCTGGCCCTCGCGGCGATCCGTACCGAGGACCTGTCGTTCGTCGACCGGGTGCGCGAGCTCGGGGTCAGCCACCCGACGCTCGACGAGGGCCTCGAGGCCCTGTCCCGCGTCATCGGCACCGGGATGGCCAACGCCCCCGGTGCCCTCGTCGCCGACCTGCGCATCGCCCGGGGACTCGACTACTACACGGGCACGGTCTACGAGACCCAGCTCGTCGGCCACGAGTCGTGGGGCTCGTTCTGCTCCGGCGGCCGGTACGACTCGCTCGCCTCCGACGGCAGGACCACGTACCCGGGTGTCGGCATCTCGATCGGTGTCTCCCGCCTGCTCGGCCTGCTGCTCGGGCAGAAGCTGCTCACGGCGAGCCGCTCCACCCCTGCCTGCGTGCTCGTCGCGGTCACCGACGAGGACTCCCGTGCCACGTCGACCCGCGTCGCGACCGAGCTGCGCGCCCGCGGCATACCGTGCGAGGTGGCGCCCAAGCCAGCCAAGTTCGGCAAGCAGATCCGGTACGCCGAGCGGCGGGGCATGCCGTACGTCTGGTTCCCGGGCGCGGGGGAGCCCGCCGACGGCGCCACCGACCAGGTCAAGGACATCCGTTCCGGCGAGCAGGTGGATGCCGACGCCACGACGTGGCAGCCACCGGCCGACGACCTGCACCCCCAGATCCTGCGCGCGGAGAGCTGACCACCATGGACACCACCCAGCCGCTGACCGACGCCCGCACCAGCGGGGTGCAGCTGCACGTCACGTCGTTGCCGGGCGGTCGCCTCGGGCAGCCCGCGCGCGACTTCGTCGACTGGCTCGCCGAGGCGGGGCAGTCGGTGTGGCAGGTGCTGCCGGTGTCCGTGCCGGACCAGCACCGCTCGCCCTACAAGTCGCCGTCGGCCTTCGCTGCCTCCGCCGCCCTCCTCGAGGAACCGGACGCCCCGGTCAGCCAGGCGGAGCTCGACGCCTTCGCGGAGCGGGAGGCCTACTGGGTCGACTCGTGGACGAGCTTCGGCGGTGACCTCGCCGACCAGGTCCGCTTCGACCGGGAGTGGTCGGCCCTGCGCGCGTACGCCCACGAGCGAGGGATCCAGATCCTCGGTGACGTCCCCATCTACGTCGCGCCGGACGGCGCCGACGAACGGGCCTGGCCGCAGTTCTTCCGCGACGACGCGGTGGCCGGCTGCCCGCCGGACGCGTATGCCGCCACGGGCCAGCTCTGGGGCAACCCCCTGTACCGCTGGGACGTGCTCGCCGACGACGGCTACCAGTGGTGGATCGAGCGGCTGCGCCGGACGTTCGCCCTGTTCGACCTCGTCCGGGTGGACCACTTCCGCGGCTTCGCCGCCTACTGGGCCATCCCCGCCGGCGACGAGACGGCGCTGGGCGGGCAGTGGGAGCCGGGGCCGGGGCGGGCCGTGTTCGACGCAGCCCGTGGAGCGCTCGGTGACCTGCCGGTCCTCGCGGAGGACCTCGGTGACATCGACCAGCCCGTCATCGACCTGCGCAAGGCGCTGGGGTTCCCCGGGATGGCGGTGCTGCAGTTCGGGTTCGAGCCGGCCTACGAGTACAACACCCACGACCTGGTCAACCTCGCGCCCGACCAGGTGGTCTACACCGGCACCCACGACAACGACACGGTCAACGGTTGGTGGGCAGAGCTGCCCGAGCACCGGCGCGAGCTGGTCCGTGCTGCCTGGCGGGAGCGTGGTGTGCGGGCCGACGGCGACCGTGAGCCGAGCTGGGCCATGATCGAGCTCGCCCTGGCTACCCCCTGCGGCCTGGCGATGATGCAGGCTCAGGACGTCCTGGGCCTCGGTTCGACCGCCCGGATGAACGCGCCCGGCATCGAGGGCGGCTGGTCCTGGCAGATGGACCCCGGCGCGCTGACGTCGGAGCACGCTGCCCGCCTGCGTGACGTCACCCAGGCGTCAGGCCGCGCTCCAGCCTGATCCGCATCGAAAGCTGAGCGTCCGGCGCGGGCTGGCGTCAGGCCGCGGGGGGCTGCAGGCCGGAGTCGCGCAGCTCGAGCAGCGCCAGGGCACGGATCGTCGACTCCTCGCCCCGTCGCCACGCGCCCGTGGGGTCGGGGGAGATGGCGGCGAGCTTGCGCATCGGCTGGCCGGCCATGGCCCGCAGCGCGAACAGGTCGAGGTCGGCAGCCTGGTCGATGAACCGCTGGGCCGCCGTCGCCCGGCGCACGAACCGGCCGCGCACGAACAGCCAGACCAGCCCGACGATGACGATCGGCACCAGCGCCGTGACCCAGCCGAGCAGGTTGGCGAGCCGTTCGACCGCGGTGACGAGGTCGGTGCCGGCCTGCTGGATGGTCGTGCCCGCCGTGCCGGCGCGGCGGAACGGGCTGGCGATCTTGTCGCCCACGAGCGGCACGTCGCTCACGGCGTCGCCCGCACCCGTCATCTGCTCCCGGAACCCCGAGCCCGCGCTCTGCAGCTGACGACCCGGTGCGCCGAGCTGGAGGGTCGCGTCGTGGACGACCCTCCCCACCCACGCCCAGGTGCACACCCAGGCCACGATCCCGAGGTCGGCGAGGATCTGGAGGGTGCGTCGGCCCGGGAGGTCTGCGTAGAGCTTCATGCCGCCTACACTCCCATTTCGTGCCCCCCACCAGCGCGATGGAGCGTGCGGTCCGCAGCTGGCTGGGCCACCTCGACGTCGAGCGCGGCATGGCCACCAACACGCTGAAGTCCTACCGGCGCGACCTCGCCCGCTACACGGCATACCTCGAGGCGCACGAGGTCCGGGAGCCCGCGGAGGTGACCGAGGCGCACGTGAGCGACTTCCTGGCCACCCTGCGCGAGGGCAGCGCCGACCACCCGCCGCTGGCCGCCTCCTCGGCCGCGCGCACGCTCGTCGCGGTGCGCGGTTTCCACAAGTTCCTCGCCCTGGAGGGGGAGGTGCTCACCGACCCCGCCGGCGCGGTGAGCCCGCCGAAACCCCCGACCCGGCTGCCCAAGGCGATCGCCGTCCACGAGGTGGAGCGGCTGCTCGAGGCGGCGAGCGTCGGTGACACCCCCGCGTCGCTGCGCGACCGCGCGCTGCTCGAAGTCCTCTACGGCGCCGGCGCGCGCATCTCCGAGGCGGTCGGCCTCGACATCGACGACATCGACACGGGGGAGGGGGTGGTCCGGTTGTTCGGCAAGGGCAGCAAGGAGCGACTCGTCCCCCTCGGTTCGTATGCCGCGGACGCCATCGGCGCGTACCTCGTCCGGGGGCGACCGGCGTTCGCCGGCAAGGGGAGGGGCACGCCCGCGGTCTTCCTGAACCAGCGCGGCGGCCGGTTGTCGCGGCAGTCGGCCTGGGCCGTGATGCGTGCGGCCGCCGAACGCGCCCAGTTGTCGGGCCACGTCTCGCCGCACACCTTGCGGCACTCGTTCGCCACCCACCTGCTCGACGGGGGAGCCGACGTGCGTGTCGTGCAGGAGCTCCTCGGCCACGCCTCGGTCACGACGACGCAGATCTACACCCTCGTCACGGTGCAGAGACTGCGCGAGGTGTACGCACAGAGCCACCCCCGTGCCCGCTGATAGGGTCAACCCGATCAGCGAGAGGCTGACCGCCGTACGCCAACGCACCGGGAGTGAAACGCCTGTGGAACCTGAGGTGACCACGCAGTCGCAACCATCCGACCAGCGCACCCCGGAGTCGTCCGACACCACCCACGAGCGCCACCACGCGCGTCTCCCGGGCACCGAGACGGTGGGTCCCGGAACCGTCGGCCCGACCGGCCGCCCGATGCCGGACTTCCCCGAGCCAGCCCCGCTGACCAGCCACGGTCCTGCGCGCATCATCGCGATGTGCAACCAGAAGGGTGGCGTCGGCAAGACCACGACGACCATCAACCTCGGTGCCGCGCTCGCCGAGGTGGGCCGCAAGGTCCTGCTGGTCGACTTCGACCCGCAGGGCGCGCTGTCCGTGGGTCTGGGCGTCCGGGCCAACGAGCTCGACGTCACCATCTACAACCTGCTGGTCGAGCGCGGCCACGACGTGCGCGACGTGATCCAGCAGACGTCGACGCCGAACCTCGACGTCATCCCGGCCAACATCGACCTGTCGGCCGCTGAGGTCCAGCTCGTCGGCGAGGTCGCCCGCGAGCAGATCCTGGCCCGGGTGCTGCGTCCCGTCATGGACGACTACGACGTCATCATGATCGACTGCCAGCCGTCGCTCGGACTGCTCACCGTCAACGCGCTCACCGCGGCCCACGGTGTCCTCATCCCGCTGGAGTGCGAGTTCTTCGCCATGCGTGGCGTGGCGCTGCTGGTCGAGACCATCGACAAGATCACCGACCGGCTCAACCCGCGACTGCAGGTCGACGGGATCCTCGCGACGATGTACGACTCGCGGACCCTGCACAGCAAGGAGGTCGTGCGCAGCGTCGTCGACCACTTCGGCGACCGGGTCTTCCACACCGTCATCAGCCGCACGGTGAAGTTTCCGGACGCGACGCTGGCCGCCGAGCCGATCACCACGTACGCGCCCACGCACGGGGCGGCCACGGCATACCGGCAGCTGGCCCGCGAGCTGATCGCCCGTGGTGGGGCGGCCTGAGCCGGTGACCCAGGAGGCCACCACCGAGGCCACCACGCAGGGCAGCCCGACCGCACAGGCCACTCCCGGTGGGGTCATCACCCGGCGCGGCGGCCTCCCCTTCGAGGTGCACCTCGACGTCTTCTCCGGGCCGTTCGACCTGCTGCTCGGGCTGATCAGCAAGCACAAGCTGGACATCACCGAGATCGCGCTGGCCCAGGTCACCGACGAGTTCATCGAGCACATCAAGGCCGCCCGCAAGACCGACGTCGAGTGGGACCTGGGGCAGGCCTCGGAGTTCCTGCTCATCGCCGCGACCCTGCTCGACCTCAAGTCCGCGCGGCTGCTGCCGCAGACCGGACCGCAGGACGAGGAGGACCTCGCGCTCATCGAGGCCCGCGACCTGCTGTTCGCGCGGCTGCTGCAGTACCGCGCCTTCAAGGACATCGCCTTCACCTTCGCGGAGCGGATGGCGACCGCAGGGCGGATGACGCCGCGCCAGGCCGGCATCGAGCCCCAGTTCGCCAAGCTGCTGCCCGAGCTGGTCATGGGGATCACCCCCGAGCAGCTCGCGATGATCGCCGCCCGGGCGATGACGCCGCGGGTCGCCCCGACCGTGGGGCTCGAGCACCTGCACGCCCCGCAGGTCAGCGTCCGCGAGCAGGCCGGGATCATCGGCGTGCGGCTGCGGGCCGAGCGGGTCTGCTCGTTCCGCTCGCTCGTCGCGGACGCCGACTCCACGCTCGTCATCGTCGCCCGGTTCCTCGCGCTGCTCGAGCTCTTCCGCGAGGCAGCGATCGCGTTCGAGCAGGTCGAGGCGCTGGGGGAGCTCACCGTGAGGTGGACCGGCACCGACGACGGGGAGATCGAGGTCAGCGACGAGTTCGACGAGTTCGACGAGTCGGACCAGACCGAGGACGATGGGGACGACAGCAGTCCCGAGCCGTCCGATGAGCAGCCCTCGCCGGAGACGGACGCGGGCACGAACCAGGAGCGCAGTGACGATGAGTGACACCGGTACCGACCAGGACGCACCGGTCGTCATCGACGTCGAGGAGCGCGTGGTGGACGAGACGGTGGTGGAGGAGACGGATCCCAACGCGGCGGCCTCAGAGGAGACGGCTCCCGAGGAGCAGTTCGCGTTCGACGTCAACGACTTCCCCGGCGGTGCCCGCAGCGCCATCGAGGCCGTCCTCATGGTGGTCGACGAGCCGGTCACCTCGATGGCCCTCGCGTCCGCGCTCGAGCTGCCGGTCGACGACGTCCAGGGACACCTCGAGGACCTGGAGCGGGAGTACGCCGAGCAGCTTCGCGGGTTCACCCTGCGCTCCGTGGCCGGCGGGTGGCGCATCTACAGCCGCTCCGACTACGCACCGGTCGTGGAGAAGTTCCTCCTCGACGGCCAGCAGGCCAAGCTCACGCAGGCGTCCCTCGAGACGCTCGCCGTCATCGCCTACCGCCAGCCGATCTCGCGTTCGCGTGTCTCGGCGGTGCGCGGCGTCAACGTCGACGGCGTCGTCCGCACGCTGCTCAACCGCGGCCTGATCGAGGAGCTCGGCGCTGAGACCGAGAGCGGCGCGGTCCTCTACGGCACGACCAACTACTTCCTCCAGCGGCTGGGCCTGGGCAGCCTGGACGACCTCCCGGCGCTCGCGCCGTACCTGCCCGAAATCGATGTGCTCGACGAAATAGCAGAACAGGGACGCGGATGACACCCCCACGCAGCAGAGACGGCTCGGCCGGAGCAGGACGAGGCGGCGGTCGCCCCGGCGGCGGCCGAGGCGGTGCCGGCCAGGGTGGCCGCCCCGGTCCTCGCGGCGGCCCGACGGGCGCCGGTGCCGGTGGCCGGGGCGACCGTCCCCAGCGCGGCAGCTCGGGCACGACCAAGAAGAGCCAGCCGACGCGGGTGCCGCAGGAGCGCAAAGAGCCCGACGTCGACATGCACGACCCCGACGGCATCCGGCTGCAGAAGCTGCTCGCCGCCGCCGGCGTGGGTTCGCGCCGCGTCTGCGAGAACCTCATCAGCGCCGGTCGCGTCGAGGTGGACGGCCACACCGTGCGCGAGCTCGGTGTGCGCATCCGTCCCGACCAGACCGTGCACGTCGACGGGGTGAAGGTCCAGCTCGACGAGACCCGCGTGTACTTCGCGTTCAACAAGCCGCTCAACGTCGTCACGACGATGAGCGACGAGCTCGGCCGGATCAACATCGGCGACTACGTGAAGGACCGCACGGACCGGCTGTTCCACGTCGGTCGGCTGGACTCCGACACCGAGGGCCTGCTCCTGCTCACGAACGACGGCGAGCTCGCCCACCGGCTGCAGCACCCGCAGTACGGCGTCCTCAAGACCTACCTCGCCCAGATCCGTGGACCGGTACCGCGCGACATGGGTCGCCAGCTGCGCGAGGGCGTCCAGCTCGAGGACGGGCCGGCCTCCGTCGACTCGTTCCGCGTCGTGGACTCCCAGCCCGGCAAGGCGCTCGTCGAGGTGGTCCTGCACGAGGGACGCAAGCACATCGTGCGCCGGCTCCTCGACGCCGTGGGGCACCCCGTGATCAGCCTCGTGCGCGTCCAGGTGGGCCCGATCCACCTCGGTGACACCAAGCCCGGCAAGATGCGCAAGCTCACCAAGGACGAGGTCGGCAAGCTCTACACCGCTGCTGGACTCTGATCCCGTGGGTCACGGCGCGTCGGTAGCCTTCGCGTCGTGACCCCACGCGTTCGGATCGTCGGCACCGGCCTCATCGGCACCAGCCTGGGCATCGCCCTCAGCCGTGCCGGGTATGCCGTGGTGCTCAGCGACCCGTCGCCCACCGCCTGCGCGCTGGCCCGTGACCTCGGCGCGGGTTCGCTTGCAGCGCAGGGCGATCCTGCCCCGGACGTGGTCGTCGTCGCCGCACCTCCGGACGTGGCGGGTGAGGTCGTGGCCGGCGAGCTCGACCGCTGGCCGCAGGCCGTGGTCACCGACGTCGCGTCCGTGAAGGTGGCCGTGCTCGACCGGGTGCGGGACCTCGGTGGCGACCTCACCCGGTACGTCGGCTCGCACCCGATGGCCGGTCGGGAGCGCTCGGGTGCGGTCGCAGCCCGCGGAGACCTGTTCGACGGTCGTGCCTGGGTCGTCGTGCCCAGCGAGGAGTCGTCACCGGCTGCCGTCGACGCGGTGCGGGCGGTCGCCTCTGCCGCCGGCGGCACCGTCAGCACGATGAGCCCCACCGACCACGACGCGGCCGTGGCCGTGGTCTCGCACGTCCCGCAGCTGGCCTCGTCGCTGGTGGCGGGGCGACTGCGCGACCTGTCCAACTCTGCGGTTGCGTTGTCGGGTCAGGGGATCCGTGACGTCACGAGGGTCGCGGCGAGCGACCCCCAGCTGTGGACGCAGATCCTGGCCGGCAACGCCGCGGCGGTCCGCGAGGTGCTGGCGCACGTGCACGCCGAGCTGGGCGAGGTGATCACGGCCCTGGACGGGCTGGCCGACGGCGACGGCGTCGGCGCGCGCGAGGTGCTCGCCCGGATCGTGGCTCAGGGCAACGCCGGCCACGCACGGATCCCCGGCAAGCACGGCGCTGCCCCGACGGCATACACGACGGTCGTGGTGCTCGTGCCGGACGAACCGGGCGAGCTCGCCCGGCTGCTGCACGACGTCGGCGACGCCGGCGTCAACCTCGAGGACCTGCACCTCGAACACGGCCTCGGGCAGCCGTTCGGGCTGGCCGAGGTGTCGGTGCTGCCTGCGGTCGCCGAACGGCTGGCCGACGAGCTCCTCGCCCGCGGCTGGCGCCTCCACGGCTGACCGGTCCGCAGCGGGCACGCCCCGCTGCAGGGGCCGTCGCGGGACGTCGGTGCTGCCCATAGGCTTGGCGGTCATGAACACCCAGCACCTCGTCGTCGCGATCGACGGACCCAGCGGGTCCGGCAAGTCCAGCGTCTCCCGCGCCGTCGCCCGCGAGCTCGGCATCGGGTACCTCGACACCGGCGCGATGTACCGCGCGGTCACGTGGTGGTGCCTCGAGGAGGGGGTCGACCTCGACGACACCGCAGCGGTCGAGCAGGCCTCGCGGGACATCCCGCTCGAGATGGGCACCGACCCCTCGCACGCGAGCGTGCAGGTCGGCGGCCGGGAGATTGAGGACGACATCCGCACCACGCGCGTCAGCGAGGTGGTGTCGAAGGTCGCCACGAACACCGGTGTCCGCCCGGTCCTGCAGCAGCTGCAGCGCGACCTCATCGACCGGATCGCCACCCGGACCGGGGGAGTCGTGGCCGAGGGCCGCGACATCACCACCGTCGTGGCCCCCGACGCCGACGTCCGCGTCCTGCTCACGGCCAGCGTCGAGGCCCGCCTGCGCCGCCGCTCCAAGGAGCTGCACGGGCACGACGCGGACCACGCGGTCGAGGCCACCCGGGACCAGATCGTCCGGCGGGACGCCGATGACTCGACGGTGTCGGAGTTCACCGAGGCCGCCGACGGCGTGCACCTCGTCGACACCTCCGACCTCGACTTCGAGCAGAGCATCGCCGCCGTCATCGACGTGGTGCGGCGGGAGGCCCCGGCCAAGGCCGTGGTGTGAGCACCTCTGCGTCCACGCCCGGCCCCGCCGTGACGCCGCAGTGGCGGGTGCGCATCAACATCGTCGTCGGCCGCGTGCTGTTCGGGGTCCTCTACCGGGTGACCACGGTCGGCCGCGACCGGGTGCCGAAGGTCGGTCCGGTGCTGTTCGTGGGCAACCACGTCGGGTTCCTCGACGGCCCGATGCTCCCTGCGCTGTCCCCGCGCCCGACCAGCATCCTGGTCAAGCGGGACGTGTTCCGCGGTCTGCTGGGGTGGTTCCTCACCTTCATCGGCCACATCCCGGTCACCCGGAACTCCGGTGACCGCAGCGCCCTGACGACGGCGGTCGCGGTCCTGCGGGCGGGCGGTGCGGTCGGCATCTTCCCCGAGGGCACCCGGGGCCGTGGTGACGTCTCGACCGTCCAGCAGGGCGCCGCGTGGCTCGCCCTCCAGGGCGGTGCGACCGTGGTGCCCGTGGCGTTCCTCGGCACGCGGGAGACCGGCGCCTCCACCGGCACGCTGCCCAGGCCCGGCACGCGGATGGTCGTCGAGTTCGGCGGGCCCGTCAGGCTCGCGGCCGACCCGGAGCTGACGGGACGGGCCCGCCTCGCTGCTGCCACCGCCCAGGTGCGTGACCTGCTCGCGGACCACGTGGCCAACGCCTCCGCACGGCACCAGATCGCGCTGCCGGAGGACGACGGACTGGGTTCGTAGGTCGACCTGCCGACGACGGGCACGACGCGCGGGGCGCGGGCCTTGTCCTGGGCGCCCCCAAAAGTGCGCGACAATGTGGGGCGGCCCCGCGCCATACCGCGCGCCGTGGCCCGAACACAGACCAACGCAAGGATTTGCCGTGAGTGAGCACCTGACCGACGACTCGACCGTGGAGCGCGCCCTGCGCGTGGGGTTGGAGGACTTCGACCTCACCGACGAGGACCGTTCGCTCATCGACGGTGACGTCGACGAGGACGGGTTCGTCGTCGGCAGCGGTCCGCTGCCGGTCGTCGCCGTCGTCGGCCGCCCGAACGTCGGCAAGTCCACGCTCGTCAACCGCATCCTCGGCCGTCGCGAGGCGGTCGTCGAGGACGTGCCCGGCGTGACCCGTGACCGCGTGGCGTACGACGCCGACTGGGCCGGGCGCCGGTTCACCCTCGTCGACACCGGCGGCTGGGAGATCGACGCCACCGGCATCCACCTGCGTGTCGCCGAGCAGGCCGAGGTGGCCGTGGACCTCGCCGACGTCGTGATGTTCGTCGTCGACGCGACGGTCGGTGCCACCGACGACGACGAGGCCGTCGTCAAGCTCCTGCGTCGCTCGGGCAAGCCCGTCGTGCTCGTGGCCAACAAGGTCGACGACCAGCGCACCGAGGCCGACGCCGCCGCCCTGTGGAACCTCGGGCTGGGGCAGCCGTGGCCCGTCTCGGCCCTGCACGGACGCGGCAGCGGTGACGTCCTGGACGCCGTCCTCGACGTCCTTCCGTCGGTCGCCGCGAACTCCGACGCCTACCAGCGCGGTGGCCCGCGTCGCGTGGCCCTGATCGGCCGCCCCAACGTCGGCAAGTCGTCGCTGCTCAACAAGCTCGCCGGCGAGGACCGGGTCGTCGTGGACAACGTCGCCGGCACCACCCGTGACCCGGTCGACGAGTTCATCGAGCTCGGCGGCAAGACCTGGCGCTTCGTGGACACCGCCGGCATCCGTCGTCGTGTGCACCAGACCCGTGGCGCCGACTTCTACGCCTCCCTGCGCACGCAGACGGCCCTGGAGAAGGCCGAGGTCGCCGTCGTCCTCATCGACGCCGAGCAGCAGATCGCCGAGCAGGACATCCGCGTCGTGCAGCAGGTCATCGACGCGGGCCGCTCGCTCGTCGTGGCCTACAACAAGTGGGACACCCTCGACGAGGAGCGCCGCTACTACCTCGAGCGCGAGATCGAGCGCGAGCTCGTGCAGATCCCGTGGGCACCCCGGGTCAACATCTCCGCGAAGACCGGTCGCTCGGTCGACAAGCTCGTGCCAGCGCTGGAGAAGGCGTTGGAGTCCTGGGACTTCCGGGTGCCGACCGGTCGCCTCAACGCGTTCTTCGGCGAGATCGTCGCGTCCAACCCGCACCCGGTGCGGGGCGGCAAGCAGCCCCGCATCCTGTTCGCGACGCAGGCCTCGACCCGGCCGCCGCGCTTCGTCATCTTCGCCTCCGGCTTCCTGGAGGCCGGTTACCGCCGGTTCCTCGAGCGCCGGCTGCGCGAGGAGTTCGGCTTCGAGGGCACGCCCATCGAGGTGTCGGTCCGCGTCCGCGAGAAGCGCAAGCGCAAGTAGGCGTGACCGACAGCGTGGAGGTGCCCGCCCCGGTTCGTGCGCCCGACGCCGCGGCGACGCGTGCCGGTTCGGCGGGGACCCGTGCCCCGACGCCGGCGCGCCGCGACGTGCAGGCCATGCGCGCGCTGGCCGTCGGCGGCGTCGTGCTCAACCACCTCTGGCCGGGCCGGCTGACCGGCGGGTACGTCGGCGTCGACGTCTTCTTCGTCATCTCCGGCTACCTCATCAGCCTGCACCTGCTGCGTGAGCTCGCCGACACCGGCCGGATCGGCCTGGTCGCGTTCTACAGCAGGCGCGCCCGCCGCCTGCTGCCCGCCGCCCTGCTCGTCGTCGTGGTCAGCCTCGTCGCCATGGTCCTGTTCGTGCCGTCGACGGTGTGGGACCGCAACGTGGGGGAGGCCATCGCGTCGACCCTCTACGTGGAGAACTTCCAGCTCGTGCGGCTCGCGGTCGACTACCAGGCCCACGACGAGGCGGCGAGCGCGTTCCAGCACTACTGGTCCCTGAGCGTCGAGGAGCAGTTCTACCTCGTCTGGCCCGCGCTGTTCCTGGGCTTCGTGGCCCTGCGCCGCTGGCGTCGCCGCGGGAACGACCGTTCCCACGGCCTCGCCGCCGTGGGGGCCGGAGTGGGCGTCATCGTGCTGGCGTCGGGACTGGCGGCCGTGGTCCAGACCGCGGCCTCGCCCACGGCTGCGTACTTCCTGACCTGGACCCGCGCCTGGGAGTTCGGCATCGGCGCACTGGTCGCCGTGCTGGCGAGGTCCCGGGGCGGGCGCCCCGTGCTGGGCACCTCGTCGGCCGGCGCACTGGCCGTCGGCGGGTGGCTGCTCATGGCGGGCGCCATGGTGGTGTTCGACGGCCGGACGGCTGTGCCTGGAGCCCCGGCGCTGGTGCCCGTCCTCGGTGCCGCCGCGGTCCTCGTGGCCGGGGAGTCCCGCCTGCGTGCCCCCCTGGACCCGATCACCTCGCTGCGCCCGGTGCAGTTCCTCGGCGACATCTCGTACTCGGTCTACCTCTGGCACTGGCCGCTCCTGGTCCTGCTCCCGTACGCCGTGGGCAGCCACGGCCTCGCCGCCCGCTTGGCCGTGCTGGCCCTGACGCTGCTGCTCGCCTGGCTGACCCGTCGGTACGTCGAGCAGGCCGCCCAACGCTCCGGCTTCCTCAAGGCCGGCCGGCTCAGGTCCCTGACGTCCACAGCGGTGGCCATGGCCGTGGTGGTCGGGCTGGCGTCCGGTGTTAGCGTCGAGTCGGCGCGCCGCGCGGACGCGGTCCGGGCCGGCCTCATCTCGGCCGTCACGCACGGCGTGTGCGTCGGTGCCGGTGCCCTCGAGCGGGAGTGTGGCGACCCCTACCAGCGTCCCCTCATCGCCCCGGTCTCCGACGTGGACAAGGACTTCCACAACGTCGCCGGGTGCCGGGACGACGCCTCGATGGTGGTCGCCGGGTGGAAGCCGCGCACCGACTGCGACTTCTCCGGAGGGGACGCCAAGGCCCTGCGCGTGTGGTTGGTCGGGGACTCGCACGCCCAGCACCTCGTGCCGGCCCTCGCGGAGGCGGGTCGCCGGCACCACTGGAAGGTCACCTCCCTGGCCATCGGCGGGTGCCTGCCCATCCCCACGAAGCAGGCCCCCGGGGCGATCGAGGGGCGTTCGGAGGACGTCTGCCCCCATTTCGGCCCGGCTGTCGACACGGCCGTGACCCGGGAACGCCCGGACGTCGTCATCGTCTCGGTGTCCAGCAAGCGCGAGCACATCGACGACGGCACCGGCCGTCCCCAGGTGCAGCAGTACGTCGACGCGCTCTCTCCCGTCGTCACCGCCTGGACGCGGCAGGGCTCGGTCGTGCTCGCCATGACCGACAACCCCGGCAGGACCGGGGTGCTCGACTCGACCTGCACCAACCAGAACCTGGACCACCTCGAGACCTGCTCGGTCGCCCGCAGCTCCGTGGTCCGGCTCGGCGCGTTCGAACGCGCCACCGACACCCTCGCCGGCCGGGTCCGCGGTCTGGCCCGGATCGACCTCACCGACCACGTGTGCGACGCCAGGACCTGTCGCAGCGTCGTCGGCGGTGTCAACGTCCTGCACGACACCAACCACTACAGCGCCGTCTACTCACGCTCGCTGGGCCGCTTCCTCGCGCAGGACGTGCTGTCGGCCGTGGCCGACCACCCCGTGCGCTGACGCCGACCGACGCCCACCGGGTCGCGCGGCGGCATACCGATTTCAAGCGGGGGTATGGCGTGCGCTAGGGTTTCGTTCGCTCCCGCGGTCGTGCTTCGGCGCGATTCTGCACGGGGCGACAACTCCACAACGGGCTGTAGCGCAGCTTGGTAGCGCACTTGACTGGGGGTCAAGGGGTCGCAGGTTCAAATCCTGTCAGCCCGACCGATCGGGGTCCGATCTGCTCACGCAGGTCGGACCCCGTCGTCGTCTCCGCCGTACGAAGGGTGAGCTGATGGGGCCGCGTCCAGGGTCTCGGGCATGACGCTGCTGCGACCCTTGCGGCGCGACGACCTCGAGGAGCTCCTGGTCGTGCAGCGCGAAGGAGCCGTCCTCGGTCTCGGCCACATCTTCCCCCAGGACGACCACCCGTTCCCGACGGACCAGCTGCGGGAACGGTGGTCCGTCGAGCTCGAGGACCCCGAGGTGCGGTGCTACGCCGTCGTGGTCGACGCGGCGATCGAGGGGTTCGCCGCCACCCGCGACGGCGAGTTCCTGCACTTCGGCACGGCTGTCGCCACGTGGGGGAGCGGGCTGGCGGGCCGGGTCCACGACGAGGTCCTCGCCACGCTGCACGGTCAGGGGCACGAACACGCCTGGCTGCGGGTGTACGAGGAGAACCACCGCGCCACCCGGTTCTACGCGCGCCGCGGCTGGCAGCCGACCGAGGTGACGAGCCGCTCGACGTTCGCGCCGTACGCGCTGCTGCGCCGCTGGGAGATCACCCTCGGCGACTGAGGGCACGCCCCAGGACCTGAGCAGCCCGGGGGAACGCCGACGGGTTGGGGCCCGAGTAGTTGAGCCGCAGGAACGGTCCGGTCGGTTCCGCGGGGAACCACTCGTCCCCCGCAGCGATGACGAGGCCTGCGCGCTCGCAGTCCTGGGCGAGCTCGCGGACGTCGGTGCCGTCCGGCAGCCGGGCCCACAGGTTGAGCCCGCCGGGCGGAACGTGGTCGACGAGTGCGGCCGGCGCGTGCTCGAGCAGGCTGTCGACGAGCAGGTCACGGCGGGCGCGGAGCGCGTCGCGGACCCCTCGCAGGTGTGTCTGCCAGGCGGGCTGCGTGACCACGTCGAGCGCCGCCCCCTGCAGCAGCCCGCTCACGTACATCGACTCAGCGGTCCGGTCGGCCAGGATGCGCTCACGGGCCGGGCCGCGAGCGATCACCGCGGCGACGCGCAGGGCGGGTGACACGCTCTTGGTCAGCGAGCGCAGGTACACCACGTGGCCCGAGTCGTCCTGGGCCGCCAAGGGGCGTGGCGTCGACGTGATGCCGAAGTCGTGGGCCCAGTCGTCCTCCACGAGGAATGCGCCGTGGGCGCGCACCACGTCCAGCACCGCCGAGGCTCTCTCGGTCGACCACTGGGTTCCGGTGGGGTTCGCAAAGGTCGGCTGGGCGTAGAACACCCGTGCACCGCTCTCGGTGAACGCCCTGTCGAGCTCCTCGGGGTCCGGACCCTCCGGCCCGGTGGACACGGGTACGGCGCGGACACCGGTCTGGGCCGCAGCCGTGATGGCGCCCCAGTAGGTGGGCGACTCGAGGAGGACGGCCCGTCCCCGCGGCACGAGGGCCCGGAAGATCGAGCTCAACCCGCCCTGGCTCCCGGGCAGGACGACGACGTCGCTCGGACCAGGCACAGCGGTCCCGGCCGGGCAGGCGGCGCCGAGCTCGTGGGCGAACCAGGACTGCAGCTCCGGGAGACCCGCGACGGGTGGGCGGGAGATGGCCGTGTCGCTGCGACCGGCCCGGCCCAGCGCCGCGCGGACGAGGCGCTCGGGCAGGAGCTCCCTGTCGGGGTACCCGGAGTGCAGAGCCATGGCGTCGTTGGGTGCTGTGCGCATCGCCGTGGAAACACCGTGGCTGCGCACCTCCGGGGACCCCAGGGCGGCCGTCTGCCACCCGTAGTCGGCAGGACGCGCTGTTCGGACGGTCCGGACGAAGGTGCCCACCCCGGGGCGGGTCTCCAGCAGTCCAGCACCCGCGAGCTCGCGCAGGGCGCGTTGAACGGTCACCGGGCTGGCCCGGTGCTCGGCAACGAGAGCTCGTGTGGACGGAAGGCGCGCCCCGACCGGTGCGTTCGCGATCCACGCTCGCAGAGCTGCGGAGATACGTGAACTGCTATCGTCATTCATGAGCCAACACAGTAGCGCTACTCTGGCGAAGGGCACTCCGGTACCTGCCGCTCCTGGTGCCGGACTGGCCTGGGGACTGGTGGGAGTCGTCGCCTTCTCGTTCACCGTGCCGTTCACGCGCGTGGCCGTAGGGGGCCTGTCCCCCCTCTTCATCGGATCGGCGCGTGCGGTTGCTGCAGCCGTCCTCGCGGGTGCGGCGCTCGCCCTGACCCGGCAGGCCCTGCCGCGACCACGACAGTGGGTCCGGCTCGCGGTGGTGGGCGCCGGCGTCGTGGTCGGCTTCCCCCTCCTGACGTCGTACGCGCTCAGCAGCGCGCCGGCCAGCCACGGCGCTGTCGTCATCGCCCTCCTCCCGGCGGCGACCGCGGCGATGGCCGTCCTGCGTGGGAACGAACGCCCCCCGCCGCGGTTCTGGACCGCTGCGGGTGCCGGGGCCCTCGCCGCCACGGGATTCGCGTCGGCCCAGTGGGGTGGGTTCGGCCACCTGCGGTTGGCCGACCTCCTGCTGTTCGGTGCGGTGCTCGCTGCCGCCGTCGGCTACGCCGAGGGCGGCCTCCTCGCGCGCGAGCTGGGGGCGTGGCAGACGGTCTCCTGGGCCCTGGTGCTCTGCTCACCGGTCATGGTGGTGCTGGCCGCGACCTCCGTCGCGCGGCACACCCCTACGGCCTCGCCGACGCAGTGGGCGGCCTTCGCGTACCTCGCCGTCGTCAGCATGTTCCTCGGCTTCTTCGCGTGGTACCGCGGGCTGGCCATCGGGCCGATGGCGAGGGTGAGCCAGGTCCAGCTCGTGCAACCGGTCCTGTCGATCGCGTGGGCTGCCCTGCTGCTCGGCGAGTCGCTCACACCGGTCACGGTGCTGGGTGGTCTCGTCGTGGTGCTGTGCGCCGCCGGGGCCGTGCGGGCGCGGCTCGGGGCCCGGGTACCGCAGCCCGCTCCTGGCCCCACCGCCTGACTCCTGCCTTTCAGGACCCCACCGAGGGAGACTGGACCCATGTACGTTCCCCACTTCAACGCCATCCCGGACGAGGCAGGGCTGCGGGCCCTGGTCGCTGGGGTTGCGACCGCGCAGCTGGTCACGGTCGGCAGCGACGGGTACCCGTTGGTGACGTTCCTGCCGATCCTCTGGGAGGGCGACACCGTCATCGCTCACATGGCCCGGGCCAACCCGCACTGGAAGCAGATCGACGACGGGGCGCCGGCGGTCGTGGTGGCCACCGGGCCGGACGCATACGTCTCACCCTCCTGGTACGCGAGCAAGGCGGAGCACGGCCGGGTGGTCCCGACCTGGAACTACTCCGCGGTCGAGCTCGTGGGTCGGGCGCGGATCCACGAGGATCCCCACTGGCTGCGCACCGCGGTCGACGCCCTCGTCACCCGTCACGAGGGCCATCGGCCGCAGCCGTGGAGCAGCGACGACGCCCCGCAGCGGTACCTCGAGGGGCAGCTGCGGGCCATCGTCGGCGTCGAGATGACCGTCGAGCGGGTCGAGGGCAAGGCCAAGCTGAGCCAGAACCGTTCGGAGGCCGATCGACAGGGTGTGGTGGCGGGCCTGCGCGGCGAGGACTCACCCGCGGCTGCGGTCGTCGCCGAGGCGGTGGACGCGGCGCTGCGGGGCGCGGGGCAGTGACCCGTCCTGCCGCCGGCCGGCCAGTGCCGTGACCCGGCTCGACCGCGTCCGTGTCGTGGGGCCAACCGGGCCTGGACGGCGTTCGTGCGTGGTCTAATCGCGGCGTGGACCTCACCAAGGAGTTCAGCGCCGAGGCGTATGCCGGCGCGCTCGAGTCGTGGGACTGGCTGGACCTGGCCGACGCCCTGCCCCTCCTCGCGACCCTCTTCGGTGACGTGATCCTGCAGACGCCGGGCGGTTTCGCGTTCCTCGACACGGTCGAGGGGACCCTCGTCCACGCCTGGCCGGACCGCGAGTCGGTGGAGGCCGCGCTCCTGACCCAGGACGGGCAGGACCGTTACCTCATGGGGGAGCTCGCCCTGGCCGCCGCCGAGCAGGGGATCGTCCCCGGACCCGAGCAGGTGCTGAGCTTCATCCACCCACCCGTGCTCGGCGGTGCCCTGACCGTCGACAACCTGGAGGTGCAGGACTTCGTCGTCGCCACGAACATCGCCGGGCAGATCCACCAGCAGGTGCTCGATCTCCCCGCAGGTACCCCCATCGCGGGTGTGGCCATCGAGGGCGCCGCCGCCGAGGGGTGACCCGACCCCCGACCCCCGGCGCCCGTCCGGGCGCCTGCGATCACCCCGCCACGCGGGCGGTGACGCACCACGACTCGGCTGCCACGACGAACGGCACGTCGGGCACCCGTCCGCGACACTCCTGCTCGAGCCGGGCGCGGCCGGCCTCGTCGAGTCCCAGCACGTACTGACCGGCGGGCCCGACCCCGAGCGTGTAGGGCTCCCACCACTGCTCGAACGAGTCGTACGGCACGTGCACCGTCAGGACCGTCTCGGTCAGGTCGTGCAGGCCTGCTGCCCGGAACCGGCTGGCGAGGTCGCCCTCGTGGACGCCCGCGTAGTCGTTCTCGCCCTCCTCCTGCGGGTCGACCGCCCTGACGGCCTCCCAGAACAGCGACAACGGTCCCGCACCTGCGCCGTGGTTCCACACCGTGGCTGCGACGACGCCCCCGGGGCGGGTGACCCGAGCCATCTCGGCGAGACCGGCAGCGGGGTCGGTCATGAAGTGCACGACCAGGGACGCCATCGCGGCGTCGAAGGAGTCGTCGGCGAACTCGAGCGACTCGGCGCTGCCCACGGTGACCTCGGTCCCGGGGAAGCGCTCCCGTGCAGCCTCGACGAACGGCAGCGACGGATCGACGGCCGACACCCGCTCCGGTCCGAGGACCGCCACCAGCCGGGCGGTCAGGGCGCCCGGTCCGCACCCGACGTCGAGGGCGCGCTGACCCGGCCGGATCCCAGCCACCTCGACGAACTGGTCGGCGAGGGGCTCGGAGTACCGGCCCATGAACCTGCCGTAGGCCTGCGCCGGGACGAGGAAGCTCATCCTCGGACTCTAGGCCTGTGCCGCCCGGGCGAACAGGCTCTGGCAGCCCCCGGTCAGTCGGTGGCCACGTGCTCCAGCACCCACTCGGTGAGCGGACGCACGTGCCGCCAGGACGTCCGCACCTCCGCGAGGGTCCTCGGCGTCGACAGCCAGTCCGGTGCCCCGATCCGACGGACGGCCATCATCTCCTTGCGCCGCAACAGGTCCAGCCGTGGGTGGTCGGCACCGAATCCCTTCGGCCGGGTCTTCAGCTCCGCCCCCTCCAGCGCGAACCCGGCCGCGCGGAGGTCGGCGACGATGCGCTCGAGCGCCGGCCCGGACGCGCTCGAGTCGACCGCGGCGCGGTACCGAACCGTCTCAGCGGGGGAGTGCGCGCGGAACCCCCCGCCCACGGTGAGGCCGTCACCGCCCAGCTGGAGGTACCAGCCGGCACCCTTGTCCCGACCCACCAGGGCTGCCTGGTGCGTCTTGTACGGGGACTTGTCGGCACTGAAGCGCAGGTTCCGGTTGGGGCGGAACAGCTTGCCCGGTCCGAACTCGTCCTCCAGCGCGTCGACCAGAGCACGCATCGGGTCCCGGACGTCGGTCTGCCACCGCGTCTTGTGGGCGAGCCAGAACTCCCGTGTGTTGTCCTCCTCGAGGTCCTGGTAGAACTCCACACCCCACACCGGGAAGCCGTCGAACCCACTGCTGTCAGCCATCCACCCACTGTGCCACGCGGCATACTCGCTCCCATGAGGTTCACGGCCGAGCTGCAGCAGACGGGTAGGACGACCACGGGTTTCGAGGTGCCGCGGGAGGTGGTCGACGGTCTCGGCGGGGGCAAGCGCCCCAAGGTGACGGTGACCCTCAACGGCGCCACGTACCGCAGCAGCGTCGCGCCCATGGGCGGCAGCAGCTGGGTCGGCGTCAGCGCCGAGAACCGCGCACTGACCGGTGCCGTGGGCGGCCGGACCTACGAGGTGGAGCTCGAGCTCGACACGGCGCCCAGGACCGTCGAGGTCCCGGCCGAGCTGGCGGCGGCCCTGGCCGGCGACCCCGCCGCGCAGGCCGCCTGGGCGAAGCTCTCCTACTCCCACCAGCGCCAGCACGCGCTGGCGATCGAGGGGGCCAAGGCCGCCGAGACGCGCGCCCGCAGGGTGGACAAGACGCTGGAGGCGCTGCGCAGCAAGGGCTGACCCAGCTCGATGCGGCGGCGAGTCCCGACGAGTGCCCGCGAGTCCCGGTGACTCCCGACGCGGGGTTCGTCAGACCGCCGCGGCGATCCGGGTCACGGCCTCGCGCAGGATCTCCGGCGAGGTCCCGAAGTTGAGCCGGGCGTGGCCCTGCCCGCCCGCGCCGAAGCCGGGGCCGGGGTGCAGGGCCACCTTGGCGCGTTCGCGCAGCACCGCTGCTGGATCGGGGCCGAGGTCGTACGCCCTCAGGTCCAGCCAGGCGAGGAACGTGCCCTGCGGTTCGCGGTACCCCACCTCAGGCAGGTGCTGCGCCAACAGCGACCCGAGCAGGCGCCGGTTCTCCTCGAGACCCGCGAGCAGCGCGTCCAGCCACGGACCTCCCTCGAGGTAGGCCGCCCGGTGGGCGATGACACCGACGTGGCTGGCTCCGTGGGAGACCTCCTCGGGGATGCGGGCGAGGTCCGCGCGAGCCTGCGGCCCCGGCACAGCCATGGCCGCCTTGAGCCCGGCCAGGTTGAACGCCTTCGAGGCCGACATCAGCGAGATGGCGGCTGTTCCTGCCGGGAGCGAGGCCACCGGTGTGAACCTCACCCCGGGGTGGGCCAGCGGGGCATGGATCTCGTCCGCCACGACCCGTACCCCGTGGGCGCTCGCGACCTCGAGCACCGCGGTGAGCTCGTCCGCCGTGTGCACCGCCCCGGTGGGGTTCTGCGGGTTGCACAACAGGTATGCCGCCCGACCACCACCGCGCGTGGCCTCCACGCAGGCCCGCTCGACGGCCTCGGGATCGAGCCGACCCGCGGGGGACAGGGGCGCCTCGACCACCCTGCGGCCGAGGCTCCCGACGAACTGGAAGAACGGCGGGTAGACGGGGGGACTGATCACGACCGCGTCGCCGGGGCCGGTGACCAGCTTGAGCACCTCGACCACCCCCAGCATCACGTCGGGCACGATCGCCATGGCGGCCGGGTCCGGCGTCCACCCCCACCGCTGCGTCGCGAACGCGGACAGGGCCGTGGCGTAGTCCTCGGCCCACGGGTAGCCGGTGTCGCCCGAGCGCATCGCGTCGATCACCGCACGCTGCACGGGCTCCGCCGGGACGACGTCCATCTCCGCGACCCAGAGGGGCAGGACGTCAGGTCCGTACAGGCGCCACTTGACGCTCCGGCGCTCGCGGAGCGCAGCCAGACCCGGTCCGACCAGCGGGTTGTCCATGCCTGCGAACTCTACGTCCCAGCCGCCCGTTAGGCTTCGGGCGTGGCGGCACAGGGTGATCGGGGGACGGGTTCGGGGGTGTCCCTCGTGTCCGACCGCGTCCTCACCCTGCCCAACGTCCTGTCGATGCTGCGGCTGCTCGGCGTCCCGGTGTTCCTGTGGGCGATCCTGACCGAGCACGACGCGATCGCCCTCGTGACGCTGATGCTCTCGGGGCTGAGCGACTACCTCGACGGGAAGATCGCGCGCCGGTACGGCCTGGAGTCCCGCCTCGGGCAGCTGCTCGACCCGTTCGCCGACCGCCTCTACATCGCGACCACGCTCGTCGGCCTCGCCGTGCGTGACGTCATCCCGTGGTGGCTGGTCTGGGCCCTCGTCGGTCGGGAGCTGCTGCTCGCCGGCGTGCTCTGGTGGGTCAAGCGGCACGGACAGACGGGCCTGCCGGTCCACTTCATCGGCAAGGCGGCGACGTTCAACCTCCTCTACGCCTTCCCGCTGCTGCTCCTGGGCCAGGGGGAAAGCGGGTTCGCCGCCTGGGCGCTGCCCATCGGGTGGGCGTTCGCGTGGTGGGGTACTGCGCTCTACTGGGTCGCCGGCGTGATGTACATCGTCCAGGCGCGGCAGGTGGTGGCTGCTCGCGTGGCCGCCGCGCGCTGAGGTCACGATGGTTCCCACGTCGCACCGCACCTCCGCACCCGACCCGACCCCCACGGGGCGACGGCCGGACGAGTCGATGACCCTGCTCACCTCGATGATGGAGCGCCCGCTCGACCCCGGGTATGCCGCCGCGGCCGAGCGGCGCGTCTCGGAGGGCCTCCCGCCCAGCACGGGCACCCGGACGCTGACCGTGGTCGTGGCGGCGACCGTCGTGGGCCTGCTCCTGGCGCTCGGCGCGGTGGCCCTGCGGGCCCCGTCGACCTCGGCCGCGAGGGCCAAGGCCCAGCTGGTCTCCCAGGTGGAGGCTCGCCGGACCGCCGTCGACCGCCAGGAGACTGCCCTGCGCAAGCTCCAGGCGCAGGTGGACGAGCTGCGCAGCCAGGCCCTCGGCCAGACGTCCAGCTCGCTGCAGAGCCGGCTCGCAGCCCTCGACCTGGCGTCGGGCGCCCAGGCGCTGCAGGGGAAGGGCATCGTGGTCGTCCTCGACAACGCCCCCGGGGCCGGCGACACCAGTGCCGACGGCAACCCGCGCACGTCGAGCGAGAACACCGACGGCATCCTCTACTCCAAGGACATGCAGGTCGTGGTCAACGGACTGTGGGAGGCGGGGGCGGAGGCGATCTCGGTCAACGAGCAGCGGCTCACCTCGCGATCGGCCATCCGCTTCGCCGGTGACGCCATCCTCGTCAACTACAGACCCCTCGCCCGTCCCTACACGATCACCGTGCTGGGCGACCCCGACGGGCTCCAGGTGGACTTCGCCGAGACGGCGGGGGGCGCCTACGCGCGCGCCCTCAAGGACAACTACGGCATCCGTGTTTCCATTGACGCCAAGGACGACCTCACGGTGCCTGCGGCCACCGCACTGACCGTGCGGGAGGCCACCGTGCCGGCACCGACCTCGAGCACCCCGACCTCCTCGAAACCCGGATCTGGCTCGGCGTCCTCGGGCTCGGCACCGTCGGGCTCGAGCTCCAGGACCGACTCCCCAACGCCCACCTCGGAGAACACACCGTGATACCCCTGCTCGGCCTCGTCGGCGGCGTCCTCATCGGGCTCCTCTGGGGCCCCGACGTGCCCCTCGTGCTGCAGCCGTACCTGCCGATCGCCGTGATCGCGGCCCTCGATGCCGTGTTCGGGGCGGTGCGTGCGGTCCTGGACGGGATCTTCAACGACAAGGTGTTCGTCGTCTCGTTCCTCGCGAACGTCGTCGTCGCCGCCTTCATCGTCTTCCTCGGTGACCAGCTCGGTGTCGGCTCGCAGCTGTCCACCGGCGTCGTCGTCGTCCTCGGCGTGCGCATCTTCTCCAACGTCGCCTCGATCCGCCGACACCTGTTCAAGGCATGACGACGACGCCACCGTCCTCCCCGCCCACGTCCAGCGCGTGGGTCACGCTGCTGCGCATGGCACGCCCGCGCGCCACCCGTGCGAACGCCTTCGCCGCCCTCCTCGCCATCGCGCTCGGCTTCGCCATCGCCACCCAGGTGCAGCAGACCAACCAGAGCGGGCTGGAGCAGCTGCGCGAGGACGAGCTGGTCCGGATCCTCGACGACGTGAGCCAGGCGCAGGGGCGGTTGGCCAGCGACACCCGCGAGCTCGAGAGCAGCCGTGACGCCCTCCTGTCCGGTGTCGACTCCAGCGCCGAGGCGCTGAAGTCCGCCCAGGAGCGCCTCGACACCCTTGGCATCCTCACCGGCACCGCCCCGGCGACCGGGCGCGGCGTCGTCATCACGATCAACGACCCCGACCGGAAGATCAGCGCGGCCAGGCTGCTCGACGCGTTGCAGGAGCTACGGGACGCCGGCGCCGAGGCCGTGCAGATCGGCGACGTCCGCATCGTCGCGAGCACGTGGTTCGCGGACGCCGACGGCGGCGTGGAGATCAGCGGCACGCGGGTGGACCCGCCCTACTCGATCAAGGCCATCGGCGACCCGGCCACCATGGCCTCAGCCATGGACATCCCCGGCGGCGTGACGGAGTCGGTCCGCAAGGACGGGGCCACCTCGACCGTGCGCCAGGCCGACTCGATCGAGGTCACTGCATTGCACTCCCTTCAGGACCCTCGTTACGCTCGGCCCGTCCCGACGCCGTCCAAGTAGGCCGCCCGCAGCCAGGACGCACCGCGACCCACCCCGCCCCACCACGTCCGACCCCCGTCGGACACACTGGCGGCCAACAGCGTTCCGTCACACCGTCAGTCACGCGCCAGAGGAGCAGCATGAGCGAGCTGGAGTACCCCCAGGACCTTCGTTACACCGCCGAGCACGAGTGGGTGCGCTCCGGCGACGACGGCACCGTGCGCATCGGGATCACCTCCTTCGCCCAGGACGCCCTCGGTGACGTCGTCTACGTCAGCCTCCCGACCGTCGGCGACACCGTCGCGACCGGCGACGCCTGCGGCGAGGTCGAGTCGACCAAGTCGGTCAGCGACCTGTACGCCCCGCTCGCCGGTGAGATCACCGCGGTCAACGAGGCGCTCGACGGCACCCCGGAGCTCGTCAACACCGACCCCTACGGCGAGGGCTGGATGTACGAGCTCCGCCCCTCCGACGCCGCTGCCGTCGAGGCCCTCCTGGACCCCGCGGCATACCAGGGTCAGCTCGGCTGACCGACCGCCGGCACCCGGGCCGGATTTCGCTGCGCAGTGTCGGCGGCGTCACCTAGGGTGTGTGCTTTGCTAGAGGGGCTTGACGACAACAGAGGAGCGCAGCACCCATGAACGGCAGCGAGATGGACGAGCAGGCGTCGCACCCGCACGAGCCGACGACCATGCGTCTCCCCGGCATCTCGGGCCTCGAGCCGGTCGACACGTCGGCCGAGACCGAGGTCTCGCTCAGCAAGGCCGACCAGGCCACGGTCGACGCGCTGCGTCCCGGCACCGCCCTGCTCGTCGTCCTGCGCGGACCCAACACCGGTGCGCGGTTCCTCCTCGACGACGACGAGGTCAACTCCGGCCGTCACCCCGACAGCGACATCTTCCTCGACGACGTCACGGTGTCCCGCAAGCACGCGAACTTCCGTCGCGAGGGCGAGACCTTCGTCGTCCGCGACGTGGGTTCGCTCAACGGCACGTACGTCAACCGCGAGCGGATCGACGAGGCCACGCTGCAGACCGGCGACGAGGTCCAGATCGGCAAGTTCCGCCTGGTCTTCTACGCCGGCAGGGCCTGACGCAAGGCCCCTGGTGACCGCTCGCACACCACGGCAGTCGATGGCGATCGGGGCGGTGCTGGCTGCCCTGCGTGAGGACTTCCCGGACATCACCATCTCCAAGATCCGGTTCCTCGAGGCCGAGGGCCTCGTCACGCCCGCGCGCACGGGATCGGGCTACCGCACGTACTCCGCGGCCGACGTCGACCGGCTGCGCTACATCCTCACGGCGCAGCGCGACCACTTCTGGCCGCTCAAGGTCATCCGTGACGCCCTGGACGCGCTGGACCGTGGCCTCACGCCGGAGCGCGGCTCGTCCGCCGGTATGCCGCGGCCCTCGGTCCCTGCGCCGGTCACCGACCCGGACGTGCCCACGGCCGCTGCCCTGACCGAGGTGGGGTCGCTGCGGTTGACCCGCGACGAGCTCGGCTCCGCCGCCGGCCTGGACGCAACCACGATCGACGCCCTCGAGACGTTCGGCCTCGTCCGCCCGGATGCTGCCGGGCACTACGGCGAGGCGGCCCTGGGCATCGCCCACGCGGCCGGCGCCCTCGCGGCCTACGGCGTCGAGCCCCGGCACCTCCGTCCGTTCCGCACGGCGGCGGACCGTGAGATCGGGCTGGTCCAGCAGGTCGTCACGCCCCACCGTGCCGCGTCCGGCAAGGGGGGTCGCGGCGGTGCCGCGGCCGACCCGACGGGGGAGGTGCTGCGGCTGTGCGTCGCCCTGCACACCGCCCTCGTGAAGGACGGACTGCAGCGCGGCTGAACCGGGGTACGGTGGAGCAGTGAAGGAGCTCGAGGTCCTCGGCGTCCGGGTGGAGATGCCCACCAACCACCCCATCGTCCTGCTGCGGGAACGCGACGGCGACCGCTACCTGCCGATCTGGATCGGCGCAGCGGAGGCGACGGCCATCGCGTACGCCCAGCAGGGGATCGAGCCGCCGCGCCCGCTGACCCACGACCTCATGAAGAACGTCATCGAGGGTCTGGGCCACAAGCTCACGGAGGTCCGCATCGTCGAGCTCAGGGACGGCGTCTTCCATGCGGCCCTGGTCCTCGACGGGACGACCGAGATCTCGTCGCGCTCCTCGGACGCCATCGCGCTGGCGCTGCGCACCGGCACGACCATCGTCGCGGGGGAGTCGCTCCTCGAGGAGGCGGGCGTCGCGATGACCGGCGAGGAGGACAAGGACGACGAGGTCGAGCGTTTTCGCGAGTTCCTCGACCACGTCTCGGCCGAGGACTTCGAGACCAAACCGGGCGAAACCGGCCCAGAAGCCTGAGCGGCCACGCTCAAACCCTCTATCTCAACTCAACATCGAGAGTCGACCCCGACGGCGCGACACGCCGAAACCCCGAGGTCGAGTGGTTGTTGACGTTGCAATCTGTGCGGCCGTACGGTCAGCCCAGACCCGCAAATGCAACCCATGTAGTTACACCCGTAGTTCGACCAGGAGGTGAGCGTCGTGAACACGAGCAGTGAGGCTGGCCACGGCCACACGAGTGTGCCGAGAGCGGCACAGGGGCTTTTGTTCACGGACGACCTGCCCGAGCTGAGCGAGGACATCGGCTACCGCGGTCCCACGGCCTGCAAGGCGGCCGGGATCACGTACCGCCAGCTCGACTACTGGGCCCGGACCGGCTTGGTCGAGCCCTCGGTCCGCGGCGCCACGGGTTCGGGCACGCAGCGGCTCTACGGCTTCCGCGACATCCTCGTCCTCAAGGTGGTCAAGCGACTGCTCGACACCGGGGTCTCCCTCCAGCAGATCCGGGTCGCCATCACCCACCTGCGCGAGCGTGGGGTCGAGGACCTGGCCCAGATCACCCTCATGAGTGACGGTGCGTCGGTCTACGAGTGCACCTCCGCCGACGAGGTCATCGACCTCGTCCAGGGTGGCCAGGGAGTCTTCGGCATCGCCGTCGGCCGCGTGTGGCGCGAGGTCGAGGGCGAGCTCGCCGAGCTGCCGAGCGAGCGCACCGACGAGGAGGCCCCGGCGGACCACCCCGGTGACGAGCTCCGCGTCCGTCGTCAGGCCCGCCTGGCCTGACCACGCCTGAACCACACTGCTGTCCTGCACGGGCCGCCGCTCCCTCGGGGACGGCGGCCCGTGCTGTAGATTGGGCGGTGCTGAACATCCCGTGCGGGAGAGTCCCCGCGTGAGCCGCGTGCGTTTCGACGCCCGGCCCACGGCGGGGCGCCGAAGGGGCAAACTCCCCGGAACCTCTCAGGCGCCAGGACTGCATGGGACAGGCACCTCTGGAGCGGCGAACCCGTGACAGATGGGGAGGCGATCCGAGCAGTCCGACGTTCAGGAGCCTCATGTCCGCCCAGCAGACCAGCACGCCCGCCGACGCCTCGACCGGAGCCGGTGCCGACGCCACCGCCGAGCAGCCGACCACCCGCCTGCCCGAGTTCGTCGGCCGCCACATCGGCCCGTCGGGGGACGACGTCTCCGCGATGCTCGCCGCCGTCGGCCACGACAGCCTCGAGTCCCTGGTGGACGCGGCCCTGCCCGGCGCGATCCGCAGCGACACCCCCTTGCGGGTCGAGCCCAGCCCCTCGGAGTCCGCCGTCGTCGAGGAGCTGCGCGGCCTCGCCCGGCGCAACCACGTGATGACGTCGATGATCGGCCTGGGTTACTACGGCACCATCACCCCGGCCGTGATCCAGCGCAACGTGCTCGAGAACCCGGCCTGGTACACGGCCTACACGCCGTACCAGCCGGAGATCTCGCAGGGCCGCCTCGAAGCCCTCATCAACTTCCAGACCGTGGTCAGCGACCTCACCGGCCTCTCCACGTCCGGCGCGTCCCTGCTCGACGAGAGCACGGCCGCTGCCGAGGCGATGACGCTGATGCGACGCTCGAGCAAGGCCGGCGCCGACGCCGTCCTCGTCGTCGACCGTCACCTCTTCCCGCAGACCCTGGCCGTCATGCGGACCCGGGCGCTCCCCCTCGGCATCGGTGTCGTGGAGGCCGACCTGGACGAGGTCGCCTCGGTGGAGGCCCTGACGGCCGCCGCCGGCGGGGCCCCCGTGTTCGGCGTGATGGTGCAGTACCCCGGCGCCGACGGTGAGGTCCGCGACTGGAGCGCCCTCACGGCAGCTGCCCATGAGGCCGGCGCGCTCGTGACGGCCGCCGCGGACCTGCTCGCGCTCACCCTAGCCACGGCGCCGGGGGAGTGGGGCGCCGACGTGGCGGTGGGCACGACCCAGCGCTTCGGGGTGCCGATGGGCTTCGGCGGCCCCCACGCCGGCTACATGAGCGTCCGCGCCGGCCTCGAGCGGTCGCTGCCCGGCCGCCTCGTCGGCGTGAGCGTCGACACGGAGGGGGCCCCGGCATACCGGCTCGCGCTCCAGACCCGTGAGCAGCACATCCGTCGCGAGAAGGCGACCTCCAACATCTGCACCGCCCAGGTGCTGCTGGCCGTGATGGCCTCGATGTATGCCGTCTACCACGGACCCGACGGCCTCGCGGCGATCGCCAAGCGCGTCCACGGCCACGCCCGCGCGCTCGTCGAGGGCCTGCAGGCGAGCGGGGTGGAGGTCCTCACGACCCACTACTTCGACACCGTGACCGTCTCGGTCCCGGGGCGCGCCGACGAGGTCGTCAGTGAGGCGGCCCACCGCGGCGTCAACGTGTGGCGCGTCGACGCGGACCGCGTGTCGGTCAGCGTCGACGAGACGACGGACCTGCGCAACCTCGACGCGGTGTGGTCGGCGTTCGGCGCCACCGGCACCACGTCGGTCCCGCTCGACGGCGTCCGGTGGCCGACCGAGCTCGTGCGCACCAGTGAGTACCTCACGCACCCGGTGTTCCACAGCCACCGCAGCGAGACCTCCATGCTGCGCTACCTGCGGCGCCTGTCCGACCGCGACTTCGCGCTCGACCGCGGCATGATCCCGCTGGGCTCCTGCACCATGAAGCTCAACGCGACGACCGAGATGGTGGCGGTGACCTGGCCGGAGTTCGCGCACCTGCACCCGTTCGCCCCGGCCCACCAGACCGAGGGCATCCGCTCGCTCATCAGTGACCTCTCGGCGTGGTTGTGCGAGATCACCGGGTATGACGCGGTGTCGCTCCAGCCGAACGCCGGCTCGCAGGGTGAGTTCGCCGGGCTCCTCGCGATCCACGCGTACCACGAGGCCAACGGCCAGTCGCAGCGCCGGATCTGCCTCATCCCGGCCAGCGCCCACGGCACCAACGCCGCCAGCGCCGTCATGGCCGGCATGAAGGTCGTCGTCGTGAAGACCGCCCCCGGCGGCGACGTCGACATGGACGACCTGCGCGCCAAGGTCGACCAGCACCGGGACGACCTCGCGGCCATCATGGTGACCTACCCGTCGACGCACGGCGTCTTCGAGGACACCATCACCGAGCTGTGCGGCCTGGTCCATGACGCCGGTGGTCAGGTGTACGTCGACGGGGCGAACCTCAACGCCCTCGTCGGCCTCGCCCGACCGGGCAAGTTCGGGGCGGACGTCTCGCACCTCAACCTGCACAAGACGTTCTGCATCCCCCACGGTGGTGGCGGCCCGGGCGTCGGTCCGGTGGCGGTGCGCGCGCACCTCGCGCCGCACCTGCCCAACCACCCGCTCTCGGCCGAGGCCGGTCCGGCGACGGGGGTCGGCCCGATCTCGGCGGCACCGTTCGGTTCGGCGAGCATCCTGCCGATCTCGTGGGCGTACGTCCGCCTCATGGGTGGTGCCGGCCTGACCCGCGCGACCCAGGTGGCGATCCTCAACGCCAACTACATCGCGACCCGGCTGCGCGAGCACTACCCGGTGCTCTACTCCGGTCACGACGGCATCGTGGCCCACGAGTGCATCCTCGACCTGCGGGACCTCACCAAGCGCAGCGGCGTCACCGTCGACGACGTGGCCAAGCGGCTCATCGACTACGGGTTCCACGCGCCCACCATGTCGTTCCCGGTCGCCGGGACGTTGATGGTCGAGCCGACCGAGAGCGAGGATCGTGGCGAGATCGACCGGTTCTGCGACGCGATGATCGCGATCCGTCACGAGATCGCCGCGGTGGAGGCCGGAGAGGTGGCTGTCGTCGACAGCATGCTGCGCAACGCCCCGCACACCGCCAAGGCCCTCGCAGGCAAGTGGGAGTACCCGTACGAGCGGTCCGACGCAGCCTTCCCGGTGGGAGTCCACGCGCCCGACAAGTACTGGCCGCCGGTGGCCCGCATCGACGGCGCCTACGGCGACCGCAACCTCGTCTGCAGCTGCCCGCCGCCCGAGGCGTTCGAGAGCTGACCGGCGGCCTGCGGTGCGCGAGGACAGCCGCGCGCACCGCAGGACGACCCGGCTGCAGGACGGGCCGACTGCAGGACTACTCGGCTGCAGGACGAGCCGGCGCAGGCCGACACCACGGGACGGGACGGCCCCGCGGACGGCTCAGGCGGCGGGGGCCGCGTCGTTGGCGACGCCGGTGCGCACGGTCGAGCCGCGCTCGGTCTTGATGACGACGACCTGGCTCGAGATGCGGGTGCGCAGCTCGGCGACGTGGCTGACGACGCCCACGGCGCGTCCGCCCTCGCGCAGGTCGTCGAGCACGGCCATCACCTGCTCGAGGCTCGCGTCGTCGAGCGTGCCGAATCCCTCGTCGACGAACAGCGTCTGCAGGTCGAAGCCCCCGGACTCCTCCCGCACCGCATCGGCGAGCCCGAGGGCCAGCGCCAGCGACGCCATGAACGACTCGCCCCCGGACAACGAGCTGGTGTCGCGAGCCTGACCGGTCCAGAGGTCGAGCACCTCGAGGCCGAGGCCGCTGCGGGCACCCCGGGCGGCGAGACCGTCGGTGTGGCGCAGCTGGTAGCGACCCTCGCCCATGGTCGCGAGCCGCTCGTTGGCCAGGGCCGCGACCTTCTCCAGTCGCGCAGCGAGCACGAACGCCGACAGCCGCATCCGCAGCGAGTTGGACGTCGAGGTGCCGGCGACGGCGTCGGCGACCTCGCGCAGCACCTCGTGCCGGGCCGCTGCCTCGGTCAGCGCCAGGCCGCGTTCGGCGACGTTCGAGCGGACGCGCTCGACGCCTGCCAGCGTGCGCCGCACCAGCGTGTCGGTGCCCAGGGCCGCGGTGTAGGCCTGGCGTGCCAGCTCCGCCGCGGTCCCCAGGGACTCGAGGTCGGGGGCGTCGCCGGCGAGGGCTGCGGCAACGTCGGGGTCGTCCAGCACCGTGGTCGCCTGGACGAGGGACTGGCTGTGGGCCGCGATCCGCGACTGGAGGGTGGCGATGTCGTCCGCGGGCAGGGCCGCGGCCCGCGCCTCGTCGGCAGCGGTGAACCCGGACTCGGCCAGGGCCACCGTCGTGGCCTCCACGACGGTGGCCGCCGCTGCCCGGGAGCTCGCCAGGACCAGGGTGGCGTCGGCATGGTCGGCGAGCGCCCGTGCCGCGGCATCGTGACGCCGCCGCAGTGGGGCGAGGGTGGCCAGGAGGTCCTCGACGCCTTCGAGCACGGTGTCCGCCACCGCAGGGTCCGGCACCGCAGGGTCCGGCGCTGCAGGGTCAGGCTGAGCCGGTCCGGGACCGGCGGTGCACGGGCAGGCGGCAGCGTGCCGCGTGACCGCGTGACGAACCGCCAGGGCGTCGGCGGCCAGGTCGCTCTCGAGCGCGGACAAGGTCGTGAGCGCGGCGGTCAGCCCGTCGCGCAGGTCTGCGGCCTGCTCGGCCAACGTCGCGATCTCGACTTCGGTCGACTCCACGAGGGCCTTGGCCCGGTCGAGCGCGGCGGCCCGCCGGACCACGGCGGCGTGCTCGGCCCTGGCCTGCTCGACCGCCTCCGCCAGGGCGGCGGCGTCGCGGTCCTCGTCGCCGAGCTGGCTCTGGCGCTCGGTGAGTGCCGACTCGATCGACGCCACCACGGCCTGCGCCTCGGAGAGCCGTGCTGCCGCCAGCTGCCAGGCCTGCTCGGCTGCCTCGACGTCGTCCGCCGACACCGCACCCTCGCCGGTGGCAGGCGTCGGATGCTCCGCGGACCCACACACCGGGCACGGCTGTCCCTCGTCGAGCCGGGCGGCGAGCTCGGCCGCCATCCCGTCGAGGCGGGCCTGGCGCAGGTCCTGATAGGTGTCGCGCAGGTCCTGCGCGGTGGTCCGGTGTCCGTCGCAGGTGGCTCGGGCCGTGACCAGGTCGGCCCGACCGGCGTCCAGGGCCATCCGGGTGCGGTGCAGGACGCCGAGGTCCTTGACGAGCGCAGCCGCCGCATCGACCGCTCCCGCCGCCTGGGTGGACTCGGCGAGCTGGCGCTGGGCCGCCAGGGCGGCGTCCCGCCGTGCGACCACCCGAGCCTCCAGCTGGTCGCGGGCGACCTCGGCCTGACGGGTCTGCGCGAGGAGGGTCGTGTGCTGCTGTGTCCGCTCCCGCCAGGAGCGGCCGTGGCGTTCGGCGTCGTCGAGGGTCGAGGTGGCGGCGGTGACTCGGTCCGCGGCCTCCGCGAGGGTGTCGCCGGTCACCCCGAGGGCACTGGCTGCGGGGGTGGTGACGGCCAGCCGCTCCTCGGCTCGGGCGACGGTGTCCTGGGCGCGGGTGAGGGCCGCGAGGTCCCCGGACACCGAGCGCGCCCGGAGCGCCGCATCGACCCGCAGCGCCGCGGAGTCGACGGCCGGCTGCTGGGCGGTGAGCCGCTCCACGGCCTGGGCGGCCTGGCGTCCACGGTCCCGGCGGGCACTGACCTCGCGTGCGCCGTGCAAGGCGTTGGCGGCCAGGGTGTCGGCGGACCGGGCGGTGTCGACGGCTGCCAGGGCCTGGACGGAGGCCGTCCCGAGCGCGGTGATCACGGCGTCGAGGGCCGCGGGCAGCTCGTCGAGCGCCAGCGCGGACCAGTCCGTGGGCACCTCGGAGTCCACGTCAGGGTTGGCGGCCTCGACGTGGCCCAGGGCCTCGGCCACGAGCCCGGGCGGAGCATCGGCGAGCACGTCCGCGAGCACGGCCAGGTCGGAGCGCAGGGCGCTGTGGTGGGCCTCGACGGCAGCAGCCGAATCCTTGCGCTGCGTCGCGAACCACTCCTCGATGCCGGCGTACGTGGACACGTCGAAGAGCTTCTCGAGCAGACCGCGTCGCTCCTCCGGAGTGGCCCGCAGGAAGGCGGCGAAGTCGCCCTGGGGGAGCAGGACCACCTTGTTGAACTGCTCGAGCCCCATGCCCAGGACGTCCTTGACGACGTCGGCGATCTCGTCGTGCCGGGTGCTCAGGGCTTCCCAGCCGCCGTCGCGTTGCTCCCACAGGACGGCCTTGGCCTGGACTCTCGTCTCCCCGGTGCCGCGGGACTTCGGCCGGGAGAACTCGGGCGAGCGCTCCAGCCGGAACCGTCGTCCGACCGCGGTGAACTCGAGCGTCACCTGCGGGACGGCCCCGCGGTCGGCGTGGTCGCTGTGCAGGCCCTTCTTCGATCGCGAGCCGGGCACGTCGGCATACAGGGCGAACGCGATGGCGTCGAGCAGGCTGGTCTTGCCCGCCCCGGTGGCCCCGCGGATGAGGAAGAGGCCACCGGCCGCGACCTCGTCGAGGTCGACCTCCACGCTGCCGGCGAACGGGCCGAATGCCGTGACCGACAGGTGGTGCAGCCTCATGCCGCGCCCACCCGTCGACGGGCCGGGGACAGCTGGCCCTCGTCGTCGCGCCCGGCGCGTCCCGTGCGAACGGCCTCGACGGCGGCGGCGAGCACCTCGCGCTCGGCGACGGTGGGGGCCTGCCCGCCGCGGACGTGGTCGAGGAAGCTGCAGCAGACGTCGAGCGGCTGCTGCTGCGTCGCGCGCTGGGCGTAGGAACGCACCGGCACCGGCGCTCCCTGCGGGTCGAACTGGAGCACCAGCGTGTGGGGGAACCGGCGCCGAAGCTGTTCCATCGCGGCAGGCGGGCGCACCGCGTCGGTCAGGGTGACCTGGCACCACGCCCGCTCGGCCGCGCCGTGGCGCGGGTCGGCGAGCAGGTCCTCGAGGTCGCCACGCAGGACGGCGAGCGGGCGGGCCACGGGTGCGTCGATCGGCTCCACGTGCACGCCGGCGTCATCGAGGTCGACGAGCCACGACCCCTTGGTCTGGCGGTGCTCGCTGAAGGACAGGGCCACCGGCGACCCGCTGTAGCGCACGGATTCGCTGACCTGCTGCCGACCGTGCAGGTGCCCGAGGGCGACGTAGTCGTGTCCGGCGAAGGTGCGTGGGTGGACCGCGCCGACCCCGCCGACCGAGATGTCGCGCTCGGAGTCGCTCGTCGCCCCTCCGGTGACGAAGGCGTGGCCCATGACCACCGAACGCCCACCGCGCGTGACCCGGTCGGCGTTGACCCTGGCCATCGCCGCCCCCAGGACCCCCGCGTGCGTGCGCTCGGTGGTGCCGAGGGGGCCGGCCGCGACGGCGGGCTCGAGGTAGGGGAGCGGGTGGACGGCCACGTCGCCGACCATCACCGGCGTGCCGATGGAGTCCAGTGACGAACGGATGTGCAGGCCGGTCCTGGCCAGCAGGTCGCTGGCGAACCCGAGCCGGATCGCCGAGTCGTGGTTGCCGCTGGACAGCACGACGACAGTCCCCTCGCCGACGAGGCGGGTCACCGTCTCGCTGAGCAGCTGCACGGTGTCGGGGGAGGGCATCGCCCGGTCGTAGACGTCTCCGGAGACGAGCACCGCGTCCACCGACTCGCTGCGCACCGTCTCCACGAGGTGGTCGAGGTACTGCGCCTGGGCGTCGAGCAGCCCCACCTGGTGGAACGAGCGTCCCAGGTGCCAGTCGGAGGTGTGGAGCAAGCGCACCCCTGCAGGCTACGAGCGGGCGGTGACAGCCGTTGGCAGGCGCGCCCTGCGCATGGTTAGGTCATCACGGCGTCATGTCCGCACGGCGCCGGTCCGCACACGAGGTGGCCCACCGGCATACCGGACGCACCGTCAAGGAGGTCCCCCGTGGGGGAGGAAGTCACCGCGCAGAGCTACACGCGCGAGCAGCGCCAGCAGTACCGCGAGAAGGTGCGCCAGAACCTCGACGTCTTCGAACGCATGCTGGCCCAGAGCGTCTTCGAGTTCGACCGGCCGATGACCGGCATGGAGATCGAGCTCAACCTCGTCGACGACGCCTACCAACCCAAGTTCGCCAACGCGGAGGTGCTCGAGGCGATCGCCGACCCGGGTTACCAGACCGAGCTGGCGCAGTACAACATCGAGCTCAACGTCCCGCCCCGCCCGCTGCCCGGTGACTCGGCGATCGAGCTCGAGGAGGAGATGCGGACCTCCCTGAACGCCGCCAGCGCGGCGGCCGACAAGCGCGGTGCCCACATCGTCGCCGTGGGCATCCTGCCGACGATCATGCCGCAGCACTTCGAGGGCGAGTGGATCAGCGCCAACAACCGCTACACCGCACTCAACGACTCGATCTTCTACGCCCGTGGCGAGGACATCTACCTCGACATCGAGGGCCCGACGGGGGAGCGGGTGGCCACCTACTGCAACTCGATCGCCCCGGAGTCGGCCTGCACGAGCGTGCAGCTCCACCTCCAGGTCGCCCCCCAGGACTTCGCCGCGCACTGGAACGCCGCGCAGGCGCTCGTGGCCCCCCAGATCGCACTGGCGGCGAACTCGCCGTTCTTCTTCGGCCAGCGGCTGCACGCCGAGACGCGCATCGAGCTGTTCAGCCAGGCCACCGACACGCGCAGCATCGAGCTGAAGAACCAGGGCGTCCGCCCGCGTGTCTTCTTCGGTGAGCGGTGGATCACCTCGATCTTCGACCTGTTCGAGGAGAACGTGCGCTACTTCCCGGCGCTGCTGGCCGAGGTCAGCGACGAGGACCCCGTGGCCAAGCTCGCCGCGGGCGAGGCCCCGGCGCTGTCGGAGCTGCGGCTGCACAACGGCACCGTCTACCGCTGGAACCGCCCCATCTACGACATCGTCGATGGCACCCCGCACCTGCGGGTGGAGAACCGCGTCCTGCCCGCCGGCCCGACCCTGGTCGACGTCATGGCCAACGCCGCCTTCTACTACGGCGTCATCCGCAAGCTCGCCTCTGACGACCGGCCGATCTGGAGCAAGATGAGCTTCGCCGCGGCGGAGCAGAACTTCCACAACGCGGCCCGCGACGGCATCGAGTCCCGCCTGTACTGGCCGGGGTTCGGCGAGGTGCGGGCCGAGGAGCTCGTGCTGCGCCACCTGCTGCCGATGGCCCACGAGGGCCTGGCGGACTGGGGGGTGTCGGCGGCGGTGCGTGACCGGTTCCTGTCGGTGATCGAGGGTCGGGCGACGACCAGCACCAACGGCGCCACCTGGCAGACCGACGCCGTGGCCAGGTTCGAGGCGTCGGGCCTGGACCGGCAGAGCGCCCTCGCGAAGATGCTCGAGCACTACGTCGCCAACATGCACAGCAACGAGCCCGTGCACACCTGGCCGCTGCCCTGACGTCGACTCCTCGCTGCGTGGCCGGCCGCCCTGCCGGTATGCCGTGGGGCCGACTTTGCGGGAACGGCAACATCGCTTGCCTGCCGCTGAGCCGCTGCGGCACGCTGCGGACATGACGACGCCCGCTGCGCACGACCCGCTGACTGCCCACGACGACGAGCACGACCACCGCCACGACCATGGCCACGGCGACCATGCTCAGGGGGGCCACCAGGCTCACGGACCGGAGCACTCCCACCCGGACGGCATGCCCCGCGGGCTGGGGCCGGGCGATGACGACTGGGACGAGCGCTACGCCGCGTCCGAGCAGATCTGGAGCGGGCAGCCGAACGGGTCGCTCGTGTCGCAGGTGGCCCACCTCGAGCCTGGCCGCGCGCTGGACGTCGGGTGCGGCGAGGGGGCGGACGCCGTGTGGCTGGCCCGGCTGGGTTGGCAGGTCACCGGGCTCGACGTGTCGTCGGTGGCCCTCGAGCGAGCCGGGCAGCACGCGGTCGACGCGGGGGTCGAGGTGCAGTGGGTGCACGACGGCTTCGTCGAGGCCGCGCTGCCCGCAGGGTCGTTCGACCTCGTCTCGGCGCAGTACCCGGTGCTCAAGCGGACGCCCGGGGGTGACGCCGAGCGCGCCTTGGCCGATGCCGTGGCGCCGGGTGGCACCCTCCTCGTGGTCCACCACTCGCCGGCCGACATGCACGAGGCGCGGTCGCACGGCTGGGACCCCGACGACTACGTGTTCCCCGACGACGTGGCGCGGGTCCTGGGCGCCGACTGGGAGGTCGAGGTCGACGAGTCCAGGCCGCGGGAGGTGCCGCTCAGCGGAGGGGGCACGCACCATACGCAGGACGTGGTCCTGCGGGCTCGTCGCCGCGCCTGACGGCGCAGCCGGCCGGCGGCGACTGTCGGTGCAGCGACCTAGAGTGGCATCATTGACCTTGACGCCCTTGACGCTCGCCGGACTTGACGGAGGCCCCCACATGACGCCACGCACCCGCACCACGACCGCGGTCGACGCCCTCACCGAGGCGCTGCGGCAGCGGATCGAGGCGCGGTCGGAGGACCTGCGTGCCCAGGGCCGCACGCTCGACCTCGGTGACGTCGACGAGCTCGCCGAGCGGATGCTCGCAGCCCTGCCGACCGTGCACCCGCTCGACCAGCCGCTCGGGCCGTTCTACGACACGGCCGGCCTGATCGCGTGGCTCGGCATCTCGCGGCAGGCCTTGTTCGACCGGGTGCGTCGGGGCACGGTGCTGGCGTGCCGCACCGCCGACGGCCACCTCGTCTACCCCTCGTTGCAGTTCGGGCGCAACGGCGCGGTGCGGCCCGGCGTCGTCGAGGCGGTCGGCGCGTTCACGCGCAGGGGAGTGGACGGCTGGTCAGTCGGGGCCTGGCTGACCACGCCGACCCCGGTCTTCGACGGCCAGAGCGCGATCGACTACCTCGTCGTCCACCGGTCCTCCGCGTCGGCGGTGCGGCACGTGGCGGACCGCGCCACGGCCGATGCGGCCGCCTGGGCCGCATGAGCGACCGCGAGCGGGTTGCCCAGGGCCCGCCCAGGACCTCCCTCGACGGTTTCCCCACCCACCACGTCGACAGCGCGACCGACCTGTTCCGGGCGCACTCGGTCGACTTCGGCGCCTGGTGGTTCGGCAACGAGGGCGGCGGCCGGTTCGACCTCCCGTCGCCGCGCGGCACCTGCTACACCGCCCTCGATCCCGGCAGCGCGGTCCGCGAGCGGGTCGGTCCGGTGCTCGGCGGTGCCGTCACCGTGCCGGAGAGCCTGCTCGAGGACGTGGTGGTGTCACGCCTGCGCCTCCCCGACGACCGCGAGGTCGCCGACGTGCAGTCAGGTGCCGCAGGCGACTTCGGCGTCACCCGCGAGCTGGAGACGATGGTCCCGTATGCCGTGCCGCAGCTCTGGGCGCAGGCCCTGGACCGTGCCGGGCACGGCGGCGTGAGGTACGGGCCGCGGTTCACCCCGGGCCCCGCCAGCGCCGTGGCGCTGTTCGACGACGAGGGGGCCACGTCCTGGCCCGCCGACCTCGACCCTGTCCCTGCCGCCTCGGTCCCGGGAGCACCGAGGACGTGGTCCACGCCGCGCCGCGCCGACCTCACCGTCGTGCGGCCCCCGCGCACGCGGGTGCCCCGGAGCTGAGCTCAGGCCGGGTCGGAGGGACGCGCTGCAACCGCGGGTCCGTGGTTCCAGACGCGGATGGCGGGCTTCTCGCGCTCGTACTGCAGGACGCTCACCGAGCCCGCGTCCAGCAGCAGCTGGGCGCCCAGCCTGGGCTCCCTTCGCAGGAACACCGACGCCAGCACCCGCAGGCAGTGTCCGTGGCCGACCAGGGCCACGTCGCCGTGCGCCATGGCGGCGACCGCGCGCCGGACGACCCTCGAGGCCCGGGCGGCGACCTCCTCGACCGTCTCGCCGGGGGTGTCACCTGCCGGGACACCGTGCTCGAAGACCGTCCAGTCGTACCCCAGCTGCCCGCGGATCTCCGGGGTGGTCAGGCCCTCGTACGCGCCGTAGTCCCACTCCAGCAGGTCGTCGGTGATCTCGGGCTCGAGGCCGGCGAGCTCCGCGGTGCGACGGGCGCGCTGCAGGGGTGAGGACAGCACCAGGGCGAACTCGCGGCCCTCGAGGAGCTGCCCCGCGGCCCGGGCGAGCTCCTCGCCGTGCGTCGTCAGGGGGATGTCGGTGCGCCCGGTGTGCTGCCCCGACAGCGACCAGGCGGTCTCGCCGTGGCGCAGCAGGACGAGTCGTCCGGTGGGTGGGCTGGGCGGGTTCGGAACGCTGCTCGACACGTGGTCAGCATGACAGAGTGGTCGCATGCGCCTGACCTACCGGCTGCTCAACGTCTTCGCCCGGACGGCGGACCCGTTCTCGGGCAACCCGCTGTGCGTCGTCGAGGGAGCCCAGGACCTGACCGACGACCAGATGCAAGGACTGGCACGCCAGTTCAACCTCTCGGAGACGACCTTCCTCGTCCCTGCGGTGGACGGGGCCGACGCCGGGGTCCGCATCTTCACGCCGAACTACGAGATGGCGTTCGCGGGGCACCCCACCCTGGGGACGGCACACGTCGTGCGCGCGCTCGGACTGGGTGGCGACTCGTTGTCGCTCTCGATGCCTGCCGGAGTCATCCCCGTCAGCGCGGACGGTGACACGTGGACCCTGACGGCGAACCCCGGCGTCGTCCACGCGGACTACCAGCTCGACGAGATCGCGTCCTGCGTCGGGCTCGAGCCGGACGACCTCGTCGGCCCCGTGCAGCAGGTCAGCACCGGGAGTGCGCAGGTGATCGCCCAGGCCGCCTCCGTCGACGCGGTGCGCCGAGCGGTCGGCGACGCCGCGCTCATGCGTCAGTTCGCGGGCATGGGCACGCGAGGCGGAGAGACCCTCGTCTACCTGTGGTGCGAGACCGGCGAGGGGCAGGTCGAGGCGCGGGCCCTGTTCACCCAGGGCGCGGCGGCGATCGAGGACCCTGCCACCGGGTCCGCGTGCTCCAACCTCGGCGCGTGGCTGGCCGACAAGGGCCGCTCGGGGCAATGGGTCGTCAGCCAGGGGGCCCAGGTCGGCAGACCGTCCACCCTGCTGCTGTCCGTGCAGGACGGCGCGGTGCGCGTGGGCGGACTCGTCCACCCCCTCGGTGAGGGAGCGCTCGACCTGTGAGGGCGCTGCGGTGAACGACCCGGGGCCCCCCGTCCGGGTGGACGCCCTGCTGGGTGACCTCGTCGGCGTCGTGGCCGAGGACGTGCTGGGCCCCGGCCAGTGTCCACCTCGCTGGGCGTGGCACCTCACGGACGCCGGCACGGGTGCGGTGCTCGCCAGCGCCGACGCGGACCGGGTGCAACGGACGGCCAGCCTCGGCAAGATCCTGCTCCTGGTCGAGGTGGCCAGGCTGCTGGAGAACGGCTCGCTCGACGGCAGCCAGCAGCTCGTTCCCCGGACCGAGGACCTCGTGGCCGATTCAGGGCTCTGGCGCCACCTGGCCACTGCCTCGCTCGAGGTCCGTGACTGTGCTGCGCTTGTCGGCGCCTTCAGCGACAACCTCGCGACCAACGTCCTGCTCCACCGCGTCGGAGGGGCCCGGGCCGTCGCGGCGACGGCGGTGGACTGTGGTGTGGAGGCGGTGGCCCTGCACGGACCCGTGCTCGACGAACGCGGCCCGCTCGACCCTCCGACGCTGTCGACCGCCACTGCCGCCGGGCTGGCGACGCTCGTGGCCCGCCTGCACCGCGGCGAGGTGGTCTCCCGGGCCGTGTCCGAACAGGTCGTCGCGTGGTTGTCGCTCAACGCCGACCTGTCCATGGTCGCAGGGGCGTTCGGCCTCGACCCGCTGTGCCATGACGAGCCGGACCGCGGCGTGCGCCTGTGGAACAAGACCGGGACCATTGCCGGCGTCCGGGGCGATGCCGGCGTGGTGACCGGTCCCGGAGGGTGCTTCGCCTACGCCGTCCTGGCGGAGTGGGACGACACCGGCTCACCCGCCGCCCGTGAGACCGCACTGACCGGTATGGCGCGGATCGGCGCGGTCCTGCGCCACCTGGTGGAAGGAGCCTGACGCATGGCCAAGTTCGTGGTCTTCCTGCGGGCGGTGAACGTCGGTGGTCGCAAGCTCGCGATGGCTGACGCTCGAAAGGTGTTGGAGGGCAACGGTTTCACCGGCGTCGAGTCCCACATCCAGACGGGCAACTTCCTCGTGGACACATCCTTGCGCAGCATCGCCAAGGTGGAGCAGGCGGTGGGGGAGGCGCTCGGGAAGCACGCCGGATACGACATCGTGGCGATCGCTCGCCGCCCCGCCGACCTGACCGGGCTCGTGGAGGCCGTGGACGCCGTACCGGTGAGCCTCGAGGGTGAGCAGTCCCGCTACGTGAGCTTCTGCGCCGAGGCACCCACGGCCGCGCGAGCCGCAGCGCTCGAGGAGTGGGATGCCCCCGGCGAGCGGGCCCACGTCATCGGCAAGGATGTCCTCATGGAGTTCGCGTTGCCGTTCCACACCGCGAAGCTGACGGGCCCGAAGATCGAGAAGGTCCTCGGCGTCGCAGGAACGGCTCGCAACATGACCGTGGTGCGCGCACTCGCGCAGAAATGGGGCACGTGATGGCACAGGAGACCGGCGGCACCGGGCTGGGACACCGCTCGATCAGCATGGAGCGGGTCGAGAAGGGCGTCTTCGAGGTGACGAACGTCCGTGGTGGCACGATGCGGATCGGGGGAGGGGAGAGCGCCGACTTCACGCCGGTCGAGCTCCTCCTCACCGCCATCGCCGGCTGCAGCGCCGTCGACGTCGACTTCATCACCGTCAAGCGTGCCGAGCCCGAGAGCTTCGTGGTCGTGGCGTCGGGGGACAAGGTGCGCGACGACGACGGCAACCACATGGACGGACTGCAGGTGAGGTTCGCGGTGACGTTCCCCGAGGGGGAGGCCGGCGACAAGGCCCGGGAGATGCTCCCGAAGGCCATCGCGATGTCCCACGACCGGCTGTGCACCGTCAGCCGGACCGTGGTGCTGGGCACCCCGATCGACAGCGGGCTCGCGCAGGACTGATGCGCCGGCCGCGTCAGGCCACGGTGTAGCGCAGGAAGACGACCCCGTCGTCGAACGTGTGCTGCTCGACGAGGTGCAGGTCGGTGCGAGCGCCCGGCGGGAGGGCCGGTGTCCCGCCGCCCACCGCGAGCGGGTGAAGGTACAGCGACACCTCGTCGACCAGGCCTGCGGAGAGCGCCGCCGCGGCGACGGTCGGGCCACCGATGCTGAGGTCGGCCGTGGCCTCGGCCTTGAGACGGCCGACGAGGTCCGCGTCGAAGCCGGGGACCAGCGTCGTGCGCGGGGTGTCCACGGACGACAGCGAGCCGGAGAAGACAACCTTGACGGCGGACTGCCAGATGCGGCGGTAGGCCGCAGAGACGGGGGAGCGGTCGTCCTCGGAGTCCTCGGTGGCCCAGTAGCGCATGACCTCCCACATCCGGCGCCCGTAGAGGTAGGTGCCGATGCCGCGCTCCCGGTCGTTGACGAACGCGTGCACCTGCTCGCCGGGCGCGGCCCAGGCGAAGCTTCCAGCCGAGTCGACGACGTAACCGTCGAGCGAGGCGATCGCCGCGTAGTGCAGCCGTGCCACGACCTGCTCCTCAGGCCGTCTTCTCGCGGGCGGCCACGAAGGCGTCGACGCAGGACCGGACGTCCTGCTCGGTGTGGCCGGCGGACAGCTGGACCCGGATGCGTGCCTTGCCCTGCGGCACCACCGGGTAGGAGAAGGCGATGACGTACACGCCCTCGTCGAGCATCGCGTCGGCGATCTGCGCGGCCTTCCTGGCGCCGTCCTCACCCGGGAACATCACCGGGGTGATGGGGTGCTCGCCCGGGAGGAGGTCGAACCCGGCCTCGGTCATCAGCGTTCGGAACAGCTCGGTGTTGCGCGTGAGCTGGGCCCGCGCATCCGCAGACCCCGCTGCGATCTGGAGCGCCTTGAGCGAGCCGGCGGCGACGCTCGGGGCGACCGCGTTGGAGAACAGGTAGGGGCGCGACCGCTGACGCAGCAGGTCGACGATCTCCTGGTGGGCGGCGACGTAGCCACCGGACGCTCCACCGAGCGCCTTGCCCAGCGTCCCGGTGATGATGTCGACCCGGTCCATCACGCCGAACCGTTCCGGCGTGCCGCGGCCCCCGTCGCCGACGAACCCGACGGCGTGGCTGTCGTCGACCAGCACCATCGCGCCGAACTCGTCGGCGAGGTCGCAGATCTGGTCCAGCGGGGCGAGGAACCCGTCCATGGAGAACACCCCGTCGGTGACGACGACGGTCCGGCGGGCACCGGCCGTGGCCGCTGCCTCGAGCTGAGTGCGCAGGTCGGTCATGTCGGCGTTCTTGTAGCGGAACCGCTTCGCCTTGGACAGGCGGATGCCGTCGATGATCGACGCGTGGTTCAGCTCGTCGGAGATGATCGCGTCCTCGGCGCCGAAGAGCACCTCGAAGACACCGCCGTTGGCGTCGAAGCAGGACGAGTACAGGATCGTGTCGTCGGTCTGGAGGAAGTCGGACAGGGCCCGCTCGAGCTGCTTGTGCAGCTCCTGGGTGCCGCAGATGAACCGCACGCTCGCCATGCCGAACCCCCACTCCTGCAACGCCTTTGCGGCTGCGGCCTCGACGTCGGGGTGGTCGGCGAGGCCCAGGTAGTTGTTGGCGCAGAAGTTGAGCGCCGCGGTCGCAGCGGTGCGGATGTGCGCCGACTGTGGTGACGTCAGCTCACGCTCACGCTTGTAGAGCCCGGCGTCCTCGATCTCGCGCAGCGTGGTGGCCAGCTCGTCCTTGACGGTGCCGTACATCGGTCAGCTCCAATCCATGATGACTTTGCCGCACTGACCCGACCGGGCCGCGGCGAACGCGTCCTGCCACTGCTCCGCGGGGAAACGGTGGGTGATGACGGAGGCGATGCGCTCCTGCAGCAGGGGAGAGGTGCCGAGCATGGAGCTCATCGCGTACCAGGTGTCGTACATCTCGCGCCCGTAGATGCCCTTGATGGTGATCATGTGCGTGATGACCCGGCCCCAGTCGATCGCGAACGGGTCCTTGGGCAGGCCCAGCATCGCGACCCGGCCGCCGTGGTTCATGTTGGCGAGCATGTCCTCGACCGCGCTCGGCACGCCGGACATCTCCAGGCCCACGTCGAAGCCCTCCTTCATGCCCAGCTCACCCATCGCCTCGCGCAGGTTCGACGTGGCGGCGTTGACGACGAGGTCGGCCCCGGCCGCCTTCGCGAGCCCGAGGCGGTAGTCGCTGACGTCGGTGACGACGACGTACCGCGCACCGATGTGGCGGGCGAGCGCGGCGGCCATGACGCCGATGGGGCCAGCGCCGGTGATGACGACGTCCTCGCCGGCCATCGGGAACGACAACGCCGTGTGCGTCGCGTTGCCGAGAGGGTCGAAGACCGCTGCGAGGTCGGGGTCGAGGTCGTCGGGCTGCACCCACACGTTCGTCGCGGGGAGGACCACGAAGTCGGCGAAGGCGCCGTCGCGGTTCACGCCGATCCCCTTGGTGTGGATGCACATGTGGCGCCGACCGGCGCGGCAGTTGCGGCACGTGCCGCACACGATGTGGCCCTCGCCGGAGGCGCGCTGACCGACGCTGACATTGGTGACGTCCTCGCCGACCTCGACCACCTCGCCGTAGAACTCGTGGCCGATGGTCATGGGTGGCACCACGGTCGAGGCGGCCCAGTCGTCCCACTGCTCGAGGTGCAGGTCGGTGCCGCACAGACCCGCCCTCAGCACCCGGATCTTCACGTCGGTGGGGCCGGTGTCGGGCTCGGGGACGTCCATGAGCTCCAGGCCCGGACCAGCGGTGGTCTTCACGAGTGCGCGCACCGGACCAACCTAGCGGGCCGCGCAGGGGAGGTATGCCGCACGGTCCCGGCCGCGCGGCATACAGTCAGCGCATGGCGAGGTATCTGGACGTGCACCCGGTGGACCCCCAACCGCGGGCCATCGGGCAGGCGGTGCAGCTGATCCGCGACGGAGGTCTGGTCGCGTACCCGACCGACTCCGGGTACGCGCTGGGGTGCGCCCTGGGCAACCAGGACGGCAAGGACCGCATCGCGGCGATCCGCCACCTGGGCGACAAGCACCACTACACGCTCGTCTGCGCCGACTTCGCCCAGCTGGGCCAGCTCGTGCACATCGACAACTCGGTGTTCCGCGCGATCAAGGCGGCGACGCCCGGCAGCTACACGTTCATCCTTCCGGCGACCAAGGAGGTGCCGCGCCGGCTGCTGCACCCGAAGAAGAAGACCGTCGGGGTGCGCATCCCCGACAACCGGGTGGTGCAGGCGCTGCTCGCCGAGCTGGGGGAGCCGATCCTGTCGAGCACGCTGATCCTGCCCGGCGAGACCGATCCCATGACCGAGGGCTGGCTCGTCAAGGAGGAGCTCGACCACCAGGTCGACGCGGTCATCGACTCGGGGGAGTGCGGCACCGAACCCACGACCGTCGTGGACTTCTCCGACGGCGCACCGGAGGTCGTCCGCATCGGCGCCGGAGACCCCTCGCCCTTCGAGTGAGCGGTCGGCCCTACATCTCCTCGTGGGTGTCGGGGTCGCCGCCGAAGAGCCGTCCGTCGGGACGACCCAGGGCAGTGATCGCCGCGACCTGATCGTCGGTGAGCTCGAACCCGAACACGTCCAGGTTGTCCAGCTGGCGCTGGGGCGTCGCCGACTTCGGCAGTGGCATCGAACCCAGCTGCAGGTGCCAACGCAGGATCACCTGACCGGGCGTCACGCCGTGCGCCGCCGCCGCGTCGGCCACGGCAGGTTCGGCGAACGGCGCATTGCGCTTGCCCATCGGGCTCCAGGCCTGGGTGAGGATCCCGAGCTCGGCGTGGACCGAGCGCATCTGCTCCTGCGGGAAGTACGGGTGCAGCTCGATCTGGTTGACCGCCGGCGTCACCCCGGTGTCCTCGATGACGCGCCGCAGGTGCTCCGGCGTGAAGTTGCTGACGCCGACGGTCCGCACGAGCCCTTCGTCCCGGGCCCGGACCAGCGCCCGCCAGGCCTGCGGGTACAGGTCCCGGCTCGGATTGGGCCAGTGGATCAGGCCAAGGTCGATCTGCTCGAGCCCCAGGCGTTCGGCGGAGTCCCGCAGCGACTGGAGCGCGAGGTCCTCGGCATGGAAGCGCCCGGGGATCTTCGTCGCGACGACGACCTCCTCGCGCGCGATCCCGCTGCGGCGCAGTGCTTCCCCGACCTCGGCCTCGTTGCCGTAGTTCACCGCGGTGTCGAGGTGGCGGTAACCGTTCTCGAGAGCGGCCACCATCGCCTCGATGCCGTCCTCGCCCTTGAGCGGGTAGGTGCCGAACCCGATGGCCGGGAGGCTGGTGCCGTCGTTGAGGGTCAGGGTCGTCGGGGTGCTCGCCATGGGTCCACCGTAACCGCGGGGTCGTCGTCACCGCCCGGCAGTAGGTTGCAGGCATGAGGACCGAAGGCACGTTCACCGTCGAGTCGTTCACCCCCGCCGAGCTGTCACCCGGTCCGGAGCCGGTGACCACGGGCGCACCCGTCGGGGTCGCCGTCATGGCCAAGAGCTACACCGGGGGAGTGTCGGGCCGCAGCGCGACGATCTTCACCGCCGCCTACGACCAGGTCACCGGTGCCGGCACGTATGTCGCGATGGAGTCCTTCGACGGGGCGCTCGACGCTGCGGCCGGGACGTTCAACTTCGTGCACTCCGCGACCACGGAGGGCGGCGGACGGGCCCACGAGCACTTCGCCATCGTCCCGGGCAGCGGCACGGGGGAGCTTCAGGGCATCCGCGGGTCCGGCGGTCTGGCCGTCGAGGACGACGGCACCCACCGGGTGTGGTTCGACTACCAGCTGGGCTAGCGGTCAGGTGGTCGGTTCGACCGGCGTGAGGATGGCATGCGCCGCGCTGCCGAGGTCGTGCGCATGGGTCAACCTGACCGACCTGCCGGCGCTCGGGAGCTCCGCGGGCCAGCCGGGGCCACCGAGCACCACGGTCATCGGCCAGTGCACTCCGGCGAGCACCGACCACAGGGGCTCGTCCGCCGGGCGCTTGATCGAGGCCCACAGGAACAACCTGCTGGGGTGGCGCGACATGAGCAGGTCGGAGATGGCCGTGGTCGGCACCCGGGCGCCGAGGCAGATGGCTCCCAGCCCGTGCCGGGCGAGCTCGGCCTCGAGAGCCAGCAGCGGGAGGTAGTGCTGCTCCTCGTCCGCACTGGCGAGGACCACGTCGGCCTCGAGGGTCCGGGGACGGTTGCCCCGGATCACGGCGCGCAGCTCGGTCACCAGCACCTCGCTCGCCAGGTGCTCGGACTCGACCCCGAGGGCGCCGGCACCCCACTGCTCGCCGATGGTGCGCAGTGCCGGTGCGAAGACGTCGTTCCAGGCGCTGACGAGGTCGCGCTCGCGCAGCGTGCGCTGGTAGATCCGGGAGAGCGCAGCGGGGTCGAGGGAGAGGGCCGCGGAGCACACGGCCGAGACGGTGTCGCCGGCCTCACCGCGGTCGGGACCCGCGTCGCTCTCGGTTCCCGTCTCGATCATGAGGCGCTCGGAGTCCATCGACAGGGCCACTCGGGCGGCGCTCTGCGCCGGCACCCCGCGTGCGGTGAACCGGGCCATCACCCGTACGCGCCGGATGTCCTCCTCGGTGTACCTGCGGTGACCGCCCTCGGTCCGCTGGGAGGGGCCGATGCCGTACCGGCGGTCCCAGGTCCGCAGTGTCGCGGGGGCGACCCCCAGTCGCTCGGAGACCGAGCCGACCGCCCACTCGACGGTCGTGCGACCGCTGTCCTCGCCGTCGCCAAGGGAGTCGTCGACCCGCTCCGCAGGGTCGCCAAAGGCGCGCCGCGTACCGGATTCGCTGTCCATGACCTCACGGTTCCTATCACGTTGGTGCCCGTTGGCTCGACATCGGGTGGATGTGCGCCGACGTCGATCCCTGCCCGGGCATGAACAACTATAGAACTTATTCAGGAATGTTGCGCTCTGAACAAGTTCTGCATAGGTTGTGAAGAACTTCGGTTCGTGCCACCAGGAGAGATGACGACATGAGCAGCATCAAGAGGCTTCCCCGACCGCTGTTGAGCTCCTACGAGTGGCAGACGGACGGCGCCTGCCGCACGACGGACCCCGACGAGTTCTTCCCCCACGACGCCGAGCGCGGCAACCGCCGCCTCAACCGCGAGCAGCGCGCGAAGGCGCTGTGCGCCACGTGCCCGGTGATCACGCAGTGCTTCGAGCACGCGATGTCCGTCCGCGAGCCGTATGGCGTGTGGGGTGGCACGACCCCCGAGGAGCGCCTGGCCCTGCAGCGCGGAGTGGCCGTCTAGCCCGACTCTCCACGGTCGTTGCTTGTTTGACCTGGGGTGTGGTGGACCCGGGCTCATCGGCTGGCCGGGGTTGCTGGCTGGCCGGGGTTGTCGGAGGGGGCTGTCGGACGGAGGTTGTCGGTGGTCCGCCCTAGGGTCGGAACCGACGACCTGGCACACGGTCGCCGCACCGAACCGGACCAGGAGACCGCCATGGCCACGCTGTCAGACCGCCCCGCCACCGCCCTCGTCGTCATCGACGTCCAGAACGGCGTCGTCGCCGGCGCGCACCGCCGCGACGAGGTCGTGGCCACCATCGCCGGCCTCGTCGAGCAGGCCCGAGAGTCCGGGACGCCCGTGGTGTGGGTGCAGCACTCCAGCGACGATCTCCAGCAGGGGAGTGGCGACTGGGAGTACGTGCCCGAGCTGGCACGGCGGGACTCGGAACCGTTGGTGCACAAGCGGTTCGGCGACTCCTTCGAGGACACCGAGCTCGAGACGGTCCTGGCCGACGCCGCCGTGGGCCGGCTCGTCGTCACCGGCGCGCAGACCGATGCCTGCATCCGGTCGACCATCCATGGAGCGTTCGCCCGCGGGTACGACGTGACGCTGGTCGGCGATGCCCACACGACCGAGGACCTCACCGCCTGGGGTGCGCCGGCGCCGGAGCAGGTCATCGCGCACACGAACCTGTACTGGCAGCACCAGTCGGCGCCCGGGCGGACGGCCGCGGTGCTCCAGGCTGCTGAGGTCGCCTTCGCCGGCTGAGCGCCGTCCTGACGGGACCACGCAGGTGTGCGCGTCAGGCAGTGGGTGTCCGGGTGTGGAGCGACCGGTCGGGGAGGCCCTTGTCCCTCTGCCGAAATCGGTAGATTGACATAATGTCGATTATCGGCGTTCTTGACGAAACCAACCACGTCCACTTCGTCAGGTCTTCTCCCTTTCCAACGTATAGCGCACCGGGGGTCTTGCGGCAAGGCCCCGGTGGTGCCTCAGACTCTCGGGTCGGAGCTGCGCCGGCAGCTCGTCCGAGGCTGAGGGAGAACGTGCATGCGTGGGGTGTCACCGCAGGGAACGCGTGACAGGAACGACCAGGACGTCAGCGTGTTCGACCTCCCTGAACGACTGGGTGCCAAGGCGGCACCGGCCCTGGTCGCCGGAGACGAGGCACACTTCGCGGCCATTGCCGAGACCCTCGAGAGCACCATCGCCGAGCTGTCCGACCGGCTGGAGGCGACCCGCAGGGCCCCGGGCGGCGCTGGGCGACAAGCGCTCGACCGCGACCTCGACGTGCACCGGCTCACGGCCAGGCTGCGCGCCCTGCGCCGGTTCGGTGTGGACCTGTGCCTGGGGCGCATGGTCGGCGCCGAGGGCGGCGAGCCGGTCTACGTCGGTCGGCTCGGTCTGACCGCCCGCGACGGCCGACGGCTGCTGGTGGACTGGCGCTCCCCCGCCGCCGAGCCGTTCTTCGGGGCGACCCACGCGACGCCCATGGGTCTGACCAGTCGACGCAGGTACCGCTGGTACCGCGGTCGGATCACCGACTACTGGGACGAGGTGTTCACCGCCGAAGGGCTTCGGCACGGCGCTGCCCTCGACGACCAGTCCGCCTTCATCGCCAGCCTCGGCACGACGCGGTCGGCGCGGATGCGTGACGTCCTCGGGACCATCCAGGCCGACCAGGACGCCATCATCCGAGCGGGGTCCCGAGGCGCTCTGGTCGTCGACGGTGGACCCGGCACGGGCAAGACGGTGGTGGCACTCCACCGCACGGCCTACCTGCTCTACTCGGACCCGCGCCTGGGCCAGCGACAGGGTGGCGTCCTGTTCGTCGGTCCCCACCAGCCCTATCTCGCCTACGTCTCCGACGTGCTCCCCAGCCTCGGCGAGGAGGGCGTCCAGACCTGCACCGTGCGCGATCTCGTCCCCGAGGGCGCGACGGCGACGCCAGAGGCCGATCCGCACGTGGCTGGTCTCAAGGCGACCGTCGAGCTGGTGCGGGCGGTCGAGCAGGCCGTGAGGTTCTACGAGGAGCCGCCGTCCGAGGGGTCGACCATCACGACGCCGTGGGCCGACGTCTGGCTGGGCCCTGCCGACTGGTCGACGGCCTTCGACTCCCCCGACCCCGGTACCCCGCACAACGAGGCACGCGACCAGGTCCTCGAGGAGCTCCTGACCATCGTGGCCGACAAGCTCGCCATGGAGGTGGACGAGGACGACGTCTCCCCCGCCCTGCTGCGGACCTCGTTGCGGCGCAACCGTGGGCTGCTGGAGGCGCTCAACAGCGCCTGGCCACTGGTCGAACCCACCGACCTCGTCGCAGACCTCTGGTCGGTTCCGGCATACCTGCGGCTGTGCGCACCCTGGCTCACGCGCGAGCAGGTGCGGTTGCTCCAGCGCGTCGAACCCCAGGCCTGGACGACCAGCGACCTGCCGTTCCTCGATGCCGCGCGGCAACGTCTCGGTGACCCGAAGGCGTCGCAGCACCAGCGGTCACGAGAGGCAGCGGCCGCCGTCGAGCGCGAGCAGATGGCCAGGGTCATCGAGGACCTCATCGCCGCGGATGACGACCACGAAGGACTCGTGACGATGTTGCGGCACCCCGACCTCCGGGAGAACTTCGTCGACGAGGACGCCGTGCCCGCTGCCGACCCCGACCGGCTCGCAGGGCCCTTCGCCCACGTCGTCGTGGACGAGGCGCAGGAGCTGACCGATGCCGAGTGGCAGATGCTGCTGCAGCGTTGCCCCTCGCGCAGCTTGACCATCGTCGGTGACCGGGCCCAGGCCCGGCACGGGTTCCCGGAGTCGTGGCAGGACCGGCTCGAGCGCATCGGGCTGGACCGCACCACCCTGAGCTCGCTGACCGTCAACTACCGCACGCCGGAGGAGGTGATGGCCGAGGCCGAGCCGGTGATCCGGGCGGCACTCCCGGACGCGAACGTCCCGACCTCGATCCGCCGCAGCGGTCTGCCCGTCAGGCACGGGTCGGTCGCCGAGCTGCAACCGGTCGTCGATGCATGGCTGGCGTCGCACCCCGACGGCACCGGGTGCGTGATCGGCGACCCGACCTTCGAGGGCACGAACCGGGTCCGCTCGCTGCGCCCCGAGCTGTCGAAGGGGCTCGAGTTCGACCTGGTCGTCCTCGTGGACCCCCAGGACTTCGGCGACGGGATCGAGGGCGCCGTCGACCGCTACGTGGCGATGACCCGCTCCACCCGGGAGCTGGTCGTGCTCACGAGCGGCTGAACGACCTCAGCGACGTTCCTGGATCCGGATGAGGTTGCCGGACGGATCGCGCAGCGCGCAGTCGCGAACGCCGTAGGGCTGCTCGGTAGGCTCCTGGACGATGTCGACGTCCGCCGCCTGGACCTTCTCGAACGTGGCGTCGAGGTCGGACGTGGCCAGCAGGATGCCGCCGTAGGTGCCCTTGGCCATCATCTCGACGACGGTGCGCCGCTCGTCCTCGGTGATGCCCGGGTCGACCGCCGGCGGGTGCAGGACGATGGAGGTGGCAGGCTGGTCCGGCGGTCCGACGGTGATCCAGCGCAGGCCCTTGTAACCGACGTCGCCGCGCACCTCGAAACCCAGCAGGTCGCGGTAGAACGCCAGGGCCGCGTCCGGGTCGTTGTGCGGGAGGAAGCTCGAGTGGATCGTGATGTCCATGGGGCTCACGCTAGCTGCGCGGCGTCCGGTGACGCTTCTCGATTCCTGATCGGTCGGGTGACCTGCTTGGCCACGCAGGACGGCATCCCCGCGGTCGCCTCCGCCGCCTCACGGCGGTACGTGCTCGGCGGCACTCCCACGAGCTCGGTGAAGCGGGTGCTGAACGTCCCCAACGACGAGCAACCGACCATGAAGCAGACATCGGTCACGCTGAGGTCGCCCCGGCGCAGGAGCGCCATGGCGCGCTCGATCCGCCGGGTCATGAGGTAGCCGTACGGCGACTCCCCGTACGCGCGTCGGAACTCGCGGCTGAGGTGACCGGCAGACATGTGCGCCCCGCGGGCGAGCGCCTCCACGTCCAGCGGCTGGGCGTAGTCCCGGTCGATGCGGTCGCGGACCCTGCGCAGCCGGGCGAGGTCACCCAGCCGCTGGGCCTCCGTCGCGCTGTGGGTCACGAGCGGATCGTGTCACGTCACCGGGACGCTGCCAACCGGCTCACCGCGCAGCGGCGAGCGGCGCCCTGCGGACGACGGCGACCCGGCTCGCCTCCACCTCGTACCGGCTCGCGGTGGCGCCGCCCGCCCGGAAGAAGCGCCGCCGCAGCGCGCCCTCCACCTCGACGACCGCGTCCGTCGTCAGGCGCAGTGCGCTGCGCCGCGTGCGTGCAGTCCAGCAGGCCACGTCGACCGTGTCCACCCGGGCCGACCCGTGGTCGCTGCCCGTGCGGGGAACGACCACGCGCAGCTGCACCACGGTGTCGCCGCTGGGCAGCACCCTCTCCTCGCCGGCCCGGCTGACCCGTCCGACCAGACGGACCTCGTTGACCCATTCCCCCATGTCATCCATGGGACGAGCCTGCCGAGGCGGCGGGACAGGCGGCGAGGGAACCTCCGGCTGCTTGTGGACGCAGGGCCGCCGGCCAGTGCCCTGTGGACGACCGCGAGGCGCAGCCCGGCGGGCTGCGCCTCGCGACCACTCCCCCGTGGGAGAGCGACGGGACTACGGGAGGTAGTACGTCGGGTTCGGCAGCTTCACCGCCCGGTCGGCGCTGCCGCCGATGAGGTCGCTGAACTGGTCGCCGAAGTTGGCGATGACGTCATACCCCTGCGCGACGACGTGGCGCCGCGTCGTCGACTTGTACTCGATCGTCGTGCACTTTGGGTACGCCGCGCAGTCCGCCGCGGTCACGTACGCGGGCGGCTGCTCGCTGCTGGTCCACTTCGTGTAGTAGTTCGCCGGGGTGAAGCCGGTGTAGCCGACCTTGGCGAGGTTGCCGAGCGTGGCGTCGCGCTGGGTGCTGTTGCGCCCTGTGAGGCCCACGATGGTGCAGCCCGCGTCGGAGGCGGCATTGGCGAACGACACCATCGCCGGGGTGGCCGGGAACCGCTGCGGCTGGACCCAGTCCCTGTCCTGCACGACCGGGTCGAAGACGAAGTGCATCGCCGAGACCTCCATGTCGTAGGTCCACAGAGTCGTGTCGTCTGCGTCGAGCACGATGGCCGGCCTGGTGCCGCGACGCGCGCCGGTGGCGCACTGCTGCAGCAGGCTGTGGCTGCGCCGGCCCACCAGGCGCGTCATCTCCGAGATGTACGGCGAGGACACCTTGTCGGACGTGCCCGATCCGGTGTCGCCGTAGTAGACGGCGATGGTCTTCTTGACGACGTCGATGTTGGGGATCCCCTCACCGCCCTGGGTGGCACCGCTGGTGCCGTCGGGAGCCATGGTGAAGCGGGTGCGCGGGGCCAGTCGTGGCTGCGACACCCCCGGCAGGTTGGGCGACGGCAGGTAGTAGGTCGGGTTGGGCAGCTTGAGGGCCCGGTCGGCGAAGCCACCCTGCAGGTCGGAGAACTGGTCGCCGACGTTGAGCACGACGTCGTACCCGAGGTCCTGCTCGATGTGGCGCCGGGTGCCGGCCTTGTACTCCACGGTCGTGCACTTGGGGTAGGCCGCGCACCACGACGGCGGCAGGTAGGCCGGAGGGGTGCTGCCCGAGTCGTACTTGGTGAAGAAGCGGTCCGACGGGAATGCCGTGTAGCCGACCTTGGCCAGGTTGCTGACCGTGTGGGCCTTCTGGCTGTCGCTGCGTCCGGTGAGGCCGAACACGGTGAAACCCATCTTCTGCGCGTCGTTGACGAAGTCGACCATGCCCGGGACCGCCGGGAACCGCTCGCCGTCGACCCACGGCTGCTGGGCAGCCGGCGTGAACACGAACTTCATGTCGCCGACCTCCATCTGGTAGGTCCACAGGGTGGTGTCGTCGGCGTCGAAGACGATGGCCGGCTTCGTGTGGTGGCGCCGGGCGTCCGCCAGCAGGCGGGGCAGCTCGCGACGCTGCCTGGCCAGGATCGAGGCCATCTCGGACACGTATGGCGACGAGGTCGGGTTCGCCGCCCCGGTCCCGGTGGGGTCGCCGTAGTAGGTGTAGATCGTCTTCTTGACGACGTCGATGTTGGGGATCCCCTCACCGCCCTGGGTCGCGCCGCTGGACCCGTCGTCCTTCATCGTGAAGTGCGTGCGGGGGGCGAGGCGCTGGCCTCCCCCGTGGTGCTCGTGCGAGTCGTGCGCGCTCGCGGCAGAGGCGCCGCCGGCGGTGAGGGCGGCCGCGGCGAGCAGGGCTGCACCCGCCGTCACCGCCGTCCGTGGGGTCGTGCGGGCCGGTGTCTCGGACGCACGGGAGGACGAGGGGGCGGGACGACGCATACGGGCACTCCTGTAGGGGTGGAAGCAGGTGGCAACGGACGGATCGGGCACCACGTGACCGGCGGAGGCTATGCAGCCCCCGACCAGGGCGGAAGTGACAAATGTCATGGGTGACAGACTCGCCTCCATGGACCGTTCGAACCTGCTCCGACCGATGACCGACGACGACGTCGACGCGGTCCTGGACCTGAACCGCCGCCACGTGGAGCTGCTCTCGCCGATGGACGCGGCCCGCCTGCACCAGCTGCGTGGTTGGGCGTCCCGGGCCGACGTCATCGTGTGCGACGGACAGGTCGCCGGCTTCGTCCTCGTCTTCGCCCCCGGCAGCGACTACGACTCGGAGAACTACCGCTGGTTCTCCCAGGAGTACGGCGACGCGTTCGACTACCTCGACCGCATCGTCATCGACGGGACGTTCCGGCGCCGCGGGCTCGCCTCGGCCGTCTACGACGCCGTCGAGGCGTCCGCGGTCCCCCGGGGTCGGTTGGTGCTGGAGGTCAACATCGATCCACCGAACGAGCCGTCCCTGGCCTTCCACCGTGCCCGCGGGTACCGCGAGGTGCACCAACGGGGCGCAAGCGGACACGTCGTCAGCCTGATGGAGCGACCAGCTCGGTAGAACGGCCGAAGTTTGTGCCGGAACGACCGAGGCGGGCTGCGCGCTCGCGCGGTTAGCCTCCTCGAGGAGCATGGCGCCGCCCACCCCCCGGGCTGCGCGAGGACGAGAGTTGGGACAGATCGTGGTTGGGCTCGGCACGCGCGCCGGACTCACCGGGACCGCAGTCGCGGTCATGGTGCTGGTCGGCGGGACCTCGGCTCAGGCGTCGACCCCGACGCCCACCTCGGGAGCCGTCGTCAGCGCCAGTGCGGCCAGCTCGCTGCTGGACCAGAGCGCCAAGGACGCGAAGGACGCCAAGGACGCCAAGGACAAGGCGGCGAAGCAGAAGGCGGCCAAGGACAAGGCCGTCGAGGACAAGGCCGGCAAGGCCGAGGCCACGCTCAGCCCTGCGCAGGTCGCCGCCCAGATCGCCCAGGCCGACGCCCTCACCGCAGACCTCACCCGTTCCAACGCCGCCATCGCCGCGTCGGCGACCAAGCTGGACCGTTACGCCAAGCAGGCCAACACCCTGCTGCAGCAGTACTCCGAGGCGCGGACCGCCGAACGCACTGCCGTCGACGAGGCCGCCCGGAGCGTCGCCCTCTACCAGAGCCTGAGCACCCAGCTGGGTGAGGACCGCCGGGCCCTCGGTCAGTGGGCCTACCAGGCCTATGCCGGTGGTGGCGGCACCCTCGGCGACGTGAGCCTGTTGTTCGAGGCCCTGGGCAAGGACGCGAGCGAGGCCAGCGACACCGCAGCCCAGCTCTCCTACCTCAGCGACCAACGGACCTGGGCCTTCAACAAGGTCGAGGACCACACCGCCCTCCAGCAGGAGGCCGCGGTCAGGGCTGTCGAGGCCAGCACCCGCGCCAAGGAGCTCGCCGCTGCCGCGGCCGAGGCCAAGACCAAGCTCGACGCCGCCATCGCCCAGCAGAAGTCACAGCTCGACGCCACCCGCGCCCTGCACGCCGCCCAGGTGACCAAGGTCGGGCCGATCGCGGGGCTGCTCCTCGGCAGCGAGACCGAGGCGGGCAAGGCGGCCACGGCCCGTCTGCGCAAGGCGATGATCGTCCCCGGCGTCAAGGCGGACGGCTCGGTCAAGGCCTGCAGCACCAACGAGCTCGAGTACCCGAACGGTGCCATCCCGGCCGCAGGCCTGTGCCCGCTGTACGCCGACCCCACCCAGAGCCTGCGCCCCGGCGCGGCGGCGGCCTTCAACGCGATGAGCCTGGCCTACGAGAAGGACACCGGGTCCCCGATCTGCATCACCGACTCCTACCGGTCGTTCGCCGAGCAGGTCTCGGTCAAGGCGGACCGCGGCAAGTGGGCCGCCACCCCGGGGCGCAGCGAGCACGGCTTCGGACGCGCTGTCGACCTCTGCGGAGGGATCCAGAGCTTCGGGTCCTCGGCCCACCTGTGGATGAAGCAGAACGCCCCCCTGTACGGCTGGTTCCATCCCTCGTGGGCCGAGCCGGACGGCTCGCTGCCCGAGCCGTGGCACTGGGAGTACGCGGGCTAGTCGCACTCCCCCACGACCTCGCGAGCCGCCGACTCGCCGCTCGTCCTGGGTAGCAATACGCATCTGTGACAACGGTCGCTGTGCCACCCTTCACGCATGACAACAGCGGCGGTCGACCAGCAGGCGGCCTGGGTCGGGAACGAGCACTACCGCAGGTCCTGGTACTGGTACGACTGGGCCAACTCCGCCTACGTCACCACGACCGCGACGGTCCTGTTCACCCCGTACCTCACCGCGGTGGCCGAGAGCGCCGCCTGTCCGGACCTCGCGGACGGGCAGACCTGTCGCACCAACCTCGAGGTCCTCGGGGTGGGCATCTCCCCCGGCTCGCTCGCACCGTTCACCGTCACGCTCGCCACGATCGTCTCGGCCGTCGCGCTGATCTTCGTCGGGGCGATCGCGGACCGGTCCCCCCGCCCGGCACGGCTGCTCGGTGCCTTCGCCGGGGTCGGTGCGGTGGCGGCGTGCCTGATGGCGCTGGTCAAGGGCACCAACTGGCAGCTCGGCGTGGTGCTGCTGATCGTCGCCACCCTGAGCCTGGGTGCGTCGCTGGTGGTCTACGACTCGATCCTGTGCCGCATCGCGAGCCCCGACGACCGCGACAAGGTCTCGTCGCGCGGGTGGGCGCTCGGCTACCTCGGTGGTGGCCTCCTGCTGGCGGTGAACTTCCTCATGCTGTCCGACCCCGGCAAGCTCGGGCTGGACAAGGGGGGTGCCGTCCGGCTGAGCATGCTCATGGCCGGCCTCTGGTGGGCGGCCTTCACCCTCATCCCCGTGATCGGCATGTGGCGCCTGCGCGGGGTGGAGCGGCCGGAGGTCGCCCGGACGGCCGGGATCGTCGGGGGCAGCATCCGCCAGCTCGGGTCCACGTTCCGCGAGCTGCGGCTGTTCCCCCAGACCCTGCTGTTCCTCGTCGCCTACCTGTTCTTCAACGACGGCATCCAGACCGTCATCGGCCAGTCCAGCCTCTACGGCCAGCGCGAGCTCGGCTTCGCCGAGACGACGATGCTCACCCTCTTCCTCATGGTGCAGTTCGTCGGCATCGGCGGCGCCCTCCTCTTCGGCTGGCTCGCCAAGAGGTATGGCGCGTGGCGCTGCGTGCTGGCCGGCCTCGTCCTGTGGAGCGGCGTCGTCGTGGTCGCCTACTTCCTGCCCGACCGGACCCTCCCCCCGCTGTTCGCCCTGGGGGTCGCCATCGGTCTGGTGCTCGGCGGGACCCAGGCGCTGAGCCGGTCGCTCTACAGCCAGCTCGTCCCGAAGAACCGGGAGGCGGAGTTCTTCAGCCTCTACCAGGCGATGGAGCGTGGCACGAGCTGGTTCGGCACGCTGACCTTCGGGCTGGTCTACCAGTGGACCGGCTCGTACCGCCCGGCCATCGTGGCCCTGGTGGTCTTCTTCGTCATCGGCGGGCTCCTGCTCGCGCGGGTCGACATGCGACGGGGAATCCTCGACGCCGGGAACGAGCTGCCCGAGGTCGTCTGACCTGCGCGGACAGCCCGAAATGTGACCTGTGTCACAGCCTGCCAACCGTGCGACACGCTCACGCGTCGGAACATTGCAGGGGTCGGCGTCGTTATCCCTGACGAATCCCGAGCCCCCGACAGAGCGGGCTGGGAACCACGCACGTTGGGAGAACCCACCATGGCAGAGCGCACCCTTCGCGGTAGCCGAATGGTTTCACACAGCCTCGAGACCGACGACCACGTCGTCCCGAGCGAGCGTCAGATCACCGCATACGTGTGCCCGCAGGGGCACCGGACCGAGCTGCCGTTCTCGATCGAGGCGGAGATCCCGCCGACCTGGGAGTGCCGGTGCGGCGAAGAGGCGCGTCTCGTCGACGGCCCCGAGCCCGAGGCGAAGCAGGTCAAGCACGTCCGCACCCACTGGGACATGCTGCTGGAGCGTCGCTCCATCCCCGAGCTCGAGGAGCTCCTCGAGGAGCGCCTGGTCCTCCTGCGCGAGTCCCGCGGCGAGAAGCCGCGCCGCAAGCGCACTGCCTGAGCACCTCACCGAGCCGACGGGCTCCACGACGAACGGCCGCACCCGAAGGGGCGCGGCCGTTCGTCGTGCCAGAGGCGGTGTCGGTCACAGGACCTCGCCCTCGACCACCCCGGGGTCGTCCCCCGAACCACCAGGGCCACCCCGACCGTTCGGGCCCCCGGGGCCGCTCCCCCACCGGCCCTGGAAGCCGCCCAGCAGGCGCCGGGCCACCGCGGCCTCGAGCAGCGTCCGGGCGATGGGTCGCGTCACGGGGAGGATGAAGAAGAAGCCGACGATGTCGGTGAGGAACCCCGGGGCCAGCAGCAGGGTCCCGCCGACCAGCACGAGGGCCGCGTCGGCGAGCTGGCGGCTGGGCATCTGCGCGGTGCGCAGGGCGGTGTTGAGCGCGGCCCAGGCACGGGCCCCCTCACGCCGGACGAGCCAGGCGCCCAGCGCGGACTCCACGAGCAGCAGCACGAGGGTCTGCCACCCGCCGATCGCCTTGCCGACGGCGATGATCGCCGCGATCTCCAGGACCGGGACGACGAGCAGGACGACGAACACGACGACGAGCCAGCGCGGACGGCGAGGCCGCCCGGCGCGGGCGTATGGGGTGCCGCCTACAGCTCGTGCCACGTCGCCTCCCGGCGGCGGGAGAGGCCGCGGAGCTGGTCGGCCCGGTGGTGGACGCCCCACGAGGTGATCCGCTGGAGCGACTCGCGCATGATGTCGCCACTCATCTTCGAGTCACCGATCTCGCGCTCGACGAAGGTGATGGGCACCTCGGTGACGCGCAGCCCGAGCCGCACCGCGCGGCGGGTCAGGTCCACCTGGAAGCAGTAGCCCTGCGAGGCCACCTGGCTCAGGCCCATCGCGCGCAGGGCGTCGGCGCGGTACGCGCGGTACCCGGCGGTCGCATCGTGCACGGGCATGCCCAGCAGGGCCCGTGTGTAGAGGTTCCCGCCGACGCTGAGCGCCTTGCGGTGCAGCGGCCAGTTGACGACGGAGCCGCCGCGCACCCAGCGCGAGCCGATGACGAGGTCCGCGCGGGTCAGTGCGTCGAGAAGTCGGTGCAGCTGCTCGGGCTGGTGCGAACCGTCCGCATCCATCTCCACGATGGCGTCGTACCCACGGTCCAGCCCCCAGTGGAAGCCGGCGAGGTAGGCCATGCCCAGACCCTGCTTGCCCGGCCGGTGCAGCACCTGGACCTGGGCGTCGGCGGCCGCCAGCTCGTCGGCGACGTCGCCGGTGCCGTCCGGGGAGTTGTCGTCCAGGACGAGGACGTCCGCGCTCGGCACGGCGTCGCGGATGCGGCGGACGACGAGCGGGAGGTTCTCCCGCTCGTTGTAGGTCGGGATGCAGACGAGCACCCGGTCGATCTGGTCAGACAACGACGCTGTCCCTTCGTGACTCTGCCGGCCCCGCGGGGTCGGTGGCGGCGGCCTCGACCCTAGCGTCCCGGCGACGCAGCCACTGTCCGATGGCGAGCAGGGCCACCGTGGCCAGGGCCGCGGCATACTCCGGCAGCGGACCGAGCCGGTCGGCGACGGTGACCTCCGAGCGGACCACCGGGGAGCCGAACTCGGCTGCTGGGGTGAACAACGAGGTCTTGTCGACGTACGTTCCGTCGGGGTTGATGAAGCCGCTGACCCCCACCGTCGAGACGTGGACGACCGAACGGCCGTGCTCGATGGCGCGGATCCGGCTGATGGCGAACTGCTGCTCGGACTCGGCGGTGTAGCCGAACGTGGCGTTGTTGGTCTGGACGGCGAGGATGTTGGCGGTCTTGCCGGCCTGCAGCGTCGAGTCGCGCATGAGGTCGTCGTAGGCCACCTCGAAGCAGATGGTCGGGATGATCCAGTAGGGCTCCTGGCCCTTGACCGGTACCTCGAACGCGCCGGCGCGGTCCCCCTTGGCGAAGTCGCGGGTCACGAGGTCGACCTTGTCGCTGAAGTTCCGGAAGAAGCTCCGGTAGGGGATGTACTCCGCGAACGGCACGGGGTGCTGCTTGACGTAGCGCTGAGGGTCGTTGCTGCCCGGCAGGTAGAACAGGCTGGCGTTGGAAACGTACTCCCCCGGTCCGACCAGGACGGCGCCCAGCAGCAGCGGCGCCTTGACCGTCCCGACCGCCAGCCGGATGTCGGCGGCGGCGTCGAGGTTGCGGAAGGGGTCGATGTCGGAGGCGTTCTCGGGCCAGACGACCAGGCTCGGCGGCACCGGGTTGCGGGCCGCCGCGGCAAGGGTGCCCTGCACGTGGTTGTCGAGGACCTTGCGCCGTTCGGAGTTGAAGTCCAGTCCCGCCTTGGGCACGTTCCCCTGGACGAACAGGACCGAGACCTTCCGGCCGTCGGTGGGCGGCGTCGTGGCCAGGCCCAGGCCCAGAGGGGCCAGCGCCAGGACGGCCAGCACAGCGCCGAGAACCGGCTGCGCGACCGTCACCGGCACTCCCGGTCGCCGGGCGCGGCGGGCGCGGCGGACGGCTGCCTCGACCCCCACATGGAGCAGGACCCCCACCGCGGCGACGGCGAAGGTGAGGCCGGGCGCCCCTGCGAAGCGGGCGAAGGGCGCGAGCGGGCTGTCGGCCTGGCTGAACGCGAGCCGGGCCCACGGGAAGCCGCCGAACGGCGTGGTGCTGCGTGCCCACTCCTGCAGGACCCAGGCGAGCGGCACGACGGCGTGCGCCAGGGGGCGCAGTCGCGTCCCGAGCAGCGGACGCTGGACGACGGCGACGACGGCGCACATGGCCGCGATGTACAGGGCCTCGAGGGTGGACAGCGCGAACCACGGGAGCTTGCCCACGTAGATCCCGGACCACGACAGGGTCGGCAGGAAGAAGCCCAGGCCGTGCGCGAGGCCTGCCAGGGCGGCCAGCCGCCACCGGGCCCCCGTCACGGTCCACGAGAGCAGGCCCACGCCCAGCGGGGCGAGCCACCACACGTCGTGCGTGGGGAAGGCGAACGCGGTGGCCACACCCGAGACAGCGGCGAGCACGAGGACGACGAGGGTGGTGACCCGCGGGCGGGAGGACGTCGGCACGGCACCACGGTAGGACACGGCACGGCCCGTGCTGCCGTTGGGACCAGCAGGGGGTCGATTGGGTGTCGACAGCCTGCTGTTGTCTACTAGGCGCACGGGCCGTGCCGCCGTCCCCCACCGCCTCGGTCAGGGCACCTGCTCGAGTCCGGAACTCACTGCTGGCGGGCGGTGGCTGCGCGCGCTAGCCACCGGTCAGTGAGTCCGTCCCTGCGCGGATTCCCCCTCGCGGACGGTTCGTCGGGTGGACGACCGTGGGCAAACCTACCGGCGTGGGAAGGGCTGTCAAGACACCGTCCGTGGCGGAAACTCGCCATTGCGCAGGTCAGCCGCGGGGACGAGAAGCGTTACGGGACAACCCATTCGACGAACGGTCGGCGTGTCCGTCGCGACACGCCGAAGCCGGTTTCAGCTGTCGGAGGCCGACGGGGGGACGACCACGACCCCCCGGGCGGTCGTGGCCACCAGCGGCGGGTCGAGCAGGTCCGCGCTGGACTCGCCGCGCTCCGGGGCGCCCCGGCCGACCACGCGCACCTCGAACTCCATCTCGCGGCTCCGGGTGCCGACGCGCACCAGCCGTGCCTCGATCTCGATGACGTCACCGGCACGGACAGGGGCCCTGAACTGCACGTCGGAGTACGACGCGAACAGGCCCTCGTCGCCGTCGGTGACGATGCACATCTCGGTGGCCACGTCGCCGAACGCCGCCAGCGAGTAAGCGCCGTCGACGAGGTTGCCCGCGTAGTGGGCGTGGCTGTACGGCACGTAGCGACGGTGGGTGACGGTCCGGCCGACGGTGGGGCCGGCTGCTGGCGCGGTCATGCCTTCTCCTTGGTGGTCGGGGCTGCCAGGGCATGGACGAGGTAGCTGGCCACCTCGCCGGGGGTGGTTCCCCGGCCGAAGATGCGGTCGACGCCGAGCCTGGGGGCGGACCCCTCCTCGAACCGCGGCCCGCCGACGACGAGCAACGGGACCTGGCCTGCGGGGTACGCCTCGCGGAAGGCTGCGCTCATCGTCGTCGTGTTGTGGATGTGGGCGTCACGCTGGGTGACGACCTGGCTCACCATGACGGCGTCGGCCTTCTCGGCCCGCGCCCGCTCGACGAGCTCGGGGACGAGTACCTGGGCGCCGAGGTTCACCACCTTGACCTCGCGGTAGTACTCCAGGCCCTTCTCCCCCGCGAAGCCCTTGATGTTGAGGATCGCGTCGATGCCCACCGTGTGCGCGTCGGTGCCGATGCAGGCGCCGACGACGACGAGCTTGCGGCGCAGGCGGGACTTGATGGCCTTGTTGACCTCGGTCGGGCTGAGCAACGGGAACTCGCGCTCCACGACCGTGACCTCGCGCAGGTCGACGAGGTGCTTGGCGCTGCCGTAGACGACGAAGAAGGTGAAGTCGGGGCCCATCGGCTTGGCGTGGACGAGCAGCGCCGGCTCCAGGCCCATCTTGGCGGCGAGCTGCAGGGCCGCACCCTCGGCACGCTTGTCGTGCGGCACGGGGAGGGTGAAGGAGACCTGGACCATGCCGTCGCCGGTGGTGTCGCCGTACGGACGGATGATGTCGGGTTGACGCTTCGCCGGGGCTCCCTGCTTGCCTGCCTTGGGCATCGGCTCCAGGGGCATCGCGCTGTCGGTCGTGGACGCGCTCATCGGTTCGAGCCCTCCTCGAGCATCGTCGTGGCGGGGTTGTCGTAGTCGTCGGCGCGCACGACGACGCCGTCGAGGCCCTTGCCCCGGTCGGCCGGGCGCTTCATCAGGCCGAACGCACCGTCGGCGATGGCCTCGAGCAGCGGGGCCTTCCCCGGCTCCTGGGTGATGTCGGTGAGCAGGTCGATCGCGTCACCGAGCACCTGGCGGGCCCGGGTCTGGATGAACCCGTCACGCGGCGGGTGGAAGTCCTCGGTGAGGCCACCGGCGGCGTTGAGCACGTAGCGGACGTTCTGCAGCGCCAGGTCGCGGTCGGACAGGAACGGCGTGACGACCGCCTCGGTCATCATGCCGACGAGCAGGATGCCCTGGCCGGTCATGGCACCGACGAGGTTGAAGAACCCGTCGAGGAGGTAGCCGCGGAACACGTCGCCGGTCATGTGCTTGGTCGGCGGCATCCACTTCAGCGGCGCGTCGGGGAACAGCTGGCGGGCGAGCAGGGCGTGCGCGAGCTCCATCCGGAAGCTGTCGGGGAGCTCGGGGTTGATCTCGAACGCGTGGCCCAGGCCGAGCTGCCAGTCCTCGAGCCCGGCCTCCTTGGCGAAGTACTCGTTGAGCAGCTGGCTCACGGTGACCGTGTGCGCGGCCTCGACGGCGTCCGCGGTGGTGAGGTAGTTGTCCTCGCCGGTGTTGATGATGATCCCGGCACGGGCGTGGATCTGGCGGCTGAACCGCTGGTCGACGAAGGTGCGGATCGGGTTGATGTCGCGGAAGAGGATCCCGTACATCGAGTCGTTGAGCATCATGTCGAGGCGCTCGAGCCCGGCCAGCGTGGCGATCTCGGGCATGCACAGCCCCGACGCGTAGTTGGTGAGGCGGATGTAGCGGCCGAGCTCCTTGGATGTCTCGTCCAGGGCCGCACGCATGAGCCGGAAGTTCTCCTGCGTGGCGTACGTGCCGGCATACCCCTCGCGGGTGGCGCCCTCGGGCACGTAGTCGAGCAGCGACTGCCCGGTGGAGCGGATCACGGCGATGATGTCGGCACCCTCGCGGGCGGCGTTCTGGGCCTGGGGGATGTCCTCGTAGATGTCGCCGGTGGCGACGATGAGGTAGATCCACGGGCGCTGCTCGGGGTCGCCGTGGCGCGTGATGAGCCGGTCGCGGTTGGCGCGCTGCTTGTCGATGGTGCGTATGCCGCGGCTCACCTCGCGTCGCGCCAGGGCCTGGGCACGGGTGGTCTCACGGCCCGCGGGGAGCCGGAACTGCACCGAGCCGCTGGCGGCCTTCTGGGCCAGGGTCAGCAGGTCTGGTGCCTCTCCCCTGCGCAGGGCGTCGTACACCGGGGTGGTGACCCCGTGCTCGAGGCCGACCTCGGCGCGGACCGCGTCGACGAGGTGGTTGACCCACGGCACCCGCTCGTGGTCGGCGCCGGACAGGCCGGCGAGGCGCAGCGTGGCCCGTTCGACGGAGACGGTCGTGTGGCTCTGGGCCAGCTTGACGACGGGACGGCCGGCCTTGCGCGCGAGGGCGCGGGCCTGGCGGACGGTGGCGGGATCGAGGTCCAGCAGGGGTTTGGCTCGCGACGACACGGCGCAAATCTAGCAGTGGGGAGCAGGATTTCCGGCCAACTGCCGCGTTGGCCGGAAATCCTGCTTCTTCGCTCGGTGGTCAGCTGCGCCCAGCGGTGGCGTCGTCGTTGCCCTGCTCGATGGCGTGCTTCCTCACCACGGCGGGGACCGATCCCACCACGCTGGGCTCGGTGGTGACCAGGGTCCGCTCCCCCAGCGCGGTCTCGCCCAGGTACCGCGCGGTCTGCTCGTCGAAGTAGACCGCGTTGACGTAGGCCCCGCGGTACTCGAGCTCGATGGCTGCGCGGCCGGCGTACCGGACCTTCGACGTCGTCACCTGCGGCAACGACCCCAGCACCCGGATCATCGCGGCGTTCAGCTTCGGTGGCACGGTGCCCGAGAGGAACCGGTCGCTGCAGTTCTCGAAGATCGCCTGGCTCGGGTCGAGCGAGTTGGGGCCGGTGCTGCGCAGGTGCGCGTCGAAGAAGGCCCGCAGCCCGGCCGGATCGGTGGGCCACCGGAGGTAGTCGGACGGCTGGGTCCCCATGAACGGGTCGTCCCCCAGGTCGCTCGGTGGGAAGCGGTAGTAGGACGTGCCCACCGGGCCGACCTTCGACAGGTCCCGTCGCCACGACGTCCCCTCGGCGTCCACCCAGCTCTCGGACGTCGTGTCGACCGCGGGGGTACGGGCGTCACGGTTCTGCTGGGTGAAGTGCACGACCTGGTGCAGGTACTCCCCCGGTCCCACCTGCAGGGTGGGCGCCACCTCGGCCCGGCGGGCGAGCTGCTCGACGGCGTCGGCTCGCGGCAGGGCGGCATCGGGTGCGAGCACCGCGGTGCCCCCGAGAACCACGAGGGCCGCCGCCGCAGCGGCCGCACCCAGGGCGACCCAGCGACGGCGGGACCGTCCAGGAGTCAGCGCGAGCAGCCTGGCGGGAGGCCCGTCCTCGGCCTCGTCGCGCGTGCGGTGGAGCGTGATGGCGAGAGCGACCTCCGCCCGCGCCGGGGTCCAGTCGCGCTGGAGCGAGGCGGACGTCGGGCGCCCGGCCGCCAACAGGTCGAGGGGGTCGGGAGCGCGGTCGGTGAGCTGGTCGAGGCTGGTCATGAGAGCTCCTGGGCGAGGGTGGCCGTGCGGGGGCGGTGGGAGGAGGGGGCGTGCTCCCCCGCCGGTCGGGCGGGCGCGGGGGCGGTGTCGGCGGCATACGCGGCCCGGAGGCGTGATCGGGCGCGGTGCAGGCGCACGGTGAAGGCGCGGACCGAGCAGTCGGCGACCTCGGCAGCCTGTGCCGGTGACAGCCCGTCCCACGCCGTGAGCAGGAGCGCCTCGCGCTCAGCGCGGGTGCACTGCTCGAGCGCGCGGACCATGCTGTCGCGCTCGTGGACGGCCTCGTCGGCCGACGGCGCGGCAGAGGTCCAGCCGTCGCGCACTGCGGCGAACCAGACCTGGTCGGCGCGACGGGCGGTCCGACGCTGGTTGGCGATGACGTTCCGGGCCACGACGAGCAACCACGGCAGCGGCTCCTGCGGGACCTGGTCCGGCCGGCGCCAGGCGACGAGGAACGTCTCGGAGACGACGTCGTCGCACTGGCTCTGCTCGACGTGCCGGCGGGCGTAGGCGTGGACGCGGGCGGCGTGCTGCCGGAACAGCCCGCTCAGCTCGGCCTCACGGTCGGTGGCGCCCTCAGGGGCGTGGTGTCTGGTCACACCCCCTTGTGTCCGCTGCTCCACCCGGATCACGCGCACGGCCCGAATTGTGCCGTCTCGTCCCGCCTGGCCGTCGGAGGTTGCCCCGAGTCCTAGAGCGATCCGAGGCGTACTGGTCCTTCGGATGGCTCACGGACCGCGGGTTCTCAGGGGGTGAAGGCGCCCGCGTCGAAGACCGTGCGGCCACGGACGACGGTGCGCAGGCACTGCGGAGCGGGTTCGCCCGGCGACAGGTCGGGCAGGCCGGGGGTGCCGGAGCGCGGGTCGGTGCTCCATGTCTGGATCCGGTCGTCCGGGGCATGCACGACGAGGTCGCCCACCTTCCAGACGGCGAACGTCGCCGGCAGGCCGAGGTCGAGGTAGCCACGGTCGTCGAAGCCGGCGGCGCGCCACCCCCCGCGGGTGTGGGCGAGGAACGCCGATCGGGCAGAGATGCGCTGCCGCTCGTCGTGGTGGGCGATGCAGGCGCGGACGGCCTCCCACGGCGCGAACGGCGTCACGGGCGAGTCGGAGCCGAACGCCACCGTCATACCGGCAGCGAGCATCGAGGCGAACGGGTTCATCGGCGCCTCGCCGATGACGCGCTCGGTCCCGAGCCGCACGGCATACATGCCGTCCGAACCGCCCCAGAAGGCGTCGAAGGCGGGCTGGACGCTGGCGCCCACCCCGAGCGCCACGAGCCGGGCGATCTGGCCGGGGTCGACCATCTCGAGGTGCTCGAGCCGGTGCCGGGACCGGGCCACCACGGGGGCACCGACCAGCGCCGCGGCCGCCTCGAACCCCTCCACGACGGTGTCCACTCCCGCGTCGCCGATGACGTGGAACCCGGCCTGCAGCCCGGCCAGGGAGCAGGCGGCCACGTGGTCGCGGACCTGGGCGACGGACAGGTAGGCGTTGCCGGTGTGCCCGGCGAGGTCGGTGTAGTCGTCGCGGAGGTGGGCGGTGCGCGACCCGATGGAACCGTCCACGTTCAGGTCGCCGGCCAGGCCGTGGGCGCCGTGCAGGGTGGCGAGGTCGCGGGCCTGCTGCTCGTCGGCGACGAGCTCGGCCCAGTAGCCGAGGGTCTGGGGCCCGTCGCCGCGCTCCCCCGCCGTCAGCACGTCGGCGAGGTCGTCGGCGCTGGACAGGACAGGTCCGCCGTTCTCCTGGACCAGGCCGATCCCGGCGGCCGCGGCGCTGCGCAGGGCGAGGTCGATGTCGGCGCGGCGCTGGGCCGGGGTGACCGCGTCGGCGAAGGCGACGCGGGCCGCGTGGTGCGCCTCGCGGGTCACCAGGCCCTCTCCTTCCCACCCGGGGAGGTCACGGGCACCCGAGGCGGCCGCGAGCGCCGAGGAGACCACGGCGGAGTGGCCGTCGATGCGCGGTGAGTACACCACGCCGCCGTAGGTGGCACGGTCGAGCTCGGCGCCGGTGACCGGACGGCGCTCCGCCCAACGGCCTTGGTCCCAGTTGGGGGCGTACACGGGGCGCCCCTGCTGGCGGCGGGCGGCGTCCTCGATGCGGGACAGCGCCTCGGCGACGCTGCGGGTGGTGCCGAGGTCGACGCCGCGCAGGCCGGCGCCGGTCTGGGAGAGGTGCGCGTGCGAGTCGACGAACGCCGGGGTCACGAGGGCGCCGTCGAGGTCGACCACGCGGTCCACCGCGTCGCCGTGGACCGAGGCGGCATCGTCCCCGCCGATCCACGCGATCGTGCCCGTCGCGTCGTCGACGACCATCGCGTTCGCGAAGGGGTCGATGGGTGAGTAGACGAAGCCGCCGCGGTAGAGAGTGCTCACGCGAGCACCCTATGCGGCGGCCTCACCCGTCCTGCCCGTCCCCCAGGACGGCCAGGCAGGCCCGGGCGATCTCGAGCTCCTCGTTGGTCGGCACGACCCAGGCTGCGACCCGGCTCCCGTCGGTGGTCACCCTTCGTTCGGGGTCGCCGTCGGCGTTGGCCGTGGGGTCGAGCTCCACGCCCAGAACGTCGAGGCCACCCAGGACCGCCCCGCGGACGCTGGCACTGTTCTCCCCGATGCCACCGGTGAAGGCGATGGCGTCGACCCGTCCGAGCGCCACGGCGTACGCCCCGACGTACTTGCGAAGCCGGTAGACCATCACGGCGAACGCCAGGGCTGCGCCGTCGTCGCCCGCCTCACGACGTGCGTCGAGCTCGCGCAGGTCGGCGATCCCGGCCAGCCCGAGGAGCCCGCTGCCCTTGTTGAGGGCCTCGTCGTATGCGGCGGGGTCAAGTCCCGCGACTCGCTGGAGGTAGGCGCCGAGCGCCGGGTCGACGTCCCCCGAGCGAGTGCCCATGACCAGTCCCTCGAGCGGGGACAGGCCCATCGAGGTGTCGATGCTGTGGCCGCCGCGGACCGCGCAGGCGCTGGCGCCGTTGCCGAGGTGGAGCACGATGACGTTGCAGTCGCCGGGCGCGCGGCCGAGGAGCTCGGCGGTGCGACGCGAGACGAACCGGTGCGAGGTGCCGTGGAAGCCGTACCGCCGTACCTGGTGCTCCTCGCGCCACTCGGCAGGCACCGCGTACGTGAACGCCTCCGGCGGCAGCGTCTGGTGGAAGGCCGTGTCGAAGACGGCCACCTGTGGGGTTCCCGGGAAGGAGCGGCGGGCGCTGCGGATGCCCTCGAGGTTCGCCGGGTTGTGCAGCGGGGCCAGCGGGACGAGGTCCTCGATGGCGGCGAGGACGTCGTCGTCGACGAGGACGGGTTCGGTGAAGTGGGGGCCGCCGTGGACGACGCGGTGGCCCACGGCGTACAGGCCGAGAGAGCTGGTGTCGGGGCCGTGGCGGCGCAGGGCATCGCGGGCGGCGTCGATCGCGGCGCGGTGGTCGGGGCAGGCGAGGTCCTCCTCGTGGGTGCCCGCCGGGGTGGTGTGGCGCAGGTGGGCGGCGCCCCCGATGCGTTCGATGATCCCCGTCGCCTCTGTCACGCCGGTCGCTGCGTCGAGCACCTGGTACTTCAGGGACGACGACCCGGCGTTGACCACGAGGACCGGGCGGGCGGCGGTCACCGGGCTCCCGCCTGGATCGCGGTGATGGCGATGGTGTTGACGATGTCCCGCACGAGGGCCCCGCGGGACAGGTCGTTGACCGGCTGGTTGAGCCCCTGCATGACCGGGCCGATGGCGACGGCGGACGCACTGCGCTGCACCGCCTTGTAGGTGTTGTTCCCGGTGTTGAGGTCGGGGAACACCAGAACCGTGGCGCGGCCGGCGACAGGGCTCTCCTTGAGCTTGGTCGCGGCGACGGCCAGGTCGACGGCGGCGTCGTACTGGATGGGGCCCTCGACGAGCAGCCCCGGAGCGCGCTCGTGGACCAGCGCGGTCGCGGCGCGCACCTTGTCGACGTCCACGCCCGAACCGGACTCCCCCGTCGAGTAGGACAGCATCGCGACCCTCGGCTCGATGCCGAACTGCCGGGCGGTCCGCGCCGAGGAGATCGCGATGTCGGCGAGCTGCTCGGCGGTCGGGTCGGGGTTGACCGCGCAGTCGCCGTAGACGAGGACCCGGTCGGCCAGGCACATGAGGAAGACGCTGGAGACGACCGAGACGTCGGGCGCCGTGCGGACGATCTCCAGCGCGGGACGGATCGTGTGGGCCGTGGTCGTGATGCACCCGGAGACCATGCCGTCGGCCAGCCCCTGGTGGACCATCATCGTTCCGAAGTACGAGGGGTCGACGACGCGGTCGCGGGCCTGGTCGAGCGTGACGCCCTTGTGGGCGCGCAGCCGGGCGTAGTCGGCCGCGAACCCCTCGCGCAGCTCGCTCGTCCCCGGGTCGACGACGGCCGCCGAGGAGACGTCGACGCCGAGCCGCTGGGCGTTGGCGTGGATGACCTCGGGGTCCCCGAGCAGCGTGAGCCGCGCGATGCCTCGGCCGAGGACGGTGTCGGCGGCCAGCAGGATGCGGTCCTCCGCACCCTCGGGCAGGACGATGTGCGACCCCGCCGCGCGGGCGTCGTCGACCAGTCGGTGCTCGAACATCAACGGGGTCACCGTGCCCTCCCCGGCCGCGGCGACGGGTCCGAGCAGTGTCTCGGCGTCGAGGCCGCGCTCGACCATGGCGACAGCGGCCTCGAGCTTGCGGGTGGAGTCGGGGGCGAGGCGCCCACGGGCGGCGCCCAGGCGGGTCGCGGTCGTCATGGTCCCGCTGTCCGTCGCGATGACGGGCAGCACGACGTCCAACCCCTCGATGAGCCGCTCGACCTGCGGGGTGAGCGGGAAGCCCCCGTTGAGGACGATCCCGGACAGCGTCGGGAAGGTCTTCGACCGGTGCGCCAGCAGCACCCCGAGCACGACGTCCTCACGGTCGCCGGGCACGATGACGACCCCGCCCTCGATCAGGCGGTCGAGGACGTGCGGCATGGTCATCGCCGCCACCACCAGCCCGGTGCACTCGCGGTCCAGCCACGCCGTGTCGCCGTGGACCAGCCGGCCGGAGCAGGCGTCCATGAGGTCCCTGACCGTGGGGGCCCGCAGCAGCGGGGTCTCGGGCAGGGCCTGCACGGGGACCCCCACGCGGGTCGAGACCGCCGACGCCGTCTCCTCCAGCAGGGCCGGGTCGACCTGGTTGGCGACGACGCCGGTGACGTGCGCGTGCGCCTCCCGCGCGGCGACCACGGCCATCTCGGCCGTGGTCGCCACCTCGGCCGGGTCGTGCCCCTGGGCGGGGACCACCAGCAGCAGCCGGGAGCCCAGGTTGGCCGCGACCGCGGCGTTGACCGAGAACTCGGTGGGCGCCGCCACGTCGGTGAAGTCCGACCCGACGACGAGGACGACGTCGTGCCCGCGGGCCACCTCGTGGAACCGGTCCACGATGGTCCCCATCGCGCGCTCGGGTGAGGCGTGCAGGTCGTCGTAGGTGACGCCGCACGCCTGCTCGACCGTCAGGTCTCCCGGGAGCTGGGACAGCAGGGTGCGGACCAGCTCGTCGGGGACACCGGCACGGACGATGGGCCGGAAGACCCCCACCCGCCCTGCCCGTCGACTCAGCTGGTCGAGCAGCCCGACCGCCACCGCCGACTTGCCGGACTGGGCTTCGGTGCCGGCGATGTAGATGCTGGTGGCCACGGACTCGAAACTACCGGCCGGGGACGGCTGACGGTGTGCTGTCCGGTCCCCGTCCGCCTACGCCTCGTCCCTCCCCCGCCAGGTCCAGTCGGCGATGTCCGGCAGGTCGGCGAGGTGCTCGCGGATGTAGGTCGCGTGCTCGGCGAGCCGGTCGTCGCACAACCGGGTGAGCCGGTCCCAGCCGTCGGGGCGTCGGTCGGCGCGGCGCAGCGCCTCCTTGGCCAGGTGGAACCGGCTCATCCCGTTGAGCACCACCATGTCGAACGGCGTCGTCGTCGTGCCCTGCTCGTTGAACCCGCGGACGTGGAAGCGACCGGGGTTGCTGCGGCCGTGGACGAGCTGGTGGACCGCCCGCGGGTAGCCGTGGAACGCGAACACCACGTGCTTGTCCCGCGTGAAGAGGTCGTCGAACTGGCTGTCGGAGAACCCGTGGGGGTGGTCGTTCTCCGGCAGCATCGCCATGAGGTCGACGACGTTGACGAACCGCACGCGCAGGTCCGGCACGTGCTCGTGCAGGAGCTCGGCGGCCGCGAGCGCCTCCTGGGTCGGGACGTCACCGGCGCAGGCCAGCACGATGTCGGGCTCCTCGTCGTCGCGGCCCGTGCTCGCCCAGTCCCAGACGCCGGCACCGGCGGCGCAGTGTCGGTGCGCCTCCTCGAGCGTGAGGTACTGCAGGTGCTTCTGCTTGTCGACCACGATGAGGTTGACGTGGTTGGTGCTGCGCAGGCAGTGGTCGGTGATGGACAGGGCGGTGTTGGCGTCCGGCGGGAACCACACGCGCACGACGTCCGGCGCCAGCGGGATGAGGCAGTCGATCAGCCCGGGGCCCTGGTGGGAGAACCCGTTGTGGTCGTTGCGCCAGCAGGTCGAGGTCAGGAGCACGTTGAGCGACGACACGTCTGCGCGCCACGGCAGGTCCTTGGCGTGCTGGAGCCACTTGACGTGCTGGACCGCCATCGACGCCGACACCATGGCGAACGCCTCGTACGTCGCGAACACCCCGTGGCGTCCGCTGAGGACGTACCCCTCGAGCCAGCCCTGGCACAGGTGCTCGCTGAGGACCTCCATGACCCGGCCGTCCGGTCCGAGGTGGTCGTCGGTGGCGAGCACCGGTCCCATGAAGTTCCGGTCGGTCACCTCGAACACCGACTGCAGCCGGTTGCTCGCGGTCTCGTCCGGGGAGAACACCCGGAAGGTGCCGCCGCCGTCGGGCCGCGCCGTCGCGGCATACAGGTCCCGCATGAGGCCACCGGAGGAGAGCGTGTTCTCGACCCACGTCGTGCCGCGCGCGGGCAGGGGCACCTCGTGGGTGGCGAGGTCCACCGGCGGGAGGTCGGTGCGCAGGCGTCCACCGTTGGCGTAGGGCGTGGCCGACATGCGCTTGTCGGCGGCCGGTGCGAGGGCGCGCAGCTCGGGGACGAGCCGTCCGGCGTCGTCGAAGAGCTCGTCGGGACGGTAGGTGCGCAACCAGTCCTCGAGGAGGCGCAGGTGCTCGGGGTTCTCGGCGAGCCCGGACAGCGGCACCTGGTGCGAGCGGTTGGTCCCCTGGACCTGGACGCCGTCGACGATGTCGGGGCCGGTCCAGCCCTTCGGCGTGCGCAGGATGATCGCGGGCCAGCGGTGGCGCACCGGTTCGCTCGGGCCGTCGCCGGTCCGGGCCGCGGCCTGCAGGGCGCCGATGCGCTCGTGCGCACTGCTCAGCGCCTCGAACAGGGCCGGGAACACCACCGTCGGGTCGTCGCCGGAGACGGTGACCGGGTCCCAGCCCTGGCTGCGCAGGTAGGCCTCGACGTCCTCGTCGCTGGCGCGGCCGAGCACCGTCGGCCCGGCGATCTTGTAGCCGTTGAGGTGCATGATCGGCAGCACCGCGCCGTCGCGGCGGGGGTTGAGGAACGTCGGCAGGCGCCAGGACGCGCTCAGCGGCCCCGTCTCGGCCTCTCCGTCGCCGACGACGCACGCGACGGTGAGGTCGGGGTGGTCGAACGCCGCGCCGGCTGCGTGGACGAGGGCGTACCCGAGCTCGCCGCCCTCGTGGATGCTGCCCGGCGTCTGCACGCTGACGTGGCTGGGGATTCCACCGGGCGAGGAGAACTGGCGGAACAGGTCGCGCACCCCGTCACCGTCGGCGGCGATCCGCGGGTAGACCTCGCTGTAGGTGCCCTCGAGCCACGCGGCGGCGACGAGCGCCGGTCCACCGTGCCCGGGGCCGGTGACGTACAGCCAGTCCGACCCGGTGCGGCGGATGAGGCGGTTGACCAGCGCGTAGACCATCGACAGGCCGGGGCTGGTCCCCCAGTGCCCGAGCAACCGCGGTTTGATGTGCTCGAGGCGGAGGGGCTCGCGGAGCAGGGCGTTGTCGCGCAGGTAGATCTGCCCGACGGTCAGGTAGTTCGCCGCCGCCCACCAGCGCAGGTCGAGGGCCAGCTCCTCGGGGAGGTAGGTGGTGCTGCTGGCCGTGCTGGAGGCGTCGGAGGAAGTGGCCGGGGCGGGGGCGACGGTCGTCATGGCCCGATCCGACCACGGCCTCGAGGCTCCGGACCGGGCCCTTGGTCCCTACCGTTCGGAGGTCCCTACTCCTCGAGCCGGCCCTCGAACAAGGACCGCACCGCCGCGTTGCCGCGCACCAGCTCGAGAGCGTATGCCGCGTGGCCGGGGACGTACCCGTTGCCGACCAGCATGCGCACGTCGGCCGCGACGCCCTCGGCGCCGAGCGCCGCGGCGGCGAAGTTGGTCGCCATGGAGAAGAAGATGATGGTCCCGCCCTGGGCGGTCGAGAGGATGGCGGGCTGCTCGCAGCCGGGGACGTCCACGCAGACGACCGTGACGTCGGCCGGTCCGCCTGCGGCGGCGACGGCCTCCGACAGGCCCAGCGGGCTGCGGGCGTCGGCCACGACGACCTCGTCGGCCAGGCCGCTGGCGCGCAGGAGCGCAGCTTCGCGCTCGTGCGGGACGACGCCGAGGGTGCGTGAGGCGCCTGCCTCGGTGGCCGCGGCGAGGGACAGCGAGCCGGACTTGCCCGCGCCCCCGAGGACCGCCACGACGGGGCGGACGCCGCGCGCGGCATACTCCCCCACCACCCTGGAGACGAGCGCCGGTGCGCCACAGACGTCCATGACCATGAGGGCGAGGTCGGGGCTGAGGTCGTCGGGCAGCTGGGCGGCGATGGACCGGCCGAAGAGGATGGCGTGGCCCTGCGCCGGGACGCGTTCCGAACGGCCGTCCCAGCCGGCCAGGCCGTCCGTGATGACGAGTGGCGTCAGCGACAGCGAGACCAGGGTGGCGACCCGGTCGCCCACGGACAGGCCGAGCGTGGACTCGGGGCCGACCTCCTCGACGGTGCCGATGAGCATGCCGCCCGATCCCGTGACGGGGTTCTGCATCTTGCCGCGGGTGGCGACGATGTCGAGCACCTCGGCCCGCACCGCCGCGCCGTCGCCACCGTGCTTGTCGTAGAGCTGGCGGTAGGAGGCCGCGTCCAGGTTGAGCGTCTCGATGCTGACCCGCACCTCGTCCGGCCACAGGCCGGGCGCGGCGTCCAGCCGCTGCGCCGCCTGCGGCAGGGACGCGCCGACCGGGTCGAGGACGCGGTGCAGCCCGACCGGTGAGGACGGCGTGGTGCGGTTTCCGGCGGCGACTGACACAGAATCTCCCTGAAATTGCGACACGGGGCGAAGATCTTGCGGTGAAGGTTCACGAACAGAGGAACCTGTCCCGTATCCTGCCACGTATGAGCACCTTGATCGAGCAGCCCTACGTCTACCGGCACCGCGAGCTGGTCGAGCCCGACTGGACCCGGTTCCCGGGCTGGAAGGACGTGACCGCCCAGGACTGGGCCAGCGCCCAGTGGCAGCGCGCCCACTGCATCAAGAACCTCCGCCAGCTCCGCGAGCTGATGGGCGACCTGCTCACCGAGGCGTTCTACGCCGACCTCGAGCGCGACCAGGCCGAGCGGGCCACGATGTCGATGCTCGTGCCGCCGCAGATGATGAACACCATGGTCAGCGAGCAGACCTGGGCCGACGGCTCCATGCCGGGCGCCGGGGTCGAGTTCACCCGCGCGTTCTACGCCGACCCGGTGCGCCGCTACATGCTCCCCGTGTTCTCCGACCGTCGCACCGACTGGCCGAGCCACCCCCACGCGACCCGCGACAGCCTCCACGAGCACGACATGTGGGCCGTCGAGGGGCTGACCCACCGCTACCCCACCAAGGTCCTGGCCGAGATGCTGCCGACCTGCCCGCAGTACTGCGGCCACTGCACCCGCATGGACCTGGTCGGCAACTCGACCGCGGTCATCGACAAGCTCAAGCTCACCGGCAAGCCGGTCGACCGGTACGCCGCGATGCTCGACTACCTGCAGCGCACCCCGCAGGTCCGCGACGTCGTCGTCTCCGGTGGCGACGTGGCCAACATGCCGTGGAAGAACCTCGAGGGGTTCCTGGACAAGCTGCTCGACGTCGAGAACATCCGCGACATCCGCCTGGCCACCAAGGCGCTCATGGGGCTGCCCCAGCACTGGCTGCAGGACGACGTGGTCGAGGGCGTGGCCCGCGTGTCCGCCAAGGCGCGGTCGCGCGGCGTCTCCCTCGCGATCCACACCCACGTCAACAGCGCCCAGTCCGTGACCCCGCTGGTGGCCGACGCCGCCAAGGCGATGCTCCAGGCCGGTGTGCGCGACGTCCGCAACCAGGGCGTGCTGATGCGTGGCGTCAACGACACCACCGAGCAGCTGCTCGACCTGTGCTTCGCCCTGCAGGACGACGCGATGATCACGCCGTACTACTTCTACATGTGCGACATGATCCCCTTCAGCGAGCACTGGCGCGTCTCGCTCGCCGAGGCCCAGCACCTGCAGCACTCGATGATGGGCTACCTGCCGGGGTTCGCGACGCCGCGCATCGTCTGCGACGTGCCCTACGTCGGCAAGCGCTGGGTCCACCAGGTCGACAGCTACGACACCGAGCGCGGGATGTCGTTCTGGCGCAAGAACTACCGCACCTCGATCGAGGGTGCCGACACCGACGCCCTGTCGCGTGACTACGTCTACTACGACCCGATCCACACCCTGCCCGAGGCCGGCCAGCAGTGGTGGCGCGAGCAGGGCGACCACGAGGCCGCCCACGCCGTGGCGGTCGAGCAGGCTGCCGCGAGCCGCGAGGCCTCCGAGCGCGACATTGCCCTGGTCTGACCGGGGGGTCCCACCGAGTGATGTCCCAGCATCGCCCCCGTGCCGGTCCGGCACGGGGGCGACGTGCTGTCCGGCGCCCGGGTGCCCGACCCCCCTTCTGCCGGAGGGCGACTCGCCGTTGTGACCTGGTCGACGTGAGACGTCGGTATGCCGCGGGGCGCGGCTTCGCTAGGTTGCTCCCGTGACTGCTATCGCCCTCCCCCGCAAGCGCGTCCTCGCCGACTACGTTCCCGCCCTCGCAGGCGTCCCGGCGACCGTCGGCGTCCTCGCCCGCGACCTGGCGCTCGTCGCCGCCGGCGCCGGGTTCATCGGCCTGCTGGCCCAGTGGAGCCTGCCGTTGCCCGGCACGCCCGTGCCCCTCACGCTCGGCACCTTCGCGGTGCTGCTGACCGGCGCCTCCCTCGGTGGGGTGCGCGCGCTGCTCAGCCTCGGCGTGTACCTCGTCGCGGGTGGCCTCGGCGTCAACTGGTTCGCCGGTCACAAGGACGGGTTCGGCGGTGCCACCTTCGGATACGTCGTCGGCTACCTGCTGGCCGCCACCCTCGTCGGCGCCCTCGCGCAGCGTGGTGGCGACCGCACGGTGGCGAAGACCGCCGTGACGATGGTCGCGGGCAACGTGCTCGTCTACGCCGCCGGTGTCCCGTGGCTCATGCACGCCACCGGCATGGACTTCGCCACCGCCCTCGACAAGGGTGTCGTGCCCTTCCTCATCGGTGACGGGATCAAGGTCCTCGCGGCGGCCGGGCTCTTCCCCGCCGTCTGGGCCTTCGTCAAGAGCGTCGAGAAGCGCTGACCCCGGCCCCCACCCGCCCCCCGACCACACGCCATACCTCGCCTCGTGGGCAAGCGTCGTGAGTCCGGTGCGGGCACCCCGGCGACCACCGCGCTGACGCGGCTGGGGGTCGCCTTCGGGGTCCACCCCTACGAGCACGACCCGGCCGCGGCCTCCTACGGACTGGAGGCCGCGGCCGCGCTGTCGGTGCCGCCGGGGCAGGTGTTCAAGACCCTGCTCGTCGAGGGCGAGCGCGGGCTCGCCGTGGGCATCGTCCCCGTCGACCGCAGCCTCGACCTCAAGGCCGTCGCGGCCGCCCTGGGCTGGAAGAAGGCCGCCATGGCCGACCCGACCGCCGCCGAGCGCAGCACGGGGTACGTCGTCGGCGGCATCTCCCCCATCGGTCAGAAGAAGGCGCTGCCGACCGTGCTCGACGAGAGCGCAACGGGGTTCGACGTGGTCTACGTCTCCGGTGGGCACCGTGGGCTCGACCTGTCCCTGGCCCCGGTCGACCTGGTGGCTGCCACCGGTGCCACCGTGGCCCCGATCGCGCGCTGAGCGCGTCCGCCGCTCTCGCCGGCCGTGCGAGTCCCCGGTGCAGCTGTCCGGTCCTGCTCTCCGGTCCTTGTCGACAGTCCTCGTCCAGGGAGCGGTCGATCCGCGGAAACTTCGCAGACTTCGGCCGATTCACGGCCGGCGCGAACTAGCGTGACGGGATCGGCCCGCCACCGGGCGGCCGCCGGCGGGAGGGGCACAGGGTGAGGCGACGGCTGGTCCTGCCTGCGGTCCTCGCCGCAGCGGCCCTGGTGGGTGGCGCCGCAGCAGGCCCGAAGGCCATGCCTCCCGAGGAACGGCTCATCAGCGCGCCGGGCTACCGGGCCGCCCCTGCCTATGCCGAGAACGGCCAGGAGAACGCCGACGCCCGCTGGCTGGACGCCGGGACCGTTCCCGGCGCCGGGACGCCCTGGGAGGACATGGCGCACTGGGCGCTCGTGGACATCAGGAGCCACCTCGAGGCCAACGGCACGGTGTCGGCCGGCCCCGGTGGTCCCTGGGGCTACTTCTGGCCACGTGACGGTTCCTTCGCCGCGGTCGCCCTGAGCCGCAGCGGCCACGCGAGCGACGCGGCAGCCGTCCTCGACCGCCTGGCGCGGCTCGAGTTCGACCCGGCCGTCGGATTCCAGGCGCGGTACGCCCTCGACGGCAGTGCGCTGACCGATCGGCCCCGGCAGTCCGACGGCTGTGGCTGGGTCCTGTGGGCGATCGCGCAGGTGCGCCGGGACGCAGGAGGCGGGGTCCCGCCTTCCAGCGACGAGCTGCGCGACCGCTGCGTGCGGACCCTGACCCGGCTCGTCGACGGCGGCGACCGGCTGCCCCCGCCGTCCCCGGACTACTGGGAGGTGCGGGTCACCCGGACCTCGCTGGGCACGGTGGCGCCGATGCTCGCAGGGCTGGCTGCCGCGGGGCGTGACTACGCGGCCACCGGCGACGTCGCCGCTTCGGCGCGCACGCGCACGACAGCGGCCCGCTTGGCCGGCACGGTGGTCCGGGAGATGGGACCGGGGTACCAGCGGTTCGGGGACGCTGGTGGCCTCGACGCCTCGGTCGCCATGCTGCTGCCGCCGTTCACGGCCGAGGGCGACCTCCCCGCACCGGTGGTCAAGGCCGTTCGCGCCGCGGTGGTGAGGTACCAGAGGGAGGCCGCCCAACCGGCCGGCGGTGTCGCGCCGGGTGTCCTGTGGGTGAAGAAGGGCGGGGCGTCGTGGACCCCGCAGACGGCGCTGCTGGCGCTCACCGACGCCGCCTCGGGTCGGGATCGCGCAGCGGGCGCCCGGCTCGACTGGCTGTCGGCGCACCGCACGGCCTACGGGTCGATCCCCGAGAAGGTCACGCGCAGTGGCGCGCCGGCAGGACCGGCCCCTCTCGTGTGGACCGCGAGCCTCGTGGTGCTGACCCTCGCCGAGCTCGAGGGCTCCCCCTAGCTCGTCCCGGACGATCTCGTGCGGGGCTTGGCGCGGACGTGCATGCGCTCGCCCTGCGGGCCGAAGATGCTGAGCATCTCGACGGGCTGGTCGTCGGCGCAGCCGAACCAGTGCGGCACCCGCGTGTCGAACTCGGCGACCTCGCCCGGACCGAGGACGACGTCGTGCTCACCGAGGACCAGGCGCAGGTGCCCGTCGAGGACGTAGAGCCACTCGTAGCCCTCGTGGGTGCCGGGCTCCGGCACGGACCGGGAGCGAGGACGGATCACGTGCTTGAACGCGCGGACTCCCCCGGGCCGGTTCGTCAGCGGGACGATCGTGCCGCCAAAGGCCTCGATGGGCTTGGCGTGGATGCGCGGGTCGCCCGTGGCGGGCGCATCGACGAGCTCGTCGAGGGTGACGCCGTAGACCCGCGCCAACGGCAGCAGCAGCTCGAGGGTCGCGCGCCGCCCGCCGGACTCGAGGCGTGACAGGGTGCTGACCGACAGGCCGGTCTCCTCGCCCACCTGGGCCAGGGTGAGGTCGCGCGCGGTCCGCAGCCGCCGGAGGCGGGGACCGAGGTCGGCGAGGGAGTCGTTTGCCATGTCGGCAACATACCTTGTCGTTTCGTCTGGTGCGTCCGCACAGTGGCGACATGGAAACGAACCACGACGTCATCATCGTCGGCGGCGGCCCCGCCGGCCTCGCCGCCGCCACCACGCTGGCCCGGGCCTGCCGGGACGTCCTCGTCCTCGACACGGGCGAGCCGCGCAACGCGCCCGCCCACGGGGTGCACTCGTTCCTGTCCCGCGACGGTATGGCGCCGCGTGAGCTCCTCGCGATCGCCCGTGACGAGCTGGTCGGGTTCGGGGGCCGGTTCCGGCTCGAGGGTGCGGTCGGCGCCAAGGCGGTCGAGGGCGGGTTCGAGGTCACCCTGGCCGGTGGGGACGTGCTCGCCGCACGACGTCTCCTCGTCACCACCGGCCTGGTCGACGAGCTCCCCCCGATCGAGGGCCTGAGGGAGCACTGGGGCACCGCCGCGATCCACTGCCCCTACTGCCACGGCTGGGAGGTCCGGGGGAAGGCCCTGGTCGTCCTGGCCACGAACCCGATGTCCGCCCACCAGGCCTTGCACTTCAGCCAGTGGTCGGACGACGTCACGCTGGTGCTCGACGGCCAGCCGGCTCCTGACGGAGTCGACGCCGCCAGGCTGGCCGCGGTGGGCGTCCGGGTGGTCGAGGGCGCCGCTCGCCGACTCGTCTCGGACGACGGGCGGCTCACCGGTGTCGAGGTCTCCGGCAGCCAGGGTGCGGTCACGGTCCTGCCGTGCGAGGTCGTGGTCCTCGCGCCGCGCTTCACGGCACGTTCCGCGGTCCTGGAGTCGCTCGGGGTCGAGGCGGCCGACTTCCTCATGGGCGAGACCGTGGTCGGCCGGCACGTGCCGAGCGACCCCATGGGCGGGCAGACCTCCGTGCCCGGCGTCCACGTCGCCGGCAACGTCACCGACCCGATGGCCCAGGTCATCCACGCGGCCGGTGCCGGTGTGCGGGCTGCCGCGATGATGAACATGGGCCTGATCGTCGAGGACGCCGACCGCGCCGTCGGCTGAGGGCGAGGATGCTGCGCCTGTGCGCGCAGAGCCCGACCTAGGCTGGGTGGCGTGTCGACGGAGGACGAGGAGCTGCTGACCGGGGGCAACGCGTCGGGTCGGGTCGTCCGCGTCGCGGGCACGGTCCGCAAGCCGTGGCTGGCGACCAGCGGGCGCACCGTCGAGTACCTCCGGACGCTGCGGGCCGGCGGGGTGGACGTGCCGGAGCCGCTGGGCAGGGACGGCGCCGGACGCCTCGTGCTGGAGTACGTCCCGGGGCAGCTCGCCATGGATCTCGGCCCGCTCCAGCAGGACGTGGTCCGGGCGGTAGGTCGTGTCGTGCGCTCCATCCACGACGCCAGCGAGGGGCTGGCCGTCCCGACCGACTGGCCGGTGCTGCTGCCGGCGGCCGCGCCGGACCTGCTGTGCCACAACGACCTTGCCGCGTGGAACCTGGTCATCGACGGAGACCGCCTGGTCTTCATCGACTGGGACGGAGCCGGGCCCTCGACCCGGCTGTGGGACGTGGCCTACGCCGCCATCTCGTTCGCCCACCTGTTCCCGGACGCCGATGTCGACGTGGCCGCAGACCGGCTGGCGGCGTTCCTCGACGGTTACGGACCCGACCGCGTGCTCCGCACAGCCCTGCCGTCCACGATGGTGCACCGGGCAGAGGCGATGCACGACTGGCTGCTGCGGGCCCACGGTGAGGGTGAGGAGCCCTGGGCCTCGATGTACGAGGCGGGCCACGGCGAGCACTGGCGTGCCACCACCGACTTCATCGCCGCGCACGAGGCGCGGTGGAGTGAGGCCTGCGACCGCGGCTGAGCAGCCTCGCGATCGGGAGTGCTACTCCCAGGGGGTGGAGAGGACGACCGTGGTCCGGGTGGCGACGTTGGCGGCGGCGCGGACACGGGCCAGCAGCACCTCGAGGTCGCCGGGGGTCTTCACCCGCGCCTTGAGGATGTAGTTCTCCTCCCCCGCGACCGAGTGGCAGGCCTCGAGCTCGCCGATGTCGCGCAGGCGGTCGGGGATGTCGTCGGGCGCTGCCGGGTCGAGCGGGCTGATCGAGATGAACGCCGTGAGCGGCAGGTCGAGCGCGGTGTGGTCGACGATCGCGGTGTACCCCTTGATCACGCCGCGCTCCTCCAGGCGGCGGACACGCTGGTGCACGGCTGAGGTCGACAGGCCCATCGCCTTGCCGAGGTCGGTGTAGCTCATCCGGCCGTCCGAGCGCAGCAGGGCGACGATGCGCCGATCGAGGTCTTCCACGGCAGCAGCCTACTGAGGCGGACCCCTCCGTGGTGGCAGCATGGGCTCCATGACCTCCGCGCCGGCCGCACGCCTCATGCTGCTCGACTCCGCCTCCCTGTACTTCCGAGCGTTCTTCGGGGTGCCGGACCAGCGCAAGGACGACTCCGAGCCGCCGACCAACGCGATCCGCGGGTTCCTCGACATGATCGCCTCGCTCATCGGCACCCACCAGCCGACCCACTTCGTCGCCTGCTGGGACAACGACTGGCGTCCCGCGTTCCGGGTCGACGCCATCCCCACCTACAAGGCGCACCGCCTGGTCGACGGGTCGCTCGCCGAGGAGGAGTCCCCCGAGCTCCTGACGCCGCAGGTCCCCGTGATCCGTGACGCCCTGGAGGCACTGGGGTTCCCGCGGTTGGGGGCCGACGGGTTCGAGGCCGACGACGTCATCGGGACGCTCACCGCGCGCCACAAGGGGACGATGGCCATCGACGTCGTCACCGGTGACCGCGACCTTTTCCAGCTCGTCGACGACGCCGCGAACGTCCGCGTCATCTACACCGCGCGCGGCGGCGTCCGCGACCCCGACCTGGTGGACGAGGCGTTCCTGCAGACGAAGTACGCCGTGGCCAACGGACCCGCGTACGCCGACATGGCCGTCCTGCGCGGCGACGCCAGCGACGGGCTGCCCGGGGTCGCCGGGATCGGCGAGAAGACCGCCGCCAAGCTGATCGAGAAGTACGGCACGCTCGTCGCCCTGCGTGCGGCGGTCGACAGCGGCGACCCCGAGATCAAGGGAGCCCAGCGAGCCCGGCTGGAGGCCGGCGCCGCCTACCTCGACGTCGCTCCCAAGGTCGTCCAGGTGGCCCCGGACGCCCCGGTCGACGAGGTCGACATGACGCTGCCGACCGAGGTGGCGGACCCGGTGCTCATGAGTCGCGTGGCGTCGGAGTTCGGGGTGACCAGCTCGTTCAACCGCGTCCTGGCCGCGCTGCGCATCGAGTGAACCGACCGGGGTCCCGGCACCCGGCGCAGCGTGCGGCCCGGTATGGCGCGCGTCCGGCTACGCGGCCGCCTCGCCGTTCGCTCGGCGCCGCAGCCACACGTCGGCCAGGCTCGCGACCAGGGAGAGCACGACGAGGCCCGTGGCCACCCGGAGGGAGACGGCAGCGCCCGAGGCGCCACCGTCCTTCGCCGCGGCGAAGAAGACCGTCCCGATCAGCGCGATCCCGGCGGCGGTCCCGATCCGCTGACCGGTCTGCAGCACCCCACCGGCGGTTCCGGCCCGCTCGACGGGCACGTCGGCGAGCGTGAGCGTGATGTTCGGGGAGATCACCATCCCGCTGCCCAGACCGGCGAGCAGCAGCGGCAGCGCGGTATACCACCCGGTGCGCGAGCCCTCCACCGTCGACAGGACGACATCGGTCGCAACCAGGCCGACCACGACGACGACCAGGCCCCAGGTGACCAGCGAACGACCGAACCGCGGCACGAGGCGTCCGCCCACCGCGGACATCACGGCTGACCCTGCGGCGAACGGGGTGACGGCCAGACCGGCGAGCAGCGCGGAGTAGCCCAGGCCCTGCTGGAGGTAGATGGTCAGGACGAAGAAGATGCCGGTGAAGCCGGAGAAGTAGACGGTGGCCACGATCGCGCCGGAGGCGTACCCGGGGAGCCGGAAGAGGCGCAGGTCGACCAGGGGTGTGTGGCCGCGCGAGGTGTAGCGGCGCTCCCACAGGACGAACAGCGCCAGCAGCGCCGCGCCGACGGCAGCGATCCACCCGGGCACCGAGGACGACGACGAGCCGCGACCGCTCTCGACGAGAGGCAGGAGCAGGGCGAGGACTCCGGCGCCGAGCAGCACGACGCCCACGGGGTCGAGGTCCTGGCGCCGGCGGGCCCCCTCGTGCGCCTCGGCGGCCGGGATCCAGCGCAGCGCCAGGACGACGGCGGCCACCGCGACGGGCAGGTTGACGAAGAAGATCCACCGCCACCCCGCGTCGGCACCGAGGAGGCTGAGGATGACCCCACCGGCGATCGGCCCGACGGCGGTGGAGATGCCGATCGTGGCCCCGAGCATCCCGAAGGCGCGGGCCCGCTCCGAACCCCTGAACAGCGTCTGGATGAGCCCGGAGACCTGCGGGTTGAGCAGGCCGCCGCCGATGCCCTGGAGGAGGCGGGCGGCGACGAGGAGCGCACTGCTGGTGGCGAGCCCGCACAGCAGGCTTGCGACGCCGAACACCACCACGCCGGCGACGAACATCCGTCGTCGACCGGTCGCGTCGCCCAGCCGCCCGGCGGGGACCAGGACCAGCCCGAACGTCAGGGCGTACCCCGACACCACCCACTGCAGGTCGCTCGACGTCGCCGACAGTCCCTGCTCGATGCTGGGCAGCGCGACGTTGACGATGCTCACGTCGAGCAGGGTCATGAACCCCGCGACGAGGCAGACCGCCAGGGCCTTCCACCGCCGAGGGTCCGGCTGGTCCTGCTGGTCGCGCTGGTGGTCGTCGCCCGTGCCGGGGCGGGAGGTGGTGGCGGGGTGGGTCACCCTGCCATCCTCACCCGGCGGGGCCCACAGTGCCCTGCCGGATCCCACGCAGCGGTATGCCGCCCGGTCCGGGCAGCTGGTCAGTCGAGGCGGTCGGCCGCGACCACTCCGCGCATCACCGCGTCGATCGCCCTGCGGGCGGTGGTGCGCAGCTGCGGCTCCGGCGCGGCGTCGGCGATCTGCCCGAGCAGGTCGACCACCTGCTTGCAGCGCCGGACGAAGTCACCGGCTGCCATGTCCTGGCCACGCAGGACGTAGTCGAGCTTCTGGCCGGACGCCCAGCGGTGCATCATCCACGCCATGCCGGCGTCGGGCTCCCCGGTCAGCGGCAGGCCGAGGTCGCGCTCGCGGTCCTCGAGGACCGACCAGAGCCGGTTCATCTCCGTGACCGCCTCGGCGACGTCGTCGCCGGGCATCCGCGGGGACGGGTCCGTCTCGTCGCGCCGGGGCTCGTGGACCAGGACCGACACGATGGCGGCGAGGCCGGCCGGGTCGAGCCGCTTCCAGACGCCCAGGCGCAGGCACTCGGCGGCCAGCAGGTCCTTCTCGGTGTAGAGGCGGCGCAGGTTCTCCCCCTGGGGGGTCACGGTCGTCCCGCCCTCGCCGAGGTACCCCATCTCGGTCAGGAGCTCGCAGATCCGGTCGAACGTGCGGGCCACCGAGTTGGTGCGGCCCTCGACCTTGCGCTGCAGGCCGACGGTCTCGCGCTTCAGCCGCCACCACCGCTCGGCCCAGCGGGCGTGGTCCTCGCGGTCGGGGCACTGGTGGCAGGGGTGGGCGCGCAGCTGGCGGCGCAGCTCGGCGATCTTCTCGTCCTCGCCCGGCTGCGACTCCGCCCGGCGCCTCGGCGGCGGCTCGTGCGGCACGGCGATGCGCAGCGACGTCGCGAGGTCGCGACGGGCCTTGGGGCTCTTGGCGTTGAAGTGTGGCGGCACCTTGACGTGGGCGATCGCCTCCACGGGTTCGGGGACGTCGACGAGGGTGAGCTTGCGCAGCTGCTTGTCCTCGGTCACCACCGTCGGGGCGGGTGCCTCGCCGCGGTAGGACTTCGAGGGCTGCACCACCACGGCCCACCCGGCGTTGCGGCCCGAGGGGACCTTGATGACGTCGCCGATGCGCAACGCCTCCAACGAGACCGCGGCCTCGGCCCTGCGGCCCGCCGAACGTGCCTTGGCACCGTCCTTCTCGAGCCGGGCGATCTCCTGGCGGATCCCGGCGTACTCGTTGAAGTCACCGAGGTGACACGCCATCCCCTCGGAGTAGCCCTCGAGCCCCTCCTCGTTGCGGCGCACCGCCCGGGCGATCCCGACGACCGCGCGGTCCGCCTGGAACTGCGCGAACGACGTCTCGAGGATCTCGCGCGCCGTCTCGCGCCCCACCTGGGCGACGAGGTTCACCGCCATGTTGTAGGTCGGGCGGAAGCTCGAGCGCAGGGGGTACGTCCGTGTCGAGGCGAGCCCCGCCACGGACAGCGGGTCCAGGCCGCGGTTCCAGAGCACGAGGGCGTGACCCTCGATGTCGATGCCACGCCTGCCCGCGCGACCGGTGAGCTGGGTGTACTCGGCCGGGGTGATGTCCGCGTGCGTCTCACCGTTGAACTTCACGAGCTTCTCGAGGACCACGGTGCGGGCCGGCATGTTGATGCCGAGCGCCAGGGTCTCGGTCGCGAAGACCGCCCGGATCCGACCGGCCGTGAACAGCTCCTCGACGATCTCGCGGAAGGTCGGCAGCATGCCGGCGTGGTGGGCGGCGAACCCACGCGACAGGCCCTCCACGAAGTCCCAGTACCCGAGGACCCCCAGGTCCTCCTCCGCCAGGCCCTGGATGCGCTCTTCGACGGTGCGTCGGATGCGGTCCCCCTCCGCCTCGGGGATGAGGTGCACGCCGTCGCGCAGCAGCTGCTGGACCGCGCCCTCGCAACCCACCCGGCTGAAGATGAAGGTGATCGCCGGGAGCAGGCCGTCACGGTCGAGCCGGGCCACGACCTCGGAGCGCGTCGCTCCCCCGCCGGGACGGCCGCCACCGCCCTGGCCGCCACCGGAGCCGCCGCGCGCCATACCCCGTCCGCCGTGACCGCCACCCGGACCGCGGGGAGCCCCTCTGCCGTGGTGCGGGAGGCGACCGCCCCCGCCCCGCCCGGCGGTGCGGCCGGCGTCGTCCCAGCGACCCCGCTGCTCGGTCGTCCGGATCGCCTGCAGCAGCTCGGGGTTCACCCGCGTCGCGTCCGCGCCCGTGGTCGGTGCCGAGAGCTCGTCGACGAACAGGTCGTAGACACCCTGGCCGACCATGACGTGCTGCCACAGGGGCACGGGACGGTGCTCGGAGACGATCACCTCGTGGTTGCCACGGACCTCGGCCAGCCAGTCGCCGAACTCCTCGGCGTTGCTCACGGTCGCCGACAGGGAGACGACCTGGACGTCCTCCGCGAGGTGGATGATGACCTCTTCCCAGACGGCGCCGCGGAAGCGGTCGGCGAGGTAGTGCACCTCGTCCATCACCACGAAGCCGAGGCCGCGCAGGGTGGTGGACCCGGCATACATCATGTTGCGCAGGACCTCGGTGGTCATGACCACCACGGGCGCCTCACCGTTGATCGAGGAGTCGCCGGTGAGCAGGCCGACGTTGGCGGCACCGTGGCGACGGACCAGGTCGGCGTACTTCTGGTTGGACAGGGCCTTGATGGGGGTCGTGTAGAACGCCTTGCGCCCCGTGGCCAGCGCCAGGTGCACCGCGAACTCGCCGACGATCGTCTTGCCGGCGCCGGTGGGAGCGGCGACGAGGACACCTCGGCCGGCCTCGACGGCCCGGCACGCCTTCTCCTGGAAGTCATCGAGGGGGAACTCGAGACCCGCCGTGAACACCGCGAGCTGCGGGTTGCGGGCGGGCGAGCGCGCGGCAGAGGCAGCGAACCGCTCGGCAGGGGTCGACATGGTGCCGAGGCTACGTCAGGCGCCGGGTCGGTGCGGGGAGGGTGCCAGCACCGTGACCGCGCCGGGCACGACCTCGACCGTCAGGGGCAGCGGGGCGAACCGCTCGCCGTCGGCGTAGGCGACGATCCCGGCGGCCTCCAGGGTCACCTGGCGCCCGCGCAGGATCTCGACCGCGGGATGGCCGACGTGCGCGCCCTTGAACACCGTGGGGAACACCTTGAGGAACTCCACGGTGCTGATCTCGTGCAGCACGAGGACGTCGATGAGCCCGTCGTCCATCCGGGCGTCGGGCAGGACCTGCATCCCGCCCCCGTAGCTGGGGCCGTTCCCGACGGCGACGAGCATCGCGCGCGTCTCGTGGCGCACCCCGTCGACCGTCACGGCGTACGGGATCGCCTTGAACAGGGGCAGCTCGCGCAGGATCGCCAGGTTGTATCGCATCTGCCCCTTGGGCCACGGCCAGGTGTTGGCGCGCTCGTTGACGAGCGAGTCGAACCCGGCCCCCAGGACGCCCCCGAACCACCGCGGCCGCCCGTGCTCGTCCACGTGGCGCACCGCGTCGATGGTGCGGTGCAGCCCGGTGCTCACGAGGTCGGCGGCGCGGACCGGGTCGTGGACGGGCAGGCCGAGGCCGCGCGCGATGTCGTTGCCCGTGCCGGCTGCGATGAGCGCCAGCGGAACCTTCGTCTCGGCAGCGAGGTTGACGCCGAGGTGCGCCATGCCGTCACCGCCGACGACGGCGAGCACGTCGATGCCCTGGGCGATCGCCCCGAGCGCACGGTCCCGCGCGGCGGCATACGACTCGTCCGAGAGGTCGAGCACCTCGTGGCCGGCGGCCCGCATGCGGTGGGCCACCTCGAGGCCCAGGCTCATGCCGCGGTTCTTGCCCGACGTCGGGTTCACGACCAGGCCGATGCGCTTGCTCACGCGCGGAGGCTACCGCTCCACGACGGCGCTGCGGCACCGTCCCGGAAGGTGTCGGGGGACGGCTTCAGAGCGTCGAGGCCTCGTCGTCCGGAACCTCGACCCAGTCGGGCCGTGCCTTGCGCTTGCGCCGCTCGATCAGCTTGCTCACGAGGATCGCGACGAAGTAGAGGACCGTGAGCGGGATGGCCATGAGGAACATCGTGAAGGCGTCCGGTGTGGGCGTCGCGATGGCCGAGAGGACGAAGATGCCGAAGATGGCGGGTCGCCACGCCTTGAGCATCGCCGATGCGGGGAGGATGCCGATCGCATTGAGCGCCACGAGGAACACCGGCAGCAGGAAGGCGGCTCCGAAGACCAGGATGAACCGCGTGACGAAGCTGAAGTACTCGGACACCTGCTGGATGTTCGAGGCGCCGGCGGGGGTGAACCCGTACAGGACCGCCAGCACGGCCGGGAGGACGAAGTAGGCCAGGCCGCAACCAGCAAGGAACAAGGGGAAGATCGCCGCGATGAACGCCAGCGAGATGTTGCGTTCCTTCTTCGTCAGCCCCGGGAGGATGAACGCCCAGACCTGGTAGAGCCACACGGGGCTCGAGGCGATGACGCCGACGAAGATCGAGAGGCTGACCTGCTGGGAGAAGGCCGCCGTGGCGTTCCCGAAGTTGAGGCTGATGACGCTCTGCGGGTTGGCCAGCTTGTAGTCGTTGAAGGGCGCTGCCAGGCGCGCGTAGACCTGCGGGTAGAAGATCCAGCCGAGCACGCCCCCGAGCAGCACGGCGATGGCCGAGATCAGGAACCGCCGACGGAGCTCGCGCAGGTGGTCACCGAGAGTCATGCGGCCTTCGGGACTGCGGGCACGACGAAAGGCCATGATCAGTCGGTCTCGGTGGTTCTACTCGTGTTCGGTCAGAGACCGGTGGCGTTGTCCGTGCGGGGACTGTTGTCCTCGGTGATGGGCGAGGCGGCAGTCGTCGCACCGGGAGCGGCCTGCGTCCTGCCCGGCGCGGTGGCGCCCGGACCCTGGGGGTCGGCCACGGCCTCACCCTTGACGGTGTCGCTGCTCGCAGCGCTCTTCCCGTCGTTCTTCATCTCGTGCACCTCCGACTTGAAGATGCGCATGGAGCGACCGATGCTGCGAGCGGCGTCGGGGAGCCGCTTGAAGCCGAAGAGCACCACCAGCAGGACCAGCAGGACGATGATGTGCCAGCCTTCGAAGAGTCCGCGACCCATGGAATTCAGTCCTCTCGACCACCCGAACGGGTGATCTGCGATAGTCGGTGTGCCTGGCCGGGAGCGCCCTTCGACTCCCGTACCTGTGGTCAGTCTAGATGCCGTGCCCAAGCCGGACGGCGAGACGCCTGTCGGGCGCGCCGCTGCTGCTTCAACGAAGCACGGGTGACCTCGCGTTCCCGGCGCAGCTGGCGGGGGTCGCCGAAGATGGCGGGTTCGACGGGTGGGGCGGGGTCACCGAGCCGTTCGGTCTGGGCCTGCAGGGCCGACACCGTCTCGGACGCACGCCCGATCTCGGTGTTGAGCTCCTTGACCTGGCCCCAGACGCCCCACGCGCGGCTCGCGAGGTAGCCCACCGCGATCAGCACGAGAAGCACCCAGATCAGGACCCACCACCACATGTGCCCGACCCTACCCGTCCGCGCTGGGCGCGGAGGCGTCGATGCCGTATGCCGCCAGGGCTGCGGCCGCGCCGTCGGTCACCGTGCGGGCCAGCTCGGGGGGTGAGACGACGGTGCCGTGGCCCCCGAGTCGCCAGACGAGCCGGCGCAGCCACAGCGTGTCGGCGGTGCGCAGGGTCACCGTGAGCGACCCGTCCGGTCCCGGTTCGACGGTCTCCACCGGGTAGTAGTCGGCGACCCAGGCCGCACCACGGCCCAGGTGCAGGGTGACGAGGGTGTCGTCGGCGCGCGGGGTGAAGGTGCCGGCGTCGAGGTCGCGCAGCTCGGCCTCGGCCGGCGGCGTGCCGTCGACGTCGAGGACCTCGAGCGACTCGATGCGGTCCATCCGGAACAGCCGGGTGTCCTGCGCCCGGTGGCACCACCCTTCGAGGTACCACTTGGCGTCGATGTTCACCACGCGCATGGGGTCGACGTCGCGCTCGGTGGACTCGTCGCGGCTGGGCACGAGGTAGCGCAGGTGGATTCGCCGGTGGCCCTCCACGGCGCGCCGGGCGTCGGCGAGCAGCCCGGCCTCGACGCCCTCGCTGATGGCGACCTCGACGCGGGAGGCGGCTTCGGCACTGGCGCCGGTGGCCTCCTCGAGCTTGGCCATGGCGCGCTCGATGGCGTCGCGCTCCCCCAGCCCGGGGACGGCGGCGAGGGCGCGCAGCCCGACCATGAGGGTGAGGGCCTCGTCGCGCCCGAGCCGCAGGGGCCGGGCGATGGTGTCGGCGTTGGTGACGAACACCCGGCCGTTCTCCCACTGGGCGTCGATGAGCTCGTCCGGCATCTGGCCGTACCCGCACAGGTAGAGCAGCCGCAGGTCGGCGTCGAGCTGGTCGACGCTGATGCCGAGCTCGGCCGCTGCCTGACCGGTGTCGATGCCCTGGCGGTTGACCAGCCACGGCACCATCGTCAGCAACCGCGTGAGTCGGGCGGTCGCGGTCTCGGGGGTGCTCATGCGGCTCCTCCGGTGGTCGGGGCCGAGGCGACGGCGGCGTGGGCCCGGACGGCCCCGCGCAGGCGCTCGACGACGAGGTCGCGGACCTCGGGGGGCTCGCTCACGACCACGTCCGCGCCATACCCGCTCACCTCGTCGGCGAACGCGTAGGGGTCGGAGAAGGGCACCTCGAGGACGGTCCACTCCCCCTCGGTGCCGACGGCGGCGCCACGGCGGCGCAGCGACTGTCCGCGGCCCTCGCGGACCCGGACGACCGAGGTCCGGGGTTCCTGCTCGCCGACGGTCGAGGCGATCATCTCCTGGGCCCGGTGGTCGGCGGGGACGGTGTACGGCTCCGCCTTGCGCACGACCGAGACGGCACCATCGATGCGCGAGAGGCGGAAGACCCGGGGTGCGCCCCGGTCGAGGTCGAACCCGGTGAGGTACCAGCGGCCGTGCCAGGAGGCCAGACCCCACGGCTGCACGCGCCGGGTGTTGACCTCGCCCTGGCCGCCGGTGCGGTAGCCGAAGGAGATGGTCTGCTGGCCGACGACGGCGTTCTTCACCGGCTCGAAGGCGGGCTCGCTCGTGCCGAGCCGCGGCTCGATGCCGATGAGCGAGTCGCCGTCCCGCTCGATGCCGGCGGCCTTGAGCTTGCGCAGGGCCTGGGCGGCGGGACCGGCCAGCGAGGCGTGCGCCCAGGTGCGGCTGGCCAGGCCGAGGACGGCCAGCTCGTCGGGCTCGAACTCGATGTCGGGCAGCGCGTACTCGCGCTGGTCGATGCGGTACCCCACCTCGTCGTCCCATACCCCGCCGATCTCGGCCGTGACGAGCGGGATGCCGAGCTCGCGCAGCTCGTCCTTGTCACGCTCGAACATCCGGTCGAAGGCCTCGTCGCTCGCGGCGTCGCCGTACTGCGGCACGATGTCGCGGATCTTGGACTTGGGCAGCGGCCGGCGCGTGTAGAGCAGGCAGAGCACGAGGTTGAGCAGGCGCTCGGTCTTGGCCGCGGGGCCGGAGGGTGAACTCACCCGCCCGACGCTACCGGAGTGCGCGGTACCGCCCGTGACTACTCTGCGTGTCGTGATGCAGTGGCGCGAGGGCACGGTTCAGCAGGTGCGTGGCCGGTGGCCGGGCGCCGTCGAGTATGCGGTCCAGCTGGCGGGCGACGACGGAGACGTGGTGCGCGCCCTCGCGTACACGGCCCTGGTCGGTGAGCCACAGGTCGGTGACCGGGTCCTGCTCAACGCCTCCGCGCTGCTGCGCGGCCTCGGCACCGGCGGGCTGGCGTTCGTCGTCGCGGCACCAGACCGCCTCCCCGCCGACCCGCCGGCCAGCGAGGGCCACATCGTCAAGGCGAGGTACACGCCCCAGCAGCAGATGTTCATGGCCGTGGACGAGCAGGACAGCCCGCACCACGCAGCCCTGACCACCGGCCCCGCGGCCGCCGGTGACCTGCTCGGCCTGCCGGTCATCGTCGCCGACCTGCACTCGGCCCTTCCCGCGGTCCTGGCCGGCCTGCGCACCGAACGCCCGGACGCCCGGGTCGTCTACCTCATGACCGACGGTGGAGCCCTGCCGCTCGCGTTCTCACGGGCGGTCGCCGGCCTCACCGAGGCGGGCTGGCTGCACGGCACCGTGACGGTGGGCCAGGCCTACGGCGGCGAGCACGAGGCGGTCACCCTGCACTCCGGTCTGCTCGCGGCGCGCCACGTCCTCGGGGCCGACGTGGCCGTCGTCATCCAGGGACCGGGCAACGTCGGGACGGGAACGACCTGGGGGTACACGGGCGTCGCGGCGGGCGAGGCGCTCAACGCCGTCGGGGTCCTGCGCGGTCGCGGGGTCGCGGCCCTGCGCGTCTCCGACGCCGACCAGCGCGGGCGGCACCGTGGGATCTCGCACCACAGTCGGACGGCATACGGGAGGGTGTGCCTCACCGCGGCGGACGTGCCGGTGGGGATCGTGGACGACGAGTTCGGACGGCTCGTGCTCGCGCAGGCGGGCGACCTCGTGGACGAGGCGACCGGCGACCTGACCCTGCGCGAGGTGCCGGTCGACGGGCTCGACGCGGCGCTGCGCGGCACCCCGGTGAAGCTCTCCACCATGGGCCGCGGGCTCGACGAGGACCACGCGGCGTTCCTGCACAGCGCAGCAGCCGGGCGGTGGGCCGCCCGGCTGCTGTCGGAGAACGCTGTCGGCTGAGGTGACCCAGCCATGGGTCCGCTCAGCGGACCCGGGGACGGTCCGCGGTCAGCGGACGTCCACGAGGTCGACCACGAAGATCAGGGTCTCGCCCGGCTTGATCGCGCCGCCGGCGCCACGGTCGCCGTAGGCGAGGTGGGCGGGGATGACGAGCTTGCGACGGCCGCCGACCTTCATGCCGACGATGCCGTCGTCCCAGCCGCGGATGACCTGGCCGACGCCGAGGCGGAAGTCCAGGGGGGCGCCACGGTTCCACGAGGAGTCGAACTCCTCGCCGGTGGAATGGGCCACGCCGACGTAGTGCGCCGAGATGGTGTCACCGGCGCCGGCCTCCTGGCCGTCACCCTCGGTGAGGTCCTCGATGACGAGCTCGCTGGGGGCCTCGTCACCGGGGAAGTCGATCTCGGGCTTGGTGGTGTTGGGGTCGAAACCCATGCTGCTGCTCCTTGGGAAGAGAGGGTGGGACGGGTGCGGCTCAGTAGGCCGCGAGGATGTCGACGACGAACACGAGGGTGTCCGTGCCGCTGATCTTGGGCGGGCTGCCCGCGGCGCCGTAGCCGTCTGCCGGGGGGACGACCATGAGCACGCGGCTGCCGACGGCCTTGCCGACGAGCTGGGCGTCCCAGGCCTTGATGACCTGCTGCTTGCCGATGACGGTCTCGAAGTAGCCCTGAGGGGAGGTCGCGGACGAGTCGAAGACCTTGCCGTCCTTCCAGAGCGCACCGGTGTAGGTGACCCGGATGGTCTGGCCGGCTGCGACCTTGGCGCCGGTGCCGTCGATGAGGTTCTGGCCGACCGTCTTCGTCGGCGGCTTCTTGCCCTTGGGGATCGTGATGGTCGCGGCCTTGCCGCTCTCGACCTTGACCGACGGCAGGTCGGCGGAGGGCTTGACCTCCTTGCCCTCGGCGCTGGCCAGGGGCTTGGTCACGGAGAGCACGTCCATGAGGAAGACGACGGTGTCGGTGCCACCGACCTTGATGTCGGTGTTGCCCTGGGCGCCGAAGGCGTCCTTGGGCGGCACGGCCACCAGCACGCGCGAACCCACCTTCTGGTTCGCCAGGCCCTTCTTCAGGCCGGGCAGGAGGCCCTCGGCGCCGAGGCTGAGGCCGAGGTTCTGCTTGCCGTAGTTGGTGTCGAGGACCGAGGAGTCCTTGGCGTTGAGCAGGACGTACTTGACGCTGACGATCTCGTCGTCCTTCACCACGGGGCCGTCACCGGCCTTGACGACCTTGGTCGTCGTCTCCTTGACCGACAACGGCTTCGGGGTGATGGCGACCGTCGGCGCGGTGGTGTCGTTGCCCCCGGTCACGGTGATGCCGTCCAAGGGCGAGGCCTTGGCGTCGTCGGAGTTGCCACAGGCCGTCAGGGCCAGGAGGGCGGTCAGGGCCGCGGCCATCACCGACAGGCGGCGGCGGCTCGGGCGGGCAGACAGGGAACGCACAGACACGGTGAGGGACCTTCGATCGGGGCGGTGGACCAAGGACCCACCCTAACCGCGGAGGCTGGCAAAGCCCGAAATGCCCCATGTGCGAAGGCTGGGGACGGCGGCCGGCACCGGCGCCCGGTGGTCAGCCGCGCATGCCCTCGATCAGCCGCTCGACCCGGGCGTCGACGGCCGCGAACGGGTCCTTGCACAGCACGGTCCGCTGCGCCTGGTCGTTGAGCTTGAGGTGCACCCAGTCGACGGTGAAGTCGCGCCGGTGCTCCTGGGCCGCCTTGATGAAGTCGCCTCGCAGCTTGGCCCGCGTGGTCTGCGGCGGCACCGTCTTGGCCTCGAACACCTCGGGGTCGGTGCACAGCCGCGCCGCGCGACCGTGCTTCTGCAGCACGTAGAACAGACCGCGCTGGCGGTTGACGTCGTGGTAGGCGAGGTCGATCTGGGCGATCCGCGGGTGCTCCATCGGCAGGCCGTGCTTGTCCATGTAGCCGGTGATGAGCTTGTGCTTGATGACCCAGTCGATCTCGGTGTCGACGAGCGAGAGGTTGCCGGTGTCGACGGCGGTGAGGGTGCGCTCCCAGAGGTCGAGGACCTGCTTGTGGATCGGGTCCTCCAGCCCCTCACGGTCGGCGTAGGCCTGCGCCCGCTCGAGGTACTCGGACTGGATCTGCAGCGCGGACAGCTCGCGACCGTTCGACAGCCGCACCGTCTTGCGGCCGGTCATGTCGTGGCTCATCTCCCGGATCGCCCGGATGGGGTTCTCCAGGGTCAGGTCGCGCACGACCATGCCGGCCTCGATCATCCGCAGGACCAGGTCGGCCGAGCCGACCTTGAGCATCGTGGTCGTCTCGCTCATGTTGGAGTCGCCGACGATCACGTGCAGGCGCCGGTACTTCTCGGCGTCGGCGTGCGGCTCGTCGCGCGTGTTGATGATCGGGCGCGAGCGGGTCGTGGCCGAGGAGACGCCTTCCCAGATGTGGTCGGCTCGTTGGCTGACGCAGAAGGTCGCGCCCTTGGAGGTGGTGACGACCTTGCCCGCGCCGCTGGTGATCTGACGGCTGACGAGGAACGGGATCAGCACGTCGGACAGCTGCTGGAACTCCCCCGCCCGGCCGACGAGGAAGTTCTCGTGGCAGCCGTAGGAGTTGCCGGCCGAGTCGGTGTTGTTCTTGAAGACGTAGATCTCGCCCTCGATGCCCTCCTCGACCAGCCGGTCCTGCGCATCGGCCACCAGGCCCTCGATGATGCGCTCCCCTGCCTTGTCGTGGATGACGAGCTGCCGGACGTGGTCGCACTCGGGGGTGGCGTACTCGGGGTGCGAACCCACGTCGAGGTAGAGCCGGGAACCGTTGGAGAGGAAGACGTTGGAGGACCGGCCCCACGAGACGACCTTGCGGAAGAGGTAGCGCGCGACCTCGTCGGGCGTCAGCCTGCGCTGCCCCTCGAACGTGCACGTGATGCCGTACTCGTTCTCGATCCCGAAGATCCGGCGCTCCATGGACCCACTCTAGGCTTGAACTCCTCTTGGGCCACGGCAAACCCTCGGCGTGGAATCATGACCGCCATGCCCGACGCCCTCCCAGCGGACGCGCTGACGCGTCCACCGGGTCCGCCCGCCACCCAGATCGGCGACCTCACCCGGCACACCCAGTCGATCCTCGAACGAGCCCAGGCCCATGCCGACGCCCTCCGAGCCGAGTCCGACGCGGCACTGGCCCTCGCCAGGCAGGACGCCGAGCGGCTGCGCTCCGAGGCGCAGTCGCTCCTGCAGGACGCCCAGCGGCAGCACGCCGACGCGGTCCGTGACCGCGAGCAGGTCGGCCGGGCCCTCGACGACGCCCGCCGCGAGGCCGAGGCGCTCGTCACCGACGCGGCCGACCAGGCCTCGAGGCTCACCGAGGCCGCCTCCCGGACGAGCGAGGAGGCCGTCGCCGGCGCCCGGGCCGAGGCCCGCGCCCTCGTCGAGGACGCCGAGCAGCAGGCCGAGGCCCTGCGCGCCGCGGCCCAGCACGACCACGACACCGCGATGGCCCGGTATGCCGCCCACGAGCGCGAGCGCGATGCGGCCTTCGCCGAGGGCGTGGCGCGCAGGGACGTCCGGCTCGCCGAGCGCGACGCGGAGCAGGCCGCGCAGCACGCCGCCCTGCTGGCCGAGGCCCGCGAGGAGGCGGAGGCGTTGCTGGCGCAGGCGCGGACCCGGGTGGAGGAGGCCCAGGTCGAGGCGTCGCGCCTGACCGACGAGGCTGCCGCGAGGGCGGCGGCCCTCGGCGAGGAGTCACGGGACCGGGCCCGGGTGGTCCTCGAGACGGCTCATGCCGAGGCCGACCAGGTCACGGCAGAGGCGCAGGAGCACCTGGCCTGGAGCCAGCGGACGGTTCGCGGCATCCTCGACGAGACCGAGGCCGACCTGGCCCGCCAGCGCCGCGAGACGCACCAGCAGCTCGCCACCCGGGTGCGCTCCCGTCGCCAGCTGATCCAGACCTCGCTCGCCCGTGCCGCCCACCGGGCGCGGTCCGAGCGCGACGCGGCCCGGGCGGAGTCCGGCAACCTGCGGGCCCAGGCCGAGGCCGTCATGACCGCGGCGCAGGCCCAGGCCGAGCGGACGACCGCGCTGGCCCGCGAGGAGGCGGACCGCGCACGGCTGTCGGCGGCAGAGAGCGAGAAGGCTGCCGAGGAGCGGGCGAACCGGCGCCTCGAGGAGGCCGAACGTGCGTCCCGGCTGGTCCGGGAGCGCACCGCCGAGGAGATCGAGCGCCTGCAACGCGAGACCCACGCGTCCCACCGGGCCGCTCGTGAAGAGCTCATCGCCACGAGCACCCGGGCGAGGGCGGACGCCGACCGCGTCCGGGAGGAGGCACGGGCCATGCTGGAGCGGGCCCGGGCCGAGGTCGCCTCCCTGGCCTCCCGCCGCGAGGACATCACCACCCAGCTGGGCCACCTGACCGGCGTCATCGACGCCCTGTCGGTGCCTTCCCACCAGACCACCGCTGACGACGGACCCACCACCCACGACACCGAACGGAACACCCATGAGTGACACCACCTCCTTCCGCAGCGTCCTGCGCGGCTACGACCCGGCCCAGGTCGACCAGTGGCGGGCCGAGCACGCCGGAGCCCTGGAGCAGGCCCGCCGTGAGGCGGCCGAGCGCACGGTCGAGGTCAGCGAGCTGCGTTCGACCCTGGCCAAGGTCCAGGAGGAGGGCGCCCGGACGGCTCGCGCGCTCGAAGGCCTGAAGGACGAGCAGCGCAAGGCTGCGGCCCCGACCTTCGCCGACCTCGGTGAACGCATCGGCGCCATCCTCACGATGGCCGACGAGGAGGCCACCGAGATCCGCCGGAACGCGGACGTCGACGCCCAGACCCTGGCCGGCACCTCGCGCCTGGCCGCGGACCAGACCCGCACCGACGCCGACCGTTACGCCGAGGACGGGCGCACCCGCGCCGACGCCCAGGCCAGCCAGGTCGTCGAGAAGGCCAGGCAGCAGGCCGACTCGATCCTCGACGACGCCGACCGCGAGGCCTCGGCCCGTCGGGAGGAGGCGGAGGCCTTCTACGAGCACCAGCGCGCCCGCGCCGCCGCGGCGGCGGCCGACTTCGAGGCGACCCTGGGCCAGCGCCGCGACAAGGCGTCGGCCGAGTTCACCGCCCAGATGGCGGCGCACGAGAAGGCGCTCAACGAGGCGCAGGAGCGCGCCACCGGGCTGGCTGCCGACAGCGAGCGGGCCCACGCCGACGCCACCGCCGAGAGCCGGCGCACCCTCGAGTCGGCCAAGGCCGAGGCCGACGCGCTCGTCGCGTCCGCCCGTGAGCAGGCCGAGCGGATCCGTCGCGACTCCGAGCGCGAGCTCGCAGCGGCCACGGCCCGCCGCGACAGCATCACCGCCCAGCTGAGCAACGTGCGCCAGATGCTCGCCACCCTCGGTGGTGCGTCCATGGTCGACTCGATCGAGGGCGCCCTGCCCGAGGTGGCGGCGGCGAGCGGCTCCGAGGCCGGCGAGTCCGCCGCGGTGGTCCCGGTCCAGGACCAGGACCGGTCTGAGGGCGCGCAGGACGCCGTCCCTGCTCCGGAGGCTGCCGGGGACGCAGCGCCGAAGACCGACCAGCCGTCGAAGCAGAAGGACGACGCATCCCGGCCCGCCCCGGCCACGGGCACGAAGCAACCGAGCCGCGCCTGAGCGCGGCGGTGGTGCGGTCATGAGGATCCTCGTGCTCGGCGGGACGGCCTGGCTGGGTGGCGAGGTCGCCGCGCAGGCGGTGGCCGCCGGGCACCGGGTGACGGCGCTGGCGCGCGGCCGGGCCGGGGAGGTCCCTGCCGGGGTGTCCCTCGTCCGGGCCGACCGGTCCACGCCCGGCGCGTACGACGCGCTGGGTGGGGCCGACTGGGACGCCGTCGTCGACGTTGCCCGCCAGCCCAGCCACGTCCGCGGCGCCCTGGCGGCGCTGGCCGACCGAGCCCGGTCCTGGGTCTTCGTGTCCTCCGCGTCGGTCTACGCGTCGCACGACGACCCCGGCGCCGACGAGTCGGCGCCCCTGCTCGACCCCTCCCCCGAGGACGACGAGGGGTGGGAGACGTATGGCGCGCGCAAGGTGGCATGCGAGCAGGCCGTGCTCGGCGCCATACCGGACCGGGCCCTGGTGGCGAGGGCGGGACTGGTCGCCGGGCCGGGCGACCACACGGACCGGACCGGGTACTGGCCGTTGCGGTTCGCCCACCCGGCGACGGCCGACGGAGCGGTCCTCGTGCCCGACTCACCCATCGACACCCAGGTGATCGACGTCCGCGACCTCGCGGCCTGGCTGCTGCGCTGCGCCGAGGTGGCCGCGGTGGGCGTGGCGAACGCTGCCGGGTCGGTCGTCCCGCTGCCCGACCACCTGCGCACCGCCCGGCAGGTGACGGGGCACGACGGCGAGCTGGTGCGGGTGTCGCAGGACTGGCTCGCCGAGCACGAGGTCGCACCGTGGTCGGGCGAGCGCTCGCTCCCGCTGTGGCTCCCCCTGCCGGAGTACGCCGGAATGATGAGCCGCAGCACTGCTGCGGCCGAGTCGCTCGGACTCAGGGCGCGGCCACTCGCCCAGACCCTGGAGGACACCCTCGCGTGGGAGCTGGCGCAGGGCCCTGGTCGCCCGCGCCGGGCCGGTCTCGCCCCTGCTGACGAGGTCGCCCTGGTCGACCTGGCCCGGGCGGTCGGCTGAGACGTCGACCGACCACATTTCCCGGACCGGGATGTGGCGGCGGGCGCCATAGGGAGGGGCGCCGCCGGTGCGTAGCGTCGGGCCCAGCACGTCGACCGGGAGCTCCGGCCGGCTTCGTCCGGGCCGGCCCCGGCGCCGCGACGACGCGGTCACCCCGAGAGAGGACCCTGCGTGCCACCGCTGACCGAGCAGGTTCCCGTCGACGGCGGCCACCTCACGGTGCACCGCCTCACGCAGGCGCCCGCCGGGGCGCCGGTCGTCGTGGCCCTCCACAGCACCTCCTCGAACGCCCTCGCGTGGGTGCCGGTGGCCGAGCGCCTCGATGGCCTCGTGCACGTGCTGGCCCCGGACATGCGCGGGCGGGCCGAGAGTGCGCACCTGCGTTCCACCGGGCTGGCCGACCACGTGGCCGACGTGCACGCCCTCACCATCCACCTGGGCCTGGAGCGCCCGGTGCTGGCCGGCCACGACATGGGAGCCTTCGTCGCCGCGCTCGCGGCGGCCACCCACCCCCAGGACGTCGGGGCCGTCGTCCTCGTCGACGGCGGGTTGGCCTTTCCCTCACCGGGCACTCTCGACATCGACGAGGTCCTGCACAGCATCATCGGCCCGGCGATGGAACGGCTGTCGATGACGTTCGAGGACGAGCAGGCCTACCTCGCCCACTGGGGCGCCCACCCCGCCCTCGGGCGGCACCTGTCCGGACCCGCGGGAGCCGCCCTCGCGGCCTACCTGCTGCACGACCTGTCCGGGCCCCGGGGTCGGATGCGTTCGACGTCGTCCCTGGAGTGCGTGCGGGCCGACTGGGCCGACCTCGTGTCCGACCCGGCGACGCTCAGCGCCATCCACACCCTCCAGTCCCCCACCACCTTGCTGTACGCCCGCCGCGGACCCCTGGACCAGCCGGTCGGGTTGTACACGGCGGAGCGCATCGCCGCGGCGCACCTGCCCCCCGATCTTGCCGTGCGGGAGCTCGACTCCGACCACTACGGCCTGCTGCTCGACCCTGCCGTGGTGGCCACCGTCGCGGCGGCCCTGGTCGCCGCGCTCGGTCCAGCATCCGGACGAGATATCCACACCTCGGTCAAGTAACGGCATGTTTGGTTTCGACAAACATCGCGTTACCTTCGAGAAGGAGCCGTCATGGCCACGCTGCGACTGGGCGACGACGCCCCGGACTTCACCGCCGACACGACCGAGGGCGAGCTGACCTTCCTCGACTGGAAGGGCGACGGCTGGGCCGTGCTGTTCAGCCACCCCGCCGACTTCACGCCCGTCTGCACCACCGAGCTCGGTCGCGTGGCCCAGCTCAAGGACGAGTGGGCCCGCCGCAACACCAAGGTCCTCGCGGTGTCCGTCGACGGCCTCGACGACCACAACTCGTGGAAGGCCGACATCGAGGAGGTCTCCGGCGCCTCGGTGACCTACCCGATCGTCGCCGACAAGGACCGCAACGTCGCCGAGCTCTACGACATGATCCACCCCGGCGCCGGCGACACCTCACCCGTCCGCTCCGTGTTCCTCATCGACCCGGCCGGCAAGGTGCGCCTGTCGCTCACCTACCCCAAGAGCGCCGGACGCAACTTCGACGAGATCCTGCGGGCCCTGGATGCGTTGCAGGTCAACGACTCAGGCCCGTTCTCGACGCCTGCTGACTGGAAGGCGGGCGAGCGCGTCATCGTCGCCCCGACCGTCTCGACCGAGGACGCCCAGGCGCGGTTCAAGGGTGTCGAGGTAGTCAAGCCGTACCTGCGCTACGCGGACGCGCCCTCTGCCTGAGGGGCACCCGGGGCCCGCGCGGCCTACGTTGGTGACATGACCAACACCCGCTCCCCTGAGGTCCTGTCCATCGAGGTCGACGGCGGTTCCATGCCCGCCGACCTGCACCTGCCCGAGTCCGCAGAGGGCCCGGGCATCGTGCTGTACCAGGAGATCTTCGGCGTCACCGACTACATCACCTCACGGGCCGCCGACCTGGCTGCCCTCGGGTACGTCGTCCTGGTCCCGCACCTCTACCACCGCCTCGGCGACCCGGTCGTCGAGGAAGGTGGCGACGGCCTGCCGCAGGCCATGGAGCTGATGGGCCGGTTCGACTGGGAGCAGGGCGTCAAGGACGGTGTGGCCGCGCTGGCCGCCGTGCGCGACCGCGCGGAGGTCCGCGGGCCGGCGGGCGTGATCGGGTTCTGCTTCGGCGGCGGGATGGCGTTCAACGTCGCTGCCGCTGCCGCGGCCGACCGCGCGGCCCCCGACGCGCTCGTGAGCTACTACGGCTCGGCACTGCCCACCCTGCTCGGTATGGCGCCCCAGGTCACCTCCCCGAGCCTGCACCACTTCGGCACGGCCGACGACTACATCCCGATGGAGAAGGTCGAGGAGATCGAGGCAGCGGTCACGGCCGACAACGACGACGTCACCTTCCTCACCTACGAGGGCGCCGGTCACGCGTTCGACAACCCGTCGCCGATGTTCCACCACGAGGCCGCCTCGAGCCAGGCCTGGGTCGCGACCGAGAGCTTCCTGCTCGAGAAGCTCCCTGTCTAGAAGGTCCCTGTCTGAGCGCGCAGCGCAGCAGGCCCGGACAGGAGGACGGCCGCCCCGACGGGGGCGGCCGTCCTCGTGCGCGCGGTGCTACTCGGTCGGGCGCTGGGTCTGCGGGTTGGTCGACTCGTCGCGCGGCGACTCACCGGTGAGGGTGTCGTGGCGTCCCGGCGTCCGGTCGTCCTCGGCCGGGGCGTCGTGCGTCGGGTCCTCGGTGCTGAGCAGCGCGTCGAGCAGCCCACCCCCGATGCGGCGGAACGTCCGGCGCGGACGCTCGCGATCGAGGACGGCCACCTCAAGCTGACCCGCACCGAGCGTGCGAGCCGGGGCGCCCTCCTTGCCCGCGTCCTTCGCCGGGTCCTTGGCGAGCAGCTCGACCGCGAGCCGCAACGCGTCGGCGAGCGACAGTCCGGGCTCCCAGCGTTCCTTGAGCCCGGTCTCGATCGGCTCGGCCGCGCCACCCATGGCCACGAACCCGCGCTCGTCGGCGACGGACCCGTCATACGTGAGCCGGTAGATCTGGTCCTCGTCGGCGGTGCTGCCCACCTCGGCGACCACGATCTCGACCTCGTAGGGCTTGGACTCCTGGGTGAACACGGTGCCGAGGGTCTGCGCGTAGGCGTTGGCCAGGCCGCGAGCCGTGACGTCGGTGCGGTCGTAGGAGTAGCCGCGCAGGTCGGCGTAGCGGACGCCTGCCACCCGGAGGTTCTCGAACTCGTTGTACTTGCCGACCGCGGCGAACGCGATGCGGTCGTAGATCTCGGACACCTTGTGCAGGGCCCGCGACGGGTTCTCGGCGACGAACGCGATCCCCTTGTCGTAGCCGAGCACGACCACCGAGCGACCGCGCGCAATTCCCTTGCGGGCGTAGTCGGCCCGGTCCTTCATCAGCTGCTCGGGCGAGACGTAGAACGGCATGCTGCTCATCGCGCACCTCCCGGGTTGCCCTGGCGGGCGGCGATGACGGCCTCCACGGTCGTCCTCAGCTCGTCGTCGGACCGGAACACCACGCCCTGGTCACCCACCACCGCCACGGTCGGCCAGATGCGTCGACCGACGTCGGGTCCACCGGTCGCGGAGTCGTCGTCCGCGGCGTCGTACAGCGCCTCGACGGCGACCGAGACCGCGCCGTCGGCCGACAGCCCGGGTCGCCAGAGCTTCTTCATCGCCCCGCGCGCGAACAGCGAGCCCGAGCCCACGCTGTGGTGGTCGTGCTCCTCGTAGCAGCCGCCGGTCACGTCGTAGGAGAAGATCCGGCCGGTCCGCTTGTCGAGGTCGTAGCCCGCGAACAGCGGCACCACGGCCAGCCCCTGCATGGCCATGCCGAGGTTGGCCCGGATCATCGACGCCAGCCGGTTCGCCTTGCCCTCCAACGAGAGCAGCGTCCCCTCGATCTTCTCGTAGTGCTCGAGCTCGACCTGGAACAGCTTGACCAGCTCGATGGCGATGCCCGCGGTGCCGGCGATGCCGACGGCGGAGTACTCGTCACCGGCGAAGACCTTCTCCATGTCGCGGTTGGCGATGAGGTTGCCCATCGTCGCCCGCCGGTCGCCGGCCATCACCACGCCGCCGTCGTAGGTGACGGTGACGATCGTCGTGCCGTGCGGTGCCTCCATGGTGCTCCCGACCGGGAGGGCCCTGCGCGAGGGCAGCAGGTGAGGGGCGTGCGCCCCGACGAAGTCGGTGAAGGACGAGGAGCCCGTGGACAGGTATGCCGCGGGGAGCCTCCCCGCGTCGGCGCCTGTGGTCACTGGCCACCCTTCTGGACGAACCCCCGGACGAACTCCTCCGCGTTGGACTCCAGGACCCCGTCGATCTCGTCGAGGACGCTGTCGATGTCGGAGTCGAGGTTCTCCTTGCGGGCGGTGGCCTCGGGCGCTGCGGGGGTGGGCTCGGGCGCCTCGTCGGGCGCGTCGTCCCTGCGCTGTGGGCGGCTCTGCTCCTGGCTCGGCATGTCCGTGACCTCTCGCTCGGTGCTGCGTGTGGCGACGTGGGCGCGGGCGCCCGTCCTGCGTCGACCCTAGTCCGAACCTAACCCGATGCCGAGGCCAACTCGCGCAGCAGGGTGGCGGCGTCCGGACTCCGGTCGAGCAACGACCCGACGCTGGCCTTGGTGCCCCGCAACGGTTCCAGCATCGGCACCCGCTGCAGCGACGCGTGGCCCGGGACGTCGAAGATCACCGAGTCCCACGAGGCGGCGGCGATCTGGTCGGGGTACTTCTCCAGGCACTTGCCCCGGAAGTACGCCCGGGTGTCGTGCGGGGGCTCGCGCACGGCCTCGAGGACGACCTCCTCCGGCACGAGCTCCTCGAACCGCCCAGCCCTGCGCAACCGGTGGAAGAGGCCCTTGTCGGGGCGCACGTCCGACCACTGGATGTCGATGGCGCGCAGCCGCGAGTCGGACCAGTCCAGGCCGTCGCGGTCGATGTACCCCTGCAGCACCTGCAGCTTGCCGACCCAGTCGACCTCGCGGGCGGCCTCGGAGGGGTCCCGCTCGAGCTTGTCGAGGACCAGGGCCCACCACCGCATGACCTCCGCGGTGTCGTCGTCCCGCTCGGCGCCATACCGGTCCTGGAGGTAGCGCTCCGCGGCGTCGTGGTAGCGCCACAGCAGCTGCACCGCGGTGAGCTTCGTCCCGTCCCGCAGCTCGATGAGCTGGCGGCAGGTGGGGTCGTGGCTGACGGCCTGGAGGGTCGCGACAGGGCGGGCGACGGTGAGGTCGGCGCTGATCGCACGGTCCTCGATCATGGCCAGGACCAGCGACGTGGTGCCCAGCTTGAGGAGGTTCGCGACGTCGCAGTGGTTGGCGTCGCCGATGATGACGTGCAGCCGGCGGTACAGGTCCGCCACCGCGTGCGGCTCGTCGCGGGTGTTGATGATGGGCCGCTTGAGCGTCGTCTCCAGGCCCACCTCGACCTCGAAGAAGTCGCTGCGCTGACTGAGCTGGAACCCGTCGCGGCGCGAGTCCATCCCGATGCCCACCCGCCCGGACCCGGTGACCACCTGGCGGGCGACGAAGAACGGCACGAGGTGGCGCACGATGTCGGAGAACGGCGTCTCGCGGCGCATGAGGTAGTTCTCGTGCGTGCCGTAGGACTGGCCCTTGCCGTCGGTGTTGTTCTTGTAGAGGTTGACCCCCGGCGGCACGTGCGACAGGCGGCGCACCGACTCGGCCATGATCAGCTCGCCGGCCCGGTCCCAGGCCACGGCCGCGCGCGGGGTGGTGACCTCGGGCGAGGAGTACTCCGGGTGGGCGTGGTCGACGTAGAGGCGTGCACCGTTGGTGAGGACGACGTTGGCCAGCGTCGGGTCCTCCTCGTCGGTGAGCTGGCTGGGGTCGGCGAGCCCACGGCCCATCTCGAACCCCCGGGCGTCCCGCAGGGGCGCCTCGTCGGCGTAGTCCCAGGAGGCGTGCGCGGCCCGGATGCCCTGGGCCGACGCGTACGCGTTGACCACCTGGCCGGAGAGGACCATGGGGTTGGCTGCGGGGTCGCCGGGCACCGAGATGCCGTACTCGGTCTCGATCCCCATGACCCGGCGGACGGTCATCGGTCGAGCTCGCGGCGGTGTCCGGGTCGTGCGTCCTGGCTCATGTCCTCACCCTAGGTGAGTTAGTTTCTGCAGATGCGTCACTCCCCCAGAGCGTTGTACCCGCAGACCGCCGCCCTCACCGCGCTCCTCGACAGTGGTCTCCGGCCGCCGGTGGAGCGTCGCAGCGTCGAGCAGATCCAGGCGGACCGGGGTGCGGTGACGCCGGACCGGCCGCCGTTCTCGTGGATCACGGGGGCCGTGGACCGGTCGGTCGGCATCACCTACGGCACGGCACCGGCGCGTGACGGCCACTCGATCCCGTTGCGCCTGTACCGCCCCCGTGGCGTCCGCGACACCGAGACCGAGGTCCCGGTCATCGTCTTCCTGCACGGCGGGGGGTTCGTGCAGGGCAACGTCGTGATGTACGACCCGCTGTGCAGCCACCTCGCCGCCCAGGTCCGCGCCGTGGTCGTGAGCGTCGACTACCGGCTGGCGCCCGAGCACCGGGCCCCCACGGCCGCGCACGACTGCGTCGACGCCACCACGTGGCTGTCCGGGCAGGGTGACGTCCTGCGCGCCGACACCTCGCGGGTCGCCCTCTGCGGTGACAGCGCCGGGGGCAACCTCGCCGCGGTGACCGCCCAGGTGCTGCGCGACCGCGGGGACTCACCGGTGCGCCACCAGGCCCTGATCTACCCCGCGACCGACATGACCCTGGCATCCCCCTCGATCCACGAGCTGGCCGGGGCGCCGATGCTCACCCGGGCCAGCATCGTCGCCTTCCGCAACCACTACGCCCCCGAGGGCTCGGACCTGCGCGACCCGCTCGTCTCGCCGTTGTTCGGCAGCCTCGAGGGCCTGCCGCCCGCCCTGATCCAGACCGCCGACCGCGACCCGCTGCGCGACGACGGCTCCCGGTATGCCGCCGCGCTGCGGGCCGCGGGCGTGCCCGTCCGGCTCACCAACTACGTCCGCGTCCCGCACGGTTTCGCCTCCATCCCCGGCGTCGTGCCCACCGCGGCCCAGCACCGCGCCGAGCTCGTCGGCGAGCTCGGGTCCCACCTGTGGGACGGGGAGGTCCCACAGGGGCCCCGCGGCGGTTAGTCTCGACATGCATCACCGGTCGACCGAGGAGCGTCATGCGGGACATCGTGGTTTTCTCCGGGAGCGCCCACCGCGCCCTCGCCCGACGCATCTGCGACGCCCTGGGCGTCGACCTCTCACCCGCTGACATCACGCGGTTCAGCAACGACTGCCTCCAGGCGCAGCTGCTGGCGAACTGCCGACAGCGCGACGTCTACATCGTCCAGCCGTTGGTGCCGCCGACGCAGGAGCACCTGATGGAGCTGCTCCTCATGGTCGACGCGGCGCGGGGTGCCTCGGCGGCCCAGATCACGGCAGTGATCCCGCACTACGCGTACGCCCGCTCCGACAAGAAGGACGCCTCGCGGATCTCCCTCGGTGGCCGTCTGGTCGCCGACATGCTCGTGGCCGCAGGTGTCGACCGCGTGCTCACCATGACGCTCCACGCACCGCAGGTCCACGGCTTCTTCTCGGTGCCGGTCGACCACCTCACCGCCATCGGGGTCCTGGCGGACCACTTCCGGTCCGGGGACCTGACCAACTCGGTCGTGGTCTCCCCCGACCTCGGCAACGCCAAGACGGCCACGCAGTTCGCCCGGCTCCTCGGGCTGCCCGTGGCAGCGGGGTCCAAGCAGCGCCTGGCCGACGACCGCGTCATCATCGACTCCATCGTCGGCGACGTCACCGGCAAGCGCGCCATCGTGCTCGACGACGAGATCGCCACCGGCGGCTCGATCGTGGAGCTCCTCGAGCGGCTGCGCGACCTCGGCTGCACCGGTGCCGACGTCGCCTGCACGCACGGGCTGTTCGCCGGCAAGGCCGTCGAACGGCTCCGCGACCACCCGATGATCGGCGAGGTCGTCACGACCGACACCGTGCCCGCCCCGGGCCACTGGCCCGAGCTGCAGGTGCGCTCGGTGGCGCAGCTGTTCGCCGAGGCCATCAAGCGCATCCACGCCGGCGAGTCCGTGAGCAGCCTCTTCGACGGGGTCGACCCGACCCTCTCACCCCCGCAGGCGACGTTGTTCGACAAGGTGCGCGCGTGAGGCGTGCCGCGGGTGCGTTCCTGCTCGACGTCGTCGCCGTCCTGCTCTTCGCGACCATCGGCCGGGCCAGCCATGCCGAGGGCGTGACCCTGCGCGGCGTCGTCCTCGTCGCGTGGCCCTTCCTCGCAGCACTGGCGCTCGGCTGGCTGCTGGCCCGCACGCGCGGTGAATGGCCGGTGCGGGTGCCCGGTTCGCCCGTGGTCTGGCTGACGACCGTGGTCCTCGGCCTGGCGCTGCGGGTCGCGACCGGCGGTGGGTTCGCCTGGAGCTTCGCCGTGGTCACCCTCGTCGTGCTCGGCCTGTTCCTCGTCGGGTGGCGCTGCGTGCGCGAGGTGGGCCGCTTCGCCGTCGAGGGCGTGGCCCGCTGGTCGCAGGCCCGCGAGCGGGTGTCGCGCTAGCCGGCCCCCTGTGCAGGGCATTTGAGTTTGGTAAGCCTTACCTAATACGCTCCTGGGCGTGGTTGCGCTCCCTGCTGTCGCCCCGGCCCGACCGGCCGTCGCCTTCGCGACGTCGCTGCGCTCCCGCGGTGCCGCCCCGGCCGTCCACACCGGCTCCCGGACCCTGACGTATGCCGCCCTGGCCGACCTCGTCGACGCGGCTGCCGCCGCCCTCGGCGGTGGTCGGCGCCTGGTGCTCCTGGCCGCCGACAACACCCTCGACGCGCTGGTGACCTACCTCGGGGCCCTCGCTGCCGGGCACGTGCCGTTGCTGGCCCCCGGCGACCGGGTGCAGCACCTCGACCGCCTCGCCGACGCCTACGACCCCGACGTCGTGGCCGGGCGAGGCCCGGCCGGCTGGCAGGTGGTCGACCGCCACGACCCGGCCTCGCCGGCCCACGACCTGCACCCCGACCTCGCGCTGCTCCTGCCCACGTCGGGGTCGACCGGCTCCCCCAAGGTCGTGCGGCTCTCCCACGAGAACCTCGACAGCAACGCCCACGCGATCGCGGACGCGCTCGGCATCCGGTCGACCGACCGCGCCGTGACCAGCCTGCCGCTGCACTACTGCTACGGCCTGTCGGTGGTGCACAGCCACCTCGCCGCCGGCGCGAGCATCGTGCTCACCGAGCTCTCGGTCGTCGACCCCTGCTTCTGGCGGCTGTTCGACGCGACCGCCGCCACGACCCTGGCGGGGGTCCCGCACAGCTTCGACCTGCTGGAGCGCAGCGGGTTCGCCGACCGGCACCACCCGACGCTGCGCTGCGTCACCCAGGCCGGTGGGCGACTCGACCCGGAGGTCGTCACCCGTTTCGCCGACCTCGGGCGCGAGCAGGGCTGGGACCTGTTCGTCATGTACGGCCAGACGGAGGCCACCGCCCGGATGGCCGTCCTCCCGCCGGACCTCGCGGGCGTGCGGCCGGGGACCGTGGGCGCTCCCGTGCCGGGTGGCTCCTTCCGCATCGAACCCCTCGGGGAGATCGACTGCGGCTTCGGCGAGCTCGTCTACTCCGGCCCCAACGTCATGCTGGGCTACGCCCGGTCCTCGGCCGACCTCGCCCGCGGCCGTGACGTGACCGAGCTGCGGACCGGTGACCTGGCGCGGTTCGGTCCCGACGGCCTCGTCGAGATCGTCGGGCGACGGAGCCGGTTCGCCAAGGTCGTCGGCCTGCGGATCGACCTCGACCACGTCGAGCGCGACCTGCGCGACGCCGGGCACCCCACCCACTGCGTCGACCTCGGGGACGCGGTGGGTGTGCTCGCCGAACGCACCGGGGCCGGCCCGGAGGTGACGCAGGCGCTGCGCCGCCAGCACGGCATACCGGCTGCCGCGGTCGTCGTCCTCGACGGGCTGCAGGCCCCGCGGCTGGCCACCGGCAAGCCGGACTACCCACGGGTCGCCGAGCTGCTCGGGGCCCACCGCGAGGCGCACCCGGCCACCGACGAGGGCACGACGTCCGACGGGGACGTCGTGGCGCGCGTCGTCGGGCTGTACCGCAGGCTGCTGGACGCCCCGCACGCCACCGAGCGGACCAGCTTCGTCGACCTCGGCGGCGACTCCCTCTCCTACGTCGAGGTGTCGCTCCGTCTCGAGCGGGTCCTGGACGCGCTCCCGTCGGGCTGGCACCTCCTCGCCCCTTCCGAGCTCGTCGGCGCGGCTGCAGCGACCCGGCGCCCGGCGCGGACCTGGTTGCACCGCGTGGAGACCAGCGTCGTGCTGCGAGCCGTCGCCGTGCTGCTCATCCTCGCCAACCACACCCACCTGTCGTTCGTCCCCGGAGGCGCGCACACGCTGCTCGCGCTGGCCGGCTTCAACCTCGCCCGGTTCCAGCTCACCAGCCGCTCCCGCGGAGAGCGCGTGAAGGGCGTCGCCCGGAGCGCCCTGCGGATCTGGGCGCCCAGCGCGGCCTGGATCGGCGTCGTCGCCGTCGTGGCAGGCACCTACGACTGGCGCAACGTGCTGCTGCTCAACCAGGTGCTCGGCGACTGGTCACGCTGGTCCGACCACTGGCACTACTGGTTCGTCGAGGCGGTGGTCGCCCTGCTGCTCGGCACCGCCGGGCTCCTGGCGGTGCCGGCCGTGGACCGCTGGGAACGCCGTTGGCCGTTCGCCTTCCCCGTCGCCCTCGTGGGCCTCGGCCTGCTGACGAGGTATGCCGTCGTGGTGCCCGACGCCGGCCCCTACCGGGGAGCCAACGCCTACGTCCTCATCTGGCTGTTCGCCACCGGCTGGGCCGCGGCACGGGCGTCGTCGACCGCGCAGCGTCTCCTGGTCTCGGCGATCCCGGTCCTCACGGTGCCGGGGTTCTGGCCGTCGATGCCGATGCGGGAGGTGACCATCATCGTCGGGCTGCTCGTCCTGGTCTGGGTGCCGACGGTCGTCCTGCCGGCGTTCCTCGGGCGGGCGGCTGCCGTGGTCGCCAGCGCCAGCCTGTTCGTCTACCTCACGCACTTCGTCGTCTACCCGCACATCATGGGGACGAGCTCGGTGCTGGCCATGGCCGCCTCCGTGGCCGTCGGGGTGGCCTACTGGCAGCTGTGGTTGCGCGTCGAAGCCGCGGCGGGGCACCTCGTCGGCCGCGTGAAGGGGACCGCCGGCACCTCCTAGAGGTACTGGCCGGTGTTGGCGACGTTGTCGATCGACCGGCCCGGCTCGGTGCCGCTCTTGCCGGTGATGAGCGTGCGGATGTAGACGATCCGCTCGCCCTTCTTGCCGGAGATGCGGGCCCAGTCGTCCGGGTTGGTCGTGTTCGGCAGGTCCTCGTTCTCCTTGAACTCGTCCACGCAGCTCGCCAGCAGGTGGTCCACCCGGATGCCCTTGGCCCCGACCGTGAGGAAGTCCTTGATGGCCATCTTCTTGGCCCGGTCCACGATGTTCTGGATCATCGCGCCGGAGTTGAAGTCCTTGAAGTAGAGGACCTCCTTGTCACCGTTGGCGTACGTGACCTCGAGGAACCGGTTCTCCTCGATCTCGGAGTACATCCGCTCGACCGTGGCGGTGATCATCGCGTCGACCGTCGCCTGGGCGGAGCCGTCGTGCTCGGCCAGGTCGTGCGGGTGCAGCGGCAGGTCGGAGGTGAGGTACTTCGTGAAGATGTCGCGGGCGCTCTCGGCGTCGGGGCGCTCGATCTTGATCTTCACGTCGAGGCGGCCGGGCCGCAGGATGGCGGGGTCGATCATGTCCTCGCGGTTCGAGGCGCCGATGACGATGACGTTCTCGAGCCGTTCGACCCCGTCGATCTCCGACAGCAGCTGCGGCACGATCGTCGTCTCCACGTCGGAGGAGACCCCCGAACCGCGGGTGCGGAACAGGCTGTCCATCTCGTCGAAGAACACCACGACCGGCGTGCCACCCGACGCCTTCTCCCGGGCCCGCTGGAAGATCAGCCGGATGTGGCGCTCGGTCTCACCGACGTACTTGTTGAGCAGCTCGGGGCCCTTGATGTTGAGGAAGAACGACTTGCCGACCGGCTTGCCCTCCTTCTCCGCCACCTTCCGGGCCAGCGAGGACGCCACGGCCTTGGCGATGAGCGTCTTGCCGCACCCGGGCGGGCCGTAGAGCAGGACGCCCTTCGGGGGCTTGAGCTGGTGCTCGGTGAACAGGTCGGGATGCAGGTAGGGCAGCTCGACGGCGTCCCGGATGGCCTCGATCTGGCCGGCCAGCCCACCGATGTCCTCGTAGTCGATGTCGGGCACCTCCTCGAGGACGAGCTCGGACACCTCGGCCTTGGGGATGCGTTCGTAGACGAACCCGGACCTCGACTCCAGCATGAGTGCGTCGCCCACCCGGATCGGCTCCCCCTCGAGGGAGTCGGCCATGCGGACAACCCGCTCCTCGTCGGCGTGCGAGACGACCAGGACCCTGCCCTCCCCGAGCAGCTCCTTGATCATGACGACCTCGCCGATGCGCTCGTAGCCGCAGGTCGCCACGACGTTCATCGCCTCGTTGAGGCGCACCTCCCGACCGCTCGAGAGCTCGGACGGGTCGACGGCCGGGCTCACCGCCACGTGCATCTTGCGGCCGCCGGTGAGGATGTCGACCGTGGCGTCGTCGTAGGACTCGAGGATCACGCCATACGCAGCCGGGGGCTGGGCCAACCGGTCGACCTCGGACTTCAGGGTGACGATCTGCTCGCGCGCCTCCTTGAGGGTGCGCACGAGGCGTTCGTTCTGCGAGGAGATCGTCGCGAGGTTGGACTGCAGCTGCAGCACCTTGGTCTCGAGCTCGCGCGAGCGCACGGGGGCGTCGGCGAGCCGCTGCCGCAGGGCGGCGACCTCCTCGGAGAGGAGCTCCGCCTGGCGGCGCTCCTCGCTGCGGTCGGGGGTGGGCTGGCTGTGGTCGGTCATGTCGACTCCCTCGGTGGCGAACCTCGGTCATCGACCGTGCGGGGACGGCCGATAAGCAAACCTAACCCTGAACTACTCCGTGGTCTCGGAGGTTTGGGTCACAGAACGGCGAACCCGCCGGATCTTCTTGTCTGATGGGACGCGCTCGCCGATGTCCTCGGGTGTGAACTCCCCTTCGCGGCCGAAGCTGGAGTCCTGCACGGGTGCACCGTCCTCGTCGACCGAGCCCTTGCCGGGGCGGCGCTTGCGCAGCGGCGGGGTGACGCCGGGCGCGAGCCGACGGGTGGTGATGAGGAAGCCGGTGTGTCCGTGCATCCGGTGCTGCGGTCGCACGGCGAGCCCCTCGAGGTGCCAGCCGCGGACGAGGGACTCCCACGCCTCGGGCTCGGTGTAGCCGCCGTGCTCGCGGACACCCTCGGCCACGCGGGACAGCTGGGTGGCGGTGGCGACGTAGCAGATCAGCACTCCGCCGGGCAGGAGCGCGTCGGCGACGGCGTCCAGGCACTCCCACGGGGCGAGCATGTCGAGGACGACGCGGTCCACGCTGCCGGGCTCGACGTGCTGCGGCAGCTCCTCGACGAGGTCGCCGACGGTGACCTGCCACGCCGGGTGGTCCTGCCCGAAGAAGGCGCGGGCGTTGCCCTTGGCGATGTCGGCGAAGTCCTCGCGACGTTCGAACGAGTGGACGTGGCCCGTCTCCCCCACGGCCCGCAGCAGGCTCATCGACAGCGCGCCGGAACCGACGCCGGCCTCGACGACCCGGGCGCCCGGGAAGATGTCGGCCATGGTGACGATCTGGCCGGCGTCCTTGGGGTAGACGACGGCGGCACCGCGCGGCATCGACATGACGTAGTCCGACAGCAGCGGCCGGAGGGCGAGGTACTCGACCCCGGCCGTGTTCCTGACGACGGACCCGTCGGGGCTGCCGATGAGGTCGTCGTGGGCGAGGCGTCCGCGGTGGGTGTGGAACTCGCGTCCCGCCTCGACGGTGATCGTGTGCAGGCGCCCCTTCGGGTCGGTCAGCTGCACCCGCTCGCCCTCGGAGAACGTGCCACGGCGCAGGTCGGCCCCGGTCGCGGCGGGAGGGGTCTGGTCGGGGGTGCTGCTCATGGCGGCGAAGTCTAGTTCTCCCCGGAGCTGGCCCCGGACCCGCGGTCGTCGCACGACACCGGCGCACCGGAAGAGGCCGTCAACGGGGCTGGCCGAGCAGCTCTGGCAGGTCGACGGCCGCTGCCATCGCGGCATACCCGAGGTCGTTCGGGTGCAGGTGGTCCCCGCTGTCGTACGCAGCCACCAGACGGGTCGGCTGCACCGGGTCGCGCAGGGCGGCATCGAGGTCGAGCACCGCGTCGGGCTCCCCGGAGCCGCGGATCCATTCGTTGACGGCCACGCGCACGGCCTCGCACTCCGGCGTCCAGCGTGGCCACCCCCGGAACGGTCCGATGGTGGCCACCACCACACGCACGTGGCGTTCGTGGGCGCGGACCAGGATCTCCCGGTAGGCGGCGACGAGGTCCTGCGGGTCCGTCTCCGACGGGTCCTGCTGGATGTCGTTGACGCCCTCGAGCACGACGACGGTCTCCACGCCGCTCCGGGTCAGCACGTCCCGCGTGAACCGGCCCAGGGCGCGTTCCCCCTGCCCCTGGCCGTGGGCGTCGAGCAGGAGCCGGTTGCCGCTGATCCCGGCGTTGAGCACCCCGAACCTCAGCGGACGTGGCTCGGCCAGCACCCGGTCGGCGAGGCGGTCGGGCCAGCGGTGGTCGGCGTCCAGCGTCGAGGCCGCGCCGTCGGTGATCGAGTCGCCCAGGAACACGACCGACCCGGACGCCGTGGCGCGGACGTCGAGGCCGTCGAGGAACCAGAACGACGTCGTACGTCCCGGGAACGCTGCGACCGACGCCGACGCGGTCTGGTCACCGTGGCCGACGTACCCCGTCGAGTGCGCCTGGGGGTGGTAGGTCGCGGGTCCGGTCGGTCCGGGCAGGTGCAGGCTGACGAGCAGGTCACCGTCGTCCGGGACCACGATCGCCACCGGGTCGGAGGTGGTCGCCGAGCCCGCCGGTATGACGACGTGCCGGCTCCCGCCGAACGTGACGGGAACGAGGGTGGTCGGGTCGAGGTCACCGCGGAGCGCGCGGTGCCGGGTCGCGGGGCGCGCGAGGGTGGCGGAGACCGACAACGGCGAGGTGCCGTGGACGTTGGTGAGGCGCAGGCGGACGACGTCACCGCCCAGCGACACCTGGACGCGCTGGCGCAGGGTGACGTCGGTGAACCCCGCGAGCGCCTCCCCGGCCTGCGGCACGGCGACCGCCGTGGCCCAGGTGCCGACCCACCGGACCCGGGCCGCTGACGGGATGGCGGCCGGCGTGGCCCCCTCCTCCTGCGGGACCTCGCCGCGCGACGGCTTCGGGGACACCGCCACCAGCGACCGGCTCGATCCGTCCGTGGGGGCGTCGGCCGACGCCGCACGGGTGAGGCCGCCCACGGACGCGATGCCCGCGAGCAGGACGACCGAGGCCAGGGCGGCTGCCGCGACCGCGTGGCGCCGGCGCCTGCGGGGCACCGGGGCGGAGGTCATGGGCCGGACCCTACGTCGCCCGAAATGTCCCATAAAGGCATGCCCGCGCATCCGGACCGAACGACCCACCGGCCGCGCTCAGCCGTTGAGGGCGCGACCGATGTCGGCGGCGTGCACGACGCCCACCACCCGGCCCTGGTGGACGACGGCGCCCACGGTGATCTGGAACTCCTGGAGGGCGGCGACCGCAGGCATCACGTCCCCCGCGGGGTCGGCCTCGATCACCCAGCCCGGGTGCTGCTGGCTGGCGACGGCGCTCACCGGCGTGTGCGGGCGCGCGTCCGGCGGCACCGACGACAGGTGGGCGGAGTCGACGTAGGCGGTGGGCCGCCCGTGCGCGTCCACGACGACGAGCTCGCCGCCCGGCGTGGCGGGCAGCTCGGCGACGTGTGCCGTCTCGGGCACCGCGATGGCCGGGTGCATCACCGAGCCCAGCCGCAGGCGACCGATCGTCGAGAGGGCCCGCCCGCGCCGGATCGACTCCGTCGCGCCGGTCCAGAGGATGGAGGCGATGAACAGCGACCAGATGTGGCTGAACCCGATCTGCTGACCAGTGGCCACGGGCCGGACGAAGAACCACAGGACGACCAGGGCCGCCAGGACACGGCCGCTCCAGCCGGCCACGACCGAGCCCTTGTTGCGGTCCCCGGTGACCTTCCACACGAGGCACTCGAGCACCTGGCCGCCGTCGAGCGGCATGCCGGGAAGGATGTTGAGGACGGCCAGCGAGCCGTTGATGATGACCAGTCCCTCGAGGATGCGCCCCGACACGTCGCCGGTCGCGGAGGGAAGGGCGAGCCACGCCAGCCCGGCGAACACCGCGTTCGAGGCCGGACCGGCGGCGGCGACGAGCGCCATCCGTCCCGGGGTGGTGCGACCGGCCTCCATCGAGGTGTGGCCGCCCCAGAGGTTCGCGACGATCCGGACCACGGGCATGCCGAAGGCCCTCGCCGTCGCGGCATGCGCGGCCTCGTGCACGAGCACGCTCACCAGGAGCACAAGGGCCTGGGCGATGCCGATGCCGATGCCGAGCAGCGGCCGCGTCCCCAGGAACGGGCGGGCCACGATCGCGGTGATGACCACGGCGATGAGGAACCAGCTGGGTGCGACGTAGACGGGGATCCCGGCGACCCGCGCGATGCGGACCCCGAGGCCGCGGTCCTGCTCGTCCTCGGGGGCGTGGTGCCCTCGGGCAGCGGTCGTCATGCCCTGACAGTACGTGAACCACCCAGACGTCCGAGCAGGCGCCGGTCCATACTTGACCGGTGCCCGACTCACCCGCATTCCAGCCCGACGCGACCGACCAGCTGAGGTCCGCCCTCACCGAGCGGATCCTCGTGATGGACGGCGCCATGGGCACGATGATCCAGCGGGAGGGCCTGGGCGAGGACGACTACCGCGGCGAGCGCTTCGCCGACTGGCCGAGCGACCTGAAGGGGAACAACGACCTGTTGTCGCTGACCCAGCCCGAGATCATCGCCGGCATCCACACGGCATACCTCGAGGCGGGGGCCGACCTCGTCGAGACGAACACCTTCAACGCCCAGAAGATCTCCCTCGCCGACTACGGCATGGAGGACCTGGCGTACGAGATCAACCTCGAGTCGGCGCGCCTGGCCCGGGCCGCGTGCGACGCCATGACCGAGAAGACGCCGGACCGGCCGCGGTGGGTGCTGGGCGCGCTCGGCCCCACCAACCGCACCGCCTCGATCTCCCCCGACGTCAACGACCCGGGCAAGCGCAACGTCACCTTCGACGAGCTCGTGGACGCCTACACCGAGCAGGCCCGGGGGCTCGTCGACGGAGGTGCGGACGTCCTCATCGTCGAGACGATCTTCGACACCCTCAACGCCAAGGCCGCGATCTTCGCGCTCGAGACGTTGTTCGAGCAGCACGAGCGCCGGTGGCCGGTCATCATCTCCGGCACCATCACCGACGCGTCGGGGCGCACCCTGTCCGGCCAGGTCACCGAGGCGTTCTGGAACTCCGTGCGCCACGCACGCCCGATCGCGGTCGGCCTCAACTGTGCGCTCGGCGCCGAGGAGATGCGCCCGTATGCCGCGGAGCTGGCGCGCGTCGCCGACACCTTCGTGTCGTGCTACCCCAACGCCGGGCTGCCCAACGCCTTCGGGGAGTACGACGAGCTGCCCGACCAGATGGCGGCGATCGTGGGCGAGTTCGCGCAGGCCGGGCTGGTCAACCTGCTGGGCGGATGCTGCGGCACGACGCCGGACCACATCGCGGCGATCGCCAAGGCCGCCAGCGACCAGTCGCCCCGCGTCCCCCCGGAGGTCTCCCCCGCCCTGCGGCTGTCCGGCCTCGAGCCGTTGACCGTCACCGAGGAGTCGCTGTTCGTCAACGTCGGTGAGCGCACCAACATCACCGGGTCGGCACGGTTCCGCAAGCTCATCCAGGCCGAGGACTACGGCACGGCGCTCAACGTGGCCCGCCAGCAGGTCGAGGCCGGAGCCCAGGTCATCGACATCAACATGGACGAGGGCATGATCGACGGCGTCGCCGCGATGGACCGCTTCGTCAAGCTCGTCGCGAGCGAGCCCGACATCTCCCGGGTGCCGCTGATGGTCGACTCCTCGAAGTGGGACGTCATCGAGGCCGGCCTGAAGTGCGTGCAGGGCAAGCCGATCGTCAACTCCATCTCCATGAAGGAGGGCGTCGAGCCGTTCGTCGAGCACGCGCGGCTGTGCCGCAAGTACGGCGCGGCGATCGTCGTCATGGCCTTCGACGAGGACGGCCAGGCCGACTCCCTCGAACGACGCAAGGTGATCTGCCAGCGGGCCTACGACATCCTCACGCAGGAGGTCGGCTTCCCTGCCGAGGACATCATCTTCGACCCCAACATCTTCGCCGTGGCCACGGGCATCGAGGAGCACGCGGCCTACGGGACCGACTTCATCGAGGCCACGCGCTGGATCAAGGAGAACCTCCCTGGGGCACTGGTCTCCGGCGGCGTCTCCAACGTCTCCTTCTCGTTCCGTGGCAACAACGCCGTCCGCGAGGCGATCCACGCGGTGTTCCTCTTCCACGCCATCCGGGCGGGGATGGACATGGGCATCGTCAACGCCGGCGCCCTCGTCGTCTACGACCAGGTCGACGCGACCCTGCGCGAGCGCATCGAGGACGTGGTCCTCAACCGCCGCCCCGACTCGACCGAGCGGCTGCTCGAGATCGCCGACTCGTTCAACACCGGTGACACCAAGCAGGAGGCGATCGCCGAGGAGTGGCGGTCCCTGCCCGTCGGCGAACGCATCACCTACGCCCTGGTCAAGGGCATCGACGAGCACGCCGAGTCCGACACCGAGGAGCTGCGCCAGGAGATCAGCGACCGCGGCGGGCGGCCGATCGAGGTCATCGAGGGCCCCCTCATGGACGGCATGAACGTCGTGGGTGACCTCTTCGGCAGCGGCAAGATGTTCCTGCCGCAGGTCGTGAAGTCGGCCCGCGTCATGAAGAAGGCGGTGGCCTACCTCATCCCGTTCATCGAGGCGGAGAAGACCGAGGCCGAGGTCGCCGAGAACCGCAGCAAGGGCAAGATCGTCCTCGCCACCGTCAAGGGCGACGTGCACGACATCGGCAAGAACATCGTCGGCGTGGTGCTGCAGTGCAACAACTACGACGTCGTCGACCTCGGCGTCATGGTGCCCGCGCAGAAGATCATCGACGCGGCGAAGGCCGAGAAGGCGGACGTGATCGGCCTGTCCGGCCTCATCACCCCGAGCCTGGACGAGATGGTCAACTTCGCCTCCGAGATGGAGCGCCAGGGCCTCGACCTGCCGCTGCTCATCGGAGGTGCCACGACCTCACGGGCGCACACGGCCGTCAAGGTCGACCAGCAGTACCACGGGCCCGTCGTGTGGGTGAAGGACGCGTCCCGCTCCGTCCCGGTCGTGTCCAAGCTGCTCGCGGACGACCAGCGCGAGGTCCTCATGGCCGACGTCAAGGCCGACTTCGACGCCCTGCGCGCCCGACACGCGGCCAAGTCGACCGAACGCCCACTCGTCTCGATCGAGGTCGCCCGCGAGAAGGCCACCCCGATCGACTGGTCCGGCTACCGCCCGCCGGTCCCCCACCTCGTCGCCGCCCAGGAGAAGGAGCTGCTGCGCCGGCAGTCGGGTCACCAGCGCCCCACGGTGACGCAGTTCGTCAAGACGTTCACCGACTACCCCATCGCGGAGCTGCGCGACTACATCGACTGGCAGCCGTTCTTCCTCGCGTGGGAGATGAAGGGCCGCTTCCCTGACATCCTCAACAACCCCGCGACGGGCGAGGCCGCCAGCAAGCTCTACGAGGACGCCCAGCGGATGCTCGACCGCGTCATCGACGAGAAGTGGCTGCGCGCCAGTGGCGTGCTCGGGCTCTTCGCGGCGAGCTCGGTCGGCGACGACATCGAGGTCTACACGGACTCGTCGCGCGCGACCGTGGCGACCACCCTGCACACGCTGCGCCAGCAGGGGCAGCACCGCCAGGGTGTGCCGAACCGCGCGATGTCGGACTTCGTGGCACCCAAGGAGACCGGGCTGCGCGACCACGTCGGCGCCTTCGCCGTGACGGCCGGGCTCGGGTCCGCCGAGCGGGTGGCCGACTTCAAGGCCGCCAACGACGACTACTCGGCGATCCTGCTCGAGTCCCTCGCCGACCGGCTGGCCGAGGCCTTCGCGGAGCGGCTGCACGAGCGCGTCCGCCACGACTTCTGGGGGTACGCACCGGACGAGCACCTGCGCAACACCGACCTCATCGCCGAGAAGTACGTCGGCATCCGCCCCGCGCCGGGCTACCCCGCCTGCCCCGACCACACCGAGAAGGAGCTCCTCTGGGAGCTGCTCGACGTCAAGGAGCGCACGGGGATCGAGCTCACCGAGTCGATGGCCATGTGGCCGGGGGCCGCGGTGTCCGGCTGGTACTTCTCGCACCCGCAGTCGCAGTACTTCGTCGTCGGCCGCCTCGGGCGCGACCAGGTCGAGGAGTACGCCGAGCGCAAGGGCTGGACGCTGCGCGAGGCCGAGCGCTGGCTCAGCCCGAACCTGGGCTACCAGCCCGAGGACTGAGCGCACGCCATACCTGTGCACGCGTTCACGACCCGTCCACAGGTATGGCGCGGCCCGCGCGGCCGTGTCGGTCGGGGCACCTAGAGTGCGGGTCATGGTTCCCGCTCTCTCGCCGAGCCGTGCGTCCGACTTCAAGCAGTGCCCGCTGCTGTACCGGTTCCGCACGATCGACAAGCTGCCCTCGCCGCCCAGCCCCGCTGCGGCGCGCGGGACGCTCGTGCACGCGGTCCTCGAGCGCTTGTTCGACCTGCCGGCGGACGAGCGCACCCCGGCCGCGGCCCAGGCCCTCCTCGGCCCGCAGTGGAGCGCGCTGGTCGAGGAGGAGCCCGAGCTGGCCGCGATGATCGCCGACGACGCCAAGCTGACCGAGGACGGCTGGTTCAGCGACGCGCAGGCCCTCATCGAGACGTGGTTCACCCTCGAGGACCCGACGAGGCTGGAGCCCGCCGAGCGGGAGCTCTACGTCGAGACCGACGTCGACGGGCTCGTGCTGCGCGGCTACGTCGACCGCCTCGACGTGGCGCCGGACGGGGCGATGCGCGTCGTCGACTACAAGACCGGCCGGTCGCCGAGCGAGCTGTTCGAGGGCAAGGCGCTGTTCCAGATGAAGTTCTACGCCCTCGTGCTCTGGCGGCTCCGCGGGGAGATCCCGCGACTGCTCCAGCTCGTCTACCTCGGCAACGGCGAGGTCGTCCGCTACGCGCCGGACGAGCACGACCTGCTCAGCCTGGAGCGCAACCTCAAGGCGGTCTGGGTCGCGATCGAGCGGGCCGCGACGACCGGCGACTGGCGACCCAAGACGTCCAAGCTCTGCGACTGGTGCGACTTCCGCGAGTTCTGCCCCGCGTGGGGTGGCACGCCCCCGCCGCTGCCGGAGAACGCCGCGCTCATCGCGCTCAACCCTGCCGTGTCCGGGCAGGTCGAGCCCACGGACGAGTAGCCGCGCGGGCCCTGCCCGACGCAGGACCTGCCTACTTCCGACGGGACCCGTCGAACAGGCTGACCAGGTCGGCCGGGGCCAGCCCCCGAAGGCTCGGCACCTGCACCGCCCCGACGGTCACGGGCACCGGGACGACGTGCGGCACCGCGATCGTCGGCACCCCTGCGGAGACGGCCGACCGCACCCCGGTCGGGGAGTCCTCGATCGCGACGCAGTCGCCGACCTCGACGCCGAGGGCGCGGGCGGCCGCGAGGTACGGCTCGGGGTGGGGCTTGCCGTGCTCGACCTCGTCGCCGGTGATGACCGCGGCGAAGGTGCCCTCGGGGAGGGCCCCCACCACGCTGTCGGCCAGCGACCGCCACGACATGGTGACCAGGGCGTTGGGGACTCCTGCGGCCTGGAGCGCGTCGAGCAGCTCGAGCGCACCAGGCCGCCACGGCACGTGCTCCTGCACCTGGATGACCACCCGGCGGAGCAGCTCCTCGATGATCTCGAGGGGCTCGAGCTCCACGGGGCTGTTGTCGCGGATGAACTCGGCGGAGACCATGAGGTCGTTGCCGACGAGCTGGTGGGCGTACTCGTCGTTCCAGACCCCGCCGGCCTCCTCGACGATCGCGTGCTCGGCCGTGATCCAGTACGGCTCGGTGTCGACGAGGGTGCCGTCCATGTCCCAGAACACCGCGGCGGGGAGCCCTGCCTCCGGTGCGGAGGGCGACGTGCTGGGCGTGGACATGACTGGGGTGCTCCGCGCGGTCGGTGGGGCAGGCTGGGACGGCGCGCCCGACTATACGCAGCCTCTCCGGTGGTGCCGCACCGCGGACCGTAGGCTGGGAGGACGAGGTGTGCCGTCGGCAACGGGCCGGCCCGGGCAAGGAGGAACAGTGATCGAGCTCGAAGACGTACCGGAGCTCAACAACCCGGTCGTCATCGCCGCCTTCGAGGGCTGGAACGACGCCGGCGAGGCCGCCACCGCAGCCATCGACCACCTCATCGACGTGTGGGACGCCGAGGCCATCGCCGCGCTGGACCCGGAGGAGTACTACGACTTCCAAGTCAACCGCCCCCGCGTGGTCCTCGACGACGGCCGCCGCCGCATCCACTGGCGCACCACCCGGATCCTGGTCGCGACGAGTGACGCGCTGGAGCGCGACATCGTCCTCATCCAGGGCATCGAGCCCTCCTTCCGCTGGCGCGCGTTCACGATCGAGCTGATGGAGTTCGCCCAGCAGGTGGGGGCGAGCACCGTGGTCACGCTCGGCGCGCTCATGGCCGACGTCGCACACACCCGACCCATCCCGGTGACCGCGACGTCCGACGACGAGGACGTCCTGCACCGCTTCGACCTCGAGCCGAGCCGCTACGAAGGACCGACCGGCATCGTCGGGGTCCTCGCCGACGCGGCCACCCAGTCAGGCCTGCAGTCGATCTCCTGCTGGGCCGCCGTCCCGCACTACGCCGGCCACTCCCCCTCGCCCAAGGCCACCCTAGCGCTGGTGTCCCGGCTGGAGGAGCTGCTCGACCTCCCCATCCCGCACGGTGACCTCACCGACGGGGCCAAGGCGTGGGAGCGCGGCATCAACGAGCTCGCCGAGACCGACGACGAGGTCGCGGAGTACGTCCAGTCCCTCGAGGAGGCCCAGGACACCGCCGACCTCCCCGAGGCCAGCGGCGACGCGATCGCCCGCGAGTTCGAGCGCTACCTGCGTCGTCGGGGCCAGGACGGCCCCGGCTAGCGACCTCCGGTCAGACCCGGACGCCCAGGATGGCGTCCAGGGCCCGGGCGAGGACGCCCGCCGAGGTGGCGTCACGGCCCCCGCGCGTCAGGCACTCCTTGGCCCAGCGGTCCACCGCAGCCAGCGCGCCCGGCGTGTCGAGGTCGTCGGCGACGTGGCGCCGCACCTGCTCGATCGTCTCCTCGGCGTCCGGGGCGGCGTTGACGGACAGCGCGGCACGCCACGTCTCGAGTCGCGCCTGCGCCTGCGCGAGCAGGTCGTCGGTCCACGACCACTCGGTCCGGTAGTGCTGCGAGAGCAGGGCCAACCGGATCGCCATGGGGTCGACGCCGTCCGCGCGCAGCTTCGAGACGAGCACGAGGTTGCCCTTGGACTTGCTCATCTTCTCGCCGTCGAGACCGACCATCGCCTGGTGGGCGTAGGTGCGGGCGAACGGGCGTTCCTCGGTGAGGACGACGGCCTGGGTCGCACTCATCTCGTGGTGGGGGAAGATCAGGTCGGTCCCGCCACCCTGCACGTCGAAGCTCATGCCGAGGTGGTCCAGGGCGATGGCGGTGCACTCGATGTGCCATCCGGGGCGGCCGGCGGGGAGCCCGTCGACCTCCCACGACGGCTCGCCCTCCCGGGCCGAGCGCCACAGCAGCGGGTCGAGGGCGTCGCGCTTCCCGGGCCGGTCGGGGTCGCCCCCGCGCTCGGCGTAGACCGCGAGCATCTCCTCCCGGGTCCAGTTCGAGACTGACCCGAAGCCCTCGTCGCTGGTCAGGTCGAGGTACAGGTCGTTGCCCTCGGACTCGGCCGTCTCGACCTCGTAGGCAGCACCGGTGGCCAGCAGCCCGCGCACGGCGGCCGCGACCGGCTCGATGCTCTCGACGACGCCGATGTAGTGGTCCGGCGGCACGACCGCGAGGGCGGTCATGTCCTCGCGGAACAGTGCGATCTCACGGTGGGCGAGGTCCTGCCAGCGGACGCCGTCGCGCTCGGCCCGCTCGATCAGGGGGTCGTCGACGTCGGTGATGTTCTGGACGTACTCGACCTCGTGGCCCGCGTCGCGCAGCGCGCGGCCGAGGACGTCGAACGTCACGTAGGTCGCGGCGTGACCCATGTGCGTCGCGTCGTACGGCGTGATGCCGCAGACGTACATCCGCGCCGTCGGCCCCGGCGTCAGGGGCCGCACACCGCCCGTGGCGGTGTCGAAGACCTGGACCGGGTGGCCGGTGCCGGGGACGGCGGGGAGGAACGGGGTGGGCCAGGAGATCACAGCGGAACTCTACGGTGAGCCCTCACAGGGGCGGCCACGGGATGGCCGGCCACTGCCCGGACGGCATCGGGTATGCCGCGCGGTCGAGCAGGCGGCGCCCCCTGCCGAGCAGGGCCGCGACCTCGTCGATGGTCAGCAGGCCGTCCAGGTCGACCCGCAGCTCGGAGTCCTCGTCCTCGACGAGGTCGCACACCCTCGCCACGCGGGCGAGCTCGGTGTCCGGCAGCGGCTCGCCGGCAAAGCCCCACAGCACCGTCCGCAGCTTGGGCTCCTGGTGGAGGCTGACGCCGTGGTCGAACCCGCGCAGGCGGTCTCCGTCACGCACGAGGTGGGAGCCCTTGCGGTCGGAGTTGTTGACGAGGGCGTCGAAGACGGCGACGGACCGGGCCGCCGGGGTGTCCTCGTGGACGACCACGACCGGCTGGCCCAGCTCGTTCTCCCCACGCAGGACCGGCAGCCAGCCGCGGGGAACCTGCTTGGGTGCGACCAGGTCGACAGGGTGCTCCGGCTCCTCGCCGGGGTCACCCACCCACTGCTGGACCGAGCCGATCCCCTGGGGGCCGGACCGCAGGACGGTCGGGGGGACGACGTCCCAGCCACCGGCGGCGCTGATGAGGTAGCAGGCGACCTCGCGGCCCGCGAGGGTGCCGTCGGGGAAGTCCCACAGCGGCCGCTCCCCCTGCACCGGCTTGTAGATCGCGTAGGGGCCACCGGCGCCGACGCGCACGAGGACGGCGAGGTTCGACGCGTCGGCCAGCCGGCCGACCACCTCCAGGTCCGCCCTCGAGAGGACGTCGAGCAGGGCCGCGTCAGCGGACTGGCTCGCGCTCAGCGCTTGTAGCCGTTCGCGCGCGGGCAGATGTGACCCTCGGTCTCGAGGGGGCCACCGCAGAAGGGGCAGGGCGGACGACCGGCGGCGACGATCGACTGGGCGCGACGGGCGAAGGCCCTCGCCCGTGCCGGCGAGAGCACGACCCGCACCTGGCGGGGCTCGGACGCCAGCACCTCCGGGTCCCCCGCCTCGGGCTCGTCCGGGTCGCGGTCGAGCGCCTCGATGATGACGACCTGACGGTCCTCGTCCCAGGCCAGCGCCAGGGTGTTGACGCGGAAGTCGTCCTCGATGGGGGTGTCGAGCGGTGCGTTGTCGACGACCTCCGCCGCGGCGTGGTCACCGCCCATCCCACCGGCATAGCTGTCGAGGAGGTCGTTGATGCGGGTCGCCAGGACCCGGACCTGCTCCTTCTCGAGCGAGACGCTGCTGATGCGGCGCCCCTCGCTGGCCTGGAGGAAGAAGGTCCGCTGGCCGGGGGGCCCCACGGTGCCGGCGACGAACCGGTCCGGCGGGTCGAACTCGAGCAGCGACATGCCCAAAACTCTAACCGGCTCCCCCGCCGACCTGCGCATCACCCGTCGGCGGCGCGTCCTTCGGCGGCACGAAGCGGGTCAGGTCCGGGGTCAGCTCGTTGGCCGCGAGGAGGAACGTGTGCCGTCCGCCGTAACGGATCGCCGACACCGACGCGGGGTCGGCGGTGTAGCGCTGGAAGTGGCCGAGCCCCGATCCCGTGGCGTCCGCGAGCAGCGCCTTGACGAGGTCGCCGTGGCTCACCGCGACCCAGATGGCCGTGTCGCCGTGCTCGGCCGCGACCTCGGCATCGATGCGCCGCACCGCGGCCACCACCCGGTCGCTCATCTCCTGCAGGCTCTCCGCGGCATACGTCTCGTGGTCCGGGAAGCGCGCGGAGGCGGGGTCGTCCTGGACGGTGGACCACAGCGGTTCCTTCGCGAGCTCGGCGAGCTTGCGCCCGCTCCAGGCGCCGTACGCGCACTCCTGGAGGTCGTCCTCCACCTGCACGGTCGCGCCGACGGCCTCGGCGAGCGGCGCCGCGGTCTCGAGGCAGCGCTCGAGCGGGCTGCTCACGACCCGGACCGGGGTGAGGTCGGTGAAGCGTTCGCCGAGGCGCTGCGCCTGTTCGCGACCGCGGTCCGTGAGGTGGACCCCGGGCAGCCGTCCGGCGAGGATCCCCTCGCCGTTCGCGCTGGAGTGGCCGTGGCGGACGAGCAGCAGGGTGGGCACGCGGGAACTCTACGGCCGGTCGCTCGCACCGACTGCACGGACGTGGTGGAGTAGCCCCGTGATCGTCGACCAAGCCATCTACCGCGACGGGGTCCGCCAGGCGTGCGGAGACCTGAGCGAGGCCCTGGAAGCGCTGCGCACCGGGGACGACCCGCACGCGTTCCTGTGGATCGGGCTGAAGGACCCCACGGACGCGGAGTTCGACCTCGTCAACGACGAGCTCAAGCTGCATCCGCTCGCCGTCGAGGACGCGGTCAAGGGCAACCAGCGGGCCAAGGTCGAGCTCTACGACAACACGATCTTCGTGGTCCTCAAGACCCTGAGGTACCTCGACGAGACCAGCGACGTCGAGACCGGCGAGGTGATGCTCTTCGTCGGCGACCGTTTCGTCGTCACCGTCCGGTACGGCGAGCTCAGCCCGCTGGCCGCCGTGCGCAAGCGCCTCGAGGCAGCCCCCGACATGCTGCGCCACGGCGAGATCTCGGTGCTGCACGCCGTCATGGACGCCATCGTGGACAACTACGTCGAGATCGACGCCGAGCTGCAGACCGACCTCGAGCAGATCGAGGCGGCGGTCTTCGGCGGGCGCGGTCACGCAGACTCCGAGCAGATCTACAGCCTCAAGCGCGAGGTCGTGGAGTTCCGCCGGGCCGCGACCCCCCTCGCCGCGCCGCTCAACATGCTGCACGACGGCTCGCGCAGCCCGGTGTCCGTCAAGGAGATGCGGCTGCTCTTCCGCGACGTCGCCGACCACCTCCTGCGCGTCATCGACCACGTGGAGTCGTATGACCGACTGCTCACCGACGTCCTCAACGCGCACCTCGCGCAGATCACCGTGCAGCAGAACAGCGACATGCGGAAGATCTCGGCGTGGGTCGCGATCGCCGCGGTGCCGACGATGATCGCCGGCATCTACGGCATGAACTTCGACAACATGCCGGAGCTCAAGTGGCGGTACGGCTACTTCATCGTCCTGGCCGTCATGGCCGGGGCCTGCGGCAGCCTCTACCGCGCGTTCCGCCGCTCCGGCTGGCTCTGACGACGAAGGGGCGGCCCGGTGACCCGGCCCGCCCCTGTCGTCACCTCCGTCAGGTGGCGGTCATCCAGCCTGCGGACAGCACGACGATGAGCACCATACCCAGCAGGACGCGGTACCAGACGAACGCGGTGATCTTGTTGGAGCTGACGAACTTGAGCAGCCAGGCGATGGACGCGTACGCCACGACGAACGACACCACGACGCCCACGACCATCTGGCCGACGCCGAGCAGCTTGAGGTGGTCGGCCTCGCTGACCATCTCGAACAGGCCCGCCGCGGTCAGGGCGGGGATGGCCATGAAGAACGACAGGCGGGTGGCCGTGAGTCGGTCGAGGCCACGGAACAGACCGGCCGAAATCGTCGCTCCCGAGCGGGAGACGCCGGGGACCAGCGAGGCGCACTGCACGAGGCCGATGACGATCCCGTCGCGCAGGGTCACCTGTCCCTCGCCCCGCTCCTCCCCGTGCTTGACCAGGGCCGCGTGACGCGTCTCCGCGAGGTACATCACCGCGCTCCACAGGATGAGCGCCCCGGCGACCACCCAGAGGCTGCGCAGCGGTCCGCTGATCGCGTCCTTGGCGAGGAAGCCGACGATGCCCACCGGGATCGACCCGACGATGACGGCCCACGCCAGCTGGTAGTCGTGGTGGGTCCGGCCCTCGGCCCGCGTCAGTCCCCCGACCCAGGCGACGAGCAGCCGCACGATGTCCTTGCGGAAGTAGAGCAGCGTGGCGAGGATCGCCCCGAGCTGGATCACGGCGGTGTAGGCCGTGACGCCCGGGTCGTCGATCTTCAGGTCGAGCAGCTTCTCGGTGATGGTGAGGTGGCCGGTCGAGGAGACCGGCAAGAACTCGGTGAGTCCTTCGACGATGCCGAGGATCACGGCGTCGAGGTAGCTGAGGGTCACGGCTCTACTTTCGAGGGCGGGGACTGGGCAGGTTCAGCCGACAGTCTCCCGCATGACCTCGGCCATGGTCCGCACGACATGCAGCCGTGCGTCGAGGCTCCCTGCGAAGGGGGCGACGGAGAGCGTCCCGACGCCCGCGGCGGCATACCGGCCGATGCGCTCGGCGATGCGCGCCTTGGGTCCGATGAGGGACGTGGCGTCGATGAACTCGAACGGCACGGCGGCCGCGGCGTCACGGTGCTGCTTGGCGAGGTAGAGGTCCTGGACCTTCGCGGCGGCGTCCTCGAAGCCCATCCGGCAGGCGAGCTGGTTGTAGAAGTTCTGCTCACGCGAACCCATGCCGCCGATGTACAGGGCAGCGTAGGGGCGGATCGCGTCCGCCGCGGCCTCGACGTCGTCGGCGACGACCACCGGCACCGACGGGGCGATGTCGAAGCCGGCCAAGGGATTCTCGTCCGTGCCGCGACCAGCGCGACGGCGCCCGGCGACGACGCTGGCCACCTGGTCGCCGGAGTGCTCGGGGCTGAAGAAGATGGCGTGCCACCCGTCCGCGACCTCGCCGGCGAGCTCGAGGTTCTTGGGACCCACGGCCGCCAGGTAGATCGGCAGGTCGGTGCGAGGCGGGTGGATGGTGAGCTTGAGCGCCTTGCCCGGGCCGTCGGGCAGCGGGAGCGTGAAGTGCTTGCCGGAGTAGGAGACCGTGTCGCGGCGCAGGGCCATGCGGACGATGTCGACGTACTCACGGGTTCGGCCCAGCGGTGCCGCGAAGCGCACCCCGTGCCAGCCCTCGCTCACCTGCGGGCCGCTGACCCCGAGGCCGAGCCGGAACCTGCCGCCCGACAGGGTGTCGAGCGTGGCTGCGGTCATCGCCGTCATCGCCGGGGTACGGGCGGGAATCTGCATGACGGCTGCCCCGAGGTGGATCTTCTCGGTCAGGGCGCCGATCCAGGACAGCACCGTGGGGACGTCGGACCCGTACGCCTCCGCCACCCAGGCGACGGCGTAGCCGAGCCGGTCGGCCTCCTGCGCGACCGCGACGTTGTCCTGGTCCATGCCCATGCCGAAGTAGCCGAGGTTCACACCGAGTTCCATGGACCGAGGCTAGCGGCGGAGCCCTCGCTGCGTGCCGAAGCCGGGTGCCGGCCGAGCCCCTTGCGCGTGCCGCGGCCCGGGGCGGGCGACCCCGGCGACTACGGTGAGTGACCATGCGCCAGCGACGAATGGGGACCTCAGGCCTGTCCGTGTCCCGGCTGGCCCTCGGCACGATGACCTGGGGCCGCACCACCGACGAGGAGAATGCCCGCGAGCAGCTCCGGACCTTCCTCGACGCCGGGGGCAACCTCCTCGACACCGCCCACGGCTACTCCGACGGTGCGGCCGAGGAGATCATCGGCCGGCTCATGGGCGACGCCGTGGACCGCGAGGACGTCATGCTCTGCACCAAGTCCGGGATCTCGCGCCGCTCGGGGCAGCGGGTCGTCGACACCTCGCGCCACAGCCTCCTGCGCCAGCTGGACACCTCGCTGGAACGCCTCGGCACCGACCACGTCGACCTGTGGCTGGTGCACACCTGGTCCGACGAGGCGCCGCTCACCGAGACCCTGTCAGCCCTGGAGTGGGCGGTGGCGACCGGGCGTGCGAGGTATGTCGGCGTGTCCAACTTCAGCGGGTGGCAGAGCGCCCGGGCGTTCTCGCTGCTCGAGCAGGCGCGAGTTCCGTTGGTGGCCAACGAGGTCGAGTACTCCCTGGTCAACCGCAACCCGGAGCCCGACCTGCTCGAGGCCGCGCAGGCCCTGGGGTTCGGCATCCTGCCGTGGTCGCCGCTCGGGCGAGGCGTGCTCACCGGCAAGTACCGGCACGGGATCCCTGCCGACTCCCGAGCCGCCTCCCGCGACTTCCCGCGCTTCACCGCCCGCTACCTCGACGACCGCAGCACCAACATCGTCGAGGCCCTCGCCATCGCGGCCAAGGGCCTCGAGGTCAGCACCACCGAGGTGGCCCTGGCGTGGGTGCGCGACCGGCCCGGGGTGGTCAGCCCCGTCGTCGGTGCCCGGACCACGGCCCAGCTGCGCACGTCGCTGGCGAGCGAGCAGCTCGAGCTGCCGGCCGAGCTCGTGGCCGCACTGGACGAGGTGTCCGACTGACGGTCGGCCTCAGCGCGCCTCAGCCCTGCGCGTGGTCCGCGTCGTGGGAGTGGCCCTGGTCGTCGTCGTCATCCGCGTCGTCATCGTCCGAGTCGTCGTCGGAGTCGTCGTCGTAGTCCGCGTCGTCCAGCCCCGAGTAGACCGTGCCGTCGCCGTCCTCGTCGGAGTGGTCGTCGAGCTCTTCGTCGTCGTCCTCGTCGTCGTCCTCGTCATCGCCGTCGTAGATGTCCAGGGGCGTCATCTCGCCATAGGCCTGGAGCAGGGCGTCGTCGTAGGAGGCGAAGGCGTCGGCGAGGTCGTCGTACGTCGCGATGACCGTCGGATCGTCCTCCCCGCGCTTGGAGGCGGAGGCCTCGAGGTGCCGCTCGAATGCGGCGACGAGGTCGGCCAGCGCGCCACGCGGGTCTGCGGTCATGTGCCGACCGTAGCGGGTTCTGGGTGACAATGGCGTCGATGGTCGAGTACGAGTACCGCGTGGTGAGCTTCACGCGAGGAGACAGCCGTTCCGAGATCAGGCGCGCCCTGGTGGAGCACGCCGAGTACGGCCACTGGGAGCTGCACCGGACCCGGATCTACCTCGGGGGCATCCAGCGGACCTGGCTGCGGCGCAAGATCATCCGCGTGCCGCGTTCGTCCTGAGGGCCACCCGGGCGCGTCGGGTCAACAGCACCCCGAGCCACAGCAGGCCTGCACCGACCAGGGCCATCGGGACCGGGTCGGTGCCCGTGAAGGCCAGACCGGCGGGCAGGGCCGAGGCCGCGCCCGGGGTGCGGCCGGCGGCGGGGTGACCCGGGGTGCCCGAGGACGGCGTGTGCCCGGCGGGCGGAGCCCCGGCACCACGGGGGCACGGCACGACGAGGCGCTGGAGCGGCACACCGGCGGCCGTGAGCTCCTTGATGAGGTCGCGGTCGAGCACGACAAGGGTGGTCTGCACCGGCACGACCTGGCGGGTCACCCGCACACAGGCACCCAGGAGGCCCTTGACCGTCGCGTCGATCGACAGGACGTGGTCGCCGGCGGGCACGGCCCCCTTGGGGCAGGGCGCGAGGGCCTGGGGGAACTGCTTGACCAGCGGCGAGGACAGGTCCACCCCCGCCGCCTCGAGGTCGACGCGCACCGCGGGTGACGAACCGCCCGTGGGGATGAGGCAGACGGTGGCTGCCGGGGAGTCCACGACCGCGCCGTCGGCAGGCGCGCTGCCACCGGATGAACCCGCACCCTTGCCCGAGGCCCCGGACGACGTCGCGCTCGGGCCGTGAGCGGTGCCGGTGCCCGACGAGGAAGGGTGGGCGGACGAGGTCGGCGAACCCGTCCCGGTCGGGGCCGTGCTGGTCGCCCCGGGAACCGGCAGCCCGAGACCCCCGGTGGCACCCTTCACCGTGGAGGTGACCCCACCGACGGCCGTGCTCACGGGCTCGGGCAGCCCCAGCGCGTGCGACGGCGAGGTGGCCAGGCCGCACAGCGCGACGGCCACGCTGAGGGCAGCGGCCGAACGAAGGGCGAGCAGGCGGGGACGACGCCGAGTCATGGTGGCTCCTTTGCCGGACACACGGGGGTTGTATCCGGTCAAACGAGACAGCGGGGCGAACGCTACGGGTCAGTAGCAAACGCGTGCGAGAGGCCGGTATGGCGCGCAGCCGGGCCACACGCCACACCTCCTGTCAGCAGGTGGCGATGAAGCGCTGGAGCACCTTGGCGCCGAACTCGAGGGCCGACACCGGCACCCGCTCGTCGATGCCGTGGAACATCGGGGCGAAGTCCAGGTCGGCGGGGAGCTGCAACGGGGCGAAGCCGTAGCCGGTGATGCCCAGGGTGCTCAGGGCCTTGTTGTCCGTGCCGCCGGAGAGGCAGTAGGGCAGGACCTGCGCACCCGGGTCCTCGGCGAGCAGCGCGGCGGTCATCGCGTCGACCAGCTCACCCTCGAAGGGCGAGTCGAGGGCGATGTCGCGGTGGACGACCTGCACCTCGACCTTGTCGCCGGCAAGCTCGCGGATCGTCGCGAGCAGGTCCTCGTCGTGACCGGGGAGGAAGCGGCAGTCGAGCGCGGCGCTGGCGCTCTGCGGGATGACGTTGTGCTTGTAGCCGGCCTCGGCCATCGTGAAGTTCGCGGTGTCCTGCAACGTCCCTCGGACGAACCCCTGGGCGCCTCCGAGGTGCTCGAGCAGCTCGTCGAGGTCCTCGTCGGAGTAGCTCGTGCCGGTGAGGTCGCTCAGCCCGTCGAGCAGCTCGCGGACCGACGCGATGTACTCGCGGGGCCACTTGTGCGCGTTGATCCGGCTGATCGCCTCGGCCAGGTGGACGATCGCGTTGTCGGGGTTCGGGACCGAGCCGTGGCCGGCGCGTCCGGTGGCCACGAGGCGCAGCCAGAGGATCCCCTTCTCGGCGGTCTGCACGAGGTACGCGCGGGTCTGCTCTCCGTCCTTGGTGGGCACGGTGACGCTGTAGCCCCCCACCTCGCTGACGGCCTCGGTCACCCCGTCGAACAGCTCGGGCCGGGTCTTCACGACATGGTGCGAACCCTTGACCCCACCGGCCTCCTCGTCGGCGAAGAAGGCGAAGACGACGTCCCGCGGCGGCTTGGCGCCGCGGCGGGCGAGGTCGCGGATGTTGGCCAGGATCATGGCATCCATGTCCTTCATGTCCACGGCTCCGCGTCCCCAGACGCACCCGTCGCGCAGCTCGGCGCTCAGCGGGTCGACCTGCCAGTCGGCGGCGTTGGCCGGCACCACGTCGAGGTGGCCGTGGATGCACAGGGCCGGGCGGCTGCGGTCCTCGCCCTCGACCCGCACGATGACGCTCGTGCGGCCGGGGTCGCTCTCGACCACGGTCGGATCCAGGCCGACCTCACGCAGCTGGGCGACGACGTAGGCGGCCGCCTCCTTCTCCCCCGGTCCGCTGCCGTCCCCGTAGTTCGTGCTGTCGATGCGGATGAGGTCCCGGCAGATCCGGACGACCTCGTCGACGGGACCTTCGACTTCGCGGGCAGGGCTGGTGACGTCGCTCATGCCGTCCACACTAGGCGCGCGGGAGGGAAACGACGAAGGACCCCCAGTCGCCTGGAGGTCCTTCGTCACGCTGGTGTCCGGAGGGGGACTTGAACCCCCACGCCCGATAAAGGGCACTAGCACCTCAAGCTAGCGCGTCTGCCATTCCGCCACCCGGACAAGGTGTTTCACACACGCTCCAGAGGAGCGCCTGCTGCGACCCGGAACGATACACGTCAGCGGCCACAACTCCCAAACCGCCTCGGTCCCAACGAAAATCCGGCACGAATCGGACGTGCGTCCACCGTCGACCGGCACCCACCCGGGGGTCCGTGCGCCATACCCCCTCGTCCGAACGGATCGACCCTCTGCGACCACCCCACGCCCGGCGGCGGGCCGACCTAGCGTGGGGGCCCTCCGTCCCCCGCAGCCCCCAGGACCCCTCGTGCCCAGCTCCCCCGCCCGCGGTCTGCGCGCCGTCGCCCCCCTGCTCGTCCCCGCCCTCGCCGGCGCCCTGCTGGTCACCGCCCCGGTGGCGACGAGCGCCACGGCAGCGACCTGCCGGGCGACGCCGGCCCTCCTGTCGCGGACGCCGACGACGACCAGGCTGGCCGGCGGCCTCAGCGCCAGGATCTGGGACACCGGCCCCACCCCGAGCAACCCCCAGGCGTCGACCCGCATCGTCGTCGTGCGCGTTCCGGCGTCGTCGGCGCTGCACCCGCGGGTCAGGGCAGCGGCTGCGCTCACCAAGGCCAGCACGCCGTCGGCCTACCTCAAGGGGGCCCCCGGCGCGGTCGTCATGGTCAACGGTGGGGTCTTCGACCCCACTCGGGGCGCACTGCCCGACCTGCCGCAGATGGTCGGGGGCCAGGTCACCAAGGCGCGTTCGGTCAAGGACGCCGTCATCGCCGTGAGCAAGAGCGGTGCGTCGGTGCCGACCAAGCTCTGGCTCACCGGTTCGGCCTCGGCCGGCAGCAAGGGCGCGCGCACCGTCACCGGACTCAACTGGCAGGCCGTGACCGAGGGCGTCACCGTCTACACGACTGCCTGGGGCTCGCAGTCGCGCCCCTACGGCTCGGTGGACGTCGTCGTCGTCGGGGGCAAGGTGGTCGCGCTGCGGACCGGCACGAGCCGCGGCAAGGTGCCGGCCTCCGGGCAGACGATCCTCACCGGCACCGGTGCGACCGCCACCTGGCTGTCCAGCCTCCGCGTGGGCAACGCCGTGTCCGTGTCGTATGCCGCCCACACGGACGCGTCCATCGCCGTCTGGGAGGCGGTGGGCCGGGGTGCCCGCTACCTCAACGCAGGGGTGAAGAACGGCGGCACCTGCGGTGCCCGCGACGAGCTGCTCCGCCCGCGGACCGCGATCGGCTGGACCAAGGCCGGCGACCTGCTGTTCGTGACGGTCTCCGGACGGGCCACGGTCAACGGCGTCCGCTACGGCGGCGCGACGATCCACCAGATGGCCGACTACCTCCAGAAGCTGGGCGCCTGGAACGCCACCAACCTCGACGGGGGTGGCTCCACGACGATGCTGGCGCGGCTGCCCTCGGGCACCGTCGTCCGGCTGGACCGCGGTCTCTCCGAGGCGCAGCGCGCGGTCCCGAACGTCTTCAGCGCCGGCTGAGCCCACCGCCCCTACGCCGGGGTGGTGACAACTCCCCATACCGGCCTCGTCCGTTCGGGTGGGATGCCTCCCGAGGGTGGCCGACCCACGGCGCGGCGACGCGTGGGCGTGCTGGCACGCGTCCTACCTTCGACACGTGAACACCCGCACGGCCCACCGGTCCTCAGCCCTCCACCACCCCCGCGTCCAGCGCTCCAGCCAGGGTGGCTGGGTCTGGGCGTGCTCCTGTGGCGGCGCCTCGTGCCGCACCACCCGCGAGGCAACGCCCTGGAGGGTCGCCCTGATCGGTGCGCTCAACCACTCCTCCGCAGTCGCTCCCTGAGCCACCACCGTGTCGGGGACCCCCACCCGGCCGGCCCGTGTATCTGGAACGCGTCCGACGCCTCCTCATCACTGGAACCACACCGTCCGCCCGTCCCACCCAGGAACCTGCCATGACCGTCCGCTCGCACCGCAGGAACGTCGCCCACCACCACCCGATGGTGTTCCGCGCGACGACCGGTAGCTGGGTCTGGATGTGTTCGTGCGGCGGCGCCTCCTGCCGCACCGGCCACGAGGTGGTCTCGTGGCGACAGGCCCTCGTCGACGCCCTCGGTCACTCCGAGCGGCTGGCCGCCTGAGCCGTCGCGAGCACGGACCTGCCGACGGAGGTTGGCAGGGCGCCGCAACTCCGCCATTGTTCGAGGACCACGCCGAACCATGGAGGAGCGTCACATGAAGGTCGGGATCCCCCGCGAGGTCAAGAACAACGAGTACCGGGTCGCCATCACGCCGTCGGGGGTGCACGAGCTCGTCGTCCAGGGCCACGAGGTGTACGTCGAGAAGGACGCCGGAGTCGGCTCCTCGATCCTCGACGAGGACTACGTCGCAGCCGGCGCGAAGATCCTCGACACCGCCGACGACGTGTGGGGCACCGGGGACCTGATCCTCAAGGTCAAGGAGCCGATCGAGCCGGAGTACCACCGGATGCGCGAGGGCCAGACCCTCTTCACCTACCTGCACCTCGCCGCGGACCGGGCCCTCACGGAGGAGCTGGTCAAGCGCAAGGTCACCGGCATCGCCTACGAGACCGTCGAGCTGCCCGACCGCTCACTGCCCCTCCTGGCCCCCATGTCCGAGGTCGCGGGTCGCCTCGCGCCGCAGGTGGGCGCACAGACGCTGATGCGCGCGCAGGGTGGTCGTGGCGTCCTCATGGGCGGTGTGAGCGGGGTGTACGCCGCGAAGGTGGTCGTCATCGGTGCCGGCGTCTCCGGCATGAACGCTGCCGCCATCGCCCTCGGCATGCAGGCCGAGGTGCTGCTCCTGGACCGCGACATCAGCAAGCTGCGGCACGCCGACGCCATCTACCAGGGCCACTGCCAGACCGTCGCCTCCAACGCCTACGAGGTGGAGCGCGCGATCGCCGACGCCGACCTCGTCATCGGTGCGGTCCTCGTCCCCGGCGCCAAGGCGCCCAAGCTCGTCACCAACGAGCAGGTCTCCCGGATGAAGCCCGGCTCGGTGCTCGTCGACATCTCCATCGACCAGGGCGGCTGCTTCGAGGACTCCCGACCGACGACCCACGCCGACCCCACCTACGCGGTGCACAACTCGGTCTTCTACTGCGTCGCCAACATGCCCGGCGCGGTGCCGCACACCAGCACCTACGCCCTCACCAACGTGACCCTCCCGTATGCTGTGCAGCTCGCCAACCAGGGGTGGCAGGCCGCGCTGTCGGCGAACCGTCCACTCGCCCTCGGGCTCAACACCCACGACGGCCACGTGACGTACGCCCCCGTTGCGGAGGCCCACGGGTTCGACTCGGTCGACCTCGCGGACGTGCTCGCCGGCTGACCGGCGGCTGTCGGCGGCGGCGACTAGGTTCGGGGCGTGCTCCTCGCCGATGTCGTCGCCGCCTCCCACACGGCCTCCGCGACCCGTTCCAGGCTGGCCAAGACGGCCGCGGTGGCCGACGCCCTGCGGGCGGCCGGCCCCGGCGACGCGGCCACGGTCGCCGCCTACCTGTCCGGCGTCCTCCCCCAGCGACGCATCGGCGTGAGCTGGCGCGGGCTGTCCACCTTGCCCGTCCCGGCCCCGGAGCCGTCGGTCACGGTGGCCGAGGTCGACGCGGCCCTCACCTCGATCGGGGCGATCGCCGGCAGCGGCAGCGGGGCCTCGCGGGCCGCCGCGGTCGTCGAGCTGTTCGAGCGGCTCACCGAGGACGAGCAGGTCTACCTGCGCGCGCTCGTGACCGGGCAGGTCCGCCAGGGCGCCCTCGACGGCGTGATGCTCGCCGCGATCGCCGCGGCGTCCGAGGTCCCCGAGACGGAGGTCCGGCGGGCCGTGATGCTCGCCGGCCACACCGGCCCGGTGGCGGCTGCCGCGCTGGCCGGCGGCAGCACCGCGCTGGCGGAGATCGGCCTCGAGGTCGGGCGCCCCGTGCGCCCGATGCTGGCCGCCTCCGCTCCCGACGTGGACGCCGCCTGGGAGCAGGTCGCCCCTGACGACGGGGCCGGGGTCTTCGTCGACGGCAAGCTCGACGGCATCCGCCTCCAGGCCCATCGCGACGGCGACGAGGTCAGGCTCTTCACCCGCTCCCTGGACGACATCACCGACCGGCTGCCCGAGGTGGCGGAGGCGGTGCTGGCCCTGCCGGCCCAGCGGCTGGTCATCGACGGTGAGGCGATCGCGCTGACCGAGGACGGTCGACCGCGCCCGTTCCAGGAGACGGCCTCGCGCACCATGAGCAGCACCGGGGTCGACGAGCTGAGGGCGACCGTCCCCGTCACCCCCTACTTCTTCGACCTGCTCCACGTGGACGGCGAGGACCTGCTCGACCTGCCGGCCACCGAGCGGTTCGCCCGCCTCGCCGACCTCGTGCCCGGGCGGTGGCAGGTGCCACGCACCCTGGCGCCGTCCCCGACTCAGGCTGCCGAGTTCTTCCACCGCCTCGTCACCGACGGCCACGAGGGCGTGGTGGTCAAGTCACCGTCGGCGCCGTATGCCGCCGGGCGCCGAGGTGCCGGGTGGGTGAAGGTGAAGCCACGGCACACCCTCGACCTCGTGGTCCTGGCCGTCGAGTGGGGCAGCGGCCGGCGCGAGGGCTGGCTCTCCAACATCCACCTCGGTGCCCGTGACCCCGACACCGGTGGATTCGTCATGCTGGGCAAGACGTTCAAGGGGATGACCGACGAGATCCTCACCTGGCAGACGGCGCGGTTCCTCGAGCTCGAGACGCACCGCAAGGGACACGTCGTGCACGTCCGTCCCGAGCAGGTGGTCGAGATCGCGTTCGACGGCATCCAGACGTCCTCGCGCTACCCCGGAGGCATGGCGCTGCGGTTCGCCCGCGTCATCCGCTACCGCGACGACAAGACCGCCGAGCAGGCCGACACCGTCGACACGGTGCGGTCCCTGCGCGCCTGAGGGCAAGCCCGCACCGGCCCGGAGGTCCTGCGTCAGCGCCTGACGGCAGCGCCGAGCACCTGGAGCGCCGTGTCGGCGTGCTTCTCCATGCTCCACTCGGACTCGATGACCTCGATGATCCTGCGGTCGGGGGCGATGACGAAGGTCGCGCGCTTCACGGGGGTGATGTACTTCCGGCGCACCCCGAAGGCCGTCGCCACGGCACCGTCGGCATCGGAGAGCAGCGGCATGCCCAGCGACTCCTTGCCGTCGAACTGCGACTGCGCCTCGACGGTGTCCATGCTGATGCCGACCGGCTGGGCACCCACGGCGGCGAACTCGGCGCGCAGGTTGCGGAAGTGGCACGCCTCCTTGGTGCAGCCGCCGCTGAGCGCTGCGGGGTAGAAGAAGAGCACGACACTCCCCTCCTCCAGCAGGCCGGTCAGGCTGCGGGTCCGACCGCCCTGGTCGGGAAGCTCGAACTCCGGTGCGAGCTCTCCGATGCGAAGTGACTTCATGGGGTGCCTCCTGCTGCGGTCGGTCGGTCCGGGCGGTGCGCAGGATCGGATGGACCCTGCACGTCCGGGAGCAGTTCGCCACGACCGACCGGCCGGATTGGTTTATATAGGTGAACTATGTAAACTGGGACCATGGACCCGAGGGAGACGGTTGCCAACGACCTGCTGCGGTCTGCTGCCCGGCTGTCCCGCTGGGCCTCGCGACTCGCCGCGTTCGACGTGTCGTACGCCCAGGCGCGGCTCCTGGCCCTGCTCGACGAGCTCGGCCCGGCCCGCGTGAGCGCGCTGGCCGAGGCCGACCACTGCAGCCAGCCGACGATGTCGACCGCGCTGCAGCGCCTCGAGTCCCAGGGGTGGGCGGGACGGGTCCCCGACCCCGCCGACGCCCGGGCCAGCCTGCTGTCGCTGACGCCGGCCGGCCGGGACACGCTCGAGGAGATCCGACGGGCTCGCGCCGCGGTCCTCTCCCCCACCCTCGCCAGCCTGGACGAGTCGGAGGTCGCGCAGCTGCGCGCCGCCGTCGCCGCCCTGGACGACCTGCTCCTCCGGGCCGCCCGCACCGACACCCACCACTGAAAGGACGTCCACCACTCATGTGGCGCCAACCCAGGACCGTCTGGTCCGTCGCCTTCGCCTGTGTCATCGCCTTCATGGGCATCGGCCTCGTCGACCCCATCCTCAAGCCCATCGCCGACGACCTCGGGGCCAGCGCCTCGCAGGTGTCGCTGCTGTTCACCAGCTACATGGCCGTCATGGGAGTGGCCATGCTCGGCACCGGCTGGGTGTCCAGCCGGGTCGGGGCCAAGCGCACCCTGCTCGTCGGCCTGCTCGTCATCATCGTGGGCGCCGGCCTCGCCGGGGCCCAGGACTCCGTGGGCGGCATCGTCGCCTTCCGCGCGGTGTGGGGCCTCGGCAACGCGCTGTTCATCGCCACCGCCCTGGCCACGATCGTCAGCGCCGCCCGAGGGTCGGTCGGCCAGGCGATCATCCTCTACGAAGCCGCGCTGGGGGTCGGGATCGCCACCGGTCCGCTGCTCGGTGGCTGGCTCGGCGGCCACTCGTGGCGCTGGCCCTTTTGGGGCGTCTCCGCGCTCATGGCCATCGCCTTCATCGGCATCGTGGCCACCCTGCCCCCGACGAAGCCGACCGGCGGCGGCACCAGCCTCGCCGCGCCCCTCAAGGCGCTCTCGCACCGAGGACTGCTGATCGTCGGCATCACCGCCCTGCTCTACAACTTCGGCTTCTTCACGCTGCTCGCCTTCACGCCGTTCCCGCTCGCCATGGGCGCCCACGAGGTCGGCCTGGTCTTCTTCGGCTGGGGCGTGCTGCTCGCCTTCACCTCGGTGGTCGTCGCCCCGCGGCTGCAGCGCCGGTTCGGCACGCTGCCCGGCATCGTCGGGGCGCTCATCGGCTTCGCGATCGTGCTCGCGGCCATGGCGATCGGTACCGAGCACAAGCCGGTCCTCGTCGCTGGCGTCATCGTCGCCGGAGCGTTCCTCGGCATCAACAACACCCTCATCACCGAGACGGTCATGAAGGTCTCGCCGGTCGAGCGCGGGGTCGCCTCCGCGGCCTACAGCTTCGTCCGCTTCGGCGGGGGTGCCGTCGCGCCATACCTCGCCGGCAAGCTCGGTGAGCGCTCGGTGCACATCCCCTTCTGGGTGGGTTCCGGAGCCGTCGTGCTCGCGGTGCTCGTGCTGCTCACCGCCCGTCGGGAGGTGATGGCGACCGACGAGGTGCACGGCCACGCCACCACCGAGCGCACGATCGAGGAGCGCGACCTCGAGGCCGAGGCCGTCACGGTCGGCGACGCCTGACCCGGGGCCGCTCCCCCGCCCCCTAGGCTGGCGCCGTGCTCGCACAGATCACGGCGACCCGGTACGTGACCCCCCTCAAGGAGGGCGGGTCACTTCCCGGCATCGTCGAGGCCGACGACCTCGGCACCTACGTGCTGAAGTTCCGCGGCGCCGGCCAGGGGCTCAAGGTGCTCGTCGCGGAGGTGCTCGTCGGTGAGCTGGCGCGGGCCCTCGGGCTGGACGTCCCGCGGCTCGCCGTCGTCGACCTGCAGTCGCCCATCGCGAAGTACGAGGCCGACGAGGAGGTCCAGGACCTGCTCACCGCGAGCCTCGGGCTCAACCTCGGCATCGACTTCCTCCCCGGTTCGTTCGGGTACGACGGTTCGCGCCCTCCCGCTCCCGAGGTGGCCTCGCAGGTGCTGTGGCTGGACGCCCTCACGGCGAACGTCGACCGCACGTGGAGCAACCCCAACCTCCTCGTCTGGCACCGCAAGCCGTGGCTCATCGACCACGGCGCAGCGCTGTACTTCCACCACGGCTGGCCCGGTCGCGGCGCCAACCCGGAGCGGTTCGCCGCCCAGCCGTTCGACGCGAGCACCCACGTGCTGCGCGACGTCGCGGCGGACCCGGCTGCAGCCCATGAGCGGCTCTCACCGTTGCTGACGACCGAGCTGCTGGACTCGGTCACCGCGCTGGTGCCCGACGAGTGGCTGGAGCCCGCCCCCGGCCTCGACTCCCCCGCCGAGGTGCGCGCGGCGTACCGTGAGCACTTCCAGGCGCGGGTGGCCAACCCTGCCGCATGGCTGCCGGGTGCGCCGTCATGACCGGGCAGGCACCGACCCGGCACGGCTACCAGTACGTCACCCTGCGCTGCGTCCCCCGCGTCGAGCGTGAGGAGTTCGTCAACGTGGGCGTCATCCTCTACTCCCAGGGCGCCGAGTTCCTCGAGGCCGCCTACCGCGTCGACGAGGACCGGCTCCGGACGCTCTTCCCCGAGGTGGACGCCGCCGCGGTCGGTGACGCGCTCGAGACGGTCTGCCAGGTGTGCCGTGGGGTCACCGGCGGGGGTCTGCCCACCCTGGGCGGGCTGGGACGCCGGTTCGGGTGGTTGAGCGCACCTCGCAGCACCGTGGTGCAGCCCGGCCCGATCCACGGCGGCCTCACGCAGGACCCAGCCGCCTCGCTCGCCGCCCTGGTGGAGCGCCTCGTCGGCTGAGTGGTTGCGCACCGCGGCGCGGGTTAGGTTCGGGGCATGACTCTCGAGCGCCCCGTCGCCCCCAACCCCTACGACCTGCTCCCGCAGGTGCCCGCACTCACCGTGAGCAGCAGCTCCTTCGAGGACGGAGGGACGCTCCCGGACGCGCACGTGTTCGACGACTGGGGCTTCAGCGGCGGCAACACCTCGCCGCAGCTGTCCTGGAGCGGGGCACCCGAGGGCACGAAGTCGTTCGTCGTCACCTGCTTCGACCCGGACGCGCCGACCCCGTCGGGCTTCTGGCACTGGGTCGTCGTCGGCATCCCCGCCGACACCACCGAGCTGGCGGAGGGCGCAGGCGCCGAAGGTGGCGCATCCCTGCCCGAGGGAGCCTTCATGACGGCCACCGACTACGGGACGAAGGCCTTCGGCGGCGCCGCCCCGCCCGAGGGGGACCGGGCCCACCGGTACCTGTTCGCGGTCAGCGCCCTCGACACCGATGACCTCGGCATCGACGACTCGGTGTCCCCCGCCGTGGCCGCCTTCAACACCGGCTTCCACACCCTGGCGCGCGGCGTCGTCTCGGCGACGTACCAGAACGGCTGACCTCCGCCGTCGTCGGCTCGATCAGCGCGGTCGCAGCGCCCAGGCTGCGACCGCGCCTGCTGCCGCGACGTTGAGCGAGTCGACTCCCCCCGCCATCGGGATCGTGACCGTGAGGTCGGCAGCCTCGAGCGTCCGCCGCGACAGGCCGTCACCCTCCGTGCCGAGGACCAGCGCCAGGTGCTCGGGCGGGTCGGCGGCCAGGTCGTCGAGGCTGACTGCGTCGTCGGCCAGGGCCAGCGTGGCCACGGTGAACCCGAGGTCACGCAGGTCCTGGATCCCACCGGGCCACGGGTCGATCCGGGTCCACGGCACCTGGAAGACCGTGCCCATCGAGACCCGGATCGCCCTGCGGTACAACGGATCCGCACACCGCGGGGTCACCAGCACCGCGTCGACGCCGAGGGCGGCAGCCGAACGGAAGACAGCTCCCACGTTGGTGTGGTCGACGATGTCCTCGAGGACGACGACCCGGCGGGCGTCGCGGACGACCTCGGCCACGGTGGGCAGGACGGGCCGCTGCATCGACGCCAGTGCCCCGCGGTGCAGGTGGAAGCCCGTGAGCTGTTCGATGACGTCGTGCTCGCCGACGAACACGGGTACGCCGTCCGCCTCGGCCCGTTCGACGAGGTCCGCGAGGTCGGTCAGCCAACGCTGCGCCATGAGGTAGCTGCGCGGCCGGTGTCCCGCGGCCAGGGCCCGCCGGATGACCTTCTCGGACTCCGCGATGTAGAGCCCCCGCTCCGGCTCGGTGCGACGCCGCAGCGCCACGTCCGTGAGCGACACGTAGTCGGCGAGTCGCTCGTCGTCGGGGGTGGTGATCGCGATGGGCACGGCCAGCAGGCTAGGACACGACGGAGGCCGGCCGGGCACCGGCGCCTGCGGCGGGAGCTGCCGCCGGCGGCATACGAGGTCGGGGCTCAGCTGAACCAGACGATCTTGACGATCCCCACGACGCCGACGACGAGGATGACCCCACGGAGCGCCACCGGCGGCAGGCGGCGCCCGACCTTGCCACCGACCCATCCTCCTGCGAACGCCCCGATCGCGATGAGTCCCGCCGCCGCCCAGTTGATCTGGTCCCAGGCGACGAGCATGAAGGTCACGGCTGCGACGGCGTTGACGATGGTGGCGAGCACGTTCTTGTAGCCGTTGAGGCGCTGGATCGGGTCGGTCGTCAGCGCGCTCATCAGCCCCATGAGGATGACGCCCTGTGCAGCGCCGAAGTACCCGCCGTAGATGCCACCGACGAGCACACCGGCCACGAGGGCAGGTCCGTGCCAGGCGACCTGGGCCGTCACGCCTCGTTCGCGGCGTTCGGCCGCCCGACGGTTGAGACGGGGGCCGAGGAGGACCAGGAGCAGCCCCAGCCCGATGAGCACCGGCACGATCGCCGTGAACGCCTCGGGTGGCAGCACGAGCAGCAGCACCGCCCCGATCACCCCGCCCACCAACGACGCCGGCGCCAGCCGCTTGAGGGTCGGGCCGGCCCCCTTCAGCTCGTGCCGGTACCCGTGCACGCCCGTGATGCCGCCGGCCACGAGGCCCAGCGTGTTGGACACGTTCGCCACCACGGGTGGGAAGCCGAAGAACAGCAGGGTCGGGAAGGTGATGAGGGTGCCCGAGCCGACGACGGTGTTGATGGCACCGGCGCCGAGGCCCGCGAGCAGGATCCCGAGGGCTTCAAGAACGGACATCCCAGAACCCTAACGACGAGCGCCGCCCCCGCATGTGCGGGGGCGGCGCTCGGACGAGGTATGCCGCGTGGTCAGGCGCCCGGGGCGCGCGGACCGTCCTCCGGAGCCGCGGGCGGCTCGGTGGGAGGGACGGTGGGAGGAGCCGGCGGCGCGGTGGGAGGCGCGGGCGGAGCGGGCTCGGGGTCCGCCGGAGTCGTCGGTGCCGTGGGCGGCTCGAACTCCGGCACGGCGTCGGCCGACGGCGGGATCGGCGGTGCCACCCGCTTGACCGGGTTGGCGTGCTCGGTCGCCTCGCGGCTGGCCCGACCCGCCTGCCCGCGGGCCTCGGCGAGGGCCTGCATCGGGTCCTCGAGCGTGGTCTCGTCGAAGGCGTCCTGCATCGGACCGGGGTCGACCCACTCGCCGTCGTCGCCCTGGTCGTCCGGGCGTGGCGCGTCCGCCTGACCCAGGGCGCCACCGATGCCGCGCAGGGCGTCGGTGAGCTCGCTGGGGATGATCCACATCTTGTTGGAGTCGCCCCGCGCGATCTGCGGCAGCACCTGGAGGTACTGGTAGGCCAGCAGCTTCTGGGTGGGCTTGCCCCGGTGGATCGCGTCGAAGACCTGCTGGATGGCGCGGGCCTGGCCCTGCGCCTCGAGGATGCGGGCCTGGGCCGAACCCTCGGCGCGCAGGATCTGGCTCTGCTTCTCGCCCTCGGCGGTGAGGATGGCCGACTGCTTGGTGCCCTCGGCATACAGGATCTGGGCACGACGCTCACGCTCGGCCTTCATCTGCTTCTCCATCGACTCCTGGACCGAGTGCGGCGGGTCGATCGCCTTCAGCTCGACGCGGTTGACGCGGATGCCCCACTTGCCGGTGGCCTCGTCGAGGACGCCGCGCAGCTGGGCGTTGATCTGGTCGCGGCTGGTCAGCGTCTGCTCGAGGTCGAGCGAGCCGATGACGTTGCGCAACGTGGTGACGGTGAGCTGCTCGATGCCCTGGATGAAGTTGGCGATCTCGTAGACCGCGGACTTGGCGTCGATGACGGAGTAGTAGATGACCGTGTCGATGTTGACCACGAGGTTGTCGGACGTGATGACGGGCTGCGGCGGGAAGGAGACGACCTGTTCACGCAGGTCGACGTTGGCGCGGACCTTGTCGACGAAGGGCACCAGGATGTGGATGCCTCCCTCGAGGGTGCGTGAGTAGCGACCGAGCCGTTCGATGATCAGCGCTGTCTGCTGCGGGACGATGCGCACCGTGCGGAAGAGCACGATGAGCGCGAACGCCACCAGGATCAGCAGGACAACGAAGCCTGCACTGAAGTCCACGACTTACTCCGATTTCTGACCCGCCGCGTCGTCGGTGACGATCACGGTGGCCCCCTCGATGGATACAACCCGGACCTCTTGGCCGGGCTGGCACGTGGCACCGTCACGGACGGTGCGAGCCGACCACGTCTCCCCTGCCACCTTGACGCGACCATCGGTCGCCGTGACCGTCTGGAGCACCCGGCCGTGGCGGCCGACCATGCTCGCCGCCCCGATGTCGTGACTCGCCTCGGACACCATGAACTTCTTCTTGATCATGGGCCGGACCACCCCGAGCAGCAGCAGCGCCACGACGATGGCGACGACCACCTGCAACGGGAAGGGCACTCCCAGCGCCGAGGCAGCGGAGGCGGCCAGCGCCCCGCCGGCCAGCATCAGGAACACGAAGTCGACCGTGGCGACCTCGATCGCCGCAAGGATCAGGGCGATCCCCAACCACGCCAACCACGGGTTGTCCGCGAAGACGTCCATGAGTGCCCCCTTCTGTTCGTGTGCGGTAACTCTAGGACGAGGGGGATGCCCCAGTCGTTCCTGCGGCGACCTTGAGCCGGGCCGACCAGCGCTCCCCGCGACGCTCCAGCTCCAGCGGCATCCCGAAGGTGGCCGACAGGTTCTCCTCGGTCAGGGTGATCTCGACCGGGCCCTGCGCGACGATCCGGCCCTCGCGCAGGAGCAGCACGTCGGTGAAGTTCGGGGGGATCTCCTCGACGTGGTGGGTCACCAGCACCAGCGCGGGGGCGTCGACGTCGCCCGCCAGCTCGCCGAGCCGGCGGACCAGGTCCTCGCGACCGCCGAGGTCGAGACCGGCCGCGGGCTCGTCGAGGAGCATCAGCTCGGGGTCGGTCATCAGGGCGCGCGCGATCTGCACCCGCTTGCGCTCACCCTCCGACAACGTGCCGTACGTCCGGTCGGCGAGGTGGTCGGCGCCGAGGGCCTGGAGGAGCTCGAAGGCCCGGGCGTGGTCGAAGTTCTCGTACGTCTCGCGCCACCGCCCGACCACGCCGTACGAGGCGGTCACGACGACGTTGTGCACGACCTCGTCGTTCGGGATGCGTTCGGCCAGGGCGGCGGAGGCCAGGCCGATCCGGGGTCGGAGCTCGAAGACGTCGACGGCGCCCAGCACCTCGCCCAGGACGCCGGCGACGCCGCGCGTGGGGTGCATCCGGCCCGAGGCCAGCTGCAGCAACGTGGTCTTGCCCGCGCCGTTCGGGCCGAGGACGACCCAGCGCTGGCCCTCCTCGACCTCCCACGTGAGGTCGTCGAGAAGGGTCGTGTGGCCGCGGACCACACTCACCCCGGCGAACTCAAGGACGTCACTCATGGCACCGGACCCTATCGGCTTAGCATGATCGGGTGCCCGAACTCCCTGCCTCCGTGCGCCTTTCGCTGTGGACCACGCACGCGTGGGCGACCGGCTCGCCCTTGGAGGACGCGGTGCGGCGGGCACTGCCCGACATCGACCACGTCGACGGCGACCTCGACCGCCTGTCCGTATGGCGCGACCTCGGCGAGCAGGCGCTCCTCGTCTCCCTGCCCGCTCCGGGCGACCTCGCCGGACTCCCCCGCGCGTCGGCCGACGCCCTCGGCGCCGCCGCAGCCGGAGGGGAGGCGGTGTTCGTCCCGGCCCTCGGCGGGATGCTGGTGCCGTCGATCTCGTCGTTCGGGGACGACGCCCGGGGTGGGCTGGACGTGGGCACCCGGGTGGACTGGACCGCATACGACTCCGAACCGGTTCCCCGCCACCGCATCGAGGCGCTCGAGGCGTCGCAGCTCGAGCGGCACCTGCGCGAGGAGCTGCGGGTGGCCACGGAGCACCTCGACGCCCTGGGCGGACAGCCGTTCGCCCGGTCGGCAGCGCGGGAGATGGCCGATGCCGCGCTCGGTGGGCGGTGGGGCCTACCCGGCGGGCTCCCGGGACGAGCGGCTCAGGTGATCGCCCTCGCCGGGACAGTGGGCCACGTCGTCGACGTCGCCATCGAGACCGGTGACGGGGCGTTGAACGCCGCCACGGCAGCATCCCGGCACTCGCTGCTGCTCAGGTTGCAGCGGGCGGCCGACCACGCGCTGGCCGACGCCACGAACGCCGCGTGCGCCGTGCTGGCCGGCTGGCGACCGGCCTGAGCCCGATCCGGTCGGCAACGCGTTACAGGGGTGGGTCACCAGGACTGCTCAGTTCGGCCGAGGCCCCTGCCTGCGCCCGAGTGACGGCCACCCCGCCTCAACCGGCGCGAATCGGCTAGGGGGCCGCGCTTCGCGGCTGTCAGGGGTCTGCGTGCCTACGCCAGACTCGCTCCATGTTCTGCGAGCGACCGGGTCCACCACCCAGACGAGCCCGGCCGAGGACCACCGTCCGGCTACCGGACCGGTGTGAGGGCCCGATCAGCTTGGCCCGGATTGCATCAGACACCTTCAACCGGCATCACGGCAGCCACCGGTCATCCGACATCCGCTCCTCTGGTCGGCCACACACCCCTCCGCGACCCGAGCCATGGCGCCCACCCTCGTGGGCTCCTGGGCGTCGGGACGGGGACGGTAGCGCCCATGTCCTCCCTGCAGGCTGCCGCACCGGCGAGCGATGATTCTCCACGTCCCTCGAGTTGCCCGCTTGTCCATGCGCGGCGTCAGGGCTCCTGACCGCTGGCTCGTTGGGTACTTTGTCCTCCAGCTGATCTGCTGCGCTCTCTTCTTCGGCGGACCTTCCGAGACGGTACGGACGGTGGGGTTGGTAGCCGTCCCGGTGATCGCTGGCGCCACCGTGACCACGGTGGCCCGCCTGCACCGGTTGGCGCGCGCACCGGCCTGGTGGGCGCTCGCCGTGGGGAGCGTGCTGTCCGCTGCTGCCTGGGCTTGGATGCGCTTGGACCCGTGGTGGATCGGTGGCGTTGATCCCTCCAAGGCCGGTGCAGACGCCCTCTTCGTGCTGTCGTACCTGGTCTCGGCGGCGGGGCTGGTGACCTTGGTGGGGTGGCGGCGGCGCGACCGCGTCGCGCTCCTGGACGCTGGGATGCTCGGCGTCGGCTTCGGGGTGCTGGTGTGGGTGCTGGTGCAGCCCTCCGCGCCGACCGCTGGAGTGTCCGGCGAGGTGCGCTCCGCATTGCTGACGTACCTGGTCGTCGACGTGCTGCTGGTCGCGGTCGCCGCCCGAGTCCTGTTCGCCGATCTCCGCGGCCCACGCACCTGGCTTCTCGCTCTCTGGGTGGTGGCGCAGGCGGTCGGCGACATCGTGTACGCGGTGCAGGTGCTGCGCGGCTCGTTCCGGTCTGATGGCCCGCTGTTCATCCTCTGGCTGGCGGGCTACGTCGCAGTGGGTGCTGCGGCGCTGTTGCCGGACCGCCATGTCCGCCGAGGATCGGGGCGCTGGCAGCGGGCATTCGGCCCGGTCGCCGTCGCCGTGGTCGTGGTGCCGCTGCCCGTGCTGCTGGTGGTGTACGCCGCCAAGGGAGTCGCTCATCACGTGCTCATCATCGCCATCGGCTCGGTGGTGATCACCGTCCTCGCGCTCGTCCGCGGGCTCGTCGTCGAGGGCTCGTCATCCGCGGCGGCCCGGGCCGCGGTGCGGTGGTCGGCCGTCCGGTTCGTGGCTGGCTTCATGGTGCTGGCACTGCTGCCTCTGGCGGGCCTGGCGTACGTTGCGGTGTATCAGTCCGAGGCCACGATGCGCGCCGAGGTGCGCGACCGGATGGAGGTGACCGCCTCGGTCAGCGCCCAGTACATCGGGGAGAAGCTGCGCAGCCTTGAGACGCTGGTCTCCTCCTATGCCGACCGTCCCGCCGTGGTGGGGGCGCTGCGGGCGCCCGGTGGCCCGGATGTCACCGCGCTGAACCTCCAGATGCAGTCGCTGTACGCGGCGTATCCAGACCTCAGCGCTGCTTGGGTGCTCGACCCGGCGGGCGACCTGCTCGCCATCCGCCCCGCCGCGACGTCGGTGGTGGGGCACAGCTTCGCCCACCGAGGCTACTTCCGCGGCGCCCTTGACCAGGACAGGGCGTACGTGTCGGAGGCGTACACCAGAGCAGCCCCACCGCACGAGCGGGTGATCAGCGCCAGCCGCGCGGTCCGCGCGGCGGACGGCCGGGTTCTCGGCGTCGTGGCGTTGGGGTACCGAATGGGCGCCATCAAGGCGTTCTCCGAGCAGTTGGCCGACGTGCAAGGTGTGCGTCTGACCATCACTGATCAGGCGGGACACCTGCTGGCGGGAACTGGAAGCGAGGCCGCAGGCCTCCCGGTCGCCGATGACCGGCGGGTTGCAGACGCACTGACCGGCCGCTCCGGAACTGTCGAGGGGCAGGGTGAGGACGGAGCCTCCCTCTCCTCCTACCGGCCGGTCGGCGGTTCGCGCTGGGCGGTGGTCGCGGAAATCTCCGATGACGTCGCCTTGGCGGGCCAGCGGCGCCAGAGCGCTCGGTTGATCTCAGCCGCCGTGCTGCTCGGGCAGGTTCTGCTGGGCGGAATGCTGCTGGCCGTGCGCGCTCACAACCGGCGACGCGAGGCCGAGGCGGTCCTCGGCGAACGGGAGGAGCACCTGCGCGGCGTCCTCGAGGCGGCGGGTGACGCCTTCGTCTCGGTGGACGCTGATGGCCGGGTCACCGCCTGGAACAGCGCAGCCACCACCGTCTTCGGCCACAACCGCGAGACCGTCCTCGGTGCTGATCTGGCCGACCTGGTCATCCCGCCCGAGGCGCGACCGGCGCTGCGCAGCCACACCAGTGTCGTCGGTGTGGTCGTCGACAAGCCGGAGCCCCAACGGGGTCGGCGAGTCGAGGTCGAGGCCATGCACGCGGATGGCCACCGCTTTCCGGCCGAGGTCACCCTGTGGCAGAGCACCACCCCCGGAGCACCCTCATGGAACGCCTTTGTCAGGGACGTCAGCGAGCGAACGCGACAGCAGAATGAGGTGGCCGAAGCACGGGACGCCGCGCTCCAGGCCTCACGGCTGAAATCGGAGTTCGTGGCGAACATGAGCCACGAGATCCGAACCCCCATGAACGGCGTGCTGGGCATGACGTCCCTGCTGCGGTCCACCTCGCTGGACCCCGTGCAGCGCGACTACGCCGACACCATCGCGAGCTCAGCCGAGGCACTGCTCACGGTCATCGACGACATCTTGAACTTCTCGAAGATCGAGGCGGGCCTGCTCGAGCTCGAGGCGGTGGACTTCGAGCTGAGGCGCCTCGTGGAAGAGGTGTCGGCCCTCATGGCACCCGCAGCCCATGGCCGGGGAACCGAGCTCGTCGTGCTCGTCGACCCAGGCGTCCCCGCCGCGGCGCACGGCGACCCGCACCGGCTGCGCCAGGTGCTGACCAACCTCGTCGGCAACGCCGTGAAGTACACCGACCGCGGGGAGGTGGTTGTCTCGGTGGCACCCGGAGAAGTCGACCCCACGCATGTGCGCATCGCGGTTCAGGACACGGGGATCGGCATCAGCCCCGACCAGCAGGGGCGGCTGTTCGAGGCCTTCCAGCAGGCCGACGCCTCAACGACCCGCCGCTTTGGGGGGACCGGTCTCGGCCTGACGATCAGCCGGCAGCTCGTGGAGCTGATGGGGGGCTCCCTACACGTCCAGAGTGAGCTGGGGCACGGGTCAACCTTCTTCTTCGAGCTGCCACTACCTGCCGCGACCTCGCTTCCGGCGACGAAGCCGGCGCCTGCCGACCTCGCCGGCGCCCGCGTTCTCGTGGTCGACGACAACGCCACCAACCGCAAGGTGCTGGAGCAGCTGCTCACCTCGTGGTCGCTGCGACCGACATCCTTGGCCGACCCTCGAGGGACCCTGGTGGAGCTGCGCGAGGCAGTCCGGGACGGACAGCCCTACAGCTTGGTGCTGCTCGACATGCACATGCCCGGCAAGGATGGGCTCGAGGTTGCCGCCGAGGTGCACGCCGACGCCGACCTTGCCACCACCCCGATGGTCATGCTGACCTCGAGCTCGGAGGGGGCCGAGCGCACCTGGGCGAAGTCGGCCGGGGTCGACGCCTACCTCGTCAAGCCGGTCCGCGAGATGGCCTTGTACGAATGCCTGCTCGATCTCTTGACCACATGTGAGCGGGACACCCCCGAGACCGCGCTGCGGGCGTCCGCGGCCGGACGCGGCCATGTGCTCGTCGCGGAGGACAACCTCGTCAACCAGAAGGTCGCGATCGGCATGCTGACCTCGCTGGGCTTCACGGTGGACGTCGCGGAAAACGGTCGGCAGGCGGTCGAAATGGTCATCGGCGGCCGCTACGACGTGGTCTTGATGGACTGCCAGATGCCCGTCATGGACGGGTTCGCCGCCACGCAGCAGATCCGGGCAGCCCGTTCGGCAGCCGGTATTCCCATCATCGCGCTGACCGCCTCGGCGCTGGATACCGACCGGGAGCGGTGCCGGGCCGCAGGCATGGACGACTTCCTCTCCAAGCCGCTGCACACGGACGTGTTGGCGGCGACTCTGGGCCGTTGGGTGGGTCATGACGCGACCAATGCGGTCCCCGACGAACCCGCCGTCGGGGAGTTCGCTGCCGATGAGGAGGTGCTCGACCCTGACCTCCTGGCGGAGCTCGTCCAGCTCGGGCCGCAGTTCTTCGACAACCTGGTCGCGACGTTCGCCGAGACGGCCGCCGCCCGCATCGACGCGCTCGAGGCCGCGGCGCGGGCCGGCCACGGAGACGAGGTGACTCGGATCAGCCACTCGCTGCGAGGAAGCAGCGGGAACCTGGCGGCGCGCCGACTCGCCGAGCTGGCGGCTGAAGCCGAGGCGACCGCCATGGCTGGCCAGCCCGTCTCGATGGCACTTCTCAGCGACATCCGGCGGGAGTACGGCCGCGCCGTGACATCCCTGACCGCCGCGGCAGGAGATGAGCCCGCGGAGACATCCTGAACCCCTCAGGGCCATCGTGACCCGGCGCCCGGGAGAAGGTGCTTCATGTCGGGAGCGTGGGGCTGGACACCGCGCTCAGTTGTCGGGCCCGTTTGTCAGCATCCGGCGGCGCAGGACGTCCTCGTAGACGCGCAGCGTCTGCTCGCCGATGCTGGCCCACGAAAAGGACTCCACCGCACGCTTGCGGCCGGCCAGGCCCATCTGCTCGGCACGAGAAAGGTCGCTCACGGCCTCGGTGAGGGCGGCGGCGAGGTCGTCGACGAACTTCTGCGGGTCGAGCGGGATGCCGCTGCCGTCCTGGTGCTGTTCGATCGGCACCAGCCAGCCCGTCTCACCGTGGACCACCACCTCCGGGATCCCCCCGGTCGCCGTCGCGACGACGGCGAGCTCGCACGCCATCGCCTCGAGGTTGACGATGCCGAGCGGTTCGTAGATCGAGGGGCACGCGAACACCGTTGCCGCCGACAGGAGCGCGATCACCTCGGCGCGCGGCAGCATCTCCGCGATCCACACGACGCCTTCGCGGGTGGCCTTGAGCTCGTCCATGAGGCCTTCGACCTCGGCCAGGATCTCCGGCGTGTCCGGCGCACCGGCACACAGCACGAGCTGCACGTCGGGGGGCAGCTGCGCGGCTGCACGCAGGAGATAGGGGAGCCCCTTCTGCCGGGTGATGCGCCCGACGAAGACGACCGAGCGCTTGTCCGGGTCGACGCCGTGGCGCCGCACGACGTCGAGGTCGTCGTGCTGCGACCACAGCTCGGAGTCGATCCCGTTGTGCACCACCTTGACCCGATCGGGGTCGATGCCGGGGTAGCTGCGCAGGACGTCCTGCCGCATGCCCTCGCTCACGGCGATGACCGCGTCGGCGCCTTCGTAGGCGGTGCGCTCCATGAAGGACGAGAGGCGGTAGCCACCGCCGAGCTGCTCGGCCTTCCACGGCCTCATGGGCTCGAGGCTGTGGGCGGTCACGACGTGCGGCATCCCCCCGAGCAGCGAGGCGACGTGGCCGGCGAAGTTGGCGTACCAGGTGTGGGAGTGCACGAGGTCGGCACCGACGCAGTCGCCGGCCATCGCGAGGTCGACGCCCATCGTCCGGACCGCCGGGTTCGCGGCAGCGAGGTCCGGCAGGTCGCCATACCCGGTCGTGCCCTCCTCGACCACGGGCGCACCGAACGCCCGCACCCTCGTGTCGATGTCACCGCGGTCGCGCAGGGCCCGCACGAGCTCGGCGACGTGGACCCCCGCTCCGCCGTAGATGTTGGGCGGGTACTCCTTGGACAGGATGTCGACTCTCACGGTGGCGAGCGTAGTAGCGGGACGGGTTCACGGACAGGGGTCGCCACAAGGGCGGGCATTCCCTAGGGTCAGCGGTATGCCGTACCGCCGCGGAGTGCCCAAGGTCCTTGCCATCGTCCTGGCTGGCGGTGAGGGAAAGCGGCTGATGCCGCTGACCGCCGACCGTGCCAAACCTGCGGTGCCGTTCGGGGGGATCTACCGCCTCATCGACTTCGCCCTGAGCAACATCGTCAACAGCGGCTACCTCAAGGTCGTCGTGCTGACGCAGTACAAGTCGCACAGCCTCGACCGTCACGTCACCAAGACCTGGCGCATGTCGACGATGCTGGGCAACTACATCGCCCCGGTGCCGGCGCAGCAGCGCATCGACAAGAACTGGTACCTCGGCTCGGCGAACGCGATCTTCCAGAGCCTCAACCTCGTCCACGACGAGAAGCCGGACATCGTCGTCGTGGTCGGGGCCGACCACGTCTACCGCATGGACTTCTCCCAGATGGTCAAGCAGCACATCGAGACCGGTGCGGGCGTGACCGTCGCGGCCATCCGTCAGCCGATCTCGCTGGCCGACCAGTTCGGCGTCATCGAGGTCGACGCGGACGACCACAAGAAGATCGGGGCGTTCCTCGAGAAGCCCAAGGACGCCAAGGGCCTGCCCGACTCCCCCGACGAGGTGCTGGCCTCGATGGGCAACTACGTCTTCGACGCCGACGTCCTCATCGACGCCGTGACCCGCGACAACGACCGCGAGGGCAGCCGGCACGACATGGGCGGCGACATCGTCCCGGCGTTCGTCGACGAGGGCCGCGGCTACGTCTACGACTTCAAGGACAACGTCATCCCGGGCGCGACGCCGCGCGACCAGGCGTACTGGCGCGATGTCGGGACGATGGACTCCTACTGGGACGCGCACATGGACCTCGTGTCCATCCACCCCGTCTTCAACCTCTACAACTACGACTGGCCGATCTACACCGACTACGGCCCGTTCCCGCCGGCGAAGCTCGTCCACGGCGCGATGGGCAAGTTCGGCGAGGCGCACAACTCGGCCGTCTCCCCGGGTGTCGTCATCTCCGGGGCCACCGTGACCAACTCGGTGCTGTCGCCGCGCTGCCACATCCACAGCGGGACGACGATCGACGACAGCGTGCTGCTCGACGGCGTCGAGGTCGGCCGCAACTGCGTGATCAGGAAGGCGATCATCGACAAGGGGGTCACGGTGCCCGAGGACACGAGCATCGGGGTGGACCACGACCACGACCGGGAGCGCGGGTTCATGGTGACCGAGTCCGGCCTGGTCGTCGTCGCCAAGTTCCAGGAGGTCACGAAGTGACGGGCGAGGGTCGCCCCATCCGCATCGGTGTCCAGCTCCAGCCCCAGCACGCCGACTACGCCTCGATCCGGCGGGCTGCCGCCGAGGCGGAGGAGATCGGCGTCGACGTCATCTTCAACTGGGACCACTTCTACCCGTTGTACGGCGACCCCGAGGGCGCGCACTTCGAGTGCTGGACGATGCTCGGGGCCTGGGCCGAGGCGACCGAGCGGGTCGAGATCGGCGCCCTCGTCACCTGCAACAGCTACCGCAACCCGCAGCTGCTCGCCGACATGGCGCGGACCGTCGACCACATCAGCGACGGCCGGCTCATCCTCGGCATCGGCTCCGGGTGGTTCGAGAAGGACTACGAGGAGTACGGCTACGACTTCGGGACGGCCGGGGGCCGGCTGAACAACCTGGCCCGGGACCTGCCCCTCATCCGCGACCGCTGGGCGAAGCTGAACCCGGCCCCGACGCGCGACATCCCGGTGCTCATCGGTGGCGGCGGAGAGAAGAAGACCCTCAAGATCGTCGCGCAGCACGCGTCGATCTGGCACGGGTTCGGGACGCCGGAGACGGTCGCGCACAAGCACGCCGTGCTCGACGAGTGGTGCGCCACGGTCGGCCGCGACCCCGGAGAGATCGAGCGTTCGGCCGGGGTGTCCCCCAAGCCCGGGCGCCTCCCCGAGGACGTCGCCGACTACGCGGCCGGCGCCCAGGCCCTCCACGACATCGGCACCCGGTTGTTCACCGTCGGTGTGGGCGGCCCGTCCTACGACCTCGGGCCCCTGCGGGACCTGGTCGCATGGCGAGACTCGCACGTCGAGGGCTGAGACAGGTCGGTATCGTCCGAGCGTGCCCGACGTGATGCCGCTGACCCTCCTCGTGACCATCTCGGGCGAGGACCGGCCGGGTGTCACGAGCACGTTCTTCGACGCGATCGCCGCGGTCGGCGCCGAGGTCCTCGACCTCGAGCAGGTGGTCGTCCGCGGTCACCTCACCCTCGCGATGCTCCTGGAGTCCGGCGAGGCGGACGACCGCCTCCGCACCGTGATCTACGACGTCGGCGACGAGCTCGACCTCAAGGTCAAGATCAAGAAGGGGACCGGCGACAGTCGTCGTCGGCGCACCGGGCGTGCGGCGGTCGTGGTCCTCGGTGCGCCCCTGAGGGCCGGCGGCGTCGCCGCCATCACCGCCCGGATCGCCTCGCACGGCGCCAACATCGACCGCATACGCAGGCTCTCCCGGTATCCGGTCACGACCGTCGAGTTCGACGTGTCCGGTGCGGACGTGGACCGGCTCCGACGCGAGCTCGCGCTCGAGTCGAGCGTGCACGGGCTGGACATCGCCGTCGCGGCCGGCGGGCTGGCCCGCCGCGGTCGCCGGCTCGTCGTCATGGACGTCGACTCCACGCTCATCCAGGACGAGGTCATCGAGCTGCTCGCCTCGCACGCCGGACGAGAGGCCGAGGTGGCTGCGGTCACCGCGGCCGCCATGCGCGGCGAGCTCGACTTCGGCGAGAGCCTGCGCGAGCGGGTGGCGGTCCTCGCGGGCCTGCCCGTGTCGGTCCTCGACGACGTCCGTGCAGCGGTCCAGTTCACCCCGGGTGCCCGGACGTTGGTCCGCACCCTGAAGCGGCTGGGCTTCACGGTCGCCGTGGTCTCGGGCGGGTTCATCGAGATCGTCGAGGAGCTGGCCAAGGAGCTCGGCATCGACCACGCCCACGCGAACCGGCTGGAGGTCCGCGACGGCGTCCTCACCGGCAAGGTGGTGGGCGAGATCGTCGACAGAGCGGCCAAGGCGGCGGCCCTGCGCCGGTTCGCCGAGGCCGAGGGTCTGCCGTTGTCGCGCACCGTCGCGATCGGCGACGGCGCCAACGACCTCGACATGCTCGAGGCCGCCGGGCTCGGGGTGGCCTTCAACGCCAAGCCCGTGGTCCGCGACCAGGCCGACACTGCCGTCAACGTCCCGTACCTCGATGCCGTGCTCTACCTGCTCGGCATCACCCGCGAGGAGATCGAGGAGGCGGACGAGGCGGACGGCACGCCGACCCCCGCTCCGCCGATCCCCCACCCCTGACTCCTAGGCTGGTGGGATGCCTCCGTCAAAACGTCGAGCGACACCGACCCTCCTGATCATCGGTGGTGCCGAGGACCGTGTCGGCAAGGCCACCGTCCTGCGACGCTTCGTGCGCCTCGCCGGCGGACGCAAGGCGAAGATCGTCCTGATCCCCACCGCGTCCTCGTTCCAGGACGAGGTGACCGAGGCCTACACCGAGGTGTTCACGCGTCTCGGTGCACCTGCTCCGTCCGTCGTGAACCCCCAGTCCCGCCAGGAGGCGCACGACGACGAGCTGGTCGCCCTCGTCGACCAGGCCACCGGCGTCTTCATGAGCGGCGGCAGCCAGCTCAAGCTGAGCCAGCGTTTCCCGGGCACCCCGCTCGGCGACGCCCTGCACCGTGCGCACGACCGCGGCGCCGTCGTCGGGGGCACGTCGGCAGGCGCCTCGATCATGAGCCAGTTCATGATCTCGATGGGCGATGAGGGCATCACCCCACGTCAGCGGCACAGCCAGCTCAGCGCCGGCCTCGGCCTGCTCCAGGGCGTCATCATCGACCAGCACTTCGCGCAGCGGTCCCGCTACGGGCGCCTGATGTCCATGGTGGCCGCCTCCCCCAGCCTGATCGGCATCGGGATCGACGAGGACACCGCCATCGAGGTGCGCGACCGGTCCGGTTTCACCGTCCACGGTGCCGGCGCCGTGTTCGTCCTCGACTGCCGCGAGGCGGTGTCCGACGCACCGGACGCCCGGCGTGGAGCACCGCTCATGGTCTCCGGTGCGGTCGTGCACTCGCTGCCCGCAGGCGCTACGTTCGACCTCTCCGAGGTGAAGCTCGTCGACTTCGTCGAGAAGCACGCGGATGCCGCCGTGGCCCTGGCCACGGCGAAGGCCTGACCGGTCGCCCCACCGATCCCACCCCCAGCCCGAACCGCTAGGAGATCCCATGGCCGATCGCCCCACGCCCACCGGGCCCGCAGCTCCCGAGCTCTCGATCGTCGAGTCCCGCGTCTACCGCGGCGGCAACATCTGGTCCTACAGCCCGGCCATCCACCTCATCGTGGACCTCGGGGTGCTCGAGGGCTACCCGACCGACACCATCGAGGGGTTCACCGACCACCTCGTGGAGCTGCTGCCCGGCCTGGAGAACCACACCTGCTCGCGCGGGGTGAAGGGCGGCTTCATCGAGCGGCTCCGGGAGGGCACCTGGGTCGGCCACGTCGCCGAGCACGTCGCCCTCCAGCTGCAGCAGGAGGCCGGCCACGACCTGCGGCGTGGGAAGACGCGCGCCGTCAAGGGGCAGCCCGGTCGCTACAACGTCATCTACGACTACGCCGACGAGACGGTCGGCCTCGCGGCCGGCACCCTCGCGGTGCGCCTCGTCAACCACCTCGTCCAGGCCGAGGAGGAGTTCGACTTCACCGAGGAGCTCGACCTGTTCCTGCGCCGGGCGCAGCGCTCGGCGTTCGGGCCGTCGACCGGGGCGATCCTCGAGGAGGCCATCGCCCGCGACATCCCGTACATCAGGCTCAACAGCGCGTCCTTCGTCCAGCTCGGGCAGGGCGTGCACGCCCAGCGCATCCGGGCGACCATGACGTCCAAGACCGGCGCCCTGGCCGTGGACATCGCCAGCGACAAGGACATGACCACCCGCCTGCTGGCCTCCGCCGGACTCCCCGTGCCCAAGCAGGAGACCGTGCGCACGGCGGACGGTGCGGTGGCCGCGGCCCGGCGCATCGGGTTCCCCGTCGTCGTCAAGCCCCTGGACGGCAACCACGGTCGCGGTGTGTGCCTCGACCTGCAGTCCGACGACGAGGTGCGGGCGGCCTTCGTCACGGCCGAGGGTGAGTCCCGGCGCGGCTACGTCATCGTCGAGTCGCTCGTCGTCGGCCGTGACTACCGCTGCCTCATCGTGGGCGGCAAGATGCAGGCCATCGCCGAGCGCGTCCCGGCCCACGTCATCGGCGACGGCATCCACACGGTCGCCGAGCTGGTCGAGACGACCAACGCCGATCCCCGCCGAGGTGTCGGCCACGAGAAGGTCCTGACCCGCATCAAGGTCGACGACGCAGCCATCGCGCTCGTCCGCGACCAGGGCTACGAGCTCGACGGCGTGCCGCCGGAGGGCCAGATGGTCAAGCTCGCCCTCACCGGCAACATGTCGACGGGCGGCATCTCGGTCGACCGGACGTTCGACGCGCACCCGGACAACGTCGAGATCGCCGAGGAGGCGGCCCGCATGATCGGGCTCGACGTCGCGGGCATCGACTTCATCTGCCCCGACATCGCCTCCCCGGTCCGCGAGACAGGCGGCGCCATCTGCGAGGTGAACGCCGCTCCCGGGTTCCGGATGCACACGCACCCCACGGTCGGCGAGCCCCAGTTCATCGCCAAGCCGGTCGTGGACCTGCTCTTCCCGCCCGGCTCGCCCTCGCGCGTGCCGATCGTGGCGGTCACCGGCACCAACGGCAAGACCACGACGTCGCGCATGATCGCCCACATCTTCAAGGGCATCGGGCGCAAGGTCGGCATGACCTCGACCGACGGCATCATCATCGACGAGCGGCTGGTCTACAAGGCCGACGCCTCCGGCCCCCGCTCGGCCCGGATGGTCCTGCAGAACCCCCGCGTCGACTTCGCCGTCATGGAGGTCGCCCGCGGCGGCATCCTGCGCGAGGGCCTCGGCTACGACCGCAACGACGTCGCCGTCGTCACCAACGTCGCCCCCGACCACCTCGGCATGAAGGGCATCGACACCCTCGAGCAGCTCGCCGACGTCAAGGCCGTCATCGTGGAAGCGGTGCCCCGCAACGGTTTCGCCGTCCTCAACGCCGACGACGACCTCGTCCGCAAGATGCGTCGTCGGTGCTCCGGCGGGATCGTGTGGTTCTCCATGCAGCCACCCGGCAGCAAGGTGCGCGAGTTCATCGAGGACTACTGCCGCCGTGGTGGCAGGGCGGTCGTCCTCGACCATACCGACCGTGGCGACATGATCGTCATCAAGCACGGGCGTCGCTCGATGCAGCTCGCGTGGACCCACCTGCTGCCCGCGACCTTCGGCGGCACCGCGAAGTTCAACGTCGCCAACGCCATGGCGGCCGCGGGTGCCGCGTTCGCCGCCGGGGCCGGTCTGCACGAGATCCGCCAGGGCCTGCGCACCTTCACGACGAGCTACTACCTCTCCCCCGGCCGCATGAACCTCGTCAACGTGCACAACGTCGACGTGTTCGTCGACTACTGCCACAACGCCCCCGGCATGCGGGTGCTGGGTGAGTTCGTCGAGGGGTATGCCGCGCAGAAGGCCGGCCAGTCCGACCTCGGCAAGGTCTCGCGGATCGGCATGATCTCCACGGCCGGCGACCGCCGCGACGACGACATGCGCGAGCTCGGAGCCATCGCCGCCCGCCACTTCGACGTGGTCGTGGTCCGTGAGGACGAGCGCAAGCGGGGTCGTCCCGCCGGCGAGACGGCTGCCCTCATCGCCGAGGGCGCCAAGGGTGAGATCGGCAAGGAGGGCATCCGCTGCCGCCAGGTCGAGACCGTCCTCAACGAGGTCGACGCCGTCCGGCACTGCATGGCCCGCGCCAACCCCGGTGACGTCGTGGTGCTCTGCGTGGACCAGCACGCCGAGGTGCTGAACGAGCTCGAGCAGATGACCCAGCACGCCCAGGCCGGCGCCCACAACAAGGAGGGGATCGGCGACCCCGACCTCGACCCCGTGGAGATGCAGGTCGAGGCTCAGGCCTCCGGCGACGAGGCCGCAGCGGCCGAGGCTCCCGAGGTCGAGCCCGCCACCAGCTGAGCAGCACGACGAACGGCCCGACCCCACTGCTGCGGGATCGGGCCATCCGTCGTGGGGCGCCGGTCGTCGTGGCGGCGTGTGGTGCGGTCAGGCATCCCGCAGCTGCGCGGCATACCCGTGCAGGGCCCGCTGGTAGCTCAGGCTGTCCTCGTCACCGGCGTGGTGCAGCAGGGTGTCGATGAGGTCGGCCACCGCCTCGGCACCGCGACCGCTGTCGTAGGCCGCGAGGGCGCGGAACGCCTCGACGGCCACGCTGCCGGGCCGTTCGTGCGAGAGCTCGGTGAGCAGCGAGTGCGCGAGGTCCGGCTGGCCGGTGACGCGCAGGCTGGAGGCGAGCTGGATCCGGGCACGGTGCCGGTGCGGCTCGCGCAGCCCGCTGGCGAGGGCGTCGCGGTACAGGTCGATCGCGTCCTTCTCGCGCCCGGCGGCGTCCAGGGTCGCGGCGAGCTCGTAGACCAGGCGGGCGTCGCCGGGGCGTGAGGTGCGCAACGAGGTGGCCGCCTCGATCCGGGCCTGGTCGTCGTCCAGCTCCCACAGCTCGGCGATCTGCGTCTCGAACTCGTGCTCCCCGCGGGCGGCCACGACCTTGCGGCGGATGTCGTCAGGCCCGTCGGCCACGGCCCCCTGCTCGGCCAGCCACGAGGCCACCTGGGACCGCTCTGCGTGGCACATGAGCGCGACGACGTCGCCGTCCGAGGCGCCGGGAACGAGGGCCTGCAGACCACCGAGCTCGGTCGGGTAGGAGTCGATGTCGGCGACGCCGGCTCGCGCCAACCCGGTGCGCAGGTGGCCCTCGAGCTCCTCCATGGTCCGCCCGCGCAGGTAGTGCTCCTTGTGCGCCGCGACGATCCGGTCGGCCCGCAGGCCCGCGACCTCACCGATGGACTCCAGGAGGTCGTCCGTGCGGTCCCCTGCGAGGCCGAGGCCCAGGTGGACCTGGCCGCCGGGGACCTTCAGGCCGTGGGCGACGTCCATCAACGCGTCGAGACCTGCCTCGTTGTGGGCGAGGTCGACGATGACGGTGATGGCGCTGCCGTCCTCGCGGCGCAGCGTGTAGGTGTTCATCCGCCCCGGGTTGAGCTGGTCGTCGGGGGCGAAGCTCTTCAGGCCCTCGACGACGGCCGCACGAGGCAGTCCCAGACCGAGGGCAGCGGCGGCACCGGCGAGGGCGTTGGCGATGTTGTGGACCGACAGCCCCGACAGGGTCGCCGGAACGTCGAGGATGCTCACGAGGCGGTCGGGGTCCTGCCCGTTCTCCAGCACGGCGATGTCGCCGTCGAGGACGGTGATGGCCCGGCCGCCCGCGTCGAGGGCCTCCCGGACCGCCGGGGCGTCCGAGCGGAGGGTGAACACCCAGGGACGCGCCTTGGTGCCGGAGCGCATCGCCCACACCCGCGGGTCCTCACCGTTGAGCACGGCCCAGCCCCGGGGCTTGGTGGCCTTGGTGACGATCGCCTTGACCTCGGCGAGCTGGTCGACCGTGTCGATGCCCTGGAGCCCGAGGTGGTCGGCGGACACGTTCGTGACGACCGAGACGTCGTTGGCCGAGACGCCCATGCCCTTGAGCAGCATGCCTCCGCGGGCGGTCTCGAGGATGCCCAGCTGGACGCCGGGCGCCGTCAGGACCCCGCGTGCGCCGGCCGGCCCCGAGTAGTCGCCGCCCTCGATGACCTCGCCCTGCACGACGATGCCGTCGGTCGACGACCAGGCGGTGCGCAGGCCTGCCGTCATGCCGATGTGGCCGAGCAGGCGGGTGGTCGTCGTCTTGCCGTTGGTGCCGGTGATCGACGCGACCGGGATGGTGGGGGTGATGAGCGACGGGCGCTCTCCCGGCTCGGCCGCGGCCACCTGGGCGCCGAGCGCCTCGACCTGGTCGTCCCCGTCGAGCCAGGACTGCAGGAGGGGGGCCACGCCCTCACCGAGCGCGCGCGCCCGACCACGGCGGCGCCATACGAAGGCCACCACGACCTGGGCGGGGTCGCTGCCGGGACGGGTCCGCACCCCCAGCCGGGTGGTGCCGCTGGCGGCGGCGAGGCGACGGGTGGCTCGCTCGACGAGCCGCATGACGAACCGCTGGCGCTGCTCGGTGCCCGGAGCGCCGGGTCGCGAGCTCTTCAGCCCGACCGAGCGGGCCAGCTTCTTGAGGTCGGCCTCGTCGGCGGACAGGTACCCGGGCAGCTCGAGGCTGACCTTGATGGCCGGCTTGGCGAAGTAGAGGTTCGGGCCCTCGAGGACCCGGACCTCGGTCGCTGCGACGGCAGGTGCGGACGTCATGCGGCGAGCCTAGTAGCGGCTCACCACCACGGCAGAACGGGCGTCACTGACCCATCGCGTGGACGCCGCCGTCGACGTGGACGATCTCGCCCGTCGTCGCCGGGAACCAGTCCGACAGGAGCGCGGCGCAGGCCTGGGCCGCCGGCACGGCGTCGTTGACGTCCCACCCGAGCGGGGCGCGGGTGTTCCACGTCTCCTCGAACGTCGCGAACCCCGGGATGGACTTGGCGGCGGTGGTCCGGATCGGACCGGCGGCCACGAGGTTGCAGCGGACGCCCTTGGGGCCGAGGTCGCGGGCCAGGTAGCGGTTCGTCGACTCAAAGGCCGCCTTGGCGACGCCCATCCAGTCGTAGACCGGCCAGGCGAACTTCGCGTCGAAGGTGAGGCCGACGATGCTGCCGCCGTCCTTCATGAGCGGCAGCGTGGCCACGCCGAGCGACTTCAGCGAGTAGGCCGAGGCGTGGATGGCCGTCGACACGTCCTCGAAGGTGCCCTCCAGGAAGTTGAACGCCCCCTGCGGCGCGAACCCGATCGAGTGCAGGACCCCGTCGAGGTGGTCGACGTGCTCGCCCAGCCGCTCGGCCAGGGTGTCGAGGTGCTCCTGGTCGGTGACGTCGAGCTCGACCACGGGGGGCGTGGTCGGCAGGCGCTTGGCGATCGTCTGGGTGATCTTGAAGGTGCGGCCGAACGACGTCAGCACGACCTCAGCACCCTGCTCCTGGGCGATCTTCGCCACGTGGAAGGCGATCGAGGAGTCCATGAGGACACCGGTGATGAGCAGCTTCTTACCCTCGAGCAGCATGGGCGGGTACTCCGATCTGGTGGGGTCAGGGGTGGTGCGGTGACGGTCGGGACCTGCGGTCCCTGCTCGCCACCGGGTCAGTGGCCCATCCCGAGGCCACCGTCGACGGGGATCACCGCGCCGGTGATGTATGCCGCGTCGTCCGACGCGAGAAAGCGCACCGTCGCCGCGACCTCGTCGGACTGGCCGAAGCGTCCTGCGGGGATGCTCGCCTGGTACGCCTTCTTGCGGTCCTCGGGGAGGACCTCGGTCATGTCGGTCTCGATGAACCCGGGGGCGACGACGTTGGCGGTGATGCCCCGGGTGCCGAGCTCCCGGGAGATCGACCGGGCGAGGCCCACGAGTCCGGACTTGCTGGCGGAGTAGTTCGTCTGGCCGGGCGACCCGTACAGGCCCACGACGCTGGAGATGAAGATGATCCGCCCGTGACGGGCGCGGATCATGCCCTTGACGGCACGGCGTGCGCAGCGGAAGGCGCCGGCGAGGTTGGTGTCGATGACGGAGTCGAACTCCTCGTCGCTCATCCGCATCAGCAGCTGGTCGCGGGTCACCCCGGCGTTGGCGACGAGGACGTCGACCGGGCCGCCGAAGAGCTCCTCGGCGGCGGTGAACGCGGCGTCGACGGAGGACGTGTCGGTGACCTCGCACAGCACCCCCTGCAGCCCCTCCGGCGGCTCCCCCGAGCGGTGCGTGATGACGACGTGGTGGCCCGCCTCGGCGAGGGCCCGGGCGATGCTCAGCCCGATCCCGCGGTTGCCTCCGGTGACCAGGACGTTGCGGCCTGCCATCGATTCCTCCGTGTCGTCCGTGCTCGGTTGGCGTCTGCGCGCGACCCTATCGACTACCGATGGGTACACCGCATCGCAGGCGGCTTATCGTGGACACGTGCCCCGTTCCCGACGCCACCGCCCCGACGAACCCGTCGTCCAGTCGGTGACGTCGGCGCCGGCCAACATCGCCGACGAGCAGGCGGGCCGGATCCGGCGCTACCTCTTCACCATGGGGGTCCGCACGGTCTGCTTCATCGGCGCCGTCCTCACGGCGACCTCCGGAGCGCCGTGGTGGCTGTGGGGCACCCTCGCGGTCCTCGCCGTCCTGCTGCCGTACGTCGCCGTGGTCATGGTCAACGCCGTGGCTCCCCGGGGTGCGGGGCGGGGTTCGGCACCGGTCACGCCACGCGGCGACGGTCCCACCCAGATCGGCCGCTGATGGACGGCATGGTGTGCAGCGCCAAGGGCTGCCGTGCGACCGCGACCTGGGCGCACCTCTGGAACAACCCGAAGCTGCACACGGTCGACCGCCGCAAGGTCTGGCTGGCCTGCGAGGACCACCGGACGTCGCTCGGGGAGTTCCTGTCCGTCCGCGGCTTCCTCGCCGAGACGGTCCCCGCGGACGCGATCCCCGCGACCGCGGGCTGAGCGACCGCAGGCTGAGCGACCGGTCGGTATGGCGACAGGGCCGGCCGGCCCCGCGCCCCACCTCTCGCTGGTGGCCCGTCAGCCGCCGATGGCGGACATCGGGCGGTCGGGCTGGACGAAGCCCTCCGACCCGATCCCGTGCCCCGGCTCCTTGCGCCACATCTCGCCCTGGATGAGCCGGGCCAGGTCCTCGTCGGTGGCGCCGTCGCGCAGGGGCCCGCGCAGGTCGGTCTCGGCCTGGGAGAACAGGCAGTTGCGGACCTGGCCGTCGGCGGTGAGCCGGGTGCGGTCGCAGGCGGCACAGAACGGGTCGGTGACGCTGGCGATGATGCCCACCGTCTGCGGACCGCCGTTGACGAGGAACCGCTCCGCCGGAGCGCTGCCCCGGTCGGCCTGCGGCAGCGGCGTCAGGGTGAACCGCTCCCGGAGGCGCTCGTGCAGCTCCTGCGAGGAGACCATCGTCGAGGCGTCCCAGCCGTGCTGGGCGTCGAGCGGCATCTGCTCGATGAAGCGCAGCTCGTAGCCGCGGTCGAGGCACCACTGGAGCAGGTCGGCGACCGAGTCGTCGTTGATGCCGCGCATGGCGACGGCGTTGACCTTGACCGGCACCAGGCCGGCGGTGGCCGCGGCCTTGAGGCCTGCTTCGACGTCGTGCAGGCGGTCGCGACGGGTGAGGTCGGCGAACTCCTTGGGGTCGATCGTGTCGAGGCTGACGTTGACCCGGTCGAGCCCGGCGTCGGCCAACGGCTGGGCCAGCCGGTCCAGGCCGATCCCGTTGGTGGTCATGGCGATCCGGGGTCGCGGCTCGAGGGCGGCGATGCGTCGCACCACGTCGACCAGCGACCGGCGCAGCATCGGCTCACCGCCGGTGAGGCGGACCTGGCGGATCCCCAGTCCCACGAACACCCCGACGACCCGCACGAGCTCGTCGTCGGAGAGCATCTCGGGCTTGGCCAGCCACGGCAGGCCCTCGGCCGGCATGCAGTAGCGGCAGCGCAGGTTGCACCGGTCGGTGACCGAGACCCGCAGGTCCCGGGCCACCCGTCCGTAGCGGTCGGGAAGGCCCACCAGGCCCTCGGGCGCAGGCGTGGCACCGCGCACGGTCGGGAAGGGGAGGCCGGTCATACCCCCCAGCCTAAGCCGGGTACCGTGATGAAGTGCTCAGGGTGCTCATTTCGCGGCGTTGGCTGGGGGCCCTCACCGCGGCCCTCGTCTTTGCCGTCGCCGCGTTCTTCCTCGGGCAGTGGCAGTGGCACCGGTACGAGGGCAAGGCCGCCAAGGCCGATCGCATCAACTCGCACTACAAGGCCCAGCCCCGACAGCTCACGGACGTCCTGGGCGCCGCCCCGATGCCGTTGTCCGAGGACTGGACCCGGGTCACCGCCACCGGTCGGTATGCCGCGGACCAGACGCTGCTGGTCCGCAACCGCCCGTACGAGGGCACCTACGGGTACGAGGTTCTCGTGCCGTTCACGACGGACAGCGGCAAGACCGTGCTCGTCGACCGCGGCTGGGTGCAGAACGCCAAGACGGCCGAGTCGCTCCCGACGTTCCCCGCTGCCCCCGCCGACGAGGTCACCCTGACCGGGTGGCTGCGCCAGTCGGAGCCGTCGTTGGGCCGGACCCCTCCTGCCGGCCAGGTGGCCAGCATCAACCTGGCCGAGGCCGGGCGGCAGGTCGCCGAACCCCTCCTCGGCGCCTACGTCGTCCTCGAGGTCGAGCGACGTGCCGACGGCAGCGCTCCCCCGCGACCCACCGCGCTCGAGGCGCCGGACACCGGGCTGGGACCGCACCAGGCGTACGCCTTCCAGTGGTGGATGGCCATGGTCGGCGGGTTCGTGCTGGTGTGGTTCGGCATCCGGCGCGAGTACCGCGACGGGCTCGACGAGCAGGCCCTGGTCGACGCGCACGCGTCAGGGTCCGCCCCTCCGAGGCCCCGCCAGAAGAGGACACGGATCTGGGACGAGGAGGACGGCTGAGCCGTCCTCCTGCAGCGGGCGCGGATGCGCCCGGGGCTCCCGGTCGCCGGCCACGCCCGTCGGCTCAGGCGGGGACGTCGCTCTCCTGGTCGGCGAACTGCGTCGTGTACAGGTCGCTGTAGACACCACCACGCGTCATCAGCTCACGGTGGGTGCCGCGTTCGACGATGCGACCCCCGTCCACCACGAGGATCTGGTCGGCTCCGCGCACGGTCGAGAGGCGGTGGGCGATGACCACGGCGGTGCGGCCCCGCAGCGCGGTGTCGAGGGCACGCTGGACGGCTGCCTCGGACTCGCTGTCGAGGTGCGCCGTGGCCTCGTCGAGGACGATGAGGCCGGGGCTCTTGAGCAGCAGCCGGGCGAGCGCCAGGCGCTGCTTCTCCCCACCGGAGAGCCGGTGCCCGCGGTCGCCGACCACGGTGTCGAGGCCCTCGGGCAGGGCACTGACGAGGGACCAGACCTGGGCCGCCTTCAACGCCGCGACGACCTGCTCGTCGGTGGCGTCCGGGGCGGCATACGCGAGGTTGGCCCGGATGGTGTCGTGGAAGAGGTGGGCCTCCTGCGTCACCATGCCCACCGTGGCCGACAAGGAGGCGGTGGTGGCCTGACGCAGGTCGAGCCCGTTGATCCGGACGGCGCCGGCGCTCGGGTCGTACAGGCGAGCGAGGAGGGAGGTGATGGTGGACTTCCCGGCGCCGGAGGGGCCGACCAGGGCCACGAGCTGTCCGGGCTCGACCTCGAAGGCGACGTCGCGCAGCACCAGGCCCGACCCCTTGCGGTCGCCCGCGGCGACGCTCTCCAGCGAGGCGAGGGACACCTCGTCGGCCGACGGGTAGCGGAACGCGACGTCGTCGACCTCCACACGCACCGGCCCGGCCGGGATCGGCTTGGCGTCGGCGCGCTCGGTGACGAGGGGCTTGAGGTCGAGCACCTCGAAGACCCGCTCGAACGAGACGAGTGCGGTCATCACGTCGACCCGCACGTTGGACAGCGAGGTCAGCGGTCCGTACAGGCGGCCGAGCAGGGCCGTGAGCGCCAGCAGCGTGCCGACGGTCAGCGAGCCGTTGACGGCCATGATGCCGCCGAAGCCGTAGACCATCGCGGTCGCCAGTGACGCGACGAGGGTCAGGGCGACGAAGAACACGCTGCGGTTGAGGGCGATCTTGACGCCCATGTCGCGCACGTCGGCCGCTTGGCCGGAGTACTCCCGGTCCTCGCGGCGGGGATCGCCGAACAGCTTGACCAACAGCGCGCCCGCCACGTTGAAGCGCTCCGTCATGCGCGACCCGAGGTCGGCGTTGAGGTTCATCTGCGCGTGGGTGAGGCCGGAGAGCCGGCGCCCCATGACCCTTGCGGGGATGAGGAAGAACGGCACGAGGGCGAGCGATGCCAGGGTCAGCTGCCACGACAGCGACGCCATCGCCGCGATGATCAGGGTGAGCGAGACGACGTTGCTCACGACGCTGGACAGCACCGACGTGAAGGCCTGCTGGGCGCCGATGACGTCGCTGTTGAGCCGCGTCACGAGGGCGCCGGTCTGGGCGCGGGTGAAGAAGGCGATCGGCTGCCGCAGCACGTGGGCGAACACCTCGGTGCGCAGCTCGTAGATCAGGCCCTCCCCGATCCGGCTGGAGTACCAGCGCTGCACCAGCGTGAGGACGGCGTCGGCCACGGACAGCGCCGCGACGACGAGTGCGAGCTCGATGACGACGCTCCGGTTGCGCGGTGTGATGCCGTTGTCGATGAGGTCCTTGAGCAGCAACGGCGTCGCGACGACGAGCGCTGCACTGATGACGACGAGCACGAGGAACAGCAGGATCTGCCGCTTGAAGGGCGTGGCGTAGCCAAGCACCCGTCGTGCGGTCCCGGGGGCCAGCTTGCGGTCCTTGACCGAGCCGTCCCGGGTGAGGGAGCGCATGGCGCTCCAGCCGGACATGCTCACGATGTTCTCCTTGCAGTCACGCCGTGGAACGTCCTGCGCCCACAGCGGCATTCCCCAGCATGACGGCGAGCACCGACAGTGGCCTCACCGGACTCGGCCGGCGGTGTCCGTGCCGGGTCAGCGACGTCCGGCCGCCCGTGCCTCTCCGAGTCCGCGCAGGAGCACGGCCTGGGTCTCCCGCTCGGACCGCAGCTGGTCCTCGCGGCCGGCTGCACCCGCGGACCGCAGCAGGGGCTTCAGCGCCCGCAGCGACGCGTCAGGAGCCGCGAGCAGGGCAGCCACCAGGTCGGCCGTCGTCGCCTCGAGCTCGTCCCGCGGCACCGCGACGTTGGCCAGCCCTGTCGCCACGGCCTCCTGGGCCCCGACGAACCGTCCGGTGGCGCAGATCTCCAGGGCACGCGCCGGTCCGACCAGGGAGACCAGCGGCTGTGTGCCGCCCAGGTCGGGCACGAGTCCCAGGGACGTCTCGCGCATGGCGAGCTGCACGTCGTCGGCCACGACCCGCAGGTCCGCGGCCAGCGCCAGCTGGAACCCCGCGCCGATCGCGTGGCCCTGGACCGCCGCCACGACGACGGCGTCGGCCTCGGCCCACGCGGTGAACCCCCGCTGGAAGCCCGCGATGACGTCGGCCGCCTCCTCCACTCCGCGGGCGGCGATCTCGAACAGGTCCGGCTCACCATGAGGAGCCTTCGCCGGGTCGCCGGCCACCACGGACAGGTCGAGTCCGGCCGAGAACGACGGCCCGCGCGCTGCCAGCACGACGACCCGGACAGCCGGGTCCAGCGAGGCGGCCACCTCGGCCAGGGCCAGCCACAGCGACGGGAGCTGGGCGTTGCGGCGTGCCTCGTTGTCGAGGGTGACGGTGAGCACCGGCCCCTCCCGCGTGACGAGCAGGTGGGGGTGCGGCCGCGTCGAGCTCCCGCCGCCGGTGGCGGACCGGCCGTCGGTGGAGGGCTCGGTGGTGGGCTCGGTGGTGGGCTCGGTCGAGGGGTCGGTCACGCGGGCAGGTTATCGGCCCGCTCGAGGACCAGCTGGGCCATGGCCCCCGTCTGGGCGAGCGCGCCCGGGACCATCGAGACCCCGGCGCGGCCGCAGTGCTGGGCCATCCGGTCCCGGAGGATGCCCTCGGCGACCATGAACGAGACGGCAACGGTGCGCTCGACCTCGTCGGGCATGGTCCGCAGCACCTGCTCCATCGTCGCCCCGCCGTCGAGGGCGGCCACGCCCCAGCGACCCCATCCTTCGCGCGGGTGGTCCGCGATCGTCTGGCCCACGGTGGCGACGGCTTCACTGTCGCTGGACCCGGCGGCATACAGGACGACGGCGGTGGACGGGTCCGGCTCGATGCCCTCCGCCGCGAGGAGCTCCTCCGCGGCGTCGAGGAGCAGGTGGTGGGGGCCGAGGGCTGCGGCGACGCCGACCTCCGAGCCCGAGTCGGCGATCATCTGGTTGACGGCAGCCGGCACGTCGACCTTCGCGTGGTAGGCCGGCGTGAGCAGCACGGGGACGACCACCGCGTGCTTCCCGATCCCCGCGGCGGTCTGGCTCGGGCTGGGTGCGTGGTGGTCCAGGTATGCCGTGTGGACCGGCCGATCCGGCGCGAGCGTGCGCACGTGGTCGGCCAGGGTCTCGACGCCCTTGGCGTGGCGCGGGTCGGGCGACCCGTGCGCGAGCAGGACGATGTCGGGCGCGGCGCTCATCCTCGGGACGGTACTCCCCCGGCGAGGTCGCCGACCTGTTGGCGCACCGACACGACGTCCCCGACGACGACCACGGCGGGCGCCTTCACCCCGGCCCGCTCCGCGTCGGCGGCGGCGTGCTCGAGCGTCGTCACGGTGGTCCGCTGGTCCGGCAACCAGCCCCGCTCGATGAGCGCCACCGGCGTGTCGGGGCGTCGTCCCGCGTCGAGCAGCGCTCGGGCGGTCGAGGCGAGCCGGGTCACCCCCATGAGGAGGACGAGGGTGGCGTCCGGCGCCGCGTCGGACGCGGCCCGGAGGACCTGGTCGGCGCCGTCGTGGGCGGAGGCGACGACGAACGACGCCGTGATCCCCCGGTGCGTCACCGGGATCCCTGCAGCCGCAGGCACGGACACGGCAGAGGTGACGCCCGGGACGACCTCGACCGGGATGCCGTGCTCGATGCAGTGCAGTGCCTCCTCGCCACCCCGACCGAGGACGAACGGGTCGCCTCCCTTGAGGCGGACCACCCGCTTCCCCAGGGACGCGTGGTGCACCAGCAGCTCGTTGATGCGCCCCTGGGTGACCGGGTGGTTGCCGGGCGTCTTGCCGACGTCGACGACCTCCACGTCCTGGCCGAGGGCCGCCAGCAGGCCGCGCGGACCGAGCCGGTCGGTGACCACGACGTCGGCGGCTGCGAGCAGGGCCCGCCCGCGGACGGTGATGAGGTCCTCGGCGCCGGGGCCACCGCCGACGAGGGCCACGCGGCCCGCCTGGACAGCGTCGCCGCCCGGCAGGACATCGCCGCCTCCGGTGGCGGGACGCACGCGCCGGACGGGGAGGCTGCCGCTGTCGAGGGCCGCGAGGACGGCGTCCCGCACGGCCACCGCGCGTCGGGGGTCTGCGCCCGCGGTGACGGCCACCGTGAGGCCCTCGCTCGCGGTGCCGTGGGTGCCACGGGCGACGGCGGGGGTCCAGGCGCTCGACGTCGACGCGTCGTCCGCCCGCACGCACCAGACCCGGGCGGCCTCTGCCTCACGCGACACCTGGGTGTCGACCGACCGGTCGCCCGTCGCGGTGTGGACGAGCCACGCGGGTTCGGGCAGGACGAGGTCTCCGGTGACGAACTCCCTCTCGTGCCACGTGATCTCGACACGCTCCAAGAGGTCACGGAGGTCCTCGCAGACGAAGGGGGCGATGACCTCGACCGCTCCGCCCGCCTCGACCAGCCCGCGCGCTCGACGAGCCGCCACGGGACCGCCGCCCACGACCACGACCCGCCGGCCGGTCAGGTCGAGGGTGAGCGGGTAGGCGGGGGCGGTCATCAGATGCCCTCGCCGATGCTGCGGTCCGGCGCGTCCGCCATGCCGGCTGCAAGCGTCGAACCGTCGTTCTCGTCGATGAGCAGGAAGGCGCCCGTGCGACGCAGCTGTCGGTAGTCGTCGATCGCGACGTCGTCGGCCAGCCGGATCCGCACGCGGCCGATCGCGTTGAGCGCCAACCCGTCCGGCGCCGTGCGCTGCTCCATGGTCTCGATGTCGAGCTGGTCGACGACGTCCTCGACGATGGCCCGGACGGTGCGGGTCCCGACGCGCAGCAGCACCCGGTCCCGTTGCCGGACGGGTCGGTCGTCGAGGACCGCGACCGTGCCGGCGAGGGAGCGCGTGGTGAGGCTCGGATCGTCGGCCGCGGCGATGAGGTCGCCCCGGGAGACGTCGATGTCGTCGGTGAGGCGCAGGGTGACCGACTGTGGCGCGAAGGCGACGTCCAGCTCCTCCACGGTCCCGTCGGCGCGGGCGCGGTCGATCCCGGCCACCCTGGTTCGGGCGCCCCCGGGAAGGACGACGACCTCGTCACCGGGGCGCACGACGCCGGAGGACAGCCGTCCGGCGTAGCCGCGGTAGTCGCGGTGGCCGTCCTTCTGCGGGCGGATGACGTACTGCACCGGGACCCGCAGCGGCTGGGCTGACGGGTCGGTCCCGACGGGCACCGACTCGAGGTGCTCGAGCAGCGTGGGTCCGGCATACCAGGAAGCGCGGTCGGAGCGGTCCACGATGTTGTCGCCGAACAGCGCCGAAACCGGCACCGCCACGACGTCCTCGATGCCGAATCGCGTTGCGTGGCGGCTGAACTCGGCGACGATCTCATCGAACCGCACCCGGTCCCAGTCGACGAGGTCCATCTTGTTGACCGCCACGGCGACGTGGCGGACCCCGAGCAGCCCGGTGACGGCGAGGTGGCGCCGGGTCTGCTCGACGACGCCGTGGCGGGCGTCGATGAGGATCAGTGCCAGCTCGGCCGTCGAGGCACCCGTGACCATGTTGCGGGTGTACTGCACGTGCCCGGGGGTGTCCGCGAGGACGTAGGAGCGGGTGGCCGTCGAGAAGTAGCGGTAGGCGACGTCGATGGTGATGCCCTGCTCGCGCTCGGCCCGCAGGCCGTCGGTGAGCAGCGCCAGGTCGGCGGCGTCGAGGCCGCGCTCCTTGCTGACCCGCTCGACGGCATCGAGCTGGTCGGCGAGCACCGACTTGGTGTCGTAGAGGAGTCGACCGACCAGGGTGGACTTGCCGTCGTCGACCGACCCGGCCGTCGCGAGCCGGAGCAGGTCGTGGCGGCGTGTGGGCGCGGCCGGCGCCGGGGCAGCAGTGGTCACGGTGGCCTCGCTGTCGGGAGTGGTGGCGTGGGTCGTCGACATCAGAAGTACCCCTGCTTCTTGCGGTCCTCCATGGCTGCCTCGGACATGCGGTCGTCGGCACGCGTGGCGCCCCGCTCCGTCAGCCGGGACGCGGCCAGCTCGAGGATCACACCGGCCACGTCGGTGGCGGCGGAGTCGACCGCCCCGGTGCAGCTCATGTCGCCGACCGTGCGGTACCGGACCTGCCGCACCTGGACCTGCTCCGCCGGCCTCGGACCGCCCCAGTCCCCCGCCGACAGCCACATGCCGTCGCGCGCGAACACCTCGCGCTCGTGGGCGTAGTAGAGGTCGGGCAGGGCGATGCCCTCGCGCTCGATGTAGCGCCAGACGTCGAGCTCGGTCCAGTTGGACAGCGGGAAGACCCGGACGTGCTCGCCGGGGGCGTGCTTGCCGTTGTAGAGGTCCCAGAGCTCGGGCCGCTGGCGCCGGGGGTCCCACGCACCGAACGAGTCGCGCAGGCTGAACACCCGCTCCTTGGCCCGGGCCTTCTCCTCGTCGCGGCGACCACCGCCGAAGACGGCGTCGAACTTGTTGGACTCGATGGCGTCGAGCAGGGGGACGGTCTGCAGCGGGTTCCGGGTGCCGTCCGGGCGCTCCCGCAGTCGACCGTCGTCGATGTAGTCCTGCACGTGCGCGACGACCAGGCGCACGCCCAGCCGCTCGACGGTCTCGTCGCGGTACGTCAGCACCTCGGGGAAGTTGTGCCCCGTGTCCACGTGCAGCAGCGCGAACGGCAGCGGTGACGGCGCGAAGGCCTTGAGCGCCAGGTGGACCATGACGACCGAGTCCTTGCCGCCGGAGAAGAGGATGACCGGCCGCTCGAACTCCCCCGCCACCTCGCGGAAGATGTGGATGGCCTCGGACTCCAGGTGGTCCAGGTGGTCCAGGGTGTACTGGTCGGGCAGCGCCCGGGCAGGAGTGGTGGTCACGTGTGCAGCCCGCATTCCGTCTTGTCCTTGCCGGCCCAGCGACCGGCCCTGGCGTCCTCGCCCTCGGCGACGGGTCGCGTGCACGGCGCGCAGCCGATCGACGCGTACCCCTCCTGGCGCAAGGGGTTGAGGAACACCCCGTGCTCCTCCACGTACCGGTCCACGTCTGCGTCGGTCCAGCCCGCGATGGGGTTGAGCTTGACCATGCCGCGCTTGTCGTCCCAGCCGACGATGCCGATGTCGGTGCGGGTCGGCGCGTCCACCCGACGCATGCCGGTCACCCACGCCTCGTGCGTCGACAGGGCCCGGTTGAGCGGCTCGACCTTGCGCATCGCGCAGCACGCGTTGGGGTCGCGGTCGTGCAGCTTGGCGCCGTACTCGGCGTCCTGCTGGGGGACGGTGAGCAGCGGCAGGATGGTCCGGATGTTCACCGGCAGCATGGCCTCGTAGGCGTCGCGCGTGCCGAGGGTCTCGGCGAAGTGGTAGCCGGTGTCCAGGAAGAACACGTCGGCGCCGGGGATGGTCGTCCCGACGAGGTGCACCAGCACCTCGTCGCCCATCGACGAGGCGACGGTGAGCTTGTCGCCGAACGTCTCGGCAGCCCAGCGCAGCGCCTCGCGGGCCAGCTCCACCCGAGCCTCGTATGACGCGTGCGCACCGTCCCCCTCGAGCGCGCCGAAGCGCTGCTCACCCTCGACGGCGAGGGCGCGCAGGGCGTCAGCCGGATGGGTCGTTGTCGCTGCGGTCATGACGAACTCCCTTGCTGCTGGTGGAGCCCAGCCGGCTGCTGCTGCAGCTCCGCTTCCTCCCGGAGGCGCCCGGGGATGCGGGTCGTGTCGATCGAGGCCAGCTGCACCGTGAAGACGCGGGCGCAGGCGTTGCACCGCCAGGCGCCCCGCGGCTCCTCGACGGGGCGCAGGTCCTCCTCGGCGCAGAAGGGGCAGTGGTAGATGACTGCAGACCGGTTCTCACTCATCGCAGGTCGTCCTCCTCGGCCCGGTGCGCCCAGTGCGCGAACGACTCGGTGCCGTCGCGCTGCTCGAGGAACCGGCCGGCCAGCCGCTCGACGTAGTCGGGCAGGTCCTCGGCGCGGACCTTGAGCGCACGGGTCTTGCGGGCGAGCTGCGGCTCGGTGCCGAGGCCGCCCCCGAGGTGCACCTGGAAGATCTCGACGAGGTTGCCGTCGTCGTCGGTCTGCACCATGCCCTTGAGGCCGATGTCGGCGACCTGGGTACGGGCGCAGGAGTTCGGGCAGCCGTTGATGTGGATGGAGAACGGCACGTCGAACTCCGGCAGCCGACGCTCCATCTCGGCGATCACCGTGCCGGCCCGGGCCTTGGTCTCGACCAGGGCCAGCTTGCAGAACTCGATGCCGGTGCACGCCATGACGCCACGACGCCACTCGCTCGGCTCGGCGGGCAGCCCGACCTTGGCCAGGGCCGCCTTGACGTACCGGGTCTTGGCCTTCGGGACGTCGAGGACCAGCAGCTTCTGGTGCGCCGTGAGGCGGACCCGCCCGGAGCCCCAGCGCTCGGCGACGTCGGCGACCTGGGCCAGGGTCGCGCCGCTGACGCGACCGGCGACGGGTGCGACCCCGACCCAGTACAGGCCGTCGTTCTGGGCGTGCACTCCGACGTGGTCGCGGCGGTGCGCCGACGGCGCCTGCGGTGCCGGGCCGTCGACGAGCGTGCGGTGCAGGTACTCGGTCTCGAGGACCTCGCGGAACTTCTCCGGACCCCAGTCGGCCATGAGGAACTTCAGCCGGGCGCGGTTGCGCAGCCGGCGGTAACCGTGGTCGCGGAAGATCGACACGACGCCCTTCCAGACGTCCGCGACCTCCTCGAGGGGAACCCAGGCACCCAGCCGCTGGGCGAACATCGGGTTGGTGGAGAGGCCGCCACCCACCCACAGGTCGAACCCGGGACCGTGCTCGGGGTGCACGACGCCGACGAACGAGATGTCGTTGACCTCATGGGCCACGTCGAGGCTGGGCGAGCCCGAGATGGCCGTCTTGAACTTGCGCGGCAGGTTGGAGAACTCCGGGCTGCCGATGTAGCGCTCGAGGATCTCGCGGACCGCCGGCGTTCCGTCGAGCACCTCGTCCGCCGCGATCCCGGCGACGGGCGAGCCGAGGATGACCCGCGGGGTGTCGCCGCACGCCTCGGCCGTGGTCAGCCCGACGGCCTCGAGGCGCTCCCAGATCGCGGGGACGTCCTCGATGCGGATCCAGTGCAGCTGGATGTTCTGGCGGTCGGTGACGTCGGCGGTGTCGCGCGCGAACTCCGTGCTGATGCCGGCGATGGTGCGCAGCTGCTCGCCGGTCAGCGCTCCGCCGTCGCTGCGGACGCGGAGCATGAAGTACTCGGCGTCGAGCTCCGAGGGGTCCAGGGTTGCGGTCTTGCCGCCGTCGATCCCGGGCTTGCGCTGGGTGTACAGCCCCCACCAGCGCATCCGGCCGCGGAGGTCCTCGCCGGGGATCGAGGCGAAGCCGTCGCGGCTGTAGACCTCCTCGATGCGGGCCCGGACGTTCAGCCCGTCGTCGGCCTGCTTGAACTCCTCGTTGGGGTTCAGCGGCGTGCGGTCACCGTCGGCCCAGGCACCGGTGGCCTTGCCGGACTGGCGCTGGGGGCGCGTGGGGGTCTGCGTCACCCGCCCATTCTGCCAACTCGGTTATGGATTGCATAACCGTCCATTATCCGACCCCATCGCCCCCCAGCGCGATGGGAGATCGAGGCCGCTATGGCGCGGGCGCGCCACCGAGGGTCAGGCGAGGGAGATGAGGTCGAGGTAGTCCTGGCCCCAGTGGTCCTCGATGCCGTCGGGCAGCAGCAGGATGCGCTCGGGGTCGAGCGACTCGACCGCGCCCTCGTCGTGCGTCACGAGCACGACCGCGCCCTTGTAGGTCCGCAGGGCGCCGAGGATCTCCTCGCGCGAGGCCGGGTCGAGGTTGTTCGTGGGCTCGTCGAGGAGCAGCACGTTGGCCTCGGACACGACGAGCATGGCCAGCGACAGGCGGGTCTTCTCGCCACCGGAGAGCACCCCGGCCGGCTTGTCGACGTCGTCGCCGCTGAACAGGAACGAGCCGAGGACCTTGCGGACCTCGGTCTCACCGAACGAGTCGGGGGCGGCCGACTTCATGTTCGACAGGACCGAGCGGGTCACGTCGAGGTTCTCGTGCTCCTGCGCGTAGTAGCCGAGCTTGAGGCCGTGGCCGGGCTCGACCTCTCCCGTGTCCGGGGTGTCGACGCCGGCGAGCATCCGCAGCAGGGTCGTCTTGCCGGCGCCGTTGAGGCCGAGGACCACCACGCGCGAGCCGCGGTCGATGGCCAGGTCCACGTCGGTGAAGATCTCGAGGCTGCCGTAGGACCGCGACAGGCCGGACGCCCGCAACGGCGTCTTCCCGCACGGGGCGGGGTCGGGGAAGCGCAGCTTGGCCACCTTGTCGGTGGTCCGGGCGCCCTCGAGGCCGGCGACCATGCGCTCGGCCCGCTTGATCATGTTCTGGGCGGCGACGGCCTTGGTCGCCTTGGCTCGCATCTTCTCGGCCTGCTCCATCAGGGCAGCGGCCTTCTTCGTGGCGTTGGCGTACTCGCGCTTGCGGGCGCGCTCGTCGGTCTCACGCTGCTGGAGGTAGGGCTTCCAGCCGACGTTGTAGAGGTCGAGCTCACCGCGGTTGGCATCGAGGTGGAACACCCGCGTCACCACGGCGTCGAGCAGCTGGACGTCGTGGCTGATGACCACGAGCCCGCCCTGGTAGCCCTTGAGGTAGTCGCGCAGCCACCCGATCGAGTCGGCGTCGAGGTGGTTGGTCGGCTCGTCGAGGAGCAGCGTCTGGGCACCGGAGAACAGGATCCGCGACAGCTCCACCCGTCGGCGCTGACCACCGGAGAGGGTGGCCAGCGGCTGTCCGAGGATGCGCTCGTCGAGGGCCAGCGCGCTGGCGATGGTCGCGGCCTCGGACTCCGCGGCATACCCGCCGGCGGCGGTGAACTCGCCCTCGAGGCGGGAGTAGCGGCGCATGGCCTTGTCGCGCGTCTCGTCGTCCGCCGAGGCCATCGCACCCTCGGCCTCACGCATCTGCGTGATGATGCGGTCGAGGCCGCGGGCGCTGAGGATCCGGTCACGGGCCAGCACGTGCAGGTCACCGGTCCGCGGGTCCTGGGGCAGGTAGCCGACCTCACCGCTCACGGTCACGCTGCCGGCAGCAGGCTGGCCCTGGCCGGCGAGGACCTTGGTGAGGGTGGTCTTGCCGGCACCGTTGCGGCCGACGAGGCCGACGCGGTCACCGGGGGCGATGCGGAAGGTCGCGCCGTCCAGGAGGAGGCGGGAGCCAGCGCGCAGCTCGATCCCACTGGCGGCGATCACAGACGTACTCCAGACACGTTTCGAGGAAGAACAGGCAGCTCAGCGGCGGTTCGTGCCGATCCGCTGCGTCGATGCAGGTCCGGTCACGCTCGCATCGCCGTGGGCTCGCCGTGCACGGGTTGCGCCGGCGCCGCACAGCGGCTGAGATCACTAGTCTAGCGACGTCGCTCGACCCCCGAGTGCACGCCCGAGGCCCCGGAGGGCAGATGAGCTTCAACGACAACGCGCAGCTCGACACCTCACAGGTCGGGTCGGGCGGTGGCGGCGGACGTCCCGGCGGCATGGTGGTCGGCGGTGGCGTCGGCGGCATCATCCTGCTGATCATCGCCCTGGTCTTCGGCATCAACCCCAACGACCTCCCCGGGGGCACCGGCACCGACCCGGGAACGGGCGGCTCCGGCCAGGTGGAGCCCGGGGGCAGCACCGACCCCAACGCGTTCGCCCAGTGCAAGACCGGTGCCGACGCCAACCGCGACGACACCTGTCGGATCATCGCCACCGTCAACTCGGTCCAGGCGTTCTGGACCAGCGAGCTCCCCCGCTTCCGCCGCGAGTACACGCCGGCCAAGACGATCATCTACACCGGCTCGACCCAGTCGGCCTGCGGCACGGCCTCCAACCAGGTCGGCCCGTTCTACTGCCCGCTCGACAAGCAGGTCTACATCGACGCGAGCTTCTTCAAGATCCTCACCGACCAGTTCGGGTCCAGCGGCGGCCCGCTGGCCCAGGAGTACGTCGTGGCGCACGAGTACGGCCACCACATCCAGGACATCCTCGGCCTGCTCGACAAGGCCCAGCAGAACCCGCAGGGCGCCAACAGCGGCAGCGTGCGCGTGGAGCTCCAGGCCGACTGCCTCGGTGGTGTCTGGGCCAACAACGCCACGCAGACCAAGGACGCCAAGGGCAACACCCTGATGAAGCCGCTCACCGAGTCCGACATCAAGGACGCCCTGTCGGCAGCCTCGTCCGTCGGGGACGACCGGATCCAGCAGAAGACGCAGGGCCGTGTCAGCCCGGAGTCGTGGACCCACGGCTCGGCGGCGGCGCGGCAGAAGTGGTTCACCACGGGCTACCAGAGCGGTGACCTCAACAGCTGCGACACCTTCTCCCCCGCGACCGTCGAGTAGCCCTGGACCTCACGGCAGCCCCGTCGCAGGATCGAGACACCGACGAAGGAGCCCGCATGCGCATCATGAGCGTGACCACCAACCTGACGGTCCCCGACATCGACGAGGCCAGGACCTTCTGGTCCGGCCTGTTCGGCCTGACCACGGAGATGGACCTCGGCTGGGTCGCCCGCCTCACCGACCCCACGACGGGGGCCCACGTCCAGCTCGTCACGTCCGACGCCACCGCCCCGGAGGACTCGGCCCTGACGGTCAAGGTCGACGACGTCGACGAGGCCTGGCGCCAGGTGCAGGACCGGGGCGTCGAGGTGGTCCACCCCATCGTCACCGAGGAGTGGGGCGTGCGCAGGTTCTTCGTCCGGGCACCCGGCGGGACCGTCGTCAACATCGCCCAGCACCACGACTAGCCGGGTCGGACGTCCTCGATGCTGATGCGCACCGCGCGGCCACGCTTCAGCGCGTCCTCGAGGACGGCCCGGCGCGGGTCGGGCAGGTCGTAGAGCTCACGCCTCGGGAGGGCGTCGAGGTGCGCGAGGCGGGGGTCGTCGAGCACCGCCCGCACCAGCGCCTTGTCCCCACCGACGACGAGGCCGGTGGCGCTCCCCCGCGGCAGGATCCGCAGCGTGTGGTCGCAGACCGCGCGCACCAGCTCGTCGGCCTGGTTGCCCCGCCGTCGCGCGAACCGCTGCTGCGACCAGCCGCCCGCCGCCGTCCGCGACTGCACGTGCCGGGTCCCGACCTTGGACTCGCTGAAGGCCGCCCCGTTGGCCAGCCCCACGGCATACCCGCCACGGCGGATGAGCAGGACCCCGAGGGGGTCGTGCGGAAACTCCTCACGCGCGGAGATCCGTTGGCGCGCGCCGGGTTCGGGGTTGTTGGCCGCGAACCTCTCGAGCCACCCGTCGAGCCGCTCCGCAGACACCTCGACGACGCGGCTCACTGGTGTGCCGGCGTCGTCGAGGTGACGGGATGCGTCAGAGGTTGAAGCCGAGGGCGCGCAGCTGCTCGCGGCCGTCGTCGGTGATCTTGTCGGGGCCCCACGGCGGCATCCAGACCCAGTTGACGCGGTAGGACGCGACGAGGCCCTCGAGGGCCTGCTGGGTCTGGTCCTCGATGACGTCGGTCAGCGGGCAGGCCGCGGAGGTGAGCGTCATGTCGAGGACGGCGTGGCGCTGGGCGTCGACGGTGATGCCGTAGACGAGGCCGAGGTCGACGACGTTGATGCCCAGCTCGGGGTCGACGACGTCGCGCATGGCCTCCTCGACGTCCGCGACGTTGGGGGTGGCGGTGGTCGTGTCGCTCATCGTGTCAGCCTCTTTCATGAACTGGTCTTCAGGGTGCTGTCGTGGTGGAGTTCGGGTCGATGCCTGCCTGGTGCAACGCGTCCGTGAACGCCATCCATCCCAGCAGAGCACACTTGACGCGCGCGGGGTACTTCGCGACGCCGGCGAACGCGACGCCGTCGCCGATGACGTCCTCGTCGCCGGGGTCCTCGCCCTTGGACGTGAGCATCGCGCGCATCGCCTCGTGCGTGACCATGGCCTCGGCGACGGTGTGGCCGATGACCTCCTCGGCGAGGACGCTGGCCGACGCGGTCGAGATCGAGCAACCGAGGGCGTCGTAGGAGATGTCGCGGACGACGGCGTCAGCGCCCTCGCCCTCGACGTGCACGCGCAGGGTGACCTCGTCACCGCAGGTGGGGTTGACGTGGTGCACCTCGGCCTCGAAGGGCTCGCGCAGCCCGGCGTGCTGGGGGCGCTTGGAGTGCTCGAGGATGAGCTCTTGATAGAGGTCCATCAGCTCGCCACCCCGAACACGTCCGGCACGCGGTCGAGCGCCACGAGGAGCGCGTCGACCTCCGCCGGGGTCGTGTATGCCGCGAGGCTGGCCCGCGTCGTCGCCGTCGCCCTCATCCGACGGTGCAGGGGCCAGGCGCAGTGGTGGCCCACCCGGGCCTCGACGCCCTGGTCGTCCAGCACCTGGCCGACATCGTGCGCGTGGACGCCGTCGACGACGAACGCCACGGCACTCCCCCGGTCGACACCGTCCACGGGACCGACCACGCGGACCCAGGGGCGCTCGGCCAGGCCGGCGAGCAGCCGCTCGGTCAGCGCCTGCTCGTGGGCGTGCACGCGGTCCATGCCGAGCTCCTGCAGCCACTCGATGGCCGCGGCGAGGCCGATCGCCTGGGCGGCGTTCGGGGAACCCGCCTCGAAGCGCTGCGGCGGCGCGGCATACGTCGTGCCCTCCATCCGGACGGTCTCGATCATCGAGCCGCCCGTGATGAACGGTGGCATCGCTGCCAGGAGGTCCTGGCGGCCCCAGAGGACGCCGATCCCGGTGGGGCCGTACATCTTGTGGCCCGAGAAGGCGGCGAAGTCGACACCGAGGTCGGCCACGTCGAGCGCCAGGTGTGGCGCCGACTGGCAGGCGTCGAGGACGGACAGCGCCCCCACGGAGCGGGCGGCATCGGCGAGCCGGCGCACCGGGTTGACCGTACCGAGCACGTTCGACACGTGGGTGAACGCGAACACCTTGGTGCGGTCGGTGAGCAGCTCGCCCAGCGCCGGACCGTGGACGCCGTCGAGGTCGAGCCGACCCTCGTCGGTGACACCGACCCAGCGCAGCGTGGCGCCGGTGCGTCGCGCCAGCTCCTGCCACGGCACGAGGTTGGCGTGGTGCTCCATCTCGGTGATGAGGATCTCGTCGCCCGGGCCCAGGGACAGCCGCGGGTCCTTGTCCTGGCCGGCGACCGAGTTGGAGAAGCCGTACGCCACGAGGTTGAGGGACTCGGTGGCGTTCTTGGTGAAGACCACCTCGTCGGTCGCCCCGCCGACGAACCCGGCGATCGTCGCGCGCGCCTGCTCGTAGCGGTCGGTCGCCTCCTCGCTGAGCTGGTGCGCACCGCGGTGGACGGCGGCGTTCACCTGCTCGCTGAAGGCTCGCTCGGCGTCCAGGGCGCGCGTGTGCCGCTGCGAGGTCGCTCCGGAGTCGAGGTAGACCAGCGGGCGACCGTCCCGGACCGTGCGCGTCAGGATGGGGAAGCCGGCCCGGATCCGGGCCAGCTCCCCGTCATCGAAGACGGTCGCCGTCGTCGCGTTCGACATCTGGGTCAACCTCGTCATGGAGTGGGTCAGCGGACTCTGGCCGTCAGGCCGAGGCGCCGACGTAGCGGTCGTAGCCCTCGGCCTCGAGGCGGTCGGCCAGCTCGGAGCCACCCTCCTCGACGATCTTGCCGTCGACGAAGACGTGCACGAAGTCGGGCTTGATGTAGCGCAGGATGCGCGTGTAGTGCGTGATGAGCAGGACACCCACGTCGGTGTTGTCCTTGACCCGGTTGACGCCCTCGGAGACGACGCGCAGGGCGTCGACGTCCAGGCCGGAGTCGGTCTCGTCGAGGATCGCGACCTTCGGGCGCAAGAGCTCCATCTGGAGGATCTCGTGGCGCTTCTTCTCGCCACCGGAGAAGCCCTCGTTGACGTTGCGCTCGGCGAACGCCGGGTCCATGCGCAGCTCGCCCATGGCGGACTTCATGTCCTTGACCCAGGTGCGCAGCTTCGGGGCCTCGCCGTCGATGGCGGTCTTGGCGGTGCGCAGGAAGTTGCTCACCGTGACGCCGGGGACCTCGACGGGGTACTGCATCGCGAGGAACAGGCCGGCGCGGGCGCGCTCGTCGACCTTCATCGCCAGCACGTCCTCACCGTCGAGCGTGACGGTGCCACCGGTGACGGTGTACTTGGGGTGACCGGCGATGGAGTAGGCGAGGGTCGACTTGCCGGAGCCGTTGGGCCCCATGATCGCGTGGGTCTCGCCGGACTTCACGGTGAGGTCGACGCCGCGGAGGATCTCCTTGGTGCCGGTCTCGGTCTCGACGGTGACCTGCAGGTTGCGGATCTCGAGTGTGGACATGCTCAGCGCTCCAGGTGTGTGGGAGTGGTGGAGGAGGTGTTCTGGGGGGTGGTGGCGACGTAGACGTCGTCCCCCTCGATCTTCACGGGGTACACGTTGATGGGGACGACCGCGGGCGGACCCGACGGCTCTCCGGTGCGGATGTCGAACCGCGAGCCGTGCAGCCAGCACTCGAGCGTGCAGCCGTCCAGCTCACCCTCGGACAACGAGACGTTGGCGTGGCTGCAGGTGTCGTCCACCGCGTGGACGCTGCCGTCCTTGGTGCGGACCAGCGCCACGATCGTGCCGCCGATGTCGGCCGCGGCCGCGCCCACCTCGGGGAGCTCGTCGAGTCGGCAGACCCGCACGAACTCCTCGTCGGGGACGAGCTCTGCTGCTGCGCTCACAGGGCAGCCTCGGTGGCGGTCTCCTGTGCCGCGGTGCCGCCGAGCTCGGTGTCGATGGCAGCCATGAGCCGCTCGGACACCTCGGGCACGCCGATGCGGGCCACGACGCTGGCGAAGAAGCCACGCACGACGAGGCGTCGGGCGATGTCCTCCGGGATGCCGCGGGCCTGCAGGTAGAAGAGCTGCTCGTCGTCGAAGCGACCGGTCGCCGAGGCGTGCCCGGCTCCGACGATCTCGCCGGTCTCGATCTCGAGGTTGGGGATCGAGTCGGCCCGCGCCCCGTCGTCGAGGATGAGGTTGCGGTTGAGCTCGTAGGTGTCGGTGCCCTCGGCGCTCGCGCGGATGAGGACGTCACCGACCCACACCGTGTGGGCGGTCTCGCCCTGCAGCGCACCCTTGTACTCGACGTTCGAGTGGCAGTGCGGCGCCTCGTGGTCGACGAACAGCCGGTGCTCCTGGTGCTGCCCGGCGTCGGCGAAGTAGACGCCGAGGCCCTCGAAGGAGCCGCCCGGGCCGGAGTAGCGCGCGTTGGTGGAGATGCGCACGAGCTCGCCCCCGAGCGTGACGACGATGTGGCGCAGCTTGCCGTCGCGACCGATCAGGGCGTCGTTCTGGGCGACGTGCAACGCGTCGTCGTCCCACTCCTGGACGGTGACGAAGGTCAGGTCGGCACCGTCGCCGACCCGGATCTCCACGCCGGCGGTGTGCTCACCGGTGCCACGGTGCTCGAGGATGACGGTGGCCTTGCTGTGCCGACCGGCGTCCACGACGAGGTGGGCGTTGTCGCGCCCGGCGACACCGTTCACGCGGACGAAGACCGGGGCCTCGAGCTCGGCCTCGGCCGGGATGCCGACGAGCAGGGCTCGCTCGGTGCCGGCGTAGGCCGTGACGGCGGCGCGGTCGGCGGGACGGTAGGCCGTGCCCACGCGCTCGTCGTCCATCGCCAGCTCGAGCAGCTCGACACCCTCGGGGGCGTCGGTCTCGACGGTGACGGCACCCTCGGTGCTGCCCTCCTCGGAGAACAGGCCGCCGAGGCGGTCGACGGGGGTGAACCGCCACTCCTCCTCACGGCCGCCGGGAACGGGGAAGTCCGCGACGGCATACGACGTCTTGCGCTCGGCGCGCGACTGGTCGGGGACGAAGGCGGCGGCGGAGTCCGTGTGGGCTCCGGCGGTCGCCTCGGGGTTCTTCTGGGCCAGCAGGCTCAACCTACGGCTCCTTCCATCTGCAGCTCGATCAGGCGGTTGAGCTCGAGGGCGTACTCCATGGGCAGCTCACGCGCGATGGGCTCGACGAACCCGCGCACGATCATGGCCATGGCCTCTTCCTCGGTCATGCCTCGGGACATGAGGTAGAACATCTGGTCCTCGGACACCTTGGAGACCGTGGCCTCGTGCCCCATGGTCACGTCGTCCTCGCGGATGTCGACGTAGGGGTAGGTGTCGGACCGGCTGATGGTGTCCACCAGCAGCGCGTCGCAGACCACGCTCGAGCGGGAGCCGTGGGCGCCCTCGAGGATCTGGACGAGCCCGCGGTAGGACGTGCGGCCACCACCACGGGCCACCGACTTCGACACGATCGTCGAGGAGGTGTTGGGGGCGGCGTGCACCATCTTGGCGCCGGCGTCCTGGTGCTGGCCCTCGCCGGCGAAGGCGATGGACAGCGTCTCGCCCCGGGCGTGCTCGCCCAGGAGGAAGACGGCCGGGTACTTCATGGTGACCTTGGAACCGATGTTGCCGTCGATCCACTCCATCGTCGCGCCCTCGGCGCAGGTCGCGCGCTTGGTGACGAGGTTGTAGACGTTGTTGGACCAGTTCTGGATGGTCGTGTAGCGGACGCGGGCGTTCTTCTTCACGACGATCTCGACGACGGCGGAGTGCAGCGAGTCCGACTTGTAGATCGGCGCGGTGCAGCCCTCGACGTAGTGCACCGAGGAGCCCTCGTCGGCGATGATCAGGGTGCGCTCGAACTGGCCCATGTTCTCGGTGTTGATCCGGAAGTAGGCCTGCAGCGGGATGTCGACGTGGACGCCCGGCGGGACGTAGATGAACGAGCCACCCGACCAGACCGCGGTGTTGAGCGCGGCGAACTTGTTGTCACCGGCGGGGATCACCGAGGTGAAGTACTCGCGGAACAGGTCCTCGTGCTCGCGCAGGCCCGTGTCGGTGTCGACGAAGATGACACCCTTCTCCTCCAGGTCCTCGCGGATCTGGTGGTAGACGACCTCGGACTCGTACTGCGCCGCGACACCCGCGACGAGGCGCTGCTTCTCGGCCTCCGGGATGCCCAGGCGGTCGTAGGTGTTCTTGATGTCCTCGGGCAGCTCGTCCCACGTGGTGGCCTGCTTCTCCGTCGACTTCACGAAGTACTTGATGTTCTGGAAGTCGATGCCGGTGAGGTCGGAACCCCAGTTGGGCATGGGCTTCTTGCCGAAGAGGCGCAGCGACTTCTCACGCAGGTCGAGCATCCACTGGGGCTCGTTCTTGCGGGCCGAGATGTCGCGCACGACGTCCTCGTTGAGGCCTCGCTTCGCGGTGGCGCCGGCGCTGTCGCTGTCGGCCCAGCCGTACTCGTAGCGGCCCAGGTCCTTCAGACCCGGGTTCAGCTCCTCGATGTTGGTGCTCATCGCGTCGACCTTTCGGTTCGTGTCACAGCGGTGGGGTCAGCGCTGCTGGTGGAGTTCGTGGGGGCGTTGCTCGCCCGGCTCGCCGGTATGGCGTGCTGGACGGTGCTCGTGGGGATGAACGTGGTGCAGACGTGGTCGCCGTGCGCCAACGTCGCCAACCGCTGCACGTGGACACCGAGCAGGCGCGAGAACGCATCTGTTTCAGCGTCACAGAACTGCGGAAATTCCCGGGCGGCGTCCTGGACCGGGCAGTGGCCCTGGCACAGCTGGATGCCGGTGAAGGGGCTGGAGCTCTCCGGCTCGCCCACCGGACGGGCCGAGGCGGCGAAGCCGTCACGGGTCAGGGCGCCCACCAGGGCGTCGACCCGGGCGGCCCGCGAGGTGCCGGCGGCGGCCAGCTCCACGGCGTACCGCTGCTCGAGCTCGTGCACGCGCTGCTCGGCGAACCGGCGCACGGCACCGTCGCCGGCCTCGTCGGACAGGAAGCGCAGGGCCTCCATGGCGAGGTCGTCGTAGTCGGACTCCAGGGCGTGGTGCCCGATGTCGCTGACGACGTACGCCCGGGCCGGGCGACCCCGACCGCGGTGGCCGGCCGACGGGCCCTGCTCGCGCTCGACGATCAGGCCGGCGTCGACGAGGTTCTCGAGGTGGCGGCGGACGGCCGGGGCGGTCAGGCCGAACTCCTCGGCCAGCGTCGCCGCGGTCACGGGTCCGCGCTCGCTGATCGCCTGCAGCACCCGGTCGCGCGTGCGCGACTCGAGCACCTGGGGCGCTTCGGCGATATTCACAACGCTGATGTTACGTAATTGATCCGCGACTCCGATAGCAAGGTGAACCTAACCTCGCGGTCAGGGGAGCAGGCCACGCTCCCGGGCGACCGCCACGGCCTCACCTCGCCCGGCGACCCCGAGCTTCGCGAGGATGTTCGAGACGTGGACGCTGGCGGTCTTGCCACTGATGAAGAGCTGGCTGCCGATCTGGTTGTTGCTGCGGCCCAGCGCCACGAGGGCGAGGATCTCCTGCTCACGCGCGGTCAGGGCCTCACCGTGACGGGAGGCGGGCCGGGTCGCGGGTCGGGCCCCGCCGGTCGTGCGGATCTCGGCACGCAGCGGGGCGGCCTCGAGGTGCACCGCGACCTCCAGCGCCGCCGCCAGCTCGGCCGAGCCGTCACCGTGCCCGGTGGAGCGCAGCACCACGCCGAGGCGGGCCCGCGACCGGGCCGTCTCGTACGGGTGGCCGTACGTCTCGAACGCCGAGACCGCCGCCTGCCAGGCCGCCACGAGCTCGTCGGCGTCGACGTCCTCTCCCCCGAGCCAGCGCAGCCGCAGCGCCTCGGCCCGTGACCGGGCCAGCCAGGCCCTCGACTCCGGACCGTCGTTGCCCGGCCTGGTGACCGCACGGGCCCAGACCTCCTCGCTCGTCGCGGCCAGTCCCTCACCCCGGGACAGCAGGTCGGGCCGGTCGACGCTGGGGAGCCGCTGCACGTGCCCGGCGAGCTGGCCGAGCAGCAGCGTGCCCAGCCGGAGCCGGCCCTGGAAGAAGGGGTCCCACACCCGCGAGAGCACCTCCACGACCTCGTCGTGGACGGCGACGGCCCGGTCCAGGTCGCCGGAGTGCCCGTACAGGTCGACGGCGGCAGAGCCCGCGATGAGGGCGACCAGGCCCTCGCGCTCCCACCACGGTCGGGTCGGTTCCAGCTCGCGCAGCGCCTCGACCTGACCCCGCCCCGCGGCGACGTACATGCGGGCGGCCCGCAACGAGGACCCGGCAGGTTCCGGGGCGACCTCGCCCCCGACCGCGAGGATGGCCAGCGACTCGTCCCAGCGGCCGCGCTCGTAGGCGGCGATCCCGGCGAGCAGCCGACCGTCGAAGGCGTAGGGCGCCCAGGGCCGTCCTGCGGCCCGCGCCCGCTCGACCCCGCGGCGGTAGACGTCGACCGCCTCGTCCAGCCGGCCCGCGCGGTGGTGCAGCCAGCCGAGGTGGTGGAAGGCCCGCGCCTCGGCGGCCTCGCCGAGGCTCCCGGGAGACTCGACGAGCGCCTCGAGGGCACGACGGGACCCTTCCGGGTCGCCGGCCTTCTCGGTGATCCGCGCGGCGACGACGCGCACCTCCTCGGCCAGCTCGTCGAGCCCCGCGGCCCGCGCGGCGGCGACGGCCTCGTCGATGGCCACCAGGGCCTCCTCGTCGCGGCCGCGGTCGGCGAGCGCCTGGACCCGGGCCGCGAGCAGCTGCGCCCGGACCCGCGGGTGGTCACCGTCGGCCGAGTCCAGCAGCGACAGTCCCTCGGTGGTCGTCGCGAGGGTGTCGAGGGTGCTCTCGGTGATGCGGGCGGCGGTCGCGAGGGAGGCGAGCAGCTCGGCCCGGCCGACCGGTGCGGCGGAGGCAGGGCGCCGGTCGAGCCGCTCCTGCAGGAGCTCGAGGGCCTTGTGCACCCGGCCCACCGCGACCGCGGCCACCGCCGCTCTCAGGGTGACGGCGTCCACCTCGTCGTCGGCGGCGTCCTCCGGCATCAGGGACAGCGCGTGGCTGAAGTGCCGCCACGCCTCCTCCGGTCCGGCCATCCGCAGCGCCGAGTCGCCTGCCCGGACGCTCGCCTCGCGGGCGACATCGCGTTGCCCCGCGGCCGACGCGTGCCGCGCCAGCTCGGCCCACGAACCCGATGAGCGGTCGGCGGTGAGGGCCGCGGCATACCGCTCGTGGGCGCGCACCCGCTCCCCGGGCAACAGGTCGTCGTAGACGGTCTCGCCGAGCAGGGCGTGCCGGAAGGCGTAGCCGCCGGTGTCCAGCGGGACGAGGACGTGGTGCTCCACGGCATCGCGCAGGCCGCTGTCCAGCTCGGCCTCGGGGAGGGCCGCGACGACGGCGAGGAGCTGGTGGGAGACGTGGCGGCCGGAGGCGGACGCCATCCGCACCACGTGCTGCCCGGCAGTCCCGAGCTGGTCGAACCGGACGAGCAGCAGCCGGGACAGGTCCTCGGCCAGGCCCGCGCCCCCGATGGCCGAGGCGGCCACCAGCTCCTCCGCGAAGAAGGCGTTGCCCTCGGCGCGGGCCACGACCGCGCGCACGTCGGCGTCGTCCAGCGGGCGGGTCTGCAGCCCGTGGACGAGCTCGCGGACGGCGGAGTCCGGCAGGGGTGGGAGGTCGAGCCGCTCGACCCCGGCGAGCCGGGACCAGTGGGCGACCGTCGGACGCAGCGGGTGCCGGCGGTGCAGGTCGTCGCTGCGGTAGGACGCGACGACACTGACCGGGTGGGTGAACCCGCGGGTGAACAGCAGGGTCAGCAGGTCGCGGGAGGACTGGTCGGCCCAGTGGACGTCCTCGACCACGACCAGCAGGGGGGTCGTCGCGCCGACCTCGTCGAGCGCCGCGTGGACGGCTGCCACGAGGTCTCCCCGGTCGGCGGACCCGGCCCCGGCGTCGGAGCGCCCCGGCAGGAGCCGCGAGAGCCCCGGGTTGGCCTGGGCGGCGCGGGCGACGGCCTCGGGCGCCAGCGCCTCGAGCCGCCCGAGCACCTCGAGGAAGGGCAGGTACGGCAGCGACTGGCCGGCGTCGCTGAGGCAGTGGCCGACGAGCACGGTCCAGCCGTGGTCACGGGCGGTGCGCGCGACCTCTGCCAACAACCTGGTCTTGCCGATCCCGGCGTCACCGGACAGCACCACGCTGCCGTGGGACTCCCCCGCGCCGTCCACCCCGGTCAGCGCGACGAGCCGAGCAGCCTCGTCCGCCCGCCCCACGAACAAGCTGCTGCCGGCAGCGTCCAGACCCACGCCGTCGATCATGTCAGAGGGGCGTGACACGACGGCGTGGGTCCTTGGGACGGCGGTGGCCCCGGTGGTGCTGGCCAAGGTGGTGGTGGCGGTCCGGGTGGTGCCGACCGTCATCTCAGGCGTGCCGGGCGACGCCGTGCCGGTGGTGCAGGCGCGGCCGGTGCGCCAGGGCGCCGGCCACGAGGCGGTGGTGGCGGCGGCTCCGTCCGGCGGCGGGCAGGCCGGCCACCAGGCTCTCGCGGCGGTAGGCCACCTCGGCGGCGACGAACAGCGGGTCTGCGGTGATGCTCATGGGTCTTCTCCTTCGCGGTGGTTCTGGTGAGTGGTGCTTCGACGGGTCCCACGCTGCGCGGGTGAGGTGGGGTCCCACATGGGGCAGATGCCTTATCTGCCGCGGGCGACGCCCCCGGCTACCTCAGACGGGGCGGGCGGTGTGCCGACCACCGCCGGTGCCGGGCCGGTGGCCGTCGGGTCGGGGGCCGTCGTGCCGTTGCGTCGCCAGCGCTGCCAGGACGAGGCGTGCTGCGGTCCGCACCCGGCCCGGCCCCGATGGGGTGCGCCGTGGAGCGCGGTTCGCCCTGCCGAGGCTCTCCTGCTTCCACTGCTGCTCGGCGAGGACGACGTAGGGGTGTGCGGTCAGGCTCATGAGGTGCTCCTTCGGGAGGTGCGCCGCACCCGGAGCGGGCGCGACAGCAGTCACGCTCCGCGCGTGAGGTACCCCCCGGCATGGGGCATCCGCCCCGTCCTCGGAGCCCCGGGGACCTCAGTCCCCGACCGGCGACCCGTGGCAGGCGGGACCCGCGGTCGGACCTAGACTCGGGCCGTGCCACCAGCAGTCGCCGTGACCGGCCTCGTCAAGCGCTACGGCGACGTCGTCGCCCTGGACGGCGCCTCGTGGTCGGCCCCCGCCGGCCGGGTCACCGCCGTCCTCGGCCCCAACGGCGCCGGCAAGACCACGATGGTGGAGTGCTGTGAGGGCCTGCGTCGGGGCGACGCCGGTGAGGTGCGCGTGCTCGGCACCGATCCGTGGCACGCCGGCGCAGACCACCGCGCGAGGGTCGGCGTGATGCTCCAGGACGGCGGCCTGCCGAACGCCGCCCGTCCCGTGCCGCTGCTGCGTCACCTGCGTTCCCTGTATGCCGCGCCGGCACCCCTCGACGACCTCGTCGCCCGGCTCGGGATCGGCGACTTCGCGACCACCTCGGTCCGCCGCCTCTCCGGTGGCCAGAAGCAGCGGGTGGCCCTCGCCGCGGCGCTGGTCGGACGTCCCGAGGTGGCCTTCCTGGACGAGCCGAGCGCAGGGCTGGACCCGCACGCCCGCCTGGACGTCTGGGAGCTGGTGCGGGAGGTCGCCGACGCAGGAGCGGCGGTCGTCCTGACGACGCACTCCTTCGAGGAGGCGGAGCGGCTGGCCGACCACATCGTCGTCGTGGCGTCCGGACGCGTCGTCGCGCAGGGTTCGCTCGCGGAGGTCACGGCCGGCGAGCGCCTCGAGGACCGCTACTTCGCCCTCACCCGACGGCCGGCCGCATGAGCACGACCCCCTCGGCGCCCACCACGGGGACGACGGCCGCTGCCGCCCGGGCCCGGGACCGCGTGCTCGCGCAGGCGCGGTTCGAGGCGGCCACGCTGCTGCGCAACGGCGAGCAGCTGCTCGTGGCGCTCGTCCTTCCCGTCGCCGTCCTCGTCGCCCTGGTCCACACCACCGGCATCTCGGTGGGTGCCGGCCGCCGCGTCGACCTGGTCGTGCCGGGTGTCCTCGCCCTCTGCGTCGTCTCGTCGGCCTTCACCGGCCAGGCGATCTCGGTCGGCTTCGACCGCAGGTACGGCGTGCTGCGCCTGCTCGGGGTCTCCCCGTTGGGTCGCACCGGCCTGCTGGCGGCCAAGGCGGTCGCGGTGCTGGCGGTGATCGCGATTCAGTTCGTCGTCATCGCCGGTGTGGGGCTGGCGCTCGGCTGGGAGCCGAGCTGGAGCGGCATACCGGCGGCGGCGCTGTCCACGCTCCTCGGCACGTGGGCCTTCGTGGCCCTCGCCCTCCTGCTCGGTGGCACGCTGCGCGCCGAGGGGGTGCTGGCGCTGGCCAACCTCGTGTGGCTCGTCCTCCTGGGCCTCGGTGGTGTCGTGGTGGCCGGCAGCGAGCTGCCCGACCGGTTCGCCCCCGTCGTCGAGCTGCTGCCCTCGGCGGCGCTGGGCGACAGCCTCAGGGCGGCGCTCGTCGACGGCACGGCGAGCCCTGCCCACTGGGTCGTCCTGGTCGTCTGGGGTGCGGTGGCGACCCTGCTCGCCCGGCGCCTGTTCCGCTGGAGCGACTGAGCCTCGAGCTCACGACGGAACGCGGCGACCGTCGCCGCGAGCAGCAGGCCCCCGAGCAGCCAGAAGGGCTCGTGGACCAGGACGTAGCGCGCCCGGGCGTCGCCGAGGCCGTTCCCTGCGACGACCCCGGAAAGAACGAGGGCGACGTTGGACAGGACGTGGCCGAGCATGACGGCCGTCCCCACCTGGGCGGGCCACAGCAGCCACGCCCGCTGCCGCAGCTTGCCGTGCCGCTGACCGGGTCGCAGCAGCCACGTGGTCACGGCCCCCGCGAGGCAGAGCGGGATTGCGACGAGGTCGATGACCAGCAGGGCCGGGTGCTGACGGACCGAGATCCCCGGTGGCAGCAGCGCCGTGCCTCCGAGGCCCCAGTAGGTGTGGATCCCTGCGAAGAGCAGCATCCACGCGGCACTCAGCCTCCAGGCGTTCCTCGTCATGGCCCCAGTCAGCCAGCCCGGGACGCCGGCGACCATCGGGTGTCTCCCCCAGCGTCATCAGGGTTCCACCTGAGACGTACCCTCGTTGCGTGACCGCACCACCCGTCTCGACCCCCGCCCAGACCGCTCGTGCGGCCACCACCGGGGCGGTCTGGCTCCCCCGGGTCCTGCTCCTCAACCTCGTCGTCGAGGTGCTGATCGTCGTCACCGGCGGGCTCGTGCGGCTGACCGGGAGCGGGCTGGGGTGCCCCACCTGGCCACAGTGCGTCCCCGGTTCGTACACCCCGGTCCGGCACCAGGCGGAGGGCTTCCACCGCTACATCGAGTTCGGCAACCGCACCCTGACCAGCGTCGTCGGGATCGCGGCCCTCCTGGCGATCGTCGCGATCGTCGTCTGGGCCGACCGGCGCCGCGACCTGCTCGTCCCCGCCGTCGTCGTCCTGGGCGGGGTCGTCGTGCAGGCGGTCCTGGGCGGCATCACCGTCCTGACGGGCCTGAGCCCGGTCACCGTCGCGGCGCACTTCCTCGTCTCGATGGGGCTGGTGACCGCCGCAGCCCTCCTCTACTACCGGGCGCAGGGACCGGCCGGCCCACGCACCCTGTCCGTGCATCCCTTCGTCGAGCGGCTCGGCCGGGCGACCTGCGCCGTCGCCGCGGTCGTCCTGGCGCTCGGCACCGTCGTCACCGGCTCCGGCCCGCACTCGGGCGACGCCGACGAGCCGGCCCGCCTCGGCTTCGACCCCCGCACCGTCTCGTGGCTGCACGCCGACGCCGTGATGCTGTTCGTCGGCCTGGTCGTGGCGACCTGGGTCGCCGCGCGCCTGACGGGGACCACGTCGGCCCCCGGCCGGGCGTGGGCGGCCGTCCTCGCGGTCACCGTGCTGCAGGGCGTCGTCGGCTACACGCAGTACTTCACCGGCCTGCCGTGGGCCGTGGTCGTCGTGCACATGCTGCTCGCCAGCCTGCTCGTCGTGACCCTGACGCGTGCCATGGTGCGTCAACGCGCAGTTCCCCGAACCTAGGCAAACGTCCTGCTGCGGGTGGACACTCAGGCATGGATGCCACCGCAGGACCCCGCGCGCTGGGCTCGAGGGCAGCGAGCAACCGACGTCTCGGGCGCATCGTGGCCGCGCTGATCATCGCCGCCGCGCTGCTGATGTGGTGGACCGGCCGCGGGTACGACGACAGCTCCTGCACCACGTTCGGGGCCACTCCCCAGAACGCCAGCCTGACCACCCTGGGCGAGACCCCCGTGGGCTGCACCGGCTGACGACCCATTGCACAAGCGCTCTTGTGCAATGGGTCTTGTGCAATGTCTCTTGTGCATCTAGCCTGAGGGCGTGAACACTCCACGAGAGCATGACGGCATCCGCCACGTGACCGATGCCAAGGCCCTGTCGGCCATGGCCAACCCGTTCCGCTCGCGGATGATGGACGCCCTCAAGGTCGACGGTCCGTCCACCGCCTCGGGCCTCGCCCAGCGCACCGGCCAGGCCGTCGGGAGCGCGAGCCACCACCTCAAGGTCCTCTCCGAGGCGGGCCTGGTCGAGGAGGCCCCCGAGCTCGCCAAGGACCGGCGGGAGCGCTGGTGGCGCCTGGTCGACCCCGGCACCCGCTGGTCGCGCGCCGAGTTCGCCGACGACACGGCCGCGGTCACTGCTGCGTACGCCGCCGAGGCGATGCACCTGCAGCGACAGTTCGAGCGCGTTCAGCAGTGGAACGCCCAGGCCGCCGACGTGCCCGAGTGGGACCGGGCTGCGTTCGCCACCCAGAACTGGATGCGCTTGTCCCCCGACGAGCTGCGCCAGGTCTCCGAGGAGCTCATCGAGGTCCTCATGCGCTGGGGACGGCGCGAGGTGCCGGACGACGGCGTCGCCCGCGAGCCCGTGCTCGTCTTCGCCCGAGGGTTCCCGGCCCAGCCATGACGGACCGCACCGCACCGGTCGCCGCGCTCCCCCTGCGCCGCAACCGGGACTTCAGCCTGCTCTGGTTCGGCGAGGGCGTCAGCGTCCTCGGCAACGCCACCACGTCCGTCCTGCTCCCCCTCCTTGCCGTGGTCGCCTTCGACGCCGGGCCGGGCTGGATGGGCGTGCTCACGGCTGCGGCCTGGGTGCCGTGGCTGGTCGTCGGCCTCCCCGCAGGGGCCTGGGTGGACCGCCTGCCCGCCCGCCGCGTCATGGTCGGCAGCGACCTCGTGGCCGCTGCGGTCCTGGCCAGCGTCCCCCTCGCCTGGGCCCTGGGCCACCTCACCCTGACCCACCTCGTGCTCGCCGCCCTCGGCAACGGCACCTGCACGGTCTTCTTCCGTGCCGCGTACCCCGCCCTGGTCCGCCAGGTGGCTCCCGCCCAGCAGCAGGAGCAGGCCTTCGCCCGGCTCTTCGGCGCCGAGTCGGCGATGCAGGTGGCCGGCCCCGGTGTCGGCGGCCTGCTGGCCCAGCTCGGGTCGGCGGCCATGGGACTGCTCGTCGACGCCGTGAGCTTCCTCGTCTCGGCGGTCTGCCTGGCCTCCCTGCGGCTCACCCCGGGTGCCGGACCCGACGGCGAGGACGGTGCCGGGACCCCCGCGCGGCCGTCCCTGCGGACGAGCATCCGCGAGGGCGTCGACTACATCCGCACAGACCGGTTCCTGCGGTTCTTCACCGTCATGGGCGGCGTCTCCAACTTCGGGCTCACCGGGTATGCCGCGCTGCTGGTCCTCTTCCTCGTCCGTGACCTCGACCTGTCGCCGGCCGCCGTGGGGGTGGTGATGGCGACCGGCAGCGTCGGAGGCTTCCTCGGCGCCGCCCTCGCCACCCGGCTCTCGAGCTGCTTCGGCAGCGCGCGGGCGGTGGTGTGGCTGCAGGTCGTGGCAGGCCCGACCGCCCTCCTCGTGCCGCTGGCGACGCACGGTGCCGGCACGGCATACCTCGTCGTCGGGCAGCTGCTCGTCGGCACCGGGGTCGTGGCGGGCAACGTCATCCGCGGCGCGTGGCGCAACCGGTACGTCCCCGAGGAGATGCTCGCCCGGCAGGTGACGACGGCCCAGGTGGTCAACTTCGGCACCATGCCGCTGGCCGGACTGGCGGCCGGTCTCCTCGGGACCCAGCTCGGGCTGCGGCCGACGATCGCGCTGATGGCCGCGGTGCACGCCGTGGCGTGCCTGTCGATGTTCTGGGGACCGCTGCGCGGACTGCGCGACCTGCCTGAGGTGAACGACGACGGCAGCCACCTCGTCTCCCGATGAGGAGGTCCACCGGGGACCTCACCGCCGACAAAGAGGTCAGTCATGAAGTCACCCACCCGCCTTGCCGCCGCCACCGGTGCCGTCCTCGCCGCTGTCGCCTTCGGTTCCACCGCCGCCCTCGCCAGCGGTTCCTCCGGCCACGATGACCACGACACGACCATCCTGCGGGCGGGCGTCGTCGGCAGCATGGTCGCGGACCCGACGTTGTTCGGCGCCAAGCCGGGCGGCGCCCCCTGGGTCATCGACGAGGGCCAGGCCCGGGTCTCCCGGGACGGTTCGGTGCGCGTGGAGGTCGAGGGCCTGGTCATCCCGGGCCGCGGCAACCCCGTGCCCCAGCTGAGTGCCAGCGTCGCCTGTGGCGGCATGGTCGTCGCCACGACGAAGCCGGTCGCCTTCGACGCCCAGGGTGATGCCCGCATCCGGGCCAAGGTCATGCTCCCCGAGCGGTGCCTCGCCCCGGCGGTGCTGCTCAACCCCAACGGGAACCCCGCCGTCTACATCGCCGTCACGGGCGGCTGAGAGCCTCCCGGGGTCCCGGGCACGGACCCGGAGGGCAGGGTGGCCCCGGTCGAGCCAGCAGCCGGCTCGACCGGGGCCGAGGCCGGGGCGACGACGGCCGGTCGTCCGCCGTCAGCGCAGCGGGAGGTAGAACAGGGGGTCGAGCGCCACGCCGAGGAAGAGGATCCCGACGTAGGTGATCGAGAAGTGGAACAGCCGCATCGGCTTGAGCACGTTCGGACCCTCGCCGGCCCTGGCGGCCCGGTGCAGGCGGTGCGCCTCGGCGAGGAACAGCGCGCCGGTGACCACGGCCGTGACGAGGTACAGCCAGCCCATCGGGTTGACCCACACCAGCAGCAGCGACGCGGCGACCATGGCCCACGAGTAGGCGACGATCTGGCGCGCGACGACGACGAACTTCTCGACGACCGGGAGCATCGGCACGTGGGCGGCGGCGTAGTCGTCCTTGAACTTCATCGACAGCGGCCAGTAGTGCGGCGGCGTCCAGAAGAAGATGACGAGGAAGAGCACGACCGCGGACCACGACACCGAGTTCGCGACGGCCGACCACCCGATGAGGACGGGCATGCACCCGGCTGCGCCGCCCCAGACGATGTTCTGGGCGGTGCGGCGCTTGAGCAGCATCGTGTAGCCCACGGCGTACATGACGATCGCACCGAGCGACAGCGCGGCCGACAGCCAGTTGACGACGAGCGCGAACCAGACGGTGGACGCCAGGGTGAGGACCGCTCCGAAGACCAGTCCCTCACGCGGCGAGATCTCGCCGGTGACCATCGGCCGGTTGCTCGTGCGGTGCATCTCGGCGTCGATGTCGCGGTCGTACACGCAGTTGAAGGTGTTGGCCGCGCCGGCGCTGAGCGCACCACCGACGAGCGTGGCGATGATGAGCCACAGCGACGGAACCCCGCCCTCGGCGAGGAACATCACCGGCACCGTCGTCACGAGCAGCAGCTCGATGATGCGGGGCTTGGTCAACGCCAGGTATGCGGCGGCCTTGCGCCGAGGCGGCATCGGGGACGCGGAGATCCGGGCAGTCGGATCGAGTGCGGTCACGGCGTCCTTCGCGGGTGCTGCTGGGGGTCTCACGGGCGGGGCAAGTCTATCCCCGTCCGGAGCGAGCCGAACGCCGGGACTGGATGCGACGACGGTCACGCTCAGGACTAGTCTCGGACCGAAGCCTCGACCGCCTGTGCAACTCAGTGTGAGGAGAACCGTCAGTGCCCACCACCACCCGTTCCACCAAGGCCACCGCCGTGAGGAAGCGCAGCACGTCGTTGCGCCGTCCCGTGGCCCGCAAGGCCGGCTGGACCGACCTCGACGTGCGTGCGGTCGACACCGCTCGACTGCTCGCCGCGGATGCCGTCCAGAAGGTCGGCAACGGCCACCCCGGCACCGCCATGAGCCTGGCCCCCGCGGCCTACCTGCTCTACCAGAACGTCATGAGGCACGACCCGACCGACGCCGCCTGGCTCGGTCGTGACCGCTTCGTCCTGTCGGCCGGGCACTCGAGCCTGACGCAGTACGTGCAGCTGTTCCTGTCCGGGTACGGCCTCGAGCTCAACGACCTGAAGTCGTTGCGCACGTGGGGATCCCGGACGCCGGCGCACCCCGAGGTGCACCACACCACGGGCATCGAGATCACCACCGGTCCCCTCGGTTCGGGCCTCGCGTCCGCCGTCGGCATGGCCATGGCGCAGCGTCGCCAGCGCGGCCTGCTCGACCCCGACGCCAAGGCCGGCGAGAGCCCCTTCGACCACCACATCTGGGTCATCGCCTCCGACGGCGACCTCATGGAGGGCGTGTCGGCCGAGGCCAGCTCGCTCGCCGGTCACCAGCAGCTCGGCAACCTCACCGTCATCTACGACGCCAACCAGATCTCGATCGAGGACCAGACCGACATCTCGTTCTCCGAGGACGTCGCGGCGCGCTACCGCGCGTACGGCTGGGACGTCGTCGACGTCGACTGGCGCGGGGACGGTGACGGCGCCAGCTACGTCGAGAACGTCGACGCACTGCTCGCGGCCCTCGAGAAGTCCAAGAAGGCCAACCGGCCGACCCTGGTCCAGCTCCACACGATCATCGCGTGGCCGTCGCCCACCAAGCAGGACACCGGCAAGTCGCACGGCTCCGCCCTCGGCGACGCCGAGATCGCGGCCACCAAGGAGCTGCTCGGCTTCAACCCCGCGAAGACCTTCGAGGTCGACCGTGCGGTCCTCGCCCACACCCGCCTCGCGGGCAAGCGCGGCAAGGCGGCGCACAAGGCGTGGGACAAGACGTATGCCGCGTGGCGCAAGGCCAACCCGGACCGTGCGGGACTGCTCGACCGCCTCGTCGCCGGTGACCTCCCGGCCGGGCTCGACGCGGCGCTGCCGGTGTTCGAGGCCGACGAGGCCAAGGGCATGGCGACCCGCGCCGCGTCCGGCAAGGTGCTCAGCGCCCTCGCCGGCGTGATGCCCGAGCTGTGGGGTGGCTCCGCCGACCTCGCCGAGTCCAACAACACGACGATGGAGGGCGAGCCGTCCTTCATCCCGCGCAACCGCCAGACCCGCGAGTGGAAGGGCGGGCCCTACGGCCGCACCCTGCACTTCGGCATCCGCGAGAACGGCATGGGCATGATCCTCAACGGGATCGCGCTCGAGGGACTGACCCGCCCCTACGGCGGCACCTTCCTCGTCTTCTCCGACTACATGCGTCCCGCGGTGCGGCTCGCTGCCATCCAGCAGCTCCCCGTCACCTACGTCTGGACGCACGACGGCATCGGCCTCGGCGAGGACGGCCCCACCCACCAGCCGGTCGAGCACCTCGCCTCGCTGCGCGCCATACCGGGCCTCGACGTCGTCCGCCCCGCGGACGCCAACGAGACGGCGGCGGTGTGGGGCCAGGTCCTGCGCAACGCCCGCCCGGCGGCGCTGGCGCTCACGCGGCAGAACGTGCCCGTCCTCGACCGCAAGGTCTACGCCAAGGCCGCCAACGCGGCCAAGGGCGCCTACGTCCTCATCGACGGCGGCAAGGACGGCAAGTCGGCCCCGGACGTCATCCTCATCGCCACCGGCTCCGAGGTCGCGATCGCCCTCGAGGCACGGGAATCGCTGGAGCGCCAGGGCGTTGCAACTCGTGTGGTGTCCATGCCGTGTCGCGAGTGGTTCGAGCAGTCGGGCAAGGCCTACCAGAACCGTGTCCTCCCCCCGGAGGTCCGGGCGCGCGTCAGCGTCGAGGCCGCCGTGTCGATGGGCTGGCACGACCTGGTCGGCGACGCGGGTCGCAGCATCAGCCTCGAGCACTTCGGTGCCTCGGCCGACTACAAGACGCTGTACCGCGAGTTCGGGATCACCCCGGAGGCCGTCGTGAAGGCCGCCAAGGACTCCCTCAAGGACGCCAGGGCCACCGCGCGCAAGAGCGTCGCGCCCGCCGTCAACCAGACCCGGCCCCGCGCCGGCGTCTCGCCGACCAAGGCGACCGACACCACGACCAAGCGCAGCGCCGCAACGAAGAGCGCTGCATCCAAAGGGAAGTGACCCACTGTGACTGACAACGCACTCAAGGCCCTCGCCGACCAGGGCGTCTCCGTCTGGCTCGACGACCTGTCGCGCGAGCGGATCGAGACTGGCAACCTCAAGGACCTCATCGACCGGGGCGTCGTCGGCGTGACGACGAACCCCTCGATCTTCCAAGCCGCCCTCGCCAAGGGCGACCGCTACGACGCCGACCTGCGCGCGTTCGCCGCCGACGGCAAGACCGTGGACGAGACCGTGTTCGGCCTCACCACGGAGGACGTCCGCAACGCGTGCGACCTGTTCCTCCCGCTCTACGAGTCCACCGACGGTGTCGACGGCCGCGTGTCGATCGAGGTCGACCCGCGACTGGCCAAGGACACCGCCAAGACGGTCGCCGAGGCCAAGACCCTCGTCGAGGCCGTCGACCGCCCCAACGTCCTCATCAAGATCCCCGCGACCGTCGAGGGCCTGCCGGCCATCTCGCAGGTGCTGGCCGAGGGCATCAGCGTCAACGTGACGCTGATCTTCTCCCTCGACCGCTACCGCGGTGTCATGAACGCCTTCCTCACCGGCCTCGAGCAGGCACGGGAGAAGGGCAAGGACCTGTCGACGATCCACTCCGTCGCGTCGTTCTTCGTTTCGCGCGTCGACACCGAGATCGACAAGCGACTCGACGCGATCGGCACGGACGAGGCGAAGGCCCTCAAGGGCAAGGCGGCCGTCGCCAACGCGCGCCTCGCCTACCAGGCCTACGAGGAGGTCTTCTCCACCCCGCGCTGGAAGAACCTCGAGGACGACGGCGCCCACGCGCAGCGTCCCCTGTGGGCCTCCACCGGCGTCAAGGACCCGGCCTACTCCGACACGCTCTACGTCACCGAGCTGGTCGCCCCGAACACCGTCAACACCATGCCCGAGAAGACGCTCGACGCGGTCGTCGACCACGGCGAGGTCACCGGTGACACGGTGACCGGCGCCTACGCCGACGCCGCCGAGGTGCTCGACGCCCTCGAGGGCCTGGGTGTCTCGTACGCCGACGTGACGGCCCAGCTCGAGCGCGAGGGCGTCGACAAGTTCGAGGTCGCGTGGGGCGAGCTGCTCGACGAGGTCCAGAAGGACATCGACCTCGCTCGCGCCGACGTCGGCACGGACGCGCCCGACAACGAGTCCGGCCACTCGGAGCAGGTCGACCGGTGACCTCGCTCGGTGTGGTCGCCTCCGGCCCCGCCGCGGACGCGATCGCCGCATCCGTCCCGGCCCTGGTCGAGGCGCAGTTCGCCAGCAGGCTCTTCGCCCAGGACGCGACGCTCTGGGGTCCGGAGGCCGAGTCCGAGTCGGCCATCCGCCTGTCGTGGGTGAACCTCGCCCGCACGTCGCGGCCGCTCCTCGGTGAGATCGCGGCCCTGCGCGACCAGCTCCGTGGCGAGGGTGTCGACCGCATCGTGCTGTGCGGCATGGGCGGTTCGTCCCTCGCTCCCGAGGTCATCTGCGGGACGGCCGGGGTCGACCTGGTCGTCCTCGACTCCTCGCAGCCCGACATGGTCCGCGGCGCGATCGTCGAGCTCGAGCGCACCGCGGTCGTGGTCTCGAGCAAGTCCGGGTCCACCGTCGAGACCGACTCCCAGCGCCGCGCGTTCCAGGCGGCGTTCGAGGAGAAGGGCATCGACCCCACGAGCCGCATCGTCGTCGTCACCGACCCGGGCAGCCCGCTCGACGAGCAGTCCCGCGCCGACGGCTACCGCGTCATCAACGCCGACCCGAACGTGGGCGGACGCTACTCCGCTCTGACCGCGTTCGGGCTGGTCCCGTCGGGGCTGGCGGGTGCCGACATCGAGGGCCTGCTCGACGACGCCGAGGCCGTCGCGGACGTCCTGAGCGCCGACGACGACGGCAACCCGGCCCTGCGCCTGGGTGCTGCCATGGCGGCCACGAACCCCCTGCGCGACAAGCTGGTCCTCGTCGACGACGGCTCCGGCATCATCGGCCTGCCCGACTGGGCCGAGCAGCTCATCGCCGAGAGCACGGGCAAGCAGGGCACCGGGATCCTGCCCGTCGTCGTCGGTTCCCTCGACGACCCCGAGGTCGCCCACCCGGATCCCGACGTCACCGTCGTGCGCCTCACCGGTGACGACGACGCGGTCGACACCGACGCGGAGGTGCACGCCGACCGTTCCTCGATCGAGGTGACCGGGCCCCTCGGCGCCCAGCTGCTGCTGTGGGAGGTCGCCACCGCGGCCGCCGGCCGGCTGCTCGGCATCAACCCGTTCGACCAGCCGGACGTCGAGAGCGCCAAGAAGGCCTCTCGCGCCCTGCTGGACCAGGGCATGGGCTCGGGCGACGAGCCCGCAGCCACCGACGGTGCCGTGGAGATCCGCGCCCTGGGTGGCGACTGGCTCGGCGACGCCACGACCGTGCCCCAGGCGCTCGACGCCCTCCTGCGGCAGCTCGACCCCGCCCGCGGCTACCTCGCGGTGATGGCCTACCTCGACCGGATCACCGACGCGGACCTGGCCTCCGTGCGGCCCGGGCTGGCACGCCGCACGCACCGTCCGGTGACGTTCGGCTGGGGGCCTCGGTTCCTCCACTCCACCGGTCAGTTCCACAAGGGCGGCCCGGCCACCGGCGTCTACCTGCAGGTGACGACCGCCCCCCACGCGGACCTGCCGATCCCGGGGCGCGAGTTCAGCTTCGGCGACTTCGTTGCCTCTCAGGCCGCGGGTGACGCCCAGGTCCTCGCCGAGCACGGTCGCCCGGTCCTGCAGCTCCACCTCACCGACCACGACGCCGGCCTGGCCCGGGTCCGCGAGGCGCTCACCGCCCTCGCCGTCCCGGCTGCCGACGACGACACGAAGGGCAGTGCATGAGTCCCACCCGTGTGACGCAGGACAGCAACCCGCTGCGTGACCCGCGTGACAAGCGCCTCCCCCGAATCGCCGGCCCCTGTGGTCTGGTGCTGTTCGGGGTCACCGGCGACCTGGCCCGCAAGAAGCTGATGCCGGCCATCTACGACCTGGCCAACCGTGGCCTGCTGCCGCCGGGCTTCTCGCTCGTCGGCTTCGCCCGACGCGACTGGGCCGACCAGGACTTCGGCAAGATCGTGTACGACGCGGTCAAGGCCCACGCGAGGACGCCGTTCCGCGAGAGCGTGTGGCGCAACCTGGCCGAGGGGTTCCGGTTCGTCCCCGGGACGTTCGACGACCCCAACTCCTTCGACCTGCTGGCCGAGACGGTCAAGTCGTTGGAGGAGGAGCGCGGCACCGGCGGCAACCAGGCGTTCTACCTGTCCATCCCGCCGGGATCGTTCTCCACCGTGTGCGAGCAGCTCGAGCGCTCCGGCCTGAGCCGTCCCGAGGGCGACTCGTGGCGCCGCGTCGTCATCGAGAAGCCGTTCGGCCACGACCTCAAGAGTGCGCGTGAGCTCAACGACATCGTCGAGGGCGTCTTCCCCGCCGACTCGGTCTTCCGGATCGACCACTACCTCGGCAAGGAGACGGTCCAGAACCTCCTGGCCCTGCGCTTCGCCAACCAGATGTTCGAGCCGGTCTGGAACGCCAACTACGTCGACCACGTGCAGATCACCATGGCCGAGGACATCGGCATCGGTGGCCGCGCCGGCTACTACGACGGCATCGGTGCCGCCCGCGACGTCATCCAGAACCACCTCCTGCAGCTCCTCGCACTGACCGCCATGGAGGAGCCCGTCTCCTTCGCAGCGGAGCACCTGCGCGCCGAGAAGGAGAAGGTCCTCTCCGCGGTCCGCCTCCCCAAGGACCTGGCCAAGGCCACCGCTCGTGGGCAGTACGCCGCCGGGTGGCAGGGCAGCGAGGAGGTCGGCGGCTACCTCGACGAGGACGGCGTCGCCTCCGGCTCCCGCACGGAGACGTATGCCGCGCTCAAGCTCGAGATCGACTCCCGCCGCTGGGCGGGCGTGCCGTTCTACCTGCGCACGGGCAAGCGCCTGGGCAAGCGGGTCACCGAGATCGCCGTGGTGTTCAAGAAGGCCCCGCACCTGCCGTTCAACGACACGGCCACCGAGGAGCTCGGGCAGAACGCCATCGTCATCCGCGTTCAGCCCGACGAGGGCATCACCATGCGGTTCGGAGCCAAGGTGCCCGGTGCGCAGATGGAGGTGCGCGACGTGACGATGGACTTCGGGTACGGCCGTGCCTTCACCGAGTCCAGCCCCGAAGCGTACGAGCGGCTCATCCTCGACGTGCTGCTCGGCGACCCACCGCTGTTCCCGCGGCACGAGGAGGTCGAGCTGTCCTGGAAGATCCTCGACCCGGTCGAGGCGTTCTGGGCCAAGCAGAAGGGTCCCGTCGAGCCGTACCTCTCGGGCGGCTGGGGACCTGACAGCTCCGACGAGATGATGCACCGCGACGGACGCGTCTGGAGAATGCCTTGACCACCCCACTCAGTTCGCCCACGCAGAGCGTGGGACCCGCCCCGCTGCGCTCCTCCAATACTGATCGGGGACCCCGGTGATCATCGACCTGCCCAGCACCTCGACCGTGGCGATCAGCAAGAAGCTGGTGGCCCTGCGCCAGGACACCGGCGCCATGGCCCTCGGCCGCGTGCTCACCCTGATCATCGTCGTCGACGAGCAGGACGCGGACGAGGCCATCGAGGCCGCCAACGACGCGAGCCGGCAGCACCCCTGCCGCATCATCGCCGTCGTCATCGGCAACAAGCGCAGCGCCTCACGCATCGACGCCCAGATCCGGGTCGGTGGTGACGCCGGCGCCAGCGAGGTCGTCGTGGCCCGCCTCTACGGTCCGCTGGCCGACCACGGCCGCAGCGTGGTGACGCCCCTGCTGCTGCCCGACTCCCCGGTCGTGGCCTGGTGGCCGCGCGAGGCCCCGGCCAACGTGTCCAAGGACCCGATCGGCTCGATGGCCCAGCGCCGCGTCACCGATGCCGCGGAGGCCAAGAACCCGCGCAACGCCCTGCTCAACCGCGCGGCGACGTACGCCGGTGGCGACACCGACCTGTCGTGGACGCGCGTCACCCTGTGGCGCGGCCTGCTCGCGGCGGCGCTGGACCAGCGTCCGTTCGAGCCGGTCACCGAGGCCACCGTGACCGGTGGCAGCGACTCCCCCTCGACCGACCTGCTCGCCGGGTGGCTCGCGCAGACGTTGCGCTGCAAGGTGACTCGCGCTCGCAGCCGCGCTGGTACGGGCATGATCAGCGTCCGTCTCGACCGCAAGAGCGGCCCGGTCGACCTGGTCCGCCCCGACGGCACGGTGGCCACGTTGAGCCAGCCCGGTCAGCCGGTGCGGCGCATCACCCTCGCCCGTCGCGCCACGGCCGAGTGCCTCGCCGACGAGCTGCGTCGCCTCGACCCGGACGACATCTACGAGGAGACCATCCGCAAGGGCCTTCCCCGCGTCGGCCGCAAGGGTGTCACCGCCAGCGAGGCCATCCGCGAGGGCGAGGCCCCGTCCACCGAGGAGGCCGCGGCCGAGGCTCGCAAGCTGTCGCGCGCCCACAGGACCGGCAGCTCGGCGATGGTCCAGGCACCCGACCCCGAGCAGAAGCCGAGCACCACGGCCACGGTGAAGAAGGCTGCCGCGCGCAAGCTCGACAAGGCCAAGGCCGCCCGGACCGCTCCTGCCACGAAGTCGGCGGCGCAGAAGGCAGGGGCGCAGAAGGCAAGGGCGCAGAAGGCAGGGGCGAAGAAGGCCGCACCCAGGAAGGCGGACTCGTGACGGGCGAACCGGTCGTCCTGGTCCACGCGACCAAGCAGCTGCTGTCCGACGCGTCGGCGGCGCGGCTCATCACCGCCCTCGTCGACGCCCAGACGGCCCGCGGTGAGGCGCACGTCGTCCTCACCGGCGGGACCATGGGTTCGGCGATCCTCGCGTCCGTGGCGGCCAGTGCGGCGCGCGACGCCGTGGACTGGGCGAACCTGCACGTGTGGTGGGGCGACGAACGCTTCCTGCCGGCCGGCGACGCCGACCGCAACGAGACGCAGAACCGGGAGGCGCTGCTCGATGCCGTCCCCCTCGACCCGGCCAAGGTCCACGCCATGCCGGGCCCGGACGGCCCCGACGGTGACGACGTGGCTGCGGCCGCGCAGCGGTATGCCGCCGAGCTGGCGGCCGCCGCGGGCGACGGCGCCCCGTCTCCGACGTTCGACGTGCTGCTGCTCGGGGTCGGCCCCGAAGCGCACGTCGCCTCCCTCTTCCCCGGTCACCCCGACCAGCTGACGAGCGGGGTGGCTGCTGCTCCCGTGCACGACTCGCCCAAGCCGCCACCGACGCGGATCACCCTGACGTTCGAGGCCCTGGCCCGGGCGGACCGGACCTGGTTCATCGTCGCGGGTGCCGACAAGGCGCATGCGGTCAAGGTCTCGGTCGCCGGGGCTGCGCCGGCGCAGTCCTCCGCGGCCCAGGTCAAGGGGCGTCAGGAGACGCTGTGGCTGCTCGACGCCGAGGCGGCCTCCGAGCTGTCCTGAGCCGTCCGGCTCACGGCACGACGACGGCTGGGTCCGATTCGGCGGCCAGGTCGCGCAGGTAGGTCCCGAACCCTCCCCGGGCGCGGCCGTCGAGGCGTCCTGACGTCCGCACCCGGGTGGCGTCCGTCGCGACCCAGGCTGCGCCGGTCGCCTTGACCGCCTCGCTGAGCAGGACGTCCTCGTGCAGGGCGACGGCAGGGAAGCCGCCGACCTCGAGGTACCGCGAGGCCCGTACCCCGAGGTTGGCTCCGTGCACGTGCGGGTGGCCCTCGCCGAGCCGGTGGCGCTGTCGCCACCGGCCGAGCAGGCCGTCGTCGACGAGCTCGGGCTCCACGGTGCCGAGGACGAGGTCGGCCCCGCCCTCGGCGAGCTCGACCTGCGCCGTGAGCCAGTGCGGGGGCACGACGCTGTCCGCGTCCGTGCTCGCCAGCCAGACCTCGCGGGGGTCGGTGGCGTCGCGCAGCGCGTCCGCGGCACCGCCGGCCCGGGCCGTGCCGACGCGCCCTGCGGACGAGTCGAGGCTCCGGACCCACGGGTGCCGCGCCACCACCTCGGCCGAGCCGTCGGTGCAGCGGTCCAGCACGACGAGGACGGTCACCGCAACATGGGGGCGCACGGCATGGAGCGCGCCGACAGCGCGCTCCAGCGACCGCAGGCAGTCGGGCAGCACGAGCTCCTCGTCGCGGGCCGGCACCACGACGACCACCGAGGTCAGGGCGGTCACGTCAGGCCCTCCGCGGTCGCCGGCGTCCGCCAGGACCCGGCGGCCAGCACGTCGACCCGGAAGTCCTCCTCCACGTGGCTGACGACGACCTCCAGCCCCGGCAGCGCCACGGCAGCCGCGTGCACGTCGTCGCCGTCGAGCGGCCAGCCACTCACGGGGTGACGCCAGTGGCACAGCAGGACGAGCCCGTCCTCGGCCAGCGACGCGACGACCAGGCCCAGCGCCCGGTGCAGCTCGTCGGCGTCCCAGAAGTACCCGATCTCCGACAGCACGACCAGGTCGAACGTGCCCGGCGGCCACTCCTGCGGGGCGCGCAGCTGGGCGACAGTCACCATCGGGTCACCGTCCAGGCGTTGCCGGGCGCGCTGCACCGCTTCGGCGCTGAGGTCGGTGGCGAGCACGGTGGCTGCACGGGCTGCGAGCTCAGCCGTGAGCACCCCGGTGGAGCAGCCCACCTCGAGGACCCGCCCCAGGTCGGCCCTGGGGAGCACAGCCAAGGTGACGGCACGCTTGCGGCGTTCGTACCATCTCGACTCGAACCCCCACGGGTCGTCGGACTCCTCGAACATCGCGTCGAAGACGGCGTCCTGCGCGCCGGCCGGGCCGCCGGACGCCGTGCGTGTCTGCGTGGGCTGCGTCCGCGTGGGCTCCGTCCGGGTGCGCTGCACAGGCAAGGACTCGTTCACCGGCGCGGCAACTCCCCGGTCAGGCAGCGTCCGCACGAACACCTCGTGGGGGCGGGCGAACCTGGCCAGGACGTGCGCCGGGAGAAGGACCTCGTCACCGGGCTGGTCCGACAGCGGCGCGACCTGGGACACGTGGGCGCGCTGGGCGACCTCGCGGCCGGTCCGGGCCGCCGGGTCGAGGGTCAGCCGCACGAGGTCCGTGCCCGCCAGGTCGTCCCGGGTCCCCCAGTGCCACAGCCAGATCGGGTACTCGAGGAGGGTCGCCCCTGCCGCGGCAGCCACACGGGCGGCGACCTCCCCGGCAGCCTCGTGGTCGGGGTGGCCGTCATGGCGACTGGGCGCCACGACCACGGTGTCCGCACCGACCAGGTCGGTCAACGCCTCCGTGAGGCCCGTCCGGTGCTGCCCGAGCTCCCCGTCGGGAAGGCGCAGCAGGACCAGGGTGGCGCCGGGGGCGACGGCTGCCACCGCCCCAGCGACCTCACGCTCACGGATGCCGGCCAGCCGTTCGGCGGTGTGGGTGGGTGAGGCGGGGTGCGACCCCTCCCCCGACGTGGCGACCACCACCGTGGTCGGACGTCCCAGCGCGGAGGCGGCGGCCAGGAGCCCTGCCGCTGCCAGGGACTCGTCGTCCGGGTGCGCCGACAGCACCACCACGTCGACCCCTGCGGGAAGCAGCTCGACGGCCGTGACCGGTGCCGCTGCCTCCTGCATGGCCGCGGTCCAGTGCTCCTCGGGGGTGCCCGGTGCGTTCGGGTCGAACCCGTCCGCCGGTCGCGTGTCCTGCGGGGAGGCCGTCACGCCGAGCCACCCGACTGCGCCCGGTCCGGCGTCCGGTCCGGCGCGCCATCCGGGTCCGTACCCACCCAGTGGGGTGATGCCTGCCGGCCCAGGGCCGCGTCGTCACGCTCGGCGTGGTGCTGGCGCAGGTAGACGGTCAGGTCGGCGACTCGAGCGGCGTGCGCCTCGTCGGAGGTGAGCGGGCCGGGACCGAGGGCGTGCCCGACCCGCACCATCACGTCCTCCGCGGCCGACGCCACCACCGCGCGGACCCGGGAGGCCAGCAGCGCACCCGCCGCACCGTCGGCCTGCCCGGCGTCCACCGCAGCGGCGGCCTCCGCCAGGACGGCTCGGGCGGCGTGCAGCCTCGCGTCGACCGCTCCGAGGTGCATGTGGGCCACCTGGTCGGGCTCACGTCGCGCCCCGGCCGCAGCGAGGGTGCGCGCGAGGCCGACGGCCGCGCCATACCAGCAGGCGGCCACCCCCATACCGCCCCAGGCGAAGCCGGGTCGCGTGAGGTACCAGTCGTCCTCGCCGACGGGGGTGGCGGGCACCCCGTCGTAGTGCGTGGCCACGGAGACGAGGTCGACCAGGCCCCGCGAGACCCAGCCACGCGGGTCGTCGTGCGTTGCGCCGGGGTGGTGCAGGTCCACGACGAACGCCCGGCGGGTCGTCTCCGAGGTGTGGGCCGTGACGACCGCGTGGTCGAGGTGCTGGGCCAGCGAGCACCACGGCTTGGTTCCGTCGAGCCGCCATCCGCCGTCGCCGTTCGGGGTCGCCTCGAGGCGGGCGCCGGGGGCGTGCGCGGCCCACACCCCCCACGTCGTGGCGGCAGCGGAGACCACGACGGCTGCCTGGTCGAGGATGGCCAGGGCGTCCAGGTGGGGCTCGGCGACACGGGCGACGGTGAGGTCGACACAGGCCAGTGACGCCAGGACCTCCCACAGCCGGGCCGTGTCCCCGTGCCCGGGCAACGGGGTGTCCGCGAGATCGGGCAGGAGCGCCAGGGCCGCCGGGACGTCGCCCGCCGCGCGTCGGGCCCTGTCGAGCAGGGACGTCTCGTCGTGGCCGCTCGGGGTGCCCGCAGGACGGGGTCCGAGCGGGACCCAGCGTAGGGCGGGACCGGGGGGCTGGGGAGCCACGGAGCACTCTCCTCGGGTGGGGCAGGCGTGAGGGGCGGCGGTGGTCGTCCGCCCACGTGGTGTGTGCCCCGGTCGCAGCCGGCTCAAACCTGCGGGGAGTCCGGATCTGCTGCTTGCCGAGGCTCCGGCGGACCCGGTCCTGCTGCGCCCGATCCTTCGGCCCGCAGCTGACGCAGCCCCCGACCTGCGCGAAGGGCGCCGCGGACCGTGGTCCGCGGCGCCCTTCGGCGCAGGTGCGTCGTGCTACTGGATGAGCTTGCGGTCGCGCAGCGTGGCCAGGGCCTCGTCGAGGATGGCCTTGCCGTCGGCGTCCGAACGACGTTCCTTCACGTAGGCCAGGTGCGTCTTGTACGGCTCCACCTTCGGCGGGGCCGGGGGGTTCGCCTCGTCCTGGCCGGCGGGGAACCCGCAGCGCGGGCAGTCCCAGGTCTCGGGGACGACGAGCCCGGGCTCCTCGGCGAAGCTGGGACGGATCTGGTGGCCGTTGGCGCACCAGTAGGAGACGAAGACTCGGGGAGCTGCGTCGCCGCGCTCCGCCTCGCCCATGGGTCCGGCGCCGACTCGGCTGCCTCGGATTGCGTTGCCACCTGCCATGTTGGAGTGCTTCCTTTCGGGTCAGGCGGAGAAGCGGTCGATGAGACCGATGCCGACGATGCAGGCGAACCAGATGACGCCGACCGCGACCGTGAAGCGGTCGAGGTTGCGCTCGGCCACGGACGAGGAACCCAGCGACGTGGACATGCCACCACCGAACATGTCGGACAGGCCGCCACCCTTGCCCTTGTGCAGCAGGATCAGCAAGGTCAGGATCAGACCACCGATGACCAGCAGGACCTGCAGGCCAATGCGTACGGCTTCCACGGTTCACCCATCTTCGTCGACAACAGTTCGCCACCGTAAAGGCAGCAGCGGTCAGGATACCTGCTTGCCGCGCCGGGCTGAACCGACCGCGCCGAACCGCCCGACCGAACTCCTGCCGCGCCGGTCGGCGCGGGGGTCAGCTCGTCTTGTTGTGGTCGCGGTACCGGCAGATCGAGGAGAACTCCTCCGGCACGATCGAGGCCCCACCGACGAGGGCGCCGTCGACGTCCTCCTGGGCCATGATGGCCGCGACGTTGTTGGCCTTGACCGACCCGCCGTAGAGCACGCGCACCGCGTCGGCGAGGTCACCGGAGTAGAGCTCGGCGAGCTTGGTCCGGATCGCCGCACACACCTCCTGGGCGTCCTCGGGCGTCGCCACCTCACCCGTGCCGATGGCCCAGACCGGCTCGTACGCGATGACGACCGACCTGGCCTGCTCGGCCGTGACGCCGGCGAGGCCGGCCTCGACCTGGGCGAGGACGTGGGCGACGTGCTCGCCGGCCTGGCGCACCTCGAGGCCCTCGCCGACGCAGAAGATCGGCGCCAGGCCGTGCTTGTAGGCCATCTTCACCTTGGTGTTGACGACCTCGTCGCTCTCGGCGTGGTACTCGCGCCGCTCGCTGTGCCCGACCGTCACGTAGGTGCAGCCGAGCTTCGCCAGGAACGCCCCGGAGATCTCGCCGGTGTACGCGCCCGGGTCGTGCGCGGACAGGTCCTGTGCGCCGTGGCGCAGCTCGAGCCGGTCACCGTCGATCAGGGTCTGCACCGAGCGCAGGTCGGTGAACGGCGGGAGGACGACGACCTCGACGGCCTTGAAGTCGTGCCGGCCGTCGCGCAGGGTCCAGTCGAGCTTCTGCACGAGGTGGGTGGCCTGCAGGTGGTCGAGGTTCATCTTCCAGTTGCCCGCCATGAGCGGCGTGCGTCCGGAGGTCTTGGCTGCCATCAGGCGGGGTCCTTGGTGGTGTCGGGCTCGGTCTGGTGGTCGGGTCCGGTCTCGTCGAGGACCGTGAGCCCCGGGAGCTCCTTGCCCTCGAGGTACTCCAGGCTCGCGCCACCGCCGGTGGAGATGTGGCCGAACTGCGCGTCCTCGAACCCGAGCTGGCGCACGGCGGCCGCGGAGTCGCCACCGCCGACGACGGTGAGGGCACCCTTCTCGGTGACCTCGACCAGAGCCTTGGCCACGGCGGCCGTGCCCGCGGCATACGGCTCCATCTCGAACGCGCCCATCGGGCCGTTCCAGAACACGGTCCGGCAGTCCTTGAGCTTCTCGGCGAAGAGGACTCCGGACTCCGGTCCGATGTCGAGCCCCATCCGGTCCGCCGGTATGGCGCCGGCCGGCACCACGTCGTGCTCGGCATCCGCCGAGAACTCCGTCGCGGCGACGATGTCAACGGGGAGGACGATCTCGACGCCGCGCTCCTTGGCCTGCTCGATGTAGCCGCGGACGACGTCGAGCTGGTCGGCCTCGAGGAGGCTCTTGCCCACCTCGTAGTCCTGGGCGGCGAGGAAGGTGAACACCATGCCGCCGCCGATGAGGAGGCGGTCTGCGGTCTGGAGCAGGTTGTCGATCACCCCGAGCTTGTCGGAGACCTTCGCACCGCCGAGCACCACGGCATACGGGCGCTCGGGGTCCTCGGTGAGGCGCTTGAGGACACCCACCTCGGTCTCGACGAGGCCACCCACCGCGGACGGCAGCAGACGGGCCACGTCGTAGACGCTGGCCTGCTTGCGGTGCACCACCCCGAACCCGTCGGAGACGAAGGCCTCGGCCAACCCGGCGAGCTGACCCGCGAACTCGGCGCGCTCCTCGTCGGTCTTGGCCGTCTCCCCCGCGTTGAAGCGAAGGTTCTCCAGCAGGACGACGTCGCCGTCCTGCGCGGCGTCGACCGCCGACCGGGCGCTCTCCCCCACCGTGTCGGTGGCGAAGGTGACGCCGCGACCGAGGAGCTCGCCGAGGCGTGCCGCCACCGGCGCCAGGGAGTACCGGTCCTCGGGCGCTCCCTTGGGCCGCCCGAGGTGGGCGCACACGATGACGCGTGCGCCTGCCTCGGACAGGGCCTTGATCGTCGGGACGGACGCACGGATGCGGCCGTCGTCGGTGATCTGTGCGCCGTCCAGCGGCACGTTGAGGTCAGACCGGACGAGGACGCGCTTTCCGCGCAGGTCGCCCAGCTCGGAGATCGACCTCATGCGTCAGAGGGACTTGCCGACGAGGGTGACGAGGTCCGCGAGGCGGTTGGAGTAGCCCCACTCGTTGTCGTACCAGCCGATGACCTTGACCTGGTTGCCGATCACCTTGGTGAGGCCCGCGTCGAAGATGCAGGAGGCGGGGTCGGTCTCGATGTCCTTGGAGACGATCGGGTCCTCGGTGTAGACGAGGACACCCTTGAGGGGGCCTTCGGCAGCCTTCTTGATGGCGGCGTTGACCTCTTCGGCGGTGGTGTCGCGGCCGGCCTCGAAGGTGAGGTCGGTGGCCGAGCCGGTGGCGATCGGCACGCGCAGGGCGAAGCCGTCGAGCTTGCCCTTGAGCTCCGGGAGGACCAGGCCGATGGCCTTGGCGGCACCGGTCGACGTCGGGACGATGTTGAGGGCGGCGGCACGGGCCCGACGCAGGTCCTTGTGCGGGGCGTCCTGGAGGTTCTGGTCCTGGGTGTACGCGTGGATCGTGGTCATGAGGCCCTTGACGATGCCGAACTCGTCGTTGAGGACCTTGGCCATCGGGCCCAGGCAGTTCGTCGTGCAGGACGCGTTGGAGATGATGGTGTGCTTCGAGGCGTCGTAGTCGCCGTCGTTGACACCCATGACGATCGTGATGTCCTCGTTGGAGGCCGGCGCGGAGATGATGACCTTCTTGGCGCCACCGTCGATGTGGGCCTTGGCCTTGGTCGCGTCGGTGAAGAAGCCGGTCGACTCGACGACGATGTCGGCGCCCACTGCGGCCCAGTCGATCTTGGCGGGGTCGCGCTCCTCGAAGACGCGGAAGGTCTTGCCACCAGCGGTGATCGAGGTGTCGTCGTAGGTCACCTCACCCGGGAAGCGACCGAGGATGGAGTCGTACTTGAGCAGGTGGGCGAGCGTCTTGTTGTCCATCAGGTCGTTGGTGGCCACGACCTCGATGTCGGCTCCCGACGCCACGACGGCGCGGAAGAAGTTGCGACCGATGCGGCCGAAGCCGTTGATTCCTACGCGAACAGTCACTGTGCCAAGTCCTTCTCAGGTGGGGACGGTGTGCCGCGTGACGCGGCACGAGGAGTCGCTCCCGACCCTATTGGATGGTGGTCCCACGCCGACAGGACGGTCCGGTGTACGGGCCGGTAACCTCCGGGCAACCTGACGGTGACGCAGGCACGCGCCGGGGCGAGCTACTGGTCGCCGCCGAAGAGGTCGCGCGTGTAGATCTTGTCGGCGACGTCGGCCAGCTCGGCGACCACGCGGTTCGCCACGATCACGTCCGCCTCGGCCTTGAACTCCGCGAGGTCACGGACCACGCGCGACCCGAAGAAGTGGTCATCGGCGATGGCCGGTTCGAAGACGATGACCTCGACGCCCTTGGCCTTGATCCGCTTCATGATCCCCTGCACGCTGCTGGACCGGTAGTTGTCGGACTCGGCCTTCATGATGAGCCGGTGGATCCCGACGACCTGCGGACGCCTCGACAGGATGTCCTGCGCGACGAAGTCCTTGCGCGTGGCGTTCGCGTGGACGATCGCCTCGATGAGGCTCTGGGGGACGTTCTGGTAGTTGGCGAGCAGCTGCTTGGTGTCCTTGGGCAGGCAGTACCCGCCGTACCCGAAGGACGGGTTGTTGTAGTGGCTGCCGATGCGAGGGTCCAGCCCCACGCCGTCGATGATCTGCCGGCTGTCGAGGCCGTGGGTGGCCGCGAAGGTGTCCAGCTCGTTGAAGAAGGCCACCCGCATCGCGAGGAAGGTGTTGGCGAACAGCTTGATCGCCTCGGCCTCGGTGCTGTCGGTCAGCAGCACCGGGACGTCGTCGGGCAGGGCCGCCTCGCTGAGGAGGTCGGCGAACCGCTGGGCCCGGTCGCTGCGCTCGCCCATGACGATCCGGGACGGGTGCAGCAGGTCCCACAGGGCCTTGCCCTCGCGGAGGAACTCGGGGCTGAAGACCACCGAGTCGAGCCCCAGGCGGTCGGACACGTCGCGGGTGAACCCGACGGGCACGGTCGACTTCACGACGAGGGTGGCCTGCGGGTTGTGGGCCGCGGCGTCCTTGAGCACGGACTCGACCGACGACGTGTTGAAGTAGTTGGTCTCGGGGTCGTAGTCGGTCGGTGTCGCGACGACGACGAACTCGGCGCCGGCGTAGGCCAGGGCCGGGTCCGTGGTGAACGTCAGGTCGAGGTCCTCGGACGCCAGGGCGGCCTCGATCTCGCTGTCGTGGATGGGGCTGCGACGTTCCTGCAGGCCCGCGATGCGACCGGCGTCGATGTCGAGGGCGACGACCGGGTGCCGGCGGGACAGCAGCACGGCGATGGACAGGCCGACGTACCCCGTGCCGACGACGGCGATCTGTGTCATGCGTCCAGCATGTCAGGCGTGAGGTTGGCGTCCGTGCCGGGGACGCCGAGGTCCTGCGCCCGCTTGTCGGCCATCGCCAGCAGCCGTCGGATCCGCCCGGCCACCGCGTCCTTGGTCATCGGCGGCTGCGCCAGCTGGCCGAGCTCCTCCAGGGAGGCCTGCTTGTGCTGCAGCCGCAGCTCACCGGCCTCGCGGAGGTGGTCGGGGATCTCCTCGCCGAGGATCTCCATGGCACGGTGCACCCGCGCCCCGGCCGCGACGGCCGCGCGGGCCGAGCGGCGCAGGTTCGCGTCGTCGAAGTTGGCCAGGCGGTTGGCCGTGGCCCGCACCTCACGCCGCATCCGGCGCTCCTCCCACGCGAGCACCGCCTCGTGGGCACCGAGCCGGGTCAGCATCGCGCCGATGGCGTCGCCGTCGCGGATGACCACACGGTCCACCCCACGGACCTCACGGGCCTTCGCCTGGATGCCGAGGCGGCGCGCGGCACCGACGAGCGCCAGGGCGGCCTCCGGGCCGGGGCAGGTGATCTCGAGGGCAGAGGAGCGCCCGGGCTCGGTCAGGGAGCCATGGGCGATGAACGCGCCACGCCAGGCCGCCTCGGCGTCGCACGCCGAGGCGCTGACCACCTTCGGCGGCAGACCCCGGACGGGACGACCCCGCGCATCGATCAGGCCGGTCTGGCGAGCCAGGGCCTCACCGTCCTGCACGACCCGCACGACGTAACGGCTGCCCTTGCGCAGGCCTCCGGCAGCGAGCACGAGCACCTCGGACGGGTGGCCGTAGAGGTCGCCGATGTTCTTGCGGAGCCGTCGGGCGGCGTTGGCCGTGTCGAGCTCGGCCTCGACGACGATGCGGCCTCCGACGATGTGCAGCCCGCCCGCGAACCTCAGGGTCGCCGCCACCTCCGACTTGCGGCAGCACGGTTTCGTGACGTCGAGCCTGCTCAGTTCGTCCTTGACCCGCGCCGTCATCGCCATGCCGTCATCCTGCCATCTCGCCGTGGTGCTTCGGTGGGGTCCGTGGGCCCCGCTCGGTCGGTCCTGCTCCCGGGTGCTCGCCCGGTCGGGGTGTCGTCACCCGAAGATGTCACGGTACGCCGCGGCGAGTCGCAGGGAGTCATGGTGCCCCGGTGCACTGCGCTGGGCGACCGCCGCCACGACGACCTCCGCACCGAGCCGCGCCGCCGCCTCGCGCAGCTGGTCCTCGTCGTCGACCGCACCCGGGTCGGCGAGCACGACGTCGAGCCGCAGTCGGGGGGCGTGGTCGGCCAGCGCGTCGACCTGGCGGGCGCAGGAGAACCCGGCGGTCTCGCCCGAGTGCTCGAGGTTCAGGGTCAGCAACCGCCTGGCCGCCGTGTCGTGGAGGGCGTCACGCAACGCCGGCACCATGAGGTGGGGCATGACCGAGGTGAACCACGAACCGGGGCCGAGGATGACCCAGTCCGCCTCACGGACCGCGTCGATCGTCTCGGCCGCCGACGGGGGGTCGGCGGGCTCGAGCGCGATGCTGCGCACCTGACCGCGGGTGCTGGCGACCGCGACCTGGCCGCGGACCGTGTCGACGCGCTCCGGGTCGGCCGGGTCCGTGCCCGCGATCTGGGCGGTGATCTCCAGCGGGACGGCCGCCATCGGCAGCACCCGCCCCCGCGCGTTGAGCAGCCGCCCGACGAGGTCGAGCCCGGTCACGGGGTCGTGGTGCAGGTCCCACAGCGCGGCGATGAGCAGGTTCCCGAGGGCGTGGCCGGCGAGTGGCCCGTCGCCCCGGAACCGGTGCTGCAGCACGTCGCGCCAGGTGTGGCCCCACTCGGTGTCGTCGCACAGCGCCGTGAGGGCCATCCGCAGGTCACCGGGCGGGAGCACGTCGAACTCGTCGCGCAACCGTCCCGATGAGCCACCGTTGTCCGCGACGGTCACGACGGCCGTGATCTCGTCGCAGACCAGCTTGAGGGCCTCGAGTGAGGCTGCCAGGCCGTGCCCGCCCCCGAGGGCGACGACCGCGGGACCCGTCATTCCTGCCCCAGGTCCCGGTGGACGACGAAGGTCGCCACGTCGTCGCTGGCCAACCGGGTCCGGAGCGCCTCGGCCACGGCGACCGAGCGGTGCTTGCCGCCCGTGCACCCGACGGCGACGGTGGCGTACCGCCGTCCCTCGCGGACGTAGCCTGCCACGACCGGCTCCATGAGGGCGCCCACCCGCTCGACGAACTCGCCCGCGCCCTCCTGTCCGAGCACGAACTCCGACACCGGGGCGTCCTGACCGGTGAAGTTGCGCAGCTCGGGGATCCAGAACGGGTTGGGCAGGAAGCGCATGTCGAAGACGAAGTCGGCGTCGAGAGGGACGCCGTACTTGAACCCGAACGACATCACCGCGAGCCGGACCTTCGGGCCGGACCCGCCGTCGGCGAAGACGGGGTGCACCTTCTTCGCGAGCTGGTGGACGTTCAGCCCGGACGTGTCGATGACGACGTCCGCGACGGCGCGCAGGTCGGCCAGCATCTCGCGCTCACGGACGATGCCGTCGAGCAGGCGGCCGTCCCCCTGGAGCGGGTGCGGGCGCCGCACCGACTCGAACCGGCGCACCAGGGCCTCGTCGGTGGCATCGAGGAAGACCAGGTTGGGGTGCCAGTCCCGCAGTCGCAGCTCGTTGAGCGCGGTCTGCAGGTGGGCGAAGAACCCGCGGGCCCGCACGTCGACGACGGCCGCGATCCTCGGCAGCTCCGCGCTGCGGCCCACGCCGCTGGCGAGGTCGGCGAGGGAGACCAGCAGGTGCGGGGGCAGGTTGTCGACGACGTACCAGCCGGAGTCCTCGAGGACGTTGGCCGTGGTGGAGCGACCGGCCCCGCTCATGCCGGTGACGATGACGAGCTCGGGTCGGGACGGGGTCGCCTCGTCCGGTTCGTCGGGGCCTGTCCCTGCCGCGCTGGTCACTGCCCTGCTCCGTCCTCGTCGATGATCTCGCCCGTCATCAGGTTGACGGCCGGAGTGCCCGACCCCTGCGAGGCCAACTCTGCCGCAATCGTGGCCGCCAGCGCAGGCCCGATGCCAGAAACCTCGGTGAGCTCCTCGGCGGTCGCCGCCCGGATCTTCTTGACCGACCCGAAGTGCCGCAGCAGGGCCTTGCGCCGGGTCTCCCCCAGTCCGGGTATGGCGTCGAGCACGCTGGCGGTCATTGCCTTGGACCGGCGCTGCCGGTGGAAGGTGATCGCGAAGCGGTGCGCCTCGTCGCGCAGCCGTTGCAGGAGGTACAACCCCTCGCTGGTGCGCGGCAGGATGACGGGGTAGTCCTGGCCCGGCACCCACACCTCCTCCAGCCGCTTGGCCAGGCCCACGACCGCGATGTCGTCGATGCCCAGGGCCGTCAGCGCCGCCTTGGCCGCGTTGACCTGGGGCAGACCACCGTCCACGACGACGAGGTTGGGCGGGTAGGCGAAACGCTTGGGCCTGCCCGTGTCGGGGTCGATCCGCTCCGGACCTGCCTCGGGGTCGGGCCCGAGCTCGAGGTCCGCGGACTGGTCGCGCTCCTCGAGGTAGCGGCTGAACCGTCGGGTCAGCACCTCGTCCATGGCTGCGGTGTCGTCCACCTGCTCGCCACGGATGACGAACCGGCGGTACTCGCTCTTGCGGGCCAGGCCGTCCTCGAAGACGACCATCGACCCGACCACCTGGGAGCCCTGGATGTGGCTGATGTCGTAGCACTCGATCCGCAGCGGTGCGTCGGTCAGGTCGAGGGTCTCCTGCAGCTGCTGCAGGGCCACGCTGCGGGCCGTGAGGTCACCGGCCCGGGCCAGCTTGTGGCGGGCCAGGGACTGCTTGGCGTTGCGGTGCACGGTCTCGAGCAGGGTGCGCTTGTCCCCGCGCTGCGGCACGCGCAGGTCCACGTTGGAGCCCCGCAGCGCACCGAGCCACAGCGACACCGCCTCCGGGTCGTCCGGCAGGACGGGGACGAGCACCTCGCGCGGCACCCCCTCACCCGACTCCCCGCCATACACCTGCTGGAGGAGGTGACCGACGATCTCGGGGACGGTCTCGGCGTCCATCTCGGCCACCCAGCCGCGCTGGCCGCGCACCCGTCCGCCGCGGACGTGGAAGACCTGGACGGCGACCTCGAGGCCGTCGTCCTCGAGGGCGAAGACGTCGGCGTCGGTGCCGTCACCGAGGACGACAGCCGACTTCTCGAGCGCCTTGCCGAGGGCGACCAGGTCGTCGCGCAGCCGGGCCGCCTGCTCGAACTCGAGCTCCTTGGACGCGGCGGCCATGTCGCGCTCGAGCCGCTTCACGAACCGTGAGGTGTTGCCGGCCATGAAGTCGCAGAAGTCCTCGGCGATGGCCCGGTGCTCCTCCGGGCTGACCCGGCCGACGCAGGGCGCCGAGCACTTGTCGATGTAGCCGAGCAGGCACGGGCGGCCGACCTGGCCGGCCCGCTTGAACACGCCGGACGAGCAGGTGCGCACCGGGAAGACCCGCAGCAGCAGGTCGAGCGTCTCGCGGATGGCCCACGCGTGGGCGTAGGGGCCGAAGTACCGGGTGCCCTTGCGCTTGGCACCGCGCATCACCTGCGCGCGGGGGAACTCCTCCCCCATCGTCACCGCGAGGTAGGGGTAGGACTTGTCGTCGCGGTACTTGACGTTGAACCGCGGGTCGAACTCCTTGATCCAGGAGTACTCGAGCTGCAGGGCCTCGACCTCGGTGGAGACGACGGTCCACTCGACACTGGCCGCGGTGGTGACCATCGTCGCGGTCCGCGGGTGCAGGGCGGACAGGTCCTGGAAGTACGAGGACAGCCGCGGGCGCAGGGACTTGGCCTTGCCGACGTAGATGACCCGCCGGGCCGAGTCGCGGAACCGGTAGACCCCCGGGTCGACGGGGATCTCCCCCGGCGCAGGACGGTAGGTCGTCGGATCAGCCACGGTCCCACTCTATGGAGCGGCACCGACGCCGCCCACGTCGAGGGGTGTGCCCCGCGGGCCTGCGGAGCACACCCCCGGCCGACGCCGTTGTCGGCTCAGGTGACGGAGATCCCGTCACCGCTCACGGTGACCTTCTTCTCCGGCAGCGGCGACGAGGCGGGCCCGTTCTTCACGGCACCCGTGGTGATGTCGAACTTGCTGCCGTGGCACGCGCAGTTGATCGTGCCGTCCGAGACGTCCGCGACCACGCAGGACTGGTGGGTGCAGACGGCGCTGAACGCCTTGAACTCACCGGAGGCGGGCTGGGTCACGACGAGCTTCTGGTCGGCGAACACCTTGCCACCGCCCACGGGGATGGTCGCCTTGGAGATGGCGTCCTTGACGGCGCCGGCCGCCGCGTCCGAGGCGCTGCTGACGGCCGTGTTGGCGGCGTCCTGGGCCGAGCCGCAGCCGGCCAGGGCCACCGCACCGACCCCGGCACCGGCGGACGCCAGGACCACCCGGCGGCTGGGGCGCGGGACCGAGGCATCGTGGGCAGGCGGGGCGGTGGTGGGCTGGTCGTCGAGGTGGGTCATGGGTACGCCTTTCGGTGGGATGGCCCTTCGGGGACAGACACGTGGCGCCGAGTATGCAGCGCCATGCTGTGTATACGTACGAAAGGTCCGCCGAGTTCGCCTCACGGAGATCGTCGTCCCACCGCTCCTACATGGCCGGAGGATGTCGTCGTCTGACGCGGCCAAACAGTAAGACCTGTGATAACGACACGATCACGCCTGAGGCCGAAGTCCCCAACCGGGCGACGTCCGGCGTCATAGTCTGCACACACCCCATCCGGGGAACCGTGGGCGCTGTGACCCTGCTGCCTCCACGTGCACCATGTGACTTCAGGAGGAGTCTTGCGTTCCGTGTTCAAGATTGGCGCGCCCCTCGTGGCGGCTGCGCTCGCACTGAGTGCCTGTGGCGGCACCACCAACGACGCCGGATCCACCAGCGGTGGCAAGGCGTGCGACCTCAAGATCGGCTTCTTCGGTGCACTGACCGGAGACGCCGCGAACCTCGGCATCAACATCAAGAACGGTGCCGAGCTCGCCGTCTCCCAGTACAACGAGAAGAACGCCGACTGCAAGGTCACGCTGACCTCGTTCGACAGCCAGGGTGACCCGGCCATCGCCCCCGGACTGGCCCAGAAGGCCGTCACCGACAAGAAGCTCGTCGGCATCGTCGGCCCCGCCTTCTCCGGCGAGTCCAAGGCTGCCGACCCGATCTTCGAGCAGGCCGGCCTCAACACCATCTCCGCTTCCGCCACCAACCCGGCGCTGTCCGAGAACGGCTGGAAGACCTTCCACCGCATCCTCGGCAACGACGCCACCCAGGGCCCGGCGGCCGCGAAGTACATCAAGGACACCCTCAAGGCCACCAAGGTCTTCGTCTCCGACGACACGTCCGAGTACGGCAAGGGCCTCGCCGACATCGTCAAGAAGGACCTCGGCTCCGCGGTCGCGGGTTCGGACGAGACCGCTGCCGACGGCAAGCAGGACGACTTCTCGGCCACCGTGACCAAGGCCAAGTCCTCGGGTGCCACCGTGTTCTTCTACGGCGGCTACTACTCGAACGCCTCGAAGCTGGCCAAGCAGCTCAAGGACGGCGGCTTCACCGGCACGTTCGTCGCGGCTGACGGTGTCAAGGACGACGGCTTCATCAAGGGCGCCGGTGCGGCGGCCGAGGGTGCCATCGTGACCTGCCCCTGCCTCCCCCCGGACAAGGCTCCGGAGTTCCAGGCCGCCTACAAGAAGGCGTACAACTCCGACCCGGCCACCTACTCGGCCGAGGCCTACGACGCGGCCAACGTGTTCCTCGCGGGCATCAAGGCCGGCAAGACCACCTCGGCGGACATGACGGCCTTCATCGGCTCGTACTCCGCCCAGGGCGTCACCAAGAACGTCAAGTTCGACGCCAAGGGTGAGCCGGCCGAGGTCTCCGTCTGGGCCTACAAGGTCACCGGCGGCAAGATCGTCCCGGACCAGGAAATCAAGTAGTTCCACGCGTAGCGGCCAAGGCTCTCGGCATCGAGGGCCTTGGCCGCTACCGTGTTCCCACCCGGACGCGGGCCGGCCTGGTCTCCCCCTGACCCAGGTTGAGAAGCCCCCTGACTCGGAGGCCTGATGGATCTTCTGCTCAACAACTTCTGGGAACTCACGATCACCGGCCTGGCCTACGGAGCCATCTACGCCCTCATCGCCCTGGGGTACACCCTCGTGTACGGCGTGCTCCGCCTGATCAACTTCGCGCACTCCGAGGTCTTCATGTACGGCGGCTTCGCAGCCGTCTGGGTGCTGACCGCCATCGGCGCGACCAAGGCGACCGGGCTCGGCACGGCCGGCTTCCTCGTCGTGGCCTTCGCCACGGCGATGGCGATGTCGGCCCTGGTGGCCCTCGTCCTCGAGTTCGTGGCCTACCGCCCGCTCCGCAAGCGCAACTCGCCGCCGCTGATCGCGCTGATCTCTGCCATCGGCGCCTCGTACACCCTGTCCGAGGCCATGGGCCTGCGCGACAAGCCGTTCAAGTGGTTCGGCAAGGACCAGGACCTCGTGCGCTACGTCGGTCGACCCCGCGAGGCCTCGCCGTTCCCCCTCAACATCGAGGTGAAGCGGCTCTTCTACATCTTCGACTACCACGTCTCCAACATCGACCTGATCGTGCTCGGTGCCGCCATCATCATGATGATCGGCCTCGACCAGTTCGTCAGCCGGTCCCGCCTCGGCCGCGGCATCCGCGCCGTCGCCCAGGACCCCGAGTCCGCTGCACTCATGGGTGTCAACCGTGACCGGGTCATCCGCCTCACGTTCGTCCTCGGTGGTGCCATGGCCGGTGCCGCCGCGGTGATGTACCTGTTGAAGGTCGGCCAGATCCGCTACAACTCCGGCTTCATCCTCGGCGTCAAGGCCTTCACCGCAGCTGTCCTCGGCGGCATCGGCAACCTGCGCGGCGCCCTGCTCGGTGGCTTCATCCTGGGGGTCGCGGAGAACTACGGCCAGGCGGTCTTCGGCGGTGAGTGGAAGGACGTCGTGGCCTTCACCCTCCTCGTGGTCATCCTCCTGTTCCGCCCCACCGGCCTGCTCGGTGAGTCCCTCGGAAAGGCACGCGCATGAACGCCGTCAGGAACTTCCTCCACGGGGTCGGGGACCGCTTCCGCGCGCTGCCCCGCTGGGCCAAGATCGTCCTCGCGATCGCCGCCGCCGTGTTCGTGTACCTGCTGCCCATCATCAACCCGCCGCTCATCACGACGACGGACTCCGACTTCGGTGCGGTGCTGTTCCTCTGCGCCCTCTACGCCCTCGTGGCGATCGGGCTCAACATCGTCATCGGGTATGCCGGGCTGCTCGACCTCGGGTACATCGGCTTCTTCGCCATCGGTGCGTTCACCGTGGGCATCCTCGGGTCCGCGCACGGCAACATCCCGCTGCTGCTGTGCATCCCGATCGCCATGGCCGTCACGCTGTTCTCCGGCATCGTCCTGGGTGCACCCACCCTGCGCGTGCGCGGCGACTACCTCGCCATCGTGACGCTCGGCTTCGGTGAGATCGTCCGGCTGGTCCTGGTCAACGCGGACGGCCTCACCGGTGGTTCGCGAGGCATCTCCAACATCCCGACTCCCCCGAGCCTGGACCTCTTCGGGGTGCCGCACCTGGTGTGGGACGGCTTCGTCGCCAAGGTCGACCTGAGCAACCAGACCCGGTTCATCCAGTTCTCGGTGACCGACTCGATCCCCTACTACTGGCTGGCCCTCACGCTGGTGTTCATCGTGCTGTTCCTCGACTGGCGCATGCAGAACTCCCGCGTCGGCCGCGCCTGGGAGGCGACCCGTGAGGACGAGGACGCCGCGGAGCTCATGGGCGTTCCAACGTTCCGGTTCAAGCTGCTGGCCTTCGCGACGGGTGCCGCCATCGGTGGCCTCTCCGGCGCGTTGTTCGCGACCAAGCAGCAGTTCATCAACCCCGACAACTTCACGATCCTGTACTCGGTGCTCTTCGTGGCCATGGTCGTCGTCGGTGGCCAGGGCAACCGCTGGGGCGTCATCCTCGCCGCTGCCCTGCTGACCTGGGCCCCGGAGAAGTTCCGGTTCCTCTCCGACGCGCGGTTCCTGCTCTTCGGCCTCGTGCTGATGGCTCTGGCGATCTTCCGGCCGCAGGGCCTGCTGCCGCCGCGGCGGTCGGTGCGGGCGAAACGAGCTGACGAGGAAACCGAAGTGCTCGAGGAAGGAGCAGCGCATGTCTGACACCAAGGCCGGCGCCAGCAGCGCCGACGAGACGCGGGGTGCCCGCGTCGACGACGACACGCCCCTGTCCCCCGACGAGGACGCCCGACCCGACACGTCGGTCGACATCTCCGTCGACGCGGTCACCGACCTGCCCAAGGGCAAGATGCTCGAGGTCGACGACGTCACCCTGCGCTTCGGTGGCGTCACCGCCCTCGACGGGGTCTCGTTCCACATCAACACGGGCGAGATCCTCGGTCTCATCGGGCCGAACGGTGCCGGCAAGACGACCTGCTTCAACGTGATGACCGGCGTCTACCAGCCCACGTCCGGCGACGTGAAGTTCATGGGCGAAGCCCTCGGCAAGCGCAAGAAGTTCCAGATCACCAAGCTGGGCATCGCCCGCACGTTCCAGAACATCCGCCTGTTCCACAACATGACGGCCCTGGAGAACGTGCTCGTCGGTGCCGACGCCCACCACTCCACCGGCATGGGCTCGGCGTTGCTCCGGCTGCCGAAGCACCACTCCGAGGAGCGCGAGGGCATGGACCGTGCCTACGAGCTGCTCAAGTTCATGGGCCTGGAGAAGCGCGCGGACGAGCTGGCCCGCAACCTGCCCTACGGTGACCAGCGTCGGCTCGAGATCGCGCGAGCCCTCGCCACGAACCCGAAGCTGCTCTGCCTGGACGAGCCGGCTGCCGGCTTCAACCCGGCTGAGAAGGCCCGGCTCATGGAGCTCATCCGGTCCATCCGCGACCAGGGCTACACCGTGCTCCTCATCGAGCACGACATGAAGCTCGTCATGGGGGTCACCGACCGGATCGTCGTCCTCGAGTTCGGCAAGAAGATCGCCGAGGGCGTCCCCGCCGAGATCCAGGACAACCCTGCGGTCATCGCCGCCTACCTGGGAGTTGATGAAGATGCTTCTTGAGGTCGACGACCTCTGCGTCAACTACGGACGCATCGAGGCCATCCGCAACATCTCGTTCACGATCAACGAGGGTGAGATCGTCACGCTCATCGGGGCCAACGGCGCCGGCAAGACGACGACCATGAAGACGGTGTCGGGGCTGCGTCCCGTGCGCCAGGGCGCCATCAGGTTCGAGGGGCAGGACATCACCGCGATGCCCGCCCACGAGCGCCCCGTGCTCGGCATCGCCCAGTCCCCCGAGGGACGTGGCTGCTTCGTCGGGATGACGGTGCAGGAGAACCTCGACATGGGTGCCTACGCGCGCCCCGACCGCAAGTCCCCGAAGATCGGCCAGGACCGCGACCGCGTCTTCGGCCTCTTCCCCCGGCTGGCCGAACGCCGCACGCAGGTGGCCGGCACGATGTCCGGCGGCGAGCAGCAGATGCTGGCGATGGGGCGGGCCCTGATGGCCAACCCGAAGCTGCTGCTGCTCGACGAGCCGTCGATGGGCCTGGCACCGAAGCTGATCCAGCAGATCTTCGACATCATCACCGAGATCAACAAGCAGGGCACCACGGTGCTGCTCGTCGAGCAGAACGCCGCCCAGGCCCTCAAGCGGGCCGACCGCGCCTACATCCTCGAGACGGGCGAGATCATCCGCGAGGGCACCGGCAAGGACCTGGCGAGCGACCCAGCGGTCAAGGCCGCCTACCTCGGCGGCGACGTCTGAGGGTCAGCCCGACCTGACCGCCAGAAGGGGTGGACCGCAGCTGCGGTCCACCCCTTCTGCGTATGGCGCCTGGACGCGCACGACCGCGCGTCCGGCGCCCCCGTCAGCTCCGCTTCGCGGCCGCCGACCGCGGCGCCCTGGTCGCCGCCTTGGCGGTCTTGGCCGCTGCCGTGGTCGCGGTGGCCTTCCTCGGAGCGGCCTTTGCCGACGCCGCCTTCTGGCTGGCCGCCTTCTTCGTCGCCGTGGCACGAGTGGTGGCCGAGGCCGCCGCGGTGCGCTTGGCCGGCTTGGCCGCAGCGGACTTCGCGGCACCCGACGGCGCAGCAGCGGTCTTCGCCCGGGTGGCCCTGGTCACGACGGCGGCCTTCTCGGCCCCCGCCTTGGCCACGGTGGCTCCGGTCGGTCGCGCCGTGGTGCGGGCGCTCTTGGCGAGCACCGGTCCCAGGAACCGGCCGGTGTGGCTCGCCTCGACCTCGGCGACCTCCTCGGGCGTGCCCTCGGCCACGACCAGCCCGCCGCCGTTGCCGCCCTCGGGACCCATGTCGATCACCCAGTCGGCGTTCTTGATGACGTCGAGGTTGTGCTCGATGACGATGACGCTGTTGCCCTTGTCGACGAGGCCCTGGAGCACCTCGAGGAGCTTGCGGATGTCCTCGAAGTGCAGGCCGGTCGTCGGCTCGTCGAGGACGTAGATCGTCCGACCGGTCGACCGCTTCTGCAGCTCGGAAGCCAGCTTCACGCGCTGCGCCTCACCACCGGACAACGTCGGCGCCGGCTGCCCGAGCCGGACGTAGCCCAGCCCGACGTCGTTGAGCGTCCGCATGTGCCGGGCGATCCCGGGAACCGCGGCGAAGAAGTCGGCCGCCTCCTCGATCGGCATGTCCAGCACGTCGGCGATCGTCTTGCCCTTGAAGTGCACCTCGAGCGTCTCGCGGTTGTAGCGCGCGCCGTGGCAGACCTCGCACGGGACGTAGACGTCCGGCAGGAAGTTCATCTCGATCTTGATGGTGCCGTCTCCGGAGCAGGCGTCGCAGCGTCCGCCCTTGACGTTGAACGAGAACCGGCCCGGCTGGTAGCCGCGGATCTTGGCCTCGGTCGTCGTGGCGAAGAGCTTGCGGATTGCGTCGAAGACCCCGGTGTAGGTCGCCGGGTTGGACCGCGGGGTGCGGCCGATCGGGCTCTGGTCGACGTGGACCACCTTGTCGAGGTTGTCCAGCCCCTTGACGGTCTTGTGCCGCCCCGGGACGTGCCGGGCACCGTTGAGCTTGTTGGCCAGGACGTTGTAGAGGATGTCGTTGACGAGGGTCGACTTGCCCGAACCGGAGACGCCGGTGACTGCGACGAGGTTGCCCAGCGGGAACGACACGTCGACCCCGTGCAGGTTGTGCTCGCGCGCCCCCACGACGGTGACCTCGCGACCCTTCTCCTGCGGACGGCGGGTGATCGGTGTCGGGATCTCGAGGCGACCCGAGAGGTACTTGCCGGTGATCGAGTCGGGGTGCTCGAGCAGGCCCTTGACCGGACCGGAGTGCACCACCTCACCACCGTGCTCGCCGGCCCCAGGGCCGATGTCGACGACCCAGTCGGCCGTGGCGATGGTGTCCTCGTCGTGCTCGACGACGATGAGTGTGTTGCCGAGGTCGCGCAGCCGGGTGAGGGTCTCGATCAGGCGGTGGTTGTCGCGCTGGTGCAGGCCGATGCTCGGCTCGTCCAGCACGTACAAGACGCCCACGAGACCGGACCCGATCTGGGTGGCCAGGCGGATGCGCTGCGCCTCGCCACCGGACAGCGTGCCGGCAGGCCGGTCCAGGGACAGGTAGTCGAGGCCGACGTCGAGCAGGAACCCGAGGCGGGCCTCGATCTCCTTGATGACGCGCTCGGCGATCTGTCGCTCCCGCTCGGTGAAGTCGACGGTCTGCAGGAACGTCGCGCAGTCGGCGATGGCCAGGGCGCAGATCGCCGAGATGCTCTGCCCGCCGATGGTGACGGCGAGCGACTCGGGCTTGAGCCGGGCGCCCTGGCACTCGGGGCACGGCACCTCACGCATGTAGCCCTCGTACCGCTCCCGGCTCCATTCGGAGTCCGTCTCGGAGTGGCGCCGCTTCACGAAGGGGACGACACCCTCGAAGCCGGTGGTGTAGGAGCGCTCCCGGCCGTAGCGGTTCTTGTAGCGGACGTGGACCTTGTAGTTCTGGCCGTGCAGCAGCGCCTCCCGGGCCCGCGCGGGGAGCGCGCTCCACGGGACGTCCATCGCGAACTTGAGGTCGTTGCCGAGGGCGGTCATGACCCGCTGGAAGTACTCCGCCGATCCACTGCCCTGGGCCCAGGGGGCGATCGCGCCCTCGGCCAGGGTGAGGTCCTCGTCCGGCACGAGCAGCTCGGGGTCGACCTCGAGCTCGGTGCCGAGGCCGCTGCACTTGGGGCAGGCGCCGAAGGGGCTGTTGAACGAGAACGAGCGCGGCTCGACCTCGTCCATGGACAGCGGGTGGTCGTTGGGGCAGGCCATCTTCTCGGAGAAGCGCCGCTCCCGCGTCGGGTCGTCGGCCTCCTTGTCGACGAACTCCACGACGAGGACTCCCCCGGCGAGGCCGAGGGCCGTCTCGACCGAGTCGGTGAGCCGGCGCTTGGCGCCCGAGTCCGACCCCTTGGCGACGAGGCGGTCCACGACGACGTCGATGGTGTGCTTGACCTGCTTCTCGAGCTTCGGGGGCTCGGTGAGCGACACCACCTCACCGTCGACGCGGGCACGCGAGAAGCCCTTGCTCTGGAGCTCGGTGAAGAGGTCGACGTACTCGCCCTTGCGGGCACGCACGACGGGCGCCAGCACCTGGAAACGGGTCTTGTCGGGGAGCTCGAGGAGCCGGTCGACGATCTGCTGCGGGCTCTGCCGGGTGATCGGCTCACCGCACACGGGGCAGTGCGGTCGGCCGGCGCGCGCGAAGAGCAGGCGGAGGTAGTCGTAGACCTCGGTGATCGTGCCGACCGTGGACCGCGGGTTGCGGTTGGTCGACTTCTGGTCGATCGAGACGGCGGGCGACAGCCCCTCGATGAAGTCGACGTCGGGCTTGTCCATCTGCCCCAGGAACTGGCGGGCGTAGGCCGACAACGACTCGACGTAGCGGCGCTGGCCCTCGGCGAAGATCGTGTCGAACGCGAGCGAGGACTTGCCGGAGCCGGAGAGCCCGGTGAACACGATCATCGAGTCGCGGGGCAGCTCGACCGACACGTCCCTGAGGTTGTGCTCACGGGCCCCACGGACGACGAGCTGGTCGTGGTGGGGGCGGATGGGGGGTGTGGTGGGGTGCACTGCGGTCACGCGCTTCATGCTAGGTGCCCGCACTGACAGCCGCGTCACGGGAGCCTACGGTGAGGTCGTGACGACGACTCCGCAGCCGACCCCCATCGAGGAGTACGCCGTGCTCGGCGACACCGAGACCGCCGCCCTGGTGAGCCGAGGGGGGTCGATCGACTGGCTCTGCCTCCCCCGGTTCGACTCCCCCGCGTGCTTCGCCGGGCTGCTGGGCACCCGCGACAACGGCCGGTGGCTGCTCGGACCGGTGGGAGACGCCCGCAGCACCCGGCGGTACGTCGACAACTCCTTCGTGCTCGAGACCGTCCACGAGACCGACTCGGGCAGGGTCACCGTGACCGATCTCATGCCGATCGGGGACGGGCGGGCCGACATCGTGCGCAGCGTGCGCGGCGAACGCGGCACGGTCCGGATGCGGCACGAGTGGACCGTCCGCTTCGACTACGGCAAGGTCCGCCCGTGGGTGTCCCGCGGGGTCGGGCACCGCCTCGACAGCGACGTGATCACCGCCATCGCCGGACCGGACATGCTGGTGCTGCGCGGCACGCGTCTCCCGGACCCCGAGGACGGTCACCACGTCGACGAGTTCGACGTCGCTGCCGGTGAGACGTACACGTTCTCGACGACGTGGTTCCCCTCCCACGAGCCCGTGCCCGCGCCGCTCGACATCGACTCCCGCATCAAGGAGACCATCGACGTCTCGAACGCCTGGGCCCACCGCTGCAGCTACGAGGGCCCCTACCGCGAGCAGGTGGTCCGCTCGCTGCTGACCCTGCGTCTGCTCACCCACTCGCGCTACGGCGGGATCGTGGCGGCCCCCACGACGAGCCTGCCGGAGGACTTCGGGGGCGAGCGGAACTGGGACTACCGCTTCTGCTGGCTCCGGGACGCCTCCCTCACCCTCGAGGCGCTGGTCTCCTCCGGCTACCTCGAGGAGGCGCGCCTGTGGCGCAACTGGCTCATCCGCGCCGTCGCCGGCGACCCCGAGGACCTGCAGATCATGTATGCCGTGGACGGGGCCCGGCGGCTCCCGGAACGGACCCTGGACCACCTCCCGGGCTATGCCGGCTCCGCACCGGTCCGGATCGGGAACGGCGCCGTCGACCAGCGCCAGTCCGACGTCCTCGGCGAGGTGATGATCGCGCTCGACGAGGCGCGACGGGCCGGGCTCGAGGTGTCGGCCCAGGGGTGGGCGATGCAGCGAGCCCTGGTCGACGACCTCGCGAAGCACTGGGACCAGCCGGACAACGGGTTGTGGGAGATCCGCGGTCCCCTGCGGCACTTCACCCACTCGCGCGTCATGGTGTGGGCGGCGTTCGACCGCGCGGTCCGCAGCGTCGAGGAGCACGACCTCGAGGGCCCGGTCGAGCGGTGGCGCGAGGTCCGCGACGCCGTCCGCGACGAGGTCCTGTCCCGCGGCTACGACCCGGTCCGGGGCACCTTCACGCAGCACTACGAGACCACGGAGGTCGACGCATCGCTATTGCTCATCCCGTTGGTCGGGTTCCTGCCCGCGGACGACCCGCGCGTCCTGGGCACCGTGCGCGCGGTGGAGTCCGACCTGATGCGGGACGGGTTCCTGCTGCGCTACCGCACCCAGACCGGGGTCGACGGACTCCCCGGGGACGAGCACCCGTTCCTCGCCTGCTCCTGGTGGCTCGTCAGCGCGTATGCCGCGTGCGGCCGGGTCGCGGACGCCACCGCCCTCATGGACCGCCTGGTGGGTCTGGTGAACGACGTCGGGCTGGTGTCCGAGGAGTACGACCCCCAGCACGGTCGGATGGTGGGCAACTTCCCCCAGGCCTTCTCCCACCTCGCGCTCATCGGTGCGGCCCACGCCGTGGCCGCCGCCGAGAAGGTCGCTGCCCAGCAGGCTGCCGACCCGGCGTCGGACTAGCGTGGCGCAGATGAGCCTCGACACCGACCTCACCCTGCTGGCCGCCCACACGGACCGACTCCTCGGGACCGCAGCCCGGCTCGACGACGTCTCGGGCCCCTCGCTCTGCGAGGGCTGGACGCGCGGGCACGTCCTCAGCCACGTGGCACGCAACGCCGACGCCATCGCCAGGCTCGCGTCGTGGGCGGTGACGGGTGAGCGGCAGGACATGTACCCCGGGGGCACGGGGGCTCGCGACGCCGAGATCGCGGCAGGAGCGGGGCGGCCGGCCACCGAGCAGCTCGAGGACCTGCGCGCCACCGCGGAACGCCTGGTCCCGGCGCTCGAGGCCCTGGGCGGCACCCTGGCGGCCGAACGGGTCGAGATGCGGGGCGGTTACGAAGTGCCCTCCAGCAGGCTGCCCTTCCTGCGCCTGCGCGAGGTCGTCTTCCACCACGTGGACCTCGACGCGGGATTCACCTTCGACGACGTCGAGCCGGACCTGCTGCGTGCGTTCGTCGCCGACGCGGTGGACCGCCTCGCGCTCGGGAGCAGGCCCCCCGCGGTGACCCTCCGCGCGGACGAGGGTGACACCTGGACCGTCGGCGAGGGCAGCACCACGGTCAGCGGCAGCCTCGGTGGCCTGATGCTGTGGCTCGCACGTCGCGACGGCTCGCAGGTCCGGGCCGACGGTGGTCGTGTCCCCGAGCTGCCCCGGGGCGCCTGAGCTCAGCTGGTGAGGATCGACGCACCGGTGACGCCGGCGCGCCGGGCGATCGCCACGGCAGCGAGCGCCGAGTGCACCTTGAGCTTGTGCAGGATGCTCTGGACGTGGGTCCGCACGGTGTTGGGAGAGACGTGCAGCAGCTCGCCGATCTCGGTGCGGCTCATCCCCTCCACCAGGCACCCGAGCACCTCGAGCTCACGCGTCGTCAGGTCGCGAATGCCCTGCACGTGCTCCAGGGGCGCTCGCTGCTCGCGCGAGAACGACACGAGGACACCGGCGAGGAGGTCCGCAGGGATCCGGGTCTCCCCGCGCGCCACGCCCTGGACCGCGTCGACGAGCTCTTCGGGCGTCACCGTCTTGGTGACCCAGCCGCGCACGCCGAGCTGGACGGCCTCGACGATCCGGTCGGACGCGTCGAGGCCGGTGGCCACGACGACCCCGGCGCCCGGGTTGAGGCGCAGGGCCTCACGGGCGAGCCGCAGCCCGTCCTCACCGGCGAGGTCGAGGTCGAGGACCATGACGTCGTAGGACGCCTGGTCGAGCAGGCGCATGCCGGACTCGAGACTGGTGGCCGTTCCTGCGACCACCACGCCGTCGAAGTCACCGAGGCAGACGGCGAGGGCGTCGACGAAGACCTCATGGTCATCGACGACGAGTATGCGCGTGGGGGCAGGCATGGCCTCACCCTCTCGCCTCCACACCGATTGCCCCACCGACTGGTGCTGGAGAAGCCCCTACGTCAAAAGGGTGATCTTCTCCCGCCGAGGCGGAAACCGGACGTGGGACGACCCCTGTCGGACCCGTCGACCGAGACCACCGGCCCCGGTGTCGACGCGGGTGCGTCGTCACCGGGGCCGGTGGTGCAGTGGTGCGGTGGCGCCCTGTGGTCCGACGTCGTGGTCGGACCTGATGGGCTCAGCGCAGGTGCGCCGGCCACGACTCGTGCGAGCCGTGGGCGGACATCAGCGCGGCGGCCTGCAGGCGGGAGTGGACCCCGAGCTTGGTCAACAGGTTCTGGACGTGCGTGCGCGCGGTGCTCCGCTGCACGCCCAGGGCCTCGGCCATCTCCTCGGTCGTCTGTCCCTCCATGATGCAGCGCATGACCTGCCACTCACGGTCGGTCAGGAACTGCAGGGCCCAGAGCGGGTCCTCCGTGGTCTTCTGCGGGCGCAGGGCGCGCTGCAGGAGAGCAGGTTCCACCGCGAGCTGGCCGCGCACCGCGCGGTCCAGCATCTCGATGATCTCGACGATCGGCTTCTCCTTGCCGACGTAGCCGGACGCGCCCTCGGCGATCGCGCGACCGACCACCGCGTGGTCGGCCTCGGCCGAGAGCATGACGACCTTGGTCTCCGGTGAGATCTCCCTGATCTGGTGGATCGCCGCGACGGAGTTGCCGCCGGGGAAGTTCACGTCGAGCAGACAGACCTCGGGCCGGTGCATCGCCACTGCGGCGATGGCCTCGTCCGGCGTACCGGCCAGGGCGACGACGTCGTGCCCCTTGGCACCGAGGGCGAGGCCGAGGGCCTCGAGGAGGAGGAGATGGTCATCGCAGACGACGATCCTCATGATGCAACCACCTGAAGGGTCGGAAGCGCCGGCAGCGCCTCGCGGTCGGACACGGGCGCGAGGGTGATGTCGGCGACGACGCCGCCCTCATCGGCCGTGTAGAGACGGAAGGACCCCTTGCAAGCAGCCACCATGGCGCGCGTGGTCGTGAGTCCAAGCGATGTGACAGAGGCGATGCGCCCGAGACCGGGCCCGTCGTCTCGCACGGTCACGTGGACGCCGGCGCCGTCGGTGTGGACGGCCACGGTGACATGGCCTTCCTCACCCGCTGCCCGGACGGCGTTGTCCAGGACGCACGAGAGTGCCCGTCCCAGAGCCACCGGTCGCGCCCAAGCCTGCGGCGCACCCACGACATCGATCTTGATCGGGCACGAGGCGGTCACCTGTGCCCGTTCGGTGGCCCTACGGACCACGGTGGTGAGGTCGATGCTCTCGACGTCGTCGTCGGACGCGTCGGACAGCACCGCCTCGACGAGCTCGGCCAGCCAACGGGCCTGGCCCTCGATCAGGTTCATCTTTCGTGCGTTGTCGCCACCTTCAGCTCCCGAGAGGAGCAGAATGGCGGCCAGCGGTTGCCGCAGGTCGTGCAGCAGTGCTCTTACTGTGTCGAGCTCTCCACCCGCGACTGGGCGCGGGTAGTCGTGAAATGTTGCAGCCATGTTGTATCCCTCACCAACCCGCGGACGGGAGACTGCACCCCCTGTGAGGCCCCCGTTGCTTCCGCGACGGGTCAAACGTATGACGTCAAAAAGAGGAGCAGCAATAGTCAATAGGAACTAGGCGAACCCACTGATTCACCGTGATTGCCTCCCGTGACTACAGAATGCGTGACATGACCTACGACGGACATGTGAAATCGACTGGCCCAAGTGAAAAAAGGACCCTCAACCTTCTCAGCATTTGGAAGATCTCTGTCTCAGGGATGGACAACAACGCCTATTTGCTGCAGTGCCACCACACGGGCGCACAGCTCCTCATCGACGCGGCGGACGACGCACCTCGACTGCTCGAGCTCGTGGCAGAGGGATCAGGTCGTCTCGACGTCGTCGTCACGACCCACCAGCACTGGGACCACCACCGCGCGCTGCCCGACGTCCTCACCGCCACCGGGGCGACGAGCATCTGTGGTGCCGCGGACGCCGACGGACTCCCGGTCCCGCCGGACCGCACGGTCGGGCACGGCGACCGGATCAGCTTCGGCGAGGTGGACCTGGACGTCATCCACCTCCGTGGCCACACCCCCGGCTCGATCGCCCTCGCGTACGACGACCCCGACGGCCACACCCACCTCTTCACCGGGGACTCGCTGTTCCCCGGAGGTGTCGGGAACACCAAGAACGAGGGCCAGAGCTTCGCAGCCCTCATCGACGACGTGACCACCCGTGTCTTCGACGTCTACGACGACGAGACCTGGGTCTATCCCGGCCACGGGGACGACACGACGCTCGGTGCGGAGCGACCCCACCTGCAGGAGTGGCGCGACCGCGGCTGGTGAGACCAGCTGCACCCGGTCCCGACCTGCTCACTACAGTCGCGCCCATGGCGACGACGCGAACTCCGGCCTCCCCGCTGCTGCTCGTCCTCACCGCAGTCGTCTCGGTCCAGTTCGGCGGCGCCCTCGCCGCCACCCTCGTCCCGGAGATCGGTGCGGCCGGGTCGGTCACCCTGCGGCTGCTGTTCGCCACGGCCATCCTCCTCGGGCTGGCCCGACCGTCTCTGCGCGGCCACTCCCCCGTGGCCTGGCGCACCGTCATCGCGTTCGGGTTGGCGCTGGGGCTGATGAACCTCGCGTTCTACGCGTCGTTGGAGCACCTGCCGATCGGGGTCGCCGTCACCGTCGAGTTCCTCGGTCCGTTGACCCTGGCGACGGTGCTGGCACGTCGGGCACGCGACCTCCTGGCCGTGGTGGCGGCCGCGATCGGGGTCGTGCTCATCTCCCGCGCCCTCGAGGTACCGCTGGGTACCGTCGAGTGGACCGGGCTGGGACTGGCCGCGGCGGCGGGAGCCTGCTGGGCGGCATACATCCTGGCGAGCGGACGGGCAGGCCGGGAGTTCGCGAGCTTCGACGGGCTCGCCCTCGCCATGGCCGTGGCGCTCGTCGTGACCCTGCCACTGGGGTTGCGCAGCGTCCCCGACTGGAGCGGCGGAGCGGTCGTCAAGGGGCTCGGGATCGCCGTGCTCTCGTCGGTGCTGCCCTACTCGCTGGAGCTCGCAGCACTGCGGCACCTCAGCGCGCGGGTGTTCGGGATCCTGCTGAGCCTCGAGCCGGCGGCGGCCGCGCTCGCCGGTTTCCTCGTGCTGCACCAGCGCCTGACCGGCCGGCAGCTGCTCGGCATGGGGCTCGTGGTGCTGGCCAGCGTCCTCGTCATGGGCGCCGGGGGTCGCAAGGAGCCTGCGACGTCCACCGGCTGACGCGCGCGTGCCCGCCGCCGGCACGGAGCCGGGAGCGGGCACGCGGGTGCCGTCAAAGGTGCCGTCAGGTGCCGGGCGTGGCCGCCTGGTCGTCCTTGCGGGTCTTCAGCAGGCTGGCCACGGTGGTGACGCCGAGGATGACGACGATGGCACCGAGCGAGACCGAGATCGGGATGTCCGGGGCCCACTCGATGTGCTCGCCGCCGTTGATGAACGGGAGCTCGTTCTCGTGCATGGCGTGCAGCACGAGCTTGACCCCGATGAAGGCCAACAGGACGGCCAGGCCGATGCTGAGGTACACGAGGCGCTTCAGCAGACCCCCGATGAGGAAGTACAGCTGGCGCAGCCCCATCAGCGCGAAGAGGTTGGCCGTGAGGACCAGGTAGGGGTCCTTGGTGAGGCCGAAGATCGCGGGGATGGAGTCGAGGGCGAACAGCAGGTCCGTGGTCCCCAGCGCCATGATGACGATGAACATCGGGGTGGCGAGCTTCTTGCCGTCGATCTTCGTGAAGAGCTTGGCGCCGTCGTACTCCTGGGTGGCCGGGAAGCGCTTCTCGACGAACTTCATGAAGCGGTTCTCCTCGTACTCGTCGTCGTCGCCCTCGCCCTCCTTGGCGAGCTTGACGGCGGTGTAGATGAGGAACGCACCGAAGATGTAGAACACCCAGGCGAAGTTGTTGATCGCGGCGGCACCGACGGCGATGAAGATGCCTCGGAGCACGATGGCGATGATGATGCCGATGAGCAGGGCGGACTGCTGCAGCTTCTCGGGGACCCCGAACCTGGCCATGATCAGCAGGAAGATGAAGAGGTTGTCGACCGACAGCGAGTACTCGGTGAGCCAGCCGGCGTAGTACTCGGTCATGAACTTCGCGCCGTGGGCGTCCTTGGTGAACCACCAGACACCGAGGCCGAACAGGACGGCAGCACCGACGTAGCCGGCCAGCGCGATGCTGACCTCCTTGGTGCTCGGCACGTGGGGACGGCGCGCGATGATGAAGACGTCGAAGAGCAGGACGGCGGCCATCAGACCGATGGTGAGGTACCAGACCCACGGAGCGACATCCATCTTGTCGGCATCCGCGGCGGCATGGACGAGGGAATTCACGAGACGACCCTTCCGGTCACGACTGAGGTGGCCGGAGGTCTCTCCCGCCCCTGAGCTGGTGCGGACCGGCTCCCCGGGCAGCGCCCCGAGCGGCCAGGAGGCCACGGGCGGAGCTGCCGTGATGACGAGGACACCGCGTGGGGATACTCCCCTCCGATGAACATGTACAGCGATGTTCCTCGGGGGGACCCGGCCCTCCGATGAACTTCAGACCGCATCCCCCGAAGAGGCGGGCGTGGTCCGTCGAGCAGTCTCCCAGACTTCGGCCGCCTGCCCTATTCGGTCCGTATGCCGGTGGGTCGCGGCGCCGCTACTGCGTGGCGTTCGACATCTGGCGCAGCTCCTTCTTCAGGTCGCCGATCTCGTCGCGCAACCGCGCCGCCAGCTCGAAGTGCAGGTCGGTGGCGGCCTGGTGCATCTGCGTCGACAGCTCCTGGATGAGGTTGGCCAGGTCGTTGGCCGGCATGCCGCGGAGCCGGTCGCTGGCCACCGCCGCGTCGGCCTGGACCGTCCCCCGGCCGCCACGACCCCCGCCCTTGCCGCGGGACTGGCTGCGACCGGAGCCGATGAGAGCCTCGGTGTCGGCGTCCTCGCGGTTGAGCAGGTCGGTGATGTCGGCGATCTTCTTGCGCAGCGGCTGCGGGTCGACCCCGGCGGCCAGGTTGTAGGCGATCTGCTTCTCGCGCCGGCGTGAGGTCTCGTCGATCGCCTCCGCCATGGACGGGGTGATCTTGTCGGCGTACATGTGCACCTGGCCGGACACGTTGCGGGCGGCGCGACCGATGGTCTGGATCAGCGAACGGGCGGACCGCAGGAACCCCTCCTTGTCGGCGTCGAGGATGCTGACGAGCGAGACCTCCGGGAGGTCGAGCCCCTCGCGCAGGAGGTTGATGCCGACGAGGACGTCGTACTCCCCCATCCGCAGCTCCCGGAGCAGCTCGACGCGGCGCAGGGTGTCGACCTCGCTGTGCAGGTAGCGGACCCGGACCCCCTTGTCGAGCAGGTAGTCGGTGAGGTCCTCGGCCATCTTCTTGGTCAACGTGGTGACCAGGACGCGCTCGTTCTTCGCGGTCCGCTCGCCGATCTCGTGCAGCAGGTCGTCGATCTGGCCCTTGGTCGGCTTGAGCACGACCTCGGGGTCGATCAGGCCCGTGGGTCGGATGATCTGCTCGACGACGCCCGTGCTCTGCGCCAGCTCATAGGGGCCAGGGGTGGCCGACAGGAAGACGGTCTGGCCGATCCGCTCGAGGAACTCCTCCCAGCGCAGCGGACGGTTGTCCATCGCAGACGGCAGCCGGAACCCGTGGTCGACGAGCTGCCGCTTGCGGGACATGTCGCCCTCGTACATGGCACCGATCTGCGGCACGGTGACGTGCGACTCGTCGATGACGAGCAGGAAGTCCTCGGGGAAGTAGTCGAGCAGGGTGTTGGGAGCGGTGCCCCGGGCCCGGCCGTCGATGTGCATCGAGTAGTTCTCGATGCCGGAGCAGGAGCCGACCTGGCGCATCATCTCGATGTCGTACGTCGTGCGCATGCGCAGCCGCTGCGCCTCGAGCAGCTTGCCCTGCTTCTCGAACGTCGCGAGCTGGTCGGCGAGCTCGAGCTCGATGCCGCGGATGGCGCGCTCCATCCGCTCGGGACCGGCGACGTAGTGCGTCGCCGGGAAGACGTACATCTCCGTCTCCTCGCGCATGATCTCGCCGCTGACGGGGTGCAGCGTGTAGATCCGCTCGACCTCGTCGCCGAAGAACTCGATGCGGACCGCCAGCTCCTCATAGACCGGGATGATCTCGACGGTGTCGCCCCGGACGCGGAAGGTGCCCCGCGTGAAGGCCAGGTCGTTGCGGGTGTACTGCATCTGGACGAACCGGCGGAGCAGCTCGTCACGGTCGACCTCCATGCCGACCTTGAGCCGCGCCATCCGGTCGACGTACTCCTGCGGGGTGCCGAGGCCGTAGATGCAGGACACCGAGGCGACGACGATGACGTCGCGCCGGGTCAGCAGCGAGTTGGTCGCGCTGTGCCGCAGCCGCTCCACCTCCTCGTTGATCGAGGAGTCCTTCTCGATGTACGTGTCCGTCTGCGCGATGTACGCCTCGGGCTGGTAGTAGTCGTAGTAGGAGACGAAGTACTCGACCGCGTTGTTGGGCAGCAGCTCGCGGAACTCGTTGGCCAGCTGGGCGGCCAGCGTCTTGTTCGGGGCCATCACGAGCGTGGGGCGCTGGACCTCCTCGATGAGCCAGGCGGTCGTCGCGGACTTGCCGGTGCCGGTGGCGCCGAGGAGCACGGTGTTCTGCTCGCCGGCGCGGACCCGCTTGGCCAGGTCGGCGATCGCGGTCGGCTGGTCGCCGGCCGGCGAGAACTCGGAGACGACCTCGAACGGGGCAACGGTGCGTTGCAGGTCAGTCGTGGGACGCATGGGTCCACCGTATGCCTCGCCACCGACAGCCGCCGCCGGCCCACCCGCGGGGCTGCGCGGCACACCCGGGACGGGCGTCTCACGATCCGGTGAGACACGGCTGCGCGCACCGGGTGCGCGGCGTTGACTGGGCGGGTGGCACTGACCCGCCCCGCACCGGGCCGCGCCGTCGAGGTCGGGACGGTCCGTCGGTGGGCCATGCTCGGCGCCACCACGCTCGCCCAGGCGGCCTCGGCCGTCGCCGTGCACGGACCGGCCTTCCTCATCCCCGCGCTCGTGGCCCGTTCGGGGCTGACGCTCGCCCAGGCCGGTCTGGTGGCGGCCGCACCGGTGCTCGGGACGATGCTCACCCTCGTGGCCTGGGGCGCCGTCGTCGACCGGCACGGCGAACGCCTCGTCCTCCTCGCAGGGCTCGCGGGGACGGCGGTGGCCTCCGTCGCCGGGGTCCTGGCCCCCGGTACGACCACCCTCGCCCTCGCCCTGTTCCTCGCCGGAGCAGCCGCGGCCTCCGCGAACGCGGCCAGCGGGCGGGTCATCGTCGGCTGGTTCCCGCCCGAGCGGCGCGGCCTCGCGATGGGCATCCGGCAGATGGCCCAGCCGGTGGGGGTCGGGGTCGCCGCCGTGAGCATGGCCGTGGTCGCCGACGCGCACGGGGTGACGGCCGCCCTGTGGGTGCCCACCGCAACGGCTGCCCTGGGTCTGGTCCTCGTCGCCGCCGTCGTCATCGACCCGCCGCGACCCGTCCGACGTCAGCAGGCGTCCGACAGCCCCTACCGCTCCGACCGGTACCTCCCCCGGATCCATGGGGTGTCGATGCTGCTGGTCGTGCCCCAGTTCGTGGTCTGGACCTATGCGCTCGTCTGGCTCGTCTCCGAACGTGGCTGGTCCGCCGGGGCGGCAGGCGTCCTCGTGGCGCTCACCCAGGTCGCCGGGGCGCTCGGCCGGATCGGGGTCGGCCAGCTGTCCGACGTCGTGGGCAGCAGGATGCGGCCGCTGCGCTGGGTCGCGGTCGCTGCGGTGGTCACCATGGCGGCTCTCGGCCTCACCGCCGGCCTCGGCTGGGGTGTTGCCGTCGTGGTGCTGGTCGTGGCCTCGACGGTCACCGTGGCGGACAACGGGCTCGCCTTCACCGCGGTGGCCGAGCGGGCCGGCCCGTTCTGGAGCGGACGAGCCCTCGGCCTGCAGAACACCGGCCAGTTCCTCGTCGCCGCGTGCGTGCCCCCGGTCGCGGGCCTCGTCGCCACCCACGCCGGGTATGCCGTGGTGTTCGGGCTCGCGGCGGTGTTCGCCGCCCTCGCCCTGCCCCTCGTCCCGGTGCGCGACGAGCGCGACCTCAGCTGAACCGGGCCACGGCGACCGCGACACCGCCCACGGCGCAGAGCACCGTGATCGCGGCGACCTGGGCCATGGGTGGCAGCGGCGAGTACCCGCGCTCGTCCTCGTGCAGCTGCCTCAGCCGCCGGCGCACCGACACCACCAGCCCGGTGCTGACCGCCATGGCGACCGCGCCACCGCCTGCCACGAACGGCAGGTCGCGCCGCAGGGCGACGACGACGAGCGGCACGAAGGCCACCAGGGCGGTGACGGCGGTGCGTTGCCACGCCAGGGCCGTGCGTTCGGGCTGGAGCGCCTCACGCTGCGGGAACGAGCTCAACCGCACCACCTCCGCACCGAGCGGTGGGGGCGTCTTCCGGGACTCACCGGCGCCGCAGCTCGACCACCGACAGCACCAGCGTGAGCACGGCCAGGACGACGACCCCGCCTGCCAGCACCCCCAGCGAGCGCGGTGCAGGCAGCGGCTGGCGCAGTCGCAGGGCGCGCTCCACCCGCGCCCACGCACCGACGGCACGCAGGGACAGGGCGGCGCCCCCGAGGCAGGCAGCGGCTCCCACGAGGGCGGTCCAGGCAGGCAGGGAGTCCAGGCTCGCCAGCGACACCATGGCCACGCCGCCGCCGACGAGGGCCAGGGCGGTGCGCATCCACGCGAGGGCCGTTCGTTCGTTGGCGAGGGAGAAGCGGGGGTCCGGCTCCTCCCCAACGCCGTAGACGCTGCGCGGGGTCCGGTCGTCAGCCACGCGGGTACGTCCACCCCGTGTCCCGGGCCCAGGCGGCCGCTCGTTCGTGGACCGAGTCGAACCACGGCTCCTTGGCGTCGGCGTAGGCGCTGACGGTGTCGGTCGTCGTGGCGAGCCGCTGCTTCTCGGCGGCGTACTCGGCCCGCGCGGTCGGGTCGGTCCGCATCCAGTCGCGGAAGACGAGCGCCCAGCGCCAGCCCTCGCTGTCGACCTCACGGACGTGGACGTGGGCGATCCGCCCGGGGTCGGCGCTGCCGAGGAACCGCTTGGGCCAGACCGACCCGTCCTTGCTGTTGTCGTTCCAGTCACCCGGGGGCCGCGGGAATCCGGCCCTGCGCAGCGTCTCCAGCAGCTCCGGCTCGTCGACGTCGGCCAGAGACCGCACCCCCACCTGGAGGTCGATGACGTCCTTGGCGATGAGCCCGGGCACCGCCGTGCTGCCGATGTGGTCGGCAGCGACCAGGACGTCACCGAACGCGCGACGCAGCCGTCCGAGCAGCCGGTCGGCCTGCGCCGGCCAGGTGGGGTCGGGCTCGTGCAGGACGAGTCGCTCGGGCCGGCGGGACCGGGTGCCCGTGCGGACGTTGACCTCGAACGGGACCAGGCGGTCGCTCCACAACCGGTCCACCGCGACCCCGAGGTCCTCCCTGGCCCCGTCGTTGTCGATCCACACGTCCGCTGCCGCCCGGCGCTCCTCGTCGCCGGCCTGCGCGGCGATCCGGCTGCGGGCCTCCTGCTCGGTCATCCCCCGCGTGGCCGCGAGGCGCTTGACGCGGGTCGACTCGGCCGCCCCCACGACGACGACCAGGTGGTACGACGGGCCCATCTGCTTCTCGACGAGCAGCGGCACGTCGTGCACCACGATGGACCTCTCCCCCGCCTGCTCGACCAGCTCCGAAGTCCGGGCGGCGATCAACGGGTGCGTGATCGCCTCGAGGTCACGCCGCGCCGCCCGGTCCGCGAACACGATGGCCCCCAGCGCCGGGCGGTTGAGGCCGCCCTCGTCGTCGAGCACGTCCTCGCCGAACCGCTCGGCCACCGCCTGCAGTCCCTGCGACCCCGGAGCCACGACCTCGCGGGCCAGGGCGTCGGCATCGATCACCACCGCTCCGAGCGCCGAGAACCGTTGGGCCACAGTCGATTTCCCGGACCCGATTCCACCCGTGAGACCGACGCGCAACATGCCACCCACCCTAGTCCCGACTCAGGTCGTCCAGAGGAGCAGAAGTCAGGCAAGCCACCAACGGGGGACGAACGCGAGCTCGCCCATGAGCGTCGCCACCAGCCATGCCGCGATGGCACACAGGCAGGCCGCGAGCCAGGCCCGACTCCGGTGCCACCTGGATGCGGCGGCGAGCAGGAGCAGCGTGGACGAGATCGTGAGCACCAGGACGGTGAGGTACTGAGGCATGCCGTGGCCGCGTGCACAGCTCGGTGTGACTCCGATGTTGCAGGTGGCGAAGCTCGGGAGCCCCACCCAGAACCAGCCGACGAAGTATGCCGCCAGCAGCCACGCCGGCACGCTGAGGATCGCCACGATCGTCTTGACCGTGCCGATCAGGACCCCCCACACCGTCCCCTCCATGCCCGGGAAAGATAGTGGCCTCGCCGCCCGAGAAGGGCGCGGTTCGCGCCGCCTGTGCCCCGATCGTGATGTCCTGGGCGAGGCGGGGTCGGGCGTCAGTCGGCCAGGCGGGCGGGGAAACCGCCTGTCGCGATCGGCGACCACCGGGTGGGGGTGAGGCGCAGGATCGACTTGCCCTGGTCGAGCATCGCCTGGCGGTACTCGTCCCAGTCGGGGTGCTCCCCCGAGATGCAGCGGAAGTAGTCGACGAGCGGTTCGACCGACTCAGGTGCGTCGATCACCTCGCAGTCCCCGTCGACCTGCACCCACGCCCCGCCGAAGTCGTCCGACAGGACCATGACGCTGACCTCGGGTCGCCTACGGGCGTTGTTCGTCTTGGCCCGCTCCGGGTAGGACGAGATGACGATCCGACCCTCCTGGTCGACCCCTCCGGTCACGGGTGACGCCTGCGGACGCCCGTCGGACCGCGTGGTGATGACCACCATCTGGTGGCGGGGGCGCACGAAGTCCAGGAGCCCCTCGAGGTCGACCTTCGTGTTCGTCGCGATGCTGCGTGCCATGTCCGGCACGCTACCTGCCCGGAGCCCACGCCCCCACTCGGCCGGCAGCTCGAGCGTGCCAGGCGAGGCAGACGGCGACCGCGCCGAGGCCCGCCGCCAGCCCACCACGGGTGACGACCCGGAAGAGCATCGACTCGAGGTCGGGCGGGGCGGTGACCAGGCCGACCAGGGCACCGACGAGGAGGCCCACGAGGACGACGAGCAGGGCGCCGAGCCGCTCGCGGAGGGTGCTCCTGCCGATGACGGGTCGCCTTGGCGGCGCGTTCTCCCGCACCACCCGTGCGACCGCCCAGGCGAGGACCGCCAGGCCGCCGACCGCCCCACTGACGAGCTGGGCCCACTGGTGCCCGGGCACCCCGGCGTGCTCCGCGGACAACCAGGCGATCCACCTGACCCCGAACCTCCCGGGGTGGGTGAAGCCATCCCACAGCACGTGGGTCACCGCCCCCGTGACCACGGCCAGGGTCAACCAGGGCAGGTCCACGACCCGGGTGCGGGCAGGCTCCGGCACCGCTCTTCCGATCCGACGCGGCAGGAGGTCACGCACCGGCGCGGCGACCAACCGCCGCCAGAGCAGGACCCCGAGGACGCCCGCGACGAGGTCCACGGTCACGATCCCGAGGGCGGAGTGGCTCAGGCCGGCCGAACGCCCGCCTGTGAGAAACCACGGGTAGTCCGGTGCCATCGACCCTGCCACGAGCCCGGCCGCGGGCAGGAACCGCTCGGACCGGCCGGCGACCGGGAGGACTGCGGCGACGTGGCTGACGGTGAAGGGCACCGCCACAGCCAAGCACGGGCCGGCGCCTCAGCGGTGCCCGACACGGTGAACGCCGAGAGGCCCGGCTCCCCCGCAGGGGAACCGGGCCTCTCGAAGCCGTGCCCACGCCATACCGAGGTATGGCGCGAGCGTGGGCTCAGTTGCCGGTGAGCTTCTCGCGCAGCGCGGCGAGGGCCTCGTCGGAGGCCAGGGTGCCCTCGGACGCCGGAGCGGCCGGGCGGCTGCTGCTGCCCGAGTCGCTGTCGGACGACGACGAGGAGGAGGAGGAACCCGAGTCGGAGGAGTAGGACGTCGCGGCACCGGCGTTGGCCGCAGCCTCGGCGTCGGCCTTGGTGGCCTCCTCGATCTGGGCCTTGTGGGCCTCCCAGCGAGCGTGGGCCTCGGCGTACTGCTTCTCCCACTTCTCGCGCTGGGCGTCGAAGCCCTCGAGCCATTCCTGGGTCTCGGGGTCGAAGCCCTCCGGGTACTTGTAGTCACCCTTCTCGTCGTACTCCGCGGCCATGCCGTAGAGCGTCGGGTCGAACTCGGCCGTGGGCGCGCTGTCGTCGTTGGCCTGCTTGAGGCTCAGCGAGATCCGGCGACGCTCGAGGTCGATGTCGATGACCTTGACGAAGATGTCGGAACCGACCGTGACGACCTGCTCCGGCAGCTCCACGTGGCGCTCGGCCAGCTCGGAGATGTGGACCAGGCCCTCGATGCCGTCGTCGACGCGCACGAACGCACCGAACGGGACGAGCTTGGTGACCTTGCCCGGGACGACCTGACCGATCGCGTGGGTCCGGGCGAAGTGCTGCCACGGGTCCTCCTGCGTCGCCTTGAGCGACAGGGAGACACGCTCGCGGTCCATGTCCACGTCGAGAACCTCGACGGTGACCTCCTGGCCCACCTCGACGACCTCGGACGGGTGGTCGATGTGCTTCCAGGACAGCTCGGACACGTGGACGAGGCCGTCGACGCCGCCGAGGTCCACGAACGCACCGAAGTTGACGATCGAGGAGACGACGCCGGAGCGGACCTGCCCCTTCTGGAGCTCCTTGAGGAACGTGGTGCGCACCTCGGACTGGGTCTGCTCGAGCCACGCACGGCGCGACAGGACCACGTTGTTGCGGTTCTTGTCGAGCTCGATGATCTTGGCCTCGATCTCCTTGCCCACGTAGGGCTGGAGGTCGCGGACGCGACGCATCTCGACGAGGGACGCGGGGAGGAAGCCACGGAGGCCGATGTCGAGGATGAGTCCACCCTTGACGACCTCGATGACGGTGCCGGTGACGACGCCGTCCTCTTCCTTGATCTTCTCGATCGTGCCCCAGGCGCGCTCGTACTGCGCGCGCTTCTTGGACAGGATCAGACGACCTTCCTTGTCCTCCTTCTGGAGGACCAGGGCCTCGACCTCGTCGCCGACCTTGACGACCTCAGAGGGGTCGACGTCGTGCTTGATCGAGAGCTCGCGGGAGGGGATCACACCCTCGGTCTTGTAACCGATGTCGAGCAGGACCTCGTCCCGGTCGACCTTGACGATGATTCCCTCGACGATGTCGCCGTCGTTGAAATCCTTGATCGTCGCGTCGATCGCGGCAAGCAGTTCTTCCTCGGTGCCGATGTCGTTGATGGCAACCTGAGGGGCGGTCTTTTCGACCGTGCTGGCAGTCATGTAGTAGGAACTCCGATGATGGACAGTGAATAGAAGATGGTTGTTGTGCTCACGCTCGCGCGCACCGGTGGGGTGATACGACGAAGCGCGCACACGGATGTGCTCCCCCACCCTACCGAGGCCGTCCCCGCACGGTCAAAACACGAGAGGTCCACCGGTGAGCGAGTTTGCGCAGGTCAACCGTCGCGACGCGGGAGCCGAGGAGACCGCGGCCGCCAACCGGTCCTGGTGGGACGCCGAGGCCGGCGAGTACTACGCCGAGCACGGCACCTTCCTCGGTGACGCCCAGTTCGTCTGGGGACCCGAGGGATGGCGCGAGGAGGAGCTGACGCTGCTCGGCGAGGTGGCCGGACGCCGGGTCCTCGAGATCGGTGCGGGTGCCGGGCAGTGCGCCAGGTGGGTCGCCGCCGCCGGGGGCACCGTCGTCGCCACCGACCTGTCCGCCGGGATGGTGCGCCAAGGCCTCGACCTCAACCGGAGGTCGACCCCGGAGCAGGCCGTGCCGTTCACCCAGTGCGACGCGGTGGCCCTTCCCTTCGCCGACGGCAGCTTCGACCTCGTCTTCACGTCGTACGGCGCCGTGCCGTTCGTCGCGGACACCGCTCTCCTCATGCGTGAGGTGGCCCGGGTGCTGCGCCCCGGTGGCCGCTTCGTCTTCTCCACCACGCACCCCTTCCGCTGGGCCTTCCCCGACGACCCCGGCCCCGCGGGCCTGACGGTGGGCCAGTCCTACTTCGACCGCACGCCGTACGTCGAGAGCGACTCCGACGGGGAGGCGAGCTACGTCGAGCACCACCGCACCGTCGGCGACCGGGTCCGCGAGCTGGTGGCCGCAGGCCTGTTCCTCGTCGACCTCGTCGAGCCCGAGTGGCCCGACCGCAACGACCAGGCGTGGGGCGGGTGGTCCCCGCTGCGCGGACAACTGTTCCCCGGGACCGCGATCTTCGTCTGCTACCGCCCCTGACCTGCACCTTCTCCGCGGACGCCGGCCGGGCGCCATACCGGACGCGGCCGGTGCCGGTATGGCGCGGGCGCAGGGTGCCCGGTTCGCTCCCCGGAGTGCGGATGGTCCCGGTTCGCCCTAGCGTTCTGGCGGCGCCGCACCCGAACCACGGGTCCGCGCCTGGAACTCAATGAGGAGGAACCGTGGCGTCAGACGTCGAAACAGGACGCATCACCACCGACATCCCGGCCAGGCTGGACCGCCTGCCCTGGGCCCGGTGGCACTGGATGGTCGTGATCGGCCTGGGGACCGTGTGGATCCTCGACGGCCTCGAGGTGACCATCGTCGGCTCGATGTCGGAGGCGCTCAAGCCCACCGACACGGGACTCGGCCTCAGCAGCTCCGACATCGGGATGGCCGGCGCGGTGTACGTCGCCGGTGCGTGCCTGGGAGCCTTGTTCTTCGGACAGCTGACCGACAAGTTCGGTCGCAAGAAGCTGTTCCTGCTCACCCTGGGCGTCTACACCGTGGCCACCGTGCTGACGGCGTTCGCCCCGAACCCGCTCTGGTACTTCATCGCGCGGTTCCTCACCGGCATGGGCATCGGCGGCGAGTACGCCGCCATCAACTCGGCGATCGACGAGCTGATCCCCAAGAAGTATCGCGGTCGCGTGGACGTGGCGATCAACGGCTCGTTCTGGATCGGTGCCGCCCTCGGCTCCCTGCTCACCATCCCGCTGCTCGACCCGAAGGTCCTCGACCCGGCCATCGGCTGGCGGCTCGCCTTCGGCCTGGGCGCCATCCTCGCCGTGGGCATCCTCGTGGTGCGACGCCACGTCCCGGAGAGCCCGCGCTGGTTGTTCATCCACGGCCGTGAGGACGAGGGCGAGACGATCGTCAAGCAGATCGAGGGGACGGTGGCCGAGGAGACCGGGCGCGACCTGCCCACGATCGACGACGAGCCGATCACCATCCGGCAACGACGCACCATCTCCATCCCGGAGATCGCCAAGACGGTGTTCACGCTCTACCCGCGCCGCACCGTCCTGTGCTTCCTGCTGTTCGTCGGCCAGGCGTTCCTCTACAACGCCTTCTTCTTCACCTACGGTGACAGCCTGACCACGTTCTTCGGGGTGAAGCAGACCGGGTGGTACATCGCCATCTTCGCCGTCAGCAACTTCGCCGGCGCACTGCTGCTCAGCCCGTTGTTCGACTCGATCGGCCGGGTGCGCATGATCGCCGGGACGTACCTCCTGTCGGGCGTGCTGCTGGCCATCGCCGGCTTCAGCCTGGGTGGCCTCAGCGCAGTGACCCTGACCCTGTTCGGCGTGGTGATCTTCTTCTTCGCCTCGGCCGGGGCCAGCGCCGCCTACCTCACCGCCAGCGAGGTGTTCCCGCTCGAGACCCGTGCCCTGTGCATCGCGTTCTTCTACGCCATCGGCACCGCGGCCGGCGGCATCAGTGGTCCGCTGCTGTTCGGCAAGCTCATCGACGACGCCTCGGCGTCCAAGGACATCACCGGTCTGGCCGTGGGCTACTTCCTCGGCGCGGCCCTGATGGTCATCGGCGGCCTCGCGGAGGCGTTCCTCGGCGTCAAGGCCGAGGGCCAGTCGCTGGAGAGCATCGCCCAGCCGCTCACCGCCGACGAGGCCGACTCCGACGGTGGCCCCGGCGACCAGGGAACGGGTCGCGGTCCCCGGCAG
>NZ_LMGM01000001.1:57678-121307 GCF_001427915.1 Phycicoccus sp. Root563 | reverse complement strand
GGCCCCGGTCCCGAACGGGACCGGGGCCTCGGCGCGTCCACCTCCGGACGAGGGCCACGGCGACCGTGCGCAGACGGGCGCACCCGGCACCATTCGCAGGTTCGCCGAGACAAAACGCCGAAGTGGCGCTATACCTGAAAGACGACGAATCCGTCCGTGACCGGACGAGGCGCCCACGCCATCCCCCACAGGCGGGACGCCTCGCACCGGCACCTCCCCGGGCCGTCGGGTCGGCAGGGAGCAGCCACTCCGCCGACCCGACGGCCCCCTCATGGGGCAGACCCCACGGGGGCGCACGGCACGGGTGCAACGAGAAAGGCCCGGTCGGATCTCCGACCGGGCCCTTCCTCGCTGTTCGCGGGGGTCAGGCCTCCCGGCGGCCCCGGCGGCCGCCACCGAGGGTGAGGACCAGCCCGAGGGCGATGAGCAGGATCCCGAGCCCGATGCCCACCGGCGTGAGCGCGCCACCGATGAAGCCCAGCAGGGCGCCCTTGCTCGACCAGTCCTCGACGTTCTTCTTCACCGTCGCGTCGCTGTAGCCGATGGTGCCGAGCGTCGTCGGGACCTCGTCGTAGCCGGCGGCCACCAACGACTTGTCGACCTGCTCCTGGCCCTTGATGAGCACACCGGTGTGCGGTTCGATCCACAGCGTGCGGACGTTGCCGTACATGACGGACGCCGGGACGTTGCCGGACGCGGAGTCGCCGAAGATGGCCTTGGGGACCTCGCGCTGGGCGACCTGCGCCTTGTCGATGATCTGGCGGAAGACGTAGGTGTTCAGGCCCTCGATCTTCTCCTCGCGGACGAACTGCATGTCCGTCGCCTTGCCGAGGTCCCCGTCCCACCACGAGTAGGACTTCTTCTGGACGTCGAACGGGAACTTGAAGAAGTTGCCCTTGTGGTCGACCGGCACCAGCTTCGACGGGTCGTCGAGGTCACCGGCGGACTTGTAGTCGCCGCAGCAGTTCGTCGCCGTGCCCGTCTTGCGGTTGAACGAGACGCCCTCGTTGCTGTAGCTCAGGTCGGTCCACTTGCCGTCGATCTCCGCCTGCGACTTGACCGTGGTCTGCCAGAACGCCTGGTCGTCCTGGGTGCCCTTGGCCTTGACGCGGCCAGGGATGCCGATCACCTCGCGGGTGCTCTTCAGATTGACGTTCTGGAGCTTGTCGAAGACAGCCGAACCGTTGACTTCATGCGCGTACAGCGCCGACATCCCCGATCCTTGCGACGTCGACTCCGAACGCTGGTCTAGCTTCACTGTGGCGAGGCCCTGGTAAAGCACTGGCTTGGCCAGCACTCCGAGCACCAACAGCAGAACTCCCAGCACCATGGCAACGCTGCCAAGCACCTTGCGCATCCCGGCTATCTCCTTGCGATTTGAGGTGAGCGCACGCTACCAGCGGGTAGCCTGCCGACGTGTAGATATGGCGGGGCGCGCCCAACGCGGCTTCGACTCATGAACGGATGGCATGGACTCAACGCTTCGCACCGGGAGCTCGACGGCAGCGTCGCCGTCCCCCGAAAACCCGGATGGCTCGGACGTGCCCGCTGTCCGCCCCGACCCCGCCGGCCTCGCAGGGCTCACGGCGCTAAAGGGGTCGACTGGGACGCAACGCGCCGCGGGCGTGGTGATCGCGGCGTTCGTGCTGGCGACGGCATACCTCGTAGTCCCTGGCGGACTGTACATCGACGACTTTCGCGCCCAGGCGTATGCCACCGGGCGCGGGATCTGGCCGTTCATCGTGGAGAGCAACCGCACGCACCTCTCCCCCGGCGCGCGCACCGTGGACTGGCTCCAGGCCACGTACTGGCCGCTGGCCCATGGACCGGCCGCAGTAGTCACCCTCGTGGTGGCGGCAGCCCTCGGCGTCGCTCTTTGGCGCCTGCTGGAGCTGCTCGTCCCAGACCGACGGGCCGCCCTCGTCGGGCTGTCCCTCGGACTCTTTGGCACCTCGATCGTGCCCGCGCTGGCGTGGTACCGCCAGGCCCTCACGACCCTGGTCGCCCTGACCTGCGTGCTCGTGGCCGTCGACGCCGCCCTCCGCGTCGTGCGGGGCGGCCGGCTCACCTGGGCCGCCGTCTGCGTCGGCGCGACCGCGTTGGGACTGTGCTTCTCCGAACGCGCCCTAGTCGTGGCGGTCGTGGCGGCCGCCGGCGTCCTGCTCTACTCCACCTCCGGCCCCCGGCTCCAGCGGCTCCGTCGGGCCCTGGTGCTGCTCGCGCCCCTCGCCGGTGTGAACCTCCTGTTCTTGGCCTTTTACGGATCCGGCGAGTACGACCACGCCAGCACCGGGTCCCCGAGCGCCGCCGGGTTCGTCGCGAGCACCATGCGGTCGGTGTTCGTCAACACGGTCCCCGGGCTCCTCGGCGGGCCCCTCGTGTGGCGGACCGCGGGCCCCACGTACAGCTTCGCGACCACCCCGGCCTGGTTCGTGGTCGTGTCGCTCGTGGCGGTGGCTGCCGTCCTGCTCCTGGCCTTCCTGGTCGGTCGAAAGCGGGCGCCCTCCGACACCAGGGAGCGGCCATGGCGGGTGTTCGTGCTCGTGCTGAGCTACGTCCTCCCCGTCTACGTCCTGGTGTACGTCGGCCGGGTCAGCCGTGCCGACGTCCGCTCCGTCGACGACCTGCGGCTCTACTCCGACGTCAGCGTCCTGCTCGCGGTCTTCCTCGCCGCCGCGCTCGGAGCGGTCCTCACCGGCCGGTCCACCGCCGGCACAGCGTCGACCACGAGCGGCGCCACGTCGGCACGTCGCACCCGGCGCCTCGCCAGGGCCGGGCTGGTCGCCGCCCTCGCGGTCGGCGTCTGCTTCGCGACGTCCTGGTCACGGTTCGCGGTCCGCTGGCACACCTCGACGAACACGCAGTACGTCGACACCCTCGCCAAGGACCTCGCGACCAACCGGGCCCCCATCATCCCCACCCCGGTCCCCGACTCCGTGGTGCCGGCCTGGGTCCAGCCCGATTTCTCGTCGGCCAGCCTGGTAGCCCTGCTGCACCCGGACACAGAGACCGTCCGCCTCGACTCGACGCCCCGGATCGTCGACAGGGACGGACACCTGGTCACCGCGCGGCTGAAGGCCGTGGCGACCGCCATCAACGAACGCGAGGACTTCTGCGGCAACGGCCTGCTCGCCGGGTCGAAGACCGTCACCGTCCGGTTCGCCAACCCCGTGCCCTACTACCGTGGGGCGCTGCTGCAGATGCGCCTCCTGGTCTCCGACACGACCCGGGTCTCCGCCACCGTGACCGGAGACACCGGCGTCAGCTCCCCCGTCGTCGCCCACGGCAGCCCCGAGCTCCAGCGCGGGCCGCACATGGTGGCCTTTCCCCTGCCCCCGAACGTCCGGGTGTCGAGCTTGACGCTGTCGCGCAGCCGTCCCGACTCGGGCGTCTGCATCACCGGCGCCTCGGTCGTAGTCGCCGAGAAGGTGGCCCGGTGACGACCCCGACGGACACCTCGGGCGCCCCGACCACCGCGACCAGCACCGGAGCCTCGTCGGGCCCGCGACACGTCCAGGAGCTCGAAGGCCTGCGTGCCGTGGCCGCCGCCGCCGTGCTGCTCACCCACGCCGGGTTCATGTCCGGAGCCATCGGACGTGACGTGCTCCCGGGCTTCCTCGCCCGCATGGACATCGGGGTGGCCGTCTTCTTCGTGCTGAGCGGGTTCCTGCTCTACCGGCCGCACGCGCGCGCGAACGCCGGACTCGGCAGGACACACGAGATCCGGACCTTCTTCGCCCGTCGGGCGGCCCGGCTGGTGCCCGCGTGGCTCGTCGTCCTCGCCGTCACCCCGCTGCTCGTGCCGGCAGCCCGCGCTGCGTCCCCCGGCCACTGGGTGGCCAACCTGCTCCAGCTGCAGAGCCTGAAGCAGTCGTGGCTGCTCCCCGGACTCGCGCAGCTGTGGAGTCTGTCTGCCGAGGTGATGTTCTACCTGGCGCTGCCCGCCCTCGCGGCCGTGATCGTGCGGGTCTGCCGCGGTCGCGGGCCGCGGGCCGAGGTGGCCGCCATAGTCGCCCTCGCGCTCGCCGCGCAGGTCTTCCGCTGGGGTGCCGAGCACGTCCTCCCGAGCGGGTACACCTGGCTCCAGACGCTGCCGGCGACCCTCGACTGGTTCGCCGCAGGGATGCTGCTGGCGGTTCTCACCTCGACTCCGGAACGCTGGACTCTCTTGACGACGGCCATGCGCCGGTCGCCCACCTCTCTGTGGGTGATCGCCGCAGCCGTCCTCTGGGTGCTCACCACCCGTCTCGCCGGGCCCTACGACCTGCGGCCTCCCACGACGGGTGAACAGACCTTCAAGCACCTCGGGTACGGCATCGTGGCCTTCCTCGTCGTCGCGCCGTCGGCGGTCGGCGCGACCACCCCCCTCTCGCCCGTGCTCGCCAGCCGCGTGATGGGCTACCTCGGGAAGATCAGCTACGGCGTGTTCCTGTGGCACCTCCCGGTGATGTTCGCGGTCCGGAACGTCCTGGGCTACCCCCTGTTCAACGGCCACTTCTGGACCACACTGATCCTTACCCTGGTCCCCACCATCGCCCTCTCGGCGGCGAGCTGGCACGTCCTCGAGTCGCCGGTCCAGGCCTGGGTGCGGGACCGCGCACCCTCGCGTCCTCAGCGAGCCTGAGAGCCGGGAGACCTCTGGCGCGACAGGGGTCTCGGCAAGACCACCACGGCCAGCAGGGCCGCCGCGAGAAGCTGCGACGCCAGTCCTCGGTTCGTCGCCCCGGTATCTGGCCACGGCGCGGAGGCCGACCACAGGACCCAGCCGGTGGCCAGCGCCACGAAACCCCAGGTCCGCGCCGATGTCGGCAGGTGCCGGAGCGCGATCGCCAGGACGACGGCCAGCAGACCCCACCAGCCGGAGACGAGGACGACTACGACGGCACCGGCCGCGACCAGCGGCAGGACAGGGGCGGACACCTCCGAAAGCACCTCCGGCCGGACATGGTCCTCCCGACCACGCCTCGGACGCGCGAGGGCCAGGGCGACCGCGGCGAGAGCGGTCACCAGTCCCAGCAGCAGCGACAGCCTGAATGGCACCTGCGGGCCGAAGGACAGGTCGACCGCGCCGCCACGTCCTGCGGGGACCACCCACCCCTGCGCCCAGCCGTCCACGCTCACGGCGGCGAGGTCGCCCGACGGCGCGGAGGCGGCCCAGCCCGTGTTTTGGTTCTCCCGGACGACGAGCAGCGAGGGCGCCGGCGTGGCCCCGGTAACGAGCTCGCGCGAGGTCGCCGACCACTTCTGCGTGCGCAGGCTCGCCGACGAGCCGGGCGAGGTCGCCAAGGCGCTGGTCGACGGGGGCGACGTCGTCAGCGCAAAGGTGCGCAGGCCGAACTCCTGCGAGGCGAGCACCCGCAACCGCTGCTCACCCGTCCCGAGGCGCACGGGCGAGCACACGGTCAGGTCGAGCGGCTGACCGTTGACGAGGGCGGAGCGCGACCCCTGGACCCGGGTGGCGTACTCGGTGCCGTTCACCTGGAGCCGGGGCCCAAATCCGCACGGAACGGCAACGAGGTCCTGGTCGGCCGCCGGGAAGGGAGTGCCGAGCACGTTCAGGTCGCCCACGACCACCGGCGCGGGAGTGCGGGTCAGCCCGTTCTGGAACACCAGCGGCGTGGACGCGGTCACGGCCACAGCTACCTTCGCCGCCCGGGTCGTCGGGATCCTCACTGTGCCGTCCTCACCCACCGCCCGGGCGTACACGTGACGGTTCACGGTGACCTCGACCGCCGTGGGTCGTCGCCCGGTGATCGTGGCAGCGGTCGTGAGGGTGACCCCCGACACCTCCCGAGGCGCGGGAAAGGTCACCGTGAGCGACGGCCGCTTGTCGACGGGATCGGCCGCCCAGTACGTGCGCTCGTCGCCGTCGACGGCCAGGGCCGGAGCCGTCTGCGCCCCGGGCAGCCAGGACGTCGAGGCCCTGACCGAGATCTTGTCGCCGCGGGCGAGAAGCCGCCGGGTCGCCGCGTCGTCCCGCGGGACGACCGTCCCCGAACCGGAGAACGTGGCTCCCGCCGGGAGCCTGAAGATCCGACGCAGGTCCGTCTCACCGTCCGCGATGACCGCCCGGTCAGGCACGCAGACCGGCGACCCCTGGACGTCGGGCACGCACGCGGGGACGCGGGACGGCGAGGCCTGCAGGAAGACGTCCGACACCGTCGACGCCGTGGGGTCGGCCAGGCGCTGCCAGGTCTCGACCCGGGGCAGGCTCCCGAGCCCGATGTCGCGGATCCGGACCGTCGGACGACCCGGGCGAACCTCGGCGATGGTGAGCGTCAGGTGCCGCGAGGTCCCGACCGGCGCCGACAGCTGCACGGGATACCGCGCGGCGTCCGTGGCGGCTACGTCGGGGCTCGAGATCGGGGTGCGGACAGTCCCGCGATCCGTGGAGATCGTGACCGCCGCGACGTCCGCGCCGCGCGCCATGTCGAACAGCGCCGACATCGTCGCGGGGACGGCGACGGGAGTGGCCCAGGTGACCGAGATCTGCTGTCCGGCGGGGCGGAATCCCGCGCTCTCCCACATCGTGTCGGCACTGGAGTCGAAGGCGCTCTCGGGCACCCTCGTGAGGTCGCGGCCCTGACCGAGGTCCGGCACAGCCAGCGAGCTCGTCGCCGCGACGTCACGGGCCCCCACCACCTCAAGCACAGTCTGGAGGGCTGCGAGCTGGCTCCCGAGCGGCAGGAACGGCATGAGCCAGTCATGCACCCGACGGTTCGCGCGGTACTCCTCACCGCGGGCCAGCAGGGGCCCGTAGTTTTGGCGGACTGAGGCGAAGCCGGCCTCGCGCCGCTGCAGGGTGTCGGTGAGGATCTGGGGGGCGTCCGCCAATCCGGCCGCCGCAAGTGAGGAACGGTCCGAGGCGAGCACCGTCGGGACGGAGGGATCCGGCAGCAGCGCCACGCCTTCGGGTCCCCCGGTCACGACCTTGGTCGTCGCAGCCGCGGTGGTCGCCGTGGGCGCGATGGACGTCGGGGCGAGGTCGTAGATCGTGATGGCGGGCGTCGTCGTCTCGCGTCCCCCGTCTACCGCGAGGGCCGTGGACGGGCTCCCGCCGACGGGCGGTCCGAACGCCTTGACCGGAGTGGCTCCCGAGGATTTGAGGGCCGCGCCGACGACCGCCGGGGAGGGCGCACCGGTGACGCGGTAGTTGAGGTCCGAACGCAGGAGGACGCGGCTCACACCGAGCCGCGACAGTTCGTTGGCGAGCTCGCGCCCGCCGTAGCCGGACGCCACCCGTGCCTCGATGTCGTTGAGGACCCGGGTGGCACCCGCCGAACCCAGCGGGACGGCGTCACGCACCATCCACGGGCTTCCCGCCAACGGCTGCAGGGGCTCGTCGCGGGGGTCGCCCCAGTAGGACGCCGGCGCGGAGGCGCCGGGCAGGACCAGGGTGCGGCCCGGACCGCGGTGGTCCCGGAGCCAGTTCGCCGACTCCTTCCAGTAGTCGGGCACAGCGATGAACTGACCCCGCTGGCTGACGCCCTGCAGGGCGGGAGCAGCGGCCTGCGCGACGATGGCGAGGACCGCCACCATCTGGACGACCTGGGGCAGTCGGCTCCCCGCCCGTCGAAGGGCTGCCGTGGCCACCGGTATGGCGTGGGCCAGTCCGATGCACAGCACGACGCGGATCACGGGTTCGAACTTGTGCGTGTTGCGGAACGGCGCCAGCGGACCGTCGAGCAGGTCGCCGAACACCGGGGCCAGCGGCCCGGTCCCGGCAGCCACCCGCCCGAGCGTCACCAAGAGGATGCCTCCGGCCAGGCCGCCCCGCACGAACAGGCTCCAGCGCCGGTCCGCGATCCACACGCCCCAGAGGCCGACGGCGGCGAGCGCCAGCCCGAGCCCGACGACCGGAGCGGCCGTGAGGATCTGCCACCCGGCCGGCCACTGCGGCCCCCTGGCGCCGTTGATCGCGGCGATCCACTGGGTGGTGCCGCGCAGGGCCTCGGTGGTCGAGGCCCCCGACGTGGTGACCGCACTGGACTCGATCCAGTCCAGGAACGGCGGGCTGTACCGTCCGAGCAGCACGAGCGGGAGGGCCCACCACAGGGACACCGCCGTGATGCCGGCCGCCCACCAAGCGAAGAGAGGCCACCGCCGCGGACTGCGACGGGTGAGCAGCCACCACAGGGGTAGCGGCAGCAATGCGAGGGTGGCGACGGCGTTGACCGCGCCGGCGAAGAGGAAGGCCACCGAAGAGCGGGCAGCCGCCCGGCGCTCGTCGCCGTCTGCCACGGCGACCAGGGGCAGCAGCACCCAGGGGGCCAGGGCCATCGGCCAGATCTCCGAGCTCACGGCACCCAGGCCCTCCAGCATCCGTGGGGCCAGGGCGAAGGCGAAGGACGCGACCAGCCGCGAGACGGGGGTGCCTACCCCCAGCCGCTCGAGGAGCAGGCGCATGCCGTGGAAAGCGGTGAGCAGGATGACGCACCACCAGAGGCGCTGCACCACCCAGTCCGGCAGCCCGACGACCTCACCAAGCCAGAAGAACGGCCCCATTGGAAAGAGGTAGCCGTAGCCCTGGTTCTGCAGCTGTCCCGCGGCCGCCTGGGGATCCCAGAGCGTGAACGCCCGGGTCAGCAACGCCCCGGGGGCCACGGTGAGGTCGAGCTTGGTGTCCGGCACGACCCAGCGCGGGGTCTGAACGACGCAGAAAGCGACGAGGACGGCGGATTGGGCGAACAGGTCCAGCCATGAGCGGTGCCGCACCGACGGGGTGGCAGCGGTCACGAGCCGCTCCTGCGGAGCACGACGACGGCGTTCCAGCACGCAACCTCACGGACGAGGGGGACACGGACGACCCACCTGGCCCACCAAGGGTGGTACCGCGGCAACACCTCGACGACCGACACCTGGCCGGCGGCCTCGACGGACCGCACCCAGCGCATCATCCGACCCACCGAGCAGGCGAACAGGGACCGTCCGAAGTCGTTCTTGGGTCGCTTGCCGTGCTTCGCGGCATACCGGTCGGCGGCCCAGCGGCCACCGAGGTAGTGCCCCGGCGACGTCTCGTGGCCACCCCAGGGAGAGAGCCAGGGCGTCCAGGACAGGACCACGACTCCGCCGGGACGCGTGATGCGCAGCATCTCGGCAGCCATCGCCTCGGGGTCGGGGACGTGCTCGAGGACATTGCTCGAGTAGGCCACCTCCACGCTCGCCGACGCGAGCGGGAGCTGCAGACCCGAACCGCGGACCGCGTTGGACCCGACCTTCCCCCGTGCGGTCAGCTCCCCCACATCCGGCTCGACCCCGGCATACCGCGCGCCCGCGGCCGCGAAGGCGTCGGCGAAGTACCCGGGACCACCGCCGATGTCGATGACCGTCGCACCCTCCAGGCTGCTCCAGCGCTGCACCTCGGCCACCGAGTCGACGGCCAGGGTGGAGTAGAAACGGTCGGGGTCGGTCTGCTCGACGAGGAAGGCCCGGAAGAGTTCGATGGTCCTGCGCAGGGATCCCCTGGGGTACGGCTGCACAGCGACATCGCCCGACTCGACCACGCCCTGAACCCTAGTGCCGCTACGGTTACCCATCAGTCAACATGCCCAACTCCCACCGTTGTGAGGATGTGCACACGTGCGTCTCGCGTTCCTCAGCTGGCGCGACTTCACGCACCCTGAGGGGGGCGGCGCCGAGCACTACCTCGAGACCGTTGCCGAGCACCTCGCCGCGCGCGGCCACGATGTGACGTTCTACTGCGCCGCCCACGGCGACGCCCGGGCCACCGAGGTGCGTCGCGGGGTCACCTTTCGGCGCCAGGGCGGCCGCCTCACGGTGTATGCCGCCGCGATGCGGGCGCTGCGCCGGGACGAAGCCGCCCGCGGGGCGTACGACGCGGTGGTGGACACCCAGAACGGCATCCCGTTCTTCTCGTCACTCTGGACCCGCACCCCCGTCGTCGTCCTCGTGCACCACGTCCACCGGGAGCAGTGGCCGGTCGTGTTCGGCCCGGTCGCGGCGCGCGTGGGGTGGTTCATCGAGTCGAGGATCGCGCCGCGGGTCTACCGGTCCCGTCAGTACGTCGCCGTGTCCGGCCGCACCCGCGACGAGCTCGTGGACCTCGGCGTCACCGGTGCGCACATCGCCGTGATCCACAACGGGACCGACGCCCCACTGGCCCTGGGGGTCGCGCGAGCCGCCGACCCGACCCTCATCGTCCTGGGCCGGCTCGTCCCCCACAAACGCGTCGAGCACGCGATCGACGTGGTCGCCCGGCTGCGGCCCACCCACCCAGGCCTGCGGCTGCGCGTCGTCGGCCACGGCTGGTGGCACGACCGTATCGCCGAGCACGCCCACGCCTCGGGGGTCGAGGACGACGTCGCCCTCCTCGGGTTCGTCGACGAGACCACCAAGCACGCCGAGCTCTCGAGCGCCTGGGTCGCGCTTGCGCCCAGCGTCAAGGAGGGCTGGGGGCTCTGCGTCGTGGAGGCCGCCAGCCACGGGGTGCCGACCGTGGCGTACTCAGATGCGGGAGGGTTGTCGGAGTCGATCATCGACGGCCGCACCGGCATGCTGGTCGACGACCTCGACGCCATGACCCGGGCCGTGTCCGCGCTCCTCGCCGACGCTGGGCTGCGCGCCGATCTGGGCGATCGCGCGCGTGACTACGCGCGCCAGTTCACCTGGGTGGGCACGGCGCAGCACTGGGAGGTCCTCTTGGACCACGTGACGCGACGAGGGGCGCCGATCACGCTAACCGACGCCCGCTCCGAGAGCGTACGGGGCTGACTAGCCGCCGTAATTGAGCAGGTCCTCCGGCGGCACAATGTCCTTCTTGCCGTCGACGATAGCCGTGCTGTCCTTCGGGCCGTTCGCACTGATCACGCCGAAGACGGCTGCTGTGGCGGCACCACCACCGATGACGACGCTGAGGAGGGTGATGGCTGCGGCAGACGACACGGCTCCGCGCTCGTCGCGTCGCAAGAACTTCATGCTCGATGGCCTCCAGGCTCGGTGGTGTTGCGCAGAGGTTACCGGCTGGTTCTGCCTTTCGCGCAATCCTTCGGGGATTTCTCACCCCCCGCGTGTCACCGCCCACACGCGGAAGTGTGGGCCGTCGAACACCGTCACCAGCCCGTCGGTCTTCCTCCAGCGAGCCCCCGGGCTGTCCAGCCACTCGACGACCGCGGTGATCCCCCGCCGTCGCAGCTGGACCGGATCGGGTCCGCCGGGCGTCGCCCCGAGGCCGAGCTCGGCACTCGTGACCACGTCGTCGTCGACGGTCCACCGCTGCTGTCCTCGCGCCACGACGAGCTGACGGGACACCACCACCGGGACGCCGAGTGCCCTTGGGGTGGGGTCGAGGAACGGCTGGTCACCCACCCACGGGGTCCGCCGGAACGTCTCGAAGGGGAGCACGAGGACTCGCCCGCGGCCTGCTGCCCCCTCCGCGGCGCGCACCATCGGCGCCCAGTCCGACGGCAGGGTGACCGGGCGGTATCCCCCGGAGACGACCGAGGGCAGGTCGGGCACGCTGAGGACCGCCGCGGAGAGGACCACCACGGCCCCGACCACTCCGGGCACGAGCGAGGCACTTCGGCGCGGCGTCGTTCCCGGGCGGGACCGCGTGCGCCACGCGAGCTCACCGACGGCCACCCCGACGAGGACTGCACTGGCGACGGCGCTGAGTCCCAGCCACCGGTGGGTGTCCCTTCCGATCGCGACGCCTGGCACCTGCTGCAAGCTCGAGAAGAGCTCGAGCGCGGATCCAGCGAGGACGACTGCCACTGCCACCGGCACCAGCCAGGCCGCACCGGCCAAGAGCCCCGCGGAGCGCCCGGACCTGCGAGTCAGCACCACCAGGCCGACGAGCGAGGCGGCCACGAGGAACACCGAGGCGGCGACCCCGACCACGGAGGTGCGCGACCCCGGCACCGTGGCCGCGGCCCAGCTGCCTCCCATGGTGAGTGCCGAGCCCACCAGCCCGAGCGCCGAGTCGGACCGCAGGGCGAAGGCACGCGCGCCGTCGGGGTCGGCCCCACCCGTGGAGCTGGCCAGGGCTGGCACGAGCCAGGGCAGGGACCACAGGACGGACAGCACGGTGACACCGCCCACCCAGATCAGCCGCCGCCTCCACGAGGTGGCCAGGCTGGCCCCGATGGTGACGAACGCGGCCACGAGTGACCCCCAGGGAGTCAGCGCCGCGGGGAGGGCGCAGCCGAGCACGAGGAGGAGCGCGCGCGATGTCGAGAGCCGCGAGCGAACGGCGGCGACCAGCCAGGGCGTCATCGAGTACGCGAGCAGGGTGGGCGGTTGGCCCAGGGCCAGCCGCTCGGCAACGAAGGGGTTCCAGGTGGCGACGGCGGCGCCGGCGACCATGGCGGCCGTCCCGCGCCGTCGGAGCAGCACAGCCACACCGGTCCCGGCGAGGAACAGGGTCGCGACGAGCATGACCTGCTGCTGCACCCCCGTCCCCAGCAGGGGTGACAGCCCGGCCATGACGGCGTCGAGTGGGACGGCGCGCGGCGGCTCGCCGTCACCGCCGAGCAACCCCCCGCCGCGCGCGAGCTCCGGGACGGTCACGAAGTCGCGGTAGAGGTACACCCCGCGCCCCAACGAACGGCCACAGACCACGAGGGCCAGGGCCAGACTCACGAGGGTGGCGGGGAGCACGCCCCACCGGCCGACCCTCCGGACACGGTCGACCGAGGAGTTCGGGTCCTGCTGGAGGTCCGGCCGCGGAGGCACCATCCTCGCCTCAGTGGGCGGCGTCGTGCCAGGAACGGCCGACGCCGACGCTCACCTCGAGCGGGACGTCCATCTCCATGGCCCCGCCCATCTCACGGCGGACCAGCGCCTCGACGTCGTCCCGCTCGCCCGGGGCGATCTCGAGGACGAGCTCGTCGTGGACCTGGAGGAGCTGGCGCGACCGGGCACCCGACTCGGTGAGGGCCTTGTCGACCCGCAGCATGGCGAGCTTGATGATGTCGGCGGCCGAGCCCTGGATCGGCGCGTTGAGTGCCATCCGCTCGGCCATCTCGCGGCGCTGGCGGTTGTCGGAGGTCAGGTCGGGCAGGTACCGGCGGCGCCCGAGCATGGTCTGCGTGTACCCCGTGCCCCGCGCCTCGGCGACGACCTCGGTCAGGTAGTCGCGCACACCACCGAACCGGGCGAAGTACTCGTCCATGAGCCCCTGCGCCTCACCGGTCGAGATGGTGAGCTGCTTGGACAGGCCGAAGGCCGACAGGCCGTAGGCCAGGCCGTACGACATCGCCTTGACCTTGGAGCGCATCGCCGACGTGACGTCCTGCGGCTCGACGTGGAAGACGCGCGAGCCGACGAACCGGTGCAGGTCCTCCCCCGTCCGGAACGCCTCGATGAGCCCCTCGTCGCCGGACAGGTGCGCCATGATCCGCATCTCGATCTGGCTGTAGTCCGCCGACATCAGCGACTCGTACCCCTCACCGACGACGAACACCTCGCGGATGCGGCGGCCCTCGTCGGTGCGGATCGGGATGTTCTGGAGGTTGGGGTCGGTCGAGCTGAGACGACCCGTGGCGGCGATCGTCTGCTGGTACGTCGTGTGGATGCGGCCGTCGTCGGCCACCGACTTCAGCAGCCCTTCGACGGTGACCCGCAGGCGGGAGGCGTCACGGTGGCGCAGCAGCGCCTCGAGGAACGGGTGCTCGGTCTTGGTGAACAGGTCGGTCAGCGCGTCGGCGTCCGTGGTGTACCCGGTCTTGGTGCGCCGCGTCTTCGGCAGCCCCAGCGTCTCGAACAGCACCACCTGCAGCTGCTTCGGCGAACCGAGGTTGATCTGGTCGCCTCCGATCGCGTCGTAGGCGTCCTCCTGGGCCTCGCGCACCTTGGCGGCGAAGTCGGCCTCGAGCCCGGTCATGGTCTCGGTGTCGGCCCCGATGCCGGTGCGCTCCATCCCGGCGAGGACGTGCTCCAGCGGCAGCTCGACGTCGCGCTGCAGGGAGGTGCCCCCGGTGGCCTCCAGCTGCTCGGCCAGCGACGCCGCGAGGTCGAGGACGGCGCGGGCCCGGACCATCGACTCCTGCGCCCCGGTGTCCTGGTCGTCGCCGAAGTCGAGCAGCCCCTGGCCGCTGTCGGCGGTCTCGGCGCGCAGCTCGCGGCCGAGGTGCCGCAGCACCAGGTCGGACAGGTCGTAGGAGCGCTGGTCGGGCCGGACCAGGTAGGCCGCGAGCGCCGTGTCGGTCTCGATGCCGTCGACCGCCCAGCCGCGGGCCGCCAGGGCGAGCAGCGGACCCTTCGCGTCGTGCAGCACCTTCGGCCGCATCGGGTCAGCCAACCAGGCCCCGACAGTCGCCTCCCCGGCCGGGTCGAGCGCCGCGAGGTCGACGTATGCGGCTGCGTCACCGTCGGTGGCCAGCGCGAGGGCGGTGGCGTCCCCGGTGCCGCGACCCCAGCTGCCGACGACGTGCACGCCGACGCGGGCCCCGGCGGCGGCATACTCCTGCAACCAGCCGGCCACCTCGTCGGGGGCGAGCACGCTCCCCTCGAGGTCGAAGCCGTGCTCGGCCTCCTCCTGCGGCGCCTCGAGGTACTCGAAGAGGCGATCGCGCAGCACCCTGAACTCGAGGCTGTCGAAGACCGTGTGGACCTGGTCGCGGTCCCAGTTCTGCCGCTCGAGCTCGTCGATGGTGACCGGCAGCTCGAGGTCGGTGAGGAGGTGGTTGAGCCGGCGGTTGCGCAGGACGCCGTTGAGGTGCTCGCGCAGCGACTCCCCCGCCTTGCCCTTGATCTCGTCGGCGTGCGCGACGACGCCCTGCAGGTCGCCGTAGAGCCCGAGCCACTTGGCCGCGGTCTTGGGTCCGACACCGGGGACCCCGGGCAGGTTGTCGCTGGTCTCCCCGACGAGGGCGGCGAGGTCGCTGTAGCGCTCCGGCGCCACGAGGTACTTCTCCTCGACCGCCTTGGGGTCCATCCGCCAGACCTCGGAGACACCGCGCACGGGGTACAGCAGGGTCACCTTGTCGGTCACGAGCTGGAAGGCGTCACGGTCGCCGGTGCAGATGACGACGTCCATCCCCTGCGCGGTCGCCTGGGTGGTCAGCGTCGCGATGACGTCGTCGGCCTCGAAGCCGTCGAGCTGCACGTGCTTGATCTTCAGCGCGTCGAGCACCTCACGGACCAGCGCCACCTGGCCCTGGAACTCGCTGGGGGTCGCGGACCTGGTCGCCTTGTACTCGGCGTACTCCTCGCTGCGGAACGTCTTGCGGCTCACGTCGAACGCGACGGCGAGGTGGGTGGGTTGCTCGTCGCGCAGCACGTTGATCAGCATCGACGTGAAGCCGTAGACCGCGTTGGTGTGCTGACCGGTGCTGGTCGAGAAGTTCTCGACCGGCAGCGCGAAGAAGGCCCGGTAGGCGAGGGAATGTCCGTCGAGGAGCAGGAGGCGACTCACGCATGGCAGCCTATTGGTTATGAGTGACACCCCCGAGACCACCGACGACTTCGGCCCCGCCCTCGCGGCGATGCAGGCGATGAACCCCGACTCGCTCCTGCACCGGATGCAGATCGAGGTGCTCGAGGGCACCCCGCACCGGGTCGTCGGCCGGATGCCGGTCGCCGGCAACACCCAGCCGTACGGCCTCCTGCACGGTGGGGCCTCGGTGGTCCTGGCCGAGACGCTCGGCTCCATCGGAGCGGCGCTGCACGCCGGTCCGGAGCGGATCGCGGTGGGCCTGGACATCAACGCGACGCACCACCGGGCGGCGCGTTCCGGGTTCGTCACCGGGACCGCGACGGCGCTCTCGCTCGGCAGCACCCTCGCGTCGTACGAGGTCGTCATCACCGACGAGCAGGAACGGCGCATCTGCACCTGCCGCATCACCTGCCTGGTGCGGGCGGCGGCACCCGGGGCCTGACCCCCGAAACCCGACATTTCGACCCGCTTCGTCAGGGCGTGGTCAGCGCAAGGTCAAGGGCCGGTCAAGTGGGCTGGGAAGCCGTCCGTTGGTCCCCCGTCGAACGGCCCGAACGGGTGACGACGCCCCCGTGACGCGCGGGAGACGATCGACGACGTGCCCCCCAGCATCATCCGCAACCGCTCGGCCGTCGCCACCGACTCCCCCCAGTCACCCCCCACCGCGACCGGCCCCCTCCCCGACGCCCGGACCGAGCCGGCCGGGGCCAAGGTCACCCGACGCGGCGCCGTGGGCGCCGTGGCGGCCGCGGCGGTCGACGCCGTCGCCCCGCACCGGTCCCCCAGCACCTACACCGCCCCGACCGTCGCCAACCCGATCACGCAGCGCCCCCTCCCCCAGCAGCTGGCCAAACCCCCTGTCACCGCGCACGACCCGGCCCCCGCCACGATCGACCGCGCCTACACCCCCCGGAAGGGCGTCGCCTACACCTCATCCACCTCGACGGCCAGGGCCACCGCTGGAGCCACCGCCGTCGCCGCACCCAGCCCCGCCCTGCACCTGGCCCGGCGTGCGTCGTGGGGCGCCACCCCCGCCCTGGTCGCCGAGATCGCGGCCAAGGGAACGACCGCCTGGATCGACGCCCAGCTCAGCCCCCTGACCGCCGTCCCCGACACCGCGATGGACTCCTTGGTGACCACCCAGTGGCCCATCCTCAACAGCCGGATCTGGGGCGTGCGGGACAAGTACTACCCCGACAGCACCGGCGACGCCGGCTACGCCGTCATCCAGGCCTACCTGGCCCGCGCGATCTGGTCCAAGCGCCAGCTGCTCGAGGTGATGGTGGACTTCTGGACCAACCACCTCGTCGTCACCGGCCCATGGGGCGACGCGTGGGACAGCCTGCACCGCTACCACCTCGACGTGATCCGCCGGAACGCCCTCGGCCGGTACTCCGACATGCTGGTCGCGGCGGCCAAGCACCCCGCGATGCTGCAGCAGCTCGACAACGCGTTCTCCACCAAGCGGTCCCCCAACGAGAACTTCGGCCGTGAGCTGCTCGAGCTGCACACCGTCGGTGTCGACGGCGGATACCGGGAGTCCGACATCCGCCGGTCCGCCCTGGTCCTCACGGGCATGGGCATCGACTTCGAGACCGGCGAGTACCTCTGGCGCGACATGCGGCACTACCGCGGCAAGGTCTCGCTGCTCACCTGGAGCAACGACAACGCCTCGCCCGCCGGGACCCCGGTCGTGGAGTCCTACCTCAACTACCTCGCCCGGCACCCGAAGACGGCCCGCCGCATCGTCACCAAGCTCGCGGTCCGCTTCGTGTCGGACACCCCGCCGACGACGCTCATCGACCGGCTGGCCCAGGTCTACCTCGCCAACGACACCCAGATCGCCCCGGTGCTGCGGGCACTGCTCACCTCCCCGGAGTTCTCCGCCTCTGCGGGCCAGAAGACCAAGCGACCGCTCGAGAACATCGTCTCGGCGGTCCGCGTCCTCGGCGCCCAGCCCGGGGCCGACCTCCCCGGCTGGCTCAACGACCTGCTGTGGATGGCCCAGACCGCGGGACAGGCCCCCATGGGGTGGCCCGCGCCGAACGGCTACCCCGACGTGGCGCCTGCCTGGGCCGGGGCCGGCACCACCCTGACCACCTGGAACTTCCACATGTACCAGACGTGGACGGCCTCCGACCCCGCCACGACCAAGGTGAAGTACCCGGCCCTCCGGACCCTGCTCCCCACCACCGCACCCGCGACGTATGGCGCGTACGTGGACGCCCTCGCGCAGCGCCTCACCCAGGCACCGCTGCCCGCCGCCAAGCGCGACGCGGTCTGCGCGTTCCTCGACAAGACCGCTGCCACGACCCTGTCCGCGAACGACGCCGCCCTCGGCTGGCGCCTGCCCTACGTCGTCGCGCTCATCCTCGACTCCCCCGAGTTCGCAACCCGCTGAGGCCCTGATGACCCACACCACCCTGCCCGGCACCGCGCCCGTCCCCGTCGAGGGTGCCGCCCCCGGCCCCCCGTCAGCTGACGCCTGCGGCTGCCCCGACTTCGTCCGCACCATCAGGGACACCGGCTTCTCGCGCCGCGGCTTCCTCGCCGCCTCCGGGCTCGGCGCCGCCGGCGCCCTCACCCTCGGCTCGACCTCGGCCGAGGCCGCGACGCAGCTGACGTTCGCCGACGCCGGCTACACCGGTGACACCCTCGTCGTGCTGTCCTTCCGCGGCGGCTTCGACGGCCTCACCGCGGTCGCACCCGTCGGCGACGCCGCGTACTACGAGGCCCGGCCCAACATCGCCGTCCCCCAGTCCCGCGGGCTCAAGCTCGACGCGCGCTTCGCCCTCCACCCGGCACTGGCCCCCCTTCTGCCCCTGTTCACGTCCGGTCGCCTGGCCATGGTGCACGCGGTGGGCCAGCCCAACCCCACGCGGTCGCACTTCACCGACATGGACGAGATGGAGCGCGCCGCCCCCGGGTCCTCCCTGCGGACGGGCTGGCTGGACCGCATGGTCGGCGCGACCACGACCCCCGGTCCCTTCGCCGCGACCTCGCTCGCGTCGACCAGCGCCCCGCGCTCCCTCATGGGCCCCACGGTCGAGCTCGCCATGCGCAGCCTGGACAGCTTCGACCTGGCCGGCGCGTGGGACGCCACCGAGATGAGCCGGTGGACCAAGGCGCTCGGCGCCCTCTACGCCGGTGCGCCCGCGCAGCTCGCCGGACCGGCGAACACCGCACTCAGCACGGTCGGCACGACCACCGCGCTGACCAGCACCCCCTACACGCCTGCCGGTGGCGCGGCATACCCGTATGGCGCGCTCGGCGACGCACTGCGCGATGCAGCCCGCCTCATCAAGGCCGGCGTGGGCCTGCGAGCGGTGACCATCGACTCCGGCAACTGGGACATGCACGTCAACCTCGGACGCTCCGACGGCGGGTGGATGTACAACCAGCTCACGGAGGTCGGCAAGGCGCTCGCCGCGTTCAACACCGACCTGGGGGCAGCGGGCGACAAGGTCACGCTCGTGACGCTCTCGGAGTTCGGCCGTCGCGTGGCGGAGAACGGCTCCGGCGGCGTGGACCACGGGTACGGCAACGTCTCGTTCGTCATGGGCGGCGGCGTCAACGGGGGCAAGGTCTACGGGACCTGGCCCGGCCTGACTCCGGACAAGCTCCTCGCCGGCGACCTCAACGCCACGACGGACTACCGCATCGTCCTCGGCGAGATCCTCGAGAAGCGCTGCGGCATCACCGCCGGCACCGTCCTGCCCGGGGTGCCGACGACCCGGCTGGGGATCGCCAGGCCCCAGAGCTGACCCAGTCAGCCGGCCAGGCGGTTGGCCGACTGGGCGGCCCGTGCCCGCAGCGACCGGCGACGGTGCAGCAGCGCCTCGAGCGAGTGCGTGCGCTGCTCGTCGGTGCCCAGTCGCCGGCGCAGGGCGGCCACCGTGGTGATCCGTCGGACCACCTGCGAGCTGAAGCCCAGGCGAGCGAAGAAGCGGTTGGCCTCGCGGTGCTGCGCGGGCACGTTGCAGCCGATCTGCTCGCACCCGCGCGAGTCGGCGTAGACCGTGACGGCACCCATGAGCTGGCGCGCGACGCCGTGCTTGCGCGACTCGGGCACGACGTACAGCTGGTCGATCGTCACGCAGGGAGCCTCGGTTAGCGCTGAGAAGGGGCTCGTGGCGGCGACGGCGAACCCGACCGCGCGCCCGTCCGCCATCGCGACGTAGGCCCTGACGTCCTCACGGCCCAGGGCGGCGGCGACGCGGCCCTCCGACGCGGCTCGGGCAGCGACCTCCGGGCTGACCCCGGCCTCGACCCGGGCCGACATCCACAGCTCGGTGAACGCTCGCTGCTCGTCCTCGCGCACACGCTTGACGCTGATCGCGGGACGGCTCACCGGTTCCTCCATCATCGACGGTCTGACTCGTGTGTGCGCGGCTCCCCCGAGGGCCGCTGGCCGTTCCAGGAACGCGCCAGGAGTAGGACTCTAGAGCCACCGCGCTCCATTAGTGAAGTCTTCAACAGAACTGCTCCGTGCAAGTGAATGGGCTTGCTTGCGACCACTGGCATTTCGTCGCGACGGCCCTCGGATCAGGAGGCCGTTTCGGCCGCCCGGGCGAGCGTCACAACGGCTGCTCGAACACGTAGTCGTCCTCGTACCGGTCCCCCACGAGGAACCGCTTGGTGCCCACCTGCGTGAACCCGCTCTTGGCGTAGAACCGCTGAGCGCGTTCGTTGAGCTGGTTGACCCCGAGCCAGGCGCCCCCGGACCCCCTGGCGCGAGCGGCGTCGAGGGCGGCCGCCATCAGGAGCCTGCTGGTGGCGCCGCCGTGCTGGTCGGGCAGCACGTAGATCTTGCTCAGCTCCGACGTCGGCCGCAGGCTCAGCGCCGCCTGTACGTCCGGGTCGGACGGTTCCCCCGTGACGAGCATGGCGTAGCCCGTCGCCGTGCCGCCGTCCTCGGCGAGGAACAGGTCACGGGCGGGGTCGGCGAGGTACTCGACGAACCGCTCCTCCGACAGCACGTTGGCGATGAAGGTCGCGATGGCCTCCGGCGTCACGTGCGGTGGACAGGCCAGGGCGAAGGTCGCCGCGGCGACGCCGGCCAGCGCCTGCGCGTCGGCCGCCGAGGCCGCGCGAACCACTGCCGGCACCGGTCAGGCCTTGTCCATGCCGGTGACGACGGCCTCGGCCACCTCGCGCATGCCCAGGCGACGGTCCATCGCCGTCTTCTGGATCCATCGGAACGCCTCCGCCTCGGAGATCTTCAGCTTCTTCATGAGGATGCCCTTGGCCCGGTCGACGGCCTTGCGCGTCTCGAGCCGCTCGCCGAGGTCGGCGATCTCGCTCTCGAGCGCCTTCACCTCGGTCCAGCGGTGCCGGGCGATGTCGATGGCCGGCGCGAGGTCGGAGGCCGTGAACGGCTTGACGATGTACGCCATCACGCCGGCGTCGCGCGCCCGCTCCACCAGCTCGGTCTGGCTGAAGGCGGTGAGCATCACCACGGGGCAGATCTTCGCCGAGCCGATCTCCTCGGCTGCGGTGATGCCGTCCATGACGGGCATCTTCACGTCCATGATCACCAGGTCGGGCGTGAGCTCCTTGGCCATCTCGACCGCCTGCTCGCCGTTGCTCGCCTGCCCGACGACCTCGTAACCGAGCTCGGCCAGCATCTCGGCGAGGTCGAGGCGGATCAGCGCCTCGTCCTCCGCCACGAGGATCCGCGTGGGGGCTTTGGTGGTGGTCGTCGTCGACTGGGTCTCGCTCACAGGACTGAGCCTATGGGACGCACGTTAACGGCATGTTGCGTGCCCGGCGTGGGGACGCCCCACTGGGCGAGACCGGTGCTCCACGGCGAGAGTGGGAGGTCTGTGGTGCCGAAGGCGGGACTCGAACCCGCACGCCCTTTCGAGCAGAGCATTTTGAGTGCTCCGTGTCTGCCATTCCACCACTTCGGCGCAGCTCGCCGGACGGGCCGGCGGAGGTGCGGGAGCAGCATACAAGCGGGTGGGGGCGGTGCCCGCCACCCGCTGGCACCCCTCGCGGCGTCAGTCCTCGAGGTCCTCGTAGGCGGGCGCGACCTTGTTGACCGCGTCACCCATCTTGTGGACGCGAAGGGCGTTGGTGGAGCCGGGGATGCCGGGGGGCGAGCCGGCGACGATGACGACGAGGTCGCCCTCCTTGACGCGGCCGTCGGCGAGCAGGGTCTTGTCGACCTGGCGCGCCATCTGGTCGGTGTGCCGGGCCATCGGCACGAGGAAGGTCTCGATGCCCCACGCGAGGGCGAGCCGCGAGCGGGTGTGCGCCTCCGGCGTGAAGGCCAGCATGGGGATGCGCGGACGGACGCGCGACATCCGCTTGGCCGTGTCACCGGACTGGGTGAACGTGATGAGGTACTTCGCGCCGAGCAGCTCGCCGATCTCGACCGCGGCGGCCGACACGGCGCCACCCATCGTGTGCGGCTTGGTGCCGAGCGGGAGGATGCGGTCGAGGCCATGCTCCTCGGTGCTCTCGATGATGCGGGCCATCGTCTCGACGGCGACGATCGGGTAGGCGCCCACGCTGGTCTCGCCGGACAGCATGAGCGCGTCCGCGCCGTCGAGGACCGCGTTCGCCGCGTCGGAGGCCTCCGCGCGGGTGGGGCGGGGGTTCTCGATCATCGACTCGAGCACCTGGGTGGCGACGATGACCGGCTTGGCGTTGCGGCGGGCAATCTCGATGGCGCGCTTCTGGACCAGCGGCACCTCCTCGAGCGGCAGCTCGACGCCGAGGTCGCCGCGCGCGACCATGACCCCGTCGAAGGCGGCGATGATCTCGGCGAGGTTGTCGACGGCCTGGGGCTTCTCGATCTTGGCGATGACGGGCAGCCGCACGCCCACCTCGTCCATCACCTCGTAGACGTCGTCGAGGTCCTTGGCCGACCGCACGAAGGACAGCGCGATCATGTCGGCGCGCAGGCGCAGCGCCCAGCGCAGGTCCTCCTTGTCCTTCTCGGACAGGGCGGGGACGGACACCGCGACACCGGGAAGGTTGATGCCCTTGTTGTTGCTGACGGTGCCCCCGACCGTGACCCGGCAGCGGACGTCGGTGGCGGTGACCTCGACGGCCTCGAGCGCGACCTTGCCGTCGTCGATGAGCAGCGCGTCACCGGGGCGGACGTCGCCGGGCAGGCCCTTGTAGGTCGTGCCGACCTCGGTCGGGGTGCCGTCGATCTCCCGCGTCGTGATGGTGAACTCGGAGCCGGTGGGCAGGCTCACCGGACCGCCCGAGAAGCGACCCGTGCGGATCTTCGGCCCCTGGAGGTCGACGAGGATCCCGACGGCGTGACCGGTCTCGTCGCTGGCCCGGCGGATGGAGCGGTAGATCTCCTCGTGGTCGGCGTACTCGCCGTGGGAGAGGTTCAGCCGGGCCACGTCCATCCCCGCATCGACGAGCGCACGGATGCGTTCGGGGCTGGAGACAGCCGGGCCGAGGGTGCAGACGATCTTGGCGCGACGCATGGTTGCGACCCTATCGCCCGCCCCGTCCGGAACGTGACGGCGGTCACCCTGCGGACACGCGAACACCCGGTGAACCACCCCTTCCGGGGAGGCCCACCGGGTGTCCGGGTATGCCGTGTTTCGAGTCGAGCAGGACGCCCGCCGCTCAGACGACGAGGGGGCGGTCGTTCGGGTTGATCGGACGCGGCAGGGCGGTCTGGCCGCTGAGGTACTTGTCGACGCCCGCTGCTGCGGAACGGCCCTCGGCGATGGCCCAGACGATGAGCGACTGGCCACGACCGGCGTCACCCGCGACGAAGACGCCGGGCACGCTGGACATGTACTCCTTGTCGCGCTTGATGTTCGAGCGCTCGTCGAGCTCCACCTCGAGCTGCTCCACGACGCCCGGCTGCTCCGGCCCGAGGAATCCCATGGCGAGCAGGACGAGCTGCGCCGGCAGCACCCGCTCGGTGCCCTCGACCTCGTCGAAGCCGTTCTCACCGCGCTGCACGTCGACGACGCGGATGCCGCTGACCTTGCCGTCCTCGCCGAGGACCTCCTTGGTCGACACGGCATACACCCGCTCGCCGCCCTCTTCGTGGGCGGAGGCGACGCGGAAGGTCATGGGGTAGGTGGGCCACGGCTGGCCGGCCACCCGCTCCTCCCCCGGCTGGGGCATGATCTCCAGGCTCGTGACCGACCTGGCGCCCTGGCGGTGCGAGGTGCCGATGCAGTCGGCGCCGGTGTCACCGCCACCGATGACGATGACGTCCTTGCCCTCCGCGGTGACCTGGCCCTGGACGCTCTCGCCGAGCGCGACCTTGTTGGCCGGCGGCAGGAACTCCATGGCCTGCATGACGCCGTCGAGCTCACGCCCGGGCACCGGCAGGTCCCGGGGGACGGTGGCACCGATGGCCAGGACGACGGCGTCGTACCGGTCACGCAGCTGGCGGCCGGTCACGTCCTCACCGACCTTGACGCCGCTGCGGAAGCGTGTGCCCTCGGCCTCCATCTGGGAGATGCGGCGGTCGAGCACCGACTTCTCCATCTTGAACTCGGGGATGCCGTACCGCAGCAGGCCTCCGGGCTTGTCGGCGCGCTCGTACACCGCCACGGTGTGCCCCGCCCGGGTCAGCTGCTGGGCGGCCGCCAACCCTGCGGGACCGGAGCCGACCACGGCCACGGTCTTGCCGGTGAGGCGTTCGGGCGCCTGCGGCTGGACGTAGCCGGCGTCGAAGGCACGGTCGATCGTCGTGACCTCGATCTGCTTGATCGTCACGGCCGGCTGGTTGATGCCGAGCACGCAGGCGGTCTCGCAGGGGGCCGGGCACAGGCGACCGGTGAACTCCGGGAAGTTGTTGGTCGCGTGCAGGCGCTCGATGGCCTCGCGCCAGTCACCCTTCCAGGCGAGGTCGTTCCACTCGGGGATCAGGTTGCCTAGCGGACAACCGCTGTGGCAGAACGGGATCCCGCAGTCCATGCAGCGACCGGCCTGGCGCTGGAGCTGCCCGAGCTCCTGCTCCTCGTAGACCTCCTTCCAGTCCCGGATGCGGACCGGAACGGGTCGGCGGGCCGGGAGCTCGCGCTCGCGCGTCTTGAGAAAGCCCTGGGGGTCAGCCACGGGAAGCCTCCATGATCCGCTCCCAGACCTCGGAGCCGTTGACGTCCAAACCTTCTTCCTCAGCGGCCGCCCGCACGTCGAGGACGCGCTGGTAGTCGCGAGGCAGCACGAGCGTGAACCGGCCGCGCGCCGTGTCCCAGTCCTCGAGCAGCCCTGAGGCCACCGGGGACTCGGTCCACTCGACGTGCTTGGCGAGCAGCTCGCGCACCACCGTCTCGTCGTCCGGTCGCAACGGCGACAGGTCGACGAGCTCGCGGTTGACCCGGTCCTCGACGATGTCGAGGACGTACGCCACGCCACCGGACATGCCGGCCGCGAAGTTGCGACCCGTCGGCCCGAGGACCAGGACGGTGCCACCGGTCATGTACTCGCAGCCGTGGTCGCCCACGCCCTCGACGACCGCGCTGGCGCCGGAGTTGCGGACGCAGAACCGCTCGCCCACCTTGCCGCGCAGGAAGAGCTCGCCGGTGGTCGCGCCGTAGCAGATGACGTTGCCGGCGATGACGTTCTGCTCGGCGGCCAGGGGCGCCGCGCGGTCGGGACGGACGACGACCCGGCCACCGGAGAGGCCCTTGCCGACGTAGTCGTTGGCGTCGCCATACAGGCGCAGCGTGATGCCCCGCGGCAGGAAGGCGCCGAGCGACTGTCCGGCCGAGCCCCGGAGCGTGAGGTCGATCGTGTTGTCGGGCAGGCCGTCGGGGTGGGCCTTGGTGACCTCGTGGCCGAGCAGCGTGCCGATGGTGCGGTTGACGTTGCGGACGGCGACCTCGGCCGACACCGGGGTGCCGTCGGTGATGGCTTCCTTGGCGATCGTGATGAGCTGGTGGTCCAGCGCCTTCTCGAGGCCGTGGTCCTGCTTGGTCGTGTTCCGACGCGGCGAGCCGTCGGGGCTCTGCACGTCGGCGAAGATCGGCGACAGGTCCAGGCCTGCGGCCTTCCAGTGGTTGACGGCCTTGGTGGCGTCGATCGACGACACCTGGCCGATGGCCTCCTCGACCGACCGGAAGCCCAGGGCGGCGAGGTGCTCGCGCACCTCCTCGGCGATGTACTCGAAGAACGTCTCGACGAACTCCGGCTTGCCGCTGAACCGCTTGCGCAACTCGGGGTTCTGGGTGGCGATGCCGACCGGACAGGTGTCGAGGTGGCAGACGCGCATCATGACGCAGCCGCTGACGACGAGCGGCGCCGTGGCGAACCCGAACTCCTCCGCACCCAGCAGGGCGGCGATGACGACGTCACGGCCCGTCTTGAGCTGCCCGTCGCACTGCACGACGATGCGGTCGCGCAGGTTGTTGAGCACCAGCGTCTGCTGGGTCTCGGCGAGGCCGATCTCCCAGGGACCACCGGCGTGCTTGAGCGAGGTCAGCGGCGAGGCGCCGGTGCCGCCGTCGTGGCCGGAGATGAGCACCACGTCGGAGTGCGCCTTGGAGACGCCTGCGGCCACCGTGCCGACCCCGATCTCGGAGACGAGCTTGACGTGGATCCGGGCCTCGGGGTTGGCGTTCTTGAGGTCGTGGATCAGCTGGGCGAGGTCCTCGATCGAGTAGATGTCGTGGTGCGGCGGAGGGCTGATGAGGCCGACGCCGGGCGTGGAGTGACGGGTCTTGGCCACCCACGGGTACACCTTGTGCCCGGGCAGCTGGCCACCCTCGCCGGGCTTGGCGCCCTGGGCCATCTTGATCTGGATGTCACCGGACTTGGTGAGGTAGAGCGAGGTCACGCCGAAGCGGCCCGAGGCCACCTGCTTGATGACCGAGCGGCGCTCGTCGTCCATGAGGCGCTCGACGTCCTCGCCGCCCTCGCCGGTGTTGGAGCGCGCGCCGAGCCGGTTCATCGCGATGGCGAGGGTCTCGTGGGCCTCGAGGCTGATCGAGCCGTACGACATCGCGCCGGTGTTGAACCGCTTGACGATCTCGCTGACCGGCTCGACCTCGTCGATCGAGACGGCCTCGCGCGGGTTCGCCCCACCGAGCTCGAACAGGCCGCGCAGCGTCATCAGCCGCTCCGACTGCTCGTCGACGCGCTGGGTGTACTGCTTGAAGATGTCGTACCGGCGCTGGCGCGTCGAGTGCTGCAGGCGGAACACCGTGTCCGGGTCGAACAGGTGCGGCTCGCCCTCCCGGCGCCACTGGTACTCACCGCCCACGTTGAGCTTGCGGTGCGGGAGGCGCACGCCGTCCGGGGGGTAGGCCGCGGCGTGGCGGGCCGCGGTCTCCGCGGCGACGACGTCGAGCCCGATCCCGCCGAGCTGGCTGACCGTGCCGGTGAAGTACCGGTCGACGAGCTCCTGGGACAGGCCGATCGCCTCGAACACCTGGGCGCCGCGGTAGGACGCGACGGTGGAGATGCCCATCTTCGACATCACCTTGAGGACGCCCTTGCCGAGCGCCTTGATGAGGTTCTTGACCGCCTGCTCGGAGGTCACGCCCTCGATCGCGCCGGAGCGGACGAGGTCCTCGACCGACTCCATGGCGAGGTAGGGGTTCACGGCGGCGGCGCCGTACCCGATGAGCAGGGCGACGTGGTGCACCTCGCGCACGTCACCCGCCTCGACCACGAGGCCGACCAGGGTGCGGGTCTTCTCGCGGATCAGGTGGTGGTGCACCGCGGAGGTGAGCAGCAGCGACGGGATCGGGGCGTGGTCGCGACCGGAGTCACGGTCGGACAGGACGACGAAGCGGGCGCCGTCGGCGATGGCCTGCGAGACCTCGGCGAAGATCTCCTCGAGCCGGGCCTGCATGGCGGCGGCCCCACCGGTGACGTCGTAGAGCCCACGGACGACGTGGGTGGCGTAGCCGGGCAGGTCGCCGTCGGCGTTGACGTGGACGATCTTCGCGAGCTGGTCGTTGTCGATGACGGGGAACGGCAGCACGACCTGGCGGGCGTGCGCCGGGCTCGCGGCCAGGGCGTTGCCCTCGGGACCGATCACGGTGCCGAGGGAGGTGACCAGCTCCTCGCGGATGGCATCCAACGGGGGGTTCGTCACCTGGGCGAACAGCTGGGTGAAGTAGTCGAAGACCAGGCGGGGACGGTCGGACAGCACCGCGATCGGGGTGTCGGTGCCCATCGAGCCGAGCGCCTCTCCCCCGGTGCGCGCCATCGGCGCGAGGAGGATCTTGAGCTCCTCCTGGGTGTAGCCGAAGGTCTGCTGGCGACGCGCCACCGAGGCGGCGGTGTGCACGATGTGCTCGCGCTCGGGGAGGTCGTCGAGGTGGATGAGACCCGCGTGCAGCCACTCGTCGTACGGGTGCTGGGTGGCGAGGGAGGACTTGATCTCGTCGTCCGACACGATGCGGCCGTGCTCGGTGTCCACCAGGAACATCCGGCCCGGCTGGAGGCGGCCCTTGCGCACGACCCGGGTCGGGTCGAGGTCGAGGACACCGGCCTCGGACGCGAGGACGACCAGGCCGTCGTCGGTGACCGAGTAGCGACCGGGGCGCAGGCCGTTGCGGTCGAGGACCGCACCGATGAGCGAGCCGTCGGTGAACGTGACGCAGGCGGGTCCGTCCCAGGGCTCCATGAAGGTGGAGTGGAACTCGTAGAACGCCCGTCGGGCGGGGTCCATCTCGGTGTGGTTCTCCCACGCCTCGGGGATCATCATCAGGACGGCGTGGGGCAGCGAACGTCCGCCGAGGTGCAGCAGCTCGAGCGCCTCGTCGAAGGACGCCGAGTCGGAGGCCTCGGGGGTGCAGATCGGGAACAGCCGCTCGAGGTCACCGGGGATGACGTCGGAGACGAGCTGGCTCTCGCGGGCGCGCATCCAGTTCCGGTTGCCCTTGACCGTGTTGATCTCGCCGTTGTGGGCGATGAGCCGGTAGGGGTGGGCCAGCGGCCAGCTCGGGAAGGTGTTCGTGGAGAACCGCGAGTGCACCAGCGCGAGCTGGGTCTCGAACCGGCGGTCGGACAGGTCGGGGAAGAACGGCTCGAGCTGACCGGTGGTGAGCATGCCCTTGTAGACGAGGGTGCGGCACGACAGCGAGGGGAAGTAGACCTCGGTCTCGCGCTCGGCCCGCTTGCGCAGGCAGAAGGCCAGTCGGTCCAGGCCGATCCCGACCATCCGGCCGGACGAGGAGCTGACGAACAGCTGGCGGAAGAACGGCATGCAGTCGCGCGCGGCCTGGCCCACGAGCTCGGCGCTCACCGGGACGTCGCGCCAGCCCAGCACGGTGAGGTTCTCCTCCGCGGCGATGGCCTCGATCCGCTCGACGACCCGGGCACGCTCGGTCTCGTCGGCGGGCAGGAAGGCGGTGCCCACGGCATACGCGCCGGCGACGGGGAGGTCGAAACCCACGACCGCGCGGAAGAAGGCGTCCGGGACCTGCGTGAGGATGCCCGCGCCGTCGCCCACGAGCGGGTCTGCGCCGGTGGCGCCGCGGTGCTCGAGGTTGCGCAGCGCGGTGAGGGCGTGGTCGACGATGTCGTGACCTGCGCTGCCCCGCATCGTGGCCACGAGGGCCACGCCGCAGGCGTCGTGCTCGAACTCGCGGCGGTAGAGCCCGGTGTCGGCGGGCTGGGCGGAGAAGCGCGCAGAAGTCACGTTCGGGTCACCGTCCTAGAGGGGTCGTGGTGCGTCGGAGCGGCCCTCCTGGACTGTCCGGGGCACACCTGTACACGCGCGTGGACGGCCTTGGCCACGGCTCGGACGAGAATACCGACAACCCTTCTCGTCCTAGCATGTGAGCCGCCCTATTCCGTATGGTGAGATGCTGAGCGTGCCGGGACCGCCACCTCGCGGCGACGCCCGGCCCGGAAGAGGAACAACCCCAGCAGGAACACGAGGATGCTCGTCCACACGTTCACGCGCACCCCGAGGATGTGGTTGGCCTCGTCGCTGCGCATCAGCTCGAAGACGATGCGACCGAGCGGGTACCCCACGACGTAGAGGGCGAACAGCTGTCCCTTGCGCAGCGCCCGGCGGCGGTCCAGCACGACGAGTACCAGCGCGAGGAGCAGGCACCACAGCGACTCGTAGAGGAACGTCGGCTGGAAGGTGCCGAGCACCACCGCCTTGCCCGACGAGTCACGGACCGCGTGTCCCGCGGCGCTGTCCCACTGGTGGATGGTCAGGCCCCACGGGACGTCGGTCGGCCGGCCGTAGAGCTCGTTGTTGAACCAGTTGCCCCAGCGGCCCAGCGCCTGGGCGACCGCGACCCCGGGAGCGGCCGAGTCGACGAAGTCGTGGAACGAGACGCCGTGACGACGCGCCCCGATCCAGGCCCCCACGGCGCCGAGGGCGATGGCCCCCCAGATGCCGAGGCCCCCCTCCCAGATGGCGAAGGCGCGCCACGGGTGACCGCCCTCGCCGAAGTAGGCCTGCGGGGAGGTGATGAGGTGGTAGAGGCGACCTCCGACGATGCCGAACGGGACCGCCCAGGCGGAGATGTCGATCGCCTTCTCGGAGGGGTGGCCCCGGTCCGCCAGCCGCCGGCCCGTGATCCACACCGCCGCGACGATCCCGGCCAGGATGCACAGGGCGTAGCCCCTGAGCGGGAACGGCCCGAGGTGCCAGACACCGGACGTGGGGCTGGGGATGGCGGCCGGGAGGGCCGAGGGGAGGGTCAGGACCGCCGCTGCACTCACTTGGTGGCGGCCTTGACGGCGGCGTCGAGGGACTCGTTGGTGAAGCCGTTGAGGGAGACGTCCTTGCCGTTGAGCTTGAGCGTCGGGGTGCCGTGGACGCCGTCCTTCTCCGACTGGGTCTGGACGGACTCGACGTACTGGTTGTGCGCCCGGCCGTCGTAGCACTGCTGCCAGGTGGTCAGGCCGGCTCCGGTGATCCCGACCTTCTCGGCGAACGACTTCAGCGCCGCGTCGGTGAAGCCGGCGCCCTCCTTCAGCGGCTGCCCCCCGAACGTCGCCGTGTGGTACTGGAGGAACTTGCCCTGGTCGGCGGCGCAGGCCGCCGCGTTGGCCGCGCGGTTGGACGAGTCGTTGCGGAGGTTGTCGTCCAGGAAGCTCAGCGTGTGGAACACGAGCTTGACCTGGTTCTTCTCCGCCAGGGCGGTGATGCCCTCACCGAAGCGGTGCTCGAACTCGGCGCAGATGGGGCACTGGAAGTCCTCGTAGAGGTCCAGCGTCGGCACGTTGGCCGGGGCACCGGGGTTGACCACGATCCCGGTCCCCATCGCGGAGGCACCCTTGGGGAGCGACGACCCACCGGCGGTGGTCGCCGCCTCCTTGTCGCGGCTGCCGAGGATCACGGCGGTCACGACCGCCGCGACGATGACGACCACGACCACGGTGGCCACGACCACCGGGTTGGCGCCCTTGCGCTGCTGCGACTTCGGCGTGGCCGCCTGGATCTTCGCCTTGCGGCTGGCGCTGCTGCTGGTCATGCCGGGGGCCTTTCGTGGTGCGGGTCGGGGTCGATCCGGGCCTGGTCGTGACGGTCCGGGAACAGGAAGCGCTCGAGGCTCAGCGCGGTGCGCGGCCGGAGCACGAGCCAGGCGGCGCAGAGCAGCAGCCCGACGTCCCTGGCGATCTCCTGTGGATACTGCGTCTGGGCCGCCGCAATGGTTCCCCCCTTGCCGAAGCACCCGCAGTCGATGCTCAGGCCGCGGGCCCACGCGGACGAGATCCCGACGATGAACACCACCATGAGGACGCCGCCCACGAGGGCGCTCCCCCGGGTGAACAGGCCCAGCACGAGCAGGACGCCCACGGCGACCTCGAGGATCGGCAGGGCGTACCCCACGTACCCCGCCACGTCGTACGGGAGGAGCTGGTAGGCCCGCACCGCCCGGGCGGACGTCTCGAGGTGGCCCACCTTGAGCAGTCCCGCGACGAGGATGACGGCACCGAGCACGAGCCTGGCCAGCAGACCGATGACGTCCCGGGTCCGCGGCCGGGCGAGCACGCCCACGTCAGCGACCGCTCCGGACACCCTCGGCCAGCTCGGCGACGAGGGCCCGCAGGACGGTGATGCCGGACTCGAGGTCGGCGGCCTCCGTGAGGCACCGCACGAGGGCGGACCCGACGATGACCCCGTCGGCGTAGGCGGCCACCTCGGCCGCCTGCGCGCCGGTCGAGACCCCGAGGCCGACGCAGACGGGCAGGTCGGTCGCGGCCTTGGTGCGGCTGACGATGACCGAGGCCGCGTCGCCCATCGAGGTGCGCGCACCGGTGACCCCCATGTGGGAGACGGCGTAGACGAACCCGCGGCAGCGCTCGGTGACCGAGGCGATCCGCTCGTCCGTCGAGCTGGGGGCGACCAGGAAGACCCGGTCCAGCCCGCTGGCGTCGCTCGCGGCGATCCACTCGCCGGCCTCGTCGGGGATGAGGTCCGGCGTGATGATGCCGGCTCCCCCGGCTGCCGCGAGGTCGGTTGCGAAGGCGGTCGGTCCGTGGCGCAGGATGAGGTTCCAGTACGACATCACCAGTGGCGGGGCGCCGGCGTCACGCACGGCGCGGGTGGCCGTGAAGACGTCACCGACCCGGACGCCGTGCTTGAGGGCCTGGTCCGCGGCATACGCGATGACCGGTCCGTCCATGAGCGGGTCGCTGTAGGGGATGCCCACCTCGACGATGTCCACGCCTGCCTCGACCATGGCCACCATCGCCGCGATCGAGCCCTCGACGGTCGGGAAGCCCACGGGCAGGTAGCCCACGAGGGCCGCGCGGTTCTCCTCGCGGCAGCGGGCCAGGACGTCGCCGACCCCGATGCCGGTCGTGCCGGTGGCGGTGCTCACAGCTGGGTCCTCCCGTCGCCCTCGGCGCCCGGTTCGTCGGCCGTGCCGGGCGGGACCGCGTCGCCGTCGATGAGGCCGAAGTACTCCGCGGCCGTGTGCATGTCCTTGTCGCCGCGCCCTGACAGGTTGACCAGGAGCAGCGCGTCCGGACCGAGCTCACGACCCACCTCGATGGCACCGGCGAGCGCGTGTGCCGACTCGATGGCGGGGATGATGCCCTCGGTGCGGCAGAGCAGCTCGAAGGCCTTCATGGCCTGCTCGTCGGTGGCGTAGCGGTACTCCGCCCGGCCGGTGTCCCGGAGGTGCGCGTGCTCGGGCCCGACGCTCGGGTAGTCGAGCCCTGCCGAGATCGAGTGCGACTCCAGCGTCTGGCCGTCGTCGTCCTGCATGAGGTAGCTGAACGTCCCGTGCAGCACGCCGGGCGAGCTCGCCGCGAAACGGGCCGCGTGGCGTCCGCCCTCGACACCCTCTCCCCCGGCCTCGACGCCGATGAGGCGGACGTCGGTGTCGTCGAGGAACCGGTGGAAGATGCCCATGGCGTTGGAACCGCCGCCGACGCAGGCGATGACGGCGTCGGGCAGCCGTCCCGCGGTGTCGAGCACCTGGGCCCGCGCCTCGACCCCGATGATGCGGTGGAAGTCGCGGACCATCTCGGGGAACGGGTGCGGGCCGGTCACCGTGCCGAGGATGTAGTGGGTGTCTTCGACGTTGGTCACCCAGTCGCGCAGGGCGTCGTTGATGGCGTCCTTGAGCGTGGCGCTGCCCGTGGGGACCGGCCTGACCTCGGCACCGAGCATCCGCATGCGGGCGACGTTGAGCGCCTGGCGCTCGGTGTCGACCTTGCCCATGTAGATGACGCACTCCAGCCCCATGAGTGCCGCCGCCGTGGCAGTGGCGACGCCGTGCTGGCCGGCGCCGGTCTCGGCGATGACCCGGGACTTGCCCATCCGCTTGGTCAGCAGGGCCTGCGCCAGCACGTTGTTGATCTTGTGCGAGCCCGTGTGGTTGAGGTCCTCGCGCTTGAGGATGATCCGGGCGCCTCCGGCGTGCTCGGCGAACCGGGGCACCTCCGTGATGATGCTGGGACGACCCGTGTAGGTGCGGTGCAGCCGCTCGAGCTCGCCGAGGAACTCGGGGTCGACCATCGCCTTGCGCCGTGCCTCGTCGAGCTCCTCGAGCGCGGGGATCAGCGCCTCGGGGACGTAGCGGCCGCCGAAGTCGCCGAAGCGGCCCGGTCGGGCCACGGGCTCGGGCACGAGCCCGTGCGCAGGGGTGGCAGGCGTCTGGTCGGTCATGAGTGGGCTCCCGCCGCGATGAGGTCGTGGGCTGCCTGTCGTGGCGCACTGCCCCGGACGAGCGCCTCCCCGACGAGCACGGCGTCCGCGCCCTCACCGGCGAAGCGGGCGGCGTCGGCGGGTCCGGAGACCCCGGACTCGGCCACCTTGACGCAGGTGTCGGGGATGAGGGGCGCGAGGCGCCCGAAGGTGTCGGGGTCGACAGCCAGGGTCTTGAGGTTGCGGGCGTTCACGCCGATGACCGACGCACCGGCGTCGACGGCACGGGCCGTCTCGTCCTCGTCGTGGACCTCCACGAGGGCGGTCATCCCGAGGTCGCGGGCCAGCTGCTGCATGCGGACCAGGTCGTCCTGCGCGAGGGCGGCGACGATGAGCAGGATGAGGTCGGCGCCGTGGGCCCGGGCCTCGAACAGCTGGTAGTCCTCCACCATGAAGTCCTTGCGCAGCACCGGGATCCGCACGGCCCGCCGCACCGCATCCAGGTCGTCGAGGGAGCCACCGAACCGGCGGCGCTCGGTCAGGACGCTCACCGCGGTCGCACCACCGGCCTCGTAGTCGGCGGCCAGGGCGGCGGGGTCGGCGATGTCGGCCAGGGCCCCCTTGCTCGGGCTGGCCCGCTTCACCTCGGCGATGAGGGACAACCCGGGCCGGCGCAGGGCGGCTTCGGCGTCGAGCGCGGCAGCCGCGTCGCGGGCGAGCTGCTCGATCCTGGCGGGAGGGGTCGCGGACACCGCGTCCGCGAGGTCCTCGCGGACACCAGCGACGATCTCGTCGAGCACGGTGGCCATGGTTGACAGGCTATAGATCGGGTCCGGCGGCGCCGCGTCAGGGTCGCAGTACGGACAAGGCGGGCAGCAGCCGCAGCAGCCCGAACGCCAGCAGCCCGACGGCCCAGAGCCCACCCACCCACGACGAACGCCGCAGCCAGGTCAGGGGCCGCCCCCGTGCGGCGGCAGCCAGCCACGCGACATACGCACCGGCGGCGAGCAGGACCGTGAGCACGGCATACGCGTTGCTCGACAGGGCGGCCACGACGTGACCCGTGAGGAGGTCGTGGGTGGCGCGCAGGCCACCGCAGGCCGGGCACGGCACGCCGGTGAGGGCAAGGATCGGGCAGACCGGCCACGAGCCCGCGGTGTGCGGGTCACGGGCCAGGAGCGCGGCGGCGGCGAGCAACCCACCGGCGCCGACGAGCAGCGGGGCGCGGAGCGGCTCCGGGAGGCGGCTGGCCGCGACCGTCACGGGTCAGCTGACGCCGGAGGTCTTCTGGGAGTCGCTCGTCACCGGCGGAACGTCCTTGGCGCCGAAGCCGGCCATCCCGAGGACCTTGCCCAGGACCACGCCGACGACGCAGACCCCGACGCCGACGAAGAACAGCGGGACGTTCGCGATGGCGACCGCGAGAGCCATGACGGCGGTGCCCACGAGGAGGACCCCGACGGCCGTCCACGCGGCGACGCTGTGGCCGTGGTCTTCGTGGATCTCGTGCTCTGCCATGGTGCGGGACTCCTGGGGAAGTGAGGGGAGGTCGTTCGGAGCCATTCTGTCAGGTGCCTGGCGCGTCGTCGCGCGTGGTGGGGTCGTCGCCGGCGTCGAGCCGGTCCCAGTCGCTGGCCACCCGCTGGCCACGCGCACCCGCCGTCGCGCCCGGGGCCTCGTACCGCGCCCCCAGGCCGCGCCACGACCCCGCGCCGAACCAGCCGCCGACGGCGGCGACGAGCAGGAGCACGCTGGCGACCACGGCGATCCACGGCCAGGACGTCGGGGTGGCATGGGTCTCGATCGACCCGGTCCGTCCGAGCGACCGCGCGGCGACGGCACCGAGGGACTGCGCCGGGTCGAGCGCGATCCGGGCGGCCACGACACCCTCCCCGAGCGCGGCCAGGGCGAGCACGACGAGGGTGATCCGGCGCACGACCGGCCCGCTCGTGGCACTGGCGAGGGCCGCGGCCGCAGCGACGAGCGCCAGGGCCACGACCCCGCTCGCGAGCTCGCTGCCCGTCCCGAGGATGCGGCTCGCACCGACGACCGGGTCGTCGACGGTGCCGGTCACCCAGGTACGGCCGCCGCTGGCGAGCAGGACGCCGGCACCGATCAGGGCGAGCAGGATGACGGTGAGCTTGGACGTCGGTCTGAGGTGCTTCACCGGACGGTCCGCAGGGCGCCGGCGGTGGCGACGGCCCGGAGGGCGGCGGCGGCCTTGTTGACCGTCTCCTCGAACTCCGCCGAGGGCAGCGAGTCGGCGACGATGCCGGCCCCTGCCTGGACGTGGGCGGTGCCGTCCTTGATGACGGCGGTGCGGATGGCGATGGCCATGTCGAGGTCTCCGTGGAAGTCGAGGTACCCCACGACGCCGCCGTAGATGCCGCGGCGGCTGGGTTCGTAGTGCTCGATGAGGCTGAGCGCGCGCGGCTTCGGCGCGCCGGACAGGGTGCCTGCCGGGAACGTCGCCGCGAGGACGTCGTATGCCGTGTGGCCGGGTGCGAGGTCGCCGACCACCGTGGACTCGAGGTGGGTCACGTGGGAGTAGCGGCGGACGTTCATGAACTCGACGACGTCGACGGTGCCGGCCCGGCAGACGCGCTGGAGGTCGTTGCGCCCGAGGTCGACGAGCATGACGTGCTCGGCCCGCTCCTTGGGGTCGGCCAGCAGGTCCTCCGCCAGCCGCAGGTCGTCCTCCGGCGTCTTGCCGCGGGGGCGCGACCCCGCGATGGGGTGGGTGATGGCGCGCCGCCCGGTCACCTTGACCAGCGCCTCCGGCGACGACCCCACGACGTCGTACGCCGTCCCGTCGGCCAGGGGCAGACGGAGCAGGTACATGTAGGGACTGGGGTTGGAGGTGCGCAGCGCCCGGTAGACGTCGAGGGCGTCAGCGGGGCACGGCGTCGAGAACCGTTGCGAGAGAACGACCTGGAAGACCTCGCCCGCGCGGATGTCCTCCTTGGCCTGCTCGACCATCTCCTCGAAGTCCGGCTGCGAGTAGTTGCTGCGCACGTCACCCCGGGCCCGGCCGAAGGCCTGGCCGTCGACCGTCGACACGGTGCTGGGGGCCGCCGCCGCGAGGTCGCTCGTCATGGCGTCGAGCCGCCCGACCGCGTCCGCCCAGGCATCCTCGACGCGTTCGTCGGTCCCGTCGAAGTTCACGGCGTTGGCGACGAGGAGCACCGAGCCGTCCGCGTGGTCGAGGACCGCGAGGTCGGTGGCGAGCATCATCGTGATCTCGGGGATGCCCAGCTCGTCGGGCACCTCCGACGGGACCTTCTCCCAGTGCCGCACCGCGTCGTACGAGATGGCACCGACCATGCCGCCGGTCAGCGGGGGCAGGCCCTCGATCGGGGCGGTGGCGAGCACGGCCACGGTGTCGCGCAGGGCGTCCAGCGGGCTGCCCGTGGTGGGTACCCCGACCGGAGCCTCCCCGACCCAGTGGGCCTGGCCGTCACGCTCGGTGAGGACGGCACCGCTGGCGGCGCCGACGATGGAGTACCGCGACCACACCCCACCGTGCTCGGCCGACTCGAGCAGGAACGTGCCCGGGGCGTCCTTGGCCAGCTTGCGGTAGACCCCGACAGGCGTCTCGGCGTCGGCCATGAGGCGCCGGACGACCGGGATCACGCGACGGTCACGGGCCAGCAGCTGGAAGGTCTCCAGGGAGGGCCAGGTCGTGCCGAACGACAGGTCGGGGGCGACGTCACCCGCGGGCCGGTCGGCGCCGAGGGGTGCCTCAGCCATCGGTGGCCACCACCGCGCCGAGGTCGCCGGCGTCGAAGCAGGTGTGGTCGCCGGTGTGGCACGCGGCGCCGACCTGGTCGACCCGCACGAGCAGCGCGTCGCCATCGCAGTCGAGCGCCACCGAGCGCACGTGCTGCACGTGACCGCTGGTGTCGCCCTTGCGCCAGTACTCCTCGCGGCTGCGCGACCAGAAGGTCACGCGCCCCTCCGTCAGGGTGCGGCGCAGCGCCTCGTCGTCCATCCAGCCGAGCATGAGGACCTCGCCACTGTCGTGCTGCTGCACCACCGCGGCGACGAGGCCCTGGGCGTCACGCTTGAGCCGGGCGGCGATCCGGGGGTCGAGGGCTGCGGGTGAGGTCACCGGGCCATTGTGCCGAAGCGACGGGTCGGGCGGGTCCGCGGGTCAGCCGCTGGTGAGCGGCGCGACCCGCACGCCCGCAGCGGTGACCGTGACGAGGTGCCGGTCGGGCACCTCCTCCCAGCCGGTGGACCCGTCCGGCTCGCTCGCCACGAGGACGCCGTCGTCGTCATGCCGCACGAACAGCGTGTCGCCCCAGCGCGTGGCGAACAGCTGGTCCCGTGACAGCAGCAGCAGGTTGAGACGCGCGGCGGGGTCGGCGTCGGCGATGTCGTGCAGGGTGGCCCCCACTCGCCCGGGACCCGCGGCGACGACGCGCGCGGCGAGCAGCGCCGCGTCGCAGGCTGACTCGGCGTCGAGGCTGGGTCCGACGGCGGCCCGGTCGACCCTGCCGTTGTGAGAGACGAGCCACCCGTCGTGCAGGAACGGCGCTGCCGCCGTCGCGTCCGCTGGCATCCCCTCGGTGGCCGACCTGACCGCGGCGATCACCCGGCCGGCGACGAGGTGCGGCGCCATGGAGGCCAGGTTGGTGTCGGACCAGATCGGCTTGTCGGAGCGCCAACGTGCCGCCGCTCCCCCGCCCTCCGGGTGCAGCCCGATGCCCCAGCCGTCGGCGTTGACCGTGCCGTGGGCCTGCCGGCGCGGAGCCCACGACTGCGTGAGCAGCCCGTGGTCGGCGTCGAGGACGAGCGACGCCACCGAGCGCGGCGCGCCGAACCACGCGAGGTGCCGGCACATCAGGCGTCCCAGGCGAGGCGGACGCCGGTGAAGATCTGCCGGCGGAACGGGTGGTCCCAGTTGCGGAACGACGGCCGCACCGTCGACGCCGCCGTCGCCCACGAACCACCGCGCAGGACGCGGTAGTCCCCGCCGAAGAACGGGGCGCTGTACTGCGCGTAGAGCATCGGGCTGAACCCGGGCCAGGGCTCGAACGCCGAGGACGTCCACTCCCAGACGTCCCCGACGAGCTGCTCCACCCCGTATGCCGACGCGCCGGCCGGGAGCGAGCCCACCGGTGCGGGGCGCAGGGCTCCGCCACCGAGGTTGGCGAGCTCGGGGCCGGGCGCCGCGGATCCCCAGGGCCAACGACGACGTCGCCCTGCCTGCGGGTCCCAGGCACAGGCCTTCTCCCACTCGACCTCGGTGGGCAGCCGCGCTCCCGACCAGCGGGCGAAGGCCTCGGCCTCGAAGTGGCTGACGTGCTGCACCGGCTCGTCGGCCGGGATGTCCTCGACGACCCCGAAGCGCACCCGGGTGCCGTCGCCGCGCCACGCCATGGGTCGCTCGAGCCCGGCCTCGTGCCGGTGCGCCCAGCCGCGAGCCGACCACAGCTCCTCGCGGTCGTACCCACCGGCCTCGACGAAGCCCTGCCACTCGGCGTTCGTCACGGGGACGCGGCCGATGCGGAACGCGGGGACGTCGACGACGTGTCCGGGGCGCTCGTTGTCGAGCGAGCTCGGCTCCTCGAGGGCGCTGACCCCCAGGACGAACTCGCCCGCCGGGACGAGCACCGAGCCGGGCGCGACGGGTCGTCCCGGCGGCAGCTGCCGCGTCGGGGTCAGCACCGGGGCTCCCGAGCGCAGCTGCAACGTGGCCAGCATGGTCTCGTCGTGCTGCTCCTCGTGCTGCACCACCATGGCGTAGGGGAAGACGTCGTCCGCCCGCTCCAGCGCGTCGAGCACCCGACCGCGGACCTCGCGCCCGTAGCGGCGGGCCTCGACCGGGGGCAGCAGCGGCAGGCTGGGCCGGATCGCACGGGGCTGGGTGAACGCGTCGTAGAGCGCGTCGACCGCGGCGGGCAGCATCCCGGGACAGGCCGGGTCGCCACCGCGGATCAGCCACAGCTCCTCCTGCTGCGAGATGTGCGCGAGGTCCCAGACGAGCGGGCTCATGATCGGGCTGTGCTGGGCGAACAGCTCGACCTCGTCGAGCTCGGTGAGCCAGGTCGTGCGCTCACGCGCGAGCTCGAGGTCGCGGGCGACCTCGGTCGCGGTGGGCAGCACCGGGATGGACGGGGTCGACGCGGTGGTCGGTGCGGACGGGTCAGGCACGGGACATCTCCTCCAGGACGACCGCAGGCCCCCGCCTGCGGAGGTCGTCGACGATGAGGGTGCCGGGACTGCGTCCCGCCACCGCGAGGTCGGTGAGCTCCTCGACCGCGGGCCGGACGCCCTCGGGCACCACGGACAGTGCGGCCTCGAGACAGGTGGCGGCGGCCCGACCCAGGGCCGGATCGCCGAGGCCGTCGCTCGCGGCCTCGTGCCACCGGTCGGCCGTGGCGGCGACGGCCCGGTCGACGACGGGGTGGATCTCCTCGACGTCCATCCACGACGTCGTCAGCGCGGCCACGGCGGGCCACCACCGATCGGGCAGGGAGTCGAGGCAGCGCAGCTCCAGCCACCCGCGCAACCGCACGGGCGGGAACAACGTCGTCAGCTGGCGGCGGACGTCGGCGGCCGTCGCCGCCGGCCAGTCGCCGGGGTCGGTGATCCACGCGCGCAACGACGGGGCGGGGCGGTCGTCCGGCACCCCGGTCGCCCGGGGCGGGGCGAGCACCACGGGCGCCTCGAGGGCACGCTCGACCCAGGCGCGCGCCGGGTCGCGGTCGTCGATGGGCCCGGCCCGGAGCTCCCCCAGCCCGGTCCAGGCTCGTTGCCGGGCCGAGTGCCAGCCGGTGTCCTGCCCTGCGAGGTAGGCCGAGCTGCCGCTGATCGCGGTGAGCAGCGGCCCGAGCCGTTGAGCCCGTCGGACGCGGTCGGACCACTGGTCGGGGTGCCCGGGCTGGAGGTTCACCTGGAGGGCGGCGGTGGAGCACATCATGGTGGCGCCGTGGTCACGGGTGCGGCCGCTGGCCGAGAAGAAGCGCTCCATCGCGGCATACCGCTGGGCGGGGTTGAGCCGTTGCGGCGGTCGCAGGGGGTCGCTGCCGAGCAGGGCCCACCCGAGTCCCTCGGCGGCCAGGGCTGCGCGCAGGTGGGCGGTGTCCTGGGCCATGGCGACCAGCGCGGTGCCGATGTCGGGGTGTGGTGCGGAGGAGACCTCGACCTGGCCACCGGGTTCGAGGCTGGTTCGCCCACCCGCCGGGAGCTGCGCCCACCGGGAGGCCACCGCGGACAGGACCTCGAACGAGGGCCGGGCCGTGGGGTCGTCCCAGACGACGGCGTGGCCCTCGACCTCGAGGCCCACGGTGCCCACCGGCAGGTCGGCGAGGGCGAGACCCTCGATGAGGGCGCGGGCGTCCTCCAGGCCGATCGGGGTGGAGTCGTCCTCCCCGCTCGGATGGCGTGATGCGGAGTGTTGTGCGGCTGTCGTGCTCACTGGTGCTGCCCCTCGCGGTCCGGGCCGGATCCACTCAGGATCCGCGGGTCATCGGGGCGACCGGGCTGTCGACCAGGCCGTCCACCACCCATCATGCAACAGCCCACCGACAGCCACGAGTGCGGACCGTCCCACCCGGGTGTGGACAGCCGTGACCGGCAGCGAACGACCGGCAGCGAGCGGCCGGCAGCGAGCAGGCCCTGTCAGCCGCGTTGCTGGGCCGACCAGGAGGCGTGCAGCGCGGCATACACGCCGCCGGCCCGCACGAGGTCACGGTGCGGCCCGCGCTCGACGATGCGGCCCTGGTCGACGACGACGACCTCGTCGGCGGCCTCCGCCGTGGAGAGGCGGTGCGCGATCGCGACCGAGGTGCGCCCGCGGGTGAGCCCTTCGAGGGCCCGCTGCAGCCGGACCTCGGTGGAGGGGTCGACGGCCGAGGTGGCCTCGTCGAGCACGAGCAGGTCGGGGTCCGCGAGGTAGGCCCGGGCCAGCGCCACCAGCTGACGCTCCCCCGCCGACAACGACTCGCCGCGTTGCCCGACCTCGGTGGCCAGGCCCTGCGGCAGGCCGGCGAGCCAGGCGTCGAGCCCGAGCTCGGTGATGGCCAGCGTCACGTCGGCGTCGGTCGCGTCGGGCCGGCCGAAGCGCACGTTCTCCCGCAGGGTCGCGTCGAAGAGGAAGCCCTCCTGCGGCACGAGCACCACGCGTTCGCGCAGGGACGAGAACCGCACGTCCCGCAGGTCGACGCCGTCGATGCGGACCGTCCCGTCGGTCGGGTCCATCAGGCGGGTGAGCAGCTTGGCCAGGGTCGACTTGCCCGAACCGGTCTCGCCGACGATCGCCACCCGTGACCGAGGAGCGATGGACAGGCTGACGTCGTGCAGGACGGTGTCCCCGCCGGGGTAGGCGAACGAGACGTCGTCGAAGTCGACGGTGATCGGACCGCGCGGCAGCACCTGCCCGGCGTCGCCGGGGTCGGCGACGTCGGCGTGGGTGTCGACCACGCCGATGACGCGGCGCCAGCCGGCGACGGCGTTCTGCAGCTCGTTGAGGATCTCGGTGGCCTGCTGCACCGGCTGGGTGAAGAGGTTGACGAGGAACAGGAACGCCAGCAGCTGCCCGAGGCTCAGGTCGTCGTGCACCGCCTGGATGGTCCCCACGACGAGGACGACGGCCAGCGTCAGGCCGGCGACGAGCTGCCCGGAGGAGAAGGCCACGACCGAGCGCACCTGGGCACCGATCGCCGCGGCCCGGTGGTCCTCGATGGCGGTGTCGATCCGGTGCGCCGTGCGCTCCTCCACGCCGTACGCACGGATGGTCGCGGCACCGACGACGGACTCGGAGACGGCTGCGAGCAGGTCGCCCACCCGCTCGCGGACCTTGGTGTAGGCGCGGCCCACGATCGCCTGGAACCGGCGGATGACGAACAGCAACGGCACGAAGCAGAGCCAGACGACGGCCGTCAGCAGCGGGCTGTAGAAGAGCATCAGGGCCGTGGCCACGGCGATCTGGCCGAGGCTGAGGATGAGGATGATCCCGCCGAACTGCACGAACTGGGAGATCGTGTCGACGTCGCTGGTGACGCGGCTGACCATCGACCCCCGGCGCTCGGTGTTCTGGGTGAGCATCGAGAGGTCGTGGATGTGGCGGAACGCCCGCAGCCGCAGCGTCGCCAGCCCGGCCTCGGAGGCGCGGAACAGGCGCACGTTCACGGCATACGCGGTGACCGCGGTCGCGGCCACGGCGATGAGGGCCAGCAGGACGTACTGCGTCACGAGGCCGGGGTCCGGGCCGTTCTTGCCGAGCAGCCCGTTGTCGGTGGTCTTCTGGACCACGAACGGGACGACCACGCGACCGACCGTCGTGACGGCGGCGAGGGCGAGGGTGACCCCCAGGCCGCGGCGCAGCTCGGGCGAGAGGTCGAGCCCACGGCGCAGGGTCGCGAGCGTGCCGAGGCCCGAGGTGGCGTCGATGGAGGTGCTCATGGTGCGTCCACCCCTTCCTCGGCGCTGTCCACGTCGGCGGCGAGGGCGGCCTCCTCGTCGGCGATGACCGCGGCGCGCTCGGCGGCCTCCCGCGCGTAGGCGGTGACGAGGCGTTCGTAGCCGGCGCAGCGCGCCTGGAGCTCGCGGTGCGTGCCGTGGTCGACGACCCGGCCCAGCTCGATGTAGACGATCTCGTCGGCGAGGGTGATGGTCGACATGCGGTAGGCGACCACGAGGACGGTGGTGCCGGCGCTGGACCGGCGCAGGCCGGCCAGGATCGCCTGCTCCACGGCGGGGTCGACGGCACTCGTCGCGTCGTCGAGGACGAGCAGCTGGGGGCGACGGATGATGGCCCGGGCCAACGCGATCCGCTGACGCTGACCACCGGAGAGGGAAGCGCCACGCTCGCCCACCCGGGTGTCGAGTCCGGAGCCGAGGGCCTGGACGAACCCGGTCGCCTGGGCGACCTCGATCGCGGCCCAGACCTCGTCGTCGGTGAAGTCGAGGCCGAGCGTGATGTTGCCCCGCACGGTGTCGTCGAACATGAACGTCTGCTGGGGCACGAGCGCCGCGACCGACGACACCCCGCCGCGGGCGACGCGACGCAGGTCGGTGCCGTCGAGGGTGACCTCGCCACGGTCGGGGTCGACCAGTCGCAGGGTGAGGTTGGTCAGCGTCGACTTGCCCGACCCCGTCGGGCCGACGAGGGCCACCGTGGATCCGGCGGCCACGTCGATGCTGACGTCGTGGATGGCCTGGAACTTCGACTCCACGCCGTGCTCGTCGACGATGTCGTAGGAGTAGTCGACGTGGTCCAGCCGGGAGCGCGCCGCGCCGGTGCGGGCCAACGACTCGTCGCCGAACTCCAGCTCACCACGGGCCTTGAGGACGGCGTCGACACGGTCCCAGCCGACGACGGTGCGCGGCAGCTCCCCGAGCACCCAGCCCAGCGCCCGCACGGGGAACGCGAGCACCGAGATGAGGTATGCCACCTGGACGACCGCGGCAGGTTCGAGCACGCCGTTCGCGACCTGGTGCGCGCCGACGACGAGCACCGCGAGCGTGCCGAGCGTGGGGATCGACTCGATGACCGGGTCGAACGTGCCGCGGGTGCGGCCGACCTCGACGTTCGCGGCCTGCAGGCGGCGGGTGACCTCCTCGAAGCGTCGCGCCTCCTGCTCCTCGCGACCCATCGACTTGACGATGAGGGCGGCCTCGAAGCTCTCGTGGGCGACCTCGCTGACCTCGGCCCGCAGCTGCTGGGCGCGCGACACCCGGGGGGACATCGAGCGCTGGAAGACCATGTTGGCGAGGAACAGCGCGGGGAACACGGTCAGGCCGATGATCGCCATGACCGGGTCGACGAGCACCATCTGCACGATGCCCGCGACGAGCATGATGATGACGCCGAGCGCCATGGGCAGCGGGGCGAACACGTTCCAGGTCGCCTCGACGTCGGCGTTCGCGTTCGACAGCAGCTGCCCCGACGGGTGGCGGTGGTGCCACGAGAGCGGAAGGCGCAGGTACTGGCGGGTGACCTCGCGGCGGTACCCGGCCGCCACGTTGTACATCGTGTAGCCGGCGGCGACCCGGCGGATGACGACGCCGACGACGTTGACGACGACCACGCCGGCCACCCAGCCGAAGATCGTCCACAGCTGGGCACCGGTGACGCCTCCGGCGGCGACCGCGGGCTGGATCTGCTCCCGCGTCACCTTGCCGATGGCCCAGGCGGTCAGCACGGTCATCACGCCGTAGAGGGCGCTTCCGGCCACGGCCAGCCCGAACCAGCGGGGCTCGCGGCGGATCCCGACTCCCACGATGCCGAGGCTGCGGCGCAGCGACGGCGCGGCGTCGACGGACACAGGGAACCTCCGGGTGGTGCACGAGTGGGAACACCGAAGCCTCTCACGCGGCACCGACTGCGCCGTCGCCGACCGCCAGGACGCATGATGGGCACATGACCCACCTCGCCCGCCTCGAGCGCGACGCCCTCTGCGACACCTTCCTCGCGACGGGGCCGGACGCACCGACGTTGTGCTCCCCGTGGACGACGGCCGACCTCGCGGCGCACCTCGTCATCCGGGACCGGCGCCCCGACCTGTCCCCCGGGGTGTGGGTGCCCGCGCTCGCCTCCCGGCTCGAGGAGGGACAGGCCGCGTATGCCGCGAAGCCGTGGCCCGAGCTCGTCGACCTCGTCCGCTCGGGTCCACCAGCCTGGTCACCGGTGCGGCTCCCCCGGCTCGACGACGCCGTGAACCTCGTGGAGTTCGTGATCCACCACGAGGACGTGCTGCGCGGCGACGAGGCCCGCGGCCCGAGGCGCACGATGTCGTTGCGGGAGGAACGGGCCGTGTGGGGCTCGCTCAACCGCCTGGGCCGGCTGCTCTTCCGCCGCAGCCCCGTGGGCGTCGTCCTGCGCGATCCCGACGGCAGGTCCCTGCACGCGCGTTCCACCACCGAGCTCGGCACCGTCGTCCTCGAGGGCTCGCCCGTGGAGCTGCTGCTCGCGGCCTACGGCCGTCGCCGGGTGGCCGAGGTCGAGGTCACCGGCAGCGACGAGGCGGTCGAGGCCCTCTGGGGCGCGCAGCTCGGGCTCGGCTGACCGGCCCCCGAGGGGGGTGCGGCCTACCCTTGGCCCATGGGCGAGCAGGTCGGGTTCACGGGGCCGCTGTGGGAGTGGGGTGCCCGCGACAGCTGGTACTTCGTCACGCTGGACGACGAGGCCGCCGAGGTCGTGCGCGAGCGGCCCCGACCACCGCGCGGGTTCGGGTCGGTCCGGGTGCGGGCCACGGTGGGAAGCACGACCTGGACCACCTCGATCTTCCCGAGTGCGGGGGCCGGTGACGAGGACGGCTCGTACGTGCTGCCCGTCAAGAGGGCCGTCCGTGCGGCCGAGGGCATCGAGGAGGGCGACCCCGTCACGGTGCGCCTCGAGCTGCTCGACTGAGGCGATCCGGCGCAAGCTGCTCGACTGAGGCGATCCGGCGCATCTTGCGCCGCCGCCCACCCTGCGGGGGCACGTGGTCGACGGCCGGCCGCTTCAGCGGACGGCGAGACCGTCCGCGCGCAGGGCGTCCTTGACGTCACCGATCGTCAGCTCCCCGAAGTGGAAGACGCTGGCGGCCAGCACGGCGTCCGCGCCGGCCCGCACCGCCGGGGCGAAGTGACCGACCTGCCCGGCTCCGCCGCTGGCGATGAGGGGGATGGAGATCTCCGGTCGGACCAGCCCGATGAGCTCGAGGTCGAACCCGTCCTTGGTGCCGTCGGCGTCCATCGAGTTGAGCAGGATCTCGCCGGCACCGAGGTCGGCCGTGCGGGCGCACCACTCCACCGCGTCGATGCCGGTGCCCTGCCGGCCGCCGTGCGTGGTCACCTCGAACCCCCCGGTCAACGCGCCCGCCTCGTCCCGGCGGCGCCGGACGTCGGCCGACAGGACGAGCACCTGCGACCCGAAGCGGTCGGCGATCTCGGCGATCAGCTCCGGTCGCGCGATGGCCGCGGTGTTGACCCCCACCTTGTCCGCGCCGGCGCGCAGCAGCCGGTCGACGTCGGCGATCGTCCGCACTCCCCCGCCGACCGTCAGCGGGATGAACACCTGCTCCGCGGTGCGGCTCACCATCTCGTACGTCGTCTCGCGGTTGCCGCTGCTGGCCGTCACGTCGAGGAAGGTCAGCTCGTCGGCGCCCTGCTCGCCGTAGAGCTTGGCCAGCTCCACGGGGTCGCCCGCGTCGCGCAGGTTCGCGAAGTTGACGCCCTTGACCACGCGGCCGGCGTCGACGTCGAGGCACGGGATGACCCGGGTGGCGACACTCACCCGGGAAGGCTACCGATCTAGGGTGGGGCGCATGTCAGGCGGCCGCGAGATGGACGGAGTCGACCCGGTCGACCGTATCGTCCGGCTGGTCGCCGCGAGCCGACCCCGTTGCGGGGGAACGCGGCTCGTCGCCGTGGACGGTCCGAGCGGTGCCGGGAAGACGACGCTGGCGGCCGAGGTCGCGGACGCGCTCGGCGCCCCCACGATCCACATGGACGACCTCTACCCCGGGTGGGACGGGCTCGCCGCCTCCACCGAGCGCGTGCGCGAGTGGGTCGTCGACCCCCTGCTGGCAGGACGGCCCGCCCGCTACCGGCGGTGGGACTGGTCCGCCGGCGCGTACGCCGAGTGGCACGAGGCCTCCGGCGACGTGGTCGTCCTCGAAGGGTGCGGGTCGGGCGCCCTGCCCGACGGCGAGCTCCTCTCGGTGCTCGTGTGGGTCGACGCCGACCCGGCCCAGCGCCGGGAGCGCGGACTCGCCCGCGACCCCGGCTACGCCGAGTTCTGGGACCGCTGGGCCGCCCAGGAGCAGGCGCTGTATGCAGCGGACGGCACCCGGGCACGCGCCGACCTCCTCGTGGACACCACGGTGGGACTCGACGCGCCCTCGGACCCGGCGCAGCGCCATACTCGGCCCATGTCCTCCCCCGCCGTCGACCGCACGAACGGCTGACGCGGGTGAGCCCCGACGGCATCACCCGGGCCCGCGCGCGGTTCCGGCGCGGCGCCGCGCGCACGCGCACCCCCACCTCCCAGGACCTGGCCCGCGCCGCCGCCCGCTCGCGCCAGGAGGCGAAGGCACGCACGGCCCGGATGGTCAGCCGGCTCTTCTTCATCGTCCAGTGCGGCCTGGGCGCCGCGGCTGCGTGGTGGGTCGCCTACGACCTCCTGGGCCACGCGCGGCCGTTCTTCGCCCCGGTGACGGCGATCATCTCCCTCGGGCTGTCGTACGGCCAACGGCTGCGGCGGGTCGGCGAGGTGATGCTCGGCGTGGCGGTCGGGGTGTTCGTCGGCGACGCGTTCGTGCACTTCTTCGGCTCGGGCACCTGGCAGATCGTCGTCGTCGTGGTCCTCTCGATGAGCGTCGCCGGGCTGCTCGGCGCGGGCATGCTGCTCACGACCCAGGCGGGCGTGCAGTCGGTCATCGTCACCACCCTCGTCGCCGACCCCGGGTACGCGTTCACCCGCTGGCTCGACGCCGTGGTCGGCGGGGTGATCGCCCTGCTCTTCACCCTCGTGGCCCCTGCGGCACCCCTGCGCCGCCCGCGGCAGCAGGCCGCGCTCGTGGTCGCCGAGATCAGCGAGATCCTCACCGACACGGTGCGGTCCCTGCGCGAGGGCGACTCCGACCTCGCCTCGGCCACCCTGTCCCGGGCCCGCGACTCCGAGTCGATGCTCGACGAGGCCCGGGCGCTCTCCGCCGAGGGGGTCGCGGTGGTCCGGCTGTCGCTGTTCCGACGGCGGCACCTGCCCGGGGTGCTGGCCATCGCCGACCTGCTCGAACCCCTCGACCGGGCCATCCGCAACCTGCGCGTCCTGGTCCGCCGCGCCGCCATCGCGACGTGGCGCGAGGAACCCGTGCCCACCGCCTACCTGCGCCTGCTCGAGGCACTCGCGGAGACGACCACCGACATCTCCCGCGAGCTCGCGGAGCGCCGGCTGCCCACCCACGCCCGGGTCGGTCTGCACCGGATCGGTGAGGCCAGCGCGGTCCTCGACCCGTCGTCCGGCCTGTCGGGCGAGGTCATGCGTGCCCAGATCCGCTCCATGGTGGTGGACCTCCTGATGCTCACCGGGCTGCCCCTGGAGGAGGCCCGCGACATGGTGCCGGAGTCCATGACCCACACCGCGGACGAGAGCTGACCGCCGCCCTGACAGACTGGCGCCGATGACTGCGCGACGACACCACCTCCCGCCCCTGTGGCTCATGGCTCTCGGACTCGTCGCCGTGGCGGTCAACCTCCGCACCGCGATGGCCAGCGTCCCCCCGGTCGTCGCGTCGATCGGTACGGACCTCGGGCTGTCCAACGCGGCCCTCGGCGCCCTCACCACGCTGCCCGTGCTGTGCATGGGGGCGTTCGCGCCCATGGCCCAGCGCGTGGCCGCACGCATCGGTGCCGCGGGCGCGATCGAGCTGTCCGTCGTGTGCGTCGCGGTCGGCCTCGCCCTGCGCTTCGGCGGGGGCCACGTGTGGCTCCTGTATGCCGCGACCTTCGTCGCCGGGGTCGGCATCGCCATCGGTGGCACGCTCCTCCCGGGGCTGGTCAAGGAGCTGTTCCCGCCCGAGCGCGCCGGACTGGTCACCGGCCTCTACATGCTCGCCATGATGGGTGGCGCCGGCGCCTCGTCGGCCCTCTCGGTGCCGCTGCAGGGCTGGCTGGGTTCGTGGCAGGCCTCGCTGGGCTCCTGGTCGCTGCTGGGACTCGTCGGCGCGCTCGCCTGGATCCCGGTGTGGCGCGGACACACCCGTCACCGTGCTGCCAACCCCGTCGTGGTGACCCCCGCCCGGCTCCCGTGGAAGCACCCCACCGCCTGGCTGGTCGCGGCCTACCTGGCCGTGCAGTCGATCGAGTTCTACTCGTCCCTCGCCTGGATCGCCCCGACGTACGCGAGCCGTGGCTGGGACCCGACCCACGCCGGGTACCTCCTCAGCGCGTTCACCGCGGCCCAGCTCGTCTCCGGGCTGCTCGCCCCGGCCCTGACCGACAAGGTCCACGACCGCAGGGTCCTGCTCGTCTCGTTCTCCGTGCTCGGGCTGCTCGGCCAGGCGGGGCTGTGGCTCGCGCCCGGTGCGTTGCCGTGGGTCTGGGCGGTCGTCCTCGGGCTGGGGCAGGGTGCGGCCTTCGCCCTCGGCCTCGTGCTCATGGTCGACTACGCGGCCACGCCCGCGGCCAGTGCACGACTGGCCGGGATGGCGTTCCTGTTCAGCTACGGCCTGGCCTCGCTCGGCCCCGCGACCATGGGTGCCATCCGCGATGCGACGGGTGGGTTCGACGGAGTGTGGATGTCGTTGACCCTGTTGATGTTCGCGCAGGTGGCCCTTGCGTTCGCACTGCGGCCGGGACTGCGCAGGGTCGACTGATCGCGGTCGTCATCGACGGGTCACCGCGTCGTCCTGGAGCTGCTCGGCCTGGGTGCGCACGGCGACAGTCTCACCGCGGACGGCTGGTCAGGCCACTGATTTACGCGTCCACGTCGACGCACCCCACGACCGGGGGCCGGGTGGCGCCGGGTGGCGCCGGGTGGCGCCGGGTGGCGCCGGGTGGTGCCGGGTGGTGCCGGCACCGACGGCGCTCAGTCGACGGTGACGTCCGGGCTCTTCGGTGACGGCCCGAGCGCCTGGACCAGGGCGGCGAGCCGACTCGCCTCGGAACGCCCGAGCTCCGCATCGGCCTTCTGGATCGCCATGATCGCCAGCGTGTCGGTGTCGTCGAGCTCCACCGTGACCCACGGATCGCCGCCACCGAAGCGGACGTCGACGATGCTGCGCCACGGCACGACACGGGTCGTGACGAGGTTGCGGACGGTGATGCCGTCACGGGTCGGCACTGCGCGGATCGAGGCGAACCGCCAGAGCAGCAGGGCGATCGCCACCCCGACCCCGGCGAAGAAGACCTTGTCACCGGTGCGCCAGGTGCCGCCCTGGGCCGGGCCGGGCAGGAAGACGGCGATGAGCCCGAACAGCAGCAGGGTCGCGGCGGCGAAGCCGAGCGCGACGGCCCGTCCGCGACGCGGCTGGAACACCGCGAAGGCGGTGGCCTCGTCGCGGTCGTCCCGGCGCTCGCTCACAACCGGCACGCGGCGATGTCGGTCACGAGGATCGCCCGCGCGCCGAGGTCCCACAGCTCGTCCATGATCGCGTTGGTCCGTGACCGCGGCACCATGGCCCTCACGGCGGCCCAGTCCTTGTTCTGCAGCTGCGACACGGTCGGCGACTCGAGGCCCGGCGTGATCGCGCAGGCGTCCTCGACGAGGTCGACGGGCACGTCGTAGTCGAGCATGACGTAGTGGCGGGCGGTGATGACCCCCGTGAGCCGGCGCCGGAGCACCTCGACCGCCGCGGTCTCACCGCTGCCCTCGCGGCGGATCAGGACGGCCTCGCTGCGCAGGATCTCCTCGCCGAACACCTCGAGTCCCTGCTGGCGCAGGGTGGTGCCGGTCTCGACGACGTCCGCGATGACGTCGGCCACGCCGAGGGTGATCGCGGTCTCGACGGCCCCGTCCAGACGGACGACCTCGGCACTGATGCCCTGACCGGCGAGGTGCTTCTCGACCAGGCCGGAGTAGCTCGTCGCGACGCGGCGGCCCGCGATCTCCTCGACGGAGGCGCAGGTGCCGGGCTTGGCGGCGTACCGGAAGGTGGACCCCCCGAAGCCAAGGGTCATCACCTCGATGGCCGCGCTCCCGGAGTCGAGCAGCAGGTCCCGCCCGGTGATGCCGCAGTCGACGGTGCCGGAGCCGACGTAGACCGCGATGTCACGGGGGCGCAGGTAGAAGAACTCGACGTCGTTGTCGGCGTCCGTGAGGACGAGCTCCTTGCTGTCACGACGGACGCGGTAGCCCGCCTCGCGCAGCATCTCGACGGAGGCCTCGGAGAGGGAGCCCTTGTTGGGTACGGCAATTCGCAGCATGGCGGTTGTTCCTAGAGGTGGGTGTAGACGTCGTCGAGGCTGATGTCGGAGGCGATCATGAGCACCTGCAGGTGGTAGAGCAGCTGGCTGATCTCCTCGGCCGTGCGCTCCTTGCCCTCGTGCTCGGCAGCCATCCAGACCTCGGCCGCCTCCTCGACGATCTTCTTCCCGATGGCATGCACGCCGGCGTCCAGCTCACGGACGGTGCCCGAGCCCTCGGGCCGGGTCACCGCCTTCTCGGCCAGCTCGGCGTACAGGTCGTCGAAGGTCTTCACGCGTCAAGGGTACGGGTGGCCGTCGCACCGACCGAACCCGGACCGGGTGCCGGAACCGGCACCCCCCGCCACCCGCCCGGGCTCAGGCAGGGACGGTGCGGGAGGGGGCGCCATACGTCGTCGTGCGCTCCCGCACCGGACGCCCGATGCCGCCGGCGATCTCGGTGAGCTCGGCAACGGTCTTGGCGGACCCGTGCTCGGAGCCGGCCATCCGGCTGATGGTCTCCTCCATGAGCGTCCCACCCAGGTCGTCGGCACCGCCGGTGAGCATCGCCCGGGTGCCCTCGACGCCGAGCTTCACCCACGACGTCTGCACGTGGTCGATGCGGCCGTGCAGCATGAGGCGCGCGACGGCGTGGACGGCGCGGTTGTCGCGCAACGTGGGCCCGGGTCGGGCGAGGCCGGCGAGGTAGACCGGGGCGTTGGTGTGCACGAAGGGCAGCGGCACGAACTCGGTCAGCCCTCCCGTGCGGTCCTGCAGCTCCTGCAGACGGCGCAGGTGGCCGACCCAGTGGCGCGGGTGGTCGACGTGGCCGTACATCATCGTGGAGCTGCTGGGGATGCCGAGCTCGTGCGCGGTGGCCACGATCTCGAGCCACTGGTCGGCGGGCAGCTTGCCCTTGGTCAGGACCCAGCGCACCTCGTCGTCGAGGATCTCGGCGGCCGTGCCTGGTATGGAGTCGAGGCCGGCCTCCTTGACCTCCTCCAGCCAGGCACGGGCCGAGACCCCCTGCTTGGCCGACGCGGTGGCGATCTCCATGGGAGAGAAGGCGTGGACGTGGATGCCCGGCGCCGCGGACTTCACGGCCCGGACGATGTCGGCGTACGCCCCCGCCTTGAGGTCGGGCGAGATCCCACCCTGCAGGCAGACCTCCGTCGCGCCGAGCGCCTGCGCCTCCGCGGCGCGGGTGCCGACCTCCTCGAGCGAGAGCGTGTAGGCGTCGGCATCGGTCTTGCGCTGTGCGAACGCGCAGAACCGGCAGCCGACGTAGCAGACGTTGGTGAAGTTGATGTTCCGGTTCACGACGTAGGTGACGTCGTCACCGACGACCTCGCGTCGCAGGTGGTCGGCCAGCGAGGTGAGGGCCTCGAGGTCCGCGCCGTCGGCGGTGAACAGCGTCAGGTAGTCGGCGTCCGAGAGACCGGCCGGGTCCGACTCGGCGCGCGCCAGGGCGGCGCGGGCGTCACTGGGCAACAACGTCGCGGACCCGTCGATGCGCGTCGCGACCTCGCTCCAGTCGCCGTAGACCTGATCGAAGTCGCTGCGCCGGTCGGCGGTCCGACCGGTCGTGTCGATGCTGGCGTGCAGGTCGGTGCGCCCCGTGCCGGCGCCGAGGTCGGCGACACCACCGTCCGGTTCCTGCCACGGCAGCCCGGTCGCGACGGCGCCCTCACGGGCGAGACCGGTCACCGGGTCGGCAAGGGCCTCGACATGGGGGCGGACGCGGGGGTCGAACCACGGCTCGTCACCGGACAGGCCTCCGCGAACGAACCGCGGGTGCGCCGTGAGGCGCTCGGCCAGCCGCAGCCCGGAGTCCGCCGTCCACTGCTCCAGCCGCTCGATCTCGGGCCAGGGGCGCTCGGGGTTCACGTGGTCCGGCGTGACCGGCGAGACACCGCCCCAGTCGTCGACACCGGCGGCGAGCAGGCGCGCGATCTCGGCGGGTTCGGACAGGTTGGGCGGGGCCTGGACCGTGACGGTCGGGCCGAGGAGCAGTCGGGTCACCGCGATGGTGGCGAGGTACTCCTCCGCCCCGAGGTCGGGGGTCGACCGCATCGCCGTGTCGTCCTTGGCCCGGAAGTTCTGGACGATGCACTCCTGGACGGTGCCGTACTCCCGTGCCACGTGGCGGATCGCCAGGATGCTGTCGACGCGGTCCTGGGCGTCCTCCCCGATGCCGACGAGGATGCCCGTGGTGAACGGCACCCCCACCCGGCCGGCGTCCTCGAGCACCCGCAGGCGCACCGCCGGGTCCTTGTCCGGCGACCCGAAGTGGGCTCCCCCGGGCTCCTCGAACACTGCTCGCGACGTCGTCTCCAGCATCATGCCCATCGACGGGGCGACCGGCTTGAGCCGCTGCAGGTCCGACCACGACATGACGCCGGGGTTGAGGTGCGGCAGCAGTCCGGTCTCCTCCAGCACACGGATCGACATCGCGCGGACGTAGGACAGCGTGTCGTCGTACCCGTGGGCGTCCAGCCACTCCCGCGCCGCCGGCCAGCGGTCCTCGGGCCGGTCCCCGAGGGTGAACAGCGCCTCCTTGCAGCCCTGCGCCGCCCCCGCCCGCGCGATGTCGAGCACCTCGTCCGGTGAGAGGTATGGCGCGGGGAGACGACCCGGGACGGTGGCGAACGTGCAGTAGTGGCAACGGTCGCGGCACAACCGCGTGAGGGGGATGAAGACCTTGCGCGAGTAGGTGACGACCCCGGGTCGACCCGCGGCGACCATGGCCGCGTCACGGACCCGGCTCGCCGAGGTGAACAGCTGCTCGAGGTCCTCACCGCGAGCCCCCAGCAGCACCAGGGCCTCCGCACCGTCGAGGGCCTTGCCGTCCCTGGCCCGCGCCAGGGCCCGTCGCATCGCGTTGTCGGTCACCACGTGAGCGTAGTCAGGGCCGCCGCCCTCCCCGCGAAGCGGGTGTCGTTCCGGGAGACCTGCAGAAATATGTCCCGTTTCGCCACGCAACCCCCGCTTTTCGGGTGATGCGGCGCCGTCAGACGTGGAGGTCGCGCAGGGTCACGGCAGTCGCCACGGCGGCGGTCGCGGCCTCGTGGCCCTTGTCCTCGCTCGACCCCTCGAGGCCGGCCCGGTCGAGGGCCTGCTGCTCGTCGTCGCAGGTCAGCACCCCGAACCCGATCGGCACCCCTGTCGTGATGCTGACCTGCGTCAGGCCGGTCGTCACGCCGGAGCAGACGTACTCGAAGTGCGGGGTGCCGCCACGGATGACCACACCGAGGGCCACGAGGGCGTCGTGGCTCGGCGCGAGCCGGGCGCAGGCGACGCTCAGCTCGACCGTCCCGGGGACGCGCACCACGGCGGCGTCCTGAATGCCGGCGTCGGCGAGGCCACGGACCGCGCCGGCCACCAGCCCGTCCATCACCACGTCGTGCCACGAGGCGGCCACGACCGCCACCCGCAGCCCTGTTCCGTCGACCGCGATCGCCGGTGCCCCGTGTCCACTCATGCCGATGCTCCCTGGTCCGTGCCCTCGATGACGAGGCGGTGCCCCATCCGGTCCCGCTTGGTGCGCAGGTAGGCCTCGTTGGTGGGCAGGGGCGCGATGCTGATCGGCTCCACCGCCGGCACCTCGATGCCATGGCCCCGCAGCGCCTCGACCTTGAGCGGGTTGTTCGTCAGGAGCCGCACCGCCGCGATGCCGAGGTCGACGAGCACCGCTGCCCCGGCGGCATACTCCCTCGCGTCGATCGGGAGGCCGAGCTCGACCTGCGCATCGACGGTGTCGAGCCCCTGGTCCTGCAGGCCGTACGCCTGGAGCTTGGACACGAGGCCGACACCACGGCCCTCGTGACCGCGGAGGTAGACGACCGCTCCCCCCTCGGCTGCGACACGCTCGAGGGAGCGTTCGAGCTGGGGTCCGCAGTCGCAGCGCTGGGAGCCGAACACGTCGCCGGTGAGGCACTCGGAGTGCAGTCGCACCAACGGCGCCCGTCCGACCAGTCCCCGCGGGCTGACGAGGGCGAGGTGCTCCGCGCCGGTCACGACGTCGCGGTAGCCGACGGCGCGGAAGGTCCCGTGCGCGGTGGGCAGCACGGTGTCGGCGAGACGGCGGACGCGGTCATGGCGCTGACGCCAGGCGATGAGCTGGGCGATCGTCACGACGGGCAGCCCGTGGCGGGCGCCGGTGTCCAGCACCTCGGGGAGGCGCATCATCGTGCCGTCGTCGTTGACCAGCTCACCGATCGCGCCGACCGGTGCCAGCCCGGCGAGGCGACAGAGGTCGACCGCGGCCTCGGTGTGCCCGGGCCGCTCCAGCACGCCACCGTCCTTGGCGCGCAACGGGATCACGTGCCCGGGCCGCACGAACGACCCCGGCGTGGATGCCGGGTCCGCCAGCAGCCGTATGGTGCGGGCCCGGTCCGCCGCGCTGATCCCCGTGGTCACGCCTTCCGCCGCGTCGACCGTGACGGTGTAGGCGGTGCGCAGGGGGTCGCGGTTGTCCGCGACCATGAGCGGCAGCCCCAGCCGGTCCGCGGTCTCGCTGGTCACGGGGGCGCAGAGGTAGCCACTCGTGTGCCGGATCGTCCAGGCGAGCCACTCGTCCGTCAACGTCTGGGCGGCCAGCACGACGTCGCCCTCGTTCTCGCGGTCCTCGCTGTCGGTGACCAGGACGGGGCGACCCTCGCGCAGCGCCTCCAGGGCCTGCTCGATGGTCGCGAGCCGAGTCATGCCCGAGCTCCCGCGAGCTCGCGCTCGGGACTGATCTCCTCGCGAGAGGCCTTGAGCCACACGAAGAAGCCGTAGAGCACGAGGCCGCCGTACACGGCATACAGGACCGCGGACGGGTAGAACCCGGAGTGCACCAGCAGGGGCACGCCGACGAGGTCCACCGCGATCCAGGCGAGCCAGAAGTCGTTCCACCCGCGCGCCATGGCGTAGGTCGCGACGATCGAGCCGACGAAGATCCAGGCGTCGCACCAGAAGTACCAGCGGGGCGCGGGGAACCCGGCGCCGATGGCCGCGAACCCCCACTGCAGGACGACCACGCCGGCCACCCAGAAGCCGAGGTAGGCGAGGCGTTCCCGGGGCGTGGCCCAGCGCGGGGTGATGGCCGGTCGGTCGGTGCCGTCCGCGCGGTTGGCCCGGCGCACCCGCCGCCAGAGCAGCCAGCCGTAGATGCTCGTGATGATGAAGAAGACCTGGCGGCCGGCCTGGCCGTAGAGCGTCGTGTGCTGCGGGTTGGAGAAGGCCACGCCGAAGAAGACCGTGAACAGCAGGGCGTTCCCGACGATGCCCACCGGCCAGGCCCAGACGCGCCGCCGCATGCCGCCGATGGCCGACGCGAAGCCGAAGGCGTTGCCGACGACCTCACGCCAGAGGATCTGCTGCGAGCCGATCGTCAGCTGGGCCTCGAAGAGGCGTTCGAGCACGTTCATGAGTGGTCCTCCTGTGCGACGACGAGCGGGTAGGCGGCAGCGTCACGACCCTGCTGGGACATGAGCCGTTCGACGTACTTGGCGATGACGTCGACCTCGAGGTTGACGGGGTCCCCGACGCCCTTGTGGCCGAGGGTGGTCAGGTCGAGTGTCGTGGGGATGAGCGAGACGGTGAACGACGTGTCGTCGACCGAGGCGACGGTCAGGCTGACCCCGTCGACGGTGATCGAGCCCTTCTCGACGACGTAGCGCGAGAGCGCCGGCGGGAGCGTGAAGCCCACGACCTCCCAGCGGTCCCCCGGTGTGCGGTGGGTGATGGTGGCCGTCCCGTCCACGTGGCCCTGGACCACGTGACCGCCGAACCGTCCGTTCGCCGGCATCGCCCGCTCGAGGTTCACCCGTGCACCGGGGACGAGCGCGCCGAGGCTGGAGCGCCGCAGGGTCTCGGCCATCACGTCGACGGTGAACTCCTCGTCGCCGTGCTCGACCACGGTGAGGCAGACCCCGTTGACCGAGATGGAGGCGCCGTGCACGGCATCGGTCGTCACGACCGCCCCGTGCACCGTCAGCCGTGCCGAGTCCTCGCCCGCATCGAGCCCGACCACGTGGCCGAGCTCTTCGACGATTCCGGTGAACATCAGTGGATCTCCTTCAGTGCTGCGGTGACTCGTACATCCGTGCCGAGCACGGTGATGTCGGTGGGCTCGAGGCGCAGGGCGTCGGCCATGGTGGTGATGCCGAGGTCCCCGACGGAGGGACGCCCGCGCCCGAGGAACACGGGGGCGACGTAGGCGATGACCTCGTCGACGACCCCGGCGGCCAGGAACGCGGCCGCCATCGTCGGCCCGCCCTCGAGCCACACGTGGTGGATCTCGGCCTCCGCGAGCCGGGCGAGGACCTCCTTCGGGTCACGGGTGCGCAGGTGCCAGGTCGGTGCGCTGTCGTCCAGCACCCGGGCGTCCGGGCGCAGGTCACGCTCCCCCACGACGACCCGCAGCGGCTGGTGCTCGTGCAGGGAACCGTCGGCACGACGTGCCGTCAGCCGGGGGTCGTCGGTGAGGGCTGTACCGGTGCCGATGATGACCGCACCGCACCGGGAGCGCTGGGTGTGCACGTCGTCGCGGGCGACCGGGCCGGTGATCCACTGGCTCGTGCCGTCGGCCGCGGCGCTGCGCCCGTCGAGCGTGGAGGCGAGCTTCCAGGTCACCCACGGCCGGCCGGTCGTGACCAGGTGGGTCCAGGTCCGGTTCAGGGCGGTCGCCTCGTCGTCCAGCACCCCGCTGGTCACCTCGACGCCGTGACCGCGCAGCACCTCGGCCCCGCCCGCGGCGCGCGGGTTCGGGTCGGACTGGGCGTGCACGACGCGGGCCACCCCGGCCTCCAGGAGCGCCTGGGCACACGGCTGCGTGCGTCCGGTGTGGTTGCACGGCTCGAGGGTGACGTAGGCCGTCGCACCCCTCGCCGCGTCGCCCGCGTGGCTCAACGCGTCGGTCTCGGCGTGCAGGGTCCCGGCGCCGCGGTGCCAGCCCTCGGCCACGAGGTCGCCCTCAGGCGAGACGAGGACGCAGCCGACGCGCGGGTTGGCGTCGGGGCGACGACCACGTGCCGCGAGCTCGAGCGCACGACGCATCCACGCGACGTCACGGTCCGGTGGGACCTGGTCGCGCTCGTCCTGGTGCTGCTGCATGTCCTGCCCTCGTGCTCGAGACCGATCGGTCGAGCTCCGGGGGACGTGCGGGCAGGGTCGACGGGTGCCCGGCGCGCGACGACAGGAGTCGTCACCACCGGACAGGACCGAGGGTCCTGCCTTGCGTGCTGCCTACCATCCGGACTTTCACCGTCGGTCCTGGAGTTCCACCAGGTCAACCGGCCGCTGGCTGCGGCCGGGTCGCGGACTGTCACCGCCGGTTCGGAATTGCACCGACCCCGGAGCACGTGCTCCCAGTATGCCAGCGTGGTCGCGTCAGCGCGTAGCCCAGGTCCGCGTGACGGTCCTCACCGCGGCAGGGTGCGGGATTCGGGTCAGTGCTGGTGGCGCGTGGCTAGGGCCCGCAACTCGTCCACCGCCGCCGCAGCGTCCTCGGCGCCGTACACGGCGGAGCCGGCGACGAACACGTCGGCACCGGCCTCGGCGCACTGCTCGATGGTTGCCGCGGAGACTCCCCCATCGACCTGCACCCAGACCTCGCCGCCGAGGCGTCGCACGGCCTCACGGACCTGGGTGACCTTGGGCATCTGGTCGGCCATGAACGACTGGCCGCCGAAGCCCGGCTCGACCGTCATGACCAGCACCATGTCCAGGTCCGGGAGCAGGTCCTCGTAGGGGGCGAACGACGTCCCGGGCTTGACCGCCATACCGGACCGTGCCCCGGCGGCACGGATGGAGCGCGCGACCGCGCGGGGGTCGGCGGCCGCCTCGACGTGGAAGGTGACCGACGAACCGCCCGCCTCCGCGTACTGCGGCGCCCAGCGGTCGGGGTCCTCGATCATGAGGTGGCAGTCCAGCGGGATGGGGCTCACCCGGGCCAGGGCCTCGACGATCGGCAGGCCGAGGGTCAGGTTCGGCACGAAGTGGCCGTCCATGACGTCCACGTGTGCCCAGTCCGCGTTGGCGATGCGCGCCAGCTCGGACTCGAGGTTGGCGAAGTCGGCCGACAGGATGCTGGGCGAGATCTGCACGGCGCTCACCCTAACGGGCGACCAGAGGCCGGATCGACCCACCCGGAGCGTCCCGAGAGGCTCTGCCGAGCTGGCTACTTCTTGCGCAGCAGGGCGAGGAACATCCCGTCGGTGCCGTGGATGTGCGGCCACAGCTGGACGGTCGGTCCGTCGCCGGGCACGTCGACCGGCTCGCCGGAGGCATCGCGGAGGTAGTCGCGGGCGTCCAGCAGCTCGATGTCGTCGCGCTTGCGGGTGACGTCGCGCACGACGAACTGGGTCTCCGCCAGGTGCGGGCTGCACGTCGCGTACGCGACCACTCCGCCGGGCGCCGTGGCGTCGATGGCCGAGGCGAGCAGCTCGCGCTGCAGCTTGCCGAGGTCCGCGAGATCGGCGGGAGTCCGGCGCCAGCGCGCCTCGGGGCGACGGCGCAGTGCGCCCAGCCCGGTGCACGGGGCGTCCACGAGGACCCGCTGGTAGCGCTCGGGCTCGTCCTCGCCGTAAGCCCGTCCGTCACCCGTCCGCACCTCGATCGTGCGGCCGTGGGCGCCGGCTTGGAGCAGCGCGGGGCGCAGGGTCTGGCGGACGAGCTCGGTGCGGTGCTCGCTGACCTCGTTGGCGGTGAGGTCGGCCCCCGCCCCGAACGCCAGCGCGGCGAGCAGCCCCGCCTTGCCACCGGGGCCCGCGCACAGGTCCAGCCACTGCTCGGTGCCGTCACCGTCGACGGGCACCGCTGCGAGGGCCAGCGCCAGGAGCTGCGAACCCTCGTCCTGGACCGCGGCCCGTCCCTCCCGCACCGCGCGTATGGCGCCCGGGTCACCTCCCGGCAGAACCGCCCCCACCGGGGAGAGCCAGGACGCCTCGGCCCCGTCGTCGACGAGCTCGTCGACGCTGCTCAGGCCGGGCCTGGCGACGAGCGAGACCTTGGCGGGTTCGTTGTCCGAGGTCACCAGGGCGCTCAGCTCGTCGTCGATGGTCTCCGCCGTCGCGGCGCCGTGGCCGAGCAGTGCCGCGCGCAACGCCTTGACCACCCACTCGGGGTGCGAGTGCTCGACCGACAGCTGTGCCGTGAGGTCACCGTCGGCGGGGACGACCTCGGCCAGCCACTCGTCGAGGTCGCGCTCGCTGATCCGCCGCATGACCGCGTTCACGAAGCCGGCGGCCCCGGCACCGTTGACCTTGCGGGCCAGGGCGACGGTCTCGTCGACGGCCGCATGCGTCGGGACGCGCATGCCGAGAAGCTGGTGAGCCCCGAGGCGCAGCGTGTCGACGACGTTCTCGTCGATCTTGGTGATCGGCCTTGCCGCGGCAACGCTGATGATCGGGTCGTACAAGCCGTGCATGCGCACCGCGCCATACACGAGCTCGGTCGTGAACGCGGCGTCACGGCCACGAATGTCCTTCTCCCGCAACACTCTCGGGAGCTCGAGGTTGGCGTAGGCACCGTCTGCGACGGCCCGCATCACCGTGTAGGCGGCGAGCCGTTGCGGGTCGCTCGTGCGGCCACGCTCACTGGGCTTCTGTGCCGAACGCTCACGTCCGCCGTGCGCGCGTTCGGGTCGCTGGCGACCCTGTGCGTTGCGCCGCGGCCCGCCTTGACCTCTGCCGCGGTCGCCGCCCGACTCGCTCATGACTGGGCCTGGACCATGGTGAAGCACTCTCCTCGTGCGATGCGGGTGCCACGGGCCCAGTCGGGCGCAGCCATGTCCTTCTTGCCGTGCGGGCGGACCTCGCCGAGGAGGACCGGGGTCGTCGCCGTCCCCACCCAGACGGCGCGCTTGCCCGCCGAGATCTCACCGGGTCCCAAGCCGTCGGGCGCGTCGACCGCACCGGTCGGTGTCAGGGTGACGGGAGACAGCTTGAGGCGCTCGCCCCGGAACGTGGTCCAGGCCCCGGGCGCCGGCGTGCAGCCCCGCACCAGCCGGTCGACGGCGATCGCCGGTCGGTCCCAACGGACCTCGGCGTCCGCGACGTCGAGCTTCGGCGCGAGCGAGACGCCTTCCGCACCTTGGGGCACCGGCTGCAGCGAACCGTCCTCGATCCCGTCCATCGTGGCCACGAGCAACCCCGAACCCCCGTCGGCGAGTCGCCCGAGGAGGTCTCCCGACGTGTCGGTGGGACGGACGCGTTCGGTCATCACGCCATACACGGGGCCGGTGTCCAGGCCCTCCTCGATGAGGAAGGTCGAGGCACCGGTCATCTCGTCGCCGGCCATCAGGGCGTGCTGCACGGGGGCGGCGCCCCGCCACGCGGGCAGCAGCGAGAAGTGCAGGTTGACCCAGCCGTGGCGCGGGATGTCGAGAGCCGCGCGAGGGATCAGGGCGCCGTAGGCGACCACCGGGCAGACGTCGGGTTCGAGCTCACGCAACCGCTGGAGGAAGTCCTCCTCGCTCGGGCGACGCGGTGTGAGGACCTCGATCCCACGTTCCTGCGCCCACTGCCGCACCGGTGACTGGGCGAGACCCCGACCTCGGCCGGCACGGGCGTCAGGACGGGTCACCACCGCCACGACCTCGTGCGCCGACGCGTGGAGCGCCTCGAGGGCCGGGACCGCCACGTCGGGGGTGCCTGCGAAGACCAGGCGCAGGCTCACAGGCTCCTGCCGAACGTCGCGTGCGGGCTGACCTTGACGGTGGGCGCGGCCTCACCGGACCACTGCGCCTCCCGGATGGCGCGCATGGCGAGCTTGCGCTGCTCGCGGTCCATCCGGTCGATGAACAGGATGCCGTCGAGGTGGTCGGTCTCGTGCTGGATGCAGCGCGCCATCAGCTCGGAGCCCTCGATGAGGACGGGCTCGCCGAACTGGTTGAAGCCCTTGGCCACCACCCGCAGCGAGCGGGGCGTCTCGAACTTCATGCCGGGGAAGGACAGGCAGCCCTCCTCGCCGTCCTGCATCTCGTCGGAGAGCGCGAGGTCGGGGTTGACGAGGTGCCCGAGCTCGCCGTCGATCCAGTAGGTGAAGACGCGCAGGCCCACACCGATCTGCGGTGCCGCGAGGCCGGCGCCCGGCGCGTCCATCATCGTGTCGGTGAGGTCCTTGACCAGCTGGCGCAGCTCGCGGTCGAAGTCGACGACGGGTTCGGCGGCCGTGCGCAGCACGGGGTCACCGAAGAGGCGGATGTTCTGGATCGACACGGCGACCAGTCTAGGTGCGACGCGTATGGCGCGGTGCGCGCCACCGTGGGCCGCGCCCGTCCCGCGTGGCTCGTGGGACGAATGTGGTTCTGCTGTCAGCGAATTCGAGCGATTCGGGGTGTGGACAAGTCTTTCTGCATCATTCGAACAGGTGTACGATTGAGGTATGTCGGTCAGCCCGCTCACCGCCGTCCCGGACACTGTTCCGGGCGGTGGCTGGGGCGTGCGGAACCAAGCGTTGTGGGAGCGGACTGCGGCTGTTGCGGGTCGGTTGAACCGGGCGCAGGCCGAGCTGGTCGACATCATCGACGAGGTCATGACCGACCGGCACTGGGGCGAGGGCGGGTTCAAGTCAACCCGAGCACTACCTCGTCGTCCGCGCCGCCTGTCCCATGCCCACGCCGCCGACATCGTCGCCGTCGCCAGGCGACGCACCGAGCTCACCGACGCAGCTGTGGCGTTGGAGGCCGGAGAGCTGTCCCTGGACCAGGTCGCCGTCCTGGCCCGCCACATCCCCGTCACCCACCAGGCCTCGGTCACCCAGTTCGCCCGCAACGCCACCGTCACCCAGCTGCGCCGAGCCGTCGCCCGCCACGCCTTCGCCGCCCCGGAACCGATGGATGAGGCAGGGGAGGCCGCGGACGAGGCAGAGTCGGCCGCCGAGCAGCGTGCCTGCGCCAAGCCCGACCTGGCCATGTCGTACGACGCCGACGGCCGGTTCCAGCTGCGGTACTCCGCCCCCGCCACCATCGGCGCCCTGTTCGAACAAGCCGTCAAGGAAGCCAAGGACGCACTGTTCCTGCGCCGCCGCGACACCGACAGCAGTGAAGCCAGCGACCCCACCCGGACTGGCCGGGCTGCCGACGTCGACGACCGCTACGCGGGGTCGCCGACCTACGCCGACGCCCTCGAGGAGATGGCCACCCGCTCCCTCGCCTCGGTCAACTCGACATCGCGGTCGGCGCACTACCGGGTCTACCTGCACCTCGACACCGACGGCGCCTGGGTCAACGGCGGCCACGCCATCCCCCTGCGCCTGCTCGGACGGTTCATCAGCGACGGCACCGTCCAACCCGTCTGGGAAACCGAAGGGCGACCGGTGTCCGTCGGACGGGCCATGCGGATCCTGCCCCACCGCACCCGCCGCCTCATCACCGACCGCGACCGCGGCTGCCGC
>NZ_LMGM01000001.1:57354-57667 GCF_001427915.1 Phycicoccus sp. Root563 | reverse complement strand
CACCTCCAGGCATGGGCCGACGGCGGCCCCACCGACACCGACAACCAGATCAGCCTCTGCACCGCCCACCACGACGGCATCGACCGCGGCGACTACACCATCACCGGCGACCCCACCCACCCCGACGGACTCACCGTCACCAACCGGTACGGGCTACCCATCCGCCCACCCCGACCCCACGAGACCGCCCCACCACCCGAAGGTGACCCACCCGTCCCCGCAGGCACCTACCAACCACCCAGCGGCGGACCCATCACCTGGAACGACCTCGCCATCCCCTCCGACCACGAGGCCACCCACGGCACACCACCCC
>NZ_LMGM01000001.1:0-57342 GCF_001427915.1 Phycicoccus sp. Root563 | reverse complement strand
TCTCCTGGCTCGACGACCCCGACAACCCCGACCGCGGACTCATCCGCACCAACTGGGGCCACCGCTGAGCGGTGGGTCCGGCTGCACGTCGACCGGATCCACCGCTCAGCGGACGATTCGAAGCGGCTGGCTGGCCGCGACCTGGATGGCGCCGATGACGCTGGGCAGAGTCTCAGGGTGAGCCCTCCAGCTCCGCGAGATCCTCGGGTCGGAACCAGGCAAGATCGTCATGCTCTTCCAGCGCTGCGTTGACCGGTTCTCCTCTCCAATCGGTCACGAGGAACCCGTGCATGCCTACACCTCAGAGCCGTGGGTGGCCCGACGGCCGACCACGAAGCCCAGCACGCCGCTCAGCAGCACCACGCCGACCAACGACACCACCAGCGCTGCCTGTCGCCGTTCCGAGATGAGGAAGACTCCCGGCGAGGGCTGCTGGTCCAACGGTGAGTAGGCGAACCAGCCGAACTCCGTCTCCGCGCCACCGATCCACAGGACGGCCCCGGTGACGAGCAGAACGAGGACCAGGGCGACCAGACCGGCGACCTGCCGACGAGAGCTCATGCCGCAAATCTAGGTCGGGAACACGGATGTCGTCAGGCCATCCTGCGATCCTGCGGCCCCCGCGATGTCACGCCCGACCCCAGGTCCCGGAGCACCCGGTGACCCCTCGCTCGGCCTACGTCGCCGGGTCGGGCGGGTCGACCCGGACCTGCACGCTGACAGGTTCCTTGCGCGCACTGCGCTTGGCCCGCATCGCGGTCAGGGACGTCGCCAGTGCGTCCCGGTCGGCGAGTGGCACCCGGAGCAGCATGCGCACCGCGTCGTCCGGCAGCGGCAGCGGCCCGAGCCGTTCGGTGCCGTCGGCGAGGTCGGCCTGCTGCACCGCGGCGTCGACCGCACGGCGTTCGCCGCTGACGGCGGCCATCACCACGGTGGGTGGCAGCGACAGGGCGGCGCGGTCGGCGAGCTCGCGGGCGGCGAACCACGCCGGGTCCCAGCGAACCAGGGCCTCGACGACCGGCAGGGTGGTGTGGCCGGGCGCCCCGCACAGGACGACCTGCCCACGTGATGCCGAACCCCGGGTCAACGCAGCAGCCGCCAGCCACCGACGCAGCGCTTCCTCCCCCGCGTCGAGCGTCGGGCGGTCGAGCGAGGCCCAGGCGTCGAGCAGCAGCGTGGCGGCGTACCCACCCTCGGCCACGGGCTCTGCCCCCGGGGTCGCGATGACCAGCGACGGCGCGGCCGCGACCCGCTCGAGCACCGCTCCCGCACCCGAGGTGTGCACCGGCACGCCGGGGAACGCCCGTCCCAGCTCCTCCGCCGTGCGCCGGGCGCCGACGACGGACGACCGCAGCTCACGTCCACCGCACTGGCGGCACTCGAACCGACCGACCCCCCGCCCACACCAACGGCACCCCGGCTCGGCACCGCGCCCGGTCACGGCGATCGGGCCGGAGCAGTGGGCGCAACGAGCGGGGGCGCGACAGGTCTGGCAGGCGAGCGACGGCACGTACCCCCGCCGCGGCACCTGCACGAGCACGGGCCCGGACTCCAGGGCGGTCTTGGCGGTCCGCCACGCGATGGACGGCAGGTGCGCGCTGGCCGCAGCCGGGTCTCGCTCGAGCTCCAGTCCCTCCCCCGCGACGACCACCCGCGGCACCGCGGCGCGCACCGCGCCGGCCGCGGCGATGGGGCGCAGCGCGCCGGTCTCCACCAGCTGCTGCACGGCCACCGTCCGCGTGAACCCCCCGGACAGCACCGCCGCCCCCTCGACGGCGGCCCGGGTCAGCAGCACCTCCCGGACGTGCGGGTATGGCGCGCGAGGCTCCTCGTGGTTGTCGTCGCCGTCGTCCCACCAGGCGACGAGGCCCAGGTCCTTTACGGGGGCGAAGGCTGCGGCCCGGGTGCCGACGACGACGGACACGTGCCCGCGCAGCACCTTGAGCCACGCGGTGTAGCGCGCCTGCGGGCCCTGGTCGGCGGTCAGCCGCACGTGCCTTCCCGGTCCGAGGGCGGCGGTCAGGGCGGCATCCACCCGGGTGACGTCCCGGTGGTCGGGGACGACGAGGACCGCGCCGCGGCCACCGGCGACGGTTGCCGCAGCAGCCGTCGCGAGGGCCGCCGGCCAGTCCTCTGCCGGGTCGGTCGAGGGCAGGGCCAGCCATGACGCGGCCGGGGTCTCCCCCGAGGTGAGCCGGGTGAGGTAGGCCGGCCCGGCGGCATACCGGGTCCAGGCGGGGCCGGGACCGGAAAGGGCCGGCAGGGGGTCGGGCACCGGCGGCTCGAGGGCCAGGGCCTTCTCCGCAGCGGCGTGGCGCGGCGGGACGGACAGGCGCAGGACGTCACCGAGGGTGCCGGCGTAGCGGGCGGCGACCGCCCGGGCCACCGACAGCTGGCGGGCGGTCAGGACAGGCTCGGGCGACACGACCCGACGGATCGGCGCCAGCCGGCCGTCGTGCTCGGCCGCCGCCTTGCGCTCGACGACGAACCCGTCGAGGTCCTGCCCGGCGAACCGCACCTTGACCCGTGCGCCGGGCACGGCGGTCTCGCCGAGCGCCGTCGGCACGAGGTACTCGAACGGGCGGTCCAGGTGGGCCAGCCCGGTGTCGACGACCACCGCCGCGACGGGGTCGACCTCGGCCGTGTCGGTCGCCTTCGGCGGGCGCGGGGCCTTGGGCAGCGCGGCGCGGATCAGCGACAGCTGCTCGACGGCTCCCGGTTCGGACACGTGTGAAAACTAGTCGACCCGGCCGACACTCCTGCGGGGCAGGGGTCGGCCGGGTCGACCGGACGCTGGGTGCGAGGAGCCGGTCAGCCCTTGACCGCGCGCTGCAGCGCCTCGACGCGATCGGTGCGCTCCCAGGTGAAGGCGTTGTCGACGCCCTCGACCGAGGTGCGGCCGAAGTGGCCGTAAGCGGCCGTCGCCTTGTAGATCGGGCGCAGCAGGTCGAGCTGGTCGACGATCGCTCCCGGGCGCAGGTCGAACACCGAGGTGATCGCGGCCTGGATCTTGTCGATCGGCTCGGTCTCGGTGCCGAACGTCTCGACGTAGAGACCGACCGGCTGGGCCTTGCCGATGGCGTAGGCGACCTGGACCTCGCAGCGGCGGGCGAGGCCGGCCGCGACGATGTTCTTGGCGACCCAGCGCATGGCGTAGGCGGCCGAGCGGTCGACCTTCGACGGGTCCTTGCCGGAGAACGCGCCACCACCGTGGCGGGCCATGCCGCCGTACGTGTCGACGATGATCTTGCGGCCGGTGAGGCCGGCGTCGCCCATGGGGCCACCGATCTCGAAGCGGCCGGTCGGGTTGATCAGGCTGCGGTACCCCGAGATGTCGAGGTCGGTGCCGGTCTCGGCGAGCTCGGCCAGGACCGGGGCGATGACGTGCTGCTCGATGTCGGGCGCGAGCAAATCGTCGAGCGAGATGTCGGAGGCGTGCTGCGTCGACAGCACGACGGTGTCGAGGCGGACGGCCTTGTCACCCTCGTAGCCGATGGTGACCTGGGTCTTGCCGTCGGGGCGCAGGTAGGCGACCTGACCGGACTTGCGGACCGCGGTGAGGCGCTCGGCCAGCCGGTGCGCGAGGTAGATCGGCAGGGGCATGAGCTCGGCGGTGTCCTCGCACGCGTAGCCGAACATCAGGCCCTGGTCGCCGGCACCCTGCTTGTCGAGCGGGTCGACTCCACCGGTGCGGTTCTCGTGGGCCGTGTCGACCCCCTGCGCGATGTCCGGCGACTGCTCGCCGATGGAGATCGAGACGCCGCAGGAGGCGCCGTCGAAGCCCTTCTCGGACGAGTCGTAGCCGATGCCCTTGATGGTGTCGCGCACGATCTGGGCGATCGGGACGTAGCTGCGGGTGTCGACCTCGCCGGCGACGTGGACCAGCCCGGTGGTCACCATCGTCTCGACGGCGACCCGGCTGTCCTTGTCCTCCGCCAGCATGGCGTCGAGGATCGAGTCGGAGATCTGGTCACAGATCTTGTCCGGGTGACCCTCGGTGACGGACTCGGACGTGAACAGGCGTGCGGACACTCAAAACTCCTTCGGGGGCAGCGGCTGCTGACTGGGGGCCGCGAGCCGGAGCCGCACGGACCTCGCGAGTGTACCTACGTCACAAGATCTGCTGGACGGCATCCCACACTGCGGCGGAGATCTGCTCCTTGGGGGCGGGCCCCGCATCGATCACGTGGCTCGAACCCAGCCGCAGGATGTGGACGGTGTTGTCGTCGAGCCCGAACGTCTTGTCGGTGCCGACCTCGTTGACCACGAGCAGGTCGCAGCCCTTCCGGGCCAGCTTGGCGCGCGCGTGGTCGAGGACGCTGCCGTCCTGATCGCCGGTCTCCGCGGCGAACCCGACGATGACGGGGCTCGCGTCGTCGCCGCGGCGGGCGACCAGCCCGGCCAGGACGTCGGGGTTGCGCACCAGCTCGATCGTCGGCGCGGCGTCCGGGTCGTCGGCGTCGTGGGTCTTCTTGATCTTGGCGTCGGTGTAGTGCGCCGGGCGGAAGTCGGCGACGGCAGCGGCCATCACGACGACATCGGCCCCGGGCGCAGCCGCGGCGACGGCGGTCTCGAGCTCGAGGGCGGTCTGCACCGGGACGACGAGGACCCCCGCGGGAGCCGCCAGGGTCGTGTTCGCGGCGATGAGCACCACCTCGGCACCCCGCCGGGCAGCCACCGTGGCCAGCGCGAACCCCTGCTTGCCCGAGCTGCGGTTCCCGAGGAACCTCACCGGGTCGATCGGCTCCCGGGTCCCTCCGGCGGTGATGACGACCCTGCGCCCCTCGAGGCCACCCTCGGCGAGCCCCTCGTCCTCGGGTATGGCGCGGAGCTCGGTCGCGTACTTGGGCGGTACCACCGCGGCGGTGCCGTGGGCGAGGATCCGCTCGCACACGGCATACAGGTCGGCGGGCTCGGGGAGCCGGCCGGGACCGGTGTCCGCGCCGGTGAGGCGACCGGACGCCGGCGGGATGACGTGCACCCCGCGCTCCATGAGCGTCGAGATGTTGGCCTGGGTCGCTGCGTGCTCCCACATCTCGGTGTGCATCGCGGGCGCCACCACGACCGGGCAGCGTGCGGTGAGCAGGACGTTGGTGAGCAGGTCACCGGCCAGGCCGTGCGCGGCCTTGGCGACCAGGTCGGCGGTGGCCGGGGCCACGACGACGAGGTCGGCGGACTGGCCGAGGCGCACGTGCGGCACCTCGTGCACGGACTCCCAGACCCCGGTCGCGACCGGCTTGCCGGAGAGCGCCTCCCACGTGGGGGCACCCACGAAGTGCAGGGCCGACTCGGTCGGCACCACGGTCACGTCGTGGCCGGCCTCGGTGAACAGGCGCAGCAGGGAGCAGGCCTTGTAGGCCGCGATGCCACCACTGACACCGAGGACGATGCGCGCCATCGCGCTGTCGCTCCCTGCTCCCCCGCCGGGCTCAGCTCTCGATCGGCTCGGAGGTGACCAGGCCCTCGTTGATCTCGCGCAGGGCGATGGACATCGACTTCTCGTGGACCTGGCTGTCGACGAGCGGTCCGACGTACTCGAGCAGGCCCTCCTGGAGCTGGCTGTAGTACGCGTTGATCTGGCGGGCGCGCTTGGCGGAGTAGATGACCAGGGCGTACTTGGAGTCGGCCTTGGTGAGGAGGTCGTCGATCGGGGGGTTGGTGATGCCGATCGGGTTCGCGACGGTTCCGGACACGGGGGAAATCACTCCTGTTGTTGTTTCGGGGCGCAAGAAGTCAGTGGGTTCGCATCAATGATACGAGTTCTTCGGCAGCGCGACGAACATCGTCGTTGACGATGGTCACGTCGAACTCGTCCTCGGCGGCCAGCTCGACCTTCGCGGTCTCCAGGCGGCGGGTGCGTTCCTCCTCGTCCTCGGTGCCCCGACCGACCAGCCGGCGGACCAGCTCGTCCCAGCTCGGCGGGGCGAGGAACACGAACAGCGCCTCGGGCATCGTGGCCCTGACCTGGCGCGCCCCCTGGAGGTCGATCTCGAGCAGGGCCATACGGTGCTCGGCCAGGGCCTGCTCCACCGGCCCGCGCGGCGTGCCGTAGTGGTTGCGGCCGTGCACCACGGCTGACTCGATGAGCTCGCCGTCCTGCTCCATGCGGGCGAACTCGGCCTGGTCGACGAAGTGGTAGTGCGTTCCCTCGACCTCACCGGGTCGGGGAGCCCGGGTGGTGGCGCTCACCGACAGCCACACCTCGGGGAAGTGCTCGCGGACGTAGGCGGAGAGGGTGCCCTTGCCGACCGCGGTGGGTCCGGCCAGGACGACGAGGCGCCGGGGGCGTTCCTCGCCGGCAGGTGCGGGGCGGCTCACGCCTCGTCGAAGCGGGTGAGCAGCGCGGAGATCTGGTTGGCGCCCAGGCCACGGACGCGGCGGCTCTCGGAGATGCCGACCTCCTCCATGATCTGGCGAGCACGCACCCGGCCGACGCCGGGCATGGACTCGAGCAGCGCGGAGACCTTCATCTTGCCGACGACGTCGTTGCCCTTGCCGTCCGCGATGACCTCCTTGAGCGAGCCCTGCGCGTACTTCAGGCGGTTCTTGACGGCGGCGCGCTCGCGGCGGGCCACGGCGGCCTTCTCCAGGGCCGCTGCTCGCTGCTCGGGCGTCAACGGGGGAAGTGCCACAGCTGTACTCCTTGTGAGGCGTGCGGGAGGGGTCGTGCGAACGTCGTTCACTGGTTCACTCGACTCTAGCAACCGAACGAGCTCGTTTCTCGTCGAGGTGGGGAGGCCGCGGCAAGCCGCAGCGCGGAGGGTGGACCGCGTCAGCGGAGCAGGTCGGCGAGGTGCTCGCTGGTGCGGACGGCCTGCTCCCGGAGCCGGACGACGTCCGGTCCGGCGGAGAGGACCTCACGGCTGGAGGACGGCAGGACGTTCGGCAGGGCGTCACCGAAGACGCGCCGCAGGTCCTCGCTCGTCCCACCCTGCGCCCCGACGCCCGGGGCGAGCAGCGGGCCGTTGCAGCCGGCCAGGTCCAGGCCGAGCTCCTGGACGGCGGACCCGACGGTCGCGCCGACCACGAGCCCCACCGAACCGAGGTCGCCGTGCGACCGGGCCGCTGCGTTCTCCGTGGCGGCGCCGCCCACGATGCTCTCCGCGACGCTCACGTCGCGCAGGGTGGCGTGCTGCACGGTGCGTCCCTCGGGGTTCGAGGTGAGGCCGAGGACGAAGACACCACGACCGGTCTGCGCCGCGAGGTCGAGCGCCGGGCGCAGGGACTCGAACCCGAGGTAGGGGCTCGCGGTGAGGGCGTCAGCGGGCGCCACGGCGTCGTCGCCGAGGTAGGCCTCGGCGTAGGCCGACATCGTCGAGCCGATGTCGCCGCGCTTCGCGTCGAGGATGACCAGCGTGCCGGCCTCGCGCAGGGCGAGGATGGCGCGCTCGAGGACGGCGACGCCTCGGGACCCGAAGACCTCGAAGAAGGCGGACTGCGGCTTGACCACGCCGACGTGCCCGGCGAAGGCCTCGACGCACGTCTCGGTGAACCGGGTCAGCCCCTCGACGTCGTACGTCAGGCCCCACGACTCCACCAGGGCGCGGTGCGGGTCGATCCCGGCACACAGCGGTCCGAACCGGTCGGTGGTGGCCCGCAGCCGCTGGCCGAACGTCACCCGCTCGTGCGCCTGGTCGTGCGCCTGGTCCTGTGTCTCGTCCTGCCGCGCCTGGTCCGCCATCAGCGTGCCACCCTCTCGTGGGCGATACCGACCACGTCGGCAAGTCGCTCGAATCCCTTGTCGTGCAACAGTCCCGCGAGCTCTCGACCGACGCGCACCGGCGCCGACGGGTCGTTGAACGTCGCGGTGCCGACCTGCACGGCGCTCGCGCCGGCAGCGACGAGCTCGAGCGCGTCGCGCCCGGTGCGCACTCCCCCGACGCCGATGATCGGGACGAACGGCAGCCGCCCCTCGAGCATCGCGGCGCGGGTCTGCCAGACCGCGCGGACGGCGACGGGCCGGACGGCCGGGCCGGACAGCCCACCGGTCACTCCCGCGACCTGCGGTCGGAGCAGGTCGGTGTCGATGACCATGCCGAGCAGGGTGTTGATCATCGTGAGGCCGTCGGCACCCGCCTTCACGCAGGACTGCGCGACGCTGACGATGTCGGTGACGTCGGGCGTCAGCTTGGCGAAGATCGGCACGTCCCGCGGCAGCTGCTCCCGCACCAGGGCGATCACCTTGGCCGAGGCCAACGGGTCGCAGGCGAAGACAAGCCCGCGGTTCGCGACGTTCGGGCAGGAGATGTTGACTTCGACACCGACCACCGCGTCGAACGCGTCGCTGGCCCGCAGCGTGGCAGCGACGTCGGCGAACTCGCCGCTGGTGTTGCCGGCGATGGAGACCAGCGTCCTGGCCCCGGCCTGCTTGAGCCAGGCGAGGTCGTTCTCGACGAACGAGGTGATGCCCGGGCCCTGCAGGCCGATCGAGTTGAGCATCCCGGAGGGCGTCTCGGCCATGCGGGGCGTGCCGCGGCCGGACCGCGGGTCGGCCATGACGGACTTGGTGACGAACGCCCCGAGCTCGGCGACGTCGAAGAACCGGCCGAGCTCGCGGCCGTTGGCGGCGCAGCCGGAGGCGGTCATCATGGGGCTCGGCAGGTGCCGACCGGCGAGGTCGACCGACATGTCCACGGCGGACACGGCGGACGCTGCGGACATCGCGGGCGTGGCCGGCACGGTGGTGGTGGTGGTGGTGGTCATCAGTGGCCTCCTGCCCTCGGCGCACCGACGGCGTCGTCGGGCACCCGGCACAGTCCGTCGGAGAACGCGTCCCAGCGCACCCGGTCTCCGCGGAACACCGGTCCCTCGACGCAGGACCGCACCATCTTGGTGACGCCCGACGCGTCGACGACCGGCATGACGCAGGTCATGCAGACCCCGACACCGCAGGCCATCGACTCCTCGACCGCGACCTGGGCCACCGCACCCTCGGCCGTGGCCACGTCGGTGATCGACCTGAGCATGGCCATCGGTCCGCAGCCGTACACGACGGCGGCGCCCGTGCGGCGGATCACGTCGGGCAGCACGTCGGAGACCCAGCCCTTGGTGCCCATGGACCCGTCGTCCGTGGTCACCGTGACCCCGTCCGCGTAGCGGCGCGCCTCGACGACGCCGAAGAGCCTGGACTCGGTCGCCGCGCCGAGGACGACCTCGACGTGGCAGCCGCGGGCCCGCAGCGCCTCGGCCAGCCAGAACAGCGGGGCGCTGCCGTACCCGCCGCCGACGAGGACGCAGGGCACCGGCTCCTTGGGGAGCGGGAAGGCGCGGCCGAGCGGTCCGACGATGTCGACCTCGTCATGGGCGCGCAGCTCGGAGATCCACTGGGTGCCCGGGCCGTGCGCCGCGACGACGACGTCCACCGTCCCGCCGTAGGTCCCGGAGGGGCTGACCTTGTGGATCGAGAAGCAGCGGCGCAGCAGGTTCGCGCTCGTCGGCCCGCCCACGGCGAGGGCGACGAACTGGCCGGGCCGGGCGAGCTCGGCGATGCCCGGCGCCACGAAGGTGAGGTGGTGGTAGGCGCCGGCGCGCCGGGTCGCGATGAGCTCACCGGTCACCTGCACGACTCCCCCACCGGGACGGGTATGGCGCGTGGTGGCCTCGCTCACGCCACACCACCGTCCAGGTCGGCCTGGGTCCGGCCGTAGAGGTCGAGGTCGCGGGCGTGCTCCTGCAACGGCTTCACGGTGAACTCCCCCTTCATCTGGGCCTCGATGCCCTGCACGGCTGCGGCGAGCTCCTGCACCGTGGTGACGATCGGGCGGTCCATCGAGGTGGTCGCCGCCCGGATCGCGTAGCCGTCGGCACGGGCGTTCGGGCCGCTCGGCGTGTTGACGACCATGGCGATCTCACCGTCGAGGATGAGGTCGACGATGCTGCCCTCCGCCGTGGCCCGCTCACTGTGCTTGTGCACGACCTGCGAGGCGATCCCGTTGCGGCGCAACACGTCCGCGGTGCCGGTGGTCGCCACGATCGTGAAACCGAGGTCGGCGAGGCGCTTGACCGGGAAGATCATCGCGCGCTTGTCGCGGTTGGCGACCGACACGAAGATCTTGCCCTCGCGCGGCAGCCCCGACCCGGCGGCGAGCATCCCCTTCGCGAACGCCGTCCCGAAGTCCTGGTCGATACCCATGACCTCACCGGTGGAGCGCATCTCCGGGCCGAGCAGGCTGTCGACGACCTGGCCGTCCTTGGTGCGGAACCGCTTGAACGGCAGCACCGCCTCCTTCACGGCGACCGGCGCGTGGCTCGGCATGGTGCCGCCGTCGCCGAACGGCGGCAGCATGCCCTCCGCGCGCAGCTCCTTGATGCTCGCGCCGAGCATGACCCTGGCAGCCGCCTTGGCGACGGGCACACCGGTCGCCTTGGCGACGAACGGCACCGTGCGCGACGCACGGGGGTTGGCCTCGAGGACGTAGAGGACGTCCTGGGCGAGGGCGAACTGCACGTTCATGAGTCCACGCACGCCGATGCCCTCGGCGAGCTTGAGCGTCGCCTCGCGGACCCGCTGCAGCTCGGCGACACCGAGCGTCACCGGCGGCAGGGTGCAGGCCGAGTCGCCGGAGTGGATGCCGGCCTCCTCGATGTGCTCCATGATCCCGCCGAGGTACATGTCGGTGCCGTCGTAGAGGGCGTCGACGTCGATCTCGATCGCGTCGTCGAGGAACCGGTCCACGAGCACCGGGTGCTCGGGGCTGGCGATGGTCGCGCGGGTGACGTACCCCGAGAGGGTCTCGTCGTCATACACGATCTCCATGCCGCGCCCACCGAGGACGTAGGAGGGGCGCACGAGGACCGGGTAGCCGATCTCCTGGGCGACGGCGACGGCTTCCGTTGCGCTGTATGCGGTTCCGTGGCGAGGGGCCGGAAGGTTCGCCTCCGCGAGGACGCGGCCGAAGGCACCGCGGTCCTCCGCGAGGTCGATGGCCTCGGGGCTGGTGCCGACGATCGGCACACCGGCCTCCTTGAGCGCCTTCGCGAGCCCGAGCGGCGTCTGGCCGCCCAGCTGGACGATGACGCCGGCGACCGGACCGGCCTGCTGCTCGGCGTGCACCACCTCGAGGACGTCCTCGAGGGTCAGCGGCTCGAAGTAGAGGCGCGAGCTGGTGTCGTAGTCGGTGGAGACCGTCTCGGGGTTGCAGTTGACCATCACAGTGTCGTAGCCGGCGTCACGCAGGGCGAAGCTGGCGTGCACGCAGGAGTAGTCGAACTCGACACCCTGGCCGATGCGGTTGGGGCCGCTGCCGAGGATGAGGACGGCCGGCTTCTCGCGCGGCTGGACCTCGGTCTCCTCGTCGTAGGTGCTGTAGTGGTACGGCGTCAGGGCCGCGAACTCCGCGGCACAGGTGTCCACCGTCTTGTAGACGGGACGCACGCCCAGCGCGTGGCGCACCCCGCGCACGACCGCCTCGGGCATGGCTCGCAACGACGCGATCTGGGTGTCGGAGAACCCGTGCCGCTTGGCCAGGCGCAGCAGCGCCGGGGTCAGCTCGGGCGCCGCGGCGACCTGCTCGGCGATGGCGTTGATGAGCTCCATCTGGTCGAGGAACCACGGGTCGATGCCCGTCGCCTCGTGGACCTCCTCGACGGACAGCCCCCCGCGCATCGCCTGCTGGACCGTGACGATGCGGCCGTCGGTCGGCGTCTTCGCGGTGTGCAGGTAGGTCCGGGCCTGCTCGACGCTGGGCTTCGGGCCGTCCCAGTGGAAGCTGCTGCCCTTGCGTTCCATGGAGCGCAACGCCTTCTGGAGGGCTTCGGTGAAGTTGCGGCCGATGGACATGGCCTCACCGACGGACTTCATCGTCGTCGTGAGGGTCGGGTCGGCAGCAGGGAACTTCTCGAACGCGAAGCGCGGCACCTTGACCACGACGTAGTCGAGGGACGGCTCGAACGACGCCGGCGTCTCGCGGGTGATGTCGTTGGGGACCTCGTCCAGCGTGTAGCCGATGGCCATCTTCGCGGCGATCTTGGCGATCGGGAAGCCGGTCGCCTTGGACGCCAGGGCGCTCGACCGCGAGACGCGCGGGTTCATCTCGATGACGATGATCCGGCCGTCGGCGGGGTTCACCGCGAACTGGATGTTGCAGCCACCGGTGTCGACGCCGACCTCGCGGATGATCGCGATCCCGAGGTCGCGCAGTCGCTGGTACTCGCGGTCGGTGAGGGTCAGGGCGGGCGCGACCGTGATCGAGTCACCGGTGTGGACACCCATGGGGTCGAGGTTCTCGATCGAGCAGACCACCACGACGTTGTCCGCGTGGTCGCGCATGACCTCGAGCTCGTACTCCTTCCAGCCGAGGATCGACTCCTCCAGGAGCACCTCGGTCGTGGGGCTGTACTGCAGGCCGGCCCCGCCGATGCGGCGCAGGTCGGTCTCGTCGTAGGCGAAGCCGGAGCCCAGGCCGCCCATGGTGAACGAGGGGCGCACCACGACCGGGTAGCCCAGGTCGTCGGCGGCTGCCAGCAGTTCGTCCATGGTGTGGCAGATGAGCGAGCGGGCCGACTCGCCGCCGCAGCGCTCGACGACGCCCTTGAACTTCTCGCGGTCCTCACCGAGCTGGATGGCCTCGACGTTGGCGCCGATGAGCGGGCAGCCGTACTTCTCCAGGACGCCGGCCTCGTGCAGCGAGATCGCGCAGTTGAGCGCCGTCTGGCCGCCCAGGGTCGCCAGCACGGCGTCGGGACGCTCGCGGGCGATGATCGACTCGACGACCTCAGGGGTGATCGGCTCGACGTACGTCGCGTCGGCGAACTCCGGGTCGGTCATGATCGTCGCCGGGTTGGAGTTGACGAGGATGACGCGGATGCCCTCCTCGCGCAGGACGCGGCACGCCTGGGTGCCCGAGTAGTCGAACTCGCACGCCTGGCCGATGACGATCGGCCCGGAGCCGATCACGAGGACGCTCTTGATGTCTTCCTGCTTCGGCATGTCTAGAGACCGTGTCCCTTCTGCTGGTTGGCCTTCATGAGCTCGACGAACCGGTCGAACAGGTAGCCCGCGTCGTGGGGACCGGCTGCTGCCTCCGGGTGGTACTGCACGGAGTAGGCCGGCAGGTCGAGGCACTCGAGGCCCTCGACCACGTCGTCGTTGAGGCAGACGTGCGAGACCCGCACCCGCCCGTATGCCGTGCCGTCGGCGTCCGCGGGGGCGGTCACCTCCCCGTCCAGGGGCGCGTCGACCGCGAAGCCGTGGTTGTGCGCGGTGACCTCGACCTTGCCGGTGGTGCGGTCCATCACCGGCTGGTTGATGCCGCGGTGGCCGTACTTGAGCTTGTAGGTGCCGAAGCCCAACGCGCGCCCGAGCAGCTGGTTGCCGAAGCAGATCCCGAAGAACGGGATGCGCGCGTCGAGCACCTGGCGCAGCACGGCGACCTCGGCGTCCGCGGTGGACGGGTCACCGGGACCGTTGGAGAAGAACACCCCGTCCGGCCCGTCCTCGCCGATCGCGCGGATCTCCTCGAAGGTCGCGGTGGCCGGGAGCACGTGCACCTCGATGCCCTGCTGCGCGAGCAGGGTCGGCGTCATCGCCTTGATGCCGAGGTCGAGGGCCGCGACCGTGTAGCGCTTCTCCCCCACCGCCGGCACGACGTACGCCTCCTCGGTGGTGACCTCGGCGGCCAGGGCGGCACCGGCCATGAGCGGCGCCTCCTGCACGGTCGAGGTGAGCTGCGCGACGGACTGGTCGGCCCGGTCGCCGGAGAAGATCCCGACGCGCATGGCGCCGCGCTCACGCAGGTGGCGGGTCAGGGCCCGGGTGTCGATGCCGCTGATCCCCACGACCCCCTGCTCGCGCAGGTCGTCCTCGAGCGACTTCTGCGAGCGCCAGTTCGACGGCCGCAGCGCGGGGTCGCGCACGACGTAGCCGGCGACCCAGATCCTGCGGGACTCGCCGTCCTCGTCGTTGACGCCGGTGTTCCCGACGTGGGGGGCCGTCATGACGACGACCTGCCGGTGGTAGCTCGGGTCGGTGAGCGTCTCCTGGTACCCGGTCATGCCGGTGGAGAACACCGCCTCGCCGACGGTCTGGCCGGTGGCGCCGTAAGCCTCACCGTGGAAGGCCCGCCCGTCCTCGAGGACGAGGACGGCGGCACCGCGCGGTGCGAGGTGGGCGGGACTGGTCATGACGTGGATCGTCCTTCTGTCGCAGGGGAATCGGGGTCGTGAGCCGGGTTCTCCGACTCGCGGGACTCGCCGGTGTGCCACCACAGGGCGGACTCGACCCGGTCGAGGTCGGCCTTGTAGCGCGGCAGGAACCCGGTCTCGTAGAGCGCGTCGTCATCGGCCCGCCACTGCAGGATGAGCATCTTGTTGCTGCCGACGAACTTGCCGACCATGCCGCGGTCGCGGCGCACCGCCACCAGGCGCGGTCCGGTGATGACCACGGTCGACTCGCCCTGGCGTTCGATGCGGACCAGGTCCTCGGGGGTCCCACGGTTGATGACCAGGGTCGCCCTGGCGCGGTTGCCGAGTCCCTCGACGGTGACCCGCTCGAGCCGGCTGACGGCCGTCGTGGTGCTGACGTACGTGCCCTCGACCGACAGCCGGGCTGCCGCAGCCTTCGGCTCCTTGCCGTCGTCGGTGACCTCACCGCTCCGGGTGCGCTCGCGCTCGGCGACGATGGCCGCCGAGGCGTGACGGCGGCGCTTGCGCAGCCACGCGGCATACAGGAGCGCGTAGATGAGGCCGAGCGCCACGAGGAGCACCCCGACGGCCTGGAGTCGCGTCACGCGAGGGCTCCCTTCTGGGCGGTGACCCGGCCACCGAAGAAGGTGGCGTGGACCGCACCGCGCAGGGTCCGGCCGTGCCAGGGGTTGTTGCGGGACAGGGACACGCTCGCGCTGCGGTCGACGGTCACCTCGGCGGAGGGGTCGACCAGCGTGAGGTGGGCCGCGTCGCCGACCGCCAGCGCCGACCCGTGGGCCGCGAGCCCGGCTATGCGGGCCGGGTTCTGCGACATGACGCGCGCGACGCCGGCCCAGTCGAGGAACCCGCCGTGGACCATGACCTCGCTCACCACGGACAACGCGGTCTCGAGGCCGAGCATCCCGAACGCCGCGTCGACGAACGCGTGCTCCTTGTCGTGCCGGGCGTGCGGGGCGTGGTCGGTGGCGACCGCGTCGATGGTGCCGTCGGCGAGCGCGGCGCGCAGGGCGTCGACGTCCTCCTGGGGCCGCAGCGGCGGGTTGACCTTGAAGGTGGGGTCGTAGCCGGCCAGCAGGTCGGTCGTCAGCACGAGGTGGTGGGGCGTGACCTCGGCGGTCACGTCGATGCCCTGGGCCCTGGCCCAGCGGATCACCTCGACCGTGCCCGCGGTGGAGACATGGGCGACGTGGACGCGCGAGCCGGTGTGGCGGGCGAGCATGACGTCACGGGCGACGATCGACTCCTCGGCGATACCCGGCCAGCCGGGCAGCCCGAGTCGACCGGACAGCTCGCCCTCGTGGGCGCAGGCCTGCGGACCGGCGAGGTTCGGGTCCTGGGCGTGCTGGGAGACGACGCCCCCGAAGGCGCGGACGTACTCCAGCGCGCGGCGCATCACCCGTGCGTTGTGGACGCACCTGCCGTCGTCGGAGAAGAAGGTGGTGCGTGCACGGGAGCGGTGCATGAGACCGAGCTCGGCGAGCTCCTCACCGTCCAGGCCCTTGGTGACCGCACCCACGGGCACGACGTCGACCAGGCCGGTGGCCCGTCCCAGGTCGAGGATGCGTTCCGCGGCCTCTGCCGTGTCGGTGACGGGGTTGGTGTTGGCCATGGCGAGCACCGCGGTGAACCCGCCGACCGCGGCGGCCGCGGCACCGGAGGCGATCGTCTCCGCGTCCTCGCGGCCGGGCTCGCGCAGGTGGGTGTGCAGGTCGACCAGTCCGGGCAGCGCCACGAGCCCGTCGGCGTCGAGGACGTCGGCCCCCTTGGCCGAGCGGATCGAGCCGACCTCGGTGATGACGCCGTCCTCGACGAGGATGTCGGCGCGTCCGTCGGAGCGTCCGTCGCTGTCGCGGCCGACGAGGTCGGCTCCGGTGATGAGCAGGCTGGCCATCAGCTGTCCTCTCCCTCGCCGCCGGCGAGCAGGTGGTAGAGCACGCTCATCCGCACCGCGACCCCGGCGCTGACCTGGTCGAGCACCAGCGACGCGGCGGCGTCCGCGGCGTCCGGCGAGATCTCGAGGCCACGGTTCATCGGGCCGGGGTGGCAGATGACGGCGTCGGGGTTGGCGGCCATGAGCACGTCGAGCCGCGGCCGGGTCAGGCCGTACCCCACGGTGTACTCGCGCGGCGTCGGGAAGAACCCTCCGCTCATGCGCTCCCGCTGCACCCGCAGCATCATCACGGCGTCCACGGTCGGCAGCACCGCGTCGAAGTCGTTCGACAGCGCGAACCCCTCCGCCGCTGCCCACGCACCGATGCCGCTGGGCATCAGGGTCGGCGGCGCGACCAGGGTGACGCGGGCCCCGAGGGTGCGCAGGGTGATGAGGTTCGACCGGACCACCCGGGAGTGGGTCAGGTCGCCGACGATCGCGACGTGGCGACCCTCGAGGTCCCCGAGCCGGCGCTCCATCGTGTACGCGTCCAGCAAGGCCTGCGTCGGGTGCTCGTGGGTGCCGTCGCCGGCGTTGACCACGTGCGCGTCGACCCACTGGCTGACCTGCTGGGCGGCGCCGCTGGCGTGGTGGCGGATGACGAGCGCGTCGACCCCCATGGCCGCCACGGTGAGGACCGTGTCACGCAGCGACTCACCCTTGGAGGTCGAGGACCCCTTGCCGCTGATGTTGATGACGTCGGCCGAGAGCCACTTCCCGGCGATCTCGAACGAGCTGCGGGTGCGGGTCGAGTCCTCGAAGAACAGGTTGACCACGGTGCGCCCCCGCAGGGTCGGGAGCTTCTTCACCTCACGCTGCTGCACGCCGTGCATCTCGGCGGCGGTGTCGAGGATCTCGCGGACCTGCGCGCGGTCCAGGTCCGCCGAGGACAGCAGGTGACGACGGGTGTGCCGCGTGGTCGCCTCGCGCGACAGGGCGATGGTCATCTCGACTCTCCTCCGGCGATCGTGACCTGGTCCTCGACGCCGTCGTGCTCGCTGAGGCGCACCGAGACGCGCTCCGCGCTCGAGGTGGGCAGGTTCTTGCCCACGTGGTCGGCGCGGATCGGCAGCTCGCGGTGACCCCGGTCGACGAGCACGGCCAACCGCACGGCGCGGGGACGGCCGAGGTCCGACAGGGCGTCGAGCGCGGCGCGCACGGTACGGCCCGAGTACAGGACGTCGTCGACGAGCACGACCACCTTCTCGTCGATCCCGCCGCCGGGGATGTCGGTGTGCCGGGGGCTGCGGGTGGGCTGGCGGCGCAGGTCGTCGCGGTGCATCGTCACGTCGAGCGCGCCGACCGGGACCGGCTTGCCCTCGACGCTCTCCATCACGGCGGCGAGCCGCTGGGCGAGGACGACGCCGCGGCTCGGGATGCCGAGGATGACGAGGTCGGTCCCACCCTTGTTGTGCTCGAGGATCTCGTGGGCCACGCGGCGCAGGGCGCGGGAGATGTCGCTGGCCGAGAGCACCGTGCGCGACGGTGACGGGGTCGGGGCACCGGGAGCCGGGGAGGCGTCGACCGGGACGGGTACGGCTGAGTCAGGACGCACGGGCGTCAGGACCTCCTTCCCTGCCTCACAGGACAGGTCGTTAAAGGATGTCGATCGCTGGCCACTGTAGCGGCCGATCCCCTGCGGACGCACACCGGGCTCGCCGCACGCTCCCCCGATGCGACTTTGGGTGCCTGGACGGTCGGAATTCCGACCGTCCAGGCACCCAAAGCGGGACGACAGGGGTCTCAGGCCAGGGTCGGCTTGACCTCGGCGAGGCGGCCCAGCAGGCCGTTGACGAACTTCGGCGAGTCGTCCGTGGACAGCGACGTGGCCAGCTCGACGGCCTCGGAGATCGCGACACCGTCCGGGATGTCGTCGGTGTAGAGGATCTCGTAGGCACCCAGGCGCAGGATCGCGCGGTCGACGCTCGGCATGCGCTCGATCGTCCAGCCCTGGGAGTAGGTCGAGAGCAGCTCGTTGATGTCGGTCCAGTGCGACACGACACCCTCGACGAGGTCGGCGGTGTACTGGTTCAGCGGTGCCTCGGTGACCGGCTTCGCGAGCCGGTCGGCGAGCAGGTCGCGGGCGTTGAGCCCGCGCTGCTCGGCCTCGAAGAGGATGTCGATCGCGCGCTTGCGCGCCTTGGAACGAGCAGCCACTTAGTTCACTCGGCCGAGGTACGAGCCGTCGCGGGTGTCGACCTTGACCTTCGTGCCCTGCTCGAGGAACAGCGGGACGTTGATCGTCGCACCGGTCTCGAGGGTGGCCGGCTTGGTGCCACCGGTGGAGCGGTCGCCCTGCAGGCCCGGCTCGGTGTACGTGATCTCGAGGACGACCGAGGTCGGGAGCTCGACGTAGAGGACGCTGCCGTCGTGCGTGGCGATCTGCGCGACCTGGTTCTCCAGGAGGTAGTTGGCGGCGTCGCCGACGATCGTCTCCGGGATGTGGATCTGGTCGTACGTCGTCCCGTCCATGAAGACGAAGTCGGTGCCGTCCTTGTACAGGTACTGCATGTCACGACGGTCGACGTTGGCGGTCTCGACCTTGAGGCCGGCGTTGAACGTCTTGTCGACGACCTTGCCGGACAGGACGTGCTTGAGCTTGGTGCGCACGAACGCCGGGCCCTTGCCGGGCTTGACGTGCTGGAACTCCACGACGGACCACAGCTGTCCCTCGAGGTTCAGGACCAGGCCGTTCTTGAGCTCGTTGGTCGATGCCACGTGTCAATCGCTTTCGATGAGCCGGTACCCAGCGGCGCAGTCGCGCGCGAGTGCTCCGGAAGGTTCGGGGTGGGAATCGCCGTTCAGTCTAGCCGCCGGGGTGGGTCTCCCCCGAATCGCTGCGGGGCCCGGGCTGGGTCGCGACGTGGTCGCCGCCCTGCCGGGTGGGGGTCCTGGCGCCGACCTAGGGTGGTGGCATGAGCGACATGGAGTACCGCCCCCTGGGCGGCAGCGGCCTGATGGTCAGTGCGGTCGGACTCGGCTGCAACGCGTTCGGGCGACGCGTCGACCAGGACGGCCTCGTCGACCTCCTCCGGGCGGCGCGGGACACCGGTGTCACGCTGCTGGACACGGCCGACATCTACGGCGGCCACCCCGGGCAGAGCGAGGAGATGCTCGGCGAGGCGCTGCGCGGCCAGCGGGACGAGTTCGTGGTGGCGACCAAGTTCGGGATGGACATGCAGGGCGCGAACGGTGAGGACTTCGGTGCCCGCGGCTCGCGGCGCTACGTCCGCCGGGCCGTCGAGGCCAGCCTGCGCCGGCTGCAGACCGACCACATCGACCTCTACCAGCTGCACCGCCCGGACCCGCTCACCCCGATCGGCGAGACCCTGGAGGTCCTGACCGACCTCGTGAGGGAGGGCAAGGTCCTGTATGTCGGGTGCTCCAACTTCGACGGGTGGCAGGTCGCCGACGCCTCGTGGACCTCGGCGACGGCCGGACTGGCCTCGTTCGTGTCCGTGCAGAACGAGTACTCCCTGCTGGACCGGACGGTCGAGCACGAGGTGACGCCGGCGTGCGAGCGCTTCGACCTCGGCCTGCTGCCCTTCTTCCCCTTGGCCCGCGGCCTGCTCACGGGTAAGTACCAGCGCGGTGCCGCGGCGCCCGAGGGTTCCCGAGCCGCCCTCGAAGCGGACCGTGCGAGCTGGCTCGTCGACGCCGACTGGGACCGCGTCGAGGCCCTGCAGGCGTTCGCCGCCGACCGTGGCCTCGAGCTGCTCGACGTCGCCATCGGCGGGCTGGCCGCCCAGCCGCAGGTCGCCTCGGTCATCTCCGGGGTGACGAGCGCCGCACAGGTCGAGCGCAACGCCCGTGCCGTCGCCTGGCAGCCGAGCCTGGCCGACCTCGCCGCCCTCGACGAGCTCTGAGGCGACGTGCAGGCGATGCTGACCGTCGCCGTGACCGATGCCTCCGACCTCTCCGACGAGGTCGTGACGCAGGGGGCCGCGATCTGGGCCCGTGCCCGCAACCACCGCGACGGTGCAGCGGCCCCGTCGGCGGCGGACTGTGAGGGCGCGATCGCGGGGGTGCGGCGGCGCCTGGCCCTGCTGGGTGCGAGGATCCTGCTCGCCCACCGGGATGAGGCGGTGGTCGGCTTCGCACTGTTCGCACCGAACGCACGGGCCACCGAGGTGTTCTATCTCGCGGTCGACCCCGAGGCCTGGGGCGGCGGGATCGGCACCGCCCTCCTCGCAGCCGTCGACGACCTCGCGCGCCAGGACGACCGGCCGTTGGAGCTGTGGGTGATCGACGACAACGCCCGGGCGATCGCCGTGTACGAGCGCGCGGGGTGGCTGCCCACCGACGAGGTCGTCCGCGACGGGGCGTCCGGACGACTGGAACGTCGCTTCGTCAGACCCCGATGGTGAGGTTCGCGACGTACCCGTCGGTGACGTTCCCCGTCACCGTCGCCAGCTGGTGGATCCCGCCGTCGTTCCCGAACACCATGTCCTGGGTCAGGGAGGTCCGGGCGAGGTTGGCGACGCTGGCCTCGTAGCCGGTGGTCGCGTAGACCTCCTTGCAGGCGGCCTCGGGGAGGGCGATCTGCGACGTCTTGACGATCTGGCCGCTGCTCGTGGCATCGGCCACTGACGAGTAGACCTCGAAGTGGATGTGCGGCCAGCGGCCGTCGTACGCCGCCGGGTAGATGCTCGTCCAGGACGCCGTCCCCGAGGCGCTGGTCGCCTGGACGCCGCGCAGGTAGTTCTCGTCCTCCACTCCTGGGGAGTAGAGCGAGTACTGGCCGTCACGGTTGCAGTGCCACAGGTAGACGGCAGCGCCCTCCATGGCGGAGTAGCCGTTGCCCGCGTCGGTGACGGTGAGGTTGATCGTCAGTGGGATGCCCTCGGCCTTCGTCGTGGACGTGCCGTAGCTGGTGGTGATGTCCGACCGGACGATGCCGGAGTCGTCCAGCACGTTGGGTCCGTTCGACCCGTCCCCCGGGTACGGGCCGCCGGTCTCGTCCGGCACCTCGGCCGCGGGCGTGCCGGCCCCCGACGAGGTCGACGTCGTGCTGCTGGCGGACGACGACGAGGACGCCGGGCTGCTCGTCGTCGACGTCGCGGCCGTGTCCGACCCGGTGCCGCAGGCCGCGAGTGCCGCACCTGCTCCCAGCGCACCAAGGATCCCGAGCATGCCGCGCCGCCCGAGGAGGGTGGCGACGTCGAACTCGAGGCCCCGGTCGTGGCGGTCGTCGTGCAGGTTCCCGAAGTGGTCGGTTCCGTGGTCCTCGTGGTTGCTCATGTCGACGATGGTGCCCCGCGCACCCCGTGGTGCCCTGTGCCGTCGCTGTGGGGTTGCTGTGGGGCGACCTCCCCCGTTTGGCCACGTTTGACCGCGAGTGCACCACGGGAGCCGTCGCGATGTCACCATGGCTGCCGTCGACGCATCCCCCCACCGTCGACCCCGCCAGTCCCCGGAGCTCCTCGTGCCAGACCGCATCGTCCCCCGCCTCTCCGTCCGCCCCGCCGGCCGACCCCGCCGTATGGCGCGTGGCGCCGTCAGGGGGCCCGTCGCCGCGGCGCTCGGCCTGACCTGCGCAGCCGCCCTCCTCGCCACCGGCTCGGTGGCGTCCGCAGCCACCACCTCGAAGGTCTGGTCGGCCAAGGTCACCTACGGGACCTACGACCACACGATCGACGGGGACACCGTGGCGATCCGCGTCGACGGCGACCCCAGCTCCCTGACTCCCCCGCACATCCGCAACACCGGCATCCAGACGATGGAGATCGGCAGCTGCCACGCCGACGAGGCGACCGCGGCGATGGATCGCATGGTCGCCGGTCGCCGGGTGCGCCTGACCACCAACTCGACCACCGCCTCCAGCCTCGGTCGGCCGGTGCGCCACATCGACGTCTCGACGAGCACCGGCTGGCTCGACACCCAGCTGGCCCAGCTCAGGGCCGGGCACGCCCTGCCGATCATCCTGGCCAACGACGACACCCGCTGGAAGGCGTACTTCACCGCGGCGGAGCAGGCGGCCCGCGCCGGCAAGAACCTGTGGGACACCGACTACTGCCGCTCCGGCCCGGCCCAGAGCACCCCGCTCAAGGTCTGGGTCAACTGGGACGCCAACGGCGACGACGGCGGCAACGTCAACGGTGAGTGGGTGCGGGTCCTCAACAGCGGCACCACGACCCTGTCCGTCGCCGGCTGGCAGATGCGCACGGGCGGCCAGGACTGGTTCACCTTCCCGTCCACCGCGGTCGTCCCGGCCGGTGGGCTGCTGACCCTGCACGTCGGCAAGGGCACCGCCACGACGACGTCGTTCTACTGGGGCGGCACCGCGCCGAAGTTCCCGAACGCGAGCATCGCCGCGAACCGGCACGGCAGCGGCGCCTACCTCTTCGACCGCGACGGCGACCTGCGCGCCTGGTCGATGTACCCCTGCATGTCCGCGTGCACGAGCCCCCTCGCTGGCAAGGTCCGGATCAACGCCGCTCCCGACGCTCCCGGGGTCGACGCGGACAACCTCAACGGCGAGTACATCAGCCTCCGCTCGGCAGGCACGTACTCGGTCGACGTGTCGTACCAGACGCTCTCGAACAACGGGTACACGTGGGAGATCCCGCGCGGGACCGTCATCAGGCCCGGCGAGGTCTACACCCTGCGGGTCGGCAAGGGCACGAACTCACGGCTCACGAACTACTGGGGCAGCACCAAGCCGATCCTGTCGAACACCGGCAGCTTCGTGGAGCTGCGCACCGCCGAGGCCGTGCGGATAGCCTGCAAGGCCTGGGGCACCGGGCGCTGCTGACGGCCGGCGACGTCAGAGCGAGATCGCCCCGCCACGGGCGACCTCGGAGCTGACCTCGGCGTAGGCGGCCTGCAGGATCGCGGGGTCCGGACCCTCGAGGCGGGCCGGCTTCGCGAGCCCGGTGAGCACGACGAACCGCAGCAGCGAGCCCCGGGACTTCTTGTCGCGCTTCATCGCGTCGAGCAGCTGCGGCCAGCGGTCACCGCGGTAGGTGACGGGGAGGCCGAGCGAGGTCAGGACGGCCCGGTGCCGGTCGACGAGGTCGTCGTCCAGCTTCCCGGCGAGCCGGGCCAGCTCGGCGACGTAGACCATGCCGATCGAGACCGCGGCGCCGTGCCGGAACGCGTAGCGCTCGACCTGCTCGACGGCGTGGCCGAACGTGTGGCCGTAGTTGAGGACCTCGCGCAGCGACGACTCCTTCAGGTCCTGCGCGACGATGTCGGCCTTAACACGGACGGCTCGCTCGATCAGCTCGCGGACGTGCTCGCCTGACGGTGAACGCACCCCCACCGGGTCGGCCTCCACGAGGTCGAGGATCACGGGATCGGCGACGAAACCGCACTTGACCACCTCGGCCAGTCCGGCCGTGAAGTCGTGCTGCGGCAGGGTCTCGAGCGTCGCGAGGTCGCAGAGCACCCCGGCTGGTTCGTGGAACGCGCCGACGAGGTTCTTGCCCTCGCTGGTGTTGATGCCGGTCTTGCCACCCACCGCGGCGTCGACCATGCCGAGCAGCGTCGTCGGCACGTGCACGACGCGGATGCCCCGCAGCCACGTCGCTGCGACGAACCCGGCGAGGTCGGTCGTCGCCCCCCCGCCCACGCTGACGACGGCGTCGGAGCGGGTGAAACCCGCCTGCCCGAGGACACCCCACAGGAACGCGGCGACCTGCGCGGTCTTGGCCTCCTCCGCATCGGGAACCTCCGCGGCATACGCCTCGAAACCCTTGGCGGCCAGGTCTTCCCGCACTGCCTCGCCCGTGGTCGCCAGGGCACGGGGGTGGATGACGAGGACGCGCTGGACGCCCTCCCCCACCAGGCCCGGCAGCTCGTCGAGGAGACCGGTGCCGATGACGACGTCGTACTGCCCGCCGACGCTGATCCGCGTGGCGTCACTCATGACTGCTCCTCCGGGTCGGTGGGGGGCGTGACGCGGGCGGGCGCGGCGTCGGCAGGGGTGTGGCCCAGCGCGGCGACGACCTCCGCCACGATCTCGGCGGGCTTGCGGCCGGCGGTGTCGACGCGGACGGTCGACAGTCGCTCGTAGGTGGCGCGGCGCTCGTTCATCATCTTGGTCCAGGTGGCCCGCGGGTTGACCATCAACAACGGACGGTTCCCCTCGAACCCGATCCGGCGTGACGCGTCGGCGATGCCCACGTCGAGGAACACCACGGTGTGCCCCGCGAGCAGCTCCTGCGTCTGCGCGTCCATGGGCGCGCCGCCGCCGAGGGAGACGACCACGTCACCCTCACGCAGGGCGCGTGCGACCTCGGCGCGTTCGAGGGCGCGGAAGTGGTCCTCGCCGTGGTCGACGAACAGGTCGGAGATGGAAGCGCCCTGGGCCTCCTCGATCGCCGAATCCGTGTCGTGCCAACGCACTCCGAGCGCCGCAGCGAGGCGACGACCGATCGTGCTCTTGCCCGCGCCGGGCGGACCGATGACGACGGCGACGGGGCGCACCGTGGCGCCCTCGTCGTGGGAGGAGGTCACCACGTCCGCATCGCCTCAGGGATCGCCGCGAGGTATGCCGCGTGGTTGCGGGCCGTCTCGGTCACCGAGTCGCCGCCGAACTTCTCGACACAGGCCTGCGCGAGGACGAGCGCGACCATCGCCTCGGCCACGACGCCCGCAGCGGGCACGGCGCACACGTCGGAGCGCTGGTGGATCGCCTTGGCCGCCTCGGCGCCGGTGGTGTCGATCGTGTCGAGCGCGCGCGGGACCGTGGAGATGGGCTTCATCGCGGCCCGGACGCGGAGCACCTGCCCGGTGGACATGCCGCCCTCGGTGCCGCCGGCGCGCCCCGTCCTGCGGCGGATCGTTCCGCCCGCGTCGCGCTCCATTTCGTCGTGGGCGGCCGAGCCGCGGCGGGCGGCGGTGCGGAAGCCGTCGCCGACCTCGACCCCCTTGATGGCCTGGATCCCCATGAGGGCGCCTGCCAGCTGGGAGTCCAGCCGGCGGTCCCAGTGCACGTGCGAGCCCAGGCCCGGGGGCAGCCCGTAGGCCAGCACCTCGACCACGCCGCCGAGGGTGTCGCCGTCCTTCTTCGCCGCCTCGACCTCGGCCACCATCGCCGCGGAGCCGTCGGCGTCGAGCGTCCGCACGGGGTCTGCGTCGATCTGCTCGACCTGGTCCGGGGTGGGCAGCTCGGCGTCGTCGGAGACACCGGCCGTGCCGATCGCCACCGTGTGGGAGACCAGCCGGATCCCGTACGCCTGCTCGAGGAACCGGGCCGCGACCTCGCCCAGGGCGACGCGGGCGGCGGTCTCGCGGGCCGAGGCCCGCTCGAGCACCGGGCGGGCGTCGTCGAAGCCGTACTTCTGCATCCCCACGAGGTCGGCGTGCCCCGGACGCGGCCGGGTCAGGGGCCGGTTGCGGGCGACCTCCTTCTCCGCGTTCACGTCGTCGGACGCGGCATACGCCTCGTCGGAAACGGGATCGGGGGACATGACGGTCTCCCACTTGGGCCACTCGGTGTTGCCGATGCGGATCGCCAGGGGCGAGCCCATCGTCACGCCGTGGCGCAACCCACCGAGGAACTCGACCTCGTCCTGCTCGAACTTCATCCGGGCCCCACGACCGAAGCCGAGGCGACGACGGGCGAGGGCGGCGGCGACGTCCTTGGAGGTCACCTCCACACCAGCGGGCAGGCCCTCGATCGTCGCGAGGAGGGCCGGGCCGTGGGACTCACCTGCGGTCAACCAGCGAAGCATGGCTCGATCCTCCCACGCAGCCCGTGGGCCCCTTCCGCTAGGCCACCAGCTGGTACTCGAACGCCAGCGCGAGGAACGTGCCGACGAGCAGCGAGGGGCCGTACGCGATGTGCGAGCGCAGCCCGACCCGCTGCCCGACGAGCATGAGCAGGGCCACGACACCACCCACGACGAACCCGGCCACGATGCCGCTCACGGCCTCCTGGACCCCGAGCCAGCCGAGCAGCAGCCCGATCAACCCGGACAGCTTGACGTCCCCGAAGCCGAGCGAGGCCGGCGAGACCAGGTTCATGAGGAAGAACAGCGTGAAGACCGCGGCGAGGCACAGCAACGCCCGCACGGCGGCGTGCCAGTCCCCCAGGCCCAGCGTGGCCACCAGCAGCAGGATCCCGAGTGCGGGGTAGGCCGGGAGCACGAGCCCGTCGGGCAGGCGGTGCACGTCGGCGTCGATCCACACCAGGGCGACGGTGAGCCAGGCGAACAGCAGGAAGGCCGGCAGCGCCGCCCACCCCGCGTAGTCACCGATCCGCCACGCGAGGAAGCCCCAGAGCAGGGCGAGCACGGGTGCTGGCCACCACCAGACCCGCGGCAGCGCACCCGCCTTGTCGTACTCGGTGCGGTACCCACCCTCGGACAGCCTGCGTCCGGTGAGCCCGCCGAGGAGGAGACCGGCCAGGGCGAGGACGGCGACGACCCAGACGGGGGCGCCCACACCGGCGGAACGGGCGATCACCGGCCCAACGCCTCTCGGCCGGCAGCGAGCATGACCTCGACGGGGGCGGCCTGCCCGGTGAACAGCTCGAACTGGCGAGCCGCCTGGTGCACGAGCATCTCCAGGCCGCTGACGACGTCGGCGCCGGCCGCTTCCGCTGCGCGGGCCAACGGGGTGGGCCAGTCGGCGTAGACGACGTCGAGGAGGGTGGTGCCCGCCAGGTCACCGTCCGGCGGGAGGTGCACGGCAGCGGCCTCGGCCGCGGGCGGGGGCAGGGTGGACACGACCACTCCGCCCGGGCCGGCGGCCCACTCCCCGAGTGGCACCGGCACGGCGTGGACGTCGAGCGAGTCCAGCAGCGCGACCACCTCGGTCGCCGTCACGACGTTGCGTGCCGCGACCCGGACGCGCGAGACCCCCAGCTCCGACAGGGCGACGGCGGCCGACCTTGCCGTCGCGCCGGACCCGAGCAGGGTCGCCGCCCCGCCGTGGTCGACGTGCGCCAGCGCGGCCACCAGCCCGTGGACATCGGTGTTGTGGGCGTCCCACCCGAGGTCCTCGCGCCGGACGAGCGTGTTGACGGCCCCCGTGAGCCGCGCGGTCTCCGACACCGTGGCGGCCACCGCGAGGGCAGCCTCCTTGAGCGGCATCGTGAGGCTCAGGCCACGCCACCCCTCGTCACGGTCGGCCACCCAGGGAGCCAGCTCGTCGGCGCCGAGGTCGTGCGCGCCATACGTCCAGTCGCGCAGGCCCAGCGCACGGTAGCCGGCGGTGTGCAGCAGGGGTGACAGGGAGTGGGCGACGGGTCGCCCGAGGACGGCGGCGTTCAGCACCGGTCCGAGTGGTCCCTGCACCACGCCTGGAACTCCTTGACGTTCTGGTCGTGCTCGGCCTGCGTCGTCGCGAACTTGGTCTCACCGGTGTCGGGGTCGACCGTGACGAAGAAGAGCCACGAGCCTGCCGTGGGTGAGGCGGCTGCCTCGATCGACGCGGCGCCGGGGCTGTTGATCGGCGCCGGCGGGAGGCCCTGCTTCTTGTACGTGTTGAAGGGGCTCGGGCTCTGCCGGTCGGTGTTGCTCGTGCCGGCGCGGCCGCGCTTCTGCACCGCGTAGTGGACCGTCGAGTCCATCTGGAGCAGGCCGTAGTTGGGCGCGCCCTTGGTGCGCAGGCGGTTCTCGATGACGCGGGCGACCTTGCCGCGGTCGGCGTCGCCGCTCACCTCGCCCTCGACGATGGACGCGACGATGAGGGTTCGTTCCCGGTCCGCCTCGGCGACACCGGCCTGGTCGAGCTCGCTCAGGGTCTTGGCCACCATGGTCTTGAGCTGCGTGGTCGCGGTCGCCTTCGCGGGGAACTCGTACGTCGACGGGAAGAGGTACCCCTCGACGTTCCCCTTCGCCACGGCCGGGAGGCCGATCGCCTGCGGGTCCTTGATCGCGGCGGTGTACTCCGCCACGGGAACCCCGGTGCCCTTGGACAGCGCGGCGAAGATCTCGTTCTTCCAGAGCCCCTCGCGGATCGTCACGCGGGGGACGCTGCGGTTGGCCGAGTCGACGAGCAGCGCGAGGGCGCCCTTGGCCGACATCTGCTTCTTTAACGTGTAGGTGCCGGGCTGGATCCCGGCCGACCGGCTGTCCGCGGACGCCGCGTCGAGGAAGGCCTTCGCCGACTTCACGACGTCGGCCTTCTCCAGGGTGGTCCCGATGGCGCGGCCGGTGTCGCCGTCGTTGACGACGACCTTCACCTCGCCCGCGCCGGGGCCGGCGTAGTCGTTGCTCTCCAGGAAGCCGTCGACCACCGGACGCAGCACGGTGTATGCCGCGAAGCCGGCCAGGGCCACGATCACCAGGGCGACGACGAGGATGCCCCGGCGACGTCCGCGCCTGCGGCGACGCGGGCGGGCCTGCTGACGCGTCTGGGCGCGGCTGACCGGTCGTCCGGCCGCGTCCCCGTGCGGGTCGTGGCCCTCGTCCGGCTGTCCCCCGAAGATCGAGTGCTCCAGATGGGGCTCGGTCATCGGTGCCTGTCCTTCGTCCGGGGCTTGCGCCCGCCAGTCCTGACCAGCTCACCGGGCGGTCGCCCGGAGGCTCGCTCCGCGTCGAGGGCGGCCTGCAGGATCAGGACCGCCGCCGCCTGGTCGATGACCGCGCGCTGCTTGCGGCCGTCGACCCCGCTGTCACGGAGGGAACGGTGCGCATCGACCGTGGTCAGTCGCTCGTCGATCAGGCGCACCGGCACGGGGGCGATACGGACCGCCAGCCGCCCAGCATACGTGCGGGCGGTCTCGGCGGCGGCACCTTCGGCCCCCGCGAGTGTCCGCGGCAGGCCGACCACGACCTCGATCGCTGAGGTCTCGTCGACGATGCCGGCGATCTCCTCGAGGTCCGTCGGCTCGGCGGCCGGGGGTTCCTGCTGGTCACGGCCCACGGTGCGGACCGGGGTCGCCAGCAACCCCGACGGGTCGCTGGCGGCCACCCCGACCCGGACGCTGCCGACGTCGACGCCGACCCGCACCCCGGTCCTGGTGACCGCCTGCGTCACGATGTCGTCCGCGGTCAGCCGGTGATGCCGGCGGCTTCGCGCACCGCGGCGTCGATGCGGCCGAGCGCGTCACCGGTCCTGGTGGGGTCGGTGCCACCACCCTGGGCGAGGTCGTCCTTGCCACCTCCGCCGCCGCCGAGCGTCTGGGCCGCGACGCGCACGAGCGCACCCGCCTTGACGCCGCGCGCACGCGCTCCGGCGTTGGTCGCCACGACGACACCGGGCCGGCCCTTGGCCACGCCGGTGAGCGCGACGACCACGGGGGTCGCCTCGCCAAGGCGGCCACGCAGGTCCAGGGCCATGGTGCGCAGGTCGTCGGCGCTGGCGCCGTCACCCGCGTCGTGGGTGAGGACCCGGATGCCACCGAGGTCACGGGCGTACTCGACGAGCTTGCCGGTCTGGGCCTGCACCTGCTCGCGACGGACCTTCTCGAGCTCGCGCTCGGCGTCGCGCACCCGCGCCACGAGGGCCGCGACGCGCTCCTTGAGCTCGCCCGGCTGGACCTTGACGATCTCCGTGAGCTCCGCGACGAGGGCGCGTTCCTTGGCGAGGTAGCGCAGGGCGTCCATGCCGACGAACGCCTCGAGGCGACGGACACCCGAGCCCACGGACGACTCGCCGGTCACTGAGAGGGCACCGATCTGCGAGGAGTGGCCGACGTGCGTGCCACCGCAGAGCTCACGCGACCACGGGCCACCGATCTCGATGACTCGGACCTGCTCGTCGTAGGTCTCGCCGAACAGCGCCAGCGCCCCGAACTCGCGCGCCTGCGGCAGGGTCATGAACTGCGCCGACACGGGGAGGTCCTGGCGGACCGCGAGGTTCGCCACCTCCTCGATCTCGCTGCGCGTCTCGCTCGACAGGGACTGGCCCCAGGCGAAGTCGAGGCGCAGGTAGCCGGGCTTGTTGTAGGAGCCGGACTGCAGGGCCGTCGGGCCGAGCACCTGGCGCAGGGCGGCGTGGACGACGTGCGTGCCCGAGTGCGCCTGGCACGCCGAGATGCGCCACTCCGGGTCGACCTCGGCCGACACCTCCTGGCCGGTGCGGACCGGCCCGGTGAGCACCTCGACGGTGTGCGCGACCAGGCCCTTGACGGGCCGCTGGACGTCGACGACCCGCAGGTGCGCGCCGTCGGCGGTGATGATGCCCTCGTCACCGACCTGGCCACCGGACTCGGCGTAGAAGGGGGTGCGGTCGAGCACGACCTGGCCACGCTGGCCGGGCTCGAGCTCCTCGACGCGCACGCCGTCGACGACGAGGCCGACGACCTTCGCCTCGCTGGTCAGCTGCGAGTAGGCCCGCCAGTCGGTCGCGCCGAGCGCGCGCAGGTCCCGCCACACCTCGGTGTTGGCGTGCCCGCCCTTCTTGGACTTCGCGTCCGCCTTGGCGCGCTCGCGCTGCTCCTGCATGAGCCGCGTGAAGCCCGCCCGGTCGACCTCGAGGCCCTGCTCCTGCGCCATCTCCAGGGTCAGGTCGATCGGGAAGCCGTACGTGTCGTGCAGCTGGAACGCCTGGTCGCCCGGCAGCGTCGTGCCGCCGGAGTCCTTGGTGCGGGACACGGCCGTGTCGAGGATCGTCGTGCCCGAGGCCAGCGTGCGGCGGAACGCCTCCTCTTCGGCGTACGCGATCTGCGAGATCCGGTCGAACCCGGCCTCGAGCTCGGGGTAGGAGTTCTTCATCCGCTCGACGGAGACGGGGAGCAGCAGCGGGAGGCTGGGCTCGTCATACCCGAGCAGGCGCATGGAACGCACCGCGCGACGCAACATGCGGCGCAGCACGTAACCACGACCCTCGTTGCCGGGGGTGACGCCGTCGCCGATGAGCATGAGGCTCGAGCGGACGTGGTCGGCGACGACGCGCAGGCGCACGTCGTCGGGGTGGGACTCGCTGGCGGCGTGACCGGAGTGCGCGCCGTACTTCTTGCCCGTCAGCTCAGCCGCGCGGTCGAGGACCGGGTAGACCTCGTCGATCTCGTAGAGGTTGTCGACGCCCTGGAGCAGGGTGGCCATGCGCTCGAGGCCCATGCCGGTGTCGATGTTCTTCTTCGGCAGCTCCGAGGCGATGTCGAAGTCGTCCTTGGCGCGCACGGCCGACAGCTCGTACTGCATGAAGACGAGGTTCCAGAACTCGAGGTAGCGGTCCTCGTCGACGGCGGGCCCACCCTCGCGGCCGTAGTCCGGGCCACGGTCGAGGTAGAGCTCGCTGCACGGGCCACCGGGACCGGGAACACCCATGTGCCAGTAGTTGTCGAGCTTGCCGCGGCGGGTGATCCGCTCCTTGGGCACCCCGATGGTGCGGTGCCACAGGTCGTAGGCCTCGTCGTCGTCCTCGTAGACGGTGGGCCAGATCTTGTCGGCGTCGAGGCCGTAGCCACCCTGGTCCTGGGAGGTGGTGATGAGCTCCCAGGCGAACCGGATGGCGCCTTCCTTGAAGTAGTCCCCGAAGGAGAAGTTGCCGCTCATCTGGAAGAACGTGCCGTGGCGGGAGGTCTTGCCGACCTCCTCGATGTCACCGGTGCGGACGCACTTCTGCACCGACGTGGCACGGTCCCACTGCGGGGTCTGCTGCCCGAGGAAATAGGGCTTGAACGGCACCATGCCTGCGTTGACGAACAGCAGGTTGGGGTCGTCGTAGACCAGCGGGGACGACGGGACGACCGTGTGGCCCTTGCTCTCGTAGAACGAGAGGAAGCGGCGCCTGATCTCGGCGGTTTCCATGGATGTACTCAGTCCTTTGCGCATGCCCTGGAGGGGTGGGCGGGCATGACGAATCGTACGGGTAGGGGTGAGCGGTGTGCGGGGACGGGACGCGCGGGTGCGCGAACGCCCCTACCGAGCTCGGAAGTCCCGGTCGGCGCGGCGGCCCATGGGGTCGTCCAGGAGCGCCCGTGCAGAGGCGGCGTCGAGGCGTGCGGCGCTGGCCTCGGGGTCGTCGGCGGTCCCGGCGTCGATGCCGAGGGCCAGCCGCAGCTCGCCTTCGCGCTCGGCCATGCCCTCGCGGACGGCGGCGGCGAGCTCGCGCAGGCCGTCACCGAAGTCGGACAGGCCGTCGGCCACGCCGGCGGGCGTGTACGCCTGGGCGGCCTTGCCGACCTTGCGCACCGCGTAGACACCGGCGGCCGCGCCCAGCCCGAGCCAGAAGAGTCGTGCCACGGCGATCAGCCCCTGCGGCGGCGGCGGCCACCGGTCGACTTGGTGCCGGCCCCGCTCAGGGCCGACCGGACGCCGTACGTGAAGGCCGCGACCTTGACCACCGGGCTGCCGAGCGTCGCCGCGAAGAGGGCGGTGAGGGCGCTGGCGTTCGTGGTGATGGCCGAGACGTTGGTCGTGATGCCGTCGACCCGGGCCAGCTGCTCGTTGGTGAGGCTGACCGTGTCGGTGAGCTTGATCAGCGTCGGCTGGACGTTCTCGGTGGTCGTCCGCAGACCGATCCGCGTCTCGTCGAGGATCTTGCCGGCCTTGCCGATCACGCTGCCCAGTCTGAAGACCAGGAACGCGAACGCCAGGGCCGCGATCATTCCGGCGATGTCGCCCAGACTCACATCCATGTCGGCAACCCTACCCGGTTGTGGGTGACGCCATCCGACACCGCGAGCCCCGGCTCAGGTGCCGCGGATCCTGGACTTCAACCAGGCCCACCGCGGACCGAGGCGCTCCTCGAACCCACGGTCGGTCGGCCGGTAGTAGTCGGTCTTGCCCTGGAGGTCGTCGGGCAGGTACGCCTGCTGGGCGACGCCGTCCGGCTCGGAGTGGGCGTAGACGTAGCCGTCGCCGTGCCCGAGGCGGGCCGCGCCGGCATACCCGCTGCCACGCAGGTGCGGGGGCACCGCCCCGCCGCGTCCCGCGCGCACGTCCGCGATGGCTTCGTTGATGCCGGTGTATGCCGCGTTGCTCTTGGGTGCGAGGGCGTTGTGGACGACCGCCTGGGCCAGGATGATGCGCGCCTCGGGCATGCCGATCTGGGCGACGGCGTGCATCGCGGCGACGGCGGTCTGCAGGGCCGTGGGGTCGCCCATGCCGACGTCCTCGCTGGCGGAGATGACGATGCGCCGGGCGATGAAGCGCGGGTCCTCCCCCGCCTCCAGCATCCGCGCGAGGTAGTGCAGGGCGGCATCGACGTCGGAGCCGCGCATCGACTTGATCAGCGCCGAGGCGACGTCGTAGTGCTGGTCGCCGGTCTTGTCGTAGCGCACACTGGCGAAGGCGACCGCCTGCTCGGTGTGCGCCAGGGTGATCTCGACCGGGCCGTCCACCTCGGCACCCGGGGCGATCTCGTCCAGGGCGACGCCGGCCGCGGCCTCCAGGGACGTGAGGGCTCGCCGCGCGTCTCCGCCGGCGATCCGCACCAGGTGGACGCTGGCGTCGTCGGCCAGGCTGAACTCCCCCGCCAGCCCACGCTCGTCCGCGACGGCCGAGACGAGCACCTCGGCGACCTCCGAGTCCGAGAGGGAGCCCAGGGTGATGAGCATCGAGCGGGACAGCAGGGGCGCGATGACGGAGAAGGACGGGTTCTCCGTCGTCGCCGCCACGAGGATGATCTGCCGGGTCTCGACGCCCGGCAGCAGCGCGTCCTGCTGGGCCTTGGTGAACCGGTGGATCTCGTCGAGGAAGAGCACGGTCTGCCGGTCGTACATGTCGCGGTCGCGGGCAGCCTGGTCCATGACCTGGCGCACGTCCTTGACGCCTGCCGTCACCGCCGACAGCTCGACGAACCGGCGACCGGCCGCCGTCGCCACGAGGTGCGCCAGCGTGGTCTTGCCCGTGCCCGGCGGGCCCCAGATGATCGCCGACAGCGGCCCGGCAGCTCCGGCCGAGCCCTCGATCAGGCGGCGCAGCGGGCTCCCCGGGCGCAGCACCGAGGACTGGCCCCGCACCTCGTCGAGGTTTGCCGGCCGCATCCGGACGGCGAGCGGGGGCAGCGCCGCACCCGACGGCAGGCGGGCCCCGTCGACGGCCGCACCGGGACCACCTGCGGTCCCGCTGGCCGCCGCGAAGAGGTCGTCGCCATCGCCTGTCACCACGGATGGCAGGCTATCCCGCGTGACCGACGCGCCCGACCACCCCGACCGGTCGACCTCAGCCCTGTCCCACCTCGGCGGCCTCGTCGGGCGCCACCCGCGCACCGTGGTCCTCATCTGGCTCCTGGCCGTGGTCGCGTCGTTCGCCGGGGCCACCGGGGCGTTCGGCAACCAGTCGCTGTTCGAGCGCCTCCAGTCCGGCGACCCGTCCGTCGCCGGGGAGAACCTCCAGGGCCGTGACCAGCTCGTCGCGGCGGGTCGCTCCGCGACGAGCACCCACCTGCTCCAGGTCACGGACGCCGACGCCGCCGCCCCGGCGACCGTCGCCGCGGTGAAGGCTGCTGCGAGCGCGATCAGCGGCATCGACGGTGTCGCCTCGGTCGCCGCACCCCAGCTGGGGCCGGCAGGGCTCGACAGCCCCCAGGCGAAGACCTTGCTGCCGACGTCGGGTGACGGGTTCGCGGCCGTGGTGACGTTCGACCCCGGGCTCGAGGGCGATGCGCGGGACCGCGCCCAGGCGCAGGTCGACCAGCAGCTCGACGCCCTCGTGGCAGCCATCCCCGGCGCGCACGGCACGACCGGCGGCCTGGCCGACCTCATCCACGCCATCACCTCGCAGGTCGAGAAGGACCTGCGAGCCGGTGAGGGCATCGCCCTGCCGATCAGCTTCCTCGTCATGGTCCTGGTGTTCGGCGGGTTCGTCGCGGCAGGCATGCCGATCATCGGCGCCATCGCCTCGATCGCCGGCGCGCTCGCCTCCCTCCTCGGCTTCTCGCACGTGATCGACCTCGACGCGACGGTGGTCAACGTCGTCACCGTCCTCGGCCTGGGCCTGTGCATCGACTACGGACTGCTCACGGTGAGCCGGTTCCGTGAGGAGCTGCGCAGCCGGGTGCAGGGCCGCCCGGCGTCGGAGATCACCCAGGAGGAGGTGCTCGCCGCCATCGTCCGGACCGTCGACTCGGCCGGCCGCACCGTGGTCTTCTCCGGGCTCACGGTCGCCATCTCGCTCGGGGGCCTGCTCGTCTTCGAGGCGTCGATCCTCAAGGCGATCGGCTCGGCCGGGTTGTCGGTGGTCCTCGTCGCGATGCTCGTCGCCCTCACCCTGGTCCCGGCGTTGTGCGTCCTGGGCGCCAGGCGGCTGCTCAAGCGCGGCACCGAGCAGGCGCCGGAGGAGGGCGTGTTCTCGCGGCTCGCGACCCGCGTCTTCCGGCACCCCCTCCTGGTGATCGTCGCCGTCCTCGCCGTCCTCGGCACCCTCGCGGCGCCGGCCTTCGACCTGCGGCTCACCTCGTCGGGCAAGGAGCTCCTGCCCGTGAGCGCCCCCCAGCGCGAGTTCTTCACGACCCTCGAGGCCCGCTACCCGGGCCTGGCCGGCCCCGACGTCCAGGTCGTGGCCACCGCGACCCCCGAGCAGGCGCAGGCGTATGCCGCGGCGCTGCCCGTCGTCGGCGGCACCCGCCTCACCGGCCGGGTCGAGGCGGTGTCAGACCGGCTCAGCGTCATCGCCATCGACACCCCCGGCGGCCCCCTGGACGACGGCGCCCGCGACGCCGTCACCGCCCTGCGCGCGGACCGACCGGACTTCCCCACCAAGGTGATCGGGCAGGCGTCCGGCCTGCGCGACTTCACCGACTCCCTGCGCGAGCGCGCGCCATACGCCTTTGCGCTCGTGGCCCTCGCGACGCTCGTGCTGCTGTTCCTCATGACGGGCTCGGTGGTCATCCCCGTCAAGGCCCTGCTCATGAACGTCGTCTCGCTCGGCGCCAGCCTCGGGATCGTCGTCTGGGTCTTCCAGCAGGAGCACCTCCAGGGGTTGCTGGGGTTCGACTCGGTCGGGGGCATCGAGTCGACGATCCCGATGCTCGTGCTGGCCTTCGGGTTCGGGCTGTCGATGGACTACGAGGTGTTCCTGCTGTCGCGCATCGTCGAGCTGCACGAGCGCGGCGCGGACAACGACCACGCCGTCATCGCCGGGCTGCAGCGGTCCGGGCGGATCATCACGTCGGCGGCGATCCTCGTCGTCATCGTGTTCTCGGGGTTCGTGGCGGGGCAGCTGCTCATCATCAAGGAGACGGGTGTCGGCCTGGCCGTGGCCGTGCTGCTCGACGCCACCCTCGTCCGCATGCTGCTCGTGCCGGCGACGATGGCCCTGCTCGGCGACTGGAACTGGTGGGCGCCGGCGCGGCTGAAGAGGTGGCACGCGCGGTTCGGGATCACGGAGTGACGCACGCGTCCGGCTCCTGCGCGAACAACGCTGTGCTGCAGGAGATCTCGAGCCACGAGGAGCTGTTGGCGTTCAGCGGTGGGAGCGCGTTCCTGCGGTGGGACATCCCCTCGCCCCTCGTGGGCGCCGCTCACTGCCTCGGTGCCGCGATGGCCCTCCCCCGCCAGACCCACACCCGCCGCCACGGGCTCCTCGTCATGGGTCCGCCCACGGACGTGGACGCGCTCGTGGGCGAGCTGGTGGCGGCCCGGCTGCTGCCTGATCCGCTGGGTTCGGTGACGGTCGAGCGCGGGTCGCTGACCTCGGTCGCCCGCCACCTCCCGGTCACCGAGGGCAACGAGTGGGAGTGGTTGTGCGCGACGCAGCCACCGTCGCAGGTCCCTGCCGAGGACCGGCTGGAGGTCCTCGGCGACGCCGACGAGGCCCCCATCCGTACCCTGCTGGCGCTGGCCAACCAGCGCACCGAAGCAAGGCCGTTCGAGCGGGCCGACCAGCACTGGGTCCGGGTCCGCGCCGACGACGGCAGCCTGCTGGCCTGCGGCGTCCGCGAACCCAACGTGGCCGGCTACCCGCACCTGTCCGGCATCACGGTCCACCCGACGGCGCGTGGCACCGGTCTGGGCCTCGCCGTGACGGCCAAGCTCACCCGCGAGGCCGTCCGTGACGCCGGGGTCTGCACCCTCGGGATGTACTCCGACAACGAGGTGGCCCGCCGCCTCTACACGGGCCTCGGGTACGGCGAGGCACACCTCTGGTCGAGCCGACGGTTGGCGACCGCCTGAGCGGGCGGCTGCACGGACCGTTGCCCACCCGGTCCCGGGCGAGGATCGTGGACCCATGGCACTCGACCTGCACGACCAGTGGTTCCGCGGCCTGTCCGAGCTGCGCCTCACCCGCACCACGAAGCGGCTGCGCGCCACCCGGCACGGTCACCTCCTCGTCGACACGACCGATGCCCTGCTGGTGTGGGAGCCGCGCCGGGTGGTCCCGGAGTATGCCGTGCCGCCGGACGCCTTCGCAGCCAACGGGATCGAGCTGGTGGACCTCCCCCGTCGTGAGCTCCCCGACGGGCTGCCCCCGGTCCTCGGCCCGCTGCACTTCGAGCTGCACACGTGCCCGGGAACCCCGGTGGCCGTGCGGGAGGGAGCACCCGACGACGATGCCGGTGGGCTCGTCGAGGTGGGCTTCCGCCCCGACGACCCGGACCTGGGTGGTCGTGTCGTCCTCGACTTCGCCCTGTTCGACTGGGTGGAGGAGGACCAACCGGTCATGGGCCACGCGCACGACCCGTGGAAGCGGATCGACGTGCTGCGCAGCGACCGGCACGTCGTGGTCAGCTTGGCTGGGACGGTGCTCGCAGAGTCCCGCAGGGCCCTCGCCGTCTACGAGACCGCTCTGCCGACCCGCTGGTACCTGCCCGTCGACGACGTCCGGATGGACCTCCTCACGCCGTCGCAGACGCACACCGTCTGTGCCTACAAGGGGCGGGCGAGCTACCTCGGCACCGGGGACGACGTCGGCGCGGACATCGCGTGGTTCTACCCCGACCCGCTCGACGACGCCGTCCGACTGCAGGACCACGTCGCGTTCTGGTCCGAGCGCTGCGAGGTGCTCGTCGACGGCGAGCGCCTCACCGGTGGGATGCCGGACGCCGAGCGCCCGGCAGCCGGCAGCCTGTGACGGCAGCCCCACGGGTGCGGGAGGTCCGCAGATCTGCAGAGACCCCGGGATGTGCTTAGGGTCGAATGGTCCAGCATTCGATTGAAAGGTGAACCACATGCCCACCGTCAAGGGATCCTCCGGCCTGCTGTCCAAGGACGTCGAGCTGCACTACGAGGACACCGGCGGCACCGGCCGCCCCGTCGTGCTGATCCACGGCTGGCCGCTCAGCGGCAGGTCCTGGGCCGACCAGGTGCCCGCGCTCACCGAGGCCGGCTACCGCGTGGTGACGTACGACCGCCGCGGCTTCGGCGAGTCCGACAAGCCCGAGAAGGGCTACGACTACGACACCTTCGCGGACGACCTCAAGGCGGTCGTCGAGGAGCTGGACCTGCGTGATGCCTCGCTCGTGGGGTTCTCGATGGGTGGCGGCGAGGTCGCCCGCTACATCGGCAGGCACGGCACCGACCGGGTGCACAGCGCCGTCTTCGCCTCAGCCATCCCGCCGTTCCTGCTCAAGAGCGACGACCACCCCGACGGTGGCCTCGACAAGGACACCGTGGCCGGCATGCAGGACGACCTGCGCAAGGACCCGCCGGCGTTCTTCGACGGCTTCACCACCGGGTTCTTCAGCGCCGGTGACGAGCTCAAGGTGAGCGAGGCCCAGCGCCAGGAGGCACTGGGCCTGGCTGCCCAGGCCGACCCCGAGGCCGCCGCCCAGTGCATCGCCGCCTGGGTCGAGGACTTCCGCGACGACCTCGCCAAGGTGGACGTGCCGACGCTGGTCATCCATGGCGACAGCGACGGCACGGTGCCGTTCGAGGTCTCCGGGCAGCGGACCCACGACGCGGTCGCCGGCAGCGAGCTGCACGTCGTCAAGGACGGCCCGCACGGCATCAACGTCTCCCACAAGGACGAGTTCAACAGCGCACTGCTGACGTTCCTCGCGAAGTAGCCAGCACCTCGGGCACGGATCAGCTGGTGGCGGAGGTCGCCGCCTCGGCGCCCTGGGCAGCGGGGGCGGCCGGCTTGGCGTCCACGCCGGCCTCCTTGCGCTGCTCCGGGGTGATCGGCGCCGGCGCGGCGGTGAGCGGGTCGTAGCCGCCACCGGACTTCGGGAAGGCGATCACGTCGCGGATCGAGTCGGTTCCTGCGAGCAGGGTGACGACGCGGTCCCAACCGAAGGCGATGCCGCCGTGCGGCGGGGCGCCGAAGGCGAAGGCGTCGAGGAGGAAGCCGAACTTCTCCTGCGCCTCCTCCTCCGACAGGCCCATGACCTTGAAGACCCGCTCCTGCACGTCGCGGCGGTGGATACGGATCGACCCGCCACCGATCTCGTTGCCGTTGCAGACCATGTCGTAGGCGTACGCCAGGGCAGGGCCGGGGTCGGTGTCGAAGGTGTCGAGGAACTCGGCCTTGGGCGAGGTGAAGGCGTGGTGCACCGCGGTCCAGGCGCCCCCACCGACGGCGACGTCACCGGCGGCGACGGCCTCGGAGGTCGGCTCGAACAGCGGGGCGTCGAGCACCCACAGGAACGACCAGGCGTCCTCGTCGATGAGCTCGCAGCGCTTGCCGATCTCGAGGCGGGCCGCGCCGAGGAGCGCCCGGGACGCCTTGGTCGTGCCCGCGCCGAAGAAGACGCAGTCACCGGGCTTCGCGCCCACGTGGGCGGCCAGCCCGTCGCGCTCGGCGTCGGTGAGGTTCTTGGCCACCGGACCGCCGAGCGTGCCGTCCTCCTGGACGAGCACGTAGGCCAGGCCCTTGGCGCCGCGGCTCTTGGCCCAGTCCTGCCAGGCGTCGAGCTGCTTGCGCGGCTGCGAGGCGCCCCCGGGCATGACGACGGCCCCGACGTACTCCGCCTGGAAGACCCGGAAGGGGGTGTCCTTGAAGTACTCGGTGCACTCGACGAGCTCGTTGCCGAACCGCAGGTCGGGCTTGTCCGAGCCGAACCGGCGCATCGCGTCGGCATAGGTCATCTGCAGGAACGGCGTCTGCAGCTCCACGCCGATCAGCTTCCAGACCTCGCGCACGATCTCCTCACCGAGCTCGAGCACGTCGGACTGCTCGACGAACGACATCTCGATGTCGAGCTGGGTGAACTCCGGCTGGCGGTCGGCGCGGAAGTCCTCGTCGCGGTAGCAGCGGGCGATCTGGTAGTAGCGCTCCATACCGGCGACCATGAGCAGCTGCTTGAACAGCTGCGGGCTCTGCGGCAGGGCGTACCAGGAACCGGGCGCGAGTCGAGCGGGCACGAGGAAGTCGCGGGCACCCTCGGGCGTGGACCGGGTCAGGGTCGGGGTCTCGATCTCGACGAAGTCGCGGGCACCGAGCACCGAGCGGGCCGCGGCGTTGACCTTGGACCGGAGGCGGACCGCGGCCCCGGCCGACGAGGCACCCGGGCGACGCAGGTCGAGGTAGCGGTGCTTGAGGCGGGCCTCCTCGCCGACGGTGACGCGCTCGTCGATCTGGAACGGCAGCGGCGCGGAGGCGTTGAGCACCTCGATCTCGCCGGCGATGACCTCGATCTCGCCGGTGGGCAGGTCGGCGTTGGCGTTGCCCTCGGGACGGGTCCGCACCTCGCCGACGACACGCACGCAGTACTCGTTGCGCAGGTCGTGGGCGCCACCCTGCTCGAGCACCTCGTCACGGACGACCACCTGCGCGACGCCACTGGCGTCCCTCAGATCGAGGAACGCGACTCCGCCGTGATCGCGCCGACGGGCGACCCAGCCCGTGAGCGTGACGGTCTGGCCGGAGTGGTCGGCACGCAACGTGCCGGCCTCGTGGGTGCGAAGCACAGGAGATCCTTCGAGGTCGGGGACAGAACGCTCTGACGAGCCCGCCCATCCTACGGACCGAGTCGCAACCCCCACGAATCGGTTTCCGCCTCCCCGGCAGACGACTCGTCAGTCGCGGACGACACCGTCGAGGTAGACCCACCGGCCGGCCCGACGGACGAACCTGCTGCGCTCGTGCAGGGGCCCGTCCACGTGCGTCGCGACGAACTCGACCTCTCCGGTCCCGTCGTCCTCCCCACCGCCGACGACGTCGAGCACCTCGAGCCGCAACCAGCCGGGGTCGGGAGCGACCTCGAGCGGGTCCGGCCGGTGGCGGGGGTGCCAGGTCCGCACGAGGTATGGCGCGTCGCCACGCACGTACGCGGCATACCGGCTGCGCATGAGCTGCTCGGCCGTGGTGGCCACGGACTCGCCGGCGTGGAGCGGGCCGCAGCAGGCGGCATAGGGCTCACCGGTGCCGCAGGGGCAGTCACCGGCGGCAGTGACCCCCGACGCACCGACACCGAACGTGCCGGCCACGTCAGGAGCCGGCAGGGTCGCGGTGCGCGGGGTGGCTGGGCCAGGGCGCGTCGACGGGGCGCAGCGTCGTCCACCCCTGGTCCCGGGAGGCGAGGGCGGCCAGGGCGGCGATGCCCATGGTCGCGTTGTGCAGCTGACCGGCCAGGAACGCGTCGCGCACCTGCTCGAGCGGCACCCAGCGCAGCGGCATGCCGAGCTCCTCGCCGTCGCGGTCGTGCCGCTCGTCGTGGGGCACCGCGGAGAGGTCACGGGCGAGGTAGATGCGCAGGGCCTCGTCGAGCCCTCCGGGCGAGCTGACGTAGTCGGCCAGCACGTGCCAGGTGGCGGCGACGAGGTCGGCCTCCTCGTGCAGCTCGCGGGCGGCCCCGACGTGCGGCGGCTCCCCGTCGACGTCGAGCAGCCCGGCCGGGATCTCCCACTCGAACGCCCGGATCGGGTGGCGGTACTGCTGGATCAGGCACAGCCGCCCCTGCTCGTCGACGGCGGCGACCGCGACGGCCCCGGGGTGGCGCACGAACTCGCGCGTCACCTCACCGGCCGCGCCGAGGTCGACCGTCTCGCTGACGACGTCCCACACGCGTCCCTCGAAGACCGTCGAGGAGGCCACCACCGGGCGCGCCTCGAACCGGTCGGCCAGCGACTCGAGCGGGGACCCGCTCACGCCGTGGCGGTCGCGTCGGCAGTCGCCCGCGGGCGCTCGACCTCGACCAGCCGGGCAGCGCGCTGCGCGTTGATCGCGGCCTCGACGAGACCGGCGAACAACGGGTGGGCGCGGTGCGGGCGGGACTTGAACTCCGGGTGCGCCTGGGTCGAGACGTAGTAGGGGTGCACCTCGCGCGGCAGCTCGACGAACTCGACGAGGTTGCCGTCCGGGGACAGGCCGGAGAACACCAGACCGGCCTCCTCGAGCTCCTTGCGGTAGCCGTTGTTGACCTCGTAGCGGTGCCGGTGGCGCTCGTCCACGGCCACGGCGCCATACGCCTCGGCGATGACCGAGCCCTCGGCGAGCTTGGCGGGGTAGGCACCCAGGCGCATCGTGCCGCCCAGGTCGCCGGCACCCTCGACGAACGCCTTCTGCTCCTCCATGGTCGCGATGACCGGGGCCGGGGTCTGCGGGTCGAACTCCGTGGAGCTCGCACCCTCGATCCCGGCGACGTTGCGCGCGTACTCGATGACCATGCACTGCAGGCCCAGGCAGATGCCGAGCGTCGGCACCTGCTTCTCGCGGGCCCAGCGCAGGGCGCCGAGCTTGCCCTCGATGCCGCGGACGCCGAAGCCGCCGGGCACGAGCACCGCGTCGACGCCGCCCAGCGCACGCTGTGCGCCGGCCTCGGTCTGGCACTCGTCGCTGGCGACCCAGCGGATGTGGACCTTCGCGTCGTTCTGGAAGCCACCGGCACGCATGGCCTCGGTGACCGACAGGTACGCGTCGGGCAGGTCGATGTACTTGCCGACCAGGGCGATCTCGACGGTGTGCTCGGGGCTGTGCACGCGGCGCAGGAGCTCGTCCCAGTCGTGCCAGTCGACGTCCCGGAAGTTCAGGCCCAGGCGACGGATGACGTACGCGTCGAGGCCCTCCTTGTGCAGCACCTTCGGGATGTCGTAGATGCTCGGGGCGTCGACGGCAGCGGCGCAGGCCTCGGTGTCGACGTCGCACATGAGCGAGATCTTGCGCTTGATGCCGTCGGGGATCTCACGGTCGGCACGGAGCACGAGCCCGTCGGGCTGGATGCCGACCTGGCGCAGGGCTGCGACGGAGTGCTGCGTGGGCTTGGTCTTGAGCTCACCGCTGGGGGCGAGGTACGGGACCAGCGAGACGTGGAGGAAGAAGACGTTGTCGCGGCCCACGTCGTGGCGGACCTGGCGGGCGGCCTCGAGGAACGGCAGCGACTCGATGTCGCCGACCGTGCCACCGATCTCGGTGATGATGATGTCCGGCGCCTCGGACTGCGGGACGCCGGGGCTGCCGGCGGCCTGCGCCCGCATGCGTTCCTTGATCTCGTTGGTGATGTGCGGGATGACCTGGACGGTGTCGCCGAGGTACTCCCCGCGACGCTCCTTGGCGATCACCTGGTTGTAGATCTGGCCCGTCGTGACGTTGGCGCTGCCCACGAGGTTGCTGTCGAGGAACCGCTCGTAGTGCCCCACGTCGAGGTCCGTCTCGGCCCCGTCGTCGGTCACGAAGACCTCGCCGTGCTGGAACGGGTTCATCGTCCCGGGGTCCACGTTGAGGTACGGATCGAGCTTCTGCATCGTGACGCGTAGACCACGCGACCGCAGAAGAAGGCCGAGGCTCGACGCCGTCAGACCCTTGCCCAAAGAGGAGGCAACGCCCCCGGTTACGAAGATGTGTTTCGTCTGCTCCACCACGGGATTCAAGCCTACGTCATCCCGGGCAGGCCTGAGTACCACTCGCGCCAGCGACGCGCGGTCGCGAGCCCGTCGTCCCAGGATGTGGCGCGCTCCCGCCCCTGCTGGGAGAGCCTCCCGCGCCGCTCGCCGTCCCCGAGGATCTCGTCGACGGCGGCCGCGAACCCGGGCGCGTCGCCGACCGGGACGAGCACACCGGCACCCTCCACCACGTCGTGCAGTCCGCCGGTGTCGCTGGCCACCACGGGCACACCGGCGGCCATCGCCTCCTGGACCACGAGCGCCCGCGCCTCCCACCGGCTCGGCAGGACGAACACCTCGGCGGCCCGCAGCCACGGTGTCGGGTCCGCGACCGCGCCGACGAAGTGCACCGGGGCGCCGTCGTCGGCCGCGCGCCGCCGCAGCTCGGACAGCAGCGCGTCGTCGCCGTCACCGACGACGACCCACGCCACGGGCGCGGCCACCAGGCCGGCCGCCTCGACGAGCACGTCGAGGTTCTTCTGGGGTGCGATGCGCGAGATCGTGAGCACGAGCGCGCCCGGTCCGGGTATGCCGTGGGCCTCCAACAGCGCGTCGGCCGCGGCCCGGCGTGCGGCCACGTCGGCGAGCGGCGCCGCCACGAGGGCCGGGACCCGTGGGGACGGCACCGGCGCCAGCCGCGCGCCCTGCGCCCCGTACGCGGCGGCTTCCTCGACCAGGTCGCTCGAGGCGCCGGTGACGAGGGCCGAGCGCCGGGCGACGAGCGACTGCAGGACGGTCGAGATCACCCTCCGGGGGCCCCGGGCGCCGAGCACGGCGTTGTGCTGGCTGACGACCACGGGGGTGCCCGTGCCGGTCGCCGCCAGGACGGCGAGCAGTCCTGCCTGGTGGCCGTGCGCGTGCACGACGTCGGACGTCCGCGCCAGCCCGTGCAGCCGCCACAGCGACCGGACCGCCGAGGGGAGGCCACCCGCGCGCGACGGCCACCAGCGCAGCGCCCCGGGCAGCTCGAACCGGTCGGCCGTGAGGTCGTCGGTGACGAAGACCACCTCGTCGCCCATGGCCCGCAGGTGCGTCGCGAGGTCGACGGCGTGCAGGCCGATGCCCCCGGTGGAGCGACCGACCACCATGGCCACCCTCACGCGGCGCTCCCCCGCCGACGGCTGCGGCCCCGGTCGCGCAGGGTCTTGACGGTGCTCCGGTCGGCCACCGCCATGACGAGCAGGTAGGTCCCGAGGGTGGTCAGGGCCACGACGAACCCGCTGCCCAGCGCGCTCCAGAGGGAGGTGGCGGGGATCGCCCGGCTGACCACGTCGCCGATGGCCAGCGCGACGGCGACGGCGACGACGGCAGTGCCCAGCGTCCGGCCGCTGCCGTGGGTGGCCTCGGCGCCCCAGGCCCGGCGCACGAGCACGCCGAGCAGGACGGCCGAGACGGTCATGCCGACCGACGACGAGACCCCCAGGATGCCCAGCGTGGTTCCGGCACCCGAACCCTCCGGCAGCAGGCCCAGCGGCAGGAGCGCGGAGATCGCCCACCCGGCGGCCACGGCCGCGGCGGCGAGCGACGGACGCCCCCGGACGTACAGCGCCCGTGTCAGGAGGGCTGCGACGCCGAAGCCCAGGAGGCCAGGGGCATACGCCGACAGCGTCCCCGGCAGGGCCGCGAGAGCCACGCCACCGCCGGCGCGGGCACCGCGGTCGAGGTGGTCGAAGAACACCCCGACCGCCGGGGCCACGGTCATGAGGACGGCTGCTGCACCGGCGGTCAGCAGGATGATGCCCTGCAGCGCCCTCGCGAGGGTGTCGCGGGACGCCGTTCCCGCGAAGCCGGCCGACTCCTCGGCCGCGGTGTGGGCCAGCGCCGGGAAGGCCGACGTCGCGATCGGGACGGCCAGCACGGCATACGGGAGCAGGTAGACGGCCTGGGCGTAGGTGTAGACGTTGACCGTGCCCACCACGTCGGTCCGGTGGTGGGTGATCCACAGGACCGTCAGGACGGAGGCCTGCTGGGCGATGAGCGCCACCACCCCGGCGCCCGCGAGCGAGCGGGCCCGGCGGGCCAGCCCGTCGGGGAAGGTCAGGGTGGGGCGCAGGTGCACCCCCGACCTCAGCACGGGGACGAGCAGCGGGAGGCTCAGGACGACCACCCCGAGGGTGGTGCCGCCGGCGAGGGCCCAGACCGCCGGGTCCGGGACGTCGGACGGCGAGGTGGCGTGGTCGACCATGACCGCATAGGCGATGTAGGCCCCGATCACGACGAGGCTCGACAGGAGCGGCGCCAGTGCCGCGGCGAAGAACCTGCGTCGCGCCTGGAGGACGCCGGACAGGACGATCCCCACGCCGTAGAGCAGGACCTGGGGGGCGAAGAGGACGAGCATGTGCGAGCCGAGCGCGACGTCGCCGGAGGTCGCGCCGGCCCCGAGCAGTGCTCGGCTCAGCCAGGGGGCGAGCACACCGAGCAGCAGGCTCAATGGCGCAAGGACCACGACGGCCCAGCCGAGCAGTGCCGACGCGGTGCGGTCGGCCTCCTCGGTGCGACCCAGCCCCAGCTGGCCGGCGATGAGTGGCACGGCCACCGCCGCGAGGACCCCGCCGGCTGCCACCTCGTAGACGACGTTGGGGAGGATGTTGATGGTCTGGTAGATGTCGCCGACCTCGGTGGTGCCGACACCCTTGGAGAAGACCAGGGTCCGGCCGAAACCCACCACGCGGGCTGCCAAGGTGACGAGGGCGATCACCCCCGCGGCCTTCGCGACGGACAGACCGACCGACCGGGCGTTCGAGCGTTCTTCCGGGCGATCGTCGGAGCGGGCGTCCGAGCGGTCGGCGGAACCGGGCGCGGCGGAGGTCACCGGCGGCCCAGGGCGTCGAGGTCGCGCAGGACGGGGGTCGACTCGATCACGGAGGTGAAGGACACCTTCTCCGAGGCGAGGGTCAGCGCGGTCAGGGCCGCGAGGGCGGCGAGCCGGCCCCGGCGCCCGGTCGACTGGACCAGCGCCGTGCCGAGCAGGGCGCCCGCGCTGTTGGCCCCGGTGTCACCGAGCATGGCCTCGCCGGCCAGGTCGGGCTTCAGCAGCCCCGAGGCTGCACCCGCGGCCGCGGCGGCCGCAGAGGCCCCGCGTGGACGCGTCGCCGCGAGGGCACCCCAGAGCAGGGTCACCTTGAGCGCGCGCCCGGGGCGCAGGTCCAGCAGGTTGAGGAGGTTCGCCGAACCCGCGACGACGGCCCCACCCACGAGGGTGTCGACGACCGTCGGTGTCACGGAGCCGGGGCCGAGCCTGCGCGCGCGGCGGTCGACGAGGGCGGCCGAGGCCAGCCCGGTCAGCCCCAGCCCGAGGATCTTCACCGCGCCGGTAGTGACCTCGCCGCGGGCCAGGGCACCCAGGTGGCCCTTGAAGCCCTTGCTCGACGAGTCGCCCACGAGGTCGTCGAGCGCACCGAGGCCGGCCGCCGCCGTGGCCGCGACCACCGGCCCGGGCCCCCCGCCGGCGAGGGCTGCCGCGCAGGCGGCACCGACGGCATACGCGGGGCCCTCGAGGAGGGTCACCGTTCCACCCGCGTGGTTGGTGCGGTCCCACCGGTCCGCGCCACCTGGCGGCACCACCCGCAGCAGGGCCAGCGCGCCGGCGGACACGACGCCGGCGAGCGCACCGGTCACCAGGGGGTGCAGCGCACGCACGGCAGGGCCTACTTCGTCGCCAGCTGCGGGAAGGCCGCGGTGGCGTCGCCGGCCAGCCCGTATGCCCCGGCCTTGCCCGCCTCCTGCTCGAGGATGCCGAACACCACGCTTGCCTGGCCCATCGGCAGCTCGCCGTCGTCGACGGTGGACAGCACGTCGGACAGGTCGTTGTCGTCGCGCACCGCGGTCACCACCGAGGAGACGCCCGTGGCGCCCGGGGTGCTGGTCGTGCTGGTCAGGACGGCACCGGCGCCGGCCGCGTCCATCGCGACCGAGAGCTGGGCGAGGGCGGTGGTCCGGGCCGTGCGCGCTGCCGAGTCCGACCCGGTGACCGGTCCGGAGACGACGACGGCGACGCTGGCGGGGGTGACGGCGTCGGAGCTGTACTTGATGAGGTCACCCGTGCGCATCACCTCGAGCGCTGCCGCGGCACCGGTCGAGGCCGAACCCGCCTTGGTGAGGACCGAACGCGCGAGCACGGTGTCGATGACGTTGCCCTGGGCGTCCAGCGGCACACCGACCTGGCTCGCGAGCTGCTGGCCGAGGCTGGCGCGGAACGACGCCTTGTCGGGGTCGACCCACGCGTCCTGGACCTGGATCGAGGAGCCGATCTTGGCCCCGGCAGCCGTCAGCGTCTCGGTCGTCGACTTCACGAGGCCGGCATCCGCACCCGGCAGGACGATCACGGCGACCGTCGTGTCGGTGAGGCGGCTCGCGAGCAGGCTGCGGTTGCTCGCGGTCGTGAACTCGTCCCGCGCCTTGGTGCCGCGGTCGGCCGCGTCGAGCTGCGCCCGCAAGGTGGCCTTGTCGGCGCGCAGGTTCTTCACCTCGGACGTCAGGGTGTTGCCCAGGTCCTCCTTGAGGGGACCGGCACCGAGCACGATGCCCACGGCGAGTGCCAGGAAGATCGAGACGATGGAGACGAGGTGGTACCGGAAGTCGATCACGTGACAATTCCTACGACGAAGGACCACAGGTCGTCCCAGCGAGCGCCGAGGACCTGCAGGAGGGCGCGCCCACCCGTCGTCGACCAGAGCGCCGCGAACAGGGCACTCAGGCCGACGAGCAGCATGAACATGAGGGTGAGGTTGGAGATGCGGGAGCGGTAGAGCCGGCTGACGCCCTTGGCGTCGACGAGCTTGCCACCCACCCGCAGCCGGGTGAGGAAGGTGCTGGCCATGCCGCTGCGACCCTTGTCGAGGAACTCGACGAGGGTGGCATGGGTTCCGACGGCGACGATGAGCTCGGCGCCCTTGTCGTCGGCGAGGAGCATGGCGACGTCCTCGCTGGTGCCGGTGGCCGGGAAGACGACGGGTTCGATCCCGAGGCGCCGGACGCGCTCGAGGCCGGGGGCGTTGCCGTCGCGGTAGGCGTGGACGACCACCTCTGCACCGCACCGCAGCGTCGCGTCCGACACGGAGTCCATGTCGCCGACGATGAGGTCGGGCTTGAGGCCGACCTCGAGGAGCGCGTCGGCGCCGCCGTCGACACCGATGAGGACCGGGCGGTACTCGCGGATGTAGCTCCGCAGCGTCTGCAGGTCCTCCTTGTAGTGGTACCCGCGGACGACGATCAGCGCGTGCCGGCCGTCGATCTCGGTCGTGATGTCGGGAACCCCGACACCGTCGAGCAACAGGTCCCGCTCACGACGGAGGTACTCCATCGTGTTGGCGGCGAACGCCTCGAGCTGCACCGCGAGCCCGGCCCGCGCCTCGGTCATGGCGGCTGCGACGATCTCGTGGTCGAACGCCTGGCCGCTGGCCACGACCTGGTCGCCGAGCCACAGGTCGTCGCCGTCCAGCCGGACCTGCTGGCCGTCCTGGAGGTCGTGCATGACATCGGCACCGACGTTGTCCAGCAACGGGATCCCAGCATCGATGAGGATCTCGGGCCCGAGGTTCGGGTACCTCCCGGAGATCGACGGGGCGGCGTTGACGACGGCGGCCGGCTTGCAGGCCAGCAGCGCCTCGGCGCTCACCTTGTCGATGTCCTGGTGGTTGATCACGGCGATGTCGCCGGGACGCAACCGCTTGGTGAGGTTCTTGGTCCGGGCGTCGACGCGGGCCAGCCCACGGACCCCGGGGCTCTCGGGTTCGCGGGCTCGCTGGCGGGGAATCTTCAGGGGCATCGCGGCCATCCTCCCACGGCGGCAGCGCTGTTCAGCGCGCCCCACGCGGGGGTGGCGCCGGTCGACCGGGACGGGTCGGGAGGCTCAGGAGGCTGCGGCCGCGGTGCGCCGTGCGGACGTGCTGGCGACGAGCTCACGGGCGTGGTCCAGGGCCGCCTCGCTCTCGCCACCGGACATCATCCGGGCCAGCTCGCGCAACCGCTCGTCGCCTTCGAGGGCGTGGATCCCGCTCGACGTGATGTGCCCGTCGCTCGCCTTGCGCACCACGAGGTGCCGGTCCGCGTATGCCGCGACCTGCGGCAGGTGGGTGACGACGACGACCTGGGCGTGCTCGGCCAGCGCGGCGAGGCGCGCACCGACGTCGAGGGCGGCGGACCCGCCGACTCCTGCGTCGACCTCGTCGAACACGAACGTCGGGACGTCGGCACCACCGGCAGCGCCGGTGACGACCTCGAGGGCGAGCATGACGCGGGAGAGCTCACCACCCGACGCCGCCTTGGCCACCGTCCGCGCCGGGCTGCCGGGGTTGGCGGCGAGCAGGATCTCGACGTCGTCAGCGCCGTGCCGACCGAGCCCCGCGCTGCGCGGCGTGACGGCTACCTCGACGGTCGCCTGTCCCATGGCCAGGTGGGACAGCTCGGTCGTCACGGCCTTGGCCAGCCTCGCGGCGGCCTTGCTCCGCGCCCGGGTGAGGGCCGCCGCGGCGACCGTGCGCTCACGGTCGAGCTCGGCCACGCGTGGCTCGAGCTCGGAGATCCGGCTGTCGGAGCCGAGCAGCAGGTCCAGCCGCTGCGCCGCCGTGCGACCCCACTCCAGCGCGTCCTCGACGGTCTCCCCGTACTTGCGCGTCACCGCAGTGAGGTCGGCGCGCCGCTGCTGCACCCAGGCGAGGCGGGCGGGGTCGACGTCGACGTCGGTGAGGTACGAGCTCAGGTCGGCGGCCAGGTCCGCCACGAGGTAGCCGATGTCGGCGAGCCTGCGGTCGAGCTCGCGCAGGGCCGGGTCGTGCCCGACCTCACCGGTGAGGGCCTGGCGTGCGGCCGCGATCGTCTCGACCGCGCTGGGACTGGGCTCCGCGGCATACTCCTGGGCGCCGCCGAGGTGGTCGTGCGCCAGGGCAGCAGCCGTCCGCAGACCCTCGGCGTGGCTGAGCCGCTCGTCCTCGATGCGCAGGTCGGCGTCCTCGCCGGGCTGCGGGTCGAGCTGTTCGAGCTGCTCGAGCCCGTGCTGGAGCACCTCGACCTCGCGGGCCCGGTCACGGGCCTGCTCGCGCAGGTGGGCGAGCTCCGCGCGGGCGGCCTCGTGCTCGTCGTGGAGCTCGGTGTAGCGGCCCAGCGCCTTGGCGACCGGGGCCCCTCCGAACTGGTCGAGCATGGCCCGGTGCTGGTCGCCGTGCCGCAGCCGCCACTGGTCGGCCTGGCCGTGGACCGCGACCAGGTGCTCCCCCACCTCGGCGAGGACGCCGACGGGGGCACTGCGCCCACCCACGTGGGCGCGCGACCGGCCCTCGGCCGACACCGAGCGGATGAGGACCAGTCCGTCACCGACCTCCGCGCCGGCCTCGGCGGCACGCACCGACGCGGGATGGTCCGGCCCGACCTCGACCAGGCCCTCGACCACGGCAGACGCCGCCCCGGCGCGGACCAGGCCGGCGTCCGCGCGGGCACCGAGCAGCAGACCGAGGCCGGTGACGACCATGGTCTTGCCGGCGCCGGTCTCACCCGTGAGCACGTTGAGCCCGGGGTGCAGGTCGAGCACGGCGTCGTCGATGACGCCGAGTCGCTGGATCCTCAGTTCCTGCAGCACGGGGCCACCCTCTCACGCGCCCACGACGCCACCGCGCCACGCGTCCCACGTCGCGTCGAGGTCACGACCGGGCAGGGAGGACGCAGAACTCGTTGCCGGAGGGGTCGGTGTAGCTGCGCCACGGCAGGTCGCCCCAGCCGGGGTGCCACCGCTTCCCTCCCCGCTCGACGATCCGGGACTCGATCTCGTCGGGGTCCTCACCGGCCTCGAGGCGGAGGTCGAGGTGCACCCGGTTCTTCCCGGGTCCCTTGGGCTCCGCTTCGGTGCACAGCTCGAGGAGCGGTCCGCGCAGCGACGGGTGGCGCAGAGTCTGCGGAGCCGCACCCGGCGCAGGGACCCAGCCGGTCAGCCAGGCCCAGAACTCCGCGTCCAGCCCGGGGTCGGCCGAGTCGAGCGGCAGCGCCGCGATGGGGCCGGTGTCGGCATACACCGAACGCTCCTCCATGACGCAGCAGGGATTGCCCTCCGGGTCGGCCAGCACGACCCACGGCACGTCCTGCTGCCCGATGTCGAGGTGGCGGGCGCCCAGCCCCAGCAGCCGCTCGACCTCGGCCGCCTGACGGTCGCCGCCGAGGAGGTCGAGGTGCAGCCGCAGCGGCTCGGACGGCGACTCGGGGACGCGCTGGAAGCACAGGTCGAGCACGGGGCCGCCGTCGATGGCCAGGCGGGTCTCGAACCCGTCGGGCTCGTCGGTGAGGCGCTCCCCGCCCACCACGGCCTCCCAGAACCGCCCTGTGCGCTGGGGCTCGACGGCGTCGAAGACGAGGTTCTCCAGGAACATGCGCCCACCCTAGGACTCGGAGGTGACACCTCGCCCGGCGCGGGCGGCCTCCTCGCGACGGGCCTGACCGCGCCAACCGTGGACGTTCAGGTCGAACTTGGCCACGAGGCGGTCGGTGAACGGCGAGGTGCTGAGCCGGGCCAGGCGGACCGGCGTCTCGGACCGGACCACCTGGATGCGGGCTCCTGGCGGCAGGTCCACGGCGCGGCGGCCGTCGCACCACAGCGCACCGGTGCCGAGCGTGTCCGGCACCACCTCGAGCGCCAGGTGCGACTGGGGGCCGAGGACGAGCGGACGGGCGAACAGGGCGTGCGCACTGATCGGCACGAGCAGGAGGGCCTCGACGTCGGGCCAGACGACCGGGCCACCGGCCGAGAAGGCGTAGGCCGTCGAGCCGGTCGGCGTCGCGACGACCACCCCGTCGCACCCCCAGGTCGTGAGCGGCCGGCCGTCGACCTCGGCCACGACCTCGAGCATGCGTTCGCGGTTGGCCTTCTCGACGGTCACCTCGTTGAGGGCCCAGCTGGAGTAGACGGGCGTCCCGTCGACGTGGGCGGTGACCTCCAGGGTCATCCGCTCCTCCACGGTGTAGGTACGGGCGACGATGTGCTCGACGGTCGAGCCGAGGTCCTCGCGCTCGGCCTCGGCGAGGAACCCCACGTGGCCGAGGTTCACACCGAGCAGCGGTGCGCCCGTGCCGCGGGACATCTCCGCTCCGCGCAGGATCGTGCCGTCGCCGCCGAGCACGCAGATCAGCTCGCAGCCCTCCGCGGGGTTGTCCGCCGTCGCGAGCCGAACGCCGGGGTGGTCGCCCAACCCGAGCAGCTGGGCCTCCTCCGGCTGCATGACGACCTCGATGCCCGCCGCGTGCAGCCGCTTCACCACGTCGATGGCGATGTCGTGGGCCTCCTGCCGGCGCGGGTGGGCGACGAGCAGGATCCGGCGCTGGTCTGCAGTGCTCACGGGGCTCCCTTCAGGCTCACCAGGTCTGCGGTCCTCACCAGAGCCTCCCATCCCAGGGATTCCTCGGCGCGCGGGGTCAGCCACAACAGGTACTCGGCGTTGCCCTCTCCCCCACGGATCGGGCTCTCGGCCAGGCCCTTCGGGTGCAGCCCTGCCTCGATCGCCGCTCGGGTCACCTCGGTCACCGCCCAGGCGCGGTCCCCCTGGCTGCGGACGATCCCGCCCTTGCCCAGGCGGGTCCGCCCCACCTCGAACTGCGGCTTGACCAGCACGAGGGCGTCCCCCGAGTCCTGGACGAGCGCACGGAAGGTCGCGAGGACCAGGGTCAGGGAGATGAAGCTGAGGTCGGCCACCAGGAGGTCGACCGGTCCACCGATGTCGGTGGGCTCCAGTCCTCGGACCGTCGTCCGGCTGCGCTCGGTGACCCGTGCGTCGTCCGCGAGCTCGGCGACGAGCTGTCCGTGCCCGACGTCCAACGCCACCACGTGCGCCGCCCCCTGGTGGAGCAGCACCTGGGTGAACCCACCCGTCGAGGCTCCGACGTCGAGGCACCGCTTGCCCGCCGCCGTCAGACCCTGCCCCCCGAACGCGTCGAAGGCCCCCACGAGCTTGTATGCCGCGCGGCTCACCCAGCCCGGCCCGGCCTCACGGACGTCGATGTCGTCGCCGGGGCGCACCGGGGTGGAGATCTTGGCTGCCTCGGTGCCGTTGACGTGGACGTCCCCGGCCTCGACGAGCGCCCGGGCATGGCCGCGCGACCGGGCCAGCCCGCGGCGGACGAGCTCGACGTCGAGCCGGGTGGTGTCGCTCACTCGCCGCCGAGGTGGGACAGCCGACCCTGGAGCGTCTGGTGCACCCGACGGCCGGCCTCGATCTGGGCGTCCAGGTCGTCCGCCGGGGCGTCCCGCAGGTCCTGCAGGGCGGAGTCGATGACGATGTCACCGGTGCCGTGCTCACCGAGGTCGGGAGCGTCGGTCTGCCCCGGTGCACCGGGTCCAGGTGCAGGCGGCGCGGGCGCACTGGGCGCGCGCGGGCCGGGGACCGGCGGACCCGGGACCGGGACCGGGGTCGGCGTGCTGGCAGGAGTGGGTTCGCTCACGAGGTCGCCTTCTTGGTCGCGGTCTTGCGGGTCGTGCTCTTCGTCGCCGTGGCCTTGCGGGCCGGCGCAGCCTTCGTCGCGGGAGCCGCCTTCCTGTCCGGCGCAGCCTTTGTCGCGGGAGCCGCCTTCGTCGTCGCAGCAGCCTTTGTCGCGGGAGCTGCCTTTGTGGCCGGCGCAGCCTTCTTCGCAGCAGCCTTCTTGGCCGGCGCAGCCTTCTTCGCAGCAGCCTTCTTGGCCGGCGCGGCCTTCTTCGCAGCAGCCTTCTTGGCCGAAGGCGTGGCGGGTGACGGCGTGCTGGTGGCAGGCGCTACGGGTCGGGCGGAGGTGGACACCGCACCGGACCTGCCCAGGCCTCCGCGGGAGGCACCGGCGACGGCCGAGGCGCCGGTGGTCACCACGAGGACTCGCAGGTCTGCGAGCTCCTTGCTCACCCCGGCCAGGGCGGTCCGCGCCGCGTCGAGGTCGGCCACCCGTGCCACGTCGGCACGCTTGAGCGCCGTCTCCACCTCGCCCTGGATCAGGGCCACGAGGTTGGCGCGGTTGGACTTCGCCACGTCGAGCAGCTCCTCGGCCACGGTGGAGGCCTGGACGACCTTGCGGGTCACCTCATCTGCACCGGGTAGGGCCAGCAGGCCCTGGGCTGCCTCCATCGCCTTGGCCATGGTCAGCTCCCCCAGTCCGCTCGCGAGCTGGATGTAGCCGCGCAGTGACTCGAATGCCATGGGAGACCTCCTGGGTGGAGCGGCTGGACGCCGCTGCTGGTCGTTCACGCTACTGCCAGTCGTCGAGGTCCCGCACGAGACGTCGCACCGTCTCGGTGTCGAGGTCACCGTCGTCGAGCCCCTGGTGGAGCGCGGCGATCCCGGCCCGAGCCGCCTCCATCGCGGCCCCTTGGCTCGCCACCTCCCACCGACCGTCGACAACCCGTCGCCGGTCGTTCCCGCATACCCACCAGGAGTAGTCGGTCTCGGCGTCGTCGTACTCGTCCTGCAGTGACCGCAGGTCCTCGACGAGGTAGGTGGGTCGCAGCTGCCTGGGTGCCGTCGCGAGCGTGGTCACCGAGTCGACGCCCGTGAGCACCAGGACAGAGTCCATCCCCGCGCTGACCGCACCGGCGATGTCGGTGTCCAGACGGTCCCCGACGGCCAGCACCCGACGGACCTCGATCCCGAGGCGCCCGGCGCACAGGTGGTACAGCGGCGCCTCGGGCTTGCCGACCACGACGGGGTCCCGGTTCACCGCACGGCGAACGGCTGCCACGAGGGTGCCGTTGCCCGGGGCGGTGCCGCGGTGCGTCGGGAGGGTGCCATCGGTGTTGGTGGCCACCCACATGGCTCCGGCGGCCACGGCATACGCGGCCTCGGCGAGGTCGGCAGCGGTCACGTCGGGGCCGTAGCCCTGCAGCACGCCGGCCACCCGCTGGCCGGGGTCGTCGCGCACCTGGGCGGGCTGGAGGACACGGAACCCCTTGGCCTGCAACGCCTCCCGCACACCCACACCACCGACGGCGAGCACCCGCGCGCCGTGGGGCAGGTGGGCAGCGAGCTCCTCGGCACCGGCCTGCGAGCTGGTGGCCACGTCTCGGCCACTCGCGTGCAGACCGAGGTCGGTCAGGTGCGCCGCAACCTCCTCGGGAGGACGGGACGCGTTGTTCGTCGCGTAGACGATCGGCACGGTGAGGCCCGAGAGCGCGCCGACCGCGTGGTCGACGGCATCGGGGCCGCGGTAGACCACACCGTCGAGGTCACAGACGACCGCGGCGTACCGCTCGATCAGGCTCGCCACCTAGCGGACGTCCTCGTCGCGTCCACGGCCACCCTCGACCTCGGACCGGTCAGCACCGCGGTCACGGGGGTCGGAGACGTCGGTGTCGTCGTCCTCACCCTCGAGCAGGTCGGTGAGGATGACCCCGTCGAGCTCGGCCAGCCGCTCGGCGGCGTCGGTCTCGAGCTCGTGGTCGGCGTCGGCCGCGCGGGCGAACCACTCACGCGCGTCCTCCTCGCGACCCGTGGCGAGCAGCGTCTCGGCGTAGGCGTACGACAGGCGGGCGGCCCACGGCTTGCGGCTGGAACCCTTGAGCTGCGGGATCTCCAGGGCGAGACGGGCAGCATCGAGCTGACCCAGGTCACGGCGGATGCCGGAGATGACGATGGCCAGCTCGACCCGGTCCTCGACGGCCAGGGACCGCGCCTCGGGCGACATCGCGAGCTCCAGCGCGCGCTCCGGGCGGCCCAGGCCCCGCTCGCAGTCGACCATGAGGGCCAACATGTGCGAGGAGCCGCTGAGGCGGCGCGCCGTACGGAACTCGCTCAGGGCCCGCGCCCACTCCCCCTTGCGGTAGGCGACCAGTCCCAGCGCCTCGCGGGCGGCCGGCACCCGGCCGGCCCGCCGGACAGCGGTCTCGGCGTGGGCCTCGGCCCCGATGAAGTCGTCGACCTCGAGGAGCGCGGCAGCCATCACGAGGTGCTGGGCGACACCCTCGGCGTTCTCCTTGCTCAGGGTGCGCAGCTGCACGTGGATGGAACGGTCGAGCTCCTTGCCCGTGACGCCTTCGGCGATGCGGGGTTCGGGGAGCTTGGGCTTCTTCGGAGCCAGGCGCGGCCCACCACGACGCTCGCTGTTGTCGAAGCTGCCGGCGTCACGGTCGTCCCGACGGCCCACGCCGCCGCGACGCTCGGAGCCACCCGGCGGGCGACCACCGGGACGGCCGCCGCCCGGACGTGCACCACCCTGGCCGCGGTAGCCGCCCTCGGAGCCACCACGCTCCGCACCCCGGTCGGACCCACCGGAGGGGCCACCGCGATAGCCGCCGCGGTCGGCACCACCGGAACCGCCCGAGGAACCACCGCGATAGCCGCCGCGGTCGGCACCACCGGAACCGCCGGAGGAACCACCGCGGTACCCACCGCGGTCAGCACCACCGGAACCGCCCGAGGAGCCGCCAGAGGATCCACCGCGATAGCCGCCGCGGTCAGAACCACCGGAGGAGCCACCGCGGTACCCACCGCCTGCGCCGCCCTGACCACCGCGCGAGCCTCCGGCGCCACCAGGACGTCCGCCGCCCGAGGATGGACGACGGCCCTGGCCGTCACGACCTGACTGGTTCTCGGACACGAAATGCTCCTCGCTGTGCAGTAATCGACTCGCAGTCTACGGACTCGTCCGGACCCGGGCACTCCCGGTGCCCCCTGGGCTGTGACTGCGATGAACGGTGTTCCCGTGTGCGGGTGCGCAAAGCACCGCAAAAGCCAAAAGGGCCTTCCCGTGTGGGAAGGCCCTTTTGAAAGTATGTCCGGCTGCGTCCTACTCT